>WGNU01000004.1 GCA_016124385.1 Alphaproteobacteria bacterium | reverse complement strand
GCGGAAATCTACCGCACGATCGAGGCCCTAGACGAGATTCAGGACAGCATCATCGTCAATCTCGACCTGTCGGGCGGTCGGTTCTTCATGCCCCTCTTCGTCGTCATGAAGGAAGGCAAGACGCTGAGCGATGCAGTCCGCGAAAAGATCAACACGGCGCTGCGCACACGCTATTCGCCGCGCCACGTGCCAGAGAAGATCTACGCGATCGATGCCGTTCCCTATACGCTGACGGGAAAGAAGCTCGAAGTGCCGGTGCGCAAGATCCTGGCCGGGGTCACGCCCGAAAAGGCGGTGAGCCGCGACGCGATGGCGAACCCGGAATCCCTTGGCTATTTCATTGCGTTCGCGAGGGAGCGGCGCGACTACACGCTCTAGCCGCGTAGCGCGGCCGCCCAGCCCATGACTCGATCCGGTTCGGCGTCCGCCGGTATCTCGGCGTAGGCGTGCTCGCCCGGCGCGCAGGCCAGCACCTCCTCCTCGCTCAGGTGTGGATAGCTGAGATCGGCCGATCGGTCCTCTGATCGCGCCACGAGCGACATGGGGCCTCGCAGCACGAACGGGACAGCGTAATGGCGCGCGAGATTGCGGATGGGGCCCAGGAAATCCAGCGCCGCCGCTTCGCCTTCATCAAGCGCGATCGCGGCCAGGCCGGGCCTGAAGACCGCCCGGACCAGATTCGCCAGCGCGAGCGCCGCGTCATCGATGGCATCGTCATCGCCCGTTCCAGCGAGTGTGCCAGGGCCCGGCAAGCCAAGGATGAGAGCGCTTCGCGGACCCGCACCCAGCGCGGATTCGAGTGCGGCGTCGAGCGCGGTTCGAAGCGCTGATCCATGTGCCGCCAGCGCAGCAGTATCGCACGCCCCGCCCGAGACGGCGGCAAGCGCGGCGGCCAGATGCAGTTGCGCCGGACCGAGCGAGAGGTAGCGATCCAATTCGCGCAGGAACGGACCCATTTGCGGCGGGTTCGCCCAGGGATCCTCGCCGCCGCCGAGCACGCGCGCCCCAAAGGCGAACGGGTCGAGCCAACGCTGCGGAAGCGGCAGGCCCTCAGCCACGTTTCGCCTTTTCCGCCTCGCACGCATCGAGCTTGGCCTGCAGCGCGGCGATCTTCGCTTCGAGCGGATGCGGCAGCATGATGGGCGGATTGGCCTGGCCGGCCGGGCGGATCTTCTCCGGCGAGCCGGCATAGACCATCGCAGGGTCATCCCACGAGCCGTAATAGGGAACCTTGGCGCCCGGCTTGGCCTTCACGAAGTCCTTGCAGAACGCGTCGAACGGCTTGCTCTTGGCGATGCGCTCCCGGCGAAGCTCGGCCCGCGCCTTTTCCGTCGCGCCGGCATCGACGACCAGACTCTCCTTGTCATAGACCACGCGGTAGACCCGCCAGGCCACGTCGGCGGAGATGAGACCCTCCTCGATGTCTTCGATCACGGCTTGCGGATCGCGATCGATCGGATCGCCGTAGCCGCCGCCCGTTCCTTGCGCGATCATGTAGAGTTCGCCGCGCCGGGCGAAATCGTAGCGGATGAACATTGGGTGCGTGGAATAGACCGCGCCCTCCAGCGGCTGCTCGTTCATCAGCTCGGCGATCGTGTAGCGGAAGGCGCCCGGGTTCGTCTTCATCACCTCAAAGACATCGACGCCGGAGATGCGCGAGAGCGGATAGGTCGGGCAGCCATAGCCGCCAAAGAGGCCGGGGACATTCGGAAACTTCGAGCCGATCGCGGTCAGCATGAAGCCGAACGCCTCGCTGTCGCGCATGGCCAGGATCATCTGGTAACCCATGCCGCCGCGATTGCGGCCGAAGCCCTGATTGTCCTGCATCAGCTTCTTGGAGACGAGCTGGAGGAACGGCAATTCCTCCTCGATGAATTCCTGCTCGCCAAGGTCGGACATGGTGGCGAAGATCGGCGCGCAGGAATGCTGGCCGTCACGGTCCGCCAGCGCGCCGCCGCCCATGCCGTTGATGTCAGCGCATACATTGCCGACCATCTCGCCGTGCTGGGTGATGCCACCGAAAAGAAACGTGTTGATCATGTTGAACCAGGGCGCGACGACGCGCGTGTATTTCGTCGGCACCTGATGGATGAACTTCATCACGCAAACCTGGGCGATGCTCCAGGCGGTAAACACCGACATCATGCTTTGCGCGTTAGGCGTCTGAAAGCTGGGCTTGAGAATCGAGGGCGTATCGAAAATGAACTCCATCGGCGACAGGACGCCTTGATTGCGCGGGATATCCGGCCACACGAACGTCAGGAACAGCTGCGCCAGCATCCCCTTCACCGTGATGTCGAGGCTGTTGTTGGAGCGGTTGGCGAATTCCGGGCTCGATCCGCGATAGTCGAAGATCAGCGTATCGCCCTTCTTCGTGAGTTTCAGATTGATCTTGATCTGAACGTTCTCGCGCAATGTCCCGTCGGTCCACCAGGCATGGCTCATCGTGCCGTCCGGCCACTCGGAGAGCCGGCGGCGGACTTCCGCGTCGGTGTCTTCCAAATTCGTGCGCAGCGCCGCGACAATTGCCTCGACTCCGTACTCGCGGATCGCCTCGTGAATGCGCTGCTCGATTCGGCGGCAGACATAGAGCTTCACCTTCATGTCGGCGAATTGCAGCTTGGGCTCGCGCACCGAGTTTTGGAGGAACGTGACGATGTCGCGCCGCAATTGGTAGTTCTCCGCCACCTTGAAGGGCGGCATCTTGAGCCCCTCGTCCCAGATCTGCTCGGCCGCGCTGGGCATGCCGCCCGGCTCGACCGCGCCGTTCTCGCCCTCGTGCACGGTCGCGCCGGCCCAGGCGACGAGCTTTCCGTCCCAGAACACCGGCATCATCATCGACTGATCGGTATTGTGCGCCTGCCCGTAGCGCGCGTCGTTGACGAGGAAGACGTCACCCTCGCGAATGCCGACCGTGGGCTCGTTCGCCCAGTATTTGTTCACGAATTTGATCGGGTACTGAACGAGGTTGCAGAAGATGACGACGCCGCCGGTACTGGCCAAGCTCAGATCGCCGGCCGCGGTATAGACAGCCGAGACGCAGTCGCCCCACTTCGCGCCCGGCGCCGCGCCCATGTTCTCCAGCATCTCGAAACTCTCGTTGACGCCCGAGAGCAGGCGTTCGCGCACCAATTCGAGTTTGCGTGGGTCGCTCTCCTTGGCGATGCACGCTTCCTCCAGCGCGGTCCGCGGCTCGAGCCCGTGATTGTTCATGATCGCGGAATCGGGCGCGAGAAAGAGGCTCGTGTCCCTCAGAAATTTCTCAACCGAGGACAGCGGCGCATCGCTTGCGCCCGCAATGGTGTTAGGGGAGACAGGTTCGTTCATCGTTACTGCTCCTTGCCGAGGCTCACGCGCCGATCTTCTCAAAAATGCCGCAACCATGCCGGCCAATGGAAAGGCGCCAGCCCGGCTCGACCACAAACGTCGTGGACGGCGAGAGCACGATCGCCGGCGCGTCGATGCTGGTGCCGAACTCCAGCGCATCGAGATCATAGAAGCGCGTCGCGATCGGCTCATCCGCGTTCGTGAAGTGGCACAGCGACGTGCGGAACGGATCACCCGGCTGGCGCACCTCACTTTCGCTGGGCAGAACATCCGAAAGCGATAGCGGCGGCATCTCCGAGTACGTTGCAACGCGCACCGTGTTCACGCGAATGCCGGCTTCAGGCGCCTGGCTGCCTTCGCCGTAACGCCGGCCATAGTCACGCGAAAACGCCTCGATGATGCGCAGGAGATCGTCGGCCTGCGTGACCCGGTTCTCCTCGCACACGACCGCCGTCTGCGCGAGCTGATTGCCATAGCGCATGTCGAGCTCAAGTCGATGCTTGATCCGATCCGCCGGAACGCCCTGGCGCAGAAGATCGTCCCGCCCTTTTTCTTCCAGGCCTGCCACGATCGCGTTGAAACTCTCAAAATCGGCGAAGAGTGCACGCGTGTTCGAATCGTAGAGCGAGAGAAACACGGAGCGCTCATGAAAATGAAGCTGGTCCATGTTTCCAGCGCCCAGCGCGGAGAAGATCGCGCTGAAGGGCGGCACGAGAACACGGCGCACCCCAATCACCGACGCGATGCCGCATGCGTGAAGGGGGCCGTTGCCGCCATAGGCAAGCATCGTGAAATGCCGCGGCTCGAAGCCGCGCACGCGCAATTCCTGCGCGATGCCATTTGCCATGTCGTTGTCGACCTTCTCGCGAATGGCTTTCGCAGCCTCGATCGCGGAAAGCCCCATCGGCTCGGCAACCTCGCGCAGGATGGCGCGCTCCGCGCGCTTGGGGTTGAGCGCGATCGAGCCGCCCGAATAGCGGTCCGGCAGAAGGTAGCCGAGCAAGAGATCCGCATCCGTCACGGTCGGCGCGCGGCCGCCACGGTCATAGCAGGCGGGGCCGGGATCGGAGCCCGCGCTCTCGGGCCCCACGATCACCGTGCGGCGCAAGCGATCATAGCGTGCGATCGAGCCGCCGCCGGCGCCGAGCGTCACAAGGTGCACCATCGGGATGTTGACGAGCCAGCGATCGATCGTCGGATTGAAGTCGTAGAATTTCACGCCGCCCTTGACGACCAGGCCGATGTCAAAGGACGTGCCGCCCATATCGGTGGAGACGACGTTACCGAGATCGTTCTCGCTGGCCAGATGCTCCGAGGCGTGGATGCCGGCAACAGGCCCGGAGTGAATCGTCTGCAGAGCGTCGCTAGAGTTGAGCTGCGCCATGCCGCCCGAATTGTGGATGACGAGCATCGGCTTCGTGTAGCCGTTGTCGCGCAGGTTGCGCTCTAACGTCGACAGCCCGTGATACATCGGGTTGTGCAGGAAGGCATCGATGATCGCCGACGACGTGCGGGCATATTCGCCTTTTCGCCCGCCGACGAGGTGCGAGAGGATGATCGGCGCGGCCCCCAGCATGTGCTCGGGGAATTCCTCGCGAATGATGTCCTCAACGGCGATCTCGTGCGCGGGATTGACGACCGCATTGACGAGCGCGACGACAAAGGCCTGCGCGCCGCGGTCGACGAGCTCGCGAACCTGCGCGCGCACGTCGTCCTCGTCGATCCCCAGAACGATCTCGCCGTTTTCCGCCACACGCTCGCGTATGCCGACGATCATCCGGATCGGCACGATCGGCTCAGGTCGCTCCGCCATCGGAAGATCGCGCTGCAGGCGGTCAGGCAGGCCCTCGCCATAACCGCGGCCACGGCTCAGCGGCACCATGCTTTCAAAGCCCGCGGTCGTAATGAGGCCGACCTTTGGACCTTTGCGCTCGATGAGTGCGTTCGTTCCAAGCGTCGTTGCGTAGCGCACCGAGTCGACGCTCTCCATGACTTCGGCCAGGGTGAGCCCGAGCTGCTGATAGGCGTTCTCGAGCGAGCGGTTAAATCCAAGCGCGAGATTGTGGTGCGTGGTCAGTGATTTCGCTTCAACGAACTTGCCGTCCCACACGAGGGAGCAATCCGTGAACGTGCCGCCGATGTCTACCGAAACGCGCCGCATGATTTTTCGATCCGTCAGTGATCGTGATGGGGGGGCGGAATAAAATCCGGGCCGAGCACCGGCGCCGCCAGGCGATCGCGCCCGGCCCATTGGGCCTTCAGCGCATCAATATCGAGCGCGATGTCGTGCGCCGGCGGATGGCCCGGCGGCAGATACTCCACTTCCACCAGGCGCCCGCAATTGGGGCAGCAATATTCCAGGATGCGGCACCAATCCGGGTCCGGCGCGAAGGTGAATTCGTAGCGCGCGGGATCGATGATCGGCGCGTGGATTTCCGACGGCTCGCGCTCGCGCACGAGGAGCCCGGATTTGTAGTTTGCGCGCGCGGGCGCGATGTCATGCGCGCAGCGCGCGCAGTGCCATCGCTCCGTGTCGAGCTCGATCGTCAGGGCATCCGTGACGAAGACCTTCATCGCGCGTCCTCCGTTCTGGTCAGGAAGATGTCGCCCGAAGCGGCGATGAGAAACCGCCACCCTTGCGGAACGTAGGTGGTGAAGAAGCGCTCCTCGATCAGGCACGCGCCATCGCCCCCGTCACCGGGACGCATGGCCTCCAGCTCGAAGAGCGGCAAAGGCTTCTGGCCGCGGCGCACCCCAATCGATTCCGCGTCGCGGCGGCGCTCGGGGGCACCCTCAGGAATTGTGATCCGGGGAATCGCCTTGACCACCGTCAGCTCAAGCCAAGACGATGCCTTCCCCTTCGGCGCGTCACTCACGGGCGCCGCGCGGCAGGCCTCTCCCTCCTCGATCAGCTGCATGAAATGGGTAGTGCAGTCCGACAGCGCGAAGCCCTCCGCGCGCATGCCGCGCTCGGCCTGGCGGAGCAGATCCGCCTTGGCGGACTCGACCGGCCGGCCGTCCAGCTTGGTGCGGTAGCTGTGCTGAACATCGGAGAAGGCGATGCCATAAGCGCTGAAGACCGCCGCCTGGCGCGGGATCAAGACGTCGCGCAAGCCGAGTGTCTGGGCAATGCCGCACGCGCTCATGGGACCCGCGCCACCAAAGGCGATCAACACGGTTCCGGGCGTGAGCGTCCCTTCGGTCTGCACGGCCTTGGCGATGCGGCGCTCATAGGCGTTCTTCATCGCCTCAATGGCCCCGGGGAGATCGAGCCCCAAGGGTTCGCCCACGCGGCTCATGATGGCGCGTTCGGCGCGCGCCGGATCGAGACGCAGCTTGCCGCCGAAGTAAGTCGTGGGATCGAGAACGCCTTCGAGCAACAGCGCATCAGTGATCGTCGCTTCGGTGCCGCCGCGCGCGAAACAGGCGGGCCCGGGCGCCGATCCCACGCTTTCGGGGCCGACGCGCAGCGCGCCGCCGCTCACGCTGAAGATCGAGCTGCCGCCTGCGCCGACGCTCATGACGCGGGTCATCGGAATCGCGACGGGCGATCCTTCGATCTCGCCGAAGAAGTCGCGATCGACGCGATCCTCAGCGAAGAACGCGATGTCCGTCGTCGTGCCGCCGATATCGATGGAGACGGCCCTTTGGATGCCATAGTGGCGGATGATCTGCTGTGCGCCGACGATGCCGCCTTCGGGACCCGAAGAGTACGTCTTCAGCGCGATCGTCTTGGCGACGCGTGTCGAATTGCCGTCGTTGCGGAACACGAGGAGCGGATTGCGCGCGCGATGGGCGCGCAGCTTGTTCTCGGCATTGTAGAGAAACTGCTCCATCGCGGGATGCAAGAACGCGTTGAGCAACGCGGACCAGACGCGGCGATGCGGCGCGCCGATGGGGGCGAGTTCGCAGGCGAACAGAAGCGGCACGGCGCCAAGCAGATGGCGCGGAAACGTACGATAGAGCTGGCGCTTGGTCCGCCGCTCCCACTCGGCCGCTTCTTTGCCCGCATAGCCCACGACGATGCGGTTAGCCCCTTCCGAGACGAGACGGGAAATTTCCTTGGCGAGGCGCTGTTCATCCGCGCCCGGATCCGTGATCGCGACGCGCCCGCCGACCATCGCCTCGAAGAGCTCGCCATTGGCGCCGCGCACCGCGGAGACCAACGCCGCCTCGTCGGTCAGCCATCCCAGACGCGGGCCTTTTCGCTCCACCAGTGCGTTCGTGCCCTGAGTCGTGGAATAGCGGATGTAGTCGATCTTGGAGATGAATCGCGTGAGGTCGTCGCCCTCGCCAAAAATCTCGGCGACGGAAGCCAACCCGCTCATTAAACATTCCGAGAGATCGTGCGGGGTCGTCAGGGATTTCGTGTGGATGAGGCGCTCGCCGTCCGTCGCACAGAAATCCGTCAGTGTGCCGCCATTGTCGATCGTCACGAGCAAGCCCACGCGCCTCGTCCCTCGTTGGAGGCCAGGCTCGATGCGGCCGGCCTCTCGGTTGTTGTCGAGGCCAGCCTAGCGATCGAGGGGCGATGTGCCCCACCCGAAAGGATTGTCGAAAGTTGGCGCTGCGCGCGGAGGGGTGCGCGGCCTGACTAGTTGATCAGACCAAAATGCCGGGCCACCGAAATGGCCTGAACGCGATTGGAAATTTGCAGCTTCTCAAAGACGTTCCGCAGGTGCCATTTCACCGTATTCGTCGACACGCCCAAGCGGCCCGCCAAATCCTTGTTCGCAAAGCCATTTGAGACGAGCGTCAGGATCTCGCGCTCGCGCGCGGTGAGCGTGTCGAACCGCAACACCGCGTCCTCATCAAGCACGCCCGCTTCGATCGTCTCCTCGATCTCCAGCCGCTCGCCATCGGTGCGCAGCAGAAACTCCACATAGGCGTTTACGGGATCATTCTCGACGATCTCCGGCCGGCGGCCGCGGGTGGAATAAACCTCCTTGAGCAGACGCGTCATGCGCGGACCCTCATCGAGGATCGAGCGGACGAATTCGCCGGGCATGCCGATCTCGAGGGCATCCTGCAGCGTGCGGCGCGCGAGGGCCTTTTCGCCCTCTTCATCCAGAGCGATCGCGAGCAGGAGACCGAGCTTCATTTGCCGGCGCCGGCGGCGCAGCAGCTTAGCTTTGCGTAGTTGCGTCTGCAGGAGCGCGCGCGCCTCGCCATAACGGCCGGCATGCACGAGATAGCGCGCATAGGTGATCGTCTGCGCCTCGATTTCACCGGCGTGAAACAGCAGATCGGCGTGCAGCTTCGGTTCCGCCCCGCCGAAGAACGCTTCGAGCCGGCGCGTCGCAAGATCCATGTCGCCCGCGAGCGTCGCCTGGCGGACAAGCTCGGTGCGCCCGTAATGGACGAGGCGCCGCAGATCGTGGCGATGCCCAAGCTCCATCATGTGTTCGATGATGCGATCGGCCTCGCCGGGAAGATTGCGGCGCAGCGCGATGCGCGCCCGCGTCAGGTGGGTGATGGCGAGCGGATCGACGATCGCCTGCTGGTCGATCAGCGGGAGATAGTCGGCGAGCAGCTCCTCGGCAGCCGCCGTTTCGTTCTGTTCATAGTGCGCCTCGGCGAGATAAGCGGCGATGGTCGAGCCCGCCGTCGCCGAAATGGCCTGCTCGATCTCGCGCAACGTCGTTCTCAGGCTGGCCTTGGCATCGCTGATCCGCCCCTGCGCGGTCAAGACGCCGCTCAGGATCGCCTCCTGATAGGCGCGGCCGAACAGCGAGTGCTCATGCGTGTGGAGCGGGCGCGCCTCGGACAGTTCCTTGCGCGCCTCTTCGAACTTGCTGTTGGCGTGCAGCCAGAAGCCGTGCGCGTTCAGGGCGACGGCGTAACGCAAGCCATGGCGGGGAGCGAGTTGAGACAGCGTCAGCTCAGCGTTCGAGGCGACCTCGGCCATCCGGTCCTGCGCCGCGAGAACGAAGATCTGCAGGCTGTTAAAGAGCCCCCATTGCTCCTCACTCGCCGCGTCCTTCAGCTGTTCGAGATCGCGGCGATGGACCTCGAGCATGCGGTTCGCCTTCGCGAACTCGCGGCGGAACCCATAGGCGATCGTCGCGGCGGCCTGAATGTCGGGATATTTCTTGACCGTCTTCTCGGGCAACTCATCGACAAGGCTGGTGATGAAATCGAGGCGCTCCTCGTTGATGAGGTGCCATGCGCGGTGATCGAGCAAGGCGGCGGCCGCCTCTGGATCATTGGCCGCGAGGAGGTGCTTGATCGCCTCCTCCTCGTAGCCATTCGTCGTGAACCAATCCGCCGCCAGGCGATGACGCGCCAGCAATTGCGGCGGATCGAGGTCGCTCGTCAGGCGGGCGAGCATCACGCGGCGAAACACGTTGTGAAACCGGTACCAGCGGCGGTCGAGATCGACAGGCATGAGAAAGAGCCCCGCCTCGACAAGGCCCTCGAGATCGTCCTGCGTGCAGCGAACGTCGGAAATGTGCTCGACGAGTTCGGGACAGACGAGATCGGGTAACGACGTCGCCAGCAGCAATTGCCGGGTGCGCTCGCTCAAGGCCTCGAAAACTTCGGTGGCGAGGTAGCTGATCAGTTCGGGCGTGACGCCGTTTCCCTGGTACGCGAGACCACGGCGAAACCGTCCGCCGCTGATGCACAGCCGGAAACACTGCAACGCGGCGGGCCAGCCTTCCGTGCAGGACTGGATCCACTCGACCTCGTCGCCCGCCAGACCGGCCGAATCGCTGAAAAGCGCGCGCGTTTCGCCCAAACCAAAGCGGACGTCATCGGCGCCGAGCACCAGCGCCTCTCCTTTGACGAGCAAGCGCGAGGTCAGCGCGCCCGGCAGCACGCGGGTTCCCAGAAAGATGCGGACGCCCTGCGGAAGCTGGCGGACAAGCTGATAGAGAACCTCGTTGGCGCCGGCCTGGCATGCGAGCTCGTAGTCGTCGATCACCAGGACCGTGCCGGGCCCCGCCGCGTCGAGGGCCGCCCTGATTTCGCGCGGCGATGAACTCTTGATCGCGCGCGCGGCCGGTCTCTGCGCAGCGCCGCCGAGATGGCCGCGAAGGGCTGTGTGGACCAGGCGCATGAACTGAGGAGCGTCGCGCGCCGTCTCATCGAGATGCACCCAAACGCATCGCCCGCCGCCGCGTTCGGACAGCTCCGCGCAATATTGGCGCAGCAAAGTCGTCTTGCCGAACCCCGCGGGCGCGTGGATGACGACGAGCTTGGCATGGGGCGAGTCGTTCAGTTTCGCGAGCGGCGCGGCGCGGCGCACGCTTCGGACCGGGTCAACTCGCGGTCGCGTGAGTCCAAGATTGCCCGCACTCTCGGGCATTGGCACTTCCTCCGTGGACGCGCTTCTTTTTTGGGGCACCCAGCGGAGCCGCCCTTCCTGCGCGATACCGATTATAGGGCCTAGATCAGTGATCGTGGCAAGCGAGTAGGCTGGAGGGTTAAGCGCGCGGATCGCCGATCTTCACCATCAGCTTGCCGTGATTGCCGCCGGTGTAGAGAAGTTTGAGCGCGCCCGCCGCGTTCTCCAGACCGTCAACGACGTGGAGGCGATACTTCAGACGGCCGTCCCGCATCCAGCCTAAGAGTTTCTCGTGAAACTCGGGATAGCGCGCCAGGTAATCGAGAATGACGAAGCCCTCGATCCGGAGACGGCGCATGATCACGTTGCGGAACATCTTGGGACCCGGCGCCGTCTCGCCCGGCGAATTGTAGGTCGAGATAAGACCGCAAATGATCACGCGGCCTCCATTCTTCATGTGCTTGAGACCTGAATCGAGAATATCGCCGCCGACGTTCTCGAACTGGATGTCGATGCCGTCCGGCGCCAGCTCGGCGAGGCGCTTGTCCACGTCTTCCGTGCGGTAGTTGATCGCCGCATCGTAGCCGAGCTCGCGCGTCAGCCATGCGCATTTTTCAGCCGAGCCGGCAATTCCGATCGCACGGCAACCATAAATCTTCGCGATCTGCCCGACGAGCGCGCCGACCGCCCCGGCCGCGGCGGTGACAACCACCGTGTCCCCAGGCTTGGGCTGGCCGATCTCGACGAGGCCGACATAGGCGGTGGGGCCCGCGACCGTCAAAATGCCGAACGCTTCAGCAAGATCGAGACCGGCGATGCCCGTATAGGTCTGAAAGCCCTCGCCGTTCGTGACGACATAGTCCGACCAGCTCGAAAGGCCCGACACCAACGCTCCCTTGGGGAATTGCGCGTTCTTCGAGTGAACGACTTCACCAATGATGAAGCCGCGCATCGGCTCGCCGAGGCGCACCGGCTCCATGTAGCTGTCCCAGTCGCTGAGCCATACGCGGTTCGTTGCGTCCAGCGAGAGATAGATATTGCGGACCAGGATCTCCCCGTCGGCCAATTCGGGCAGCGGCACGGTGCGGAGGGCGAGCGTCGTGTCGTCGAGATCGCCCTTGGGCCGTTCTGCGAAGTACCAGCTCTTGATCGCATTCGGGATGCCGCTCATGGCCTGTTCCTCCGGTCGTTGGTGTTGGCCGTTTCTCGGGCGCCGCGGGGCGCCCGGGACCTTATGCTTGGCGGTCAACCCTGCACAGCGGAAGCCGCGCCGGCACCTTCTTTCGGGTGGGGTCTGAGGCAGCACCCCCCACCCGGGGCCCTGCTCGCCTCATTTCGGCTTGGGCAGGCGCATCGACCGGAGCGGCGGCGCGGCGCCTAGAGCGTCTCCGACGAGCGGTCGGGCGATTGGCGATCCACACGCGCAAGCGTCTGCCCATAGGCCGCGATGCGCTCGCTCAGCAATGCGGTCCCGGCCGGCGTCGCGGCCCCGTTGAGGCACAGGGCGTAGCCGAGACCGACCGAGGCGGTCAGCGCCTCCGTCGCAAGGCTGCCCATGGCCCATGACAACAGCGCCCCGCCCGTCAACTGCCCCATCGCGCGCAAGACCAGATCCACGGAGCGATCCGGCCGCAGATAGCCGTCTTGCGCCGCGCCCTGAACCAGACCGAGCCAGATCGCGCGCGTGCGCGCCAAACGCTCCTGCGACGCCAGTCCCGTGTTGTCCTCGCCCGTCGTATTGAGCAGAGCGCGCCACAGCGTGCGATAGAATTCGGGATCGCGTGTGTAGTAGCCGAACGCAAGTTCATGGGCTGCGAAAATGCGCGCAATGCTGTTCGCCGCCTTGAGCCTGTTGAAGCGCTCGCCAAAATCGCGCACGTCCTCCAGCACGGCGAGCACGACGGCGCGCTTCGATCCAAACAAGTTGTAGGGCGTGGAGAGGCTTACGTCGGCACGCTGTGCCAATGTGCGCATCGAAAGATCCGTGTCGCCCGTCTCGCGGATGAGGTCGCGGGCCGCGCGCAAGATTCGAAGGCGCCGCTCCGCCTTGGCAAGCTCTCGCCGGCCGAGGTCGAATTCAACGCTCGCGTCTTCCGGCTCCTTTGCCTTAGGCGGCAACTCTTTCTTCCTGCGCAAGTCGCATTACGTCAGCCTGCGGATCGATGGCGAGGATCCGCATCAACTCTTCGCGGTCCGGTCCCGGTTTCGGCGGATAGGCCGGCGCGTTGCGCTTCTTGCCACGCGCCCAATAGAAAAGCACTTTGGCGAGATTGCGCGGCCGCGACAGCCATTTATTGGGATGCTCGAGCATATGGAAGCCGCGCATCGCCTCGCGCAGCAAGGATATGTCGTACCGCACCGCGATTGCGACGCCATCCTCGAAGAAGCCTTCGAGCAGCCTTGTCCGCCAGCTTTTCTTGTAGCCGGGCGTGAGCGCGCGTTTCGCCCGCTTGATAGCCGAGCGGTCCTGCGCGCGCTGATTGAGATAATAAGGGCGCAACTCCGCCGTCAGCCGCTTGTGATAGGCGATCTGGCGCGCGACCGGATCGTTCGTTTCGTCCAGAACCTCACGCAGGCATTCCGCACTGACCGCGGCGAACGAACAGCCCCGGCCATAGAGCGGATTGGTGCGGATCAAGGTATCGCCAAGCGGAAAATAGTTGCGGGTCGCGGGCACGCCGTCGACCACGATGTCGCGCCAGCGGCTCAAGAGGTCGCCCATGCCATGGACCTTGCCGCGCGGCTCGGACCGCTTGGCGTTGGTCCAAGGCTCAAGGCCCGGCATCTGCAACGTGATCGCGTGGAACCGATCGGGATTGAGGACCGCCTTGCGCAGCTCGATCTCGACTTCGGGTATGGCGACGGTGATGGAAAAGCAGCCATTGTCCCCCGGAAATACGCCGAACTTGATGTAGCCGAGGTCTCCGTTCGGCGGCGGATTGTCCCGCCGCGACGGCTCTTCCACGCCAGGCAGGAGGCGGTAGTGCCGCGTGTAGTACAAGATGCCGGCGCTTTCGATCTCTTCCTTGATGTTCGCGCCTTCCTCCATCAATTGCTCGATCAAGAAGCCGGATTTGCCGCTGGCATCCACGATGATGTCAGCCGTGAGATCGACCGGATTGCCGCTCTCTTCGCCCGAGACACCAACCACCTCGACGATGCCGCCGGCGTGCTCGCGCGTCACGAGACGGCGGACGAAGAAGCCGGAGCGGATCGTCACGTTCGCCAGCGTTTCGACATATTCGCGCATCGCCATCTCGAGCGTCGTGCGCCGGCTGGTGATGATCGTCAGATCCTCGTCGAGCGGGACGGGCTGATAGGATTGGCGCTGAATGTCCGAGAGCATCATCTCGAATGTGAGATCTCGCGCGCCCATGTCCTTCAGCTTGGCGAGCAGGCCGGGATGCGAGGCCTTGATGATGCCGCGCAGGCGCGCCAGAAACGCGTGGCTCTGCCGGATATGGCCCGCGCCCTGGCGATGCCAGTCGAGGAACGTTACGTCCGGGTCGTGACTGGGGGGTGCCTGGTCACGTTCCAGGATCGTGATCGCGCGCCCCGTCGGCGCCAGCGACAAGGCCGTGCAAAGCCCGCCAATCCCCGCACCAACCACCAGAACCGACTCGCTCATCCGTCGATTTCCCTGAGGAACTTGAGAACAATCCGGTTGACCGCTTCCGGCGCTTCCTGCTGCGTCCAATGGCCGATCCCGGGGATCAGTTCATTGATGCGCAGGTCGCGGACGAAACCGGGCATCGCCTGCAATGCGGCCGCGGCCATGAGAATGACGCCGTCTTTCGCGCCGGCCGCGAAAAAGGCCGGCTGATCGATGAATGTCGGGGCACCCTCGGTCAGCGACCACGTCAGATCGTGATTGCGATAGTAGCTCAGCGGTCCGCGCATGCCCGACCGCGTAAACTCCTGCGCATAAAAATCGAGATCGCGCTCGCTCAACCACGCGGGCAGCGTATCGGGATTGGGCAGGCCCGAGAGGAGATCATCGCCGGGCCGTTTCATCGGCATCGCGGCGAGATCGGTATCACCGGCGCCCAGAATGAGGAACTTCTTCAACGCGGTGCGGATATCGGCCTCGAACTCGGCCTCCGCCACGCCCGGCTCGAAAAAATAGAGCTGGTAGAAGAATTGATCCTTGAACATCTGCCGCATCGCCGGCATCGGCTGCACCGGCGAGCGCGGCATGAACGGCACCGACAGCGCGCCGACCGCGCGAACCGTGCCGGGATGATGGAGCGCACAGGCCCACGCCGTCGGCGCCCCCCAATCATGCCCGACTACAACCGCCTTGTCGTAGCCGAGCGCGGGAACGAGTCCGATGATGTCGTTCGCCACCTCAACCTGATTATAGGCCTCGATCGCCTGCGGCTTGTCGCTCTTGCCGTAGCCTCGCATGTCAGGCGCAACGACGCGGTAGCCCGCCGCGGCGAGCGGCGCGAATTGGTGCCGCCAGGAGTACCAGGACTCCGGAAACCCGTGCAGCAGAAGGATCAAAGGGCCTTCTCCCGCTTCCGCAATGTTGAGCGTGATCCCGTTCGTCGCGACGCGGCGCTCCTCAACGCCTGCCCAGCTCATTCCGCGGCCTCGCGGAACGGCCCGGTGTTGCGCGCGCCGGGGAGCACGTCGCCGCGCGCTTCCTGATATCCGTTCGCGGCCGACCACGCGATGCCCCCGCCGACAATGACGGTGTCGACGCCGATGGGGTCGCGCACGTAACGGCTTCCGTCGCCGGGCACGTCCCATTGATACCTCTCGACGTCGCGGTCGACCGTCTGCGGATCGAAGATCGCGATGTCGGCGACATAGCCCACCTGCAAGAGCCCGCGATCCGGGATGCCCCAAATGGCAGCCGTGTCGGAGGTAATTTTTTTGACCGCGTCTTCGAGACGCATTGTCTTCAGCTCACGGACGAAATGGCCGAACAGGTAGCCCGTGTCGCCGTATGTCGAGAATGAGAGAATGTGAGCGCCGCCGTCGCTGGCGCCGATGTGGACACGCGGATGCTTGAGAAGCCCGCCGACCCGGGCGTCATCATTGTGGCCCATGCTCGTCGCGAGGAAGTGAGCCTCGAGGTTCTCCTCCAGCGACAGATCGATCATCGCCTCGATCGGGCTCGTGCCGCGCGTCTCGGCGATCTCGCCAAGCGTCTTGCCGACCAACTTCCGGTTCGCCTCGGTCGCGGCCTGACGCAGGATCAGCCGCGGCCACAGCGCCTGATAGGGCTTCGCCTCGGCGATCAGCTTGGCGCGGCGCTCAGGGTCGGAGAACGCCGCCACGATCTCCTCGGGCGTGCCGAACCGCATCAAGCGATACCAACCGGGAAAGCGAAAGAACAGCAGGCTCGGCACGCTGAAGCAGAAGGAAATGTCGATCGGTCGCGTCTGTACCTGCGGCCACACGCGGGCACCGCGGGCGAATTGCTCATCAACGCGCGCCATCACCCGCTCGACCGCATCCGTGTTGTCCGCATTCACGAAGACCGGCGAGAACGTCGTCGCGATGCCGTGCTTCAGCGAAATCTCGGCGAGCTGATCGAGCCGAGCGATCGTCAGGTCCGGGTCGTAGAATTCCGGCACGATCTGCAGGATGCGGCCGTATTCGCTCAGCACGCTCGCCAAGGCGTCGATCTCGCGCGCGTCCGCAAAGCGGCTCGGCACCGGCTGAAGCGTTTCGTCCATGTCGACATAGCTGGTCGACAGGCCGACCGCGCCCGCATCAAGGCATTCGCGCAGCACGGATTGCATTTCGGCGATTTCCGCGTCGCTCGCCGTGCGTTCCATCGCGGCGCCGTCCATCACCCACAGCCGCAGCACGCTATGCCCGACCAGGGGCGCCACATTGATCGCCAAACCCTTACGAATGCGCGCGATGTATTCGGCGAATGTTTCCCAGTCCCAGACCACGCCTTCCTTGAAGGCCTTGAGCGGCATTTCCTCGATCTGGTTGAACATGCCGACCAGCTTCATGCGCTGCGACGCCTTCAGGGGCGCGAGCGAGAGCGAACAATTGCCGGGCACGATGGTCGTCACGCCATGCGAGAGGGCCGGCTTGGCGCAGCCATCCCACAGCAATTGCGCGTCGAAATGGGTATGGGGGTCGATGAAGCCCGGCGAGACCACCTTGCCCGCCGCGTCGATCTCGCGGTCGGCGCGTTCCGCGATGCGGCCGATCCTGGCGATGCGGTTGCCCGACACGGCGACATCGGCCGCGTAGGCGGGCAAGCCCGTCCCGTCGACGACCGTGCCGTTGCGGATGATGAGATCATACATCGACTTTATTCCTCAAAGTTCTGGCGTTCTGGATGGTGTGAAACGGGCGGACGAGGCGGCGAGCGCGTCGCGCACGCGCACCCAGCTCGTCCCCGTCAAGGCGTCCGGATCCTCGATTCCGCAAGCCTCCAGCAGATTGCGGGCCGCGCATTCATCGAGCGTGACCAGGGATCGTCCGCCGTTCTCGAATTCGAGCGTGATGATCAACTCGGCCTCGCCATCATGGGCCGCGGCCAATTGAACGCACTTGATGAACGCCTCGCTCATGCCTTGGCGAGCGGGGGTTCGACGAAGATGACGTCGCTCGGGAGGATGGGATTGCCAGCGCGAGGACTCTCGGCGGGCGCTGGCGCGCGCATGAAGACGTGCAGGTTCCAGCTCTGCAACTTGGCGACCGCCTCTTGCTCCGACAGGCCGCTCAACTCCCGGCCGGCAATGGTCGCCCAGCTATCCCCGGCGTGGGGCAGGATCGACCTTCGCACTTTCGACAAATGTGTCGCGACCATTCCAGCCTCCTCAATCACAATTGGAAAACTTGGAACACGTTCTGATTTTCGACTCAAGGAGATTCTGGGCGGGTACCGCGCCGCACTGCCGCTAGCGCGGGCGGGCAACCTTCTGGAAAGCCTCCAACGCCGGCTAGGAAATCGGCGCTTGAAGACCGTTCGTCATCATGTCGATCAGCGTTTCGATCTTGAGATCGACATCCGCCTTTCGAGCATGTACTTGCATTTATACCAACTGTACGGTATTATTCTAAATGCCTCGTTTGCCCAAACGTGACCCCGAACGCGGTGACGCCCGCACGCGCCTCCTTGAGGCGGCGCGAGATTTGATCCGCGCAAAAGGCTTCGCCGGGTGTTCGGTCGATGACCTTTGCCAGGCGGCAAGTGTCACGAAAGGCGCATTCTTTCACCAGTTCGGCAGCAAAGAGTCGCTTGGCGTGGCCGCGGCGCAGTTTTGGACCGAGACGACAAGCGCCTTGTTCGCGGCAGCCCCCTACCAAGCGCTTTCAAACCCGCTCGATCGCGTGCTCGCCTATCTCGATTTCCGCAAGGAGATCATCGCCGGCGAGCTCGCCGAATTCACCTGCCTCGTCGGCACCATGACGCAGGAGGTCTACGCCACATCGCCCACGATCCGCGACGCGTGCGCGGCGAGCATCTTCGGGCATGCGAAAACGCTCGAGACAGACATCGCAGCGGCGATGCGGGCACGAGGCATCGCAGGCGATTGGACTGCTGCCAGCCTCGCGCGACACATGCAGGCCGTGATCCAGGGCGCATTCGTGTTGGCCAAGGCGGCCAATGACCCTGACATCGCGCGCGAGAGCCTCGATCATCTCAGACGCTATGTCGTCAGCGTGTTTTCAAGCGGCACATCCGTCGAGGAGAGCCACCCAGCCACCAAGCGAGGAGCGTGACGTGACGCCAAACGTGTATCTCTTTTTTAAGGGCGACTGCTTTGAGGCGATGACGCTCTATGCGCACGCGCTGGGCGGGACCGTCGAAAGCGTGTTTCGCAACAAGGACGCCGCAAGGCCGGAAGACCGCATGCCGGGCGGCGACAATCTGGTCATGAATATGATCGTGCGCATCGGCGACATGCGCATGATGGGCTCGGACAATTCCGGTGACATGTATCAGGCGCCGCAAGGATTCCGGGTGCAGATCGAGGCCCCTTCGCTCGATCACTTCGAGCGGCTTCATGATGCGTTGGGTAAGGGCGCGCGGCGCGTCGAGATGCCGACTGGCGAGACCTTCTGGGCAGACCGCTTCGCCATGTTCACCGATCGCTTCGGGACGCCGTGGATGCTGAACTTCACAGGGAGCAAGGCGCCGTGACCTACCGTTCCAAGGTCCGCACCTGCCTGTGGTTCGAAAAGGGTGGATTGGAGGCGGCGCAGTTTTACGTTTCCCTGCTGCCATGGAGCGCTGTCGATACGGTCCTCGACCACGGGAGACCATCCGATCCAATGGTTGTGGAGTACACCCTTCACGGCGCGCCGATGATGCACCTCACCGCGGGCCCGCATCATAAGCTCACCCCTGCGGCATCGATCAGTGTGCTGACGAAAAATCAGGATGAGACCGACCAGTTGTGGTCGGCGCTGCTTGCTGGCGGAGGCGAGGAGAGCCTGTGCGGATGGCTCATCGACCGGTTCGGCGTCTCCTGGCAAATCGTGCCGGAGGCCCTGCCACGCCTTTTGGGCCAGCCCGATCGCGTGGCGGCAGGGCGAGCACAAGCGGCAATGATGACAATGCACAAGATCGATATCGCTGCGCTGGAGGCGGCCGCATCCGGCAGGTGATGCCTTGACCCCTGTAGCACACAGCACCGTCGATGTTGTTCAGCGCGTCTGACCTGCTCCTGGCCAGAACCGCCACCGGAGACGGTGACGAACAAGAAATGGCGCACCCGAAAGGATTCGAACCTCTGACCCCCAGATTCGTAGTCTGGTGCTCTATCCAGCTGAGCTACGGGTGCCTGCCGTGCGTGGGCGCCGAAAGAGCCGGTCGCCGATGCGAGGCGCGGAAGCTAAGGGGTCGAGCCGGCAGATGCAAGCCCGCCCCCGATGGTGTGGACATGGCCGGCAGGCGCGCAAGCCGCCCACCATCGTGCGGCCGGCCGCTCCCCTAGCCTGCCTTGACGCCCAGCGCTTCGACCGCAAAGGCGGCCGTCGCCTTGTAGTCCGCCTTGCCGTTGGGCGCTCGGAAGAGCCGGGGCGTCGCGACGATGCGCTTGGGCGTCTTATAGCCCGCAAGCCGCGCGCGGACATGGGCGCGCAGTTCGTTCTCGTCGAACGCGGCGCCCTTGCGCAGCTCGACGACGGCGGTGACGGCCTGGCCCCAACGCTCATCCGGCACGCCGACGACGAGCGCGTCCTCCACATCGCCGTGCTCCTTCAAGATCTCCTCCACCTCTTCCGGGTAGACCTTCTCGCCCGATGTGTTGATGCACACGCTGCCGCGCCCGAGCAGCGTGATCGTGCCATCCTCGTGCAGCAGGCAGTAATCGCCGGGGATGGACCAGCGCCGCCCATCGATGGTCGGGAAGGTCTTTGCCGTCTTCGCCTCGTCGCGCCAATAGCCGACCGGAATGTTGCCACCGCGCGCGATGTAGCCGGGCTCCGTGCTGCCGGGCGTGACGGGCTTCAAATCCGGCGTGAAGACCGCGACGTCCTCGCCGAGCTGAAATTTCGCGGTCTCGCTCGTTCCTTCCGCCGTCGCGACAGAGAGCGCAAAGCCCACCGCCTCGGACGAGCCGAAACTGTCCATCAACGCGACCTGCGGCATCAGGCGGATGAGGCCGCGTTTCACCTCCTCGCTCCACATGACGCCCGAGGAAATGATCGAGACGACCGATGAGACATCGAACGCGCCGGGATTGGCCTCGAGCGCGCGCAGCATGGGCTTGGCGAACGCATCGCCCACGATCGCGATGCTCTGCACCTTCCAGCGATCGACCGCCTTCCAGAGTTCCACCGCATCGAAGCTCGGGCTTTCGAGGGTGATGACGGCGCCCCCCATCGCGAGCGCGCCGAACGAGGTGAGGAGGCCCGTGCCGTGCATCTGCGGGCAGGCGGGAACGAAGCGGCTGCCGGGGCCTTGCGTCTCGATGATCTTGGCGTGCTCGTCGAGATTGGTCGGCACGACTTCCATCAGCGCGGGGTTCAGCTGCGTCTGGCGCAGATCATCGTGCCGCCACATCACGCCCTTGGGCATGCCGGTCGTGCCGCCCGTATAGAGCATGAAGATGTCGTCGGGCGAGCGGGTGATCTGCAGCGGCGGTCCATCGTTGCCGGCGATGAGGCTTTCATAGGCGAGCGCGAAATCGGGACGCGGCGTTCCATCGACATCGACCTGAAGCCAGGTCTTCACGTCGGGCAGGCGGTCGCGTATTTCGGCGATCAGCGGCGCGAACTCGCTGCCAAAGACGACGATCCGGCTCTGCGAATTGTCGAAGATGTAGTGGAGCTCGTCGGCCTTGTAGCGGTAGTTGACGTTCACGTGGACGAAGCGGCCTTTGAAGGCGGCGATCGTCGCTTCCATGTATTCCGGGCTGTTGCGCAGCAGGATCGCCAGCTTGTCGTCGGGCGCGTGGCCGCGCAGGATCAGCGCGCGGGCGAGCGCGTTCGTGCGGCGATCGAAGGTCTGCCAATCGATCACGCGGTCGCCGTGGATGAGGGCCGGCGCGCCGGACGGCACGACCTTCGCCACGCGGTCCATGATATCGCCGTAGTTCCAGGCCATCGCATTCCTCCCTGATGACAGCCGTCTTTGCGCGGCGTGTTGCTTTGGCGGCATTAAATCCTTGGCGAGGCGCGCTGGGAAGAGGCGGCTAAACGCCGAAGCTTGCCCGGTGCACATCGCGGTAGGCCTGCCAGGGGCCGAGGGCGCGCGCTTCGAAGACGCCGCGCGCCAGCGCCCGCGCGGTGCAATCGGCCGCCATGTGGCCGAGCCGCAGAAGGGTGGCCGCGCGCGGCTCCGGCAGCGGGCGCGCGCCCGTCGCCAGCGCGAAGATGACGTCGCCGTCAAAGGGCGTATGGATCGGGCGTACGGCGCGGGCAAGGCCTGATTGCCCCATGATCGCCAAGCGCTTCGCTTCGGCCGGCGTCAGCGTCGCATCGGTCGCAACGACGCCGATGGTCGTATTGGTGCCGGCGACCGGCGCGCCCTTCACGTCCGCAGGGAAGGCGGCGCGGAGCGCATCCGTCACGGGGGCGGGGGGATGCTGATGGCCCAGTTCGCGCTGCTGTTCGAGCGCGAACGCCCAGAGCGTGCCCGTGCCCGGCATCACCGGCGAGCCGAACGGGTTGGCGGCGATGAGCGCGCCGACCGTGAAACCCTCGTCCGCGACCGAGACCGAGCCGAGGCCGCCCTTATAGGCGCCGGCGCGCGCGCCGAAGCCCGCGCCCGCATTGCCGAGCGCGTGGTCGCTGGCGGCGGCGGCCACCGCCGCGCGGCCGAGCGCGCGATAAGGCGGCTCCGCGCCCCACTCCTTCTCGCCGCCATTCGTCAGATCAAAGAGGATCGCGGCGGGGACGACGGGCGCGCGCACGCCGCCGATCGCAAAGCCGCGCCCCTGCTCCGCCAGCCAGGCCACGACGCCGTCCGCCGCCGCCAGCCCGAAGACCGAGCCGCCCGAGAGCACGATCGCATCGACCGCCTCGACCAGCGTTTCGGGCTGAAGCGCGTCGGTCTCGCGCGTGCCGGGCGCGCCGCCGAATGTCGCGACGGAGGCGACCGCGCGATCGCGCGGCAGGATCACGGTCGTTCCCGTCCAAGCGCGCGCGTCCGCCGCGTGGCCGACGGTCAGCCCCTCGACATCGGTGATGAGATTGCGGGGTCCGGGGCGCATCGCCCGCCTAGCTCGACGGCGCGCGGACGATGCACTCGACCTCGACGCGCGCGCCGAGCGCTAGCCCGTTCGCGCCGAGCGCGCTGCGCGCGGGGAAGCGACCCTTCTCGAAATAGGTGACGTAGACCGCGTTGAAAGTCGCCCATTCGCTCATGTCGGTGAGCATGACGAGGCATTTGACGATGTCGCCATAGCCGAGGCCCAGCGCCTTCAATGTCGTTCCGATGTTCTCCATCGTCTGGCGCGATTCCGCCTCGATGCCGCCAGGCACGAGCTTGGCGGTGCCCGGCTGCATGCCGAGCTGGCCCGAGAGATAGATCGTGTCGCCGAGGCGCACGGCCTCGGAGAACGGCAGACCGAGTGCGGCGACTTCCGGCCGCGTAAAATGTTCGAGTTTCGCCACGATTGCTGTTCCTCCGCGATTGCCAGGCGCAAACTTAGCGCGCGGATGCTTCGCGGGCGAGCGCGGCGAGGCCGAAAAGCGCCGTGTCCTCTCGCTCGATACGCAAGACAGGAATGCCCGTCAGATAGTCGCGGAAGACGCCCTTGCCCTCGAAGCGCGTGCGAAAGACGCGCTCATCGAAGAGCGCGCCCCATTTGGGCAGGATGCCGCCGCCCAGATAGACGCCGCCCCGCGCGGTGAAGACGAGCGCCATGTCGCCAGCGAAGGCGCCGAGCCAGCCAGCAAAGATCTGCAGCGTCTCAAGGGCGAGCGGATCGCCTTTCCCCGCCGCGCGCGCGGCGATCTCGGCGGCGGTGAGCGGAGTGGCCTCTTCCCCTTCCAATGCGGCGAGCGCGGCATAGAGGTTGGGCAAGCCGGAGCCCGAGAGCAGCTGTTCGACGCGCAGGGGCGCGCCCACGCGCGTCAGGCGCTCGATGATCGCGATCTCGCGCGGCGTTTCGGGCGCAAGCGAGATGTTGCCGCCCTCGGACGGCACGACGACCGAGCGCCCCTCGCCGGCGGGGACAAGCGCGGCGACGCCGAGGCCCGTGCCAGGGCCGATGACGACACGCGGGGCGGAGGCGTCAATCGTGCCGCCGCCGATGGGATGGCAGGAGCCGTCAGGGAGATGCGGGAGCGCGGCGGCCATCGCGGCGAAATCGTTCACGAGTTGCACGCGTGGGCAGCCGGTCGCCGCCGCGATCGCTTGCGGGTCGATCACCCAGGGGCAGTTCGTCATGTGGATGCGGCCATCGGCGAGCGGCCCGGCCGCGCAAACGACGACGGCACTCAAGATCGGGTGGCCGAATTGCGCGAGATAGGCAGCGGCCGCCGCCTCGAAATGGGGATAGTCCGCCGTCTGATGAATGGTGATGGCGGTCGGCGCGCCGCTCGAATCGGAGAGCGCGAAGCGGACATTCGTGCCGCCGACATCCGCCAGTAGTGCGCGCGCCTCGGAGATCATGATCTCCGTTGTGGCGCGGTTAGTGCGCCCGGCGCAAGACTTCGCTGGCGAGGAGGCGCACCTCGGCGGCCGCAACGGAATGAGGCTCGGCCTCGGTGACGCCGCGCCCGCCCATCAGGCTCGCGGCATAGGCGACGCGATTGCCGAGCGCGGCGCGCGCCAGGGGCACCCGGTCGCGCTTCAGCTGCAGCACCAATTCATCGGCGAGGCGCGCGCGGGGCGGCACGCGGTTGAGCACGACCAGCGCCTGGCGCTTTTCCTTCTCGATCATTTCGAGCGTCGGGCGCGAGGCCCAAACGTCCATCGGCGATAATTGACACGGCACGACGATCAGATCGGCCGAGCGGATCGCGATGCGGGTCGAGGTTTCGGTGTGCGGCGGACTGTCGACGATGACGAGGTCGGAATCGCGCTGGGCGCGCTGGATCTCGCTCGTCACGCGCCAGCCGCTGGTCGGGCGCAGATCGATCTTTTCATCGTCCCCCAGCAGCTCCTCCCGGAGGCGGAACCAGGCCGTGAGGCTTTCCTGCGGATCGAGATCGATGAGCGTGACGCGCTTGGCCGAGCCGTTCAGATCGCGCCCCGCCCAGGCGCAGGCCAGATGGGCCGCCACCGAGGTCTTGCCTGCGCCGCCCTTCTGCTGCGCCACCGTGACGACCATTGCCATCGCGAGCTCTCCCCTTGCGGTGATTCGTCTTGCCCGAGTGTACCGGCGGGATTGCGCAGCCGCAGCAAAATCTAGTGTTCGGGGGAATGTGTCGCTACAATAAATAGTCGTCTAAAGGGAAACAGTGTCACGCCATCGTCACGCCTTGGATAGGCGCGCGCCAGTCGTTCGGCCAAATGTGACAGAAAGACGTCGCGGTGATGACTATCCAGAACCGCGAGCAGGGGCCGCAGCGCCGTGCCTTTCACCCATTCGAGGACCGGATGCTCCCCCGACAACGCGTGGCAATATTCGGTCTCCCAGAGGTCGAGGCTCGCGGCTCTTGGGTGCAGCGCGGCAAAATACTTCTCGGGTCCGGCGACCGGGTCTTCGCGGATCAGCGGCTTGAGCACCGCCGCCCAGGGACTTTCCGCCGCCACTTCGCGGATCGCGCGATGGGAGGGAGCGTCGAAATTGCGCGGCATCTGAACCGCCAGCACGCCACCCGGCGCGAGCGTGCCGAGCAGGCGGGCGAGGATCGGCGCGTGATCCGGCACCCATTGAAAGAGCGCATTGGAAAAAATGAGGTCGGGCGGGACGGCCGGCGTGAAGCTGCCGGCATCCGCTTCCAGCCAATCCGAGTTTGGCGGGCCCTCGCGGCGGGCGCGCGCCAGCATCTCGCGCGAGGAATCAACGCCTAAAAGCGCGGCGCGCGGAAAGCGGGCGGCCAGAAGCGCCGTGCTGTTCCCCGGCCCGCAGCCCAGATCGATGATGCGCGCGGGCACATCCAGCGGAACGCGCGCGAGCAGGTCCATCGCCGGGCGATTGCGTTCATCCGTGAAGCGCAAATATTGGCCGGGGTCCCAGCTCACGCGCCGTCCTCGAGATCGGAATCGGGAATCGTGATGCGAAAGACGGTTCCCTCCGCGCCCGTGCGGATCAGCGTGATGTCGCCGCCATGGGCGAGCGCAAGCTCCTTCGCGATCGCAAGGCCAAGGCCGGTGCCGCCGCTGCGCGCGCTGCCCGTGAAGGGCTCGAAGAGATGTTCGCGTGCACGTTCGGGGATGCCCGGGCCGTTATCCGCGATGTCGATGACGGCCTTGCCCGCGCTCTTGATCGCGATGACGCGTACGCTGCCCTGGCCCTGCGCCTCGAGCACCTGAACGGCGTTGCGAACGATATTCATCAGAAGGCGGAACAATTGATCCGGATCGGCGTCGATCTCGATCTCGCCCGGCACGAGGTTTTCGACCGTGACGGGGCCTTGCGTTTCGCAGGCGGTCAGCACCTCCTCGACGACCGGGCGCAGGGGAACGAGGCGGCGTTGGGGCGCCGCCTCCTCCGCGCGGGCATAGCGCAGGGTGGCCGAAGTGAGCTCCACCGCGCGGTCGATCGCGCTGATGAGGCGGGGCGCCAAACGCTGGACCGCCGGATCGCTGACGGTCGCGATGCGATCGGAGGTCAATTGCGCGGTCGCAAGCAGATTACGCAAATCGTGATTGATCTTGGCGACCGACGTGCCCAGTGCCGCCAGATGCGCGCGCTGATGCAGCGCCATGCGCAGCTCGCTCTGCATCTGGGCGAGGGTTTCTTCCGCACGGCCGATCTCATCTTCCCGGCCGGAGGGCTCCAGGATGCGGTACGCATCCTCTGGCCGTTCGCGGAAGGCGAGCATGTTGCGCGTCAGGCGCTGCACCGGCCGCACGAAGGCCCATGAAACGCTGACGAAGACGAGGAGCGCCGTCGCGCCGGAAATAAGCAGCGAGAGCAGAAAGATGCGCTGTGAATAGGCGAACAACTCGCCGCGAATCTCGTCCTCGTTCATCACGACGTCGATCTTCTCGCCGCCGCGCAGGCGGGGCACCCCCATGATGCGGATCGTGCGGCCAGCCGGCGCTGTCAGCGCATCAAACGTGTCAGCGAGCATCGAGAGATACGTCGGCGACGTAATGTCGAAGGCCGCGTCGATCTGCGGCGGCATCTCCTCGGCGAGGTAAAGTTCGCGCGTTTCGGAGCGCTTGAGCGAGACCGCGATGACACCCGCGTTCGCGAGCAATTCGCGGCGCAGATCATCCGAGAGGGCATCGCGATCCGTCTCGGAAAGCGGCAGCGCGGCCAATTGGGCTGCGGCAAGGCGCATCGAGAGCAAGTTTGTGTGATAGAGGCAGAGCGAGGGAATATAGACGATGACTTCGCTCAACATCACGAAGGCGATCGTGAGCAGGAGAAGCCGTCCCGACAGGCTGCGCGTGAACGGCGCGACCAGCCGGCGGCCCAGCGCCCTCAATCTTTGCCAAACAGTCATGGCGGCTCTGATAGCAGAACCGCCGGCGATTCGTCAGGGTGTCGCGATCAGCCGATGCTGGTCAGCAAACGGACGAGAAGGCGCACGCGGGGCGAGAACAATGTGGGCGTGAAATAGGCGCCCGCCGCGCGCTTGCTGATCTCGCCGAGCGTCGGGTAGGCGACGACCATCGCCTGCACGTCGGCGATCTTCAGTTTCTTGGTGATCGCCAGCACCCACACCTGGATCAGGTCGCCGGCACCCGGCGCGACGATGGAGGCGCCGAGGATGCGCCCGCGCTTGTCGACGACGATCTTCGCCAGGCCCTCGGTCTCGCGCTCGGCCTGGGCGCGGTCATTTTCCTTGAGGTGCCAGCGCAGCACGGTCACCTGGCCGTGTGACTTGCGCGCTTCCTCTTCGGTGAGGCCGACATGGGCCAGTTCGGGATCAGTATAGGTGCACCAGGGAATTGCGCGCGTGTCCTGTGAAGCCGGAAAGCGGAAGAGCACGTTCCGGATGACGAGGCCCGCGTGATAGTTCGCGACATGGGTGAACTGAAGTCCGCCCGCGACGTCGCCGACGGCGAATATCTTCTTGTTGCTGCTGCGCAGCCGCGAATCGACCTCGATGCCTCTGCGGCTGTAGCGCACGCCCGCCTTTTCAAGATCGAGACCTTCGACATTGGGGACGCGCCCGGCGGCGACGAGCAGATGACTGCCGGTGATCGTCTCCTCACCGGCATCGCCCGAGAGCGTCACCGTGATCGCACCGTCCGTTCCCGCGACGCGGGCGATCTTTACGCTCTCGCGCAGGACGATGCCCTCGTGGCGCAGCCGATCCAGAACGATCTTGGTGAGTTCGGGATCATCCTTGGCGAGGGCGGGACCGGCATCGAGCACCGTCACCTCCGCGCCCAGGCGGCGATGGGCCTGCGCCATCTCCATGCCGATCGGCCCCGCGCCGATGATGATGAGGTGGCGGGGCAGCGCGACATTGTCGAAGAGCGTCTCGTTCGTGAGGTAAGGCACCTCGCTCAGGCCCGGGATGGGCGGCACGCCCGCACGCGATCCCGTCGCGATAACGATGCGGCGCGCGCGGATCGTTTTTCCGCCCGCCTCGATCTCCATCGGGCCAGTGAAGCGGGCGGGCGCCTGGATGACCGTCACGCCCAGCCCCTCGAAGCGCTCGACGCTGTCGATCGGCGCGATCGCCGCGATGACCTCGTGGATGTGGTCGTGCACGCGCCGAAAGTCGATTACGGGCTCGGCCGGCGCGATGCCGAATTCGGCGCTCGCGCGGAACGCGTGCGCGCGTTTGGAAGCCGCGATCAGCGCCTTCGAGGGAACGCAGCCATAGTTGAGGCAGTCGCCGCCCATCTTGCCCTTTTCGATGAGCACGACTTTCTGGCCAAGCTGCGCGGCGCCCGCGGCGAGCGAAAGCCCGCCCGATCCGCCGCCGATGACGCAGATGTCGGCCTTGATCCTTCCCGTCATAGCTCCCCCGCCGTCATGTCTTGCGGCCGCTCCAGGCCCTCACCGCAACCGGGATGAGCGCAAGCACGGCCAAGCCCAGGATCGGAATCAAGATATCCCAATTGAAGATGATGCCGAGATCGGGCTCGAGGCCCTTGTCGAAGAGCGCACCGAGGCCGTTGCCGACGCTCGCATAGACGAACGAGCCGGGAATGATGCCAACAAATGTCGCAACGACGAACGTCGCGAGGGAAACGCCCAGGAACGCCGGCACGACATTGACGATGAAGAAGGGAAAGACCGGCACGAGCCGTAAGAACAGAAGATAGGAGAAGGCATTCGCCGCGAACCCCTTCTCCATGCGGGCGAGCGCCTCGCCGGCGCTGGCGCGGAGCGCATCGGCGAGGCCCGCCTTGACGGCGATGAAGAGGATCGTCGCGCCCAACGTTGCGCCGGCGACAACAAGGCCGGTGCCCAAGAGCGTGCCGAAAAGAAAGCCGCCGGTCAGCGTGAGAAGCGCGCCGAGGGGCAAGGAGAGCGCCGTCGAGAGCGCGTAGACGGCGATGAAGGCGGCGGGCGCGACGACCGGGTTCGCCGCGACATAGGCCTGCAGCGCCTCGCGGTTGTCGCGCAGCGTGTCGAGCGTCACGTAGCGATTGAGGCCGAGGCCAAAAAAGGCGACCGCAGCGAAGAGGATCACGGCGAGCGGCGCCAGGCGCATAAAGCGAAACCCCGGCTTTGCCGCTTCCTCGATCGGTCGTTCCATGTCCCGCCCCGTCCCTTACCGGCCTTCGCGCTCAATGTCGTTCAGCGCCCAATCGTATGTGTAGCGCGAGACGCGGCCGAAGGTCTTCAGCTCGGCGGCCAGCGCAGGCATCGCATAACGGCCGAGATGGCCGAGAAGCCCGCCCTCTTCGGCCCGGAAATCCTTCGCGTACCAATCATAGAGGCTGGAGGCGATAAGGCGCCCGCCCTCGATCCGCACGCCGCGCGGATGGTTGACGTAGGCGCGGGCGGCCTCGTCGAGCAGCCGCTCGACGTTCTGCGCGGTGAAGGCGCGATCCTGAAGGTTCGGGCAGCCGAGCGAGGCGCAATTGACCGCGTAGTGAATGCGCGGGTCGCGCCAGATCGCGCGCAGAATGTCGTGCTCGATATTGTCGAGGGAAAGGCTCTTGCCTTCGACCGTCACCAGTTTCTTGCCCCAGGGGCCGATGGAAAAGAGTCCGGGCGAAATAGCGATGTCGCGGATCGACCTTACCGGGTAGCGCTGGACCACTACGTCGAGCGTGAGGGCGTTATAGAGGTTGATCCAAAAAGCGAACTGCGCGGGCCGGGGCAAGTCCCGTACGTGGACGGCCTCAAGGTCTCGCAGATAGGCGCTCAAGGCCGCGCGGTCCTCGCCCGCCTTCAGGGCCGTGTAGTCGACGCGGTTGATGCCGTCCGCGCCCTTTCGTACATAGGTTTTGAGAATCGCATCGAACGCAGCGTGGTTGACATCGTCCGCCCCGCCGGAGGCCTCCCCGAAATAGGCGGCGAGGGTTCCCTCGGCCCGGGCCGGTGCGCCCGCGATCGCGGCCATGACCATCATTGCTCCCATCAGTCTCGCGAACATGATCCTCGCGGCTCTTGGCCGTTGGCGCCGTGGCGATCGGTGACGCCGCGCATTCATATAGTCAGGCGGCGCCCTCACCCGCCAATGACGCTCGCGTGAGAGCGAAATTGGTCTGTTTCCAGGCCTTTGTTGACTTGGGGAGCCCCCATGGGTATTAACCCGCCCTCACGAAAACGCCGGGGTCTTGAGGCGCCATGAAGCGCACCTATCAACCAAGCAAACTGGTCCGGAAGCGCCGCCACGGGTTCCGCCTGCGGAGCGCGACGAAGAATGGCCGGAAAATCCTCGCCAATCGCCGGGCCAACGGGCGGAAAAAGCTGTCTGCCTGAGATCACGGCCGCACCCGCCGCCGCGCCGATCGCGCGCATCAAGGTCCGCCGTGATTTCCTGAAGGCCGCGCAAGGGGGCCGCGTGGCAACCGACGCCTTCATTCTCCAAGCCGTCCGCCAGGGGCCCACGCCCACTCGCGCGCGCGTCGGCTTCACGGTCACCAAGAAAATCGGTAACGCCGTGACACGAAACCGCGCCCGGCGGCGCCTCAAGGAAGCGGCACGGCAAGTCCTTCCCCTTTATGCGCAGCACGGCACCGACTATGTTCTCGTCGGCCGCCGCGGCGCCCTCACCCGGCCCATGGCCGTCCTCATGGCGGATCTCGCCGCCGCGCTCCGGCGCGTCAACCAGCAGGGCGACAAAGCCGCGCCCAGCCGCAAGTCCCGGAAAGGCGCGGATCAATGACTCTGAGCGAAGCCTTTCGTCACCTCTCAGTCGCGGCGCTATCCGTGCCGATCCATCTCTATCGGCTGACCCTTTCGCCAATGATGGCGCCGTCGTGCCGGTTCCAGCCGACCTGTTCCGCCTATGCCCTTGAGGCGCTGCGCGTGCACGGACCCCTCAAGGGCACGTGGCTCGCCGTTCGCCGCCTGTCGCGCTGCCACCCGGTCCGGCTGCTCGGGTCGGGCGAGGGCTTTGATCCCGTTCCGCCAGCAGAGAAAGCGCGCCCCTCCGCATGAGCTCCGATACGCGTAATCTCGTTCTCGCCATCGCTCTGTCGGTGCTCGTCATCGTGGCGTGGCAGTTCCTGGTGATCGGCCCGCAGACGCAGGCCGAGATGGAGCGCCGGCAGGCCGCCGCTCAGTCCGAGAGCGCGGCCCCAACGGCCCCTAGCGTCGCCGCGCCGCAGATCGCGCTGCCACGCGAAGAGGCCGTCGCCACGTCCGGTCAACGGATCCCGATCACGAGCCAGAAGCTCGGCGGCTCGATCCGCCTGCGCGGCTCGCGGATCGATGATCTGCAGCTCCACGGTTATCGCGAGACCAACGATCCCAAGAGCCCGGAGATCGTGCTCTTCGCGCCGACGGGCACGGCGACGCCCTATTACGCCGAGTTCGGCTTCGCGCCGGCCGCCAACGCGACGATGGCGCTGCCGAACGAGACAACCGAGTGGCACTCGAATGGGGCGAAGCTCTCGCCCAGCTCGCCCGTCGTGCTCACCTGGGACAATGGGCAGGGACTTTTCTTCCGCCGCGAGATTTCGCTCGATCAGAACTATCTCTTCACGGTGGTCGAGACGGTTGAGAACACGGGCGAGGCGCCCGTCGATCTCTATCCCTACGCGCTTATCTCGCGGCACGGCCAGCCGCAGCACATGACCTATTGGGTGCTCCACGAAGGGCTCATCGGCGTTTTCAACGAGACGCTGCAGGAAGTCGACTATTCCGAGGTGCGCGACGCAGGCACGATCAGGACGGATTCCACCGGCGGGTGGATCGGCATCACCGACAAATACTGGATGGCCGCCGTCGCGCCGCAGCAGGACACCACCATCCGCGCGAGCTTCACCGACCGCGCCGAGGGGCCGCGCGAGATCTTCCAGACCGATTTCATCCATGCCTCGCCGATGACCATCGCACCCGGCGCCAGCGCGAGCGCGACACATCATCTTTTCGCCGGCGCCAAGGTCGTCTCGATCGTCGATCGCTATGCCGAGGAAGGACCCAAGCTCGACCGGTTCGACCTTGCCGTAGACTGGGGCTGGTTCTTCATCATCACGAAGCCGATTTTTATCGTGCTCGACTGGCTCTACCACCTCGTCGGGAATTTCGGCGTGGCGATCCTGCTCCTCACCGTTCTCATCAAGCTGGTCTTCTTCCCGCTCGCCAACCGCTCCTATGAGGCGATGAGCAAGATGAAGAAAGTGCAGCCGGAGATGATGCGGCTGCGCGATCAGTACAAAGATGATCCGATGGAGCAGCAAAAGCAGCTGATGGAGCTCTATCGGCGCGAGAAGGTGAACCCGGTAATGGGCTGTCTGCCGGTGCTCATCCAGATTCCGGTGTTCTTCTCGCTCTACAAGGTGTTGTTCGTCACCATCGAAATGCGGCACGCGCCATTCTTCGGCTGGATCCAGGACCTCTCGGCGCCCGACCCCACGTCGATCTTCAATCTCTTCGGGCTCCTGCCGTTCACGGTGCCCGAGTACTATTTGGGCCTGCCGCTCCATATCGGCATCTGGCCACTCATCATGGGTGTGTCGATGTGGGTCCAGATGCAATTGAACCCGCCGCCGACGGACCCGATCCAGCAGCGCATCTTCTCGCTGATGCCGTGGATCTTCACGTTCATGCTGGCGACGTTCCCGGCCGGGCTCGTCATCTATTGGACGTGGAACAATTTGCTGTCGATTTTGCAGCAGGCCGTGATCATGCGGCGCATGGGCGTGCCGATCGAAGGGCTCAACCGGTTCGGCATGCCGGGCTGGCTGAAGGGGCTCATCGATCGCGTGCGAAACGGACGGGCCGGTGACGCAGGACCCTCCGGCCACTAGTCCCGATTTCAGCGAGGAGGCGATCGAGCGCGGGCGCGTTCTCTTCGCGCAGGACTGCGCGTTCTTCTTCGCGGCCGCGCGCGCGGATGGATTGCCGCCCAACACGCTGCCCGAGATCGCCTTCGCGGGCCGCTCGAATGTCGGCAAGTCGAGCCTTCTCAACGCGCTCACCCATCGGCGCAGCCTCGCGCGCGTGTCGCACACGCCCGGGCGCACGCGCGAGATCAATTTCTTCGCGCTGGGCGGACGGCTCCATGTCGTCGACCTGCCGGGTTACGGCTATGCGCGCGTCGCAAAATCGCAGTCGAAAGTGTGGAACACGCTCATCATCGACTATTTGCGCGGGCGGCCGAGCCTTCGCCGTGTGCTGCTGCTGATCGACAGCCGGCACGGGCTGAAAGATCTCGACCGCGACGTGATGGCGGTGCTGGACCAGGCGGCCGTTTCCTATCAGATCGTCTTGACGAAAGCCGACGCGCCCAAGGCGGGCGACCTCGCGCGGACAATCGCCGCGGTATCGGCCGAGACGAAAAAGCACGGCGCAGCGCACCCCGTTCTACATGTCACGTCGTCCTCGCGCGGCGACGGCATCGCGGCGCTGCGCGCGGAACTGGAAAGCCTCGCCGACTAGCTTTCGCGGCCGCGCAATTTGTGGAGGCCGGCCGGACCGACCGTCACCCAATGATGGATCGTTTGCTCCCAGACGGAGCGCACGGGGGCCGGGAATTGCGGATCGACGAAGGCACCGACCGCGATGCCGATCAGATCGGGGTTGTTGTCGGCGTTCCAGAACAGGGTGGTGCCGCAGCGCGGGCAGAAATTCTGCCGGAACTCGCCGCCCGAGGCCGTCGGCCGCGTGAAGCGGTTCGTCGATCCCGTGATGGCGACCGCCTCCTTTGGATAATAGGCGCCGACACCGAAAACCGAGCCCGTGCGGCGCTGACAATCCGCACAATGGCACGCGACGACCACCGGATCGCCCGTCGCGCGCGCGGTTACCGCGCCGCAGCCACATGTCGCCGTTCGCTCCGTCATGGTTCCTCGCTCGCGCCGCCTGCCAGAAACTCTAGTGCGAGCGGCCCGCTTTCGCTATAAGCCCGCGGTTTGCCCTCGCGCGGAAGGAGCGCCGACCATGGCCGGGCCCGAAGACACGCCCAGAAGCGACGAACGCAGCTTTTCGCTCCGCCAGGTGGCGAAGTGGCGCAGCGCCGCGCAGACCATCGTCGAGGCGCTGCCCTTCATCCTGCGCTATGACGGCAAGATCATCGTCGTGAAATATGGCGGCCACGCGATGGCCGGTGAAGAAGCGACCGACCATTTCGCGCAAGACGTCGTGCTCATGAAGCAAACGGGAATCGAGCCCATCGTCGTGCATGGCGGCGGCCCGCAGATCGGCCACATGCTTGAGCGCCTGTCGATCAAGTCGAGCTTCATCGATGGCCTGCGCGTCACCGACAAGGCGGCGATGGAGATCGTCGAGATGGTACTGACGGGCTCGATCAACAAACAGCTCGTCACCGCCATCAACGGCGAAGGCGGGCGCGCGGTCGGCCTTTCGGGCAAGGACGGCAATCTCATCGTCGCGCGCAAGCTCGAAAAGCGCCGGCGCAACCCGGAGACCGGCGAGGACGAGGCGGTCGATCTCGGTTTCGTCGGCGAGCCGGCGGCGGTCAATCCCGAAGTGCTCGACACGATCATCGGCTCGGATCTCATCCCGATCATCGCGCCGATCGGCGTGGGGCCGGAGGGCGCGACCTACAATATCAACGCCGACACGGTCGCGGGCGCCGTCGCGGGCGCGATGGGCGCGACGCGGCTGTTCCTCCTCACCGACGTTCCGGGCGTGCTCGACAAGGACGGACAGGTCATCAGTGATCTGACGGTTTCGGAATGCCGGCGCCTTATCGCCGACGGCACGATCTCGGGCGGCATGATCCCCAAGGTCGAGACCTGCATCGCGGCGGCGGAATCGGGCGTCGAAGGTGTCGTCATCCTCGATGGACGCGTGCCGCACGCGCTCCTCATCGAACTCTTTACGCAGCATGGCGCCGGCACGCTGATCCGCGCTGGCTAGTGCCGCTGCGTGCCTAGGCGGCGACGCCGAAATAATTCAGGTGCCAGGACATCTCGGACGGCTCGAGCGGGAAGTCGACGCCGTTCCGCGCGAGCACCATCTCTGAGACCGGGATCTTGGCAAATCCCGCCTGCAGCTTGAGGCTCGTGCGCATCGTAAGCCCCGCCTTCCAGACGAGCGAGGTGAGCGCCTTGCCGCTGCGCGCGGCGATGATGCGGTCGACCGCGAAGGGTGGAACGTCCGCCAGCGCAGCGAGGGCTTCCAAAACCACGGCGCGATCGCCCGCCTCCAGCGCATCGATGACGAAGCTATCGTTGAGCGCGTTGCGCCGCTGCGCCTCGGCGACGCGCTGCCGGGCGCGCTCGACCGCCTTCGTTTGATCCTCGCTCAGATCCTCGACCGCGATGCGCTCGCGCACGCGCTTCTTGATCGCCGTGGCGGTCTGCTCGTCGAGGTTTGTGCGCTCCTGCAATTTCTCAAGCAGCGCATAGGCCACGAAGCCCGCGATGCGGCGTACGGCGCGCATCGAGAGATCGGGCCGTAGCACGAGCGGCTGATGCCACTCCTCGATCCCTTCGGCGTTCTCGATGATGCGGTCGAGCGTATCCTCGCGGATCTGGGCGGTCGGGTTGGTGAGAAGCGCGGCGACAGCGGGGATGTCCAGCGTGGCAACCACCGCGTTCGCGACATCACCCGCCAGGTTGCGCCGGCGCGAGACCGCCTGAAGGGCGCCCGTCACGGTGCCGGAGGCGATGATCTCGATCAAATCCTCATCCGACAGGAGCGGGGAGTACTCCAGAACCGGGGCTGCGACGATCGCCTCCACGTCGCGCGCGAGGCGGCGCACCAGGGTCGGCGGTACATTGGCCGCGTGCTTGATTTCTTCGGCGATGATCTGGCGCACGCGCGGCAGCTTGTCGGCGGCCAGCTTCTCGAGCACCTCGATCGCGAGGTCGAGGACGCGGTCGGCGGTTCCCGAATCGAGCGTTGGCACAAGCCGCGCGATCTTCGTTGCGAGTTCGCAGCGGACGTCATCGTTCTCATCGTCCGCGAGGATCTTGTTCGCCTGCTGCGGCGTCTTCGCGTTGGCCGCGACCCCGCGGCGGACATCGGCGGACTCATCCTGCGCGAGATAATAGAGGATCTCGGGTTCGACATCGTCGCGCGCGGCGAGTTCGCGGCGAACAGCGAGCGCTTGCGTTTCCAGCGCGTCGCGCGCCTGGACGTAGTCGATCTCGCTGGGGAGAACCTTGCGATGAAAGACTCTTGCGAGGAGATTCTTAAGCATCAGGCCGCCTCCGGTTCCTCGGCGATGCGATAGCATTTCTTGCCGGCCGCCTTGGCCGCATAGAGCGCGCGGTCGGCCTTGGCGATGAGATCCTCAAGCGATTCGGTGCTGCCGCGCGCGAAGGTCGCCGCGCCGATCGAAACGCCCGTGCCGCCCTCAATGCCAAGCGCGCGCGCGCCGTCGCGGATCGCGTTCGAGATCTGCTCGGCTTTGCGGGTCAAATGGCCGATGTCGGCTTCCTCGAAGAAGACACCGAATTCATCGCCGCCGAAGCGCACCACGAGATCGCCCGCGCGCGTCATCGCGGACAGCACTTCGCCAACCATGTGGATCGTCGCGTCGCCCTTCGCGTGGCCGTAGCGATCATTGATCCCCTTGAAGTCATCGAGATCGAGATAAAAGAGGCTCGCTTGGCGCCCCATGCGGCGATGCTGCTCGAGCCGGCGATGCGCCTGGTTGAGGAAGCCGCGCCGGTTGAGGAGGCCCGAGAGCGGATCGCTGTGGGAGCTTTCCTGCAGCTCCCGCACAAGGAGCGCCTGCGAAAAGGCGACGCTCAAATGGCCTGCGATCGCGCGGATCAGCGACACGGCGTCGCGGTCAGGCGCGGCCGGGCTGTCGCACAGGAGCGCGACGACACCGAGGGCCGCGCCCTGACGGCCGATCCCCAGGACGACGCCGTGCCCCGCTTCATTGATGAGGCGACGCGGCTCCTCCAGATCCTCTGCCGCGTCCTCGGCCGCGCGCAGCAGGAAGGGCGGCAGATCCAGCGCCTCCTCGTCCGCGCCCGAGACCGCGGCGATGCGCCAGCGCGGCGTCGAATCGCCCCGCCCCAGCTCGCGCTCAAGGAACCAGCAACTCGACGCGCCAACGGCCTTGCGCAACGCATCGGTCGCGGCGAGCAGCATGCGCGAGGGATCGCGCTCGCTCAGGACGGACGTAATGATGGCGTGCGACAACGCTTCGAGGGAGCGGGCCTGGGCCAGCTCGCGCTCGCGGGCGCGAATTTCGGTGACGTCGCGCGCCGTGCCGCGCGCGCCGCGCCAATGGCCGGCCTCGTCAAAAATCGGCATGGCCGACACCAGGAAGCAAAGCTGCGCGCCGTCGGCGCCCGTGAGCCAGGCTTCGGCTTCCGTCACGATGTCGCGCGCCAGAAATGGGCACGCGGTCGGCATGGCCTCCTCGTCGTCGCTCAAATACATGAGGTTGGCGGCCTGCCGGCCAATCAGATCCTGCGCGGTGTAACTGGCGGCGCCCGAGCGGCTGACATAGGTGAAGGCGCCCGCGATGTCGGTTTCCCAGGCGAAATCCGAAGAGCACGAGACGAGATCGCGGAAGAGTTCGCGCGAGGCCTTCAGGGCCGTCATCAGGTTGCGCTCGAGGGTCGCTTCCTGGAAGAGGCCGAGGATCACCGGGCCGCCCGGCATGAGCGTCAGGTCGAAGGTGCGGCTGCCGCCGTGCGGGTCATCCTGGCGCTGGCACACGATGCGGCCGAAATAGACATCGCCGCGCGAGGCCCGCCCGATCGCGTGGCGCAGCTTCTCAGCCGCCTCGGTGTCGAGGTTCTCAGCATCGAGAAGGGCAACAATCGGCGCGGCGGCGCTATTGGCGACGACGAGCCGGCCATCCTCGTTCAAAATGAAGACGCCGCCAGGATAGTCGGAAAAGAGCGATTCGGTTTGCACACGCACCGCGTGTTGCGGCTCTGCGGCCCGGCCAGGCCCACCCAAGCCCGGGAACTCCAAGATCTTGCGCCAGCGCGTCATTCACGATTCCCCGTCCGCCGGAAAGACTAGGCGAGACGGCGTTAAGGGGTGCTTAAGGGCTCGCTTCCCGTCCTGGGGCCGCTTGCCTTGGACAGGGGCTTCGACCATGGTCCGCGGCATGCCGCCCGAGCCCTCCCCATCGCCCGATTTCGAGCATGTCGAGACCTGGGTCTTCGACCTCGACAACACGCTCTATCCGGCCGCCTGCAACTTGTTCGCGCAGATCGACGAGCGCATGCGCGCGTTCGTGTCGCGGCACCTGGGCGTCGACGATGAGGCGGCGCGGACGCTCCAGAAGGACTACTACCGGGACTACGGCACGACGCTGAACGGCTTGATGGCCCGCGACGGGATCGACCCGCTCGCCTATTTAGAGTTCGTTCACGATATCGACCTGACCGCGATCACGCCCGACCCAGCGCTCGGCGCGGCGATCGCGCGGCTGCCCGGCCGGCGGATCGTCTTCACAAATGGCAGCATCGCCCATGCCGAGCGCGTGCTCGGACGGCTGGGGCTCGAGGCCCATTTCGAGGGGATCATCGACATCGTCGCGACCGGCTATCGCCCCAAACCCTTCCGCGAGGCGTTCGATCATCTGGTCGCCGCGACCGCGCTCGAGCCCGCGCGGGCCGCGATGTTCGAAGACCTCGCGCGCAATCTGCTACCGGCCCACACGCTCGGCATGACGACCGTGTGGCTGCGCAACGATGCCCCCTGGTCGCGCCAGGGTCCGCAAGATCCGCCCGATCAGGACCACATCCATCACGTGACCGAGGATCTCACCCAATTCCTGTCGCAGATTCGCTTGAGGACCCCAGCATGAGCCAGCTTGCCGCCACCATCGAGGCCGCGTTCGAGGAGCGCGAGAAGATTTCCTCGGCCACCACGGGACCGGTGCGCGAGGCGGTCGAGGAAGCGCTGACCCGACTCGATCGCGGCGAATTGCGCATCGCGGAGAAATTCAACGGCGAATGGCTCGTCCAGCAATGGCTGAAGAAGGCCGTGCTGCTGTCTTTCCGACTCAACGACATGGCGCTCATCGCGGGCGCGCCGGGCGAGGCCAGCCATTGGTGGGACAAGGTGCCCTCCAAATTCGAGGGCTGGAGCGCGCGCGACTTTCAAGCGGCGGGGTTCCGCGCCGTGCCGGGCGCGATCGTGCGGCGGTCGGCCTTCATCGCGAAGGGCGCGGTGCTGATGCCCTCGTTCGTCAATCTGGGCGCCCATGTCGGCGAAGGGACGATGGTCGACACCTGGGCGACGGTCGGGTCGTGCGCGCAGATCGGCGCGAATTGCCATATCTCGGGCGGCGCGGGGATCGGCGGCGTGCTGGAGCCGCTGCAAGCGAACCCTGTCATCATCGAGGACAATTGCTTCATCGGCGCGCGCTCCGAAGTCGCCGAGGGCGTGATCGTCGGTGAGGGCGCAGTGCTGGGTATGGGCGTCTATCTCGGCCAATCGACCAAGATCGTCGACCGGGCGACGGGCGAGATCCACATGGGGCGCGTCCCGCCCTATTCGGTCGTCGTCGCTGGCGCGATGCCGGGCGGCGAAGGGCGGCCCTCGCTCTATTGCGCGGTCATCGTGAAGACGGTCGACGCGCGCACGCGCTCCAAAACCGCGATCAACGAGCTGCTGCGCGACTAGGTCGGCTGCGACGCCGCAATCTCGTAGCGCGTGAGGTCGCGGTCCGAGAGGCCGATCTCGGACCACACCGCGCGCCAGGCCTTGATGTGATCGCTCCGCGTATGCGCCTCGAACGCCTCCGCGTCTCGCCAGACCTCGAAGACGCGCACGCAGGTCGGGTCCGCCACGTCGAGCGCATAGGAATAGACGAGGCAGCCGTCCTCGGCGCGCGAGGCCTCGATCATGCGGGCCATGTGCGGGCGCGCCTTTTCCAGATGGCCGGCGCCAAGCCGTACCGTGCCCGCGATGATCAGCCTACCCATCAATGGGGTTGCGCGCTCAGGCTCGCGAGCACGGCCTGCATCGCCGCCGGATCGACGCCCACCGCCTGCAGCACGCCCGCGAAGGCCGCGCCCTCGCCCTGGCGGAACTCGCCGACCGTGATGCCGCCATCGATGATAAGCGCGTGGCCCGAGACGAACTTCGCGCCGTCGCTCGCGAGATAGGCCGCGCCTTCCGCGATATCCTCGGGCTGGCCGGCGATCGGCAGGGGCTGGATCTGTTTCAGCGCCTCGGCGACGGCGGCGACGGTCGTGTCGGCGACCTGCGTCGCCATCCCCGCGGCCTTGGCGAAGATCGGTGTCGCGATGCCCCCCGGGCAGATGCAGTTCACGCGGATCTTGTCCGCGCCCAGCATCGCGGCGGCGACCCGCGTCATGTGGATGACCGCGCCCTTGGCGGTCGAGTAGAGGATCGGCCCGTAGCCCGAGCGCAGACCGGCGATCGAGCCCGTCGAAATGATCGAACCGCCGCCTGCCGCGCGCATCACGGGGACCGCGTATTTCATGCCCCAGAGCGCGGCGCGGACGTGGAGGTTCATGACATCGGCGAAGGATTCGGCGGAGATCGCCTCGATCGGATCGAGCGCGCCGCCGCTGCCCGCGTTATTGAAGATGCAGTCGAGCCGGCCGAACTTCGCGGTTGCCGCATCGACGGCCGCCTTGATCTGCACCTCTTCCATCACGTTGCAATGGACATAATGGACAGAGGCCCCGTGTGCCTCTTCGAGCCGTGCGCCTTTGTCGTCCTGAATGTCCGCGGCGATGACTTTCGCGCCCTCGCGCACGAAGAGCTCGACGGTTGCGTGGCCGATGCCGCTTGCCGCGCCCGTGATCACCGCCACCTTGCCGTTCAGCCGTCCCGTCATGGCCGCCCTTCCTTCCCCTGTTTGTCGTTGTTCCCTCCTCCTTACGGCAGGGCGCCGTGCGCGGCAATTGACGGAACGCAATGGCTCGCGTCTAAATCGGCGGCCATGTGCCCTCCCCTCGCCGATGATCCCGTGCCACTCGCTCAAGCGATGATCCGAATCGCGAGCGTGACGCCCGATTGCGGCGCGGCCTTCCAGCATTTGACAGGGGTCTTGGAGGCGCAGGGCTTCACCTGCCGGATGCTGCGCTTCGAGGCGCCGGGAACCCCGCCGGTTGACAATCTCTTCGCGCGCCTCGGCGAAGGCGCGCCGCATTTTGCCTTTGCCGGGCACCTGGACACGGTGCCGGTCGGCGAGGCCGCGGCGTGGAGCCTTGATCCCTTCGGCGGGCTGATCGATCAGGGGCGCCTGTTCGGGCGGGGCGCGGCCGACATGAAAAGCGCGATCGCCGCCTTCATCACCGCCGCCGCGCGGCTGCCGGCCGAGGCGCGCAAGGGCGGAACGATCAGCCTGCTGATCACCGGCGATGAAGAAGGGCCGAGCGTCAACGGCACCGTCAAACTGATGGAAGCGCTCGCGGCCGAGGGCATCCGGCCCGACCATTGCCTCGTCGGCGAGCCGACCTCGCTCGAGGCCGTCGGCGATACAATCAAGGTCGGGCGGCGGGGCAGCGCGACCGTTCGCCTGACGGTGACGGGCGCGCAAGGCCATGTTGCCTATCCCCATCTCGCCGACAATCCGGTGCCGAAAATGCTCGAGATCCTGCGCCGGCTCGATGCCCGGGCGCTCGACGAGGGAACGCCGCATTTTCCGCCGTCGAACCTTGAGATCCTCAGCGTCGATGTCGGCAACACGGTCACCAACCTGATTCCAGCGACTGCGCGGGCGCTGATAAACGTGCGGCACAACGATCTGCACACGGCCGAATCGCTCTTCCAATGGGTGCGCGAAACCGCTGAAGCCGTGATCAGTGAGCAGGGCGGCGCTTTTTCCATGACGACGGAAATCGGCGCGCGGGCGTTCTTGACGCCGCCCGGACCCTTCATCGCGCTGCTCTCAAACGCCGTCGCGCAGGTGACGGGGCGCACGCCCGAGCCCTCGACCAGCGGGGGTACGTCGGACGCGCGCTTCATCAAGGATTATTGCCCGGTGGCCGAGCTTGGCCTTGTCGGGCAAAGCATGCACAAGGCTGACGAGAACGCCCGGCTGTCGGACATCCGCGCGCTCAGTGACATCTATGCCGACGCGCTGAAGCGCTATTTTGCCGGGGGGATTAGCTCGTGAGCGACACCGAACCGCCGGCCGAGCCGTTCACGGCCTCGTATGTGTCGCGTCACTTGCGGGCGGTCTGGGGGCTGCTGCAGCGAGATCCGGCCGCGGCCGAGGCCCTCGATCAGAGCGTCACCGGCTTTTTCCGCTCGTTCGCGGCGGCGATCCTCCTGCTGCCGCTTTTCGGCTTTCTGGTACTCGTCCAGCGCGACTATTACAATGCCGCCGTCCAACTCGACCCTAGCCAGGGGCTATCGCCCCTTCCCCCCTACACGGCGGCGGGCCTCTTCTTCGAGTTCGTCGCCTATCTGCTGCAATGGGCTGCGTTCCCGATCGCCATGGTCTATCTGGCGCGGCTGCTGGGCGTCACCGACCGCTATATCCCCTTCATCGTCGCGCATAATTGGTCGGCCGTGCCGACCGTTGCGATCACCAGCGTGCCCTTCGCCCTCTTCGCCTTAGGGGTCCTCTCCGTCGCGATCGTCTCGTTCCTTAATATCGCCGCAATGGCTTTCGCATTTTACTTCCGCTGGACGATCGCGATGCAGACCCTGCGGGTGCCCGGTTTCACCGCAGCAGGTCTCATCTTGATCGATGTCCTGCTCAGCTTGGTGATCACCCTTGCCCTCGGCGCGCTCATCTCTCTCGTCCAGTCCGGCGCATGACGCGCGGCCCATCGGCATTTTCGATTCGGGGATCGGCGGGCTCACCGTCATGCGGGCGGTGGCGCAGCGCCTGCCCAGCGAGCGGCTGATCTATCTGGGCGACACGGCGCGCCTCCCCTACGGCACGAAGAGCCCCGAGACCGTGACGCGCTATGCCGTTCAGGCGGCCAGGCAGCTGCGCCGGCACGACGTCAAGGCCATCGTCATCGCCTGCAACACCGCCTCGGCGGCGGGCCTGCCGGCGCTCGAAGCCGCGCTCTCGCCCGTGCCGGTGCTGGGCGTCGTGTCGCCCGGCGCCAGCGCGGCAGTCCGCGCGACCGCGAGCGGGCATATCGGCGTCATCGCGACCGAGGGAACCGTCAGGGGCGGCGCCTATGTGCGGGCCATCCAGGCGCTGATGCCGAACGCGCGCGTCTCGCAGCTTGCCTGCGCGCTCTTCGTCGCGCTCGCCGAGGAAGGCTGGCACGACAACGCCATCGCGCGCGACGCGGCGGCGGAATATCTCTCGCCGCTGTTCCGCCAGGCCGAGCACCCGGACACGCTCGTGCTGGGCTGCACGCATTTCCCGGCGCTCAAGGGCGTGATCGGCAAGGCGTGCGGGGCGGACGTGACGCTCGTCGATAGCGCGGAGACGACGGCGGCGGCGCTCGAGGGGATCCTCGAGCAGCGGGGGCTTTTCTCAGGCCGCACGGACCAGGCGGACGCGCCGGTGTTTCTGGCGACCGACGCGCCGGAGCGGTTCGCGCGGGTGGGCAGCCTCTTCCTCAACGCGCCGATCGATCCGACAAGCGTCGAACTCGTCGATCTCAATCAGTAGCCGACGCGCACGAGATAGAGCCCGCAGGACGGCGCCATGGGGCCGCAGGACGCGCGGTCCTTCGCCGCCAGCGCTGCGGCGACGTCGGCGGGCGTCCACGCGCCCTCGCCGACTTTCTTCAGTGTACCGACCATCGAGCGCACCTGATGGTGCAGGAACGAGCGCGCGCGGGCGGTCACGTGAATCTCATCGCCGCGCGAAAAGACCTCCAACTGGTCGAGCGTCTTGACGGGTGACTTCGCCTGACACTGCGCGGCGCGGAAGGTCGTGAAATCATGCCGGCCGATCAGTCTGTCGGCGGCCGCGTGCATCGCGTCCGCATCGAGCGCGTGATTGATGTGCCAGGCCCGGTTCGCCTCGAGCGCCAGGGGCGCGCGGCGAGTCACGATGCGATAAAGATACTCCCGCTCGCGCGCGGAGAAGCGCGCCTCGAAGTCATCGCCGACGCGCTCCGCCGACAGAATCGCGATCGGATGGGGGCGGAGATGCGCGTTGAGCGCATCGCGGACCGTACCCTCCGGCCAATCCTTCTCGAGATCGACATGCGCGACTTGGCCGAGCGCGTGAACGCCCGCATCGGTGCGTCCCGCCGCCTGAAGGCGGCGATCCTCGCCCGCGAAGGCCAGCACCGCATCCTCGATCAGCGCCTGCACGGAGGGGCCGTTCTCCTGACGCTGCCAGCCGACGAATGGCGTGCCGTCATATTCCACCGTGAGCTTGAAGCGCGGCATCAGGCGCCGAGCCGCGTGCCAGCGGGAACCGCGCGCCCGCGCAGGAACTCCGCCGCGCTCATCGCCGCCTTGCCGGCGCGCTGAACGCGCAGGAGGCGCAGCGCGCCGGCGGCGCAGGCGATCGTCAGCCGGTCATCGAGCGCCTCGCCCGGCGTGCCCGAGGCGGCGATGATCTCCGCCTCCAGAACCTTGATGCGCTCTTCGCCGAGCGGAAACCAAGCGCCGGGCGCAGGCGCGAACGCGCGGACGCGGCGCTCGGCCTCCTCGGCCGTCTCACGCCAATCGAGGCGGAGATCATCGGCGGTGATCTTCTTGGCATAGGTGACGCCCTCGCTGCCTTGCGGGCGCGCCACGAGATCGCCCACGGCAATCGCCGGCAGCGTCTCGGCGAGAAGCCGCGCGCCGCGCGCGGACAATTCATCGTGCAGCCAGCCGCCCGTCGCGTTCGGCGGAATGGCGAGCGTCGCGGCCGCGTAGACGGGACCGGTATCGAGCCCTTCCTCCATCGCCATCACCATGACGCCCGTTTCCGTATCGCCCGCGAGGAGCGCGCGCTGAATCGGCGCAGCGCCCCGCCAGCGCGGCAGCAGCGAGGCGTGGACGTTGAGACAGCCGAGGCGCGGCGCCTCAAGGATCGGTTTGGGCAGAATCTGTCCGTAGGCGACGACGATCGCGATATCGAGGCCAAGCGCGGCGAAGGCGGCCTGCGCCGCCTCGTCCTTCAGCGTGCGGGGTGTTCGAACGTCCAGGCCCTTCGCTTCGGCGGCTTGATGAACGGGCGACTTCGTTTCGCGCTGGCCGCGCCCCGCCGGCCGTGGCGGCTGCGTATAGACCGCGGCGATTTCATGCCCCGCGTCCAGCAACGCAAGGAGGCTCGGCACGGCGAAATCCGGCGTGCCCATGAAGGCGAGGCGCAGGGGCGTGCCCATCATGCCTCCGCTGTCGCGTCATGCCTCTTGGATTTCTTCAGCTTACGGAGGATCATGTCGCGCTTCAGCCGCGAGAGATGGTCGATGAAGAGGACGCCCTCCAAATGGTCCATCTCGTGCTGCAGGCAGGTAGCGAGCAGGCCTTCCGCTTCGAGGAGCTGTTCCGTTCCGTCATAGCCCAGATAGCGGACATGGCAGCGGGCCGGCCGCTCGACGTCCTCGTAGAATTCGGGCACCGAGAGGCAGCCTTCCTCGTAGCGGGCGAGATCCTCCGACGTCCATTCGATGACCGGATTCACGAAATAGCGCGGCTCGGGCAATTCGCCTTCGGGCGCCAGATCCATGACGATCACCCGCTTGGGCACGCCCACCTGGATCGCGGCAAGGCCGATGCCGGGCGCCGCATACATCGTCTCCAGCATGTCGTCCATCAGCGCGCGCAGATCGTCGTCCACGCGCTCCACGGGCGTCGAGATGACTTTGAGGCGCGAATCAGGTGCCGTTATGATCGGACGGAGTGCCATTTGCCGGGACATAGGCGTGCGCGCTTGGGGCGTCAAGACGCCCGCCGCCGGCCCGCCCCGCCTCAAGGAAGGATCCGCGCCATGCCGCTCAGCTTCGGGCTTCTCGAACTCTCGCTTCTCGGCCTTGGATTGCTGGTGTTGGTGATCGCGGTCTTAACCCTCGATCTGCGCCGCACCGAAGAGGGCGAACCCGAAGAAGCCGGCGAGGCGGCTCTCCGCGAGCAGTTGCAGGCGCTCGTCTCGGCGCAGCACGATCTGGCGGGCCGGCTCAGCCAGCTCAGTCAATCGAACACGCATCAGTCCTCGCAACTCACGCAGCTACTCGACGCACGGCTCGATCAGGTGTCGCAAAGGCTCAACACGCATGTGAGCGAGAGCGCGGAGAAGACCTCGCAGAGCCTTTCCGATCTGGCGGCGCGCCTCGCCGTCATCGATGAGGCGCAGCGCGCGATGGCCGCGCTCGGACAGGATGTCGTCGGTCTTCAGGACATTCTCTCCAACAAGCAGGCGCGCGGCGCGTTCGGCGAAATTCAGCTCGAGGACATCGTCAAGATGGCGCTCGCGCCCGATGCGTTCCGCTTCCAGGCGACGCTGTCAAACCGCGCGCGCGTCGATTGTTTGGTGACGCTGCCCGCGCCGCCCGGGCCGATCGCGATCGATGCGAAGTTCCCGCTCGAAGCCTATGCGGCGATGCGCCAGGCGAGCGACGATAGCCAGCGCGATCAGGCCGCGCGGCAATTCCGCATCGCGGTTCTGAAGCATGCGAGCGACATCAAGGAGCGCTACATCGTACCCGGCGAGACGGCGGAATCGGCGCTCATGTTCCTGCCGTCGGAGGCGATCTACGCCGAGCTGCACGCCAATTTCACCGACGTCGTGCAGCGCGCGCACGCGCTCAAGGTCTATATCGTCTCGCCCACCACCTTGATGGCGACACTGCACACGATGCGCGCGGTCATGAAGGATGCGCGCATGCATGCGCAAGCCGGCATCATTCAGCGCGAAGTCGGACGGCTCGCCGACGACGTTCGGCGCCTCAAGGATCGCGCGCAAAAGCTGGAACAACATTTCGACCTGGCGCAGCGCGATCTGCGCGACCTGATGACGTCCGCCGACAAGCTGACGCGCGCGGCCGACCGCATCACCGAAGTCGAGCTTGAGAGCGAGGATGGCGACGCGCCGCGAATTCCCGCGCTCGATGTCCCGCAACGGGACACTCCGACGCAGCGCCAAGCGCTGGGTTAACCTCGCGTTAAGGTTAAGGGACGCCTTCTAGAGCGCAACGCTGTTCATCCATCGCCGGGAGATCCCGCATGTTCGATGACCGCCATGACGAGTTCGAGAGCCGCTGGTCCTGGCCTCTCGCGACGCTGCTCTTGATCGCGCTGATCGGCCTTACGTTGACCAGCGAAGACCAAGGCACGCCGGATGCGCGGGCAACGCCCACGCACTACGCCGAACTCTAGCCTCCGATCATCCGCCTACAGACAACACCGCGGCCCATACTCGTGGGCCGCGGTGTCACCGTCAGCGGTCTTTCATGCGGTTGGGGGGAGAGTTTCCGCTTAGTTCACCGCTTGCGGTTTCATGGGCTCGGCGGTCGGAGCCTGCGTCTCGAACGCCTTCAACGCGGCGATCAGATCGCCCGCCTGGTCGTTCGAGGCTCCATCCGCGGCGAGAATTTCAGCCGGCGTCACGGTCTTGCCGTAATACGCGTGGTTCCACTCCTCGCGAACGTCCACGACGGCGCCTTCAAGGCTGATGCCGCCGAAGAGGCCCTGCGAGCGCGAGAACGCGACGATGTCGATGGTCTGCGCCTTCGCGCCGATGCCCACGGGGCCCGCCGCGATCGACACATCGCCGCCCAGCTTGAACTGCGGCGACTTGAACGCCTCGGCGCCCGCGTCGGTCATCGCAACGAGCACGATCTCGGACACCTCGCCGCCAGCCTGGAAGCCAACGCTCAGCGAGCCGACCGTGTAGAACGCGGGATAGGACCAATCGCCCTCGCCCGTGCGGCTGAGGACAACGCCGTTACCGCCGGACGCGCCGACGATAAACGCGCCCTTGACCTGCTCCGGCACAATCATGATGGCCTTGGCATCGCCGATATTATCGCGAAGCCACGTCATCTGATCATCGGTCGTGAACCGTTCAACGGTGTAACGTGCGTCGTCCACGAGCGCATTCTGCTCCGTCGTCGCTTCGGCCTTCATTTCCGCCGTCGATTCGGTGTGCATGCGCGTCTCTTCAGCCGAGACGGCGCTTCCCGCGCCAATGAGCAGCGCGAGGCTGGACGCACCGGCAATCAATGCTTTCGAAAAGTCGGTTGTCATCATGTGTCTCCTGTCTTCACGCTCTCCCGAAGACAGAAACACGAGGGCCGGGGGCCGGTTCCCAGGCAAATCCAACTGATTAATCGTCAGACCTTGCGGCGCGCGCGGAACGCGGCGCCCAGCGTGCCGTCGTCCAGATAGCCCAGTTCGCCGCCCATCGGCATGCCGTGGGCGAGCCGGGTCAGGCCGACGCGGTGGCCATGCAGCCGATCGGCGATGTAATGGGCCGTCGCCTGGCCCTCGACCGTCGCGTTGAGCGCGAGGATTACTTCCTCGATTCCGGGGGCCTCCAGCCGGTTCAGCAGAAGATCGAGGCCCAGCGCCTCGGGCCCGCGGCCGTCAAGCGCCGAGAGCGTGCCGCCGAGAACGTGATAGCGGCCGGAGAAAACGCCCGCGCGCTCCATCGCCCAGAGGTCGCCGACATCCTCAACGATGCAGAGCGCGCGCGTATCGCGCTCGGGATCGGCACAGATCGAACAGGGGTCCTGCGAATCGAGATTGCGGCACACGCTGCAACTCTTGATCGCGCGGCCCGCCTCGGCCAGCGCCTTGGCGAGCGGCTCCATCAGATCGGCCTTGCGCTTGACGAGCGCCAAGGCCGCGCGCCGCGCGGAACGCGGACCCAATCCCGGGAGCTTGGAGAGGAGCTGGATCAGGCGCTCGATCTCGGGCCCGGCCATCGCGCGCCGGCGCATGGGGGATCAGAACGGCAGCTTGAAGCCGCCGGGCAGACCCATGCCGCCGGTGAGCTTGCCCATCTCGTCCTGCATCTGCTGTTCGAGCTTCGTCTTGGCGTCGTTGTGCGCGGCGATGATGAGATCTTCCAAGATGCCCTGTTCTTCCGGCTTGAGGAGCGAGGGATCGATCGCGACCCGCTTCAGCGCCGACTTGCCGCCCAGCGTCACGCGGACGAGCCCGCCGCCGCTCGATCCCTCGACTTCGATGGCCTCGATGCGCTCCTGCATCTCGCCCATCTTGGATTGCAGCGCCTGCGCCTGTTTGAGGATGTCGCCGAATTTCATTCTTCCATCTCCTCTATGTCGGGCGCGGCGTCTTCGATGGGCGTGCGGACCGTGACGAGCCGGGCGCCCGGAAAGGCAGCAAGCGCGGCCTGCACCAATTCGTGTTCGCGGGCGGAGGCCTCGTTCGCGGCCGCATCGGCGCGGCGCTGGTCATGAAGGGTGGGCGCGCCTTCCTCGCTCACGACCGAGATCAGCCAGCGCTCGCCCGTCCAAGCCTGGAGTTTGCGGGACAATTGCGCGGCGAGATCGTTCGGCGCGTCGGGCGCCAAGCGCAGATCGATTCGTCCGGCAGAGAAATGCACGAGATGCACCTGGCGTTCCAGCGCGCGCTTGAAGAGCATGTCGCGGTGGCTGCCGGCTAGCGCGACGACGTCCTCGAAACGCTGGAGCCGCGGCGCGGCAGCTTCTTCTTCAACCTCGCGCGGCGGCGCTTGCCTCGGCATCGCTTCCACCGTGCCGCGCGGCTGCGACCGCGGCGCGGGCGGCGATGGCGGACGGGGCGCCCCATCGCCGGTCGTGCCTTGCGTGTCGGTCATCTCGGCGATCAATCGCTCGGGGCTCGGCAGATCGGCCGCGAAGGCCAGGCGGATGAGAAGCATCTCGGCGGCATCGATCGCCTGCGGCGCCTCGCGCACTTCCGAGAGGCCCTTCAGCAGGACCTGCCAGCAACGCGAGAGAATGGAGACGGGCAGCGCCTTCGCCATCCCGGCCGCACGGCCCGACGCCGCGTCGGTGAGGCCGGGATCCGTCACGGCATCGGGCACCGCGCGCAGGCGCGTCAGCGCATGCGTGATCTCGAGCAGATCCTCGATGACGAGCAGCGGCTCCGCGCCCGCATTGTATTGCGCGCGGAGTTCTTCGAGCGCGCGTTTGAGGTCGCCGCGCATCAGCGCCTCGAAGAGATCGAGGCTCCTCGCGCGATCGGCAAGGCCGAGCATCTCGCGCACCGGGGCGGCCGCGATGGGCGTTCCCTCCTCGCCATGCGCGATCGCCTGATCGAGCAGCGAGAGCGCGTCGCGGACCGAGCCCTCCGCCGCGCGGGCGATGAGCGCGAGGGCGGCGTCCTCGATGGCGACTTTTTCCGCTTCGCAAATGCCGCGCAAATGCGTGACCAGCGCCGCCGCATCGATGCGGCGCAGATCGAAGCGCTGGCAGCGCGAGAGCACCGTCACCGGCACGCGGCGGATTTCTGTCGTCGCGAAGATGAAGATGACGTGCGGCGGCGGCTCCTCGAGTGTCTTCAGAAGGCCGTTGAAGGCGGCCTTCGAGAGCATGTGCACTTCATCGATGATGTAGACCTTGTAGCGCCCGCCGGCGGGGGCGTAGCGCACGCTCTCGACGATCTCGCGGATGTCGTCGATGCCGGTGCGCGAGGCCGCGTCCATCTCGAGCACATCCATGTGGCGCGACTCGGCGATGGCGATGCAGGCCTCGCATTGCCCGCAGGGCGTCATCGTCGGCGCCTTATTGGTGCCGTCAGCGCCCGTGCAATTGAGCGCGCGCGCGATGATGCGGGCGGTCGTCGTCTTGCCGACGCCGCGCACGCCCGTCAGCATGAAGGCATGCGCGATGCGGCCGAGCGCGAAGGCGTTGGCGAGCGTCCTCACCATCGCCGCCTGGCCGATCAGCCCCTCAAAGGTCTGCGGACGGTATTTGCGCGCGAGCACCCGGTAGGCTTCGGCACGGGGGGCAGGCCCCGCCCCGCCCAATCCGAGCGTGGGTTCGTCGTCCATCGCCGCCTTTCGCGTGGGGCCGAGGCATCAAACAGGTGGGAGGCTGAACAACGACCCGGGCCGGTCTCGTTACGGCTGCTTCCTTCCGGACCTGACCGGGTTGGCGAGGAACCCGTCCGCCGCCAACCTCCCAGGGCGTTATATCAGGGCGAGGGCGCCTCTAGGCAAGGCCAAGGTTGCCGATCCTTGGCCGGCGTGCCAGCGTCGCTGCCACCGACACTCCTTCCGGCCGGACCATGACCCCGCGCAATCCCAACATCTTCGCCAACAATCCGCTCGACCGCGCGAGCGACAAGCGCGTCGATCCGGGCTGGATCGCCGCGCAATTGCAGGACGACAAGACGCTGATCGTGCCGTTCCGCAACCTCAACCCGTTCATCATCAAGGCGCCGGGCTCAAAAAAGCGCGAAGTCGGCTTCGTGCGGCCCACGCTCGTCAAATCGATGCTGCGGCCGGACGTCATCACGATCTTTCTCGGCCTCGACAAGCACGGCGCCTATTTCGCAATCGATGCGAGCGAGGGGCCGGACCCCAGCGAACAGGGGCCGCTCGAGGGGCTCGGCACGTTCGCCGATCTGCGCGGCGTCGCGATGGAAATCCCGGCCGGCGATGCGGCGATCCTCGCGCAGGCCAAGTCGCTCATCGACTGGCACAAGCGGCATCAGTTCTGCGCGGAATGCGGCGCGCCGACGAAGGCAATGGACGCGGGCTACAAACGCCTGTGCGGTGCGTGCAAGGCCGAGCATTTTCCGCGCACCGATCCGGTCGTCATCATGCTGGCGACGCGCGGCGATCAATGTCTGCTCGGCCGCGGGCCGCAATGGCCGAAGGGGTTTTATTCGGCGCTCGCGGGGTTCCTGGAGCCCGGCGAGACCATCGAGGACGCGGTCATCCGCGAGCTGCGGGAGGAAACGGGCGTTACCGTCGGCAACGTCCAGTTCTACGCGACGCAGCCCTGGCCCTACCCGTCCTCGCTGATGATCGGCTGTTTTGCGGAGGCCGAGACCGAGGCGGTGACGGTCGATGGCGTCGAGATCGAGCACGCGCGCTGGTTCACGCGCGAGGAGGTTCTGCGCATCCTCGACGGCAAGGGCGAGGGGCTGTTCGCCCCCCCGCCGCTCGCGATCGCGCACCACCTCATCAAGACCTGGGCGACGAAGGCGGGATGAGCGCGTCCCGCGTCGAGTCCCTCGACTATGAGGGGTACGCGGGCGAGATGACGATTGCCGTGCCGCCGCGGCATCTTCAGGGCATCGCGCGGCGCTTTTCCGGCTATCTGGAACGTTCACAAGAGCTCGTTGTGCGGCGCCAGCCGCCGCATGGCGGCGTGCCGCTCATCATCAGCTTCGGGCCGCGAATCGACATCGGCTATGCGCATCGACCGGAGCGCTCGGCGGCGCTGACCAGCTTCGTTGCGGGCCTTCACGACGTCAGCGTGCTTACATCCTATTGCGGCCACCAGCACGGATTGCAGATCGACCTCACACCGCTCGGGGCCTACAGGGTTCTTGGCGTTTCGATGGCCGAGCTGACGAACCGGACCGTCGCAATCGAGGACGTCGTCGGACCCTCGCTCGGGCTGTTGCGGGACGCGATGGCGGAGGTGAATGACTGGTCCGCCCGCTTCGCGCTTGCAGTGCGTTGGCTGGGTGAACGGGCGGCCGCTGGCAAGGTGCCGCACAGCGATGTGGCTGAGGGCGTTGCCGTCCTCATGCGGCGGCGCGGCCATTATTCGATCGCGCGGCTGGCGAGCGATCTCGCCGTCAGCCGACCGCGCCTCATCCGGCTCTTTCGCGATCACGTGGGATTGCCGCCCAAAACCTTTGCGCGCGTGCTGCGCTTCTCGCACGCCGAGGGCCTCGCGCTCACGGCCGCCAACCCCGATTGGGCGCAGATCGCCGCCACGTGCGGCTATGCGGATCAGTCCCATCTCATTCGCGATTTCCGTGCGCTCGCGGACGCCACGCCCGGCGAACATCACGCGCAGAGCTTGACTTCGCCGTTCGCCACCATCGACCCCCATTAAAATTCTCCAATACCGGCGATCCGCCTGCCGCTTAGGCTTTCCTCTAACACACACGAGGAAGGAGACATTCCATGACCGCGCACCCCACGCTCATTCCCACGCTGCGGTACCGCGACGCCGCGAGCGCCATTGCCTGGCTGGAGCGGGCCTTCGGCTTCAAGACGCAGATGCTCGTCGACGGCGAGGGGGGCACGATCGCCCACGCTCAGCTGACGCACACGCACGGCATGATCATGGTCGGCACGATCGCTGACGACGAATGGCAGCGCGCCGCTCGGATCGCCGATCCGCTCGCGATCAATGCTACAACACAGGCCGTGTACGTGGTGGTTTCCAATCCTGACGAACTCTGCGCGCGGGCCAAGCGCGAAGGAGCGGAGATCCTCTACGGACCGCGCGACACGGACTACGGCAGCCGCGAATTCGCCGCGCGCGATCCGCAAGGGCATGTGTGGAGCTTCGGCACCTACGATCCGTTTGCCTGAGGCCGCGTTAGGCGCGCCTTCCGGCCGCGATCTGGCGATACGGGTGAGCGGGATAGACGCCCAGAATGCGCAAATGCGTCGTGAAGAATTGCAGCTCCTCGAGCGCGAGGCGGACGCTGCGCTCCTCCGGGTGGCCCTCGATATCGGCATAGAATTGAGTCGCGGTGAACGTGCCGTCGATCTGATAGCTCTCGAGCTTGGTCATGTTGACGCCGTTCGTCGCGAACCCGCCCATCGCCTTATAGAGCGCAGCCGGAACGTTCCGTACCCGGAACACGAAGCTCGTCACGACCGGATCGCCCGTGTGTTCGGCATCGTCGGGCTCGTTCGCCATCAGGAGAAAGCGTGTCGTGTTGTGCGGCGCGTCCTCGACGTCTTTCGCGAGCACTTCAAGGCCGTAGATTTCGGCGGCGAGATCCGTTGCGAGCGCGGCGAGCGTCTTGTCCTTCACTTCGGCGACATGGCGGGCGGAGCCGGCGGTATCGGCGCCCGCGATGGCCTTCAGCCCCAGGCGCTTGATGATGTTTCGGCATTGGCCAAGCGCCGGCACCTGGCTGATCACCGATTTGAGGCCTTCGAGCGTTGCGCCCTTCACGGCCAACAATTGGTGGTGCACGCGCAGAAAGTGTTCGCCGGTGATGTAGAGGCCGGAATCGGGCAGGAGATGGTGGATGTCGGCGATGCGGCCGTGGAGCGAGTTCTCGATCGGGATCATCGCCAGCTGGGCGCGGCCGTCGGCGACGGCAGCGAAGGCATCCTCGAACGTCGCGCAGGGCAGCGCCTCGCCGTCCGGCATCACTTCGCGGCAGGCGATGTGGGAGTTCGCTCCCGGCTCGCCCTGAAACGCGATCGTGCGGCGCGCGTTCGTCATCGGTCACTTCCCTTCCCGGCCGTGCTCTCAAGGATCGCGCGGGCCTTCTCAAGATCTTCCGGCGTGTCGACGCCGAGCGGTACGCCCTCGATCCGGGCGATGCCGATCGTCATGCCCGCTTCCAGGGCCCGCAATTGCTCCAGCCGCTCGCGCTTTTCAAGCGGGGACGGCGGCAGCGCGACGAAACGCGAGAGCGCCGCCCGGCGATAGGCATAGATGCCGACATGGTGCCAAAGCGGGCCTGGCCCGGCTGGCGCGGAGGCGCGGGTGAAATAGAGCGCGCGGCCGCGTTTTTCGCCCTCCTCCCAGGCGATGATCGCCTTGGTGACGTTCGGGTTCGCGCGGTCCGCATCGCCCTCTTGGATGGGTGCGGCGAGCGTTCCGATATCGTCCGCGCCTTCCGCGACCACCCGGCCGGCGGCGGCGATCGCATCCGGGGCAATGGTCGGCAGATCGCCCTGGAGATTGATGATGAGGTCGAAGCGCCCGTCCGGATCGAGGTGGCCGAGCGCTTCCCAGATGCGGTCCGAGCCCGAGGGGTGCGCGGGGTCCGTCAGCACCGCCGCGCCGCCTGCCGCCTCGATTGCCGCGGCGATCTCGCGTTCCGCGCAGGCGACCGCGACGTTCGCAAACCCGGCTTCCCGGGCACGGCGCCACACCTGGACGATCATGGGCTCGCCCGCGATCACGGCCAGCGGCTTGCCCGGCAAGCGCGTCGAGGCCATCCGCGCGGGGATCAAGACGATCGCCCGCTCCGCCCATGTCGCCGCCACTGCCATCTCCCACCCTCATTCTGCGACGCATCGCCGCAAGGCTCATGCCGCGACACAAGCGCTTGCGTCAACTAGATAAACTACCGTCGTGCGTCGTTCCTGCGTCCCTTCAACGGGGCGGGCCCCCGTGGCACAAGAGGACGCCTTCCGACCACCCGGCCCGTCCCGCTGGCCGCCTGGAGCTGCTTTCCATGGATTCCTTCGAGATCAATAAGATCCTCATGGCGCTTGGCTTCGCCGTCCTCTCGCTCTTTGCGATCAACGAGGTCGGCAACGCGATCTTTTACGTCGAAGCGCCGCAGACCCCGGGATACGCGGTCGCGGTGGCAACCGAAGACGCCGGCGAACAGGGCGGCACGGAGACCGATGTGCCGGCGGACACGCTGCCCGATTTCGGCGTCGTCCTCGCGAGTGCGGACGTTGCAGCCGGTGAGCGGGTCGCCGGCCGGTGTACGCAGTGCCATTCTTGGGACAAAGGCGGCGCAAACAAGATTGGCCCCAATTTGTGGGACATCGTCGGCGGACCGCACGCTCACAATGCCTATTTCAGCTATTCGGCTGCGATGAAAGCGGAAGAGGGTATGTGGACCTACGCTGCGCTTTATGAGTTCCTGCGCAAGCCGAATGCGGCCATCCCCGGCACGAAGATGTCTTTCGCGGGCCTCTCGAAGTCAGAAGATCGCATCAACCTCATCGCTTACATGCGCACCTGGGCAGACACGCCGCAGCCGCTGCCGGCGCCCAGTCCCGCCGCTGCGCCGGAAGAAGCGCCTGCCCCCGACGCGGCGCCCGAAGGCGGCGAGGCGCCAGCCGCGCCGCAATAACCGCGTGGCGGGGCGCGGCGCGCTCGTCTTTTCATCGCCGAGCGATGACGCCGCCCTGTGGCGCGGTCACCTCGCCGACGCCGGCGCGGCGATCGACATCAGGACCGCGCCGGAGATTGGCGACCCGAACGAAGTCGCCTATGCGCTCGTCTGGAAGCCGCCGGCGGGCTGGCTCGCGCAGTTTCCGAATCTGGCCGGCATCTTCTCGCTCGGCGCCGGGGTCGATCATCTGCTGAGTGATCCCTCGCTGCCGCCCAATGTCCCGCTGGTCCGCGTCGTCGATCCCTCGCTCACGACGTCGATGAGCGAGTACATCGTTCTCCACACGCTCCGCCACCATCGCCGCCAGCGCGCCTTCGACCTCGCCCAGCGCGAGCGCGCATGGCGGCCGCTCGCCGTGCCGCCCGCGCGCGACGTGCGCGTGGGTCTTCTGGGGTTGGGCGTGCTGGGGAGCGCCGCGGCACAGATGCTCCGTCCCTTCGGGTATGACCTTGCCGGATGGAGCCGCACCCAGAAATCAATCGATGGCATCGCGTGCCACACCGGCGCCGAGGGACTCGATCAGGTTCTCGCGCGCAGCGACATCCTCATCTGCCTCCTACCGCTGACGCCCGAGACGCGCCACCTCCTCAACGCCGATCGGCTGGCGCTGCTGCCGAAGGGCGCCTCGATCATCAATGCGGCGCGCGGCGATCACGTCGTCGAGGTGGATCTCCTCGCCGCGCTCGACCGCGGACACCTCAGCGAAGCAACGCTCGACGTCTTCGCTGAGGAGCCGCTGCCGGCCGACAGTTCTTTTTGGGATCATCCGCGGGTCACCGTCACGCCCCATGTCGCGGCGCTGACCGATCCGCGGTTCGTTGCGGAGACGGTCGTTGCCGGGATCAAGCGGATCGAAGCGGGGCGGCTCCCCGAGCACTGCGTGGAACGGGCGCGCGGCTATTAGGCTCAGCGGTCCGCCGTGCCGGCCAGTTCGCGATAGGCGCGTTCGGCGCCCGGGTGAAGCGGGATCGGTAGACCCAGCATCGCCACTTCCGGGCGGATCAGCCGCCCCATCGGATGCCCGGAATCAAGGAGGCGGCGGTTGGCGGGATGCCACAACGCGCGCGTCACCGCCTCGACGATCGTGTCGGGCACCTCGGAACTGACGACCCACAGCGCGGAGACGGCGATAGTCGGCGTGTCCTCCGCGCCCGGATAAAATGAAGAGGGGATCTGCGCGATCCGCAAGGCCTTCGCCTCCGCCGTCAGCGCGGTGATCGCCTTGCCGGTGATCGGCACCAGCCGCGCCTTGCCGGAGGCGATCAGATCCGCGATCACGCCGAGGGGCGGTCCCCCCACAAAGACGAAGGCATCGAGCGAGCCTTCCTCCAGGCGGCGCGCCGCCGGCTCGGCCGATTCATCGCTCAGCTTCATGTTGCGGGCGTTGAGGCCGAGCGCGCCGAAGATGCGCATCGCCGTCGCGCGCGTGCCGGACTCGGGCGCATCCACCGCGACGCGCTTGCGCCGGAGGTCGCTCAGCCGCGTCACGCCCGATTCCGTCGAGGCGACGATATGGACGAATTCAGGAAACAGATTGGCGATCGCGCGCAGGCGGTCGCGCGGGCCTTCCTTGGCGAAGACGCCCTCGCCGCTCGCGGCCATTTGGGCGATATCCGATTGAACGAGCGCAGAGGGAACGCGCCCCTCGTTCACCGCGCGGGCATTGGCGACCGCGCCATCGGAGGCGCGCGCAGCCGCGAGGAGCCCGGGCGGGCCGCAGCGGCCCGGCTCCTGGCATCGCCCGACGCCCGGTGGATTGGAAATGATGGAGGCGAGCATTTGGCCGATAGGATAATACGTGCCCGCCGGCGAGCCCGTCGCGATCTGGAACGACATGCGGGTCTGCGTCTGACTCGGCGAGGCCATGCTCATGACAAGCACGGCCGACGCCAGCAACAGTGCGATCCCTAAGATGCGTGCCATCGATCCCATCATGCGCGCGGCGAGGCGAAGCGGCCGCGCGGCGGCACTATAGGCCCGCCTCCCAGCAGCGTAAACGCGAGCCAGATCACGGGCTTCGTCTTTTTTCGGCTAGGCCTCGCTTAAGCCTTTGTTATGCATCCGCGAGGATCATGGGCGTCGAGCTCTAAGCCTCCGCTGGCTCCGTGCGTCCCTCGCGCGGGACCGCTTCAATTGGGAGTTTGACGATGACGGCGTCTCGGGCGTTCTCCTTGCGCAAGCGCTTCGCTCACCTCGCCATGAGCGCTGCGGCGGCCAGTCTTCTCTCGGCCTGCGCGACCGGCGACGCCGGCACGACGGCGAGCACCGCCACCGCCCCCAACGGTTCCTCGCGCGCCATCACCGGCGTATCGGTGATGACGCCGCAGGGTCTGAAGCCCGTCGGCAATGTCGGCGAAGCGCCGGCCGAGGCCGCGGCCGCCACTGCCGGGGCGGCGCCCGGTGCGGCCAGCGAAGGCCTTGCCCAGGCCGATCCCAATGATCCGGTCGCCCAGGCCGTCGTTCTTGCCGGCAAGGCGCAGGCCAACCCCGACGACATCGAGGCGCAGATCGCCTTCTCGGTGGCGCTGCGCCGCCTCGGCTCGGGCAATTCGGCCGTCACGGCCCTCAAGCCCGCGCTCGTGCGCGCGCCCGACCATGCCGGCCTTCTGGCAGAGTACGGCAAGGCGCTGGTCGCCGCCGGCCGCGCGAAGGACGCGCTGCCGTTCCTCTCACGCGCCGCGCAGATGCAGCAGCCCGACTGGGAAATGCTCTCGGCCGAAGGCGTCGCCTATGATCAGCTTGGCCGGCACGAGGAGGCGCGCGCCCGCTACGAGGCCGCGCTCAAGCTCGCGCCCGGCGAGGTCAGCGTCCTCAACAATCTGGGCCTCACGCTCGCGCTCGCCGGCGATCTCGACGGCGCGCAGCGTTATCTGAGCGAAGCGGCGGCCAATCCGGCCGCCAGCGCGCGCGTTCGCCAGAACCTCGCTTTGGTCCTTGGTCTGAAGGGCGACCTCACGGCCGCCGAGCGCGTCTCACGCGAGGATCTCTCGCCCGCGCAGGCGCGCAACAACGTGCAGTACTACGAGCAGTTCACGGCGAGCACGGCGCCCAAGCCCATCACGACGACGCCCACGCCTTAAGCGCGCACGACCCTCTCGAACGAGCAAGACCCGCCGAGAGGCGGGTCTTTTCGTAGACGCGGTGTGCCGTGTTCGGTGTGCGGCGTCGGCCGCTTAAAGCTTCATCACCTTCATCGCCGCCGGGCCCAGAATGACCACGAAGAGCACCGGCAGGAAGAAGACGATCATCGGCACCGTGAGCTTGGCGGGCAATGACGCCGCCTTCTTCTCGGCCGCCTGCATGCGCAGCTCGCGATTTTCCTGCGCCATCACGCGCAGGGCGGTGCCGAGCGGCGTGCCATAGCGCTCGGCCTGGATCAGCGACGTACAGACCGCCTTGACGCCAGGATGGCCTGTGCGCTTGGCCAAATTCTCGTACGCCTGCTTGCGATCCGGCAGGTAGGAGAGTTCCGCCGTCGTCAGCGACAATTCCTCGGCAAGCTCGATCGAGGAGGAACCGATCTCGGACGCGACGCGGTTGAACGCGGCCTCGATGGACATGCCGGATTCAACGCAAATCAAAAGGAGGTCGAGGGCGTCGGGAAACGCCTTCATGATCGATTCCTGGCGGCGCGAAATCATGTTCGAGACGAAAAGGTCTGGCACATAAAAGCCGACCAGCGCCGCACCCGCCGACATGCCGAGCTTGGCGAAGGGCGGCGCGTTGTACTTGCCCATGACGAAGAGGTAGACGATCGCCGCCGCGAACAGGAGGATCGGCATCACGAAGCGGAAGAACATGAAGGTGATGAGCGGGCCCTGGCCACGATAGCCGGCCATTGCGAGCTTTTCCTTCGTATTCGCACTCTGAAGGATGTTCTCAAGGTTCAGCTGATCGACTGTGCGCTTCATGAAGCCGACGGGCGTGGAGCGCAGCGTGCTTTTCTTCGACAGCGCCTCGCGCTGGGCGCGCCGCAATTCCTCGCGCCGCGTCGCAACCGACTTCAGGCGCGCGTTCAGGCGATCGGATTCGAGATAGGGCAGACCTAGCGTCAGGATCGTCGCGAAGGCGGCGACCGAGGCCAGCGCCGTGACGACGAAGCTCTGATCGAAGAGAAGATTGAAGATCCCAAGGTTCATGGCCGCGCCCTAGATCTTGAAGTTGATCATCGTGCGCATCACGTAGACCCCCGCGGACATCCACACGGCGCTGCCGAGCAGCATGAGATTGCCGACACGCTCGGTGAAGAGCGTCGCGATATAGTCCGGCGTCGAGATGTAAACGAGCAGCATGACCGCGATCGGCAGCGAGCCGATGATACCGGCGGAGGCCTTGGCTTCGGACGACATCGCGTCGACCTTGCCTTTCATGCGCTTGCGGTCGCGCAGCACGCCCGCCAAATTGCCGAGCGCTTCTGAGAGGTTGCCGCCCGTCTTCTGCTGAATCGTCAGCACGATCGCGAAGAAATTCACTTCAGGCAGCGGCGTGCGCTCATACATTCGCTTCAGCCCCTGCTCCAGCGTTACGCCGATCTTCAGGCCCTCGACGAGCGAGCGGAACTCAGGGCCGACCGGTTCTGGGCTTTCCGACGCGATGACCCTCAAGCAATCGTTGAGCGGCAGGCCTGCCTTGACGCCGCGCACGATGATGTCGATCGCGTTCGCGAATTCGAGGAGGAACTTCTTCTCGCGGCGCGCCTTCAGAAACGAGAGTGCCCAGCGCGGCACGCCCAAGCCGGCCGCAAAGCCGGCGATCGGAGCCGTGTAAAGCGGCTGGCCCGACAGCATCATCGCGGCCGTAACCGCAAGGCCGCAAATGCCGCTCACCATCCAGAACGTTCGCTCGTCCCAATCGAGGCCCGCCTGCTCAATCCGCGCCGCCAGCGTGATGCGTTTTTTCTGTTCCTGCTGCTTGCGCTCAAGCTCCTTCAACGTGTCCTGAACCTGCTTGCGGCGCTGCGCGTTGTTCTCGGCCGTCAGATCCTTGATACGCGAGCCCTTTGCCTTTGGGCCCATGACGCCGTCAAGCCGCTTTTGCGCGATATCGCCGCCGGCCATCGTCGGGCTCAGAAACGCGAAAGCCACCGCACCCACGGCGATGAAGCCGAGGACTATCAGACCCACCATCATGTAGAGCTGGTGATCCGCCATCGCGATTATGCCGCCATGCTCTCGAGGGATTCCAGAAGCTCGCGCTCACGATTGTAGTAGCGCGCGCGTTCCCAGAAGTTCGGACGCGAAATACCGGTCGAGACGTGCTTGCCCCGGATGCGGCCGGTCTCGTCCTCGCCATCGATTTCGAAGAGCATCAAATCCTGGGTGATGATGACATCGCCTTCCATGCCGATCACTTCGGTCACGTGAGTAATGCGACGCGAACCATCCCGAAGACGAGCGGCCTGCACGATGACATCCACCGAGGCGACGATCATCTCGCGGATGGTCTTGGAAGGCAGTGCGAAGCCGCCCATCGTGATCATCGATTCAAGGCGCGAGAGCGCTTCACGCGGGCTATTGGCGTGGAGCGTGCCCATCGAGCCGTCATGGCCCGTGTTCATCGCCTGAAGGAGGTCGAACGCCTCCGGTCCGCGGACCTCGCCGACGATGATCCGCTCAGGGCGCATACGCAGGCAGTTCCGCACGAGATCGCGCATCGTGATCTGACCGTGCCCTTCAAGATTCGGCGGGCGCGTTTCGAGACGCACGACATGGGGCTGCTGCAGCTGAAGCTCGGCCGCGTCCTCGCAGGTGATGATGCGCTCATCATCGGCGATCGAACCGGTCATGCAGTTCAGAAGCGTCGTCTTACCCGAACCCGTACCGCCGGAGATGACAACGTTGCAGCGGACATTGCCGACGATGTTCAAGACAGCGGCACCCGCCTTGGTGATCGAGCCGAAGCGGACGAGATCGTCCATCTTCAGCTTGTCCTTCTTGAACTTACGAATGGTGAGGGCGGGGCCGTCGATGGCGAGCGGCGGGGCGATCACATTGACGCGGCTACCGTCGGGCAAGCGCGCGTCGCAGATCGGCGAGCTTTCATCGACGCGCCGGCCGACCTGGCTGACGATCCGCTGACAGATGTTCATCAGCTGGCCGTTGTCGCGGAAGCGCACGTTCGTGAGCTGCACGCGGCCGGCGACTTCGATGAAGACGCGGCTCGCGCCATTGACCATGATGTCCGCGATGTCATCGCGGGCGAGGAGCGGCTCGAGCGGGCCATAGCCGAGCACGTCGTTGCAGATGTCCTGCAACAGCTGCTCCTGCTCGGCGATCGACATCACGACCGCTTTGATCGAAATGATCTCGTTGACGATGTCGCGAATTTCCTCGCGCGCCGATTCCGCATCGAGTTGGGCGAGCTGGGAAAGATCGATCGTATCGATCAGCGCGTTGAAGACGGTGGTCTTAACTGCGAAATAGTCTTCCGAGCGATCATCGACGGCCAGCACGCGCGGCGGGCTGGCCTTGGGCGGCGCCTTCGCCTTGCCGACGACGGTCGGCTGGGCGGTGGGCGCGGGTGGCGGCGTTTGAGCGACGGCGGGTGTCTCGGCCGCGGCCGGCGGCGGGGGCGGCGCTGCGGCAGCCGGCTGCGGCGCCACTGCCGCGGGCTTTGGCCTCACCGGCGGATTGACGGTATCCGCTCCCCCTGACGCACGCTTGCCGAACATCGCTTAGCTCGCCTTCTTCGCCTTGAAGAATTCCAAGAACGGATTGGCCGGCTTCGCCTCGACGCGGACTTCGCGCCCCGTGAGCTGCATTGCGAATTGGCGGAAAGCCTCCGCCGCGCGCGCATTCGCGTTGACGTCGAAGACCATCTGACCGTTGTTGGCAGCCGTGCCGAAGAGCGGCGGATCGAAAGGCAGGACAAGCGCTGGTTCGCTCCCCAGGGCCTCGGCGAAATCCTTCGCCGGAATCTCGGGCCGCTTCGCGATGCCAACCTGATTGAGGATCAAGCGCGGCGCGGCATCGTTCGGACGCGCCTGCTTGAGGTGATCGAAGAGATTACGCGCATTGCGCAAGCTCGCGAGCTCTGGCGCGGCGGTGATGATGATCTCGTCCGCGTTCGTGAGGATATTGCGCGCCCATGGCGACCATACATGCGGCAGGTCGACGATGACGCACGGCACCGTCTGACGGACGATGTCGAGCACCGTCTCGTAGGCGTCCGCTTCGATCTCGTAGTCGCGGTCGATCGTCGCGGGCGCGGCGAAGATGCTCAGATGCTCCGTGCACTTCACGAGCAAGCGGTCGAGCAGCACGTCGTCGAGGCGCTCCGGCGAGCCGAGCGCGTCGGCGACGCCTTGGCCGGGATCCTCGTTGAAGTCGAGGCCGGCCGTGCCGAACGGCAAGTCGAGGTCGACGATCGCGGTTTCGATGCGCTGATGCTCGGCGATCGACCAGGCAACGTTGTGGCAGATCGTCGAGGAGCCGGCGCCGCCCTTGGCTCCGATGAAGGCGAAGACGCGGCCAATCGGCGCCGATTCAGGCCCCGCGTAGAGCGCCGAAATCGCCTCGATGATCTGCAGCGGTTCAAGCGGGCCGACGAGATATTCGTTCACGCCCTGGCGGATCAGTTCGCGGTAGAGCGCAATGTCGTTGTCTTCGCCGATCACGATGACCTTCGAGTTCGGATCGCAGACCTGAGCGAGTTCCTCCAGGCAATCCAGCACGGCCGAGCCGCGCTCATTGCACTCAACGAGGATCAAGTTCGGCGTCGAGCTGTCGGCGAAGTACTTCGCGGCCGCGCGGATGCCGCCGGGATGAAGCGTCACATGGGCCTTTGCGAGACGGCGATCCTGCGCCGCCTGCTCGATCACCTTGCTCGTTTCCTGCTTCTCGCAGAACGCGTGAATCGAAATGCGCGGAACCGGCCGGTCGCGCACGGACGTGCCATAGGCCTCTGTCGCCGGTTCCATCCGCTCTTTCGCCTGTGACATACTGACCTCTCCGGCCTCAAACGCGTTGCTTACTGTTGAACCGACACGTCGCTGACGACGCCGCGCTCACCCTGCCCGCGCGGGGTCTGAGTGGCCTCGCCCGCCCGGTATTTCTCAAGCACAGTCGCGCGGCGTGCGCCGTCCGCCGGCGTCTCGGTCCGCGGCGTCACGAGATCGCGCGGATCTGCAAGGATCGCTGCGAAATTGTGCTGCGACGCGCAGCCATAGTTCGGCGTCAAGGTATTGTCTGGCGAGGAGCCGTAGTTGCTGCTCCAATCGCCGCAATTCGGACCGGTCGCGACATAGGCGACGTAGGAGACGACGACCGCGTTGCTGCCATCGGCCGGATAGGCGCCGAGCTGCACACGGCTGCGCGGAATGCCCGCGCTTACGATGACATCGACCGCCTCGGACGCGGCGGAGGCACCCGCGCGGGGCTTGGCGGCCGCGTCGGGCGCGGAAACAGAGAGTTTGGCGTCCGAACTCTGAACGAACGTGCGGGCAAATTGCGCGAGTTGGACCTTGTCCGCCTCGCTGAGCCGGCCGGCGCTTCCTTGGGGCGTCATTCGCAGTTCACGGACGATCGGCTCGACCGTGATCGGGTGACGCTGGGCGACCGGTGTCGTGCGCTCAATGACTTCGTCCTGCGAGGTCACGCAGCCGCCGAGGCCAACGAGAAGGAGCGCGAGAACGCTTCCGGAGACTGACTTCATCATCTCAATCCACCTTTTCTCTCTACACGGGCGCCAGGGCGCCGCTCCTCATTCCACGATGAAACCGACCTGCGAACTGAGATGGCCCTTGGGCGGCGCGTTCTTTCCGTCGCCGTAGACGAGGTTCAAGTGACCGAGGAAAATCGTTTCCAGATCCGAGGGGTTCGCGAAACCATCGGTCGGCAGGGCGAGATTGCGCTCCGACGTCGGCTTGACGAGATAGGGCGTGACGATGACGACGAGCTCGGTTTCACTGTTCTGGAAGTCACGGCTGCGAAACAGCGATCCGAGAACCGGCACGTCCTTCAGGCCGGGGAAGCCGTCGAGGTTCTGCTTCATCGATTCCTGCAGGAGGCCCGCCATGACCATGCTGCCGCCGCTCGGCAGCTCGACGGTCGTCTCGGCCCTGCGCACGCGGAGCGCCGGGATCGTCACGCCCGGGATCACGATCAACTGATTGTTCTCGTCGATGAACTGCCCGCCTTCGGCGACGAAGGAGCCTTCGGAGGAAAGTTCGGATACTTCCGTCGAGATGCGCAGCGAAATGCGCCCTTCATCGAGCACGACCGGCGTGAAACCGAGGCCGACACCAAAGGGCTTGAAGACGATCGTCACGTTGCCGTCGCGGTCGCGGGCCGCAGGGACCGGGAATTCGCCGCCCGCCAGGAAGTTCGCGGATTCGCCCGAGATCGCCGTCAGGTTCGGTTCGGCCAGCGTGCGCAGGATGCCCGCGCGCTCGAACGCCTTGATGACGCCTTCGACATCGTCGCCATTGTTGATCGAGCCAACCTGGATGTAGTTGTTCTCTGCAAGCGCGCGGCCGACGATCGAGAAGGGGTTGAGCTGCTGGAAGGCGAAGGAGGCCTGGTCGCCGCCCCATTTGCCGATCGCGGACAGATCGACGCCCAGCTGCTTGGCCATCGTGCGCTGCATCTCGGCAACGCGGACGCGCAGCATCACCTGCTCGCGACCCGTTACGCCGATCGCGTTGGAGACCTTCTCGGGATCCCCGACCAGCGCCTCGGCCGCCGATTGCGCGTAAGTGGAATCGCGGCCCGAGGTCGCGGTGCCGCCCAACATGATCGCGCCCCCGACCGAACTCGGCTTTATGTCGCTCTCACCCGTCACGTCGGCGATCTGATCGCCGAGGTCAGTGACGTCGTGCTCGACGCGGATCTCGAGGTTGAGGATTTGCTTGCCCGCGCGGTCGAAGAAGAACGCGTTGGTCTGACCGAGACCGGTGCCCAGAATGTAGATGCGGCGCGGCGTGCGCACGACGGCATCGACGATCGTCGGGTTGGAGACCAGAACATCCGCCGCATCGGAGGGAAGCTGCACGATCGCGGCCTTGTTGAGGCCGAGCAGCAAACGCTCTGATGCGGGGCCATCACCGGTCGCGCGGATCTGTACCGTGCGGGTGCGAGGCGCTCCACCATCCGCACTCGCGGCGACGGGCAAAATGAGCGCCGCGGCGAGCGTCGCCACGAAGCCGAGACGGAAATATCGGCGCGGGTTCATGCGCGGGTCCCCTTACTGCACGCCCTTGGAGACGTTCGTCTGAACGCCATAGCGGATCACTTGAATGACGGAGCTTGTGTTGCTCAGCTTTTCTGTTTCGGTCTCGGTCGCGGCCACCGTCTCGCCGTCCTGCAGGCTGACGAGCGACAGGGAAATCGTGCCCTGCGCGGAGGCCTGGGAAACGAGTTCGGCCTGGGCCGGTGATAATTCGAGGGTGGCGGTCTTGCCGAGAATGCTCGGCTTCTCGTCCTCGCCCGTCTCGCCGACGGACTGATCGATAGCAAGCACGCGAATGTTCTTGAGGATCGTGGCGGTCACATATTGCGTGACGCGCGAATTTGCTCGCGGTGCCTGAGCGGTCAGGATCACATCGACACGGTCGTTCGGCAGAATAAAACCGCCCGCGCCCGTGTGCGGTTCAATCTCGACCGCGATGGCCCGCTTACCGGGCGACAGCGCGGCGGCCATGAAGCCGGCCGCTTCAGCGTGAAGAACTTTCGTCGCGGTGATGGGCTCGCCCGCCAGAACCGTCACGCGCGCGATAGCGCCCGCTTCGTCCAACATCGCATTGGGCGAGCCATCTTTGGTGATGAATTGGGCATCGACAGCGTCGCGCGGCCATTTCTGCCAGCGAAGATCAGCAGGCTGAACTTTGGAGCCGAGCGGAATTTCGCTCGCAGCGACGAGGACCTCCGTCATCGGGACCGAGGGTCCGGGCGCGGCGGTCGCTTCACGCTGATTCTCTCCCGAAAGCAATCCGCGCGCGAGAACCGCAGCCAGACCGGCCGCGACGACAGCGACGACGAGAACGACGATGCGCGCAATGTTCATTTGCTCTCCTCCAAGCCCTCAACGCGGGCCGCGGCGTCTTGCTCGCCTGCCAGCGAGCCACAATTCACTGAATTCACGGTTAACGCTCACTCACTTCCCTGTGCCTATCCTGCCGCGCTAGCCCGCCCCGTGACCCGCAAGCGCGATCCAAGGTGTCTGCGCGAACGCCGTGATACCGCCGACGGCGATCGCCAATCCGTAGGGGATTCCGTTCTTCCCGTTGTGAAGACGCAGCACCCATGCGCGCTCCGCCAGGGACGCGGGCAACGGGAACCGGCGAAACATCAAGAGCGTCATCGCGAGCGCGCCGCCCGCGAACGCGGTCACCATCACGAACCAGGCGAGCGCCTCCGGGCCGAGCCACAGCGCCGCTGCTGCGACGAGCTTCGCATCGCCGCCGCCGAATGCGCCAAGCGCGAAGAGCACCATCGAGATGACGAGGACGAGTGCCCCCAGGCCCGCGTGCCAGGCGAGCGCATCTGAGGGCAGGCCCAAAAGCAGCACCGCGAGCGGGAAGGCGCCCAGCAGCGTCAAGCTCACCGCGTTTGGAATGATGAAGCTCGTGACATCCGACCAGGCCGCCACGAGAAGGGCAGCCGGAAAGACGGCGAGGATCGCGGCGTCGAGCATGTCCGTGTCGCCTTAGGTTCAGCCGAGCGCGAGCCCCGTTCCAGGATTGGAAACTCCCCGCGCCTCCCAAGATTTCACTTTAGGGACAGACCTGTTACCGGCGCCTTAAGCTCAATTTTAGTCATCCCCCGAGATCAAGTTTTCAAAAGAAGAACCGCCGAAGGATGGCCCCCTTCGGCGGTCCGACTACTTATCTAAGCTGATCTTAACTGCCGGCCTCTTCCTCAGCCGCCCCCGAACTACGCAACGGAGGCACCCCAGAGGAAACCAGCGGCCAAGCGGCTCGTTGGCGCCTTAGAGCGCGTTGTCGACGGCCGTGAAGGTGTCGCTGACACCCGTGCCCAGCGCGTCAACCGCCGCGATGATCGCAACGGCAATGCCCGCCGCAATCAGGCCGTACTCGATGGCCGTCGCGCCGGACTCGTCCTTGAAGAAGCGAGAGAAGAACTGGCTCATTAAAGCCTCCTTTACACCATACCACTCACCAGCTCACCGTCGGCGTGCCACGAACCGCGTCATGTGAACTTCCCCCAGTTTTATTTGTGAGGTGTTACTGCTCGCTTAAACGATTTGGTAAAAATTGTTTTCCTTGCAGATTTTTCGACCGGAAATCTGCCGATTTCTTCAGACTTATCCTTAATTCTCGACTTGTTTTCCGGATCGCGCCTTTAGGCGAGATCGCAAAGGGCGCGCAACCGCGCGGGATCCGTCAGTTCAAGGCCGGGGAAAACGCGGCGCGCGAGGCCCGCGCGCAGCAGATGCGCGATCGCGGCAGTCACGTTCTCCTCTTGCGTTTCCAGGCGGTCGGCGAGCTCGCGGTGGCGCGGCATCGCGCTCACGCGCACGGCTTTCTCGCCCTCGACGGGCGGTTCGGCGAGGCGGAGAAGTTCGGCGTAGATGCGCTGTACGTAGTTGCGCTCGCCTTGCGCCGTCTCGGCGCGCTCGGCGAATTCGGTGAGGCGCTCCGTCAGTCTGCGGAGCAATACGATCGCCGCCTTACCGTTCTGCGCGAGCACGCGAAGAAATTCTGTTCCCGGAAGGATGCCCAGACGGCAATCGGTCCGCGCGATGACGCTGCCCAGCGGGACGCGGGGGTCGATCGCATGCAGCGCGCCGTAGCAGTCGCCGACACCCAGATCTTCAAAGACGATGAGTTCGCCATCGCCCTTGGCGGTCGCGACCCGAACCTCGCCTTCGAGCACGAACGCGACTTCGACCGCACCTTCGGCGGTCACCGGCACGACGACATCGCCGGCGGCGTAGCGCCGGATCGTGCACATCGCCGAGAGGGCCTCGCGCTTCTTGGGCGTGAGTTCACGGAACAGGGGAACGTCATCGAGGGATGCGAGGGCGGTCATGGATCCTTCAGACTCCTTGCGCGTAACTTCCCGATACACGTCCGTAACAAGGCCGCGTTAAGGCCACGTGAAATCACGCGCTCTGGATTGGAGTCTTCCCTTTCAGACTTCCTTAGCGGGTGATCGGCCAAGGTACGCGGGGACCGGCAGCCAGTGTGGCGGCCCCCTCCATCTTCCCCTTTGCGGAGGACCACATGATTCGCATTCGCAGCCTGGCCTTGGCCTCGGTGGCCGTGAGCCTCGCGATGGCCGCGCCGTCGCAGGCCGGCATGCCGAGCGACGTTTCAGTTCAGATCGACCAGGCCCGCATCCTGCGGCTCGACCGGCCGGTCGCCAATGTCGTGATGGGCAACCCCTCGATCGCGGATGTTTCGCTACGGGACTCGCAGACGGCGTTCATCATCGGCCGCACGTATGGGGTGACAAACTTCATCGCGCTCGATTCCGCCGGGCTTGAGATCGCGAATATCCGCGTCGCCGTTTCGGCGACCGGCGGGAGCACGGTCGCGGTGAACCGCGGCGCAGCCCAGTCGAGCTACAATTGCAGCCCGAACTGCCAATTGCTGCTGGTGCCAGGCGAAGAGCACTTCAAGGGGCTCTATGAAGACATCGAGAACAAGATTGGCGTCGGCATCTCGACGGCCGGCGCGGAGAGCGGCAGCGAAGGCGAGTAGCGCCCGCTCCTTCCAACGCGATCAATCAAAAGGCCGCCGGCGTTTCCCGCCGGCGGCTTTTTCCGTTGCGCCGCGCCTCTTATTTCGAGACGCGGAGGTTTGAGAGATCCTGGGCGATGTTCTGGAAGGTCGCGCGCAGTTCCGCTGCGCTGGGCGTGTTGAAGAAGAGCGCGGGCTCCGTCGCGCAGGTCCGCAGCATGTTGATCGT
>WGNU01000006.1 GCA_016124385.1 Alphaproteobacteria bacterium | reverse complement strand
GTGAGAAGCCCTTGCTTTCCTCCCCCGCGTGCGGGGGAGGTGGCCCGAAGGGCCGGAGGGGGCACGTTCCTCAGACTCTCCCCCCGCCGTCGCTCCGCGACACCTCCCCCGTGTACGGGGGAGGAGGAAGACGCGTCGCCGACCATTCTCCGATTGTCATGGCCGCCCTTGCCTGCCCTCCGCGCAGGCGGAGGGTGGCGGCCATCCATGCTTCAACTGCCCCGGCGCCTCATGTCGATCGGAGCACGATGGATGGCCGGGACAAGCCCGGCCATGACACTCCTGATTGGGGTGAGAAGCCCTTCTTTCCTCCCCCGCGTGCGGGGGAGGTGGCCCGAAGGGCCGGAGGGGGCACGTTCCTCGGACTCTCCCCCCGCCGTCGCTCCGCGACACCTCCCCCGTGAACGGGGGAGGAGGAAGAAGGGGCAAGACTGGATTTCCATGCGTAGGATGGCCGCCCCGCGTCCCCTTGCCAACCCGTCCCCCGCCTGTTACATCGCCGTGCACTCTGGTCCCCGAGGAGTGCAGACCGCGTGAATATTCCGGAAGCGCTGACGTTCGACGACGTCCTTCTGAAACCCGCCGCCTCCGAAGTTCTGCCTGGAAATGTCGAGACACGCACGCGCCTGACCAAGGCGATCGATCTCAACATCCCGCTCATCTCCGCCGCCATGGATACCGTCACCGAATCGGCCCTCGCCATCGCGATGGCGCAGGCCGGCGGCATCGGCGTGCTCCACCGCAACATGACGCCCGAGGAGCAGGCCGAGAACGTGCGCCGCGTGAAGAAATTCGAAAGCGGCATGGTCGTGAACCCGGTGACGATCGCGCCCGACGCGCGCCTCGCCGAGGCGCTCTCGCTGATGGAGCGGCACAAGATCTCCGGCATCCCCGTCGTCGTCGGCCGCACGGAAACGAAGCCCGGCCGCCTCGTCGGCATCCTCACCAACCGCGACGTGCGCTTCGCGAGCGATGAGAACGAGCCCGTCTCCAATCTCATGACGAAGGACGCGCTCGTCACCGTGCATGACGGCGTCGACCGCGAGGAGGCCAAGCGCCTGCTCCACAAGCACCGCATCGAAAAGCTGCTGGTGGTGGACGAGGATTATCGCTGCATCGGCCTCATCACGGTGAAGGACATCGAAAAGGCCCGCCTGCACCCCAACGCCAGCAAGGACGCGCAAGGCCGCCTGCGCGTCGCGGCGGCAACGACCGTGGGCGAGGCGGGGCTGGAGCGCTCGGCCGCGCTGCTGGATGCGGGCGTCGATGTGCTGGTCGTCGATACCGCGCACGGGCATTCCAAGGGCGTGCTCGAGAGCGTGATGCGCATCAAGCGCCTCTCGAACTTCACGCAGGTGATCGCGGGGAACGTCGCCACGAAGGAGGGCGCGCGCGCCCTCATCGAGGCCGGCGCCGATGCGGTCAAGATTGGCATCGGCCCGGGCTCCATCTGCACGACGCGCATCGTCGCGGGCGTCGGCGTGCCGCAGCTGACCGCCATCATGGAGTGCGTCGAGGAAGCGCGCCGCAGCGGCGTGCCCGTGATCGCGGATGGCGGCATCAAATACTCGGGCGATCTCGCCAAGGCCATCGCGGCGGGCGCGGAGAGCGCGATGATCGGCTCGCTCCTCGCCGGCACGGACGAGAGCCCGGGCGAGGTCTTCCTCTATCAGGGCCGCTCCTACAAATCCTATCGCGGCATGGGCTCGATCGGCGCGATGGCGCGCGGCTCGGCCGACCGCTACTTCCAGCAGGAAGTGAAGGATTCCCTGAAACTCGTGCCCGAGGGCGTCGAGGGCCAGGTGCCCTACAAGGGCCCGGCGGGACAGGTCATTCATCAGCTCGTCGGCGGGCTTCGCGCCGCGATGGGCTACACCGGCTCGGCCACCATCAAGGATTTTCAGGAGCGCGCGGAGTTTGTTCGGATCACCAATGCGGGCATGCGCGAGAGCCACGCCCACGGCGTCGTCATCACCCGGGAATCGCCGAACTACCCAAGCTGAGGCGATCCGTACCGTGACGATTCCAGAGTTTCCCCTTTCCTCCCCCGTTTACGGGGGAGGTCCGGCGCAGCCGGGGAGGGGGCGAGTTCCAGAGACCTTCCCCCCACCGGCCCTTCGGGCCACCTCCCCCGTGAACGGGGGAGGAGCACGAACGCTCGGCTGCCGCGAGACGGCGTCATGACCCCCGGCGCCCGCCTGAAGGCCGCGATCGAGATCCTCGAGCGCCTGGCCGAGCATCCTCAGCCTGCGGATAAAGCGCTGCGCGAATGGGGCGTGCGCAACCGCTATGCGGGCTCGAAGGACCGCGCCGCGATCCGCGAGATGCTGTTCGCCGCCATCCGCTATCGCGGCGATGCCGCCGCGCTCATGGGCGCGAACACGCCGCGCGCCTGGGTGCTGGGCACGGCGAAGCTGCGCCTCGGCTGGTCGCCCTCCGACATCGCATCGCAAACGGGCGAAGGGCGCTATCACGCCGCCGCCGTGAGCGAGGCCGAACGCGGCCGCCTTGCCGGCGCCGCGCCGCCGGCCGCCGGGCGCGGCCGGCGCAATTGGCCGGACTGGCTGGCGGTGAAGCTCGAGGCCGCCTTTGGTCCGCAGGCGGAGGAATTGATGGCGGCGCTGCTGGAGCCAGCCCCGCTCGACATCCGCGTCAACACGGGCATGACGACGCGCGAGAAGGTGCTGGGCGCGCTCGGCGAGGTGGGGTTCGAGGCGCGCGCGACGCCCTTCAGCCCCTGGGGCCTGCGCGTCGATCGCGACGAGGATCTCGTCGGCACGAACCTTCGCGCGCTGCCGCTCTTCGCCAAGGGCGCGATCGACATCCAGGACGAGGGATCGCAGCTGACCGCGCTGCTCTCGGGCGCGAAACCCGGCCGCCAGGTGCTCGATCTCTGCGCGGGCGGCGGCGGCAAGACGCTCGCGCTCGCGATGATGATGGAGGGCAAGGGCCAGATCTTCGCCTGCGACATCGATGCGGCGCGCCTGAAAGCCGGCACGGATCGCGTGAAGAAGGCGGACCTCCACAACGTCCATCCCCGTGCGCTCACCGATTGGGACCCCGCGACGGGGAAACGCGATCCCGACCTTGAAGACGTGAAGGGCTCCATTCACCTCGCTTTCGTCGATGCGCCGTGCTCGGGCTCGGGCGCGTGGCGGCGGGGCCCGGACGCGAAATGGCGCCTCACCGAGGAGGGGCTCGCCCATTATGTCGCGGCACAACGCACGCTCCTCGACCGCGCGGCGCGCCTGCTGCGCCCGGGCGGCGCGCTCGTCTATGTCACGTGCTCGCTGTTTCGGGAAGAGAACGCGCAGCAGATCGAGGCGCTGCTCACGCGCGATAAGACGCTCGCACTCACCGATGCCGCCGCGACGTGGGAAGAGGCGATCGGCGCCCCGCCGCCCGAAGGCGCGGTCCTCCCGCTCGCCGGCGGCACGGCGCTCCAGCTCTCCCCGATTGCAACGGGGACGGACGGTTTCTTCTTTGCACGGATGGAAAAGACCGCATGAGCGATACGGTCCTCATCATCGATTTCGGCAGCCAGGTGACGCAGCTCATCGCGCGGCGGGTGCGCGAGAGCGGCGTTTATTCCGAGATCGTGCCGTTCCAATCGGCGGGCCCCGCGCTCGAACGCCTGAAGGCGAAGGCGATCATCCTCTCGGGCGGCCCCGCGAGCGTCACGGGAAGCGGCACGCCCCGCGCGCCGCAGGCGGTGTTCGAGGCGGGCGTGCCGGTGCTCGGCATCTGCTACGGCGAACAGACGATGGTCGCGCAACTGGGCGGCACGGTCGAAAGCGGCCACACCCGCGAATTCGGCCGCGCGCGCATCACCGCAACCGGGGCCTCGCCGCTCTTTGAGGGCCTCTGGCCGAAGGGCGAGGCCGACACCGTCTGGATGAGCCATGGCGACCGCGTCGTCGCGCTGCCGGAAGGCTTTACCGTCATCGCGGTGAGCGAGGGCGCGCCCTTCGCCGCCATCGCCGATGAGAGGCGCCGCTTCTATGGCGTCCAGTTCCACCCCGAGGTCGTCCACACGCCGCGCGGCGCGGAGCTCTTGAAGAACTTCACGCATCGCATCGCGGGCTGCAAAGGCGATTGGACGATGCACGAATTCCGCGCGCGCGAGATCGCCAAAATCCGCGCGCAGGTCGGCAAGGGCCGCGTGCTTTGCGGCCTCTCGGGCGGCGTCGACAGCGCGGTGACGGCCGTCCTCATCCACGAGGCGATCGGCGATCAGCTCACGTGTGTGTTCGTCGATACCGGCATGATGCGCGCGGGCGAGGCGGAGGAGGTGGTCTCGCTCTTTCGCGGCACCTACAACATCCCGCTCGTCCACGTCGCGGCGGAAAAGGATTTCCTCGGCAAGCTCGAGGGCGTGACCGACCCCGAGCGCAAGCGCAAGATCATCGGCGCGACCTTCATCGACATCTTCGAGGCGGAGGCGAAAAAGATCGGCGGCGCGGATTTCCTGGCGCAAGGGACTCTGTACCCTGACGTTATCGAGAGCGTGTCGTTCACCGGCGGGCCGAGCGTCACCATCAAATCGCACCACAATGTGGGCGGCCTGCCGGAACGCATGAACATGAAGCTGGTCGAGCCCCTGCGCGAACTCTTCAAGGACGAGGTGCGCGCGCTCGGCCGCGAGCTCGGCATGCCCGAGCACTTCATCGCCCGCCACCCGTTTCCGGGCCCGGGCCTCGCGATCCGCATGCCGGGCGAGATCACGCACGAGAAGCTGGAGATCCTCAGGAAGGCCGACGCGATCTATCTCGACGAAATCCGCTCGGCCGGCCTCTACGATGCCATCTGGCAGGCCTTCGCCGTGCTCCTGCCGGTGAAGACCGTGGGCGTGATGGGCGATGAGCGCTCCTATGAATTCGTCTGTGCGCTGAGGGCCGTGACCTCGACCGACGGCATGACGGCCGAGGCCTATCCCTTCACCCACGAATTCCTCAACCGCGCCGCGACGCGCATCGTCAACGAGGTGCGCGGCATCAACCGCGTCGTCTACGACATCACCTCCAAACCCCCCGGCACCATCGAGTGGGAGTAGGTCCCCCGGCCGGCATGGACAAAACCGCGCCGCGCTGCTCGAATTGGCGCGAGAGCGCCGGCAAGGCGCCCGGACCGGGAAAACGAGGAACGCCCCATGGAGATCCGCCTTCGCCAGATCGCGCTCGTCGCGCACGACCTTGCCGCCGCGCAGGGCGATATCGCCGCGCTCTTCGCCGTTCCTTACGCCTATGACGATCCGGGCGTCGGCAAATACGGGCTGAAGAACGCGGTCGTGCCCATCGGCATGACGTTCCTGGAAGTCGTCTCCCCGAAGGAGGCCGGCACCACCGCCGGGCGCCTGCTAGAAAAGCGCGGCGGCGACGGCGGCTACATGGTCATCTTCCAGACGGACGATCTCGCGGCGGCGCGCGCGCGCGTTCGCGAGGCGGGCGCGCGCATCGTCGATCAATGGGATGGGAACGGTGCCGCCTTCACGCATCTCCACCCGCGCGATCTGGGCGGCGCGATCGTCTCGATCGACGCGATGACGCCGCGCGACCGCTGGGAATGGGGGGGCCCCGAATGGCAGAAGCACATCGCGCGCGACCGCGTGACGGCGATCGTGGGCGCCGAGCTTCAGGGCGAGGCGCCCGACAAAATGGCCGCGCGCTGGGCGGAGGTGCTGGGGTTTCCGGCCGCCCGCTCAGGCGATCACTGGCGCATCGGCTTGAGCGAAGGCGGCGAGCTGCGCTTCGTGGGCCTCAAGGATGATCGCGGCGAGGGCCTTCGCGCCTTCGACGTCGCGGCGAGCGACCCTGCCGCCATCCGCAAGGCGGCCGCCGCGCGCGGCCTCCTCAACGACGACGGCACCGTCACGCTCTCCGGCACGGCGGTGGTGCTGAAGGGGTAGGGGCGCGGCGTCGAGCCTCTTTCCCCACCCCCCGCCGCCTGAAACACTCCCGCGCGTCACCGAACCCGGAGGATTTCCCATGCCTGACGATCTCGCCGAGCGGCGCCTGAAAACCGTGCGCGATCACATGGCGCTGGAATGCGTGTGCGACTGGGACGCGGTGATCGCGACGTTCGAGCATCCGCGCTACGAGATGTATGGCGGCGGCCAGGTGTTCGACGGCGAGGAGCAAGTGCGCGGCTATTTCGCGGCCTCGCGCACGCCCTTCCCCGATCAGGGCAACGAGATCATCGCGATCGCCCATGCCGGCAACACGGTGCTGGTCGAATTCTGGCTGACGGGCACGCATCTGGGTCCGCTCCGCACCCCCACGGGCACGATCGAGCCGACGGGCAAATCGTTCCGCGTACGGATGGCCGGCAGCTTCGAGTTCCCGGAGGGCGGCGATAAAATCATCTGCGAGCGGCCCTATTTCGACCAGACGATGGTGCTCCGCGCGCTCGGCTATGCGTGATGGCGATGGCGGTCACGCTCTACGGCATCAAGAACTGCGACACGATGAGACGCGCCTTTGCCTGGCTGGCGGGGAGGGGCATCCCTTACACCTTCCACGACTATAAGCGCGAGGGCGTGAGCGCGGCCGCGCTCGAGCGCTGGTGCAAGGCGGCCGGCTGGGAAAAGGTGCTGAACCGCGCCGGCCGCTCCTTCCGCGCGCTCCCCGATGCGGCGAAGGAGGGCCTGACGGAGGCCAAAGCCATCCGCCTGATGCGCGAGACCCCCTCGATGATCAAGCGCCCGGTGCTGGAGAGGGGCGCGAGCCTTGAGATCGGTTTCTCGCCGGAGCGTTACGCCGCGCTTTTCGCCTAGACCGCGAACCGCCGGCCGGCGATGCAGCCGAATTCCCATCCTTCGAGACGCCCTTTCGCCTCATTCTGAGGCGGCCGCGGAGCGGCCCTCGAAGGGTGGGGCGAAAGGGCTCCTCAGGATGAGGACGCTCTTAGACCGCGAACCGCCAGACGGCGCCGTCCGGCACGATCCGCCCGGCCGTGGGCGCGGCGAAATGCGTACCGATCACGAGCGTGCCGTCGCCGGCGAGACTTTCGAACATCCGCCGCCTGGTCGCCGCCGCCGCCTTCGGGTCGAAATCGACGGCGGACGACATGTCGGGCTTCGCGATCTGACACGGGTGATGCATGAAATCGCCCGTGATGAGCGCCTGTTCGCCCTTCGAGCGGATCCGCACGCTCACATGGCCGGGCGTGTGGCCGAGCGTCGGCTCGAGCGAGATTTCATCGGAGACGCGGTGCGTGGTCGTGACGAGCTCGACGAGCCCCGCGTCGAACACGGGTTTGACGCTATCGCCGAAGGGCGAGGTCGCCGGGTTGCCGAGCTGCTCTTCTTCCTTGCGCCAATACTCGAATTCGTCGCGGCCGATGAGATACCGCGCGTTCGGGAAGGTGGGCGTCCACTTGCCCTCCACCAGCATCGTGTTCCAGCCCACGTGATCGACATGGAGATGCGTGCAGAGCACGACATCGATGCTCTCGCGCGGAAAGCCCGCCGCCGTGATTTCGTCGAGGAACCGCGTCTGCAGGTTCGACCAGTTGGGAATGTCGCGCTGCTTGTCGTTGCCGATGCAGGTATCCACGATGAGGCGGATCGTCGGCGTCTCGATCAGAAGCGCGTGCACGCTCATCTTGAGGTTCCCCGTCGCGTCCGCGAAATGGGGAAAGAGCCAGGAAATGCTCTTGGCGAGGTCGGGCGTCGCCTCCGGCAGAATGAACGCCGAGCCGCCCGTCGCCTCCAACTCGACGATCCGCTTGATCGTCACATCGCCGATCCGCCATGTGAGCATGGTCTGTCCCTCCCGTGTTTGTTGGGGGAAGTATCGCGCCGCGCCCGTCCGCGGGCAAATGGGGGAGGGTGCGCCTAGCGGAGCTTGGCGACGATCGCCTCGATCCGCCGGAAGAAATGGAGCCCGCGCGCGATTTCCTCCGCCGTCATCGGATCGATGATCCGCTGCACATAGGCGGTGCCCTGGCCGATCATCTTGGCCATCTGCCGCTCGCCGTTCTTCGTGAGGGTGACGAGCTTCTCCCGGCCCGATGCGGGATCCTCCGTGAGCGTGACGAGATCCTTGGGCGGCTGCGTCATGCCGCGCAGCGCCTTGGTGATCGCCGCGCCCGAGATTTCGAACCACGCGGCGAGCGCGCGCTCGATGTCCTTGCGGCGCATCTGTTTGCCGCCCTCGCCCTCGGAATGGATGAGCCAGAGGATCGCGACCTGGTGGCGCCCCAGCGCCCCGCCGCGCATCGCGTCCTCCACCTTGATCCCGGCCTTGTAGTGGATCGGGTAATAGAGCTCGAGGAACTGATAGGCCGCATCGGCCGGCGCCGCGCCGCCTGTCGTGCCGCGTTTGACCATTGTCTTGCCCGCCATGACGCCGCGCCAGACCCCCGTCCCTTGGCCTCCGATAGCGCCCGATTCCGGACTTGCCGTCCAGGCCTGAACAATTTACAAAAGAAACAGTTCACGAAAAGAAGAATCGGAACGCGGGAGGACAGAAGGGATGGCGGAGCACACGAACGCGGGCGCGATCGACCCCAGGGGCAAGGAGGCGGCGGCGCTCCTTGCCGCGCTGCCGACGCCCGAGACGATCGCCGATCCCTATCCGGTCTATGACCGCCTGCGCCCGCTGGGCCCGCTCTTCGGCTATCGCGACTATCCCCCGGGCACGGTGCCGGGCGAGGACGCGCCGGTCGAGGCGTGGGTGCTGCTGAGCTATAACGATGTCGCGGCCGCCGCGCGCGATCACCGCGGGCTCTCCTCGCGCGATCCGCTGCAGGAACAATCGAGCGCGCCGACGCTCATGCTCGTCAATCACGACAATCCCGAGCACGACGCGCTGCGCAAGCTGATCGCGATGGCGTTCTCGCCTGCGCGCGTCGCGCAGCTGGAGCCCTGGACGCGCCAAATCGTCGCCGAAACCTTCGCGGGCCTTCCCGATGGCGAGATCGACGGCATCGAGAGAATCGCCGGCGTCATCCCCGCGCGCGTGATGATCCATCTTCTGGGTCTGCCGCAGGGCGATTTCGTGCGCTTCAAGCGCTGGGCGAACGCCTTCATGCTCTCCGCCGATTTGTCGCCCGCCGAGCGCACCGCCAGCAACGCGGAGGTCTTCGGCTATTTCGTCGAGACGGTGACGGCGCTCGACAAGGCGCGGACCGAGGGCAAGCCCTTGCCCGACACTCTGATGACCGCGCTCCTTACCGCCGAGATCGAGGGTCAGCGCCTCAGCCTCGATGAGGTGATCCGCTTCTGCGTGACGCTGGTGGTCGCGGGCGCCGAGACGACGACCTATCTCATCGGCAACGCGCTTCGCGCGCTCTCGATCCTGCCGGACGTGCGCCAGCGCCTTGCGGCCGATCGCGCGCTGATCGAGCCCTTCATGGACGAAACGCTCCGCCTCATGGGCCCGCCGCAGCGGCTCTTCCGCGTGGCGAGCGAGGACATGACGATCGCTGGCCGCGCGATCAAGGCGGGCGATTGGGTGGCGATCTTCTTCGGCGCCGCCAATCACGACCCGGATGTCTTTCCCAATCCGCGCAATTTCGATCTCGACCGCCCGAACCTCAACAAGCAATTGTCGTTCGGGCTCGGCATCCATCGCTGCCTCGGCGCGCCCCTGGCGCGGCTGGAGGCGCGCGCGGTGATCGAGGAGGTGCTGACGAACTTTGAGGGCATCGCGCCGGGCACCGCGGCCCCGGTCAGCCAGACCGCGAGCCTTCTCAATCACGGCTTCGATCATCTCCCCTTGGTGCTGCGCCGCCCCGGCAAGGAGCGCGCGGCATGAGCACGGGCATCAATATCGAAACGACGAAGGCCCTCTTCACCGCGTTCGGCGCGGGCGACATCCCCGCGATCCTGCGCCATCTCGACGAGAGCATCCGGATCGAGTTCTACGGCCCCTCCGTCATTCCCTATGCCGGCTTCTATGACGGCAAGGAGGAGGCGCGCCGCTTCTTCGAAACGGTGCTCGCCTCCGTCGACGTGCACGTCTTCGAGCCGCAGGAATTCATCGCCGAGCGCGACAAGGTGATCGTCACCGGGCATTTGCGGCTGACGGCGAAGGCGACCGGGCGCACGATCGAATCCGATTTCGTGCACGTGATCACGCTGAAGGACGGCCGCTGGTCGCGCTTCCGCGACTTCATGAACACGGCCGTCGCGGTCGAGGCGTTTCGCGGCTGACGCCTAGAGCAGGGCCTTCGCGGAGAGCGCCGCGCACCAATGCGCCGCGCGGTCCTTGAGCTGCGCGCGGCGGAGATACGCGTCCTCCTCGGGCTTGAGGACTTCGAGTTCCTCATAGGCCAGCCCCTCGCGCCCATGCGCCTGATAAGCCGCCAGCAGGCTGGGGTTGCTCCGCTCGCCCATCTTTAGCTCGAACCACATCCGGTTCTCCACCGCATCGAGCGTCGGCGAGGCACCAACCCACACTTCGCCGCTCGCCGCGCACCGCACCGCATAGATCCCCGCGCGCGTCTTCTTTTCCTTATAGGCGGCGATCGCCGCGCGCTTGTCGATCTTGGCCGTCATGGCGAACGCTCCCTTGGCGCCGGAGAATGGGGGACGTAGCTTTAGGGCCAAAGCCCCTTCTGCGAAAGGGGCGGCATAAGGAGGAAGGAAACGCCATGAGCGAGGCACCGGTCAGCTACACGAAGAAGGGAAAGCTCGCGCTCATCCGCCTGGAGCGGCCCGAAGCGCTGAACGCCATCACGCTCGGCATGATCGCCGCGATCGAGCGTTATGCCCGTCAGGCCGAGCGCGACCCGGAGGTGATCGCCATCTGCATCACGGGCACCGGGCGCGGCTTTTGCGCGGGCATCGACATGGAGCTGCTGCAGGAATCCGCGCGCTCCGGCCCACCGTCGCAGAAGGGCGCGCCGGCCGACCGCCCGGGCCCGCCGCTCTTCGGGTTCTTGCCCAAGATCATGAAACCGGTGATCGGCGCCATCAATGGCGTGACCGCCGGCGGCGGCTTCGTGCTCGCGATGATGTGCGACCTTCGCTTCATGGCGGAGGAGGCGAACATCACGACCGTTTTCTCGCGCCGCGCCCTCATCGCCGAGCACGGCACGAGCTGGCTGGTGCCGCGCGTGATCGGGCTCTCCCGCGCGCTCGATGTGCTCTGGAGTTCGCGCAAGATCGACGGGGCGGAGGCCTATCGCCTGGGCCTTGCGGACCGCGTCGCGCCGCAGGCGGAGCTTCTTGGCTTGGTCGAGGCCTATGTCGCCGACATGGCGGCAACCGTCGCGCCGCGCATGCTGGCCGCGATGAAGGCGCAAGTCTACCGCGACCTCGAGCGCCCGTTCGAGGAGGCGGCGCTCGACGCCGCGCGCCAGATGGCGGTGGCGCTGAAGCACCCCGACGCGGCCGAGGGCGCGCTGTCGTTCCTCGAGCGCCGCGCGCCCCGCTTCACGCCCTATGCGGGGGAAAAGCTCTGATCGGGCTGGCCCGCCTCGCGCGATCGTGAGATGCTTAGGCGCCCGCCGCCTGCATGATCCAACCCATGGATGTGAACGCCGATTTCGCGCGCCGCGCCGCGCTCCACAGCAACGAAATCCCCTGGCGCCAATCCCCGATTAAGGGCGTCGCGCGCCGCATGCTCGATCGCCTGGGCGATGAGGTCGCGCGCGCCACCTCCATCGTGCGCTACGATCCCGGCAGCGCCTTCGCCCCGCACGTGCATGGTGGCGGCGAGCAATTCATCGTGCTGGAAGGCGTCTTTCAGGACGAGCACGGCGATTTCCCGGCCGGCTCCTATATCCGCAACCCGCCGGGCTCCTCGCACACGCCGCGCTCGGGCCCGGGCTGCGTGATCTTCGTCAAGCTCTGGCAGTTCGATCCCACCGACCGCGCCCATATCCGCCTCGCGATGGACCGGATGGAGGCGATCCCCGATCCGCTGCGCCCGGGGGTGGCGGTGACGCCCCTCTACCGCGATGCGGTCGAGACCGTCCGCCGCGAGTTCTGGCAGCCCGGCACCACGGCCGCGATCGAGCGCGACGGTGGCGCGGAGATCTTCGTGCTGAACGGCACGGTCGAGGAAAGCGGCGAGCGCTTCGGCCGGCATGACTGGCTGCGCCTGCCGCATGGCGAGACCGCGCCCCTGACGGCCGGCGAAGAGGGCGCGGAGCTCTACGTGAAGACCGGCCACCTGCGCCACGCGAAGCGCCCGCCCGCCGCGTGAGGCGCACGTGGACTCTCAATTGTTCAGGTAGTCGGCCCGCTTAGAAGCCGAGTTCGATTTTCAGCATCACATTGTGAGACTGCGTGGGCTGCACGTCCTGCAGGCCCGGCGCGACCGACTTGTCCTCGGTCGAGAAATAGCGGTACTCGACGCCCGTCGAGAGATAGGACGTAAGACTGTAGGAAAGTCCCGCAACCCCTTGATAGGAGAAGGAATCCGCCCGATCTCCCGTCGAGAGCGACAGGGGCGCGGCTTGCCGCGTCGTGCCCATGCCGACGCCGGCATAGGGAACGATGCCCCACACATCGGTCGCGACGATCGCGTTCGTCATTAGCGCGCCGGCGAACCGGTCGCTGCCGTCCAGATCGCCCGGCCGCTGCCCGCCGAAGCCGCTCTGCGGGTCCGCGAGGCTGATCGTCGAGCCAACCCAGAACGTTCCCATGTCGCCGGTGTCGATGTTCGATCCGACCGTCCAGATGCTGGCGGAGGTGACGGTGTGCGGCAGCACAAAAGTGTCGGCTTCCGGCTGGCCGGAGAACCACTGTTCTTGCTCGCTCGCGGCGAACGCCGGCGCGGCGAGGCTGACAAGCCCGCCGATCAGTACCGTCCGCGTGAGACGCCCAAGCCGCCGCATGGTGAAAGCCGCCTTGTTAACCACGTCGCCGGGCTATCGTGCCCGAGTCGGGGTGAAACCGTAAGAGACATGGACTCGCGTCCCGTCTTGACCAATTACCCTAGGTATCGCGGCGGGGCCAAACAAGAGTGTGACAGGTTTATGAGCCTCTTTTTGCGGCACTGTTGCTCTGCTACCCGTGCGCGGAACGGCCGCGCGCCCGGCCGGGCCCAAAGGAGAAGTCGATGTCGATCAGCGTAGCGGCAACCCGCAAGACGATCCCCCAGATCCGCGCCCGCAAGGGCGGGGAGCCGATTGCGTGTCTCACCTGTTATCACGCGCACACGGCCCGGTTGTTGGACCCGCTGCTCGACCTGATGCTGGTGGGGGATTCGCTGGGCATGGTCATGCACGGCATGGAGAACACGCTCGGCGTCTCGCTCGATCTGATGATCCTGCACGGCAAGGCGGTCATGCGCGGCTCGCGCGAGGCGGTGGTCGTGGTCGACATGCCGTTCGGCTCCTATGAGGAAAGCCCCGCGATCGCCTTCCGCAACGCCGCGCGCGTGATGCAGGAAACGGGCTGCACGGCGGTCAAGCTCGAGGGCGGCACGCGCATGGCCGAGACGATCCGCTATCTGGGCGAGCGCGGCATTCCGGTGATGAGCCATATCGGTTTGACGCCGCAATCGGTGCAGGTGATGGGCGGCTTCCGCACGCAGGGCCGCACGCGCGAGGAATGGCCGGCGCTGAAGGCCGATGCCAAGGCCGTCGCGGACGCGGGTGCCTTCGCCGTCGTGCTCGAGGGCATGGCCGAGCCGCTCGCTGCCGAGATCACCGCCGAGATCGCGATCCCGACCATCGGCATCGGCGCCTCGCCGCGCTGCGATGGGCAGATCCTCGTGATGGAAGACATGCTGGGCCTCAATCCCGCGCCGCCGAAATTCGTCAAGGCCTTCGCCAATCTGGGTCCGCAGATCTCTGAGGCCGTGCGCGCCTATGTGGATGACGTGAAGGGCCGGCGCTTCCCGACCGAGGCCCACACCTATGCGATGAAGAAGGCGGCGGAGTAGGCCCTTGATCGCTTGTCATTTGCCCATTGCGCGCAAGGGCGCTAGCGTGCCGCCCCTTCGCCTGACCTTGGCTCCGATGCGCCGGCCGCGCCCGCGCCAGTAAGACCCCGCCCGTGACCGATATCTTCCGCGAAATTGAAGAAGACATCCGCCGTCAGCAGATCGGGAAGATCTGGCAGCGTTACGGCACCCCGCTGACCGTCGCGGCGGCCGTGCTGGTGGTGGGGATCATCGCCTATCTCGGCTGGCGCACCTATGACGAGGGCGAGCGCGCGGCCGCGACCCGGGCGCTTTCGGATGCCGTCGCGCCAGAGGCGGGCGCCGTGGTGCCGGGGGCGCTCGAGAGCGTGATCGCCGATTCGCCCGCAGGGATTGCCGCGCTCGCCAAGTTGCGCCTGGCCGCGCTGAAGGCGTCCGAAAACCGCGAGGCCGCGATCGCGCTCTACGACGAGGTTGTCGCCTCCGATCCCGATCCGATGCTCGGCGATGCCGCGCGCTACCGCGCGGCGCTGCTCGCCGCCGACATCGTCTCGCGCGAAGCGCTGGAGGCGCGCCTGGCCCCGCTGCTCGAGCCCGAAAGCGCCTGGCGCTTCCTGGCGCAGGAACTGGCCGCCTACGCCGCCTTCCGCGCGAAGGACGAGGCGGCGGCGCGCGAGCGCTACAGCGCGCTCGCCGGCGATCTGCAGGCGCCCGGCGGCGTGCGCGAGCGGGCCGAACAGATGCTGACGCGCCTCGCGCCGCTCCCGGCCGCGCCGGCGGGCGAACCCGATCCGGAACCGGCGCCCGCCGCGCCGGAGATCACCGAGACGCCGACCCCTCCGCCCAGCGACCCCGCGCCCTGACGGCATTCAAGAGGCCCGCATGACCCCCACGCGAAAACTGGCCCTGCGTCTCTCGCTCGGGCTCACCCTGGCCGGAGTGCTTTCGGCCTGCGACACGACGGGAGACCTCTTTTCCGCGCCCAAGGGCGACCGCATCCAGGGCGACCGCATCGCGATCCTCTCCGAGAGCAACCGCCTCGCCGTTGACACCTCGACCGAGGCCGAGCAGATCGTGCTGCCCCAGCCCGTGCGGAACGCGAGCTGGAGCCAGCCCGGCGGCAACCCGGACAACGTGCTCCATCATCTCGAAGCCTCCGGCCCCCTCAACGAGATCTGGGAGCGCTCGATTGGCGAAGGCTCCTCCAGCGACGCGCGCCTCGTTGCCTCGCCGATCGTCGCCGAAGGCGTGATCTTCACGCTCGATGCGGCCGCGCAGGTGCGCGCCCTCGATGCCGAGACGGGCGCGGTGCGTTGGGAACTGGATCTGACGCCGGAAGACGAGGACTCCGAAGTCGGCTTCGGCGGCGGCCTTGCGGATGAGGACGGCCGGCTGTTCGTCTCGACCGGTTTCGGCTTCATCGTCGCGCTCGACGCCAAGACGGGGAGCGAACTCTGGCGGCATCAGGCGCCCGTTCCCTTCCGCGCGGCGCCGGCGGTCAATGGCGGTCGCGTCTTCATCATCACGCAGGAAAACCAGCTCCTTGTGCTCGCGGCCGATGACGGCCGCTTGCTGTGGGATCATCGCGGCATCGCGGAAAGTGCGGGCGTGCTCGCCTCGCCGAGCGTGGCGATCGCGGGCGATCTCGTGGTCGTGCCGTATACTTCGGGCGAGCTCTTCGGGCTGCGCGTGCCGAACGGGCGGCAGGTCTGGACGGACTCCCTCTCGCGCGCGAGCCGCCTCAACTCGCTCTCGGGTCTGTCCGATATCGCGGGCCGCCCCGTCATCGACCGCGGCCTCGTGATCGCGGTCTCGCACGCCGGCAGCCTTGTCGCGATCGACGTGCGCTCCGGCCAGCGCGTCTGGACGCGCGACATTGGCGGCATCCAGACGCCCTGGGTGGCGGGCGACTACGTCTACGTAGTCTCGAGCGAAGCCATTCTCTTCTGCATCGCGCGCAAGGACGGGCGCATCCGCTTCGCGACGCAGCTCGCGCGCTTTGAGGACGAGGAAGACAAGGAAGGCCCGATCAATTGGAGCGGCCCCGTTCTCGCCTCCGATCGCCTGCTGCTCGCGAGCTCGAACGGCGAGATGATCTCGGTCTCGCCCTATACCGGCGACATTCTCGGCCGCATCGGCATTCCCGACGGCGTCTATATCGCGCCGATTGTCGCGAACGAGACGGTCTACGTCCTGACCGACGCCGCCGAGCTGATCGCGCTGCGCTAGCGTGTCATGACCCTCAGCGTCGCGATCATCGGCCGGCCGAATGTCGGCAAATCGACGCTCTTCAACCGCCTCGTCGGCAAGCGGCTCGCGCTCGTCGACGATGCGCCCGGCGTCACGCGCGACCGCCGCGAGGGCGAGGCGCGGCTGGGCGATCTCGTCTTCCGCGTGATCGATACCGCCGGCCTCGACGACGCGAAGGGCGAGGAGCTGCCCGAGCAGATCCAGGCCCAGACCGACCGCGCGATCGCGAGCGCGGGTCTCTGCCTTTTTCTCATCGATGCGCGCGCGGGCGTGACGCCCTATGACCGCGAGATCGCGCAGCGCCTGCGCCGGGGCGGCGGGCGCGTCATTGTCGCGGCGAACAAATGCGAGGGCACGGCCGCGATGGCGGGCGCGGCGGAGGCGCACGCGCTCGGTTTCGGCGAGCCGATCGAGCTCTCGGCCGAGCACGGGATCGGCCTCGATGATCTCTACCGCGCGCTGCACGATCTCGTGGAAGAAAAGGAGAGCGCGGCCGGGGAGGGCGAGGAGGACGCCGCCCGCCCGATCCAGATCGCCTTTGTCGGCCGGCCGAACGCGGGCAAATCGACGCTCATCAACGCGCTCCTCGGCGAAGAACGGCTCGTCACGAGCGGCGTTGCCGGCACGACGCGCGATGCCATCGCCGTCACGCTCGACTGGGAGGGCCGCGCGTTCCGGATTTTCGATACGGCCGGCCTCCGGCGAAAGGCGCGCGTCAGCGAGAAGGTGGAGAAACTCGCGGTCGCTGATGCGCTGCGTGCCGTGCGGTTCGGTGAGGTCGTCATCCTCACGATGGACGAGGCGAACGCTTTCGAGCAGCAGGACCTTGCGATCGCGGACCTCATCGCGCGCGAGGGCCGCGCGGTCGTCTTCGCGATCACGAAATGGGATCTCGTCGAAAGCCCGCAGGCCCGCCGCAAGGCGCTGGAGCGCCTCGCGACCGAGGCCTTGCCGCAGCTGCGCGGCGCCCCGCTCGTCACGGTGTCGGGTCTGACGCCCACGGGCCTCGACCGGTTGATGCGCGCGATCCTGACTGCGCACGAAACCTGGGCGACGCGCGTGCCGACCGCCGCGCTCAACCGCTTCCTCGCCGCGATGCTGGAGAAGAACCCGCCGCCCGCCGTGCGCGGCCGGCGCATCAAGCTGCGTTATATGACGCAGGCCAAGGCCCGCCCGCCGACCTTTGCGCTCTTCGGCAATCAGCTCGACAGCCTGCCCGAGAGCTATCTGCGGTTCTTGACGAACGGCCTGCGCGACAGCTTCGCCTTGGCAGGCGTGCCGATCCGGATCACGCTGAAGGCCTCGAAGAACCCGTACGCGGAAAAAGAATAGGGAGATCGCCATGAAGCATATCGAAACGCGCCGCGAGGGCGCGGTCGCCGTCGTTCGCCTGTGCACGGGCGGCATCAAATTCATGACCAACCCGATGTGCGAGGAGCTCGCCGGCGAGATCGCGAGCCTCGGCGCCGATGACAAAGTTCGCGCGGTGATCTTCACCGGCGGCATTCCAGGCGTCTTCATCACGCATTATTCGGTGGCCGAACTCATCGTCATGGGCGAGCAGGCGCGCGCCGCCGGCGTGAAGCCCGGGGAGTCCGACCCCTTCAATCCCGGCGCCTTCGATCAAGTGCTGGCCAATGTGCGCGCGATGCCCAAGCCCGCGATCGCGGCGATCAACGGCGATTGCATGGGCGGGGGCCTTGAGTTCGCGCTTCATTGCGATGTGCGCCTCGCCGCGCCCGGTGAGTATCGCATCGGCCTGCCCGAGGCGGGGATCGCGATCCTCCCCGGCGGCGGCGGCACGCAGATGCTGCCGCGCACGATCCCCTTCGACCGCGCGCTTGATCATATGTGGCGCGCCGATCCGGTGACGCCCGCGCGCGCCGCCGCGCTCGGAATCGTGACGGAACTGGTGGAGGGCGACGTGCTCGCCGCCGCGCGGGAGCGGGCCGCGCTCTACATGCGCCGCGATCCCCGCGCGCTCGCCCATATCAAGCGCCTCGCGAACGCCGCGCGCGCGCTCCCCTACGAGGAGGGGCGCCGGTTGGAGCGCAACCTCTTCCTCGATTTGCTCGTGCGCGATGAGGGGATCGCCGCGATGACGGCCTACGAGGCGGGCGAGATCGCCTTCAAGACGGCCGGCTGAAGCGGATCGTCTCGCCGTTCCGCGTCTCGCTTTCAAAGAGCAGCGGCACCAGCGCGGCGGCGACCGTCTCGGGCGTCGGCAGGCTGGAGGGATCCTCGCCCGGCATGGCCTTGGCGCGCATCACGGTCCGCGTCGCGCCGGGGCTGAAGAGATTGGCGCGCGCCCGCGTCGCCGCGATCTCGGCCGCGTAGGTTTTAACGAGCGCGTCGAGCGCGGCCTTCGAAACGCTATAGGCGCCCCAGAACGGCTTGCAGGATTGCGCCGCGCCGGACGTGACGAACACGGCGCGGCCCGCGGGCGCGGCGCGCAGCAGCGGATCGAGCGAGCGGATGAGGCGCCAATTCGCCGTCACATTGATGCCCATCACCTCGTCGAACGTCTTGGGGTCGAGATGGGCGAGGGGCGTCAGAAGCCCGAGCGAGCCCGCCGCGCCGACGAGCCCGTCGAGCCGGCCCCAACGCTCCGCGATCGCCGCGCCCAGGCGGTCGATCGCCGGACTATCGGAAAGATCGACCGGCACGAGCGTCGCGCCCTCGCTCCCTTGCGCGCGCAGCGCGTCGTCGAGTTCTTCGAGGGCCCCGGTTGTTCGCGCGATGGCGATAACATGCCCGCCCTCCGCGCCGATGGCCATCGCGGCCGCCCGCCCGATGCCGCGCGAGGCGCCGGTGACGACGACGACCCGTCCCGCAAGGGCGCCGCTCATGCGGCCGCGTTGGGCAGGTCGTCGGAACTGTCCTCGACCGAGAGCAGCGGAAGCTGCTCCGACTTCTGGTCGTTGAGCTCGTCAGTGAGGATTGTCGGATAGTCGCCCGTGAAGCAGGCATCGCAGAATTGCGGCAGCTCCGTATCGCGCTTGGCCTCGCCGACCGCGCGGTAGAGCCCGTCGATGGAAATGAAGCCGAGCGAATCCGCGTTGATCTTCTGGCGCATTGCCTCGACCATCATGTTCGCGGCCATCAGGTTCTCGCGCCTTGGCGTGTCGACGCCGTAGAAGCACGGGTTCATCGTCGGCGGGCTCGCGATCCGCATATGGACTTCTGTCGCGCCCGCGTCGCGCACCATCTGGATGATCTTGCGCGAGGTCGTGCCGCGCACGATGGAATCATCGACCAGCACCACCCGCTTGCCCGCGATTTGCGCGCGGTTCGTGTTGTGCTTCAGCTTGACGCCGATGTCGCGGATTTCCTGCGTCGGCTGAATGAAGGTCCGCCCGACATAATGGTTGCGGATGATGCCGAGCTCGAAATCGATGCCACTGCCCGACGCATAGCCGATGGCGGCCGGAACGCCGGAATCGGGGATCGGGATCACCATGTCGGCGGCGACCGCGTGCTCGCGCGCGAGTTCGCGGCCGATCTGCTTGCGCACCTCATAGACGTTGCGCCCCTCGACCATGGAATCCGGCCGCGCGAAATAGACGTACTCGAAGATGCAGAAGCGCGGTGGCACCGCGTTGAACGGTCGAAGGCTCATCAGCCCCTGGTCGTTGATGATGACCATCTCGCCCGGCTCGACGTCGCGCACGAACGTCGCCCCGATGATGTCGAGCCCGCAGGTCTCCGATGAAAACACCCAGCCATCGCCGATCCGCCCGAGCACGAGCGGCCGCACGCCCAACGGGTCGCGCACGCCGATCAGCTTCTTTGTCGTCAGCGCGACGAGCGAGAACGCGCCCTCGACCTGGCGGAGCGCATCGATGATCCGGTCCGCCGTGCCGCGCAGGCGCGAGGTCGCCATCAGATGGAGGATGACCTCCGTGTCGCTGGTCGACTGGAAGATCGCGCCGCGCGTGACGAGGTCGCGTTTGAGGCTGCGCGCATTGGTGAGATTGCCGTTATGGGCGAGCGCGACGCCGCCGCCCGCGAGGTCGGCGTACATCGGCTGAACGTTCGCCGCGAGCGAACCCCCGGTCGTCGAATAGCGCACATGGCCGATGGCCGACCGGCCGGGAAGGTTGGGCTTGGGCTGCGTTTCGTCGAACGCATCGCCGACGAGCCCCACATGCCGCGCGTGATGGAACGTGCCGTTATAGGAGGCAACGCCCACGCCTTCCTCGCCGCGATGCTGAAGCGCATGGAGGCCGAGAATGGTCAACGCGCCCGCGTCCTCGCGCCCGAAGACGCCGAAGACCCCGCACTCTTCGCGCAATTTGTCGTCGTCGAAGGGATGACCGCTGATCATGGCGCAGGATTTAGCCCAAACCCGGACCTAATTCGAGCGGTCAATAAGCGCATCGAGTGCGTCCCTGTCACGTTCGTTGTAACGCGGTGTCTCTTCCGGCCGGCTGGGCCGCTCCGAGGAACCGGACCCTCTGGTGCCCGCCAGGCTCGTTTCCGAGAGCGGCCTGTCCTTTTCCGGGACGACCGAGAGCAGCACGTTGCCGGTCGCCTGAACGAGGGGGAGGAGCCGCGCCTCGCGCAACCACACGGGATGTTGATCGCGCGGCACCAGCATCGTCAGGCCGATGAGCGCGACGGCGAGCACCACGAGCCCCCGCGCGACGCCGAAGAAAAAGCCGAGCGAGCGGTCGAGCGAACTCACCCGTCCGGTCACGACGCTCGAGGAGATCCGGTAGGTGATGAACGAGAGCGGGATGAGGACGATGAGGAAAAGCGCGAGCACGCCCACGGTCGTCGCGAGCCACGCCGGCTGAAGGTTGGCTTCTGCGACTGGCCGGAACACGGGGAAGAACCGCGCGGTCGCCACGGCCGCCACGATCCAGGCCGCGACGCGCAGCGTTTCGGCGGTGAGGCCATGGCTCGTCGCATGCGCGGCCGACACGATCACCACGAGGGCGATGATGACGTCACCGATGGTGATGGGCAGCTCGACCATGATTCGCAGATTAGCACGCCGCGCGCGCTCACGCCTCGCCGATCGCGGCGATGAGGTCGGCGAGACTGCCAACGCCCGTCACTGTGATGCTCTCGCCACGTGAGGGCGAATTCACGGGCATGATCGCGCGTTGAAAGCCGAGTTTCGCGGCTTCCTTGAGCCGCGCATCGCTCTGCGCGACGGCGCGCACGGCGCCCGAAAGCGCGGCCTCGCCAAAGACCACCGTCTCGGCCGGCAAGGGTTTGGCGAGGAGCGCCGAGACGAGCGCGGCGGCGGCGGCAAGGTCCGCGCCCGGCTCGCTGATCCGAAGGCCGCCCGCCACATTCAGATAGACGTCGTGGCCGGAGAACTGAAGCCCGCAGCGCGCTTCGAGCACCGCGAGGATCATCGCGAGCCGCGCATTATCCCACCCGACGACGGCGCGGCGGGGGCTGCCATAACTCGTCGGCGCGACCAGGGCCTGGAACTCGACGAGCAGCGGGCGCGTCCCCTCGATGCCCGCGAAGACCGCCGTGCCCGTTGCCTGCTCGCCCCGTTCGCCGAGAAAGAGGAGCGAGGGATTGGCCACTTCCTTCAAGCCCTTGTCGGTCATCTCGAAGACGCCGATTTCATCCGTCGGGCCGAAGCGGTTTTTCACCGTCCGCAGGATGCGGAAATGATGGCCGCGCTCGCCCTCGAAATAGAGCACGGCATCGACCATGTGCTCGACGACGCGGGGCCCCGCGATCTGGCCGTCTTTCGTCACGTGCCCGACAAGGATCACGGCGGTGTCGCGCTTCTTGGCGAATTTGACGAGGTCCTGCGCAACCGCGCGCACCTGGGAGACGGTCCCGGGCGCGGACTCGATCGCCTCAGACCAGAGCGTCTGGATGGAATCGATGACGACGGCCGAGAACGGCCCCGCCTTGTCGAGCGTTGCAAGGATCGCCTCCAGATGCGTCTCGGCGGCGAGCTGGACGGGCGCGGTGCCAAGGCCCAGCCGCCGCGCGCGCAGGCGCACCTGCGCGATCGCTTCCTCGCCCGAGAGATAGGCGACGGGCGCGCCTTGCCCCGCGAGCGCGGCGACCGCCTGCAGCAGCACGGTCGATTTGCCGATGCCGGGGTCCCCGCCGACGAGGAGCGCCGATCCCGGCACCAGTCCGCCGCCCGTCACCCGGTCGAACTCGGCCATGCCGGTCGCAAGGCGCGGCGCGTCCTCAGAATCCCCGTCGAGCGGCTCGAGCGCGATCGCGCTGCGCGCCCGCGACGGCGCGCGCTGGCCGCGCGGCCCGGCGGCGAGCCCCGAGGCTTCCTCGACGAGCGTGTTCCATTCCCCGCAGCCTTCGCACTTGCCGGCCCATTTGGCCGCGACCGTGCCGCAGGCTTGGCAGACATAGTGTGTGGGGGAGCGCGCCATGGCAGGCACAGTTGGGCCCGCTGGACGGAAGCGTCAAGCGCCTCTCAGCGCCGCACTTCCATCTGGATGGGTCCGTCCGCGCGCCCGTGGACGAATTGATCGACGTAAGGATTGCCGCTCGAATCGATGTCCTTGGCAGCACCGTCCCAGATGATCTTGCCTTTGTGGATCATCGCGACCCGGTCCGCGATCTTGCGCGCGCTGATCATGTCGTGCGTGATCGAGACGGCGGTGGCGCCCACCATTTTGACGGTCTTGACGATGAGGTCGTTGATGACGTCCGCCATGATGGGGTCGAGCCCCGTCGTTGGCTCATCGAAGAAGATGATGTCCGGGTCGGCCGCGATGGCGCGCGCAAGGCCCACGCGCTTTTGCATGCCGCCCGAGAGTTCGGAGGGGCGCAGCTCGCCCACGTCCTTGTTGAGGCCGACGGCCGCCAGCTTTTCGATCGCGATGCCCTTCGCCTCCCGCCGCGCCATGCCGCGCCCATGCGTCAGCCCGAAAGCGACGTTCTCCCAGACGGGCAGGGAATCGAACAGAGCGCCGCCCTGGAAGAGCATCCCGAAATGCCGGTTCGCCTTTTCCCGCGCCCGGCCAGTGAGGCGCGTTACGTCCTCGCCGTCGACGCTGATCTTGCCGCTGTCGGGCCGGAGCAGCCCCAGGATGCATTTCAGCATCACCGACTTGCCGGTACCCGACCCGCCGATGATGACGAGGCTCTCGCCCGGCGCGACCGTGAGGTTGATGCCGTCGAGCACGACCTTCGGGCCGAAGCTCTTGCGAACCTCGCGCAGCTCGATTTTCGCGGGCGGCGTGCTCTCGGCCATGGCTCAGCGGAAGAAGAGGGAGGTCATGACGAAATTGGCGGCGAGGATGAGGATCGAGGCGGTGACCACCGCGTCCGTCGTCGCCTTGCCCACGCCCTGCGCGCCGCCCTTGGAATTGAACCCTTGATAGCAGCCGAGCGCGGCGATGATGAAGCCGAAGACGGCTGCCTTCACGAGACCCGAGACGACGTCGTTGGTGCGCAAAAAATCATAGGTGTTCTGCAGATACGCCGCGTTGTTGAACCCGAGGTCGAGCGTCGCGACGACATAGCCGCCAAAGACGCCCACGATGTCCGCGATGAAGACGAGCAGCGGCATCGTGAGGACGGCCGCGATGATGCGCGGCGCGACAAGATAGTTGAAGGGATTGGTCGAAAGCGTTGTGAGTGCATCGATTTGTTCGGTCACGCGCATCGTGCCGATCTCGGCCGCGATCGCGGCGGCGACCCGCCCCGCGACCATCAGGCTCGCGATCACCGGGCCGAGTTCGCGCGTGATGCCGAGCACGACGATGCGCGGCACCAGCGCCTCGGCGCCCACGCGGTCGCCGCCGATGAAGATCTGCAGCGCCAGCGCGCCGCCCGTGAAGAAGGCCGTGAAGCCGACGACCGGCAGCGAGAAATAACCGATGCGCAGCATCTGCTGGCCGATCAGCGCCCAGAAGAAGGGCGGCCGGACGAGCGAGCGCAGGGCTTCGGAGAGGAAGAGGCTAACGCGGCCGATCTCGGTGATGAGGGCGATCGTCGCGCGGCCGACGCCGCCGATCGGGTTCATTGCGCGCGCCCCTGATAGGTGCGTGCGACGCGCGTCCCGATCCGGGTGAGGATTTCATAGTGGATGGTGCCGGCGCTGGCGGCGGCCTCGTTGAGCGCGATCGTGTCGCCGAAGAATTCGACGAGGCGCCCCGGCTGCGTCGCCGCCTCGGGCAGCTCCGTCACGTCGATCGTGACGAGATCCATCGACACCCGCCCGGCCAGCGGCACGGCAACACCCTCGACCGCGGCCCGGCCGCCTTTGCTTGAAGATCGCATGACCCCGTCCGCGTATCCGGCGGCAACCGTCGCGAGACGGCGCGTGCCCCCCAAACGATAGGTGGCGCCATAACCAACGGTCATCCCCTTGTCAACGCGCCGCACCTGAACAATGGGCGCGAGCAGCCGCGCGGCCACACGGAAGGGCGAGCCCTCGAGCCCGCCATAGAGCCCGATGCCGGGCCGCACGAGATCGAAATGATAGGACGAGCCGAGCAGCGCGCCGGCCGAGGCGGCAAGGCTGGCGGGCGTTTGCGGCAGGCGGTCGAGCGCGGCGGTGAAGCGCTGCAGCTGTTCGCCGTTCATCGCCGCGTCCGCCTCATCGCCGCAGGCGAGATGGCTGACGATGAGATCGACGGCGACGCCCGCGAAGGGGTCGCCGGCCGCGCAGAGCGCATCGAGGGCGCCCGGTCCGAGGCCCAGCCGGTTCATGCCGGTATCGATATGGAGCGCGCAAGGGGCGCCGCCAGAAACCCTTTTCCAGTCAGCCCATTGCTCAAGACTGTTGAGGACGGGTTTGAGGCCCGCCTCGGCCATCGCTGCCGCCTCGCCGGGCATCGGCCCGTTGAGGACGTAAAGGCTCGCCTTGCGGAGTTGCGCCCCCAATGCACGCTGGAGGGAGAGGCCCTCGCCGAGCGTCGCCACGAAAAAGCAATCCGCCCCCTCGGCGAGCAGCCGCCGCGTCACCGGCACGGCGCCCAGCCCATAGGCATCCGCCTTGACGACGGGGGCGACCCGCGCGGCCGGCGCGATGGTGCGGAAGGTCCGCCAATTGGCGGCGATCGCGTCGAGATCGATGGCGAGACGCGGTCCCTGAGCGGCCCCGAGGCTGGTCGTGCGGTCGGACAATGGCTCCATGACCCCTCAGGCGGCGAAGGCGGCGTCTTCCTCCCGAGCAAGATTGTCGAAACGGGTCAATTCCCCGTTAAACGCGAGCGTCACGACGCCGGTGGGCCCGTGGCGATGTTTCTCGATGATAACTTCGGCTTTTCCGTGAGCACGCTCGGCCTTTTCTTTCCATTCGGCGTATTTTTTGGCGTCCGACATGTCGGGCTCGCGGGTGCGCAGGTAATACTCCTCGCGGTAGACGAACATGACGACGTCCGCGTCCTGCTCGATCGAGCCCGATTCGCGCAGATCCGAGAGCACCGGGCGCTTGTCGTCGCGGTTGTCGACGCCGCGATTGAGCTGGGAAAGCGCCAGCACCGGAACATCAAGTTCCTTCGCCAAACCTTTAAGGCCCTTCGTGATCTCCGTGATCTCCTGAACCCGGTTCTCGCGCCGCGAGGCCGCCTCCAAAAGCTGGAGATAGTCGATCACGACGAGGTCGAGCCCCGCTTCGCGGTCGCGCTTCATGCGCCGGGCGCGCGCCGCCACCTGGGCGATCGAGAGCCCGGGGGAATCATCGATGTGGAGCGGCATCGCCTCGATCGTCGCGACGGCATCGGCGAGGCTGTAGAACTCGTCCTCGCGCATCTTGCCGGTGCGCAGCTTCTCCGACGGCACCTGCGCGTATTCCGCCATCACGCGGGTCGCGAGCTGGGTCGCCGACATTTCGAGCGAGAAGAAGGCGCAGGCCCCCCCATCCTGCGGGTCCGCGAGCCGCGCGCGGGCCGCGTTGACCGCGATATTGGTCGCGAGCGAGGTTTTCCCCATGCCCGGCCGGCCCGCGAGGATGATGAGGTCCGAGCGCTGCAGGCCCCCCAGCATGTAGTCGAGGAGGCGGAAGCCCGTCGGCACGCCCGTCGTCTGGCTCTTGCGCTGATAGGCGGTCTCGGCCGAGAGGAGCGCGGCTTTCAGCGCCTCGCGCATCGAGAGGAACCCGCCGCCGAATTTGCCCTTCTCCGCGATCCCGTAGAGCGCCTTTTCCGCGGCCTCGATCTGCTTTTGCGGCGAGTTCGTCACGTCCGCCACATAGGCGGTGTTGACGATGTCCTCGCCGATCCCCACCAGCGCGCGGCGCGTCGCCAGTTCGACGATCACGCGCGCGAAATCGAGCACGTTGACGATCGCGGGCGTCGCCTCGACGAGCGCCTGGAGATAGGCGATGCCGCCCGCGTCGATGAAGGCGGGATCCGAATCGAAGAACGTGCGCAGCGTCGCCGGATTGACGTCGCGGTCCCGCTCGCCGCGCAGATGGACGATCGCCTCATAGAGCCGCGCGTGCAGGCTGGAGAAGAAATGCTCCGGCTTCAGAAAATCGCCGACGCGCGCGAAATGCTCGTTGTTGACGAGCAGCGCGCCGAGCAGCGCCTGTTCGATCTCCACATCGTGGGGCAATTGGCGGGCAAGCGTCGTCATCGGGCCAACGGTATCGTGATTCGAATGGTGATTCGCATGAGGCGACGCCTCGCCGCCGCACGCGACGAGGCGCACACTCTGCGCGCACGCGAGCGGCCTGCGCAAAGGCTTTCGCGCGCGCCCGCGAAAAAAATCTGTTGGCGAGTCTGTTGGCAAAACGCGCGCAAGTTCACGCGAAACATTGGCGCCGCGCCAAGAGCCTCAAGAAAAAAGGCGGCCTCGAAAGGCCGCCTCATGTTCCGTGTGAAGCGCGTGGCCTCACTCGTCGCCGACGCGCTCCTCGGCCGCTTCACGCGCGGCGGCGGCGGCTTCCTCGAACATCTCGGCTTCCGCGGCCGCTTCCTCTTCGAAGCGCGATTGCGTCACGTCCTCGCCGCGCGCCTGCCGCTCGGCCTCTTCCTCGTTGCGCGCGATGTTGATCGTGACCGACACGCTCACTTCCGGGTGCAGCTGAATGCTGATCGGGTAGAGCCCGATCGTCTTGATCGGCCGGTCGAGCCTCACCTGCTCACGCGCGACCGAGATGCCGCCTTTGGTGATCGCCTCCGCGATGTCCCGCGTGGAGACCGAGCCATAGAGCTGGCCGGTCTCGCCCGCTTGGCGCACGACGATATAGGACGTGCCGGCGAGCTTCTCGCCGACGCCCGAGGCTTCGGTCCGCAATTCGAGATTGCGCGCCTCGAGCTGAGCGCGTTCGGTCTCGAAGCGCTCCTTGTTGGCCTTTGTCGCCCGCAGGGCCTTTTTGCGCGGAAAGAGGAAGTTCCGGGCGAACCCGTTCTTCACTTTGACGACATCGCCCATCTGGCCGAGCTTGGCGATGCGTTCGAGGAGAATGACGTCCATGGCGCGGTCCCCTTAGACGACGGCGTAGGGCAGGAGCGCCAGGAAGCGCGCGCGCTTGATCGCCTGGGCGAGTTCACGCTGCTTCTTGGCCGAGACGGCCGTGATGCGCGACGGCACGATCTTGCCGCGCTCCGAGATGTAGCGCTGGAGCAGCTTCACGTCCTTGTAGTCGATCTTGGGCGCGCCCGTGCCCGAGAAGGGGCAGGATTTCCGGCGACGGAAAAACGGACGGCGTGCGGGTCCACCACTCATCAGGCTGCCTCCCCATCACGGTCGCGGCGCGGACGATCCTCGCGCGGCCCTCTGTCTTCACGCGGACCCCGGTCCTCGCGGGGGCCCCGGTCGCGGTCGAAGCCGCGCTCGCCGCGCTCACCCCGTTCGCGGTCATGCGGCCGCATCATCGCGGACGGGCCCTCGGCGAGTTCCTCGACCCGGATGGTCATGTGCCGGATGATGTCCTCGTTGATCTTCTGCTGGCGCTCCATCTCGGCGACCGCGGCGGGCGGCGCGTCGAGATTGAGAAGCACGTAGTGGCCTTTGCGGTTCTTCTTGATGCGGAACGCGAGGTTCCTGAGACCCCAATATTCCTGGGTCGCGACCTGACCGCCGCCTTCGGCGATGATCGCCTTCTGGGTCTCGATCAATTGCTCGACCGCCTGGGACGAGAGGTCCTGGCGCGCAATGAAAACATGTTCGTAAAGGGGCATCGGGGTCCTTTCCGGCCGCGGCCCGCCTCTTGCCCCCGATGGGCGAGACGCGGGATGGTTTGCCGGGCAAGGGGCCAATCCCCAAACGCCTTGGAAGGCGCGCCTGCAACCGCGACATCGATTGAGCGCGGGTGTATGGCGGAAACGCCGCCCGATTTCAAGTCTCAGGCTTGACAGCCGTGCCTTTCGCCGCTTTCTCGCGCGTCGCAGGGACCGTGAAACGATCGAGAGGGGCAGGGATACCATGGCCGAACGCGCGCTCGTGTGCCCGGGCCAGGGCAGTCAGGCGGTCGGCATGGGCCGCGCGCTCGCGGAAGCCTTTCCCGCCGCCCGCGCGCTCTTTGAAGAGGTCGATGACGCCCTCACGCAGAAATTGTCGAAGCTGATGTGGGAGGGCCCGGAAGCGGATCTGACCCTCACCGAGAACGCGCAGCCCGCGATCATGGCGGCGAGCCTTGCGGTCCTCCGGGTCCTCGAGGCCGAGGGCGGCTTCGATGTCGCCCGCCACGCCCGTTTCGTTGCCGGCCATTCGCTCGGCGAATATACGGCGCTCGCGATCGCCCGCGCGATCCCCGTGGCGGACGCGGCCCGCCTGCTGCGCCGGCGCGGCCAGGCGATGCAGCGCGCCGTGCCGGTCGGCGAGGGCGGCATGGCCGCGCTCCTCGGCGCCGAGCGCGAGCAGGCGGACGCGGTCGCGGCAGAAGCGGCCGGCAAGGAGGTCTGCGTCGTCGCCAACGACAACGCGCCCGGCCAGATCGTCATTTCCGGCTCCAAGGGCGCGATCGAGCGGGCGGTTGCAATCGCCAAGGAGAAGGGCATCAAACGCGCGATGGCCCTGAACGTCTCGGCCCCCTTCCACTGCCCGCTAATGGCGCCGGCGGCCCGCGAGATGGAGGAGGCGCTGGGCGCGACCGCCATCGCCCCGCCGGTCGTTCCCGTGATCGCGAACGTGACCGCCGCCCCGGTCGGTGATCCCGACGAGATCCGCCGCCTCCTCGTCGAGCAGGTGACGGGCCTCGTGCGCTGGCGCGAGACGGTGCTCTCGCTCCCCGAGCGCGGCATCGATACGCTGGTTGAAATCGGCGCCGGCAAGGTGCTGACGACGATGGCCAAGCGCACGACCGATCAGCTCGCCCTCGTCAATGTCGACACGCCCGGCGATGTCGAGGCGTTCCTGAAGACGCTCTGAGGAGACCACCAAATGTTCGACCTGACCGGCAAGACCGCGCTCGTGACGGGCGCAACCGGGGGCATCGGCGAGGCGATCGCGCGCGGGCTGACCGCGCAGGGCGCGCGCGTCGCGCTCTCGGGCACCCGCGCGGAAAAGCTGGAAGCCCTGAAGGCCGAGCTTCCCGGCGCGGTCGCGCTTCCGTGCAATCTCGCGGACCGCGCCGCCGTCGATGCGCTGCCGAAGGAGGCCGAGGCCGCGCTCGGCGGTCTCGACATCCTCGTCAACAACGCGGGCATCACCCGCGACAATCTCTTCATGCGCATGAAGGACGAGGAATTCGACGACGTGGTGGCCGTCAATTTAGGGGCCGCGTTCAGGCTGATGCGCGGCGTTCTTCGCGGCATGATGAAGAAGCGCTGGGGCCGCATCGTCTCGGTAACGTCCGTGGTCGGCGTCACCGGGAACCCTGGCCAGGGTAATTACGCAGCCGCCAAGGCCGGCCTTGTCGGCATGTCGAAATCGCTGGCGCAGGAAGTGGCGAGCCGCAACATCACCGTCAATTGCGTCGCGCCCGGCTTCATCGAGACCGCGATGACGGATGCGCTCACCCCCGATCAGAAGGCACAATTGATGCTGCGGATCCCGGCCGGGCGGATGGGCGCGGCCGGCGAGATCGCGGCCGCCGTCGTTTACCTCGCGAGCGAGGAGGCCGCCTACGTGACCGGCCAGACGCTGCACGTCAACGGCGGCATGGCGATGATCTAAGGTCTTGGAATAGAGGGGAAAACGCCGGCCGTCCCGCCCTTAAGGAGGGGCCTCGGCGCGTCTGGCCAGCGTGAGAGAAGTATGATACCTCCGCGCCCTTGAGTGAACGCGAAGGCGATGCCGTCTCAGCGGGAATGTGATTAAGTGAGTGCGGAAGGGCGGGTCGAACGCCTGCGGCTCCGCGGGGTCGAACGGGAACATTGAGGAAAAAATAATGAGCGACGTTGCAGAACGCGTGAAGAAGATCGTGGTGGAGCACCTGGGCGTCGAGGCCGAGAAGGTCTCGGAAAAGGCGAGCTTCATCGACGATCTGGGGGCCGACTCGCTCGATACGGTCGAGCTCGTGATGGCGTTCGAGGAAGAGTTCGGCGTCGAGATTCCCGATGACGCGGCCGAGACGATCCTCACCGTTGGCGACGCGGTGAAATTCATCGAGGATCGCGCGACGAAATAGTCGCGCTCGCCACAGACGAGAAGGGTCAGCGGCGAAAGAGGGGTCCATGCGTCGGGTCGTTGTAACGGGGTTGGGCCTCGTCACGCCGCTGGGTTGCGGCGTCGAGGAGACGTGGAGCCGCCTCTTGGCCGGCAAGTCCGGTGCGCGCCCGATCACCAAGTTCAAGGTGGATGATCTCCCCGCTCGCATCGCGGCCGGCGTGCCGCGCGGCGACGGCGCGGACGCGACCTTCAATCCTGATGCCTGGGTCGACCCGAAGGAACAGCGCCGGGTCGATGATTTCATCATCTTCGGCCTCACCGCCGCGCAGCAGGCCGTGACCGATTCGGGCTGGGAGCCCAAGACCGAGGAGGAGCGCTGCCGCACCGGCGTGCTCATCGGGTCAGGGATCGGCGGGCTTCCCGGCATCGAGGAAGCCGCGATCCTGCTGCACGAGAAGGGCCCGCGCCGCATCAGCCCGTTCTTCATTCCCGGCCGGCTGATCAATCTCGCGAGCGGCTATGTCTCGATCCGCTTTGGCTACAAGGGCCCGAACCACGCGGTCGTGACCGCCTGTTCCACCGGCGCGCACGCGATCGGCGATGCCGCGCGGCTGATCGCGCTCGACGACGCGGACGTGATGCTGGCCGGCGGCGCGGAAGCGGCGATCTCGCGCCTCGGCATGGCGGGCTTTGCCGCCTGTCGCGCGCTCTCGACCGGCTTCAACGACACGCCCGAGCGCGCCTCGCGGCCCTACGACAAGGACCGCGACGGCTTCGTGATGGGCGAGGGCTCGGGCTGCGTGATGCTCGAGGAATACGAGCACGCCAAGGCGCGCGGCGCGAGGATCTACGCCGAGATCAAGGGCTATGGCCTCTCGGGCGATGCCTATCACATCACCTCGCCGTCCGAGGATGGCGACGGCGGCTTCCGCTCGATGCAGATGGCGTTGAAGCGCGCAGGGCTCAGCCCCGGCGACATCGACTACATCAACGCGCACGGCACCTCGACGCCGGTCGGCGATGAGATCGAGCTGAGGGCGGTCGAGCGCCTGCTCGGGAACGACACCGCGCGCGTGTCGATGTCCTCGACCAAATCCTCGATCGGCCATCTCTTGGGCGCGGCCGGCGCGGTGGAGGCGATTTTCTCGATCCTGGCGATGCGCGATCAGATCGTGCCGCCCACGATCAATCTGGAAAACCCCTCCGTCGATTCGCAGATTGATCTTGTGCCCCAGGTGGCCAAGAAGCGCCCGGTTGCGGCGGTCTTGTCCAATTCCTTCGGCTTTGGGGGAACGAACGCGACCCTGGTGATGACGGCCGCGACCTGAACAGCGTGCGCGTAGCGGCACGCCAAGAGTGGGAGAGACCATGGGGCGGATCGTGTCGGGCCTGATCCGTCTGCTGCGCCCGGTCGCGGTCGTTGGCATCATCGCGTCCTGCCTTGTCGCAGCCGGCGGATGGATGGTTTTTACCGCACCCGGCCCCGGCAATCTGCCGGGCGGCGATGAAGCGATCGTCCGGCTGGACGAGGCGGGCGACAATCCCCAGATCGTGATGGTGGAGCAGGGCACGGGGCTCGCCGCGATCGCGGCCAAGCTCGAAGAGCAGGGCCTCATTTCGAACGCCCTCGTCTTTCGTCTCGGCGTGATGCTCTCGGGCCAGGCCTCCGCGCTCAAGGCCGGCGAGTTCGAAGTGCCCCGCCGCGCCAGCATGGCCGAGATCATGCGCTTGCTGGTCGAGGGCCGCTCGATCCTGCACCGCATAACGATTGCAGAGGGCCTGACGGTCGCCAAGATCCTCCGGCAGCTCGATGAGCATCCGCAGCTGTCCGGCACGGTCGAGAACCAGCCGGAAGAAGGGCGAATTCTGCCCGAGACCTATCTCTTCACGCGCGGCACCACCCGCGCCGAACTCGTCGCGCGCATGGTCGCCGACCATGACGCTGTGCTCGACGCGCTCTGGGAAACCCGGCAGGAAGGACTGCCCCTCGCGACGAAAGAAGAGGCGGTGATCCTCGCCTCGATCGTCGAGAAGGAAACGGGCATCGCGAGCGAGCGCCCGCGGGTCGCCGCCGTCTTCATCAATCGCCTGCGACGCGGCATGAAGCTGCAATCCGATCCGACGATCATCTATGGCATCACGCAGGGCGAGCCGCTTGGGCGCGGCATCCGCGCATCCGAACTCAGGGGCGCCACGCCCTACAACACCTATGTCATCGATGGCCTGCCGCCGACGCCGATCGCCAATCCCGGCCGCGCCGCGCTCGAGGCGGTGCTCAATCCGCCCAAGACCGACGAGCTTTATTTCGTCGCCGATGGCACAGGCGGGCACGCCTTCGCATCGACCTTTTCCGAGCATCAGCGCAATGTGAAGCGATGGCGTCGAATCGAACGTCAGCGGGCGGAACGCTGAGCCGGAGGACGAATGCCCCTTGAAAGCATGACGGGTTTTGCCCGCGGCGGCCGCGAGGGCGCGCGCGCGCGGTTCGTCTGGGAGGCGCGGAGCGTCAACGGGCGCGGCCTCGATATCCGCACGCGCCTGCCCTCCGGATTCGATGCGATCGATGCGAAGGCCCGCGCGAGCGTGCAGGCCGCCATTAAGCGCGGCTCGATCCAGATCACCTTGACCCTCGACCGCACGGGCGGCGAGGGGCGTTTGCGCATCAACGAGGCCGCGCTCGATCAGATCCTCGCCGCGATGCAGCGCATCGCTGACCGGGTGGACGCCGGCGCGCCGACCCTCGACGGCATTCTGGCGCTCAAAGGCGTGCTCGAAATCGAAGATGCGGCGGACGACAGTGAGGAGGCGCGCGCCGCCTTCGAGGCCGAGCTTCTCAGCTCCCTCGGCGAGGTGCTCGCTGCGCTCAAGGACGCCCGCCGCGCGGAGGGCGCAGCCCTCGGCCGCGTGCTCGAGACTGAGCTTGCCGCGATCGAATCGCTCTGCGCGGCGGCCGCCGCCTCGCCCGCCGCCAAGGCCGAGGCGCTGAAGGCGCGGCTGAAGGAGCAGGTGACGGCGCTCCTTGAAACGGGCGCCGCGCTCGACCCCGACCGCTTGGCGCAGGAGGCCGCGCTCCTCGCCGCCAAGGCGGACATCCGCGAGGAGATCGATCGCCTGCGCGCCCATGTCGATCAGGCGCGCACGCTCCTCGCGGAAGGCGAGGCCGTCGGCCGGCGCCTCGATTTTCTTTCCCAGGAGTTTCTCCGCGAGGCGAACACGCTCTGCTCCAAGGCGAGCGCGATCGAGCTCACGCGCATCGGCCTTGAGCTGAAGGCCGTGATCGATCAGTTTCGCGAGCAGGTTCAGAACGTCGAATAGGGTGATGGCAAAGACATCCCGCCGCGGCTTGATGCTCGTTCTCTCCTCGCCCTCCGGCGCGGGCAAGACGACCCTCTCGCGCCGGCTGCTCGCGCAGGATGGCGCGATCACGATGTCGGTCTCGGCCACCACGCGCGCGCAGCGCCCGGGCGAGACGCCCGGCACCGACTATGATTTCGTGAGCTTGTCCGATTTCGAGGCGCGCATCGCCAAGGACGATTTCCTCGAGCACGCGCTCGTCTTCGGCCATCGCTACGGCACGCCGAAGGGCCCCGTCGCGGCGGCGCTCGGCGAAGGACGCGACGTCCTCTTCGACATCGATTGGCAGGGCACGCAGCAATTGCGCGAGCGCGCGCGCGACGATGTCGTCTCGATCTTCATCCTGCCGCCGTCCCGCGCGGCGCTGGAGCAGCGCCTCCACACCCGCGCGCAGGATTCGCAGAAGACCGTCGCCGCCCGCATGGCCAAGGCCGACGATGAGATGAGCCACTGGGCGGAATACGATTACGTCGTCATCAACGACGATCTGGAGCGTTGCCTTGCAGAGATTGTCTCGATCCTGAAGGCGGAGCGCCTGCGCCGCCATCGCCAGACCGCGCTCTCCGATTTCGTCCGGGGGCTGATGAAGGGCTAGGGCGCCACCTCCATCCTTCGAGACGCCCCTTCGCCTCTTCCTGGGGAGGCCCGAAGGGCCGTCTCGAAGGGCGAGGCGAAGGGGCTCCTCAGGATGAGGAGTAGGTTGTCATGCTCCGGGGGCTGATGAAGGGCTAGGGCGTCAGGACCACGCGGCCCAGCACCTTGCCGGCGCGCAGATCATCGAGCGAGCGGCTCGCCGCATTTAGCGGGCGCTCCTCCACCGGGATCGGCTTGACGCCGCCCTTCTTGACGAGCGACAGCATCTCCTTGGCCTCCGCGAGCGAGCCCACATAGGACCCCGCGATCGTGATCGCGCGCATCGGCAGCATCGGGATCGGCATCGCGAAGGCGCCGCCGAACAAGCCGACGACGACGAGCATCCCGCCTTTGCGCAGCGCCCCGTTCGCGAATTGGAACGAACTCTCCGCGCCCACGAAATCGATCGCGCCGAACGCGCCGCCCGTTTCCTTCACGAACGCCTTGATGGTCGCGGGCGAGGAGGGATCGAGCGGCGTCGCGCCCATCTTGGCCGCCGCCTCGCGCTTCGCCGGATCGAGATCGGCCGCGTAGAGGGGCGCATCGGGATAGAGCGCGCGCGCGAACTGAAGCCCCATCATGCCGACGCCGCCGAGCCCGACGATCAGCAGCGGATCGCCGCTCCCCGCCGCACCCAATTTCTTCAGCGCACTGAACGCCGTAAGTCCTGAGCACATATAGGTGGCCGCCAGTCCCGCCGGCACATCGCCGAAATCGAGCAGATAGCGCGGATGCGGCACCATCACGTGGCTGGAATAGCCGCCCGCGACATTGATGCCGAGCGCGCGTCCCTGATTGCACAGATGCTCATCGCCCCGCTGGCACGTGCCGCATTGCCCGCAGCCGATCCAGGGAAAGACGACATAGGCCGCGCCTTCTTTGACGCCGCTCGCATCGGGCCCGAGTGCCGCCACCCGGCCCTCGATCTCATGGCCAAGCGTGAAGGGGAGTTTGCGCCCGCCGCGCACGTCCAGCTGCTTGTCGCCGCCGAGCGAGAAATACCCGTCATGCAGATGGACGTCCGAATGGCAGACGCCGCAATGGGCGACTTCCACCAGCACCTCCGTGCCGGCGGGGCTGGGCGTCGCGCGCTCCTGCGCCGCGAGGGCTTCTCCAAAGGCGATGATGTCCTGGCTGTGCATGGCGTCCTCCCACGGTGACGGTTGCGTCATTCTCGCGCGAAGCGGGCGGCGGGTGCAATCGTATCGACCGCGCGCGCGAGTGCGGCGAATTGCGCGATGGTGAGCGTCTCGGCCCGCGCGGTCGGATCGATGCCGGTTCCGGCGAACAGCGGCTCGAGCGGCACGCCCAGCGCTTTGAGGCTCTGGCGCAGCATCTTGCGCCGCTGCGCGAAGGCGGCCTGCGTCACGCGTTCGAGCGCGGCGAGCGGCGCCTCGGCGCGGGGCGTGGCGAGCGGGCGGATGGACACAAGGCTCGAGACGACGGCCGGCGGCGGCGTGAAGGCGCTCGGGTGAATGTCGAAGAGGAGATGCGCGTCGGCGCGCCACTGCGTGAGGATCGAAAGCCGCCCATAGGCGCTCGTCCCCGGCGCGGCGATCAGTCGCGCCGCCACCTCCCGCTGGAACATCAAGGTGAGGCTCGCAAAGAACGGCGGCCAGCGATCGAGCGTCAGCCACTTCACCAGCAGCGCCGTTCCGATGTTGTAGGGAAGGTTGCCCACGAGAAGGACGGGCGTGCGAAACCCCGCCTCGGCGAGCGCGGCCTCCTCATCGAGGCTGAGCGCGTCGGCCTCGCGCACGAGGAGGCGCCCCGGCACACTGGCCGCGATGGCGCCAAGCGCGGGCAGGCACCGGTGATCGCGCTCGATCGCGAGCACGCGGCCCGCGCCCTCCAGCAGCAGCGCGCGCGTCAGACCGCCGGGGCCGGGGCCGATCTCCAAAACGTCGCGGCCCGCGAGCGGCCCCGCCGCGCGGGCGATCCGTCGCGTGAGGTTGAGGTCGAGGAGAAAATTCTGCCCCAGCGATTTTCGTGCCGAGAGGCCGTGCGCCGCGATCACGTCGCGGAGCGGCGGCAGCGTGTCGAGCCCGCTCACGGCGCGGCGCGGCGGTTCCGCGCGATGCTGGCCGCCGTCTCGATCGCCGCGATGAGGCTTTCGGCGCTCGCTTGCCCCGTCCCCGCGATGTCGAGCGCGGTGCCGTGATCGGGCGAGGTTCGAACGATCGAGAGCCCCAGCGTGATGTTGACGCCCCGCTCGAAATCGAGGGTTTTCAAGGGGATGAGCGCCTGATCGTGATACATGCAGAGCGCCGCGTCATAGGTCTCGCGCGCGCCCGCATGGAACAGCGTATCGGCCGGGTAGGGTCCGCGCACGTCGTGGCCGAGGGCCCTGAGCGCGGCGACCGCGGGCTGGATGATCTTGCCTTCTTCGGGGCCGAGCGCGCCGCCTTCGCCCGCATGCGGGTTGAGCGCGGCGACCGCGAGGCGGGGCTTCGGAATCGCGAAATCGCGCGCGAGCGCTCCGAGCACCGTCTTGGCGGTGAGAAGAATGCTCTCGATACGGAGCGATCCCGCAACCGCGCTGAGGGGCAGATGCACCGTCACCGGCACGACTTTCAGGCCCTCGATCGCGAGCATCATCACGGGCGGCTGCGCCGGCCGCAGCAAATGCCCCAGATATTCCGTGTGCCCCGGATGTTCGAACCCGGCCTCGTAGAGCACCGATTTCTGGATGGGGTTGGTGATAATCCCGCAGGCCGCGCCCCGCCGCGCGAGCGCGACGGCCGTCTCGATGGAGCGGATGACCTGCGGCGCGGTAGTGGCGCTCGGCCGGCCGGGCACGGCCTCGACCGGGTTCTCGAGCGGCAGGACGCCGAGCGTACCCTCGGGCAGGCCCGCGACATCGCCGGGCGCCGCGATCGGCTCGATTGAAACCCGCGCGCCCATCTGATCGGCGAGCGCGCGCAGGCGCTCGGGATCATCGATCGCGAAAAAGGTAGGCAAGTGGCGCGCCCGCGCCGCGAGGGCGGCCTTGATGAGGATCTCGCCACCGATTCCAGCCGGCTCGCCCATCGTCACCGCGAGCGGTGGCAGGGCCGGCGCACCCTGCTCAGCGGTTCTCGACAACGGCGTCCCGCCGCAGATCGCGCAGATAGCGCCGCGCGAGGACGGAGAGCTGCTGCGCGTAGAGCCGGTTCTCGATCTCCTCGCGCGTCGGCATTTCGACTTCCTGGATCTTCGGTGCCACGCCGCCCTCGCAGACGACGAGGAACCCCGCGCCCGCATCCGTCTGGAAGACGGGCGAGGCGCCGCCGGTCGGGAGATTCGCGAGCACGCCGCGCAGCGCGGGCGCCAGGTCCGAGCGGTTGAGGACGCCCAGATTGCTGTAATCCGCACCCTGAACTTCGCCCGCGAGCGCGCGCGCGTCGCGGCAGCTGCTGACGCGCCGCGACATCGCGGTCGCGATCGTTGCCGCCGCCTTCATGCCGTCCTCCCCGCGCCCCTGCCGGGGCACGATCACCTGGGCGAGCTGCACCTTGCCGGGTGGCAGCGAGCTTACCGGCGCGGTTGACACCCGCGTTCCCGCCGGCACGCGTAGATCGCGCACCGCGATGATGTAGAAGCCGCCGGCCGCGCGAATGGGATCGGAGATCTGATTGGGCCGCATGCCCTGGAGCACGGCATCCACCTCAGCCGGCAATTGGCCTTCGGTCACCCAGCCGAGATCCCCGCCAGCGGCGGCCGAGGCCGCCTCGCTGAATTGCTGGGCGACGGAGGGGAAGGGCGCGCCGCTGCGAATTTGCGTAAGCACGGCCTGCGCGCTCGCGCGGGATTGCTCCTCCTCGGTCGGCGAATCGACCCCGATGAAGATCTCCGCGACCAGGTATTGCACCATCCGCGCGCTTTCCTCCGCCCGGCGCAGCGCGTCGTCGACGTCTGCGGGATCGATCTGGATGCGCGGCGCGAGGCGCTGCGTGATCAGTTTCTGCCAGGCGAGCTCGGCCTCGATCTGCGTTTCGAGTGCCTTCAGGCTGATGCCGTTCGCATCGAGCAGATCGCCGATCTGGTTGAGGTCCATGTTGTTCTGCCGCGCGATGCGCGTCATCGCGGCGACGATTTCATCGCGCGAGACCTTGATGTCGTTGCGCTGCGCCTCCTGCACCTGCAATTGCTCATCGACGAGCGAGCGCAGCACCTGCGCGCGGATGCGCTCGCGGATCTCGGGCTTGTTGGGCGCGCCGGATGAAAAGATTGTCAGCAGCGTGCGCTGCTCGAGATCCCAGGTCGAGATCGGCTGATCGTTGACGATCACGGTGACGCGCTGCACGCGCTCGCTCCCTGTGTCGTCCGTGGCGGTCGCCGCGCCCGCGCTTCCGGCGAGCAGCGTGAGCGCGAGCGCTCCTGCCACGAGGGGCGAAACGGCATTGGCATAGCGGCAAAGCGTCATCGGTTCCGCGCGGTCCAGGTCAGGGCGCCGCCCCGGGTCGGTGCCTTTGGGTCGAAGATCGTCATGCCGTCCCCCGCGCGCGGCGGCGCAAGAATACCGATAAATGATTGGGATTCAACGCACCGCCAAGAGGGGCTAGGAGCCGACCTCTTCGCCCAGGGCTTTCAGGCGGATATTGAACAAAATGGCCGTGGAGGGTTCGGCGTCGCGGTCCTCGGTGAAGCGGCGCGCGAAGATGAGGCTGAAGGCCGAGCATTCGTCCTCATAGCCGATGCCGGCCCGGCTCTCGATCATCTGGTCGTTCTCCAGGTCGCGGCGTCCGGAAGCCTGAACGAACCAGAAGGGCGCGAAATTGAACCGGGCGGAGGCGCGCACTTCCTCGCGCGCGAGGAGGCCGAGGCCCGAGGTATCGTCGCCGAGGAGGGTGTAACCCACGCCCCCCGACAGACGGTCGTATCGCCCCTGCAGCTCGATTTCGTTGCGCTGGAAGGAAAGGTCTTCCTTGGCCAGGCGGAACCTGTGGGTCAGCGAGAAATTCTCCGTCGGCTCGATGAAGATGCGCCCGACATAGTCCGATTCCTGATCGCCGAGGCCCGACGCGAACGAGAACGCATCGTCTTCCTCCAGGCGGAAATTCTGCCCCAGGAGCACTTCGGCGAGCCCGCCATTGTCGAAATAGGCCGACGCCCGCACGCCCACGTTCGCGCGCACACCGCTTTCCCAGCGGTCGAGGCCGGGGAATTTGACCGCGCTGAAAAGATTCGTGTCGTCGAATTCGAAGCTCGCGCTGTCCTCGTTCGGAATTTCGCTTGGATTGCCGCCATAGGGCGCGGCGATGAGCTGGACGATCGGCTCGACGACGACGCTGGTATTGCCGACGGGCCGTGTCCAGGGCCAGCGATATTCCGCGCCCACCATCGGCAGGAACCGGCCGATCACGTCGTCGTCGCGCACGCCCGGCAGCGCCAGCGGATTGAGGTCGTTCGTCTGATAAACATCGCCGCGCATGGAGGCGAAGAAGGTGAAGACCTCGCCCGTTTCCGCGATCGTCTCGCGCCGCCATTCGGCGGAGGCCGACACGCGCCGGGAATCGGGGCCGTTCGTCCGTTGCAAGAGCATCAGGTTCCCGTCGAGCCGGAACCGCCCGCCGAGCAGCGTCTGCCGCGGGAAATACGTTGCCTCGACCAGCGGCAGCACGAACGGCGTCGTGCCGACATCATCGGTCTCGCGCAGGCCCTGGAAATAGAAGCCCGAACTCATCACCGAACTGCGGTTCCAGCGCCCCTCGACGAAGGCGGTCGATTCCAGCCGGTCTTCGCCGGAAATCTCGTAGCGTTCCATATAGGTGTCGCTCGAGGTGAGCTGCGTCTTGAAGCCCCAGTTCCAATGCTCGGCGAGCTCGAATCCGCCTTCGCCGAAGAGGTGGCTGGCGACGGTATTCTCGCCGATCCCTGTGCCGTCGGTGTTGAACTGCTCGACATTCGCGACGCTACCGCTGAAGCGCATATAGCCCTTCTCGAAGCGGTGGCGGTATTCGCCCTTGAGGACCTGGCCTTCGTCGGTCGTCACGAACGGCGAGATCGTGAAATCGTAGTTGGGCGCCGGCGCCCAGTAATAAGGAACCTCGAGGAAATAGCCGAGATCCGTAGAGCTGCCGAAGCTCGGCACGAGGAAGCCCGATTTGCGCCGGACCGAGGGGTCCGCATGCGCGAAATAGGGCAAATAGACGACGTCCACGCCCAGGAACTCGAAGCGCGCGTCCTCGTAGCTGATGGTCTGCGCATTCTTGTCGTGGATGACGCGCCGCGCCTTGATCTGCCAGACGGGCGGCGGGCCGTTCGGATCCTTGCAGACCTTGCAGGGCGAGAAGACGACGTTGTCGAGCTCCGAAACTGTTCCGCCCGAGCGCCGGCCTTGCGTCGCCGCGAGCTTGGAATCATCGGCCAGCAGCATCGAGAAGCTGTTGACGACGCCGTCCTTCAGATCATCGCTGAGCGTCACGTCATCGGCGAAGGCGACCGTGCCGTCCAGCTCGGTGATCGAGACGTTCCCGCTTGCCGTGACGATGCCTGTGCGCTGGTTGAAGATGAGCGTGTCGGAGCGCAGCACGCGCCCGCCCGTCGAGACCTCGACGCCGCCGGACGCGGTGACGATGCTGTCCTTGGTGTTGTATTCGACCTGGGGCGCTTCGATGAGAACGTTGCGCGATTCCTGCTCTTGGGCACGCACGGGTCCGCTCGCGATCGCCCCGAGCGATACGAGCATGACGGCCGCGTACCAGAACCCGCGGCAGGCCGCGGTCCCCCTCCCCACACGCATCTTTTTCGCCTATCCGTCCTCGAAATGGAGGAGCGTCGCTGCCCCCAGCAACAAAGCCACGGCCGTCGGTGCCCATGCGGCCAGCGGCACCGGCAGAATGCCCGACAGGCCAAGCGCTTGGGTAACGTCCGAAACGAAATAGAGCAAGAAACCCACCAATGATCCAGCGAGGATCAAGCTTGACACGCCGCCTAGGCGCGTCAGGCGCAGTGCGAAGGTGGCCGCGATGAGCGTCATCGCGCAAAAAAGGAAGGGCACGGCGACGAGCGCGTAATAGTGCAGGCGATGCCGCGTCGCGGAAAACCCGGCACTTTCCGCGATCGCGATGAAGCGCGGCAGCTCCCAGAAGGAGATCGTGGAGGGCGTGGCGAAACTGTCCTGGATCTGATCGGGCGTGAGCGTCGTCTTCTGCTCGAGCTCCGCGCTGAAGCGTGGCGACCGGTCGGGCCCCGTCTCCCAGGCGTCCTTAAGCACCCAGATGCCGTTTCGCAGCGACGCCGCCTTCGCATCGATTCGCCGGTCGAACCGGTCGGCGGTGTCGTAGTAGAAGATAATTACATCTTCCAGTTGCAACCCTTGATCCGACACCTTGAGCGCGTGGATGACCGACTGGCCGTCATCGTCCGATTGCCGCAGCCAGAGCCCCGTCGTCTGCACGTCGAGCCGCGAGGTCTGGCCGCGCAGATAGCGGTTCTCCATCTGCTCGTAGGACGAGAGCATCGTGGCCGCGAACGGGTTGTAGACGAAAACCGAGAGTGCCCCCGTCAGCAGTGAAAAGAAGAGCGCAGGCGTGAGGATCTGCCAGACCGAAAGCCCGGCCGCCCGCAGGATCGTCAGCTCCTGGCTGCGCGAGAGCCGCGCAAAGGCGAAGATCGAGCCGAAGAGGATCGCGAAGGGAAGGATCTTTTCCGTGAGGCTCGGCAGTTTCATGAGGCTCATCGCGAACGCCGTGCCGAAGCCCACCTCGACGCGCGTCGACACCCGGCGCGACATCTCCACCAGATCGATCATGAAGGCGAGCACCGAGAGCGCGCCGAAGACGAGCCCGATGCCCAGCGTCATCTGCCGCGCGAGATAGGCGTAAAGGGTCGCGGGAAACGTCATGCCGGGCGCATCCGCCAGACCCACGCGGGCAGGGTGAAGGCAAGCCCGCGATTGCGCGCGAGCACCGCGCCCGCCGCGATCAGCCAGAGGATGGGGTTGAGGATCATCAGCGGCACCAGGATCGGCGTCTCGGCCGCAAGGCTGGTCGCGCCGAACCCCATCAGCCGCGCGATGATGCCGAGCACGACCGCCGCCGTCAGCCGGATGCCATAGCCCCGCCGCACATAGGTGCCGGACAGCAGCGCCGCCGCGGCGATCAGCATGAAGACGAAATTGTAGAAGGGCGAGATCAGCCGGTCATAGCCTTCCGCGCGGAAGATGTTGCGCTGGCGCTCCTCCCAGTCCGAAGCGGCAGTGTAGCCGATCAGCTCGAAGAGATAGCGCTCGCTCGATTCGCGCTCGGCACGCTCGGATTGCTGCATGAAGCTCGACAGATCGAACGTGTATTTGTCGAACGCGAGCATCGAGATATTGCCGCCGCGCGAGCTGTCCGCGCGCTGCAGATTGCCGTCGTACATAATGAGGCGTGGCCCGTCGGGCGTGCGCGCGATGATGCCGCGTGAAGCCATGTAGGTGACGGGCCGCGCGACGTCGCGGTTGTCGTGGACGAAGAGGCCCGTCAGTTCGCCGCTCAGCGATTGCCGTTTGACGTAGACGGTGAGTCCCTTCATCGGCGTCGTGAAGGCGCCTTCCTTGACGAATGTCGCGACGAGATCGGCGCGGATCTCGAACACCTTGTCCTTCATCGTCCGCATGCCGAGCGGCATCAGGTAGAGCGTGATGAGGAGGGTGACGAGCGTCATCATCGCCGCCGCCGCGACGAGCGGCATCAAAACGTTCCATCGCCCGAGCCCGGAGGCCCACATGACGACGATCTCGCTGTCGCTGAGGAGGCGGTGGAGGAGGTAGAGGCACGCGAAGAAGAACGCGAACGGCAGAACGATCGCGAGGAGGCTCGGCAAGACGAGCAGCGTCATATAGAGAAACGTGCCCGCCGATTGGCCCTTGTTGATGACGAGATCGAGCAGCCGCAGCGATTGCGAGAGCCAGATCACGCCCGTCAACACGACCGTGAAGAAGACGAGCGGCCCCAGCGTCTGCCGGAAGATGTAAGTGGCGAGGCGGCGCGGCCACAAGGCGATCGACAAGACGGGCTCCAAGGGCCGGTAGGCAGGACAAAAAACGGTTTCGCCGCTCCCCTTGCGGGAGCGGGCCGAATAGTTGTTGAGTCTTAGCTGATTGCTGCCGCGCCGGCCATCCCGGCGGCGCGCTCTATTCCCGCCAGAGCCGGCCGGGCGAGTCCTCCCCTCGCGTCTTCGATCCGGCCCCATCGCATCAGAGAAGGTCCGCGCCCATGAACATCACCTTCAACGAATTCGGCAAGCCGCAGGCCGGCGCGTTGGCTGTGGGCGTGCTGGAGGGCGGCGCGCTGACGCCGGCGGCCAAGGCGATTGACAAGCAGGGCAAGGGGTTCTTGAAGCGCGCGATCGAGGCGAATGCCCGCTTCACCGGCGGCACGGCGCAGATCCTGGAACTCTTCGCGCCCCCCGGAACCAAGGCGACGCGCCTTCTGGCGGTCGGCCTCGGCAAGCCCGCCGCGCTCGACGCGGCCGGCACGGAGCGCGTGGGCGCCGCTATCGCCGCGCGCCTCCTCACGAGCGGGGAGAAGCAGGTGACGCTCGCCATTGACCGGCCGAAGGAGGCCAAGATCACGGCCGAGGATCTCGCCGCCCGGCTCGGACTCGGCGCGCGGCTGCGCTCCTATCGCTTCGATCTTTACCGCACGAAGCAGAAGAAGGATGAAAAGCCCTCGCTCCAGAAGATTTTCGTGCAGACCGACGACGTGGCCGCCGCGCGCCGCGCGTTCCGCCCGCTCGATGCGCTGGCGGACGGCATCACCTTCACGCGGGACCTCGTTTCCGAGCCTGCCAACATCCTTTACCCGGCTGAGTTCGCACGCCGTGTGAAGGCGCTCGAAAAGCTCGGCCTCGAGGTTGAGATTCTGGGTGAAGAAGAAATGCGCGCGCTCAAGATGGGCGCGCTGATCGGCGTCGGCGAGGGCTCCCAGCATGAGAGCCAGCTTGTCGTCATGCGCTGGCAGGGCGCGAAGGATCAGGACGCCCAGCCCATCGCCTTTGTCGGCAAGGGTGTGTGCTTCGATACCGGCGGCATTTCGCTCAAACCCGGCGCTGGCATGTGGGACATGAAATGGGACATGGCGGGGGCAGGCGCGGTCGCGGGCCTCATGCATGTGCTCGCCGCCCGCAAGGCCGCCGTCAACGCGGTCGGTGTGCTGGGACTCGTCGAGAACATGCCTGACGGCAAGGCGCAGCGCCCGGGCGATGTTGTCACGTCCATGTCCGGCCAGACGATCGAAGTGCTGAACACGGACGCCGAAGGCCGCCTCGTCCTCGCCGATGCCGTCTACTACACCGCCGATCGCTTCAAGCCGCGCTTCATGGTGGATCTCGCGACTCTCACCGGCGCGATCCTCATCGCGCTCGGCCATGAATATGCCGGCCTCTTCGCGGACAACGAGGAACTGGCGGAGCGCCTGCTCGCGGCCGGCACGGCCGAGGGCGAGAAACTGTGGCGCATGCCGCTGACGGATGGCTACGACAAGCAGATCAACTCGCCGATCGCCGACGTGAAGAACATCTCGGGCGGGCGCGACGCGGGCTCCTCGATCGGCGCGCATTTCATCCAGCGCTTCACGAACAAGGTCCCCTGGGCCCATCTCGACATCGCGGGCATGGCCTGGTCGGGCAAGGCGCGGCCCTCGGGCCCCGAGGGCGCGACCGGCTTCGGCGTGCGGCTGCTCAACCGCTTGGTCGAGGACCACTACGAAGAGAGGTAGCAACGAAAATCCTCCCCCGTGAACGGGGGGGGATTTTCAAAGGTCAAGGCCCATGGCGGAGATCCTCTTCTACCATTTGGAGCGCACCGCGCTCGACGGCGTGCTGCCCGATCTCCTGAAGAAGACGTTGGAGCGCGGCTGGCGCGCCGTCGTCGTCGCGGGCAGCCCGGAGCGGGTGGAAGCGCTCGACGCCCATTTGTGGACGTTCTCGCCGGAGGCGTTCCTGCCCCACGGCACGGCGAGCGACGGCCAGACCGCCCGCCAGCCGATCTACCTGACGGCATCGCTCGAGCGCCCGAACGCGCCGGACGTGCTCTTCTGCGTCGATGGCGCCGCGCCGCCCGATTGGGGCGACCCGATGATGGGCGAGTTGACGCGGCTGATCCTCATCTTCGACGGCAACGATGAGGGAGCGACCGCCGCCGCCCGTGCGCAGTGGAAATCGGCCAAGGCCGCCGGCCACACGCTCGCTTATTGGCAGCAGACCCCACACGGGAAATGGCAGTGTAAGGAGACGGTCGAAGGCACCGCCTAAGCCTCCACCGCTTCCTTCGCGGCTTCATAGACTTCGAGCGCCGCCAGCCAGCGTTCCTCGGCGGCGGCAAGGTCGCGCTGAACGGCGCCCCGTTCCTGTTGAAGCGCGAGGCCGCGCGCCCCGTCGCCCTCATAGACGGCGGGATCGCTGAGCGACGCCTCGATCCCGGCCAGTTTCGCTTGAAGGCCCGTCACAAGCTTTTCCGCCTGATCCGCCGCCTTCTTCAGCGGCGCGACCTGCGCGCGCTTTTCCGCCGCCAGCCGGCGCTGCTCGGCCGGCGAGAGTTGCGGCTTGGGCGCGGGCGCGGCCGCCGCCTTGCCGCCGGAGAGGACGTGCCGGCGATAATCGTCGAGATCGCCGTCATAGGCGGTGATGCGCCCGCCCGCGACCAGCCACAGCCGGTCGACCGAGGCATCGATCAAATGCCGGTCGTGGCTGATGAGGATGACGGCGCCCGAATAATCGTTGAGCGCCTCGGCGAGCGCGGCGCGGCTGTCGATGTCGAGGTGGTTCGTCGGCTCGTCGAGGATGAGCACATGCGGCGCGTCGAACGCGGCGAGCGCGATCAAAAGCCGTGCCTTCTCGCCGCCCGAGAGCTTGCCGCAAGGCGTGTCGGCGAGATCGATGCCGAAGCCGAAGGCGCCCAGCCGCTTGCGCAGATCGGTTTCGGTTGCCTTGGGCATCAGGCGCGCGAGGTGCCACACGGGCGTTTCCTCCGGCCGCAGCTCGTCGAGCTGGTGCTGCGCGAAATAGCCGACCTTCAGCTTCGGCGCGCGGGACAGCCGCCCGGTGCCGGCCTTCAGCTTGTCGGCGATCAGCTTGGCGAAGGTCGATTTGCCGTTGCCGTTGGCGCCGAGGAGCGCGATGCGATCGTCCGCATCCAGACGAAAATCGAGATGCGAGAGCACCGGCTGGCCGGGCGCATAGCCGACCGACACGTCGTCGAGCGCGAGCAGCGGCGGCGCGATCTCCTGCGGGCTCGGCAGATGGAAGGGCGCGACGCGCCGCTCGATCACGGCCGCGATCGGCGCCATCTTCGCGAGCGCTTTCAGCCGGCTCTGCGCCTGGCGGGCTTTCGAGGCTTTGTAGCGGAATCGGTCGACGAAATCCTGCATGTGGGCGCGCGCCGCCTCCTGCTTCTTGCGGGAGGCTTCCTGAAGCGCGAGGCGCTGCGCACGCGTTTCCTCGAACTGATCGTAGCGGCCCGTATAGAGCGTGAGCTTGCGGTCCTCGAGATGAAGGATGCTCTGCGCGACCGAATTGAGAAGGTCGCGGTCGTGGCTGATGAGGAGCACCGTCCGCCGCGTCGTCTTCAAATAGGATTCAAGCCAGATCGTTCCCTCGAGGTCGAGATAGTTCGTCGGCTCGTCGAGCAGCAGGATGTCAGGGTCCGCGAAAAGCACGGCCGCGAGCGCGACGCGCATCCGCCAGCCGCCCGAGAATTCAGAGCACGGCCGCGCCTGCGCCTCCGTCGAAAAGCCAAGGCCGGAAAGGATCGTCGCCGCGCGGCTGGGCGCGGCATGAGCATCGATCTCGAGCAGCCGGTGCTCGATCTCGGCAAGCGCGATCCCGTCGCTCTCCGTTTCGCGCCGCGCGAGCAGCGACGCGCGCTCGGTATCGGCCGCAAGCACCGTCTCAAGGAGGCTGACCGGCCCGCCCGGCGCCTCCTGCGCCACATGGCCGATGCGCCGGCCCTTCGGCACGCTGACGCTGCCGCCCTCGGGCGCGAGTTCGCCCGTGATCAGCTTGAAGAGGGTCGTCTTGCCGGTACCGTTCCGCCCCAGAAGCCCCACCCGGTGCCCCTCGGGCACGATGGCGCGGGCGGCGTCAAAGAGAAGCCGCCCCTCCATCCGGAAGGTGAGGTCGTCGATGATGATCATGGCGCCGAGCCTTTAGCACACTTTGCGGCCCGCGCGCGCATCGACTATAAGCCGCCGCAACGAACCGGCGCGCACCTTGGGGGCTAAAGCGACATGGCGATCGAACGCACGTTTTCCATCATCAAGCCGGACGCGACGCGCCGGAACCTCACGGGCAAGATTAACGCCCGCATCGAGGAGGCGGGGCTGCGCATCATCGCCCAGAAGCGCATGCGCCTGACCCGCGAGATCGCGGAGGGCTTCTACGCCGTCCACAAGGCGCGGCCCTTCTTCAACGACCTCGTGAGCTTCATGACCTCCGGCCCCGTGGTCGTTCAGGTGCTTGAGGGCGAGGGCGCGATCGCCAAATACCGCGAGGTGATGGGCGCGACCAACCCGGCGAACGCCGCGCCCGGCACGATCCGCAAGGATTTCGCGGAATCGATCGAGGCGAACTCGGTCCACGGCTCCGACGCGCCGGAAACGGCGGCCGAGGAAATCCGTTATTTCTTCGCGGCCATCGAGATCGCGGGCTAGCGAGGTCTCGGCCTCACGCGGAGATCAACATATCGGTCTCATCGCTCGGGAACGCCTGGCCCGTGAGGTAGAGCCAAAGCGCCATCGGATAGAGCCGGTGCTCGGCCTGGAGCACGCGCGCGGCGAGCGTTTCCTCCGTGTCGCCCGGCAGCACGGGCACGGCGGCTTGGGCGAGGATCGGCCCTGAATCCATTTCGGGTTCGACGATATGGACCGTGCAGCCCGTGATCTTGACGCCGGCCGCCAGCGTTTGCGCGTGCGCGTCGATCCCCTTGAAGGCGGGCAGCAGCGAGGGATGGATGTTGATGATCCGCCCCTCCCACGACATGACGAACCCGGGCGTCAGGAGCCGCATGAACCCGGCAAGGCAGATCAACTGGATGTTCTGCTGCACGAGCAGCTGGTGGAGCGCGCCGTCGAAGGCTTCGCGGCTTCCCGCCTGTTTGTGATCGAGAACGGCGGTCTGGATGCCGCGCGCCTGCGCGGTCTTCAAGCCCTCCGCCTCCGGACGATTGGAGACGACGAGCGCGATCTCGGCGGGATAATCTTTCTCCTTCGCCGCCGCGATGAGCGCCGCCATGTTCGAGCCGCGGCCCGAGATGAGGATCGCAACGCGCGTCTTCTCGCTCATGGCAGGTCTCCCGCGTAGCGCACGGAGGGCGCGCCGTCGCCCGCCTCCAGCGCGCCGATGACGCTGACGGTCTCGCCGCCCGCGCGGAGCGTCTCGGCGACGCTTTCCGCCGCATCCGCCGAGGCGATGACGATCATGCCGATCCCGCAATTGAAGGTGCGCAACATCTCAGGCGTGGCGATCGCGCCCAGTTGCTTCAGCCAGGAGAAGACCGGCGGCAAGGCCCAGGCGCCGAGATCGATCCGCGCCAAAAGGTCGGGGCGCAGCACGCGCGGCAGGTTCTCGCTGATCCCGCCGCCGGTGATATGCGCGAGGCCCTTGATGCCGCCGCGCGGCAGGGCCGCGAGCACGCTCGTCACATAGAGCCGCGTCGGCTCAAGGAGCTGGGCGCCGAGCGGCGCGTTGCCGCCGAACGGCGCGGACGCGCGAAGGTCGCAGCCCTTGTCGGCGATCAGCCGGCGCACGAGCGAGAAGCCGTTCGAATGGAGCCCCGAGGAATGAAGCCCGAGCAGCACATCGCCCGCGTGCATCGCCTCGCTGCGCGGCAGCACCGCGTCGCGCTCGACGGCACCGACCGCAAAGCCCGCGAGATCGAAATCGCCGGCCTGATACATTCCCGGCATCTCGGCGGTCTCCCCGCCGATCAGCGCGCAGCCCGAGAGCCGGCAGCCTTCGGCAATCCCCTCGATCACCTCGGCCGCGATCGCGACGTCGAGCTTCGAGGTCGCGTAATAATCGAGGAAGAAGAGCGGCTGCGCCCCCTGCACGACGAGATCGTTGACGCTCATCGCGACGAGATCGATGCCGAGGCCCTTGTGAAGCCCGAGCTCGATGCCGAGCTTGAGCTTCGTGCCGACGCCGTCGGTGCCCGCGACGAGCAGCGGATCGGTGAAGCCCGCGGCTTTCAGATCAAAGAGCGCGCCGAACCCGCCCAGCGCCGCGTCCGCGCCCGGGCGCTGCGTCGCCTTCGCGAAGGGCTTGATCCGCTCAACGAGCGCGTCGCCCGCCGCGATGTCGACACCGGCTTTGGCGTAGGTGTAGGGGTCTTTGGGCTCGGTCAAGGCATGTCCGCGGCGCGAGGGATGGCCTGGGGCGTTAGAGGATAACGGCTGAGGACGCAAGGGAGCCGCGCCGCCCGGCGCGCGCGGATCGCCATTCTCCCCTGTTCCGCCACGATTGTGCCTTTGCGGCGCCTTTACCCAAGCTGACGCTCTGCTTTGATCGAGGGGTCTGCCTCGCTATAGTCCGCGCCGATCCGCGGGAGGGAGCAACAGCATGACCGTGCATTGGGCCGCTCGAGGCCTCCTGGCCCTGGTGGTCGCCGCTTTCTGCGCCTTGCCGGGCGCTGAGGCCGCCGATGAACTCTACGTCGTCCGCAATGTCCCGGTGGATGCCGAGGCCGCGTCCGCCGCCGAGGCGCGCGACATCGCGATCGCGCAGGGCCAGGCCGAGGCCTGGACGCGCATGTTCCGCCGCCTGACGCCGCAGAGCGAGTGGGAAAAACAGCTCGCTCTCACGAACGAGGAACTGGCCGCGCTCGTCGCGAGCCTTTCGGTCGCGAACGAGAAACGCTCCTCGACACGCTATCTGGCCGAGGTCACCTACACGCTCGATCCCCAGACGGTCGCCGCCTATATGCGCCGCTCGGGCGCCGCCTTCTCCGAGGTGCAGACCGAGCCCGTGCTCGTCATCCCCTCGCTTGATTCGGGAACCGGCGGCACGCTCTGGGACATCAACCCGTGGAGCGATGCCTGGCGGAACGCGCGCCTGGAGGGTGAGCTCGTGCCCGTGCGCGTTCCCGCAGGCGATGTGGAAGACGTTGCGAGCGTCACGCCGTCGGCGCTCTTAACGGGCGAATGGGAGGGCGTCAGCGCGATCGCCTCGCGCTACGGCGCCTATCAGGTTGTGGTCGCAACGGCCGTGCCTGCCGTCGGCGTCGTCAATGTCGAACTGCGCTCGATCCGCCCAGATGGCGTGACGACCGATGAGGTCGCGGTGACGGGCGAGGAGGACGACGCGGCCCTTTTTGCCCGCGCGATCGCCGAGATCAACGCGCGCATTCAGCAGGACTGGAAAAGCCGCACCGCCGCGATGGCGGGCTCGGGCGGGCAATTGTCGGCCGAGGTGAGCTTTTCCTCGCTCGCCGAATGGGCCGCGATCCGCAAGACCGTCGCCGAATCCCCACTGGTGCGGGACATGCGCGTCGACGGCATGGTTCCCGGCCACGGCTGGCTGACCTTCATGCACGACGGCACGCCTGCCCAATTGGCGAACACGCTGGCCGCGCGCGGCATCGTGCTCGCCGAAGGCCCGGCCGGCTGGACGCTCGCCGCCCGCGCGGGCCCCGCCGTGCCGGAACAGCAGCCGCCGCTGCCGTCGCCCGCCGCGCCCATCCCGTAAAGCCCTTTGATCGCGCATCTCCCCAATGCACTGACGCTGCTGCGGATCGTTCTTGTTCCGCTCATCATCTGGTTCATCGTCGGCGGCGATCATGGTGCCGCCTTTGCAGTTTTCGCGATCGCCGGCATCACCGACATGGTCGACGGCGCGCTTGCGCGGGGCTTTGGCTGGCACAGCCGGCTGGGCGCTTATCTCGATCCTCTGGCGGACAAGGCGCTGCTCGCCTCGTGCTTCGTCGCGCTCGGCTATGGCGGTGCGATTCCCCTCTGGCTGGTCGTGATCGTTGTCGGGCGGGACGCGGCGATCCTCGCCGGCGTTGCGGTGCTGCAGGCCATGCGCCGCGCGCTCGTCATCCGCCCGATGCTGATCAGCAAGGTCAACACCGCCGTTCAAGTCATGTATGTTGCGCTTGTTCTCCTGTCCGCCGGTTTGATCGCGGTGCCGGGCTCGATCCTAACCGGTGCGAGCCTCGTGACCGCTGGCCTGACGATCGGGTCATGGGCGGCCTATGCGGGCGTCTTCGGGCGCGCGCTTGTCGGGCCAGCGATGCCGGGAGTGCTGGGAAGCGATGATGAACGGGCGCATGCCGAAAGATCCGCCGAGCTCACCAAACCGTCCTGACGAAGGGCGGAGCGCGGTCCAGCTCAGTCTCGCGCTGGACCGCGAGGCGCCCGCGCGCGTCCAGCTGCCGCTCCCCTTCGGCGCCCCGCCGCCCGAAATGTCGCGCGAGGCGCTGTTCGTTTCGCCCGCCAATCGAGACGCCGTTGCGTTGATCGATTCCTGGCCGCGCTGGAGCCACAGCGTGGCCGCGCTGGTCGGCCCGCCGGGCGCCGGCAAGACCCATCTGGCCCGTGTCTGGCAGAGCCGGGCAGGGGCTGAGGAAATCGCCCCGGCGACCCTCCGCGACGGGCCTCAGATCGCTCCGGGACCAATGCTGATCGAGCTCGCGGCTTGCGCCTTTCCGCTCTCCGGCGACGCCGAGCGGGCGCTCTTTCACCGCATCAATCGGGCGCTCGCGGGCGGCGGCGATCTGCTGCTGACGGCCGAACGGCCGCCCGCCGCCTGGCCGATCCGGCTACCCGATTTGCGCTCCCGCCTGGAGGCCGTCACCCTCGCGGCCCTCGGCCTCCCGGATGACGACCTTCTGGGCGCCGTGCTTCTTAAATTGTTCATCGAGCGGCAGTTAAAGATAGGACCAGACATTGTGCCGTTTCTGGTCAATCGGATGGAGCGCTCGCTGGCGGCGGCGGCGCGGCTCGTCGCGGCCCTCGACCGCAGGGCGCTCGAGCAAGGGACTGCGATCACCGGCGCCCTCGTCCGCGAAGTTTTGATGGCGCGAGAGCCAACCGAGGAGGAACGATGACTGACGCGCCGAAAGCGGTTAGGCCCCGAACGCCCCGCCGTCCGATGACCGTCTCCCTCGGCTCCGAATTGGTGGCCCAGCCCGCCGGCCCGAGCGAGAGCCCCCGCCTGACCGGCGCGCCCGCGCGCTTCATCAATCGCGAATTGTCCTGGCTCGCCTTCAACATGCGTGTGCTGGAGGAGGCCGAGAACACCCATCACCCGCTGCTGGAGCGGCTGCGCTTCCTCTCGATCTCTGCTTCCAACCTCGATGAGTTCTATATGGTCCGCGTCGCCGGCCTCAAAGGCATGGTGACGGCGGGCGTGACAGACATCAGCGACGATGGCTTGACCCCTGCCCAGCAGCTCGCCGCTGTCGATGCCCGCGCGGGCGACCTCATGCACGCGCAGAGCCGCGTCTGGGTCGCGCTCCGCGAAGAGCTTGCGGCGAACGGAATCCTCGTGCTCGATCCGCGCGAATTGAACGGCGACGACAAGGCGTTCCTGGAGAAGCTTTTCTCCGACGAGATCTTTCCCGTTCTCACACCGCTTGCCATCGATCCGGCGCATCCCTTTCCGTTCATTCCGAATTTGGGCTTCACGCTCGCGCTTCAGTTGAAGGGCGGAGCAGAAAGCCGCCTGATGAATGCGCTTTTGCCGCTGCCGCAGCGGCTCGACCGGTTCATCCGCCTGCCCGGCGGCGAGGATCGGGCGGCGCCCATCCGCTTCGTCAGCCTCGAGACAGTCGTCGGCCTCTTCATGGACCGGCTTTTTCCTGGCTACGAGGTCATCGGCCGCGGCGTCTTCCGCGTCATCCGCGACAGCGACATGGAAGTCGAGGAAGAGGCCGAGGATCTGGTGCGGATGTTCGAATCGGCCCTGAAGCGCCGCCGGCGCGGCAGCGTCGTGCGTCTCAAATGTGATTCGGCCATGCCGGCCGAATTGCGCACCTTCATTCAGAAGGCGCTGGATTCGCACTCGCGCGAGCCGCTCGTCGTCGACGGTCTCCTCGGCCTCGTCGATACCTCGCAGCTCATCGTCGATGATCGCCCCGACCTCAAATTCACGCCCTATAATCCCCGCTTCCCGGAACGCATCCGCGATTTTGGCGGCGATTGCTTCGCCGCGATCCGTGCGAAGGACTTGATCGTTCACCACCCCTTCGAGAGCTTCGACGTGGTGGTCCAGTTCGTCCGCCAGGCGGCCGCCGACCCCGACGTCGTCGCGATCAAGCAGACGCTCTATCGCACGAGCAAGGATTCCCCCATCGTCGCCGCGCTGATCGAGGCGGCCGAGGCGGGCAAGTCCGTCACCGCCGTCATCGAGTTGAAGGCGCGCTTCGACGAGGCGGCCAATATCAAATGGGCGCGCGACATGGAGCGCGCGGGCGTACAGGTCGTCTATGGCTTCATCGAGCTGAAGACGCACGCCAAGCTCAATCTGGTGGTGCGCCGCGAGGCGGGGCGGCTGCGCACATACGCCCATATCGGGACGGGCAATTACCACCCGCAGACCGCGCGCATCTACACCGACCTCTCGCTCTTCACCGCCGATCCCGCGATCGGCCGCGACGCCGCGCAGGTCTTCAACTTCATCACCGGCTATGCCGAGCCCGCCAAGTTGGAAAAGCTCGCGATCTCTCCGCTCACGCTGCGCGCCCGCGTGCTGCAACATATAGAAGAAGAGATCGAGCATGCCCGCGCGGGCCGCCCGGCTGCGATCTGGGCGAAGATGAACTCGCTCGTCGATGCCAAGATCATCGATGCGCTCTACCGCGCGAGCGAGGAGGGCGTCTCGATCGACCTGGTGGTGCGCGGCATTTGCTGCCTGCGCCCGCAGGTACCGGGAATGTCCTCCAACATCCGCGTCAAGAGCATCGTCGGCCGGTTCCTGGAGCACGGCCGCATCATGTGCTTCGGTAATGGCCATGGGCTCCCCTCACCGAAGGCGCGCGTCTACATCTCTTCGGCCGACTGGATGCCGCGCAATCTCGACCGCCGCGTCGAGGTGATGACGCCGGTCGAGAACGCGACCGTGCACCAGCAGATCCTCGATCAGATCATGGTCGCCAATCTGAAGGACGACACGCAAAGCTGGGCGCTCGATGCGGAAGGCGCCTATCACCGCATTCAGCCCGCGCCCGATTCGGAAGGCTTCAGCGCGCACGATTATTTCATGCGCAATCCGAGCCTTTCCGGACGCGGCAAGGCCAAGCTTTCCGCCACCCCGCAATCGCCCCTTGCCGCTCGACGCGTGAGGCCCTAGACGGGACGCGAACGGATCGGCCGCCCGAGTCCCTGCTGGTATGAAGTCTTCGCGCCGCGTCAGCGCTCCCACCGGCCGCCCGGTCGGCGTCGTGGATATCGGATCGAATTCGGTCCGGCTCGTCGTCTATGAGGGGCTGACGCGCAGCCCGGCGCCCCTTTTCAACGAAAAAGTCCTCTGCGCGATCGGCCGCAATCTCGAAACGACCGGCCGCCTGGACGCCGAAGGCGTCGATCTCGCCTATCGCACGCTCGCCCGCTTCCGCGCGATCGCCGATGGCCTCGGCATCAAGCGCCTGGAAACCGTAGCGACCGCCGCCGCGCGCGACGCGAAGAACGGCGCCGATTTCATCGCCCGCGCGGCGGACCTTCTGCGCGGCCCCGTGCCCGTCCTCTCGGGCGAGGAGGAGGCCAAGCTCGCCGCGATGGGCGTGCTCTCGGGCATCCCGGAGGCGGACGGCCTCGTGGGCGATCTGGGCGGCGGCAGTCTTGAACTCGTCTCCGTTGCGAACGGCACGGTCGGCCCGACGGCGGGCGCAACGCTGCCCATCGGTCCCTTGCGGCTGATGGATGCATCGGGTGGCCGGCTCGATCGCGCGCGCGCCCATGTCGATGAGCAATTGACGCTCGTGAAGGGGCTGGAGCGCCTCAAAGGCCGCGGCTTCTACGCCGTCGGCGGCGCGTGGCGGAACATCGCGCGCCTCCACATGGCCGAGACGCGCTATCCGCTGCACATCCTCCATCACTACGAGATCCCGCGGCTCGAGGCGCTGGTGTTCCTGGAGGAAGTGACGCGCATGAGCCGCAAGACGCTCGAGCGCGATCCCGCGATCTCGCGCCGCCGCGTCGAGACGCTGCCCTATGGCGCGCTGGTGCTCGAGCGCATCCTCCGCGCTACCGAGATTGACCGCATCGTGATCTCGGCCTTCGGCGTGCGCGAGGGTGTGCTGCTCTCGCTCGTGAGTGAGGATACGCGCCGCGCCGATCCGCTGCTCGCCACCTGCGCCGATTGGGCGGAACGCGACGGGCGAGGGCCCGCGAACGGCGAGCGGATCTATTCCTTCATGACGCCGCTCTTCGCGGAGGAGACCGAGGGCGAACGGCGCCTGCGCCGCGCCGCGTGCCTGCTCTCCGATGTCGGCTGGCGCAATCATCCCGACTACCGCGCGAACCAGACCTTCGCTGAGATCATCCAGGGCAATCTCGCGGGCGCCGATCATTCCGACCGCGTGACAGTCGCGCTCGCCGTCTTCCGCCGTTATGCGGGCGAGGATGAGATGCCCGAACTGGGCCGCGTGCTGCGCCTCTTGTCGCCCGACCGCGATCTCTTCGCGAACCGCGTGGGGCTGGCCGCGCGCCTCGGCTACCTCCTCAGCGGCCCGGCGACGAACGTGCTCTCGGAATGCGCGCTCGACCTGAACGGGCGCGACCTCGTGCTGACGATCCCCAAGGACCGCTCGGCGCTCCGCAACGACCTCGTCGAGCGGCGCCTGGCCGCGCTCGCAAGCGCCTTCAACAAGGAACCGCGCGTGAAGGCGCGCTAGCGGATCTGCAATTGTCATGGTCCGCGAAGGCGGACCATCCACGTCTTGCTTCTACCGCGCAAGATCTTCGTAAAGGTCACACCATTCAGGATTATCTTGCAGGATCAGCCGAACCTTCCACGCACGGTTCCAGGTCTTAAGCCGTTTCTCCCGCCAGATCGCATCGCGAACGTCCGCGTATTCCTCGTAGTGCACGAGCATCTTTAGGCCGTGGCGCTTCGTGAAACCCGGATACAGACCTTCGCGATGCTCGTGCGCCCGCCGGACGAGGTCATTCGTCACCCCGACGTAAAGCACGCCGTTCGGCCGGTTGGTCAGAATGTAGACCCAGTAGGGCATGAAGGAAGGAAGTCGTGGATGGTCCGCCTTCGCGGACCATGACACGGAACTTGCAACCCCAGGCCTCTCATCACTTCACATTCGCCTCTTCGAACGCCGAATAGACGAGCGTGCGCATCTCGCGCCGGATCGGATAGGTGCTCGACGGCAGAAGCTGCGTGAGGAAGATGACGACGAGCTCTTCCTTGGGGTCCACCCAGAAATAGGTGGAGGCGGCCCCGCCCCAGGAGAAATCGCCCGCCGTTCCCGCCAGCATCGTGCGCGCGGGATCCATCGTCACCGCAAAGCCGAGCCCGAAGCCGACGCCCGCATAGGCCATCTCCGAAAAGAGCGAGAGCGACATTTCGGTGAGGTCCCGCCCGCCCGGCAGATGGTTGCTCGCCATGAGCGAGAGTGTCTTCGGCGAGACGAGCCGCACGCCCTCCCGCGCGCCGCCGCCCGCCAGCATCTGCGCGAAGCGGTAATAATCGCCGATCGAGGAGACGAGCCCGCCGCCGCCCGAGATGAAGCTCGGAGGCTCGCGAAAGCCGCTCTTTTCGGCATCGTCATAGAGCATCATCCGGCCGCCCGGCAGCGCGCCGTAATTGCAGGCAAGGCGGTTTGGATCGACCGCGTGGAAATCCGTCTCGGTCATGCCGAGCGGCTTGAAGATCCGTGTGCGGAGAAAATCCTCGAATGTCTGGCCGGAGATTTTTTCCACCAGATAGCCGACCACGTCCGTCGAGACCGAATAGTTCCACGCATCGCCGGGCGAAAATTCGAGCGGCAATTTGCCCAAGGACTCGATGAGGAAATCCAGCGTCCCGGCCTTCTCGATCTCGCCGAGCTTCAGCTTGCGGTAGCCCGCGTCCACGTTCGTGCGCTGCTGAAAGCCGTAGGTGAGGCCGGAAGTGTGCCTAAGCAGATCGACGATCAGCATCGGCCGCTTCGGGCGCACGGTCTGGTAGGTCTCCATGTAGCCGCCCTGGAAGACGCCGAGATCGCGCCAGGCGGGGATGTACTGATGCACCGGATCATCGAGCGCGACCTTTCCCTCCTCGACCAGTATCATGAAGGCGATGCTCGTGATCGGCTTCGTCATCGAATAGATGCGAAAGAGGCTGTCCTCGCTAAGCGGCTTGTCGCGCGCGAGATCGGCCTTGCCCTGGATGCTCAAATGCGCGATCTCGCCGCGCCGCGCGACCAGCACCGTCGCGCAAGGGAGCCGTCCCGGCGCCAGATAGCGCTCCTCGATGAAACGGGGAATGCGCGCGAGACGCTCGGAGGAAAGGCCGAGGCTCTCGGGCTTGGTCGTCTTCATGGGGCTCCGCTCCGGTTCTTCTGTGCCGCTCAACTATCGCGCGTTTCGCTCGGAATGGCGACGATCCGCCCGTCCCGGACGCCGAGCGCCAGCCGGCCCTCCTTGAGGGCGAGCGCCGCCGCCCCGAAAACCGCCTCGCGCCAGCCCGAAAGGGCCGGAACATCGGGCGCATCCTCCGACGCGATCTGCTCCAGCTCATCGACGGTCGCGATCAGCCTTGGCGCGACGCCGTGATCCTCGGCGCAGGTCTTGAGCAACACCTTCAAAAGATCGATCAGCGGCCCGTTGGTGGCGGAGGAGGGGCCGGATCGCTCCGGCATCTCGATCGATTTGGGGTCCCGCGCGAGCCCGGCCTTGACGGCGGCAAGGAGGGGCCCGGCGCTGCGCGAATTCGAAAAGCCCCGCGGCACGGCGCGCAGGGCCTCCAAATCGGCGGGCGTCTGGGGCTGCTGCATCGCGATTTCGAGGAGCGCGTCGTCCTTGATGACCCGCGCGCGGGGGACGTCCCGCCCCTGCGCCTCGCGCTCGCGCCAGGCCGCCGCCTCCATCAGCACCGCGACCGCGCGGCGATTGTGGGTTTTCAGCTTCAGCCGCCGCCACGCCTGCTCGGGCTCGAGCGCATAGGTCGCCGGCGCCTCGAGCACGGCCAGATCCTCCGCGAACCAGGTCGAGCGCCCGTTCTCGGCAAGTTGCGAGGAGAGCGCCCGATAGACCGTGCACAAATGCGTCACATCGCCGATCGCATAGGTCAGCTGCTTCTCGGACAGCGGCCGGCGCGACCAGTCGGTGAAGCGTGACGACTTGTCGACGCTCGCCTTCGCCAGCCGCCGCACCAAATTCTCGTAAGACACCGCCTCGCCGAACCCGCACACCATCGCCGCGATCTGCGTATCGAACAGCGGCTTGGGGATGACGCCCCCCTGGTGGTGGAAGATCTCGATGTCCTGCCGGGCGGCGTGGAATACCTTGATGAGGCGCTTGTCCTTCAGGAGTGCGTAGAACGGCTCCAGGGAGATCCCCTTGGCCAAGGGGTCGATCACGAAGGCGGCCGCCTCGTTGGCGGCCTGGATGAGGCAGAGCTTGGGCCAATAGGTCTGGTCGCGCATGAACTCGGTGTCGAGCGCGACGAAATCCGATTGGGCAAGCTGGCCGCAGGCGCGGCTGAGCGCCTCGGTCGAGGTGATGACGTCCATGGCGAGGGCTATACTAGATGCTCGCGGCCTTGCCCACCTTGACGGAAGGGGGGCGACCGGCCAAAACCCGCCGTTCTTGCAGCCCCCCTCGAAAGCTCCGCCCATGCACGCCTACCGGACCCACACTTGCGGCGAATTACGCCGGTCGGACGTCGGCAAGACGGTCCGCCTGTCGGGCTGGGTGCATCGCCGGCGCGACCATGGCGGGCTCATTTTCATCGATCTGCGGGACCATTTCGGCCTCACCCAATGCGTGATCGAGCCGGACAGCCCGGCCTTCGCGGCGGTCGATACCGCGCGCTCGGAATGGGTGGTGACGGTGACGGGCCCGGTCGTTGCCCGCGATGCCGAGACGGTGAACGCGGCCCTGCCGACTGGCGAGGTCGAGGTCCGCATCGCCGAGGTTGCGATCCAGTCCCGCGCCGGCGACTTGCCGCTCCTCGTCTTTGGCGAGACGGAATACCCGGAGGAAACGCGCCTGCGCTACCGTTTCCTCGACCTGCGCCGCGAGGAGCTGCACAACAACATTGTCCTCCGCTCGAAGATCATCTCATCGGTCCGCCGGCGGATGACCGGCGCGGGCTTCATGGAATATCAGACGCCGATCCTGACGGCCTCGAGCCCCGAAGGCGCCCGCGACTTCCTCGTGCCCTCGCGCCTCCATCCGGGAAAGTTCTACGCGCTCCCCCAGGCGCCGCAGCAATTCAAGCAGCTCATCATGGTCGCCGGCTTCGATCGCTATTTCCAGATCGCGCCGTGCTTCCGCGACGAGGACGCGCGCGCCGACCGCTCGCCGGGCGAATTCTACCAGCTCGACCTCGAGATGAGCTTCGCCACGCAAGACGACGTCTTCGCCGCCGTCGAGCCCGTGCTCCACGGCCTCTTTGAGGAGTTCGCGAACGGCCGCTCGGTTTCGCCGCTGCCGTTCGTGCGCATCCCTTACGCCGAGGCGATGCTGAAATACGGCTCCGACAAGCCGGATTTGCGCAACCCGATCGAGATCGCCGACGTGAGCGACCTCTTTGCCGACGAGACGGTGGAATTCAAGGCGTTCAAGAATGTCGTCGCGGGCGGCGGCGTCGTGCGCGCGATTCCCGCGCCCGGCGCGGCCGCGCAGCCGCGCTCCTTCTTCGACAAGCTGAACGACTGGGCGCGCGCGGAGATGAAGGCGCCGGGCCTCGGCTACATCGTCTTTGAAAGCGATGACGGCGAGATCGTCGGCAAGGGTCCGATCGCGAAATTCATTCCCGCGCCCATCCAGGAACAGCTGCGCGCCCGCGCGAAGCTGAAGCCCGGCGATGCGGTCTTCTTCGCCGCCGACAAGGCGGACAAGGCGGCCAAGCTCGCCGGCGCCGCGCGCACCAAGATCGGCGAGGAACTGCACCTCAAGGCCTCGCCCGCCTACGACTTTCATTTCTGCTGGGTGGTCGATTTCCCGATGTACGAATGGAACGAGGACGAGAAGAAGATCGATTTCTCGCACAACCCGTTCTCGATGCCGCAATTCGATCACGACGCGTTCATGGGCCTCGATCCGGCCGACCGCGAGCGCATTCTGAAGATCAACGCCTATCAATACGACATCGTCTGCAACGGCATCGAGCTCTCCTCGGGCGCCATCCGGAATCATCTGCCGGACGTGATGCTGAAGGCGTTCGAGATCGCGGGCTATCCGGGCGATGAGGTGGAGCGCCGCTTCGGCGGCATGCTGAACGCGTTCCGCTGCGGCGCGCCGCCCCATGGCGGCACCGCGCCCGGCATCGACCGCATGGTGATGCTGCTGGCGGGCGTCGAGAATCTGCGCGAGGTGACGATGTTCCCGATGAACCAGCGCGCGGAAGATCTGATGATGGGCGCGCCCTCCGACGTCTCGCCGAAGCAGCTGCGCGAGCTGCACATCCGCCTGGTGCCGCCGGAGAAGGGCTAGGGCCAACCCCCAAGTGTCATGGTCCGCGCAGGCGGACCATCCATGGCTTGGTTGTTCCGCCCGCGTTCAGCCGTGGATGCTCCGCCTTCGCGGAGCATGACAAAGTAACGCGTCCGTTTATCCCCCCTCCACCCGCCCGTCGTCGGAGAGCAGCACCGCCACCCAGCGCGTCTCCTCGAACGCGGCGAAGATGATCGCGAGCGCGGCGGTGAGCGGCACGCCGAGGAAGAGCCCGATCGGCCCCCAGATGAGGCCCCAGACCGCGAGCGCGACGATCACCGCCAGCGGCGAGAGATTGAGCGAGCGGCTCATCATGCGCGGCTCGACGAGATTGCCCTGGATCACCTGAAGCCCGCCCAGCACCGCGCCGACGGTGAGCGCGACGGACGGGTCCTCGTGCGCGGCGAGCGTCGCCAGGACCGCAAGCAGCACGCCGCCGAGCGAGCCGATTGTCGGGATGAAATCGAGGAGGAACGTAAGGAAGCCCCAGAAGGCCGCGCCGTTCACGTCCGCGATCGTGAGCGTCAAAAAGGCGGCAAGGCCGATGGTGGCCGCGAGGAACGCCTTCGTTGCGATATAGCGCGTGATCTGATGGTTGATCTCGGTGAGCACGTCGCGCGCATCGCTCGCGTGTTCGCGCGAGCCCGCAACGCCCCGCAGTTTCCGCGCGAAATTCCCCTGCTCAAGGATGAGGAAGAAGAGGAACACGAGCACGAAGCTAAGCGGGCTCGCGACATCCGAAACGATGCCGATGACCGTGCCGAGCGCCTCGCCGACATTGAGCCCCTCGATCGCCTGCGTCGCGGCCGCCTCGACGTCGAAGCCGAGCGCTTCGCCCAGCGCGCTCGCCGCGCGCTCGAGCGCGCGCTGATACTCCGGCACGGAATCAACGACGCCGCTGATCCCCGATCCGACCGCGAGCCCGACAAGGAGCAGCGCCAATCCGAAAATGAGGAGCGTGGTCGTGAGGCGAAGACCGTAGGGCGGAACGAACGAGCCGATGGCGATCCGCGCGGTCGCCGCGTTGATGAGCACGAGAAGCCCGAGCGCGATCGCCAGCGGCACGAGCAGGCTTTGCGCCAGCACCAGCAGCGTGATGACGATCGCCGCGATACCGAGCGAGAGGAACGCGCGCAGAAGCCCGTGCGGGAAGGGGGTGCCCGGCTGGGATTCAGGCATCCGGCCCGAACCGTTCCGCGAAGCGCGCGAAGGCCGCGTCCAGCTCGTCGCGCCGCGCCGCGTGCACGGCCTGAATGTCGCGGCCATGCGTGAAGATGTAGAACTCGTCCGCCTTCAGCCCCTCGACGATGCGATAGCCCGCGATGTCGGGCGCAAGGCCCTTCATCTCGTCGGGCGCATATTTGGGATCGAGCGGGCGAGGGCCGCCGAAACGCGGCTGGCGGTTGCGGAACGGATTCCAGATCTCGGTCTGAACGACGGCCGGGCAGATGACGGCGACGGAAATATTCGTGCCCTGATAGTCGCGCCGCATCGCGTCCGAAAGGCCGACGACGGCATGTTTCGAGGCGGTATAGGCGGTGATGAGCCCGCGCGGCGGCAGGCCGAGGCCGTGCTCCGAGGCCGTGTTGACGATGCGCGCCGGCGCTTTCTGCTCCTTCATGCGCGGCACGAACGCGTGCGCGGCGTGATGGATCGCGCCGACATTCACCGCGAACACCCAGTCCCAATTGGAGAGCGAAACTTTCTCCAAGGGCCCCTGCGTGCCGACGCCCGCATTGTTGACGAGCAGGTTGACTGTGCCGAAATGATCGAACGCCGCATCGGCCAGCGCCTCGATGCTATCGCGCTCGGCGACATCGACCTCGAAGGCGATTGCGTCCGCGCCGTTCATCCGCAGCGAGTCCGCCGCGCGCTCGGCCTTGTCGCGCTCGATGTCGGCGATCATGAGGCGCGTGCCTTCGGTGGCCAGCACCCGCGCGAGGCCAAGCCCGATGCCGCTCGCCGCGCCCGTGATGACCGCGTTGATGCCTCTCAGCTCCATGGCTCGCCTCCCTGCCGCTTGAACGGCGCGAGCCTAACGCGGCTTGGCCGCGCTCGCTGCAAAAAAAGCGGCCCGGGGATCAACTCCCCGGGCCGATCAGCGCTCTCTCAAGTCAGTTCAGCTGCACCCGCTCGTGCCGCCGCAGGTATCGCATTTGAGACACGTGCCGTTGCGCACGAGCGTGAAATTGCCGCACGCGCCGCACGCATCGCCTTCATAGCCCTTGATGCGGGCCTCGGCCGCGCGCCGCGCGCGGTCCTCGCGGCGGATTTCGCGCTCCAGCACCGCGACCTGCACGCCGACGGGATTCTCCGCCCGCGCGGGTGCCCGCACCGTGACAGACTCGGTGACCGCGGCCGTCATCGTCACGCTCTCGGGCTCCAATTGCGCGGCCGCCGCCGCTGCCCCGCCGGTGACGACCGAGAAGGCGTGGAGATTGCCGCGCACGAGACCGGAGGAGACGAATTTCGCGACCTTCGGCTCAGGCGCCGGCACTTCATTCTCTCCCCCGCCGATACCGTCGAAATCGGCGTCCTCGGGGATGATGTGCGCGAGGTCGTGGCGCCCGAGATAGGAAACGGCAAGCTCGCGGAAGATGTAGTCGAGCACCGACGTTGCGTTCTTGATCCGGTCGTTGCCTTGCACGATGCCGGCCGGCTCGAACTTCGTGAACGTGAAGGCTTCCACGAATTCTTCCAGCGGCACGCCGTATTGCAGGCCGATCGAGATCGCGATCGCGAAATTGTTCATCAGCGAGCGGAAGGCCGCGCCTTCCTTGTGCATGTCGATGAAGATCTCGCCGACCCGCCCGTCCTCGTACTCGCCGGTGTGCAGATAGACTTTATGCCCGCCGACGACCGCTTTCTGGATATAGCCCTTGCGCCGGTCGGGCAGGCGCTGGCGTTCGGCCTGCGCGCGCTCGACGATGCGCTCGATGATCCGCTCCGAGATCATTTGCGTCCGCTGCGCGGCCGGCTGGGCGAGGATCGCTTCGACCGCGTCCTCCTCGTCCTCGTTGTCGTTCGCGAGCAATTGCGAGGACAGCGGCTGCGACAGCTTCGAGCCGTCGCGGTAGAGCGCGTTCGCCTTCAGCGCGAGCTTCCAGGAAAGGAGATAGGCATCGCCGCACTCCTGAACGCTCGCATTGTTGGGCATGTTGATCGTCTTGGAGATCGCACCCGAAATGAACGGCTGCGCGGCCGCCATCATGCGGATATGGCTCTCGACCGAGAGGAACCGCTTGCCGATCCGCCCGCACGGGTTCGCGCAATCAAAGACCGGGAGATGTTCGGGCTTCAAATGCGGTGCGCCTTCGAGCGTCATCGCGCCGCAGACATAGAGGTTCGCGGCCTCCACCTCCGCCTTCGTGAAGCCGAGCGCGGTCAGCACGTCGAACGCGGGGTCCGCCAGCTCCTCGCCTGTGAAGCCGAGCGCGTCGCGGCAGAAGGCTTCGCCGAGCGTCCATTTGTTGAACGCGAAGCGGATGTCGAACGCCGTGCCGAGCGCGCCTTCCAGCGCCTCGATCTCCGCTGCGCCGAAGCCCTTGGCTTTGAGGACATCGTGGCCGAGCGCGGGCGCGCCCGCGAGCGTGCCGCGTCCGACCGCATAGGTGATGATCGCCTTGATCGCATCCGGCGCGTAGCCGAGCGTGCGCAGCGCCTCGGGCACCGACTGGTTGATGATCTTGAAATAGCCGCCGCCCGCCAGCTTCTTGAATTTGACGAGCGCGAAATCGGGCTCGATGCCGGTCGTGTCGCAATCCATAACGAGCCCGATCGTGCCCGTTGGCGCGATGACGCTCGCCTGCGCGTTGCGATAGCCGAACTGCTCGCCGAGCGAGAGCGCGTCGTCCCAGGCGCGCATGGCGGCCGCGCCGAGGCGCTCCCAGCCGTCGCGGGCGGGGAGGGCGGCGTGATCGAGCGCGACCGGGGCCGTGCTCAGCGCCTCATAGCCCGCGACCTCGCCGCGTGCCGCGCGGCGGTGATTGCGCATGACGCGCAGCATCGCCTCGCGGTTCTCCGCAAAGCGCGGGAAGGCGCCGAGGGTCTTGGCCATCTCAGCCGACGTTGCGTAGGAAACGCCCGTCATCACGGCGCTGAGCGCGCCGGCGATCGCGCGGGCTTCCCTCGAGTCATAGCCGATGCCGGAGGTCATCAAGAGGCCGCCGATATTGGCAAAGCCGAGCCCGAGCGTGCGGAAGGCATAAGAGAGCTCGGCGATTTCCTTTGACGGGAACTGCGCCATCAGGACGGAGATTTCCAGGACCACCGTCCACAGACGCACGGCATGCTCATAGCCTTCGAGATCGAAGATGGGCTTGCCGCTCGCATCTTCCTTGCGGAAGGCGAGGAGATTGAGCGAGGCCAGATTGCACGCCGTATCGTCGAGGAACATATATTCCGAGCACGGATTGGAGGCGCGGATTTCGCCCGAGACCGGGCAGGTGTGCCACTCGTTGATCGTCGTGTGGAACTGGATGCCGGGATCGGCGCACGCCCAGGCCGCGAGCGAAATCTTGTTCCAGAGGTCGCGCGCGCCCAGCGTCTTGTGGATGAGGCCGGTCGTGCGGCGCCGCAGCTCCCATTCTTCGTTCGCCTCGACGGCGCGCAGGAACGCATCCGTCACGCGCACCGAATTGTTCGAGTTCTGGCCCGAGACGGTGAGATAGGCCTCCGAATCCCAATCCGTGTCGTAGGTGCGGAACTCGAAATCCTCGATCGGCAGGCCCTGGCGGGCATAGTGGATCGCGCGCTGGATCGCATTGTCCGGCACGATCGCCTTGCGCGCGGCCTTGATCTCGCGCTTGAGCGCGGGGTTCTTCTGCGGGTCGAAGCAATCATCGCCTGGGCCTTCGCAATTGATGCAGGCCTTCATGATCGCGGTGAGGTGCTTCCTGACCGTCCGCGAGCCGGTGACGAGCGCGGCCACCTTCTGCTCTTCGATCACCTTCCAATCGACGAAGTCCTCGATGTCGGGGTGATCGACGTCGACGACGACCATCTTCGCCGCGCGCCGCGTGGTGCCGCCCGACTTGATCGCGCCCGCCGCCCGGTCGCCGATCTTGAGGAAGCTCATCAGGCCCGAGGATTTGCCCCCGCCCGAGAGCGGCTCGTTCTCGCCGCGCAAGTCGGAGAAATTCGAGCCCGTGCCCGAGCCGTATTTGAACAGCCGCGCCTCGCGGACCCACAGATCCATGATCCCGCCCTCGTTGACGAGGTCGTCCTTCACGCCCTGGATGAAGCAGGCATGCGGCTGCGGGTGCTCATAGGCGCTCTCCGACTTCGTCAGCGCGCCCGTGCGGTGATCGACATAGAAATGACCCTGGCTCGGCCCGTCGATGCCATAGGCCCAGTGAAGACCCGTGTTGAACCATTGCGGCGAGTTTGGCGCCGCCATCTGCTTGGCGAGCATGTAGCGCAGCTCGTCGTAGAAGCTGCGCGCGTCGGAATCGCTGTCGAAATAGCCGCCCTTCCAGCCCCAATAGGTCCAGGTGCCCGCGAGTCGGTCGAACACTTCCCGCGCGCTCGTCTCGCCGCGCGTGCGTTCTTCCTTGGGCAGGGAGGCGAGGGCCGCCTCGTCCGGCACGTGCCGCCACAGCCAGGCCGGCACGGTGTTCTCTTCGACCGGCCGCAGGCGTGACGGGATGCCGGCCTTGCGGAAATATTTCTGGGCGAGGACGTCGGCCGCAACCTGGCTCCATTGCGCCGGCACCTCGATGCCGTCCTGCCGGAAGACGACCGAGCCGTCAGGATTGCGGATCTCGCTGGTGGTTTGCCGGAACGCGATCTCGGCATATGGCGACGTGGTCTCGTGCGTGAAATGACGCTCAATCCGCATAGGTTTTGGCCCCCTTCGATAGCGACGCGGTGCTGGCGACAAGACGAGGCGTTTCCCGCATGCCCAAAGGGCACGCGCGAGGCCGCGCGGTGGCGTCAGCGAGGTTGGTGGCGAGACCCTTGTCCGGGAGCCTCTTCCGGCCAGTGACGCCCTCGGCCATGCGGGTTCGAGACCCTACCCACCACTAAATCGTGTGGCATCCGACGTCCTTGGACCGATATCTAGGCACTCTTCGAAAACCCCCGCAAGCCCTTTTCGCCTCCTTTTAACCACATTTTGGGGTTGACTCGTCTCAATCCCGCTACGGGCGGGGGATTGGTGACGAAGAGGAATTTTCGCGTGGCCACTGGGGGGTTCCCTCATTCCTCAACGCAATCTTAAGGGCGTCGTGCGATGAGGATTGGTCCGTCCGATGGGGAGCGTACAAGATGGCTACGGATCCGTTGCGCTTTGAGGCCCGTCAGCTCTCACAAGCCACGGTCGTGGTCGTCGAGGACGACGCCGCCATCAGGGACATTCTGCGCGCCGTCCTGACGGCGCTGGGCTTTCGCGACGTTTTGACTTACCGCAACGGCCGCGACGCCCTGCAGGCGATCGAGCACAATCCCCCGAATCTCGTCATCACGGATTGGGCGATGGCCCCGATGGACGGCCGCTCGCTGATCCGCGAGATCCGCCGGGCCTCGCGCCGGCCTGAAGTGGCGACGGTCCCGATTGTCGTCCTCACGGCGCACGGAACACCCGCGGTCCTTCGCGAGGCCATGGACGCGGGTGCCAATCAATTCGTGTTGAAGCCGATCGTGCCCCAGCGCCTGCTCGACCGCGTGATCTGGGCCTTGACGGATCACCGCCCGTTCGAGCTGAAGGACGGCTTTTACCGGCCAGTCGAGGCGAAGGCGGGGATTGCCGGCAAGCCGGATGGCGGCCCGGTCGAGACAGCAACGTGGGAGATCGACTGACCGCGCGGGCCCGTGCTGGACAAGCAACGGCACGATTTGCATAGTCCGCGCAGTTTGGGCCTGGGCGCTTCGCCCTTGGACGGGACGCTTTCCATGCGCTGGCTATTTCGGGTCCTTGAGCTGATCTTCACATGGTGGAACGGCGCGACGATCGGCACCTTGTGGACGACGTGGCGCACGGGTCACTTCGTGGGTGAGGATGCGCAGGGAAACCGTTATTATCGCGACAAAAGCGGCGCGCGTCGCTGGGTGCTCTACAAGGGCTTCGCGGATGCCTCGCGTGTGCCGCCCGAATGGCACGGCTGGCTGCACCACACGGTCGAACTGCCGCCGACGGAACAGCCGCCGCGGGTGAAGCCATGGGAAAAGGAACACATTCCGAATCTGACCGGAACGCCGCATGCGTATCGTCCGCCGGGCTCTCTCTATCGGGGCCAGGAGCGGGCGCGGGCGACCGGCGACTATGAAGCGTGGTCGCCCGAGGGGTAGGCGGCGCGCAGAGGGGAAGACGATGCAAGGCAACGCAATTGAGACCATTGTTGGGGCACTCGTGATCGCCGTCGCGGCCGCGTTCCTCTATGTCGGGTACAGCGCGGTCGAAATCGGCGGCGGCGGTGGTTACGTCATTACCGCCCGCTTTGATCGCGTCGATGGAATCAGCGTCGGCAGCGATGTGCGCATTTCGGGAATCAAGGTCGGCACGGTCTCCAAGCTCGAACTCGACCAGAAGACCTATCTCGCGGCGGTCTCCATCGACATGGCGCCATCGGTGCAAATTCCAGAGGATTCCTCGGTCAAGATTACGTCCGAAGGTCTGCTCGGCGGCTCCTATCTCTCGCTTGAGCCGGGCGGGAGTGAGGAATACCTCGCGGCCGGCGGTGAGCTTGTGAACACGCAAGGCTCGATCGACTTCATCGGCCTTATCGGCCGGGCGATCTTCGGATCGACTCAGTCGGGAGAAGAAGCGCCCCAGTGAGCGTCATCGCGCGAAAGTGTGGATTGAGGGGGGCCGTCCTTGGCCTTGCCGGCGTCGCGGCCCTGGCCGTGCCGGCGCTCGCTCAATCCGACGAGGATCTCGTGCTGCCGCTGCGTGGCTCGCTCTCGGTCGCCGAGCCCGTGCCCGTCGGCCCGACACTGAAGAATGCGGTGCCCGACGAGATGGGCGTCCGCCGCGCGGTCGTCATGCAGGGTCTCGATAAGATCACCGGCCGCACGAGCGAGTTCCTGGCGCCGATCGGCGTGCCGGTGAGCTTCTTCCGCCTCTCGATCACGGCGCGCGCCTGCAAGGAGCGACCGCCCGAGGAGACGCCCGAGACGGCGGCGTTCCTCGAGATCGTTGAGAATACGCTCGACGGCAGTCTCGAGCGCGAGTTTTCCGGCTGGATGTTTGCGTCGAGCCCCGCGCTCAACGCGCTGGAGAATCCCGTCTACGATGTCTGGGTCGTCAGCTGCAAAACGGACGCGCCGACCGAGGCCGGCCTTGGCCGCTCGCCCGCGCCGAGAGCTTCCGCCGCGCCGGTCGCAGCGCCGCCCGAGCCGGTGATCGAGGAGGTGCCGCCCCCGGCGCCGCCCCCCCTGCCGAAGCCGGACCGCGAATCGTATAGCACCCGGTCCAGCGAATAGAGATCGCCCTCGCGCGCGATCGCGTCGCGCAGCAGCGCGAGATACTCCGCGCGCGGGATCTCGATGGCGCCGAATTGCTGAAGATGCGCCGTGATGAATTGCGTATCGAGGAGACGGAAGCCGCCGGCCTTCAGCCGCGCGACGAGGTGAACGAGCGCGACCTTGCTCGCGTCGCGCGCGCGGCTGAACATGCTCTCCCCGAAAAAGGCACCCCCCACCGAGACGCCGAACAACCCGCCGGCGAGCCCTTCCGGCCCATGCGCCTCGATCGAATGGGCGTGGCCCATTTTATGGAGCGCGAGATAGAGCGCCTTCAGCCGCCCGTTGATCCAGGTATTGCCGCGCGTCGGGCCCGAACCCGCCGCCGCGCAGCCGTCGATAACGGCCGCGAAATCCGTGTTCAAATGGATCGTGAAGATGTCCTGCCGGACGCTCCGCTGGAGGCGCCGCGGCACGTGGAACCCATCGAGCGGAATGATGCCGCGCAGCGGCGGATCGATCCGGTAGAGCGTCGGGTCGTCGCGTCGCTCGGCCATGAAGAACGCGCCGGCGGCGTACGTCTTCAACAAAATCTGCGGCGTCAGAGGATCCTGCGGCACCATCGCCCCTAGTCTCGCGCCAAGAACGACTCCAGCCAATGGATATGATAGTCGCCGTTCACGAAATCGGGCTCGTCCAGGAGATCGAGGAACAGCGGGATCGTCGTCTCGATGCCGTCGATGACGAGTTCGTTGAGCGCGCGGCGCAGCCGCATCAGGCACTCGTTGCGGTTGCGGCCATGCACGATCAGCTTGCCCGCCAGGCTGTCGTAATAGGGCGGGATGCGATAGCCGGCATAGAGCGCTGAATCCATCCGCACGCCGAACCCGCCGGGGGCGTGATAATTCTGAACGAGGCCGGGCGAGGGGCGGAACGTGCGCGGGTTTTCCGCGTTGATCCGGCACTCGATCGCGTGCCCGGAAATGACGACATCGTCCTGCGTGAAATCAAGGCTCGCGCCTGCCGCGATGCGGATCTGCTCGCGCACGAGATCGAGTCCGGTGATCATCTCCGTGACGGGATGCTCGACCTGCAGCCGCGTGTTCATCTCGATGAAATAGAACTCGCCGTTCTCATAGAGGAACTCGACGGTGCCGACGCCCAGATAGCCGAGCCGCGTGAGGCCTTCGGTGACGACGCGCCCGATCGAAGCACGCATCTCCGCGTTAAGGGCGGGCGAGGGTGCTTCTTCGAGAACCTTCTGGTGGCGCCGCTGCAGCGAACAGTCGCGCTCGCCCAGATGCAGCACGGCCCCATGCGAATCCGCGATGACCTGGATTTCGATATGGCGCGGCTTTTCGAGATACTTCTCAAGATAGACCGTGTCGTCGCCGAAGGCGGATTTGGCTTCCGCGCGTGCCGTGGCAATTGCAAGGCCAAGGTCTTCCGGCGTCCGCGCGACCTTCATGCCGCGCCCGCCGCCGCCGGCGGCCGCCTTGACGAGCACCGGAAAGCCGATGTCGCGCGCGATTGCGGGCGCGTCCGCATCGGTGACGCCGCCATCGGAGCCCGGAACGACCGGAATGCCGAGCGAGCGGACGGCCGCCTTCGCCGTGATCTTGTCTCCCATGAGGCGGATATGCTCCGCCCGCGGACCGATGAAGGTGATGTTGTGATCGGTGACGATCTCGGCGAACCGCGCGTTCTCCGAGAGGAACCCGTAGCCGGGATGGATCGCGGTCGCGCCGGTGATCTCGCACGCCGAGATGATCGCCGGGATATTGAGATACGAGTCCTTCGCCGCCGGCGGGCCGATACACACGCTCTCGTCGGCCATGCGCACATGCATCGCGTTCGCGTCCGCCGTCGAATGCACGGCGACGGTCGCCACGCCCATCTCGCGGCAGGCCCGCAGGACCCGCATCGCGATCTCTCCGCGATTGGCGATGAGAACCTTGTCGAACATCGCTGGCGCCGCGCTATTCGATGATCATGAGCGTTTCGCCGAACTCGACCGGCTGGCCGTCGCTCACGAGAATGCGCGCGATCCGTCCCGCGCGCGGCGAGAGGATCGGGTTCATGGTCTTCATAGCCTCGACGATGAGGAGCGTCTGGCCTTCGCTGACGCTGTCGCCGAGCTTGACGAACGCCGGCGCGCCCGGCTGCGGCGCGACATAGACGGTGCCGACCATCGGCGAGTGCACGCCGCCGGGATGATTGGCGGGGTCGATCGATTTCGTCGGCGCGGGCGGGGGCGCGGCCTCGCTCGGCGAGTGGTGGAACACCGCGCCGCCGGCCGGCGTCATCAGCCGCGCGACGCGTACACGATAATCCTGGCGCTCGATCTCGATCTCGCTGAGGTCGTGCTCCTGCAGCAGGCGCGCGAGCTCCCGCACCAGCACATCGTCGGGCCCGTCCTTTGCCTCGGCGGCCGGGGTCGTGGGTTTCTTCGCGGTCATGCCGGTGGCGTCTCTTTCTTCAGAATGTCGGCGAGAGCCGCGATCGCGAGCTCATAGCCGATCGGTCCAAGTCCGCAGATCACGCCGCGCGCGACCGGGGACACATAGGAATGCTGGCGGAAGGCCTCGCGCGCATAGGGGTTGGAGAGGTGCACCTCAATGACCGGGATGCTGAGCGTGCGCAGCGCGTCGTGCAGCGCGACCGAGGTGTGCGTGTAGGCCGCCCCGTTGAGGACGAGCCCGGCGGCGGTCTCGCGCGCCTCGAAGATCCAGTCGATGAGCGCGCCTTCGTGATTGGTCTGCCGGAAGACGATCTCCCGCCCATGGGCCTTCGCCGTCGCGGCGCAGCGCGCTTCGATCTGGGCGAGCGTCTCATGGCCATAGAGATGCGGCTCGCGCTTGCCGAGCAGCTGCAGGGACGGGCCATTGAGGACGAAAAGCGGCTGGGACATCGCGAAACGCGGACACGGTCTGTGGCGGAAAGGCGGGAATGCCGCCTGAGGACACTACCGCTGCAATGCTTATAGCGGGCTTTATGAGGGGTACAACAGCGCCGTCGCGGCTTGAAATCGCGGCCGTCGGCCCGCAGATTGCGGCCATGAACCTCATCGTAAACGGCGAAAAACGGGCCTTCGAGGGCGTGGAGACGGTGGCCGGCCTGATTGCGGCCCTGGCGCTGGAGCCCACGCGAGTCGCGATCGAGCGGAATTTCGAGATTGTTCCGCGTTCCGCCTATGGATCTGAAGCCCTCCGCGACGGCGACCGGCTGGAGATTGTCCAGATCATCGGCGGCGGCGATGCGGTCGAGGACACCTGGAGCGTCGCCGGGCGCACGTTCCGCTCGCGCCTCATCATCGGCACCGGCAAGTACAAGAGCTACGAGGAAAATGCCGCCGCGCTGGCGGCGAGCGGCGCGGAGATCGTGACGGTCGCGATCCGGCGTGTGAACCTCTCCGATCCCACGGCGCCCAAGCTGACGGATGCCATCGACCCGAAAAAGACGCTGTTCCTGCCCAACACGGCCGGGTGCTTCACGGGCGAGGAGGCGGTCCGCACGCTCCGCCTTGCGCGCGAGATGGGCGGCTGGACGCTCGTGAAGCTCGAGGTGCTGGGCGACAAGAAGACCCTCTACCCCGACATGATCGAGACGCTCCGTGCGACCGAGATGCTCACCAAGGAGGGCTTCGAGGTCATGGTCTATTGCACGGACGATCCGCTGATGGCGAAGCGCTGCGAGTCGGCCGGCGCCGTCGCGGTGATGCCGCTCGCGGCCCCCATCGGTTCGGGCCTTGGCATTCAGAACCCGGTCAACATCCGTCTCATCATCGAGGCGGCGGGCGTGCCGGTGCTGGTCGATGCCGGCGTCGGCACGGCTTCGGATGCCGCGATCGCGATGGAGCTCGGCTGCGACGGGGTCCTCATGAACACGGCGATCGCTGAGGCGAAGGACCCCGTCCTGATGGCGAGCGCGATGCGCCACGCCGTCATCGCGGGCCGTCAGGCCTATCGTGCGGGTCGCATGGCGAAGAAGACCTACGCCGATCCCTCGAGCCCGCTGGCCGGCCTCATCTAGCAAGCCTCGTCTAGCAGGTTGCGCAGGACGTGCGCGCTTGGGCCACGAACGCTTTGAGTTCGTCGAACTCGTGCGCGCCCGCGAGCACCTGATCGCCGATGACGAACGTCGGTGTGCCCGTGACTTTAAGGTTTGCCGCGAGCGTGTGGTTCTTCGTGATCTGCTCGCCGATCGCGGGATCGGCCATGTCGGTCTTCAGCTTCTCGACGTCGAGCCCGACATCCTGCGCGATGGCGAAGACCGCCGTCTCGTTGACGGGCCCAGCGTGGCGCATCATCGCGAGATGGAAGTCCCAGTACTTCCCCTCCTGGCGCTGCGCGGCCATCGCCGCCTTCGAGGCGACGAGCGAATTGGGGCCCAGGATCGGGAATTCCTTGATGACGAGCCGCGTGTTGCCGTCGGCTTCCACGAACGAGAGGAGAGGGTCGAGCGCGTGTTTGCAGTAACCGCAATTGTAGTCGAAGAACTCGACGATCGTGACGTCCCCGTTCGGATTGCCCGCGACATGGGAATAGCCGTCATGCTCGATCTCAGGCCGGCTCGCGGTCAGCACGTCGCGCACAGCCGCCGATTGCTTGGCGTTTTCCTGCGCCTCCAGCGCCTCGGTCATGTCGATGAGGATGTCGGGATGGGCGAGGAGATATTCGCGCACGATCTGCTCGATCGCCGCGCGGTCGAGCGGCGGCGCGTCCTCAGCGGCCCGGGCGGTACCTGAAAGGCCCCAGGCGGCCAGCAGGCCAACGGCCGCCAGCGCGCCCGCAATCGATCTCGCATATCCCCAAAGTCGCATCACTCAGCCCCCGGATCGTGAATCAGTGCTCGCGCTGCGCCTCTTCGGTTCGCGCGATTTCGATGATGTCTTGCGCGCGCTGAATCTCGGTCGGTCCTTCGAGATCGTCCTTGGCGCGCGCGGCGAATTCATACGCGCGCTTGTAGTTGCGAATGGCGAAGAACTGTTCCGCCGAGGCGAGATTAGCGCGCGGCGTGTCGCCCAGCTGCTCATAGGCCATCGCGAGATAGCGCCACGCCGAGGGGTTGTCGCTATCTTCGCGGATCGCGGCAAGCAGATGATCGCGCGCCGGCGCGATCAGCGAGGGGTCTTCGGTTGCGAGCATCGCGCCGGCAAGGCTGGTGCGGATCAGCGGCTCTTTCGGCAGGAGTGCGACCGCCCGCTCATAGGCGGCGACGCCCGCTTCCGGATCGCCCCCTTCGGTCAGAAGTTGGCCTTCCAGTTCGTGGAAATAACCATTGTCTGGCACCAGCGCGACCAGGGCCTTGATCTCGGCGATCGCGCGTTCGGGATCGGGCAGGCGGAAATAGGCGACCGCGCGCGCGTAACGGGCCGGCAGGCTCTTGTCGCTCGCCGGATAGCGCCGCAGCGTGATGTCCGGCCGGTCGATGAAACCCTGCAGTTTCGCGCGGATGAGATCGTAGTTGAGCTGCGCCTGCGGTGTTTCGGGAATATTGAAATAGGGCGAGGCTTCCGCGCGCTCGCGCAGGGCCGCGAGGCGTTCGCGCGACATGGGGTGCGACCGGGCGAAGGGATCCTGGCGACGCGCCGACAGCAATTCCTGGTCGCTGAACCGCTCGAAGACCGCCAGCATGCCGCGACCGGACTGTCCGGTCGCGTTGAGGAACGAAAGCCCCGCTTGGTCGGCGGCGGATTCCTGTCCGCGCGAATAGGCGAGCGCCGTGCGCTGCGCGAGCGTCTGTCCGCCCGCGAGGATGCCGATCCCCGCGTCCGGCGCGCCGGCCGCGACGGCGGCGACCGCCAGCAGCATGGAAAAGACGACGGGGACGCTCGCGTTCTCGTAGGCATCGCGCCCGCGCAGCAAATGCCCGCCCGCGATGTGGCCCGTTTCGTGCGCGATCACGCCGATCAGTTCGTTGGGACTCTCCAGCGCCATGATGAGGCCGGAATGGAAATAGATGTTCTGCCCGTTCGCGACGAACGCGTTGAGCGAGGAATCGTTGAGGAGATAGAGATTCACCGCCTCAGGCGAGAGGCCGGCCGCCTGCAGGATCGGATTGGTGTAGTCGCGCAACCGCCGCTCGATTTCCGCGTCCCTGAGGCCCGATGCGGCGTTGACGGGGGCGAGCGCGGCCAGCAAAAGAGCAACGCTCAGCGCGGCGGCCCGCGCCAAGCTGGACGCAGGCAAGCTGGTCCGTCCGATTGATGTCGCCATGGCGTCTATCGTCCTAACCCCGGCCGCGGCCGGTTAACGCTGGGATCGGGTGACGAAACCTCAGTTTATCCCGTTTGCCCTACGAATGTGAAAATATGGAGGCATCGCCGGCGCGCCAATGCCCGGAGCCTCCCAGTCACCTTGGGTTGCAGGTTTTGACCGGTCAAATGAGAAGCGCGTTAGGTTTGGGGGGCTTAAGCGCCATGGGGCGGAGGGGCAAGGGATCTTGCGCGGTTGCGCTTGCGGCCGCGTTCCTCGCCGGCTGCACGACGCTGCCCGTCGCCCCGAAAATTGTGCCGAGCCTCGTCATCGCGGACGAGCCGGTGGCGGCGAAGGCCGTGGCGGGCCTGGTATCCTCGGGCGAGGCCAATGCCGCGGACGGCGCAGTCGCGCTGGCGCTCGCGCTGTCGGTAACCTTTCCAGCCGCTGCGGGCCTTGGCGCCGAAGGCGTCTGCCTGCACGAGCGGGCGGCGACGGGCACGATCACCAGCATCGACTTCCGCGCGCCGCCCGGCGGTGCTGTCGCCTCCATCGCGCCGCCGAGGCTCCTTGCGGGCCTTTCGGTGCTTCATGGCAATTTCGGGAAGGCACCGTGGCCGGCACTCGTCACGCCCGCGACGCGTCTCGCGCGCGAAGGGTTCGGCGCGTCTTCGGCCTTCGTCCGCCGCATCATCGGCGACGCGGCGCGCAGCGCCGTGCCAGAGGCCTATGTGAAGCTCTTCGGCGGCGTGCTCACGGAGGACCGCATGGTCCGCCAGCCCGATCTCGCCGCGACGCTTTCCACGATCGCCATCGAAGGGCCGGCCGCCCTCACCGGCGGTTCGATGACCGCCCGCGTGGCGCTGGCGATGGCTGGCGCCGATCGCGATCTCGATGTCGAAAAGGCGGCGTCCGTGATCGCGAGTATACGGGCGGTCGCAAGCAGGGCCGATGCGAGCGTGCTCGCGAACGGCGCAGTGCTTTGGCAGCCGGTCGCGGCGGGTCAGGGCCCCTTGTCGGGAATATTCGCAGCCTCTGGGGAAGAGGGCCCGATGCGTCTCGAGGCCTTCGCGGCGGAGCAGGCGCGCTTTGACGATCTGGGCGCGACCAGCTTTCTCGTCGCCGACGCGGCTGGCGACAAAGTGCTCTGTGCGCTGACGATGAATGGCCCGTTCGGCGCGCGCGTGATGGCGGACGACCTGGGCTTCGCGTTTGCGCTCACGGAAAACGTCGCGGGAGCCGGTACGCGGCTGCTCGCGCCTTTGATGCTGCGCGGCGACGGCATCGCGCTCGATCTCGCGGGCGCGGGTCAGATCGCGGCGATCACGGCCGGACGCCTCGTCATCGACAGCCTTGCGGCGTCGGGGCCGAGCGGTCTCGCCGAGCGCCTGCCCGACCTCATGATCGGGCCGGTCGATGCCTTGGTGTTGCTCGCCTGCGCGAAGCCTTTTCCGGACAGCTCGTGCCGCTTCACCGCGACGCCCGGAGGCTTCGGGACCTCGATCGCATCCGGCTCGCGGACAGGCTCGGCCTATGCGTTGAAGCGCCTAGCCGCGCCGCTGCCACCACCCCCGACGCGGCGGTTCTAGCGATTCCTTCTCGGGCTCGCGCACGGGCTCCGGCTCGGGTTCCGGCGCCGCCTTGGTCTCGGTGGGCTCGGCGACCGGGGGCGGGGCGACCGTCTCGCGGGGCTGCGGCCGGGCGCCAAACCCGAACAGCGCCGCGAGCGTCGAGCGCCCTTCTGGCCGCGGTTCGCTGGCGCTCGGGGCCGGACGCGGCGCGGCGACGACGCTGAGCGGTGCGACGTCGTCCTCGGCTTCGCGTGGTGACGCGGCGGGAGCCGGTTCCTCGGCGGCGGAAGGATGCCCGCCAGCGCCGTTCGTCAAGGGCGCGGATTCGTCCCGTTCTTTGTCGAAGGGCATCGGGAAGGGATCCTCGCCCGCAGCATCCGCGGCTGGCGGGAAGGGATCACCCGCTGATGCGGTGTCATGATCGTCGCGGCGATGACGCCGACCGCCGCGCCGTCCCCGGCGGCGACGCCGGCGCTCGGAATCGTCCTCGCCGGCCTCTGGCGTTGCGGCGGCAACCGCCTCACTCTCGGCACCCTCGTCGCTGTCGTTCGCGGCGTCATCGGACGCGGCCTCGGCCGCGCCTTCCGATGACGACCGCCGCCGCCGGCGCCGCCGGCGGCGGGACGGACGTTCCGCATCGCCATTCTCGTCCGCGGCGGCGGAGCCGGCCATGACCTCGGCGGCGTCCTCGTCGTCCGCGATGGTCGCGGTCGCCTCGATGACCTCGCCGAACGGCGTCTCGATGAGGCTATCAAGGCCGGTCTGTGGACCGATCGCGCCGGTCTCAGCGCGCCGCGCGCGCATCGTCGCGGGCACGCCCGCATCGATCGCGAACTCGGAGGTGCCAAGGCTCGCATCCGCCTGCGCATAGACCGAGAGCTCCGTGCGCATCTCGGTTTCGGCAAGCTCGTGGCGTTTCTGGTTGAGCAGATAGGCGATCACGTCCGGCATCGCGCGCACGGTGATGGCGCGTGAGCGGTTCTTCGCGCCGCTCTCCTCGATCGCGCGCAGGATCCGCAGCGCCATGCTCTCGACGGAGCGGATCATGCCAGAGCCCTGGCAATGCGGGCACGGCACGCTCGATCCCTCCAGCACGCCCGCGCGCAGCCGCTGCCGCGACATCTCAAGGAGCCCAAAGAGGCTGATCCGGCCCACCTGGATGCGGGCACGGTCATGCCGCAGACAATCCTTCAGGCGTTTCTCGACCGCGCGGTTGTTGCGCGTCTCGTCCATGTCGATGAAGTCGATGACGATGAGGCCCGCCATGTCGCGCAGGCGCAATTGCCGCGCGATCTCCTCGGCTGCCTCGAGATTCGTCTTGAGCGCGGTTTCCTCGATCGAATGCTCGCGCGTCGCCTTGCCCGAGTTCACGTCGATCGCGACCAGCGCTTCGGTCACGTTGATGACGACATAGCCGCCCGAGCGCAGCTGCACTTTCGGGCTGAACATCGCATCGAGCGCGGCCTCGACGCCGTGCGACTGGAAGAGCGGCGTTCGGCCTTTGTGAGCCCGCACCGGCAGGCTCGCCTCGGGCATCAACATGCCCATGAACTCGGTCGCCTCGGCGAAGGCCTCGGCCCCTTCGACGACGATCTCGTCGGTGTCCTTGGTCACGTGGTCGCGGATCGCGCGTTTGATGAGGTTGCCTTCCTCGTAGATGAGCGCGGGCGCGGTGGAATTGAGCGTCGTCTCGCGAACCGTCTCCCACAGCCGCAGGAGATATTCGTAGTCGCGGGAGATTTCCTGCGTCGTGCGCGAAGCGCCGGCGGTGCGCACGATGACGCCCATGCCGTCCGGCACGTCGAGCGCGCCCGCGATGTCTTTCAACCGCCGGCGGTCGTTCTGCGCGGTGATCTTGCGGCTGATGCCGCCGCCGCGCGGCGTGTTCGGCATGAGGACGCAATAGCGCCCCGCGAGCGAGAGATAGCTCGTCAGTGCCGCGCCTTTCGTGCCGCGCTCTTCCTTCACCACCTGAACGAGCAGGATCTGGCGCCTCTTGATGACTTCCTGGATCTTGTAGGCGCGGACATTGCGCGCGGGGCTGCGCGGACGGCTGCGCGATCCCTTGCCGCGCCCGTCGCGGCGTTGGCGACCGCGCGAGCCGCCGTCGCGGGCCGTCTCGGCCGGCGCATCGGCGGTGGGCTCGGCCGAGGCGAGCGCCTCGACGTCCTCGTCGCCATCCTGATCGTCCTCGTCCTCGTCCTCGTCCTCGTCGTCGTCTTCTTCGTCGTCGCTGCCGGCTTCGCCGCCGAGCGATTCGACCTCTTCGTTGCCGGTGGCGACTTCCGAGACGTTCGCCGGCTCGCTGTCCTCATCGTCGTCCTCGGCGGCCGCGACATCCTCGACCGCGCTCAGGAACGCGTCGGCCTCAGCGGGCATTGCCGCCACGTCGGGGAAGGCTTCCGCGGGCGCCGCGTCGTCATCGTCGTCCGGAACGGATGCCTCGGCCTCGCTGGTGGCTGACGGCGTTCCGCGGTTGTCCGCCTCGTCGTCGTCCTCGTCATCGCTCGCCGAACGCTCCTCGGCGCGCCGCGCCTCGATCAGCGCCTGACGGTCGGCAACCGGGATCTGGTAGTAGTCGGGGTGGATCTCGGAGAAGGCGAGGAAGCCGTGGCGGTTCCCGCCATATTCGACGAACGCGGCCTGCAGCGACGGCTCGACGCGCGTCACTTTCGCCAGATAGATGTTCCCTTTAAGCGGCTTCTTTGAGAGTGATTCGAAGTCGAAGTCGTCGATCCGCGATCCGTCGACGACCACCATCCGCGTTTCTTCCGGGTGGCTGGCATCGATCAACATTTTCTTGGGCATGGGGAGAATCCTTGGGTGCTGCGCGCGGCGCTGCCGCCGCGACGACGGCGCGCGAATCAAGGCCGTGAAGGCCGGGCGCGCGCTCGGGATTGCGAGAAGGCGGGGGAGCGGAGCGGTCGACGTCGGCGACGAGGCTAGACCGTCGCGAAGGGCGCCGGTTCGGACCTCGTTGTCCACACATGACTCGCATCGTCGACGCTGCACTCCTGTTGGTCAAAATTGACCGTTTCGGGCGTTCCACACGTCCGATCTGGCGACCCGAAGTCGCCCTCATTGTCGATCGAGACGTGCCAGCAGAGGGCGGGGTTGTGGGGCCCTGAGGGCCTGTCGTGCGCCGCGCCGCATGCGGAATGGGCGCGTGCTTGACCCGGTTCGGATCCCACCACGTCCATGGTAACAAACTTCTAAAGCGATCGGCCCGCTGGCTGCAAGGGCTCAATGTAATTTCGCGTGCCGTGACGGCGGCGGCCGAGACAAAGCGTAACGTTTTCTTTACGTTGAGGGCGAGATTCTAAGGGCTGTCCCTCCGAGGAGCGCGTGGTGGCCGGGGAACCCCCCAGATGGTACCGTCCGAGCGTCGTCATCGCCGCGATCGCGGCTGGCTGGCTGGCCTCAGCGGGCGTGAGCCTGGCGGCCGAAGCCGCGGCGCCCTTGATGGCGACGAGCGCCCGGCTGGGCGAACACCCGGACAAGACCCGGTTCGTCGTCGGCCTCTCGGCGACGACCACCTACCGCGTCTTCACGCTCGCCAACCCCAATCGCGTGGTGATCGAGCTGCCGGAGGTCGATTGGCGCCTGCCGGCCGGCACTGGGCTGACGGGCCAAGGCCTCGTCAAGGCCTTCCGGTTTGGCCGCTTTCGGGCCGGCACCTCGCGCATCGTCCTCGATCTGTGGAAGCCCGCGCGGATCAACAGCGATTTCGTGCTCCCACCGGCCGCTGACCGCCCAGCGCGCCTCGTGATCGATCTGGCCGCGACCAGCCAGGACGTCTTCGAGAAGGCGGCCGGCTGGCCGGACGATCCGATCGCAGCCTTGATCGAGGAGGAGCCGCCCGTCGGCGCCGGTCTCCTTGCCAATGATCCGGGCCGCAAGCCCGTCATCGTGATCGATGCCGGGCACGGCGGCGTTGATTCCGGCGCGCGCGGCACGGGCGGGCAGGTTGAAAAGGACGTCGCGCTCGCCGCCGCGCAATCGCTGCGCGACGCGCTGCGCAAAACGGACCGCTACGAGATCGTCATGACGCGCGACAGCGACGTCTTCCTTGATTTGCGCGAGCGGGTGGCGATCGCGCGGCGCGCGCGGGCGGACCTTTTCATTTCGCTGCACGCCGATTCGATCGACAAGCCGCGCGTGCGCGGCGCCTCGGTCTATACGCTCTCCGAGACCGCTTCGGACCGTGAGGCGGAGGCGCTCGCGCGATCCGAAAACGCGTCGGACATTATCGCGGGCGCCGACCTGACGGACGAAACGGGCCTCGTTCGCGAGATCCTGATTGGCCTTGCGATGCGCGAGACGAAGAATTTTTCGACGATGTACGCGCGCGCCCTGACGCCGGAGTTGTCGCAGGCGACGCCCATCGTGACGCGGCCGCATCGCTATGCCGGTTTCGTCGTCTTGAAGGCGCCGGACGTGCCCTCGGTTCTGGTCGAACTCGGGTTCCTGTCGAACCGCGAGGACGAGGCGGATCTGGGCTCCGCCGAATGGCGCGCGCGCGTGGCGGCAGCCATGGTGCGCGCGACCGATCTATATTTCGAGAAGGTGCGTGCGGCGCAAACCATCACCGGGCCGGTGGAGGCGCACGCCGCGATCGAAGCGGAAACCGAGGCCGAGAAAGGCCATTGATTGGCCAAGATCGCCCGTTATGGTGCGCTGCAACGTGGCCGGTTGGGCGGGCCGCAAGAGGGCTCAGGTGAGGGGAAGGCTGGGAGAGCCGACCGCCCTTCATCCCAGGTGACTTAAGGAAAGGGCGATATGTCGCTGGCATTGCGCATTTTTCTCTATCTGAGCGGCTTTGCGCTCGTCGCCGCCCTGGGCGTCGCGATCGCGGCCGGGCTCTATGTCTATGCGCTCGTCGCCGACCTGCCGGACTATCAGGCCCTCCAGCGCTACGAGCCGCCGACGACGACGCGCGTCCATGCCGGCGACGGCAGTCTCGTTGCCGAGTTCGCCCGCGAACGCCGGCTGTTCGTCCCGATCGAGGATATTCCGCCCCGCGTGATCGAGGCGTTCCTCTCCGCCGAGGACAAGAACTTCTACGAGCATCCCGGCGTCGATTTCTGGGGCGTCGTCCGCGCCTCGTTCGACAACGTCAACAACTACCTGCAGGGCCGGCGCCTCGAGGGCGCCTCGACCATCACCCAGCAGGTCGCGAAGAACTTCCTCTTGTCGAGCGAGGTCAGCATCGACCGCAAGATCAAGGAAGCCCTGCTCGCGTTTCGTATCGAGGACGCCTACCCCAAGAAGAAGATCCTCGAGCTCTATCTGAACGAAATCTATCTCGGTAGCGGCTCCTACGGCGTTGCAGCGGCCGCATTAAATTATTTCGATAAGGCTTTGACCGAATTGTCGGTTGCCGAGATGGCCTATCTCGCCGCCCTGCCCAAGGCGCCGAACAATTATCACCCCATCCGCGCCCGGGAGCGCGGCATCGAGCGCCGCAATTGGGTGATCGGCCAGATGCTCGAGAATGGCTACATCACCCCTTCCGAGGCCAAGGCCGCGATGGAGGATCCGCTCCATGTTCAGATGCGTCCGCCCGGCACTCAGAACGCCGAGGTGGAGTATTTCGCCGAGGAAGTGCGCCGCACCATCATGCAGCGCTATGGGGAGCAGAGTCTGTATGACGGCGGGCTCGTCGTGCGCTCGACGGTCGACCCGAAGTTGCAAGCCGCGGGCCTTGCGGCCCTCCGCACGGGCCTCATCGCCTATGACCAGCGCCACGGTTGGCGCGGACCCGTCTCCAAGATCGATCTCGGCGAAGGCTGGGAGAAGCGGCTAAGCGAGGTTCCCCGCCTGGCCGACGTGACCGAATGGACGCTCGCGGTCGTCACGCGCCTGCGCGACGACAATTCCGCGATCATTGGTCTTGAGGATGGAAGCCAGGGCGTCATTCCCTTCGACGGCATGAATTGGGCAAAGCCCTTTATCTCCGACCGCTCGGTCGGCGCGGCGCCCACCAAGGCGTCCGACATCCTGGGCGCTGGCGACGTCGTCTATGTCGAGCGCCGCGCCGAGGGCGATGCGACCTATCTGCTGCGCCAAGTGCCGGCCGTAAATGGGGCGCTTGTCGCGCTCGATCCGCATACGGGCCGCGTGCTCGCCGCGGTCGGCGGCTTCAGCTACTTCAAGAGCGAGTTCAACCGCGCGACGCAGGCGCTGCGCCAGACCGGCTCGACCTTCAAGCCGATCGTCTATGCCGCCGCCCTCGATCACGGCTATACGCCGTCCTCGATCGTCATGGACGCGCCCTTCGTGATTGAGCAGGGCCCCGGCCTTCCGCTCTGGAAGCCGGAGAACTACTCCCACAATTTCCTTGGGCCGACGACGCTGCGCGTCGGCCTCTCGCTCTCGCGCAACCTGATGACCGTGCGCCTTGCCCATGCCCTCGGCATGGATGTCGTGGCGGGCTATGCGGAACGCCTGGGCGCGACGGACAACATGGAACCCGTACTCGCCATGTCGCTCGGCGCGAAGGACACGACGCTCCTTGCGCTCACCTCCGCGTTCGCGGTCTTCGCCAATGGGGGCCGGCGCGTCGAGCCGACCTTCATCGACCGCGTGCAGAACCGCAGCGGCGAAACGATCTACCGTCACGACGACCGCGCCTGCGCCGAGTGCAACGCCGATCAATGGCAGGGCCAGGAGGAGCCGGCCCTCTCCAGCCCCGGCAAGGACGTGCTCGATGCGCGCACGGCCTATCAGGTCGTCTCGCTGCTCCAGGGCGTCGTCCAATACGGCACCGGCACGGCGGTGAAGGATGTGGGCGTCCCGCTCGCCGGCAAGACGGGCACGACGAACGATGAGAAGGACGCCTGGTTCATCGGCTTCGCGCCGGATCTGGTGGCCGGCGTTTATATCGGGTTCGACCAGCCCCGTCCGATGGGCCGCGGTGAAACGGGCGGTGCGGTCGCCGCCCCGGTCTTCCGCGATTTCATGAAGGTGGCGGTCGGCACGCGCCCGGCCATTCCGTTCCGCATCCCGCCGGGGATCGAGCTCATCCGCGTCAACCGCAAGACGGGCCTTACCACCAGCGCTGACGATCCTTATGCGATCCTCGAGGCGTTCAAGGCTGGAGAGACGCCGGAATCGGGCACCGATCTCGTGGAGGGCGAATATGCCGCAAGCGGCGTTGTCGATGATCCTGCCGCCTATGGCTCGCGGCCGGTTGCGCCTGCTAGCACCGTGACCGAGGGGACGGGCGGCCTCTATTGAGGCCGCGCTGGCGGTTGCCGCGAGAACGAGCGAGATTGGGGCCATGAAAGCCGAGTTCGAATCCATCGTGCATGACGTCGAGCAGTCGTTGAGCCTGCTAAGGAGGTCTCTTTGACTGGGAGACGGCCGAGCGGCGCCTCGCGGAACTGAACGCGAAGGCGGAGAACCCGGATCTCTGGTCGGACCCGAAGGCGGCGCAGCGCGTCATGCGCGAGCGCACGCGCCTTGAAGCCTCCGTCAACGCCTACCTCGCGCTCGAGCGCGATCTGCGCGACAGCGTCGATCTCATCGAACTCGCGAGCGAGGAGGGTGACGCCGAAACGCTCAGCGAGGCGGAGGCCTCGCTCCGCGCGGTCGCGAAAACCGCCAAGACGGCCGAGCTTGAATCCCTGCTCGCCGGCGAGGCGGACGCGAACGAGACCTATCTCGAAATTCACGCCGGCGCGGGCGGCACGGAGAGCCAGGATTGGGCGTCGATTCTCTTGCGCATGTACACGCGCTGGGCGGATGCGCATGGCCGCTCCTGGGAGCTCATCGAAGAGAGCCCCGGCGAGGAGGCTGGCATCAAATCGGCGACCATCCACATCAAGGGTGAGAATGCCTATGGCTGGCTGAAGACGGAATCGGGCGTGCACCGGCTGGTGCGTATTTCCCCGTTCGATTCGAACGCGCGCCGCCACACGAGCTTTGCGAGTGTGTGGGTCTATCCCGTCGTCGATGACGAGATCGACATCGAGGTGGACGAGAAGGACGTTCGCATCGACGTCTATCGCGCGAGCGGCGCGGGCGGGCAGCACGTCAACAAGACTGAGAGCGCGGTCCGCATCACGCACAACCCGACCGGCATCGTCGTCCAGTGCCAGAGCGACCGCTCGCAGCACAAGAACCGCGCGACCGCCTGGGCGATGCTGAAGGCGCGCCTCTATGAGGCGGAACTGAAACGGCGCGAGGAAGTGGCGGACGTCGAGGCGGCGGCTAAGACCGAGATCGGTTGGGGCCACCAGATCCGCTCCTACGTCCTCCAACCCTATCAGCTCGTGAAGGATCTGCGCACGGGCGTTGAGAGCACGGCGCCGGATGATGTGCTCGACGGTGATCTCGACGCCTTCATGGCGGCGGCGCTGGCGCAGCGCGTCAAAGGGCCCGGCGAGAACGCCTCTGCCGACGCAGAATAAGAACCGCGAAGATTAGCGCAGCGGCCGCTCGGCCGGCGCCGCGATCGCCTGCTCGGTGTTTACCGAAGCGGGCTTGAGGACGACCGGCGGTGTGCCGTAGCTGGGCGCGCTACCCGGATTGCTCGGCGCCTTGTTGCGCGAGGAATCCGACGGCTTCGTCTCGCCGCGCGCATCCCCGGCCGGCATCGGCTCGGACAGCGGATCGGGAGAATGGCGGCAATGGCCCTCGAAGAACGCGCCGGCTTCGACGGCGAGCGCCTCGTGAAGAATGTTGCCCTCGACATGGCACGTGCTCGCGAGCTGCACGCGCTTTGCGCGGATTGTGCCAACGACCTTGCCGCGGACGACTACTTCCTCGCCGACGATCTCGCCCTGCACGAACGCCTTCTCGCCGACGGTCAGCGAGTTCGTGCGAATGTCACCTTCGACCTTGCCGTCGATCTGGATGTCGCCGCTCGAGACGAGCTTGCCGTTAATCACAAAATCGCTGGAGATAATCGAAGGGGCCGCTTTCGGGCCCCCTTTCTTCGGAGTCGACGGCGCCGGAGATGGCGCGGTCGCATCGACAGGCTGAGACTTATTTCTCGAGAACATACCGTCCAGCCCTCAAAAAGTTCTTCGGGTCCCGCACTTTGCCTTCGTACCAAACTTCATAGTGCAGATGTGGTCCCGTGCTTCGCCCCGTGGAGCCCACAAGCCCGATCAACTGCCGAAACGCCACCTGGTCGCCGACCGCAACTTTGATTGCGCTCATGTGCCCGAAGCGGGTCCGGAAGCCGGCGCCATGATCGATCTCGACCATGTTGCCATAAGGCCCCCGCCGTTCCGCCCGGATCACGACACCCGGTGCCGTTGCGAAGATTGGATCGCCATAAGTTCCTGCAAAGTCGAGGCCGGAATGGAAGGCCCAGCGCTTCGTGAAGGGGTCGCGGCGCGGGCCGAACCGGCTCGTCATGCGCTCCGAATTGCCGGGCAAGGCGATCGGCATGGCGTCGAGCACGTTCTGCAGGGTCGAGACGCGGTCGAGCCGCGCGGTCAGCGTGCCGTACACTTGATCGAAAACGGGATCTTCGGCCGAGACGTCGCTGGACTGTGTGCCAAAAAGGCCAAGAAGCGGCCCCCCTTCACCAAGCGAGGCCGTGCGGATTGGCGCGGCCTCGGCGGTTTTCTGTGGCGGTGCGATGTTCTCGGCATCGAGCCCGGCGACCTTCAAGATGCGCTCAAGCTCGGCGATTTCCCCAACCGTCGTCTGCGAGAGATCTTCCATCAATGAAAGATTGCGCTCGCTGAGCGTTGTCAGCCGGTCGCGCAACTCGAGGAACTGTTGCGCCGTGTGATTGAACTGCGCGTGCCGCTCCAGCGGATCATCGACATCCGCGAGCGCGGGGAGCGTATGCTCACCGGCGCGCGGCGAGTCGAGCAGCGCGCCGCCGACATGCTCGCCTGCACCGGCGGTGACGGCGTCCTCTTCGGTGCTCTCAGCTGCCTCGATCTCTCGGATTAGCTTCGCAGGCAGGTCCGGCAACATGTTCTCATGGCCTGCCAGTGTTTGAACGCGGCCGAGCAATTGCTGACGCGCATGATCGATTGCCTCGCGCTGCGCCAGCAGCGAGGTCAATTGCTTCTGTTTTTCTTCAAGATCATCCGTGGTGAGACGGAACCGCTCTTCGGCGAGCGTCAGCAGCCCGTTCAACTCGTCATAGGCGAGCTGCATCTTGGAGATGCGGCCCTCGTAGGTTTGTTGCATGGACCGGTACCGCGCATCCTTCGCGGAGATGATCTGGTCCTTGAAAACGACATTGACGGAGGAATAGGCAACCCACCCAAGGAAAATCAGCGAGAGCATCGTCATCGCGAGCTGGGTCCAAGGGCCCAGCTCGGTGTAATGCACCACACCGTTGCTTCGATGGTAAAATTGACGAGACGGAAAGACTTTGTGAACAAAGCTCACAAAATCGTGAAAGCCGGCCACAGCAGATGTGGTCATCGGACTCCACCCCCAACCCGGACACAACGTTAACTTTTCGACCCCAACGCCGCCAGTATCACAAAAATTGCCGTGCTGTTGCAAGCACCTATGCGCGACGAAGTGATGACAGGGTAAACCCGGCCACCCGAAAGCGTTGATTCCAGAGGATATTAACCCGCCCAGCTGAGCGGACCGTCGAGCAGAAACGCGGTGGGGAATCCGGCGGCCCGACGGGCCTCATGGTTAAAAGGCGGCTTGAGGCCCCCACGATAGTGGGCCGCGACGGCATCACGAAAGACAGACGAAGGATCGTGGCCCCGCGCCGCGCAGGCGACTTTGAACCATTTCACACCGAGGCTGACATGGCCGATTTCGTCGCTGTAGATTTGTTGGAGGACCTTGGCGCTGTCGGCGTCCTTGTCCCTCTCGAGCCGCGCGATCATACCCGGCGTCACGTCGAGGCCGCGCGCCTCCAGCACCAGCGGGCCGATCGCAAGGCGTGTCGCAAGGTCATGGCCGCTGCGCTCCGCCGCCTCCCAGAGGCCCCCGTGGGCGGCAAGGGTGCCGTAGCAAGCGCCGAGCGCGTTCAAACGCGTCTCAAGGAGACGGAAGTGACGCGCTTCCTCGCCCGCGACACGCGCCCAATCGGCAACGAACTCCACCTGCCGGGCGCCAATCTCGGGCACGCCGGCGAACCGGCCGATGAGGTCAAGCGCGAGATTGATGGCGGTGAACTCGATATGGGCGAGCGCGTGGAGCAGCGACACGCGGCCTTTGAGGCCGCCTGTCGATCGCCGGGGCATCTGGTTCGGCGGCAGCAGGATCGGCAGCTCGGGCCGTCCCGGTGCGCTCGGCCAGTCAGAGGCCGGCACGATCGAAAGATCACCCGCCTCCGCGACCGTCTGGGCAAAGGCGAGTGTCGCTTCCGCCTTCGCGTTGGCATCCGCGATGAGGAAGGCCGCCCGCGCCGAGACGACCGGATCGAAGGGGGAAGGCCCGCTCACAACGCCTTGGCGGCCTCGAGCACGGCCTCGACATGGCCCGGCACTTTAACCTTTCGCCAGATGCGGGCGATCCGGCCCTTCGGATCGATGAGAAAGGTCGAGCGCTCGATCCCCATGTATTTCCGGCCGTACATGCTTTTTTCAACCCATGCGCCGTATCGAGCGATCGTCTCCCCCTCGGGGTCCGACGCCAGCGTGACCGTCAAATCGTGCTTCGCCTTAAATTTGTCGTGCGACTGCACACTATCTTTCGAGACGCCGATCACCGTGGCACCGGCCTTCGCGAAAGCGGATTTCGCCGCGCTGAAGCCGATCGCCTCCTTCGTGCAGCCGGACGTGTCGTCCTTGGGATAGAAATAGAGAACGAGCGCTTTGCCCTTGAAGTCCTTCAGCGAGACCGTGCCGCCGCCATCGCTTGAGAGGGTGAAGGCGGGCGCGGCGCTGCCTTCTTTCAGGTCGCTCGGCATGGGCAAATCTCTCGACTGTCGCAGGGGGCTGAGGAACGTGTTGCGCGGGAGCGCAAGACAAGGCAAGTCCATCGCAGTGTGGTTGCCGCATGTGCCGGCGGCAAGGGTCAAGGAGAGACCCGGCGTTGTCGATTGATTCCCCCCCGCCGAGTGCACCGCCCCCCGTTCGACCGAGCCTTGTCGGTTGGGCGAGGCGACGGTGGTTTTGGCTGACCCCGCTCGGCTTCATCGCCGTCGTGGTGGGCTTGCTCGCCTGGCTGGCGATCGGCGGACTTCCGGCGGGTTTCCTCGCACCCTCGATCGAAGCCGCGATTGCGCGCACGGCCGGCGACCAGGCGCGGATCGAGATCGGCGATGTCTTCCTTACCTGGGACCCTGCGCGCGGCCGCGTCCGCTTCTCGCTCGTCGATGTTATCGTGCGCGACCCAGTCGGTACCGAAATCGTCCGTGTGCCCGATGCCGAGACCGCCTTCGCGTTGAGCGCGCTTCTGGACGGCGAGATCGCGCCGCGCGTCATCGAACTGAAGCGGCTGGCGGCAACCCTCGTGCGCCGCGACGATGGCCGGCTGGAACTCGGTATCGTCGATCCGGACGCGCCGCGCGCCGAGCCCGCCGAGGCGGTCGTCCGCCAATCGGATCCGCGCATTGTCGAAGCAATGCTGGCCGCGCTGCTCGCCCCGCCTGACAGCGGCGATCCGCGCACGTTCCTGCGCGCCTTCACGATCTCCCAGGCAACGCTCACCTTCATCGATTCCGCGACGGGGACGACAATCACCGCGCCCGACGCCCAGTTGCAGCTCGAGCGCGCGCAGAAGGGCGTCACCGCGACGCTCGATGCCGGCATTGATCTCGGCGATGGCGAGCCGGGCGTCCTGCGGGCAAGCGGCCTCTATGAGCGGGGGTCTGAGCGGATCGACCTCGAGGCGAGCTTCGACCCGGTCCACCTGGACCGGCTCGCACGCACGGGGGCGCTCTTCGCGTTCCTGAAGCCGCTGGCGATACCGTTGTCGGGCCGCTTCACCGGCAGCCTCAACACCGACGGCGAATTCACCGAGATGCGCCTGGCCGTCGAGATCGGTGAAGGCACGTTGAGCGACCCGGGCGGCCGTGCCGCGGCCGACAGCGTCCGCTCCGGCGCGCTCGATGCGACGTTCCTGCCGCAAACCGGCGAGATCGCGATCGAGCGGCTGACCCTCGACAGCGATCGTATCCATGGCACCTTGATCGGCAACGCGGTGCTGGCGACCGGACCGGACGGCACGCGCAATCTCGAAGGCGCCATCACGGGCGACAATGTCGTCTTCTCCTGGCCGGGCTTTTTGCCCCAGGCCCTCAACCTCGATCGCGTATCGCTGCGGGGCGCGGCGGATTTCGGCGTCGGCCTCTATCGCATCGACGAGGCGGGTTTCCGCTCGCACGATTTCGCCGTGTCGTTATCGGGCGAAATCGCCGAGACGGCCACGACCCCCAGCATCAACCTCAATGGCACGCTGGAGAAGCTGCCAGTCGCGGATATCCTCACCTTCTGGCCGCAGACCATGGGCGCTGGCGCGCGCGACTGGATCGAGCGCAATTTGAGCGCCGGCATGATTACGCAAGGCTCCGTCGTCGTCGCGATTCCGGAAGGCGGCCTGGCGGGCGAGTATCTCCCCGATGAGATGCTGAACCTGACCTTCGCCTTCGAGGGGGTTGAAGCGAACTATCTCACGGGGCTTCCCCACATCACCGATGCCGCGGGCAAGGCGACGCTGCTCGGCGATACGTTCTCAGGGGAGGTGACTCGCGGGCGCGTCGGCGCAATCACCTTGCGCGACGGCGCCATTCGCATCCCGACGCTGCACATCCCACGGGGCCCGAGCGATTTGAGCGTGACGGCCTCAGGCGGCCTCACCGACATTCTTAAGCTCATCGATCACGAGCCGCTCGGCTACGCGCGCCGCATGAACCTCGATCCCGAAGCGGTCGAAGGCGAGGGCACGATCGACCTCGCGCTCGTCGTGCCGATGAAGAAGGATCTCGACGTTGAGGAAATCGTCTTCGATATCGAGGCGCAGGCGAAGGATCTCGCGCTTCCCCTTGGCGAGGATGCGCGGCTGAGCAGCGGCGATGTCGCGTTCGACATTGACGGAGCGGGCCTTAAGGCGAACGGCGGGGTGGCGCTCAACGGCGTGCCGCTGCGCATCGCTTGGGACGAGGCGTTCAGCGGCGGCGGCCAATCGACGCGTCTCAAGGTCACCGGCAATCTGGATGAGGCGGCCCGCAACCAATTGGGCCTGACGATCGCGGGCATTGACGGGCCGATTGCGCTCTCCGCGTCGCTGCGCGGAAACCGTCTCGAATTGTCGCAAGGCTCAGTCTCGCTCGACTTCGCGCGAACGGCGCTCGACATTACCGAGGTCGCATATCAGAAGCCGGCCGGTCAGCCGCTTGAGGCAACGTTCGATGTCGCCCTCTCAGGCGGTGGGGCGCTTCGCGCCTTGAAGGATGTCCGCGTGAGCGGAACGGGCGTCGCGATCGAGGGCGAGATTGAACGCGGCGCGAACGGCGAACTCACGTCAGCCCTCTTTCCCAAGGTCGTGCTCGGCCCGAACCATGATTTCCGCCTGCGCTACCAAATCGAGGAAACGGTTCCGCAACTGACCATCGACGGCGAGCGCGTGGATGCGAGCGGCTTCTTCAAGGGGCTTGAGGGCGGTCCTCCCTCTCCGCCGGTCGATTCCGAGCAAACGACGCCGCTCGTGCTGAACGTCAATGTGAAAGAGCTGGTCTTGCGGCAGGGTGTGCGTTTGCGCAACGCGGCGCTCGAGCTGACGCGCGGCACCGCCGGGATCGAGGCCTTCCGGTTCGACGCAACCGGTGCCGCCGGGCCCGTGCACGCCCATTTCGCGCCGGCGAGCGGCGGCGCGAAGCAGCTTGTCGCGACCACCGGCGATGCGGGCGAAGTGCTGCGCGGCACGCTCGGCTTTGAAAGCCTGATCGGCGGTACACTGACGATCGAGGGATCGGCGCAGGGAAGCCTCGGCGCAGGGCCCGTGAGCGGCCTCGCCACGCTGCGCAATTTCAAGGTGATGAACCAGCCGTTCCTCGCGCGCCTCTTTGCGGCTGGCTCCTTCACGGGATTGACCGATCTTCTGTCCGGCTCGGGCATCACGTTTACGAAGCTTCTCGTGCCCTTCCAGCGCAGCAAGACGATGTGGCGATTCGATGAGGCGCGCGCGAGCAGCCCCTCGATCGGCGTGACGGCCGATGGCGTCATCGATCGCACGAGCGATCAGGCGAACATCACCGGCACGCTCGTCCCGCTCTACGGCCTTAATTCGATGCTGGAGGATGTGCCTCTGCTCGGCGACATTTTGAGCGGCCGCAAGGGCGAGGGCATCCTGGGCGTCACCTACGCGGTGCGCGGCAAGACGGATGATCTCACCATCGCCGTTAACCCGCTCTCGGCCGTGGCGCCTGGCATCCTTCGCCGCCTCTTCGAGTTCGGCGACGCAACGCCCGCACCTCAATAAAAACGTCTAGTCGTCATTTTTGGGACGCAATAGCGCGTGCTTCTTCTTACCGATGGAAAGCTTGATAAAGCCACCAGGCGCTAAATCCGCCAGCGAAATAAGCTCCTTTGGATCCTCAACTACCCTGTCATTCACTCTCAATCCGCGGTTTGCAATTAGCCTGCGGGCCTCGCTAGCTGAGGGTAGAAATGATGAATGCGCCGATGCAATGGCGACTTGAACACCCTTTTCGAGCTCTGCGCGCGAAATAAAGAGACCCGGCAGATCATCCGCCGTCTCGCCGGCCTCGAACGTGCGCCGCGCGGTGTCGGCGGCGGCGTGTGCCGCCTCCGCGCCATGCGCGAGCGCCGTCGCTTCCGTCGCGAGACGTTTCTTGGCGTCGTTGAGCTCGGCGCCTTGAAGCGATTCCAGCCGCAGGATCTCGGCCTCCGGCAGGTCGGTGAAGATGCGCAGGAACCGCCCGACATCGGCGTCCTCGGTGTTCCGCCAGAACTGCCAATAATCATAGGCGCTCAGCATGTCGGGGTTGAGCCACACCGCGCCCGCGGCGGTCTTGCCCATCTTTGCGCCCGAGCTCGTCGTGATGAGCGGTGAGGTCACGCCGAAAAGCGACAGCCCGTCCGTTCGCCGCCCGAGCTCCACGCCCGAGACGATGTTGCCCCATTGGTCGGAGCCCCCCATCTGCAGCCGGCAGCCATAGCGCCGCGCGAGCTCGACGAAATCATAGGCCTGCAGCAGCATGTAGTTGAATTCGAGGAACGAGAGCGACTGCTCGCGCTCCAGGCGAAGCCGCACGCTGTCCATCTTGATCATCGTATTGACGGAGAAATGCCGCCCGATCTCGCGCAGGAACGGCACATAGCGCAGCTCCGACAGCCATTCGTCGTTGTCGACGAGGATCGCATCGCTGGGGCCGTCGCCGAACGTCAGGAACCGCTCGAAGATCTTGCGGATGCCGCGCGCGTTCTCCGCGATCTGCGCATCGCTTAGGATCTGCCGGCTCTCGTCGCGCCCCGATGGATCGCCGACTTTCGTCGTCCCCCCGCCCAGGAGCACGATCGGCTTGCCGCCGCATTGCTGCAGCCGCCGCAGGGTCATGATCTGAAGGAGGCTTCCGACGTGAAGGCTGGGCGCCGTGCAGTCGAAGCCGATATAGCCGACGACGGGTTTCCCCTCATCGAACAGCGCGCGAAGCGCCGCCGCGTCCGTGCATTGATGCAGCGCGCGCCGCGCCTCCAGGAGGCTAAGGAAATCTGAACCGCGCGCCGTCATCGTCTATAAGGTCCCAGGCAAGGCCGCGCCGGCGCGGCAAAGAGGCGGTGCGATAGCACAGATGGCGAGCGTTCTGAAAGTGATCGGCCTGATGAGCGGCACCTCGCTCGACGGGGTCGATGCGGCGCTGATCGAGACGGATGGCGAACGCGTCGCGGCCTTCGGCCCGGCGCTGACGGTGCCGTACACGCCGGCTCAGCGCGAGGTGCTACGTGCGGCCCTGAAGGCGGCCGCCGGTGACGGCAACGAAGCGGCGATCGCGGCGGCCGAGGGGGTGCTGACGAAGGTGCACACCGAGGCTGTCCGCCGGCTCCTTGCCGCCGCCGATACCGAGGCGGGCGCGGTCGACCTCATCGGCTATCACGGCCAGACGGTCCTTCATCAGCCCGCGCAGCGCCTCACCTGGCAGATCGGCGATGGCGTGGCGCTCGCGCGGGAAACCGGCATCGACGTCATCAACGATTTCCGCACGGCGGACGTTGCGGCCGGTGGGCAGGGCGCGCCGCTGGTGCCGCTCTATCACCAGGCGCTGGTCATGGGGCTGCGCACCGAGCTGCCGCTCGCGGTCGTCAATATCGGGGGCGTCGCGAACGTGACCTATGTGGGCGCGGACGGATCGCTCCTCGCCTTCGACACGGGGCCCGGCAACGCGCCGATCGATGATTGGGCGCTTCGCCACACGGGCGAGGCGGTCGACAAGGATGGCGCGCTCGCCGCCTCGGGCGCCGTCGACGCGGCACGCCTTGCCGCGATGCTCGATCATCCGTTTTTTGAAAAGGTCCCGCCAAAGTCGCTCGACCGTATGGATTTCGGCATGGCGGCGGTCGAGGGGCTGGCGCCCGCGACGGGAGCCGCGACGCTGACCGCCTTCACGGCCGCGTCGATCGCAAGGGCCGGCGAGCATTTCCCCGCGGCGCCGACGCGCTGGCTGATCTGCGGCGGCGGGCGGCGCAATCCGGCGCTGATGGCCGCCCTTGCCGAACGGCTGTCCGGCCCGGTCGCGCCCGTCGAGACGGTCGGCTGGCGCGGCGATTTTCTGGAGGCCGAGGCGTTTGCTTTCCTCGCCGTGCGCTCCGCGCGCGGCTTGCCGCTCAGCCTGCCGACGACGACCGGCGTCCCCGCGCCGATGCCGGGCGGCCGGCGCTCGCCGAAGCCCTAGCCGCTCTCGACGGCGCGCGGCAGCCGGCGATCGAGATAGGCATCGATCACCGACATCAGCTCTTCCTGGTGCGCTTCATAGAAATGATTGGCCGCATCGATCTTCGTGTATTCGACGATGATGCCCTTCTGCGTCTTCAGCCGCTCGGCCAGCCGGTCGACATCGGCTTCGGGCACCACGCGGTCCGCGCGGCCATGGGCGATGAGGCCCGAGGCGGGGCACGGCGCCAGGAACGAGAAATCGTAGAGATTGGCGGGCGGTGAAACCGAGATGAAGCCCGAGATCTCGGGCCGGCGCATCAAAAGCTGCATCGCGATCCAGGCGCCGAACGAATAGCCGGCCACCCAGCAGCTCCGAGCGCTTGGATTGAACGACTGCATCCAGTCGAGCGCGGACGCCGCGTCCGAAAGCTCGCCGATGCCGCCGTCATAGATGCCCTGGCTGCGTCCGACGCCGCGGAAATTGAATCGGAGCGTTGAGAACCCCCGCCGCTCGAAAGTTTGGAATAGCGAGTGCACGATGCGGTTGTTCATCGTGCCGCCGCCCTGGGGATGCGGATGCAGGATGATCGCGATCGGCGCGCCCGCCTGCTTCTGATGCTTGTAGCGGCCTTCCAGCCGTCCTGCGGGACCCGCGAAAATCACTTCAGCCATGGCATGTTCGCAATTCTGGAGAGGGGCGAGGGGTTTCTTGGGGCGCAGGCCACCGAGAAAATGGTGTTAGAACAATCAATTGCGATGAAGGCTCGCGAAATGACGCCAATTTCTTGATTGATCCACTCAGGAAATCTATATCCTCAAAAGCGAACCAAGCGCGGGAGCGCACTCTTAGCACAAGGCCAGACGCGGAAAGCAAGTTTTGCGTGCGTTGGGCAGGGTGCGGTGGGCCGCTCGGCGGCCGGGAGCGAGCGATGAAACTGAGCACAAAGGGACGGTACGCCGTCATGGCGATGGCGGATCTGGCGCGCTTCGGCGGCGACCGGCCGGTCACGCTGGCCGATATCGCGGCCCGCCAGGAGATTTCGCTGTCTTATCTCGAACAGCTTTTCGCGCGCCTGCGCCAGGGCGGTCTCGTCACGGCGACCCGCGGGCCCGGTGGCGGCTACCGGCTGACGCGCTCGCCGCAGGAGACGCGCGTCTCCGACATCATCCTGGCGGTCGATGAGCCGATCAAGACGACGCGCTGCGACATCGCGAGCCCCAAGGGCTGCACGGGCACGCAGGCCCGCTGCCTCACGCATGACCTCTGGGAAGAACTCGGCCACCAGATCCATGTGTTTCTGGCCGGCGTGAGCCTTGCCGACATACTGGAAAAACGCGTGCTCGGCCGCGCGAGCGTCGGCGCGGCGCTTCCCGCGACTGGGCCCGTCGGGACCGTTTCTCTGGGATCGTCGGCGACCTCATGACGGAAAGGGCCTATCTCGACTGGAACGCCAGCGCGCCGCTTCGCCCGGAGGCGAGCGATGTGATGCGCGACCTGTTGAGCCTGACCGGCAACGCTTCCTCCGTGCACGCGGAGGGCCGCAAGGCCCGCGCGGCGATCGAGCGCGCGCGGCTGCAGGTCGCGGAGCTGGTCGGCGCGGCGCCCGGTGATGTGATCTTCACGAGCGGCGCGACCGAGGCCAACAATCTGGCGCTGCGCGGCCTGATCGGCGCCGGCGCCGAAACGGGCGAGCGGATCACGCGGCTTTTCGTCTCGGCGATCGAGCACGATTCGGTGCGTGCCGTTGCCGCCGCGCTCGCCGTTCAAGTGCCGGGCCTGCGCGTCTCGGAGATCCCGGTCGGCGCCGGTGGCCGCGTGGATTTGACGGCGCTTCGCTCGATGCTGATGGAAGGCAAGGGCCGCGCGCTGCTCTCGGTGATGGCGGCCAACAACGAGACCGGCGTCATTCAGCCGATCGCCGAGATCGCCGCGCTAGCCCACGAAGCGGACGCGTTGCTCCACTGCGACGCCGCCCAGGCGCCCGGCCGCATCGCGATCGATCGGGCGGCGTGGGGCATCGATGCGTTGAGTCTTTCGGCGCATAAGATCGGCGGCCCACAAGGCGCGGGCGCTCTGGTCGTCGGCGCCGATCGGGCGCTCCAGCCGCAGCTGCTCGGCGGCGGCCAGGAAGCGAACCGCCGCGCCGGCACGCAGAACGCGTTGGCGATTGCCGGTTTCGGCGCGGCCGCGGCCGCCGCGATGCGCGATCTGGCGGACATCGATGGGCTGGCCGCTCGCCGCGACGGGTTCGAGGCGGCGCTTCGCCGCGCGGATCCGGGGATCACGATTTATGGCGAAGGCGCGCCCCGCCTCGCCAACACGAGCTGCATCGGCCTTGCCGGTCAGCGCGCCGAGACGGCCGTGATCGCGCTCGATCTGGCCGGGATCGCGGTCAGCGCCGGCAGCGCGTGCTCCTCCGGCAAGGTGCGCACCTCTCACGTCCTCGCTGCGATGGGCGTGAATGCTGAGGCCGCGGGCGAGGCGATACGGATCAGCTTTGGACCAACGACGACGGATGAAGAGATCGGGCGCGCGATAAACGCCATTCTCGCGCACCGGCAAAACCGGCAACCAAAAGAATACGAGCGGGCAACCGCCGGCTAGAAGGATCGGAAGGCGATGGCGATTGTGGATGAAACCCGGGCCGAGGTCGAAGCCCGGGCAGGTGACAAGTATAAATACGGCTTCGTCACCGACATCGAGATGGACCGGGCGGCCAAGGGCCTGTCCGAGGAGACCGTGCGCTTCATCTCGGCCGCGAAAAACGAGCCCTCTTGGCTGCTCGACTGGCGGCTCGAGGCGTTCCGCCGCTGGCAGGCGATGGCGGAGCCCAAATGGGCGCGCGTCCACTATCCCCCGATCGATTTCCAGAACGCCTATTACTACGCGGCGCCGAAGAAGAAGCAGGAGCTCGCCTCGCTCGACGAGGTCGATCCGCAGATCCTCGCAACTTACGAAAAGCTCGGCATCCCGCTCTCCGAACAGAAGATGCTGGCGGGCGTCGCGGTCGATGCGGTCTTCGACAGCGTGTCGGTCGCGACCACCTTCAAGGCCAAGCTCGCCGAAGCGGGCGTCATCTTCTGCCCGATCTCCGAAGCCGTGCGCGACCACCCCGAGCTTGTTCGGAAATATCTGGGCAGCGTTGTTCCGGTGACGGACAATTTTTACGCAACGCTGAATTCGGCCGTCTTCTCCGACGGGTCCTTCGTCTACGTGCCGCCGGGCGTGCGCTGCCCGATGGAGCTCTCGACCTATTTCCGCATCAACGCGTCCGAGACCGGCCAGTTCGAGCGGACGCTCATCATCGCCGACAAGGGCTCGTATGTCTCCTATCTGGAAGGCTGCACGGCGCCCAAGCGCGATGAGAACCAGCTTCACGCCGCCGTCGTTGAACTCGTCGCGCTCGACGATGCCGAGATCAAATACTCGACTGTTCAGAATTGGTATCCGGGCGATGAGAACGGCAGGGGCGGCATCTATAATTTCGTGACGAAGCGCGGCGATTGCCGTGGGCCGCGCGCGAAGATCTCCTGGACCCAGGTGGAAACGGGCTCGGCGATCACGTGGAAATACCCCTCCTGCATCCTGCGCGGCGATGATTCCGTGGGCGAGTTCTATTCGATCGCCATCGCCAACCATTTCCAGCAGGCCGACACGGGCACGAAGATGATCCATCTGGGCAAGAACACGCGCTCGCGGATCATTTCCAAGGGCATCAGCGCGGGCAAGGCGCAAAACACCTATCGCGGCCTCGTCAGCGTCCACCCCAAGGCCGAGGGCGCGCGCAACTACACGCAATGCGACTCGCTGCTGATGGGCCCCGAATGCGGCGCGCACACCGTCCCTTATATCGAGAGCCGCAATCCGACCGCGACCGTCGAGCATGAGGCGACGACCTCGAAGATTTCCGAGGAACAGCTTTTCTACGCCCGCAGCCGGGGTATCCCGGCCGACGAAGCCGTGACGCTCATCGTCAACGGATTTTGCCGCGAGGTGCTCCAGCAGCTCCCCATGGAGTTCGCCGTCGAGGCGCAAAAGCTCGTCGGCATCAGCCTTGAGGGGAGTGTCGGATGACGATTGCGATCGATCACGTCCAGGTCGCGATGCCGGCGGGCGAAGAAGAAAAAGGCCGCGCCTTCTATGGCGCGTTGCTCGGCCTTGCCGAACTGCCCAAGCCCGTAGAGCTCGCCAAGCGTGGCGGCGCCTGGTTCGCGGTCGGCGGGCAGCAGGTGCATCTGGGCGTAGAAGCGGAGTTTCGCCCCGCCATGAAGGCCCATATCGCCTTTGCGGTCAGTGACTATCGCGGCCTGCGCGCGCGCCTTGCCGCCGCCGGCTATGAGACGAAGGACGACGATGCGAACGAGGGCGTCACGCGCTTCTTCACGTCCGATCCTTTCGGTAATCGTGTCGAGATCATTGATGGGAGCAGCCTTGGTGCTTGAGATCGAAAACCTGCACGTCACCGTCGACGGCAGGGAAATCCTGAAAGGGCTGACCCTCGCCGTGAACGCGGGCGAGGTGCACGCCATCATGGGGCCGAACGGCTCGGGCAAATCGACGCTTTCCTATGCGCTCGCGGGCCGGGACGGCTATGCGGTGACGGAAGGGTCGATGCGGCTGGCCGGCAAGGATCTGATCGCCCTGACGCCGGAAGAGCGCGCGACGATGGGCCTCTTCCTCGCGATGCAATATCCGGTCGAGATCCCGGGCGTCGTCACGATGACGTTTCTGCGGACAGCGCTCAACGCGTTGAAGCGCGCGCGCGGCGAGAAGGAGATCGACGCGGCGGGCTTCCTCAAAGAAGTCCGCGCGGCGGCCAAGACCCTCAACGTCTCTGAGGAGATGCTCAAGCGCGCGCTCAATGTCGGGTTCTCCGGCGGCGAGAAGAAGCGCCTCGAGGCGCTCCAGATGGCGGTCTTGAAGCCGCGTCTGGCCATTCTCGATGAAACGGATTCAGGTCTCGACATCGACGCGCTGAAACTCGTGGCCGAGGGCGTCAACGCCCTGCGCGCGCCCGACCGCGCCTTCATCGTCATCACGCATTATCAGCGCCTGCTCGACTATATCGTGCCCGACAAGGTGCACATCCTGGCCGGCGGGCGGATCGTGCGCGAGGGCGGCCCCGAGCTCGCCAAGGATCTCGAGGCGCGCGGCTACGATGCCATCGTGAGGGAAGCGGCCTGATGAGCGCTGAAGCCGCCCTCGCGACCTGGCTCGGCGATTATCGCGGCAATCGGATCGATCTGCCGGGTGCGGACGATCCGCGCCTTGCCGAGCGTCGCGAGCGCGCGATCGCGCTGGTCGAGAGCGCCGGCCTCCCGCATCGCCGGCTGGAGGAGTGGAAGTACAGCGATCTACTGCACCGCCTCGCGAGCGAGTATGAGCCCGCGACGCCCTGGGCAGGCGCGCTCGTCCGTGAGGGCGCGCTCGCCGATCCGTTCGCGGACATCGCCTGCAACACGCTCATCTTTGCTAACGGGTTCTTCCGGGCCGATGCCTCCTCGCCGCCGGAGGGTCTCACTGTGACAACACTTGCCGAAAGCGGCGTGCCGGATGGGGCGCTTCCCGCCCTCGACGCGCAATTGGCAAGGGCGGACGACGCTATCGGCAATCTCAATCTCGCCTTGGCGCGCGACGGCGTCTTCATCACCGTGCCGGCCGGCTTCAAGGCCGAACGTCCGCTGCACATCGTCTATCTGGATCCCGCGGCCAGCGGCGCGCGCCGCGCCCGCACCGTGCGCTCGCAGATACGCTTGGAAGAAGGCGCGGAGCTCACCCTCATCGAAACCTATTTGGGAAAAGGTGGCGCGGAGGACGTAACGAACGCCGCGCTCGACATCACGTTGAGCGAGCGCGCCGTGCTGTCGCATGTCCGTGTGCTGAGCGATGGCGAGAGCGCGACGCAAATCCATTCGCTCAACGCGGCACTTGAGAAGGGCGCGCGCTACGCGCCGACGATCCTCAATCTCGGCGCCGGTTACTGCCGCACGACCATGCGCCTCGAGATGCAGGGCGCCGGCGCGCATGCCGAAGTGACCGCGCTCGCCGCGCTCGGCGGCCGCGAGCACAATGATTTGACGACGATCCTGCGCCACGCCGTGCCGGGAACGACAGCGATGCAGACCGTGAAGTCCGTTCTCGCCGGCAAGTCGCGCGGGATCTATCAGGGCCGCGTTGTCGTCATGCCTGGCGCGAACGGAACCGACAGCACGCAGCTCGCCAAATCGGTGCTCCTGTCGCGCGAGGCGGAGGCGGACACCAAGCCCGAATTGGAGATTCTCGCAGACGATGTGAAATGCGCGCATGGGGCGACGATCGGCGCGCTCGACCCGGCGGCGCTTTTTTATCTGCGCGCGCGCGGGATCCCGAAGGCTGAGGCGCTCGCGATGCTGGTCGAGGCCTTTCTGGGCGACGCGCTGGGCGCGATCGCGGACGAGCCCCTTCGCGAGGCGGCGGCCGCGGCGTTGCGCGCGCGTCTTGCCGCGCTGGAGGTGACGTTGTGAGCTTCGATGTTGAAGCCATCCGGGCGCAGTTCCCGATCCTCGCGCGCGAGGTGAACGGTCACCCGCTCGTCTATCTCGACAGCGCGGCTTCGGCGCAAAAGCCGCTGGCGGTGCTCGATGCGATGCGCCGGCTCGCTGAAACCTCCTACGCCAATGTGCATCGCGGTGTACACACGCTCGCCGCGCAATCGACCGAAGCCTACGAAGCCGCCCGCGACGTCGCGCGGCGCTTCCTCAACGCCGCGCATCGCGAGGAGATGATCTTCACGCGCGGCGGCACGGAGGCGATCAATCTCGTCGCCGCGAGCTTCCTCGGCCCCCGGATCGAGCAGGGCGATGAAATCATCCTCACCGAGATGGAGCACCACTCGAACATCGTTCCCTGGATGTTCCTGAAGGAGCGCTTGGGCGCGGTCATCCGCGTGGCGCCGGTGGCGGAGGAGGGCGCGCTCGACCTCTCGGTGCTTGAGCGTCTTTTCTCGCCGCGCACGAAGATGCTGGCGCTGACCCACATGTCGAACGTGCTGGGCACGGTCACGCCCATTCGCCAGATCACCGAACTTGCCCACGCGCGCGGCGTGCCGGTGTTGATCGACGGTTGCCAGGGCGCGGTTCATGAACCCGTCGATGTGCAGGCGATCGGCTGCGATTTCTATGTGGCGACCGGCCACAAGCTCTATGGGCCGACGGCCATCGGGCTTCTCTACGGCAAGCGCGACCATTTAAAGGCGATGCGTCCCTACCAGGGGGGCGGTGAAATGATCCGCACCGTGAGCTTTGACGACGTCACCTACGCCGACCCGCCCGCGAAATTCGAGGCCGGCACGCCGCCGATCCTCGAGGCCGCCGGCCTCGGCGCCGCGCTCGAATGGCTGATGGCGCAGGATCGCGCCGCCATTCAGGCGCATGAGCGCGAGCTCCTCGCGCAGGCGAACGAGGAACTCGGCCGGCTCAATTGGGTGAAGCGCTTTGGCACCGCGCCGGGCAAGGGCGCGATCGTCTCCTTCGAGATCGAGGGCGTGCACGCGCACGACGTGGCGACGATCCTTGATGGACGCGGGATCGCGGTCCGCGCCGGGCATCATTGCGCGCAGCCGCTGATGGAGCGGCTCGGCACGCCCGCCACCGCGCGCGCGAGCTTCGCGCTCTACAACACGGCCGAGGAAGTCGACCGGCTGGTGAGGGGTCTCCATGACGTCAGGAGGATTTTTGCGTGAGTGACGCGCTGCGCGAACTCTATCAGGAGATCATCCTCGACCATGCGCGCCACCCGAGGAACGCTGGCGTGCTGGCGGATCCGACCGCGAAGGCGGACGGGCACAATCCGCTCTGCGGCGACCGCGTGACGCTCTATCTCCACCGCGACACGGACGGCCGGATCGATGGCATCAGCTTCGAGGGCAAGGGCTGCGCGATCAGCCAGGCCTCGACCTCGCTGATGACCGAGCTCGTCAAGGGCAAGACGAAAGAGGAAATCGACGCGCTGATGACCGGCTTCCTTCACCTCGTGAAGGGCGAGCCTGAGAGCGAACTCTCGGAGGAAGACCGCGAGCAGCTGGAGGTCATGGCGGGCGTGAAGGACTTCCCCATGCGCGTCAAGTGCGCGACGCTTCCCTGGCACACGTTGAAATCCGCGCTCTCGGGCGCAGGCGTCGCCAGCACGGAGGCCGCGCCATGAACCTCGCGATCCCGCCGTCACAGATGACGGAAGAACAGCTCGCCGCGCTGACGGACCGGATCATCGCGGCCATCAAGACCGTCTATGACCCTGAAATTCCCGTCGATATCTACGAGCTAGGCCTCATCTACAAGATCGACGTCGCCGACAATTTCGACGTGACGATCGACATGACGCTGACCGCGCCCGGCTGCCCGGTCGCGGGCGAAATGCCCGGCATGGTGAAGGAAGCCTTGAAGCCGGTGGAAGGGCTTGGCGAGGTCACGGTCAACATGACGTTTGATCCGCCCTGGGACCCGTCGCGCATGTCGGAGGAGGCGAAACTTGAACTCAACATGTTCTAACGCCACATCTTGGTCATGAGCGACACCCCGCAGGAAATGAAACCGGCCCGGCCGCGGCGCGAACGCCCGAAGGTCGTGCGCCTTTCGGAGGCCGCGGCCGCGCGCGTGCGCGAGATCATGGCGGCCTCGAGCGGGCCCTATGCCGGGCTACGCGTCGGCGTGAAGAACGGCGGCTGCGCGGGCCAGTCCTATACGATGGAGTATGCGCGCGAGGCGGCCCCGCTCGATGAGGTGGTCGAGGATCGGGGCGTCACGATCCTCATCGATCCCAAGGCCGTGCTGTTTCTGATCGGCACGGAAATCGACTACGTCACCGAGAAGCTCTCCGCGCGTTTCGTGTTCCGCAATCCGAACGAGACGGATGCCTGCGGCTGCGGGGAGAGCGTGACGATCAACCCCGCCGCCGAGGCGCTCTAGGCGTATCTACTTGCCTTTGAATTCCGCCGGCCGCTTCTGCAGGAATGCAGTCACGCCTTCGGCGAAATCGTCCGTACGCCCCGCTTCGCGCTGCGCCCAGCGCTCGTTGTCGAGCTGGTTTTCGTAGGACGCATCCGGGCTCTTCCAATAAAGGCCGCGAATGAGCGAGAGCGCGACGGTCGGGCCCTTCGAGAGCTCGTCCGCGAGCTTGAGGGCTTCCTCCAGCAGCGATTCGTCATCATAGACGCGGTTGATGAGGCCCCATTCGAGCGCTTTTTCCGCCGGCAGCTTCTCGCCGAGCAGCGACAATTCCTTCGCCCGCGCGACGCCGACGAGGCGCGGCAGCAGCCAGGTCGAGCCGCCATCGGGCACGAGGCCGATCCGCCGGAACGCCTGCATGAAATAGGAGGACCGCGCAGCGAGCACGAGATCGCCCATGAGCGCAAAGCTCATGCCGACGCCGGCCGCTGGACCGTTGACCGCCGTGATGAACGGCATGCGCAATTGGCGCAGGCGCCGCAGGAACGGGTGGTACTCGCGCTCGAGCGCGGAGCCTGCGTCGCGCGCGCCGGGGTCGAAATCGCCCGAACTAGGCCCGCCCGCGAGATTGGCGCCGGCACAGAAACCGCGCCCCGTGCCCGTCATCACAACACAGCGATAGCCGTGGCTGGGCTTCTCGATGTGATCCATCGCGGCCGCGAGGCCCTTCAGCATACCACTGCTGACTGCGTTGAGGGCGCCCGGATCGTTGAGGCGCAGCACCGCGACCGTTCCCTTCGTCTCGACGGTCGCTTTTTCAAACTCGAATTGGCTCATGGCGTATCTCCCTAGGTACCGGTGAATTTAGGTTCGCGCTTTTGCAGGAATGCGACCATTCCCTCGCGCGTATCGTGCGTGTCGCCGAGAACGGTCTGAACGCGCCGCTCCAGCTCCAATTGTTCCTCGAAACTATTGTAGTCGGCGGCCTCGAGGACAGTCTTGATCTTGGCGAACGCGGCGGGCGGACCCTTCGCGAGCCGCGCGGCGATCGCGTCCACTTCGCTCGTCAGCTTGTCGTCCGGAACGGCCATCCAGATCATGCCCCATTGAGCCGCGATATCGGCTGGGATGCGGTCGCCCAGAAGCGCAAGCGCCCTCGCGCGCGCGCGCCCGACGATCCGCGGCGCAAGCCAGGTGCAGCCCATGTCGGGAACGAGATTGAGGCGCGGCCCAAAGACCTGCGAGAAATAGGCGGACTGGGCCGCGACGACGATATCGCAGCCGAGCGCAAGCGAGACCCCGCCGCCGGCCGCGACGCCGTTGACCGCCGCGATCACGGGCTTGGGGAAGTTTAGGAGGTCGCTGATCAGCGGATTGAACGCGATCTCCATCGAGTGCCCGATGGACTCGCCCGCCGTCCGCTCGACGCCATCCTGGAATTCGTTGCTCGCAAGATCGGCGCCCGCGCAGAACCCGCGCCCCGCGCCGGTCATCACAAGGACGCGGACGGAAGAATCTTTGGCGAGCGCGCGAAGCGCGTTGCGGATCGCCTCGATCAGCGGACGATTGAGACTGTTGAGCGCCTTCGGCCGATTGAGCGTCAGAGTCGCAACGCCCTCGCGTGTCGAAAGGAGAATGGGTTCGTCGGACATCACTGGCCACCGCGCATCAGGAAGAGCGCGGTGAGCTTACGCCCAGGCTTGGGGTCGGGGAAAGTCTAGCCGTTCGCCGCGCGGGCGATTTTCGCGCTGCGCGCGGAGCTGGAATCGCCAAGGACTGACGCAACGTCAATATCTGTCTCGACGACGACTTTGTTCCGGCCACTGCGCTTGGCCGCGTAGAGGCAGGCGTCTGCACGTTGGATGAGATCGCTTACGCCTTCGCCGGGTTCGAAGATCGCGCAGCCGAGCGAGAGCGTGATGGTGCCCATGTCCTCGCCGGTCGACTTCTTGACGATCTTGCGGCTCTCGACCATGCGGCGGATCTGTTCGCCGACGATGCGGCCGTTCTCCAGCGCCGTCTCGGGCAGGATCACCGCGAACTCTTCCCCACCGTAACGCGCTGCCGTGTCGCGACCCTTGATGTTGTCCTTCAGCGAGCGGGCGACGAGACGCAACACCTGATCGCCCGTCTGATGGCCCCACGTGTCGTTGAACAGCTTGAAGTGATCGACATCGGCCATGATCAAGGTGAGTGGGCCGCCGCTCTCCATCGCTTGGGTCATCGCCTGGCGCAGTTCAAGGTCGAACGCCTTGCGGTTCGCAAGGCCGGTCAGCGGATCGGTCAGCGCCTCGCGGTGCACGGCCTCGATCCGTTCTTTAAGGCGCGTGACCTCGTCATGCGAGGAATGAACTTGGGACTGAAGCGCGCGGCTTTGGGATTCCATGAGCTGCGTCGCGCTGATGAGGCTCTCGATGATCGCCTTGACGGCGCCGCCGCTGGCTTGCGCGTTCAATTCCCCGGATGCGGCAGAGAGCGTCGCACCGTAGGCAGCGGTTTCATCGCCGGCCTTGGAGAGGACCGCGGTCAGCTGCGAAAGCTCGTTGCGTAGTTTCTCGCCGACCGTGTGGATCGAGGCGACGGTCTTTGAAACGCCAAAGAACTGTTCCTCGATCTCGCGCAGGGTGTCGTCAGTGATCGGCTGGCGGTTCGACAGGAGAACATCGATCGTGGAAGCCAAGGCCGGGTTCGAGCCCAGCGCGTAGGTCTGCCATACCGTGAAATTCGCGGGCGTGACGGGCAGGTGGTGCTCGTCCATCAAGGTCAGCGCGCGGGCAGCGGCCGCCCGCAGGGCATCCAAGCTTTCAAACGGCATGCGGCTTGACCCTAAATCCCTGGAAACGCAGGGGAAAATCGAGACGGCGCGGCTCGCGGCGACGACCTGCAGCTTAAGTAACGTCGGAAAACACTCCGTTAACAATGAGCGCGAAAGGCGCAGAAAATCGCGCGGAACGCCGCGTTGGCAATACTCGTCGGGCGGCGTAAAAATGATCAACAGGGAAGGGATGAGGGCCTCAAGAGCGCGCGCGGCGCGAGGGGCCCCAGATTGGGAGGCGTAGCCATGAGCCTTGCGGAAGCCACGAACGACGTCCGGGCGGACGGCGCGGGCACCCAGCATGCGATGCAGCGCATTTTGGCGGCTCAGAAGGCGGCCTTCGTGAAGGAAGGGCCGCCCTCGGCGGCGCGCCGCATCGAGTGGCTGGATCGAGCGATCGGTCTCATCGTTGATCACAAGACCGAAATCATGGAAGTGCTGGCCTCTGATTTCGGCCACCGCTCGCATCATCAAAGTCTGCTGGCCGACGTCTTCGGATCGATCGAACCGCTCAAGCACGCGAAATCGAATGTGCGCTCCTGGATGCGCGTCGAGAAGCGGCGGCCGCAATTCCCGCTGGGCCTTCTGGGCGCGCGCGCCGAAGTGCACTACGTGCCGAAGGGGACGGTCGGCGTCATCAGCCCCTGGAATTTTCCGGTCAACCTGACTTTCGCGCCGCTCGCGGGTATCTTCGCCGCCGGCAATCGCGCGATGATCAAGCCGTCGGAATACACGCCGGCAACATCCGAATTGATGGCGCGCATGTTCCGCACCGCGTTCGATGAGACCGAGGTCGCGGTGATTACCGGCGGGCCCGCGGTCGGCGAGGCGTTCAGCCGCTTGGCCTTCGATCACTTGATCTTCACCGGCGCGACCTCGATCGCCTATCACGTGATGCGCGCGGCGGCCGAGAACCTCGTCCCTGTGACGCTCGAGCTCGGCGGCAAATCGCCTGTCATCGTCGGCCAGAGCGCGGACATGGCCGATGTCGCGCGCAAGGTGATGACCGGCAAGACCCTCAACGCCGGACAAATCTGCCTCGCGCCCGACTATATGTTCGTGCCTGACGGGCAGGTCGATCATTTCGTCGCGAGCGCGGAAGCCGCGATCAAGCAGATGTACCCGACGATCAAGGACAATCCGGACTACACGTCGGTCATCAATCTGCGTCACTACGATCGCCTGCGCGGCTATATCGACGAGGCCAAGCGCAAGGGCGCCAAGGTGGTCGAGATCAACCCGGCGCAGGAAGATTTCACGCAGCAGCCCTATCACAAGATTCCGCCGACGATCGTCGTCGATCCGACTGACGATATGAAGATCATGCAGGACGAGATCTTCGGGCCGCTGCTGCCGGTGAAGACCTATCGCGCCGTGTCCGACGCGATCGACTACGTGAACAGTCGCCCGCGTCCGCTGGGGCTCTATTATTTCGGCTCGGACGCAACCGAGCGCGACCGTGTTCTGTCGCACACGACCTCGGGCGGCGTCACCGTGAACGACGTCATCATGCACGTGACGCAGGAAGACCTTCCGTTTGGCGGCGTCGGGCCGGCCGGCATGGGCGCCTATCACGGCATCGACGGCTTCCGCACGTTCAGCCACGCCAAGGCGGTGTTCAAGCAGGCGCGTATCGATGTCGGCGCGATGCTGCGTCCGCCTTATGGTGAAAAGATCGAGAAGATGCTCGGCGGCCGCGTGAAGCGCTAACGCGCTCAGGCGACGGAGGCCCGCCGCGCGCCGAGGCTGGCACGCGCATCCGGCAGTTCGATATGGACGGTCGTACCCCGCGCCGTGCCGGGATCGATCCACACCTCGCCGCCGTGTTCCTTGACGAACGCGCGCACCAGCGCGAGGCCGAGACCCGTGCCTTGCCCCTGGCGCGAATAGGTGTTGTCGACCTGCTCGAAGGGCAGGAACACGCGCTCGCGCAAGGCGGCCGGCACGCCCGGCCCTTCGTCGGCGATCGAGATGCGCAACCGCCCCTCATCGACGAGGTCGGCGCCGACGCGGATGGTCGAGCCATGCGGCGAAAACTTGATCGCGTTGGAGAGAATGTTGATCACCGCCTGCCGCATCATCCTCGAATCCGCATTGACGAGACCAACCTCGGGCGCGATCGCGACCACGATATTCGGCCCGTTCTGCAGTATCTGGCCACGTGCGACGCTGACCGCATCCTCGATGAAGCTGCGCGGGTCCAGCCATTCGCGGTCGAGGGCAACCTTGCCGGACTCGATCTTGGCGATGTCGAGCACGTCGTTGATGATCTGCAGGAGATGAACGCCGCTCGCGTGGATGTCGCCGGCATATTCGCGGTACCGCTCCGTCCCGATCGGACCGAGTTGCTCGCCGCTGATCATGTCGGAAAAGCCGATGATCGCGTTGAGCGGCGTGCGCAGTTCATGGCTCATATTCGCGAGGAACGCGGACTTGGCCTTGTTCGCGCTCTCGGCCTTGCGGCGCTCCGCGAGCGCTTCGTCGCGCGCGTTGGCGAGATCGTCGACCAGATTCTCATTGTGGAATTGGAGCGACAACGCGTTGCGGATCGCATCGCTCGTGAGGCGCGAATAATAGAAGATCATGAGCGCGAACGGCGGGGTTAGCGCGGCGACGGTCAGCGCCTCGAGTGTTCCCTCGGCCGCAAAGCGGATCATCACGACGAGAAGGAGCGTTCCCGTCTGGATCACGAAGACTGGCCAATAGCACGTATAGACGCACACATAGGCAACGATGGTTCCGAGCGCCCAGGTGAGAAGCAGTTGGTTGTTCGCCGTGTTGCCCGATTCCCAATAGACGACGACCGTCAGGGCCCAGAGCAACCCGCCGATCGCAAAGAGAGCCTGCAGCCGCTGCGCCCATTTGGGCGCATCCGTGTGGAAATCCGGCGCGCGCTTGAGGCGATCGATGACAAAGGAAGCAGCGATCGCCCAGGTAAGGATCAAAGCGATGAAAGGCACCGTCACAGTCAGCGGTGTCGAGCCGAGCGCCGGCACCACGCCGCCGAAAATGATCGCGCCGCCGATGCCCCAGAGGACCGCTGCGCCGCGCGCATACTCGCCGCCGCGCACCAGCAGCCGGAGCTGCTCCGCGAGCAATCGATGGTTTTGCGCGGCTGACGCCGTCGACATGGTTGCGAGGTCCCCAACACCCAACAGCACACCGCCCGTGTCGGACGCGGCTTCGCTGCCCGAAAACACTAGGGGCGGGGACGTTAACGATTGCCTTGGAGGCAGGGTTAAACTCGCCTAACCCTGTTGAAGCGCTTTGGCCGTGCGCTGCTCGTTCGCCATGTAGCGGCGGAACGCGGTGAAGACGCCCATTCTGAGATCGGGATCCTCGCCCGCGCCCATGCGCAGCAGCTGCAGACAGTACCAGCCCTGCGCGCCCCAGGCGTTGACGAGCTTGACCGCCGTGAAGGGCGAGCTCTGCGACAGCCAGCCCGGCCCCAGCCGCAGCGTATGTTCATAGGCCGGCAGCGCGTCGCGCGATCCATCGAGCAACGCTTGCGTGCAGGTGGGATCGCCGCACAGCGGCCGGCCGATCCCGATGAGATCGACGGCGCCGTTCGTGAGCCCTTCATCCATCGCGGCGCGGCTGCGAAACCCGCCCGTCACCATGAGCGGCATTTCCGCAACTTTTGCGATCGAGGCCGCGTAGTCGACGAAATAGGCCTCCCGCGCGCGCGTGGAGGCGGGAAGTTTCGTGACGACCTCGCCTTCGACGGCACCGCCGAAGCCCGCCATCTTCGGCTGCTCGTACGTGCCGCCCGAGATCTCCAGGAGATCGATTTTTTCCGCGTTGAGCATCTGAACGACCGCGAGCGAATCCTCGTGGCTGAAGCCGCCCTTCTGGAAATCGGCCGAGTTGAGCTTCACCGAGAGCGGAAAATCGGCGCCCACCGCCGAGCGCATCGCGCGCAGGGTCTCGATCAGAAAGCGCGCGCGATTGGCAAGGCTCCCGCCCCATTCATCGGTGCGGATGTTCGATTTGGGACTGAGAAACTGCGACACGAGATAGCCGTGCGCGCCGTGCAATTGCGCGCCCGTGAAGCCGGCCGCGCGCGCGACCTTGGCCGCGTTCGCAAAACGCTTGATCAGATCCTCGATCTCGGCCCCGGTGAGCGCGCGGGGCATACCGAACTGCTTGCCGGGAAGGCCGAGCGGCACGGCCGAGGGCGCGACCGGCTCGGGATTGACGATCTTCTGGGTTTGCCGCCCCGCATGGCTGATCTGCATCCACAGATGGGTACCGTTCGCCGTGCCGGCCTTGGCACAGGCGACGAGCGCGGCCATCCGCTCGGCCGATTGCGGTCCCTCGATGACGACATTGCCTGGCCGCTCGAGGTTCCGCCGGTCGATCTGAACGTTGCCCGTCAGCAGCATCGCGCAGCCGCTCTCCGCCCAGCGCGAATAGAGCCGCACATGGCGCGGCGTCGCCGCGTTGGTCGGATCGGCAAGGCCCTCGGTCATGGCGGCCTTGGCGAGACGGTTCCGGAGGGTGACGCCGCAGGGCAGCGCCAAGGGCTCGGCGATGTGGGTCATGATGGCTTAGGGTTTCCAGGCGAGTGGCGGGACCCGGAAGACTAGGGGGCCCGCAAGGGTGCGATCAAGTCGCCCGCCCGCCTTGGGGAAGCGGCAACGATCCCTGTATAAGACCCGGCCCGAGACAAGCGATTCGACGAAAGGAGCCGCATGGCGAAGAACGCGCGCAGTCCCGATCTTTTCGCGCGCGCCGAGGCGAAGGCGCCTGACGGCTATTCCGCCAAGGACATCGAGGTCCTGGAGGGGCTGGAGCCCGTCCGCCGCCGCCCGGGCATGTATATCGGCGGCACGGACGTGCGGGCGTTGCATCACTTGGCCGCCGAGATCCTCGACAACGCGATGGACGAAGCGGTTGCCGGCCAGGCAACCCGCATCGACATGGAACTCGGCGCCGACGGCGTGCTGACGGTTCGCGACAACGGACGCGGCATCCCGACCGATCCGCACCCCAAGCTGAAACCGAAATCGGCGCTCGAAGTCATCTTCACGGTGCTGCACGCGGGCGGCAAGTTTGGCGGCAAGGCCTATGAGACGAGCGGCGGCCTGTACGGCGTTGGCGCCTCGGTCGTCAATGCGCTCTCCGAATTCCTCGAAGTCGAGGTCGCGCGCGACAAGCGGCTGAAGACGATGCGCTTCGAGCGCGGCCACCCCACGGGCAAGCTGAAGGACGCGGGGCCCATCCACAACCGGCGCGGCACGACCGTTCGCTTCAAGCCGGACATAAAGATCTTCGGCAAGGAGACGCGTTTCGAGCCGAAGCGCCTCTACCGCATGTGCCGCTCGAAGGCCTATCTCTTTCGCGGCGTCGAGATCCGCTGGTCGTGCGATCCCGCGCTGATCAAAGCGGGCGACGAGACGCCGGCCGAGGAGGTGCTGCACTTCCCGGGCGGCCTTGCGGATTTTCTGGTGGCGAGCCTTTCCGGCGCGCCGACCGTCACCGACCGCATCTTCGAGGGCCGCATCGAGGCGAAGGAAGGCAAGGGCCGCGCCGAATGGGCGATTGCCTGGACGCCCACGCGCGACGGCTTCACGAACACCTATTGCAACACGATCCCGACGCCCCAGGGCGGCACGCACGATCAGGGTATGCGCGGCGCGCTGACGAAATCGCTGCGCACCTATGGCGAGCGCGTGGGAAATAAGAAGACAGCCGCGATCACGCCCGACGACGTGATGGAGCAGGCCTGCGCGATGCTCTCGGTCTTCATTCGCGAGCCCGAATTCCAGGGCCAGACGAAGGAGAAGCTCTCGAGCCCGGAGGCGCAGCGGCTCGTCGAGAACGCGATGCGCGATCATTTCGACCATTGGCTCGCGCAAAGCCCGGCCGAGGCGAACAAACTCCTCGATTTCGCGGTCAACCGCGCGGAGGATCGCCTGCGCCGCCGCGAGGAGAAAGAAGTCAGCCGCAAGACGGCGGTCAGGAAGCTCCGCCTTCCCGGCAAGCTCGCCGACTGCGCGCGCGAGGGCAGGGACGCGACCGAGATCTTCCTCGTCGAGGGCGACAGCGCGGGCGGCTCGGCCAAGCAGGCGCGCGATCGCCTGACGCAGGCTGTGTTGCCGTTGCGCGGCAAGATCCTCAACGTCGCGAGCGCCGGCATCGGCAAGCTGCAGCAGAACCAGGAACTGTCCGATCTGCTGCAAGCGCTCGGCTGCGGCACGGGCGAGCGCTATCGCGAGGGCGACCTCCGCTACGACAAGGTCATCATCATGACCGACGCCGATGTCGACGGCGCGCATATCGCCTCGCTCCTGATGACGTTCTTCTATCGCGAGATCCCGGGCCTCATCCGCGACGGGCACCTCTATCTGGCGCTGCCGCCGCTCTATCGCCTTTCGCATGGCGGCAAGATCGCCTACGCGCGCGACGAAGCGCACCGCGACGAACTCATCAAGAAGGAGTTCAAGGCGAACGCGAAGGTCGAGATCAACCGCTTCAAGGGGCTGGGCGAAATGCTGCCGGCCCAGCTGAAGGAAACGACCATGCGCCCGGGCGTGCGCACGCTGCTGCGCGTCGTCGTGCCCGAGGCCGAGGCCGATGAGACCGACGATCTGGTCGAACGGCTGATGGGCAAGAAGGCGGAAATGCGCTTCCAGTACATCCAGGAGAACGCCGCCTTCGCGAAGGACCTCGATATCTGAGCCCTTAGTCGTTTGTCGTTTTTCGTTTTCCAAATGCGAATTCGTCTCATCGCCCGCCTGTCGCCCGGCCAATCCGGGCGACACGCGAAGGATCGCACGGGGTGAGCCCCCCGGGGATAAGATGGGCGCTCGACACCGGCCGCGCCGGCTGCAAGCCTGGGCCCCGCCACGAAGAACACGGGGAGAAAGCGCCATGGCGGCCTATGTCGTTGCGAATTTCACGATCACGAACGAAGCGGGCTACGAGGCCTATCGCCCCGGCGTCCTGCCGACGCTGATGGCCGCGGGCGCGGAGGTGCTCGTCGCCGACTACGACACGAAGAGCGTGGAGGGCGCGGCCGGCAAGGTGACGGTGATCGTCAAATTCCCCTCCCGCGCGGCGGCGGAGGCCTGGTATCACTCGCCCGAGTATCAAAAGGTGATCACGCTGCGCACCGACAACTCGGTCGGGCATTTGACCATCCACGACCAGTTCGTGATGCCCTGAGGGCGTCTCCGGCTCCCTCATCCTGAGGAGCCCTTGTCGCCTCTCCCTTCGAGGCCAAGCGCACCTCAGGGTGAGGCGACAAGGGCGTCTCGAAGGATGGGCCGATGCTGACGGAAGGCGGCGTCGGCGCCGCGCGCCCTACCAGCTTCCCGTGTTGGCCATCGAGGCCCAGGGCTCCTGCTTGGGCAGCGCGCCGCCTTCTTGCAGCAACTCGATCGAGATGTTGTCGGGCGTGCGCACGAACGCCATGTGCCCGTCGCGCGGCGGCCGGTTGATGGTGACGCCCGCCGCCATTAGCCGCTCGCAGGTCTCGTAGATATTCTCCACCCGATAGGCGAGGTGGCCGAAATTGCGCCCGCCGCCATAGGGCTCCTTTTCGTCCCAATTATGGGTGAGCTCCACCTGCGCGTCCTCATCGCCCGGCGCGGCGAGGAAATAGAGCGAGAACCGCCCGCCCTCGTTGTCGATGCGCCTTATCTGCTTGAGGCCCAGGACGTCGAAGAAGCGCAGCGTCGCCTCCGGATCGGCGACGCGGATCATCGTGTGGAGATATTTCATGGGGTTGCCTCCATGGGAATTGGGTCGGGGGTTGCGGCTGTTCCCTCAAGGCTAACGCCTCTGGCGCCACTCCGACAGCCCCTTGGGGCCAAGCCTCCTTGGGGCCTCGCCCTCCTTGCGGCCAGAGTGGGCCCATGGGAACATTCTCCGTAGGGGGAGGGACATCCCCGAGGGAGGCATCTCATGCACTGGCTCAAAGCGGCGGCCTTGGCGCTCGCGCTATGCGTCGGCGGCGCGATGACGGCGCTGGCCTATTCGCCGGCCGAGGAAGCGGCGTTCGCCCAGATGGGCCTCTCCAAGAACGGCGAGGAATGGCTGGACGAGGTCTGCGGCCAGCCGAACCAGCTTCAGATCGAAACGATCGATCTGGGCGGGGAGATCGGCGAGGTGATGCAGGTGATCGCGGGCGGGCCCTGCTACGGCCAGGCGGGTGCCTTGACCGCGCTCTTCAAGGTCGAGGGCGATGAGCCGCGGATGCTTTTCTCCGATCTCTGCTACGGCATAACGCCGCTCGAGACGACGTCGAACGGCGTGAAGGAGTTCTACGAGGGCGTGCCCGGCTTCGAGTTTCCGGTGATGGCCTGGAACGGCGCCGAATTCGTCCGCACCCGGACGATGAAGGACCCGAGCCTGCCTTAAGGCCGCGATCCTCACTTCGGCATCATCACGAGCTGCGATTGCGTGACGAGCGCGACGAGCCGCCCGTCCTCGCGCGTGATCTTCGTCTGCCAGACCTGCGTGGTCTTGCCCTTGTGAACGGGCTCGCAAATCGCCGTGACGATCTGCCCCTCGGGCGCGGCGGCGAGGAAGTTCGTCTTGCTCTCGAGCGTCGTCGTCGTCGCGCCCTTGGGGAGATTGATGACGGTCGCGGTTGCGCCCGCCGTATCGGCGAGTGCCATCACCGCGCCGCCGTGAAGGATCGCCGGGAACGTGCAGAGATCACTCCGCACGCGCATCGTCGCGACCACGCGGTCGGGCGCGGCCTCCATGACCTCGATGCCGAGAAGTTGGCCGAGCGGGGTCGGGTGCGCGCGGACCATGGCGAGGAAATCGGGCGTTTCGGTTGTCATCGGGTCAAGTCCTCCGTGTCGCGGCGAGAAATGCCACGCGCGGGGTAACCCCGCCAATGACCTAGGAGGTAACGCCGGCCCCGCGCCGCCGCCGGAACGGATAGGCGAGCTGGCCGAGGAGCCCGCGCGGCATCGCCTCATCGTCGATCCCGAAGAGGCTCGGCTGGCGCCCCTTGGGCATGTAGAACGTGCCGAACAGCAGATCCCAAAGGGGAAAGAAACCGGCGAAATTCTTGTCCTGGCCCTCAGCCGCCTTCGTGTGGTGCCAGCGATGAAAGACGGGGCTCGCGATCACGTAGCGCAGCGGTCCGTAGGTCCAGTTGAGATTGGCGTGGAGCGCGATCGCATAAAGCGTCGTCGCGGGTGCGAACAGCGCGACGACCTTGGGGTCATATCCCATCGCGACGATCGGCACGGCCTGGATGAGCCGCCCCAGCGCGTCGTTGACCGGATGGAGCCGGACGCTCGAGAGCCAATCGAGTTCGGTTGAGGAATGGTGGACCGCATGGAACCGCCAGCGCCAGCCGCCATGGAACCAGCGATGCTGCCAATAGCCGAGGAAATCGCCGAGGATGAAAACCTGAAGCGCCTGCGCGCCCGCGCTCTGCGTGCCGAGCGGTCCGCGCCCCTGGAGCAGTTCGGGCAGCGTTACGCCATAGGCGATCGCGACCGGCACGAGCGTGATCGCGACCGCGACGGGCGTCACCGCGCGCGTCACGATCGGCGTGAACAGCCAATAGAAGCAATCGGTCACGAAGCCGGCGCGGAGGATCTTCTGCCCGCGGATCGAGGGCGTCAGTCCTTGCAGGAACCAAAAGAGGACGCCCAGCAGCACGAAGCCGACGATGAGGCCTTGCAGGGTGGGTCCGTTCATCGCGTCTTGCCCCTGGTGACGCTTCCTTAACGTTGCAACGGCGACATTTCCGGCGCGAAAAGCAAGACTAGGCGAGAATTTTCAGGGTCTTAGATTGACGCTGACGCGATTATCCCCATATTGCATCGCAACAACCGGTTGAGTCCCGGTTTCGGTGACGGCGAGGCGCTCCCAAGCGGGGAGTAGCGGCCCCCGGACTGGCGCTCCCGGCCCCGACCGTGGGTTGGCGGACGTAAGCGAGACGTCGTCGGCCTGAAGACAGACGCTCGCGATATAGATGGAACGAATGGAGTTTTCCGAACTCGGCCTCGGGCAGGATTTGCTCAAGGCCATTGCTGATTCCGGCTACACCACACCCACCCCGATCCAGGCCCAGGCGATCCCGCACGCACTCGCGGGCAAGGACGTCCTCGGCATCGCGCAGACGGGGACCGGCAAGACCGCCTCCTTCACGCTGCCGATGATCGAGCGCTTGAGCCAAGGCCGCGCCAAGGCGCGCATGCCGCGCTCGCTGATCCTGGAGCCCACGCGCGAACTCGCCGCCCAGGTCTCTGAAAGCTTCGAGCGCTACGGCAAGCACCACAAGCTCTCGATGGCACTACTGATCGGCGGCGTCTCGTTCGAAGATCAGGAACGCAAGCTCAATCGCGGCGTCGACGTCCTGATCGCAACGCCCGGCCGCCTGCTCGATCATGTCGGGCGCGGCAAGGTGATGCTCACCGGCGTTCAGACCTTCGTCGTCGATGAAGCCGACCGCATGCTCGACATGGGCTTCATCCCGGACGTCGAGCGCATCTTCAAGCTTCTCCCCTTCACGCGCCAGACGCTGTTCTTCTCCGCGACCATGCCGCCCGAGATCCAGCGCCTCGTCGATCAGTTCCTTCACGCGCCCGTGCGCATCGAAGTGGCTCGCCCGGCCTCCACCGCCGAGACGATCGTCCAGGCCCGCGTCACGGTCTCCAACGAGGACAAGCGCGAGGCGCTGCGCACGCTCATCCGGGGGCAGACGATCCAGAACGCGATCATCTTCTGCAACCGCAAGCGCGACGTCGCGGTCGTGCACGGCTCCTTGAAGAAGCACGGCTTTTCGGTCGGGTGCCTGCACGGTGATATGGACCAGTCCGCCCGCATCAAGATGCTCGACAGCTTCAAGACCAACAAGATCCAGCTCCTGGTTGCGAGCGACGTCGCCGCGCGCGGCCTCGACATCCCGGCCGTCAGCCACATCTTCAATTTCGACGTGCCGCATCACTCAGATGACTACGTTCACCGGATCGGCCGCACGGGCCGGGCGGGCCGCGAGGGTCACGCCTTCATGCTGACGACGCCGGCCGAATCCAAGAACGTCGCCGCGATCGAAAAGCTGATCGGCAAGCCCATCCCCGAGATCCCGCTCGACGGCTTCGCGAAGCCCGAACCGCGCGAGCGCGGCGAGAAGACGGCATCGGAGCCGCGCCGTTCGCGCTCCCGCGCCCGCAAGGACCCGCGCGACACCGGCGCGCCCGCCAAGGCCGCGCCCGCCGCCAAGCCAGCGCCGGAGAAACCCGTCCGCGAAAAGGCGGCGCGCGAGAAACCGGTCCGTGAAAAGGCCGAGACGCGCGACCGCGATCCCGCGAACGCGGGCTTCGGCGATCACATGCCCGGCTTCATGCTCCGCTCGGCCGCGCGGTAGATCCGTTGCCGCATCGTCCCTCTCCGCCTTGGCGGAGATCCCCTCTCCCTCCCGGGGAGGGAGAGGGAAGGGGCCTACCGCCCGAAATAGCCTTTCAGCCGCTGGATCGCGTCTTCCAGCACCTCCGGGCGCTTGCAGAACGCGAAGCGCACGAGGTTGCGCGGCGCGTTCTTGATGTAGAAGGCGCTCAAGGGAATGGCGGCGACGCCCGCCTCCCGCGTCATCCGCTCGCAGAAGCTTTCATCCTCCACCGCCGCGTCGAGCGGCCAGGCGTTCGCCGTGATGAAATAGGTGCCCTGGCACGGCAGCACGTCGAAGCCGACGCGCGTGAGCCCGGCCGCGAGGATGTCGCGCTTGGCCGCCATCTCGTTCTTGAGCGAGAGATAATAGCCTTCCTCCTTCTCAAGACCCTCCGCGACCGCCATCTGAAGCGCCGGCGGCGTTGTGAAGGTGATGAATTGGTGCGCCTTCGCGGCAAGCTGGACGAGCGAGGCATCGCCCGTGATCCAGCCGACCTTCCAGCCGGTGAGCGAAAAGATCTTGCCGGCCGAACCCACGCGCAGGCACCGCTCGCGCATCCCCGGCAGCGTGATGAGCGGAATATGCGGCGCGCCGTCGAAGGTGAGGTGCTCGTAGACCTCATCGCACACGACGAGGAGGTTCCGCTTGCGCGCGAGATCCGCGATCCCTTCCAGCTCGGCCTGCGAGAACACCTTGCCGGCCGGGTTCATCGGCGAGTTGAGGACGATCACCCGCGTGCGCGCGTTCACCGCCGCCGCGAGCGCGCTCATCGGCAGTTCGAACGCGGGCGGGCGGAGCGCCACGCCCTTCGGCACCGCGCCGATCGCCTCGATGATCGGGCGATAGCAATCATAGGCCGGCTCGATCAGAACGGCCTCATCGCCCGGATTGAGCAGCGCCATCAGGCACGCGCCCGTCGCCTCGGTGCCGCCCGAGGTGACGATCACTTCGCGCGTCCAGTCGAAATTGAGCCCATAGTGCCGCTCGGCGTGGCGCGCGATCGCCTGGCGCAGCGCCGGCAGGCCGGGCGAGGGTGGGTATTGGTTGCTCTCGGTCAGGATCGCCTGCGCCGCCCGGGCGCGCAGCGTCGCTGGCCCGTCCTCGTCGGGAAACCCCTGGCCAAGATTGATCGCTCCCGTTTCGGTGGCGAGCGCGGACATCTTCGCGAAGATCGTCGTGCCGAGCGAACGGAAGAGTCGGCTGCCAAGAAGGCTCATCAGCAGGATCCGGAGTAAGAGATTGCTAACAGTTGCGGCAGATTGCCCATTTTCATATCAAATCGAACGCGACAACGGCCATCCAGCATGTCATTTTCGCCGCCATTCGCAGTCTCCCTCGCTCGGCCTGCCCTTGGCATAGGCTGTGCTAATGCTGAACGGCAGCGAGGGGTGCGCTCAGCACGCGGGATTTCCAATGAAAAAGATCGAAGCGATCATTAAACCCTTCAAGCTGGATGAGGTGAAGGAGGCATTGCACGAGATTGGATTGCAAGGCATTACCGTCACCGAAGCCAAGGGCTTTGGACGCCAGAAGGGCCACACGGAGCTCTATCGCGGCGCGGAGTATGTGGTGGATTTTCTTCCCAAGGTGAAGATCGAGATCGTCCTGAAGGACGATATGGTCGATCGGGCGGTTGAATCGGTCCAGCGCGCTGCGCGGACGGGCCGCATTGGCGACGGAAAGATCTTCATCACCAATGTCGAAGATGCCATTCGGATCCGGACGGGGGAAACAGGTCTGGACGCAATTTAGCGCGAGGGGGCAGGGGCCCCGGCGCGGGAAGACAGGGTAGTGCCCGCAAGGGCGTTGAGCGGGGGCCGCCACGGCACACGGGGCGGCCTGAGGTAATGTGAGGCCCCGGACGATTTGGGGCCGCGGCGAGAGCAAGAAGGGAAGCGGAAGGACCATGGCGAGCGCAGAGTCAATTCTGTCGATGATCAAGCAGAAGGAGGTCAAGTTCGTCGACCTTCGCTTCACGGACCCACGCGGCAAGTGGCAGCACGTCACGTTCGACTTGTCGTTGGTCGACTCCGAGTTGTTGAACGAGGGAACGATGTTCGACGGCTCCTCGATCGCCGGCTGGAAGGCGATCAACGAGTCCGACATGCTCCTGAAGCCGGATCTCTCGACGGCGGTGATCGATCCCTTCTTCGCGCAGACGACGCTGTCGATCACGTGCAACGTGCACGAGCCCTCGACCGGCGAGCCCTATCAGCGCTGCCCGCGCTCGATCGCGCTCTCGGCCGAGAAATACGTCAAGTCGAGCGGCGTTGGCGACACGGTCTATTTTGGCCCGGAAGCTGAGTTCTTCATCTTCGATGACGTTCGCTGGGAAGTCTCGATGGCGAAGGGCTTCTATCAGGTCGACTCGATGGAAGGCCCCTACAACACGGGCACGGACTACGAGATGGGCAATCTCGGCCATCGGCCCGGCATCAAGGGCGGCTACTTCCCCGTTCCGCCGGTGGACGCTTTCCAGGACATCCGCTCCGAGATGCTCGCCGTCATGGGCGACATGGGAATCGACCCGGAAAAGCATCACCACGAGGTTGCTCCCTCGCAGCATGAGTTGGGCTTCAAATTCAACACGCTGACGAAGTGCGGCGACAACATGCAAATCTATAAATACGTCGTGCACCAGGTGGCCGCGGCGTATGGCAAGTCGGCGACCTTCATGCCCAAGCCCATCAAGGGCGACAACGGCTCGGGCATGCACGTGCACCAGTCGATCTGGCGCGGTGGCCAGCCGCTCTTCGCGGGCTCGGGCTATGCGGATCTCTCCGAGACCTGCCTCTACTACATCGGCGGCATCATCAAGAACGCGAAGGCCGTGAACGCCTTCACGAACCCGCTGACGAACTCCTATAAGCGCCTGATCCCGGGTTTCGAAGCGCCCGTGCTGCTCGCCTATTCGGCGCGCAACCGCTCCGCTTCGGTGCGCATCCCGTTCTCGCCCTCGCCCAAAGGCAAGCGCATCGAAGTGCGCTTCCCCGATCCGGGCGCGAATCCTTATCTCGCCTATGCGGCGCTGCTGATGGCGGGTTTGGACGGCATCGAGAACAAGATCCATCCGGGCAAGCCGATGGACAAGGATCTCTATGCCCTTCCGCCGGAAGAGCTGAAGGACGTGCCGCAGGTCTGCGGTTCGCTTCGCGAGGCGCTCGAAAATCTCGACAAGAACCGCGGCTTCCTGAAGAAGGGCGGCGTCTTCACCGACGACTTCATCGACAGCTGGATCGAGCTGAAGATGCAGGACGTCTACGCGATGGAGCACACGCCCCATCCGATCGAGTTCCAGATGTACTATTCGGTCTAGGCACGCCTTAGGTCCGCGGGGAGAGTGCGAACGGCCGGCGCAGCGATGCGTCGGCCGTTCCCTTATCGCAAGGGCGCTGAAAGAACGCGGGCCCGGGGATGGTACGCATCCACCGGGCCCGGTCCCCTTCTCGGCGCTTCTGGACGTATGCGGGGAGAAACGACTGTGACGCCTTGAAGGGCGGTTCGCAGGAACCGTGACTCTAAGATGGAGGCACGCTGGCCTTCTCACCACACACAAGGCCGCGAACTGAAGCTGACGATCCATTCAGCGCGGCGCCACCTTCTCGCCATCATTCGCAGCGCCACGCTTCCCTTCACGTCAACTGGACAACGCGCGGACCATCGGCGAGTTTCGCTGGTCACGATAATCGGGAGGAACGGCGATGGTGGAAGACAGCACGCCCATTCTGGTCGGCGTCGGCCAGTTCACGCAGCGCACGGCCCAAGAGGCCAAATACGAGGAGAGCCTCGATCCCATCGCGATGCTCGAAAAGGCGACGCGCATGGCGGCCGCCGATGCGGGCGCGGGCGAGGCGCTCATGCAGGCGGCCGACACGATCGCGGTCGTGCGCTTCATCGCGGATTCCTCCGAAACCCGCTCGCTCACTGCGCGCGCCTATCCCAATCCGCCGCGCTCGCTGGCCAAGCGCATCGATGCCAAGCCGCGCACCGAGATCTACACCGCCGCCGGCGGCAACACGCCGCAAATGCTCGTGAGCCTGATGGCGGAGCGCATCGCGAACGGCGAGGTCGAGGTCGCGATCCTCACGGGCGCGGAATATCTCGCCTCGCTCATGGGCGGCATGAAGCGCGGCGTCAAATACGAGTGGCACGAGGACGCGGGCGGCGAGCCGATCGAGATCGGCGACAGCCGGCGCGGCGTCAACGACTACGAGAACGCCTATGGGCTCTCGTTTCCGGTCAACACCTATCCCCTGTTCGAGAATGGCCTGCGCGCCAAGGCCGGCCGCAGCGTGAAAGAGCAGATGGCGCTGATCGGCAAGCTCTTCTCGCCCTTTACGAAGCTCGCCTCGGAAAATCCCGGCTCCTGGTTTCCGACCTTCCGCACGCCGGAAGAAATCGCAACGCCCGGCGAGAAGAACCGCTTCGTCGGCTTTCCCTATACGAAATACATGTGCTCGGTCATCGAGGTCGACCAGGCCGCGACCGTCATCATGACGAGCGTCGGCAAGGCGAGGGCGCTCGGCATTCCGGAAGGAAAATGGGTCTATCTCCACGGTTGCGCCGACGCGACGGACATCTGGAACGTCAGCGAGCGGATCAATTTCCACTCCTCGCCCGCGATCCGCATGATGGGCCAAAAGGCGCTGACGATGGCCGGCAAGACGCTCGCCGACATGACCTATATCGATCTCTATTCGTGTTTCTCGAGCGCGGTCGAGATTGGCGCGGCGGAGCTTGGCCTTTCGCTCGATGATCCGCGCGGCCTCACCATCACCGGCGGGCTCCCCTATTTCGGTGGCGCGGGCAACAACTACGTCATGCACTCGATCGCGACGATGGTGGAGAAACTCCGCGCCAAGCCCGGCGCCTTCGGCCTCCTCACCGGCAACGGCATGTATGTGACGAAGCACGCGATCGGCATCTATTCGACGACGCCGACGCACGGGAAATGGACGCGCGAGAACCCCAAGACCTACCAGAAGGCACTCGATGCGATGGAGCGCCCGCGCGTCGTCACCGAGATGAAGGGCGAGGGGAAGGTTGAGACCTATACCGTCGTCACGGACCGCAAGGGCCAGCGCTTCGGCATCATCGTCGGGCGCGACGCGGCGGACGCGCGCTTCCTCGCCAAGGTCGAGGACGAGGCGCTCATCGCGCGCATGTTCGAGGAAGAAATGCTGGGCCGCCCGGTTTCGGTCGCGCACACGGGCGGCCTCAACATCGCGACCTTCGCGTGAGGGCGGAATGACGACGCTCTACCTCGTTCGCCACGGCGAGGCGGCCGCGAGCTACGCGGACGCGCTGGACCCGGGCCTCTCCGCGCTCGGCCGCGAGCAGGCCGGAAAGGCCGCCAAGGCCCTCGCGCCCAAGGGCCCGCTCGCGCTCGTCTCGAGCCCGCTCGCCCGCGCGCGCGAGACCGCCGCCCCGCTCGCGGACATGTGGGGAAGCACCGTTTCGATCGAGGAGGCAGTCGCGGAGATTCCCTCGCCTGGCCTCAAGCTCGGCGAGCGCCGCGAATGGCTCCGTACGCTGATGATGGGGAACTGGGCCGACACCTCGCCCGAGATCCGCGCCTGGTGCGACGGCGTCGTTCAATACCTTTTGAATTGCCGGGAGGATACAGTCGTGTTCTCCCATTTCGTGGCGATCAACGTGGCGGTGGGCCGCGCGCTCGGCACGGACGCCGTGGTTGCGGTTCACCCCGCGAACGCGAGCATCTGGACGCTGACGAGCGATGGCCGCGCGCTCAGCGTGGCCGCCAAGGGCGAGGAAGTGGCGCTGACGATCGTGCGCTAGAGCGGGGGAAGGCCTGGCATGTCCGACGATGATCTTCACTGGTTCACCGCCGCCGATTTGCGCCGGGCCTACGAGAGCAAGGCGCTCTCGCCGGTCGAGGTCACCGAATATCTCCTCGGTCGCATCGATGCGCGCGACGCCGCGCTGAACGCCTTCTGCCACATGGATGCCGAGCGCACGCTCGACATGGCGCGCGAATCCGAAGAGCGCTGGATGATCGGCGTGCCGCTCTCCCCGCTCGATGGCGTGCCGGTCGCGATCAAGGATCTGCTCTTCACGAAGGATTGGCCGACGCTGCGCGGCTCCTTGACGGTCGACAAGGCTGGCCCCTGGGACATGGACGCACCGTCCGTCGCGCGGCTGCGCGAGGCGGGCGCGGTCCTCCTCGGCAAGACGACGACACCCGAATTCGGCTGGAAGGCGACGACCGACAGCCCCTTGACCGGCATCACGCGCAATCCCTGGAACAAGGAGCTGACGCCCGGCGGCTCCTCGGGCGGCTCGGCCGCGGCAGTCGCGGCCGGCTTCGCGCCGCTCGCGCTCGGAACGGATGGCGGCGGCTCGGTCCGCTTGCCTGCTTCGCTCACCGGCACGTTCGGCCTGAAGCCGAGCTTTGGCCGCGTCCCCGCCTATCCGCTCTCGCCCTTCGGCACGGTCGCCCATGTCGGCCCGCACGCGCGCACCGTGCAGGACGCGGCGATCCTCCTCAACGAAATCTCCAAGCCCGACACGCGCGATTGGCATTCGCTGCGCTACAGCCGCGACGTGGACTATACGCGCGTGCTGCATGACGGCGTGCGCGGCTTGCGGATCGCCTTCAGCCCGCGCCTTGGCTATGCGCCGAAGGTATTGCCCGAAGTCGATGAAGCGGTGCGCAACGCCGCGACCGCCCTCGCGCAGCTGGGCGCCCATGTCGAGGAGGTCGATCCCGGTTTCGCCGATCCCGTCGGCGTCTTTCGCGTTCATTGGTGGGCGGGCGCGCGCGCGTTTCTCGGCAAGCTGCCGCCCGACAAGACGGCGCTGCTCGAGCCCGATCTGCGCAAGCTGGTCGAGCAAGCGGCGGCGATTACCTTCGAGGACTACATGGCCGCCATCCAGGCGCGCGGCACCTTGGGGTCGCAGTTCCGCCAGTTCATGGAGAATTACGACGCGCTGCTCTGCCCCTCGGTCGCAACGACGGCCTTTCCGGTCGGGCGGATCTATCCGTATGACGACGACGGCAACGCCTGGCTCTCCTGGACGCCTTTCACCTTGCCCTTCAATCTGACGCAGAACCCCGCCGCCAGCATCAATTGCGGCTTCTCGAAGGAGGGCCTGCCCATCGGCCTTCAGATCGTCGGCAAGATGTTCGATGACGCGATGGTGCTGCGCGTCGCGGCGGCCTATGAGCAGGAACACTCGCACGCCAAGAAACGCCCGGCCGATTTTGCGTGACAGCAACCGCACTCCTTAGCGCTGCCGAGATGCGCGCCGCCGAGGCCGCCGCCATCGCAGCGGGCACGCCCTCGCTGACGCTGATGGAGCGCGCGGGCAGGGCCGTCGCCGATGCGCTCGCCGCGCGCTGGCCGGCCGGCCGCGCGGTCGTCTTTTGCGGGCCCGGCAACAATGGCGGCGATGGCTATGTCGTCGCGCGCCTCCTGGCCGAGCGGGGCTATGACGTCGCGGTCGAGGGATTGGTCCCGCGCGAGGCGCTGAAGGGCGACGCGGCCGCGATGGCCGCTCGCTGGACGGGGCCGTGGCAAAGGCTTTCCGGCGATCTTCCGCAGGCGGATGTTTTCATCGACGCGCTGTTCGGCATCGGCCTTACGCGCCCGCTGGAGGGCCCGGCTGCCGCGCTCGCCGAGACCCTCAAGGCCCACCGCGCGCGTGTCGTCGCCGTCGATGTGCCGAGCGGCATCGATGCCGATACCGGCGCGGTCCTTGGCGGCCGCGCGATCGCCGCGGCGCTGACCGTGACGTTCGCGGCGAAGAAACCCGGCCACGCGCTCTATCCCGCGCGCGGGGTTTGCGGCGATGTTCTTATCGCCGATATCGGCGTGACGGAGGCGATGATCGCGGCCGTGAAGCCATCAGCGTTCGAGAACGCGCCCGGCCTCTGGCGTCTTCCGCTCCCGGACCCTGAGGCGCATAAATATGCGCGCGGACATGTCCTTGCCGTCTCGGGCGGGATCGAGGGGACGGGCGCCGCGCGCCTCTCCGCGCGGGCCGCCTTGCGGGTCGGCGCGGGGCTGGTGACGCTCGCCTCGCCGCCCGACGCGCTCGCGGTCAATGCCGCCGCGCTCACCGCGATCATGGTCCGCCGCTTCGCGGGCGCAGAGGGCCTGAAACAGCTCCTCGCCGACACGCGCAAGAACAGCGTCGTCCTCGGGCCCGCGCTCGGCGTCGGCGAGGCGACGGCCGCGCTCGTTCGCGCGGCCCTGATGAGCCCCGCCGCAATCACGCTCGATGCGGACGGCCTCACGAGTTTCGAGAGCGCGCCCGATGCGCTCTTCGCCGCGATCAGGGGGAGGGGCGGGCGCACCGTCCTCACGCCCCATGCGGGCGAGTTCAAGCGGCTTTTCCCCGATCTCGCCGACCATCCGAACGGCAAGCTCGGGGCGGCGCGCGAGGCGGCAAAGCGCGCGGGTGCCGTGGTGATCCTCAAAGGCGCCGACACGGTGATCGCGGCGCCCGATGGCCGCGCCGCCGTCAACACGAACGCGCCCGCGTTCCTCGCGACCGCCGGGGCGGGCGACGTGCTCGCCGGCCTCGTCGCGGGGCTGATGGCTAAGGGGTTGGCGCCCTTCGAGGCCGCCGCCGCCGCTGTCTGGCTGCATGGCGCGGTGGCCTTCGCCTTCGGCCCCGGCCTGATCGCGGAGGATCTCCCCGAGGCGCTGCCCGGCGTCCTTGCCGGATTGGCTACTGGCCAGCCGGAAACCGATGCGCTATAGGGCGTCCCTCCCGCTTTTGGCGATCGGATAAGGCGCGTCCTCGCTCGGCTCCAAGCACGGAAGGGCATAGGGCGGGCGTGGTGAAATTGGCAGACACGCGAGATTTAGGTTCTCGTGACGCAAGTCGTGGGGGTTCAAGTCCCTCCGCCCGCACCACTCAAGGCCCCGCCCGACATTCGCCCGCCCGGGGCAGCGACGGTTTGAAGTAGGATTGAACGATGCAAGTGATGGAAACGGCGACCGAGGGCCTGAAGCGCGAATTCAGGATCACGATCCCCAAGGGCGATCTCGACGGCCGCCTGACGGCCAAGCTCGACGAGATCAAGGGCCAGGTGCAGCTGAAGGGCTTCCGCCCGGGCAAGGTGCCGGTTGCGCATCTGCGCAAGACCTTCGGCAAGTCGCTGATGGGCGAGATCATCCAGGAAGCCGTGAACGAGGGCTCGCAATCCGCGATCGAGGAGCGCTCGCTCCGCCCGGCGCAGCAGCCTCACATCGAACTTGAAGGCGAAATCGAAGAGGTGCTGACCGGCAAGGAGGATCTCTCCTTCAAGGTCGCGCTCGAGATCATGCCCGACTTCACGCCCGTCGATCCCGCAACGCTCACCATCGAGCGGCTGACGAGCGAGGTCACCGACGCCGAAGTGGACGAGGCCCTCAATCGCCTCGCCGAACAGCAAAAGAGCTATAGCCCCCGCGCCGAGGGCGAGGCGGCGGTCGAGGGCGACCGCCTGACGATCGATTTCGTCGGCAAGGTGGACGGCGAGGTGTTCGAGGGCGGCAGCGCCGAAGGCGCGCAGATCGTCATCGGCTCCAAGCGCTTCATCCCCGGTTTCGAGGACCAGCTCGTCGGCGTGAAGGCCGGCGATGCGCGCGATCTGAACGTCACCTTCCCGGCCGACTATGGCGCGGAGAACCTCGCCGGCAAGGACGCGGTCTTCGAAGTTCAGGTGAAGGAAGTCGCCAAACCCGATGATGTCGCGATCGATGATTCGCTCGCAACGAAGCTCGGTCTTGAGAGTTTGGATCAACTGAAGGAGCGCGTGCGCGATCAGATCAAGCAGGATTTCGCGGGCGCCAGCCGCGCGCATCTGAAACGCGCGCTGCTCGACCAGCTCGACAAGGCGCACAGCTTCGACCTGCCGCCGGGCATGGTGGAGGCGGAATTCAACGGCGTCTGGTCGGCCGTCGAAGCCGAAATGAAGCGCGAGGAGAAGACCTTCCCCCTCGATGGTAAGTCGGAGGATGAAACGCGCGCCGAGTATCGCGCGATCGCCGAGCGGCGCGTCCGCCTCGGCCTCGTGCTCGCCGAGATCGGCCGCCTGAACAACCTCACGATCGGCCAGGAAGAACTCACCCGCGCCATCGCGCAGCGCGCGCGCCAATTCCCCGGCCAGGAGCGTCAGGTGTTCGAGTTCTACCAGAAGAACCCGGCCGCCCTCGCTGAAGTGCGCGCGCCGCTCTTCGAGGACAAGGTGGTCGACTTCATCGTCGAGCTGGCGACGGTCAACGAGACGACCGTGCCGCGCGAGGAGCTGTTCTCCGACCCCGACGACCGGATCGAGCGCGAGAAGGCGAAAGCCTAAGAGCCGCTTGCCCCTGGGGCGGTGGCCGATCCTGTGCATGTGCCGTCGAGGGGCCCCGCCGCCACGGGCGCGGAACCTTGGCGGGGATTGAATTCCTTAACTCCCCCGCTGACATGAATAGGCTATAGATTCACGAAGCCGCAGGTCCGCGGCCGCCCAAGGAGCCCCCGATGAGAGACGCCCGCGAGGTCTATTCCAACATGTTGGTCCCGATGGTGGTCGAGCAGACCTCGCGGGGCGAGCGCGCCTTCGACATCTACTCGCGGCTTCTCAAGGAGAGGATCATTTTCGTCACGGGCCCCATCGAGGACCACATGGCGAGCCTCATCACCGCGCAGCTGCTCTACCTTGAAGCTGAGAATCCCAAGAAAGAGATCGCGATGTACATCAACTCGCCGGGCGGCGTGGTGACGGCGGGCCTCGCGATCTACGACACGATGCAATACATCCGCCCCGAGATCACAACGTTGTGTGTGGGGCAGGCGGCTTCCGCTGCGTCACTTTTGCTGTGCGCGGGTGAGAAGGGCGCACGCTATGCGCTGCCCAACGCGCGTGTCATGTTGCACCAGCCCTCCGGCGGCTATCAGGGCCAGGCGACCGACATGGCCCGGTATGCTGAGGAAATCGTCAAGATTAAGAAGCGTTTGAACGAGATTTACGGCCGCCATACGGGCCAGGATATCGCCGTGGTTGAAAAGACCCTCGACCGGGACCGCTTCATGACGCCGGAAGAGGCAAAAGCCTTCGGATTGATCGATCAGGTCATCGAAAGCCGTCCCGAGACCGCCGAGGCTTGATTCCCGGGGCTTTTTTGGCCGGCGGGGCAGATTAAGTGAATGTTGAGCGCGTGGCCGCTAGGCTTGTGACTGAGGGCCTATGGGTGGCGTGCCGAAACAGCCTATAACGAGCAACGGATTGATTCTCGTTGATCGCGGCGGATGGCCGCCCCTAACATGGAGGCTGGCGCGAAGCCTGCATAGGCGGGGTTTGACGTGGCGAAGGGTCGTGGAGGAGAGCGTATGAGCAAGGTGTCGGGCGGCGGAAGCGATTCCAAGAACACCCTCTATTGCTCGTTTTGCGGCAAGAGCCAGCACGAGGTGCGCAAGCTGATCGCGGGCCCGACGGTTTTCATCTGCGATGAGTGCGTCGAGCTGTGCATGGACATCATCCGCGAGGAGAACAAGACCTCGCTCGTGAAGTCGCGCGACGGCGTGCCGAGCCCGCAGGAGATCCGCAAAGTCCTCGACGACTACGTGATCGGCCAGGACCACGCCAAGAAAGTGCTCTCGGTTGCGGTCCACAACCACTACAAGCGCCTGAGCCACGCCCAGAAGAACAACGACGTCGAGCTGGCCAAGTCGAATATCCTCCTCGTCGACCCGACGGGCTGCGGCAAGACGCTGCTCGCGCAGACGCTGGCGCGCATCCTCGATGTGCCCTTCACGATGGCCGACGCGACGACCCTCACCGGGGCCGGCTAGGCCGGCGAGGGCGTGGGGAAAATCATCCGAAAGCTGCTCCAGGCCTCCGACTACAATGTCGAGCGCTGCCAGCGCGGCATCGTCTATATCGACGAAGTCGACAAGATCAGCCGCAAATCCGACAATCCCTCGATCACGCGCGACGTGTCGGGCGAGGGCGTCCAGCAGGCGCTCTTGAAGATCATGGAAGGCACGGTCGCGAGCGTTCCCCCCCAGGGCGGCCGCAAGCACCCGCAGCAGGAATTCCTGCAGGTCGACACGACCAACATCCTCTTCATCTGCGGCGGCGCCTTCTCGGGCCTGGAGAAGATCATTTCCGGCCGCCGCAAGGGCTCGACCATCGGCTTCGGCGCCAATGTCGTGGCCCCCGACGAGCGGATGACGGGCGAGGTTCTGCGCGACGTTGAGCCGGAAGATCTGCTGAAATTCGGCCTGATCCCGGAATTCATCGGCCGTCTGCCGGTGGTCGCCACCCTTGAGGACCTCTCGATCGACGCGCTGGTGGATATCCTCACCAAGCCGAAGAACGCGCTCATCAAGCAGTATCAGCGCCTCTTCGAGATGGAGAATGTGACGCTCCACTTCTCGGACGATGCCCTGCGCGCCATCGCGCAGAAGGCGATCGCCCGCAAGACCGGCGCGCGGGGCCTGCGCTCGATCATGGAAGGCATCCTGCTCGACACGATGTTCGAGCTGCCCGGCCTTCGCAGCGTCGAACAGGTGGTGATCAACGGCGAGGTCGTCGAAGGCCGCGCCCGCCCGCTCTTCATCCATTCCGACAAGCGCGAAGGCGCTGAGTCCACAGCCTCTTAGACGGCCTCAGGGGCCCCTCCCTTGAAGAGGGGCGCCCGAGGCATCACTTAGCCTAATCCAAAGGGCGCCGGTGCGTGGCAAACCGGCACCCGTCTCTCCAAGGAGGGCTTGGGCGGCTTATTGGAGCGCCCCGCCCGGTAAGGACACGAGACTCATGAGTTCTCATTCCAAAGGAAGCGAAGGCGAGAAGAACGACGGCGCGCCGAAAATGGGCGTCTTTCCGGTTCTCCCGCTTCGCGACATCGTCGTCTTCCCGCATCTGATCGTGCCGCTCTTCGTGGGGCGCGAAAAGTCCGTGCGCGCGCTTGAGGACGTGGTCGCCGACGACAAGCAGATCCTGCTCGTCGCGCAGAAGAACGCGCTCGACGATGATCCGACGACGGATGAAATCTACACGGTCGGCACGGTCGCGACCGTGCTTCAGCTTCTCAAATTGCCTGATCAGACCGTCAAGGTGCTGGTCGAGGGCAAGTCGCGCGCGCGCATCCTGAAGTACCGCGAGAACGCCGAATTCTTCCAGGCCGAGGCCGAGATCCTGCCCGACGAGCTGCCCGACGAGCTGCCCGACGACCGCGAGACCGAAGTCCTCGCGCGTTCGGTGCGCAGCCAGTTCGAGCAATACACGAAGCTGAACCGCAAGATTCAGGCGGACGCGCTCTCGGGCGTGCAGCAGATCGAGGATCCCTCCAAGCTGGCCGACACCATCGCCTCGCAATTGACGGTGAAGATCTCCGAGAAGCAGGAGCTGCTGGAACTCACGAACGTCATGCAGCGGCTGGAGAAGGTCTTCGGCTTCATGGAAGGCGAGATCGGCGTTCTGCAGGTCGAAAAGAAGATCCGCAGCCGCGTGAAGCGTCAGATGGAGAAGACGCAGCGCGAATATTATTTGAACGAGCAGCTGAAGGCGATCCAGAAGGAACTCGGCGAGACCGACGAGGGCCGCGACGAGCTGTCCGAACTGGAAGACCGCATCAAGCAGACGAAGCTGTCGAAGGAAGCGCGCGACAAGGCGAGCGCGGAGCTGAAGAAGCTACGTCAGATGTCGCCGATGTCCGCCGAGGCGACGGTCGTTCGCAATTATCTCGACTGGATGCTCTCGCTCCCCTGGGGCAAGAAGTCGAAGGTCAAGAAGGACATCAAGAACGCGCAGAGCGTTCTCGACAACGACCACTATGGCCTGGAGAAGGTCAAGGAGCGGATCATCGAGTATCTGGCCGTGCAGCAGCGCGCGGGCAAGCTTAAGGGTCCGATCCTGTGCCTCGTCGGCCCGCCCGGCGTGGGCAAGACCTCGCTCGGCAAGTCGATCGCGAAGGCGACCGGCCGCGAGTTCATCCGCATGTCGCTGGGCGGCGTGCGGGATGAAGCGGAAATCCGCGGTCACCGCCGCACCTATATCGGCTCGATGCCGGGCAAGATCATCCAGTCGCTGAAGAAGGCGAAGACGGCGAACCCGCTCTTCCTTCTGGACGAGATCGACAAGCTGGGCGCCGATTGGCGGGGCGATCCCTCAGCGGCCCTGCTCGAGGTGCTCGACCCCGAGCAGAACGCCTCTTTCAACGACCATTATCTCGAGGTCGATTTCGACCTGTCGGACGTCATGTTCATCACGACGGCCAACTCGCTGCGCATGCCGCAGCCGCTGATGGACCGCATGGAGATCATCCGCATCCCCGGCTACACCGAGGATGAGAAGGTGGAGATCGCCAAGCGCCATCTGATCGAGAAGCAGGCCGAGGCGCATGGCCTGAAGAAGGGCGAGTGGACACTCGACGATGACGCCTTGCGCGGCCTCATCCGCTATTACACCCGCGAGGCGGGCGTGCGGAATCTCGAGCGCGAAATCGCCAACCTCGCGCGCAAGTCGGTCAAGGAGATCGTCTCCGACAAGGTCAAGTCGGTCGCGATCACCTCGGACAACCTGGGCAAATACGCCGGCGTTCGGCGGTTCCGGTTCGGCGAGACCGAGGGCGAGGATCAGGTCGGCGTCGTCACGGGCCTCGCCTGGACGGAAGTCGGCGGCGAGACGCTCGCGATCGAGGCCGTCATGCTGCCCGGCAAGGGCCGCATGCAGACGACCGGCAAGCTCGGCGACGTGATGAAGGAATCGATCGATGCCGCGCGCTCCTATGTGCGCTCGAAATCGCTCAGCCTCGGCATCATTCCCCCGACCTTCGACCGAAAGGATATCCACGTGCACGTGCCCGAAGGCGCGACGCCCAAGGATGGCCCCTCGGCGGGCGTCGCGATGGTGACCTCGATCGTCTCGGTCCTGACCGGTATTCCCGTGCGCCACGACGTGGCGATGACGGGCGAGGTGACGCTGCGCGGCCGCGTGCTGCCGATCGGCGGCCTGAAGGAAAAGCTGCTGGCCGCGCTCCGCGCGGGCATCAAGACGGTCGTCATCCCGGATGAAAACGAAAAGGATCTCGCGGACATCCCGGACAACGTGAAGAAGGACCTGACCATCATCCCCGTGAAGACGGTCGAGGAAGTGCTCAAGCACGCGCTCTCCAAGCCCGTCGTTCCCGTGGAATGGACGGAGGTCGAGCCCGACGCCAAATCGCCGGCCCGCAAGGGCGATGACGGCGACGCGGATTCGGTCGTCACGCATTAGCCTCCCCAAACCCTCCCCTCGAGCGGGGAGGGTGGCCGAAGGCCGGGAGGGGGTGACGGAGAACAAATAGGGCGGGCCCGTTCGGCCCGCCCTTTTTCAGGGCCCCGCGCGGGTCCCCGCGACCCCCGCGCGCCCCTGGCGGGACTGATCCCCAGGTTTTCTGCGGCTTTCGGGTGGTTGCCCCGTCTCAGAACGGTTAAAATGGCGCCGACTCGGGTGGGGCTCCCCCGCCATTTCCAAGAAAGGCGAAAGCACGTGAACAAGAATGATCTGATCGCCAAGGTGTCGGATATGTCGGGCATGACGAAGGCCGACGCGGCCAAGGCCGTCGATGCGGTGTTCGATGCGATCACGGCGGCGCTGAAGGACGACGACGAAGTCCGCCTCGTGGGCTTCGGCACGTTCCACGTGACCAAGCGCAAGGCCGGCACCGGCCGCAACCCGCGCACGGGCGAGGAGATCAAGATCCCGGCCTCCAACCAGCCGAAATTCAAAGCCGGCGCACAGCTCAAGCAGGCTGTGAACTAAGCCGCATAGGGTTCTGTCATGCCCGCGCGAGCGGGCATGGGGCGCCCGTCGCTTGGCGGGGTGCTTACTCAGCGTAAGTGTGCGTTCTCGTGCGCGCTAACGATTCGTTAGCTCCGATCGCCTGCAATGGCCGGGTTCAATAGCGAACCGACCACGCAGGATTGGGTGGGAACAATGCCGCGAGCAAGCGATCTTGAGGTCCACGAAGGACGGGATCCCGATCGCGAACTCCGCTCCTTGCAGACCCGATTTCGCGCAATTCGCGAGGCGGATGAGCGGCGCCGACGCTGGGCGCGCCTCAGCGTTCGACTGCTGCCCGTCGCCGTGCTGGGGATGACGGTATTTGCGGTTTCGGCCGCATTATTTTTGCTAAGTCCTTATTCGCCCTGGGACACGGTGCGTCACATGCTGGCAGCGCCCAATTGCGATATGGCGCGCCTTGTAGGGCTGGCGCCGTCACGCGATGGCGAGGCGGGCTACTGGTCCCGCAACGACGCCGATGCCGATGGCGTCGCGTGCGAGCCTGTCCCGTATGATCGTCGCGTGTTCCTGCGCTGAGAGCAGCAGATTCCCTTCGCCCGCCTCTTTCATGGCATGTCATGCTCCGTGAATGCGGAGCATCCATGGTTTAGAGAGGAGCCGAATGAAAGCCGTGGATGGTGCGCTGTCGCGGACCATGACGCGGGGCGAAGGCGGCGTTCCAGTCGCACCCGTGACGCGCTAGTCTCCGCTCCGGCGGGCGGTTAGCTCAGTTGGTAGAGCGCCTCGTTTACACCGAGGATGTCGGCGGTTCGAGTCCGTCACCGCCCACCATCACCGCCCACCATCACCGGCCGCCCACCGCCCTCCTCAACGCCGCGCGGGCGAGGAGCCGCGTCGAATCGAGCGTCGGCAGCGGCGAGGTCTCATCGTTGAGGCTGATCGGGATCTCGGTGCAGCCGAGCACGACGGCGTCGCAGCCGTCTCCCTTCATCGCGGCGATGATGCGCTGAAAGACCGGCACCTGCTCGGGCGTCGTGAGGCCGGGAACGAGCTCCTCCATGATGATCCGGTTGATCGCGGCGCGGTCGGCGGGCTCTGGCCGCTGCCACGCGATGCCGGTGGCCGCGAGCGCGTCGGGATAGACCTCGCTCTCGACGAGCCAGCGCGTTCCCGTGAGCGCGAGCCGCGTGAACCCGCGCGCGGCCGCTTCATCGGCGACGACGCGCGCGATGTGGAGCCACGGCAGCGGCGAGCGCGCGGCCACAGCGTCGAACACGCGGTGGATGGCGTTGTCGGGGCAGATGAGGAAGTCGGCCCCCGCGCGCGCGAGGATCTCGCCCGAGGCGACCATCAGATCGGCAACGCCATTCCAGTCGTCGCGCTCGAAGCACGCCAAGTAGTCGGCGAAAGAGGGCGTGTGCATCGAGATCTCGGGATGCGCGTAGGGCTTGCTGAGAAGCGCCGGTCCCTCCGCGCAGATCGTGCGATAGCAGAGCGCGGCCCCCTCCGCCGAACAGCCGGCGATGCCGATATGCTGGGTCATGGGGAATCTCCGAGGCGCGGACGGTGCGCCCGTTTCCTACCAGAAGAGGGCGATGAGGCCAGCGGCCGGAACCGCTAGACCCGCTGGTTCCGTGCGCTCCCGGCCCATTCCTTGACTTGGGCGGAGGGCCGCCTTACACCGTCGCCCTCGTCGCCCGCGGGGGCGTAGCTCAGTTGGTTAGAGTGCCGGCCTGTCACGCCGGAGGTCGCGGGTTCGAGCCCCGTCGCTCCCGCCATTTCGATCCCGATCCGACAACAAGTCCCAAGCGCTTCAAGGGGCATCGGCGGAGCGACCCCGATGAGCGCCAAAACACCCGCCCTAACGCCCGCCGGAAAGCTCGTGACCGCCTTTGGCGATGTCCATGCGATGGCCGCGCTCTACGCGCCGTCGATCGAATGGTCGCTCTCGGCCTCCCTCCCGTTCGCGCGGCCGATGAGGGGGCGCGAGGCCGTCATCGCCTTCAACACGGCCGTCTGGACGGAGCACTACCGCCCCGATTGTTCGGTCGAGATCCTGGACGAGGCGGGCGATGATCGCGTGAGCGCGGTCCGCTTCATCTATCGCGCGTTCTCCAAGGCCGCGGGCAAGCCCTACGAAAACGAATACACGCTCTTTGCCCGCTCGGGCCCGGCCGGCATCACCGAAGTCTTCGAGGCGCTCGACACCGGACTGCTCCTCGACTTCCTCACCGGCAAGGCAATCGGCACCGCCTTTGCCGAGGCGACGCGGCCCAAGGGGGCCTAGGCACGGCCCGGGCGATGTGTCCCGGTCTCCCCTGCGGTTGTATGCCGTTGCGGACCGCCGCATATCAAATTGCATGCCGTTGGGCCGCCAGTATACTGCGCCGCGAAACGGGGGCGTCCGCTGCGAGTCGCAGCGACAACGAACGCGCCCGCACGGCAAGAAGCGCGAAGCCGCGACGCGGGCGAGCCCTCCTTGGATGTGCGAAATCCAACCGTGGAAGGATCGAGCGCATGGATGCGTTTCTGCTCGAATATCTGCCGATCGTGCTCTTCATCGCGATCGCGGCAGTCTTCGGCGTGCTCCTGGTGGCGGTGCCGTTCTTCGTCGCGCCGTCCGACCCGGACACGGAAAAGCTCTCGGCCTATGAATGCGGCTTCAACGCGTTCGACGATGCGCGCGGCAAGTTCGACGTGCGCTTCTACCTGGTTTCGATCCTTTTCATCATCTTCGATCTCGAAGTCGCCTTCCTCTTTCCCTGGGCGATCACGCTGGGCGATCTGGGTCTGGCCGGCTTCTGGTCGATGATGCTCTTCCTCGGCGTGCTGACGATCGGCTTCATCTACGAATGGCGCAAAGGGGCGCTCGAATGGGAATAGGCGACAGGATGCCGGCCGGCGCCGCGGCGCGCGCGGGCGTCGAGGGCGCGCGCACGGCCACTGCGTCCGATGCGTTGATGTTCGAGGCGATGGACGGCGAATTGTCCAATCGCGGTTTCCTGCTGGCCGCGGCCGACGACCTCATCAACTGGTCGCGCACCGGCTCGTTGATGTGGATGACGTTCGGGCTCGCCTGCTGCGGCGTTGAGATGATGCAGGTCAACATGCCGCGCTATGACCTCGAGCGCTTTGGCGTCGCGCCGCGCGCGAGCCCACGTCAATCCGATGTGATGATCGTCGCCGGCACGCTCTGCAACAAGATGGCGCCGCCGCTCCGCAAGGTCTACGACCAGATGCCCGAGCCGCGCTATGTGATCTCCATGGGCTCGTGCGCCAACGGCGGCGGCTATTATCACTATTCCTATTCGGTGGTGCGCGGCTGCGACCGCATCGTGCCGGTCGACATCTACGTTCCCGGCTGCCCGCCCTCGGCCGAGGCGCTGATGTACGGCATCTTGCAGCTGCAGAAGAAAATTCGCCGCACCGGAACGATCGAACGCTAGACGAGAACCCCTTGGCAGACGACGAACGCGACGAGAACCTGAAGGACTTGGCCGGCCACATCGCCGGCGCGCTCGACCGCTCCATCACGGGAGAGAGCGTTTCCTATGGCGAGCTGACGCTGAAGGCGCGCGCGCAGGATATCGCCCAGGTGCTGCGGTTCCTGCGCGATGATTCGCTGTGCCAGTTTGCCGTGCTGATCGACATCGCGGGCGCGGATTATCCAGCCCGGGCCAAGCGCTTCGACGTCGTCTATCATTTGCTGTCGCTGCATCAGAACCAGCGCATTCGCGTGAAGATCGAGACGGATGAGACCACGCCCGTGCCGAGCGTCGTTGAACTCTTTCCCGCCGCCAATTGGTACGAGCGCGAGGCGTTCGACCTGTTCGGGATCCTCTTTTCCAATCACCCCGATCTGCGCCGCATCCTCACCGATTACGGCTTTTCCGGCCATCCGCTGCGCAAGGATTTCCCGCTGACCGGCTTCGTCGAGCTGCGCTACGACGACGCGCAGAAGCGCGTCGTCTACGAGCCCGTCAAGCTCACCCAGGAATTTCGCACCTTCGATTTCATGAGCCCGTGGGAAGGCGCGCAATACGTGCTCCCGGGCGATGAGAAAGCCGGCGGCTAGAGGATCAAGAGGCCCATGGCAGACGCGCAGCAAAAACCGGAAGACAACAAGTTCCAGATCAATTTCGGGCCGCAGCATCCCGCCGCCCACGGCGTGTTGCGTCTGGTCCTCGACCTCGACGGCGAGATCGTCGACCGCGTGGATCCGCATATCGGCTTCCTTCATCGCGGCACGGAAAAGCTGATCGAGCAGAAGACCTATCTCCAGGCGGTGCCGTATTTCGACCGGCTGGATTACGTCGCGCCCATGAACCAGGAGCACGCCTACGCCCTCGCGGTGGAGCGGCTGCTCGGCCTTCAGGTGCCGCCGCGCGGGCAATATATCCGCGTGCTCTACAGCGAGATCGGCCGCCTCCTCAATCACCTCCTCAACGTGACGACGCAGGCCCTCGACGTCGGCGCCCTCACGCCCCCGCTGTGGGGGTTCGAGGAGCGCGAGAAGCTGATGATCTTCTACGAGCGCGCCAGCGGCAGCCGCATGCACGCGGCCTATTTCCGCCCCGGCGGCGTCCACCAGGATTTGACGCCGCAATTGCTGGCGGACATCCACACCTTCACCGAGACCTTCCCCAAGGTGCTCGACGATATCGACGACCTCCTCACCGGCAGCCGCATCTTCAAGCAGCGCAACGTCGATATCGGCATCGTCTCGGCCGAGGACGCGCTCGCCTGGGGCTTCTCGGGCGTGATGGTGCGCGGCTCGGGGCTCGCCTGGGACCTGCGCCGCTCGCAGCCCTACGAGTGCTATTCCGACCTCGATTTCCAGATCCCGGTCGGCAAGAACGGCGATTGCTACGACCGCTATCTCATCCGCATGGAAGAGATGCGGCAATCGACGAGCATCATGCGCCAATGCATTGAAAAGATGCCGCAAGGGCCGGTCTCTGCGACCGACAACAAGATCGTGCCTCCCAAGCGCGCTGAGATGAAGCGCTCGATGGAAGCGCTCATCCATCACTTCAAGCTCTATACCGAAGGCTATCACGTGCCGGCGGGTGAGGTGTACGCGGCGGTCGAGGCGCCCAAGGGCGAATTCGGCGTCTATCTCGTCTCCGATGGCACCAACAAGCCCTATCGCTGCAAGCTGCGCGCGCCGGGCTTTGCCCATCTCCAGGCGATGGATTTTCTCTGCAAGGGTCACATGTTGGCGGATCTTTCTGCGATTTTGGGCTCGCTCGACATCGTCTTCGGGGAGGTCGATCGATGAGCGCCCGCCGTCTGGCCGCGGAGCAGCCCGCCTCCTTCGCCTTCACCCCCGAGAACCTCGCCTGGGCGAAACAGCAGATCGCGAAATACCCGGCCGGAAGGCAGGCCTCCGCGATCGTGCCGATCATCTGGCGCGCGCAGGAACAGCAGGGGGGCTACGTGACCGAGCCGATGCTCCGCGTGATCGGCGAGATGCTCGGCCTCTCCTATATCCGCGTCTACGAGATCGCGACCTTCTATACGATGTTCAACTTGGCGCCCGTGGGCAGGCATCTCGTTCAGGTCTGCACGACCACGCCCTGCATGCTGCGCGGCTCGGACGACGTCGTCGCCGCCTGCAAGAAGATGATCGGGCCCAAGCCCCACACTGTCTATGGCGAGGGCCTCTGGTCCTGGATGGAAGTCGAGTGCCTGGGCGCGTGCGTCAACGCGCCGATGCTTCAGATCGGCTCGGACTATTATGAAGATCTGGACGCTGCCTCGACCGAGAAACTGTTGGCGGATTTGAAGAGCGGCAAGGCGCCCAAGCCCGGCTCGCAGATCGGCCGGCATTCCTCCGAACCGCGCGGCGGCCCGACGACGCTCAAAGAGGTGAAGGCCTGACATGCTCGCCGACAAGGACCGCATCTTCACGAACCTCTATGGCCTCAAGGACCCGGGCCTCAAGGGCGCCCGCGCGCGCGGCGACTGGGACGGAACGAAGGCCATTCTCGCCAAAGGCCGCGACGGCATCATCGATGAGATGAAGAAATCGGGGCTGCGCGGCCGGGGCGGCGCGGGCTTCCCGACCGGCCTCAAATGGTCGTTCATGCCCAAGCAGTCCGACGGCCGCCCGACCTATCTCGTCGTCAACGCCGACGAGTCCGAGCCCGGAACCTGCAAGGATCGCGACATCTTGCGCCACGATCCGCACAAGCTGGTCGAGGGCTGCCTTGTCGCCGGCTTCGCGATGGGCGCGATCGCGGCCTTTATCTATGTGCGCGGCGAGTTCATCCGCGAGCGCGAGGCGCTCCAGCGCGCGGTGGACGAGGCCTACGAGGCCAAGCTCATCGGCAAGAACAACGTCCACGGCTATGACTTTGATATCGTGGTCCATCACGGCGCCGGCGCCTATATCTGCGGCGAGGAGACGGCGCTCATCGAAAGCCTCGAGGGCAAGAAGGGCATGCCGCGCCTGAAGCCCCCGTTCCCGGCGAATGTCGGCCTCTATGGCTGCCCGACGACCGTCAACAACGTCGAATCGATCGCCGTCGCGCCGACCATCCTGCGCCGTGGCGGGGAGTGGTTCGCGGGGCTCGGCCGCCCCGGCAACACCGGCACCAAGGTCTTCTGCATTTCCGGCCACGTGGAGCGGCCCTGCAACGTCGAGGAGGAGATGGGCCTTCCCTTGAAGGAACTCATCGAGAAGCACGCGGGCGGCGTGCGCGGCGGCTGGGACAATCTCCTGGCGGTGATCCCGGGTGGCTCGTCCGTGCCGCTGATCCCGAAGGACATCTGCGACACGGTGCTGATGGATTTCGACAGCCTGCGCGACGTCAAATCCGGCCTCGGCACCGCGGCCGTCATCGTCATGGACAAATCGACCGACATCGTGCGCGCGATCGCCCGGCTTTCGTATTTCTACAAGCACGAGAGCTGCGGCCAGTGCACGCCCTGCCGCGAAGGCACCGGCTGGATGTGGCGCGTGATGACGCGCATGGCGCGCGGCGAAGCGGATGTGGAGGAGATCGATCTCCTCCTTGAAGTCACGAAACAGGTCGAAGGCCACACGATCTGCGCGCTCGGCGACGCGGCGGCCTGGCCCATCCAGGGCCTCTTCCGGCATTTCCGCGGCGAGGTCGAACGGCGCATCATGGATCGAAAAATGGCCCGCGCGCGGCCGCAGGCTGCGGAGTAGGGCCGACCATGGCAAGGGGGAGGGAGCGACATGGCGGAGGGAGAGCGTCAGAAGCAGAAGAACCAGGCGGACACGAGCGTCGGCGAATGGCTCGGCTATTTCGGCGTGCCGGTGATCGGCCCGGTCTGGGGATTGTTCTCGCTGTGGGGCGACGCGGCGGCGGCAAGGCGCAAGGCCGAGGAGGCGCGCCGCTCCGGCATGGCCGCGAAGATGGGCGAAGCAGGATCGTCGGTATGGGCCTTCATCAAGCCGCCGTTGGTTTTCGCCATCTCGGCCGCGTTCCAGGCGCTAATCGGCTACTACGTCGTTTTGTGGGCCACCTCGCAGCAATGAGCGTGAGTGGCACCGGCCAGCGCGAAAGGGCGGCATGACCAAGATCCTCATCGACGGCGTCGAGCACGATCTCGATCCGACGCTCACCATGCTCCAGGCCTGCGAGGCGGTGGGAAAGGAGATCCCGCGCTTTTGCTATCACGAGCGCCTGTCGATCGCGGGCAATTGCCGCATGTGCCTGATCGAGGTGAAGATGGGCGGCCGGCCGGGCCCCAAGCCCGTCGCCTCCTGCGCGCAGCAGCTGCGCGATCTGCCGCCCGTGAAGGAGGGCCAGCCCCTCCACGAGCTCGTCACCAACTCCGCGATTGTGAAGAAGGCTCGCGAGGGCGTGATGGAGTTCCTGCTCCTCAATCACCCACTCGATTGCCCGATCTGCGACCAGGGCGGCGAGTGCGATCTGCAGGACCAGGCCATGGCCTATGGCATGGACCATTCGCGCTTCTCGGAGAACAAGCGAGCCGTGCCCGACAAATATCTGGGCCCGCTCATCAAAACGATCATGACGCGCTGCATCCACTGCACGCGCTGCATCCGATTCGCGGCCGAGGTCGCCGGCGTCGATGAGCTGGGCGCCATCGGCCGCGGCGAGGACATGGAGATCACGACCTATCTCGAGCACGCGATGGCGTCCGAGCTCTCCGGCAACGTGATCGATCTGTGCCCCGTCGGCGCGCTGACCTCGAAGCCTTACGCGTTCACCGCGCGCCCCTGGGAATTGCGCAAGACCGAGACGATCGATGTCATGGACGCGCTCGGCTCCAACATCCGGGTCGATGCGCGCGGCCGCGAGGTGATGCGCATCCTGCCGCGCAACCACGATGACGTGAACGAGGAGTGGATCTCCGACAAATCCCGCTTCATCTGGGATGGCCTGCGCCGCCAGCGGCTGGACACGCCCTATGTGCGCAAGAACGGCAAGCTCGCGAAAGCCTCCTGGGGCGAGGCGTTCGCCGCCATCGCCGCGAAAGTGAGGGCAACGAAACCCGAGCGCATGGCCGCGCTCGTCGGGGATCTCGCGCCCATGGAAGCCGTGATGGCGCTGAAGGATCTGATGGTGGCGCTGGGCGTGCCGAACCTCGATTGCCGCCAGGACGGCGCCGCGATCGGCCTTGGCCCGCGCGAGGGCTATCTCTTCAACACGCGCCTCGGCGATATCGAGGATGCGGACGCGATCCTCCTCATCGGGTGCAATCCGCGCACCGAGGCGCCGGTCCTGAACGCGCGGCTGCGCAAGGCGTGGCTGAAACACGACGCGAAGATCCTGCGGCTGGGCGCACCCGCCGACCTCACCTATCCGGTGATGGAATTGGGCGATGATCCGGCGATCCTTAGGAAATCTTCGGGCAGCGAGTTCGCGCGCATCCTCAAAGATGCCAAGCGCCCCGCGCTCATCCTCGGCATGGGCGCGCTCACGCGCGGCGACGGCGCGGCGATCCTGAAAGCCGCCGTCACGCTTGGCGGCGAGACCGGCATGATCGGCCCGGGCGGCGAGGGTGGCTGGAACGGCTTCAACGTGCTTCACACGGCGGCGGCCCGCGTCGGCGCGCTCGATCTGGGGTTCCTGCCGGCCGAGAGCGGCCGCGACATCTTCGGCATCGTCCAGGGCATCGGCGAGCACGCGATCGATTTCGTCTATCTCTTGGGCGTCGATGAGATCGACATGGCGCTGATGGGCAACGCCTTCGTCGTCTATCAGGGCAGCCACGGCGACCGGGGCGCGGAGCGCGCGGACGTGATCCTGCCGGGCGCGGCCTATACCGAGCAATCGGGCATCTACATGAACACGGAAGGACGCGCCCAGCGCGCCAACCGCGCCGTCTTCCCGCCGGGCGAGGCGAAGGAGGATTGGGCGATCCTGCGCGCGCTCTCTGACGTGCTCGGCAAGCGGCTGCCCTATGACGACCTGATCGCGCTCAGGAAGAAGCTGGTGCTCGAGGTGCCGCACGTCGCCGTGCTCGACAAGGCGCCCGAAACGCCCGCGCCCGATGCCGCGCTCTGGCGCGAGATCGGCGCCGCAGGGCCGATCGACGGCGGCCAGAAGCTCACCGATGCGATCGCCGATTTCTATTTGACGAATCCGATCGCGCGTGCGAGCGCGACCATGGCCGAGTGCAGCCGCCTCCATTTGGGCGGCGGGCTCAAGGCGGCGGCGGAATAGGGGCGGCGATGTTCTCGATCGATTTCTGGAACTGGATCATCAGCGGCGTGAGCGATCAGCCGCTGCCCGAGCTCGCCTGGGCGCTGGGCCAGGCGACCTCGATCCTCGCCGTCGTTCTGGTGCTGCTCCTGAACCTTGCCTTCTTCATGTATTTCGACCGCAAGATCTGGGCGGCGGTGCAGCTGCGCCGGGGCCCGAATGTCGTGGGGCCCTTCGGCCTCCTCCAATCCTTCGCCGATCTCTTCAAGTTCATGTTCAAGGAGATCGTCGTCCCCTCGGGTGCGAACAAGGTCGTCTTCTTCCTTGCCCCGCACATCGCCTTCACGCTCGCGCTGACGGCCTGGGCCGTGATCCCGATGGCGGATGGCTGGGTGATCGCCGACGTCAATGTCGGCATCCTCTTCCTCTTTGCGATCTCCTCGCTCGGCGTCTACGGCATCATCATGGGCGGCTGGGCCTCGAACTCGAAGTACCCGTTCCTGGGGGCGCTGCGCACGGCCGCGCAGATGGTCTCCTACGAGGTCTCGATCGGCTTCGTGCTGATCACCGTGCTGCTCTGGGCGGGCTCGCTCAATCTCTCCGAGATCGTCCGCCAGCAGGAGCTTCACGGCTGGAACCTCTTCTCGCTCCTCTTCCCGATGGCGATCGTCTTCCTCATTTCCGCCCACGCGGAAACGAACCGCCCGCCCTTTGACCTGCCCGAAGCTGAAAGCGAGCTGGTCGCGGGCTACATGGTCGAGTATTCGAGCGCGCCCTATCTCCTCTTCATGATCGCCGAGCTCGCCAACATCGTCCTCATGTGCGCGATGTTCTCGATCCTCTTCCTCGGCGGCTGGCTGCCGCCGCTGGATGTTGCGCCCCTGAACGCGGTGCCGGGCGTCCTCTGGTTCATCCTCAAGGTCTGGCTGGTGTTCCTCATCTTCGGCCTCACCAAGGCGTTCGTGCCGCGCTATCGCTACGATCAGCTCATGCGCATCGGCTGGAAGGTGTTTCTGCCGCTGACCCTGGTATGGGTTGTCATCACCGCCGGTTGGCTCGTCGCCACCGACAGTTTTCCGCAATAGGGAGCCGCAGATGGGCGTGATCGACCGAAGCTTGCGCGGCCTTCTCCTGCTGGATGTCTGGAAGGGCATGTTCCTGGCGCTGCGCTACATGGCAAAGCCCAAGGTCACGATCAACTATCCCTTCGAGAAGGGCCCGCTGTCGCCGCGCTTCCGCGGCGAGCATGCACTGCGCCGTTACCCCAATGGCGAGGAGCGCTGCATCGCCTGCAAGCTCTGCGAGGCGATTTGCCCCGCCCAGGCCATCACCATCGAGGCCGAGCCGCGCGACGACGGCTCAAGGCGCACCACCCGCTACGACATCGACATGGTCAAATGCATCTATTGCGGCTTTTGCCAGGAGGCCTGCCCGGTCGATGCGATTGTCGAGGGACCGAATTTCGAGTTCGCCACCGAAACGCGCGAGGAGCTCCTCTACGACAAGGAGAAGCTGCTCGCGAACGGCGACCGGTGGGAGCGCGAGATCGCGAAAAACCTGGAACTGGATGCCCCGTACCGATAGAAGGTGCGGGATTCGACAGGGTCGGGACTGACGGATGATTCGGGGCTGACGGTCCCGCTTGTGCGTGCCGCCGCCTGGGGCGTGGGGTGCGCGGGACAAGTGGCGGCCGAGCGAGGGGCAAATTGCTGCAGACGCTGGCGTTCTCGGTTTTCTCCTGCGTGCTGATCGCATCGGCGCTGATGGTCATCGCCGCGCGCAATCCCGTGCACTCGGTGCTCTTCCTGATCCTCGCCTTCTTCAACGCGGCCGGCCTCTTCATTCTTCTGGGGGCGGAGTTTCTCGCCCTCATCCTCGTCATCGTCTATGTCGGCGCCGTCGCGGTGTTGTTTCTCTTCGTCGTGATGATGCTCGACATCGACTTCACCGAACTGCGCCAAGGCTTCCTGCAATATCTCCCCATCGGCTCGGTGATCGGCCTCGTTCTGATGGTTGAGCTGATCGTCGTGCTCGGCGCCTGGGCGATCGCGCCGGGCGCGGAGGGCCAGCGCGCGGCGCTCGCGGCGCCTCCGGCCGAAATCAGCAACACCGAGGCGCTCGGCCGCATCCTCTACACTGATTACGTCTATCTCTTTCAACTGGCGGGGCTCGTGCTGCTGCTCGCGATGGTCGGCGCGATTGTCCTGACGCTGCGCCAGCGCACGGGCGTGCGCCGGCAGAACGTCGACGAACAGGTGGCCCGTCACCCGGCGGAGGCCGTCACGCTTCGCGACGTGAAGCCCGGGCAGGGGGCCTGAGCGCCATGGAAGTCGGCCTTGGCCCCTACCTCATCGTTTCCGCGGCGCTCTTGACGATCGGCGTCTTCGGCATCTTCCTCAACCGCAAGAACGTCATCATCATCTTGATGTCGATCGAGCTGATCCTGCTCTCGGTCAATCTCAATCTCGTCGCGTTCTCGGCCTTCCTGGGCGATCTCGTCGGCCAGGTCTTCGCGCTGCTTGTCCTCACCGTCGCGGCCGCCGAGGCCGCGATCGGGCTCGCCATTCTCGTCGTCTATTTCCGCAACCGCGGCACCATCGCGGTTGAGGATATCAATCTCATGAAGGGCTAGCGCAAGCGCCGCCATGCTATCCGCGATTGTCTTCCTTCCCGCGCTGGGGGCGCTGATTGCCGGCCTCGGCGGCCGCTATATCGGCGCGCGCGGCGCCGAGGTGCTCACGACCGGCTTCATGTTCATGGCGCTGGGCCTCTCGATCGTGGCTTTCTCGCGCATCGCGCTGGGCGGCGAAGTGGTGACGGTCGAGGTTCTCCCCTGGATCCAGTCGGGCTCCTTCCAGGCGAACTGGACGCTACGCTTCGACACGCTGACGGCCGTCATGCTCGTGGTTGTCAACGGCGTCTCCGCGCTCGTTCACATGTATTCGATCGGCTATATGCACGAAGATCCGGCCCGTCCGCGCTTCTTCGCCTATCTCTCGCTTTTCACCTTCGCGATGCTGATGCTGGTGACGGCGGACAATTTCCTCCAGCTGTTCTTTGGCTGGGAGGGCGTGGGCCTCGCCTCCTATCTCCTGATCGGTTTCTGGTACGAGAAGCCCTCGGCGAACGCCGCCGCGATCAAGGCGTTCGTCGTCAACCGCGTCGGCGATTTCGGCTTCGCGCTCGGCATCATGGGCGTCTATTTCGCGTTCGGCTCGATCTCGTTCGACACGGTCTTCGCCGCAGCGCCCGAGGCGGCCGGGCAGAGCTTCGATTTCCTCGGCTATCGCGTCGACATCCTGACGACCATCTGCCTGCTGCTCTTCATGGGCGCGTGCGGCAAGTCGGCCCAATTGGGCCTTCACACCTGGCTGCCGGACGCGATGGAAGGCCCGACGCCCGTCTCCGCCCTTATCCATGCCGCGACCATGGTGACGGCCGGCGTCTTCCTCGTCTGCCGCTGCTCGCCGCTCTTCGAATTCGCGCCGAGCGCCTTGATGGTGGTGACGATCGTCGGCGCCTCCACCGCCTTTTTCGCCGCGACCGTCGGGCTCTTCCAGAACGACATCAAGCGCGTCATTGCCTATTCGACGTGTTCGCAGCTCGGCTACATGTTCTTCGCGGCTGGGCTCTCGGCCTACGAGGCCGCGATGTTCCACCTCTTCACGCATGCCTTCTTCAAGGCGCTGCTGTTCCTGGGTGCGGGCTCGGTCATCCACGCGATGCACCACGAGCAGGATTTGCGCAAAATGGGCGGGCTCTTCCGCCTCATCCCGCTCACCTGGGCGATGATGCTGGCCGGAACCTTCGCGCTGACGGGCCTTGGCATTCCTTTCCTCGGCATTGGCACGGCAGGCTTCTATTCGAAGGACGTCATCATCGAGGCGGCCTACGCATCGGGGTCCGAGCACGGCATGTATGCCTTCATCGCAGGCGTCGCGGCCGCCGTGATGACCTCGTTCTATTCCTGGCGGCTGATGTTCATGGCGTTCCACGGGCCCCACCGGGCGGATGAAGAGACGATCAGCCACGTGCACGAACCGCCCAGCGTCATGACCGTGCCGCTGATGGCGCTGGCGGTGGGCGCGATCTTCGCTGGCGGGCTCTTCGTGAATCTTTTCGTCGGCGATGAGCGTGCGGAATTCTGGAACGGCTCGATCTATGTCGCGTCCGCCCACACCGGCGAGCACGCCGCGCCCGCGGAACACGCGGCGCCGGCGGGCCATGCCGCGACCGAAGCGGCGCCCGAAGCGCCGGAGAAGGGCGCGGCCCATGGCGGCGGCATTCTCGAGGCGGCCCATCACGTGCCGGACTGGGTGAAGCTCTCGCCCTTCGCCGCGATGCTGCTCGGCCTCGCGATCGCCTGGTATTTCTACATCCGCCATCCGGCCTGGCCGCCACAGCTCGCCGCGCGCAAGGGACCGCTCTACACGTTCCTCTACAACAAATGGTATTTCGACGAGCTCTACGACCTCATCTTCGTACGGCCCGCGAAATGGCTGGGCCGGCTTCTTTGGAAGGGCGGGGACGGCGCGATCATCGACGGCCTGGGGCCTGATGGCGTCGCCGCGCGCGTGATCGACGTGACGCGCCGCGTCGTGCAGCTGCAATCGGGCTTCATCTACCACTACGCGTTCGCGATGCTGATCGGCATCGCCGCGATCGTCACCTATTTCATGGCGACGAGCGGGGTGACGCCGTGACCGATTGGCCGATCCTGACGCTCGTCACCTTCCTGCCGCTGGCCGGCGCGCTCTTCATTGCGTTCATCCAGCAGGAGACCGAGGTCGCCAACCGCAACGCGCGGCTGGTCGCCCTTTATACGACGGTCATCAATCTCTGCCTCGCGCTCTATCTCTGGTCGCTGTTCGACCCCGCCAATCCCGATTTCCAGTTCGTGGAGGATGTCGGGTGGCTGGGCGGCAATATCGACTACCGCATGGGCGTCGACGGCATCTCGATCCTCTTCGTCGTCTTGACCGCGCTGCTGATGCCGGCCTGCATTCTCGCCAGCTGGGAATCGATCACCGAGCGCGTGAAGGACTACATGATCGCCTTCCTCGTGCTCGAGACGCTGATGATCGGCGTCTTCTGCGCGCTCGACCTCGTCCTCTTCTATCTGTTCTTCGAGGGCGGCCTCATCCCGATGTTCATCATCATCGGCGTGTGGGGTGGCAAGCGTCGGGTCTACGCGACCTACAAATTCTTCCTCTATACGCTGCTCGGCTCCGTGCTGATGCTGCTCGCGATCCTCGCGATGTATGTCGATGCGGGCACGACCGACATCCGCGCGCTGCTCGACCACCGCTTCCCGCCTGAGATGCAGACCTGGCTCTGGCTCGCGTTCTTTGCCTCCTTCGCAGTGAAGATGCCGATGTGGCCGGTCCACACCTGGCTGCCCGACGCGCATGTGGAGGCGCCGACCGCGGGCTCGGTCATCCTGGCCGGCATTCTCTTGAAGATGGGCGGCTACGGGTTCCTGCGCTTCTCGATCCCGATGTTCCCGCTCGCCTCGGTCGATTTCGCGCCGCTTGTCTATTCCTTATCGATCGTCGCGATCATCTACACGTCGCTCGTCGCGCTCGCGCAGGAAGACATCAAGAAGCTCATCGCCTATTCCTCCGTCGCCCATATGGGTTTCGTGACGATGGGCATCTTCACGGTCACGCGCCAGGGCATTGACGGCGCGATCGTGCAGATGATCTCCCACGGCCTCGTCTCGGGCGCGCTGTTCCTGTGCGTCGGCGTCATCTATGACCGCATGCACACGCGCGAGATCGCGGCCTATGGCGGGCTTGCCAAGCGCATGCCGCTCTATGCCGCCGCCTTCATGGTCTTCACGATGGCGAATGTCGGCTTGCCGGGCACCTCAGGCTTCGTCGGCGAGTTCCTCACGCTGCTCGCCGCCTTCCAGGTGAACACGTTCGTCGCGATATTCGCGACGACGGGCGTCATTCTGTCGGCCACCTATGCGCTGACCCTCTATCGCCGCGTGATCTTCGGCACGCTCGACAAGCCCGATCTCCAGTCGATCATGGATCTGAACCCGCGCGAGATCGCGGTGCTGCTGCCGCTCTTGGTTCTAACGGTCGCGATGGGCTTCTATCCCGCCCCCGTGCTCGAGGTGACGGGCGCTGCGGTCAATAACCTGATCCACGATCATGCGGCCGCGCTGGCCACCACCGCCACGCTCGGCGCCGGAGGGAACTAGCTCTCGCCATGGAGAATCTCGTCCAGGATCTGGCCGTCCTCATGCCCGAGCTGGTGCTCGCCGGTAGCATCCTCGTCTTGATGATGTACGGCGCCTTTCGCGGCGACCGCAGCACGATGGAGATTTCGGCACTCGCGGTGCTGGCGATCCTCATTGCCGGCGTGATCGTCGTCTTCCAGCCGGGCACCGGCGGGCTCGCCTTCCATGGTCTCGTGCGGATCGATGCCTTTACCGATTTCATGAAGGTGCTGGTGCTGGCCGGTGCCGCGCTCTCGATCCTCATGTCCGCGCGCTTCCTGCGCGAGGAGCGGATCGAGCGCTTCGAATTTCCGCTGCTCGTGCTGTTCGCGACGCTCGGCATGAGCTTGATGATCGTCGCGAACGACCTGATTTCGCTCTATGTCGCGCTGGAATTGCAGAGCCTCGCGCTCTACGTGCTCGCCGCCTTCCACCGCGATTCCGCGCGCTCGAGCGAGGCGGGCCTTAAGTATTTCGTCCTCGGCTCGCTTTCCTCCGGCCTGCTGCTCTATGGCGGATCGCTCGTCTATGGCTTCACGGGCGCGACGGAATTTGGCGGCATCGCCGCCGTGCTCGCGAGCGATGGCGCCTCCATCGGCCTCATCATCGGCCTCGTCTTCATGATGGCGGGCCTCGTCTTCAAGGTCTCGGCTGTGCCGTTCCATATGTGGACGCCCGACGTCTATGAGGGCTCGCCCACGCCCGTCACCGCCTTCTTCGCCGCCGCGCCCAAGCTCGCCGCGATGGCGCTGCTGCTCCGCGTGCTGCTGGAGGCGTTTCCCGCCGTCACGACGCAGTGGCAGCAGGTCATCATCTTCGTCTCGATCGCCTCGATGGCGCTCGGCGCCTTCGCCGCAATCGGCCAGACCAACATCAAGCGGCTGATGGCCTATTCCTCGATCGCCAATGTCGGCCACATGCTGGTGGGCTTGGCGCCGGGAACCGCCAAGGGCGTCGAGGGTGTGCTCATTTATCTCGCGATCTACCTCGCGATGACGGTCGGCACGTTCGTCTGCATCCTCGCCATGCGCCGCCCGGAAGGGCGGGTCGAATCGATCAACGATCTCTCAGGGCTGGCCCGCACACAGCCGCTGCTCGCGCTCTCGCTCTTGATCTTGATGTTCTCGCTCGCCGGCATCCCCCCGCTCGCGGGATTCTTCGGCAAGTTCTACGTCTATATGGCGGCGGTCGAGGCAGGGCTCTGGCCGCTCGCGATCATCGGTATCCTGACGACCGTGGTCGGCGCCTATTATTACATCCGCATCGTGCTCATCATCTATAACGGCGAGCCGGCGGGCGCGTTCGAACAGCCGATGCCGTCCGAGCTCCGGCTGATCCTCGCCGGCACGGCCGCCTTCAACGTGTTCTTCGTCGTGCTTGCCTCCTCGATCATTCCGGCGGCCGGTTTAGCCGCGAGGGCGCTCGTCAATTGACGGGTGATCGCCTCTCGAACGGCTGGCGCTGCGAGATCTTCGAGACGATCGATTCGACCAATGAGGAGGCGCGGCGCCGCGCAGAGGCGGGCGAGCCGGGTCCCCTCTGGCTGCTCGCGCATCGCCAGACCGCCGGTCGCGGACGGCGCGGGCGCACGTGGGATTCTCCGACCGGCAATCTGATGACGACGCTGCTCTGGCGCCCGGCCGTCACCTTGCAGCAGGCGGGCACGCTCTCCTTCGTCGCCGCGCTCAGCGTCGCCGATCTCGTTGCAGAATGCGGTGCTGGCGCGGTGCAGCTCAAATGGCCGAACGATGTTCTCATCGCGGGCGCGAAGGTTTCGGGCATTCTCCTCGAATCTGCTGCCGAACCGGGCGGCGATCGCCTCGCCTGGATCGCGATCGGCATCGGCGTCAATCTGCGCTGGGCGCCGGAGGGCACGCCCTATCCTGCGACCACCATCGCGGCGGACGGCGGCACCGCGCCCGAACCCAAAGAAGCGCTCGAGATCCTCGCGGGCGCGTTCGAGCGCTGGTCGGATCTCTGGCTGCGCGAGGGCTTCGCGCCGATCCGCGACGCCTGGCTCGCGCGCGCCAAGGGCGTGGGCGAGGCAATCGAAGTGCGCCTGCCGGCGGAAACGCTGCGCGGACGGTTTATGGGGCTCGATCCCTCCGGCGCGCTGCTGCTCGAAGGGGAGGGCGGCTTGACGAAGCCGATCGCCGCGGGCGAGGTATTCTGGGGCTGATGAGAAGGATGCTGCGCGTGAGGGATGGAAGAGGCGCGCCGGGCCGCGCCGAGGTGAGGCGGCCCGCGCGATGAGTGAGGCTGGCCCCGATTTCGTGTTCCTGCCGCTGGGCGGCTCCGGCGAGATCGGCATGAACCTCACCCTTTACGGCTATGGCGAGCCGGGAAAGCGCCAATGGATCATCCTTGATTGCGGCGTCACTTTCGGGCGCGAGGACGATACGCCCGGCATCGATCTCGTGCTGCCCGATCCGCAATTCATTGTTGCGCGCCGCAAGAACCTGCTCGGCATGGTGCTGACGCACGGCCACGAGGATCACATCGGCGCGGTCGCCCATCTCTGGCCGGAACTGCGCTGCCCCATTTGGACGACGCCCTTCACGGGCGCGCTGTTGCGCTCCAAGCTCGAGGAAGCCGATCTTCTCGATGACGTGACGCTGAACATCTTGCCGCTCGGCGGCACGCTCTCGCTCGGGCCGTTCGACCTCGAACTCATCACGATCACGCATTCGATCCCCGAGCCCAACGCCGTCGCGGTGAAGACACCGCTCGGCACCGTGCTCCACACGGGCGATTGGAAGATCGACCCCGATCCCCTGATCGGCGAGGCGACGGACGAGGCCGCGCTCCGCGCGCTCGGCGATGAGGGCGTGCTCGCGATCGTCTGCGATTCGACGAACGCGCTCGTCCCCGGCCATTCGGGCTCGGAAGGCGCGGTCCGCGAAAGCCTCACCGAATTGATCGGCACACTGAAGAACCGCGTCGCCGTCACGTCCTTTGCCTCCAACGTCGCGCGTCTCGAAACCGTGATGCTCGCCGCCAAGGCCCATGGGCGAGAGGTCGCGCTTGTCGGCCGCTCGATGTTCAAGATCGTCGCGGCCGCGCGCGAGACCGGCATGTTGCGCGGCGTGCCGGAGCCGATCGCGGCCGCCGATGCGCGCTTCCTGCCGCGCGACAAGGTGCTCTATCTCTGCACCGGCAGCCAGGGCGAGGGCGCGGCCGCGCTCTCGCGGATCGCGCAGGGCGATCACCCTGAGGTGACGCTCGAGGCGGGCGATGCCGTCATCTATTCCTCGCGTGTCATTCCCGGGAATGATCGCGCGATCTTCGCCGTTCAGAACGCGCTCGCTGAAAAGGGTGTCGAAGTGCTGACCGAGCGCGACCATTTCGTCCACGTCTCGGGCCATCCTTGCCGCGACGAGCTGTCGAAGATGTATCAATGGGTGCGCCCGCAGATCGCGATTCCGGTGCATGGCGAAACGCGGCATCTCCAATCCCACGCCCAGCTTGCCCGCGACATGCAGGTGAAAGAGACGGTGATCGCGCGGAACGGCGACATGGTGCGCCTGGCCCCTGGCCGCGCGCGGATCATCGACGAAGCGCCGGCCGGCCGGCTCTATGTCGATGGTGATTTGGTGCTTGAGGATGGCGAGGCGGTGCTGCGCGCGCGCCGGGGCCTGGCCTTCGGCGGCGTCGTCGCCGCCACGCTCGTGCTCGACAAGCGCGGGCGTTGGGCGGTCGATCCCGTCCTTCAATGCGAGGGCGTGCCCGCTGAGATCATGGAGGATCTCATCGATGCCGCGGCCGAGGCGGCGGAGAACCTGACGCAGCGCCAGCGCGAGGACGAGGCCGGCGCGAGCGAGGCCGTGCGGCGCGCCATTCGCCGCGCGGCGAAAGACCTCTGGGGCAAGCGCCCGGTCACGCGCGTCCAGATCGTCTATATCTGAGCGCAGAGTCGGAAAAAGACCGCAGCGGGAGAATGCGCATGGGCATCGGCGGCAGCGTCATCGTCTTCATCATCGCCTGGTGGCTCGCCTTCATCCCGAGCCTGTCGGTCGGCGTGCGCGCGCAGGGCGAGGAGGGCGATATCGTCGAGGGCACGGATCCCGCCGCGCCCATCGCGCCCAATCTCGGCCGCAAGGCGCTCTGGGCGACGGTCATCGCGACGGTAGTTTGGGCGGTGCTCTATGGGGTCGTCGAGGGCGGGCTGGTCTCGATCGATGAGTGGGCGGAGTTCATCGCAGGGCCGCTCTAGCGCCGCGAAAGCACGCCGAACCGCCGGGATCGCCAAAAAAACAAAAAAGGCAGGACCATGGGCCCTGCCTCTAGAACCACCAGACGGGGTCGTGTCCGGCGGCTTATCCTCCCCAAACTCGGGCCGCTATGTGCGGCCTCTTTCTCGATGGAAATTTAATGACAAAATCAAAGCGCGTTGTCACGCATTAACGTCGCGAAAACGGCAAAATGCGTAAATTTCGACCAACTTTCCCTCGAGGAACGCGCCGGTGAGCGTAAATTTACAATCTGGACGGGTACTGCGGGCGGCGGTCGTCTTTTGCGCGCTGGCGAGCGCGGCTCCGGCCCGGGCCGATCAGCCGCCGGGCGGGCTGGTGGTCGATGAGGAGACCTGTCGCACGCTCGCGGTCTACGACGCGGCGAACGCGCCGACCTATCAGCCGGGGATCACCGCGGACGGCCGAATGGTCGCCCCGGCCGATTTGGGCGGCGTATCGGGCGTGCCGCCCGTCGTCTTCATCGGCATCGAGGCGCCGATCGAGCGCCGCGGCACGTTTAGGACCGAAACGCCGATCCTGACGCTGGCGCTCGACCTGGCGACGGGCGCGGTCACGACCTTGGACGGCCAGCCGGTCGCGGGCCTGGGCCGCGCGGACGTCGTTGCAGCCTGCAACACTCGCGCGTCCATCCTCGGCGGATCACCCGCCACGCCTTGACTCCGCGTAAGCCCCTCGGGGAGGCTGACCCCTCGCGCAAAGGGGGGCTCGATGGCGATCCGTGCATGGCTGACAGTGGTATTTCTGGTGATCTCGGCGCAGGCGGCCGATGCGGCGATCACTTATCAGATCCGCCACGAACGCTGGCTGCCCGAGCACGAGGAGGAGTTCTCCCAGTTCGTCCAGGCGATCGGCGAGTCCAACTGCGAGACGACCGTCGAGTGCTTCCAGAGCTCGTCCAACCCCTATCGTGACACCGACCCGCGCGGCCTGCGGATCGACGGCGATTGCGCGGATCTACCCTACCAGCTGCGCGCCTATTTCGCCTGGAAGAAGGGCCTGCCGTTCTCCTACGCGGCGGCGGTGAGCCCGCTCGCCAAGGGCGGCGACATCCGCTTCAACCGTTCGGGGAACAAGCCGGTCGCGCGCCAGAACCTTTATACCGGCGCCAATGTCGTGGGCATTCTCAACGGCATCGTGAACCAGATCTCTTCGGCCACCTTCCGCGTCGCCCACACCTATGATCGCGGCGCCTCGGTCTCGGACTTCTATTCGCCCAAGATTGAGAAGGGCGCGATCCGCGCCGGGACTGTCATCTACGACATCAACGGCCACGTTGTGATGGTCTTCAAGGTGACCGAAGATGGGCGCGTCCACTACATGGATTCCCACCCCGACCGGACGCTTACGCGCTCGGTCTTCGGCGCGCAATTCGCGCGCGACGATCCAGCGCTCGGCTCAGGCTTCAAGAACTGGCGCCCGATCGAACTCGTCGGCGCCTCGAAAGGCGCGGACGGCGTGCTGCGCGGCGGCAAGCTGGTCTTTGCCTCCAACGAACAGATCGCGGATTTCTCGACCGAGCAATATGTCGGCAACGCGCCGGACGCGTCCGGCAATTGGAAGGACGGCAAATTCATCAACGACGGCGTCGAAGTCAGCTACTTCGAGTTCGTTCGCCTCAGGCTCGCGGACGGCAATCAGGTCTACAACCCGGTTTATGAGCTTTCTGCCTCGATGCGCTCGATCTGCGGCGACCTCGAGGATCGCGTCCAGGCCGTCGACATGGCGATCGGCGCGGGCATCCATCGCAAGGATCAGCCGAGCCGCCTGCCGGACAACATCTACGGCACCGCGATGATGGAGTGGGAGATTTACTCCACGCCCTCGCGCGACGCGCGCCTGAAGACCCGCTTCGCCGAACTCTACGTCAACATGAAGCATCTGCTCGACATGTACGTGAAGCGCGACCCGCGACTTTCCTATGACGGCGTCACGCTGAAGGAAGAGCTGATCGAGACCTTCAACCGTGAGAACGAGCGCTGCCGCATCGTTTATCGCAACACGGACGGTCAGCCCGTGACCATGACCTTCAAGGAGATCATGCAGCAGCGCCTCTTCAAGCTGTCGTTCGATCCCTATCACTGCATCGAGCGCCGCTGGGGCGCGACCGACGAGGATGAGCTGGAAAGCTGCGACGACGGCGGCTCGAAGCGCCGCTGGTACGAGGCCGAGCAGCGCCTGCGCAATCAGATCGACCGCACTTACGACAAGCGGATGGATTTCGACCTCGGGCAATTGCGCGACGCGGCGCCGGGCTCGGGCCAGGATTCGACGCCGAATGTCGATGTCGAGAGCCTCATCCAGAATCTCGGCCCGCGCGTGCAGTTCGATGGCATGAAGCCGGTCGGACTCTAGCGGCCGCACCGGGGGCGGCCGACCCGTCGCGGCAGACCCGTCAGGGCTCGCTCGCCTTCTCCTTGTCATGCTCCGCGCAGGCGGAGCATCCATGGCTGAAACCGACGCCGCCGAAAAAGGCGTGGATGGTCCGCCTGCGCGGACCATGACAACGCAACAAGGTGCGGGGCCATCGGCTTTCAATCTTGACACCGCCGCCGCCGCACCCGATCTCTAGACCGAACGGTCCAGAGAGGGACGACATCCATGGCAAAGGCCGCGCTGACGCGCGACGAGGTGACGGCGATCCTGGCGGATGTGTTCCGCCGCGCGGGCTTCGAGGGCGCCTCGATGAGCGATTTCTCCGCCGCGACGGGCCTTGGGAAATCGAGCCTCTATCACCATTTCCCCGGCGGCAAGGAGGAGATGGCGCAGGCTGTGCTCGAGCGGGCCGCCGCCGGACTTGCCCGCGATGTCGTCGCGCCCCTGAAAGGGGCGGCACCCCCACGCGCGCGCCTGCTCGCCATGACGCGATCGCTGGATACGCTCTATGAGGGCGGCCGCGCCCCGTGCCTCCTCGCCGCCTTCGCGGTGGAGCGCACGCGGGGCCAGTTCCAGCCGCGCCTGAAGGCGATTGTCAAGAACTGGATGGCGGCGCTCGGCGACCTCCTGAAGGAGGGAGGCCTTTCCGCAGCCGACGCCAAGGCGAAAGCCGAGGACGCGGTGATCCGCATTCAAGGCGCGCTCGTCGTGTCGGCAGCGCTGGAAAAGACGGCTCCCTTCCGCCGCGCGCTGAAGGCGATCGACGGGCTCCTCCCTTAGTCACAGACGCGTGAGATCGGGCGTCTTTCGCAGCCACTGGGGTTGCGCATCGCCGGCGGGGTGATATGTACCGATCGTTCGGTACATGACCGGACGCACCGATCCCCAACCCGAAGGAAGTCTCACCCATGCCCCGTATCGCCCCCGTCTCCACCGACACCGCCGCGCCGGAAGCGGCGAACCTGCTCTCAGCCGTGAAGCAGAAGCTCGGGCTCGTCCCCAATCTCTACGCAACGGTCGCCCACAGTCCGAAGGCGTTGGCTGGCCTCCTGCAGCTCACCGAAAGCCTAGGCGCGGGCGCGCTCTCGGCTAAAACGCGGGAGCGGATCGCGCTCGCCGTCGCGGAGCGCAACGGCTGCGACTATTGCCTGTCGGCGCACACCGCGCTCGGCAAGCGCGCCGGGCTGAGCGAGGCCGAGATCCACTCCGCCCGCGTCGGCCGGTCGGCCGAGCCGAAGGAGGGCGCCGCGATCGCCTTTGCCCGCGCGCTCGTTGAGGCACGCGGTGGCGTCAGCGCGCAGGACGTGGCCGCGATCCGCAATGCGGGCTTCTCCGACGAGCAGATCGTCGAGATCATCGCCAACGTCGCGCTCAACATTTTCACGAACTATCTGAACGAGGCGCTCGACGTCGTCATCGACTTCCCGCGCGCCCCGGCCTTGAATGCGGCGTAACGGCGAGGGGGCCGGCATCGCAGCCGGCCCCTCTCTCCCAGGAACGGAGCGGAGACATGAGCAACGCCTATTTCGACGTCGCCTTCACCGATGCGGTTCTGAAGGCGCAGGAAGCGGACGGCTCGCGCGCCCACTACGCGGACGCGAACTTCAATCAGAACGATCGCCTGACCGACGCCGAGGCGCAGTTCATCACCGCGCGCGACGGTTTTTATCTGGCGACGATGAACCGCGACGGCTGGCCCTATATCCAGTATCGCGGCGGCCCCGCTGGCTTCGTGCGCGTGCTCGACGACAAGACGATCGGCCTCGCTGATTTTCGCGGCAACCGCCAGATGATCACCGCCGGCAATCTGTCGGAGAACGCGCGCGTCGCGCTTTTCTTCATGGATTACGCGAACCGCCGCCGCCTGAAGCTCTTCGCGCACGCGGCGATGATCTCGGCGAAGGACGATCCTGACCTCGTGCGCTCGCTGTCCGTGCCCGGCTACAAGGCGCTGCCCGAGCGCGCGCTGGTGATGGAGATCGTCGCCTTCAACTGGAACTGCCCGCAGCACATCACGCCGCGCTTCACCGCCACCGAGATCGCGCAGGTCGTCGATCCCTTGAAGGCGCGGATCGCCGAGCTGGAGGCTCAGCTCGCCGCTGCGGCGCACGATTGACAGCGCCCGGGCGGGCGGTGGAGATGCCGGCCCATGGCATCGCCCGCAACCCCCGCCCTTGACGCCCCGCGCCCCGGCAACGCGCGCGCGATCGCGTTCCTGACGCTTTCGAACGCCTTGTTCGTCTCGAGCGATACGTGCGTCAAGCTCGCGACCGAGCATCTGCCGACCTCGCAGATCATGGGCCTGCGCGGCATCCTGGCGACCCTTGGCGTGATGGCGCTCGCGGCCTCGATGGGGGCGTTCCGGCGCCTGCGCCCCGCGCTGACGCCGGGCGTCGCGCTTCGCTCCGGGCTGGAGGCGGCGCTCTCGCTGACCTATGTCGTCATCCTGCCGCTGATCGCGCTCGGCGATCTCGCCGCGATCGTCCAGACGACGCCGCTCATCATGACGGCGCTCGCCGCGATTTTTTTGGGCGAGCACGTCGGCATCCGCCGCTGGACGGCGATCCTCATCGGGTTCGCCGGCGTCCTTTTGATCGCCAAGCCCGGCGGCGCGACGACGATCCCCGCGCTGATGGCCCTCGGCATCGCCTTCATGGTCGCGATCCGCGATCTTCTGACGCGCCGGCTCGACCCGCAGATCCCCTCGATCCTCTTGACGGCGTTCGCGACCGCCGCCGTCGCCATCGCCGCCTGGATGCTGGCGCCGTTCGAAACCTGGGTCGCGGTGCCGCCCCATGTCTGGGCGTATCTCGTGGGCTCGGGCATCCTCCTCACGAGCGCGAATTACTGCGTCATCACCGCCTATCGCGACGCCGACATCGCCGCCATCGCGCCCTTCCGCTATACCGCGGTCGTCTTCGCGCTCATCCTCGGCTTCCTCGTCTGGCACGAGATCCCCGATCTCTGGGCCGCCATCGGCATCGCCGCGATTGCGGGCGCGGGCGTCTATACGCTCGAGCGCTCCGCCTGGCGGCTGCGCCGCCGACCGTGACGCGAAGGTCATTTCCCGGAACTCGCGAAACGCTCTAAAAGGGGCACCCATCGCCGCCTGACTCGGCGGCCGCCCTTCTTGGATTGCCGAAGCCCGATGCGTCTCTCCCGCTTTTTCCTGCCGGTCCTGAAAGAAACGCCCGCCGACGCGCAAATCGTCTCGCACCGGCTGATGCTGCGCGCGGGGATGATCCGCCAGGAGGCCGCCGGCATCTATGCCTGGCTGCCGCTCGGCCTGCGCGTCCTCAAGAAGATCGAGGCGATCGTGCGCGAGGAGATGGACCGCGCGGGCGCGATCGAGCTCTTGATGCCCACGATCCAATCGGCCGAGCTGTGGCGCGAGAGCGGGCGCTACGACGATTACGGCAAGGAGATGCTGCGCATCGAGGACCGCCACAAGCGCGAGATGCTGTTCGGCCCGACGAACGAGGAGATGGTGACGGACATCTTCCGCGCCTCCGTGCGCTCCTACCGCGATCTGCCGCTCAACCTCTACCATATCCAGTGGAAATTCCGCGACGAGGTGCGCCCGCGCTTCGGCGTCATGCGCGGCCGCGAATTCCTGATGAAGGATGCCTATTCCTTCGACATCGACGAGGCGGGCGCGCGCCGCGCCTATCAGAAGATGTTCGTGAGTTACCTGCGCACCTTCGCGCGCATGGGCCTGAAATCGATCCCGATGCGCGCCGACACGGGGCCCATCGGCGGTGATCTCTCGCACGAATTCATCATCCTTGCGGAAACCGGCGAGAGCCAGGTTTTCTGCGACAAGGCGCTGGTCGATATGGAGCCGCCCGGCGCGGATCTCGACTACGAGGCGGATTTGACGCCCCTCATCGAGGCGCGCACCGCGCTTTATGCCGCGACCGAGGAGATGCACGACGCGGCGGCCTTCGACGCGCTGCCCGAGGACCGCCGCCTCGCCGCGCGCGGTATCGAGGTCGGCCATATTTTCTACTTCGGCACGAAGTATTCAAAGCCCATGAACGCGAAAGTCACCGCGCCCGACGGCACCGACGTGCCGGTTGAGATGGGCTCCTACGGCATCGGCGTCTCGCGGTTGCTCGGCGCGATCATCGAAGCGAGCCACGACGAGGCGGGCATCATCTGGCCCGAGCCCGTCGCGCCCTTCGATGTCGGCCTGATCAATCTGAAGGTCGACGATCAGGCGACGAGCGCGCTCGCCGAAAAGCTGCTCGCCGAGTTGGAGGGCAGGGGCCGCGACGTCCTCTACGACGACACCGGCGAGCGCGCGGGCGCGAAATTCGCCGCCATGGATCTGATCGGCCTGCCGCACCAGCTCATCATCGGCCCCAAGGGCGCGGCGAAGGGCGAGGTGGAAGTGAAGAACCGCCGGACCGGCGAGCGCCAGACGCTCTCGCCCGACGCGGCCTTGCAGATGTTGGCTATGGCGTGAGGGAGCGATCGGTGACGTCAACCTCGCGTTCCCGTCACCACCCGCGCATGCGGGTGGTCCGTGGATTCCGGATCGTCCGGAACACATGGATCGCCCGGACGGTGCCGGGCGATGACGAAAGGGGATGGTCGCGACACCAAGAGGCCATCGCCGCATGACCGCCATTCCCTTCGGCTCCGTCGAGTGGCTGCTGGCCGGGCGCTATCTGCGCGCGAAGAAGCAGGAGAGCTTCGTCTCGGTCATCGCGGGCTTCTCCTTCATCGGCATCGCGCTGGGCGTTGCGACCCTCATCATCGTGATGGCGGTGATGAACGGCTTTCGCCACGAATTGCTGGGGCGCATTCTGGGCGTCAACGGCCACATGCTGGTCCAGACCTACGCGCCGACCGGCATTCCCGATTTCGACGGGCTGGCAGCGAAGCTGACCGCGATCCCCGGCATCACCCGCGCGACGCCGCAGATCGAGGGGCAGGTGCTGATCTCGGCTGGCGGCCTCGCGCAAGGCGCCCTCGTGCGCGGTGTGCGGCGCGAGGATCTGCTGAGCCTGACGCCGATCGCCCCCAATCTGTCGGACGGCGCGGCCGACGCCTTCGAGGGCGATGCGGTGATCCTCGGCAGTCGGCTCGCCGCCGCCCTGGGTCTGGCGGTCGGCATGCCCGTGACGCTGATCGCGCCCAACGGCGACGTCACCCCCTTCGGCACGACGCCGCGCCGCAAGACCTATCGCGTGGCCGGAACCTTCACCGCCGGCATGTCGGAATACGATGCCGCCTTCATCTATATGCCGCTCGACCGCGCGCAGCTCTTCTTCAATCTCGAAGGCGCCGCGCAATCGATCGAGATCATGGTCGATGATCCCGATGCCGTGAAATCCTTCCGCCCGGCGGTCGAGGCGATCGCGCCCACGAACACCCGCGTGCTCGACTGGCAGCAGATCAATCAGAGCTTCTTCGATGCGCTGATGGTCGAGCGCAACGTCATGTTCTTGATCCTGACGCTGATCATTCTCGTTGCCGCGCTGAACACGATTTCCGGGCTCATCATGCTCGTGAAGGACAAATCGCGCGATATCGCGGTCCTGCGGACTGTCGGCATGACGAAGGGCGGCGTGATGCGCGTCTTCTTCATCGCCGGCTCGGCCATCGGCTTTACCGGAACGATCCTCGGCCTCGTCATCGGCATTCTCTTCTGCCTCAACATCGAGGAGATCCGCCAGTTCCTCTCCTCGCTCACCGGCACCGCGCTCTTCAATCCAGAGATCTATTTCCTCAGCCAAATCCCCGCGCGGCTCGATCCCAACGAGACGATCGCGGTGATGGTGATGTCTTTGACGCTTGCCTTCCTCGCGACGCTCTATCCCGCCTGGCGCGCGGCGAGCCTCGACCCGGTGGAGGCGCTGCGCTATGAGTGACCGCGCCCCGCGCACGGGATCGCCCGCCCTCGCGCTCGACCGCGTGACGCGCACCTACCATCAGGGCGAGCACGAGCTCGTGATCTTCCGTGAACTGAGCGTTTCCATCGCCGCCGGCGAGATCGTGGCGCTCGTTGGCCCCTCGGGCGCCGGCAAATCCTCGCTCCTCCATATCGCGGGCCTCCTTGAGACGCCGACCTCGGGCGACATCCTCATCGCCGGGCGCCACTGCACGGGGCTGGAGGATGCCGAGCGCACGCGCATCCGCCGCGAAGAGATCGGCTTCGTCTATCAGTTCCACCATCTCTGGCCGGAATTCTCCGCGCTGGAGAACGTCGCAATGCCGCTGCGGATTGGCGGGCTCGGCGCGGGCGCGGCGCGGGAGCGCGCGGCCGCGATGCTGGAGCGCCTCGGTCTCGCCAGCCGGCTCGAGCATCGCCCGGGGCAATTGTCGGGCGGCGAGCAGCAGCGCGTCGCGATCGCGCGCGCGCTCATCGCCCGGCCGAAGATCCTTCTCGCCGACGAGCCGACCGGCAATCTCGACACGCGCACCTCCGGCACCGTGTTCGAGGCGCTCCTCGCGCTCGTGCGGGGGGAGGGGCTCGCCGCCCTCATCGCGACCCACAATCCCGCCCTCGCGACCGCGATGGACCGCACGCTCTATCTCAGCGACGGCCGGCTCTCCGAGACCGCCCCGGCGGCGGCCTGACGGTTCGCCCTCATCCTGAGGCCCGGGGGCGGCGATCCAACGCCCTCATCCCCAAACGCCATCGCCGTGCAGGCCCCTTATCCTGAGGCGCGAGCGCAGCGAGCCTCGAAGGATGCTCACCGCCCCAAAAATCGCCCCTTGACAGACGAGAACAAAACAACAACATAGAACATACCAGGAACGAGGAGGCGACGATGCGGCAGGCGATGAACGAATGGGGCGGCGATTTGGCGGCCATGCTTGGCTTCGTGGCGTTCGTCGCCGGAACGCTCGGCTGGATCACGCTCGCCGAAGCGGCCTTCACCTGAGGCAAGATTTCTGTGGATGACGGCGTCGGGCCGGTTCGATGGACCGCCTCCCTCGCCGATACTGGGGCCGGGTTTGGGCGGCGAATCGCGGGAAGGAAGGGCGATGGCGGAGTTCGTGCATTTGCGCGTCCATAGCGCCTATTCGCTCCTGGAAGGCGCGATCCGCGTCAAGGAACTGGCCAAGCGCTGCCGCGACTATGCGATGCCCGCGGTCGCCGTCACCGATACGAACAATCTCTTCGGCGCGGTCGAAATCGCCGAGACGCTCGGCAATGCCGGCATCCAGCCCATCATGGGCTGCACGCTCGCGCTCGATCCGGGCAGCGATCGCGCAAGCCCGGTGCGGAGCCTCCCGGGCATGCCCCCTTGGCCCTCGCTCGCCCTTCTCGTCCAGAACGAAACGGGCTGGCGCAATCTCTCAAAGCTCGTCAGCCGCGCCTATCTGGGCACGGCGGCGCACGAAGCCCCCCACGTGTGCTTTGAAGATCTTGCCGCTCTGAGCGAGGGCCTTCTTTGCCTGACCGGCGGCCCGATGGGACCGCTGAACGCGGCCTTGGTCGCGGGCCAGAAGCCGGCCGCCAAGGCGCTCGCGTCGAAGCTCGCCGCGATCTTCCCGGGCCGCCTCTATGTCGAGCTGCAGCGCCACGGCACGCCCGAGGAAGTTTCCGCCGAAACGGGTCTCCTCGATCTCGCCTACGAGATGGATTTGCCGCTCGTCGCGACCAACGAGCCCTATTTCGGCGAGCCCGCGATGTATGAGGCGCATGACGCGCTTCTATGCATCGCGGCCGGAACGGCGGTCTCCGAGACCGAGCGCCGGCGCGTCACGCGCGATCACTCCTTCAAGAGCGCGCAGGAAATGACCGCGCTCTTTGACGACCTGCCCGAGGCGGTGGCGAACACGCTCGAGATCGCGCGGCGCTGCGCCTATGTCCCGCGCCGCCGCGCGCCGATCCTCCCCCAATTCGCGCTGCCCGAGGGCCGCACGGCCGGCGATGAATTGCGCGCGCAGGCCCGCGAAGGACTGAAGCACCGCCTGGAGCGCGCGGGCGCGTTCGTGCCCGAGGAAGATTATTGGAAGCGCCTCGACTACGAACTCGACGTGATCGTGACCGTCGGTTTCGAGGGCTATTTCCTCATCGTTTCCGACTTCATGAAATGGACGCGTGCGCAAGGCATTCCGGTCGGCGTGCGCGGCTCGGGCGCAACCTCGATCGTCGCCTGGGCGCTGGAGATCACCGCGCTCGATCCCTTGCGCTTCCGTTTGGTCTTCGAGCGCTTCCTCAATCCCGAACGCCGCTCGATGCCGGATTTCGACATCGATTTCTGCCAGGACCGGCGCGGTGAGGTCATCCGCTATGTACAGGAGCGCTATGGCGCCGACCGCGTCGCCCAGATCATCACTTATGGAACGCTGCAGCCGCGCGCGGCCGTGCGCGATGTCGGCCGCGTGCTGCAGATGCCTTACGGCCAGGTCGACCGGATTTCGAAGCTCATTCCCAATGTCCCCGGTCAGCAGGTGACCCTGAAAGAGGCGATCGCAGGCGAGCCGCGCCTGCGCGAGATGGCCGAGCGCGAGGAAGAGGTCGCACGGCTCTTCTCGATCGTTGAGAAGATCGAGGGGCTCTACCGCCACGCCTCGACGCATGCCGCTGGCATCGTGATCGGCGACCGCCCGCTCGATGAACTGGTCCCGCTCTACCGCGATCCGAAATCCGAAATGCCCGTCACCCAATTCGATTGGAAGGACAACGAGGCGGTCGGCCTCGTGAAGTTCGATTTTCTGGGATTGAAAACGCTGACGGTGATCGCGCGGACAGAGGAATTGCTCGCCCGGCGCGGCATCGCGGTGAAGACGGAAGACGTCGCCTTCGATGATCCGGCCACCTACGAGATGCTCTCGCGTGGCGATTCCGTGGGCGTGTTCCAGCTGGAAAGCACGGGCATGCGCGATCTCATCCGCAAGCTCAAGCCCGACCGGATCGAGGATCTGATCGCCCTCGTCGCGCTCTACCGCCCGGGCCCGATGCAGTCGATCCCCAAATACATCGCCTGCAAGCACGGTGAGGAGGAGCCGGACTACATCCACCCCGCGCTGAAGCCGATCCTCGAGGAAACCTATGGCGTCATGACGTACCAGGAGGACGTCATGTTGATCGCCCGTGAGCTCGCCGGCTATTCGATGGGCGAGGCCGACAATCTGCGCCGCGCGATGGGCAAGAAGGACAAGGGCGCGATGGCGCAGAACCGCGAGACCTTCGTCAAACGCGCGAAGGAGCGCGGCATTCCCGAAGGCGCGGCGATCGAGATCTTCGAGCAGGCCGAGAAATTCGCAGGCTACGGTTTCAACAAGGGCCACGCCGCCGCCTATGCGCAGGTCGCCTATCAGACGGCCTATCTGAAGGCGAATTTCCCGGCCGAATTCATCGCCGCCTCGATGACGCTCGATATCGGCGCGACCGACCGGCTCAATGTTTTCCGCGAGGAGGCGAGCCGCTTGGGGATCGCGGTGCGCCCGCCCTGCATCAATCGCTCATCGCCAACCTTCACGGTCGAGAGCGATGAGGATGGCACGCGCGCCATCCGCTATGGGCTCGCCGCCATCCGCAATGTCGGCCGTCAGGCGATGGATCACGTCGTCGCCGAACGTGAGCGTGGCGGGCCGTTCCTCTCGGTGTGGGATTTCGCGCGGCGGATCGATCCGCGCCACGTCAACAAGCGCGCGCTCGAAAGCCTCGCGGCCGCGGGCGCCCTCTCGGCGCTCTTGCGCGACCGCGCGCAAGTGTTCGCGAACGTCGAGGTGATCCTCTCGCACGCGAATGAGTCGCAGCGCACCCGCGAGGCCGGCCAGGCGAGCCTCTTTGGCGCAGAGGCGGCCGCACTCGATGATCCACCGCTCCGGGCCGCCGAACCCTGGACGGAGGCCGAGCAATTGCAGAAGGAATTCGAAGCGATTGGGTTCTATCTCTCCGGCCATCCGCTCGATACCTCGGCCCAGGCGCTGCGCCGCGCGGGCGTCGTCTCGATTGCGGCCCTTCAGACGAGTGCGGCGCGCGAGGCGCGGTTCGCAACGCTCGCGGGCACCGTCATCGCCCGCCAGGAACGCAAATCGCGCGAGAAGGAAACGCCCTACGCGTTCGTGACGCTCTCCGATCCGAGCGGTGTCTTCGAGGTGATTGTCTTTTCCGAAACTCTGCTCGCTGCGCGAGACAAGCTGGAGCCCGGCGCCTCGGTCGTCCTCGGCGCGTTCGCGGAATGGCAGGGCGATGAGCTGAAGCTCCGGGTACAGACGGTCAAGAGCCTCGATGACGTGGTGGCCGAGACGGGCGCGGGCCTTCGCGTCTTCGTCAACGATGCGGCGCCCCTGACCCCGCTGCAGCGCCTCGTCAACCGGCCCGGGCGCGGCATCGTCAATCTCGTCCTTCAGCTCGAGGACGGCCGCGAGGTCGAGTTGGAACTGCCCGGCCGCTTCACGGTCACGCCGCAGCTGACGGGGGCCGTGCGCGCACTCCCCGGCGTGCTCGAGGCGCAGGAGATTTAGCGCCGCCCCTCCTCAACGAACCGGCCGAGCCGGTCAAGCGCTTCCTGGAGACGCGTCTTGTCTTGTGCGAAGCAGATCCGGATATGCCGCTCGATCTCGGGATCGCCCGGCACGCCGAACGCCATGCCCGGCGCGACGCCGACGCGCGTCTCGGCGAGCAGGGCCTTGGCGAAGGAGAGACTGTCGGTCAGGCCCTCGATCGCGAGGAAGCCGTAGAAGGCGCCTTCCGGCCGCGCCCAGGTAATGGCGTTGTGGCCGCGCACGAATTCATCGACGACGTCGCGCCCCTCGCGGCAGCACGCGACCATCTCGGCGATGAAATCATCGCCTTCGGTGATCGCGGCGAGGCCGCCCCATTGCGCGAAGGTTGTCGCGCCCGTGTTGTTGACGGCGATGAGCTGAGCGATCTTGGGATAAAGGTCCTCCGGCCCGATCAGCCAGCCGAGCCGCCAGCCGGTCATCGCCCAGGCCTTGGAAAAGGACTGGATGATGAAGACGGGCTCGTTTGGCCCGGCGAGCGCGGCAAAGCTCGGCGCGGCGCGGCCCTCATAGACGAGCGTGCCGTAGACTTCGTCGGCGATGATGGCGATCCCCTCCGCACGGGCGATGGCGAGCAGCGCTTCCTGTTCGCTCCGGCTCATCACCCAGCCGGTCGGATTGCCGGGCGAGGCGACGAAAATCGCCTTCGTGCGGTCATCGCAGGCCCGGGCGATCGCCTGAAGGTCGAGCCGCCATCCTGCGCCCGCGTCCTCCGGCTCCAGCATGACGAGGCGCGGCTCGCCGCCGGAGGCGCGCACCGCCTCGAAGATGTTGGGCCAGATCGGCGCGACGACGACAACGTTGTCTCCGGTTTCAATCAGGCACTGAAGTGCGATCCGAACGCCCAGCATCGCCGCCCCTGGAACCGAGATCCGCTCGGGCGAGAGCGCGACGCCCTGATACCGGTGGTGGAAATCGACGATCGCCCGGCGCAACTCGGGAATGCCGTTGGCGAAAGTGTAGAACGTGCGGCCTTCATCGAGTGCCCGCTTGGCGGCGTCGCGAATGAAGGCGGGCGTCACGCGGTCGCTCTCGCCGAACCAGAGGGGGATGACATCGCTCTGGCCAAGGCCGAGGCGCGCCACTTCGCCGATCCCGTTGCGGGCGAGGGCGCGCAGGGCAGGGCGGATCGGGTCTTTCGGGCTGGCCATGGGGCGCGCTCTCGCTGGGGTTGTGCGCCCCATCCTGGGCCAGCGCCGGGGCGCCGCGTCAAGCGGCGCGAGCGCCGCGCGCGCCCGCACCTTGCGCGGGTTGCCCCATGCCGATATAAGCCGCCCCATTCCACACGCGGGTCAAAGGGCGCGCAGGCGGCAAGGCGCGGGCGATCGAGGATCGTCTGGCGCGGGTCATCTGGGTCGTCCGACCGGTCCCCTTTTTGGGGTCTTCCCGCAGCGGTCGAACCGGTCAAGGAGTTGACGATATGGCGCTGCCTGAATTCACGATGCGCCAGCTCTTGGAAGCTGGCGTCCACTTTGGTCATCAGACCCATCGCTGGAATCCGAAGATGAAGTCCTTTCTCTTCGGCTCCCGCAACAATATCCACATTATCGATCTCGCCCAGACGGTGCCGCTGCTGCACCAAGCGCTGGTGACGGTGAAGCAGGTCGTGTCGCAAGGCGGCCGCGTGCTTTTCGTCGGAACGAAGCGCCAGGCGTCCGAGCCCATCGCGGATGCGGCGCGCCGCTGCGCGCAGTATTTCGTGAACTATCGCTGGCTCGGCGGCACGCTCACGAACTGGCAGACGATTTCACACTCCATCCGCCGCTTGCGCACGCTGCAGGAAGTGCTGGAGGCGGGCGGCCAGGGCCTCACGAAGAAAGAGCAGCTCAACATGACGCGCGAGGCCGAAAAGCTTGAACGCGCGCTCGGCGGCATCAAGGACATGGGCGGTACGCCCGACCTGATGTTCGTGATCGACACGAACCGCGAGGCGAACGCGATTTTGGAAGCGCGCAAGCTTGGCATTCCGGTCGTCGCGGTGCTCGATTCCAATTGCGATCCGGACGGCATCACCTATCCGGTTCCCGGCAACGACGATGCGGCCCGCGCGATCCAGCTCTATTGCGATCTGATCGCGGGCGCCGTGATCGACGGCCTGTCGGAGAGCCAGCAGCTGTCGGGCGTCGATCTCGGCGAGAGCGCGGAAATTCCGACCGTCGATCTGCCGCGCGCGCCCGAGGGACCCGAGGCCGCGCCGTCGCCGGCCGGCTGACGCATCGCTGAACCGCCTGCTCATCCAAGGAGCCTCTGACAATGGCTGAGATCACCGCCGCAATGGTGAAGGACCTGCGCGAGAAGACCGGCGCGGGCATGATGGACTGCAAGACCGCGCTCACCGAGGCGGCGGGCGATACCGAGGCCGCCGTCGACTGGCTGCGCAAGAAGGGTCTCGCCAAGGCGGCCAAGAAGGCCGGCCGTACCGCTGCGGAAGGGCTTATCGGCCTTGTGACGCGCGGCCCAGCCGGCGTCGCCGTCGAGGTGAACGCGGAAACGGATTTCGTCGCGCGCAATACCGAGTTCCAGGAAATGGTCCAAGCGGTTACGGACTTGGCGCTCGCCCAGCCGGCGGACGTCGCGGCCCTGCGCGCGGCGGCCTATCCGGGTGGCGGCACGGTCGAGGAGAAGATCGCAGCGACCGTTGCCAAGATCGGCGAGAACATGTCGCTGCGCCGCGTCGCCAGGCTGGAAGTCTCGGCCGGCGCGATCGGCGCCTATGTTCACGGCGTGGTCGCCCCGGGCCTTGGCAAGATCGGCGTGCTCGTCGCCCTTGAATCGACCGGCGACAAGGAGACGCTCGAAGCGCTCGGCAAGCAGATCGCGATGCATGTCGCGGCCGCCAATCCGGTTGCTCTGACGGGCGATGCGATTGATCCGGCGGTGCTGGAACGCGAGAAGAACGTTCTGGCCGACAAGGCGCGCGCCTCCGGCAAGCCGGAAAACGTGATCGCCAAAATCGTGGAATCGGGTCTCAAATCCTTCTTCAAGGAAGCTGCGCTGCTCGATCAGGCCTTTGTCCATGATCCCTCCAAGTCGGTCGCGCAGGCCGTGAAGGAGGCCGAGGGCAAGGCCGGCGCGCCGATCAAGGTGACGGGCTTCGTGCGCCTTCAGCTCGGCGAGGGCATCGAGAAGGATGAGAGCGACTTCGCCGCCGAGGTCGCCGCCGCCGCCGGCAAGGCTTAAGGACACGCACAGGATCAAATACCGCTGAAACCCCCGACCGCAGAGGATCGCGCCCGATGAGCGACACGCCGCGCTACCGCCGTGTTCTCCTCAAGATTTCGGGCGAGGCCCTGATGGGCGGCCAGGGCTACGGCATCGACATTGATACGGTTGAGCGCATCGCGGGCGACGTCCGCGATGCGACCGCCGCTGGCGTCCAGGTCTGCCTCGTGATCGGCGGCGGCAACATCTTCCGGGGCCTCTCGGGCGCGGCCGCCGGCATGGAGCGGGCAAGCGCCGACTATATGGGCATGCTCGCGACCGTCATGAACGCGCTCGCGATGCAGAACGCGCTTGAAAAGATCGGCGTCTATACGCGCGTCCAGTCCGCGATCCCGATGATGAGCGTCTGCGAGCCCTATGTCCGCCGCCGGGCGATCCGCCACATGGAAAAGAACCGCGTCGTCATCTTCGCGGCCGGCACCGGCAATCCGTTCTTCACGACCGATACCGCCGCCGCCCTGCGTGCCGCCGAGATGGGGTGCGACGCGCTTCTGAAGGGAACGCAGGTCGACGGCGTCTATTCCGCCGACCCCAAGCTCGACAAGACCGCCACGCGCTACGAGAAGCTGAGCTACCTCGATGTGTTGTCCCGCGATCTGAAGGTGATGGACGCCACCGCGATTTCGCTGTCCCGGGAAAATCGCATTCCGATTATCGTCTTCAACATCCACGATCGCGGGCGGTTCGTGAGTGTGCTGCGCGGCGAGGGCCCCTGCACGCTGATTGCGGGCGCCGCGTGAAACACAGATGACGAGAGCGGACGCGGGGGTCTAAGCTCTGCGCGCCTTGTGGCAAAGAGCTCCGGAGGACCACCCATGGCATCGCCACCACCCTTCGACCGCGACGATCTCCAGAAGAGGATGAAGGGCGCGGTCGCCACGCTGAAGCAGGAATTCAACGGCCTGCGCACGGGGCGCGCCAGCGCCAGCCTGCTCGATCCGATTGTCGTCGAGGCCTATGGCAGCACGATGCCGCTCAGCCAGGTTGGCACTGTAAACGTGCCCGAGCCGCGCATGCTGACTGTCCAGGTTTGGGACAAAGGACTGGTCGTGGCCGTCGAAAAGGCGATCCGTCAGGCAGGTTTGGGCGTTAATCCGCAGGTTGACGGTCAGTTGATCCGCATCCCGATCCCGGCTTTGACGGAAGAACGCCGCAAAGAACTCGCAAAGCTCGGCCACAAATACGCCGAAGCCGCCCGTGTCGCGGCGCGCAACGTGCGCCGGGACGGCATGGATGTGCTCAAAAAGCTCGTCAAGGACGGGCAGATGGGACAGGACGAGGAAAAGCGCCTCGAAGTGGAGGTGCAGCGCATGACGGACTCGATCGTGAAGGAGATCGATCAGGCGCTGCACGCCAAAGAGCAAGAAATTATGCAGGTTTAGTCCCTAGAGTTGCTGATTGCGGGCGGGATGCCGGCGATCCGGCGTCGGGACCGCCATCAGGAAGGGTTCGGTGTCGCGTGTCGCTAGTTCAAGCCACGAAAGCCAGTGACGAGGCCGCGCCTCAGCACGTCGCGATCATCATGGATGGCAACCGCCGCTGGGCTCGCCAGCGGGGCCTGCCGCGCGCCGTCGGCCATCGCCAGGGGCTCGCCGCCGTGCGCCGGATCGTCGAGGGCGCGGCCGAGCTCGGCATCGCGAACCTCACGCTCTACAGCTTCTCCGCCGAGAACTGGAACCGCCCGGCCGACGAGGTCGAGGATCTGATGGGCCTCCTGCGGATCTATATCCGCCAGGACCTGAAAGAGCTGCATCGCAACGGCGTGCGCGTGCGCGTCATTGGCGAGCGCGAGGGCGTCGCGCCCGACATCGTGGCGCTGATCGAGGAGGCCGAGACCATCACGGCCGACAATCGGCGCATGACGCTCATCATCGCCTTCAACTATGGCGGCCAGGACGAGATCGTCCGCGCGGCCCGCCGGATTGCCGAGGCCGTCAAGGCGGGCCGGCTGCAGGCGGAAGAGATCACGAAGCCAGTCTTTGCGGGCGAGCTTTTGACTGCCGGCATCCCCGATCCCGACCTCGTCATCCGCACCAGCGGCGAACAGCGCCTGTCGAACTTCCTCATCTGGCAGGCGGCCTATGCCGAACTCGTCTTCGTCGAGGAATTCTGGCCGGAGTTCACGCGCGCCTCGCTGGAGGCCGCGATCGCCCAGTATCACAGCCGCGAGCGTCGCTATGGAGCGGGATAGGCATCCAGCCGCGATTGCCGCGGAAGGGACCGCCGTCCGCGCGCATCCGTGACGGCATCCCAAGCGTTGTCGCCCGCCATGGTGCTGCGTCGCGGCGCCTCCGCCATCGTGTTGATGGTACTCGCCGGGCTCTCGCTCTGGGCGGGAGGCCCGGTCCTCGCCGCCTGGGTCGTTCTCCTCTCGGGCCGCATGGCGTTCGAATGGCTTCGTCTCGTCGAACGGGAGGTCCCGCCCTCGGGCCTCGCCCTCTTCGTCGCGGCGATCATCGCCGGCGTTGCGGCGGTTCTATGCGGCCGGCCGGACCTCGCCGCGCCGTTCATCGCGTTGGGCGCGCTCGGCGCCGGCCTCGATGGTTCCAGGCGCGGCAAGGGTTTCCTCTGGCAGGCGGCCGGAGTGCTCTGCCTTGGCCTGCCCGCCGCGACTTTTGTCGCGCTGGCGGAGATCCCGGACCACGGAAAACTCGTCATTCTATGGATTTTCGCGGCTGTCTGGGCTTCCGACGTTGGCGCCTGGCTGGCCGGCAATCTCTTCGGCGGGCCGAAGCTCTGGCCGGCGCTCTCCCCGAAAAAGACCTGGGCCGGGCTTGCCGGTGCGTTGGCGAGCGCGGGCCTTGCCGGCGGCGCGGTCGCCCTCGTCCTCGGGGCGCCGAACCCGCTGGCCGCCGCGCTTCTGGGGGCAATCGCCGGGCTTTTGGGCCAGGGCGGAGATTTGAGCGAGTCCGCGCTCAAACGTCACTTCCACGCCAAGGACGCCGGGGACATCATACCCGGACATGGTGGTTTTCTCGATCGCCTGGACAGCCTGCTCGCGGTGACGCTCGCCGTGGGTGCCATGTTAGTCTTTGTGCCGGAGGGACCATTGGGAGTGACGTGGTGACCGAGACTGCGCGCGTGCACCAGCCGCTGACGGCGGGCCGCCGGATCACGATCCTGGGCGCGACGGGTTCCGTCGGCGCATCGACGCTGGACCTCATCGCCCATCTCCGCAAGGGGCAGCCCGATGCCTATGAGATCGAGGCGCTGACCGGCTTTCAAAACACCATTGTGTTGGCCCGCTGCGCCCGGGCGGCCGGCGCCAAGCTCGCGGTGATCGGCGAGCCGGAGAAATACCGCGAGTTGAAGGATGCACTCGCCGGCACAGGGATCGAGGCGGCCGCAGGTCCAGACGCCCTGCTCGAAGCTGCCGCGCGCCCAGCCGATTGGGTCATGGCCGCGATCGTAGGCACAGCGGGCCTGCGCCCCGCCATGGCCGCGCTCCGGCCCGGCACGACCCTCGCCCTCGCCAATAAGGAGTGCCTGGTATCGGCGGGCGATGTCTTTATGCGTGCGGTCGCTGAGGCAGGTGTGCAGCTGTTGCCGGTCGACAGCGAGCATAATGCGATCTTCCAGGTCTTCGAGGAGCCAAACCGGAGCGCCGTCGACCGCCTTATCCTCACCGCCTCGGGCGGGCCGTTCCGCCTCTGGGACCGCGAACGGATGGCGAAGGCGACGCCGGAACAGGCGGTCGCCCACCCCAATTGGTCGATGGGCGCCAAGATCTCGGTCGATAGCGCCACGCTCATGAACAAGGGCCTCGAGCTCATCGAGGCGCACTATCTGTTCGACATGCCCGCCGAGCGGCTGGAAGTGCTGATCCACCCCCAATCTGTCATCCATTCGCTGGTCGCCTATGTCGATGGCTCGGTGCTCGCCCAATTGGGCACGCCCGATATGCGCACGCCCATCGCCTTTGCGCTGGGTTACCCGGAGCGGATCGCGGCCCCCGCCGAGCGGCTCGACCTCGTGCGGATCGGCCAGCTCACGTTCGAAGCCCCGGATTTCCAACGGTTTCCCTGTCTCGGCCTCGCTGTTGCCGCCTTGAAACAGGGGCGTGGCACGCCTACAATTCTCAATGCTGCGAACGAGGTCGCGGTCGGCGCCTTTCTGGAGCGCCGGATCGGCTTCGGCGCGATTGCCGGGCTTGTCGAGGCGACGCTGATGGCGGCGGAGAGAGCGGGCCTGACCGGGAAACCGGGCTCGCTCGTTGATGTATTGGAGCGGGATCGCTGGGCGCGGGAGACGGCTGGCACCATGCTCACCGAAGGGCGCACGCCCTAATCGCGAGGCGCAGGCTTCGTGCGAAAAACGAACGGCGGCGTAAAGTCGCTTTGGGAGGAGCCTCGCCGGGATGGATATCGTTGCAAGTGCGGTGGGAACGGGGTGGACGATTCTCACCTACACGCTCGCTTTTCTCGTCGTCATCACCGTCGTGGTCTTCATTCACGAACTCGGACATTTCCTCGTCGCCCGCTATTTCAACGTGCGGGTCGAGACCTTCTCGATCGGCTTTGGCCGCTCGCTCTATGCCTGGGAAGATTCAAAGGGGACGCGCTGGAAGATCGGCTGGCTGCCCTTTGGCGGCTACGTGAAATTCTGGGGCGATGAGAACGCGGCGAGCCAGCCTGATCAGGATCGCATCCGCGAGCTGGCGCGCGATCCGCAGGCCAAGGATTGTTTCCACTTCAAGCCTCTCTACCAGCGCGCGCTCGTGGTGGTAGCGGGTCCTGCCGCCAACTTCCTGCTGGCGATTGCGATCTACATGGGCCTATTGATGGTGATCGGCGAGACGCGTGTGGCGCCGCGCATCGGCGAAATCCAGGCCGGCAGCGCCGCCGAGCGGGCAGGCTTCCAGGTCGGCGACCTTCTGCTGCGCATCGATGATGTCACGATCGAGGATTTCGGGGACATAAGGCGCTATGTGATCCTGCGCGACGGTCAAGACATGGTCGCCGTCGTCGAGCGTGCGGGTCAGGAAGTGACGCTCCCGGTGACGCCGGTTCGCACTGAGATCACCGACCCGATGGGGAACAAGATGGAGGGTGGTCTCCTTGGGATCAGCCCTGATTTCGACGAGAGCAACATCACGCATGTGCGTTATTGGCCTGGGACGGCGCTCGTGCTCGCTATCGGCCATACCTTTGGTTTCGCGGCTGATACGCTCGACTATATCGGCCGCAAAGTGTTCGGCGAGGGTGACGTCTCTCAGATTAGCGGTCTGCCGACTATCGCCAAGGCATCGGGCGATGCAGCCGCGATGGGTCCGGGCGTCTTCATCAATCTCATCGCAGTGTTGTCGATCAGCATCGGCTTGATCAATCTCTTCCCGATTCCGATGCTCGACGGCGGGCATCTTGTGTATTATGCATTCGAAGCTGTCCGGGGAGAGCCCTTGGGGGAGCGGACCCAGGAAATGGGGTTCCGCATAGGGTTGGCTCTGGTGCTGTTCTTGATGGTTTTTGCGACCTGGAACGACTTGTCGAAATTCGGTCTCTTCTGACGGTTGGGGGAGAGGGCGGCGCGTAGGTGCGATCCGGGGCATGGGTCGCGAGGGGACTCCGGAGGCGGATCGAGACATGACGTGGCGGAGCAGGTGCGCCCGAGTGGCCGGCGCAATTTCCTTCGTGTGTGCCCTTTTCGCTGTCGCGATTGGCGACGGGGCGGAAAGCGGCGCGCTGGCGGCGGACGAGACGGCGAACATCGTTCGCTCGATCTCGGTCGAGGGCACGCAGCGCATTGAGCCCCTTACGGTGAAGTCCTACCTGGCAATCCAAGAGGGCCAGGTCTTCAATGAGCAGCTGATAGACTTGTCGCTGAAGACACTCTTCGCCACAGGCCTTTTCGCGGACGTTCAGATTCGCGAGGCCGGTGGTAACGTGACGGTCGCGGTCGTTGAGAACCCGATCATCAATCGCGTTGCTTTTGAAGGAAACCAAAAGCTGACGACCGAGGACCTCGAGGCCGAGGTTCAGCTCAAACCCCGCATCGTCTTCACGCGCGCGAAAGCCCAGGCCGACGTTCAGCGCATTATCGAGCTCTATCGCCGCTCTGGCCGCTTCGCCGCCACCGTCGAGCCCAAGATCGTCGAGCTGCCTCAGAACCGCGTCGATCTCGTCTTCGAGATTTCCGAAGGGCCGGTGACGGGCGTCAACCGCATCAATTTCATCGGCAACAAAGTCTTTAGCGACAGCGAACTGCGAAGCGAGATCGCAACGAAGGAATCCGCTTGGTGGCGATTCCTGACGAGCAGCGATAACTACGACCCCGACCGCCTCACCTTCGACCGCGAACAGTTGCGCCGCTTCTATCTGACGAACGGCTATGCCGATTTCCGCGTCGTTTCGGCGGTCGCCGAACTCGCGCCGGACGGCAGCGGCTTCTTCATCACCTTCACGGTGGAAGAGGGCGAGCAATATTCGTTCGGCGCGGTCTCCGTAGACACGTCCCTGGCGGAACTTCCGGCCAGCGATCTCGAGCCGCTTCTGCTCACGGTCCCCGGCGATGTCTATAATGCGGAGCTGATCGACAAGAGCGTCGATGCGCTCACGTTCATCGCCGGAACGAAGGGCTACGCGTTCGCTGAGATCAAGCCGCGCGTGCGCCGCAACCGCGAAGAAAAGCTGATCGACATCATCTACACGGTGGAGGAAGGCCCGCGCGTCTATGTTGATCGCATCAATATCGTCGGCAATTCGCGCACCCTGGACCGGGTCATCCGCCGCGAATTCCGCCTGGCTGAGGGCGACGCCTTCAACCGCGTTCTGATTGATCGTTCGCGGGCGCGTATCCGCGGCCTCGGCTTCTTCAAGAAGGTTGAAGTCACCGAAGAGCCGGGCAGCGCGCCCGATCGCACGGTCCTCAATGTCGAGGTCGAGGAGCAGTCGACAGGCGAACTTTCGCTGGGCTTCGGTGTGTCGTCGGCGGACGCCTTCATCCTCGATGTGAGCGTGACGGAGCGCAATCTCCTCGGTCGCGGCCAATTCCTGCGTCTGCGCCTCAGCGCATCCGGAGAACGGCAGCAGATCGATTTGCGTTTCACCGAGCCCTATTTTCTTGATCGCAATCTCGCGGTCGGCTTCGACCTCTACAAGATCTTGTCGCAATACGACGCCTCGTCCTACGAGGCAGATGCCACCGGCTTTGGCCTGCGCGCGGGCTTCCCGCTGTCCGAGTTCGCTCGGTTCAATACGCGCTACACCATCCGTCAGGACGACATCGATCCCGATGCCAACGCCTCGCCGGTCATTCAACAGCTCGACGGCTCGACGCTCTCATCCTTGGTCGGCTTCACGGTCTCTTACGCGGATACGGATGATCCCTATCGACCAACGCGCGGCTTCGAAGCCTCGTTCACGCAGGATTTGGCGGGTTTGGGCGGCGACATCGAATTCTACCGTAGCCAGATCGATGCAACGGTCTATCAGCGCCTCTTCATCGACGAACTCGTCGGCAGCTTAGGGATCAGCGCGGGCTATATCGACAGTTACGGCGGCGACGATTTCGTCCGGGTCAACGATCGCTTCTTCAAGGGCGGCTCGACTTTCCGGGGCTTCGAGAACGCGGGCGTCGGGCCGCGCGATACCCTCGGCGCCGAACAGGACGCTGTGGGCGGTCAGCTCTTCGCCGTCGGCACGGCCGAGATTCGCTTCCCGAACTTCCTGCCCGAGGAACTGGGCGTTGCCACCAGTCTCTTTACCGATTTCGGGACGGTCGGCATCGTCGACGACGCGACCAAGGACTTTTGCACCGGCCTTGGCACGTGTTTCATCGAGGACGATCTCGCTTTGCGCGCCTCGGCAGGCCTCAGCCTCTTGTGGGATTCACCGTTCGGTCCGGTCAGACTTGACTTCGCGCACGCATTTGCGCGAGAGGACTATGACAAGACCGAAGCCTTCCGCTTTAGCGCTGGCACGCGGTTCTAAAAGGCCCGCCAAGAAGGACGTGGTTCCCCTATGATGATGCGAGTGAGCCCGCTTCGCGCCCTTTGTGCGCTGGCGTTGGCAGTGTTCTTCGCCGAGCCGGCGTTGGCCCAGGAAACCGCCCCTGCAGCCCCTGTTGCGCAGACAACGCCAACGCCTTTGATCCTCGTCGTGGACCGGGCTGTCGTCATGCGCCAGAGCGCGGCTGGTAAGGATATCGTCGGTCAGGTCGAGGCCTACGGCAAAAAGATGGAAGAGGAATTCGGCCCCGAGGAGGCCAAGATCCGCGCGGATGCCAAGCAGCTGCAGGAGCAGGCATCCGTACTCGATCCGAAAGTGCGCGAACAGCGCCAGAAGGGTCTTCGCGACCGTCAGGCGGCACTTCAACAGCGCATCCAGGAACGTCAGGCGCAGATCCAGGGCGGCGTCAACAAAGCGCGCCAACAGGTCGCGGAAGCGCTTGAGCCGATTCTGAAGGAAATCATGATCGAGCGTGGCGCAAATTTGCTGCTTGATCGCGGCGTGGTCGTGCTCGGCGCGATCGATGTCGACGTGACGGGATCGGCGATCCAGCGGCTGGATGAATCGCTACCCAAGGTGCAGGTCGAACTCGTCGAAGTTCCCAAGCCCATGGAAGGGGAAGGCAGCGGCCAGTGAGGGTCGCTGCGCCCTGCGCCAGGGCCCAACCCGCGGCTAGGGCCAATGGCTGATCCTCGCTTCTTCGACAATCACGGGCCGTTCGCCATCGCGCAGATCGCGAGCTCCCTGGGCGCCACGCTGGAAGGCGCCGGAAATCGAATGATCGCCGATACGGCGCCCCTGGCGCGCGCAGCACCAGCCCATCTCTCGTTCTGCGAGACAGCAAAGTTCAAGAACGATCTCGCGCGCACACAGGCTGGCGCGGTGCTGGTGCGCGAGGAGATGAAGGACTTCGTGCCAGCTTCGGCCGTCGCGCTTGTCGTCCGCGATCCGCTCTATGCCTATGCCCGGATCGCCCGCCTATTTTATCCGCAGGCGGACGGCCTCCACGCGCCAACGGCCGGTTTCGCCGTTCACCCGACGGCGGTCCTCCATGACGACATTGCGATCGAGCACGGCGCTGTCATTGCCGAAGGCACCGAGATCGGGCCCCGGTCGCGCATCGGGGCGGGCGCTATCATCGGCCGGGGCGTTGCCATGGGGGCCGATTGCGTCATCGGCCCGGGCGCGACGGTCTTCTGCGCTTATCTGGGCGACCGTGTGATCGTTCATGCCGGCGCGCGCATCGGCCAGGATGGGTTTGGCTATGCGCGCGGGCCCGGGGGACACGTGAAGATCCCCCAGCTCGGCCGCGTGATCCTGCAGGACGATGTCGAAGTCGGCGCCAACACGACAATCGATCGCGGCGCGGCGGCGGACACGGTCGTCGGCGAGGGCACCAAGATTGATAATCTGGTACAGATCGGGCACAACACGCACATCGGACGGGCGTGCATCCTGGTCTCGCAGGTGGGACTGTCGGGCTCCATCACAATCGGCGACGGCGTCGTACTCGGCGGCAAGGTGGGCGTTGCCGACCACGTGACGATCGGCTCTGGCGCGATGGTTGCGGCCCGTGCGGGTGTGACGCGCGATTTGCCGGCGGGTGGCGTCTATGGCGGGTTTCCTGCCCGCCCCGCAGCGGAGTGGCGGCGGGAAGTTGCGGCACTCGCGCGGCTGGCGAAGGGGAAGCGCAAGCCATGAACGAGGCTGTGGTTACGGCGGAAATGGACACGGCGGACATTCGCCGCGTCATGGAGCTTATCCCGCATCGCCCGCCTTTCCTGATGATCGACCGCGTCGTTGACATGAAGCCGGGACACAGCGCCCGCGGCCTCAAATCCGTGTCGATCAACGAGCCGCATTTTCAGGGTCATTTCCCCGGCTTCCCCATCATGCCGGGCGTTCTCATCATAGAGGCTTTGGCGCAGACCGCGGGCGCCCTTGTCGTGCACACGTTGGGCAAAGAAGCCGAGGGCAAGCTCGTCTTCTTCATGACCATTGACCGCGCAAGGTTTCGCCATCCTGTAATGCCGGGCGATCAACTGGAATTGCCGGTGACCGTCGCGCGCCATCGTGGGCCCGTCTGGCGCTTCACGGGCGAGGCGCGCGTCGCCGGCGCTCTCTGCGCGGAAGCGGAATATTCCGCGATGATTGTGGAGCGCGACGGCCAGACCAAAGCGGTCGAGGCGGCCAATGGCTAAAGTCCATGCGACCGCCATTGTCGAGGATGGCGCGGTGCTCGGCAATGATGTCCAGATCGGTCCCTTCTGCGTCGTCGGGCCCAATGTGACGCTCGGTGACGGTGTGCGTCTCATCTCCCATGTCGCGGTCGCCGGCCACACGTCGATCGGCGCGGAAACGGCGATCTATCCCTTCGCGTCCCTCGGCAGTCCGCCGCAGAGCCTCGCCTATAAGGGTGAGCCGACGAAGCTCACCATCGGCGCGCGCAACCTCATCCGCGAGGGCGTGACCATGAACCCCGGCACGGCCGGCGCGCGCGGCGAAACGAAGGTTGGCCATGACGGTCTCTTTATGGCCGGGTGCCACGTCGCCCATGACAGTCAGCTCGGCAACAACGTCATCATGGCGAACAATGTGATGCTCGGCGGGCACGTCGATATCGGCGATTTCGTCTGGCTGGGCGGCGGATCGGCCGTCCATCAATGGAGCCGGATCGGCCCGCACGCCTTTGTGGGCGGCATGGCGGGCCTGGAGGGCGACCTCATCCCCTTCGGCTCGGTGATGGGCAACCGTGCGTTTCTCGCCGGACTCAATCTCGTGGGGCTGAAGCGGCGCGGCTTCTCGCGCGAGGTGATCCACGATCTGCGCAACGCCTACCGCTTGTTGTTCGCGGCCGAGGGCACGTTCCAGGAGCGCCTGGAAGATGTGGCCGAACTTTTTGCCGCGCGGCCCGAAGTCATGACCCTCATCGAATTCGTGCGCGCGGGCGGCCAGCGCCCGCTCTGTATGCCGCAGCGGGGCGCGTGACCACGCCGAGCGACGCCGGCGCGATGGGAACGCTCGGCATCATCGCAGGCGCGGGCGCCTTGCCGGCCTTGCTGGCCCGCGCCTGGGAGGGGGAGGGTGGGCGCGTCTTCATCGTCGCGCTCGAGGGCATCGCCGATGACAGCATCGCGCCCTTTCCCCATAGCCGCCATCCGATCGGCAAGTTCGGTGCTTCGGTCGCCGCGCTGAAGGCGGCCGGCTGCGTGGCCGTGACCATGGCGGGAAAAGTCAAGCGCCCCGATTGGGGTGCGCTCATTCCCGATCTGAAGGGCGCGGCCCTGATGCCCCGCCTGGTCGCGGCGGCGACACGCGGGGACGATGCGATCCTCCGCACGCTGATCGATGCTTTCGAGAGCGAGGGCCTTCCTGTCCGCGCGCCCGAGACCATCCTCAAAGGCCTCGCAGCCCCCGATGGCGATCTCGCGCAGCGGCGCGCGACCCCAGCGGATGAGCGCGATATTGCGCGCGCGATCGCGGTGCTGCGCGCGCTCTCCCCGCTCGATGTGGGGCAGGGATGCGTCGTCGCGGAGGGTGTCGTGCTGGCGGTCGAGGCGGCGCAGGGAACCGACCAGATGCTCGCCGATCTCGCCGCGCTGCCTGCCCATTTGAAGGGAACGGCGGGGGCGCGAAAGGGCGTCCTCGTCAAGATGGCGAAGGCCGGCCAGGAGCGCCGGGTCGATCTGCCCGCCGTCGGCGTCGCAACCGTGGAACGTGCGGCCGCGGCGGGCCTCGCGGGGATCGCGGTCGAGGCCGGGGGCGCGCTCATCATCGACCGGCTGGCCGCCATCGCGCGCGCCGATGCGCTCGGGCTTTTTCTCAAGGGCGTTCGCGCGCACTAGGCCGAAGATGTCGCCCCCCACCGTCCGCCCCCTGACGATCATGCTGGTTGCCGGCGAGCCCTCGGGCGACGCGCTCGGCGCCGATCTCGTGACCGCGCTCCGCGAGATCGAGCCCGATCACGATGCGCTTCGCCTCGTCGGTGTCGGCGGGCCGCTGATGCGCGCGCGGGGCTTTGTTCCCCTCTATGGCCTCGAGGACACCTCGGTCATGGGGCTGCGCGAGGTGGTGCCGAAAATCCCCGCGATCCTGCGCCGGGTCCGTCAGGCCGCCGCTTTCGCGGAGCGGGTGCGCCCCGATGTGGTCGTCCTCATCGACAGCCCAGACTTCACGCATCGCATCGCCCGCGCGATCCGCAAGCGCGACCCGAATCTGAAGATCGTGAAATACGTCGCCCCGCAGGTCTGGGCCTCGCGGTCCTACCGCGCGAAACAGATGGCGACGTACACGGATCATGTGCTCTGCCTTTTGCCGTTCGAGCCGGCGTTCTTCGAGGCGGCAGGCGTCACGGCGAGTTTCGTCGGCCACCCGGTGATCGAGCGCCGCATTTTCATGAAGGACGGCGCCGCCTACCGCACGCGCCACAGCATCGCGGCCGACGCGCCGTTGCTGCTTGTCCTGCCTGGCAGCCGCTCCAGCGAGATCCGCTTCATCCTGCCGGTCTTCCGAGAAACCGTGCGGCGGCTTGCGGCGCAGCACCCCGATCTCGTCTGCGTGCTACCGACGCTGACGCACCTGCGCGAGCGGATCGCGAAAGAAACCGCAGGCTGGCCTTCACGGCTCATCGTCACGCAGACGGCGAGCGAAAAATTCGAGAGCTTCGATGCGGCGACAGCCGCGCTCGCGGCCTCCGGCACCGTGACGACGGAACTCGCCCTCGCGCGCTGCCCGATGATCGTCGCCTATCGCGTCGGCGCGCTCACCGCCTGGATCGCGCGCCGGCTCATTAACGTGCCCTTCGTGACGCTGGTCAATCTGATCCTGAAGGAGGGTGTGGTGCCTGAATTCATCCAGGAGGATTGCACGCCCGAAAGGCTCGAGCCGGCGGTCGCCGAGATCCTTTTCGATGAGACAGCGCGCCAGCGTCAGTGTGACGGTTTCGAGAAGGTCGCTTCGGCCTTGGGCGAGGGCGACGAGCGGCCGAGCCTGCGGGCCGCGCGGGTCGTCCTCTCGCTGGTCGGGGCGCGAGCGCTCCCTGCCTCATGAAAAAAGAATGAGGCCGAGCCCAAACGCAACGCCGGCGCCCGCGAGGGCCGCCAGCTTCATCCACCCCAGATAGCGCGGCGGGAAATTGTCGTTCGCCGCCTGCAGCGCGATGCGGATGATCCGCACCTCATCGCCTGTTCGCACGAGCGCATAGGTTCGCAACGTGCGCACTGGCGCCGTGGACCGCTTGAGCGGCCGCACGGCCGCCGCGATCGTGTCACCCCGGTCCCCCCACATGGGCCCTCACATGTTCGGCGCTGTTAACCGCGCTTGTTGAGAGGGACATACTCGCGCCGCGCCGCGCCCGTGTAAAGCTGCCTCGGGCGGCCGATCTTCTGTGCAGGGTCCTCGATCATCTCGGTCCACTGGGCGATCCAGCCGACGGTCCGCGCCAGCGCGAACAACGCAGTAAACATCGTCGTTGGAAAGCCCAGCGCGCGCAGTGTGATGCCCGAGTAGAAGTCGATATTCGGGTAGAGCTTTTTCTCGACGAAATAATCGTCGTGGAGGGCGATCTTCTCCAGCTCCATCGCGACCGCAAGCAGCGGATCGTTCTTGATACCAAGCTCGTCGAGCACCTCGTGCGAGGTTTTCTGCATCACCTTCGCGCGCGGGTCGTAGTTCTTGTAGACGCGGTGGCCAAAGCCCATCAGGCGGAAGGGATCGTTCTTGTCCTTCGCGCGGGCGATGAATTCGGGGATCCGGTCGACCGAGCCGATCTCCTCGAGCATCGTCAGCGCGGCTTCGTTCGCGCCGCCATGCGCAGGCCCCCAGAGGCATGCGATGCCGGCCGCGATGCAGGCAAAGGGATTGGCGCCCGATGAGCCCGCGAGCCGCACAGTCGAGGTCGATGCGTTCTGCTCGTGGTCGGCATGGAGGATGAAGATCCGCTCAAGCGCTCGGCTGAGCACGGGGCTTGCCTTGTAGTCTTCCGCCGGCACCGCGAAGCACATGCGCAGGAAGTTCTCCGCATAGCCAAGATCGTTGCGCGGATAAACGAATGGCTGGCCGATCGTGTACTTGTAAGCCATCGCAGCGATCGTCGGCATTTTCGCGATCATGCGGAAGCTCGCCACCATGCGCTGGTGCGGATCGTTGATGTCGGTGGAGTCGTGATAGAAGGCCGAGAGCGCGCCGACTGTTCCCACCATCACCGCCATCGGATGCGCGTCGCGCCGGAACCCCCGGAAGAAGTAGTTGATCTGCTCGTGCACCATCGTGTGATAGGTGATGGCGCGGTCGAACTCCTTCATTTGCGTGGCGTTTGGCAGGTCGCCATAGAGCAGGAGATAGCAGGTCTCCAGAAAGTCGCCATGTTCGGCGAGCTGCTCGATGGGATACCCACGATAAAGGAGAATGCCCTCATCGCCGTCGATATAGGTGATCGAGGACTCGCACGAGGCTGTCGAGGTGAAACCCGGATCGTATGTGAACGCGCCGGTCTCACCATAGAGCTTGCGGATGTCGATGACTTCCGGCCCAACGCTCCCTCGCAAGACCGGCAGCTCAATGCTCTTACCCTGATAATTCACGGTCGCAGTGCCGGAGGGCGTGCCGGGGCGTTGCTGGCTGGTCGGGACCGACGTCGTCATGGAGAACCTCGTTTGCTCGAGATGGATGCCGTCGATCGGGGAGGAAGGACGGATTCCCATTAGTTGAATTATAGCCCGGCGATGGTGCCGTCGTCATCACACGACAGCACTGCTTATTCACTAGGCAGTCTTCGGTCGTCGATTCGCGCGAGGGCTTCCTCGGGTCCAAGGACCGCAAGGACGTCGAAGACGGGCGGCGATGTCATCCGCCCCGTGAGCGCCGCGCGAAGCGGCTGTGCGATGTCGCCGAGTTTGATCCCTTCGCGCTCGACGAAAGCGCGGACGGCCGCTTCAAGGCTCTCCGCATTCCAGTCGCTGCTCGCGAGTGTGTCGCGCAGAGCGCCCAGACGTTCGCGCGCCGTTGGGTTGAGAAGCGCGTCGGCCTTCGGCTCCAGCGTGATCGGGCGTACCGCGAAGAGGAAGCCCGCACTCTCCCGCAATTCCGTGAGGGTTCGCGCGCGCGCCTTTAGACCTGGCATCGCACGGATGAGCATCGCGCGCGCCGCCTCTGATGCCGGCGTCTCGCCGGCCTGCGCACGCAGGCCCAGAACGATGTCGGCAAGGCGCGTATCGTCCGCCTCGCGCATGTAGTGGGCGTTGAGGCTTTCGAGTTTCTTAAGGTCGACACGCGCGGGGCTTCGCCCGACATTCTCCAGATTGAACCACGCGATTGCCTGTTCGGTCGAAATCACTTCGTCATCGCCATGGCTCCAGCCGAGGCGAAGGAGATAGTTCCGCATCGCCTCCGGCAAATAGCCGAGCGCCTCGTATTCATGGATGCCGAGCGCGCCGTGGCGCTTGGAAAGCTTCGCGCCATCCTCGCCGTGCAACATTGGCAAATGTGCGTAGACGGGAACCGGCCACCCCATCGCATCGATGATCTGGCGCTGCCGTGCCGCGTTCGTGAGATGATCATCGCCCCGGATCACGTGCGTGATCCCCATGTCGTGATCATCGACGACGACCGAGAGCATATAGGTTGGCGTGCCGTCGGAGCGCAGCAGCACGAAATCATCGAGCACCGCGTTGGCGAACCGCACGTCCCCCTGCACCTGATCCGCGATGATCGTTTCCCCCGTTTGCGCGGCCTTGATCCGCACGACGAAGGGGGCGCCCGCCGGCGCCTCGGCGGGGTCGCGGTCGCGCCAGCGCCCGTCATAGCGGATCGGCTGACCGGCCTCCTTCTGGGCCGCGCGCATGGCATCGAGCTCGGCGGCGCTCGCATAGCAGCGATAGGCCTTGCCGGCGGCCAAGAGCTCATCGGCCACGGCGCGGTGGCGCGGCGCGCGGGCGAATTGGTGGACCACCTCCGCGTCGTGGTGCAGACCCAGCCAGTCGAGCCCCTGAAGGATCGCCGCGATCGCCGCCTCGGTCGAGCGCTCGCGATCCGTGTCCTCGATCCGCAGCCGGAATATCCCGCCGTGATGGCGCGCGTAGAGCCAGTTGAAGAGCGCCGTCCGCGCGCCGCCAATATGGAGGAAGCCGGTCGGCGAGGGCGCAAAGCGAGTGACGCAAGGGGTCGGCGAGGCCATGATCTTACACAAATGAGGGGAACGGTGTGACGAAGCGTCCCGCTCTTACCACGCATAGCTGGCGCGGCGCGACCCGCGATCGCGGCGCCGCGGGACGCGCCCTCCGGTGAGCCCCGAGCCGGCTGCGATTGCAGAACCGTTCATCGGTCCGCCCGCGATGCCGGAGGCCGAGCGGACCATCCGGCGATGGCGCGTCCGGCTGCAGGCTGGCCTGGGGACGGCGATCCAGCAACTTTCAGCATGGTGGCAGGCCGAGACCGACCGGCTCATCCTGTGGTCGCCGGTGGCGGTCGGCCTCGGCATCGGTCTTTATTTCGCGGCGCCCGAGGAGCCCGCCCTCTGGGTGGGGCCGGCGACGCTCGCGCTCTCTCTTGCCGCAGCGCTTCTCCTCTGGGAGCGCGCGGCCTTGCGATCGATCGCGGTTGCGATCTTCCTGGTCGCGCTCGGAGTGACGGCTGCGCTCTGGCGTGCGGAGAGCCGCGCGGCGCCAATCCTTGATGGTGAGCGGGACTATGTGGCGGTGACCGGCCGGCTTGCCTCGATCGAGAGTTCTGAAAGTGCCGTCCGCCTCATCATTGCCCCGGAGAGCATCGGGGGGATCGCACCTGCACGCCTTCCGGCCCGGCTGCGCGTATCGACTCGCGCATCGACGGAGAATCTCTGGCCGGGCGATCGGCTTCGCTTCCGCGCGCGGCTTCGCCCGCCGTCGCCTCCAGTCGTGCCCGACGGCTATGATTTCGCGAGGGCCGCCTATTTCGACGCGGTCGGCGCCACCGGCTTCGTCTATGGTGCGATCGAGCGCCTCGGTCCCGCGGATGTCGCGGATCTGGGCACCTTCGTGTCGCGGCAGATCGATGCCGTCCGCCTCTGGATGGCGCGGCGCATTCGGGCGGAGCTCGCCGGCAGCGAGGGAGCGATCGCGGCCGCTCTCATCACCGGCGACCGCAGCTACATCGCGCCGGAAGATCTCGAGGCGCTGCGGGGATCGAGCCTCGCGCATCTGCTCTCGATCTCCGGTCTGCACATGGCGATGGTGGCGCTTGGCATCTTCGCGGCCTGCCGCATGGCGTTGGCGCTCTTGCCCACGGTTGCGCTCAGATGGCCGACGAAGAAGATCGCTGCGGTACTAGCCCTCTTGGGTGGCGCGGCCTACCTTGCGCTCTCGGGCGCCGCCGTGCCGACGCTCCGTTCCTTCATCATGACCGCGCTGATGTTGACGGCAGTCCTCGCGGACCGCCCAGCGATCTCGCTGCGAGTCGTCGCCGTCTCGGCGCTCTTCATCCTCCTAGCGATGCCCGAGAGCCTCATCGACCCGAGCTTTCAGATGTCCTTCGCCGCGGTTGCTGCGATCGTCGCCGCCTGGGAAACGCGCGAGCGTTGGCGCGCGCGCGGCGGCGCCGACCGCGCTCCGGCCGGCCTTGTCGGTAACCTTGCTCAGTACGTCCTGGGCGCCGCCCTGACGAGCCTCGTCGCCGGGCTCGCAACAGCGCCTTTTTCCGGCTTCCATTTCGCGCGGTTCGCCACTTATGGCCTTGCGGCGAATATGGCTGCAACGCCGGTCGTGGGCCTCCTCGTCATGCCGGCGGGCGTCGTGGCGGCGATGGCCCTGCCGCTCGGCCTCGCCGAACCGCCTCTCTTCGTGATGGGCCAGGGGATCGAAGCCATCCTCGCGATCGCCCATTGGACTGTGGCGTGGCCGGGCGCCGTCACCCACGCGCCGGCCTGGCCGATCAGCGCGCTCCTCCTCACCGTCTTTGGCGGGTTGTGGCTCGTCATCTGGCGTACGCCCATCCGGCTCTTTGGCTTGGCGCTGTTGCTTGTGGGGCTGGCGGTTGCCTGGCGGCATGAACCGCCGGATCTCCTCGTAAATGCCGATGGGACCAATCTCGCGCTCCGCGACGCCGACGGCGCCTACGCTCTGCTGCGCCGTACGCCGGGCTTCGACGCCGAACTCTGGCTCCGGGCCGATGGGGATTCCCGCTCGCCGGCCGAAGCCGTAGTGCCCGCTGCGTGCGACGCGACGGCCTGCCGCTTCGAGACCATGCGCGCCGGCCGCGTCTGGCGGATCGCCCTCATTCGGGACGGCGCGGCCATCGAGGCGGACGCGCGCTGCCCCGATGCAGAGATTGTCCTGGCGGCGCCGGTGAGCTGGTCATGCTCGACGGCCGAGCTTGTCATCGATCGCGGGGAACTCGCCGCGCGCGGGGCGACCGGACTCTGGCTGACCCAAGAAGGAATCGCGCGCACCGACGTTGCAGCGCAGCAGGGCAATCGGCCCTGGAGCGCCGGCGCGCGCTAGTAGCGTCGCATCAATCCGACGAGGCGGCCCTGCACGGCGACGCGATCGGCCGGGAAGATGCGCGTCTCATAGGCGGGGTTCGCCGCTTCGAGCGCGATCGAATCGGCACGGCGGCGGATGCGCTTGAGCGTGGCCTCCTGATTGTCGACCAGCGCGACCACGATGTCGCCGTTCTGTGCGGTCTCGCAGCGCTCCACCAGAACGGTGTCGCCCTCAAGGATGCCCGCGTTGATCATCGAATCGCCGACCACCTCGAGCGCAAAATGCTCGCGCCCCGATCCGCCGAGAAGACCCGGCGGCACCGAAACTTGGTCGAGCGGCTGCTGCAGCGCTTCGATTGGCGTGCCCGCCGCGATCCGCCCGACCATCGGAACGACAGTTTGGCCGGACGGCAGCTCCGCCGCGCGGGGCGCAGGCGCGCGCGCCTCGCGGCGGCCTTGCGCATCGATGACGCTCGGCTGAAAGCCCGTGGTGCGCTGGCGGGCCTGGTGGGCCGCGGCCTGACCCGAATTTTCGGGCAAGCGCAGGACCTCGAGCGCGCGCGCCCGGTGCGGCAGACGTCGCACGAAACCGCGTTCTTCAAGTGCCGTGATGAGGCGGTGGATGCCCGATTTCGATTTGAGATCAAGCGCGTCCTTCATTTCATCAAAAGACGGTGGAACGCCGGTTTCCCGCACGCGCTGATGGATGAACGTGAGAAGTTCATATTGCTTGCGCGTCAGCATTGGCGCCCCCTGCGGTTCGAACAAAACTGCAACATGGGCGAGTGTTCTAGTTTAGTTCTAGAGACCCGTCAACCCCCGATTGCGCAAATCTCACACCCGCAGTCGATGCGCCGGCACGATCTCCCCGACAGGTACTTTCGGCGCGTGGGGCGGCCGGATGACGAGGCAATCCGAGGCGGAAAGCGTGCTCAGCATTGAGCTGTCCTGCACGGGAAAGGGCGTGGCAAGCGGCAGATCGCCCGGCATATCCTGCAAAGAGGCGCGCAGATAATCTGCCCGGCCGTCATTGGCTGGGAGGGTGATGCCGGCGCGAACGGGAGTGACCGCCGGCGGATCGCCTGCGAGGCCCTGCAGAAGTCCGACCGCCGGCCCGCCGAAAAGCAGGGCGCAAACGAGGCTTGAGACCGGATTACCCGGAAGTCCGATGAGAGGAAGGCCGTTTAAATTCCCGAAAATAAGCGGCTTTCCGGGTCTGAGGGCGATCTTCCAGAAGTCGATCGCAAGGCCCATCGGCGCAAGGGCGCTCTTGATGAGGTCGTGATCGCCGACCGACGCCCCACCGAGGGTAACGAGGAGGTCTGCGCCCCGGGCGTGCGAGGCCGCCGCGGCGATGGCCTCCGCCCGGTCGGGGGCGATTCCAAGGTCTATGACGGCGGCTCCCGCTTCCTGAAGGATCGCCGCGACGCCAACGCCCGATGCGGCGACGATCTGCCCGGGGCCGGGCGTTGCGCCCGGGGGAACGAGTTCATCGCCCGTTGCCAGAATCGCGACCCGGGGCTTGCGCCCAACAACGAGGCGTGTCGCTCCTGCACTCGCGGCCAGCGCCAGGTCGGACGCTGACAGCCGCCGCGGCGCTGCCAGAATGCGACCACCCTCTGAAAAATCGAGGCCCCGGCGTCGAATGTGGCGGCCGGGCGTTGCTCCCGATTGAATGATGACGGCATCACCGTCGCGCGTCGTGTTCTCCTGAATGACGATGGTATCGGCCCCCTCGGGGAGAGCCGCGCCGGTGAAGATCCGAGCGGCCTCACCGCGCGCCAGTGGTCGGGGCGCCAAGCGACCCGCCGGGATCTCGATGGCGATGGGGAGGCGCACGGGAAGCCTCGCGGCATCCGCCCCGTTTAGGGCGTAGCCGTCCATGGCCGAGAGATCGCCGGGCGGCTGATCGTGCCGGGCGTGCACATCCTCGCGCAGCACCCGGCCCGCGGCCTCTGCGAGCGCGATGCTTTCGGTGCCGAGCGGGCTGAGGGACGCGATGATCCGGCGATGCGCTTCAGCGACGCTGAGCATCGTCGCGGCTCCCGAAGAGCGCTTCGGGGCTCGTTTTGGCCGCGCTGGCAAGGGCGGCTTCGGCATCGGCGGGGAGGCGCCGTGTGCGGCCGTGGAGATAGCCGTAGACGAGGCCGGGGGCGAGGCCGGCACTTTTGGCGAGGGCCAGCACCTGGACGCGGTGAGATGCAAGATAGCTGCGGAAATGTTCGCGCCGCGCATCATCGTTTGCTGGCCTGACCGGCACGGCGGCGGGATCCATCAGCGTGCGTGGCGCGGTGCGCCTGCGGGGCGCTGCTTGCGCCTGCTGGGCGGCGACTGCTCGGAAGGCCCCGGATTTACCGCCGGTCTTCTCAATGAGAGTGATGCTCTCGATCACGGCTTCGCGCTCGACGGCCTTCACCATGTCGTAGAGAGCGAGTGCGGCGACGCTGACGGCGGTGAGCGCCTCCATCTCGACGCCCGTCACGCCATACGTCTTGACTGTCGCGGTGATCCGCACGCTCGTCTCTTCGACCGTGAGATCGACGGCGACCGAGGTGAGGGCCAGCGGATGGCAGAGCGGGATCAGATCGGCGGTCCGCTTCGCCGCCATGATGCCGGCGATGCGTGCGGTCGCAAGCACGTCGCCCTTGGGAAGCGCGCCGTCGCGGATAAGAGCGAGTGTCGGCGCCGTAAGCGCGACGCGCCCCTCCGCGATCGCGCGTCGCTCGCTGGGCTCCTTGTGGCCGACATCGACCATCCGCGCCTCGCCGTCAGGATTGAGATGAGTGAGCTGGCTCATGGCGTGGGCGCCGCCGCGTGGGCTTCCGCGACCAATGAGCGCGTGGCGGCCGCGACATCCTCTGCCCGCATCAAGGCCTCACCGACAAGGAAGGCCCGGGCGCCCGCTGCTACCAGGCGCGTCAGGTCGCCGGGCGTCGCCAGACCGCTTTCGCTGACGATCAAGCGGTCGGCGGGAACGAGCTGGGCGAGAGTCTCGGTCGTCTCGAGGCGCGTTTCGAAGGTCTTCAGGTTCCGGTTGTTGATGCCGATGAGCGGGCTCTTGAGGCGAAGGGCGCGCGCCAGCTCAACCTCATCATGGACTTCTAGAAGGACGTCCAAGCCCATGGAAAAGGCTGCTTGTTCGAGCGAGATGGCCTCTTCGTCGGTAACGGCCGCGAGGATGATGAGGATGCAGTCGGCACCCCAGGCCCGCGCTTCGAGCACTTGGTAGGGATCGAACAGAAAATCCTTCCGCAGGATCGGCAGCGCGCACGCCGCGCGGGCCTCGCGCAAATGGTCCGGCGAACCCTGGAACGACGGCGTATCGGTCAGGACCGAAAGACAGGTCGCTCCTCCGGCGGCATAGGCCTTGGCAAGGGAGTGTGGGTGAAAATCCACCCGAATCAAACCTTTGGAAGGACTTGCTCGCTTAATCTCGCAGATAAGACCGAAGCCCTTGGCCTCGGCCGCCGCCGTCAGCGCTCGCGCAAATCCGCGCGGCGGTGGAAGGTCAGCCACGCGCGCCTGGAGCGTTGCCGCCGGCACGGCCGCCTTGGCCGCCGCGATCTCCAGCCGCTTATAGGCGGCGATCTCGCCAAGAATGCTCATGCGTTCGATGCTTCAATTAGTTTCTCAAGAACCCGCGATGCCCGCCCGGAATCGATGGCATCGATTGCCTGAGCGGCGCCCGACTTGAGGTCGCCTGCCTTGTCCGCGACGATGAGCGCGGCCGCGGAATTGAGGACTACGATATCGCGATAGGGTGACTTCTCGCCGCGCAGGAGACCCTGAAGGGCGGCCGCGTTCGTCTCGGGGTCGCCGCCACGAAGGCTCGACGGCGTGGCACGCGCCAGCCCCGCATCTTCCGGCGCGACGGTGAAAGTGCGAACGGCCCCGTCCCTTAATTCCGCTACGAAACTCTCGCTCGTCGTCGTGATCTCATCGAGCCCATCCGTCCCGTGCACGACCCAGGCACGCTCGCTGCCGAGCCGCGTCAGCACGTCGGCGAAGGGCTGCACCCATTGCTTTGCGAAAACGCCGATCAGCTGGCGCTTCGTCGAGGCGGGATTGGCGAGGGGCCCTAGCAGATTGAAGACGGTCGGAAAGCCGAGCTCCCGGCGGATCGGGCCGACATGCTTCATCGCAGCATGGAACGTGGGGGCGAAGAGAAAGGCGATCCCTGCCTTGTCGAGGCAACGTTGCGCGGCGTCGGGTGTCAGGTCGATCTTGACGCCGAGCCGCTGCAGCACGTCGGCCGTGCCCGATTTCGACGAGGCGGCGCGGTTGCCATGCTTTGCGACGGTGACGCCGCAGGCCGCGACGACGAGCGCGACGGCGGTCGAGATGTTGAAGGTGCCCGCGCCGTCGCCACCCGTCCCGCACGTATCGAGCGTGCCGGGAGGTGCGACGACAGGCGTTGCTTGGGCGCGCAAAACCTGCGCGCCCGCCGTGATGACCTCGACAGTCTCACCGCGCAGGCGAAGCGCGGTCAGGAACGCGGCCGTTTGCGCTTCGCTCACCGCCCCGCACATCATCAGCATGAAGGCCTGCTTGGCCTCCGGCAGCGTCAGCCGTTCGCCGGCGATGAGCTTGGCGAGCTGGGGCTGCAGCGTCGCGGCATCGCTCATGCCGTCACCGTGCGCTTAACGCCCGCGAGGGTGAGGAAGTTCTCAAGAAGTCGATGTCCGTGGGCGGTCGCAATGCTCTCGGGGTGGAACTGCACGCCGAAAAGGGGCGCGGAGCGATGCTGCATCCCCATGACGAGGCCATCCGTTTCGGCGGTCACCTCGAAATCATGCGGCACGCTCGCTCGCTCGACGATGAGACTATGATAACGCGTTGCTTCAAACGGCGACGGTAAGTCTTTGAAGACGCCCGTACCGTCGTGGCGAATCTGGCTGATCTTGCCGTGCATCGGCTCGGGCGCCCGCACGATCTTACCGCCATAGGCCTGGCCGATCGCCTGATGACCGAGGCAGACGCCGAGGATCGGCACGTTTGCGCCGGCCGCCGCGATGAGCTCAAGGCAGATGCCGGCCCGGTCCGGGTCGCACGGGCCCGGCGAAATCACGATCGCCTCGGGCTTGGCGCCCAGCACCTGGCCGACGCCGATCTGATCGTTGCGGTGCACGACGACGTCCGCGCCCAGTTCGCCCAGATAATGGACGAGGTTGTAAGTGAAGCTGTCGTAGTTATCGATGAGCGTGATCAAGGGCGCCTCCAGGGCGCGTGAGCCGTCTTGGGATCAAAGGGCACTCAAGCAACGCTCCCTCCCGCGCGTCAAGGCGGCTTGCGCCCACTCCTTTGGCAGGCAAGGCCCGAATCGCGCTAGGAGCGGGCGACACTATGCTTAAGCCCGCGCTTATTTTTCTGGCTGCCCTGACCATCGGCCTGGGGCTTGGTACGGGGCTCGCCGCGCAGATGCGCGCCGGAGCGCCCGATGCGCTGCCTGCGAACGCGCCCGATTACTATGATGCGATCTCGACGATGCCGATCTCGCTGCCCGCTGGCGATGGCCGCCGGCCGGTCGTGCTCTTTCCCGTGCTACGCGGCGTCGGAATCGATGACGCGTTGGGTGTGCGGGCTCAGCGGCGCGCTGGCAGCCGGAAGGCGCCAATAGTCGAGACGGCGCCGACGTCTGGTCCGGCGCGCTCGGGCCTCCAGGAAGGCGCCGTGCGGGGCGCGCCGATTCTGCACGCAAAGCCGCTCGCCGGCCCACAGATCGCAATCGTCATCGACGATGTGGGTTTCGAGCTTGCTGCCGCGGATCGCGCGATGGCGCTGCCCGGCAAGGTGACGCTCGCGATCCTCCCGGCCGCACCCCATGCGCAGACCATTGCCAGAAGCGCGCAGGCACGCCGCCAGGAAGTGATCGTCCATCTGCCGATGGAGCCGCTTGGCAGCGACAATCCGGGACCCATGGCAATCCGCGGCGGCCAATCGCAAGCCGAAATCACGCGGCGTGTCGTCTGGAGTTTCGCGCGCGTGCCGGGCGCCATCGGCGTCAACAATCACATGGGCAGCAAACTCACGCAGGATAACGCGGCGATGGCGCGCCTGATGCCGCTGCTCGCCGCGCGCGCGAAATTTTTCCTCGATTCGCGCACGGCGAACGGAAGCGTTGCGGCTACGGCGGCCCGCGCGGCCGAGATGCCCGCGCTCACCCGCGACGTGTTTCTCGACAATGTCCGCACGCTTCCGCAGGTCTTTGCCCGGCTACTTGAGACCGAGAATCGCGCCCTGGAGCAGGGCTATGCGATTGCCATCGGCCATCCCCATCGTCAGACGCTCGCCGCCTTACGCGCCTGGATGCCCTACGCTTCGCGCCGGGGATTCCGCTTCGTGACGCTGAGCGGTCTCATCGAGGTGCGCGATCTGGGTGTCGCTTCATTGGCCCCGTGAGGGCTCGCCCGCCATCGCGATCGCCTCGGCGGCAGCGCGAAAGAGTGCCTTCGCCTTGTTGACCGTCTCCTGGAACTCGGATTCGGGATCGCTGTCGGCGACGACCCCGCCGCCCGCCTGGACATACATCGTCCCGTCTTTGATGACGGCGGTGCGCAGCACGATGCAGGTATCCATCGATCCGTCGGCTGCGAAATACCCGACGCCGCCCGCATAGAGCCCGCGCTTCTCGCGCTCCAGCTCGTTAATGATCTGCATCGCGCGCACCTTGGGCGCGCCTGAGAGCGTCCCCGCCGGAAACCCGGCCAGCAGTGCGTCGAGGGCGTCGTGGAGCGGGTCGATCTCGCCGTCCACGTGGCTGACGATATGCATCACGTGGCTGTAACGCTCGATCGAATACTGCTCGACGACCTTGACACTGCCAATCTTGGCGACGCGTCCGACATCGTTGCGCCCGAGGTCGACCAGCATGAGATGTTCGGCGCGCTCCTTGGGGTCGGCAAGCAGTTCGGTCGCGAGCGCGGCATCTTCCTCCGGTGTCGCGCCGCGCGGGCGCGTGCCCGCGATCGGGCGAATGGTGACGTGCTTGTCGCGCAGCCGGACGAGGATCTCGGGTGATGACCCAACGACGGAGAACGTGTCGAGGTCGAGGAAATAGAGAAAGGGCGAGGGATTGATCCGCCGCAGCGTGCGATAGAGCGCAAACGGGGGGAGTGGGAAGGGTGTGCGGAAGCGCTGGCTTGGCACGATCTGAAAGGCATCGCCCGCGCGGATATACTCCTTGCAGCGCTCGACCATCGCCAGATAGTCCGCATGCGTCGTATTGGATTGAGGCTCGCCCGACGGCGGCAGATCGGTGGGCGCCGCCACTGCCGGCAACGGCCGATGGAGATCGGCGAGCGCATCCGATAGCCGCTCGCCCGCCCGCGCATAGGCGGCGCGCGCGCTGATGCCGCTTTCGGGCCACACCGGCGTGACGATGATGATCTCGTTCTTCACCGAATCGAAGACGGCCGTGATCGTTGGGCGCATCAAGAGCGCGTCGGGCAGGTTCAGGGAATCCGGCTTCGCCTCGCCAATCGGCTCGATCAGCCGCACCATGTCATAGCCGAGATAGCCGAAGAGACCGACCGCCATGGGCGGTACGTCGGCGGGAAGGCTCATCCGGATCGAAGAAATGAGCCGGCGAAGCGCGCCGAGCGCGTCGCCCTGGTCGGGTTCGAAGGCGTGCAGGTCGAACCGCGCCGAGCGGTTGATCTCGGGCTTGCCCTCGCGGCACCGCCATAAAAGGTCGGGCTTCATCCCGATGATCGAATAACGCCCGCGTGTCTCGCCGCCTTGCACGCTCTCGAGCAGAAAGCTCATGCGTTGCGGCCCGGCGAGCTTCAGCATCGCGGAGACGGGCGTATCGAGATCGGCGATCGAGCGCGTCCAGAGCACGCACGGCTCGCCGCGCTCGTAGCGTTCTGCGAAGGCATCGAAAGCGGGGAGCAGGGTCACGGCGAACCGCGACACTACGAGCCGGTGCCGAGCGCGCGCTCGACAGCCTGCGGATTGATCTCCACGCCGACGTCGTCTTCGGCAGCGGTACCGATCGCGGCGGTGAGATCGCGGGCGATCGCGCCAGCGAGCCGATCCGCGATGTCGGCGGGCGCGGCGGCCTCCTCGCCGCTCGCCTGGGAGATATCGGCGAGGCGCGCGACGATTGCGGTGTCGGGGTCAGCGCCCGGCACCGCGATCGCCTGGGCAGGCGCAAGGGCAAAGAGGCTGGTTGCGCTCGTCGGCGCGAAACCGTCTGGCGCCCTGTCACGGCTAAAGGCGCCTGAGGTCTGCACTTCCGTATTCATGTTGGCGGCAAGAAGCGAGAGCAGTGTGCCCTTGTTGGCGCTCGCTGCCAGATCGTTAGCGAGCTTGCGCAGCGCGAGGTTGCGCTGGGTCGCCGCATAGGCGGCGATCGCGTCATCGCGCACCTCATCGAGCGGGCGGAGGGCGGCCGGAACGACGCCCTCGACGCGGAGCATGTATTGTGTCCGGGTTTCGGTCGTCGCCAGGTCGGTCTCCTGGCCAGCTTCGGCTGCGAAGACGGCGGCGACAATCTCCGGCTCACCCTCGATGCGAGGGACCATCGTTCCGTCCGGCGTCTTGCCGGTCGCATCGATGTTGCTCACGGTGACCGGTTGAAGGCCGAGCGCGGCCGCGGCCTCGGTAAGCGTCTGTCCGCTAGCGAGGCCGTCTTCCAGGCGATCGGACAGGTCGTAGGCTTCATCCACCGCGCGCGAAAGCGCCAGCTCCTTTGCCAGTTCGGCCCGAACGTCCTCGAAGCTCCGCGACGTGCCCGGCGTGACGCTGACCACCCGCAAGAGTACCCAGCCAAATGGCCCCTCGAGGGGCTTGCTCACCTCGCCGACGGCGAGCGTGAAGGCGTCTGCCGGCAGCGTGGGATCGCCGGCGGAGACGTCGCCAAGCGCAATGTCCTGTTCGGTAAAGCCGGCCTCGCGCGCGATGTCGATGAAGGACGTGCCAGCATCGATCTTGGCGCGTGCCGCCGCCGCCTCGCTCTCGCCGGGAAAGCGGATCTGCTCGACGACGCGCGTCTCGGGCGTCACGTACGTCGATCGCCGCGCGTCGTAGGTCGCCTGCAGCTCCTCCGCGCCGACGGTGATCCCTTTGGCGAGCTCTTCGGGCGCGATCAGGACGATCGTGGCCGAGCGTCGCTCGGGCGCGGTGAAGGCGGCGGGATGGGCCTGGATGAAAGACGTGAGGGCCTCGTCGTTTGGAACGGGAATGGCCGGCACGTTGGCGGCGGTCAGGACGAAATAGTCGACCGTGCGTCGCTCATTGGCATAAGCGGTGAGCGCGTCGGCGAGCCCGGCCGGCGGCTTGAGGTCGCCGAGCGCCGCCTCGGTGAAGGTGCGCGCGGCGATGTCCCGGCGCATCAGCGCAATGAAGGCGTCCTCGGAAAGATTCTGGCCATTGAGGATGCTCAAGAACTTGCCGCGGTCGAACGTTCCGGTGATGCCTTGGAACGCGGGCAGGGCAAAGATGTCGCGGCGGATCTGCTCGTCGCCCACCAGCAGGCCGACATCCTCGAGCTTCTGTGTGACGGCCGCTTCCTGCACGAGCTCCCTTAGCACCTGCTGGTCGAAGCCCAGTACGCGGGCTTGCTCGCTTGTCAGTTCGAAGCCGCCGCGCTGCGAGAACGCGCGCAGCCGCCGCTGAAATTCCGTGACCAGGGCTTGCTGGGAGATTTCGACATTGCCGATCGTCGCCACCGGCGTCGTCCCGCCCATGCGGAAAACGTCGGTGATACCCCAGATCGCAAACGACATGACCAGCAGGCCGATAAAGACGGCCGCCACCCAGCCCTTCGACATCTCGCGAATGGATTCAAGCATCGAAAGGCGCCCGGTTGCCGGCCGGCGTTATAAGGCACCAGCCGAGGAGTAAAGGGCGCGCATCATAGAAACGAGGCGCCGGGCCAGCAAGGGAGGCGGCCGCGTCTTTCGGCGCGCCGATCGATCTGCTATGCGCCTTGGCCCCGTCGTTGCCCGGACACAGAAACAACGCTCGCCGATGCCCAAAGCCCCCAAGAAAACTCCCGCCAGATCCGCAAAGAAAATGCCGGCCACGGCTGGAGCGCGACAAGCCCAAAAGACCAAGGCGGCGAAGGTGCCAGCCACCATGGTAAAGGCCACCGCCAAGGCCAAGCCGTCAAAGAAGGTGCCGGCAACGAAGGCCCCAAAAGAAGCGCGGCTCCCGCCGCTGATCGCCGGCAATTGGAAGATGAATGGCCTGCGCGCCGATCTGAAGGAGGCGCGCGCGGTCGCCAAGGCGCTCGCGGGCAAGGGCGCGCCGAAGGGAGAGGTTGCGCTCTGTCCGCCCGCGACGCTCCTGATGGCGATGGCCGACGCGCTGAAGGGGAGCCGGGTTATCCTGGGCGCGCAGGATTGCCACGCCGCGCAGGCGGGCGCTCATACAGGCGACATCAGCGCCGCGATGCTGAAGGACGCGGGCGCGCGCTTCGTCATCATTGGTCACTCCGAGCGCCGCGCCGATCACGGAGAGCATGACGACGTAGTGCGTGCGAAGGCGATCGCCGCCCTGAGCGCCGGCCTCACGCCCATCGTCTGCGTCGGCGAGACCGAGGCCGAACGCGACGCTGGTTGGGAGATCGACGTCGTCGTGCGCCAGTTGAACGGGTCACTGCCCGCGCCGATGGACCCCGCGCGCTTGGTCATTGCCTATGAGCCTGTCTGGGCGATCGGCACGGGCCGGACCCCGACGGCCGAGCAGATCCGGCTCATGCACGCCGCGATCCACGCCTCGCTGGCCGATCTCGTCCCCGGCGCGCCTCGCGTCCGCGTGCTCTATGGCGGCAGCGTCAAGCCGGGCAATGCCGATGAGATCCTTGGCATTCCCGGCGTCGATGGCGCGCTGATCGGCGGGGCCTCGCTCAAGGCTACGGATTTGATTAAAATTGTTAGCGCTCTCAATAAGATAGTCGAGGCACTGCAACCGCTCTGAAACCATTTACCCCTCATTCTACGGATGGGTGAGGGGGATTGCGGTCCCCGCGAAAACGAGAGGCCGCGCCAGGACCATGGCCGATCCACGATTCGAGAAGGCCAGCGCGCTCGTCTATGACGCGGTGAGCCTTAATCGGAATAGCACGCGGAACATCCTCCACACGGTGGGCTTTCGCCAGATTGATTCTGTCTCGGCGCTCGATGAACTCGAAGCGGCGCTGACGGCGCAGGACTACGACGTCCTCCTATGCGAGGTGACGAGCGCGGATGGGGACATCGTCGGACTGCTCGAGAAGATTCGCCGTTCTGAGTTGGGCCGCAATCCGTTTCTCGTCATCGTCGCCACCGCGTGGCAGACCGCAGCGGCGACTGTGAAGCAGGTCCTGAACGCAGGCGCGGACGATCTTATCATGCGCCCGTTCTCGATCCGCCAATTGCAGGATCGCCTGCGCGTGCACGCTTCGTCCCGCAAGGGCTTCGTCGTGACCAGTGACTATATCGGCCCGGATCGCCGCAACGATCCCTCGCGAGAGGGGAGCGCGGAACTCCTGCACGTACCGAATTCGCTCAAGATGAAAGCGGTCGACGACATGACGGCCGAGCAGGCCAATGCGCAGGCCGCGCGCGAAATCGCTAAGATGCAAAAGCAGGTCGCGCTCGAGCGCATGAAGCGCGACGGTTTTCAGCTCGGCATCCTCGCGACCTTCCTTGAGGAAGGGATTGCCCCTGGCGCGGATGAGAATCTCCTGCGCGCCGATACCGCCAAGGCCCTCTCGCTCGCGAGCGACCTCATGCAGCGTGCGGGCGATGCGGGCCACCGCTCGGTCGCTGATCTCTGTCAGGCGATGAGCAAGGCGCTCACCGCGATTGTCGACTCTGTCGAGCGTCCCAAGAACGTCCAGCTCGTCGGGCAGCTTGCGCTCGCCGTGCAGGTGACTTTGTCGCCAGATCAGACCGAATCCGATCATGTTGCTGAGATGGCCGCCGCCGTCTCAAAGATCCGCGATCGAGGTCGCGGATACTGAGGCGTATCCGGCTCCCTTTGCATCCCTTCCGCCCATGGGCTAAAGACCCCGGCTCCAATCCTCCCGTGGGAGAGGCGCCTCCGTGTCGTTGATCGTTCTCGTCATCCATCTAGTCATTTCGGTCGCCCTGATCGGCGTCGTGCTGCTGCAGCGCTCAGAAGGCGGTGCGCTCGGCATGGGCGGCGGTGGCGGCTCGGGCGCGGGACTGGGCGGCCTTCTCTCGACCCGGGGCGCGGGCAATGCGCTTACGCGGACGACGGCCTTTCTGGCGGCGGGTTTCTTCGCAACGAGCATCACACTCACCTTGCTCGCCGAGTTTGAGCGCAAGCCGGCGTCGATTCTCGATGGGCCAGTCGCTCCGTCCGAGGCGCCGGCGGCGCCGGTTCTCCCGTCTGAGCCGCTCGTTCCCTTCTCGGGAACCAATTCGGGAACCTCGCCGGCAGTACCGGCCGCACCCACCGAATCGGTGCCGCCGGAGGCTCCGCCTGCCACAGCGCCCGTCGCGCCGGAGCCGCCCACCGTCCCGCCGAGTTCGACCGAGCCCTGAGGCACGGCCGTTAACCCATTCCCCGGCCTCGCGGTCATTGAGGCGAGACAGATCGGCTCAACCCTGCGCTTGCTGTCTCGCGCACGTCGTGCTTATGGATGAGGCCCATGACGCGGTTTATTTTCATCACCGGCGGCGTGGTGTCCTCCTTGGGGAAGGGTTTGGCGAGCGCCGCGCTGGGGGCGTTGCTCCAAGCGCGTGGCTTCAAGGTTCGCCTGCGCAAGCTCGATCCTTATCTCAACGTCGATCCGGGGACGATGAGCCCCTATCAGCACGGCGAGGTCTTCGTCACCGACGACGGCACGGAGACCGACCTCGACCTCGGCCACTACGAACGCTTCACGGGCGTTGCCTCCACGCGCGGCGACAACATCACGACCGGCCAGATCTATCAGGACATCATCCAGCGCGAGCGGCGCGGTGACTATCTGGGCGCGACCGTCCAGGTCATTCCGCACGTGACCGACGCGATCAAGACGTTCATTCGCGCGGACACGGAAGGCTTCGACTTCGTCCTCTGTGAGATCGGCGGCACCGTCGGCGATATCGAGGGCTTGCCGTTCTTCGAGGCGATCCGCCAGCTCGGTTATGAGCTGGGGCCGGGCCGCAGCTGCTTCATCCACCTGACGCTCGTTCCCTATATCCGCAGCGCCGGCGAATTGAAGACGAAACCCACGCAGCATTCTGTGAAAGAGCTGCGCGGCATCGGCATTCAGCCCGACCTCTTGCTCTGCCGCTCGGACATCCCGATCCCCGAGAGCGAGCGCCGCAAGATCGCGCAATTCTGCAACGTACGCCCCAGCCGCGTGATCCCCGCGCTCGATGTGGAGACGATCTACGAGGTGCCGCTGACCTATCACGCTGAGGGCTTCGACCGCGAAGTGCTCGGTGTCTTCGGGATGGACGACGCACCTGAGCCCGATCTCAGCCGCTGGGAAACCGTCCGGGACCGGGTCAAGCATCCGGACGGCGAAGTCAAGATCGCCATCGTCGGCAAATACACGGGCCTCAAGGACGCCTACAAATCACTCGCCGAAGCGCTCGCCCATGGCGGCATCGCGAACAATGTCCACGTGTCAGTCGAGTGGATCGAATCGGAGAGCTTTGAGGGCGAGAGCCCGGCTTTGCCGCGCCTCGAAGACGTTGACGCCATCCTCATCCCCGGAGCCTTCGGCATGCGGGGCGCGGAGGGCATGATCCGCGCGGTCGAATTCGCGCGGACGCACAATGTGCCGTTCTTCGGCATCTGCTTCGGCCTCCAGATGGCTGTTATCGAGGCAGGCCGCAACCAGCTGGGGCTTGAGGGCGCGAGCTCGACCGAGTTCGGACCCTGCCGGCATCCCATGGTCGGCCTCATGACCGAATGGACGCGCGGCAATGAGGTCGAGCGGCGCTCGGAAGGCGACAATCTGGGCGGCACGATGCGCCTCGGTGCCTATCCAGCAGCCCTGGCGGAAGGGAGCCGCGTTGCTGAGATCTACGGGAGCCAAACCATCGAGGAGCGGCACCGCCACCGCTTCGAGGTGAATCCGGCCTATCGCCGGCCGCTGGCCGAGCAAGGACTTATCTTCTCCGGCCTGTCGCCGGACGGCACGCTGCCCGAAATTGCCGAGCGGCCGGACCATCCCTGGTTCATCGGCGTTCAGTTCCACCCCGAGCTGAAATCAAAGCCGTTCGCACCGCACCCGCTCTTTGCTTCCTTTGTCGCGGCAGCCGTGACACAGAGCCGTCTCGTCTGACGTTGACGCTTGCCCCCGCTTGGGCGAGCGTCGGGCGGACATCGGGAGCGCCGCGCCACATGAAGCCCAATCCAGTCGTGACGATCGGTTCGGTCGAAATCGCCAACGACCGGCCCTTTACGCTGATCGCGGGACCCTGCGCCCTCGAGAGCCGCGCCCACGCGCTCGAAATGGCGGGAGCCCTAAAGGAGCTGACCGGCCGGCTCGGCATCGGCCTCATCTACAAGACGAGCTTCGACAAGGCGAACCGCACGAGCGCGGGCTCAAATCGCGGCATGGGGCTCGAGGCGGCGCTACCGATCTTCGCTGAAATCCGCGAGTCGCTAGGTCTCGCGGTCCTGACGGACATCCATGAGAGAGAGCAGTGCAAGATCGTCGCGCAAGCCGTTGACGTGCTTCAGATCCCGGCCTTTCTCTGCCGCCAGACCGATCTGCTCGTCGCCGCCGCCGAGACCGGCAAGGCTGTCAATGTGAAGAAAGGCCAGTTCCTCGCGCCGTGGGACATGAAAAACGTCGTCCAAAAGATTGTGGACGCAGGCAATCCCAATGTCCTGGCGACCGAACGCGGCGTCTCCTTCGGCTACAACACGCTGGTCTCGGACATGCGCGCGCTGCCGGTTCTGAAGTCGATCGGCTGCCCGATCGTCTTTGACGCCACCCATTCGGTCCAGCAGCCCGGCGGCCAGGGCACGACCTCGGGTGGACAGCGCGAGATGGTGCCAATCCTCGCGCGGGCCGCGGTCGCGATCGGCGTCGCGGCCGTCTTCATGGAGACGCATCAGGACCCCGACAACGCGCCGTCCGACGGCCCGAACATGGTCCGTCTCGCGGATCTTCCGGCCCTCCTGTCGGACCTGAAAGCGTTCGATCGCCTCGCGAAGAAAGGCGTGGAAAACTAGAAGAGCGACCCGAGAATCCCGATCAAGGCTCCGAGGAAAAGAAGCCCCGTCGCGACGGCCTGAATGAGAAAGCCTGTCCCACGCCGCTCGGGAGCCTCCAAATAGCCTTCCATATAGAGGTAGCGGCCTGCGATCCACACAAGCCCAAGGAAGACCGCGCCCCAACCGCTTAAATAAGTGGAGAAAAGAACGAGCGTGCCGAGGAACAGCGGAAGCCATTCCAGCGTGTTCGTCTGGACCCGATAGAGCCGCTCGAATTGCGGATGGCCGGTCGTCGCGGGCGCGGGGACGTTGTATTTCGCGCGGGCGTTGCCAACCCTGAGGCCCATGTAGAAATAAAGGCCGAGGGCGCCAAGAATGACGAGCGCGACGAATTGCTGAGCCATCGTTCGATCCCCCAGGGTCGGTCGAGGTAAAATAGGCTCGCACACTGCGCCGAGTCGCCGGCGCAAACAATTCCAGGGGGTAAGCGCGCATGACGGGTGCTACGGAACAATGGTCATCGCGAGCCGCCTTCGTGGCCGCCGCCGTAGGATCGGCCGTCGGGCTCGGCAATTTCTGGCGATTCTCTTATGTCGCCGGCGAGAACGGCGGCGGCGCGTTCGTGATCGTCTATATCCTCGCGGCATTTTTTCTAATCGCGCCGATCCTGCTTGCCGAATTCGTGATCGGCCGACGGGGCGGCGGTGGCGTCCTCACTGCGCCCGCCAATGTCGCGCGCGAATCGGGCAGGCCCTCGGCGTGGGTGGCGATCGGGTGGCTCGGCATTCTTGCCGCCGCGATCATCCCGGCCTTCTACATCGTCGTCGCCGGCTGGGTCCTCGCCTATATCGGCGTCGCGGCATCCGGAGCGCTTGCGGGGATCTCGGGCGAGGCGGCCGATGCGCTGTTCTCGAGCCTCCTAGCCGATCCGGTCCAAGTGCTAATCTATCAGAACGCCTTCCTCGCGATGACGTTCGCTGTTGTGGCGGCCGGCGTGCACGCGGGCCTTGAGCGGGTGAACCTCATCCTTGTGCCGACGCTGTTCCTCGCGCTTGTCGGCCTCGGCATCTACGCCGCAAGCGTGGGCGATCAGGCTGCGGCGATCGATTTTCTCTTTCGCCCGGACTGGTCGGAGTTGACCGCCCAGGGCGTGCTCGCGGCGATCGGGCAGGGGTTCTTCTCGATCAGCGTTGGCATGGGCGCAATGATGACGTTCGGCGCCTATGCGCCGCGCAGTTTTCCGCTGCCCTCATCGGTGGCGATGATCGTCGTCGCCGACACGCTCGTCGCCCTGCTCGCGGGTCTTGCGATTTTCCCAATCGTCTTCGGCCATGGATTGGATCCTGCGAGCGGGCCCGGCCTCATGTTCGTGACGCTGCCCGTGGCGCTCGGCGCGCTCGATGCGGCAACGCTGGTCGCGACGATCTTCTTCGTGCTCCTCTTCTTTGCCGCGCTCACCTCGGCGATCTCGCTGATGGAAGTGCCAGTTGCCGTGATGTGCGAGCGCGGTTTCGTGCGCTGGCAGGCCGCCGCATTGGTGTCGGGCGTCTATGCCGGTCTCGGCATCCTCTGCGCGCTCTCCTTCAGCACGTTCGCCAATGTGCACCCGCTCGGCTTCATCCCCACGTTCGAGGGGCGGACTTGGTTTGACATCTTTGATTTCATCGGCACGAACATTCTCCTGCCCCTGGGCGGGATCCTGATCGCGGCTCTAGTCGGCTGGGGAATGGTCGCGGGACTGGCAACCCGTGAAGCGGACTTCGGTGACGGCTGGCTGGGCGTGCTGTGGCTTTGGCTCTTGCGGACGCTCTGCCCGGTCGCGGTCGGCGCCGTGCTGATTGTCAATCTCGTCCCGGCCTAAGATTGCGCTCGGCCGAACGAGGGCGGCCGCGACGCCCTAGAAGGGAGCCGCGGCCGCTGAGGCAGGAGCAAGTCTTTGGGGGGAGGGCTCGCTGCCGTTTAGGGGGTGGTCTCGACCGTTGCAGTGCCGGAGCGCGTGTGCGTCTCGCCGTTCGGCCCGGACGTCGTGATCGTGCGGGTGTAAGTTTGCGTTGCCGGGTCCCAGGCGCCGGTGACATCGCGGCCATAGGTAGCGCCCGTGTCAGTCGTCACGCTCTGACTGCGCGTCAAGCCATTGTCGGTCCGTCCCGTAGAGCCCGTATAGCTGCCGGTACTGCCATTGCCGGTCGCATAGGTGCCCGAGCGCGTCACGCCGTCCTCGCCGACGCTGCGGCTGCCGGACCAGTCGACGCTGCGCCCGCTATTGTTCGACCAGCTGCCGCTCGTCGATGCTGTACCATCGCCGTTGGGGGTGAGGACGCGCGATCCGCTCGCCGAGTAACCTTGCGAGCCCGTGGTCGTGCGTGTGGTCGTATAGCTGCCGTCTTCGCCGCGCGTGGTGCTTTGCTCACTCGTGCGGCTGTTCCCGTTGGGGCCGGTGCGGGTGATCGTGGAATTGGCTGTGCCGGCCGAGCGATCCCAGCTCCGCGTGGCCTCGCGGGTCGCCGTCCTTCCGTTCGATCCGGTGGCTGAGGACGAGCGGCTGAACGATCCCGGCTCCCTTGAGCTTTGGCTCGACCATGTGCCGCTGCGCCCGCCGCTGCCGGCCCATGTGCCCGAGCCGGAGCGATCGCGGGCGCTCGCCTCGCTAGCCATCGCCGCGACGAAAACACCCGCAAGGAGGCACGCCGTCAATCGTGTGAGGGAATGACCCATCTGACCCATCCTCTGCTATGCGCACCGTGATTCCGGCCGCTTGACCCCATAAACGGGCGCCCCTGCGCTTTCCGTCGCGGCGCTGTTTATCGAGGCGCCAGCATTACCTTGCAGCCGAGCGACCGCCTGACCTAAAGAGGGTCAAGGTTAAGGAATGGAATCAGTCATATGACCGCGATTACCGACATCATCGGCCGAGAAATTCTGGACAGCCGGGGCAATCCGACCGTCGAGGTTGATGTCATCCTCGCCGATGGGTCGATGGGCCGCGCGGCTGTTCCCTCGGGCGCCTCGACGGGCGCGCACGAGGCGGTCGAGTTGCGGGACGGTGAGCCGCGCTACGCCGGCAAAGGCGTGCGCAACGCGATTGCCGCCGTTGAGGGTGAAATCTTCGAGGCGCTCCAGGGATTGAATGCGGAGGACCAGCCAAAGCTCGACCGCCTGATGATCGAGCTCGACGGCACGCCGAACAAGAGCCGGCTCGGCGCGAACGCACTCCTGGGCGTTTCCCTGGCCGTCGCGAAGGCCGCGGCGGCGGCGCACGATCTGCCGCTTCACCGCTATCTCGGCGGCGCTTCGGCGCGGGTCCTGCCGGTTCCCTTGATGAACATCGTCAATGGCGGCGCGCACGCCGACAATCCGATCGACTTTCAGGAGTTCATGATCATGCCGGTCGGCGCGGAGAGTTTTGCCGAGGGGCTGCGCATGGGCGCGGAAGTCTTTCACGCGCTGAAGAAGGGTCTCAAGGCCGACGGCCACAATACGAATGTCGGCGACGAGGGCGGCTTCGCGCCCAATCTCAAATCGGCCGAAGACGCGCTCAACTTCATCATGGCCGCGATCGAAACGGCGGGCTTGAAGCCCGGCGTCGATATCGCGCTCGCACTCGATGTCGCCTCGACCGAATTCTTTCGCGACGGTAAATATCACCTGGAAGGCGAGGGCAAGGTGCTGACCGGCCAGGAAATGGTCCGGGTTTACGAGTCCCTGTGTGCCGCCTATCCGATCGCCTCGATCGAAGACGGCATGGCCGAGGACGATTGGGCCGGCTGGGCGGCCCTGACGGAGAGCCTCGGCGGCAGTGTTCAGCTCGTCGGCGATGATCTGTTCGTGACGAACCCGAAGCGGCTTGCGGAGGGAATCACCCGGCGCGTCGGCAACGCGGTTCTCGTCAAGGTGAACCAGATCGGCACCCTCACCGAGACGATCGCAGCCGTCGACATGGCTCACCGTGCCGGCTATCGCGCGGTGATGTCGCACCGCTCCGGCGAGACCGAGGACACGACGATCGCGGACCTCGCGGTGGCGACGAATTGCGGGCAAATCAAGGCTGGTTCGCTGTCGCGGACGGATCGCCTGGCGAAATACAATCAGCTCCTGCGCATCGAGGAAATGTTGGGTGCGGAGGCACGTTACGCTGGCCGCGACGTGCTGCGCGCCACTTAGCGGGCGATACGAGGCAATTCCGCTTGACGCCTGGAATCCCTCTGTGATTCTGTTCTCGTCACGATGGTGACGCGAACTGCACGCAAAAGACGCCTTTGGAGCTTGGCCTTTCCGGCCACGTGCCTCGCACTCGTCTTCTATTTCGGCTATTTCGGCCTTTACGGGGAGCACGGCCTCCTTTCCCTCATTCGCGTGACGGCGGAGAAGAGCGTGCGCGAGGCGGAGCTGGCCCGGCTCGTCGCCGGCCGCGAGTCGCTGGCCCACAACGTCATCTCTATGCGCGCAGAGAGCATCGATCCGGACCTTCTGGATGAGGAGGCGCGCAGCGCGTTGGGCTATTCTGCGCCCGGCGAAATCACCTTCTTCGATAGCCAGTGGTAGTGGGCGCGCCCCCTCCATTCCGGCGGTAGTCAGTTCCCACGGCTTGAGATACATCGGGATACCGCTTCTACCCGCATGGGCACTGGCTCGGCACCGGGAAGCGCTGGAGAAGTCGCGCATGGCGAAATCGGCAAAGGACGAGAGCGCGAAGGCCCCGACCGGGAAGGCGGCGCCGGAGGATCTCCTTGGTTTCTACGAGCGCATGCTGCTGATCCGCCGCTTCGAGGAGCGCGCCGGCCAGCTCTACGGCATGGGGCTGATCGGCGGCTTCTGCCACCTCTATATCGGCCAGGAGGCCGTGGTCGTGGGCATGCAGGCCGCGATCGAGCAGGGCGATCAAGTTATCACGGCCTATCGCGATCACGGCCATATGCTCAGCTGCGGTATGGACCCGCGTGGCGTGATGGCCGAGCTCACCGGCCGGATCGGCGGCTATTCGAAGGGCAAGGGCGGCTCGATGCACATGTTCAGCCGCGAGAAAGATTTCTTCGGCGGTCACGGCATCGTCGGGGCGCAGGTGCCGATCGGCACGGGCCTCGCCTTTTCCAATCGTTACCGCGAGAACGGGCGCGTCTGTCTCACCTATTTCGGCGACGGCGCCGCCAATCAGGGCCAAGTCTATGAGAGCTTCAACATGGCCTCGCTTTGGAAGCTTCCCGTCGTCTACGTGATCGAGAACAACCAGTACGCAATGGGCACGGCGATCGCGCGCTCAAGCTCGGAGACGCATCTCCATCGGCGCGGCGTCAGCTTCAACATTCCCGGCGAAGAGGTCGACGGCATGGACGTCGAGACTGTGCTGGACGCGGGCCGCGGAGCGGTCGCACATGCCCGCGAGGGCAAGGGGCCGATCATCCTTGAGATGATGACCTATCGCTACCGCGGACATTCGATGTCCGATCCCGCGAAATACCGAACGCGTGAGGAAGTGCAGGACATTCGCGAAAAGCGTGACCCGATCGATCACCTGCGCGAGAAACTGATCGCACGAAAGATCGCGACGGAGGCGGACTTCAAGGCGCTCGACAAGAAGATCAAGGAGCAGGTCGCGCGCGCTGTCGAATTTGCGCAAGAGAGCCCCGAGCCACCGGCCGAGGAACTCTGGCGTGATGTTTACCGGGCCTGAACGAGCCCGGACAACACAAGAGGGGAGAGACTTCAATGACCGTCGAACTGACGATGCTGGCCTATAGCGTGGCCCTGCTCTTCGTGCTGGTCTTGATTCAAGCGACCGCCGGCGTATTGGCGCAAGGTCTCATGCCGATGGCCAATAGTCGCGACGACTTGAAGGCGCCGAGCATCTTTCAGGCGCGCACGAAGCGCCTGGTCGACAATCACCGTGAAGGGCTAATTCTGTTTGCGCCGCTGGTGCTGCTCGCGGCCCATCTCGACATCTCGACCGCAACGACGATCCTCGGATCGCAATTGTTCTTCTACTCACGTGTCGGCCACGCGCTGATTTATCTCTTTGCCGTGCCCATGGTGAGACCGCTCTTTTGGGCTGTCGGCATTGTGGGCACGATCATGATCTTCCTCGCCCTCTTTGGGCTCGCCTAACGGACCTGAACGTCGATGCCAACCGACATTCTCATGCCCGCGCTGTCGCCCACCATGGAGGAGGGCACGATCTCGAAATGGCTCGTGGGCGAGGGAGATTCGGTGAAGGCCGGCGACGTGATTGCCGAGATCGAGACCGATAAGGCGACGATGGAAATGGAGGCAGTGGATGAGGGTACGCTGGCGCGCATCCTCGTCCCCGCCGGCACAGAAAATGTCAAGGTCAATACGCCCATCGCGACATTGACCGGCGAGGGCGAGACGGTACCGCAACGCACGAATGGGGGCGGGACAAAGGCGCCTCCGAAGCGCGATGACAAACCGACGCCCGCGCCGCAGCAGGCCGCACCCGCCCCTCAGCCGGCAAAGGTCGCTGCAGACCCAGACATTCCTCCGGGAACGGAGTATGTGACGATCACCGTTCGCGAGGCGCTCCGCGAGGCGATGGCGGAGGAAATGCGTCGCGACGACACGGTCTTCCTCATGGGCGAGGAGGTTGCGCAGTACCAGGGCGCCTACAAGATCTCGCAAGGCCTGCTGGAAGAATTCGGCGACCGTCGCGTGATCGACACGCCGATCACAGAGCAAGGTTTCGCCGGGCTCGGCGTCGGCGCGGCGTTCGGGGGCCTCCGCCCGATCGTCGAGTTCATGACCTTCAATTTCGCGATGCAGGCAATCGACCAGATCATCAATTCGGCCGGCAAGACGCTCTATATGTCGGGCGGTCAGATGGGCTGCCCGATCGTCTTTCGCGGACCGAACGGCGCGGCGGCGCGCGTGGCCGCCCAGCACAGCCAGAACTACGCTTCCTGGTACGCGCACGTGCCAGGCCTCAAAGTGATCGCGCCCTATTTCGCGAGCGACGCGAAGGGCCTCTTGAAAGCCGCCATTCGCGATCCCAACCCCGTCATCTTCCTTGAGAACGAGATCTGCTACGGCCGGTCTTTCCCGGTGCCCAAGCTCGAGGATCACGTCCTGCCGATCGGCAAGGCGCGGGTGGTGCGCGAAGGCCGGCACGTAACGCTCGTCTCCTTCTCCATCACGATGGGGATCACGCTCGAAGCGGCCGACGCGCTCGCCGGTGAAGGCATCGAGGCGGAAGTGATCGATCTGCGCACATTGCGCCCGCTCGATACCGAAACGGTGATCGAGAGCATGAAGAAGACCAATCGCATCGTCACGATCGAGGAAGGCTGGCCGGTCTGCGGCATCGCCTCGGAGATCGCAGCCGTCGTCACCGAACAGGCGTTCGACTTCCTGGATGCGCCGCCGATGCGTGTCACCGGCAAGGACGTTCCGATGCCTTACGCCGCCAATCTTGAAAAGCTCGCGCTGCCTGCGCTCGATGAGGTCATCGCGGCGGCCAAAGCTGTCTGCTACCGATAGAGGCCCATGCCCACTGATATCCTCATGCCCGCGCTGTCGCCCACCATGGAGGAGGGCACGCTGACGAAATGGCTCGTCAAGGAGGGCGACGAGGTGAGAGCCGGCGACGTCATCGCCGAGATCGAGACGGACAAGGCGACGATGGAGGTCGAGGCCGTCGATGAGGGAACGCTCGGCAAGATCCTCGTCGCGGCCGGCACGGAAAACGTGAAGGTCAACGAACCGATCGCGGTGCTGCTGGGCGACGGCGAGAGCAAATCGGATGTGAAGGAGAACGGCGCTGCCACGAAGGCCGAACCGCCGAAATCCGCGCCGCCAACGCCCGCCGCCAAAGAGCCTGCCGCTGAACGCAGCGACGAGCCCGCGGCGCCGAAGGCCCCTGCATCGGCGACGGGCAGTGGCGGGCGGTTGCGCGTCTCGCCGCTCGCGAGGCGCCTCGCCAAGGAGAAGGGGATCGATCTGACCGCGCTCACCGGCTCGGGTCCCGGAGGTCGGATCGTCAAGGCCGACATCGAGGGTGCGCCAAAGGCGGCCGCCGCGCCGGCCAAGGCCGCGCCTTCGTCGCCGGCAAAGATGCCGGCCGCGCCAGCGCCGTCGTTGCAGCTGGACGCGCGCGCGTTCTTCCCCGAAGGCGCCTATGAAGAGATTCCGCACGACAATATCCGCCGCACGATCGCGAGGCGCCTGACGGCGGCCAAGCGCGACATCCCGCATTACTATCTGACGGTCGATTGCACACTCGATGCGCTCCTGGAACTGCGCCGCGAGCTGAATGCGAAGAGCCCGAAGGACGGCGAGGGCGCCTTCAAGCTCTCAGTCAACGATTTCATCATACGCGCGAGCGCGCTCGCGCTGATGAAGGTTCCGGGCGTCAATGCAAGCTGGACAGAGACCGCGATCCTGCGGCACGCCCACGCCGATATCGGCATGGCCGTCGCGATGCCGTTCGGGCTCATCACGCCGATCATCACGAAGGCCGAAACGAAGGGCCTCGCGCAGATTGCGAAGGAAGCGAAAGACCTCGCCGCCCGTGCGCGCGACCGGAAACTGAAGCCGCAGGAATTCGAAGGCGGAACCTTCGCCGTCTCCAATCTTGGCATGTACGGCATCAAGGATTTCACGGCGGTCATCAACCCGCCGCACAGCGCGATCCTGGCGGTGGGCGCGGGCGAGATGCGCCCCGTGGTGAAGGACGGCGCGCTCGCCATGGCGACAATCATGACGGTGCAGCTGTCTTGCGACCACCGCGTCATCGATGGCGCCTTGGGCGCGCAATGGCTTGCCGCGTTCAAGGGGTTCACCGAGGACCCCGTCACGATGATGCTGTAATCCGATGGCGGATGAATTCGACTATTGCGTGATCGGCTCCGGCCCCGGCGGATATGTGTCGGCCATCCGCGCCGCGCAATTGGGCATGAAGACCGCGATCATCGAGCGCGAGGCCCTGGGCGGCATCTGCCTTAATTGGGGCTGTATCCCGACAAAGGCGCTGCTGCGCACCTCCGAGATCGCGCATCTCCTGCATCGGCTGGAGGAATTCGGCCTCGCGGCCGACAAGCCCCGCATCGACCTTGAAAAGATCGTCAAGCGCTCGCGCGCCGTCGCCGCGCAGCTCTCGAACGGCGTCAAATTCCTCATGAAGAAGCACAAGATCACCGTGCTCGAGGGAACGGCGACGCTGGAAGGCAAGGGCAAGATCTCTGTCGCGAAGGACGGCAAGAGATCCGCGATTGCCGCCAAGACCATCGTCATCGCGACGGGCGCCCGCGCGCGCGAGCTGCCCAGTCTCAAGGCCGACGGTGAGCGCGTGTGGACCTATCGCCACGCGATGGTGCCGGGGGCGATGCCGAAATCGCTGCTGGTGATCGGCTCGGGCGCGATCGGCATCGAATTCGCGAGTTTCTATCACACGCTCGGCGCCGAGGTGACGGTGGTCGAGATGTTGGACCGGATCCTCCCCGTCGAGGACGCCGAAATCTCGGCCTTCGCGCAGAAATCCTTCGAGAAGCAGGGCATGACGATCCTGACCGGCGCGAGCATCGAGGCGATTGCCTCATCGCCCAAGGGCGTCGAGGCCTCGATCAAGGGCAAGGACGCAAAGCTCCGTCAGCTGAACGTCGACCACGCGATCGTTGCCATCGGCATTGTCGGGAATGTCGAGAATCTGGGTCTCGAGACGCTGCGCGTCAAAGTCGAGAAAACCCACATCGTCGTCGACCAATGGGGTCGCACCGGCGTGCCGGGCCTCTACGCGCTGGGCGACGTGACCGGCCCGCCCTGGCTCGCGCACAAGGCGATGCACGAGGGCGTCATCGTTGCGGAGCACGCGGCCGGCGCGGCCGATCTGCATCCGATGAATGTCGCGAACATTCCCGGCTGCACCTATTCCGCGCCGCAGATCGCAAGCGTCGGCCTCACGGAAGAAAAGGCAAAGGCCGCGGGGCATAAGGTGAAAGTCGGCCGCTTCCCCTTCATCGGCAACGGAAAGGCGATCGCGCTTGGGGAAGCAGAAGGGTTCGTCAAGACCGTGTTCGACGAGGCGACCGGCGAGCTTCTGGGCGCCCACATGATCGGCGCCGAGGTGACCGAACTCATCCAGGGCTTCACCATCGCCAAGACGCTCGAGGCGACCGAGACCGAGTTGATGCAGACGATCTTCCCGCACCCCACGCTCTCGGAGATGATGCACGAGAGCGTGCTCGCCGCGTACGGCCGCCCGCTCCATATTTGATCGCGGGGAACCTAGTCCCGCTTCTCGGAATCCTCGGCATCGCCGGTCGGAAGACTGGGTTCCTCGACCGCAACCTCGCGTTCGCTCGCCACGGTCTGTTCGGTCTCGCCCGTACTGGCGGATTCCTCGATCGGCGCTTGCGCGGGTGCACTGGCCGCGTCGCCGGCGACCTGCTCGTAGAGCCGGATCACAGAGCCGTAATCCGTCTTTCCGGTCCCGAGCAGCGGCACCTGCTCGATATGGATGATCTTTCGCGGCACGGCGAGTTCGGGCACGCCGTGGTTCTGCGCCCAGCCGACGAGGTCGGCGCGGTTGGCCGTCGCGCATTCGCTGAGGAGCACCACCTGTTCTCCTTTGCGTCCGTCGGGGATAGCGATCGCGGCGTGGAGATGATCGGGCCAGAGCGCGGAGGCGCAGTTTTCGACGACCGCGAGCGAAACCATTTCGCCGCCGATTTTGGCGAAGCGCTTAACGCGGCCGCGAATGGCGATGAAGCCATCCTCGTCGATCGAAACGATATCGCCGGTGTCGTGCCAGCCATCCTCCGTAGGCTGAATTTCACCAGGCCGGTCTGAAAGCATATAGCCCATCATGATGTTCGGCCCGCGCACGAACAACCGTCCGCCTTGGGCGATGCCTTCCACAGGCTCCAGGCGATATTCCATGTTCGCCATCAATTTGCCGACCGTCCCCGGACGATTGGCGCTGAGCTGGTTCGCGGCGACGACAGGCGCGGCCTCTGTCACGCCATAGCCTTCGAGGATCTCGATCGCGTATTTCTTGCGCACCAGCGCGCGGGTCTCGTCGCGCACGCGCTCGGCGCCAGCGACCGCCAGCCGCAACGAATTGAGATCACCCTGATCGCCTGCCCGCGCGTATTGCGAGATGAACGTGTCCGTCGAGAGCAGGATCGTCGATCCGGTCTCGCGCACCCGCTTGGCGATCGTTTGCGCCTGCAGCGGCGTGGGGTGGAACACCGCCTTGACGCCCGCGATGAGCGGCAGGATCGCGCCCACCGTCAGCCCGAAGCAGTGAAAGGTCGGCAGTGGGTTGAACACGATGTCGTCGTCGAACAACTCAATGTGGGCGCGCACCTGCTCCACATTGGCAAGGATATTGCCGTGGCTGAGAACGACGCCCTTGGGATCGCCTTCCGTGCCAGAAGTAAAAAGGACGACGGCTGGCGCTTGGTGTCGCGGCCAGGCCCGCACCAGCCACGGCGTGAACGGCCCGATGCCGCCCGCCAGCTTGTCGACCAGCGAGAGCTTCTCGCGCACGTCCTCCAGATAGACGATCCGCGCATGCGGGGAGAGCGCATCGATCAGGTGCTGCAGATTGCCGAGTTCGATGAACCGCCTTGCCGTGACGATGGTCTTGATCTCAGCGGTCCTCAGCGCCCCTTTGAGCCCCCGCTCGCCTGACGTGAAATTGAGCATCGCGGGAATGCGCCCATAGGCGGAAAGTGCGAAGAAGGCGATCACAGCCCCTGCGCCCGTCGGCAGCATAACGCCGACATTCTCGCCTTGCCGGGTGTCCTTGCGCAGCGCGCTGCCCAGGGCGAACGCGGCCCGGACGATCTCGTCGTAGGTAAGCTTGCGCTCGTCGCCATCGATGATGGCTTCACGCTTGCCGCCCAGCCGGCGGCGTGCCGCGATCAGCGCGGCAAAGACAGATTGCTGCGCCTGCGACTCATCGAAGGTACCGGTATAGGTCATGGATCGGACCGCTCCTCCCTCGGCTCGTGTCACGGTCGTTCGTGCGCCCGTGCTCATCTGCCTGTGAAGGTAAACCAGCGCGGCGCCGAGACAACAGGTCGCACGCTCCGCGCGCACGATTTTTTACAGTTTGTGACAGAAAATGGGGCGACTTGAAGGCGCCCTCACTTGCGGCCATCTTCAGCGAATGACCACCATCCTTGATGCAACCGGTGCCGGGCGCCCCCCTCGCCACCCTGAAAAGGCGGGGCGCCCCGACACCGCCGTCCAGCGAAAGCCGGACTGGATCCGGGTCAAGGCGCCAACCTCGCAGGGCTATCGCGAGACGCGCGAACTGATGCGCGGCCTGAAGCTCTCGACAGTGTGCGAGGAAGCCGCCTGCCCCAATATCGGCGAGTGCTGGTCGCAGAAGCACGCGACCATGATGATCATGGGCGACACCTGCACGCGCGCCTGCAGCTTCTGCAATGTCCGCACGGGGCTGCCGGGTGCCCTCGACGCGGAGGAGCCGCAGCGCGTCGCGGAAGCTGTGGCGCGGCTCGGCCTTCAACACGTCGTCATTACGTCGGTCGACCGCGATGATCTGGCCGATGGCGGCGCCGCCCATTTCGCCGCCGTCATCCAAGCGATCCGCGCCGCGAGCCCCGGCACGACGATCGAGGTTCTGACGCCGGACTTTCTCCGCAAGGACGGCGCGCTCGAGACGGTGATCGCCGCGCGGCCCGACGTCTTCAATCACAATCTGGAAACGGTCCCTCGGCTCTATCTGCCGGTTCGGCCGGGCGCGCGATATTTCCATTCGCTCCGCCTGCTTCAGCGCGCCAAGGAGCTCGACCCCGCGGGATTCACGAAATCGGGGCTCATGGTCGGCCTCGGCGAGGCGCGCGAGGAAGTCATGCAGGTGATGGACGATCTGCGCAGCGCGGGCGTCGATTTTCTGACCATCGGCCAATACCTCCAGCCGACGCGCAAGCACGCCGCGCTCGATCGCTTCTGGACGCCGGAGGAATTCGCTGGGCTCAAGGCGACCGCAGAGGCCAAAGGCTTCCTACTCGTTAGCGCGACGCCTCTGACGCGCAGCTCCTACCACGCCGATGCCGATTTCGCGCGCCTCCAGGCCGCGCGCCGGGCCGCGGCTGCACGCGCCCCCTCCTAGTGCCGCAGATCGAAGACCGGCGGGTCGTTCCCCATAGTGCGGAGCGGATGTACGGGCTCGTCGCCGACGTCGAGCGCTACCCGGATTTCCTGCCCTGGTGCGCGGCGCTGCGCGTTCTCTCGCGCCGGCCGGGCGATGACGGCGAAACCCTCGACGCGGAAATGATGATCGCCTATCGCGGGCTCCACGAGCGCTTCACAAGCCGCGTAACGCTTCGCCCGCAAGCCCATGAAATTCAGGTTGAATACCTGGACGGCCCGTTTCTCAACCTCGCAAATCAATGGCGATTCGAGCCACTGGGGCCGCTAGCGTGCCGCGTCCATTTTCGCCTCGAGTATGCCTTCCGATCGCGCGTGCTGGGAACGCTCGCAGGGCGGGTTATGGGGCCCGTGTTCGAGCGGATGGCCGATGCCTTTCAGGCGCGCGCCGACGCGCTCTATGCCGAACGCTGAGCATACTTAGCGCGCCGCGGACGCGCAGCGCTTTTGATCGTCTTCCTGAACCCAGGCAAGTCCCTTCAGCGGATCGTCCTCGGCGAGCGGTCGGCACGTGAGCTTGGAGGACTTGCTCACGCAGACTTCCGAATTCTGGCTATAGACCTTGCTCTCATAGACGCAGAACCGGCCAGCCACCTGTTCGGGGTTCTGCACGTCGAGAATGATCGCGAGCCCGGCTTCCTGTGCGGCCGCGGGCATGAGGGCGGCGGCGAGCATCGCCGCGGCAAGCAGTGAACGGAACATGGAACCTTTCCGGAGCATCGAGACGAGAGCAGGGGATGTGCGTCCACTAGCACAGGCGCGCGCGGCGCGGCAATTGTCCAGCGGCCGCACGGCAAATGTCGTCGCTCCTAGCGTTAAAGCAGCCGCTGCAGTAGGGCGAGCGCGGTCTCGACCGCTTTGAGGCGGATGTCCGCACGCCCGATGGGTCCAAACCGGTGCTGCTCATGGATGATGCCGCGGCCTGTGCGCGCGGCCGCGAAATGGACGTGGCCCACCGGTTTCATCGCTGTCCCGCCGCCGGGGCCCGCGACACCTGTGACCGAGACAGCAAGATCGGCGCGCGAATAGGTGAGGGCGCCTTCGGCCATGGCTCGCGCGACGGGCTCCGACACCGCACCGAAATCGGCGATGAGATCGCCGGGCACGCCCAAAAGATCCCGTTTGGCTTGGTTGGAATAGGTGACGAACCCGCGCTCGACGACGTCCGACGAGCCTGGAATCTCAGTGAGCAGGGCGATGATGAGGCCGCCCGTGCAGCTTTCTGCCGTCGCGATTCTCAGTTTGTCGGCACGCGCCTGGGCGAGAACGACGTTGGCGTGCTGGACGAGGGGAGAAGGGAACATCGGATTTGGCGCTCGCTAGAAGAACCCGGCGACGGCCGGCGTGAGGGCGACGAGAGCGCCCGCCGCGAGGCCCGCGAGAACATCGTCGGCCATGATGCCGATCCCGCCGCGCAGGCTTTCCGCGCGGCCGATCGGCCCAGGCTTGACGATATCAAGAACCCGGAAGGCGACAAACCCGACCGCAAGCGCGAGCGGATCGCCGCTCGCAGGTGCGAGCGCGATGAGTTGACCGGCGATCTCATCGATCACGACGGCCGGAGGGTCCGCGACCGCGCTCTGCCGCGCCGTCGCCTCGCTTGCCCAAATCCCAATGATCGTGATGGCGAACGCAATACCGAGCGTTCCCCAGAACCCCGCAATCGCCGTGAGGACAACGGCGACCGGAACGGTCGCGAGCGAGGCCCAGGTTCCGGGCGCGACCGGCAGATAGCCGAGCCCGAACCCGGTTGCGATCTGCGCCGCAACCCCGTGCGGCCTCGACTGCGTGCCCTTCGTCATGCAGGCAGCCGGACGGTCGCGACGGCCTGCGCGGCGATCCCTTCGCCGCGTCCCGTAAAGCCGAGACCCTCCGTCGTCGTGGCCTTGACGCTGACGCGCGCGACAGGAAGACGCAAAATGTCGCCGATGATCGCGCGCATCGCGTCACGGTGCGGACTAACCTTCGGCCGCTCGCAGATGATCGTCACATCGACATGCGCGATGATCCCGCCGCGCGCGAGCACGCGGTCGCGCGCATGGGCAAGGAACGCGTCGGACGCCGCGCCTTTCGTCTTGGGATCACCCGGCGGAAAATGAAGGCCGATATCGCCCTCGCCGAGCGCGCCGAGGAGCGCGTCGGTGAGCGCGTGAAGTCCGACATCGGCATCCGAATGGCCGACGAGGCCCGCGCTGTGCGGCACCGCGAGGCCGCAGAGCATCACGTGATCGCCGGGGCCGAAGCGGTGGACGTCGTAGCCGAGCCCTGCCCGCACATCGCCCGTGCGCGAGAGCAGGAAACGCTCCGCCCGCGCGAAATCGCCGGGCGCCGTGATCTTGAAATTGTCTTCCTCGCCCGCGACAAGGCGCACCGGAAGACCCGCGCGTTCGGCGAGCGCCGCATCGTCCGTGAGACTCTCGCCCGCGAGCGCGCGATGCGCGGCGAGGATCGCGGCGAACGGGAAGCCTTGCGGCGTCTGTACGCGGTGAAGCCCCTCGCGCGCGACCGTCTCGCCGACAAGACCGTCCGCTGTCGCGCGCTTCAAGGTGTCGCTGACGGCGAGCGTCGGGATCGCGCCGTGGTCGGCATCGAGCGCCGCAATCACGCGCGCGATCATTGCGGGCGAGGCGAACGGCCGGGCCGCGTCATGGATAAGCACGTAGCCGGGCGCATCGCCTGCCAGCGACTCGAGGCCCGCAAGGACCGAGGCCTGCCGGGTTTCCCCGCCCGTCGCCGTCAGGACCGGCCCCTCCGGGCCGACATCGAGCGCCGCGGCAGCCGCTTCGCCGGGCGGCAGGACGACCACGAGACGCCGCAGCGCCGGAGCACCCCCTCGCAGGCCCGCGACCGCGCGGGAAAGCAACGATCGCCCAAGAATTGGCTGGAATTGCTTCGGCGCCGACCCGCCCGCGCGGGCGCCCTGGCCGCCGGCGACGATGACTGCGTCAATCGCTGCTTCCCTTTGCATCGTGACTGCTTATCAAGCGGTCCTGGAAGCGGCGCAAGCCCGACCTTGCCATTGTGGCGGCGCCTGCCTAGAGTGCGTGCCTAGCAATTAAGCAAAACCAGAGAGTGCCCAACATATGAACAGCGCCTGCGTGACGTCCGCGAGTGGACCGCTCGTCGCTTTGGCGCCCATGTCGGGGCTGACCGATCTGCCGTTCCGCCGGCTCGTCGCGTCCTTTGGCACATCCTATGTCGTCTCCGAAATGATCGCTGGCGAGGAATTCCTGCAAGGCCGCAAGGAAGCGCTCGGCCGCGCGACGCTCGACCCGGATGCGGATCGCCGCATCGTCCAGATCGCGGGCTGCGAGGCCGCGCCGATGGCAGAGGCCGCGCGGCGCTTGGAGGCCCAGGGCGCCGACGTGATCGACATCAACATGGGCTGCCCCGCCAAGCGCGTCTCGAACCGCCAATCGGGATCGGCGCTGATGCGCGACCTCGACCACGCGACGGATCTGATCCGCGCGGTCGTCGGCGCGGTGCGCGTGCCGGTCACGCTGAAGATGCGGCTCGGCTGGGACGATCGCTCGATCAACGCGCCCGAACTGGCCGCGCGCGCGGAGGCTGAGGGCATTACGCTTCTCACCGTTCACGCGCGCACGCGCTGCCAATTCTACAAGGGCAACGCCGATTGGGCGCGCGTGCGCCCGGTCCGCGCGGCGACCTCGCTTCCGCTGATCGTCAACGGCGATATCGCGGATGCGGCGGACGCAAGCCGCGCGCTTGAGGAATCCGGCGCCGATGGCGTGATGCTCGGCCGCGCCGTCATGGGCCGGCCGTGGCGCCCGGCTGAGATCGCGGCGGCGCTCGGCGGCGAAGCGCCGCCCTCCGTGCCGAGCGGCGCAGAACTCGGCGCGCTCGTCGAGGAGCACTATAACGCGATGCTCGATCACTACGGCGAACGCATCGGCTCGAAGATGGCGCGCAAGCATCTGACCGCCTATGCCGATGCCTTGGCCGACCCGGCGCCGTTCCGCGCCGCCGCCTGCACGAGCGAGGAGCCGCGCGAGGTGCGCCAGCTCATCCGGGCCTTCTTCAGCGATGCGCCCGAAAGGCGGGCCGCATGAGCGCGCGCCGCAAGTTGGACGGCGCCTCGGCGCCGAGCGACCGCGCGATCGTCGATGCGTTGCCGCATCCCGTCATTGTTTCGCGCGCGGACGGCGCGATCCTGGTCGTCAATGCGGCCGCCGAGGAGTTCTTCGGCTCGAGCGAACGGGTGCTGCTGCGCCAGCGCGTGGCGGATATCGTGCCGTTCGGTTCGCCGCTTTTGGCGCTGATCGAACAGGTACAGGAGAGCGGTGCGACGGTGAGCGAATATGGCGTCGATCTCGGCACGCCCCGCACCGGCCGCCGCGTCGCCGACGTGCAGTGCTTCCCGTTGTCCGAGGGCGATGAGGGCATCGTCGTCATGCTGCAGGAGCGCTCGATCGCCGCCAAGATGGATCGCCAATTGACCTCGCGCGGGGCTGCTCGCTCGGTGACGGCAATGGCGGCGATCCTCGCGCACGAGATCAAGAACCCGCTCGCTGGCATTCGCGGCGCCGCGCAGCTCATCGAGCAGAACGCAGGGCCCGGCGATCGCGATTTGACACGCCTCATCTGCGTCGAGGCCGACCGAATCGTTAAGCTCGTCGATCGCATGGAGGCCTTCAGCGACGATCGCCCGCTTGAGCAGCAATCGGTGAACATCCACGATGTCCTTGATCATGTGAGCCGCCTGGCGGCGGCGAGCTTCGGCCGCACCGTTCGCTTCGTCGAAACCTACGATCCCTCCCTGCCACCGGTGCCAGGCGATCGCGATCAGCTGGTTCAGGTCTTCCTCAACCTCGTCAAGAACGCGGTCGATGCGATCCAGAGCGGACCGGACGCGGCCTCGGGTGAAATTCATCTCAGCACTGCCTACCGGCCGGGCGTGCGCCTGTCAGTGCCGGGCAACGCGACGCGCCTCGGCCTGCCGCTTGAAGTCTGCGTGCGGGACAACGGCCCCGGCGTTCCGGCCGATCTGGTCGCGCATATTTTCGATCCCTTCGTGACGACAAAGCGCTCCGGCCAGGGCCTTGGTCTCGCGCTCGTTGCCAAGATCGTTGGCGATCACGGCGGCGTCGTTGAATGCGACACCGAGCCGGGCCGCACGACGATGCGGGTGCTCCTGCCATTGGCGCTCCCCATTGCGATTGCGGAAGGGTCCTGACATGTCTCAAGGAACCATTCTCGTTGCCGACGACGATGCCGCGATCCGCACAGTCCTCAATCAAGCGCTCGGCCGGGCGGGCTATGACGTCCGGGTCACCGGCAACGCGGCGACGCTGTGGCGCTGGACGAATGCGGGCGAGGGCGATCTCGTCATCACCGATGTCGTGATGCCCGACGAGAATGCGTTCGACCTCGTGCCGCGCATCAAGAAGGTGCGCCCGGACCTGCCCATCATCGTCATGAGCGCGCAGAACACGCTGCTGACCGCGATCACGGCGGCGGAAAAGGGCGCCTACGAATATTTGCCCAAGCCGTTCGACATCAACGAGCTGACGAGCGTCGTGCGCCGTGCGCTCGCGGCCCGGGGCGAGCAGCGCGCGATGCCCGCGCCCACACCGAGCGAGGACGAAGCGAAGATCCCGCTCATCGGCCGCTCGCAGGCCATGCAGGACATTTACCGCGTCCTCGCCCGGCTGATGTCGACGGATCTGACCGTCATGATCACGGGCGAGAGCGGCACCGGCAAGGAGCTCGTCGCCCGCGCGCTCCACGATTACGGCAAGCGCCGCAATGGCCCCTTCGTCGCGGTCAACATGGCCGCGATCCCGCGCGAGCTGATCGAGAGCGAACTCTTCGGCCACGAGAAGGGCTCCTTCACGGGCGCGGCCTCGCGCGCGATGGGGCGCTTTGAGCAGGCGGACGGCGGAACGCTCTTTCTCGATGAGATCGGCGACATGCCGCTGGAGGCGCAGACCCGATTGCTGCGCGTGCTCCAGCAGGGCGAGTACACGACCATCGGCGGGCGCTCGACCATCAAGACGAACGTACGCATCGTTGCCGCCACGAACCGGGATCTGCGCCAGATCATCAATCAAGGTCTGTTCCGCGAGGATCTGTTTTTCCGCCTGAACGTCGTGCCGATCCGCTTGCCCCCCTTGCGCGAGCGCACCGAGGACATTCCCGATCTGATCCGCCACTTCCTTAGCGTCGCTCAGCGCGAGGGCCTGCCCGCCAAGACGTTGACGCCCGAATCCGTCGAGCGGCTCCAGGCCTATCGCTGGCCCGGCAATGTCCGCGAGCTGGAGAATCTCGTACGCCGTCTGGCCGCGCTCTACACCGGCGAGGTGATCGACGCGCGCATGATCGACATGGAACTCGCCGCCCCGCCGCGCCCTGTGGCGGAGGAGGGCACGGCGGAGACACTGGGCACGGCGGTCGAGCGGCATCTCCAGAAATATTTCCTCGAGCATGGTGACGACCTCCCGCCGACCGGCCTTTACGACCGTGTCCTGCGCGAACTGGAGCGGCCGTTAATTCTTCTGAGCCTCACCGCGACTCGCGGTAACCAGATCCGGGCGGCGGAATTGCTGGGCCTCAATCGCAACACGCTGCGCAAGAAGATTAGGGACCTTGACATCCGCGTCGTTCGCGGGCTCAAGTGATGCTCTAGCGCAACAACGATGTAACAGCGCCACAGACGTTCGACGGCAACGCCGAGCAGACGGGTGCCCGCGTGAGAGCGCGTATGGCATTGGTGAGCCCACGGGCAGGCCTCGCGGTGCGGGATCGCACGGCGCAGATCCTGAGCTACATGAACCGGCCCGGCGTGCTGGCGGCCGCGCTGCTGCTGGCGACGGTTCTGGCGGGCTTGGCGACCTATACGATCGTTTCCGGCACCGGCCCCCGGCCAGCGAGCGCCGGCACGATCCTGATCCTTCTGCTGCTCGACCTCGCGCTGGTCCTCACCCTCGCGGCGATGATCGCCTGGCGGCTGGTCCGCCTCTGGGCGGCGCGCCGCAGTGAAGTCGCTGGTGCGCGGCTCCACGCGCGGCTGGTGGCGATGTTCTCGACCGTCGCTGTGGTCCCCGCGATCATCGTCGCGGTTTTCGCCGCCTTCTCGCTGAATTTGGGCATCGAGGCCTGGTTTTCCGAGCGCGTCTCGACCGCGCTCGACCGCGCGCAGACGGTCGCGACCTCCTATCTCGCCGAGCACAAGGAAGCGATCCGCGCCGACGTCTACGACATGGCGGTCGACATCAACCGCGCGATCGTGCTGCTCGAGACCGACCAGACCAATCTGGTGCGCAATCTCGTCTATCAGGCGCAGCAGCGCTCGCTCTCGGGCGCGATCCTGTTCGACGAGCAGGGCAACGAAGTCGCCCGCGCGCTGGAAGGCTTTCTCATCAGCGTCGAACCGCCGACGCCCGAGGAATTCGACCGCGCCCGGCGCGGCGAAGTCGTCATCCTCACCGACGCTGACGACAATCAGGTCAAGGCGCTCGTGCGGATCGAGGGGCTGCTCGCCCGCTTCCTGCTCGTCACGCGCTATGTCGATGCGACGATCCTGGAGCGCGTCTCGGAGATGTCGGACGCGGTCAACGAATATTCGCGGCTCGAGGAGAACCGCACCGCCATCCAGATGGCCTTCGGGCTCATCTATGCGGGCGTCGCGCTGGTCATTCTGCTCGCCGCCATCCTTCTGGGTCTGTGGGCCGCCAACCGGCTCGTGCAGCCGATCGGGCGCCTCATCGGCGCGGCGGAGCGGATCAGCGAGGGCGATCTGAGTGCGCGCGTCTCGGTCGAGAAGGGCGACGACGAGGTGGCGACCCTCGGGCGCGTCTTCAACCGCATGACCGCGCAATTGCAGAGCCAGCGTGACGCGCTGATCGAGGCGAACCGCCAGTTCGACCAGCGCCGCCGGTTTACCGAAGCCGTACTGTCGGGCGTGAGCGCCGGCGTCCTCGGCCTCGACGGCGCGGGCCACGTGAACGCCGTCAACCGTTCGGCGATGGCGCTTCTCAATCGCCCGCGCGAAGACCTGATGGGCCATCGCTTGGCTGAGGCCGTGCCCGAGATGGCGGGCCTCCTGGAGGCCGTCGAGACGGCGCCCGGCGGCCGCGTGCAAGGCCAGGTCGATCTCGAACGCGACGGCCAGACGCTCAGCTTCTCCGTCCGCGTGACCGGCGAGACGGGCGACAGCGAACATCGCGGCCTGGTCGTGACGTTCGACGATATCACCGAACTCGTGGGTGCCCAGCGCACCGCCGCCTGGGCCGATGTCGCGCGCCGCATCGCGCACGAGATCAAGAACCCTCTGACGCCGATCCAACTGTCCGCCGAGCGGCTGCGCCGCAAATACGGCAAGGAAATCGAGACGGACCCCGAAGTCTTCGAGCAATGCACGCAGACCATCATCCGCCAGGTGAGCGACATCGGGCGTATGGTGGACGAATTCTCCTCCTTCGCGCGGATGCCCGCGCCGGTGATGCGGAGCGAAGATCTGGCCGAGATCCTCCGCCAGGCCGTGTTCCTGCAGCGCGTCGGCAATGCCGCGATCACCTACGATTTGCACCTCCCCGAAGGGCCCGTCGCGGTCGAATGCGACGGCCGCCTCGTCGGTCAGGCGCTGACTAACGTTCTCAAGAACGCGGCCGAGGCGGTGCGCGCCCGCGCCGCGAGCGAAGGCGAGGAAGCCAGCGTCCAAGGGCTCATCGAGATCGACATGAGCCTTGATGACGGCATCGCGATCACCATCACCGACAACGGCATTGGCCTGCCGCGCGAGGACCGCAACCGGCTGACCGAGCCCTACGTAACGACACGCAGCAAGGGCACCGGGCTTGGCCTCGCGATCGTGAAGAAGATCATGGAGGACCACGGCGGCACCGTTCATCTCGACGATGCGCCGGCCGCGGACCGCCACGGACAACCCCGCGAATCGGGTGCGCGGGTCACGCTGGTCTTCCCAGCAAGCATGCGAATGGGTGAATCGGGGGTCACGGATCATGTCGAAGAACGCGCCGCTCAGAGCGCCTGAAATCCTCATCGTCGACGATGAGGCGGATATCCGCGACCTCGTGTCGGGGATCTTGAGCGATGAGGGCTACGAGACGCGGGTCGCCCGCGATTCCGACAGCGCGCTCGCCGCGATCCGCGCGCGCCGCCCCGCGCTCGTCGTGCTCGACATCTGGTTGCAGGGCTCGCGCCTCGACGGGCTTCAGGTGCTCGACGAGATCAAGCGCCATCACCCCGACATGCCGGTCGTGATCATCTCCGGCCACGGCAATATCGAGACGGCGGTGACGGCGATCCGCAAGGGCGCCTATGACTTCATCGAGAAGCCGTTCAAATCGGATCGCCTGGTGCTCGTCGTCCAGCGCGCGCTCGAGGCGACGCGCCTGCGCCGCGAGAACGAGGAACTGCGCCAGAACGCAGTCGACGAAGGCCAGCTCGTTGGCAATTCCAGCGTCATGAACCAATTGCGCCAGTCGATCGACCGTGTGGCGCCGACGGGCAGCCGGGTCCTCATTGTGGGGCCCGCGGGCTCGGGCAAGGAGATCGTCGCGCGCGAGATCCACGCGCGCTCGCGCCGCATGAAGAACGATTTCGTCGCCATCAATTGCGCGACGATGACCGGCGAGCGCATCGAGGAAGAGCTCTTCGGCATCGAGGGCGACGAGCAGCGCGCCCGCAAGGTCGGCGTCTTTGAGCGCGCCCATGGCGGCACGCTCTATCTGGATGAGGTCGCCGACATGCCGATGGAGACGCAGGGCAAGATCCTGCGCCTTCTGGTCGAACAGAATTTCACCCGCCTGGGCGGCGCCAACCGCGTGCAGGTCGATGTGCGCGTGATCGCCTCGTCCAGCAAGGATCTTCGCAGCGAGATCGAGGAGGGCCGCTTCCGCGAGGACCTCTATCACCGCCTGGCCGTCGTCCCCATCCGCGTGCCAGCGCTGGCCGAACGGCGCGACGACATTCCCGCGCTCGTCGATTATTTCATGCGCCGCTTCGCAGCGACCTATGGCCTGCCGGCGCGCCGCATCGGCGACGACGCCTTCGCCGCCCTCCAGGCGCATGACTGGCCCGGCAACGTGCGCCAGCTGCGCAACAATATCGAGCGGCTGATCATCCTCTGCGGCGATGATTCCGACGGCGCCGTCACGGCCGACATGCTGCCGCAGGAAGTGGGCGCCAGTTCGCCCGCCGTCGCCCAGGGCGGCTCGAGCGAGCAGATCATTTCGCTGCCGCTGCGCGAGGCGCGCGAACTCTTCGAGCGGGAGTATCTTTTGGCTCAGATCGCGCGATTCGGCGGCAACATCTCGCGCACCGCCGCCTTTATCGGCATGGAGCGTTCCGCGCTCCATCGCAAGCTCAAATCGTTGGGCGTGAACCCGGGCGGGCGCACCACCGGGGTTCCCGCGGAATAAGGATCGATGAAGAAGGTCATCATCTGCGGCGCGGGCCAGGTCGGCGCCGGCATTGCCAAACGTCTGGCCACCGAGGGCAACGACGTGACGGTGATCGACATCTCGCCCGACCTCGTCCGCCAATTGGCCGATGTCGCCGACGTCCAGGGGCTCGTGGGCAACGGCGCGCACCCGGACGTGCTCGACAAGGCGGGCGCCAAGCTCGCCGACATGCTGATCGCCGTCACCTATTCGGACGAGGTGAACATCACCGCCTGCCTGATGGCGACGCGGCTCTTCAACGTGACGAACACGATCGCCCGCGTGCGTGCGCAATCCTATCGCGAGCCCGCCTGGGCGGAAGTGTTCACCAGCAAGGGCGCCCTGATCGACGTGATCATCTCGCCCGAACTCGAGGTCGGCAAATCGGTGCTCCGCCGCCTCGATATTCCAGGCGCTTTCGATTCGCTCGGCTTCGCCGACGACAAGGTGCAGGTCGTCGGCACCCACATCGATGAGAATTGCCCGGTCGCGGGCGTGCCGCTCAAGCAATTGACCGAGCTCTTCCCGGACCTGAACGCGATCACCACCGGCATCGTGCGGGAAGGAAAGCTGTTCGTGCCGCGCGGCGCGGATTACATGCTGCCGGGCGATGACATCTTCTTCATCGCCGAGACCGGCCATGTCAGCCGCACGCTCGCCATTCTGGGTCACGAGGAAAAGGGCGCGCGCCGCATCACGATCGTCGGCGGCGGCAATATCGGCGTCTATGTCGCCCGCGAAATCGAAAAGCGCGGCTCGGCCATCAAGGTGAAGGTGATCGAGGCGAACAAGGCCCGCGCCGAGAGCGCGGCCGATCAATTGTCGCGCACAGTGGTCCTCCACGGCGACGGGCTGGACCAGGAATTGCTGGACGAAGCGGGGGTCGCCGATTCCGAGGCGCTCATTGCCGTCACGAACGACGATGAGGTGAACATCCTCGCCTCGGTCCTCGCCAAGCGCGCCGGCTGCCGCCGCGCACTCGCGCTCATCAACAACGCGAACTACGTGCCGCTCGTCCGCTCGCTCGGGATCGACGCCTATATCGACCCGCGCACCGCGACCGTCTCGACGATCCTCCAGCACATCCGCAAGGGGCGCATCCGCGCGCTCCATTCGATTCAGAACGGGCAGGGGGAGGTGATCGAAGCGGTGGCGCTCGAAACCTCGCCGCTGGTCGGCAAACCCTTGCGAGAGGCGAAAGTACCCGATGGCATCATGCTCGGCGCCGTCGTCCGCAAGGACAAGGTCATCCGCCCGAACGGCGACACCGTCATCGAAGCCGAAGACCGGGTCATCGTGATGCTGCGCGCGGATATGGTACGAAAAGTCGAGCAGTTCTTCCGCGTCAGCGTCGAGTTCTTCTAGCCTTAAGGCCTATCTATGCCGCGCATCGCCTATGTCAACGGGTCCTACCGGCCCTTTTCCCAAGCCATGGTGCATGTCGAGGATCGCGGCTATCAGCTCTCGGACGGTGTCTATGAGGTCATCCCGATCCTGGGCGGCCGGATGCTGGACGCCGAGTATCACATGCGACGGCTCTGGCGCTCGCTCGGCGAGATCCAGATCCAGCGCCCCGTCCGCGCCGCCGCGCTGAAGGGCATCATCCACGAGGTGTTGACCCAGAACCGCGTGCGCGACGGGATGGTCTATCTCCAGATCACGCGGGGCGTCGCCCCCCGCGACCACGCCTTTCCCCGCGTGCCGGTGAAACCCGCGCTCGTCGTCACCGCAAAGCGCATCGATCCCTCAAAGACCGAGGCGATGCGTGCGAACGGCGTGCGCGTCATCACGCAGCCCGATCTGCGCTGGGGGCGCTGCGACATCAAATCGGTGGGGCTGCTGCCGAACGTCCTTGCGCGGCAGGCGGCGCGTCAGGAAGGCGCGTTCGAGGCCTGGCTGATCGACAAGGACGGCAACGTCACCGAGGGCGCCTCGACGAGCGCCTGGATCGTGACCAAGACCGGCGAGATCCTGACGCGCCCCCTCGACATGCGCATCCTGCCCGGCTGCACCCGCGAATCGCTGATCGCGGCGGGCTCCCTCGCCCAGGAGCGGATCATCGAGCGGCGCTTCTCCCTCGCAGAGGCCAAGGTGGCGTCCGAGGCCTTCCTCACCGCCGCCACGCTCGGCGTCATGCCGATCGTTGGAATCGATGGCGTTTCGATCGGAACGGGCACCCCGGGCCCGGTCGCCCGGAGCCTTCAGGACATTTACCGTTCGGCCGCGCTGGCGGCGGCGCGCGCCGGTTAACGCCCCGGCTTGAAATTCTCTTCGCACCTGCAAAACTCGTGTAGGATACCGGCAAGAGAGGGTCCACCCTCCCGATACCCAAACTCAACTCTCGATAAAAGAATGGGGCATAAGCCCATGTCAGAAAAACAAAACAATCTTCAGGACACGTTCCTGAACGCGTGCCGTAAGGCGAAGACGCCGCTCACGATCTTTCTGGTGAATGGCGTCAAGCTCCAAGGGGTCATCACGTGGTTCGACAATTTCTGCGTTCTCCTGCGCCGCGATGGCCAGTCGCAGCTGGTCTATAAGCACGCGATCTCGACCGTGATGCCGGCGGCCCAGCTGACGCTGTTCGAGCCGGAGATCGAAGCGGCGGAGGCCGGACGATAGAGAGCGAGCGGTGACGCGCCCGGAAAAGGGCGTGGACGGCCGGGCCGTGCGCCCGGGCGCGGCCCTTATCGTGCATCCTGTGCTCAAGACCGCCCGCGCGGACCGCGCGCCCGAGGCCCGGCTGGCCGAGGCGGCGGGTCTGGCGGGCGCGATCGGGCTTGAGGTGCTGGGTGGCATTGCCCCGCCGGTGAACGTGCCGCGCCCCGCGACCTATCTCGGCAAAGGCAAGGTCGATGAGATCGCCGCGCGCTGCGCGGAGGAGGGGATCGAACTCGTCGTCTTCGACGGCGCGCTGACGCCCGTCCAGCAGCGCAATCTCGAGCGCGCCTGGAAGACCAAGGTCATCGACCGCACCGGGTTGATCCTGGAGATCTTCGGCGAGCGCGCCTCGACGCGCGAGGGCCGCCTCCAGGTGGAACTCGCCCATCTCACCTATCAGCGCTCGCGCCTCGTGCGCAGCTGGACCCATTTGGAGCGCCAGCGCGGCGGCTTCGGCTTCTTGGGCGGCCCCGGTGAAACGCAGATCGAGACCGACCGGCGCCTGATCGGCGAACGGATCGCCAAGATCAAGGCTGAGCTGAAGGAGGTGGTGCGCACCCGCGCGCTCCACCGCGAGGCGCGCGCCCGTGTGCCGTTCCCGATCGTGGCCCTCGTCGGCTACACGAACGCGGGCAAGTCGACTCTCTTCAACCGCCTGACGCGCGCCGAGGTGCTGGCCAAGGACATGCTCTTTGCAACGCTCGACCCCACGATGCGCGGCGTCGTCCTGCCGGGCGGGCGGCGGATCATCCTCTCCGACACGGTCGGCTTCATCTCCGATCTGCCGACGCAATTGGTCGCCGCCTTCCGCGCGACGCTGGAGGAGGTGCTCGCCGCCGACGTCATCGTTCACGTGCGCGATCTCTCCCATCCCGAGAGCGACGCGCAGGCCCGCGACGTTGCGGCCGTGCTCGAGGAATTGGGGCTCGATGAGGAGCGCCGCTCGAAGATGATCGTCGTCCTCAACAAGATCGACCGTCTGGAGGCGGATCACCGCGCCGATCTCCTCGCGCGCAACCGCTCTGGCATCGGCCCGCTCGCCGTCTCCGCGCTGACGGGCGAGGGCCTGGACGCACTCGGCGAACGCCTCGACCAGGCGCTGCTGCCGCGCGAGACGGAATTCGATCTGACGCTTGATCCGCACGAGGGCGACGCGCTCGCCTTTCTCTATCGCGCGGCGCGGGTGCTCGAGCGCGCGAGCGATGAGACGGGTCACGTCCATGTCGTCATCGCGGTGGAGGACGAGCGGCTCGACCGCGTCGCCGCCCGCTTCGGCACGCGCCTGCGCCGCCGCCCGGCGGGCCTGCGCGCGGCCGAATAGCGCCTCACCGCGGCTTCTTTTCCTCGGCTTTGATCGCGGACCAGAGCGCGTCCATCTCTTCAAGGCTCGCTTCCTCGGGTGAGGAGCCGGCGGCCTTGAGCCGCTGCTCGATCTCGCCGAACCGGCGCGTCACCTTCGCGTTCGTCGAGCGGAGCGCCGCTTCGGGATCGATGCCCAGATGCCGCGCGATATTGACCGCGACGAAGAGGATGTCGCCGAACTCGTCCTCCAGCCGCTCGGGCGAGGCGTGGGCCGCGATTTCGGTCGTCAGCTCGCGCAGCTCTTCTTCCAGTTTTTCAAGCACTTCCGGGCCGCCATTCCAGTCGAATCCCACGCGGCTCAGGCGCTTCTGGAGCTTGAGCGCCCGCGTCAGCGCCGGCAGCGCCAGCGGCACGTCGTCGAGCGCGCTCGTCGCCGCTTTCGCTTGCCGCTCGGCGGCCTTCATCGCCTCCCAGCGGGCGGATTGATCGGCGGCGCTGTCGGGGCTGGGCCCCGCGCCGAAAATGTGCGGATGGCGCCGCTCCATCTTGTCCACGATCGCCTGGGTGACATCGCCGAACGAGAAATCGCCAGCTTCGTCAGCCATTTGCGCATGAAAGACAACCTGAAAGAGGAGGTCGCCAAGCTCGTCCTTCAAGGCGTTCGTGTCGCCCCGCGCGATCGCGTCGGCGACCTCATAGGCCTCCTCGATCGTGTAGGGCGCGATGGTCGAGAAACTCTGCTCCAGATCCCACGGGCACCCGCGCTCGGGATCGCGCAGGCGCTGCATCAGCGCCAGCAGCGCCGCAATCGGGCCGGCGTCGGGCGAGGGCATGGGCAGCGGCTCCTGTCTCAAGAGGGGGCTCTTCGTCATACGCGAATTTTCGCCAGCGTGAAGCGCCGCCGCGCGGGGTGCGGGCGGCTCGGGCACGCAACTCTCCCTCAAGCGAAGGGAGCGGGGGCGCTTCTGGGGGCCGCGCCATGGCCAAGCAAATCAATCAGCGAGTCGGCCCCTTTCGGCGCCCCCGCGCAGCCAACGGGCCGGGGCCGCGACCATCGCGTCTGGAGGACGGAGCCTTGATCGCCCGTCAGGTCCAAAAGAGGTCGCATCTATCGCGGCCGCGGCTCCGGCGCGGGGCCAAGGTCGTGCCCTTTGCCGGGGAACCGCCCGCACCCCGCAGGTCCGGGACCTTGTCCGTTCCTGCTCCCGTCAGGGCGCGATAAGGCAGTCTCGCACGGCTCGATGACCCGTGAATAAGAAAATGAGGAAAGGGCGGGAAACCGCGGAAATAACGCCAGAAAGAGGGGATAGGGCGGGGATTACTCGCCCGGCCCCGGCACGGGCGAGAGGGATCCAGAGGGCGGATCGTTGGCGACGGGCCGCACCTGGGCCGATCCCGGCGCCGTCGCCGCCGGCGCGAGACCGGGCGCGGGCGGGGCGGCTGCGGCCTCGGCGGCCTTTCGCGCCGCGATGGTCGCGCGGAGCGCCCGCTGCTTTTCTTCATCGAGCGGGAAATTCCACATCGTCAGGCCCGTGGCCAGCAGGAAGACCATGGGCAGGAGCACGTAGATCGCGGTCATGAGCGCGATCGATTCAGGCGTGTTGACGGCATCGGCGCGCGGCGAGAAGCCGACGAGATCGAGCAGCGGGAAGGTGATGCCGGGCGCGAGCGCGAAGCCGAGCTTATTGGTCATGAGGAGCAGCGAATAATAGACGCCCGTGTGTTCGCGCCCGCTCACCGCCGTTTCCTGGTCCGCCACGTCCGCCACGATCGAGCGCAGGAGGAAGGCCGCTGCGCCATAGGAGAGCCCGTAGAGGAAAAGCGCGATCGCGACCACCCAGGCCATGCCTTGCGGGATGAACCAGACAAAGGGAAGGGTCGCCGCGCCATAGAACATCGCGGCCGCGAGCGTCCGGTGCTTGCTGAAGCGATAGGAGAGCTGGATCCAGGCGGGAATGCCCACGAGCCCCGCGACGAAATAGGTCAGCAATAGCCAGCCCCAGGAGTCGGTGAGGCCAAACGTGTATGAAATCAGGTAGATAAAGAGCGTTCCTGTAATGCCGGGTGCGAGCCCCTGGCACAGATCGGCGAACAGCAGCCGCCGGAACGCGGCGCTGCCGGTGAAGATGCGCCAGGCGACCCGCCAATCATCCTTGTGCGCGCTGACGGGCGGCGCGCGGTCGGGCACCGCGAACCACGCGGCCGCGACGGTAAGGGGCGTCAGGATGAGGACGAAGGCCCCCATCGCGCTCATGCGTTCGAGATCCTCGAGCGGGCGCCCGATGATCGCGCCGATGATTTCGGGCAGCGCCAGCACGAGCAGCATGCCGCCGATCAGCGCGAATTCGCGCGCGCCTTGCACGCGGCTGCGCTCGTTGTAATCGGGCGTGAGTTCCGCGCCCCATGACATATGCGCGATCGAGATCACCGAGTAAGCCAGATACGTGACCATCAGCCAGAGCGCGAGATAGGTCGCGCTCGCGTCGCTGGGCGGTGCGAAGAGCATATAGGTGCCGAGCAGCAGCACCGGCACCGAACCCGCCATCCACGGCCGCCGGCGCCCGAGCGCGGTCTTCGAGCTGTCCATGATCGAGCCGATCATGGGATCGAAGAAGAGGTCGACCAGCCGCACGAGCGTGAAGATGAGGCCGACCGTCGTCTGCGAGATCGTGAAATCCTTCGCGTAGATGGGCGCGACGACGACCGCGAGCGGCAGGCCGAGCGCAGACATCGGCACCGCCGGCCCGCCATAGGCCAGGATCGTGCGGAACGGCAGCGAGAACCGGGGCATGCGGGCGTTTCCCTGAAGGCTTTTCGGTGTTTTTGGGCGCGAGCCGGCGGCCACCCTAACGGCCCCTCGCGTCCCCGCAAACAGGGATAATTATCGTAGAAGATAGATTATGGAAAATATAGATGGGGTGCGGGGGCGTCGGGCGCACTCCGTGCCGGCCGCTCAGTGCAGCTCGAAGCGGATTTCGACCGTGAGGCGCTCGCGCGCGGCGCCGTCTTCGAGCGGCTGATAGCGCCATTGCGAGACGGCTTCGAGCGCGGCCTCCTCGAACCAGCCGGCGGGCTCGGCGCGGAGCACTTCAAGATCGCTGACGCGTCCATCGCCAGCGACCGCGACGCCCAGCACGACGAGACCTTCCATCTGCGCGCGCTCCGCCCGGCGCGGATAGCGCGGCGCCACGCGATGCTCGAGCACCGGCTCGCCGGTTGAAGCATCGGGCGCGCCCTCCGATGGCGAGGCAACGCTGCGCTCCCAGGGCTCGCCGATCCGGACCGCCGGCAGCGCGTCTTGCGGTGCCGCGCCCGCTTCCGCCCGGCGCGGGCGCGGCGGCACGGGGACGGCATCGCTCCGCGTGGCGGAACGCTCCGCAGGGTCGGCGCCGGCGAGCTGCGGCGGCGCGGCGTGGGCCTCGCTGGGCTTTGCCATGACGAGATCGGCGAATGTCACCTGCGGCTGGGGCGCGCCGGCCTCGGGCGCCTGCGCGAACCAGAGCAGCGCGCCGAGGATCCCCGCATGCAGCCCCACCGAGCCGATCGTCGCCAGCGGGAGCGCGCGGCCGGAAGGCAGCCTCATTCGCTGTCCTCGATGATGTCTTCGCCGACCAGCGACAATTTCAGATAGCCGCCGTCCTGCAGCGCGTTGATCGCGCGCATGACGGACCGGTAGGGCACGTTCGCATCGGCGCGCAGATAGATCGGATCGGTCTTGACGCCCCCCGTCCGCGCGTCGATCCGCTCGATGAGCGTCGCAAAGCTCACCTGCTCCTCCATCACGAACACCTGGCCCGTCTGCTGGATCGAGACATAGACGGCGCGCGCGGGCGCGGGCGCGGGTTCCGCGCTCGCGGGCGGCAGCTCCACCTGCACGGCAACGGTCGCGAGCGGCGCGGCGATCATGAAGACGATGAGCAGCACCAGCATGATGTCGACGAACGGCGTGACGTTGATCTCAGCCGTCTCGGCGAAGTCGCCGCCATAAGGGTCGCGGAAGGGATCGCTCTCGCCAAGCCGCATGATCAGCCCTCACCGTCCAATTGGCGCGAGACGGAGACGAGCATCTCCGAGCCGAAGGAATCGAGCCGCGCGGCGTGCGCGGAAATCCGCCGCGCGAAGATGTTGTAGAAGACGACGGCCGGGATCGCGGTGAAGAGCCCGATGCCGGTCGCGAACAAGGCTTCCGCGATGCCGGGCGCGACGACCGCGAGGTTCGTCGTGTTGGCGTTCGCGATGCCGATGAAGCTGTTCATGATGCCCCAGACGGTCCCGAAGAGCCCGACGAAGGGCGCGATCGCGCCCGTGGTCGCGAGGAACCCCATGCCGCCGCCGAGATCGCGCACGCCCTGCGACTGCGCGGCGCGGGTAACCGCGATGACGCGCTCCTTAAGGAGCCCGAGCGCCTGGCGGTCGCTGGCACCCCGCGCGGCCGCGAGTTCGCCCTGCGCGGCCAAGACCATCGCGAGCGCCGGCACATCCGTGTCGCCGCGCGCGCGAATGCCGGCAAGCCCGCTCTTGCGGAAATTCGCGACGACGCGCGCCGTCTGCCGGTCGAGGCTGAAGAAGAAGAAGAGCTTCGCGAACAGGATCGCCCAGGTCGCGAGCGAGGCGAGGAGGAGGATGATCATCACCGCTTTGACGACGATATCCGCCTGCAGGAACATCGAGAGCGGCGTCAAATCACGGCCCAGCCCTTGCGCGATCGCGGTCTCCAGCAACACCGGCTGCCCGTCGGGGCCGAGCACGGGCTGGCCCGCATTGTCGGTGAGATAGGCCGCGCGCCGCGGCCGCCCGTCGGGCCCGAGGATCACGCGGCCCTCCTCGTCGCGCGCGACCGGCACGAGCAGCGGCTGGCCGGCCTCGTTGAGAAGGCTCGCCCCGTCCGCGTCCAAGAGCGGCAGCGTGTCGGGGATCGCGGGCGCGGCGACGATCGTGCGCCCGGCGGTATCGAGAATCGGAACGCCGTCGCCGTCCCGCGCGATGGCAAGCGTTTGGGGCGTGCCGTCCGGCCCGATCACGGGGCGCCCGTCCCGCCCGATGAGCGCGGGCGCCGTCAACGGCTCGCCCGTCGGCCCGATGAGCGTCACGCCCGCCGAATCCCGCAACGGGATCTGCGGCATCTCCGAGGGCGGCAGCAGCGCGACCGCGCCGTCCTCGCCGATCACCGGATTGTCGTCCTGATCGAACCGCACCGCGCGCGGCACCAGCGCACCGTCTGGCCCGAACACGGGATTGCCGTTTGGGTCCACCATCGCGGGCACGCGCAGCGCGCTGCCATCGGCGAGGCGGATCGGCTGGCCGTTCGGGCCCATCAGCTCGATCACGGGGGTGAGCGGCGGCAAGGGCGCGGCGGCCTCCTCCGCGTCCTGCGCGCGAACGGCGCCGGCGCTGAGGATCATCAGCCCACAGAGCATCGCCAGACGGGCCCAGGAACGCCGCCGGCCTTGCGTCACCAACCACCCCGTCATCGCCCGTCTCCCCTCAAGCCTTATTGGCGGATGCGCGGCCGCGCATCGGCGGCCCCCAGATCGCAGAGAATTTCCATCCCGTCATAGGCCGGAACGATGCCCTCGGGCAGCGCGGCCTTCAGCGTCTGATAGTCAAGATCGACATGCAGATTGGTGAGGACCGCCAATTTCGGCCGCACGCGCGCGATCCAGCCGAGCGCCATCTCCACATGCGCGTGCGTCGGGTGCGGCTGATAGCGCAGCGCATCGACGATCCAGCATTGAACGCCCTTAAGCGCGGCAAAGCTCTCTTCGGGAATCCCCACCGCATCGCTCGTATAGGCGATGGGCCCGATCCGGAAGCCCAGCGAATGGATGCCGCCATGGTCCTGCTCGAACGGCAGCACGCTGACAGCCGGCCCCTCGCCCGCAATCGTGAGCGCGCGCAGCGGGTGCAGCTCATGCGCGGTGAGGATCGGGGGATAGCCGCTCCCCTTGGGCGTCTCGAAGCAATAGCCGAACTGGCGCTTCAGGACGGCGAGCGTCGCTTCGTCGCCATAGACATCGACGCGCCGGCGCATGTTGTAGGCGACCATCCGCAAATCATCGATGCCGTTCGTTTGATCCGCATGCGGATGGGTGATGAGCGCCGCGTCCAGCCGCCCGCAGCGCGCCGCGATCAGCTGCTCGCGCATGTCGGGCGCGGTGTCGATGAGGATGCGCGTCGCGCCGACCGACACAAGCGCCGAACAGCGCGTGCGGCGGTTCTTCGGCTCCAGGGGATCGCACGCGCCCCAGGCGGGACCGTCCGCGCCGATGCGCGGCACGCCGCCCGAGGACCCGCTCCCCAGGATCCGCAAGATGAGGATCTCACTGGCGCTCATGCGCGGGGCGCCGCTTTCGCAAACAGCCGGAAGAAATTCTCGCTCGTCTTCGCCGCGAGGTCGTCTTCGCTGAGGTTCAAGAGTTCGGCGACGAGCTTGGCGGTGTGGACGACGAAGGCCGGCTCGTTCCGCGCGCCGCGCAGCGGAATGGGCGCCAGGAACGGCGCGTCGGTCTCGACCAGCACCCGGTCATGCGGCAGGCCGCGCACGATCGCGCGCAGCTCGTCCGTCTTCTTGAAGGTGATGATGCCAGACAAGGAGATATAGAGCCCGAGGTCGATCGCCCGTCGCGCCAATTCCGCGCCCGAGGAGAAGCAGTGAAGAAGGCCGGTGAAGGCGCCTTTCGCCATCTCCTCTTCCAGCACGCTCGCCATCGCCTCGTCCGCGTCACGCGCATGGATGACGACGGGCAGCCCCGTCTCGCGCGCCGCCTCGATATGCGTGCGGAACGATTCCATCTGCCGCTCGCGCGCGCTGTTCTCGTAGAAGAAATCGAGCCCCGTCTCGCCGAACCCGACGACCTTGTCGTGGCGCGCGTGGCCGAGCAGCACGTCGCGCGCGACGCCCCCCTCCTTGTCCGCCTCGTGCGGATGGACGCCGACCGTGCAGCTAACGCTGTCGAACGCCTCGGCGATTGTGAGGACGCCCGGAAACCGCGCGAGCGTCGTTCCGATCGTCAGCATGTGCTGAACGCCCGCCGCGTGCGCGCGCTCGACGACCGCGTTCAGCTCGGGCGCGAATTCGGGAAAATCGAGATGGCAGTGACTATCGACGAGCATTGCGGCTCCCAGGCGGCGCGTCGGGAGAAGCATCCGCCCGCAGGAGCGAAAAGGCGCTCGTCAGGACTTGGCGCTTGTCGAGATTGACCCGATCGGCCGCGGTGAAAAGGTCGGTCAGCTTTTCCCACAAGCCCAGCCAATATTCAACGCCGCCTTGTTGCAGCGCGGCGACGACGCGGGGCGGCGGATCGCCGGGCTCCGTGAGCCCCGTCGCGAGCTGGCGGATCGCGCGGCGGAGCGTATCGGTGAGGAGGCTTGTGACGAGCGCGAACCCCGCCTCGTTGCCGCGCCCCGTCGTCTCGTTGACGAGGCTCGCGATCGCGGCCGGCTTCACATGCGGCCAGCTCGCGAGCATCTGGATGATCTGCGATTCGATGACAGGCCCCTCGCCCAGCAGCAGCGCGAGCGCCTCGCCCGGGCTTCCCTTGGCGAGCGCGGCGACGGCCCGGCGCCGTGCCGCGTCCGTTTCGGGCGCAAGCTGGCCGAGCAGCGCCTCGACGGCTTTCGTCGGCAGCGGGCGCATCGCGAACAGGCGGCAGCGCGAGCGGATCGTGGCAAGAAGCGCGCCCGGCGCATGGGCAACGAGGATGAGGCTCGCGCGCGCCGGCGGTTCTTCCAGAACCTTCAGTAGCGCGTTCGCGGCCGCGCGGTTCATGTCGTCGGCCGCATCGATGATCGCGACGCGCGCCCCGCCCAGCGCCGCCGTCTGCCCGAAGAAACTCGCGAGGCGGCGCACCTCCTCGACCGGGAGATCGTTCTTGAGCTTCTTCTTCTCGCGATCGTACGGCCGCTCGAGCACCATGAGATCGGGATGCGCGCGCGCGGCGACGAGCCGGCTGACCGTGTGCTCAGGAGGCACCGACAGGTCGTCCCGCGTCTCGCCCGAAAGCAGCGCGCGCGCCAGCCGGTAGGCGAGCGTCGCCTTGCCGATGCCGGGCGGCCCGCCGAGCAGAATCGCGTGCGCCAGCCTGCCCCGGCGGATCGCCGCGGTGAGGGTCTGCACCACCGCCTCGTGTCCGGTGAAATCGCTGCGGACATGGGGCGGCGGCGGATCGAGGGAGGCATCGCCCGGCTCGCTGGTTGCCATGGGGCGAGGTTTAGCGTTAAGGCGTGCGCGCGGCCAGTCGCTTGGCGACGATCTGAGAGATCGCGCCGGCGATCGCCCCCTCCGCGCCCGCCGCATCGATGACGGCGATGCGCTCGGGGTTCGCGGCCGCGAGCGCGAGATAGGCGGCGCGCAGGCGCTGATGAAAGGCGAGTCCCGCCTGCTCGAAACGCTCGAGCGCGCCCCGCGCGGTGGCGCGCGCCAGCCCCGCCTCGGGCGCGATATCGAGGAGGATCGTGAGGTCCGGCTGCGTGTCGGCGACGATCGCTTGATCCAAGAATTCGATGAAACCCGGATCGACGCCCTGCGCCGCGCCCTGATAGGCCCGCGTCGAATCGGAGAACCGGTCGCAGAGGACGATCGCCCCGCGCGCGAGCGCTGGGCGGATCGTCCGCGCCAGGTGCTCCGCCCGCGCGGCATAGAAGAGCAGCACCTCGGCGGCGGGATCCCAGCGGTCGCTGGCCCCCGTCGTCAGGAGCGCGCGGATGGCTTCCGCCCCCGGCGCGCCGCCCGGCTCGCGGGTGAGCACCACTTTCTCGCCCGATGCTTCAAGCTGCGCCGCCAGATATCTGATCTGCGTCGATTTTCCAGCGCCCTCGCCGCCTTCGAAGGTGAGGAAGAACCCGGGGCGCGGCGGCACGCTCATTCGGCGGCGGCGCTCGCCTGCCCCGACTGCCACATCAGATAGGCGGTCGTGTCGATCATCCGCGAGACCATGTCGGCCTCGGGCACCGCGGTCGCGGCATAGAGCGGGAACGTCCGGTCGGGCTGATCGGGAACCGAGACGGTCAACTGGCCGATCGTCTGGCCGGCGGCGACCGGCGCCTTCACCGGCCCGTTGTATGCGTAGGTGACCTTGAGGCCCCGCCGCGACTCGCGCCGCATCATGACCGAGATCTCTTGCGCGGCGACGAGCGGCACGCTCCGCTGCGTGCCATTCCACAATTTCGCCTCGCCGACCGGCTTGTCGGGCGTGACAAGCACATAGGGCCGGTACTCGCGAAACCCAAGGTCAAGCAAGCGGCTGGACTCGGTGCTTCGCTCTTTCTCTGAAGAAAGGCCGTTGACGACCAGGATCAGCCGCCGGCCGTCCCGCACCGCCGAGGAGGTGAGACCGTAGCCCGAGACCGACGTGTGGCCGGTCTTGAGCCCATCCGCGCCTGCGAACGTGTAGAGCAGCGGGTTGCGGTTCGCCTGGTTGATGCCGTTCCACTCGAACGTCTTTTCGGCATAGAGCGAGTAGTACTCCGGGAAATTCTTGATGATGTAGGAAGACAGCCGCGCGAGATCGTGCGGCGTCATATAGTGCTCGGGGTCCGGCAGGCCGGTCGAATTGGTGAAATGCGAGCCCTGAAGGCCGATCCGTTCCGCCGTCTCGTTCATGAGGTCGGCGAAGCGCGCCTCGCTGCCCGAGATCCCTTCCGCCAGCACCTTGCAGGCATCGTTACCGGATTGGATGATCATGCCGCGCAGCAAATCTTCCACGCGAACTTGATCGCCCAACTTCACGAACATGTTGGATTCTTCGTTGGAGCCCCGCCCCCACGCGTCCTCCGAGACGGTGAAGACCGTGTCCATCGTCAGGTCGCCCGCCTTCAATTTGTCGAAGACGATCGCGGCCGTCATCAGCTTGCTCATCGAGGCGGGCGGCATCTGCTCCTCGCCGCGCTTGGAAAAGAGCACCGCCCCGCTCTCGTAATCGACGAGGATCGCGTGGCTGGCGGGCGTCTCGATGCCGTCGGCGGCGCGGGCTGGCAGCGCGAGCGTGAGGGCAAGGGCCGCAAGGGCGGCAAGGCGGGAAAACGGGATCATGGAACGGGCCCCTTGGACGGAATGGAAGGCGGACAATTCTCTGCGCGGTCCGTGGCGGCGTTAACCTTCGGTAGCGAGGCGGGGCGTGGGCGTCAACGCCTCCCGCCCCTTCAATCGACGACGATCTTGGCGCCCTGCAGCCCTAGCTGGAGCACCCGGGCGAGCATCGCATCGGCGTCTGAAACGTTGGTAAACGGCCCGATCCGCACGCGAAAGAGGCTCTCCCCGTCGATCTGGGCGGGCGCGACGCTGGTCTGTCCGACAGGATTGAGCCGGGCCTTGAGGCGGTAGGCGTTCTCGACCGAGGTGAAGGCGCCGGCCTGCACATAGACGGCGCGGCGCGCCGGCACCGGCACGGTCACCACCTCGCCGATTGCGGCGGCGGGCGCCGCCGGGCGCGGCGCGGCCTGCGGCACGGGCGGCAGCGGGCTCGTCGTGCCGCGCAGCACGGGCGCGGGCGGCGCCTCGCGAACGCCCGCCGGCGTGCTGAGCGCGGCGCTCGAGACGGCGGCGACGGGCGCGGCCTGAATGCTCTCCTGGCCCCTTGGCGTCGCGTAGAGATCCTGCGCCGGTGCGCGCGGATCGAGCGGCGCGCGGCCGAGATAGGTAACCCGCACCGGCGCCGTCCCTTGCGTGCGGAAGCCAAGGAGTTCCGCGCCCTTGCGTGAAAGATCGATGATCCGCCCGGCGACGAACGGCCCCCGGTCGTTCACGCGTGCAACGATCGAGCGGCCGTTTTCGAGATTGGTGATCCGCACCAGCGTCGGCATCGGCAGCGTCTTGTGCGCGGCGGTGACGAGGTCCATGTCGAACGCCTCGCCATTGGCGGTGCGCCGGCCGTGGAACTGCTCGCCGTACCAGGAGGCGAGCCCCGTCTCGTCGTAATTCGGGTTCTCCTGCGGGTAGTACCAGACATTCTTGATCTGATAGGGCGCGCCCACCTTGTAGCTGCCGGTGGTCGGCGTCACCTTGCCGCCCGCGCACGCCGCAAGCGAAAAGGCGATCAGAATGAGGGCCAGCCGGACGGCCGGAAAACGCGCGGGACGGCTCTGAACCATGCGGGGGGCGACTCGCGAACACTGTGGCGGATCGATGTGAATCACAGGTAGATTCACCGGGTCAACCATCGCAGGTCATCATGAACACCGCGTTGCCAAGCCGGACCCTGACCGAAGGGCTCTTCGCGCTCGTCGCGGACAAGCCCGTCAGCGACGCCGATCTGGAGGTCGCGAGCCATCTGGTGCTCGATGCCCTCGCAAACGCGATCGCGGGCAAGCTCACCCGTCCGGGCGAAATCCTCTGGGAGACCCAGCTCGCGATGGCGGGCGACAATGTGCGCGACCGCGCCTTCCTCATCGCAAGTCTCACGCACATCCTAGAAACCGATGATTTGCATCGCGAATCCGTGGTTCACCCGGGTTGCGTCGTGGTGCCCGCCGTCTGGGCGGTCGCCGAGCGAGAGGGCGCGAATGGCCGCCGGCTCTTGGAAGCCGTGCTCGCGGGCTTCGAGGCCTGCACGCGGATCGGCATGGCGGTCGGCCCCGCGCATTACCGCATCTGGCACAACACGGCGACCTGCGGGCCCTATGGCGCGGCGATGGGCGCGGCCGCCCTCCTCGATCTGGAGCCGCCCGCCGTCGTCCACGCGCTCGGCAATGCGGGCTCGCAATCCTCCGGCCTCTGGCAGTTCCTGGAAACGGGCGCGATGACGAAGCACCTCCATGCCGGCCGCGCGGCGGATGCGGGCGTGCTCTCCGCCTATCTGGCGCAGCGCGGGTTCACGGGCCCGCCCGCGATTCTGGAAGGTGAGAAGGGCTTCTTTGCCGCCGCCTGCCCGGACGGCGATCCGGGCGCCGTGCTCCGCGAGCCCGACGCGCCCTGGCAGGTCCACGCGACGTCGCTGAAGCCCTGGCCGTCCTGCCGCCACACCCACCCCGCGATCGACGCGGCGCTGGAAATCGCGGCGCGGGTCGATCCCGGCCAGATCGCCAAGATCGGCGTTGAGACCTATGCCGCCGCGATCGATGTCTGCGACCGCGTCGATCCCTACTCCGAGTATGAGGCGAAGTTTTCCCTGCAACATTGCGTGGCGGCGGCCCTTTCCGCGCGCGACGTTGGATTCGAGTCGTTCGATGAGGCCGCGCGCGCCGATCTGGCGCCCCTCCGCCGTGTGACGGACGTCGCGCGGGCCGAGCCGTTCCTCTCGGCCTACCCCAAGGCCTGGGGCGCCCGCGTAACGGTCTTGACGCGCGAGGGCCGCAGCATTTCGGCCGAGCGGACCCACGCGAAGGGCGACCCGGAAGCTCCGCTATCGCGCGAGGAAATCATTACAAAGGCGCGCGGCCTCTTCAAAAAAGGCGGCGTCGCAGATGCCGACGGGCTGATCGCGCAGATCCTCCATTTGCCGACCGCGCGCCTGCTGCCGCGCCTGCCGCTCTAGGCGGGCGCCGCTACCCGCCGCGCCGCCCCTCGCCGGAGCGCCGGCCATCGCCATCGCCATCGCCGCGCCGGTCGTCTCCGCCGCCACGGCGCCCGCCGCCGTCCCACGCGCCGCGCTCGCCTTGCGGGGCCGCGGAGGCTTCGGGCGGCGGTGAAGCGTGCGGCGGGCTCGCCATCCGCTCGGACTGCGGCGCGCGCTGCGGCCTTGCCTCGCGTTCTGGCCTCGCCTCGCGCTCGGGCCCCATGGACCGCTCCGGTCTGGACTCCCGTTCAGGTCGGGCCTCCCGTTCGGGCCGCGAGTCGCGGCGCGGTTCGCCGCCCCATTCCGGACGGGCGCCGCGGGGGGGCTCGCCGCCCCAATCGGTGCGCCCGATGCGCTCGCTCCGCTCGGGCCGTGTCTCGCGCTCCGGCCGGGAATCCCGCTCCGGCCGCGCGTCGCGGCCGGGCTCGCCGCCCCAATCCGTGCGCCCGACGCGCTCGCTGCGCTCGGGCCGCGTGTCGCGTTCGGGGCGTGTGCCCCATTCGGGCGCCAACGAACGCGGACCAGGTGCAATCTCGGGCGAATAATCCGGCGCGCGCTCGGGGATGCCCCGGCGCGAGGGCGCCGGCATCGGCCCGTCGCGGCCATAGGGATCGCGCGTCGCGCGCGGCAGCGCCGGCTCTGCTTCGGGCTTGGGCTGCAGCTCGATCTCGGGCGCGGGCGTGCGGTTCGCGGGATCAAAGCCTTGTTCGCGCTCGCTCCGCCGCCCGCCTTGCGTGCTGGATTGCGGCGCGTTCGCCCGCCGGTCCCAGCCGCTGGGCGGCGCCGCGCTCGGCTCGGTGAAACGCTCATCGCCCTCGCGCGCGCCGCGCCGCCGGCTGGGCGCGGAATCGATGGGCGGCAGCGCGGGCGCATCGGGGGCCGTCACGCTCGCGGGCGCATCGGGCGCGGGCCGGGCGCGTGTCGCGCCCCAGCGCTCGGGCCGCTCGGCCGCGTCGAGATTGGCGGTCTCGACCGCGCCGAGCGTTGAGGGCGCGAGCCGTGGCCGCCCCCGCTCGCCCCGCTCGACCGGCGCATCGACCGGGCGATACATCCGCACGCGCCCCTCGCGCCCGCCGCGATCATCGCCGTCGAACCGTCCGCGCTCGCGCCCATCGGGTGCGCCGTCGACGAAATCGATCGACGCCCGCTCGATCCGCGCGCCCCGTCCCCGCTCCAGCCGGTCGATGTCGATGCCGCGATTGACGATGCGCGTGTTGTTCACTTCGTAGTGATTGATGATCGTCGTGGTGTTGATGTAGGTCGCGTTCCGGCCATGGGGCGCGATGTCGTACGAGATCCCGCGATGCCCGAACCGGTCGCGCGGCACGAAGCACCAGGAATCATCGCGATACCGCACCGGATAGTGCCTGTCGTACCAATGGCGGTCGTAGTGCCGGTGATAGGGGTCGTAATCGTTGCCGAAGCTGAACGAGAAGAACCAGTTGAAGCGCGGCCCCCACAGCGCCTCGGGCGGCAGCGGCGCCCAGCCGACATAGTCGGGGCCGTAGCGCCACGTCACCCACGACGGGCCCCACACATAGCCCGGCACCCAGTACCAGCCGAGATAGGAATCATAGCCCCAGCTGCCGTAGTGATAGGTCGCCCAGCCGAACGGCTCATCGCTCACCCACAGCCAGCCATGGTCGTGCGAATGCGCCCATTGGCCCAGCGTATAGGGCCGCCAGCCGCCCCGCCGCACATGGGGAAACCACACGAGCCCATAGCGCCCATAGCTGCGCCAGCTGCCGTAACCGCTAAGGCCGCTATGGAAGGTGCCGAAATCGATCCGCAGGCCGAACGAGGGGGAGGCCTCGGCGGACGGAACGAGCGAGCCCGACGGATCGGGAGCGCCCTGCTCGTTGAAGAGGAGCAGCGCACCCAGCGCGAGAGCCGTCTTGGACACGAGGCGGGACATGGGGGGCGCCTTGAGCAAGAGGAAGGTGGAGCCCAAGGCTAGGGCGCCCGACCTGTCCCGCGCATGAATGGCGCAGTCATCTTCGCTCTGCTATGTCGGCCGCGCGCGGGATGGGTGGCCGAGCGGTTGAAGGCACCGGTCTTGAAAACCGGCAGGCGTGCAAGCGTCTCGTGGGTTCGAATCCCACCCCATCCGCCAGCCTAGTCCTCGAAGCCGACGAACACCGCCGCCTCGTCCACGGATTTGCGCCGCGAGACGACGGCGTTGGCGGGGAAGCTGTCGTCCGGCTAGCCCATCGCGACGCAGATCATGATGACCTGATCCTCGGGAATGCCCGCGTGCTCGCGCACGACGGGCGATTGCGTCATCCCCTGGCTGTTGATGACGCAGCCGAATATCCGAGTCGTTCCATAGTCTGCGACGCCAGGGTGTCGAATTGATTCAGTTCATCGTCACTGATTTCTTTTCGCCAACGCCCAGAGTCGTCAAATAGAGGTTTGTTGATCTGTTGATTGCGGCGCAGTTCATGTTCCCTGCTCTGCGCTGCCGCCGTGCGTGTGTACCAGTTCTTCTTTGTGTTCTCTGGATGCAGAACGCCGGTCTCGAACGGAAGGTCTAGAAACGCGCACAACCCTTCCATCTCTCGGCGCGGGTCCGTCACCAAACGCTCGTATTGCACCACACGAAAATTGGGATGCCGGGCATAAGGCGCCCATGCGTCATTGTCGGAGACCCATCGTCGGCAACCTTCCTCAAAGCTGCCCGTGCGCCGTTTGATACTCAGCGCAACATCGCGGCCATCACGCACCATGCATACAAACTTGGTCGACGGTGCGAACGCGAGCATGTCCGCGATGTGGTGGACATGCTTCGGTGTCTTCTCTGCCCAATGGCGTTTCCCAGCGATAAACGCATGGAAGTAAAAGCTAGCCATGCGCAACCGCGGTCGACGCCTTCGTAAGAAGTTCGTCTCACCTTGCACGCCATAGATGCAGCTATGTTCGGCGAGCATGGCCAGCATGATACTGGTGCCACTGTGACCGCAGCCGACGACCAGTATTGGAGATGGCGGCATGAACAGTGGAGTTCCAAGCTTTGCGTTAGAGCGACGTAGCAGGAGGCGTATGCAGGAACAAGAGGCCAGGTGTGCTGGGGATGTTTCGATCCACCGGCGTTGCCGCACAAAGAGAGCCCGAGCGCGCGCCCTTGAAGCTGGCCTCCGTCGCGCCGACGAACTCGTTGCGGGACGAGCGCGACAAGACCCCATCTATGGGCGACATCGTGCTCACACGATGGGCCCCTGGGCGCATCTTCGAGGTCGCTGCGGCCTTCAACCATGCACCGACCGCCTCGAGACGCACGTGGTTTGAGAGCCTCAGATCTGAGCGGAGAAGGAGGCAGGTTACGAGCATTGCGGCTTTGACGATCCGGTCGCCCAGCGCCGCATAGGCACCTGACACAAACGTTTGTTGGATCGCGAGAAGCTTCAAAAAAACCTAGTTGTTGTAGTGCCGCGTGCCGCGATCGGCTGCACTCTCAGACTCTCGCTCATCAACGGGCCCACCGGACGGATACCCACAAATCATCACTTCGCGTATCGGCGTCACAGAGGGCGACACATCAATGCGCGGAAAACTCAGCACAATCGTTGCGACGAGCAGCGCGGAAATCAAAACGGGCGACCATGCGTTGGTCATCAATACCCCATCCGCCAGCCTAGTCCTCGAAGCCGACGAACACCGCCGCCTCGTCCACGGATTTGCGCCGCGAGACGACGGCGTTGGCGGGAAAGCTGTCGTCCGGCCAGCCCATCGCGACGCAGATCATGATGACTTGATCGTCGGGAATGCCCGCGTGCTCGCGCACGACGGGCGATTGCATGATCCCCTGGCTGTTGATGACGCAGCCGAGCCCGCGCGACCACGCGGCATTGACGAGCGCGTTCGCGATCGCACCGCAATCGAACGGCGCGACGTCGCTGCCATGGATCGCGCGGTCATAGGTGATGACGATGGAGACCGGCGCATCGAACTGGCGGAAGCCGCGCAGCACCCAATCCTGCCGCTTCGCCTTGTCGTCGCGCGCGATGTCCATCGCCGCGAACAGTTGCTTGGCGATCTCGATCTGCCGCTCGCGGTGAACGCCCTCATAGCCCGGGCCCCGGCGGAACTCGCGCGTGTCGGGAACGCCCGCGAGATTGCGCTCCGTGTTACCGGCCCGGATGCGGTCGAGCGGCGCGCCGCTGACGACATAGAAATTCCACGGCTGCGTGTTGAGCGAGGACGGCGCGCGCATGGCAAGGCTCAGCACCTCGCGGATCAGCGCCTTCGGCACGGGTTTTTTCACAAAGCCTCGGATGCTGCGGCGCCCCAAGACGACGTTGTCATAGTCCACGGTCGATCATTCCCAATTAGAAAAACTGTCCGACCCAGCCTAGGGGGAATGCGCGGGCTCGCAAGCCCCGGCGCGTGAAGGCCCTTTGCGTTGCCCTACCCCATCCCGCCGTCGCAGCGCACGATCGCGCCCGTCGTGAAGCTAGAGGCCGGGCTCGCGAGATAGAGCGCGGTCGTGACGATCTCCTCCGGCCGCCCCGGCCGGCGCAGCGAATTGTCGGCGGTCTCGCGCGCCTCCTCGCTCCAGGCCTTCGCGATGTCCGTGAGGAACGGCCCCGCCGACATCGTGTTGACGCGCACCTTGGGGCCGTATTCGCGCGCGAGCGAGACCGTCATCGCGTTGAGCGCGGCCTTGGCGCCCGAATATGGAACGACGCGCGGCAGCGGCACCAGCGCGCCGCTCGAGGAGACGTTGATGATGACGCCGCCCGCGCCGTCGCTCATGCGCTTGGCCGCCTGCGAAGCGAGCCGGAACGGCCCTTTGAAATTGAGCGAGACGATCTTGTCGAACCATTCCTCGCTCACCTCGTGGCTGGGAATGGCGGGCGACATGCCGGCATTGTTGACGACGATATCGAGCCGCCCGAAGGCGCTCCAGGCGGCCTCCAGCAGCTCGTCCATGGCACTCCAGCGGCTGGCGTTGACGCCGATCGCGAGCGCGCGCCGCCCCATCGCGCGCACCTCCTCGGCCGCTGTCTCGCAGGCCTCGAGCTTGCGGCTGGCGATGATGATGTCGGCGCCCGCGCGCGCGAAGGCCCGCGCCATCTGAAGGCCGAGCCCCCGCGAGCCCCCGGTGATGAGGGCGATCTTGCCCGAAAGGTCGAACAGGCTGGCGGCGGCATAGGGATCGGTCGTCATGGCGGCTCCTCGTGCGTGTTTGCCGCAGTGTCGCGCGGAAGGGCCGCCCAACTCCACCCCCGAATAAAGAAACGGCCACGCCCATCGGCCGCAGGATTTCCTCCCTCTTGCCTTTTCCTCGCCCTCATTGAGGATTTCCTGAAGGCGGAATGGCGCGGGGCGTCCCGCACCGCTAACGGGGGAATAGCCGATGCTTCGTTCTCGTTGGATGCCGCGCCGCGGCCGCCCGGTCCTTCTCGGCGCCGTGCTTCTCGCCGCAGCCCTGCCCGCGCAGGCGGCCGATCTCTCCGGCTGCTTCCGGCTGAGTGCGCAGGATCGCGCGACCCTTGAGGCCTGGGCGGCGGCCGGCTGCCACACGGCGGGCAGCCAGTGCGAATTGCACGCGCTCTCGGTCGAGGAAGCGAAAGAGAAGGTCCGCGAGGTTCAGGAATTCAATGCCGCCCACGCGGGCGACGTGCCGGCCCGCTGGCGTAAGCTCCTCTCAGGGCTCGGCGTGTGTGACGGCGTGCGGCAGGTCTATGCCATTGAGGAACACGTGGAGGCACAGAACCCGCAAACGCAATCCGGCACGAAACCCCATTGGAACCCGAGCAAGGGGGGCCAAAGCGTCTTTACCGATCCAAAGGGCCGGCGCTGGCAATTCCCCGACCGGATCGAGGAAGGCGGCATCCCCTATACGCTCGACCGGACCAAGCCGCCGACCGTTCAGCAGAACGGCGTGCTCGTCCAGGCGCTCGGCCACTATGTCGGGCCGAAGGGGACGTCCTATCGCTATCAAAAGGTCGGAACGCTCCTGCCGCCGGAGGAGCTTCAGGCCCCGCCCGCCATGCGCCTGCCGACCGTTCCCCAGAGTTCGCAGCGCCCGACGCGCGCTGAAATCTGTGCGCGCAGTCCGCAATCCTATTCTTGCCTCTACGGTACGAATTGACGGGCGCGGCGCGCGCGGATCACCCGTTCAGCACCCGCTCGCGGTGCGCCTCCGTGAAGAATTCCGCCGGCACGGCTTCGGGGCCTGACATCACGGCAGCAAGATGGATGCCGAGCGTTGGGTCCTCCTTGCTGCGCTCGTAGAACCGCTTGCGGCGTGCTTTGGCGTCCTCGCCGAACTCCATGTCGAGCGCTGCGACCATCTGCCCCGCGAAGCGCAGCCGGCGCATGCGCTCCGCACGTTCCTCCGCATACGGACGGAAATCGGGCGTCGCGCCGGGCGGTGTTTCCTTCAGGATCTCTGAGACGATCCGCACGTCGCGATAGGTGATCGAGAGCCCGAGCCCGATGATCGGATCGTTCCAGCCGGCGGCATCGCCGATCAGCACGAGACCGGGCGCGAAGGGTTCATCGGTCCAGCTGTCATTGTTGAAATAGGAATAGAGCGGCCCGGCGGGCGTCCCTTCAGCGATCGCCTCGTTTTCGGGCGCGCAGCGCATGCGGAACGCCTGCAGGAACCGGCGCGGTCCGTCTTCGCCGTGGAACCGCCCCTTCTCGCTGAGCGCATAGCCGCCATAGACGCGCACGCGCTCGCCGCCTTGCGGGAAGGTGAGGAAGCCGAAATCGCCTTCCGTGCCGATCGTCTGGCGTGTGTCACGCACGCCTTTGACGTCGTCGACCAGAAGCCCCGCGAACCAGTGATGCGGCTTGTTCTGATGAAGCGCGATGCCCGCCGCCTCGCGCAAGGATGATTGCCGCCCCTCCGCGCCGACGATGAGCGGCGCCTCGGCGGTCTCGCGCCCGCCCTCATGCGTGAAAACGACCGACGGCCGCGCGCCCAGGCTCACGCTCTCGACCGTGACCGGCCGAAGGGCTCGCGCGCCCGCGCGCCCCGCCTCCTCGAGGAGTGTCTGGCAATGATGCGGATGGCCGAGACAGAGCGGCCCGGGAACCCCCGGCACGAATCCGTCGAGCGGCAGCGCACCCTCTTCCGAGACCGCCGCCTCACGGTTCTCGTCATAGGAGATGTGCTGGTCGAGATGATGTCCGCCCGCCGCGCGCAGCACGTCATAGAGGCCGACCCGCTGGGTCTCCGCGACCCCCCAGGGTGAGATCCACTCACCCCGCACCCGGTCTTCGAAGACGGTGGATTTCTCGAGCAGCAGCACCGATCGCCCCGCTCGCGCCATGGCCGCCGCCAGGGCCGACCCGCCGATGCCGCCGCCGATGATGATGAGATCATAGGTCATGCCCGCGCCTCCCTTAGATGCCGAAGGCCGCTTTGGGCACTTCGCGTCGATTGCCGGCATGGTGCGACAGCGGCGCCCAGGAAGACAAGGTGCGCGGCCCCTGCTTTTGCGGTGAGGCCCGGTTGATCTATGTCTATTTCGCACTCGTGAGAGTGTATTATTGGCGGAAGCGGGCCGCCTTCCGGAGCCGGCCGCGATGGGACGAGACGACAAGCAGAGCGCGGATACCGGATCCGATCCAATCCGCCGGGGAGTGCAGATGATGCCGATCGACAATCCGGCCCTGAAACGCCTCGCCCTGGCCATTCTCCTCGTGGGTGCGGCGCACGCGGCCGAGGCGGCGGAGACCTTCACCGTCGCGCCGCGCGAGATCGCGGATCAAAAAGCCGTCTTCGCGACAGTGGAGAGCGTGAAGACCGTTCCCGCCCGCGCGCGGATTGGCGGCACGGTCGGATCGCTGACGGTGCGCGAGGGCGATATCGTCGCGGCCGATCAGGTGCTCGCGATCGTCGCCGATGAGAAGCTGAGCGCGCAATTGCAGGCGCTGGAGGCACAGGCCGCCAAAGCCCGCGCGGATCTGCGGCGCGCTGAGGATCTCGCCGCGCGCGGAGTCCTCCCCCGCGCCCAGCTCGATGGCGCGCGCGCCGCCGCCGATGTCGCCGAAAGCCAGCTCGATGCGCAGCGCCAGCGCCTGACCGAGGGCCGCGTGCTCGCGCCCGCCGCCGGCCGCGTGCTGCGCGTGCCCGTCACGGCCGGCAGCGTCGTCCTGCCGGGCGATCCGATCGCTGTCCTCGCCTCGGAGGATTACCTCCTGCGCCTGCGCCTGCCGGAGCGCCACGCGCGCTATCTGAAGGCGGGCGACACGATCCGCCTCAGCCGCGAGGGCGCGGCCGAGACCGCCGGCACCATCCGCCTCGTCTATCCCGAGATTGAGGAGGGCCGCGTCGTCGCGGACGCGGATGTCGAGGGGCTCGGCGATTATTTCGTCGGCGAGCGCGTGCGGGTGCTCGTCGAGTCGAGCCCGCGCACCGCCTTCATCGTGCCGCTGGCGTTCGTCGCGACCCGCTTCGGCACAGATTACGTGACGCTCGAGCGCCCGGGCGGCGAGACGCTGGAGGTGCCCGTGCAGCGCGGCATCGTCGCGCCCGCGGGCGATGCCTCCGAGCTTGAGCTCCTCTCGGGCGTGCGCGCCGGCGACGTGCTGGTGCGCCCGTGACTTTGGGATTGTCGGGCCGGCTGGCCGAGGCCTTCATTGCATCGAAGCTGACGCCGCTCGCGCTGATGGCGGCGCTGGCGCTCGGGCTGATCGCGCTCCTCGTCATTCCGCGCGAGGAGGAGCCCCAGATCTCGGTGCCGCTCGTTGATGTCCATGTCCGCGCCGATGGCCTGCGCGCGCCCGATGCCGCCGAGCTCGTCACCAAGCCGCTCGAGGCCATCATCGGCGCGATCGACGGCGTCGAGCACATCTACAGCCAAACGCTGGACGATCAGGTGATCGTCACCGCGCGCTTCATCGTCGGCACCGATCCCGACAACGCGATCCTGCGCGTCCACGAGAAAATCCGCGCAAACTACGAGCGCATTCCCGTGGGCGTGCCCGAGCCGCTGATCGTCGGGCGCGGCATCAACGATGTCGCGATCTTTGTCGTCACGCTGAGCGCCGATCCCGCGATCGCGGAGCGCTGGCCGCCCGATGCGCTCTATCGCCTCGCCGATGATCTGTGGACGGAGCTGACGAAGACCCCCGATGTCGGCCTCACTTATATCGTGGGCGGGCCGGCCGATGAGATCCGCATCGAGCCGGATCCTGAGCGCCTCGCGCTCTACGGCGTGACGCTGCAGCAGCTCGTCACCAAGATCGCCGACGCCAACCGCTCGTTCGATCTGGGGACCGTGCGCGTGGGCGGCGGCGTGCGCGATGTCGTTGCCGGCGAGACGATGCACGGCGTGCCCGATATCGGCCTCCTGCTCCTCACGACGCGCGACAACCGCCCCGTCTATGTCGAGGACGTGGCTTCCGTGATCGTCGGTCAGCGCCCGGCCGAGAGCCGCGTCTGGACGCTGGCGCCCGGCGGGCCCGACGGCTGGACGCGCACCCCCGCTGTCAGCCTTGCGGTCGCCAAGCGCGCGGGCGCGAACGCCGTCGTCGTCGGCGAGGCGCTCAACCGCGCCCTCGAGAGCCTCAAGGGAACGCTCATCCCCGAGGGCGTGACCGCGACGGTCACGCGCGACTACGGCGAGACGGCGAACGAGAAGGCGAACGAGCTGCTCTTTCATCTCAGCCTCGCGACCATCTCGATCGTCATCCTCATCGCCGTGATGATCGGCTGGCGCGAGGCGGTAGTGACGGCCGTCGTCATCCCGACGACGATCCTCCTGACGCTCTTTGCCGCCAACCTCATGGGCTACACGATCAACCGCGTCAGCCTCTTCGCGCTCATTTTCTCGATAGGGATCCTTGTCGACGACGCGATCGTCGTGATCGAGAACATCGCGCGCCACTGGGCGATGAACGATGGCCGCACGCGCCTGCGCGCCGCGATCGAGGCGGTCGCAGAGGTCGGCAACCCGACGATCATCGCGACGTTGACCGTCGTCGCCGCGCTTCTGCCGATGCTGTTCGTCTCAGGGCTCATGGGCCCCTATATGGCGCCCATCCCGGCCAATGCCTCGGCCGCGATGCTCTTTTCCTTCTTTGTCGCGGTCGCCATCGCGCCCTGGCTGATGATGCGTTTGGCGCCCGCAACTGGAACACGTGGCGGCCATGGCGGTCATGACGGCGGCCGGCTGGGCGCGGCCTATCGGCTGATCGCGGCGCCGATCCTCAAATCGCGCGACCGCGCGCTCGGCTTTCTGCTCCTTGTCGGTCTCGCGACGCTCCTCTCCCTCGCCCTCTTCTGGCTTCAGGCCGTGACGGTGAAGCTTCTCCCCTTCGACAACAAGTCGGAGTTTCAAATCGTCGTCGATCTGCCGCGCGGCGCGGTCCTGGAGGATACCGAGCGCGTACTGCTCGCGGCCGCCAAGCGCCTGGAGCAAGTGCCGGAAGTGACCTCCATCCAGGCCTATGCCGGCACGGCTGCGCCGTTCAATTTCAACGGCCTCGTGCGGCATTACTATCTTCGCCAATCGCCGGAACAGGGCGACCTCCAGGTCAATCTCGTCGGCAAGGAAGAGCGTGCCCGCGAGAGCCACGCGATCGCACTCGCGGCGCGCGAGGCGCTTTCGGGCCTGGAAATGCCGGAGGGCACGGTCGTCCGTGTCGTGGAGGTCCCGCCCGGCCCGCCGGTGCTGGCGACGCTCCTGGCCGAGGTCTACGGCCCCGATGCCGAGACGCGCCGCGCGGCCGCCCGCGAATTGCGCGCGATCTTCGAGAGCGTGCCCTTCATCGTCGATGTCGATGATTCCATGGGCCGCCCGCGCCCGCGCCTGCGTATCGTCATCGATCAGGACCAGCTTGAGTTCTTCAACGTCGAGCAGCGCGACGTCTATGACAGCCTGCAGATGCTCTTGAACGGAACGACCGTCGGCTATTCCCATCGCGGCGAGGGGCGCAACCCGATCGAGATCGCCGTTCGTCTGCCCAAGGACGATCGCGCCTGGACCGAGCGCCTGGCCGCGACGCCCGTTCCCGCCAACGCGCTGCCGGGCGGGCGCGGCGTGGTCGAGCTCGGCGATGTCGTCAGCGTCAAGGAGGAGGAAGGAAGCCTTCCCATCTTCCGCCACAACGGCCATGACGCCGAGATGGTGCTGGCCGAACTCGCGGGCGACTTTGAAGCCCCGATCTACGGCATGCTGGAAGTGGGCGCGCGCATCGAGGCGCATGAGTGGGGCGCGCTCGGAAAGCCCGAGATCCGCTTCGCCGGCCAGCCGGACGAGCCTGACCGCCCGGTCTTTCTCTGGGACGGCGAATGGGAGATCACCTACGTCACCTTCCGCGACATGGGCGCGGCCTTCGCGGTGGCGATCCTTGGCATCTACGTGCTCGTCGTCTTCCAGTTCGGCTCGTTCGTCTTGCCGCTCGTGATCCTGACGCCGATCCCCTTGACGCTCATCGGCATCATGCTCGGCCACTGGCTTTTGGGCGCGGCCTTCACCGCGACCTCGATGATCGGCTTCATCGCGCTCGCGGGCATCATCGTGCGCAACTCGATCCTGCTCGTCGATTTCGTCCGGCACGGCACGCACGACGCGCCAACGCTCCGCGACGTGCTGCTGGAGGCCGGCGCGATCCGCTTCAAGCCGATCCTCTTGACCGCCCTCGCCGCGATGATCGGCGCGGCGACCATCCTCCTCGATCCGATCTTCCAGGGATTGGCGATTTCGCTGCTCTTCGGCCTCGCCTCCTCCACATTACTGACGGTTCTTGTGATCCCCGCTATCTACGTCGTGATGCGAAACGCGGATGCTCCCGTCGCGCGCCGGGCTGCCGACTCAACGCCCTGACGCGTCCGAGGAGCGAAAAAAACGGCCATGCGTCTCAACCACGTGACGATCATCGTGACCGACTTCGAACGCGCGAAAGCGTTCTATAGCGGCCTAGGTTTTGTGCAGATCGTCGACGCGCCTCCGCGTTATGCACGTTTCATGGTGCCGGGAAACGAGGCGACGTTCTCTATCGAGGTGACGCCTGAGGCCAAGCCAATGGGCCCGGAACAGGCGCATCTCTATTTCGAATGCGACGATCTGGACGCCACCTGCGCCGCGCTGGAGGCGAAGGGGTACGTTTTCGCGCAGAAGCCGACCGACATGGACTACCTCTGGCGCGAGGCGCGGCTGAAAGATCCCGACGGTCACGACATCCGCCTCTTCCACGCCGGAAAAAATCGGCTCGATCCGCCATGGCGTTTGCCGCGCGACGCGTGATGGTCGGCACGCATCGTGTGCAGATGAATCTGCTGTCGATTTGCTAGGCACATCATGTTGCGCCGCCCGGTCGCGTCGCAGCGACGAATTGCGGCGCTGCATCGGCTTTTCGACGCAAGAGCGTCTTGAATCGCGTGTTAAGGAGCGTACGTCCCGACTCGCGGGGCGGCGTGAAGAATGCGTCAAAGCTGCCCAACGACAAGGCGCGAACGAGATCGCGGATCTGGGTATCGGCGCCGCCGGCAGCAGGGAAGACATTGAGAGGCCAGGCGATCGGCGAAGCCGGCACTGGCGAAAGGCGAGGAGCGCTTGACCGTGCATGGGCCGCCGAAGCGCGGGCCGCAGGGTTCGATCGCGACCTCTACAACAAAGGGAGAAGTCAAATGAATCGTAGCGAAGGTACCGTTGATGGTCAGTACACGCCCTTTCCGGCGGAAGCGCCCCGGCGCAGCGAGCGCATGGGCGAGCCGGTGTGGATCCGCGCGATCGCCGCGGTCGGCATGCTGAGCGTGCTCGTGGCTCTGGCGCTCACCGCCAGTTCGATGAACGGCTAACGCACCGGGGCGGCGGCCGCGAGGTCGCCGTGAGAGAGTGCGAGACAAGCGCCTCGTGGGTCTCCCGCGGGGCGTTTTCTCTTTTGGAAGGCGTCAGGCCCGCAGCGCCAGCCGGTCGATCAGCGTCTTCTCATCGATCGCCGCGGTACTGGCGCCGAACGTGAGGCTTGAACCCGCGATCCGGCGCGCGAGGAAGGCGCCCGTTACTGACGACGGCGCGGTTTTCCCAAGCGTCGCGGCGGCAAGACCGAGCGCCAGCCGCTCCACCGCGTGCCGCGCATGGGCCTCGGGGATCGCGCCGGAGAGGATCGCCTCGCCCTCGTCGGCAACGGAGTGAAGGCCCGCATCGCCCGATGCCGCATCGCGCAGTTCCGCGACAAGCGCGGCGCGTGCCTCCGGCTCGCGGCCGAGCGCGCGCAGGAGATCGAGCGCGATGACGTTGCCGCTCCCCTCCCAGATCGCGTTCAAGGGGCTCTGCCGGAAGATGCGCGGGATCGGGCTCTCCTCGACATAACCCGCGCCCCCGTGACACTCCATCGCTTCGGCGACGACGGTCGGCGCGCGCTTGGTAACGAGATATTTGGCGATCGGAAGCCCGATGCGCGCGAGCGCGGCCTCGTGCGGATCGCGGGCGCATTTGTCCAGTGCCTGGCCCAGGCGGAACGTCAGCGCGACGGCCGCTTCCACATCGAGCGCCAGGTCGGCCAGCGCGGCGCGCATCAGCGGCTGATCGATCAGCTTGCGCTGGAAGGCGGTCCGCCCCTGCACGTGCCACGCGGCGAGCGCGGCGGCCTGGCGCATCTGCGTCGTCGCGCCGATCACGCAGTCGAACCGCGTGAGCTGCACCATCTCGATGATCGTGCGCACGCCGCGGCCTTCATCGCCGACGAGCGTCGCCCAGGCGCCGCGATATTCGATCTCGGAGGAGGCGTTCGACTTGTCGCCCAGCTTGTCTTTCAAGCGCTGGATTTCCATCGCGTTGCGCTCACCGTCCGGCCGCCAGCGCGGCACGAGGAAACACGTGAGTCCGTCCGGCGCATAGGCGAGCGTCAGGAACGCGTCCGACATCGGCGCCGAGCAGAACCATTTATGGCCCGAGAGCGTGTAGGAGCCATCGGCATTGCGGCTGGCCTGGCTGGTATTGGCGCGGACATCCGATCCGCCCTGCTTCTCCGTCATCGCCATGCCCATCGTGGCGCCGCGTTTCTCCGTCGGCGGAAGAAAGCGCGCGTCATAGGCCTCCGCCGTCACGCGCGGCACCCATTCTTCGGCGATAGTGGGCTCGACGCGGAGCGCCGGCACGACCGCATAGGTCATCGACATCGGACAGCACACGCCGTAATCCGCCTCGCCCATCAGGAACATGAGCGCCGCGTGGAGCGCGTGGCCCGCCTCTGAAACGTTCCAGGCCGCGCCCGAGACGCCAGCGCCGAGGCCGAGCGCCATCAGCGCGTGATAGGCCGGGTGGAACTCCACCTCGTCGATCCGCTGGCCATAGCGGTCATAGGGCTGAAAGAGCGGCGTCACGCGGTTCGCCTGCTGGGTGAGCGCCTGCGTCTCGGCGGCGCCGACCTTGGCCCCGAAATCGGACAGCCGCGCGGCGTGAACGCTGGCGCCCGACCACGCGCAGGCCGCCGTCAGCAGCGGATCGGCATCGTAGAGGTTCACGTCCTCGAGCGGGCGCGGCTGGTTCGTGACCTCGTGCGTCGCGAGATGCGTGCGGGGATTGCGGGGGGCCATCGCAGATGCCTCCGGATGCGGGCGGATACATGGACTCGACCAGATGTCAGGAATCGGCGCAAGGCGCCCGGCCCGGCGTCTAGTGAACCAAGATCCGGTTGATCCCGATCAAGGCCTTCGCATCTCGTCGCACAGACAGTACACTTCTAGAGAACTTGACGGGGGCGTCATCGAAAGCCGCCCGTCCCTATGGGTCACGTGCGGCATCGCCGCGGAGGAAGGAAACCATGGCCGAAGCGGCAACTCTGGAGCGCAAGCCCGAAGCGAAGACCGAGCATTTCGACGTGCTGATCGTTGGCGCCGGCATTTCGGGCGTCGGCGGCGCCTATCACCTGCAGCAGCAATGCCCCGACCGCTCCTACGTGGTGCTGGAAACGCAGGAGAGCTTCGGCGGGACCTGGCTCACCCACAAATATCCTGGCATCCGCTCCGACAGCGACCTCTACACCTTCGGCTATCGCTTCAAGCCATGGGTCGGCAAGCCGATCGCGACCGCGGAAGAGATCCTCAAATATATGGGCGAGGTGATCGAGGCGAACGACCTCGCGCGTCATATCCGCTATCGCCACAAGATTACGAACGCGACCTGGTCCTCCAAAGACAAGCGCTGGACGATCGAGGGCACGAAGGGCGAGACGAACGAGCCCTTCCGCATTACGGCGAATTTTCTCTGGATGTGCCAGGGCTACTACCGCCACTCCGAAGGCTACACGCCCCATTGGAAGGGGATGGAGGACTTCAAGGGTAAGATCGTCCACCCGCAGACCTGGCCGGAAGATCTCGACTACAAGAACAAGAAGGTGGTCGTGATCGGCTCGGGCGCGACGGCGGCGACGCTCGTTCCCGCGATCGCCGGTGAGACGGCGCATACGACGCTGCTGCAGCGCTCGCCGACCTATTTCATTCCCGCGCGCAATGAGAATGTGCTGGCCGATGAGCTGCGCAAGCTCGAAGTCAACGAGGAATGGATCCACGAGATCGTGCGCCGCAAGATCCTCTTCGACCAGGAAGAGATCACCCGGCTCTGCTTCGAGCAGCCCGATTTCGCGGCCGACGAGCTCATCAAGGGCGTGAAAGCGCTGCTGCCCGAAGGCTACGACGTCGCCACGCACTTCACGCCGAAATACCGCCCCTGGCGCCAGCGCATCGCGTTCGTGCCGGAAGGCGATCTCTTCCAGGGGATCAGTTCGGGCAAGGCGAGCGTCGTGACCGATGAGATCGAGCGCTTTACCGAGAAGGGCATCCTCCTCGCCTCCGGCAAGGAGCTTGAGGCCGACATCATCGTGACCGCGACCGGCTTCAATCTGAACGTGCTCGGCGACATCGCCTTCACGATCGATGACAAGCCGCTCGTCTTCTCCGACACGATCACCTATCGCGGCATGATGTTCACAGGCGTGCCGAACATGGTGTGGATCTTCGGCTATTTCCGCGCGAGCTGGACGCTCCGCGCCGACCTCGTCGCCGACTTCGTCTGCCGGCTGCTCAACCAGATGAAGAAGAAGGGCGCCAAGCAGGTCGAGGTAAAGCTGCGCCCCGAAGACAAGGACATGAAAATCCTTCCCTGGATCGACACGGAGAATTTCAACCCGGGCTACATCATGCGCGGCATGCACCTCTTGCCGAAGCGCGGCGAGAAGCCTGAATGGGCGCACACGCAGGATTATTGGAACGAGAAGAAGGAACTCCCCGTCATCGATCTGGACGGCACGGAGTTCGACTACAAATAGGAGCCGCGCTGGCGGACGGCGAACCATGGGGCGCCCCCGGTAAGGGGGCGCCCTTTCGTATTGCCGCGTGCCGCACCCCTTCCCAAACGTACGGTGATCAACAACACTGCCCTCAAGCAAACGAGCGGCGCCAAGCGCCGCCGCCCTGAGGGGAGAAATCGTCCGTGCCGAAACCGACTCCCGATCCGCGTGGCTATTGGGCCGCGACCCTGCGCCTGACCGTAGGGCTCCTCCTCGTGTGGTTCCTCGCCTCCTATGGCGCCGGGATCCTCTTTCGCGACTGGCTTGATCAGTTCGCGATCGGCGGCGCGCCCTTGGGCTTCTGGTTTGCCCAGCAGGGCGCGATCTACGTCTTCGTCGCGCTGATCTTCATCTATTGCTGGGCGATGGCGCGCATCGAGCGCAAATACGGCATCGAGGCCTGATCCATGGACGCGCAAGCCTGGACTTATGCGTGGGTGTTCTCGACCTTCGCGCTCTATATCGGCATCGCGATCTGGTCGCGCGCGGCCTCGACGGATGATTTCTACGTCGCCGGCCACCACGTGCACCCGACGATCAACGGCATGGCGACGGCGGCGGACTGGATGTCGGCCGCCTCGTTCCTCTCGATGGCGGGGCTCATCGCGTTTCTGGGTTACGGCGGCTCGGTCTATCTGATGGGCTGGACGGGCGGCTACGTGCTGCTCGCGCTCCTGCTCGCCCCGTTCCTGCGCGAGTTCGGCAAGTTCACCGTGCCGGATTTCGTGGGCGACCGGTACTATTCCGATGTCGCGCGCGTCGTCGCCGTGATCGCCGCGCTCTTCGTCTCCTTCACCTATATCGCCGGCCAGATGAAGGGCGTGGGCGTCGCCTTCTCCGGCTTTCTCGGCATCCCGTTCGAATGGGGCATCGTGATCGGCATGGTGATCGTGCTCTTCTATGCCGTGCTCGGCGGCATGAAGGGCATCACCTATACGCAGGTCGCCCAATATTGCGTGCTGATCTTCGCCTACACGGTCCCCGCGGTCTTCATCTCGCTCATCATCACCGGCAATCCGATCCCGCAGCTCGGCTTCATCGCGAACGTCGCGGGCGAGGATGTGTCAATGCTGGATAAGCTCAATCAGGTGCTGACCGATCTGGGCTTCCTCGAATACACCTCGTCCAGAATGTCGATGATCGACATCTTCGCCATCACAGGCGCCTTGATGTTCGGCACCGCAGGCCTGCCGCATGTCATCATCCGCTTCTTCACCGTGCCGAGTGCGAAGGCCGCGCGCCTCTCGGCCGGCTGGGCGCTCGTCTTCATCGCGATCCTCTATACGACCGCGCCGGCCGTCGGCGCCTTCGCGCGGCTCAATTTCATCGCCGAGGTCGACGGCGCGACCTATGTCGCGGGCGCGGACTACGCGGCTGAGGCCGCGGCGATCGAGGCGGCGGGCGGCCGGCCGATCCCCCAATGGTTCAAATCCTGGGAGGCGACGGGGCTCCTTGGCTTTGAGGATCAGAACGGCGACGGGCGCATCCAGATTCGCGGGCCCGAGGCGCCCGATGGTTTGAAGGACGAGGTCGTGCCCCTCAACCGCGACATCTTCGTGCTCGCGAACCCTGAGATCGCGCAGCTCCCCGGCTGGGTCATCGGCCTTGTCGTCGCGGGCGGCCTCGCCGCAGCGCTCTCGACGGCGGCCGGTCTTCTGATGGTGATCTCCTCCGCCGTCAGCCACGATCTGGGGCGCCGCACCTTCTTCACCGACATGACCGATACGACCGAGCTGCTGATCGCGCGGTTCGCGGCGGCCGGCGCGGTCCTGGCGGCTGGCCTCCTTGGCATTTATTCGGCGCAATTGGGCTTCGTCGCGCAGGTCGTCGCCTTCGCCTTCGGGCTTGCCGCCGCCTCGCTCTTCCCGGTGATCTTCCTCGGCATCTTCTGGAAACGGATGAACAAGGAAGGCGCGATCGCCGCGATGCTGACGGGCCTCGTGACGACCTTCGGTTACATCTATTACTTCAAGTTCGCGGGCGGCACGCCCGATCAATGGCTCTGGGGTGTCTCGCCGGAGGGGATCGGCTTTGTCTTCATGGGGCTCTCCCTCGCGATCGGCATCGCGGTCGCGCTCGTCACCAAGGCGCCGCCCCAGGAGGTCCAGGACCTGGTCGAGGACATCCGCATCCCTGGCACCCGGCGCCCGCATGGCCTGGCGGAAGGCGGCATGGCGCCCCTTCCCTCGCACTGAGGCGCTCTGTCGCAGCGCACGCGGCCGCCTCACCGCGAGGGCTTGAGCAAGATCAACTCGCGGGAAGAAGCCCGGCGCTATCCATCCCCCATCTTTCGGGGCGAGGCGCCGGTCGGCCGTCCTCGGCCCTTCTTCAGCGGGGACGATCCATGAAACGCGCGCTTCTCTGTCTCACCCTTGCCGCTCTCGGCGCCAGCAGCCTGCCGGCGGCGGCTGAGGATTGGTCGCCCTGGCTGATCCGCGGGCGGATCATCGGCGTGATCCCAGACGAGGATGCCAGCGTCGCGGCGATCGGCGGCAACGTGAAGATCGACGACGCGGTCGTCCCCGAGCTCGACATCACGTATTTCTTCACCGAGAACGTGGCGGCCGAATTGATCCTCGCGACCGCGCCGCACCAGGTGAACCACACGCCGACCAACCTCGATCTGGGCGAGGCCTGGCTGCTGCCGCCGACGCTCACGTTGCAATACCACTTCCAGCCGAAGGATCCGGTGTGGCGGCCCTATATCGGTGCGGGCGTCAACTACACGATCTTTTACAACGTCAACGGCGAGGCGCCCGGTCTCGACGTCGACTATGACAATGCCTTCGGCTTCGCGCTGCAGGCTGGCATCGATTTTCCGATCAACGACAATTGGGCGATCAACGTCGATGTGAAGAAGCTCTGGCTCAACACGGACGCGACACTCACGGGCGCCGTCAACACGACGGCCGATGTCGACATCGATCCCTGGATCATCGGCGTCGGGCTCGCCTATAAATTCTAAGAGTCGCGGAAAGCGACCGTACCTGCCGCGATTGGAGCCCCTCCCAGCCCCGGGAGGGGTTCTTCTTCATGCGTTTAGGCCGGCGCGCGCGTCGGCGCGGCCTCGTCCTTCACCGGAAAATTCTTCAAGAGCCACGCGCCCCCGGGCAGGAAGCTCAGCCGGTCGCGATAGGCGAACCAGAGGAACATGAGCCCGACCACGACCATCGGCACCGTCAAAAGCTCGCCGATCGTCAGCACTGAACCTTCGATCTTGTTGTTGGAGTCGCGATAGACGATCTCGACGAACAGCCGGGCCGCCGAATAGCCCAGCAGGAAGATACCGATCCCCAGCCCCGGCCGATGCAGCATGCGGAAGAATCGCGCGAGGACGAACAGCAGCGCGAACAGCGCGGCGCCCTCGAGCGCGGCCTCGTAGAGCTGGCTGGGGTGCCGCGGCACGCCTTGCGGCACCGCGCAGGGAAAGACGACACCCCAGGAGGAATCCGTTACCCGTCCCCAGATCTCGCCGTTCACGAAATTGGCGAGCCGCCCGAAGCACAGTCCGATGGGCGCCGCCAGCGCGACGCCGTCACCGATCCGAAGGAGATCGAGGTTCGCCCGCCGGCAGAACCAGATGACGGCGATGATGACGCCCAGAAGCCCGCCATGGAACGACATGCCGCCTTCCCACACGAAGAAGACGCGCAAGGGATTGTCGAGATAATAGTCTGCGTTCTGATAGAGCCCGTAAAAGAGCACGTGGCCGAGCCGCCCGCCGCCAATCACGCCGAGCGTCGCCCAGACGAGGAGATCGTCCACCTGTCCCGGCTCGGCGATCGGTAGGCGTCCGGCCGGCTTGGAAAACCAGAGCGCGGGCCGCGCGATCAGCCAGCGCAGATAGAGCCAGCCCAGCACCAGCCCGCTGATATAGGCGAGCGCGTACCATTTGATGGCCAGAGGGCCGATCTGGATCGCGACGGGGTCGAGATAGGAACAATCGGTCAAGGGCCACCTCGCGGGACGGGTCGCGCCCTCCTAGCGGGCTCGCGGGATGCGCGCAAGCGCGGGCGCCGCGACTACGCGGCGGGGTCCGAGCCGCCAGTCCGCCGGCCGCGATAGGCCTTGACGCGCTGGACGATCGAGCGCCCGACGCGCCGCACGATCGCCGAGCCCGCCTCCAGCTCATGGAGTTCGTCGGAATAGACCTCGCGGAGCACGGCGCGGAAATCGGTCACGCCGCGCGCCGCGATGCTTTGAAAGCGCCGGACCGAGACGATCCAGAACGGCGAGATGAGGAGCGAGATCGCGATGACGGCGATCGCGAGCTTGTAGCCTTCGAGGTCGAGCGCGGCATTGGCGATGCCGACACCCGCCAGCACAAAGGAGAACTCACCGATCTGCGCCATCACGAGGCCACCCGGAAAGGCGCGGTCCCACGGCTCACCCACCGCGCGCAGCAGCAGCACGTTGAGCACCGTTTTCACCACGATGACGAGCGCGACGAAGCTGAGCACCACCAGCCAGTTTTCAAGGATGTAGGTGAGATCAATGAGGAGCCCGATCGAGAGGAAGAAGATGACGATGAGGACGCTCTGGATCGGCTCCGTCACCTGGATCGCCTCGGCCCGCAGCGTTGAGTTCGCGATGATGAGGCCGGCGAGAAAGGCGCCATAGGCGGGCGAGAGGCCGAACACGCCCGTGAGCGCCGCCGCCGAGAAGCACGCCGCGAGCGCGGCGAGCGAGATGAGATCGACGCGCCCTGACAGCGTTTCGCTCCCGGGAATGCGGATCTTGCCGCGCCGGCTCAAGAACGCGATCATCCCGAAAAGGATCGCGAGCGCGATCACGATGCGCACGATGAGGCCGAAGCCGATCTCGCCCTCACCGCCGAGGGATTCGGTGATGATCAGCATCGGCACGATCGCGAGGTCCTGCGCGATCAGAACACCGATGATGATCTGCCCCGTCGCCGAGCGCAGCTCGCCCATGTCTTCAAGGATCTTGATCGCCGCCGCCGTGCTCGAGAGCGCCACGATAAAGGCGATGAGGAGCGCTTGATGCAGGCTCCAGTCGAGCAGCGAGGCGAAAAGCATGCTAATCGCGACGGCCGCTGCGATCTGGCCGGCCACGACGATGGTCGAGGGCCAGAGCACCCGCACGAAGGCTTTAAGGCTGAGCTCCATGCCGATGAAGAAAAGCAGCATCAAGACGCCCAGCTCCGCCAGCACGGCGATCGAGCCCGATTGCGTGACGAGCCCGAAGCCGGTCGGCCCCAACAGGACGCCGGCCAGGATGTAGCCCACGATCGCGGGCATCCGAAGGCTGGTCAGTGTCGCGCCAAGCCCGACGGCAACGGCGACGACAAGGGCGATGCCAACGAGATCGGTATGATGAACGTCCAAGGCGGCTACCTTCCGGGTCAGGGGGACGGGGGCGCTGGCCCCCAAGACTATAATCGATAGACGCGCCGGGAGACGCCGCGATTCGGATGAGTGAGGAGACGATGGCGAAGAAAAAAGGCGATTCGAAGGACAACGACGACTACGACGAGCAGCTCTACGAGTTGCATGTCGAGTTAGTGCGCCTGCAGCGCCACGTGATCGAGAGCGGCGAACGCGTCTTGATCGTCGTGGAGGGCCGGGACGGCGCGGGTAAGGACGGCACGATCAAGCGGATCATCGAGCATCTCTCGCCGCGCGAGACGCGAGTGGTTGCGCTGGCAAAACCCTCTGACCGCGAACAGTCGCAATGGTATTTCCAGCGCTTTATCGCGCATCTGCCGGCCGCCAGCGAGGTCGTGATCTTCAATCGCTCCTGGTACAACCGCGCGGGCGTTGAACCTGTCATGGGCTTTTGCTCGCCCGGCGAGGTCGAAGATTTCTTCCGCTCGGTCATCGCGTTTGAGGCGATGCTCGTGCGCTCCGGCATCCGGCTCCTCAAATACTATCTCGACATCGACAAGGAAGAGCAGAAGAAGCGGCTGGCGGAACGGCGGCGCGATCCCTTGAAGCAGTGGAAATTGTCGCCCATTGATGCGGTCGCGATCAAGAAATGGCCGGCCTATTCGCAGGCGCGCGACGCGATGTTCCGTCGCTCCCACCACGCCCTCGCGCCCTGGCGGATCGTCCAGGCCGACGACAAGAAAACCGCTCGTCTCAATGTCATCCGCGACATCTTGAGCGCGGTGCGCTTTCCCGGCCGCGCCGCAAGGCTCGCCCGGCCGGACCGCAAGATCGTCTTTCCCTACTACGATGGCGCGATCGAGGACGGCCGCCTGGCGCCCTAGGCAAGCATCAACGCGGCCGCGACGATCCCGACAGCGATAAGGCTCGCTGCAGTCATGAGCGCGACCTTGAATCCCAAGGCTTGCCCGCCGATCGTAAACGCCGCGCCGAGCTTGAAGACCATGTTCGCGGCCACGGCCGTCAGAACCGCGATCGCCGGCCACAGGAGGGCCTGCCCATCCTCCGCCACGAGACGCGAGACCGTGATGCTCGTCGCATCCACATCGACGAGCCCCGCGACGGCGGCGAGCGGCACCATGCCGATTTCGCCGAAGCGCTCGCGCACGATCGCGGCGAGGAGCCCGAAGCCCGCGAGCGCGACCGCAAATTTGAGCGCGAGGCCGAGATCGCTGGGCGAGCCCAGCGACAGGGCCGCGTCCTGCGCCTGCGCAGCGGCGCCATCCTTCTTCTCTTCGCCGCCGCCCGAGAACGCCTGCACGATGCCGGACGCGGCGAAGAGTGCGGCCACCACCGCGCCCGCCGCGAGCGGCCCGGCCAGTTCAAGACCGAGCTGCGGCGAGAACAGATAGACGATGACGCCCGCCCGCAGATACATCATCGCGTTCGCCGCCGCGATGCTCTCCGCAAACACGCCGCTCACGGCAGCGGGCGCCCCGGCCGCCATGCGCGCGGCGCTGAAGGTGAGCGCGGTCGAGGACGCGAGACCGCCGAACACCCCCATCAACAGCGGACCGCGATGGGCGCCCGCGAAGCGGATCGCCATGTAGCCGAGAAAGGACGTCGCGCTGACGAGCACGACCGCCCACCACAGGACGTAGGGGTTGAGCACGCCGCCCGGTCCATAGCCCTCATTCGGCAGCACCGGCAGCAGCACGACCGAAATGACGAGCAGCTTGATGAAGGCCGTCATCTCCACGCCGTCGATGAGGTGGAGGAAATGGTGAAGCGCCTTCTTCTGATCGAGCACGACGACGATGACGACCGCACTGGCCGCCGCAAGCAGCATGTCGCCCCGCACCGCGAGCGCGCCGAGGACGAAGGTGGCGAAGGCCGCGACTTCCGTCGTGGTGCCGGCATCGCTCGCTTGCTTCAGCGCTGCGATATAGCCGCCCACGATCAGCGCCCCGATGCTCAGTCCGAGGACGACGACCACCGCATCGCCCGCAACGAACCCCAAAAGGCCCGAAAGCCCGCCCAGAAATCCGTAGAGCGTGAACGTCCGGATGCCGGCCTGGCGGGCGCCCGAGCCCTGATCGCGCGCCTTCCAGCCGCGCTCGAGGCCGATCAGGAAGCCGATGGCGAGCGCAAGGGCCAGCCGCTGCACGGTGTCGAGGTCGGACATGGGACGGCCTGGATTGGAGGAGCTGAAAACGGCGAAGGGCGCGGCCGGCTACCCGGCGCGCCCCTCCATCATGCCGACAATTCCGCCTGCGGAGAAGTCGGCGATTGCGCCCCCGCTGCGCCTTCGAGGTTAGAAGCGCTGGCCCTGTACCAGGCGCTGCGCCCAGAGCGGCGTGCCGTTCGGCGCAAGCGTTGCCGTGAGACGCACCGGCTCGAACGGTGTTTCAGCCTTCTGGCGTACCGATGTAATCGTGTAGCCCTCAGCTTCGACGATCATCTCGATGTCGGCGGCAGCGCCGCTACCCCGCATCGTTTGCGGCATCATCGTCGCCTGCTTGAAGACGAAGCCTTGCGAGGTCTGCTGGATCGACCCGCCCGGCCCAAGCGCGAAGGTGCGGTTGGAGACATAGTCGTGCAGGCGCACCGTAACCTTCGGCGCCGTCGCACCGCCGCTCGCCGGCAGCGTGATCTCGATCTCGATCGGGATCTTGACCTGTTGCTGCACGCGCTGCAGCGCACCGTCGTTGGTCCGTCCGAACGGCTGATCGAAGCGCAATGCGATGGACTGCAGCGCGATCGGCTGAAGCCGCGGGTCGCCGGCCTGCTCCGGCGCATAGGCCGGCGAGACCGGAGACGGCAGCGCGCTCAGCGTCGGCAGCGTCTCGGGCGTCGTCACCGGCGTGAACGTCATCAGCACCGCGAGAATGCCGGTGCCTGTATAGAACGCGGATCGGCGGGTCTGCGGCTCGAAGATGAAGACGAGCGCGAGCCCCGCGAGCACGATCGCCGCCACCCATGCGATCGGCGGGATCGGCGTCTGGATCATGTTGTTGGTGAAGCGCGAGGCCACGATGAGGGCCGAGGCATCGCCCTTTTGGACGGCGTCGGCAGCCAGCGCCACGAGGATCCCGGAGATCCCCGCAATGGTCTTGCCAGTGATGTCGCTCATGGTTGTGTCCAATCCATGCCAAGGAAACGCGTCGGAAGAATTCGCATCCGCCCGTGAACCTTGCATGAACTGGCTGCAACACGCACGCCGGAAAGAAAATCTGTTGCCGATCAGCGACTAAGCCCCGAACCGCTCCAGGATCCAGGGGGTGATCACGTCCATCAATTTTTCGACATCGGGTGCTTCGCGCGCGCCGAACTCGGGCTCGAAATAGTGCCTGGCGTTGTCGAACGAGTGATAGGTCTTATCGCTCGACGCGATCGCCGCGAACATCGGCTCGGCGTCGGTCTTTGGGAAGATCTCCTGATCCTTGCCCGCGTTGATGAAGAGCGAGGGCTCTGTGATCTTGGGCAGATCGATCAATTGGTTCGCCTGGCTTGAAACGCCTGACCACGTCGAAAGCCACGCATGCGGCGTCGCGTAGCGCCCGAAGCCGAAGAATTTCCAGTTCATGAGATCGGGCCGCGGCGAGAAGATCGAGCCGTAGTCGCGCGCGTTCGGATCGAGGTGATTGTCCACATAGTGAAGGTTCGCCATCGTACGGTAGATCGTCATCACCGGCTCGAACGCCTCGCGGCGCAGCACCTCGCGCTGGCGATCGAGCGGCAGCTTGGCGAAATCGGGATCGGCGTGCAATTCCTCCGCCCGCTGATTTTCCGCGATCATCGCGCGCGCGATCGCATCGATCCGCTTGATGCGCGCGATCTGGGCCTCGCGGAACCGCGTGACGAACGCCGGCGAATACCGCGACCATTCCGCGTCCGTCCCGTCGAGCGCAGTGGGCGTGATGAACCCATTGCGCGGATCGTACATGTCGAGATCGGGATCGGTCAGGTGCGGCCGCGTCTCATCGACGACGGAAGGGTCGATGATCTCGTTCATGATCATCCCCTCGCCCTTGTGCGAGGAGACGTAGACCATGCCGTCGGCCGGAATCATCTCCACGGCATTGAGATGCGTGCGCCGCCCGCCGGGCGTCGTCGCGATGCGCTGGCCTTTGGGCGTCTTGGCCTGCGACTGAAAGAAGCCGTTGAGCGGCCCGCCGCCCGAATTGCCGACCAGCACCACGTTCTTCACGCCGCGCTGGTTCTTCAGGAAATCGATGCAGGAATTGACGTCGAGAATGATCTCCTCGTGCACCGTCGTCGTGTCGTTATTGGGATTGCGCGTGCTCGCGCCCATGCAGCCGATGCCCGCCTCGACGAGGCGCGGGATGACGTAGTGATGTGAGAAATCGCCGCGCGGATGCATCACGACGATCGCCGTCTTGGGGTTCGGGTTGGCGCGCGACGTCCAATAGAGGCCGTAATGCTCGCGCCGGTCGGCCGACTTGAGCAGAAGGCTGTCGACGGTCGCATTGTCCGGGCGCCTGCGCATGGTATTGGGCGCGCCGCCCCAATAGGTCTTGGAGATCAGCTGCATCGATAACCCCGTTCGAGTCGGCGTGTTCCTATTCGGCCGCAGACGCGCGTCCGGCTTTGGCGATCGCATCGTTCGCCATCTTGGCGATAGCGGCCTTCATCCCCTCGGTCGCGGCCCGTGCGGCCTCCGTCCCCTTGAGGCGCTCGGTACGCACCGCCGCGGTTTCCGTCGCCCATTTGGCCATGACCGCATCAGCGCTGGCGGCCTCTTCGGCGAGGATCGCATCGTGCTTCGCGTCGCGGATCGTGAACTCAAGGTTGATCCCGTTGGGATCCCAGAAATAGATCGAGTGACAAAAATGATGGTCGATTGGGCCGAACACGGGGATTCCGTGCCTCTCCAGCCGCGCCTTCATCGCCGTCATTGCGTCCCAGGACGAAAGCTCCATCGCGATATGGCAATCCTCCATCCCGTCGCGCAGCGCATAGCGCGCCTCATCGACCGTGTGCGGAAGATCGAAGAAGGCGATGAAATTCTTGTCCGCCATCTCAAAGAAGAGATGCATGTACGGCCGGTCCGCGCCGCTGGGGTCCTTCTCGAACGCGAGCGCGGCCTTCAGGGTCAGCCCCAGAATGCCCTCGTAGAAGGCCCGGGTCTCGGCCGCGTCGCGGCAGCGAAAGGCGCTATGGTGAACGCCCTGAATGCGCGGCGCAGTGTCGGTCATGTCGAAGCTCCCTCCCGGAACGCAATGATATTTCGCTCTTTTTTTGGGATGTTAAGGGCGCGGGGTAGAAATTTCCAGATCGTTCGCTAGGCTTGAGCGAATAGACCAAGAAGAATTCCAGGCGCCGAGGACACCCGTCCGAGGGAGGACAGAGTGGCTGAATTGGCCGACATTGGCGGGGCCGATCAGGCATTGCGCTTGCCGCCCGGCTCGCGTGACCGCATTCGTGTGTGGCTGGGCCGCATCGGCTCGGTGATGCTGCATGGCTTGATTGTGGCCATTCTGATCTGGCCAACCGCCCTCAACGAAGGTGGCACGGGCGGCACCGGCTGGGCCGATGAGATCGAGATCCGGGCCTCGCGGGAATCAAGTTCGGGCTACGAGGGCGTTGACGGCGAAAACGAGAGCCCGCTCTCCGCGCCCCGCCAAGGCGTCGCCACCATCAATGTGCAGGTGGAACTCGTCTCCGAGGCTGATCTGGTGCCTCGCCCGCCGGGCATGCCGATGAAGCCGTCCGATCTAGAGATGCTGACCGCCCTGAAGGCGCCAGAGGCCGTGCGTACGCGCCCGCGCGTTTTCGAGACGGGCGAGCTGACGCCTGCGCCCGCCAATCGCACCGCCGATGAGACGGATGTCCGCGCGCCCGATTTCCATGGGAATCTCTCCGAGGGCGGCAGCGGCATGCAGCAGACAGAGGCCGGCTCGGATCGCGGCCGCGACCAGTACGGCAGAGGCATCGGCCATTCCGACCGCAGCGGCCGGGGCGACCACCTGACCGGATCTCAGATCCGCGACACGCTCTCCGGCTTCACGATTGTCGGCAAAGAAGGCTCGTGGGACGGCTCGACCAGCAACAACGCCGCCACCCGCATCGAGCATTCCTGGTCGGTCTACTACGCTCCCACCGGAGAGGCCGAAGCGCGCTTTGCCAAGCCTGCTGCCGCGGTCCCCCACGGCGATGTGTCGCTTCGCCAATATGCCGAGCGCGGCAATTGGCGCATCGAGGGCGATCTCCTGTGTCAGGCGATCGAGAATGTAGGATACGGTGCCCCGGTCTGCTTTGAAATGCACCGCAAGGGCGATCAGGTCGCGCTCTACTATGTGAGCTGCGGCGCCCTATTCCGCTGCTATCCCGGCCGCTTAGGCCCGGAAGGCGTGCTCGTTCCCGGCCGCGCCTTCACGAACTGAGGGAGCGCGGATGCGCGGGTATGAGATCCGACCCCTTGGGCTGGAGGATGTTCCAGCGCTTGAGGCAATCCGCGTGGCGGCCTTCGCGCCGGTCTTTGCGGGCTTTCGCGCAACGGTCGGCGTGCCAATCTACGCGAGCGCCTTTGCCAATGCGGAGCGCGAGCAGGCGGATTTCGTCGCCGCGCTCTATCGCGACAGCGTGCCGGGTGATTTCCTGGTAGCCGTCCAAGATGGCGCGCCGATCGGCTTCGTGGCGGTCACGCTGCATCCGGCCGAGCGTTTCGGCGAGATCGCCTTTGCCGCCGTTCATCCCGATCACGCCGGCAAGGGCGTGGGCACCGCCCTCTTCGGGGCCGCGATCGCCCGCATGAAGGAGGCCGGTATGGTCTCGGCGACCGTCAGCACGGGCGGCGATGAGCGCCACGCCGCCGCGCGCCGCGCTTACGAGAAGGCGGGCTTCGGCGCCGCCATTCCCGCCGTCTCGCTCTATCGGTTGCTCTAGCGCGGCCTAGTCCATCTTCGCGAAGATCGCCTCGAAGCTCGTCATCGCCATGCCGTGCTTCATCCAGTCATAGGGCGTGATGTTGACCGCCTTGATGATGGCGCGCTGGATCTCGGTGCCGACGCTCCCGTCCGCCCGCGGCACCATGTCGAAATCGAGGATGTTGATGCAGGCGAGATCTTGCTCGAACGCCTGGACGGCGCGCAGGTCATTGCCCGTGCACCAGCCGAGGATGAGCCGGTTCATCCCCTCATGCGCGACGACGAGCGCGGTGTGCCAGTCGGGCTGCGCGAGGAGGCGCGTGATCGCCGCGCGGCCGCGATCGAGCGCGCCCTGGAAGGCCTCGCCCCCGAACATGGTGGCGCCGGGCTCTGCCGCCGCCTCGAACTGGAAGGTGAGGAGCGCGGCGAGCTCTTCCCGCCGACGGATGCCGGCGGAGCCGCCGCCTTTGATCTCGACGAGCCCCGGCTCCGCGCCGAGTCTCAGATGATCGCTCTCCCGGTTCGCCGCGAGCACGATCTCCGCCGTCTGGCGCGTGCGCGGATAACCGGAAGAGAGCGCCACATCGAACCGCACATGGGCGAGCGCGGCGCCGCTCGCGGCCGCCTGTTCGCGCCCCAATGGCGTCAGCGGCACGTCCTCGGTCTTGCCCGTGCGCAGGACATCCGGGCTGAAATAATCCACGTGACCGTGGCGCATCAAATAGATCCGCCGCCGTCCCGTCGTTCCGGGCAAGGCGCTCATCAGAGTTCCTCGAGAATGAAGGCGCGCATCGCGCGCTCGAAATCGGGCCAATTATCGGTCAGGAAATGACCGCAGTTTGACAGTCGCACGAGGCGGCCGATGCCGTCCGGCAGCGCGGCCAGCAACTCGTCCTGCAACGGCGCCGGCAGGATCGGATCATGCTCCGCGCTCACGACGAGCGTCGGACACTGGATGCGCGCGAGCGCGGCGCGATAGTCCATCCGCGCCTCCTCGCCGCCCGGCTGGAAGAAATCGAACATCACTTCGTAATTCTCGATCGCCCGCGCCCCGCGATCGGGGTCGAGCTGGCGCGTCACCGAATAGAGCGGCCGGCAATGTTCGAGGAACGCGATCGCCGTCTCAAGGCCGGGTTCGGTAAAGAAGCGATGAGCCGCCTCGCCCGCCGCATCGCCGCCAAGCTCGCGGAACTTGGTGGCACTGAGCGCGGGGTCGATGCGCGCCGCCGTTGCCGAAAGGATAAGCTTGGCCGGATGATCGGGAAACTGCGTCGCGTAGGCCTGCGCGACATAGCCGCCGAACGAGACGCCGTAGACGATCGGCCGCTCGATGCCGAGCGCGTCGCAGAAGCCTTTGACGTCCTCACCCCATTGTTGAAGCGTCCAGGCGTTCTGCGGGCCCGCGTCGCTCCGCCCGTTCGCGCGGTGATCGAGATAGATCACCTGCGCGATATCGGCGAAGACGTCGAATTCGGGCTTGAGCCCGGAATGATCGAAGCCCGGCCCGCCATGGAGCACGATCAGCGTCGGCCGCTCGCGCATCGCAGGGCCATGCGGGACGAGCTTTGGCCCCGCCACGTCGAAGAAGAGCCGGACGCCGTTGACGGTCACGTGCATGCAGTCTCTCCGCGTGGGTGCCGCCGAGCCGCTTCAGATCGCGCCCACGTCCTTCAGTTTGGCGATCGCATCGGCCGAGAAGCCCCAATCTTTGAGGCCTTCCTCCGTATGCTGACCGACGCTGGGTACCGGCCCTTGGATCGTCGAAACGGTGCGGCTGAAGCGCGGCGCGGGCGCCGGCTGCGCGACGCCGTCGATGGTGACGATCGTCTGGCGCGCGGCGTTGTGCGGATGCTGGCCGGCTTCCGTGATCGAGAGCACGGGCGCGTAGCACACATCGCTCCCCAGCATGATCGCGTCCCACTCGTCGCGAGTCTTCGTCTTGATGACGGAAGCGACTTTGGCCTTCAGGGCCGGCCAGTGCGCGCGGTCCATCTGCGCCTCGAACGCGGGATCATCGAGCCCCGCCTTCTCGCGCAGCAGCGCGTAGAACTGCGGCTCGATCGAGCCGAGCGAGATGTATTTCCCGTCCTTCGTCTCGTAGGTGTCATAGAAATGCGCGCCGCCGTCGAGCATATTGGACGAGCGCTCGCCGGTCCACATGCCGCTGGCCGTGAAGCCGTAGAACATCGCCATCAGCGAGGCCGCGCCGTCCGTCATCGCGCAGTCGATGACCTGGCCCTGGCCCGAGCGGTTGGCCTCGAAGAGCGCCGCACAGACGCCCATCGCGAGATAGAGGGCGCCGCCCCCGAAATCGCCCACGAGGTTAAGCGGCGGCACCGGCGGCTCGCCCTTGCGCCCGATGGCGTGGAGCGCGCCGGTGAGCGCGATGTAGTTGATATCGTGACCGGCCGCGTTGGCGAGCGGCCCGGTCTGCCCCCACCCCGTCATGCGGCCATAGACGAGCTTGGGATTGCGCTTGAGCGCGACCTCGGGACCAAGCCCCAGCCGCTCCATCACGCCGGGACGGAAGCCTTCGATGATTGCGTCGGCGGATTCCATGAGCTTGAGCGCCGCCTCGATGGCTTCCGGCTTCTTCAGGTCCAGAGCGACGGAGCGGCGCCCCCGGCTGCCGATCTCGAATTTCGAGCCGCCGCGCCCGCCCTTGCGGTCGATGCGGATGATTTCCGCGCCCATGTCCGACAGCAGCATGCAGCAGAACGGTCCCGGGCCAATGCCCGCGAACTCGATGATCTTGACGCCGCGTAAAGGACCCATGTCGCTTCTCTCCCTTCGCCTTATGATTGCCGTATCGATGTCATAGACGCACGATCATCGGCCGTAAACGGCAAGTGGCGGGAGGGAGCCCATGACGATCAAGCTGCAAATGGTGGCGGCGCTGGCCGCGCTGATGACGCTGATAGGCTGCACGGGCAGCCCCAAGCCGGACCCCAATCTGCCGCCGCCGCCGCGGCCGATCTATTCGATCGATGCGGTCTCTGCGGTCATGACGCGCAAGATGCCGCCGAGCGTCGTTCTGAAGGTGCGCGGCGTCGTCAATTCGGGCGGCTGGACGAATGTCGAATTGCGCCCGCTCCAGACCTTCGCGCCCGAGGGCGACGTCATGAGCTTTACGATGTACGGCCAGCCCCCCGCGCCCAAGGCGGTGGTGAGCCAGGCCTTCGCCTGGGAGACGATCGAGCTGACGATCGATCCTCTGCCCGAGGGCGTGCGGCGCATCCGCGTGCTCTCCAGCACCGATGAGAAGACGGTCGAGCTCTATCGCTGAGCTCAGTCGTCCTTGGTCGGGAAGAGGATCGCTCGCAGCCACGAGAGCGTGCGATTGCCGCGCATGAAGGCGCGGTCGATCGCATCCATCTGCCGCGCGAACGCTTCCGGCGCGCGAAAGAGATCGCGCCGGTCCCGGATCGCGCGCCCGGGCTCCAGCGCCTTGCGCGGCGCGGCGGGGTTGCCGGCCGCGACGACGTTTTCAGGGATATCGTGGACGACGACGCTCCCTGCCCCGATCACGCTGTTCCGCCCGATCGTCACGCCCTTGGCGATGATCGCGCCGACGCCGATCCACACATTCTCGCCGATCGTGATCGGCGCCACGTGGCCCTCGTCGTCCGTGCGGTCATAGAGCCCGTGCCAGTCGCTGTCGCTGATATAGACGCCGGAGGCGATCATCGTGCCCGTCCCGATCGTGATGCCCTCGGCCGCGATGATCCGCACGCCGGGACTGATCAGCACATAGTCGCCGATGCGCAGAAACCCGCCGCGCTTCTTGCTGTCCCAGACGCAGAGCTTGATCGGCGCGCCCTTCTCCGCGTTCAGATGGACATAGCGGCCGAGATGGATGCCGCCGCCGATCACGGCGATGTGGCGCGGATTGAGCAGCCGCGCGCCCTCGCCGACCGTGTCGAATTGCGGCAGCACGAAATGCCGCGCATAGGCATCCCTTAGCCGCTCATCGAGCTTTTTCAGCCAATAGGGGCGATGGTCGCGGCGCAAGGGGCTAAAGCGACTGTCCGTCGTCCACGGTGACGATCGAGCCAGTCATGATCCGCCCGGCCGCGGAGGCAAGCAGCAACAGTGTACCGTCGAGATCGCTTTCCTCGCCCAATCGTTTGCGCGGAAAGCCCGCGATCTGCTTTTGTCCGCCCTCGGAGGAAAACCATTCGGAATTGAGTTCTGTTTCGATATAGCCCGGGCAGATCGCAGTCACGTTGATGTCCGCGCGCGCCCATTCCCGCGCGAGGCTTTGCGTCATCATCGCGATTGCCGCCTTCGACATGCAGTAGATCGCAAGGCCCGGCAGCACCCGGTGCGCCCCGATCGAGGCGATGTTGATGATCCGCCCGCCGCGCTTGCGCGCGATCATGCGCCGCGCGACGGCGGTCGCGAGCAAGAACGGCCCCTTCACGTTGGTCGCCATCAACTGGTCATAGGCCGCCTCGCGGATGTCGATCGCGCGCGACTGGATGTTCATGCCGGCATTGTTGATGAGGATATCGACGGGCCCGAGCACTTCCTCGATCGCGTCGAGATGCGCTTCGAACGTCGCGCCCGCTGTCACATCGAGCGCGACGGTCTCGGCGATGCCGCCGGCCTCGCGCAACCGCGCCTGAAGACCTTCCAGCCGGTCCAGCCGCCGCGCCGCGAGCGCCACTTTGGCGCCAGCCCCGCTCAAGACTTCCGCGAAACGCTGGCCGAGCCCGCTCGAGGCGCCCGTGACGAGCGCGACCTGACCCGTCAGGTCGAATAGGGAGGCATCAATGCTCATGGCGCTGCGGCCCTCTCGGCGGTGACGTGTCGGGCGGGGTGGGAGTGGCGGTACATAGGAAGCTCGGGCGCGCCGCGTCAAGCGGCGGCTGCGCCCGGCGATTTCCCCTGGGGCGGCATATGGCCTAACCTTGGCCCATGAAAATCGACATCATCTCCGACACGATCTGCCCCTGGTGCTATATCGGCAAGCGCCGGCTGGAAATGGCGCTCGCGCAGCGCCCCCACATGGAATTCGACGTGCGCTGGCGGCCCTTCCGGCTGGACCCGACGGTTCCCCTCGAAGGGGTCGATCGCAAGACCTACCTCAAGGAAAAATTCGGCGAGGGCGAACGGCCCCGTCAGGTCTCGAACGCCTTGCATGAATTCGGCGCGGCGGTCGGCATCAACTTCGCGTTCGACAAGATCGCCCTGACGCCGAACACGCTGGACAGTCATCGCCTCCTGCGCTGGGCGGGCTCGGCAGGCGTTCAGCATACGATGGCCGAGATCCTCTTTCGCCGCTATTTCATTGACGGCGAGGATATCGGGGATCCCACAATTCTCGTGATGGCGGCGGGCGAAGCCGGGATGGACCAGGTGCTCGTCGCCGAGCTTCTCGCGGGCGATGCTGACCGCCAGCTCGTCCACCGCGAGGACATGCTGGCCCGCCGCATGGGCGTTCAGGGCGTGCCGGCCTACGTGATCGACGACAAATATCTGATGATCGGCGCGCAGGAGCCCGACATGCTCTTAAGCGCGATCGACAAGGCGGTGAGCGAAGCGGCGGCGGACGCTCGAGTCTAACCCGCCGCGATCTCGGCGAGCTTGCCGACGAGCTTGCGCGCGCCTTCCAGCCGTTCCTCGACGCCGCCCCACGACCGCATGACGACGAGCGTTTGATCGGGCCGCACCTTCATCGTGCCGGATTGAAGCGCGATATGGGCGATGAGCCCTTCGGGGTTCGCGAAGAAATTGTTGCGGAAGGCGATGGTCGCGCCCTTCGGCCCCGCGTCGATTTTCGCGATGCCCGCGGCGCGGCAGAGCGCCTTGATCTCGACGATCTTGAGGAGGTGCTGCGCGTCGTCCGGCAACGGCCCGAACCGGTCGATCAGCTCGGCCCCGAACGCGTCGATCTCCGCGCGCGTCTCAAGGCTCCCGAGGCGGCGATAGAGCGACATCCGCACGTTGAGATCAGCGACATAATGTTCGGGAATGAGTACCGAACTGCCCAGATTGATCTGCGGCGACCATTCTCCGTCCGCGATTTCCTCATCCCCGCTCTTCAGCGAGGCGACCGCCTCCTCCAGCATGTCCTGATAGAGCTCGATGCCGACCTCGCGGATATGGCCGGATTGCTCATCGCCTAGAAGATTGCCCGACCCGCGCAGATCGAGATCGTGGCTCGCGAGCGTGAAGCCGGCGCCGAGCGTGTCGAGCGTCTGCAGCACGTGGAGGCGCTGCTCCGCGCCCGCCGTGAGGATGCGGTTGGGCGGCGTCGTGAGGTACGCATAGGCACGCTGCTTCGAGCGACCGATCCGCCCGCGCAGCTGATAGAGCTGGGCGAGGCCGAACATGTCCGCGCGCCACACGATCATCGTGTTGGCGGTCGGAATATCGAGGCCGCTCTCGACGATCGTCGTCGAAAGCAGCACGTCGTATTTGCGCTCGTAGAAGGCGTTCATCACATCGTCGAGCTGGCCGGGCGGCATTTGTCCGTGGGCGGTCACGGCCTTCACTTCCGGCACGTCGCGCGTCAGGAATTCCATCTGATCGGCGAGATCGGCGATGCGCGGGACGACATAGAAGCTCTGCCCGCCGCGATAATGCTCGCGCAGCAGCGCCTCGCGGATCGTCAAGGGATCGAATGGCGCAACGAACGTGCGCACCGCGAGCCGGTCGATCGGCGGCGTCGCGATCAGCGACATGTCTTTGACGCCATGCAGCGCCAATTGCAGGGTGCGCGGGATGGGCGTTGCCGTCAGCGTCAGCACGTGGACATTCGCTTTCAGCTGCTTCAGCCGCTCCTTGTGCGCGACGCCGAAATGCTGCTCCTCATCGATGATGAGAAGGCCGAGCGATTTGAACGCGATGGATTTGGCCAGCAGCGCATGCGTGCCGACGACAATATCGACCTCGCCGGAAAGCAACCCTGCGCGCGTCTCCGCCGCATCCTTCGCCGAAACGAGCCGCGAGAGCTGCCGTACCTTGAGCGGCCAGCCCTTCATGCGCTCCGAGAAGGTCCGGAAATGCTGCCGCGCGAGCAGCGTCGTCGGCACGACAACCGCGACCTGCTGCCCCGCCATCGCGGTCGCGAAGGCGGCACGGAGCGCGACCTCGGTCTTGCCGAACCCCACATCGCCGCAGACCAGCCGGTCCATCGGCAGGCCCGCTGCAAGATCACCCAGCGTCTCCTCGATCGCGCGCTCCTGGTCTTCCGTTTCCTCGTAGGGAAAGCTTGCGGCGAATTCGTCATAGGCCCCGGTCGGCGGCACGAGCTCGGGCGCTCTCTTCATCAGCCGCGCGGCCGCGACCTTGATGAGCTCCTCGGCCATCTCGCGGATGCGCTGCTTCAGGCGCGCCTTGCGCGACTGCCAGCCCGATCCACCCAGCCGGTCGAGCGCGACGTTCTCGGAATCCGTGCCGAACCGCGACAGCAGCTCGATATTCTCGACCGGCAGGAACAGCTTGCCGCCATCATATTGCAGCTCCAGGCAATCATGCGCCGCGCCCGACACGTCGATCGCCTTGAGGCCCAGATACCGCCCGACGCCGTGATCGACATGGACGACGAGATCGCCGGGCGCGAGCGCGGAGGCCTCCGCGATGAAATTGGCTGCGCGCCGGGGTTTGCGCGCCCGCACCATGCGGTCGCCCAGAATGTCCTGCTCGCTGATGAGCGTGAGATCGTCCGCCTCGAACCCGGTCTCAAGGCCGAAAACCGCGATGCCGACGGCCTCCGGCGCCATCGCGGCCAGCGCCGATACGTCCTCCAGCATCACGATCGGCGCGACGCCGTGATCGGCGAGGACCCCCGCCATGCGGTCGGCGGAACCGGCCGTCCAGCAGGCGATGACGATCTTGCGCCCGCGCCTCTGCTCGGCGGACGCGTGGGCGCGCGTCGCCTCGAAGACGTTGGCCTCGGCCTGGCGCTCCGGCGCGAAGGAGCGGCCGCGCTTGGCACCCATCTCGATGACGTTCGGTGCGGGCGGGAGCGAGAAGCCGGTGAAAATCCGGCGCGGCCGGTCGCCGATCGCCCTCTCGAAGGCGCCGTCGGTGAGGTAAAGTCGCTCGGGCGGGAGCGGCTTGAGGGCCGTCGCGCCGGCGAACCCCGTGCGCCCCGCACGCGCATCGGCGAACGCGCTGGCGCGCGCGTCGTAATAGTCGGCGATCTGCGCGAGGCGCTCGCTCGTCGCGTCGCCCGAGAGGCCATCGAAGCCGATGAGCGCGTCGGGCGCATAGTCGAAGAGCGTCTCGAGCTGCTCATGGAAAAGCGGCAGGAAATGCTCCATGCCCGGATGCGGGCGCCCTTCGGAGACGGATTCATAGAGCGGGTCCTCGTCCGTCACCGCGCCGAAGGCGGCGACGTAGCCCGCGCGGAACCGCGCGACCGAGGCCTCATCGAGCGGCACTTCGTTGACTGCGATGAGATCGAGCGCCGGCAGCCGTCCGGTCGTGCGCTGATCTTCGGGATTGAACGAGCGCACGCTCTCAAGCGTCGCGCCGAAGAAATCGAGCCGCACCGGTTCGGCGAAGCCCGGCGGGAAGAGATCGATCAGGCCGCCCCGCACGGCGTAGTCGCCCGGCTCCATCACCGTCCCGACGCGTTGAAACCCGTTGCGGGCGAGAAACTGCAGAAGCGCGTCCGTCGAGACCGTGCTGCCGGCCTTGGCCGCGAACCCGGCCCCTTGCAGGAAGGCACGGGGCGGCACGCGCTGCAGCGCCGCGTTGACCGTGGTGAGGACGATGAGCGGCGCGCGCCCGGTTCCCTCGCGCCGCGAGAGAAGCCCCAGCGTCGCCATCCGCGTCGCCAGCACTTCGGCGCGCGGCGACACGCGGTCATAAGGAAGACAATCCCAGGCAGGGAATAGAAGGCGCGGGATCTGCGGCGCGAAGAATTGAAGCGCCTCGGCCATCGCCGTCGCGCGGGGTTCATCGCGCGCAACATGGATGATGAGTCCGCCACGCGTCGTCGCAATGTCGGCCAGTAGACGCGCGTCGAACCCCTCGGGCGCCCCGCACAGCGTGAGCGCGCCGTCGTCCTCGTAAAGGCGTAAGGCCGGATTCACGGACGCGTCGGCGCGGTGAACTGGAACCGCTCCAGCCGGTCCTTAAGGCCCGTCTCGAGTGCGATCGGCGCCGCGCTCTTTCCCGCCAGCCAGTCGTAGAGCGCCTGATCCGGCACATCGAGCAGCCGCTCGAATTCCTCAAGTTCGGCCGGCGACAGGTCGGCCAGCGCGCGCTCGCAGAACTGGCCCAGGATCAGGTCCATTTCCTTCATGCCGCGATGCTGCGCGCGATAGCGCGCGCGTTTGCGGCGGAGCTCGTCGTCATCGGCCATGGGTTATCGTTCGGGTTCCGCTGGGGAGCGCGATGCCTATAGCGCGCCCCGCCCGCAATGTCATGGTCCGGCTGGGCGGTCCGTGACATTCTACTGGCGCCATGCGGCCCCAGATTCTCTTTCCGCTGTTCGCCTCGACGCGCGACCTCCAGGGCATTGGGCCGCGCCTTGAGCAATTGCTGGCACGGGTTGCGGGCCCGCGCGTGGTCGATCTGCTTTGGCACGCCCCGGCCGGTCTCATCGACCGGCGGCACCGGCCAACGATCGCCGAAGCCGTGCCCGGCACGGTCGCCACCATCGCCGTGACGATCGAGATCCACTATCCAGGCCGCGGCCCCCGCCAGCCTTATCGCATCCACGCGACCGACAAGACCGGAGCGCTGTCCCTCGTCTTCTTTCACGGCGAGGAGAAATATCTGAAAGCGCAGTTCCCGATCGGCGAGACGCGGCTGGTTTCCGGGCGTCTCGAACTCTTCAACGACCGACTGCAGATGACGCATCCTGATTACGTCGCATCGCCGCAGGACGAGGCGAAGATCCCCGCGCTCGAACCCGTTTATCCGTCGACGGAGGGATTATCGCCCAAGGTGATGCTGAAGGCGATGGAGGGCGCGCTCGCGCGGCTGCCCGATCTGCCCGAATGGCAGGACGCGGCCTTCATCGCGAGGCGGCGCTGGCCGCGCTGGGCGGAGGCGATCCGCACGCTCCACCACCCCCAATCGCCCGGCGAGATCGGAACCGAGACGCCCGCGCGCGAACGTCTCGCCTATGACGAGTTGCTCGCCAATCAATTGGCGCTGGCGCTGGTTCGCAAGCGACAGCGCAGCCTCAAAGGCCGCGCGCTCACCGGCAATGGCAAGCGGATCGCGGCGGCGTTGAAGGCCTTTCCCTTCACGCTGACGGCGGGTCAGAAGACCGCCCTCGGCGAGATCGAGGCGGATTTGGCGGCGCCCCGCCGCATGGTGCGCCTCCTGCAGGGCGATGTCGGCTCGGGTAAGACGGTCGTCGCCGCGCTCGCCCTTATCCGCGCGGTCGAGGCGGGAACGCAAGGCGCGCTGATGGCGCCGACGGAGATTCTCGCGCGCCAGCACGCGGCGTCCTGCGCGCCACTCTTCGAGGCGGCGCGCGTGCGCCACGCGATCCTCACGGGCCGCGAGAAGGGACGCACCCGCGCAGGCGTCCTGGAGGCCCTTGCCGCCGGCGACCTCGACGTGCTCATCGGCACGCACGCGGTCTTTTCCGAGGATGTCGCCTTTCGCGATCTCGGCCTCACCGTGATCGACGAGCAGCACCGCTTCGGCGTCGGTCAACGCCTGGCACTCGCCGCGAAGGCGGAAAAGCCCGTCCACCTCCTCGCGATGACGGCGACGCCCATCCCGCGCTCGCTGGCGCTCACGGCCTATGGCGACATGGACGTCTCACGCCTGACCGAAAAGCCGGCCGGGCGCAAGGCCGTGACGACCCGCGCGATCCCGCTCGACCGGCTCGATGAGGTGATCGACGGCCTCCGCCGTGAACTGAAGACGGGCGCACGCGCGTTCTGGGTCTGCCCGCTCGTCGAGGCCTCGGAGGACGTCGATTGGGCGGCGGCCGAGGAGCGTTTCACGGAGCTTCAGCAAGTGTTCGGAGAGGCCGTCGGTCTCGTCCACGGCCGCTTGAAGCCCGCCGAGAAGGACGCGGTGATGGCGCAGTTCAAGCGCGGCGAGCGGCAGATCCTCGTCTCGACCACCGTGATCGAGGTCGGCGTCGATGTGCCCGAGGCGACTGTCATGGTCATCGATCACGCGGAGCGCTTCGGCCTTGCGCAATTGCACCAATTGCGCGGTCGCGTCGGGCGCGGCGATCGTGGCGGCGCCTGCCTGCTGCTCTATTCGCGTCCCTTGAGCGAGACCGCCAAGGCGCGCCTCGACATACTGCGGCACACCGACGACGGCTTTGTCATCGCCGAAGAGGATCTGCGCCTGCGGGGCGCCGGCGACGTACTCGGCACGCGCCAGAGCGGCTTGCCCGAATTCCGCTTCGCCGACCTCGCCCGCCATGGCGAGCTGCTTCAGATCGCGCGGGACGACATGCGCCTCATCCTCGAGCGCGATCCCGAGCTCACCTCCGATCGCGGAACCGCGCTCCGCACCCTGCTCTATCTCTTCGACCGCGACGAGGCCGTCCGCACGCTGCGCTCGGGCTGAGGGCGATTTGACCCCGCTCCCCAAGCCGCTAGCTTCGGCGCAACAAGAATGGAAGGGATGGACGCGATGGCGGCGGACGAGCCGGATTTTCTACTAAGCATGAAGGCCGCGCTTGCGCGCCACTGGACCGCCGCCAACGGCCCCCTCGACCTGAGGCGCCTGTCGGGTGGGGCGAGCCAGGAGACCTGGTCCTTCGACCTTGAGACGGCGTCGGGCCGCCTGCCACTCATCATGCGGAGGGCACCCGGCGGCGCACCGCGCGACGGTACGGTCTCGAACGCGCCGGGCTTGGCCCTTGAGGCCGAGATCATCCGCGCGGTCAAGCAGGCGGGCGTTCCGGTGCCGGACGTCCCTTATGTCTTCGCGCCGGAAGATGGCGTCGGCTCGGCCTATCTCATGACGCGGATCGAGGGTGAGACGATTGCCCGCAAGATCCTGCGCGATCCCGAATTCGACGCCATCCGCCCCCATCTCGCGCGCCAATGCGGCGAGATCCTTGCCCGCATCCACCGCTGCGATCTCGGCCCCCTGCGCGAGCGCCTTCCGGTGGTCACGCGCGGCCAGCTCGAGCACTATGAGGCCGTCTATCGCGGCTACGACTATCCCCATCCCGTTTTCGATCTGGCGTTCACCTGGCTGAAGCCGCGCATCAAGGACATCTCCGACCCCGTTCTCGTGCACGGCGATTTCCGCAACGGCAATCTGATGTTCGGGCCCGACGGCGTGCGCGCGGTGCTCGACTGGGAGATCGTCCATGTCGGCGATCCGCTAGAGGATCTGAGCTGGCCGTGCATCAATTCCTGGCGCTTCGGCGTCTCGGAGAAGATCGTCGGCGGCTTCGGCGATTTGAAGGATCTTCTCGCGGGCTACCGCGATGCAGGCGGTGCTGCGTACACGGAGGAAGACGTCAGACCCTGGATCGTCCTCGGCTCGCTGAAATGGGGCATCATGTGCATGGGGATGTACCAGGCCTTCGCGACCGGGTTCGACCGCAGCGTGGAGCGCGCCGCGATCGGCCGGCGGTCGTCGGAAACCGAGATCGACCTTCTCAATCTCATCCTGGGCAAGGAATAGCCGCGATGATGGATCAACCCTCGGCCCTTGAGATCGTTTCGGCGGTGCGCGAATTCATAGAGAAACGCGTGATGCCGAAACTGGAAGGCCATGATGCGTTTCACGCGCGCGTCGCCGCGAACGCGCTCGGCATCGTCGCTCGCGAACTCGAACACGGCCCCCGCGCGACCGAGGACGAGCGCGCCCGGCTGCGGGCTCTTCTGGGTGTCGACGGAACGCTCGAGGAACTGAACCGCCTCCTCTGTGAGCGGATCGGTGCCGGTGCGCTGACGTTGGAAACGCCTGGCCTTGCCGAACACCTCCGCGCAACGACGCTCGCGAAGGTTGCGATCGATCAGCCGAGCTATTCGGGCCTGCGCGCCGCGCTGAAGGACTGAACCCCTTAAGCGGGCTTCGCCGTCTCGAACCCGGAGCGCAGCCGCCCAAGCGCGATCATCGCGACGAGGCCCGCCTCGGCCCAGGCGGCGATCGGCCCCGCGATCGCGGGTTCGGCTGGCATCGGCAGGAAGAGATAGAGGAGCCCCTCGAGCCCCGCGCCCGCAAAGAACCAGGGCGCGATCAGATAGATCGCGATCAGCGTCACGATCGCCGCGAAATCGCCCCGGCGCTGATGCGCGCGCATGTGATAGGCGAGGAAGATGAGGCAGTCGCGCGTGAGAAAGCCCAGCGAGGCGAGGATCATCATGTGTGCATCGCCCGTGCCTGCAAAACCCTCGATCGTTGGGATTTCAATCCGCACAAGGAGCAAGAGCCCGAGGATCAGCGCTCCGAGATAGGCATAGATCCAGCCCGGTAGGCGCATCGCGAGCGCGCCGAACTGCCCCGCCGCGAACGCGCCCGCCAGCCAGCGGAAATGCACGCGGTCCTTCGGCTCGATGAGGACCATCACGTAGGTGAGGACGCCGAGCGTCATCGTGGCGGCGGCGAGCCGCGCATTGACCACCGTCCCGAAATCGCGCGACCAGTCGTTGATGTCGGCAAGCCCGGCCATGTAGATCGCCATGAAGGCGAGGAACCCGAGCCACGCGAAGGGCCCGTTTTCCATCTGCAGTTCGAGGCGCATCACCTGCACGCAGCCGACCAGCACCCAGGTGAGGAAGATGACGAGCGTCGCGAGATAGAAGCTCGTCGCGTTGAACGTCATGCCCCACCAGGTGACGGTATCGATCTCGAGCACCGAGCCCCAGAGCGTCGCCCCGCCCGGCGCCGCCGTCTGCCAGATCCAATAGACCCAGAGCGCCGCGAAGAGACCCGCCGCCTGATAGCCGAAGACGTCGAGGCGCGTGTGGGTCGTGCGCCGTCGAACGCCGAGAAGCGAGGCGAGGAGTGCCACGCCCTGCGCCATCAGCGCCATCGAGACGAAATAGAGGATGTCGAAGCCGGCCGCCGCTGCGCCGCGATGGTTGAGCGTCGTCACCAGAATGGCGGCGAGGCAGATCGCGCCCCCGAACCATTGAAAGAGCGTCGCACCGAACAGCTTGCCGAGCACCATCTCGCCCGCCGTGAGCGCGGAGAGGCGCTGCTGGTCCCAGGTGCGGTCCTGAATTTCCTGGACGACCGAGCGCGCCGCGCTCCGCGTCCCCCAGATGACGACGATGACGTAGAAGAGCCATTCGGCGCTCGCCGCGACGCCGTCGATTCCCATCTCGTCGCCGAGCGAGGCAGCCGCGAACCAGAGCGCGAGGAACCCGGCCATCATGAACAGGCGGCGCGGCGTCAGTTCCACCCACGCGTTTCGCAAGAGCTCCGGACTCATCGGCCGCGCGCCTTCTTCACTTCATCGAAATAGGCATCTTCCATCGTCCGCTTCGCCGGCGCGAAATCGGCGACCGCGAAGCCCTCGGTGATGAGCGCCCGAAGAAGCTGGGCGCGGCCGACCGCGTTCCCCTCGAAGCGGAAGCGCGCGCCGTTGGGTCCGGCCTCGACCGCGCTTACTCCCGGCTGGCGGGAGAGAAACGCGCCGATCGCGCCGGCCTCGCGCACGAGCGAGAGCGTGATCGTCTGGGCCTCGACGCTCGCGACCTGATGCGCGGCGCCGCCCGCGATGCGGCCGTCATCGATGATGATCATCGCATCGGAATAATCCTGCAGCTCGGCGAGAATGTGCGAGGAGACGATCAGCGTGATCCCTTGCGCCTTCAGCGACAGCAGCAATTGCGAGAGGTCCCGCCGCGCCTCGGGATCGAGCCCCGCCGCCGGCTCATCGAGCAGCAGCACCCGCGGCTCATGGACGATCGCTTGCCCGATGGCGAGGCGCTGCCGCAAGCCGCGCGACAGTTCGCCGGCGCGGGTCTCGAGCCGATCGGAAAGCGCCACGCGTTCGGCCGCGCGCTTCACCGCCGCCTCGATCTGCCCGTTGCCGAGCCCATGCGAGAGCGCGGCATAGGAAAGGCATTGCCGCACGGTCAGTTCGTCATAGAGGCCGTAGAAATCGGGCAGATAGCCGATCCGCGCATGAACGCCGCGCGGATCCTCGCGCGTGTCGAGCCCATCGATGCGCACCTCGCCGCTATAGGGGGAATCGAGCGCCGCGAGGCAGCGCAGCAGCGTCGTCTTGCCGGCCCCGTTCGGACCGACAAGCGCCGTGATCGTCGCGGGCGCCACGTGGAGCGAGACGCCGTGGAGTGCGCGCTTCGTTGGATAGTCGAAGACGAGCGCCTCGACGTCGATCATCACCCTCTCCCCCTGCGTCCCGCGAACGGCGCGGAGTATGGCCGGACGCATCGATCCGGTCTATGGCGGCGCGACCACAGGGCGGCGCAGGCTTCTTCCGTCATGAAAAAAGGGAGGCCGCGGGACCTCCCTCTCTTTAGCGCTGGCGAGGAGGCGTCTTAGGCGCCTTCCGCGCCGATGATCGCAACCGAGCACACATTCATGGACGGCGCGCCGCCCAGATTATGCGTCATGCCGAAGGTCGGGTTCTTCAGCTGGCGCGCGCCGGCCCGGCCCTGGAGTTGGAGATACATCTCATAGAGCATCCGCAGGCCCGACGCGCCGATCGGATGGCCGAAGCACTTCAAGCCGCCGTCGATCTGGCACGGCACCTGGCCGTCCGCGTCGTAAAAGCCGTTGAGGACGTCCTTCCAGCCCTCGCCCTCGCGCGAGATGTGGAGGTCTTCCATCGTCACCAGCTCGGTGATCGAGAAGCAATCATGCACCTCCATCATCGAGATCTGATTGCGCGGATCGCGGATGCCCGCTTCCTCATACGCCTTCTTCGAGGCGATGCGCGCGGTGTGGAAGTAAGACCCGTCCCAGGAATTATGCGCGCTCTCAAGCCCGTTCGAGACGGAGAGCTGCATGGCCTTGACCGTGACGAGGTCCTTCTTGCCGAGCGCCTTGGCGATTTCGGGGGTCGTCACGATCGCCGCCGCCGCGCCGTCCGAGACGCCGCAGCAATCGAAGAGCCCGAGCGGCTCGGCGATCATCGGCGCGTTGAGGCACATTTCCTCGGTGATCGCTTTCTGGAGATGCGCCTTGGGGTTCTTCGTGCCGTTCTGGTGGCTTTTGACCGAGACATGCGCGATCGCGCGCTTGAGGTCCTCCTTCGAGACGCCGTGCTTCGTGCGATAGGCGGACGCGAGCTGGGCAAAGCTGCCCGGCGCCGACATGTTCGCGCCCCATTGCGGCGTCAGCGTGCCGGCCTGGCCGGTCGGAAGGCCGCCATAGCCCGTGTCTTTCAGCTTCTCGCAGCCGACCGCGAGCGCGATATCCGCCGCGCCCGCCGCGACGGCGTAGACGGCGCCGCGGAAGGCTTCCGATCCGCTCGCGCAGAAATTCTCAACGCGCGTGACCGAGATGTTCGGGAGGCGCAGCGCAACCGCGAGCGGCGTGCCGCCCTTGCCGACGCCGATCTCATCGATGTGGTGGGAGAACCAGGCCGCGTCGAGCTGCGTTTCCTCGATGCCCGCGTCCTGCATGGCTTCGAGATAGGCCTCGACCATCAGTTCTTCGCCGCCGGCGTCCCAGCGCTCGCCGAATTTCGAGCAGCCCATGCCGAGAATGGCAACTTTGTCCCGAATGCCCTTGGGCATGATGTGACCTCCCGTGTCGGTGAATTCTGGGTCAACGATGCGCCTCGTCCCGGCGCGCGTAAAGCCCTGCTTGCGCCCATTTTTTGTTCTGACTAGTCTCATGACTAGTCAGATGGAGCCGGGTGGATGCCGAAAAAGCCAATAATTTCCTTGCGCGAATGGCCGGTCCAGGACGCCAAGGCGCGCTTTAGCGAGCTCGTAACAGAAGCGGAACGCCACGGTCCCCAATTGGTGACGCGGCGCGGCGAGCCGGCCGTCGTCGTGGTGTCGGCCGATCAATGGCTGCGCGCCGAGGCGCCCAAATACCGCACGGTCAAGGAATGGCTGCTCGCGCCCGAGGCGCGGATCGATGATCTCCCGGTCGCGGATCGGGGCGCGTTTCGTCCCCGCCGCATTCCGCGGTTCTAGCGCCGATGTATTTGCTCGACACGGACGTGATCGCCGAACTTCGCAAGCGCCGCCCGAGCGCCAGCGTCATCGCCTGGCTGAGCGACCTCGACCCGCAGGAGATCGCCCTTCCCGCGATCGCGATCGGTGAGATCGCAATCGGCATCGAGCGCACCCGCGAGAGCGATCCGCAAAAGGCCGCCGAGCTCAACGACTGGCTCGACGACATGCGCGGCGACTATCCCGTGCTGCCCGCGACGCCGGAGATCTATCGCCTCTGGGCGCGCCTCATGCACGCGCGCCAGCCGCATGAGGCGAACAACGCGCTCATCGCCGCGACGGCACTTCAGCACGGCCTGACGGTCGCGACCCGCAGCACGAAGGAGTTCCTCCCCTTCGGCGTCTTGGTGACGAACCCGTTCCGTGCCCGCCGCGCGCCCTAGCGCTTCTCGAGAATGATGCTCTGGATCGCGCGGCCGAAATAGCCTCGGGCGTCGGCAAGACCCGCGAAGGCGATCGCGCGGCCCTCATCGCCGTACCAGCTTTCCGAATCGAGCAGGATCCAATCGCCGACTGGCTCGCGCGTGAGGCTGACGCTCAGATCCGCATTGATGAAGGTGTACTCCTCGAAAGGCACCGCGCTCGATGAACCGTTGCAGAAATCCCCCGTCGCCATTGCGAGCATGGCCGGGCTCGCGATCTCGCCGCGCACGAACGGGCGCTTGAAGTGATACCAGACGGCCGCCGGCCCCGGCTCGTCGAACGCCCCGCGCACGACGCGCATCTCAAGCCCGCTCGCGAATCCGCCGCGCCGTCTCCCGCCGATGTGCCGGTCGAGGCCGTCCTCGGGCAGGGGCAACGTCATAGCGGGCGCCGTCGCCTCGGCAGGGAGAGCGACCGCCTCGCGCCGCACGCGTAGCACGCTCCCCCGCACCACTTCGGTCTCGCCGGCCCGCAGCGAAACAGCGATCACTTGGATCTTGCGGCCCTCGCGGACGATCTCGGGAACGATCGTCAGCGGCGAGAGCGGCACAGGCCGCAGGAGATCGACCGTCACCCGCGCGATGCGCATCGGCGCCTTGGCGGGAAGCGCCTCGGCCGCTCGCACGATCAGCGCGGAAGGCGGCGAGCCGTGCTGCATCGTGGGGTCCCACGGTCCGGACGCATGGGCGGTCGGCGTCGCAACGGCGCCGTTGACGTCGTAGATGAAATCCATCGGTAAGGCTCTGCAATGTCGGTTGCGGTTACCCTGCCCGACATCGCCCGCTTTTGGCAATGATGCGGGGCGTCAGCGCCTAACCTGCGGCCACCGGAATGGCCTTCCAGAAATAGCGACGGAAGCCGCGCCGGTCGTCGAAATCCTTGATGCGGAAGACCATCCGCACCGGCGTTCCCGAATCGAACGTGCCGCGATCGACGTCAGTGAAATCGGCGAGGAACCGCCCGCCTTCGTCGAACGTCACCATGCCGTAATGCTGCGGCGGGTCCATCGAATAGGTGAGGAAGTCCGCCGACCAGGAAAGGATCTTGCCCGGCAGTTCCGCGTAGGAGAACGGCTCTTGGCTGTCGACCGCCTTGCAGTTCGGATTGACGCAGATCCGCGTGCGCGGGAACTGCGCGGTGCCGCACTTCGTGCAGCGCCCGCCGACCAGCCCGAACAGCATGTCGCGCTTGCGATAGGTCGTCGTCATCGCGTTCTTCTTGTCTTGCTCGGCGCGCATGCCCTTCTCAAGGTCGATCTGGCCGTTGAAGGCGAGCCACTTCATGTAGTTCGTCTCTTCCTTGCGCGCCTTAAGCGAGCCCGTGATGCCGCGGCGCCGGCCCTGGAGTTCGTGGAGCGCGGACGTGGTCTCAAAAACGATCGCGTCGCACCCCTGGCCGAATGAGACGACGAGGATCTTCTCACCTGGCTTGGCTTCCTCGAGGGCGTGGACGAGCATGACGAGCGCGTGCGCCGCGCCCGTCTCGCCGCACAAATCGCCGAGATTGGGGCGGACCTTCGCCGGATCGACGCCGCAGGATTTGGCGACCTGCCCGTCGAGCTTGGCGAACACGCACGGCATGACGAAGTGGTCGATCGCGCTTGCCGCGACCCCAGCTTTTTCCAGCGCTCCCTTGATGGCGCGCGGCGCGATCTTCGAGATGCCCTCGTCGCGGATCCAGCGCTCTTCCCATTGGTAGTCGTATTCTTCGGCTTCGCCCCGGAAATGATCGACGAAATCGACCGTGAGCGAGTGCGAACCCAGGAGCTTGGCGATGAGCTTGTCCTTGCCGACAACGAGCGCGGCCGCGCCATCGCCGAACTGCATCTCCTGCGTCGAGGCCGCGCGCGTGCGGCGCTTGTCGCTCGCGAGGATGAGTGCGTGGTTCTGCGTGCCCGCGCCCACCGCATTGAGCGCCGCGATGAGCGACGAGGTTCCCGCGCGTTGCGAGGAAGTGATGTCGATCGAGGGAATTTCCTCCGACAGCGAGAGCGCGCTCGCGACGATCCCCGCGTTCTGCCGGTCGGCGAACGGCATCGTCGTCGAGGCGAAATAGATGGCATCGATGTGGGCACGGTCCTTCATGGGATCCGTGCCAGGCAGCGCGTCGCGGCCGGCTTCGACCGCCATCGTGACGGCGTCCTCATCCCAATTGGCGATGGCGCGCTCCCCCTTCGCCTGCGCCGCTTGGCCGGGTGCGAACCAGGCGTTCGCCGCCGCGATCGCCTTTCGTTGCAGGCGGAGCCGCGGAATGTAGCCACCGTAGGATTGGATGCCGATCATGAGCGCGCTCCCGTCGTCGTCTTTTTCGTTCTGCTTTGGCGAAAAGTCGTCGGACCTAAGCAGATTTGACGGGAGGCGACAACGCACGCGCAAGGCTCACGTTGCGTCAAGAAACCGGCTGATTTCGGGCGTTTGCGGCTAGGACGGGCCGACCAGGCAATCGGTACCCTGGGCCTTCAGATCGCCGCACAGCGCGCGCGCTCCCGGCTTCGAAAGCGGGCCGACCTTCAGGCGAAACACGCGCCGCCCGTTCGAAAGCGCTTCCTGGACGAGATGGTTCTGCCCACCCAGCAACTCGGGGTGACGAACGATGAGGCGCGACCAACTCGCCTCGGCGAGCGCCGCGTCCGCGAACGCGCCGACCTGCACGAGTGAAGTGCCGGGTGCAGGCGGGGCCGCGCTGGCAGGCATGGGCGAAGGCTCGGGCTGCCGGGCTGCAGGCCCGACAGCGGTGGCGGCGGGCGGGGGAGCGGCCGGGGCCGGAAGGGTCGCCTCTTCTGCACCCGCTGTCGGTGCCGCCGGCGCCTCGACGGTTGGCGGCGCAGGCACCTCGATCGGCGCAGCCTCGGCGCTCACGGCCGGCGGCGGCGCGGACGACGCAGCCCCCGCCGGTAGGATCGGCGTCGGTGCGCCGGTCGCATCGGGCACGGACGGTGAAAGGGTAGCGCTGGGCGGTGTCGCGGGCTCTGCCGCGGCAACCGGCGCCGCTGCGGCCGCCACTTGCGCGGAGACCGGCACCGACGTCTCGGGCGTGGTGGGCCCCCCGCCCAATTGCGCGAGCTCGATTTCGGCAGGCCGGAAATCGGGCTGGATCTTCAGAACGCGGGCAAAGAGGCTCCGCGCCTCCGCCTTCTCGCCCTTGGCGGCGAGCAGCATCGCGAGTTCATAGAGCGGCAGATGCGGCTCGGGATGCGCGCCCTCCGAGGCGAGGCGCAGATCCTCGATCGCCTCGTCCGCGCGTCCCATGTCGCGTAGCATGAGCGCGCGGAAGTAGCGTGCTTCGGCAAAATCGGGCCGGATCTGAACGGCTTGCGTGAAATCGTTGAGCGCGAGGTCGCGCTCGCCCATGAGCTCGTAGGTGCGTCCGCGCGAGAGATGCGCGCGCGGCATCAGCGCGCTTGAAAAGCTGCCCGTCCAGATCGCCTTCGTGAAATCGCCGATGGCGAGCTTGAGGCTCCCGACGCCTTTGTAGGCAACGCCGCGGCGGTAGTAGAGCTCTGGCACCGCATCGGGGGGAACGTCATCGGCGGTGAGCGCCGCCGTGAATTGCTTGATCGCGGCTTCGTAGTTGCCGACGCGCATCGCGTCCTGCGCGGCCTGGATATGGGCGACCGCGCCGGCTTGAGCCGGCGCCGCGACGGCAAAGAGAACCGCGACGGCGCAAATCAACGTTCGCATGTTCATCCCTTGCAAACGGAGGGGCCGGACGGCCCGCATGGAGAGCGCCGATACGCGCACTAACTCCCCTTGGCAAGCCGGGCAATATCGCTGCGGACCATTTCCTCGACAAGCGCCTCGAATCCGATCCGCGCGCTCCAGCCTAGCCGCTCATGTGCCTTCGTGGCATCCCCGATCAGCGCATCGACCTCCGAGGGACGGAAGAACGCGGGATCGACGCTGATTCGCACCTCGCCCGTGCGGACGTCGCGTGCCACCTCGGACAGCCCCTCCCCCTCGAACGCGAGTTCGATATCCGCGAACGCGAAGGCAAGCGTTGCGAAATCGCGGACGGAATAGCTCTTGCCGGTCGCGAGCACATAGTCGTCCGCGTCTTCCTGGCGCAGCATCGCGTGCATGCCCTCGATATAGTCTTGGACGTGTCCCCAATCGCGCCGCGCATCGAGATTGCCGAGCGCGACGCTTGTCTGGCGCCCGTCGATGATCGCGGCGACCGCGCGTGTGATCTTGCGGCTGACGAAGTGCTCGCCCCGCTCCGGGCCCTCGTGGTTGAAGCAGATGCCACTCGAACCGTGCAGGCCGAATGCCTCGCGATAATTGACCGTCGCGTGATGGGCGAAGACCTTGGAAGCCGCGTAAGGACTGCGCGGGCGAAAGGGCGTCGTCTCGCTCTGCGGCGAGGTCTCGGCGATTCCGAACATTTCCGAGGTCGAGGCCTGATAGAACCGCACGTCGCCGATCATGCCGGTGAGCCGCAGCGCTTCCAGCAGATTGAGCGTGCCCAGTGCGTTTACCTGTGCCGTATAGACCGGCTTCTCGAAGCTCACCTGAACGTGGCTCTGCGCGGCGAGATTGTAGACCTCTGCCGGGCGCACGTCTTGAAGGATGCGAATGAGGCTCGGGGCGTCCGTCATGTCGCCGTGATGCAGCGCCAATTGATTCGAGCCGCTCCGCCCCGCTTCGGCCTCAAGACGACGGAGCCTGTCGGCGTCCAGCGAGGAGGTCCGGCGCTTTACGCCATGGACCTGATATCCGAGGGAAAGCAGATGCCGCGCGAGCGAAAACCCGTCCTGCCCGGTAATCCCGGTGATAAGCGCGGTACGAGCCATGGGGCGTTTTGGGCCGGAGACGGTTCAATGACGAGCCGAGCCTTATAGGGGGACCTGACTTCGTTCGCAATGCAGCAGAACGGCGTTGCGGCGGTTTGACTGCCTGTGGCACAAGACTTGCGCCTCGCAGGGGGAGCGGCGATCGGTTCCTCAGGTTAAGGAGTACTCCCAGCCCAATGCGCCCTATTCGGAAGGTCGTTTTCCCTGTTGCCGGGATGGGAACGCGGTTCCTGCCCGCGACCAAGGCTGTCCCGAAGGAAATGCTCCCGGTCGTCGACAAGCCCTTGATCCAATACGCCGTCGATGAGGCACGCGAGGCCGGCATCGAGCAATTCATTTTCGTGACCGGCCGCGGCAAGCACGTCATCGAGGATCATTTCGACCACGCTTATGAACTCGAATCGCTGCTCACCCAGCGCGACAAGGTGAAGGAGCTCGACAGCCTCTCCGAAACGCTGCCCGTGACCGGCTCCGTCAGCTTTACCCGCCAGCAAAAGCCGCTGGGCCTGGGCCATGCGGTCTGGTGCGCACGCCATTTCGTCGGCGATGAGCCGTTTGCCGTCATGCTGCCGGACGACTTGGTCGCGGCCGAGCCAGGCTGCCTCTCCCAAATGGTCAATGCATACAAAGAGACAGGCGGTAATATTGTCGCGGTACGTGAAGTGCCGCGCGAGCATACCTCGCGCTACGGCATTCTCTCGATCGGAAAGGACAATGGATCCCTCGTCGAAGTAACCGGCCTTGTCGAGAAGCCGCGCCCGGAAGAGGCGCCCTCGACGCTCTCCATTCTGGGCCGCTACATTCTGATGCCGCAGATCTTCTCCGAGCTGGAGCGCCACGAACGGGGCGCGGGCGGCGAGATTCAGCTGACCGACGCCATGGCACGCCTTATCGGGAAGGTTCCCTTTCACGGGTTGCGGTTCAAGGGAATGTCCTATGATTGCGGGGACAAAGCCGGATTTCTTCAGGCGACGATCGAGATCGCTTTGGCGCGCCCGGATCTGGGACCGAAGGTCCGCGAGATTCTGAAGGCAATCAAGCTCTGATCGGCCAAGCGAGGCAGATCACGGCATGGAGTTTGCGGTGCTGGACGCGCAGGGCGTGCCCGGCCTTAGGGGAGTAATCGAGACATGCGCGTCGCGATGATTGGAACGGGCTATGTGGGCCTGGTTTCGGGCGCCTGCTTTTCCGAATTTGGACACCAGGTGGTCTGCGTCGATAAGGATGTGTCCAAAATTGACGCACTCCGAGCGGGCCGGATTCCCATTTACGAGCCCGGGCTCGATGCCATCGTCCGCGACAATGTCGAGGGCGGCCGCCTCTCCTTCACGACCGACCTGAAGGACGCGATGACCGATGCCGATGCGGTCTTCATTGCGGTGGGAACGCCGAGCCGCCGCGGCGACGGTTTCGCGGACCTGACCTACGTCTACGCGGCCGCCGAGGAGATCGCCCGCGAGATCAAGGACTACGTCGTCATCGTGACGAAATCGACGGTGCCGGTCGGCACGGGCCGCAAGGTTGAGGAGATCGTTCGCAAAGTCCGCCCGGACGCCGCATTCGATGTCGCCTCGAACCCGGAGTTCCTCCGCGAGGGCTCCGCGATTGAAGATTTCAAGCGCCCGGACCGCGTGGTGGTTGGTGCCGAGAGTGAGCGCGCGCGCGGCGTGATGCGTGAGCTCTATCGCCCGCTCTATCTCATCGAGACGCCGATGATTTTCACGGCCCGCGAGACGGCCGAAATCATCAAATACGCGGCGAACGCTTTCCTTGCGACCAAAATCACCTTCATCAACGAGATGGCCGATCTCTGCGAAAAGGTGGGCGCGGACGTGCAGGACGTCGCGCGTGGCATCGGTCTGGATGGCCGGATCGGCCGCAAATTCTTGAACGCGGGTCCGGGCTACGGCGGCTCCTGCTTCCCAAAGGACACGATCGCCCTCGTGCGGACGGCCCAGCAATTCGAGGCGCCGACGAAAATCGTCGAGGCCGTGGTCGAAGTGAATGATGCGCGCAAGCGGCGCATGGCGGCCAAGATTATCGAGGCCTTCCCGGGCGGCGTCGCGGGCAAGACGCTCGCGGTCCTCGGCCTCACCTTCAAGCCCAATACGGATGACATGCGCGACGCGCCGAGCCTCGATATCGTGCCCCTCCTGCGCGAGGCGGGGGCGACGGTTCGCGCCTTCGATCCCGAAGGCATGGGGGAAGCCAAGAACCTCCTCAAGGACACGCATTTCGCGGCCGATGAATATGACGCGATGAAGGGCGCCGACGGTGTCGTCATCCTCACCGAATGGAACGAGTTCCGTGCCCTCGATCTGGAGCGCGTGAAGGGCCTTCTTAAGACGGCGTTGATGGTTGATCTGCGCAATATCTATCGGCCGGCCGATATGGCGGCCTCAGGCTTCACTTACATCAGTGTCGGGCGCCCGACCGTAACGCCGGAACCTGCTTAATGCATCTCGAGCAACGCACTCTCATTACCGGCGGCGCCGGCTTCATCGGCTCTTATCTGTGCGAGAAGCTGCTCGCGCGCGGACATGACGTGCTGTGCATCGACAATTTTTTCACCGGCGCTAAACGCAACATCGCCCATCTAATCGGCACCAAGCATTTTGAGCTGATGCGTCACGATGTGACCTTCCCGCTCTATGTGGAGTGCGACGAGATTTACAACATGGCCTGCCCGGCCTCGCCGATCCATTATCAGCGCGATCCCGTGCAGACCACAAAGACGAGCGTCCACGGCGCGATCAACATGCTAGGTCTCGCCAAGCGGCTGCGCGCGAAGATCCTCCAGGCCTCGACGAGTGAGGTTTACGGCGATCCCACGATCCATCCGCAGACGGAGGATTACTGGGGCAACGTCAACCCGATCGGCACCCGCGCCTGCTACGATGAGGGCAAGCGCTGCGCTGAGACCCTGTTCTTTGACTATTACCGCCAGCACGGACTGCGCATCAAAGTTGCGCGCATCTTCAATACCTATGGCCCCCGCATGCACCCCAACGATGGGCGCGTGGTGTCCAACTTCATCGTCCAGGCGCTCCGCGGCGAGCCGATCACGATCTACGGCGAGGGCAACCAGACCCGCGCCTTCTGTTACGTCGAGGACCTCGTCGACGGCCTCATCCGCCTGATGGACTCAGGCGATGACATCGTCGGCCCGATCAATCTGGGCAACCCCGGCGAATTCACGATGCGCGAGCTTGCGAACGAAGTGCTGGAGCTCACCGGCTCGCGCTCGAAGCTCACCTTCATGCCGCTGCCGGCTGATGATCCCAAGCAGCGCCAGCCCAACATCACCCGCGCCAAGGCCGATCTCGGCTGGGAGCCGAAGGTGAAGCTCCGCGATGGGCTCGCCAAGACCATCGCCTATTTCGACGCGCTCCTGAAGGAAGGCGTCGTCGTCGATCGCTAGTCGCTGATCGGCGGTTAGACGCGCGCGCCCGTGAAGCGGGCCCGCTCGGTCGTTGCGTCCGCCAAATTGGCGCCCTTCAGCATCGCGCCCCTCAGATCCGCCCCTTGCAGGAACGCGCCTTTCAGATTGGCGCGCGCGAGATTGGCGCCGCGCAGGTCCGCCTTCCCGAGCGTCGCCTTCGAAAGATTGGCGCGCGCGAGAGAGGCCGGCCCGAAATGGGCACCCTTCAGATTGGCGCCCGCGAGATCGAAGAGATCGAGGATGACGTGCGCGGGCCCGTGCGCTGTCGTCTGCCCCCAGATGGTCGTCCCCTCAAACGTCGCCGCGTCGAAGCGCACGCCCTGAAGATTGGCCATGAACTGCGGATCCGCCATGCGGGCCTCTGCGACAAAGGCGTTCCAGGCCTCCCGCCCCTGCTTGAGCGCGGCGAGATGATCGGGATCCCATGGCGGCGGGCCCGGTTCAGGCGGCGGGTCCTCCTCTTCGAGGAAGGCGTCCCCTGCATCGCCGTTGAGGCGCAGAAGGGCGTCCGTCGGCTCGTCGGGCCGCGAGAAGATCCGCACGTCCTCTTCGGCCTCCGGCAAATCGTCACTCACGGCAACGGCGACCGCGTGCACGGGAACCGGCCGGGCCGCGTGTCGGCGCTTGGGTTTGGTGCCCAAGAGGTATCGCACGACCAATTCCAGCATCTGTCCCCAACACAGCCGCTAACACGCGAGTGTGCTTGGCGGACGGGCGCGCTGAAAAGCCCCTCCGGGTACGGAATTTACCGAGCGTGGCCGAGACGTCACGGCTCTGCGCCGTGCAAAGCCGCTGATTTCAGCGAGGTGCTCGAATTCTGAGCACTTCGCCGAGATCAGGAGGGCGAACCGCTAGATGCGGAACGTACGCTCGACGTATTCTACGAGCGCATCTACGCATTCATCCGCCGAGGCGGCGGCTGTGTCGACGACCACTTCGGGCTCCTCGGGCGCCTCATAGGGTGCCGAGATTCCGGTGAAATCGGCGATCTGTCCCGCGCGCGCCTTCTTGTAGAGGCCCTTCGGGTCGCGGCTTTCGCAGGTCGCAAGTTCCGCCGCCACATAGACTTCGTGGAAGACGTCCGACGCCGCCGCACGCGCGCGGTCACGGTCCGAGCGATAGGGCGAGATGAACGAAGTGATCACGATCATGCCCGAGCGCGCGAAGAGAGCCGCGACCTCGCCCACCCGGCGGATGTTCTCCGCGCGATCTTCCGGCGAGAAGCCGAGATTGGCGTTGAGGCCGTGGCGCACATTGTCGCCGTCCAGAATGTAGACGTGATAGCCCTTCTCGAAGAGCCGCTGTTCCAGTTTCACCGCGATCGTCGATTTGCCGGCGCCCGAAAGCCCCGTCATCCACATGACGCCGCCCTTGTGGCCGTTGCGCCGCCAGCGCTCCTCGGGCGGGATGGCATGCTCAACGCGCGTGATGTTGGTCGAGCGCTGCGTAATCAGCTCTCGCTGGTCCGCATAGCCTTCCATCGAGATGATGCCGCCGCCCGCGATGTCGAACTTGTCGACGATCACGAAGCGTCCGGTACGCGGACTGTCATTGAAGGCATCGAGCGCAAGCATGCGCCGCGACCGGATGACGATCTCCGCGACCTGATTGCGCTCGACTTCATCGGAGCTGAGCGCGCGCAGATCGCCCGTGTCGATGATCCGCTCGATCTCCTGGATGCGGATGGGCGCTTCCATCGTGCCGAGCTTCATCTTGTAGGCGCCGCCCTTCTTCAAGGGCTCGCGGCCCAGCCAGAAGATGCGAGCGCGGAAAACGTCCGTCTCGACGGGCGCGTGCTGCAAATGAGAGACGATGTCGCCCCGCTCGACAAAGATCTGCTCGTCGAGGGTGATGCCGACCGACTGTCCCGCGACGGCGGTCAGCGGGTTGTGATGGCCGGGCTTCGAACTCCAGGACTCGATCGACTTGATCTTCGCCGACTTATTGGAGGGCGAGAAGATGAGTGTATCGCCGACCGACAGCCGGCCACACTCGATCCGGCCCGCGATGATGCGCCGCTCATCGAATTTGTAGACATCCTGCACCGGAAAGCGCAGCGGCAGATCGCTGAGCGAGGCGATCGGGTTGAAGAGCGAGAGCGTCTGAACGACGCTCGGGCCCTTGTACCAGGGCATTTTCGCCGAACCCTCTTTGATGCAATCGCCGTCGCGCGCCGAGACCGGGATCACGTGCGCGGGCGTAACGCCAATCGAGCCCAGATAGGTGCGGATCTCGCGCTCGACTTCCTGGAAGCGTGCGGCGTCGTATTTGACGAGGTCCATCTTGTTGACGACGACGGCCACCTGCCGCACGCCGAGCAGGTGAAGCAGATAGCCGTGCCGGCGCGACTGCTCTTTCACGCCCTCGTCCGCGTCGATGACCAGGAGCGCGGCATCGGCCTGGCTTGCGCCCGTCACCATGTTTTTGAGGAACTCCTTGTGCCCCGGCGCATCGATGATGACGGTGTCACGGCCCTTGGTCTTCAGCCAGATCTGCGCGGTATCGATCGTGATGCCCTGATCGCGCTCGGCCTGCATCGCGTCCATCAGAAACGCCCATTCGAACGGCATGCCACGCCGGTCGGACATCGCCTTGATTTGCTCGAACTTGCCCTCTGGCAGCGAGTCCGTCTCGTACACGAGGCGGCCGACCAAGGTCGACTTGCCATGGTCCACATGGCCGACGATCACGATACGGAGCAAATCTTTCATGCCGGGAACATGCTGCGTGGCTTGAGGGGGAGTGGTCAATTTGACGACGCTGTCGGCCATGGCGGGAACTCCTTACATATAGCCGTCGGCGCGCAGGCGCTCGAACGCATCTTCGCTTTCATGATCCATCGCGCGGCCGGCGCGCTCTTCGGTGCGCGTGACCTCCAATTCGGCGATGATGTCCTCGATGGTCGCCGCATTCGACTTGATCGGGAACGTGATGCCGATCTCGCCGAGCGAGCGGAACCGCTCGCCGTTCTTGGCGAAATAGAGCGGTACGAGCGGTATTTCCTCTCGCTGGATGTAGCGCCAGATATCAAGTTCGGTCCATTGGAGGAGCGGGTGGATGCGGATATGCGTGCCTGCGGGATAATCAGTCTTGTACTGGTCCCAGAACTCGGGGGGTTGATCGCGGAAATCCCACGTCCCTTCCGCGTTTCGCGGGCTAAACACCCGCTCCTTTGCGCGCATCGACTGCTCATCCCGCCGGATCCCCGCGAAGATGCCGTCGAACTGATATTTCTCGATCGCTTCCTTGAGGCCGGCAGTCTTGCGGGCCGCGACGCGTGAGGCCGGCGGCAAGGTGTCGTCGATCGTGTCGAGCGGCGGGCACGGATCGCCGATCAGCTTGACCCCCCATTCCTTCACATAGCGATCGCGGAAGGCGTAGGTCTCGGGAAACTCGAGGCCCGTGTCGAGATGCATCAGCGGATAGGGGATGTGACCGAAGAAAGCCTTGCGCGTCAGCCAGACCATGACGTTCGAGTCTTTGCCGAGCGACCACAGCATCGCGATCTTGTCGATGCGGTTGAACGCTTCGCGCAGGATGTAAATCGACTGCGCTTCGAGCTGATCAAGTCGGTTCATGGGGGAAAATGTCTCCTGCTACGCGGGACGAGGCCGGCTTGGCACTCACCTAAATTCCCAGACTAGTTCCGTCAATTGGATTTAATCACATCCAGTTCATGTAATAACAACTGTGCCGCACTGCAACACGTCGCCCTACTGGCCCACTTACAGGCAATAATGCTGCCGATACCAGCGAACAAAGCGTGGAACGCCCTCGGAAATCGGCGTCGATGGTGAATATCCAAGGTCGCGGCGACTGGCCTCGATGTCCGCGAAGGTCCGCGTCACATCTCCAGGTTGCATCGGCGCCGGGATGACCGTTGCCTTGCGTCCGGCGGCCACTTCGATTGCGGCGACGAAATCGCCCAGTTTCTCGGGCTGGTTGTTGCCGAGATTGTAGAGACTGTGCGGGGGTGAGCCATCGGGTACGCGCCGCGTTGCGTTGACGACGCCGGTGACGATGTCGTCGATGTAAGTAAAATCGCGCTCCATCGCGCCAGCGTTGAAGAGCTGGATTGGCTCGCCCGTGAGGATGGCCTTCGTAAAGATGAAGGCCGCCATGTCCGGGCGCCCCCAGGGTCCATAGACCGTGAAGAACCGCAGGCCCGTTGCCGGGATGTGATAGAGATGCGCGTAAGTATGGGCGATCAACTCGTCCGCGCGTTTGGTCGCCGCATAGAGCGAGATCGGCGTGTCCGCGCGATCGTCTATGGAGAACGGGATCTTATCGCTGTTTCCGTAGACCGAAGACGAGCTTGCGTAGACGAAATGGCGAGCCTTCGGCAGCAGGCGGTAGAGCTCGAGCATCACTACCTGCCCCATGACGTTCGATTCCACATAGACGTAAGGGTTGGCGAGGGAATGCCGCACGCCCGCCTGGGCGGCAAGATGGACGATCTCGGTGGTTTCGGGAATCTGACCCGCCAGGGCGGTCATGGCATCTCGGTCGGCGATGTTAGCCCTGACAAAGCGAAAAGGGCGATGCTGTGTCAGCACCGCCACGCGGGCCTCCTTGAGACCGACATCGTAATAGTCGTTGAGATTGTCGACGCCGACGACGCTTCGCCCCTCGGCCAGGAAACGCTGGGCGACGTGAAAGCCGATGAAACCGGCCGCGCCGGTCACAAGTACGGTCATGGTCGCTGCTAAATAGCCCTCAGGGGTCTCGGCCTTCTGGCACGAGGCGGCCGGACCGATCAAGCGTCAATGCGCGCAGCGCCCGGGAATCGAACGGTGAGGGGCGGGACAGGATCGACTCGGCCGCGTCATTGCCCGGGGGTGTATGTGGGCAGGTTGGGGGTAATATGACGCGACCGAGTCTTGCAGGCAGGTGGCCCTGCCGCAGCAACCGATCGACCGACTTGGGGTCTCGGTCCCGGTTGATCCTGGACAACGCGGACACTTATCCCTTCGCGCGAAACGAAAAACGCGCGCCTGACGCGAAACGATAGGTGTTGACGACTGAACGCGGTGACGGCCCGAGCGTCTGCTGACACACGCCGTTGGACTCGAAATAAATCGGCTCGGCGCTCATCACGTGTAATGCTTCTGTCACGCCCTCGCGCGCGATGTCAAACCGGATGACGGCTGTGCGACATCGATCCACACTGCTTCGAGCCTGTGTCACAGATCTGTCCACAAGCTAAGGCCCTCAAGTAGCGACAGGATCGGATTTCTTGGGGATTGCGCACTGGGTGCCGCTCGAATGCGGGCGAAAACGCCGCTGAAACAGGGCTCAACGAGCGCTGCGTTACAGATTCGCGAATCATGCCGCGTTGGGCCGCACGACATGCAGGGTTTGCGTCGGATAGGCGAAGGCAATTCCCTTCGCGGCGAACGTCTCGAAGATCGTCTCGTTGATGATCTGTTGCACGTCCATGTATCGGTTGTAGTCCGGTGTTTTAACGTAATAGACGACTTCAAAAAGCAGTGCGAAGTCCCCATAAGATTTGAAGTGCGCACGGTCGAAGCGGGTCTCGGGGGCGTCCTCGACAGCTGTCCTGAGAAGCTGCGGCACTTCCTTCACAAGGGCGGCGGGCGTCTCGTAGGTGATGCCGATGCCGAACACGACCCGGCGTTCGTGCAGACGCTGATAATTGTGGATAACACCGTCCAGCAGCTTGCTGTTCGCGATCACGATTTGCTCGCCCGACAAGGCGCGGATGCGCGTGGTCTTGAGCCCCACCCGCTCGATCGTGCCCATGAACGCGTCGACCACGATGAAATCGCCCTTGACGAAAGGACGGTCGAGAATGATCGAGAGCGATCCGAAAAGATCGCTGAAGATGCTCTGGGCGGCCAGTCCGATCGCGATGCCGCCGATCCCCAGGCCCGCGATCAGCGCCGTCACGTCGATCCCGAGATTGTCGAGAATGAGAAGGAACGCGAGCGACCAGATCACGAAGCGCGCGAAGACGATGAGCACGGACGACGCATTGGCGATGGCCTGCGCGTCCGCGCTCTGCCGGGCGGCGACATCGCCGATCAGTGTGAGAGCGAGCTCTTGTGCCCAGAGTGCGACCTGAATGAAACCGAAGATGACGAGCGCGGAACCGACGACCAGCGACAAGGTCGGCGATCCGTCCCAAACGGCCAATCCAGCGCGGAAGGCGACAAGCAACAGGAAGAGCGTCGAGGTCGCGCCGAGCATGCGCGCAAAGATGTGCAGCAGCGATCCACTCGATTCGTGGCGCTTGAGAAGCGCGGCAAGCCACCCGCGAAGCCGCAGCAGCACGAGGAAGACCGCGACTGCGATCCCGATCCCGAACACGCCGTCGGGCCATTGCTTCTGGAGCCATCCCCCCACGCTCGCCGCGATGTCCATGCCTTGTGCGCCGGCGGCGCTGGCCTTTTGGGCGATTCCGGAGAAGGTTTCAGTCATGGGGGTATCCCTCGCCGCGAACAGAAACGGGGTATTGTGCCGACTCGCACAGCGGATCGCTGACGCGCGTGTCGCCTGGCGACAAAGGCGGCATGGTGGTGTGCCCGGAAGGGATCGAACCTTCGACCACCTGATTAAAAGTCAGATGCTCTACCGCTGAGCTACGGGCACGAAGGGGTCATCGCGTTTCGCGCCGCACAATAGGGAGGGGACCTGGAAGGGTCAATTCCGGCTCACGCGGCCGGGGACTCGCCTTCTTCCGCAAGGCCGGAGAGCAATGCGGCCGCCCGCGCGGCCAGCCGCCCCTCGGCGATAGCCATCCGCAGCTCGCTCATCAGCCATTGATAATGTGTCAGGTTGTGCCAGGTGAGGAGCATCGAGGCGAGGATCTCCTTCGCCTTGACGAGATGATGCAGATAGGCCCGCGAATAGTCTATGCACGCCGGGCATGGACAATCCGCCTCGAGCGGCAAAGGGTCATCGGCAAAGCGCGCATTGCGCAGATTGACGGCGCCCGCCTTCGTGAAGGCCTGCCCGTTCCGCCCGGATCGTGTGGGCAGCACGCAGTCGAACATGTCGATGCCGCGCGCGACCGCGCCGATGATGTCGGCGGGCTTGCCCACCCCCATCAGATAGCGCGGCCGATCGGCCGGCAGATGCGGAACGGTCGCTTCCAGCGTCTCGAACATCGCGGCCTGCCCCTCGCCGACCGCGAGCCCGCCCACCGCATAGCCATCGAACCCGATCGCTTGCAGCTCGGTCGCAGAGCGCGCGCGGAGATGCGAATAGGTACCGCCTTGCACGATGCCGAAACAGGCCCGGCCCTCGGCCTTAACGAACGCATCCTTCGAACGCTTCGCCCAACGCATCGACAGCGCGAGTGAGGTCTCGATCGCGGACTCGCTCGCGGGGTATGCGGGGCACTCGTCGAGCACCATCTGAATGTCGGAGCCCAAGAGGTCCTGGATCGCCATCGCGCGTTCGGGGCTCAAGAGATGCGTCGACCCGTCGATATGCGACTGGAAGGAGACGCCCTCTTCCGTGAGCTTTCGGAGGCCCGCGAGCGACATCACCTGAAAGCCGCCGGAATCGGTGAGGATTGGGCGCGGCCAATTCATGAAGCGGTGAAGCCCGCCCAGCCGCGCGATCCGCTCTGCGCCCGGCCGCAACATCAGGTGATAGGTATTGCCGAGCAGGATGTCCGCGCCGGTCTCGCGCACGGAGCGCGGCAGCATCGCCTTGACGGTCGCGGTCGTGCCGAGCGGCATGAAGGCGGGCGTGCGGATCTCGCCCCGCGCCGTCGTAATCACGCCCGTGCGGGCCGGCCCGTCGGTGTGATGGATCTGAAGCGCAAAGCCGGTCATGCGGCCCCCGCGCGGAAGAGCAGCGAGGCATCGCCGTAGGAATAGAAACGATAGCCGGTGGCGATCGCGTGCGCGTAGGCGTCCTTCATGCGCCGAAGGCCGCTAAAGGCGCAAACCAGCATGAACAGCGTCGAGCGCGGCAGGTGGAAATTGGTGAGGAGTGCGTCGACGATCCGAATGCGATAGCCCGGCGTGATAAAGATCGACGTCTCGCCGCTGAAGGGCGCGATCTCGCCTGTCTCGGCGGCCGCAGCCTCCAGCAGCCGCAGGCTGGTGGTGCCGACCGCGATAAGCCGCCCGCCAGCGCGCTGGGTTGCGCGAATGCGGTCGGCCGTCGCGGCATCGATCGTACCCCGTTCGGGATGCATAGTGTGATCGTTCGTGTCCTGGACTTTGACGGGGAGAAAAGTTCCCGCTCCCACATGCAATGTCACGCGGGCAACCGCAATGCCGGCCTCGCCCAGTGCCTCTACAAGCGCGGGCGTGAAGTGCAGCCCGGCTGTCGGCGCGGCGACCGAGCCCTCCTCATCGGCGAAAAGTGTTTGGTAGTCCGCCGCATCGCGTTCATCGGCCGCGCGTCGCCCCGCAATATAGGGCGGCAGGGGCATCGTTCCGTGGCGGCGTATGGCGTCGTCGAGCGCCGCGCCGTCGAGTTCGAAGGCGAGCAGCGCCTCGCCGCCACGCTTATCGGCGACGCGTACCGCGATCCCGCCCGAGAGCGTCAGACGGTCGCCCGCCTCGATCTTGCGCGATCCCTTCACGAACGCGAGCCACGCGTTCGGCCCGACGCGGCGATGGAGCGTGACCGAGACGCGCGGCCCAACGAGCCCCGCCGCGCCGGCATGGAGCAGCGCTTCGTCGCGCGTGCGGTGGCCTGTGAACTGGACCGGCAAGACACGCGTGTCGTTGACGATGAGGAGATCGCCCTTCCGCAGCAGGGATGGCAGCGCCGCAACGCGCGTATCGGTGAAGGCCCCTTCGGGCGGCACGACGAGGAGGCGCGCCGCATCGCGCGGCACGGCCGGACGCAGGGCGATCTGGCCCTCCGGCAAATGGAAGTCGAAGAGGTCGACCTGCAAGTGCGCCTATTTGCGCCGGGCGGCCGCGCGCTCGCGCAGGCGGTCGGCAATATAGGGCGACGTAAAGGACGAGATGTCACCGCCCAGCATTGCGATCTCCTTCACGAGGCGCGACGCGATCGCCTGATGCGTCGGTTCCGCCATCAGAAAGACGGTCTCGATGTTCGGGTTAAGGCGCATGTTCATTCCGACCATCTGAAACTCATACTCGAAATCGGACACGGCCCTGAGGCCGCGAATGATAACGTTGGCGCCGACGTCCTCGGCGAAATGCATGAGCAGCGTGTCGAAAGAGCGCACCTCGATCGTCGCCTTGCCCGGGCCGGTGAGGGGCGCCGTCTCTTGCTTCACCATCTCCACACGCTCCTCCAGCGTGAAGAGCGGCCCTTTCGCAGCGTTGATCGCGACCCCAAGCACGAGATGGTCGACGAGCTTCACGGCGCGCTGGATGATGTCCAGATGGCCGTTCGTGATCGGATCGAAGGTCCCTGGGTAGAGGCCGACGCGCGTTTTCATCCCCTTTGACTCCGCATGTTTGGGTCGCGGTTAGGGGTCCATTGTTACAGGGCTTTGCCGGGCGGCTAAAGGCCGCGCCGCGGATGTCGTGAATGGCGCCGCCTTAGGCGTCAGGCTCGTCGGCCTCGGCGATTCGCTCGACCGAGACGACCCGCTCGCCCTCCTCCATCCGGAACAGCGTGACGCCCTGAGTGGCCCGGCCGGCGATCCGGATCTGGCGGACCGGCACGCGGATCGTCTGGCCGAGGTCGGTAATGAGCATCAGCTGATCGCCGTCTTCGACCGGAAACGCCGCTACCAGCGGCCCGTTCCGCTTGCTAACGCTCATGGCCGTGATCCCCTGGCCGCCGCGATTGGCGACCCGGTAGTCGAAGGCGCTTGAGCGCTTCCCGAACCCGTTCTCCGAGACCGTGAGCACGAATTGCTCACGCGCGCCAAGCACAGCGTAGCGTTCCGCCGAGAGCGTCGTCTCCTCCTCGCCTTCGTCCGCTTCCTCGGACGCAGCGGCTTCCGGCTCCTCGTCCTCGCCCGCGGCGCGGCGCATCAAAGCGGCCTGTTTCAGATACGCCCGCGCCTCCGCCGGTGTGGCATCGACGTGGCGCAGGATCGCCATCGAGACCGCCACATCGTCATCGGCGAGGCGGATGCCGCGCACGCCCACAGAATCCCGGCCCTTGAAGACGCGCACATCGCCGACAGAGAAGCGGATCGCCTTGCCGCCCTGAGCGGTGAGGAGAACGTCGTCGTCCTCTGTGCAGATACTCACTGCGATGATGCGGTCGCCCTCATCGAGCTTCATTGCGATCTTGCCGCTCGCGTTGACGTTGACGAAATCGGAAAGCTCGTTGCGCCTGACATTCCCCGAACGGGTCGCGAACATGACGTTGAGCGCGCCCCAGCTCGCCTCGTCGTCCGGCAGCGGCATGACGGTGGTGATCGTCTCACCTGGCGAGAGCGGCAGCAGATTGACCATCGCCTTGCCGCGCCCTTGTGGCGTTGATTGCGGCAGGCGCCAGACCTTCAGCTTGTAGGCCATGCCGGCCGAGGAGAAGAACAGCACGGGCGTGTGCGTGTTGGCGACGAAGACCTTGGTGACGAAATCCTCGTCCTTCGTTGCCATGCCGGAGCGCCCGCGCCCGCCCCGCCCCTGCACGCGATAGGTCGCGAGCGGCACTCTCTTGATGTAGCCCGTGTTCGTGACCGTGACCGCCATGTCCTCGCGCTGGATGAGGTCTTCGTCTTCGACCTCGGCATCCATTTCGATGATTTCGGTCTTGCGCGGTGTCGCGAATTCCGCGCGCACGTCGATAAGCTCGCCGCGAACGATCGCCATCAGCTTGTCGCGGCTGGAAAGGATATCGAGATACTCGGTGATCGCCACGCGCAGCGTTTGTAGTTCGTCGGCGATCTCATCGCGGCCGAGCGCGGTGAGCCGCTGCAGACGCAACTCCAGGATCGCGCGCGCCTGTTCCTCGGAGAGGCGGATCGTGTTGTCCGCGGCGATCGAGTGGCGGGGATCCGCGATGAGCGCGACGAGCGGCGCGATGTCCGCCGCCGGCCAGCGCTCGGCCATAAGGCGCGAGCGGGCGGTCGCGGGATCGGGCGAGGAGCGGATGATTGCGATCACCGCATCGATATTGGCGACCGCGATCGCAAGACCGACGAGCTCATGCGCGCGGTTCCGGGCTTTCGCCAGGTCGTGCTTGATGCGCCTTGCAACGACGGTCTCGCGGAATGACACGAAGGCCCGCACGAGACGGTCGAGCGGCATCAACTCGGGCTGGCCGTCATTGAGCGCGAGCATGTTGACGCCGAACGATGTCTGAAGTGCCGAATAGCGATAGAGCTGGTTGAGCACGACATCCGCCATCGCGTCGCGCTTTAATTCCACGACGACGCGGATGCCTTGACGGTCGCTCTCATCGCGCAGATCGGCGATGCCCTCGATCTTCTTGTCGCGCACCTGCTCGGCGATCCGCTCGATCATCGCCGCCTTGTTCACCTGATAGGGAATTTCGGTGATGATGATCGCTTCGCGGTCCTTGCGGATCTCCTCGATCGTCACGCGTCCGCGCATGAGAACAGAGCCGCGCCCTTTGATGAGGGCGGCGCGTGCCGCGAGGCGCCCCAGGATCAGCCCGCCGGTCGGGAAATCCGGCCCCGGCACGATCTCGGTCAATTGCTCGGCGGTGATCGCCGGGTTGTCGATATAGGCCAGGCACGCATCGATCACCTCGCCCGCATTGTGCGGCGGAATGTTCGTCGCCATGCCCACGGCAATGCCGTTCGCGCCGTTGATGAGCAGATTGGGCAGACGCGACGGCAGCACCACCGGTTCCTGTTCGGCGCCGTCGTAGTTCGGCTGGAAGTCGACGGTATCCTTCTCGATGTCGTTGAGGATCGCCTCGGCCGATTTCGCCATCCGCACTTCGGTGTAGCGCATCGCGGCGGGCGGATCGCCGTCGACAGAGCCGAAATTCCCCTGCCCGTCGAGCAGCTGCAGGCGCATCGAGAAATCTTGCGCCATCCGCACCAGCGCGTCGTAGATCGCGCTGTCGCCGTGCGGGTGGTATTTGCCCATCACGTCGCCCACGACGCGGGCGGATTTGCGATAGGACCGGTTCCAAGTGAAGCCGCTCTCATGCATCGAAAAGAGGATGCGGCGATGGACGGGCTTCAGGCCGTCGCGCGCGTCCGGCAGCGCACGCGAGACGATCACGCTCATCGCGTAGTCGAGATAGGACCGCCGCATCTCGTCTTCGATCGAGATCACGCCGATATCGCTCCGGGAGGGTCCCGAAGGCGGCGGTTCGTCAGGATCGGGCGGCGTATCGGATTCGGCCACGAGCGGCTCGCGTGAGGAGGAATGAGTGCGATTCGGAAGGGAATTAGCATTTTAGGCTGCCGGTGCAGCCCGGGCAATGGTCCCTCAAAGGCCCCGTGCGATGCCCAGAACGATGATGAGCAGCAACACAGCCCAGGCGATCAGATGGAGCAGCATGTGCCGGCCCGCGGCCTCGCGTTCATAGAAGGTGAGCGGCGTCAGTCCGCGAAGGCGAAAAACGATAAGCGATGCAACGACGATGCAGGCCGCGTTGAGTGCGGCAAGCGCAAGGGCATGGAAAGAAGCGCCAAACGCCGCCTCGCCCATCGCGACGGCGGCAAGGAAAAGCCCAGCCGCGCAGGCGGGCGGCATGAGCGCGACGGCGACCATCACGCCGACCAGCGCGCTCGTCGAACCGGACGTGAGCGCGAGCGCAGCCGCCGCGCCCGAGGCAAGCCCCACGACCGCCCCGCCATAGCCGACATGGGTGCGCTGAGTCAGCTCGGACGAGGAGAGGAAGCTCGCGCCTTCGAACGTGACGAGGACCGCGCCGATCGCGGTGCTCACGAGGATCGCAAGGCCAAGGCCCACGGCGCTGGTAAGGAGCGCCCGTCCGATCAGCCGTCCATCGCCGGTCGCCGCGCCGAAGGCGAGCGCGATGAGCGGCCCCAGAAGGGGTGCGATCACCATCGCGCCGACCAGAACCGCGACGCTGTCGCTCGCGAGCCCGACCGAGGCGACGGCCGCCGAAAGGATCGAGAGGAGGATGAAATCGAGCCGGATCCCCGAATTGGCGACGACGTCGGCGTAGAGCTCTTCGCGCGTCTCGCGCAGCGTGTTCTCTGCCTTCTTTTCCGCGTTGTCCTTGACGAGCGGGATCGAGGCTTCGACGGGAAGCAGCGACACGCGCCAATTTTTCGCCGAGCTGAGGGTCCGTTGCAGCTCATCGATCACGGCCTGCCGGCCCGCCCCGCGCACGATCATGTGGACGATCTGCCGCCCGTCGGGCCCGGGGGGCGCGACCGTCACGCTCAGCACCCCCTCGCGGTCGCCGATCGCGACGACCGTATCCGTATGGCCTTCCGGCGCGATGATTTCGATGAGGCGAAGCGCCATGCCGGCCGCGGCCTAGAACGGGACCTCGTCGTCGAAGACATCCTCGCTGCGCCCCCCGCCGCCTGACGCGCTGCGGGCCGCGCGCGCGGGCCGCTCGTCGCCGTCCTCGTAGCTTGAGGAGCCACCGCCGCCCCGCCCGTCGAGCATGGTCAGCTCGCCGCGGAATTTCGGCAGCACGACTTCAGTCGAATAGCGCTCCTGGCCCGACTGGTCGGTCCATTTGCGGGTCTGCAACTGGCCCTCGAGATAGACCTTCGCACCCTTCTTCAGATATTGCTCGGCCACCTTGCCGAGATTTTCGTTGAAGATGACGACCCGGTGCCACTCGGTCCGCTCCTTGCGCTCGCCGGTCTGCCGGTCGCGCCACGTGTCCGAGGTTGCCAGGCGCAGATTGACCAGCATATCGCCCGACGGCATGCGTTTGACTTCCGGGTCGGCGCCGAGATTGCCGATGAGAATCACCTTGTTGACGCTACCCGCCATGTTCATCCCTCATATCGATTCTCGATTTCCTGCCACGATTGCAGGATCGTTTGCACGCTACCATATGCATGAGCTAGGGTGAAACGAATTGAGAACATACACTAGCAATAGGTCCGCAGCGGCGCCGTTCGGAGGCCGTGCGGGCAGGTGGACACGCTGCGGAGTGAAGTCATGATCGAGGATCTGCGGGCGCTGTCACGAGACGAGCTTCTGCTGCGCTTGGAGTCTGAGCAGCGGCTTTACGACAAGTTGGAAATTCGGAGAAAGATTCTCGTCGTCGTCGCGACGCTGACGGCTTTCAGTGTCGGCCTTTTCAGCGCAATGATTGATAATTTCGAATTGGGCGGGGGATGGATGCAAGGGGGAAGCATCGCAGAGTTTCTCTCTGAGTGGTCGTTGCCGGCGGCCATGCTTGTGGGGGGCATCATGCTGGGCAGCAGCCTCAGGATAAACCGTGCGTCGAGCGAGGGGGCACAGCTATCCGTCGCCTATTGGCAGCTTCGCAAAGAAGCCAATCTGCTGGCCGATAGGGCGCGGGATGCGAAGCAGATGCGGGAGCAGTGGCGACAAATGGATCCACTCCAATCACCCGACGAAGCGCAGCACTAAGGCTCTGAGACCGAAATGCATCCGCTGATCCGGCAGCAGGTCGCGGTACTTTCGCGGCGGTCCCGAGGCTTAGGGCAGCTGACAGACGATGGATTGGACGATCACATTGAGGAACTGACGGGCCTCATCAACACACTGTCGGGAGAGTTCTCAGATCGCGGCGGCTGGACCCCGAACCTGCGCATCTTACGTGCGACCATAACTGCAGTTGGTGGCATTCTTCTCAGCCCGCCCACCGGGGGCGCGACCTTTGCGCTAACCTTGCTTGGTCTGTGGGATTGGGCCGACCTCATTTCGGATGACGTGGCCAATCACATAAAGCGTAACGATCTCAGGTCACTGCTGAATGAATGCCGCACGTTGCTGAAAGAAGCAGAAACGGATTTCGACCGGCGTCACCGTCCGAATTGAGCGCACCACGCGTCCTAAGGAGACTTCGTGCAAAAATCGATCGCCGTACGCGGCGCCCGCGAGCACAATTTAAAGAACGTGAACGTCGATCTGCCGCGCGACCGGCTGGTCGTGATCACGGGGCTGTCGGGCTCCGGCAAGTCTTCGCTCGCCTTCGATACGATCTACGCTGAGGGCCAGCGCCGCTACGTCGAGAGCCTCTCGGCCTATGCCCGCCAGTTCCTGCAATTGATGCAGAAGCCCGATGTCGACCACATCGACGGTCTCTCGCCGGCCATCTCGATCGAGCAGAAGACGACCTCCCGCAATCCGCGCTCGACCGTCGGCACCGTGACGGAGATCTACGACTATTTGCGGCTGCTCTTTGCCCGCGTTGGCGTTCCCTATTCGCCCGCGACTGGCCTTCCGATCGAGAGCCAGACGGTCAGCCAGATGACGGACCGCATTCTCGATCTGAAGGAGGGAACGCGGCTCTATCTCCTCGCGCCCATCGTGCGCGGGCGCAAAGGCGAATATAGGAAAGAGCTGCAAGACCTGAGAAAGAAAGGCTTTCAGCGCGTCAAGATCGACGGCGCCTTCTACGATATCGCCGAGACGCCCGACCTCAACAAGAAGCTGAAGCACGATATCGATATCGTCGTCGACCGTCTTGTTGTATCGAAGGAATTGGGCAGCCGCCTGCCGGATTCCATCGAAACGGCGCTCGGCCTCGCCGACGGCATCCTAATCGTCGAGTTCGCCGACGAGAAGGAAAAGGACGGCGCGCCGAAGCGACTCACCTTCTCGGCGAAGTTCGCCTGCCCGGTTTCCGGCTTCACGATCGAGGAGATCGAGCCGCGGCTTTTCTCGTTCAACTCGCCGCATGGCGCCTGCCCCAAATGCGATGGACTGGGCACGCAGCTCTATTTCGATCCCTCGCTGGTCGTTCCCGATGAAAAGCTGAGCCTCAAGGACGGTGCGCTCGCGCCCTGGGCGCGCACCTCGACGCCCTCGCCCTATTATCGCCAGACACTCGATGCGATCGCCAAATTCTACAAGATCTCGATGGGTACAGCCTGGAGCGCGCTGCCGGCCAAAGTGCAGAAGGCCATCCTCTACGGCACCGGCGACGACGTCATCACCTTCATCTACGACGATGGCCTTAGGCGCTACGAGACGAAGAAGCCGTTCGAGGGCGTGATCCCCAATCTTGAGCGGCGCTGGCGCGAGACGGATTCGGCCTGGGTCCGCGAGGAGCTTGAGCGCTTTCAGACGAACGCGGATTGCGAGGCCTGCGGCGGCAACCGGCTGCGGCCGGAGGCGCTGGCCGTCAAGATCGCGGGATCGCATATTGGCGAAGTGGCCGCGCTCTCGATCAAGGCGGCCGATCGCTGGTTCGCTGACCTCGATGGCGCGCTAACGCCGAAGCAACAGGAGATCGCGGCCCGGATCCTCAAGGAGATCCGCGAGCGCCTGCGCTTCCTGAATGACGTAGGACTCGAATATCTGACGTTATCGCGTGGATCTGGCACGCTTTCCGGCGGCGAGAGCCAGCGCATCCGCCTCGCCTCACAGATCGGTTCGGGCCTCACCGGCGTGCTCTACGTGCTCGACGAGCCCTCGATCGGCCTCCATCAGCGCGACAATGCCCGCCTCCTCGAAACGCTGCGCCGGCTCCGCGATCTCGGCAACACCGTCCTTGTCGTCGAGCATGACGAGGAAGCGATCCTCATGGCCGACTATCTGGTCGACATGGGACCAGGCGCGGGCATCCATGGCGGCGAAGTCGTCGCGGAAGGATCGCCCGCCGACATCATGGCCTGCCCGGAGAGCCTCACCGGGCAATATCTCTCGGGCGTCAAGCAGGTGCCCGTGCCCGCTGAGCGGCGGGCGATCTCGAAGGCCCGCAAGCTGAAGATCGTCGGCGCGCGCGGCAACAATCTGCAAAACGTCACGGCCGAAATCCCGCTCGGCACGCTCACCTGCGTGACCGGCGTCTCGGGTGGCGGTAAATCGACGCTCACGATCGAGACGCTCTATAGGGCCGCCGCCCGCCGCCTCAATGGCGCGCGGGAGCACCCCGCGCCGCATGACCGGATCGAGGGGTTGGAGCTGCTCGACAAGGTGATCGACATCGATCAATCGCCGATCGGCCGCACGCCGCGCTCGAACCCGGCAACCTACACTGGCGCGTTCACGCCGATCCGCGATTGGTTCGCGGGCCTGCCGGAGGCGAAGGCGCGAGGCTACGAGGCCGGGCGCTTTTCCTTCAACGTCAAGGGCGGGCGCTGCGAGGCCTGCCAGGGCGACGGCGTCATCAAGATCGAGATGCACTTCCTGCCCGACGTCTACGTACAATGCGACGTCTGCAAGGGCCAGCGCTACAACCGCGAAACGCTGGAAGTGCGCTTCAAAGACAAATCGATCGCCGACGTGCTCGACATGACGGTCGAGGCGGGCCGCGAGTTCTTCAAGGCCGTTCCGGCGGTGCGCGAGAAGCTCGACACGCTCGCGCGCGTCGGTCTAGATTACATCAAGATCGGCCAGCAGGCGACGACGCTGTCGGGCGGCGAAGCGCAGCGCATCAAACTTTCGAAGGAATTGTCGAAGCGCGCGACCGGCCGCACGCTCTACATTCTCGACGAGCCGACGACGGGTCTTCATTTCGAGGATGTGAGGAAGCTCCTCGAAGTGCTGCACGAATTGGTCGAGAGCGGCAACACGGTCGTCGTCATCGAGCACAATCTGGAAGTCATCAAGACCGCCGATTGGATCCTCGATCTGGGTCCCGAAGGTGGCGATGGCGGCGGTGAGATCGTCGGCCAGGGAACGCCGGAAGAGATCGCCAAGCTCGCCCGCTCCTATACCGGGCACTATCTGGCGCCGCTTCTCGCCCGCTCGAAGCCGCGTGCCTCGTCATCCACCAAGATTCAGGCGCCCAAACGCACGGCACGCCGCATCCGCGCGGCGGAATAACGCCAGGGCATCGTTGCACGAGCGTCATGGTCCCTCGCTAAGCCTGCCGATGGAGAGGGTATGACATGCCGATGATGGATCGCCGGAGCGTCCTCAGAGCCATGGCCGGGCTCGCCGGCACGTTCGTCGTGACGGCGCGGGCGCACGCTCAGACGAACGCGACGTCGCCCCTACAAGGGCCGGCGGCGGCCGAGGGATCGCTCGCTGATCGGGGCACGTTCCGCTTCCCGCAAGGGGTCGCATCGGCCGATCCGCTGCCCGATCAGATCATCCTGTGGACCCGCGTCGAGAGCACGGCCGGGGAGACCGGCGCGGTCTCGGTCACGGTCGAAATGGCACCGGACGAATCCTTCGCCGAAATCGTCCTGACGCGGACCGTCGCGGTGACGCAGGCGAGTGACCACACGCTGCGGATCATCGCGCGGGGTCTCAACCCCGATACGTTCTATTTCTATCGGTTCCGGGCGGGCGCGGATGTCTCGCGTACCGGGCGCACCCGCACCGCCCCCGCGCCGGAGGCCGATCGCGCTGTCCGGTTCGCCTTTGCCTCTTGTCAAAACTACGAGCAGGGATTCTATGGTGCCTGGGCCCGCATGGTTGCGGACGATACCGCGCGCCCGGCGGGCGAACAGCTCGATTTCGTGCTCTTCCTCGGCGATTTCATCTACGAAGTGCGCGGCGATCGGCACGGCATCGATATGCGCACGGATCCGCAATGGCTGCGCGGCGCCGATGGGGCCGCGCGTGGCATTCCTCCGTTCCCGGACGGCAGCGCCGAATGGCCGGCCACCGCCTACAACACCTATCCGGGCGCCAAAAACGCGGTATCGCTCGCGGACTACCGCCACCTCTATAAGCTCTACCTCACAGACCCGCATCTCCAGGACGCGCGCGCCCGCTGGCCGTTCGTCTCCACCTGGGACGACCATGAATTCACGAATGATGCCTGGCAGAGCTTCGACACCTATTTCAATGACGGCAATGGCGCGCAGCGCCGCAAGGTAGCGGCCAATCAGGCCTGGTTCGAATTCATTCCCGCGCTGCTGACGGGCGCTGGCCCGGCCCGGGATTTCTCGCCCGCCAGCGTGAAGGACCAGGCGCCGCCCGAGGGCGCGCCGCCGCGCGATCCCGATACCGCCGCCGCGCTGGCCACGATGCGGATCTACCGCGCGTTCCGATTCGGCCGCCACTGCGAGCTTGTGCTCACGGATCTGCGCTCCTACCGCAGCGCGCCCGTCTATACGCGCGCCCTGAAGGAGAAGCTCGGGCCTTTGGCGCCGGTCGATGTCGTCCGCGCCCTGGACGCGGGAAGAAACGCCTTTGGCGAGCCGCCGGGTCCAGCCTCGTTCGAGGGGCAGTTAGGGCCGGTGGCGAACCCGCGCGCGGATGCCGATCCCGGCACGCATCTGGGCGACGAACAGCGCGAATGGTTTCTGGCGACCCTGAAGTCCTCGACCGCGACGTGGAAGATCTGGGGCAATTCGACGCCCGCGCTCCCCATGCGGCTCGATTTGAGTTCCATTTGGTTCTCCCAGATGAAGGACGTTGTTCTGGGCACGGATGGCTGGCAAGGCTATCCAGGCGAGCTCCGCGCGCTGATGACAGAGCTGCGCATGGCCGGCGTGACGAACCTCGTTTCCTGCGCGGGCGACTATCACCTCCACGCGGCCGGAACGCTGCCGCTCGATCCGCAGGCGCCTTGGACCGGGACAGCCGCCGTCGAGATCGCGTGTGCCGGCATCTCCTCGGAGCCGCAATTCGCGCTCGTCGAACCGGCAACCCAAGGCTCCAGCGCCTTTCGCGCAATGGCGCTGATCGAGCGGGATGACGCGCGCGTGGTCAATTGGAACCGCACCGTTACGGCCGGCGCCTTTTCCGGTCTCGTCATGGGGTTCACCGATTGGGAATGGCTGGCCGATCTCTTCCGCACCAACCCCAATCCCTGGATCGCTTTCTTCGACGCGGCGGCCAACGGCTACGGCCTGGTTACGCTGGCCGCCGACCGCGTGGAGGCGAGCCTTGTCGCGACCGCGCCAGCGACACAGGACTACGGGCCGGACGGTGCCCCCCGGATCTATGAGGCCCGCTTTCGCATCGAGCCCTGGGGGCCGGGCGAAGACCCGCGTCTCGAGCGGCTTCCCATCCAGGGCGCGGCGCCCTTCCCGATCAGCTGAAGCGCCAAAGGCTTTCCCGTTCAGTGAACGCGTGTCTATGCTTGCCGTGCCGAAGGCGGGCGCGGTCAACGCGCACCGATACAATGGGGAGGACCAAGAGGCATGCACTTCGCGGACTACGCAAAATATGACGGGCTTGGGCTCGCGCAGCTCGTCAAAAAGAAGAAGGTGAAGCCGCTTGAACTGGTCGATGCCGCGATCGCCCGCATCGAGGCTGAGAACCCGCGTCTGAACGCTGTGATCTGGACGATGTTCGACCGTGCCCGGACGACCGCAAAAAAGAAGCTTCCGGAGGGGCCCTTCCAAGGCGTGCCATTCCTCGTGAAAGATATCGCGGGAGGCATGAAAGGTGTTCCGACGCGCGCGGGATCGCGCATGGTGCCGACCACGCCGGCCGATCATGACGCGACCTTGACCGAACGTTATTTGAAGGCCGGCCTCATTCCGCTCGGCAAAACCAATGTGCCGGAATTTGGCCTTGTCGGAACGACGGAGAGCAAGCTCTACGGACCGGCTCGTAATCCGTGGAACACGAAGTTCTCCACCGGCGGCTCGTCCGGTGGTTCCGGTGCCGCGGTGGCCGCCGGCATGGTGCCAGTCGCACACGCGAATGATGGCGGCGGCTCCATCCGCATTCCCGCCGCGTGCAACGGTCTCGTGGGACTGAAACCCACGCGCGCGCGCAATCCGCTGGGGCCCGATCTGGGCGATATGATGAGCGGCCTCGTCGCCGATCACGTCGTCTCGCGCACCGTGCGCGATACGGCCGCGATGCTGGATGCAACGGCGGGGCCCGCGCTGGGCGATCCCTATTGGGCGCCGCCCCAGCCGCGCTCCTATCTGGCCGAGAGCAAGAAGGCGCCGCGTCCCTTGAAGATCGGCATGGCGACCAAGCGCATGGATGGGCGGCCCGTGCACGATGATTGCGTCACGGCGGTCAAGAAGGCGGCGAAGATTTGCCGGGCGCTCGGCCACAAAGTCACCGAGGCCTCGCCGCCGGTCGGTATGGTCGAGCTGACCGGGCCGTTCATGGCGTTGTGGACGAGCGCCGTGACCATGCAGGTCGACATGCTGTCGGAAATGACGGGCGAGCCACCGACGGTCCAGAACCTCGAAGGGCTAACGCTCGGGCTCTATGAAGCGGGAAAGAAAGTCACAGCGGCGCAGTATCAAGGTGCGATCGCCATCATCCAGGCGGTCTCGCGCGCGATTGCCGCCTGGCACGAAACGTACGATCTCTGGCTGACGCCGACCCTCGCCTCGCCGCCATTGGCCCTCGGCGATTTCAGCGTCGATGTGCGCGATGTGGAGAAGGGCTTCGGGCCGATGCTCGACTACGTGCCCTTCACGCCCATCCAGAACGCGACAGGGCAGCCGGCGATCAACATTCCGTTACACTGGAACGACGACAATCTGCCCATCGGCGTACAGTTCGTCGCCCGCTTCGGCGATGAGGCGACGCTGTTGCAGCTCGCCGGTCAATTGGAGCGAGAGGCCCCCTGGGCCGCGCATTACGACACGCTGTGGGCATAGAGGAGCTCTCGCCATGCCGATGAACGAGTATGCCGACTACGATGCGATGGGCCTCGCCGACCTCGTGCGCCGACGCGAGGTCACGCCCTCCGAGTTGCTGGAAGAAGCGATCTCGCGCGCCGAGCGGCACAATCCCGCGCTGAACGCGATCGTCTACAAGGCCTATGACGAGGCGCGCGCGACCGCCAAGACCAAGCTGCCGGAGGGACCCTTCGCGGGCGTGCCGTTCCTCATCAAGGACATCAACTGCCCGGTCAAAGGTTGGCCGATGTCGAATGGCACGAAATGGATGGCGGACTATGTCTCGCCTGAAGACGACCTCATCGTCACGCGCTACCGCCAAGCCGGGCTGGTTCTCTTCGGCAAAACGAATACGCCCGAGTTCGGTATCACCGGTACGACGGAAGGCGGCCATCTGGGCCCCTGCCGCAGCCCGTGGAACACGGACTATATCACCGGGGGCTCTTCCGGCGGTGCGGCGGCATCCGTTGCCGCGGGCATTCTGCCGATGGCGCATGCAAGCGATGGGTTGGGCTCGATCCGTATTCCCGCCGCCTGCTGCGGCCTCGTCGGCATGAAGCCGACGCGTTTCCGAAATCCGCTGCGCGTACCGGGTCCCGCCGCCAGCAATGTCTGCCAGCATGTCGTGACGCGCACCGTGCGCGACAGTGCCGCGTTGCTCGATTGGACCGGCCGCCACGACCCGCATTCACCCTTCCCTTCACCAGCTAAGGCCCGGCCGTATCTGGAAGAGGTCTCGACGAAGCCGGCGCGCCTGCGCATCGGGGTCGATCGCACGCCGCCAAGTGGAACACCCCTCCACCCGGATGTGGCCGCCACGCTGGAGCGGACGGTCGATACGCTGCGCGCTCTCGGCCACGACGTGCGCGAGGCGCCCCTCCAGATCGATTGGCGCACCTACTATCGCGAGCAAGGGCTTCAAGGAGCCGCGAACTTTGCGGCGGAAATCATGCGTCAGGCGGAGGTCTTGGGCCGCCCGCCGGCGCACGATGATTTCGAGCCTCTGACGCGCGCGGCTTGGGAAGCCGGGCAGCGCATCACCGCGGAGCGCGCCTTCCATGGCCTACATACGCTCGAGATCATGAGCCATCAGATCATCGCGCACTGGGACACGATCGACGTGCTCCTGTCGCCAACGATGATCACGCCGCCGCCGCCGGTCGGCCATATCGATCCAGTGCGGCTCGACCCAAAGGAGGTAAACAAGCGCCAGGCCAAGATCTTTGGCTTCACGCCACCCTTTAATTTCACGGGCCAACCCTCCATGTCCTTACCCTTGGGCCAGTCGAGCGACGGCTTGCCGATCGGCATGATGGTGACCGGCCGCCTCGGCGATGAAGCGACGCTGTTCCAGCTTGCCGGCCAGCTCGAGACCGCGATGCCATGGCGTGACCGTCGGCCCAAACTCTGGAACTAAGGGAGCGAACGGATGTCCGAACATCGCGCATCGATTGCATGGCGGCGGCAGACGCCGGGCTTCGGCTACGATGAGTATAATCGCGCCCATGAGGTGTCGTACGATGCCGGTATCACCGTGCCGGCCTCGGCCTCGCCCGAGTTTCGCGGCGAGGCGGAGCGTGTGGACCCGGAAGAGACATTCGTTGCCGCACTTTCCTCCTGTCACATGCTGACGTTTCTCGCGATTGCCGCGCGCAAGCGCTTCGTCGTTGATTCGTATACGGACGAAGCAGTTGGCGTGATGACCAAGAATGACAGGGGGAAGCTCTGGGTGAGCAAGGTGACGCTCCGCCCACGGATCGTCTTTGGCGGGGATAAGCAACCGACGGCGGAAGAAGTCGAACATATGCACCATTCGGCGCACGAAAATTGCTTCATCGCGCTCTCGGTGAAGACGGACATTACGATCGAATGATCGCGGGACCGGTTCATGTTGTCGGCGGCGGCCTTGCCGGCTCGGAGGCCGCCTGGCAGGTCGCGCGCGCGGGCGTACCCGTCATCCTTCACGAGATGCGCCCGCAGCGCATGACCGATGCGCATGTGACGGACGGTCTCGCCGAACTCGTCTGCTCGAACTCCTTCCGCTCCGATGATGCTGAGCAGAACGCCGTCGGCCTCCTCCATGCCGAGATGCGCCGACTTGGCTCGCTCGTAATGCAAGCGGCCGATGCGAACCAGGTTCCGGCAGGTGGCGCGCTCGCCGTTGATCGCACCGGGTTCTCAGGGGCCGTTGAGGCCGCACTGCGGGCCCACCCGCTCGTCACCATCGAGCGGGGCGAAGTGCAAGGACTGCCGCCTGAGAATTGGTCGAACGTGATTGTCGCGACCGGTCCGCTCACCTCTGCCGGCATGGCGCAGGCCATCCAATCCGTGACGGGCGAGGAGAGCCTCGCTTTCTTCGATGCGATCGCACCGATCGTCCATCGCGAGTCGATCGATTTCGAGAAGGCCTGGCTCCAATCCCGCTACGACAAGGAGGGCCCGGGCGGTGATGCGGCCGCCTATGTCAATTGCCCGCTGGATGAGACGCAGTACCGCGCCTTCATCGAGGCGCTGAACGCCGGCGAGCGTATGGCGTTCAAGGAATGGGAGAAGGCGACACCTTATTTCGAGGGATGCTTGCCCATCGAAGTGATGGCTGAGCGCGGCACCGAGACGCTGCGCTTTGGTCCGATGAAACCGGTCGGCCTCACCGATCCGCGTACCGGCCGGCGCCCCCATGCGGTCGTTCAGCTGCGCCAGGACAACGCGCTCGGCACGCTCTTTAATATGGTCGGCTTCCAGACGAAGCTGCGCCACGGCGAGCAAACGCGGATCTTCCGCATGATTCCAGGGCTCGAGAACGCGTCCTTCGCACGTCTCGGCGGCATCCATCGCAACACGTTTCTCAATTCCCCGCGCGTGCTCGACAGCGAGCTTCGCCTGAAGGCGATTCCGCGCCTGCGCTTTGCTGGACAGATCACGGGCGTCGAAGGCTATGTCGAGAGCGCCGGTATGGGCTTACTCGCAGGCCTGTTTGCAGGCGCGGCCGCGCAGGGACAGGCGATCGCATCCCCACCCGCGACGACGGCGCTGGGCGCCCTCCTCGCGCACGTGACGCAAGGTGCGGATGCGGCGAGCTTTCAGCCAATGAACGTCAATTTCGGATTGTTCCCGGAAATCGCCGACCCGCCGGGCCGCGGCAAGGAGCGCGGCCGCAATCGCAAACGCGCGCTGACCGCCCGCGCCCTCCTTGACTTGGAGATCTGGTCGAAAACGCTGGTCGGTCGCGTCGCGGCGTGATCAGGGCCGGCCGGTGGCTGTTGCCAGCGCGAGTGCGCTGATCACGCGCCATCGCGGCACCGCGGCAGCGGGGTCGACATTCCCCAAGCGTCCGAGCGCGACCCTTTGCACGGTGATCGGAAGAAAGGCTGGAACGGCTTTCGCCGGTAGATTCCGCCGCTCTTGCGTGAACGTGGCAAGCATTCCTGTAGCGTAGTCGCGCGCATCGTCTGCGTTTCCCGGCAGATAGGCTTTCGCCACGCGGCCTGGAAGCGAGCCTGCGCGCAGCAAGCCGATCGCGGCTTGCGCCCGCCCTGCTGGCCTAAGGATCGCATCAGGCAGGCGTGGCGCTCCCAAAATCGCAGCCGCGAGCGCAAGGACTCGTCCGGCCGTCGCGTCCGCGTAGGCCTCGAAGGCCGGCCAATCCGGCATTGAATCTGCCGTCACATCGAACTGCCGCGCCTCGATGAGGCTCTCGAGCGCATCGAAAGGGAGATTGTGCCGCCGCGCGGCTTGCGCGACCACGCTGGCGATCGGGTGATCGGCGTCCCGTCCCTCTCGCTCGCGCGCGATCGCCTCGGCCCACCATTGGAGCCGGATGGCGCCGAGCATCGGCTCGCTGACCGCCCCGCCAATCCGCGCAAGCTCGAGATTGAAGGCGTAGAGCGCGAGGAGATCGCCCCGCGCCGCGTCGGGCGCAAACAAAGCGGCGGCGAACCGCTCCGGATCGCCGCCGCGCACGAACGTGAAGAGATCGCCTTCCAACCGTCAGGAAATGATCAGGTTGCCGTTGAGTCCGCCGCCCGTCATCGCGAGCAGCATTGGCACGGACAGCATCGTGTTCGTTCTGCTAAAGAGCATGGCCGTGCGCGCCGCGCTCGCCTTGGCTTCCTTCGTTAAATCCGGAAACCGGTTGTCGATGTTGAGCGCCCTTTGCTGGTTCGGCCAGATGACGAACCAGACGTTGAACCACATGATCGTACCCAGCCACATGCCGATGCCGATGAGGATCGTGTTGGGGCTGGAGAAACCGTCGGACGCGCCCAGCGTGAGCGCCTCCGCCAGATAGCCGTTGAGGAAGGCAAGAACGAGGCCTGTCGCGATGGTCGCCATGGCGCCCCAGCGGAACCACCACAGCGTTTCCGGCGCGATGAACTTGCTCACGGCCGGCTTCATCTCATCGGGAATTTTCGGCATTTGGATCATCTGCACGAAGTTGAAGAAATACAGCAGACCGATCCACATGATGCCGGAAAGGACATGAAGCCACCGGAACACATATCGCCAGAAATCACCCGAGGCGAGTGTCGTGCCGACATTCCCGCTCCACAGGACAATCATGATGATGAAGACGATTAGCGCGAGAACGAAGCCCGCGCCGATAGTGCGGTTCAACGAGGTCAGGATGGCAGCCATGATTCTCTCCCCAGGGTCTCAGGCGACCCGTACCCTATAAGAACGCCGCGCCCGTGCAACCCTCTGGTGATTCAGGACATTCCGCATGCGGAAGTCCGAACGCGGAAGAACGCCTATTCTCAAATCGGCAGGACTTTCGGTCGGGTGGCTCTCACCCAGCCAATGACCATCAGGCGGGTCAGCGTCATCGCGGTGAAGAATGAGGAGATGATGCCGATCGAGAGCGCGATCGAGAAGCCGCGAATGGGGCCCGACCCGAAGATGAGCAGCAGCCCGACGGCCAAAATGGTCGTGAGGTTGGAGTCGAGAATCGTCGCAAAGGCACGCGCGAATCCTGAATCCATGGCCGAGATCGCTGGCTTGCCGAGCGCGGCCTCCTCCTTCATGCGTTCGTAGATGAGCACGTTCGCATCGACCGCCATACCGATGGTGAGGACGATGCCCGCAATGCCTGGCAAAGTGAGGACCGAGCCGAGCAGGGTCATGGTCGCGAAAATGAGGATGATGTTCACCGTCAGGGCGACCACAGCGAAGACGCCAAAGAGCCCGTAGGCGAGAACCATGAAGACGACGACGGCGAGCATGCCGACGATCGCGGCAACCTGGCCCGCCGCGATCGAATCGGCGCCGAGCTCAGCGCCGACAGTGCGCGTCTCGACGACATTGAGCGGCGCCGGGAGCGCGCCGGCCCGCAGGAGGATCGCGAGGTTGTTCGCTTCGGTGACCGTGAAATTGCCGCTGATCTGCCCCTGCCCGCCGGTGATCGCCTCGCGGATGACCGGCGCGCTGATGACCTTGTCGTCGAGCACGATGGCGAACGGCCGGCCGACGTTCTCGCGCGTGACGTCGCCGAAGCGCCGTGCGCCCTGCAGGTCGAACTGAAAGCTCACCACCACTTCGCCGGTCTGCTGGTTGATGGTCTGCTGCGCGTTCGTGAGATTTTCTCCCGAGACCATGACGCGCTTCTGCACCAGATACCGCACGGGCTTGCCGTCCGGCCCGGTCGTCTCACCGTCCAGGAGTTCCGAGCCCGGCGGCACCCGCCCGGCAAGGGCCTCGTCCATGGGCACAGAGACATCGACGAGCCTGAAGGTCATTTTCGCTGTCTTGCCGAGCAGCGCGATCAATTCCTGGGGATCATCGAGGCCCGGGACCTGCACCAGGATGCGGTCGGCGCCTTGCTGCTGGATCGCGGCCTCGAGATTGCCGAGTTCGTCGACGCGTTTGCGGACGATCTCGATCGACTGGATGACCGTCTGCTGGCGATACTCGTTGAGCTGCGCCTCGCTATAGGCGAGCGCGAACTGCCCCGGCACGTCCTCGTCGAGCGTGATCGATTCCCCGCCCCCGCCGAGCAAGCCCCCGATCGGCGAGGATAGGTCACGCAGCGCCTCGCGAGCAGCGGGAATGGCGGCCGCGTCGCTGATGGTCACGCGCACCGTCTGCCCCTCGCGGCCAAGGCCGGTATAGCCGATCCGCGCTTCGCGGAGCGCCCGGCGGACATCACCGACGAGAGTCTCGAGCCGGTCGGTCTTGACCTGCGCCATGTCGATTTCGAGCAGCAGATAGGACCCGCCCCGCAGATCGAGACCGAGGCTGATCGTGTCCTTCGGCCACCAATCCGGCAGACTCGCGCGGAACGCCGGCGACATCACGTTCGGCGCGGCAAGGATCAGCGCGCCGAGAACGACGATGGCGACAAAGGCAACGAAGCGGCTGGTGACGTAGAGCATCGCGGTTGGCCGGGCGAGCGCGTCAGGCGCTCGTCGAGTCCCCGCCATTCTCCTTGACGGGAGGCTTGCCGGAGATCGGCTCGGGCTTGGCGCGCACTTCCGAGATGGTGCCGCGAATGACCTTCACTTCCACGCCCTTGGCAATCTCGATCGTGACCTCATCGTCTCCCTCGGAGACGGTCCGCACTTTTCCAACAAGGCCACCGCCTGTGACGACAACGTCGCCGCGCCTCAGCTTCGCAATCATTTCCCTGTGCTGTTTCATGCGTTGCTGCTGGGGGCGGATCAGCAGGAAATAGAAGATCACGAAGATGAGAACGAAGGGGACGAGTTGCGCGAAAATCTCAAGCCCGCCGGCGCCGCCGCCGGGCGCTTGAGCGAAAGCGTCGCTGATGAACATGAGGCCAAGATCCCGGAGAAGGGGGGCAGAGGGGCCGCCGGCACGTGCGGCGGTCGCGAAAGACGCGCGGACGATACCCACGCCCCCCTCCGTTTGCAAATACTCGAACCATGCGAAAAGGTGCCGCCTCGCGGCCGAAAGGCCGCCTGAACGAGGGACTGTCGATGGCGTCACCGCGCAATCAGCCGCCTGTGGGCAAGGCCGAGAAGGAGCCAGCCTGGGCCGGCGATCTCGCGCGGATTGCAGCGGCTTTGGAGCGCCTTGCCCCGCCTCCACCGGCGGAGACGGCCTTCGCCGAGCAAGGCTATGTCTGGCACGCCGAAACCGGCGCGCTGGAGCCGGTTCCGGCGATCGCCGCGCTGCCTCTCGACCTCCTGATCGGGATCGATCGGGTCCGCGATCTTTTGATCGCCAATACGCGCCAATTCGCGGATGGCTTCCCCGCGAACAACGCCCTCCTCTGGGGCGCCCGCGGCATGGGAAAGAGTTCGCTCGTCAAGGCGGTCCACGCGGCGATCAATCGCGACAGACCGGCGGGCGACGCGCTCATCCTGATCGAAATCCACCGCGAGGACATCGCGAGCCTGCCGCGCCTGATGGCACGTCTGCGAGCGGTGCCGACGCGCCGTGCCCTCATCTTCTGCGACGACCTTTCATTCGATGTCGCAGACACTGCCTATAAATCACTGAAAGCGGTCCTCGAAGGCGGCCTCGAAGGGCGTCCGGCCAACGTGCTGTTCTATGCGACGTCGAACCGGCGGCATCTGATGGCGCGTGAGATGCTCGACAATGAACGCTCGACCGCCATCAACCCGCACGAAGCAGTTGAAGAAAAAGTCTCCCTCTCCGATCGCTTCGGTCTATGGCTGGGCTTCCATCACTGCAGCCAGGACGATTATCTCGCGATGGTGGAGGGCTACGCCGCTCGCTTCAAGCTGGATGGGATGGCCAAGGAAGACCTTAGGCGCGAGGCTCTAGCCTGGGCGGCGGGACGCGGCGGGAGATCCGGCCGCGTCGCCTGGCAGTTCATTCAGCAGCTCGCCGGACGGCTTCGGCAAACGCTCGACGCGGCACCCTAGTTCGCCGCGTACAGCTGCGGTAGATGGGCGCTCGGATTGACCGGCGTCACGCCCTGACGGATCTCGAAATGGAGTTGCGGCTGATCGACCGCGCCCGTTTGGCCAACATAGGCGATGACGTCGCCGCGCCGCACCGTGTCACCCTTCGCGACCACCATGCGCGCCGCATGCGCATAGGCGGTCACGAAGCCGTTCGGATGTTTCACGAGAACAAGATTGCCGAAGCCTTTGATTTCATTTCCAGCATAGGAAACAGTGCCGTCCGCCGCCGCCCGGATGGGCTCACCCGCGGGGGCTGCGATGTTGATGCCGTCATTGCGCCGACCGTCCGACGTCGAGCCGAACGAGGCGATCACCTGGCCCTGCAGGGGCCAGCCGAACGGCCCTGAGGCGGCGATCAGGCCTGTCGCCGGAGGGGGGCTCAGGCTCGCAGGACTGAGTTGAGGCCTGGGTGCGCCAATCATCGGCGCGGGCTGTCGCACCGGAGCGAGACCGGCCGTCCGGGTCGCAGGTGTATAACCCGGCAGGGCCAGGCGCTGCCCCGGATAGATCCGATTGGGATTGGAAAGGCCGTTCGCGGCCTGCAGGTCCCGGGTCGAAACGCCGTAGCGGTCGGCGATCTGCGAGAGCGTATCGCCCCGCCGCACCGTGACAAGGCCACCCGGCGCGCCGTTATCGGTCTCGCGTGCGCCATCGCGGTAGCACGTCGAGATGGGGCTCTTCAGGGAGGAAAAGCAAGATGCCCGCGACTCCGTGATTGGCGTGGTCGAGCACCCGACGATCGAGAACGCGCCGCAAAGGGCGAGGAAGGTGATGATCTGACGCATGGCTTTCTGCCTGTCGCTGCAAGAACGCGCGGTTCAGGCGACCCCGTCGACCAGCGGCACGAAGCGCACGGCGCTGAGCGTCTCCTGTTCCAGGCCGTAAGGTGTCTTGATTATCCTTAACAAAGTCTGATTCCGGACCGATTCTCCAACCGGAATGACAAGGACACCGCCGAATTTGAGCTGATCAATGAGCGCATCGGGCACCGAGGTTGCGGCCGCCGTCACCAGGATCCGGTCGAAGGGCGCCGCTTCGGGCCAGCCTTTCGAGCCGTCGCCGTGCCGGGTGGTGATGTTGGAAAGGTGAAGCGCTGCAAAGCGTTGTTCGGCTTCTCGCAGCAAATCCTTGAACCGCTCGATCGTGTAGACCCGCCGCGCGATCTGGGCGAGCACCGCCGTCTGATAGCCCGAGCCAGTGCCGACCTCCAGCACGGTGCAGCGATCATCGAGCGCGAGCGCAGCGGTCATCATCGCGACGATTGAGGGCTGGCTGATCGTCTGCCCGCAGGCGATCGGCAGGGCGGTGTTGTCGTAGGCATGTTCCTGGAACGTGCGCGGCACGAAGAGATGGCGCGGCACCCGCTCCATCGCATCGATCACGCCGCTGGCCTCGAGGCCCAAGCGGCGCAACTCCATCACGAGTTGAATTTTTCGCGCTTCGTGCTCGTCACTCGCCATGGCGCCGCTCCCGAGGCGCCCGGTTCGCCGGCCCGATTCAGCGCCCGCCTCAACTCCCCATAGACGCCCGTTTCGGTCAAGTTGAGATGGAGCGGCGTGACGGAGATATGCCCGTCATAGATCGCGCGAAGATCCGTGCCTTCCGGCGGGTTCGAGAGGATGCGCTTGAAGCCGATCCAGAAATAGGGATTGCCCCGGGCATCGGTCCGCTGGTCGATGTTGAGCGTTGCCTGATCGCGCTTGCCCTGCTGCGTGATCAGGGTGCGCGTGACTTCTTTCGGGAGAACATCGGGAAAATTGACGTTGATGAGCACGTCGCGTGGCCAGCCGACGCGCAGCAAATCGCGGATGACGCGCGGCCCGTGCGTTTCCGCGCACGACCATTTGACGTGCGGGCTTTCGGAGTGGCCGTACGCCTGGCTGAGCGCGATCGCGGGAATGCCCAGCACCGTCCCCTCCATCGCTGCCGCGATCGTGCCGGAATAGGTCACGTCGTCTGCGATATTGGAGCCGCGATTGACGCCCGAGAGCACGAGATCGGGCGGCGCGTCTTTCAGGAGATGCATGACGCCCATCATCACGCAATCGGTCGGCGTGCCCGAGATGGCGAATTTGCGCGCGTTGATTTTGCGCATGCGCAACGGCAGCGCGAGCGTCAAAGAGTGCGAGGCGCCGCTCTGCTCGGTTTCCGGCGCGACGACGAACACGTCGTCCGACAGCGCCTTGGCAATCTTTTCCAGAACCTTGAGGCCCGGTGCATGGATTCCGTCGTCGTTCGAGACGAGAATGCGCAGGCCCTTGCCCTTCCCCTTGGCTCCCCGCCCGTTCGCGCCCTGTCCCGTCATCGCGCGCGCTCGATGCGGGTGAGCCCGCCCATATAGGGCTGAAGAACGTCGGGAATGGCGATCGAGCCGTCTTCGTCCTGATAGGTCTCGAGCAGCGCGACGAGCGTCCGTCCGACCGCAAGACCCGATCCATTCAGCGTGTGCACGAAGCGCGTCCCCTTCTGGCCATCGGGCCGGTAGCGCGCATCCATGCGCCGCGCCTGGAAGTCGCGGCAATTGGAGCACGAGGAAATTTCCCGATAGGTATTTTGTCCGGGCAGCCACACTTCGATGTCGTAGGTCTTGGCGGCCGAGAATCCCATGTCGCCCGCGCAGAGCGCCATCGTGCGGAACGGCAGGTCGAGGCGCTTCAGCACCTCTTCCGCGCATGATGTCATGCGCTCGTGCTCGGCCTCCGATTGCTCGGGCGTCGTGATCGAGACGAGCTCGACCTTGTTGAACTGGTGCATGCGGATCATGCCGCGCGTGTCGCGCCCGGCCGAACCGGCCTCCGCGCGGAAGCACGGTGTGTGCGCCGTCAGGCGCATCGGCAGCGCGGCTTCGTCCAGGATCTGCTCGCGCACATAATTCGTCAGCGAAACTTCAGCCGTCGGGATCAGCCAATAGCCGTGCGTCGTGCCGAACTGGTCGTCGCGGAATTTCGGCAATTGCGCGGTCCCGAACATCGCCTCGTCGCGCACCAGGATCGGCGGGCTCATCTCGCGATAGCCGAATTCGCCGGTGTGAAGGTCGAGCATGAAGGCGCCGAGCGCCCGTTCCAGCCGCGCGAGCGCGCCTTTGAGATAGACGAACCGCGCACCAGAAACGCGCCCCGCCGCCTCGAAATCCATGTGTTCCAGATCCTCGCCGAGCGCGACGTGATCCTTGGGGCCGAATGCAAGATTGCGCGGACTGCCACTCCGGCGGATTTCGCGGTTGCCGCTCTCATCGAGCCCGTTCGGCACCTCCGCGTCGGGAAGATTGGGGATCGCGGCGAGGAGGTCGCGCAGTGCGGCACTCCGCGTACGCTCCTCCTCTTCGCCGGCCTGAATCTGATCCTTAAGGCCCGCAACCTCCGCCATCAGCGCGGCGGCGCCCCCCTCGTCCTTCTTGGCCTTGGCCTGACCGATCCGCTTAGCCGCGTCGTTGCGTGTGGCCTGGAGTTCCTGCAAGCGCTGCTGCAATGCTCGCAGTGCCCTGTCGGCCTCGAGGAGCGGCCCCGATTGCGCGCCGAGGCCACGGCGCTGCAGCGCCGCGTCGAACGCGGCTGGATCCTCGCGAAGGGCTTTGAGGTCGTGCATCGGAAAGGGCTCGGAACGCGCTGAGTCGGATGGCTCGCCGCCTGTATAAGGGCCGTGGCGGAGCCTGGAAAGCCTAGCTCTGCGAGCTCTCCTCAGCCGCGCGGCGCCTGGCCCTGGCCCGCTCCATCAGCGTGACAATGACGATCGAGGCCTCATAGAGGAGAAGCATCGGTAGCGCGAGCCCCACCTGACTGAGCACATCGGGCGGCGTCAGAACCGCCGCGACCGCGAAGACCCCAACGATTGCGTAGCGCCGATAGGTGCGCAGCGTCGCTGCGTCAACGATCCCGACATGCCCCAGCAGCGTAAGCAAGATCGGTAACTGGAAACAGACGCCGAACGCGAAGATCAGCGCCATAACGAGGTCGAGATATTCGCTCACTTTCGCTTCGAGCTGGATGGGCAGCGTCCCCCCTCCGCCTGGCGCTTCGAATGAGAGGAAGAACGAGATCGCAACCGGCATCACAAGATAGAAGACGAATGCGCCGCCCGCGATGAACATCAAGGGCGTGGCGACAAGATAAGGCAGGAACGCCCGCTTCTCCTGGCGGTAGAGTCCGGGCGCGACGAACATCCAGATCTGGCTGGCAACGATCGGGAACGAGAGGCACATCGCGCCGAAGAAGGCGACGCGCAGATAGGTAAGGAAGGTTTCGTAGAGCGCCGTGAAGATCATCCGGCGGCCTGTTTCCTCTCCGAACGCATCGGCGAGCGGGTGAACCAGAAACGCGTAGATGTACTCCGCGACGAAATAGCAGCCGAAAAAGCAGACGATGAAGCCGGCGAGCGAATAGAGCAGCCGGGTCCGAAGCTCGACGAGATGCTCGAGCAGCGGTGCCTTCGAGGCCTCGATCTGATCGTGATCGGCCGGCTTGTTCATGACTTGGCGGGATCGCTGCTCGGAGGAACCGGCGCGAGTTGGGAAGCCGCATTCGCCGGTGTGTCCGCTGCGCCGCCGTCTTCCCTTGGCGGGTGCACCGAGGCGGGCTCGCCTTCCGGGCCCGCCAGCACGGATTGCGGATTTCGGATCGTGTTGAACTGTTTGCGCAAATCCTCAAGTTCGGTGTCGCGAACCATGTCGTCGAATTGCCGGCGGAAATCCCCCGCCATGCGCCGCACCGTCTGCAGGGTTTGTGCGACCGTGCGCATCAGCCCCGGCAGGTCTTTCGGCCCCACGACGATCAAGGCGACGATGCCGACGACCAGAAGCTCGCTCCAGCCGAGATCAAACATGCTGTTTTCCGCTCCCGCGGAGAATGCCCGCCTCTAGGCGTTCGTGCGCTCGTTGGCGGTCGGCTTTTCCGCCGGCGTGGCCTCTTGAGGCAGCGACTTGCGCGCCGGCTCGCCCGGCTCCTCATCGCTCAGACCTTTGCGGAAGCTGCGGATGCCCTTGGCCACATCGCCCATCAATTCGGAGATCTTGCCCCGACCGAACAGCAAAACGACGAGCACGGCGACGACGAGAATGTGCCAAATGCTGAGTGCGCCCATGAGGTTACCTCCAGAGAGTGCGTGTCCCGGCAGCAGGGCTTGAAGCCCCGCAATCTGTCAGACGGTGTCCCCTAGCGCAACATTCGACGAATTCATGACTTTTTGGTGTGTTTTTGGCCGTTCGCACGGAAATATCAACGCGCGCCGTAGGTCGGCTGAAATGCCGACGCGCTCGCCTTGCCGGGGCAACTCCCGTGCCCGCGAGCGCGCCTCGAAGACCAAGGTCTCACCTGCTTCTGAAAGATCGGGCCGGTTGACGGCGACGCGCACCGCGCTCTCCTCGCCGATCACATGGGCCCGAATGACGTCGCCGACGAGCCGCGCTCCATCGGGCGCTGTCAGGGTGAGCGCTTGCGGGCGCAACATGATCTCGACCCGCCGCCCAGGGTCGATCGCGGGCGCGGGGACAGCGCCGAAGGGCGTCTCCGCGCGGCCGTCGCGGATCGTCGCGTGAAGCACGTTGAGCGATGAAAAAAACGCGGCCGCAGCGGCATCGACCGGGCGGTCGTAGAGATCATCGGGCCGGCCAATCTGGACGAGACGGCCCTTGCGCATCAGCGCGAGGCGATCGCCGACCCGCATCGCTTCCTCTGGATCATGCGTGACGATGAGAACCGCTGCGTTGCGCGCTTTCAGCGTCGCAAGCGTCTCGTCGCGCACCGTTTCGCGTAGCCGCCCATCGAGCCCTGAGAACGGCTCATCCATGAGAAGCACGCGCGGCTGCGGCGCGAGCGCCCGCGCGAGCGCGACGCGTTGCTGCTCGCCGCCGGAGAGTTCGTGCGGATAGGCCTCTGCGAGATGCGAGAGTCCGACCCGCTCAAGCTCGCCCGCCGCGATGCGCCGCCTTTCCGCGCTCGACGCGCGGCGAAGCCCAAACCCGATATTGTCCAGCACGTTCAGGTGCGGAAAGAGTGCGAAATCCTGAAACATGAGACCGACGCGCCGGTGCTCCGGCGCAACATAGCGCCGGCCGGAATCAACGACCGCGTCATCGACCAGGATCGTGCCAGAATCGGACCGCTCAAACCCCGCTGCGAGGCGGAGCGTCGTCGACTTGCCGCAACCCGACGGACCGAGCAGACACACGACCTCCCCCGGCGCGACGCTCAGCGAGACGGCGTCGACCGCCGTGAAATCACCGAAACGCTTCGACACGGAAGTGAGACTGAGACGGGAGAGCTCCAACGACACGTGCGGTCCTGCAAATGACTTGCAGAATTAGGTAGCGCTCCAGGGCCTCGGGCGCAAGCGAGCGCCTCGGAATTGCTTTACGGCTCGCCGTCCGGGCCCGAGTCACCCGTCTCTTCCTCGAGCGGCTCTTCGTCGTCCTGGAGATCGAGCTGGGGCGAGGGAACCCGGAAATCGGCAGGCATGGCGCTCTCAAGGAGGCCCGCCGCCTTCAGATCATCGAGCCCCGGCAGATCCGCGAGCGAAGCCAGGCCGAAATGGCTGGCGAACGCCTCGGTCGTCCCGAAGGTCAGCGGCCGCCCCGGCGTCTTGCGCCGGCCGCGCGGCTTCGCCCAACCGATTTCGAGCAGAATGTCGAGCGAGCCCTTGCTCAGCGAGACACCGCGAATGTCCTCGATCTCGGCGCGCGTGACGGGTTGGTGGTAGGCGATGATCGCGAGCGTCTCCATTGCCGCGCGCGACAGACGCTTCTGTTCAACCGCTTCCTTGCGCAACAGGAAGGCGAGGTCGGCCGCCGTCCGGAACGTCCATTTTCCTGCGATGCTGACGAGATTGACCCCCCGCTCTGCGTAGAGGGCCTGCAGATGCCCGATCAGCGCCGCGACGTCGACGCCTTGCGGCAGACGCTCCTTGAGCGTCGCCTCGTCCAGCGGCTCGGCGGCCGCGAACAACAGCGCCTCAAGGATCCGCCGATGCTGCGCGGTTTCCGGGTGCGTCGCGACCGCCGCCGGGACAGAAGCAGCCTCTATTGGCTCCGCCGGCTCTGCCGGGTCGTCGCTGTCGCTCACCGCTTCGGCCGTCGCATGGGCCCGCCCTTCACTCACGCGTGCGTCTCCTCGCTCTGCGGCCGTCGCCGCACATAGATCGGTCCAAAGGCCTCACCCTGTTGAACATCGAGCTGCCCGTCGCGAACCATCTCAAGGGTCGCGGAAAACGTGCTCGCGAGGCCGGACCGCCGGCTGCGCCCGATCCGGAATGAATCAGGCAGGAACTGATCGAGTGTACGCCAATCGATGAGAACGCCGAGCATCCCCTCAAGGCGGCTGCGCGCCTCCTCGATGGCGAGCACTGGCAGGCGCTGAATGTGGAGTGTCGTCGGCTTGAGGCCGCGCTTGCGGTGGTCCGCATAGGCGCGAAGCAGATCATAGAGCGTGTCGGAATACTCCGGCGTCCGCACGAGACGAATGCCCTCCGGCGCGCCGCGCGCGAAGACGTCGCGGTCCAGCCGGTCGCGCGCGAACAGCCGGCCCGTCACATCGCGAATGGCTTCAAGGCGTTGCAGCTGAAAGGCGAGACGTTGCGCGAGCTCCTCACCGGATGGCCCCGGTTCCGCCGGCGGCTCGGGAAGAAGCAATCGCGACTTGAGGTAAGCAAGCCAGGCCGCCATCACGAGATAGTCGGCCGCCAGTTCCAATTCGAGCCGGCGCGCGTCGGCGATGAAGGCGAGATACTGGTCGGCGAGCGCGAGGATCGAGAGCTTGCGAAGATCGACCTTCTGCGCCCGCGCAAGCGTCAAGAGGAGATCGAGCGGTCCCTCAAAGCCGTCGAGGTCAAGCACCAGTGCGCCCTCGCCGCCGCGCGCGACCATCGCGACCGGTCCCTGATCGGTGAAATCCTGTCCCTCGTTCATGCGACCATCGATTGGTTGAGAAGGGACGTCAGGCGCGCCACGCCTTGGGCGGCATCGAACGGCGCCCCCAGCGGCTTGATTTGGGAGAGCGCCGCATTCGTGCGCGCGAGCGCCGGTCCGCTGAGCGTGCGCGCTTCGGTCGCGATCGCTTCCATCTCGGCGAGATCGCCATTGCAGTGAAGAACGAGATCGCAGCCTGCTGCGTAGGAGGCGCGGGTCCGCTCGCCCATCGTTCCGCTGAGCGCTTTCATCGAGAGATCATCGGTCATCAGCGCGCCTTGAAAGCCGATCGTGCCGCGAATGATGCCGCGCACGACATGGCCGGAGAGAGTCGCCGGCCGGTCCGGATCGATCGCTGCGTAGACGATGTGCGCCGTCATCGCGAGCGGGAAATGATTGAGGCTGCGGAATGGCGTGAAATCGATGCGCGTCAGCTCCTCGAGACTCGCATCGACCGTCGGCAGACTCTCATGGCTATCCGCGCGCGCGCGACCATGCCCCGGAATATGCTTGAGGATCGGCAGCACGCCGCCTTCGAGAAGTCCTTCGGCCGCAACCCGGCCAAGCGCGACGATGTCCTTCGGCTCTGTGCCATAGGCGCGATCACCGATGATGTCGTGGCTTCCCGGCTGCGGCACGTCAAGCACCGGCAGGCAATCGACGTTGATCCCAAGACTGAGTAAGTCATGGGCAATCAGCCGGCTGTTCAGATAGGCCGCCTCGAGGCCAAGATCGCGTGCTTGGGCAAAGAGCGCGGCGAACGAGGCGGCCGGCGGAGGCAGGCGCCATTGCGGTGGACGCAGCCGCGCGACACGGCCGCCTTCCTGATCGATCAGGATCGGAAGCGTGTCGCGTCCCGTCAGCGCCCGAAGCGAATCGGTCAGCGCACGGACTTGCTCGGGCGACTCGATATTCCGTGCAAAGAGGATGAAGCCCCAAGGCCGGACCGAGCGGAAGAAGGCGGTCTCCTCCGCTGTCAGCGCCGGTCCCCGCAGCCCATAGATGACGGCCTTCGCGGTCACGTGCGCCTCATGGGAAGGTCCCGCCGTCCGCGGTCGCACCCCAGAAGAGGCGCCGACCGCAGGCAATCCGGCTAGAGCTTGGCGACGAGGCAATCTTGCCCACGTGCCTTGAGTTGGGTGCAGAGTGCGGCGGCTGCGTCGCGATCGGCGAACGAGCCGACCTGGAGGCGGTACCAGACGCCCTTGCTTCCGAGATCCGCGCGCGCCGCGCGGGCCGTCAGCGAGCCAAGGATATCGCCATACGAACCCTGAATCCGCTTCCAGGCCTCGTTCGCCAGCGCGTCTTCCGGATAGGAGCCGACCTGGACGGAGTAGCCACCGCCAGCCGGCGCCGCTGGCGCAACCGCCGCAGGGGTTGGGGCCGGAGCGGGTGTTGGCGCGGGCGTCGGCGTCACGGCAGGGGCCGGTGCAGCGGCAACCTCGGCGGCCGGCGCCGGCGTCGGAGCGGCCGGAGTCGGACGCGGCGTCGGCACAGGGGCGCTCGCCATGGGCGCCGGCGCGGCAGGCGTCGGCTCTGGCGGCGCGACCTCGGCCGGCGGTGGTGTCACCATCGCGGTCTCCGGTAGCGGTGCGGTGCCAGCGGGCGGTGCCGCCTCTTCCGGCATCGGTTGCGGAACTTCCGCGGGCGAAATGAGTACCTCGCCATCTTCCGCGCCGGTCGGGCTCGCATCGACGCGGTCATAGATCTTGCTGTCGGTATGAGGGATCGCTGCCCCGCCTGGATCGTCCGGCGTCTCGCGGATCGGGCCTTCTTCGGCCGCGAGCACAGGCGTCTCGCTTCGGCTCGCTTGCCGCAGGCCCTGGTCATACGCCATCCAGACCACGGCCGCGAAGCCGAGCAGAACAACGAGCGCGAGAATCAGAATGACCGGACTACGACCGCGACCTTCGTCTTCATCGTCATCGACGACATCGAACGTGTCGGGATCGTCGTCATAGGCGGGGTCATACGCGCCGCGGTCGAGATTCGTCATCAAGTCCTCCAAGGGGGCAGGAGCTGGAGCCTCGAATCGATACCAGCCCCCAGTGTACTCATCAGAATGGAGCAGATCATCGGGTTAGCACAGGCTAGGATCGCGTTTCGAGTGCAAAAAGTCGCCGGTGCTCTTCGATGGCGAAACGGTCCGTCATTCCGGCAATGAAATCGCCGACGCGATGGGCCGTATCGGGACTATCCGGCGCGCCGCATCCTGCCGCCCATTCGGGCGGAAGTAAGGCCGGCTCGTTGACGAAGACGGCGAACAAATCGCGCACCAGGCGTTTGGCTTTCGAGACCGTCCGGTTCACACGAAAATTCCGGTACATGTGCTTGAAAAGAAACGCCTTCAGGGCAGCATCATGAGCCGCCATCTCAGCTGAGAAGCCGGCGAGCTGGCCGCCATGCGCGCGAATGTCGGCGATGGAGGAAACGCCCGCTTGCGCAAGGCGGCGCGTCGTTTCGGCGATCACGTCGTGGATCATCGCGGTCATGATTCGCCGCACGCATTCATTGATGAGCCGCCCCCGCTCAAGGCCCGGATGGCTGTCCATCACGTCGCGAAAGATCGGCCCGACGAAGGGTAGCGCGATCAGCATGTCCACCGTGAAAAGTTGCGCGCGCAGGCCGTCGTCGATGTCGTGATTGTTGTAGGCGATATCGTCCGAGATGGCCGCCACTTGCGCCTCAAGGCTCGGCCATTGCGCGAGTGCCAGATCGAAGCGCGCGTTGAACGCGGCGATTGGCGCGGGAAGCGCGGGCGGCAGCGGGCCGTTGTGCTTGACGAGGCCCTCGAGCGTTTCCCAGGTGAGGTTGAGCCCGTCGAACGCCGCGTAGCGATGCTCGAGCGCCGTGACGATCTTCAGCGTCTGCGCGTTGTGATCGAACCCGCCCGTGGCCGCGAGGCATTCGTTGAGGGCGTCCTCGCCGGCGTGGCCAAAGGGCGGATGGCCGAGATCGTGCGCGAGGGCCAGCGCCTCGCAGAGATCCTCGTCGAGCCCCAGCACGCGCCCGATCGAGCGGGCGATCTGCGACACTTCCAGCGAATGCGTTAACCGTGTCCGGTAGTAATCGCCCTCGTGATAGACGAAGACCTGCGTCTTGTGTTTCAGACGGCGGAAAGCATTGCAGTGAATGATGCGGTCACGGTCGCGCTGGAAGGCCGTCCGTGTGGGGCTTTCCGGCTCATCGTGCAGACGCCCCCGGCTGGCGGCGGGATTGGCGGCGAACGGAGAAAGTCCGCCTTCGGCGCCAGGCCATTGGGCTTGCGGGCGTGCCATGGGAAGCCTCCTGTTGCGATTGGCGCGAAACGCCCTACATGAGTAAGAATCGCAGTCGCAGTATATTGGACGCAATCGGCACGGCGCCGCTGAAGGAATGGGAATGGACGCTCTAGCGCAAGAGGCCCCGGTTCGCATTACCGCGCGTGCGGCCGCGCACCTGGCGAAGATCCTCGCGAAGGAAGAGCCCGGCCTGAAGCTCCGCGTGGCCGTGAACGGCGGCGGCTGCTCTGGCTTTTCCTATAGCTTCGCCTTCGACGATACGCCGACCGAGGATGACCTCGTCCTGGAGCGGGACGGCGTGACCGTTCTCATCGATTCGGTGTCGCTCGACATGTTGCGCGGCGCCGAAATCGATTGGGTGGACGAACTGATCGGCGCCTCGTTCCAGATCAAGAACCCGAACGCGACCTCCTCCTGCGGCTGCGGTACGTCCTTTTCGATCTGACGGTCCCCTCCCGGTTTCGTGAGGGAGAAGGGCGGCTTCGTGAGGTGACACGGCGCCGCACCCTCGCCACTCTCCTGCCCGTCCCGCGGGGGGACGCAATCGGGGAGAGATCGCAATGGCCGTCCGCACTGCCCTTCCGTGGGTTCTGTCGGTCTATATCGCCTTCGTCTTCGTCCAGTCGCTGTTCTTTAAATTCAGCGCGGCGGACGAGAGCGTCTACATCTTTCAGACGATCGAGAATTGGCTGGGGCTGGATTTCTTCGAGCCGTTCATGCGCAATTTCATCGGCGCGTCGGAGCTTCTCTGCTCGGCGTTGCTGTTCATTCCAGTGACACAAGTGCTCGGCGCCTTTGGCGCGCTCGTGATCATCTCGGGCGCGATCTTCTTCCACCTCGTCTCGCCCCTGGGGATTGAGGTGCAGGGCGATGGCGGCGAGCTTTTTTTCCTCGCCTGCGGCGTGTTCGTCGCGAGCCTTGCAATCCTTTATCTTCGGCGTGATCGCGCGGCGAGGCTCTTTCGCGATCTGGGCTATGTGACCTAAACTTCCGGCGATGAAAATCGCCACGTTCAACGTGAACTCGATCAAGGCGCATGCGGCGCAGGTCATGGCCTGGCTGAAACAGGCCGCGCCCGACCTCGTCGCGTTGCAGGAAATCAAATGCCTCGACGAGGCATTCCCATCTGACGCGATGGCCCAGGCGGGTTATGCTTCGCTGGCGTTCGGCCAAAAGACTTACAACGGCGTAGCGATCCTTGCCCGCGCGGAGCCGCGTGACGTCATTCGCGGCCTGCCTGGCTTCGAGGACGACCAGGCGCGCTATCTCGAGGCCGTGATCGAGGCGACGGGCGGCCCGATCCGTTTCGGCTGCCTCTATCTTCCCAACGGTAATCCGGCGCCTGGCCCCAAATACGATTACAAGCTTCGGTGGATTGAGGCGCTGGTCGCCCATGCCAAGGATCGCCTCGCACTTGAGGAGCCGTTTATCCTCGCCGGCGACTACAACGTCATCCCGACCGCGCGCGATCTCTATGATCCCGCAGGCTGGAAGGACGATGCCCTGTTTCGCCGTGAGACACGCCTCGCCTTCGGCGGATTGACGGCGCTTGGGCTGACGGAAGCTTTCCGCGCCTGCAACGCAGAGCCGCGCCAATACACCTTCTTCGACTATCAGGCAGGCGCCTGGCCGAAGCGAAACGGTTTGCGTATCGACCATTTCCTGCTCTCGCCGCAGGCTGCGGACCGACTGACGGCGGCCGGCATCGACACCGAGACCCGCGGCTGGGAGAAGCCGTCCGATCACGTTCCGGCCTGGATCGAGCTGGCGGCATGAGCGAAGAACATTCCGGCGGGTGCCTCTGCGGTGCCGTTCGCTTCCGCGTGACACTCGACCGCGCGGACAGCGGCTATTGCCATTGCCGCATGTGCCAGAGGACGTCCGGCGCGCCAGTCGTTGCCTGGGTGGTCGCTGCGCCGTCTGGACTGGTCGTCACACGCGCGGCACCCGCAATCTATCATTCATCCGCACACGGACAACGTGAGTTCTGTGCCATCTGCGGCAGCTATCTTTTTTTCCGCGACGCGGCCGAAGGCATCGTCAGCATCAACACCGCCGTCCTCGACGATCCTGAAACCGTGCCGCCAACGCATCACATCTGGACGCAGAGCCGCATCCCCTGGTTCGAGACCGCCGACACTCTGCAGCGCTTCCCGGAAGCGGGAGGGTCGCCGCCGTGACGACCAGCACCCTCGCCCGCGAGGCCCTGGGCGGCTGTCTATGCGGCGGCCTCCGCTATCGCATCGCCCCCGGCGGCGCAATGGCGGTCTATTGCCACTGCCGAATGTGTCAGCGCGCGGCGGGCGCGCCGGTCGTTGCCTGGCTGACCGTGGCGGCCAGCCGCTTCACCTATGTTGTCGGCGCACCCGCGATCTATCGATCTTCCGAGACCGCGCGCCGCGAGTTCTGCGCGGTCTGCGGCAGCCACATCGCATTCCGGCCTGTCGATCGCGCGGAGATCGATGTCGCCTGCGGCACGCTCGATGATCCTGCGATCGTTGCGCCGTCTGCGCATATCTGGTGGGAGAGCAAGATTCCCTGGCTGGCGCTCGAGGACGCGCTGCCTCATCACCTCAAGGGATTTCCGGGACCATGATCAAGCTGACCTTTTGCCTGATGCGGCTGCCGAACCTGACGCGCGAACAGTTCCAGGATTATTGGCTGAATAAGCATGCCCCGCTCGTCGCAAGCCATCGTGCAGCGTTGCGGATCGCCCGTTACGTCCAGCTGCACAGCGCGGACCCGGCCGTGAGCGCGGATTTGCGCGCCTCGCGCGGTGGCCCGAAACAATATGACGGTGTCGCGCAATTGTGGTGGCGCAGTTGGGATGATCTCGGCGCGGCGCTGGAATCGCCGGAAGGCCGCGCGGCGGGTGCCGTCCTCCTCGAGGACGAGCAGCGTTTCATCGATCTGCTGCGCTCGCCGCTCTGGTTCGGCGAGGACAAAGTGATTTTCGACTAGGGCTGGGGTTTCGGCGGGATCGGCTCTTCAGGACGTGATCCGCCCGAGAGGGCCCACGGGGTCCAGCTGGCCGCCATCTTTTGCCCTTTGGCCCAATCGCCGGCCGTCGCCGCTTTTTCCGCGATGAGAAGCTGGGCGTCGACTTCCTCTTTGACTTCGCCCTCGCTCGCCTGAGAGGCGAGCGTCAACCACATGATGGCTTGCGGAACGTCCCGCTCGGTGCCGCGCCCTTCGAGATAGATGAGCCCGAGTTTCGCCATGGCCTGCGCAAGGCCTTCGTTCGCTGCGATCGTGAAGAGCTGGCGCGCATGCCCTTCGTCGCGTTCCACATCGCCTTCACCGCCCAGAAAAATATCGCCGAGATAGAGCGCGGCCTCCGCACTCCCGCCATCGAACGCTCGATAGAGCCAGCGGACGGCCGTGCGATAGTCGGTATCGACGCCATAGCCGCGGCGATACATGTTGCCGAGCCTCACCTGCGCGCCGGTGTGGCCCTGAGCGGCCGCCATCTCGTAGTACCGCGCGGCCTCGCGAAAGTTCTGAGCGATGCCGATACCATCGACATAGAGATTGGCGAGATAGAACTGCCCTTCGACATCGCCCGCGTCCGCGGAGGTTTTGAGCTCCTGCTCGGCGCGGACGTAGTCCTTAGCGGTGTAGGCGCGAAGGCCCTCCTGCACGTCGGCTTGGGCTGGCCCGCCGATCGTCAGCGCCAGGAGGGTGGCGGCCGCGAGCCCGCCGTGTCTCGACATAATACGCATCCAAAACCCCTCGCCTCGCCGATCGGTCTCGGCGGACACTAGGCCCCGCCGATGACCGATTGACGACGCCTTACCCCTTAGATGTCGGCATAGACATGCGATTCCTGGGCCGCGCCTGGATGCGTCACCGCACCGTTCCGGGCGGGCCCGACCGTTTGCACATATTTCCAGAGGACGCCGCTCGAATAGCCGTTATCGCGTGGCTTCCACGCCGCGCGTCGCCGCGCGAGTTCCTCATCGCTCAAGCCGACCGAGAGCGTTCCCGCCGCCGCATCGAGCGTGATCATGTCGCCATCCTGAAGGAGGCCGATGGGCCCGCCGACCGCCGCCTCTGGTCCGACATGGCCGACACAAAATCCGCGCGTCGCGCCGGAGAACCGTCCATCCGTGATGAGCGCAACTTTCTCACCCATCCCTTGACCGTAGATCGCCGAGGTGGTCGAGAGCATTTCGCGCATGCCGGGGCCGCCTTTGGGGCCCTCGTAGCGCACGACGAGGACGTCGCCTTCCTTGTACTGGCGCTCGTTCACCGCCTTGAAGCAATCTTCCTCGCAGTCGAAGACGCGCGCCGGCCCCGTGAACTGGAGATGGTGAAGCCCTGCGACCTTCACGATCGCTCCGTCGGGCGCGAGATTGCCGGAAAGGCCGACGACCCCGCCTGTCTTCGTGATGGGGTTGTTCGCAGGCCTGATCACCTTCTGTTTCGTGTCGAAGACGACATCTTTCAGGTTCTCAGCCAGCGTCTTGCCGGTGACCGTTAGACAATCGCCATGGAGATAGCCCCCGTCGAGCAAGGTCTTCAGCAGCATCGGCACGCCGCCCGCCTCGAACATGTCCTTGGCGACATATTGCCCTCCCGGCTTCAGATCGCAGAGATAGGGCGTCTTCTTGAAGATCTCGGCGACATCGAAGATGTCGAACGTGATGCCTGCCTCGTGCGCGATCGCAGGAAGGTGCAGCGCGCCATTCGTCGAGCCGCCCGAGGCCGCGACCACCACGGCCGCATTCTCCAGCGCCTTGCGCGTGACGATGTCCCGCGGGCGAATGTTCTTCTCGAGAAGCTTCATGACCGCCGCGCCGCTTTTGAGCGCGTATTCGTCTCGGCTGGTGTACTCGGCGGGGGCACCTGCCGAATAGGGCAACGCGAGGCCGATCGCCTCGGAGACGCAGGCCATCGTGTTCGCGGTGAACTGGCCGCCGCACGCGCCTGCGCCCGGGCAGGCGTGGCACTCGAGCTCGTGCAGCTCGTCATCGCCCATCTTGCCGGCCGCATGTTGCCCGACCGCCTCGAAGACATCGAGTACGGTTACGTCGCGATTCTTGTGGCGGCCCGGCATGATCGAGCCGCCATACATGAAGACCGACGGCACGTTCAGCCGCACCATCGCCATCATGAGGCCGGGGAGTGACTTGTCGCACCCCGCGATCCCGACCATCGCGTCGTAGCAATGCCCGCGCATCGTCAGCTCGCAGGAATCGGCGATGACGTCGCGGCTGACGAGCGAGGATTTCATCCCCTGATGGCCCATCGCGATCCCGTCCGTAACGGTGATCGTGCAGAATTCGCGCGGCGTGCCGCCCTCTTCCTTGACGCCCTTCTTGGCCGCCTGGGCCTGCCGCATCAGCGCGATGTTGCAAGGCGCCGCTTCGTTCCAGCACGAGACCACGCCCACGAAGGGCTTGGCGATGTCCTCTTCGGTGAGGCCCATTGCGTAGTAGTAGGACCGGTGCGGGGCGCGCTCTGGCCCGACCGTGACGTGGCGGGACGGCAGCTTGGTTTTGTCGAAGCGGGGCATCGTTTTGCTCGCAAAGGCTGGGATCGGACGGCCGGACCGGCAGAGAAGCGAAGGGAGGCAGCGCGGTCAAGTCGAGGGGCTTTGGCCCTATTGGCCGGGTACGAAGCTCTGCGCCCGCAGATTCTGCTGAACAGTCCGCGCGTTGAGCGCGTGCGGATCGCCCGCCGCCTGCGCCGCGGTCAGCATGATGACGTCAGCATAGGCCGAATAGGACGTGATTGGCCGAGACGTCGTTGAGACGCTGGCGCCGAATCCCCGGCCCCAATGCCAATCCGACCAGTAAAAGCCGGCGCGCGGCCACGCATCGAAATCGGAGCGATAGACGGTCGAGGAATCAACGTCCTGTGCTTCGAGGAGGAAGAAATCAAAGCCCTGCGCGAGGGTGAGATCGGCCGCGCGGAGCAGCAGGAACGTTTCGACCGTCTGTCGCGGCGTCGCGCTGTTGCCGGTGAAGGTGACGCGAAACCGGTTGGTATCGATCTGCCGCTCGCCATAGCCGGGCGTGCCAGGCTTTGAGGCCGGCACATAAGGCGTCGGGCTTGCGCAGCCGGCAAGCCCCAGCGCAAGCGCGAGGGCGCCAAGGACAGCGGATCTGCGCATGAGGGCCACGACGACACCTCCGAACGGTCGCGGGACGCAACCATTTTTCCAAAGATGGTCACGGCCGCCAAGCCCGACAAGGGCGCAACCCTTCACGCGCTCAAGCGTTCCAGGGCCTCTGACAGCTTGCCCCGCATCGCCGCCGCCTCGTCCCGTCGCTCGCGCTGCTCGGCAATGATCTCCTCGGGCGCCTTGGCCACGAACTCGGGATTGCCGAGCTTCTGGTCGAGCTTTTTCAGCTCGCCTTCCAGCTTGCCAATCTCCTTCTTGAGCCGGCTCGTTTCGGCCGCCATGTCGATGACGCCCGCGAGTGGCAGGATGCCGCTCGCCTCATCGATGACGAACTGTGCCGCGTTCTTCGGTACCGCCTCTCCCAGCGTGATTGGATTCAGCCGGGCGAGCCGGGCGATCACCTCGCCGTGCCGGGCGAGCCGCGACTGCGTTTCGGCGCCCGCCCCCCTCATCTGAAGGTCGATCCGCGCGCCGGCCGGCACGTTCATGATCGAGCGGACCGAGCGCACCTCGCTGACGAGGCGGATCGCCCAGTCGAGCTCGGCTTTTGCGGCCGGATAGAGCGGCGCGCGGCGCGAGGGCCAGGGCGCGACGATCAGCAAACCCTCGCGCGCCGGTCCGGTTTCGCCGGTCCGCTGCCACAATTCCTCGGTGATGAAAGGCGCGAAGGGATGAAGGAGCGCGAGCACCTGATCGAGCACATAGGAAGCCGTCGCGCGCGTTTCGGCGCCGGCGGGCGCGGCATCTTCAGCGAGGATTGGCTTGATGAATTCGAGATACCAATCGCAATAGACGTCCCACACGAAATGATAGATCGCGCCGGCCGCATCGTTGAAGCGGAAGGCCTCGAGCGCCTCGGTGACGCTGTCGCGCACTCCGTGGACCTCATCGACGATCCATTGGTTGACGGGATCGTTGAGCGCCGCCGGATCGAAGACCTCGGCGCGCGCGCACCCGTTCATTTCCAGAAAGCGCGCAGCGTTCCAGAGCTTCGTGCAGAAATTGCGCGTCACTTCCACGCGTGCTGGGCCGATGCGAAGGTCCTTGCCCGGGGCCGCGGCAACCGCGAGCGCAAAGCGCAGCGCATCCGCGCCATACTGTTTGATGAGGTCCAAGGGGTCGGCGACGTTCCCCTTGGTTTTCGACATCTTCTGGCCCTTTTCGTCCACCACGCGGGCATGAATTAGCACCGTGTGGAAAGGCACTTCCTTCAGGAAGTGAGTACCGAACATCATCATTCGGGCGACCCAAAAGAAGATGATGTCGTACATCGTCACCAGCACGTCGGTCTGATAGTGCCGCTTGAGCTCGGGCGTCTCGTCCGGCCAGCCGAGCGTTGAGAACGGCCAGAGGCCCGATGAGAACCAGGTGTCGAGCACATCGGGATCGCGCGTCAGTGTGACCTCGCGGCGATAGTGCTTCATGGCGGCCGATTGAGCTGCCGCCTCGGTCTCCTCGACAAAGACAGTGCCGTCCGGACCGTACCAGGCCGGGATCTGATGCCCCCACCAGAGCTGGCGCGAGATGCACCAAGGCTGAATGTTTTCAAGCCAGTGGAAGTAGGTCTTCTCAAAATGCTGCGGCACGAACCGCGTCTCGCCGGCCCTCACCGCTTCGAGCGCGGGCCCCGCCAGGGTCGCCGCATCGAGATACCATTGCTCGGTCAGATAGGGCTCGAGCACGATCGTCTTGGTCTTCTCATCATGCGGCACCGCATGAACGATGGGTTCGATCCGGTCTATAAGATCGGTTCTTTCGAGGTCCTCGACGATCCGTTTGCGTGCCTCGAAGCGGTCGAGCCCGCGATAGGCCTCCGGCACCGCGTCGTTGAGCGCAGCCGCCTCCGTCATGATGTTGAGCGCGGGCAAGCCATGCCGTTCGCCGACCTGGAAGTCGTTGAAATCATGCGCGGGCGTGATCTTGACGGCGCCCGAGCCCTTGGTCGGATCGGCATAGGAGTCGGCGACGATCGGTATCCGCCGGTTCGCGAGCGGCAAAATCACGTCCTTGCCGACGAGGGCTCGGTAGCGCACGTCGTCGGGATGCACGGCGACCGCCGCATCGCCCAGCATGGTCTCAGGCCGTGTGGTCGCAACGACAATGTAGTCGCGATCCTCGAACGCGGTGGGCGCGCCATCCTCATCGAACGCGACGGGGAACTTGTAGGTCAGCCCATCCGCGAGCGGGTAGCGCAGATGCCAAAGATGGCCCTTGACCTCGATCGGCTCGACCTCGAGATCCGACACGGCCGTTTGCAGTCGCGGGTCCCAGTTGACCAGCCTTTTCGCTTTGTAAATAAGCCCTTCGCGGTGGAGCTGGACAAAGACTTTCAGGACGGCGCGGCTCAGACCCTCGTCCATCGTGAAGCGCTCGCGGCTCCAGTCGCAGGACGCGCCGAGCCGGCGCAGCTGGCGCGTGATGGCGCCGCCCGATTCCGCCTTCCACTCCCAGACCTTCGCGATGAAGCCCTCGCGGCCGAGGGCGAGTCGTGAGGTTTGACGCTCCGCGAGTTGGCGTTCGACCACCAATTGGGTCGCGATGCCCGCGTGATCCATCCCTGGCTGCCACAGCGTGTCCTTGCCGCGCATCCGCTCGAAGCGAATGAGAATGTCCTGCAGCGTGTTGTTGAGCGCGTGCCCGATATGGAGCGAACCTGTGACGTTCGGCGGCGGAATGACGATTGTGTAGGGCTCGGCGTCCGGCCGCCCGCCCGGCTTGAATGCGCCAGACTCCTCCCAGAGCGCGTAGAGACGCTCCTCAACCTCTTGCGGCTGATACGTTTTCGAAAGCATCGGGCGGGGCCTCGCGGACTATCGGGCCCGAAAAGGAGCGGCTCCAACCCGCCCCGTCAAGAGCGACAGGGAACGGCGGAGCCGCAACGTCGGTCGTCGGGCGGCCTTAGCGGCGGCCGCGCTTCGCCATCTTGTCGATTTCTTCCTGCACGAGCCGCTCGACCGTGTCCGGCAGATTGCGCTCGAGCCAATCCTTGAGCATCGGCTTGATGAGGTCGTGCACGACGTCTTCGAGCGTGCGCGAATCGATGCTCGCGATCTTCAGATTCTGGGCGAGCGCACCGAAGGCGCTGCCGCCCTTGCTCGAAGCGGCGGCTGACACGAGCGCCGGGCCTTGATCGTCTTCTTTCTCAACTAGCATGAGATCGCTCTCCGCGGGTTCCTGGTGGCTGATGGGCGCTGGTTTGGGTTTGGGAGCTGGCGGCGGCGGGGTGGGTTCAGGCGCAACGGCAACCGGTTCTGGCTCGGGTTCCGGCTCAGGAACCGACTCGACGATCTCCGTCAGCTCGAGGACATCGTCTTCCTCGACTTCGGCAACCACTTCGTCCTCCAGCAGCTCGGCCTCTTCCTCTTGAGGCTCGGGCTCGGGTTCCGGTTTGCTTGCGGCAGCCTTCGCCTCGCCAGCGGCGGGCGCGTCTTTCGCATCACCCTCGTTGGCGTCCTCTGAGATGATCCGCCTGATCGAGGCGAGGATCTCCTCCATCGTCGGTTCTTGTTGTGGTGCGGCGTTCGCCATGCTTCTCAACCCTTCGCAGCGACTCGCGAATCGTTATTAACCCTAGGCCACCATGGCAATTTTGGCCAGCGTCGCAGGTCCGTTTCCACGGCCTGAATTCGGCGATGTCAGTCGTCGGATCCAAATCCGATCCAGCGTCCTGCAACATCGTCGTAATTGACTGACGGATCGTAAACGGTGACGGGCAAGCCAAGACCTTCCGCCGTCAAGCCGCCGATTGCGGCAAGGAGCGCATAGGCGGCGACGATTTCATTCCGCTCGCTGCGCACCAGCGCCGAACGCGAGTCGAGTAATTCCTGCTCCGCGTCGAGCACGTCGAGCGTGGTACGAGAGCCGACGTCGGCTTCTTGGCGCACGCCTTCGAGTGCGATCTCATTGGCGGAGACTTGCGCGCGATCCGAGACAAGCGAGGCGCGCGCAGACCGCAGCGATTCCCACGCGTTGCGAACCTGTTCGCTGACCTGCCTCTCGGTCTGCGCCAGCACCTGGCGAAGCTGACTGTTCGTCGCCTTAGCCTCGCGGATGAATGAATATTCCTCGCCGCCCTGATAGAGCGGGACCGTGAGTGTGCCGACGACCGACGTCGTGTTGCCGTCGCTGCCCGGGGCCGCGCGTTCCTCGTTCTCCGTGTATTGCGCATCGACGCTGAGAGTCGGCAGGAGACCTCCGACGGCGCGGTCGATCGCGTGCGAGGAGGCCTCCTCGTTCTCCCGCGCGGCGGTGAGCGCCGGGTTCGACGTGTGCGCGAGCGCAAGGGCCTCTTCCTCGGAACTAGGGAGCGCCGGCACAGGCGGTTGCGGGTCGAGCGTGCCAGGGGCCTGACCGACGGTGCGCTCATAGGCCGCACGGCTTTGCGTGAGCGTCGCTTCCGCCGCCGTCAGGGCCGATTGCGAGCGCGACAGCCGCGCCTCGGCCTGAGCGACATCTGTGCGGGTGATCTCGCCCACATCGAAGCGGTCCTGCGCAGCCTGCAACTGGCGCTTGAGCACTTCGATCTGGTTCCGGTTGAGGTTGACGACGGCGAGGTCGCGGACAACGTCCATATAAGCGGTGACGCTGTCGAGGAGCACGCTCTGTTCTATCGACAGCAATTGCGCTCGCCCGGCGCGTACCTGCGCGCGAGCCTGGCGCGTCTGGGCAAGCACGCGCCCGCCCTGAAAGATCGGTTGCGTCGCGGTGACGGTGCCGGTCCACGGCTCGGTCCGCGTTGAGGTAGTTGCCAGCGGCGGCACGGTCGACTCGGTGTCGACGCTCCCATATGTGCCTTGCACGGTTACGCTCGGCCGCCATCCAGAAACCGCTTGGGAAACAGCTTCGTCGGTCGCGCGCTGCCGCGCCCGTTCCGCCAGCAATTCAGGGTTGCTGGTGTAGGTTAGTGAGAGCGTCTCTTCGAGATTTTCGCTGAAGGCAGGAGCCGGCACCAGCGCGAGAGCGCAGACGCTGGCAAAGAGCATCCCGCGCAGGCCGGTGTTCAATCGCTTCGCTCTGGCTTCGTCACGCATCACGATCCCCCGCTGCGCCGAACGAGGCGCCGTCAATCTCAGAATACAAAACCCATCTCGCGCTCGAAACCGGGCAGCCGCGCGAGCGAGGCATCGAACGCGACGCGCACCGACCAGCCCTCGCCCGATTTGACAGCGATCTGGCCGCGCCCGATGGGTCCCGATTGAATGACACCGACAAGTCGGCCGCCTTCGTTGAGTTGGGCATGCAGGTCGAGCGGCAGCTCGGCCGCCGCGCCTTCAAGGACGATCAGGTCGTAGGGACCGCCCTTCGGGTAACCCCTTGCGAGGGTTCCTGAAACAACGGCGACATTGTCGACGCTGAGGTCGGTCAGGAGCTGGCTCGCTTGGGCGAAAAGATCAGGGTCTTGCTCGAGCGCGACGACCGTTCCGGCAAGGCGTCCGATCACGGCGGCCGAGTAGCCGCTGCCACAGCCGATATCGAGCACGACATCGTCGGGTCCAATTTGGGCAAGCTGCAGCAATTTCGCGAAACTGCGCGGATCCATCAGCATCCGCCCGGGCGCGAGCTCGATCGGCCTGTCGAGATAGGCGATCGCTCGCCTGTCGGATGGCACGAATCGTTCACGCGGCACCTCGCCCATGGCCGCCAGGACGCGTGCGTCCGTGACATCGTTGGGGCGAAGCTGCGTCTCAACCATTCGATTGCGGAGCGAAGCGGCGGTTTCAGGCATTGCGGAGGGCGAATCTCGGATGAGGCGGAAATCTCAAGGCGCTTATAGGCGGGCGATATTACGCGTACAATCACAAGGATTGCGCAATTGTGAGCGCGGGGCAGCCTTGCTATAGAGCGCCCCTCGATCAGGGTGGCCACGTGGCGGAGTGGTTACGCAACGGTCTGCAAAACCGTGTACCCCGGTTCAATTCCGGGCGTGGCCTCCATCGCGAGCGGGCAGCCCCAGTGCGCGGCGCCGCGATTGTCTAACGTCGCAAGAATGAGACACCGTCGTTAACTCTTTTTTAAGGGTAACGACCGATGATCAATGCGTCTTCCCTTGAAGACACCCCACCACTACCCAACGCCTGAGGGCCACGTTCCCCAACGTGGCCCTCTTCTTTTGGCGGCAGGCCGGATGGCGCGAGAGCCTTTCCAGGCGGCGAGAAACTGTGTTAGACGCTCGGCCTTCTCTGAGCGTGGCTGCTCTCAGCCGCACCTGATCCCCGGTAGCTCAGTGGTAGAGCAACCGGCTGTTAACCGGTTGGTCGCTGGTTCGAATCCGGCCCGGGGAGCCATTGCGACGCGAGACTGGCCTTCTCCCCCTCGTGCATGCCAAGGACGGCATGCCCCTTTGCGTCTAACGTGACGCGGAACGAGACAGGGGGGAGCGAAAATGATCAACACACAGGGCTTGGACGCCCGTCTCAAGCGCGCCTGCGATGATGGTGCGGTCCCGGGCGTCATCGCCGCCGTGGCGACGGTGGACGGACCCATCTACGAGGGCGCGTTCGGAACGCGCGACCTTGCAACGGGAACGCCGATGACGACCGATACGATCGTCTGGATCGCCTCGATGACGAAGGCGGTCACGGGCGCAGCTGCCATGCAGCTCGTTGAACGGGGAACCCTCGCACTCGATGAGCCGATGGCCCGCGTGATGCCTGAACTGGGGGAACTCAAGGTGCTGGAGGGCTTTGCCGCCGACGGCACGCCGCGGCTGCGGGAGCCGAAATCGCCGATCACGCTGCGCCACCTGCTCACGCACACATCGGGTCTGGTCTACGAGTTCTGGAACGCGGATCTCCTGCGCTACATGGAAAAAACCGGCCTCCCAAGCCTCGCCGGCGGCAAGATCGCGGGACTGCAGGCGCCGCTCGCCTTCGATCCCGGCACGAAATGGGAATACGGCATCAGCATCGAATGGCTCGGCAAGATCATCGAGAAAGCGACGGGCCGGACATTGGGCGAGTATCTCGCCGATGAGATTTTCCGCCCGCTGGGCATGGCTGAAACGGGATTCAAGCTCTCGCCGGCGCAGGAAGCGCGCCTCGCGAAAGTTCACGCCCGGACCCCGGAAGGCCTTGTTCCCACGGATTTTCGCCCTGCTCCCGATGCCGAGTTCGAATCGGGAGGCTCGGCGCTCTATTCGACCGTCGGCGACTATCTCCGCTTCACCCAGATGCTGCTGCAGGGCGGTGCCCTTGGCGGCAAGCGCATCCTGAGGCCTGAGACCGTGGCGCTGATGGGTCAGAACGCGATGGGCGACATCGATACACGTGCCCTAAAGAGCGCTGTCCCCACCCTCTCGACGGACGTATCGTTCATCGAGGGCATGAAATGGGGCCTCTCCTTCATGATCAATCCTGCCCCCCTCGCGACCGGCCGCTCGGCGGGCTCGCTGTCATGGGCCGGTCTTGCCAATTCGTACTACTGGATCGATCCCGCGAAAGGGGTGACGGGCGTTTTCGCGACCCAGATCCTGCCCTTCAACGATGCCGAGGCCTTCCACCTGTTCGAGGCCTTCGAGGAAGCGGTCTACGCGGCCCTCTAACGCGCCCCGGCGCGCGCTGACCCGAAAGGACCGGCTGTCATGGACCTCCCATTTGATCAAACCGTCCGGCGGCGCATTCATCTGATGCGCCATGCCGAGGCCGCCTATTGGAACGAGAAGGGCGAGCGCACAAACGACCCGCGAACCGTGCCGCTCACCGCCAAAGGTAGAGCCGAGGCCGAGTCGATGGCCCTCCTTCTCGCGCCGCTGACCTTTGACCGGGCCATCTGCTCTGGACTGCCGCGCACGGAAGCGACGGCCAAGGCCGTCATAGCGGATCGATCGACACCTCTTGAGATCATTCCGGCGTTTGAGGAGATCCGCAGTGGCTCCCTGGAGGCCCGGCAATCGCTGGCGCCAGCGGACTATGCCTACGCGATGTTCCGCGCGCACGAGCCCGGGGCGGCGTTCGCGGCCGGAGAGTCCTTCTCTGCTTTCCGCGACCGGATCCTGACGGCCTTCGCGGGCGTGATCGAGGATCCAAGCTGGCGCAATCTCCTCCTCGTCGCTCATGGTGGGGTCAATCGCGCGATCCTCGGCTGGGCGCTCGATCTGGGCTTGGAGGCCTTCGGCGCGTTCGAGCAGGATTCCTGCTGCCTCAACGTCATCGACATCGACGTAGATCGCGCCAGTGGCAAGATCGTCCGCCGCATTATCCGTGCGGTCAACGTGACCGCCTATGACCCGATCAAGGACACGCTGCGCCTCCTGACCCTTGAAGGTATGGCGAAACGGGCGGCCGGACTCTAGCCCTGGTGGCTCTCACAGGCCCGTGATCAAGCTGGTAGAACTGATCTGAACGGGGATGGCCCCCGTAAAGTGCAACGTTACATTTCAGGAAACGCGGCGCAGATTTGATGAGTTCTCCTCCCGTCCTGGTGTGGTTCAGACAGGATCTACGCCTCGCGGATAATCCGGCGCTTGCCATGGCCGTTGAGAGCGGCGCGCCCGTTATTCCCGTCTTCATACGCGAAACGAGCGGGAGGGATCCCTGGTCCCCCGGAGCCGCCTCCCGCTGGTGGCTGCATGAAAGTCTCGTCGCTCTCACTGCCTCGCTCGCCGAATGCGGCCTCCCACTGATCCTGCGAAGCGGTGAGGTGCTCGCTACCCTTGATGAACTCATCGCGGAGACGGGTGCGCAGGCAGTGTTCTGGAACCGTTGCTACGAGCCCTACGCGATCGCCCGAGACAAGACGATAAAGAACCATCTGACGGCGCGCGGCATCACGGCGAAAAGCGGCAATGCAGGCCTTCTCTTCGAACCATGGCGGATCACGCGGGAAGGCGGCGGCTCGTATCGCGTTTTTTCTGCCTTCTGGCGCGCTTGCCGGGCGGCCGAGGCTCACATGCGGCCCGAACCCCGTCCCACCCGGATGCGCCCGCCCGAGAACCCGCCTGCATCCGAGTCGTTGACCACATGGAACCTGCAGCCTAAGTCGCCTGACTGGGCTGGCGGCCTCCGCGACACGTGGACGCCCGGCGAGGCCGGCGCTCTCGCGCGTCTCGATCGGTTTCTCGAACGGGCTGCGCGCTATGCCGCCGATCGTGACCGCCCGGACCGGGAGGCAACCTCTCGCCTTTCCCCGCATCTCCATTGGGGAGAAATCAGCCCACGGACGATCTGGAATCGTATTGCCGCCGCTGCGGCCGCGGGACGCATCCCAGCGGCCGATGAGGAGAAATTCCTCTCCGAGCTTGGCTGGCGGGAGTTCTCGCATCACCTCCTTTTTCACGTCCCCGATCTTGCCGAGCAGCCGCTTCGCCCCGAATTCTCGGAGTTTCCCTGGACCGCATGTGAGGCCGACATCGCGCGCTGGCGCCGGGGCATGACGGGCTTTCCCATCGTCGATGCCGGCATGCGCCAGCTCTGGCAGACCGGCTGGATGCATAACCGTGTGCGGATGATCGCCGCATCCTTTCTCGTGAAGGATCTCCTCGCGCCCTGGCAGGTGGGTGCCGCCTGGTTCTGGGATACGCTCGTTGATGCCGACCTCGCGAACAACGCGGCAAGCTGGCAATGGGTGGCGGGATGCGGCGCGGACGCTGCGCCCTACTTCAGAATCTTCAATCCCATCCTTCAGGGCGAACGCTTCGACCCCGCCGGCGATTATGTGCGGACCTATTGTCCCGAGCTTGCGCGGCTTCCGGCAAGCGTGATCCATCGCCCGTGGGAGGCCGATTCGGCAACTCTCCGCGAAGCGGGTGTCCGCCTTGGCCAGACTTATCCAGCGCCGATGATCGACCACGGAAAGGCGCGCCGGCGCGCACTCGATGCGTTCGAGCGCATCAAATCGTCCGCCGCCTGACCGTTCAGTGAGAGACAAGCAAACGATGCGTAGATCGATCGCCATCATTGGCACAGGTATAGCGGGCTTGGGAGCCGCCTATGCGCTGCATTCGCGGCATGATCTGACGATCTTCGAGAAGGAGGAGCGGGTTGGCGGCCACGCGAACACGGTCGATGTTGACTATGACGGCGTGCGGATCGCCGTCGACACCGGCTTCATCGTATTCAACGAACGCAACTATCCCAATCTTGTCGCGCTTCTTGAAGAGCTGGCCGTCGAGACCGAAACGTCGAGTATGAGTTTTGCCGTCTCGATTGCGAACGGCACGCTCGAATGGGCCGGCGACAATCTGCGCACGCTCTTCGCGCAGAAGCGCAATCTGCTGAGGCCCTCGTTCCATGCGATGTGGTACGACATCTTGAAGTTCAATCGCTGCGCGCGCGCCGACCTTAGCGCCGGCACGGTCGGGCCCGGTACGTTGCGCGCCTATCTCGACCGGCACGGCCTTGGCGAGAGTTTCCGCCGCAACTACCTCGTGCCCATGGGAGCGGCGATCTGGTCGATGGCGCCGGACGATATGCTGAACTTCCCGGCCCTCGTCTTCCTGCGATTTTTTGAGAACCATCATCTGCTGGTCGGCTTCGAGACGCCGCAATGGCGAACCGTCAAAGGCGGTTCGCGCGAGTATGTGCGTCGCCTGACCGCCCCATTTGCGGCGCGCATTCGCTGTGGAACGCCCGCCCGTCGAATCGTGCGAGCGGCCGATGGTGTCTATGTGACGGGCGGTGACGGCCATACCGAGCGCTTCGATGAAATCATTCTCGCCTGCCACAGCGACGAGGCGCTCGCTCTCCTCGCCGACGCGGACAGTCAAGAGCGGGCCATTCTCGGTGCAATCCGCTATGCGCCGAACCGCGCCGTGCTTCACCGCGACGCCGCGCTCATGCCGTGGCGCCGGAAGATTTGGTCGAGCTGGAACTATCTCTGCGAGGGCGTGGTCGGACGCGATACCGAATCCAGTCCCGTCTCGGTGACCTATTGGATGAACCGCCTGCAGAACATTCCCGCTACGACCCCGCTCTTCGTGAGCCTCAATCCGCGGAAGGAGCCAGATCCGCAGAAAACCTTTGCGACCTTCACGTACGATCATCCCCGCTTCGATACCTCGGCGATCGCCGCACAGACGCGCCTCCCTGAGATTCAGGGGCAGCGTAGCACGTGGTTCTGCGGGGCCTGGTGCGGCAGCGGTTTTCATGAGGATGGACTAACGGCCGGTCTGGAGATTGCCCGCGCGCTCGGCGCCGAGCCCTCCTGGGGCGTGCGCGGCACACCGCGGATATTCATACCCGACGGGCGCGCGGCGGCATGAGTGCCCCTCCGCTCAATCCAGGCTTCTATTGGGCGCGCGTCATGCATGCGCGCCACCGCCCGTTCCTCCATCGCTTCACCTATCGAATTTTCACGCTCCTCCTCGACATCGATCGTCTTGACGAAACGACTGGCCGGCTCCGGCTCCTCAGTCGCAACCGGTTCAATTGCTTCTCGTACTGCGACGCCGATCACGGGGCACGAGACGGTTCGCCACTGCGGCCATGGGTAGAAGCACGCCTGCACGAGAGCGGCATCGCCGCAAAGCCCGCCCGCATCGACCTTCTCGCGATGCCGCGCGTCCTCGGCTACGTGTTCAATCCGCTCTCGATCTATTTTTGCAGCGATGAGAACGGCGTGCCGATCGCGACGCTCTATCAGGTACACAACACGTTCGGCGGCACACATGCCTATGTTTGCCCTGCTGAACAGGCCGGGACATCCGCTCCTGACACGCTTCATCAGTCGGCGAAGAAAGCCTTTTACGTCTCGCCCTTCATCGCGATGAAGGCACGCTATCGGTTCACCCTTCGATTGCCGGGCGAGACGCTCGCCCTTCGGATCGACGAGGCGGACGCGGGTGGCCCCCTCCTTGTCGCCACTATGACGGGGCGCCGCGCCCCGCTGGACGACCGCGTCCTTCTCGCCGCCTTCTTTGCGCTCCCCCTTATGACGGCAAAGGTTATGGCGGCGATCCATTGGCAGGCGCTGCGCCTTTGGTTCAAGGGCGCCCGCTTTCACAGTGCCAGTGAGGCGCAGCTAGCCGGACCGCGACGAGTTCAATCAATGACTCCCGACGTTTTCCCGCCCGTGGTAGACTGAATAATGAGGGGATCGGAGAGACCGATCACAGGTGCTACGATGCGCGACGCCATCGAACCCGTGACACCGCTGTCTGTACGCGAAGCCGCTGGCCTGAAGGACACGCCTGCATTCGCCCGGATGGCCATCGCACTTCTGACACGCCTTCGGGTCGGGACGCTAAACCTTGTCACACCCGATGGCCGCAGGATGTCCTTCAAGGGTCAGGAGCCGGGCCCCCATGCGGACCTTGAGATCCGCAATTGGCGCGCCATTCGCCGGCTGATGATCGGCGGCAATGTCGGGTGGGCGGAGGCCTTTCTGGACGGCGATTGGACGAGTGCTGATATTGCCAGCCTTCTCAATCTCGTTTCGCAGAATACGAACGAGCTACGCGACATTTTTCAGGCAAATCTTCTTGCTCGCACGTTCAATCGCGTGGTCCATGGCCTCCGCGCCAACACGCGGGCCGGTGCCCGCAAGAACATCTACGCGCACTACGATCTCGGAAACGAGTTTTATGCGCGCTGGCTCGACCCCACGATGACTTATTCCTCCGCGCGCTTCGCCGCGCCGCACGAGGATTTGAGCCACGCGCAGGAGAATAAGTATCGCTCGCTCGCCGAATTGATGGATCTCGGGCCCACGCATCGCGTGCTGGAGATCGGTTCCGGCTGGGGCGGTTTTGCCGAGTTTGCGGCGCGTGAGATTGGCTGCGCGGTCACAGGCATTACGATCAGCCCCGCACAACTCGAATACGCGCAGAAGCGCATCTTCAAGGCCGGCCTCGCCGACCGCGTCTCGTTTCGTCTCATCGACTATCGCGACGTCGACGGCCATTTCGATCGCATCGCCTCGATTGAGATGTTCGAAGCGGTCGGCGAGAGATACTGGCCTGCCTATTTCCGCCAGGTTCATGATCGCTTGGCACCGGGCGGTCGCGCGGGGCTTCAGATCATTACGATCGCAGATGAGTATTTCCCCATCTACCGCCGCAGCGTGGATTTCATCCAGCGCTATATTTTTCCGGGCGGCATGTTGCCATCCATGTCCGCGCTAAAGCGTGAGATCGCTGCCGCTGGCCTCGAGTGGCGCGATCATGTCGGCTTCGGAACGGACTACGCTCGCACGCTGGCCTGCTGGCGAGACAGTTTCATCGAGGCTTGGGATGACATCCGCTCGCTGGGATTCGATGAGCGGTTCCGCCGCCTGTGGACCTATTATCTCTCCTACTGCGAGGCCGGGTTTCGCTCCGGGGCAACGGATGTCATCCAGGTTGCAGCATCGCGCAACTGATCTGTAGTCGCTCGCCTGACGTATCTTCGCGACTGGGCGGGAGTGGATTGCATGACGGAAAGCGTGAAGCGCCTGCCTACGCGTATCAAGGCGGCCTACGCGCTGCCAGGGTTACCCCTCGCGGTCTTGACTCTCCCCGTCTACATCTTCGTGCCTGCCTTCTACGCGCAAGACATCGGGGTTGACGCAGCGACCATCGGCTTAATCCTCCTCGCCGTCCGCGCGCTCGACGGTCTCACCGATCCCCTTGTCGGCGTCTTGAGTGATGTGACACGCGGCCCTTTCGGCCGTCGCCGTCCTTGGATTCTTGCCGGGCTTCCGATCACGATGCTGTCCACCTGGATGCTTTTCGTGCCGGGCGCTGATGCGGAGGCCGGCGACCTCTTCGTGTGGAGCATCGCTCTGACACTGAGCTGGACCTTGATGATCGTGCCCTACAATGCCTGGGGTGCAGAACTCTCCGGCGATTTCGATGAACGCACGCGCATCACGGCCTGGCGCGAGACGGCCATTGTGCTCGGCACGCTCATTGCGACGGCGCTGCCCGCTGCCCTCGCCGCTTCGGGCCAGCCCGACATGCGCGACGGTCTGCGCGCCATTGCGATCGTTGCTGTTGTGGCCCTGCCGCTTAGTATCGGTGTGGCCCTGTGGCTCGTGCCTGACCGCTCGCCGGTCCAGCGCGCGCGCCTCACCTTGCGAGCCGGTTTCGGCCTCCTGGGACGCAATCGCCACTTCCTTCGGCTCGTCACGGCTTACTTTATCAATGGCCTCGCCAATGGCCTGCCCGCTACGCTTTTTCTTCTCTTCGTCACGCATCATTTGCAGACGCCTGAGAGTGCGGGACCCCTTCTCTTCACATATTTCCTGAGCGGCATTCTCGGCGTCGCGCTTTGGAGTGCTGTGTCGCACCGGTTCGGCAAGCAACGCACCTGGATCATTGCAATGCTATGGGCCTGCGCGACTTTTGGCAGCGTGCCCTTTCTCGTTGGCCCCGAAGCGGTTACGGCATTCGCCATCATCAGCGCGTTGTCGGGTCTCAGCCTCGGCGCAGATTTGGCGCTGCCACCCTCTATGCAGGCCGACGTCGTCGACACCGATACCGCCCGCACAGGGACGCCGCGCACAGGGCTCTACTTTGCGCTCTGGGCTTTGGCGACGAAACTGGCGCTCGGCCTCTCTGCGGGTGCTGCCTTCCTCATCCTGGGTGCGGTGGGTTTTAGTGCTGATGCGCCGACGAACTCGCCCGAGAGCCTGCATACGCTCGTGCTGCTCTATAGCGTGGCACCGGTCGTCTTGAAGCTGGTGGCCGTCGCTGTGATGTGGCGCTTCGATCTATCTCGCGAGGAACACGGCGCGCTGCGGGCGCAGATCGTTGCGCTGGACCGCTAGCGGGTACGGGATCCCACGATCCGGAAATAGAGCCAATAGGGCAGAAACTGCAGTGCTTTCAACTGATAGGTGAAGCGCCGGGGAAACGTGATCTCAAAACCGCTTCGCTTGAGGCCCCGCACCAAACGGCGCGCGGCCTCCTCAGCGCCCATCAGATAGGGCATGTCGAAGTCGTTCTGATCGGTGGCCGGCGTCTTCACAAATCCGGGATTGACGATTTGGATCCGCACGCCCGCGTTATTGAGGTCGAACCACAGGCTTTCCGCCATATTGATGAGCGCCGCTTTGGTTGCGCCGTAGGCGGCTGACGTAGGTAGCCCGCCATAGCCCGTCACTGAGGCGACGATCGCGATCTGGCCCTTCTGCCGCGCCACCATCTTGGGCACGACCGCACCCAAGGCATTTGCGGTGCCAAGAACATTGACGGCAAACGAGCGCTCGAAGAGTGCGGGGTCAGGCGCCAGCCCATCGACCGGCAAATAAACGCCCGCGTTGAGGATCGCCAGCGTCAGTGGCCCCATCGCTTCCTCAACGTCCTCCACCACTTTTCGGATTGCGGCTTGATCCGTCACATCGGCCGGAAAGACGTGAATGGCGCCAGGCAAGGATCGCGCGGCATCGGCAAGGTGTTGCAGCTCGGATTCGCGCCGCGCGGTGACGACGACCCGCCATCCTTGCCGCACGAGCAAGAGTGCCACCGCCGCGCCGATGCCCGAGCTGGCACCCGTCACCCACGCCAGACCGTCGCGCGGCGTCATGCGTTTTAGAGGGAGCAAGCGGCGGCGTGCGGGCATTCACCTAGTCAAAGGCTGAGGCAGCGGTTGTATTGAGGCTCGCACCTTGCAACGGAGCGGATGCCCCCTGCAATACATACTCGATACTCGACCCGCGCGCATCGAACCGCGACTTCACCCATTGGCCCTGCGCGTCGTACCAGAGGTCGAGTGCGAAATCGCTCGTGAGCGTATAGCGAGTGGCTTCGATCTGTTTGCCGCCTGCCTGAATCCTCTCTATGCCTTGCCGCTCGACCCGTGCGGGGAGGAGCCCGCCGGTTTGCGTATTCAGGAGTTGGTCCTGAGAGGTCAGCGCCTTGTTCCAGTAGCTGGTGGGAATAACGCCAAGCGGAACACGCGCCTCGCCGTTCTTTCCCTCGACTTTGAGGACGTCATCATCGCGCGTGGCGGCTACGGAATAAAGGGTACCATCATCGTTGGTCGAACTTTCAAAGGCGATAAGCGTCCCGTCCGACCATGTCTCAAGAGCGCGATGCGAATAGTGAAAAACCTTCAAAAAGGCGAGATAGACCTCCATCTCAATCTCGGTGGCGACAGTGACGCGCGTCCCCTCACGGCGAACGGTCACGCGATGCTCCCCGATCGGCTCGCCGTCGCGCAGAATGAGAAAGCGGCGCGTGTCGGTGTCGCTGGTCGAGCCCGTCGCGGCGAACGCGGGCAACGCAAACAAGCCGAGAGCCACCGTCAGAAGCGATAGGGCGCGCACGAATAGTCTCCTGGTCGCTAGTGGTGAAAGGTCCGTGGAGCAGCGAGCCGCTTCATCCCAGCAAGCGGCGAGCCATCCCGGCCAGCCGTCCTGTGAGCAAGAGCGGCGCATCAACAACGGCAAGACAGATACAATCGGCCTCACTGCCGGCGCGCGGCGTGTGGTCAATCAAGGCGTCCGCGCACGCGACGTCGCCCCGGCGATAAAGCCCGCCTTGATCCCTAAAGTTGCCTTGAAGGACGAGAGTCAGTTCGTTGCCTTCATGCGTGTGACGCGGCATCGCCCGGCCTGCGCGAATTCGAAGGAGCTTAACGCTCGCACGCTCGTCGCCCACCGGAATCACGACTTCAGCTGGGCCAATTAGCGGACGTGACCAGGGCAGTCCTTCGTCCGTCCTGCCGAGATAGCTGCGCAGGGGCTCGGGAAAGAGCATGTCGCCGCCTACAGCCGGCCGCTTGGCCTCGGCATGCGGAACGGACGCCGGCAGTATCGCCATCGGCGCCGGCTCCGCGCCGGCTGGCTCAAGCGCCTGGCTCCCGACGGTCTCAAGAGCGGCTACGTCATGCCGGCAGACCGGGCAGAGCGCGAGGTGTGTCGCCACCAGCAGCGAAACGGCCTCGCTGGCCGAGCCGCTGGCATAGTCGATCAGAAACTCGCCGCTCGGGTGATGTACAACCTCTTGGCGCATCAGCGTAGGGGCTTTTCCTAATGAATGCTCTGGCTGTTTGTACGCGGCACGGGACGCTCCGGATCAGACCGCGCGGCGACGGAGGGGAGAGTCCAGGATCGCTTGATGCGGAGGGGCGCCCTCCCTAGGGTGCCGACACGACGAAACAGGAACGACAAGCGTGACGAAGACCGGCAACGTGCGGCAATCGGTGCTCGAAGCGATCGGAGGGACCCCGCTGATCCGGCTCAAGGGACCCTCGGCCCGGACAGGCTGCGAGATTCTCGGTAAGGCGGAATTCATGAATCCGGGTCAGTCCGTGAAGGACCGCGCGGGCCTCTTCATCATCGAGGATGCGGTAAAGCGCGGGCTTTTGCGCCCGGGCGGCACGATCGTCGAGGGTACGGCCGGCAATACCGGCATCGGCCTGGCCTTGGTTGCGAATGCGCTTGGCTTCAAAACCGTGATCGTCATCCCCGAAACGCAGAGCCAGGAGAAGAAGGATACGTTGCGCCTGTTGGGGGCCGAACTGATCGAGGTACCCGCCGTTCCCTATCGCGACCCGAACAACTACGTGAAACTCTCTGGCCGCCTCGCCGAGGAGATCAATGCGACGGATCCCGCTGGGGCGATTTGGGCGAATCAATTCGACAACGTCGCTAACCGCAACGGCCATATCGCGACGACCGGCCCCGAGATCTGGCAGCAGACGGACGGCCGCGTCGACGGGTTCATCTGCGCGGTCGGCACCGGCGGAACGCTTGCCGGTGTCGCGATGGCCCTTAAGGAGCGCAACCCGAAGATCACGATTGGCCTTGCTGACCCGCATGGCGCAGCGCTCTACAGCTATTACACGACCGGCGAATTGAAGGCGGAGGGCTCCTCGATTACCGAGGGCATCGGCCAAGGGCGCATCACGGCAAATCTCGAGGGCGCGCGGATCGACAGAGCCTACCGGATCGCCGATTTTGAGGCTGTCGAACGCGTCTTCGAACTCCTCGAGAATGAGGGGCTTTGCCTCGGTGGCTCGAGCGGGATCAACGTCGCGGGCGCCGAACGCCTGGCGCGCGATCTCGGCCCCGGCCACACGATCGTCACCGTCCTTTGCGACTACGGAACGCGCTATCAGAGCCGGCTTTTCAATCCCGATTTCTTGCGCGAGAAATCGCTGCCCTTGCCTGGCTGGCTCCTTCAACGGTCGGAGAGAAAGGTCCCCTTCCTCCCATGAACGAACAACACGATCCCCTGGTCACAACGGAATGGCTGGCCTTGCACCTGGATGCGCCGGACGTCCGCATCTTGGACGCCTCGTGGTACTTGCCGCAGATGGGGCGCAACGCGCGCGGCGAGTATGACGCCGGCCATATTCCTGGGGCGGTATACTTCGACATTGACGAGGTGGCCGACACATCCTCTCCGCTCCCCCACATGCTCCCTGATCCGGTGAAGTTCTCTTCCCGCATCAAGCGCATGGGCTGCGGCGACGGCAATCACGTGGTCGTCTATGACGGCTCGGGCATCTTCTCGGCCCCGCGTGTCTGGTGGATGTTTCGCGTGATGGGCCATCACCACATTTCCGTACTCGACGGTGGCATGCCGAAATGGCGAGCTGAGGGCCGCCCGATCGAGGATCTCCCGCCTTACCCGCGCGAGCGCCACTACACGCCTCGTCCGGATCGCACGCTCGTGCGCGATCTGAATGCGATGCGCGCGCTCATCGGCGGCCAGGACTGCCAGATCGTCGATGCTCGCTCGCCGGGCCGCTTTAACGGCACCGAGCCTGAGCCGCGTCCCGGCCTTCGCGGCGGGCACATTCCGGGTAGCGTCAACATTCCTTATTCGACCGTTCTCAATCCGGACGGCACGATGAAAACGAGTGATGCGCTGCGCGATGCCTTCGCGCGCATCGATCTCTCCCGTCCGATCGTAACGACCTGCGGCACGGGCGTGAGCGCGGCAATCCTCAATCTCGCGCTGGCGCGCCTCGGCATCGAGGATGTGCCTCTCTATGACGGCGCCTGGGCGGAATGGGGCGCGCGGGAAGATTTACCGATCGAGCGCTAGCGCGTGACGCGGCACATCGAGACGACGGTCACTTATCTGGAAATGACGGCGCCGCCGTCACGCCGCCTCGCGCCTGCGCTCGGCGCGGCGACGGGTCGGTTTGCCACGCTGCGCGCCGTGTCGCCGCCGGTGCATTTCTACCGCTATCTCTACGACACGATCGGCGCGCGCTGGACCTGGACCGAGCGCAAGGTAATGGGCGATGAGGAACTCGCATCCATCATCAAGGATCCGCTGGTCGAAATCTATGTGATGTATGCGGACGGTGCACCGGCGGGCTTCATCGAGCTCGATTTTCGCGGGGCGCCCGCTGCCGCGAATATTGCGCTACTCGGCGTCATGCCCGAATGGCTTGGCCAGCGATTGGGCCCGACACTGCTCGCGCACGGCCTTGATATCGCATGGGTTCGCTCACCCGAACGCGTGACGATCAACACCTGCACGCTCGATCATCCCCGCGCGCTGCCGCTCTACCAGCGCGCCGGCTTCGTACCGGTCAATCAGCGCGTGTTGCGTCTGCCGCTGCCGTAAGCGGCCCTCAGTGTCCAAGGATCTGGCTGAGGAACAGCTTCGTACGCTCGCTCTTGGGATTGGCGAAGAATTCCTCCGGCGGCGCTGCCTCGACGATCTCGCCTGCGTCCATGAAGACGACCCGGTCGGCTACCTTGCGCGCAAATCCCATCTCGTGCGTGACGACGAGCATCGTCATGCCGTCCGTGGCGAGTTCGACCATGACGTCCAGCACTTCAGCGATCATTTCCGGGTCGAGCGCGGAGGTCGGCTCGTCGAACAGCATAATCTTCGGGTTCATGGCGAGGGCGCGCGCGATCGCGACGCGCTGCTGCTGCCCGCCTGAGAGTTGGCCTGGATATTTGTTCGCCTGATCGGGGATCTTCACGCGCTCGAGCAACGCCATCGCGCGGGACGTCGCCTCCGCCTTGGGAACGCGGCGGACCCAGATGGGCGCCAAGGTGCAGTTTTCGAGAACCGTCAGATGCGGAAAGAGATTGAACTGCTGGAACACCATGCCGACCTCGCGCCGCACTTCCTCGATATGCGAGAGGTTCGAGGTGAGCGCGACGCCATCGACGATGATCTCCCCCTCTTCGTGCTCCTCCAGCCGGTTGACGCAGCGAATGAGCGTCGACTTGCCAGAACCCGACGGGCCGCAAATGACGATCCGTTCGCCGTGGTCGACTGTTAGCGACACCGATTTGAGCGCCTGAAAGCCGCCGAAGAATTTGCTGATCTTGCGGATCTCGACCGCATGCGGACTATCGCTCATCATTTCTGTCCTCTGTCCGCATGGGCGAGCCGCGTCTCGACCGCGCCAGCATAGCGCGACAAACCAAAGCAGAACGCCCAGAAGACGGCGCCGACGAAAATATAACCGGTGAAAGCCGTGTTGGGCGTCGCCCAGTCGGGATCGGCATTGCCAGATTGAATGACGCCGAGAAGATCGAAGAAGCCGATGATGGATATGAGCGTCGTGTCTTTGAAGAGGCCGATAAACGTGTTCACGATGCCGGGGATCACCAGCCGAAGCGCCTGCGGCAGCACGATAAGCCCCGTCACTGTCCAATAGCCAAGGCCAAGCGCATGCGCTGCCTCCGTCTGGCCGCGCGGGATCGCCTGAAGGCCGCCGCGCACGACTTCCGCCATATAGGCCGAACTGAAGAGCGAGAAGGCGACGAGCGCACGCACGAGCTTATCGGCCGTCATCCCGTCGGGAAGAAAAAGCGGGAGAAGATTGGACGCCATGAAGAGCAGCGTGATAAGCGGCACACCGCGGACAATCTCGATAAAGGCGATCGCCATCCACTTGATGACCGGTAGATCCGACTGCCGCGCGAGCGCCAGCGCGATGCCGATCGGCAGCGAGGTGACGATTCCGGTGGCCGCGACCAGAAGCGTAAGGAGAAGCCCGCCCCAGCGTGAGGTCGGCACGACATCGAGCCCGAAAATCCCGCCCGACAGCAGCACGAAGACGATGATGGGATAGACCGTGAGGAGCAGGGCAGCGACAAGCCATTTCGACGGCAGGCGCGGTAGCATCAGCCAGGCAATCCCGATCGCTCCCAACACAAAGACGATGTCGACGCGCCAGCGCGCGGCCTTGTCGTAGAAGCCATAGACGATCTGCCCGAGGCGCGCTTCGATATAGGGCCAGCACGCGCCGGCTGCTGGATCAAGGCAGACTTCGCGCGAATCGCCCGACCAGACCGCGCGGACGAGCGCCCAATCAATCGCGGGTACGAGGACGAGCCAGACAACCGCAAGACCGAACAGCGTGAGCGCCGTATTGCCGAACGAGGAGAAGAGATTCTCTCGGATCCAGCGCACGCCATTGAGAGAGGTCAGCGCACTCATCGCTCTTGCAGCCTCAGGCGGGAATTGTACCAATTCATCGCGGCGGCCGTCAGCAGGCTGAGTGTCAGATAGATCACCATCGTCACCGTGAGGATCTCAACCGCCTGTCCCGTTTGATTGAGCGCCGTGCCCGCGAAGACATGGACGAGATCGGGATAAGCGATCGCGGTACCGAGCGAGGAGTTCTTGGTGAGGTTGAGATACTGGCTCGTGAGTGGCGGCACGATGATGCGAAGCGCCTGCGGCATGACGACGAGCCGCAATGTCTGCCAGCGCGACAGCCCGAGCGACTGCGCGGCCTCGTGCTGCCCCTTCGCCACGCCTTGGATGCCCGCACGGACGATTTCGGCGATGAACGCGGCCGTGTAGGTCGAAAGGCCGATCACGAGCGCCATCAATTCGGGGATGACGCGCACGCCGCCCTGGAAGCTGAACCCTGTGAGTGCTGGAACTTCGGCCCGCACGGTGAACGCAAGGATACCCGCCGCGGACACGACGCCGAAGGCGATGAGCCCCGCGCGTGGCCAGCGATCGAGCCACCGCGTGCCAGCGCGCGTGCGGGTCGAGACGACGCGCGAGGCGAGCACCATCATCACCAAAACGATAGGCGCCAGCCATGCCATGCCGTCGAAGCTGAGCGCCGGCACGAAGAGCCCGCGATTGTTGAGGAAAACCGCGTCACCGATGGATAGGCTGGCCGCCGGCCGCGGCAGGGCACGAAGGACGGCGAAGTACCAGAAGAACAGTTGCAGCAGCAGCGGAACGTTGCGAAGTGTCTCGACATAGATCGCCGCCAACCGCGCCACCAGCCAGTTCGGCGACAACCTCGCGATACCGACCGTGAAGCCGATGACGCTAGCGAGGGCGATGCCGAGCGCGGCGACCAGCAGCGTGTTGAGCAGCCCGACCAGCAGCGCGCGCGCATAGGACGAGGTCTCGCTGTAGGGGATCAGTGTCTGAATGATCGCGAAATTGGCTTCATCATCGAAGAAGCCGAAGCCCGTCGCGATGCGCTGCTTGGCGATGTTCTCTTGCGCGGTTGCAACAAGGAGGACGACCACGCTCGCGACGATCACGAGCGCCAGACCTTGCCAGATGAAGCCGCGAATCCGAGGCTCGCGCCACCAATGGCCTCGCGCTGCGGACGGAGGAGCGCTCACGTCAAGGCACCGCCGCGCCAATCACTCAGCGGATCGGCGGCGCGTATTGGAGGCCGCCCTTCGTCCAGAGCGCGTTTTTGCCTCGCTCGATCTTGAGCGGCGAGCCTTCGCCCAGATTGCGGTCGAAGATTTCGCCGTAATTACCGACATGACGCAGGATCTGCAGGGCCCACGCGTTCGAAAGGCCCATCGCCTCGCCGAAACTGCCTTCCTCGCCGAGCAGCCGGCGAATTTCGGGTGACTCTGAACGGCGCATCTCCGCGACATTCTGCGAACTCACGCCCAATTCCTCGGCGTTGACCATTGCGTAGAGCGTCCAGCGGACGATGTCTTCCCAATTGTCGTCGCCCTGCCGCACCGCCGGCCCAAGGGGTTCTTTTGAGATCAGCTCGGGCAGGATGATGTGCTCGTCGAAATTGCGCAGTTTGTTGCGCTGCGCGTAGAGGCCCGACTGGTCGGTCGTATAGGCATCGCACCGCCCGTCGTCATAGGCGCTGACGGCTTGCGCCTCTTTCTCATAGGCAACGATCGTGTAGGTGAGCCCGTTCGCGCGGAAATAATCCGCGACGTTGAGCTCCGTCGTCGTGCCTGATTGTGTACAGATCGCCGCCCCATCGAGCCCCATCGCGGAAGTAACGCCCGCCGCCTTGCGGACCATGAAGCCCTGCCCGTCGTAGTAGGTAACCCCTGTGAACTCGAGACCGAGCGCCACGTCGCGCTGGATCGTGATCGTCGTGTTGCGCGACAGGAGGTCGACTTCGCCCGACTGTAGGCTCGTGAACCGCTCCTTGGCGTTCAGCGGGGAAAAGCGCACCGCGTTCGGATCATCGAAGATTGCCGCCGCGAGCGCGTGGCAGACATCGACGTCGATGCCCGACCAATTCCCCTGCTCGTCAGGGCTTGAAAACCCCGGCAAGCCTTCGCTCACACCGCATTTGACGTAGCCGCGCGCCTTGACGGCTGCGAGCGTGTCCCCGCCCGCTGCTGTGGCTGGCGCCGCGATACCAGCCGCGAGAAGGCCGCCCGCCAAGCTCAGGAGAAGCGAACGCTGCATAAAGGACCCCCGGAACTGAGATGCAATCGGTTCTGACCCGCGAAAAAAGACCCTAACATGACGGCGATGTCACCCCTAACATGTCGCGACCAGCATTCGCGGGAAGGCGACCGATGAAAGACGAGACGAAACTGACGCATGGCGGACGCTCATCGGGCGCGCATTTCGGGACGGTCAATACGCCAGTCTATCGCACCTCGACCATTTTGTTTCCGGACTATGAGACGCTGACAACGATCAAGCAGCCCTTCGTCTATGGGCGGCGCGGCACGCCGACCTCGAGGGACCTGGAGACGCTCGTGGCCGATCTAGAGGGTGGCGAACGGACCGTCCTCACGCCCTCGGGCCTTTCGGCTTGCACGACGGCGATCCTTTCGGCCGTCAAGGCGGGTGATCATATCCTCGTGACCGACGGCTGCTACGGGCCGACCCGCGCCTTCTGCGACACGATCCTTCCCCGTTTCGGCGTCGAGGCAACATACTACGATCCCCTAGTCGGCGGCGAGATCACGCGCGCGTTCCGCGAGAATACGGTCGCGGTGTTCCTGGAATCGCCCTCCTCGCAATCCTTCGAAATGCAAGACGTGCCCACCATCGCGGCCGCCTGTCGCGCACGCGGCATCGTCACCATGATGGACAACACCTGGGGCACGCCGCTCTTTTTCAAACCGATCGCCCATGGCGTCGATCTGTCGATCAACGCGGCGACGAAATATCTGGTTGGCCATGCGGACGCGAGCGTCGGAACCGTCACCGCGAACGCCGCGCAGACCGAGGCTCTCACCCACTTGCACGGGCATTTCGGCACCTCGATCGGCGGCGACGACGCCTATTTGACGCTGCGCGGCCTGCGCACGCTCTCGGTGCGCATGCGCCACCAATTTGAGAGTGGCCTCAAGGTAGCCCGATTCCTGAGATCGCGGCCGGAGGTGGCGCGTGTGCTCTATCCCGCGCTCGAAGACGATTCGGGGCACGCCATCTTCAAGCGGGACTACACGGGCGGCGCCGCGCTCTTCGCCTTTGAGATCAAGCCCTGCGATCAGGAGGCGCTCCGCCGCCTGTTCGATGGCCTGGATCTTTTCGGGATGGGCTATTCATGGGGCGGTTACGAGAGCCTGATCGTCCCCAGTCGCATGAAGCGCTCGGTGTCGGTTGTGCCGGAAGGAGGGCCAGTCCTGCGCGTGTCAATCGGCCTCGAGGACCCAGACGATCTAATCGCCGATCTTGCTGCGGGTCTCGATCGGCTAAACGGCTAGCGGACGGACCCTCAATCCGGGAACAGCGTGTCCGACTCCTTGTCGAGCGGCGGCAAACTGGCAAATGCAAAGCCGACCACCATGCCAAGCCCCGCCCCGATCACGATCGCAAGGCCCGGACTGAGGTCGCTATAGCCCGACGCCAAATACGCGAGCGGGCCACCGATCAATGCGCCGATGAGAACGAGGGTCAGTTTTTTCATCGCTCCGTGTCCTCGGTGAACAGAGTGGCCAGATGCCGGTTGAGCATCTTGCCGGTCGGATCGAGCCGCCGACGAACCGCGCGGAAGCGGTCGAACGCGGGATAGAGCTGGCGCAGATCGCGCGCGCCCAGCGAATGCATCTTACCCCAATGGGGCCGCCCGCCATAGCTTCGAAAAATCGTCTCAGCGGGCACGAAGAGCGGACGCTCGTCCTTGCGATGATATTCGTGAATTGAGATGGTCGCGCTGTCGCGTCCCTGGAACGGCGAGAGCCAGACCTCATCGCCCTTCACGATCCGGTATTCGATTGGAAACGCGGTCGAGATCGAGCGCCTTCGGATCATTTGCGCGATCTCCTCGACACACCCGAGCCCCTTTGCGCGGGGCACGGAGTATTCCATTTCGTTGAACCGCACATTGCGGGGAGAAGCGAAGATCTCATGGCTCCAGCGCGCGCGGGTCGAGCTGGTCATGCCGCGCGTGAAGAGCCGGTTCGCGGCCGGGGCGAGCGGCGGCAGAAACCGCACCACCTCACAGCCCCAGCGAAAAAGGCGTTGATCGCTGGAAATCACGTCGCCGCGCGCCGCCATCTCGGCGCTCGTCTTGGGTGGGGGAACCTGATCGTCCGTCTCCTCGAGGACCTTGAGGACACCCTCTTCGGCGTAGGGGAACCAGAAGAACTCGACGTGCCTGTGCTTCTCGGCGAGCGCGTCGAAATCGCGGAGGATCTCGGCCATGGGCAAGACCTTGGTTGTCTCGCGCAATTTGTAGGCCGGCCGCACGTTCAGCGTGACCTCGCTGAGCACGCCGAGCGCGCCAAGCGACAGCCGCGCCGCCTCGAAGATGTCGGGTTCCTCGTTCGGAGACGCCGGGATCACCGTGCCGTCCGGCGCGACAAGACGCAGTGCCACCACTTCGGCAGCGAACGAACCCAGATCCTTTCCTGTTCCGTGGGTGCCCGTCGAAATTGCACCCGCGACCGCCTGCCGGTCGATATCGCCCTGGTTCTTGAGCGAGAAGCCCGCGTCGTGGAGCGGGCGGCCGATTGCATGGATCTTCGTGCCAGCGAGCAGCCGCGCGGTCTGGCTCGCCGCGTCGGCGCCCAGCAATCCGCTCATGCGGTCGAGATTGATCAGCGTCTGCGCTTCGCCCGCCAGCGGCGTGAAGGAATGGCCTGAGCCATAGACGCGAACAGGCCCTCCTGTGGCCTCGCGGACCGTCTGGACCAGGGCGGCCTCATTGTCCGGCTGAACGATGCGGGCGGGATGGGCTTCCACCCGGCCCGCCCAGTTTCGCCACAGCGCTGGTGACGTAGCCGCCGGGCTCGTCGCGGCTGAAAAGGCGTTACTCGGCATCGCCTGCTAGTTGGGACGCTCTTCCGGCACAAAGTCAATCGCACGTTGGCGCGCCTCGACGACCTGCTCGGGCGTCAGCCGCTCGGCGAGCTCTTCGGGCGCTGTAAGAGCTTCCGGATCGACCTTCCCGGATTCATCGACCGGAGGCACCGAAAAGCCGCCGTCGCCGGCGAGGAGATAGAAGGCGAGCGCCTGGATTTCGTCCTTTTCGACGCCCTCGCCGGTTTCGAGCATCGTAGCGTAGTTCCACTGCGCCTCAGGGACGCCGCCGAGCGCGGCCTTGTGATAGAACTCGGCAGCCTTCTCGATCGACTGCGGCACGCCCGTTCCGAACTCGTACATCGAACCAAGATCGTATTGCGCCCTGGCGTGGCCGGCTCCGGCCGCCTGCTCGTAATAGGTCCGGGCAACGTCGAGATCGCGCTCGGCGACGACGTTCGGTTTGGCATCGTGAAACTCGACCGCATAGCGATAGGCGGCGTGGGCGTTCCCCGCGTCGGCCTGTGCCTTCCAATAGGCGAGCGCCTCAGGATAAAGGCCCATGCGGTAATATTCTTCGCCCGGATCATCACTTGCCTTGGCGGGCGGAGGCGCCGATTCAATGTCGGTCGCGACCTCGGGCATCGGTTCAGGCTCGCCGGCTGCCGCGTCGTCCCCTGGCCCGGCCGGCCTTTCGCCCGTTTCCTGGGGGACGACGTTTTCCGTCTCGGCCACGGGCGAGACGTCGCTCTCCGAAGAACCAAAGGGCCAAAGGAAATAGAGCAAGACACCCAAGACGGTCACGGGGACCAGGATCTTTAGAGTGCCGATCACGCGCTCATTGGACATAGCTGTACGTCTCCCAGAACGAGTCTTTTCAACGCGGCCCGCTCTCCGGCAAGCCTGAGCGCCGACCCAATCGGCGCGGAAGGGCATCAAGACTGGCGACCCCGGGAGGAATCGAACCTCCAACCTGCAGCTTAGAAGGCTGTTGCTCTATCCGTTGAGCTACGGGGCCAAGCAGCGCGGGAGCCGGGGCCTGGTCAATGCGTCCAGAGGCCCTTGCGATCATATCTGAAATTGTCCGAATAGGCCTTTGGCGTTGCTTCACGAACATGGGGCTCGAACACCTGAAAGGCGATGCCGTGCTTCTCGGCATAGGCGACGGCCTCTTCCTTGGTTGCGAACCGTAGGCGCACTTGGCTGTTCAGCATGTCGCCCGAACTGGTCCAGCCCATCAGGGGGTCGATCGTGCGGGCCTGCGAGGGCTCGAACTCGAGGATCCAATTTTTCGTCAGGGCCTGGCCGGACTGCATGGCCGTTTTCGTCGGGCGGTAGATGCGGGCGAGCATGAGGCCTCTGCTGGCAAGACAACGAACCGACGACCTGGTCGGGGCGGCGTGATTCGAACACGCGACCCTCTGCTCCCAAAGCAGATGCGCTACCAGGCTGCGCTACGCCCCGTCCGGGTCCCGGGTGCGGCGTGGATACACGAGCCGCCCTTTCCCATCAAGGCGCCGCCGCGACCGCGAGCGCACTCGTCTCAACGCGGTCACCGGGATTGATCGAAAGGCGCTCGGTCGTGCCGCTGAGGACTTCAAGCACGGCCTTAACGGGCACCGGCGAAACAATCCGGTCTTCAGAATTAGGTTTAGCCCCGCGCGCGATGGCGTGAACGCGACCGTCCGCCCCGATGAACACGAGATCAAGCGAAAGCGGCGTGTCCTTCATCCAGAAGGTGACCTCGCGTGCGCTTGGGAAGACGAACAGCATCCCGCCATCAGCCGCGATGTCGGTGCGGTGCATGAGCCCGACCGCCCGCTCGGCGGGCTCATCGGCGATCTCGACATTGAAGCGGTGACGGTCCGTCTCGGTAACGATGGTGAGCGGATAGGTCTCGCCGCCGCGAGAGGGCGAGGCGCCGTCGCAGGCAGCCACCAGAAGCGCTACCACCATGAGGCTGGCGCGAATCGGAGAAAAGACGCCCCTGGTCATGGGACAACGATCCCAGCACCACAGTTCAGCACGTCTTTGCTCAGGCGTCGGGCTGGTCGTCCGCGAGAACGACGTCGCTCGCATGCAGGCCCTTCTCGCTCGGTGCGAAGCGCACGAACACACGTTGTCCGGGTTGAAGCTCGCGCATTCCGCACCGCCGCAGCGTCTCCATATGCACGAAGATGTCTGGCGTATTCACGCCGCGCGTGACGAATCCAAAGCCCTTCGCGCGATTAAACCACTTCACGCTTGCCTCGACCAGCGGACCGGTCTGGCCGTTGACCTGCGCACGCTCGGCACGTTGCGCGCTGCGTTTGGCGACCGAGGGCACGACGATCGGATTGTCGACTTCGAGCAGTCGAAGCGCCGTCAATCCTTTCTGCCGCCGCACCGCTTCGCAGACGACCCGCGCGCCCTCTTGTACTGTCTTGTGCCCCGATTGCTTGAGGCAGGTTGAATGAAGCAGTATGTCTCCTGATCCATCCGATGCCGCGATGAACCCGAAGCCCCTGCCGGCATCGAACCATTTGATCGTACCCGCCAGCAGAAGGATGGGGCCCTGATCAGCGTTGAGTCCTGATCCATTGTCCATAGTAGGCTAGGCAACCCTTGAACGTTTCCAGGCCCTTAAGGTTAACAGAAAAAGTCTCGAAGGGAAGCCGCAATGCCTGTCGGCGAACCCGTGGCAGGACGAACGCGGTGCGCCTTGCCGCACGAAAGGAAGAGAAGTCATGGAGCTTGTCGGTAGCCGGGATCTGAACGCGCCGCGTGAAGAGGTGTGGCGCGCGCTCAATGATCCTGAAGTGCTCGCGCGCGCGATTCCGGGCTGCGAGAGCATTCAGAAAATCGACGAGACGACGTTCGACGCGGTCGCGGCCGCTTCTGTCGGGCCCGTCAAGGCCCGCTTCAAGGGACGCGTCTCGCTCCAAGACCTCGACCCGCCGAACGGCTATCGCATCGCGGGAGAAGGCCAAGGCGGCGTCGCCGGCTTCGCCAAGGGCGAGGCGGCGGTGACGCTCGATGAGATCGAGGGCGGCACGCGCCTCAACTACGCGGTGAAGGCGCAAGTGGGCGGCAAGCTCGCGCAGGTTGGGCAGCGCCTCATCGATGGCGCGGCAAAGAAGATGGCGGACGAGTTCTTCCAGAATTTCGCCGGCATCGTCGCCCCTACTCCTGCCCCGTCGGTGGAAACGGCCGCGACAACGTCCCCCCCAATGCCTGTGCCTGCAGCCGGGGGGCTTCCCCAGTCGATCTGGATTCCTTTTCTCGTCGCGGGGCTTGCGCTCCTCATCGCCCTTGTCGTTGCGCTCGGCTAGGCGCTCGGTTAGGCGCCCCGGTATAGGCGATTGGCTTGACGCTGCTCGCCCGGCGCAGGAAGACTGCAAAGAAAGACATCGCGCTCGGCGGCCCGCGCTGCGCCGCATGAGCGCCATCACAAGGAGGATCGTGGGCCCATGACCGCCATTTCCATGACGGTGAACGGCAAGGCCGTTTCCGCAGACGTTGAGGACCGCACCCTCCTCGTTCATTTCATTCGCGACCATCTGCACCTGACCGGCACGCATGTCGGCTGCGACACCAGCCAATGCGGCGCCTGCGTCGTTCATGTCGATGGCCGCGCGATCAAATCCTGCACCATGCTGGCCGCCCAGGCGGACGGCGCGACCGTGATGACGATCGAGGGCCTCGCCAAGGACGGCAAGCTGCACCCGGTTCAAGAGGCCTTCCGCGAACACCACGGCCTTCAATGCGGCTTCTGCACGCCTGGCATGATCATGACGGCGGTCGACATCATCCGCCGCAAGCCCGCGCTCGATGAGAAGACGATCCGCGAGGAGCTCGAGGGCAATATCTGCCGCTGCACGGGCTATCACAACATCGTGAAGGCGATCGCCGCCGCGGCGGGAGCCAAGGCATGACCGCCACCGGCATCGGCGCGCCCGTCAAGCGCAAGGAAGATTTCCGCTTCATCACCGGGAACGGTCACTACACGGACGATCTGAACCGTCCCGGCCAGACCTACGGCTATTTCGTGCGCAGCCCGCACGCGCACGCCAAAATTAAGGGCATCGACAGCGCGGTAGCCGCGACGATGCCGGGCGTTCTCTCGATCCTCACCGGCAAGGACTTGGCCGCCGACGGCCTTGGGCCCCTCATCTGCGGCTGGCTCGTCCATTCGAAGGACGGCAACCCCATGAAGGTCGGCCCGCACCCCGCCCTGGCTGTCGATCGTGTGCGCTATGTCGGCGATCATGTCGCGATCGTCATCGCCGAGACCTATGCCGAAGCGAAGGATGCCGCCGAGCAGGTGAACGTCGATTATGACGTGCTTCCCGCCGTGATCGACGGCGCGGTCGCCCACCGCCCGCAGGCGCCGCAGATCCACGATGAAGCGCCCCGCAACCTCGCCTTCGATTGGGAACTGGGCCTGAAGGACGAGACGGACGCTGCCTTCAAAAACGCCGCGCACGTGACGCGCCTGACGCTCGCCAACAACCGCCTGATCCCCAACGCCATGGAGCCGCGCGCCGCGATCGGCGAATACGACAAGGGCTCCGGCCACACGACGCTCTGGACGACGAGCCAGAACCCGCATGTCGCGCGCCTCGTGCTCTCCGCCTTCGTTCAGCTCGCGCCCGAAAACAAACTGCGCGTCATCGCGCCCGATGTCGGCGGCGGATTCGGCTCGAAGATCTTCATCTACCCCGAAGAAACGGTCGTCGCCTGGGCCTCGCGCAAGGTCGGCCGACCTGTCAAATGGACGGCCGAGCGCTCGGAGAGTTTCCTCGCCGATGCGCATGGCCGCGACCACCACACCCATGCCGAGCTCGCGCTCGACAAGGACGGCAAATTCCTCGCGCTGCGCGTAAAGACGATCGCCAATCTGGGCGCTTATCTCTCGACCTTCGCGTCGTCCGTACCGACCTATCTCTACGGCACGCTGCTCTCGGGCCAATACGCGATCCCCGCGATCTATGTGGAGGTCGACGGCGTCTACACGAACACCGCGCCCGTTGATGCCTATCGCGGCGCTGGACGCCCGGAGGCGACCTTCGTCGTCGAGCGCATCGTCGAGGAAGCCGCGCGCGAGATGAAGATCGATCCGGCGGAACTGCGCCGGCGCAATTTCATCCGCACCTTCCCGCACCAGACGCCCGTCATCATGGCGTACGATATCGGCGACTACGAAGCCTCGCTCGACAAGGCGCTCAAGGCCATCGACTACCAGGGCTTCGCGAAGCGCCGCGCGGAGGCTGAAGCCCGTAGCAAGAAGCGCGGCATCGGCTTCTCCGCCTATATCGAGGCCTGCGGCATCGCGCCATCGGCCGCCGTCGGCTCGCTGGGCGCGGGCGTGGGCTTGTGGGAATCCGCCGAGGTCCGCGTCAATCCCACCGGCTCGATCGAGGTGCTCACGGGCTCGCACAGCCACGGCCAGGGCCACGAGACGACCTTCGCGCAATTGGTCTCCGACCGCCTCGGCGTGCCGCTCGAGTCCATCGAAATCGTGCACGGCGATACCGACAAGGTGCAGTTCGGCATGGGCACCTATGGCTCGCGCTCGGGCTCGGTCGGCATGAGCGCGATTTCGAAGGCGCTCGACAAGATCGAGGCGAAGGCGAAGAAAATCGCGAGCCATTTGCTCGAGGCCGCGGCCGACGACATCGTCCTCAAGGACGGCAAGTTCACGGTCGCGGGCACGGATAAGAGCATCACCTTCCAGGAGCTTTCGCTCGCCGCCTATGTCGGCCACAAATTCCCGACCAGCGAGATCGAGCCGGGCCTCAAGGAAGGCGCCTTCTACGATCCCACCAACTTCACCTTCCCGGCCGGCTGCCATATCTGCGAGGTCGAGATCGACCCCGACACCGGCGTCACGCGCATCGTCAAATTCGTCGCCGTCGATGATTTCGGTACGATCATCAACCCGATGATCGTCGAGGGCCAGGTGCATGGCGGCATCGCGCAGGGCATCGGCCAGGCGATGCTCGAGCACGGCGTTTATGACCCCGAGACCGGCCAGCTCGTCACCGGCTCGTTCATGGATTACTGCATGCCGCGCGCGGACGATCTGCCGAGCTTCGAGATCGGCATGACGATGACCAAATGCCCGTCCAACCCCTTGGGCATGAAGGGCTGCGGCGAAGCCGGCGCGATCGCCGCGCCCGCCGCCGTCATCAACGCGATCACCGACGCGCTCGGCCGCGACATCGCGATGCCGACGACGCCCGAACGCGTCTGGCGCGCGCTCAACGAACCCAAACTGGCCGCCGAATAGCGGCGCGAGGAGAGCCAAATGTATTCCTTCACCTATCGCCGCCCGGCGAGCCTCGCCGAAGCGCAAAAACTGTTCGAGGGCGCGAGCGACCCGAAATTCCTCGCCGGCGGGCAGACGCTGCTGCCCACGATGAAGCAGCGCCTGAACGCGCCGTCCGACGTGATCGACCTCGGCAAGATCGCCGAGCTGCGCGGCATCGCGAAATCGGAAGGCGGCCTCACCATCGGCGCGATGACGAAGCATTTCGAGGTCGCAACCTCGGCCGATGTGAAGGCGGTCATCCCCGCCCTCGCCGAGCTTGCCGAAGGGATCGGCGATCCGCTCGTGCGCCACATGGGAACGATCGGCGGCTCGGTCGCCAACAACGATCCGGCGGCGGATTATCCGGCCGCCGTGCTCGGCCTCGGCGCCACGATCACGACCAGCAAGCGCGCCATCAAGGCCGATGAATTCTTCAAGGGCATGTTCGAAACGGCGCTCGAGCCGAACGAGATCATCAAATCCTTCGCGTTCCCCAAGCCCGAGAAGGCGGCCTACATGAAGTTTCCGAACCCCGCCTCGCGCTACGCGATGGTGGGCGTGTTCGTCGCGAGAACCGCGGGCGGCGTCCGCGTCGCGGTGACGGGCGCGGGCCCGTGCGTCTTCCGCGTGCCCGAGATGGAAGCCGCGCTCGCCAAATCCTTCACGCCCGACGCGGTCGCGTCGATCAAGGTGCCAGCCGGCGACCTCAACAGCGATCTGCACGGCAGCGCCGAATACCGCGCCCACCTCGTGACGGTGATGGCCAAGCGCGCCGTTGCCGCGGCGGGCTAGCCGCCGAATGTGTCATGGCCGGGCTTGTCCCGGCCATCCATCGAACCCCGATCGGTGAGCGGCGCCCGCGCATCCCCACCCTGGATGGCCGCCACAAGGGCGGCCATGACAGGCAACGGATGTCATGGTCCGCCGTCGCGGACCATGACAGGCAACGGATGTCATGGTCCGCGACGGCGCGGCAAAACAACACGATTGTCATGGCCGGGCTTGTCCCGGCCATCCATCGATCCCCGATCGGCGAGCAGCGCCCGCGCATCCCACCCTGGATGGCCGCCACAAGGGCGGCCATGACATCAGGGGCGGACGCAAGCGCCGCCGCCAACCACACAATTCCGGAGATAACCCGGATATGGGCATCGACCGTGACGCTGACAAGGGGCGCCCGGAAAATTCCCCTACCCAGGCTGGTCGTCCACCAGCGTGCGCTCCATCACCGGCCGGCGCGCGAGCTGGGCCTCGCGCAGCGTGATATAGGCGCCGGCCGCGAAGATGATCGTGCCCCCGATCACGGTCATCACATACGGCACCTCGCTGAAGAGCAGGAACCCCAGCATCGAGGACCAGATGAGCTTGGAAAAATCGAGCGGCAGCACGGCGCTCATCTCCGCCACGCGGAACGACTGGATATAGGCGAGCTGGCCGAACGTCGCGGTCAACGAGACCGCCGCGAGCCAGAAGAGCTCGCTCCAGCTCGGCGTCACCCACACGAACGCGGCGCCGATGCCCGAGATCGGCGTCAGCACCAGCCCCGCGTAGACCGATTGCGTGACCGAGCCCTCGGTCTTGCCGAGTTCGCGGATGAGCAGCAGCACGAGGCCCCAGCTGAGCGCCGCACCGAGCACGATGAGCTGCCCCGCGCCGATCGACTGGAACGCGTTCTCCGCGAGCCGGGGCCAGAGCGCGATGATCGCGCCCGCGAACCCGGCCGCGAGCGCGAGCGTGCGGCGCAGCCGCACCGGTTCGCCGAGAAAGAGGATCGCGACGGCTGTCGCGAAAATCGGCGCGGTGAATTCGAGCGCGTTCACCTCCACCAGCGGCACGAGCGAGACGCCATAGAAGAAAAGCGTCATCGAAATGAACTGCAGCACGCCGCGCGAGATGTGGAGCGGCAGCTTCGCCGTGCGGAGCGTCTTGAGGCCCCCCGCCTGCATGACGAACGGCCACAGGATCACGAGCGAGAAGACGCTGCGGAAGAACACGATCTCGATCGGCTCGATCGTCTCCGAGAGGTGCCGGATGATCGCGTTGCCGACGGTAAAGATGAAAGAGGACAGGAGCATCAGCCCCATTCCTTCAACGGCGCGCGGCAGGCCGGTCAATCCGGGCGCGGATGGTTCCTCTTGGCGTGACAAGGCGGGCTCGTGGTCTTGTGTTCTCGGCGGCCTTCGTCGAGTGTGGCGCCATGAACGACGCGGCGACGGGATCGGTGGATGCGGTGCGGGACTGCCTCGCGGGCGAAGACTATATCGCCGGCGAGGACCTGGCGACCGTCGTTTTTCTGAGTCTGAAGCTTGGCCGCCCGCTATTGCTGGAGGGCGAGGCCGGCGTCGGCAAGACGGAGATCGCCAAGGCCCTTTCGGGCGGCCTGGGGCGACGCCTCATCCGCCTCCAATGCTATGAGGGGCTGGACACCGCCTCCGCCGTCTATGAATGGAACTACGCCGCCCAGATGATCGAGATCCGCCTGGGCGAGGCGGAAGGCATCCACGACCGCCGCGCGCTGGGCGCCGATGTGTTTTCGGAACGCTTCCTCATCAAGCGCCCGCTCCTTCAGGCGATCGAGCCGCACGCCGAAGGCCCGCCCGTGCTGCTGATCGACGAACTCGACCGGGCGGACGAGCCGTTCGAGGCGTTCCTTCTGGAACTCCTCGCCGATTTCACGGTGACGGTGCCGGAACTGCGCACCTTCCGCGCCGAGCGCCCGCCCATCGTCATCATCACGTCGAACCGCACGCGCGAGATCCACGACGCGATCAAGCGCCGCTGCCTCTATCACTGGGTCGATTACCCCACGCGCCCGCGCGAGCTCGATATTCTAAAGCGCAAATGTGAGGGGTTGAACGCGCGCTTCGCGGCAGAGATTGTCGCCTTCGTGCAGTCCCTGCGCGAGATGGATCTTTATAAGCGCCCCGGCATCGCCGAAACGCTCGATTGGGCGGACGCGCTCGTCGCGCTCAACCAGACGGCGCTGGAGCCCGAGGCGGTCGGTGCCTCGCTCGGCGCGCTCCTCAAATATCAGGAAGACCTCGACCGCATCGCGGGCGATGAGGCGCGCCGCCTCGTGGGCGTCGCCCGCGCCGAGGCCGCGGCCGAGTAAGCCATGACGGTCTCTTTGGAGACAGTGCTGCATCATCCCTCGAGGCCCGGCCCTCATCCTGAGGTGGCGGCGAAGCCGCCCTCGACGGATGGGCCGGGCACCACAGGATGAGGAGCGCATTTCCCGCATGACCGGCCACCTCGCCGACAATGTCGCGCGCTTCGCGGGGGCCCTGCGTGCGGCGGGCGTGCCCGTCGGCACGGGCGAGGTTCTGCTCGGCCTCAACGCGCTGGAGGCGGTGGGGCTCACCTCGCGCGAGCGCGTCTTCTGGGCGCTGGAGGCCGCGTTCGTGAAGCGGCGCGAGCACCGCGCGCTCTTTGCCCGCGCCTTCGATCTCTATTGGCGCGACCCGAAGCTGCTCGAGCGCAATTTGAGCCTTCTCCTGCCGCGCGTGGAGGTGCCGCGCGAGAAGGAGCCGAAACGCGCGGCCGGCGATCGCCGCCTGAACGAGGCCTTCGCCGCCGGCACGGCGCGGCCCGCCAAACCGCGCGAGGCCAAGATCGAGATCGATGCCTCCGGCACCGCCTCGCGCGAGGAGCAATTCCGCACCCGCGATTTCGAACAGATGAGCGCCGCTGAAATGCGCGCGGCAATTGCCGCCGTCGCGCGCCTTTCCGTTTTCGCCGCGCCCGAGCCAACGCGCCGCCTCGGCCCCGCGCCGCATGGCCGCCGGCCGGATCTGCGCCGCACGCTCCGCCGCGCGCTCGCCCAAGGTGGAACGCCGCTTCAGCTCCTGCGCCGCGCCCGGATCGAGCGCCCGCCGCCGATCGTCGTCCTCTGCGACATCTCCGGTTCGATGAGCGTCTATAGCCGCGTGATCCTCCATTTCCTCCACGCGCTCGCCCAGGCCCGCGCGCGGCGCGGCCAGCGCGTGACGAGCTTCGTCTTCGGCACGCGCCTGACGCCCATCACGCGCGAGATCGCGCGCCGCGACGTCGATGACGCGCTGGCCGGCATCGGCGCCAGCGTCACCGATTGGGGCGGCGGCACGCGGCTGGGCGAGGCGCTCCACGCGTTCAACCAGGATTGGGCCCGCCGGGTCTTGACGCAGCGCGCGCTGCTCCTCCTCGTCACCGACGGGCTGGAGCGCGACGACCCCGAGCTTCTCGCGCGCGAGGCTGCGCGCCTGCGCCGCCAGGCCCGCCGGATCGTCTGGCTGAACCCGCTCCTGCGCTATGAGCGCTTCGAGGCGCGCGCGGCCGGCATCAAGGCGCTCCTGCCCTTCGTCGATGAGTTCCGCCCGGCCCATAACCTTGAGAGTCTGGAGAGCCTTGCCGCTGCCCTCGCCAGCCCCCACTCTAGGGAGGCGGAGCGGAAACAGCCGCGCTGACTTTTCCTCTCCTCCCCCGCTTGCGGCGGAGGTGTCGCGAAGCGACGGAGGGGGTGGTACGACAGCAATAACGAACGCCGTTTCGAGGTAGGGATGAGCGACGCCGAAGCGCTGAACGACGACGACGTGCTGGAGATCGCCGAGCGATGGCTGAAGGAAGGCCACAGCGTCGCGCTCGCGACCGTCGTGCGCACTTGGGGCTCCTCGCCCCGCCAGGCCGGCAGCCAGCTCGCGATCCGCGAGGATTCGCGCTTCGTCGGCTCTGTCTCGGGCGGCTGCGTCGAGGGCGCGGTCGTCGGCGAGGCGCTGGACGTGATCGGCTTGGGCGAGCCGCGCACGCTCCATTTCGGCGTCACCGACGATGAGGCCTGGGCGGTCGGCCTTGCCTGCGGCGGCGAGATCGACATCTTCATCGAGCCCGTCACGTGAAGCGCGAAACGCTCCTGGCCCTCAACGCGGCGCGCCGCGCCGGCCGCGCGGTCGTGCTCGCGAGCGACATGACGACGGCCGCCGCCCGCCTCATCACGGCCGGCGACAAAGATGATCCGTTGGCGGAGGATGCGCGCGAGGCGCTCCGGCTCGACAAGGCCCGGATCGTCGAGAAAGACGGCGCGGCAACGATGCTCACGCCCTATAACCCGCCGCTCGAACTCCTCATCGTCGGCGCCGTCCACATCGCCCAGCCCTTGAGCCGCATGGCCGCGCTCGCGGGCTTCCGCGTCACGATCATCGATCCGCGCACGGCTTTCGCGACCGAGGAACGCTTTCCCGGCCTCACCCTCCTCACCGCCTGGCCGGACGAGGCCTTGAAGACGCGCGCGATCAATCACCGCACGGCGTTCGTCGCGCTGACGCACGATCCAAAGCTCGACGATCCCGCCCTCGCCGTCGCCTTGAGAAGCGAAGCCTTCTATATAGGCGCGCTCGGCTCGAAGAAGACGCATGCCAAGCGGCTCGATCGCCTGACCGCCCATGGCTTCGACGCCACGACGCTCGCGCGCATCAAGGGCCCGATCGGCCTTGCCATCGGCGCGGTGACGCCGGCGGAGATCGCGGTCTCGATCCTTGCCCAGATGATCGCGGTCCTGCGCCGCGCGGAGGGCTGATGGAATTCGGCGCGATCCCGGTCGCGGAGGCGGCGGGCGCGATCCTCGCCCACGCGGAACGGCTGGGCGAGCGCACGCTGAAGAAGGGCCACCGCCTCACCGAGGAAGATTGCGCGGCCTTCCGCGCGGCCGGCCGCGACACGGTGATCGCCGCGCGCCTCGCGCCCGGCGACGTGCATGAAGACGAGGCGGCGGATCGCCTGGCAGCGGCGCTGGCCGGTGCGCATCTGCGCCGGGCCGCGCCCTTCACCGGCCGCGTCAATCTCTATGCGACGGCGCCGGGCGTTCTCACCATCGATCAGGCGCGCATCGCCGCCATGAACGCCATCGATGAAAGCCTGACCGTCGCGACCGGCACGCCGTTCGACGCGGTCGCCGCCGGCGAGATGGTCGCGACCATCAAGATCATCCCCTTCGCGGCACCGGAAGAAGCGCTCGCCGCCGCCGAGCGCGCGGCTGGCTCGGGCGCCATCGCCGTCGCGCCGTTCGGATCGAAAAAGATCGCGCTGATCTCGACCGCGCTGCCGGCGACGAAACCCTCGATCCTTGAGAAGAACCGCGCGGTCTTGGCGGCGCGGCTGGAGGCGCTCGGCAATGCCATCGCATCCGAGCGCCGCTGCGCGCATGATGAAGCCGCCATCGCGGGCGCCCTCAAGGACGCGGCGGGCGAAGCGCCCGATCTGATCCTCCTCTTCGGCGCCTCGGCAACGATCGACCGCCGCGACGTCGTACCGGCCGGCCTCGTTGCGGCCGGCGGCACGATCGAGCGCTACGGCATGCCGGTCGATCCCGGCAATCTGCTGCTGCTCGGCCGCCTCGGCGAAGCGCGCGTCATCGGCCTTCCCGGCTGCGCGCGCTCGCCCAAGCGCAACGGCTTCGATTGGGTGCTGGAGCGCCTGATCGCGGACCTGCCGCTGGACGGCGCCGCCATCGCCGCGATGGGCGTCGGCGGGCTGCTGAAAGAAATCCACACGCGCCCGCAGCCGCGCGAAGTTCCCGCCGCTGCGCCCCGCGCGCCAAAGATCGCCGCCCTCGTCCTCGCTGCGGGTTTCTCGCGCCGCATGGGCGCGAACAAATTGCTGCTCGATCTGGGGGGCACGCCCGTCATCCGCCGCACGCTCGATCAGATCCGCACGAGCGCCGCCCGCCCCATCATCGTCGTCACCGGCGAGGCGGACGCCGCGATCCGCGACGCAGCGGGAAGCGAAGCCGTGACCTTCGTTCCCTCGCCGGACGCGGCCTCGGGCCTCAGCGCCTCGCTGAGGGCGGGGCTCGGCGCCCTTCCCGATGAGTGTGACGGTGTACTGGTCTGCCTCGGCGACATGCCGGAAGTCACCGCCCGCGACATTGACCGGCTGATCGCGGCCTTCGCACCGATCGAGGGCCGCGCGATCTGCGTGCCGACGCGGGGCGGCAAGCGCGGCAACCCGATCCTCTGGGCCCGGAGCTTCGTGCCCGAGATGATGCGCCTCACGGGCGATAAGGGCGCCAAGGAGTTGCTGGGCGAGGCGGCGGATTCGCTCTGCGAGGTGGAGATCGACAATCCGGGCATCCTCTACGATCTCGACACGCCTGAGGCACTGGAGGCGGCCCGCGCGCGGCTGAGCGGCGCATGAACGATGCGATCTATCAGCGCGCGCTCCTTGCCCTTGCCGCCGGGGCGGCGGGCGCGGGGCGCCTCGCGGAACCGAGCGCGACCGCGCGGGCCGATAACCCCATCTGCGGCGACCGCTGCACGATCGATGTCGCGCTGGATGCGGAGGGAACCATCACCGCCCTCGCGCACGACACGAAAGCCTGCGTGTTGGCACAGGCCTCGGCCGCCATCCTCGGCGCGCACGCGGTGGGCGCGAACGGCGCCGCGATCACCGCGCTGAAGGAAGATGTCCTCCGCATGCTGAAGGAAGCGGCCGCCCCGCCCGCCCCGCCGTTCGCGGAGTTTTCAGCGCTCGAACCCGCCGCCGCGCACAAGAGCCGCCATGCCTGCGTGCTCCTCCCGCTCGAGGCGCTTCTGAAGGCGCTCGATCGAGGCTAAGGCCGCAATCGCTCACCTCATCCTGAGGAGGCCTTTCGCCTCGCCCTTCGAGACGCTGGCGCTCCTCAGGGTGAGGCGAAAGGGCGTCTCGAAGGATGGACCGGCGCTAGCTGAAGCGCGGCTTGCGCTTTTCCTTGAAGGCCGCAACGCCTTCCTTGTGATCGGCGCTCACCATGCCGAGCGTCTGCGCGGTGCGCTCGAGATCGAGCGAGCTTTCAAAGCTGATGGGCGCGTTCTGGAACAGCCGCTTGGTGAGCGCGATGCCGTGCGCCGATTGCGCGCGCATCTCCTCCGCAAGCGCGAGCGCCGCCGCCTGCACGTCGCTATCGGGCACCACCTGATCGAAGAGCCCGAGCGCGCGTGCTTCGCCCGCTTTGACGATCCGCCCCGTGAAGGCGAGCATCTTGGCCACGCCGATGCCCGCGCGCTGCGGCAGCGTGAAGGCGATGCCGTAATCGGGCGCAAGGCCGAGCTTGACGAACGGAAAGCCGATCGCCGCGCCCTCGCCCGCGATGATGACATCCGAGAGGAGCGCCAGCCCCGCGCCCGCGCCGACGCAGAACCCCTCGACCGCCGCGATGATCGGCTTGTCGCTGCGATAGAGCATGCGGCAGAAGGCGTGATTGCCGGCCATGCGGCGCGAACCGGTGAGCTCGGTCTCCGTGCCCATCGAGGCGACATCGCCGCCCGCCGAGAAGACGCCGCCCGAACCCGTGAAGATGATGACCTTGACCGCGTCATCGCCGAGCACGCGCTCGAACACCGCCGCCACCGCCGCCCGCATCGCCGGATCGAACGCGTTGCGCTTCTCCGGCTTGTGGAGCGCGATCCGCGCGATCCCCTCGGCCGGGTGATCGACCCTGACGACGGCGTCGGTGTCAGACATGCGCCTCTCCTCTCAACGGGGCTTTGCGCAAAAATAGGCCGAACGCGGGCCCAAGCGAAGCGTTCCGCCCTCGCGCGGGACCTCGCCGACCGAAAAGCCGCTAGGCGCCCAGTCCGCGCGCGGGCCGAGCGTGACGCTCGCGGGGTCCTTGGAAAGGTTGAAATAGCACCCGATCGCCGCGCCCGAAGCCGCCCGCTCGAAGGCGAGGATCTGCTCGCTCGCCTCGATCATCGCGATCCCGCCATGGCGGAGCGCGTCCTCGCCCCGCCGCCAGGCGATGAGCGCGCGCGAGAAACTGAGGACCGATTGCGAATCCCCCGCCTGCCGGTCGACCGCCTGGTCGCGATGCGCGGGCGCCATCGGCAGCCACGGCGCGCCCGATGAAAAGCCGAGGTGCGGCGCATCGCTCCGCCACGGCATCGGCGTGCGGCAGGGATCGCGTCCCTTCGAATAGGGGAAATAGAGCTTGCCGACCGGATCGCGAATCTGATCGAGCGCGATCGGCCCGTCGCCAAGGCCCAGTTCCTCGCCCTGATAGAGGAGCGCCGTCCCCTTGAGCGTCACGAGCAGTGCCAGCGCGAGCTTCGCCAGAGCATCGTCGCGGTCCGCCCGCCCATAGCGCGTGACGGTGCGCGGCACGTCATGGTTCGAGAAGGTGATGCACGGCCACAGCCCCGCGATCGATTCCAGAAACGCCGTGTGCTGAGCAAAGATCGCGGGCTTGAAGCTGCGGTCATCGAGATAGGTGAACGTATAGCCGGAGTGGAGCCCGTGCTCGGCGCCCGCGAAATGGCCGAGCAGCTCCGGCGCCTCGGAGAATTCGCCGAACACGAAGGCGTCGGGATAAGGCGCTGCGAGCGCGCGGATCTCATCGAGGATCGCGCGATTCTCCGGCAGATTGCTGTCGCGCGTGCGCTTCTGAAGATGCGGCGCGTGCGCCCAATGATGGGCCGTGCGCTCGTCCAGCGGCACCGGCGGGTTGTCGCGCAGCTGATCGTCGTGCAGGAAGGAATTGGCGACATCGAGCCGGAACCCGTCGACGCCTGCGTCCAGCCAATAGCGCAGCACGTCCATCGCGGCCCCCCGCGCGTGTGGGTTCCGCAGATTGAGCTTGGGCTGCTCTTTGAGGAATTTGTGGAAGTAATATTGCCGCCGCGTCGGAAAGTACGACCACGCCGGCCCGCCGAAGACGCTCAGCCAATTATTGGGCGCCGTGCCGTCGAGCCGCGGCTCGGCCCAAACATACCAATCGGCTTTGGGGTTGGTGCGGTCCTTCAGCGATTCCTGGAACCAGGGATGAAGATCGGACGTGTGGCTCAAGACCTCATCGAGGATGAGCTTGAGGCCGCGCTGATGCACCGCCTTCAGCAGCGCGTCGAACGCCTTGCGCCCGCCCATCGCGCGGTCGATGTCCATGAAATCGGCGACGTCATAGCCGAAATCGCGGTTGGGCGAGGGATGGACGGGCGAGAGCCACACCGCATCGATGCCCAGCGCCGCGATATAGTCGAGCTTGCCCTCGATGCCCGAAAGGTCGCCGATGCCGTCGCCGTCGCTGTCGGCGAAGCTGCGCGGATAGACCTGATAGACGACCGCGCCTTGCCACCACGGCGCCATGACGTTGGCCCTCAGTCGAGCGCGGTGATCGATTCGATGATCTTGGCGACCATGCCGTAGGCCTTCGCCTGTTCCGCCGACATCCAGAAATTCCGGTCGGTGTCTTCGGCGATCTTCTCAAGCGGCTGGCCGGTCTCGCGTGCGATGATGCGGTTGATGCGCTCGCGCATTTTGAGGATCTCTTCCGCCTCGATCGAGATGTCGGACGCGGGGCCCCGCATGCCGCCCATCGGCTGATGGAGGAGGAAACGCGTATTCGGCAGGCAGAAGCGGTTCTTCTTGTCGGCCGCGAGATAGATATGCGCGCCCGCGCTCGCCACCCAGCCCGTGCCGATCATCAGCACCGGCGATTTCACGAAGCTGATCATGTCGTGGATCGTGTCGCCCGATTCCACATGGCCCCCCGGCGAATTGACGACGACCTTGATCGCACCTTCGCCCTCCGCGTCCAGCGCGAGGAGCTGCGCCGTCACGCGCTCGGCGAGCTTCATGTCGATCTCGCCGAAAATGAGCACGGTGCGCGCCTTGAACAGCGCCTGGGGAATGGCGGTGAAGAGCGCGGGCGCCGTCGGCTTTTCGTCTTCCTTGTCGTCGTCGAGGCGAACGGTGCGGGTCACGGGGCGAACCTCCAGAAAATCGTTCAATCGCGGGTGAAGCCTGTGCTTAAGGCGTTTTGGGGCGCCCGGCAACGCCGTTCAGGAGGACGCGATCGCCGCCCTGAGCGCGGGTCCGATCTCGGCATGAAGGACCAGATCCGCTTCTCCATCGAGACCGGTTGCTTCCCGGTTAAGAATGACGAGTTTGGCCCCCGCCCGCTTGGCCAGCGCCGGCAGGGCGGCGGCCGGATAGACGACCAGCGAGGAGCCGATGGCGAGGAAGAGGTCGCAGGCCCTCGCCTCCTCCTGGGCCCGCGCCATTTCGGCCTCGGGCATCGCCTGGCCGAACGAAATGGTCGCGGCTTTGACGATCCCCCCGCAGGTTCGGCAATCGAGCGGATCGCCGGTCGCAAGAAAATGCTCGCGGATCTCGGCGATCTCGTGCCGCAGCCCGCAGGCAAGGCACGTCGCATAGCTCGCATTGCCGTGGATCTCGATGACGCGCTCGCCCGAAACGCCCGCCGCCTGATGCAGCCCGTCGACATTCTGCGTGATGATCGCGCTCGCCTGCCCCCGCGCGATCAGCTGGGCGAGCGCGCGGTGCCCGTCATTGGGTTGGACACCCTCGAGGAAATCCTTGCCCTCGAAGCGCCGCCGCCACGCCTCGCGGCGCACGTCCGCCGAGGCTACGAAATCGCGGAAATCGATCGGCTTCATCCGCGTCCAAAGGCCACCGGGACTGCGAAAATCGGGAATGCCGCTTTCGGTGGAAATGCCAGCCCCGGTGAAGGCGACGATCCGCTCCGCCTCCGCGATCAGGCGGCGCAGCGCGGAGATGCCGTCCGCGGCCACCCGTCAAAGCCCCCAGGGCGTCAGGTTCCACAGGAGCGCGAAATAGATCGTCATCAGCGCGGCCAGAAGCGGCAACGCGCTCGCCGCGCGCGCGAGCGGGCGGTCGACGCCATCCGCCGTCGCCGTGCGATAGACGAGAACGCCCAAGGGAACCGTGATGAGCGCCAGGATCACCGGGAACCACGCGAGCCCGTAGAGGAGCGAGGGCGGTGCGACGATGATCTCGAAGGGATCGGTGGTCGAAAGGAGCACGAGCGTGCCGAGCAGGAACGTCATCACGAGCCCGCCCGTGAAGATGCCCAGCACCCGCAACTCCGTCGGATAGACCGTGATGTGCGCCTCGCCCAGCATCCGCATCAAGGGGCCGTGCACGCCCCAGACGAGCACGCACAAAACGCCCAGGAACGCCGTCAGCATGACATAGGAATATTGAACACCCGCCTGCTCGAACCAGGTGGTGCGGTCATAGACCCACGGCCCGATGGAGATGCGGTCCGCCTCGCCTGGATCGCCCAGCACGCGCAGCGAGATCTGCTCCCGCGCGTTCGTCCACAGCCCTGGCGCGGTCGGCAGGAACGTCAGCGCGCCGCCCGCGCTCCGCGGCCGGTCGAGAATGAGCGAGCCGCCGACGCCGGCGACCAGGTGCGCCTCCTGGATCAGCCGGCCGAGCCGCATGAAATCGAACCGCACGTTGCGATTGGGATGATAGCTGCCTGCGACGCGCTCGGCGTTTGCCTGCGATCCCGCATCGAGCGCGGCAAGGCTCGCGTCCTCCTTCGGCGGCGCGAATTCCGCGAACATCGCATCCTCGACCGCGCGGAAGAAGACGGGGTCGAAGTCCTTGTTCGTTGCGACGAAATAGCCAGCGCCCACTTCCGGGATCAGCATCAACTCGGCGCCGAACCCCGCGAGCGATCCGTCATGGCCGATCGCGCGATAGCCGTCGCGCAGGCGCTCCTTGAACCCGAACGTCCAGCCCGGCAGATCGGGGGCGTTGCGCATCTGCGTCGCCATCATCTGCTGGGCGGTTTGAGGATGCATCAGCCCTTTGCCGTCGTTGAGCATCGAGAGCATGAAGCGGCTCATGTCCGCGCCCGTCGTCACCAATTCGGCGGCCGGCCACATGTACCATTGATCGAAGCTCCGTGCCCGGAGCACGCCCTGCGCGTCCTCCTTGTAGGGCGTCGCCATCGTGGACGGCACGGGCAGCGGCACGCCGAAGCGCGAGCGGCTCATGCCGAGCGGGCGGAAGATGCGCCCCGCGAAATAGGAGCGCAGCTCCTCCCCGCTCGCCGCCTCGACCAGCCGTCCGAGCAGCGCGTAGCCGTGATTGGAATAGGAGATCAGCGATCCGCTCGGCATCACGCGCGGCGGGATGTTGTCGGCAAGGTAGATCCGCAGCGGAATGTCGAGCGCGCCCAAGGGCGCGATGCCGCGCACGAATCGGTCGTCGAACCCGGGTGTGTGGGTGAGCAACTGGCGGACGGTCACGGGCGAAGATTGACGCGGCCAGAGCTCGATGTCCGGCACGTATCGCTCGACATCGGCATCGAGCACCAGCCGGCCGAGCTCGACCATCTGCATCACAGCGGTCGCAGTGATGAGTTTCGAGACCGAGGCGACGCGAAACAGCGTGTCATTCGCATCGACCGGCGTTCCCGTGCCGATATCGGCGAGCCCATAGCCCTTGACGAGCAGCGTGCCGTCGCGCCGGACAACCGCGATCACGGCGCCCGGAACATGACGCGCCGTCAACAGCGTCGGGATGACGCCATCGACCACGGCCTCGATGTGACGCGATTCAGTCTCAAGTTCGGGCAGCGGCGCGCGCTCGACGCCCTCGGTGGGGGCCGCCGCGACAGTGGCCGCGACGGCGGCTCCCGGCAGGGCGAGTCCGAGGCAAAGAAGGCTCGCGCCAATGAATTTCATGAAGAGGCCCCGCTGCTTGGCCGATGACTGCGGCGGGACCTTAGTGCAGCGCGCGGCAAAGGCGAAGACCTGATCGCACCTCTTTTGAAGAGGCCTCATTTCCGCGACGCTCCGCGCAAGGACGGTTCGTGCGGCGCGCCTCCCACGATTTGACGGGGCCGTGCGGCGCCGCTCTTAATCCGCGCCGGGAGAGAACACCATGACGACGCTCTACGGCCTGAAGGTCTCCTATTTCACCGGAAAAATGGAAGGCTATCTCCGCTACAAGGAGATTCCCTTCACCTATCGCTCGATGTCGGTCGAGGATTTTACAAAGCGCATCCCCGAAAAGGTCGGCGCGCGGCAGATGCCCGCGATCGAGCTCGCCGACGGGCGCTGGATGACCGACACGAGCCCGATGATCGACTGGTTCGAGACGCACTATCCAGAACCCCCGATCCTGCCTGCCGATCCGGTTCAGGCATTCCTCTGCCGGCTGATCGAAGACTATGCGGATGAATGGCTCTGGCGCCCGGCGATGCATTTCCGCTGGAGCTATCCCGTGAGCGCCACGCTCCTCGCGCGCCAGATCACCGATGAGATCGCGCCGGATGTGCCGATCCCCGGCTGGCTGAAGCGCTGGCGCACGGAGCGCCGCCAGAAATCCAATTTCGTCGATCGCGACGGCGTGACGCCCGAGACGCGCGCGAACGTCGAGGGCGGCTATGTCACCCTCCTGAAGCTCCTCACGCGGATCCTCGAAACCCGCCCGTTCCTCTTCGGCGGCCGCCCGACCCTCGCCGACATTGGTCTCTTCGGTCCGCTCTTTCGCCATTTCGCGATGGACCCCGCGCCCGGCGTCATCATGCGCGAGACGGCACCCGCGGTCAGCGAATGGGTCTATCGCCTCTGGAACGCGCGCGCCTCGCGCGTGGACGGCCCGCTCGTCGCGGGCGTGCCGGACGATCTCCTCCCGCTCGTCAAGGAGATCGGCGAGACGCATCTTCAGGCGCTCTGCGCGAACGCGGACGCGTGGGCGCGCGGCGATAAGAGCTACGAGATGGTCATCCAGGGCGCGCCCTATCGCGCCGTGCCGACCTCGCAATACCGCGTCTGGTGCCTGGAGAAACTGCAGGAGCGCTTCCGCGCGGTGGACGACGGCGCCCTCGCCGCCCTCCTCGGCGGGCAGAATGCGCTGGAGCCATTGCTGCGGATCGCCTCACCCAACAGCGGTTATGATCCTGGCAGAATCGCCCCCTTCGGCAGCCAGTCGATTCCCGTCTTCGCGCAGGTGCGGGGGTAACGGCATTCTCTTGGCGGCGGCGCTCACGCCCCAAAGGCCTCGGGAACCTCGCCCGCGACCATGTAGCGCCAGAAGCGGCGCGGTTCCCCGACCGGGAAATCACCGCGCGCGCGGTGCTGGACGCTCACATTGTCCCACACGAGCACGTCATGCGCGCGCCAGCGATGGCTGTAGCGCGGCGCGGTTTCCTCCGCGCGGGTTTGCAGAGATTGCAGCAGCGCGCGACCCTCCGCCTCGCTGAGCCCCTCGATATGGGTCGCGCGGTCGAGATCGAAATAGAGCGCGGCCCGGCCTGTCACGCTGTGGCGCCGCACTACGGGATGGGCGACATCGACGAGGGCCTCGAGCGGCCCCTTCGCCGGCGGGCGCGGCGGGAAGGCCCCGCGATTATTATAGGCGTGAACCGCCCGAAGGCCGATCAGCCGCGCCTGCTCCGCCGGCGCCAGCGCCGCGAACGCCGCGCGCATGTCGATGAATTCCGTATCGCCGCCGGGCCCGTTTGGCAGCTCGCGCGCGTGCAGCACCGTCGCCTCGGCCGGTTGCTCCGTATAGGAATCATCGGTGTGGAAAAACTGAAAGAGCCCGGGCCGCAGATCATCGCCCCCGAACGAGAGATCGCCGAGCTGCTGGCGCAATTCCGCCGTCAGCACGAAGCCCGCATCGATGATCTGCCGCTCGTCGCTATAGGGGAGCATGCCGCCGTCGCGCGCGCGCGCGAGAGGCGTCTTGATCGGCCCGATCATCTGGACGAGCGCGCGCAGCCCCGCATCGTCGAGCGGCGCCGTCTGCCGCACGCAGAGCACGCCGTATTCGGCGAGCAGCGAACGCAGGCGCGCGCCCGTCGCCGCGTCGGCCGCATCGCGCGCGACATCAAGGTTCGAGATTTCGGCCGCGGGAAACCCGCCGGGCAGCGTCGCGACGGTCCATCGATCTGTCATGGCCGCGAATTTACCACGCGGCACCGCCGCCGCCAGCGGGACGGAAATGGCGCGCCCGACAGGACAAAATTGGCAATGCCGATAGCGTTGCTTGTCCGATTTATCTTTGGGCGTTCTTGCAAGCCGTCCGGTGTCCGCTTAACGCCGGACAGTGATCCCACGGCAGGTTCAGGCACTCTTTGGCCCTAAGCGGACGTTGGCAAGCAATTTATTCTGGCCACGACTGACTCTGACTGGGATGGTGGACTCGATAACCGCGTACGGCCATACTTCCACCGCTGATAAGGTCTAATTGCACCGCGCGTATGGCGGGGCAATGGTTGCGCCAAGCGCGAGAACCTATTCGCTGGGAGTGCGCTGGCTATGGAGTTCTCACATATCGCCTATGAGCGGATCGGCTCCGCGGCCATCATCCGCTTCAACCGGCCGGAAGCGCGCAACTGCATTGGTCCGGTCACGCATGCCGAACTGATCGCGGCCTGGACCCGGTTTCGCGACGAAGAGGATGCTCTCGTGGCCATCATCACCGGGACCGGGGATAAGGCCTTCTGCGCGGGCGGCGACCTGAAGGCCGCGCGTGACCTTCTGCCCAAATCGGAAACCGAAATCGATGCGCACGTGCGCGGCGAGGCGCCAGGCATGCTTGGTCCAAGCCGATGGACCGACATCTACAAGCCCATCATTGCCGCTGTGAACGGCGTCGCCTATGCGGGCGGACTGGAATGGGCCTGCTTTGCAGACATTCGCATCGTTGAGGCGCATGCGTCCTTCGGCGTGACGTGCCGCCGATGGAACATCGGTCTGGCGGACGGCGGCACGCAGCGGCTACCCCGCATCGTAGGGATGGGACGGGCAATGGAGCTGATTCTTACCGGACGTGTGATTGACGCCGAGGAGGCATTGCGCATCGGCCTGGCAAACGAAATCGTGCCTTCAGGAACCTCTCTTGAGCGGTCGCTGCAGCTGGCTGAATTTCTCGCGGGCCTTCCTCAACCGGCCATGCGCACCGACAAGGAAGCCGCCATGCGCGGGTACGGCCAGCCGCTCTCTGAAGGCTTGCGGATTGAGGCCGAATGCGTGCTGCGTTCGATCTTTGATCCGGCCACGGACGAAGGGCTGCGCCAATTTATCCAGCGCGACCACCCGGATCGGCGGCATGATCAAACTCCCCGCACGCCAGGCATCGTTCGAGATGGGGAGGACGGCTGACCTTGGGCCTAAAAGAGCCGCCTGATCCCACGCATTCAAGCGTAGCCTTGCGTGCGCGTAGCCGACAGTCCAGTGCGAATGACCGCCTTCGGCGAAATTCGAGCAGTCACGAGGCGGCCCTCAAAGCGTCCGCATTGGAGCGAACGGGCCGATCGTCGTCATGATCGGTCCATGACCAGGACCCTGCCCGGTCGAGACCCATAGTCGATGGCTTGTCTGGAAATGGCGCGCCCTAGGGGAGTCGAACCCCTCTTGCCAGATTGAAAATCTGGAGTCCTAACCGATAGACGAAGGGCGCCTGAGGGGCGCTACATAGAGGCGCGCTCCCCCCTTGGCAAGTCTTTGGCGGCGCCTCAGGCAAGCGCCGCATCGACGATCTGAAGCTGGGCCTTGTCGCCGCCCGCGAAGCGGTCCCGCGTGATCCGCCCGGCCACGTGGAGCGGCCGCCCCTGGCGCTGGAGCAGGGCCTCTCCAAGCGGCGTATCCGCCGCGCGAAAGGCGATGCCGGAAATACGCGCGCCGTCCGATCCGGTGAGGATCGCGCGGACATGGTCCTGGCCGACGATCGAGCCGTTCACCACCCGCGCATCGGCGCACACGAACAGCGGCTCCGGGTTGCCGGCGCCGAACGGGCCGACGCGCGCGATCCCGTCGGCGAGCGATCCCGTCACCGCCGCGCCCGAGACGAGCCCCTCGAGATCGAGATCGAGGAGCGCGCGGGCGCCCGTCACCTGGGGCGCGAGGCGGTCGGAGAGGAAGCGCAGGAATGGATCGATCTGGCCGCGCTCGACCGTCGCGCCCGCCGCCATCGCGTGGCCCCCGCCATTGACGGCAAGGCCGGCGGCGACGGCGTCCTGCACCGCCGCGCCCAGATCGACGCCTGGCACCGAGCGGCCCGAGCCGCGCGCGAGGCCGCCTTGTTCCGCGAACACGAAGGCGGGCTTCGCATAGCGCTCGCGCAGCCGCCCCGCGACGATGCCGACGACGCCCGGATGGAAACCCTCGCCCGACGCCGCGACCAGCCCCTCGCCCAGCGCGCGCCGCTCGCAATCGGCGATCGCGTCATCGAGGACGCCCGCCTCGATCGTCTGGCGGTCGCGGTTGAGCCCGTCGAGCTCGCGCGCGAGCGCGGCGGCCTCCGCTTCGTCCTCGGTCGTCAGGAGCCTAACGCCCAGCGCCCCGTGCGCGACGCGCCCGCCCGCGTTGATCCGGGGCCCCAGGAGAAAGCCCAGCTCATAAACGCTCGCGGCCCCGCTGGCGCCTGCCGCCTGACGCAGCGCCGCAAGGCCTGTATTGCGCGTCGCCGAGAGAACCTTGAGCCCCTGCGCCACCAGCGCGCGATTGATCCCGGTCAGCCGCGCGACGTCGCACACGGTGCCGAGCGCGACGAGATCGAGCAGCGAGAGGAGGTCGGGCTCGGCCCGCTCCGGCGTGAAATAGCCGCGCCGCCTGAGCAGCCGGTTGACGGCGACGAGCAGCAGGAACGTCACGCCTACTGCCGCCAATTGCCCGCAGCCCGAGCGGTCGTCCAGCCGGTTCGGATTGACGATCGCGTGCGCGGGCGGAAGGGTCTCCCCCGGCGCATGGTGATCGCAGACGATGACGGACAGCCCCGCCTCGCGCGCCGCGATGAGCGAGGATGTCGCGACCGTCCCGCAATCGACCGTGATCGCGAGCTTCGCCCCCTCGCCCGCCAGCAACTGCATCGCGCGCGGATTGGGGCCGTAGCCCTCCGCGAACCGGTCGGGAATGTAGACGCGGACCCCTTGCCCCAGCGCGCGGAAATAGCGCACCAGCAGCGCGCTCGAGGTTGCGCCGTCCACGTCGTAGTCGCCGAAGACGGCAACCTTCTCGTGTCCCTCGATCGCATCGGCGAGGCGTTCGGCGGCCTTGTCCATGTCGGCGAGCGAGGAGGGGTCCGGCATCGCCTCGCGCAGGCGCGGATCGAGGAACCGCGCGCCCTCCTCCAGCGCGACCCCGCGCGCCGCCAGCAGCCGGCCGACGATGTCAGGCACGGCAAGGCGCTGCGCATGCGCGAGCGCCAGGCGATCGTCGATCTCGCGCAGCCGCCAGGCGCGGCCGGTGACGGAGCGCGCGACGCCGGCGAACATCGCGGTCTAGGACTCCATGTTCTTCGGCACGTGGCGCGCTTTGATCCAGCGCACGGTTTTCGTCTTCGAGCGCATGATGACGCTGTGGCTCGTCACGAACCCGCCGACCTCGTGAATGCCGTCGAGCATCGAGCCATCGGTGACGCCGGTCGCGGCAAACATGACATCGCCCGAGGCGAGCTCGTCGCGCAGATAAACCTTGTCGAGATCGGTGATGCCGATCCGGTGCGCGCGGGCGCGTTCATCGTCGTCCTTGAAGAGCAGCCGCCCCTGGAACTGCCCGCCGACGGCCCGCAGCGCCGCCGCCGCCAGCACGCCTTCGGGCGCGCCGCCGATGCCGATATAGATGTCGATGCCCGTCGCGGGATCGGCCGTGTTGATGACGCCCGCGATATCGCCGTCCGGGATCAGCCGGATCGCGGCGCCCGTCGCGCGGACTTTCTGGATGAGCGCGCTGTGGCGCGGCCGGTCGAGGATGCAGGCCGTGATCTGGTCCGTCCGGCAGCCTTTCGCCTTCGCCAGCGCCTTGATGTTGTCCGCCGGATCGGCGTCGAGCTGGATGATGCCTTCGGGATACCCGCCGCCGATCGCGATCTTGTCCATGTAGACATCGGGCGCATGGAGCAGCGTTCCGCCCTCCGCGATCGCGACCACCGCGAGCGCGTTCGCCATGGCCTTCGCGGTGAGCGTCGTTCCCTCCAGCGGATCGAGCGCGATATCGACCTTGGGGCCAAGGCCCGTTCCGACCTTCTCGCCGATATAGAGCATCGGCGCCTCGTCGCGCTCGCCCTCGCCGATGACGACCGTCCCGTCGATGTCGATGCCGTTGAGCGCCTCGCGCATCGCATCGACTGCGGCCTGGTCCGCCGCCTTTTCATCCCCCCGCCCGATCAGCCGCGCCGCGGCGATGGCTGCCGCCTCCGTGATCCGCGCCAGTTCCAGCGTTAATGTCCGCTCCAGCGACTTTGTCGATTTTGGCATCGGGGACTCCGCGTCTTTTCAAAGGGTTTGGGGCGAAAGGGGACACATCACGGCACCGGTGTCTCGTCCGGCCGCTCGATCCGGATCATGCAGGGCTTCTCGACGACGGCTTCTTCCGCCGCGATCGCCTCGAGCGCGCGGCGCAGATCGCCCTCGCGCGCGTCGTGCGTGAGCATGACGATGGAGACTGCGCCGCCGGGCGCCCGGCCGCGCTGGATCATGCTCTCGATGGAGACGTTCTGCGCCGCGAGCCGCGAGGCGACCATCGCAAGCACGCCCGGCTTGTCGAGCACGCTGATGCGCAAATAGGCGGGCCCCACATGATCATCGAGCGCGGCGCGCGGGCGCTTGACGAGCTTCTCCACGGGCGTGACGAACGGCGGCATCACGCGGCCCCGCGCGATGTCGACGAGATCGGAAACGACGGCGGAGGCCGTGGGCCCCGGTCCCGCGCCCCGCCCCTCGAACACTGAGCGGCCGGCCGCATCGGCTTCCGTCACGACTGCGTTGAAGACGCCGCCCACATCGCCGAGCGGCGTGTCGCGCGGCACCATCGCGGGATGGACGCGCTGGAGCACGCCGTCCTCGGTGAGTGCGGCGATGCCGAGCAGCTTGATGCGATAGCCAAGCTCGCCCGCGAACGCGATGTCGACCGGCGTGATCTTGGTGATGCCCTCGACCGAGACGCCGTCCAGATCGACCTCGGCGCCGAAGGCCAGGCTCGTCAGCAGCGCGAGCTTGTGCGCGGTGTCCGTGCCGCCGACATCGAGCGTGGGATCCGCCTCCGCGTAGCCGAGCGCCTGCGCCTCGGCGAGCACCGCCTCGAACGCGCGCCCGCTCGTCTCCATTTGCGTGAGGATGTAGTTGCAGGTGCCGTTCAGGATGCCGATGACGCTCGACAGCCGGTTGGCGACGAGCCCCTCGCGGATCGCCTTGATGATCGGAATGCCGCCCGCAACCGCCGCCTCGAAGGCGAGCGCGACGCCCTTCGCCTCGGCCTGCCGCGCGAGGTGGAGCCCGTGCTCGGCGAGGAGCGACTTATTGGCGGTGACGACATGCTTGCCGCTCGCGATTGCGGTCTCGATCACGCTGCGCGCCGTGTCCGTCCCGCCGATCACCTCGATGATGACGTCGAGGTCGCTCGCCTTCGCCATCTGGGCGGGGTCGTCGTACCAGACGCGGCCTTCCTCTTCGGCGCCGGCTTTGGCGCGCGTGCGCGACGAAAGTGCCGTCACGATGATGGGCCGGCCGGCCCGCTCGGCGAGGAGCGCACCGTTATGCGTGAGGAGGCGGAGCGTTCCGATCCCAACCGTGCCGAGACCGGCCAATCCCACGCGCAACGGTGGCCTCACCGCGCGGCCTCCTGCGGCACGGGTCCGTTGCCAAGGATGGTGCGGGAGGATTGGAGGAATTTGCGCACGTTCCGCGCCGCCTGGCGGATCCGGTGCTCGTTCTCGACGAGCGCGATCCGCACGTGTCCTTCGCCGTATTCGCCGAAGCCGAGGCCCGGTGCGACGGCGACCTGCGCGTGCTGAAGAAGGAGCTTGGAGAATTCCAAAGAGCCGACCTCGCGGAAGGCTTCCGGCACGGGTGCCCAGGCGAACATGCTGGCCTTGGGCGAGGGGATCGCCCATCCGGCCCGGCCCATCGAATCGACGAGCACATCGCGCCGCGCCTTGTAGATCGCGCGGATCTCATCGACGCAATCCTGCGGCCCGTTGAGCGCGGCCGCCGCCGCCACTTGCACGGGCGTGAACGCGCCATAATCGAGATAGGATTTGACGCGCGCGAGGGCCGCCACCAGCCGCTCGTTCCCCACTGCAAAGCCCATCCGCCAGCCCGGCATCGAATAGGTCTTCGAGAGCGAATTGAACTCGATCGTCCTCTCGATCGCGCCCGGCACCTGCAGCATCGAGGGCGGCGGATTGCCGTCGAAATAGATCTCGGCATAGGCGAGATCGGAGAGGATGTAGAGGTCCCATCGCTCCGCGAATTTGACGATCTCGCGGTAGAAATCGAGATCGACGACCTGCGCCGTCGGATTGGACGGATAGGAAACGACGACCGCGGAGGGCGAGGGAACCGAATGCCGTGCCGCAAGGTCGAGCCGCCCGAGGAATTCTTCGGGCGTGGCCGCCGGCACGTGCCGGATAACCGCGCCTGCCAGGATGAAGCCGAAGGCATGGATCGGATAGGCCGGGTTTGGCACCAGCACCACATCGCCCGGCGTCGTGATCGCCTGGGCAAGGTTCGCGAACCCCTCCTTTGAGCCAAGCGTCGCAATGACTTGGCTGTCGGCGTTCAGTTTCACCCCGAAGCGCCGCGCGTAATAGGACGCGATCGCGCGCCGGAGGCCCGGAATGCCGCGCGACGCGGAATAGCGGTGCGTCTTCGGGTCGCGCACCGTCTCGACGAGCTTTTCCACAATATGGGGCGGCGTCGCCATATCGGGGTTGCCCATGCCGAAATCGATCACGTCCTCGCCGGCGGCCCGGGCCTTGGCCTTGAGGCGGTTCACCTCCTCGAAGACGTAAGGGGGCAGATGCCGGACGCGATGGAATTCCTGAGCCATGGGACGAAACGCTGTTGGTCGCCCGCAAGTGTTGGCTGAGTCGGGCGAATGAAGGATTGAGCCTTATAGCGGGCCGCCTATCGCCGGGATAGGCGTTTGGGCCCCTATGGTGTGACGGGAGCGTCCTCGGGCGCCGGCGCGTCTCCTTCCGCGGCCGGAGCCGGTGTCCCGGGCGTCGAGGGAGCCGGCGGCGGCGCGGGCGTATCCTGGCCGCCCCTGAGCGCCTCGCCGGAGTGCCGGGCCTGTTCGCGATCGGCGATGAGGCTGTCCTCGATCTCGCGCCGCTCGCCGCTCGTCATCCCCTCGACAGGACGCTCAGGCACGTTCGAGAGATTAGGGTACTCCCCGGTCGGCGCCGGCTCGCTCGAGGACGAGCCGACCCAGGCTCCCGGATTGGCCCAGTCCGGCACCGCCGAACAAGCGCCGAGCGCGGCGCACACGAATACGGCAGCCGCCATCCGGGCCGTCCGCGGAGCGGTCCAAGAATTCGCCATAGAACGGTCCTCCTAAGCCGATCACAGGTCCGGAACGTCACAAAACTTTCCGGCCCGATTGTTTCCTCAAGCGCGGTTCACACTTGCCACGTCGTTTCGACCAGCGCTATCCCTCTAGAAAAACACGGCTACACGCAAGGGAGGCCGGACTCATGGCGAAGCACAAGGACGATGGGGCGCACGTGACGTCCCCCTCCGGACGGCCGGCGCCCGCAAAGCCAGCCCCGGTCGCGGCGGCTGACTTCCACGCGCCCGATCCAGCCGAATTCGCGCGCAACATGATGAAAGTGGCGACCCAGTGCCAGCGCCTGTGGGTCGAATTCCTCTCGCATGACACCGATGTGCGAAAAGCCGGCCCGATCGACCCGATGAACATCGCGGGCGCCTTCATCGAGCTGACGACCCGCTTGATGGCGAACCCGGCCCAGGCGCTCGAGGCCCAGACCGCGCTCTGGAAGGACTATGTGACGCTCTGGTCGGGCGCGATCCGCCGCCTGATGGGTCAGGACGTCGATCCGATCGTCAGCCCCCGCCCCGGCGATAAGCGCTTCCGCGCACCGGAATGGCAGGAATTGCAGATCTTTGATTTCATCAAGCAATCCTATCTCTTAACCGCGAACTGGCTGCATCAGACCGTCGAGGGCGTCGAAGGGCTCGACCCCAAGACACGCAAGAAGATCGACTTCTTCACGAAGCAGTTCGCCGACGCGATCTCGCCCAGCAATTTCGTCGTGACGAACCCCGAGGTCATCAAAGAGACGCTGCGCACGAGCGGCGAGAACCTCGTGAACGGCTTCGAGCATCTGCTCGCGGACCTCAAGCGCGGCCACGGCAAGCTCAACATCGCGCAGACCGCGTTCGACAAATTCGAGATCGGCACCAACCTTGCGACCACGCCGGGCAAGGTCATCTTCGAGAACGATCTTCTGCAGTTGCTGCAATTCTCTCCGACGACGGACGAAGTCTACGCGCGCCCGCTGCTGATCTTCCCGCCCTGGATCAACAAATATTACATCCTCGATCTGAAGCCGGAGAATTCCTTCATTCGCTGGATGGTCGCAAAGGGTTACACGGTGTTCGTCGCGTCCTGGGTGAACCCGGACCAGCGCCTCGCCCAGAAGACCTTCGAGGACTACATGATCGAAGGCATCTATGGCGCGCTGGAGGCTGTCGAAAAGGCGACCGGCCAGCGCCAGGTGAACGCGATCGGCTATTGCATCGGCGGCACGCTCTTGGGCGCGACGCTCGCCCACATGGCGGCCAAGGGAGATGACCGGATCGCGTCCGCAACGTTCTTCGCCGCGCAGGTCGATTTCAGCGAGGCGGGCGACCTTCAGGTCTTCATCGACGACGAGCAGCTCGAGGGGCTCGAGCAGCAGATGAAGGACGCGGGCGGCTATCTGGAGGGCTCCGCCATGGCGCAGACCTTCAACATGCTGCGCGCGAACGATCTCATCTGGTCCTTCGTCGTGAACAATTATTTGCTCGGCAAGGACCCGATGCCGTTCGACCTGCTCTATTGGAACGCAGATGCGACGCGCATGCCCTCGCGCATGCACCTCTTCTATCTGCGCGAATGCTACATGAACAACGCGCTCGCCAAGGGGAAGATGACGCTCGGCGGCGTCAAGCTCGACCTGCACAAGGTGAAGATCCCGGTCTTCCTCCAATCCTCGCGCGACGACCACATCGCGCCCTATCGCTCGGTCTACAAGGCAACGAAGCTCTATTCGGGGCCCGTTCGCTTCATGGTCGCGGGCTCGGGCCACATCGCGGGCGTCATCAACCCGCCGGCCGCCCACAAATACCAATACTGGCTGAACGACAGCCCGACCGAGACGGTCGAGGAGTGGTGGAAGGGCGCGAAGGAATTCCCTGGCTCCTGGTGGCCGGAATGGGAGCAGAACTGGCTCCGCGAAAAGGCGGGCGAGAAGGTCCCCGCCCGCATCCCCGGCGACGGCGCGCTGCCGGTGCTGGAAGACGCACCCGGCTCCTACGTGAAGCGGCACTAGCGCGGGCGCGCGCTCCAGTCGGACTGCATCGCCTTGGCGAGCCCAAGCGATCCGCCATCGCCCCTGGCCGTGAGGCCGGCGATCACGCCCGCGTGGTCGGCCGGCTGACGGTTCTGGGAAAGCTTCGCCTGTCCCTCGATGGTTTCGAGCGCGACGGAAATGCCCTCGATGCCGCCGAGCATCCGCTCGAATGCGCCATCCGGCATCTTCGCTTTCGTCCAGAGCGGCTTGGGCGCGAGCGCCCGCTCGTGATGGGCGCTCACCGCCTCCACCTGCGCGGCCAAGGCGGCGCGGTCGAGCAGCCGCGCCCGCCCGCGCGCCGCGACCCGCACATAATTCCATGTCGGCACGAGCCCCGCCGTCTCGTACCAATCGGGCGAGATATAGCCTTCCGCCCCGTCGAAGAGGAGCGTGAGCGTCTCGCCCTTCGCCGCGAGCGCGATCAGCGGATTGCCGCGCGCGAGGTGGAATTGCGCCTCCTCGCCCGCGATCAGCACCGGCGCGTGCGCGATGTGGGGAAGCCCGTCCGCGACGGCGATGATCGCCGCGAACGAGCGCGCGCCCATGAACGCGAGAAGCCCCGCGCGATCATGGACCGCGAACAATCTGTTGCCGGCGAGGATCTCAGACATCGAGCATCAACTTCAGATTCTGAACGGCGGCGAGCGACGCTCCCTTGCCCAGATTGTCGAGCCGCGCGACGAGCACGGCCATCGGCAGGCTCGCATGGGCATAGACCCTGAGTTCGAGCATGTTCGTGCCGTTGAGTGCCTCGGGCTCCAGCCGGTCGGCATCGGCCGGGCAAACGCGCACGAACCCGCCCTCGCCATAGGCCGCGCCCCACAGCGCCTCGATGTCGCCGGGCGCGGGCTTGGCCGGGAGCGTGTCGAGATGGAGCGGGATCGAGACCAGCATCCCTTGCGCGAAATTCCCGACCGAGGGCACGAAAACGGGCGCGCGCGTGAGGCCGCTATAGCGCGTCATCTCGGGCAAATGCTTGTGCTGGAGCGCGAGGCCATAGAGCTCGAAGGCGGGCGCACTCCCGCCCTCGAACGCCTCGATCATCGCGCGCCCGCCGCCCGTATAGCCCGAGACCGCGTTGACGGTGACCGGATGATCGCGCGGCACCATCCCGCCCTCGATGAGGGGGCGCAGGAGCGCGATCGCGCCTGTTGGATAACAGCCCGGATTGCTCACGCGCCGCGCGGCCGCGATGGCGCCCGATTGCCCGGCCCCCATTTCGGGAAAGCCGTATGTCCACCCGTCCGCCACCCGGTGCGCGCTCGAGGCATCGAGCACGCGCGGCGCCTGATCGCCTATCTGATCGATGAGCGCGACCGCCTCGCGCGCCGCCTCGTCCGGGAGGCACAGCACGACGACATCGGCCTCGCGCATCATCGCCGCGCGCGCGGCCTCGTCCTTGCGCATGACCGGATCGATCGAGCGCACATTGATGGCCGTCTCGTGCGCCAGGTACTCGCGGATCTTGAGGCCGGTGGTTCCGGCCTCGCCATCGATGAAAACGATCGGGTTCGTGCTCATGGGACCCTCATAAACGAAAGCGGAGCGCCGTCGCCGGCGCCCCGCTGGTGATGGGTGGGGTTGGTGGAGCGCCTAGCGCTTGGAGAACTGGAAGCTGCGTCGGGCCTTCGGGCGGCCATACTTCTTTCGCTCGACGACGCGGCTGTCGCGCGTGAGGAAGCCGACCTTCTTCAAAACCGAGCGAAGCTCCGGCTCGTGATAGGTGAGCGCCTTGGAGAGCCCATGCCGCACCGCGCCGGCCTGGCCCGAAAGCCCGCCGCCCTTCACGGTCACGATCACGTCGTACTGGCCTTCCCGCTCGGTGATGAGGAGCGGCTGATGGATCAGCATCCGCAGCACCGGGCGCGCGAAATAGGTCTGCTCCTCACGGCCGTTGACCGTGACGACGCCGCGCCCGCGCTTCACCCATACGCGCGCGACGGCGTTCTTGCGCTTGCCCGTGGCATAGGCCCGGCCGAGCGCGTCGACCTTGCGGGCCTCGTCGCGCTCGCCCTGCGCCGGCGTATCGGCATTGGGCTGCGCCTTGACAAGCGTCGTGCGCAGATCGGAAAGCTTGCGTCCTTCGTCGGCCATTGGATCAGGCCCTCGCGTTCTTGGCGTTCATGGCTTTGACATCCAGCGGCTTTGGCTGCTGCGCCTCGTGCGGATGGTTGGGCCCGGCATAGACCTTCAGATTGCGCATCTGCTGGCGGCCGAGCGGGCTGCGGTCGAGCATGCGCTCGACGGCCTTGACGATCACCCGTTCGGGGAAGCGCCCCTCGAGGATCTTGCCGGCCGTACGCTCCTTGATGCCGCCCGGATAGCCCGTGTGGTGGTAATAGACCTTGTCCTTGAGCTTGTTGCCCGTCAGGACGATCTTCTCGGCATTGACGACGATGATGTTGTCGCCGCAATCGAGATGAGGCGTATAGGTCGGCTTGTGCTTGCCCTTGAGCATCACGGCGATGCGCGTGGCGAGCCGGCCGAGGATGAGCCCCTCGGCATCGATCACGAACCAAGTCTTCTCGATCTCGGAAGCCTTGGCGGAATAGGTCTTCATGACGGGCCCTTTCGGGGACCTTGAAACAGGGAGCGCGGGGAATAGGCGCCCGTCCGCGCCCTGTCAAGCGCCCAAAGCGTCCGCAAACCGCTTGGGAATGAGGTTTTCGTGTTCGCGGTATTATAATACCTCATGATCGCCATCCCCGCCTCCCCGCCTTGCCGTGAATGGTGTAGAACGCTTCGAAACGAGGATCCGCCCATGAACGCACCGACCACGCAGCCCGCCCGCACCGCCCCGATCCTGCTGGAGGAATTGGGCGATGACGGCATTTTGACCCTCACCCTCAACCGCCCGGACGCGCGCAATGCGCTCTCCGAGATGATGCTGGGCGCGCTCAAGGCCGCGTTCGATCGCGCGAGCGTCGATCCGAAAACGCGCGTCATCGTCCTCGCCGCGAACGGCCCCGCCTTCTGCTCGGGCCACGATTTGAAGGAACTGACCGCCCGCCGCGCGGACCCGGACAAGGGCCGCGGCTTCTTTGAAAAGACGATCGGCAATTGCTCCTGGCTGATGGAAACGATCGTCCGCTCGCCCAAGGCGGTGATCGCTTCCGTCAACGGCATTGCGACGGCGGCGGGCTGCCAGCTCGTCGCGGCCTGTGATCTGGCGGTCGCGGCCGAAAGCGCGCGCTTCGCGACGCCCGGCGTCAATATCGGCCTCTTCTGCTCGACGCCCATGGTCGCCCTTTCGCGCAACCTCTCGCGTAAGCACGCGATGGAGATGCTGCTGCTCGGCGAAATGGCGAGCGCCGCCGAGGCGCAGCGTTTCGGCCTCGTCAACCGCGTGGTGCCGGATTCGGCGCTCCGCGAGACGGCGCGCGCGATGGCGCTCACCATCGCCGCCAAATCGACCCACACGCTCAAGATCGGCAAGGAAGCCTTCTACGCGCAGGCCGAAATGCCCCTGCACGACGCCTATGCCTATGCCGGCAAGGTGATGATCGAGAACATGCTCGCCGCCGACGCCGAGGAAGGCATCGGCGCATTCCTGGAAAAGCGTCCCGCCACCTGGCGCGACGCCTGATGCCGACCTATTCGAACGAGACGATCGCGCGGATCCTCAAATCGGTGAAGACGATCGCGATGGTCGGCGTCAGCGCCAATCCGGTGCGCCCGTCCTGGTTCGTGATGAAATATCTGCAAGAAAAGGGCTTCCGCGTGATCCCCGTCAATCCGGGGCTCGCGGGCCAGGAGCTGCTGGGCGAGCGCGTTCACGCTTCATTGGGGGAGATCGACGAGCCGGTCGACATGATCGACATCTTCCGCAACAGCGAGGCGGCGGGCGAGATCGTCGATGAGGCGATCGCGCTGAAGGACAAGCTGGGCGCGCGGGTCATCTGGATGCAGCTCACCGTCATCAACGAGGAGGCCGCCGCGCGCGCGGAAGCGGCGGGCTTCGAGGTCGTGATGGATCGCTGCCCGAAAATCGAGTACGGCCGGCTCTGCGGCGATATCGGCTTCATGGGCGTTCATCGCCGCGTGATCGACAACAAGCGCAAGGCATTGGGGGCGGGCCGCGGCGCGCTGTCGCGCGCCCCACTGGGAAGCGGAAAGGGCAGATTATGAGCGACTACGGTTTCGACACATTGGCCGTGCATGCGGGCGCGGCGCCCGATCCAGCGACCGGCGCGCGGGCAACGCCCATCTATCAGACGACGTCCTATGTCTTCGACGATGTGGAACACGCCGCCGCACTGTTCAATTTGCAGACCTTCGGCAACATCTATACGCGCATCGGCAACCCGACGCAGGCCGTGCTCGAGGAACGCATGGCGGCCCTCGAAGGCGGCACGGCCGCGCTCGCCCTCGCCAGCGGCCACGCGGCCCAGGCGCTCGCCTTTCACACGATCATGGAACCGGGCGATGAATTCGTCGCCGGACGCCACCTCTATGGCGGCTCGATCAATCAGTTCACGCACGCCTTCAAGAAATTCGACTGGCGCGTGAAATGGGCGGATTCAACGAAGCCGGAAGAGTTCGAGAGGGCGCTCTCGCCCAAGACGAAGGCCATCTTCGTTGAATCGATCGCCAATCCCGGCGGCGTCATCACCGACCTCAAGGCCATTTCGGCGATCGCGAAGAAGGCGGGCGTGCCGCTCATCGTCGACAACACGCTGGCGACGCCCTATCTCGTCCGCCCGATCGAGCACGGCGCGGACATCGTTGTTCACTCGCTGACGAAGTTCCTCGGCGGCCACGGCAATTCGATCGGCGGCGTCATCGTCGATGCCGGCACGTTCGACTGGTCGGCCTCCAAAGGAAAATACAAGACGCTCTCGGAGCCGAACGAATCCTATCACGGCATGAAACTGCACGAGACGTTCGGCAACATGGCCTTCGCCATCACCTGCCGCGTGATGGGCCTGCGCGATCTGGGCGCGGCGATCTCGCCCTTCAACGCGTTCTTGATCCTGACCGGCATCGAGACGCTGCCGCTCCGCATGCAGCGCCACTGCGACAACGCGGCGAAGGTTGCGCGCTGGCTCGCCGCGCACAAGGCGGTGAGCTGGGTGTCGTATCCCGGCCTTGAGAGCGATCCCTTCCACAAGCTCCACCGCACCTATTGCCCCAAGGGCGCGGGCGCCGTCTTCACCTTCGGCGTCAAGGGCGGCTATGAGGCGGGCGTCAAGCTCGTCAACAGCGTGACGCTCCTCAGCCATCTCGCCAATGTCGGCGATACGCGCAGCCTCATCATCCATCCCTCCTCGACGACGCATCGTCAGTTGACGGAGGAACAGCAGAAGGTCGCCGGCGCGGGACCCGATGTCGTGCGTCTCTCGGTCGGCATCGAGGCCGTCGAGGACATCATCGCTGATTTGGATCAGGCGCTGGCGGCCTAACGGCTTTCCTCATCCTGAGGCGCCCGGCCCTCCCCTTCGAGGCTCGGCTGGCGCCTCGCGCCTCAGGCTGAGGGCCGGGCCTCGAAGGATGGGGCGAGAGCGACAACGCCGCCCCGCCCGGCGGCATGAGCCGCCCAGATCGAAGCACCGAGCAGCGCGATCGCGCCCGCCTGGTGCAGCGCGCTCAACGAGATGGGCGCAAGGGCCAGCAGCGTCCAGATCCCGATCAGGATCTGGAAGGCCGTGACCGCCCCCACATGGATGAGCGCGACGCGCATCTCCTTCGTGGCAAGGCGCGGCCACAGCCGCCAGATCAGCACCGCCGCCGCGATGGCGACGGCATAGGCGCCGATCCGGTGCTGGAACTGGATCATCGTCACGTTCTCGAAGAAATTGACGATCCACGGCGCCTGACTGAAGAGGCCCTCGGGCACGAACCGTCCGTCCATCAGCGGCCAGGTGTTGTAGGTGAGCCCCGCATCGGTTCCAGCGACGAAGGCGCCCAGCAGGATCTGAACGAAGACGAGCCCGCAAAAGAGAGGCGGCCCGCGCATTGTTCGACCGGACTCCCAGCGCACGCCGCCACGCGTGACGTCGAGCAGCGTCCAGAGCACGAGCGCCGCGATCACGAAAGCGAGCCCCAGATGCGCCGCCAGCCGGTACTGGCTGACATCCACGCGATCGACGAGCCCGCTTGAGACCATCCACCAGCCGAGCGCGCCCTGAAGGCCCCCGAGGGCGAAGATCACCCAGAGCCGCGCCGTCAGCGCCTTCGGGATCATACCCCGCCACAGAAAGACCAGCAGCGGCACGAGAAAGACGACCCCGATCAGCCGGCCGAGCAGCCGGTGCCCCCATTCCCACCAATAGATCGCCTTGAACGCCTCAAGGCTCATGCCGCGATTGACCAGCTGGTATTCGGGGATCGTCTGGTATTTCGCGAACTCGGATTGCCAATCCGCCTCCGAGAGCGGAGGCAGCGCGCCCGTCACCGGCTTCCATTCCGTGATGGAAAGACCCGAATCCGTCAGCCGCGTCAGACCGCCGACGAGCACCATCGCGGCCAGCAGGAAAAGCACGCCAGCAAGCCAGAGGGCGACGGGTCGCGGCGCGATGGTGTCGGTGGAGGCCATGGCGCAAACCTGCGCCGGTGCTTCAAGAAATCAACTGCAACAAAATGCCCCAGAGGCCGAGCGCGACCGCGCCGATCGCCAGTACCGACTGAAACGGCAAAAGCAATGCGTACCACCGCGCAATGAGGGCGCCGGGCTCGCCCAGCCGCCCCTCGACGACGCCGCGGAGCGAGGGATAGCCGACCACGAGCCCGAGCTTGGCGAGCGTGGCCGCGATCGCCAGCCAGGACAGCCACAGGATGAAATGATCCCAGACCAGCCCAATCTCGAGGATCACCTCGATCAGCGTGTAGAGCCCCCAGAAGAACGAGAGGACGCCTAGCCACGGCGTCAGCGCATTGAGACTATCGATCGCACGCTGCGCCTCCGGTTGCCGGCTCGTGACGAGCTGGGGCGCGGCAAGAAGACCGAGCGCGATGAGGAGGACGAGTGTAAAGAAATCCATCGATCGAGATCCTCTTCCTGTCGCGGATCGCCGAGGAGGCCGCGGCGAAAATCCGCGCGCTGGTGGAGCGTGCGGCCGGGGGGCGGCAATTCACGCTCAAGGTCCAACTATGCACGTTCGCGTTAAGAAATTGATAGGGCTATTCGTCATGTTGGCGTGGCTGTTCATCTACGCGCTGATCGCGATGCGGATCGGCGTTGAGATTCTGCCGGACGCCCATTGGGCGGTCACGCTCGCCTATTACGCGATCGCCGGTTTTGCCTGGATCCTGCCGCTGATGCCCCTCATCCGCTGGATGAACACCGGCCGCGGGGCCGATGAGATCTAACCGCCCCTCCCATGCCTAACGCCCGATTAGGGTTTGCGGCCTAGGCTTGCCGACCGGCCCGGCACGCCGCTCTCGCGTGCCGCCGCTGGCGGAGTTGTGTTGCATGCTGAAGTCGATGATCGCGCGCCTGTTTTCCGCGGACCGCCCCGAGCCGGCGGCCGCGCAGACCGTCGCCGCGCCCGCACCGGCCGAGAAGAAGCCCGATCCGACCGCCCATGCCTTCGTGCTCGATGGCTTGAAGCACGCCCAGGCGGGCGATGCCGTCGCCGCCGTCGAAAGTTTCCAATCGGGTTTCATCGCCTTTCAGCAGCGCGGCGACCGGCGCAATGCCGCCCTGTGCCAGAAGGTCGTGAGCCTTCTCCTCGATGCCTTCGCCGATGTGAAAAAGGCGGCCAAGGCCTGGGCGCGCACGCGCGAGCTGCTGGCGCGCGCCGGCCTGAAGGACGAGGAGGCTCGCGTCCTTCACCTCCAAAGCCATTTCGAGGCGCGCCACCGCCACTACGACGAGGCGTTCCGGTGCTTGCGCGAAGCGCGCGCGCTCTACCGCGATATCGGCAAGGTCGAGGAAGAAATCGCGGTCCTCAAATCGACGGCTGAATTGCAGGCGAGCCGCGGCCGGCAATCCGAGGCCAAGCGCGCAGGCGCCGACGCTTTCGCGCTCATCGAAACGCTCCCCGAAGGCGAGGCGCGCGACCACCTCGCCGCCGACCTGCGCGCCTATCGCCCGTCCTGATCGCCGGCGGCGTCGACCCGCTCCGCCGCGACGTAAAGATCGCCCTCGCGGCGGAATTTCTCCGACATCTCCGCCATGCCCGCCGCGCGCGCGTCCGCGCGGATGTCGTGGCTGATCTTCATCGAGCAGAATTTCGGACCGCACATCGAACAGAAATGCGCGACCTTGTGCGCTTCCTTCGGCAGCGTCTGATCGTGGAACTCGCGCGCACGCTCGGGATCGAGCGCGAGGTTGAACTGATCCTCCCAGCGGAACTCGAACCGCGCCCGCGAGAGCGCATCGTCGCGCGCGCGCGCCTGCGGGTGTCCCTTGGCGAGATCGGCCGCGTGCGCCGCGATCTTGTAGGTGATGACGCCCGTCTTCACGTCGTCCCGGTCGGGCAGGCCCAGATGCTCCTTCGGCGTCACGTAGCAGAGCATCGCCGTGCCGAACCAGCCGATCATCGCCGCCCCGATGGCGGACGTGATGTGGTCGTAGCCCGGCGCGATGTCGGTCGTCAGCGGCCCCAGCGTATAGAACGGCGCCTCGCCGCACACCGCGAGCTGCTTGTCCATGTTGGCCTTGATCTTGTGCATCGGCACATGGCCCGGCCCTTCGATCATCACCTGGCAATCGCGCGCCCAGGCGACCTTCGTCAGTTCCCCCAAGGTCTCCAGTTCGGCGAATTGCGCCGCGTCGTTCGCATCGGCGATCGAGCCAGGCCTGAGGCCGTCGCCCAGCGAGAACGAGACGTCATAGGCGCGCAGGATCTCGCAGATCTCCTCGAAATGCGTGTAGAGAAAATTCTCGCGGTGATGCGCAAGGCACCATTTGGCGAGGATCGACCCGCCGCGGCTGACGATGCCCGTCACGCGATTGGCCGTCAGCGGCACATAGGCGAGCCGCACGCCCGCATGGATCGTGAAATAATCGACGCCCTGCTCGGCCTGCTCGATCAGCGTGTCGCGGAAGACGTCCCAGGTGAGGTCTTCCGCGATCCCGCCGACCTTCTCCAGCGCCTGATAGATCGGCACCGTGCCGATCGGCACGGGCGCATTGCGGATGATCCATTCGCGGATCGTGTGGATGTTGCGGCCCGTCGAGAGATCCATGACGGTGTCGGCGCCCCAGCGCGTCGCCCACACCATCTTTTCCACCTCCTCGGCCATCGAGGAGGTGACCGCCGAATTGCCGATATTGGCGTTGATCTTCACAAGGAAGTTCCGCCCGATGATCATCGGCTCGGCTTCGGGGTGATTGATGTTGGCCGGAATGATCGCGCGCCCCGCCGCCACCTCGTCGCGCACGAATTCGGGCGTGATCTGATCGGGGATCGCCGCGCCGAAGGTCTCGCCGTCGCGGGGGCCGATTGCGCTCGCGCGGCCCATGTTCTCGCGGATCGCGATGAATTCCATTTCGGGCGTGACGATCCCGGCGCGCGCATAGGCAAGCTGCGTGACGGCCCCTCCCGCCTTCGCGCGCAGCACCGGCGCGCGCACGGGAAACGCGGGCAGCGCACGATCGCCCGAAACGCGGCCGTCGTCCTCAGGGCGGATCGCGCGCCCGCCGATCGGCTCCACATCGCCCCGATCGCGAATCCAGCCCTCGCGCAGCCGGGGCAGCCCGCTCGCGATGTCGATCGCGGCGCCCGCGACGCTATAGGGGCCCGACGTGTCATAGACGCGTAGCGGCTTTTCCTCCGCGCTCGGATGAAGCGCGATCTCGCGCATCGGCACCGCGACGTCTGGAAAACGCTCGCCCCGCTCGAAAATCTTGCGCGAGGCGGGCAGCGGCCCTAGGGACTCTGGGCGAAGCGTGGTCATGGCGCGGCACTCCCTCATGGGCGCGGGAGGGAGGCGGCGCGGACACACGACACGCGACGGGGCGACCACCTTCCCTACGCCAGCGCGAACTGGATCAGGTTCGACGGGTCGTCGCGCTGCCGTACGGCCGGCGACCTCTCAGCGTCCGATGCCGACGCTCCCCGGGTGAGGCGAGTTAAGAAGCCTGGCGCCCGCGTGTCAACGCGGCCGCCGCGAGAGGAAAGCACGCATAGGCACGGGTTCCCTTGCCGATCTGGCTCTCCAGTACCAGCGTCCCGCCATGCGCCTCGAGCAGTCCTTTGGCGATCGCAAGCCCCAGGCCGGTACCCTCGTGAGTCCGGGAAAGGCCACTATTGGCCTGCACGAACGGGCGGCAAACATCGCCCAGTCTATCCGGCGGAATACCCTGCCCCCAATCCTCGATACAGAACCGGATACCATCCGGAACGGTCTCGGCGCCGATCGCGACGGCGCCCCCGGAGGGCGAAAACTTGATCGCATTGCTCAGAAGGTTGCTTAGGATCTGAAGGACGGCGGCCTCGTCCGCCTCGAAATCGGGAAGATCCATCGGCGCATCCAGAACGACATCGAGGCCGGCGCGTTCCGCCGGTTCGCGCAGCGACGCGACAGCCGTTGCCAATGCGGCCGCTGGCTTGATGGCTACAGGATCGAGGCTGAGACGGCCAAGATCAATGGCCGCCATCGCCAAGACCTGATTGAAGACGGAAAGAAGATGCTGGCCGCCGCCGTGAATATGCGTGAGATAGTCACGCTGACGATCGGCGATCGGCCCAGCGAGGCCGCGCAGGAGCAGATCCGCAAATCCAATGATGGCGTTGAGCGGCGTACGCAGCTCGTGGCCCATATTGGCTAGGAACTCAGACTTGGCGCGGCTGGCCAGTTCTGCGGCAATCTTGGCGTCGGACAATTCGCGGGTCTTCGCTTCAATGACGCGCTCGGCCTCTTGCCGGACCTCTTGTTCCCGGGCGAGCCGCAGCCGAAGGGCGCGCAGCTCCATTTGCTCGACGGCGACGGCTGCAAGCAGTGTCAAATGCGCGCGGTCATCGTCGCTGAACGCTCTTGGAGAGGTATCGATGATGCAGAGCGTGCCGATATTGTGGCCACTCACGGTTTTCAGCGGTGCGCCCGCGTAGAAGCGGATATTCGGCGCCCCGGTAACCAGCGGGTTGCCCATGAACCGTGGATCTTGGCTCGCATCCTCGACGACGAAGACGTCGTTGCTTTCGATCGCTCGCGTGCAGAACGAGATGTCACGCGGCGTCTCATTTACCTCTAGTCCGATCCGGCTCTTGAACCATTGCCGATCGGAATCCACCAACGAAATCAGCGCGATTGGAGTCTTGAATCGCGACTGCGCAAGTCCTGTGATTTTCTCGAAGCGAGGGTCAGACCCGCTGTCGAGGATTTCGAGGGACTGAAGCGCCGCGAGCCGGCCAGCCTCGTCGGTGACCGCGTCGTCGGTGTCCGCGTCGTCTTGCTGCGAAAGTGCTTGTGACGCCAGACCCACCACGCCCCGGCCTCCGCTCGACCCATTCAACCGAGGCGAATGACGCCCTTTGTCCTCGCCTCGCAGCTAAAATTGGCATTGCCGGGTTAAGGTCTCGCTAAGACCCGCGAGGCCCGTTTGGCCCGCGGCGTGCGCCCGGCATCGGCCACGAAACAGTGGGTTTTCCGCACCCGCATCCCTCTGGGCGTGCCGCTTGAGCCACAGCGGGCAAATCTTTGGCTGATTTCCCGGCCTTGCCGAGCCTAGAGGCTGCGGCCGTCACGCGCCCTCCGTTAAGCTAAATGACGGGGTGACCGGTCCCGGCTGGCGACAAGCCGGGGTCGCGCGAGGTGGGGCACGACGGCATGGCAGGCATCTCGGTGCACGACTTCGTCGTTTCCGCGTCCGGCGGATCGCTGGTGCTCGAACTGCGCGCGAGCGGCCAATTGCCAATCCAGGGCGTGCTGACGACCCTCGGCCAGCAGGCCGTTCCCGCCCGCCCGCGTTTCGATCCCGCCCTCATCGCTTGGGAATTACCCCTGCGCGAGGAGCGCTATCTCGTCTGGGGCGTCATCACGCCGACGCAGCGCATCTTCTTCGCCCCCGCCTATACGCGTAGCCTCGCGCAGGGTGGTGCGATCCTGCGCGGCACCGTCGCCAATCCGCAGAAGCGTGCGACGCGCAAGGTCAACACGGCTGAGTGGGTCGGCAGTCCTGAAGTGCTCCGCATCCGGGTGAAGATGCGATGAGCGCGCGGACGCAGGCTTGGGCCGGCGCGGCGCTGGCCCTGACGCTTGCCGCGCTGCCGGCGCTCGGCCAGACGCTGGACGATGACCCGCGCCGCAAATCCGACCGCGCGCTTCTGAAGGCCGATGCCTTCGACGTCGATCTTTTCGCGCCCGCCCCGCCCGCACTCATCGCCCTCGGCATCTCGCCGGAGAACTCCGCCGATGCCGGCGTCTACCGCGACTTCGACTACGACGTCGCCAATCTGAGCGACGGCGTGAGCTCCGGTCTCGCGATCGCCGCGAGCATGACACCCTATTGGATCGGCAGCCGCGATTTGACGCTTGGCGAGTACCGCAACGAGTTGTCGGCGCTCGATCGCATCCTCGCGCGCACGAACATCAGTCTGGGTGCCGGTCTCGATGATGTGGAGGAGGTGGACGCGCTCTCGCTCGCGCTCGGCGTTCAGACGCAATTGCTGGATGCGCAGGATCATCGCTTCGACGAGGAGAGCATCGCTTGCGTGGATGAGGCGTGGGAGCGCTATCGCGCGCCGGTGCATGAAAAGGTCGCGAGCGAACTCGCAGCCCGCATCGCCGAGGCGCTCGAGACCGGCGCCGACCTCGACATCGATGCGCTGCAATTGCAGCTCTTGAAGGAAGCGCCGGCCGACGACTACCTCGCCGCCTGGGAACAGTGCCGCGATCGCGCGACGGCGCGGCTCCTCGCGCGACCGTCCTGGAAGCTCGGCCTCGGGCTCGCCGGACGTTCGGACCGTTCGGCGCTTCTCGCCTTCGATTATGACGGCACGAGCGCCTGGACCTCCTATCGCGGACCGATCGATGCGGATGGCCGCTATGCCTATTTCGGCTTCCTGCGCGGCAATGTCGGCAAGCGCTTCGATCTAGCCGCCAACGCCACCGCCGACGGTGACTTGGTCGAGGCGGGCGCGGGCCTTGCTTATCAGCGCCCCAGTTTCCGCATCGATGCCTATGCCGCCTGGACGACGATCGCGTTCGATGCGGCGGGCCTTGAGGACGATGAATTCCTCAAGCTCGCCGGCACGCTCGATGTGCGCGTGATGGATGGAGTCTGGGTGCAGCTCTCTGGCGGCGCCAACGAAGGCTCGGATTATTTCGACGGCGGCTTCGTCTCGCTCGGCCTCAAGCTCGGCCTGACGGACGGCCTTCTCGACGCGATCGAGTAGGCGGCGCGGCCAGCTCATCGATGATCGGGCAATCCGGCCGCCCATCGCCGTGGCACGTCTCCGCCAGATGCTCGATCGTGCTGACCATCGCCTGCAGATTGGCGATCTGCTCCTTCATCGCCGCGACATGATGGAGCGCCAATGCCTTGACCTGTTCGCTCCGCCGCCGCCGGTTGCCCCAGAGGTCGAGCAGCGCGCTGATCGTCTCTAACGGAAACCCCAGATCGCGGGCGCGGCGGATGAAGCGCAGCCGGTGCACGTCGTCTGCCTCGTAGACCCGGTAGCCCGCTTCGCTGCGTCCCGCCGGGGCGATCAGCCCGATGGATTCGTAGTAGCGGATCATCTTCGCCGAGACGCCTGATTGCCGCGCGGCATCGCCGATGTTCATGGACTTGTCTCCTCAACCGTCGCGCAGCACGGTTTGCTGCAGCCGCAAGGCGTTCGCGATGACGCTGACGGAGGAAAACGCCATCGCCGCCGCTGCGATCATCGGCGAAAGCAGCAGCCCGAAGAAGGGATAGAGCACGCCCGCCGCGATCGGCACGCCCAGCGCATTATAGCCAAACGCGAAAAAGAGGTTCTGGCGGATGTTGCGCATCGTCGCCGCGCTGAGCGCGCGCGCCTGAACGAGCCCGCCGAGATCGCCCTTGAGGAGCGTCACGCCCGCGCTCTCGATGGCGGCATCGCTGCCCGCGCCCATCGCGATGCCGACATCGGCGGCCGCGAGCGCGGGCGCATCGTTGATGCCGTCGCCCACCATCGCGGTGACGCGGCCTTCCTCCTTCAGCCGCGTGATCACCGCTTGCTTGTCCTCAGGGAGAACCCCGGCCATCACTTCCGTGAGGCCCAGCCGGCCGGCGATCGCCTTTGCCGTAGCCTCATGGTCGCCCGTCAGCATGACGAGCCGCAACCCCTCATCGCGCAACTTGGCGAGCGCGGACGCGCCACTGGGTTTCACCTGATCCGCGATGCCGATCACGCCCGCCGCCACGCCATCGACCGCGACGAAGACCGCCGTCGCGCCCTCGCGGCGCAGCGAAGCGGCGTCCGTTTCGATTGGCCCAAGCGCGATCCCCTCGCGCGTGAGATAGCTCTCGCCGCCGACGAGGACCCGTCGTCCCTCGACCCGCCCCGCGATGCCATTGCCCGCCGACACGCGAACATCTTCGGGCGAGGCGAGCGCCAGGCCCCGCACGCCGGCTTCCTCCACGATCGCCCGGCCGAGCGGATGCTCGCTCGCGCGCTCGAGTGCGCCGGCGAGCCGGAGGATGTCGTCCTCGCTGAGCGCGCCCGCCGCGCGCACGGTGGTGACCGCCGGCTTGCCCTCGGTGAGCGTGCCCGTCTTGTCGAAGACGATCGTGTCGACGGCCGCAAGCCGCTCCAGTGCCTCGGCGTTCTTGACGAGAATGCCATGCCCCGCGCCTTTGCCGATTCCGACCATGATCGACATCGGCGTTGCGAGCCCAAGCGCGCAGGGGCACGCGATAATCAGCACCGAGACGGCCGCGATCAGCCCGTGCGCCATCGCGGGCGCCGGACCGAAAAGCGTCCAGGCGATGAACGCAATGGCGGCGACCGCAATGACGGCGGGAACGAAAATCGCGGCGACTTGGTCCGCGACGCGCTGGATCGGTGCGCGGCTGCGCTGCGCTTCCGCGACGCGCTGGACGATCCGCGCGAGCATCGTTCCCTCGCCGACCGCGTCCGCACGCATGATGAGCGCGCCCGATTGGTTGAGCGTGCCGCCGATCACGCGATCGCCCGCCGCCTTGGCGACCGGCATCGATTCGCCCGTCACCATCGCTTCATCGACCGCGCTCTCGCCCTCATCGACCGTGCCGTCGGTCGGGATCGTTTCGCCGGGCCGCACGCGCAGGCGGTCCCCGACGCGGATGTCAGAGGCCGCGATGTCCTCGTCCTGCCCGTTCGCGCCGATGCGCCGCGCGCGCGCGGGCGCGAGATCGAGCAGCGCGCGAAGCGCCGAGCCCGTCCGCTCGCGCGCGCGCAGCTCCAGAACCTGCCCCAGGAGCACGAGCACGATGATGACGGACGCCGCCTCGAAATAGACGGCGACGGCCCCGTGCGCGTCACGAAACGCGGGCGGGAAGATGTCGGGCGCGAGAACCGCGATGAGGCTGTAGAGATAGGCAACGCCCGTGCCGAGCGCGATCAGCGTGAACATGTTGAGATTGCCGGTCACGACCGACCGCGCTCCGCGCGCGAAGAACGGCGCACCGGCCCACAGCACCACGGGCGTCGCGAGCGCGAGCTCGATGAACGGTTGCACGCCCGCCGGCAGCAGCGCGTGAAGCCCTAACCACATCCCGCCCATCGCCAGCACGAAGACGGGAATAGTGAAGGCAAGACCAATCCAGAAGCGCCGGCTCATATCGGCGAGTTCGGGATTGGCGCCCTGATTGGCGCCCGGCTGCATCGGTTCGAGCGCCATCCCGCAGATCGGGCACGCGCCGGGCGCGTCGCGCACGATTTCCGGATCCATCGGGCAGGTCCAGAGCGTGCCCGCCGGGACGGCCCCGGCCTCAGGCTCAGGCGCTTTCTCGGACAGATATTTGGCGGGGGCGGCGACGAACTTCTCACGGCACTTCGGGTTGCAGAAATAATAGGTCTCGCCCCCATGTGCGGCGCGGGGCGTCGTCTCACGCACCCTCACGCTCATCCCGCAGACCGGATCGATAACCCGTTCGCTCGCGCGCGCTGGCGCGTGAGCGTGATGCGCATGATGCGCGTGTCCGCCGTGAGCCATGCCTTCCTCCTATAGAGGAACGACAAAGGTGGACCTTCCCATGATGGTAAGGTCAAGCTCCGCCCCGAACACGGGCGATAACGCGCAAACGGCCGCGCAAATGGCGCGGCCGTTTCCCCGACTTGGACCAGTCTAGCGGGCTCTAGCCGAAGCGGCCGGTGATGTACTCGTGGGTCTTCTGCTGGCTGGGGTTTGTGAAGACCTTCTCGGTCCCGTCCGCCTCAATGACTTCACCCAGATACATGAAGACCGTGTTCTTCGAAATGCGCGCGGCCTGCTGCATGTTGTGCGTGACGATGAGGATGGTGACCTTGCCGTTCAACTCGCCAATCAGCTCCTCGACCTTGGCCGTGGAGAGCGGGTCGAGCGCGGAGGTCGGTTCGTCGAACAGAATGATTTCAGGATCGGTCGCAAGCGCCCGCGCGATACACAGGCGCTGCTGCTGACCACCCGAGAGTGACGTTCCCGGCTCCTTCAGGCGGTCCTTCACCTCGTTCCACAGTGCCGCGCCCTCGAGCGCTTTCTGCACGCGGTCGTCGAGTTCGCTTTTCTTGATGCGGTCGCCACGGATACGCAGTCCGTAGGCGATATTCTCATAGATCGATTTCGGAAACGGGTTCGGCTTCTGGAAGACCATGCCGATGCGCAACCGCATCTCGATCGCATCCACCCGCGAGCTCACGATGTTGATCCCGTCCGGGAACAGCTTGATCTCGCCTTCGTAGCGATTGTCCGGATAGAGATCATGCATCCGGTTGAAGCAGCGCAGCAATGTCGACTTGCCGCAGCCCGACGGGCCGATCAGGGCAGTGACGGCCCTGTCTTCGATTTGCAGGTTGATGTTCTTCAGCGCGTTGTTCGAGCCGTAGAAGAAATTCAGGTTGCGGCATTCCGCCTTGGGTTTCGTCACCCCCGGCGTCTTCAGCTCCGATTGCATGACGGCCTTGTTCATCCTCGTGCCCCTACCACTTGATGCGCCGGCGAAGCCGGTACCGGAAGATGATCGCCGTCAGATTGATCGTAAGCGTCGTCATCAACAGCGTGAACGCGGCCGCCGCGGCGTTGGCCTGGAAAGCCGGCTCGGGCCGCGACGTCCAATTGTAAGTCTGGATCGGCAGCACCGTGAAGCCGGCCAGAAGCCACTCGAAATTGAGGAACGGCCACTCCAGCTGAAGGGGCGCCGCCGGGAGATAGGCGATGAAGGTGAGCGCGCCGATCGTGATGAGAGGCGCGGTCTCGCCAAGCGCGCGGCCAAGCCCGATGATGGTGCCGGTGAGCACGCCGGCCGAGGCATAGGGCAGCACGTGATCGTAGATCATCTGCCATTTGGTGGCGCCCACCGCATAGGCCGCCTCGCGGATTGACGGCGGGATGGCGCGCACCGCCTCGCGCGTCGCAACGATAATGACCGGCAGGATCAGGAGCGCGAGGGTAAGCCCGCCCGTTAGGATCGACTTGCCGAGGCCGAACACATAGACGAACAGGCCAAGGGCCAAGAGGCCGAACACGATCGAGGGCACGCCCGCCAGATTGTTCACGTTGATCTCGATGATCGAGGTGAAAATGTTCTTCGGCGCATATTCCTCAAGATAGATGCCCGACGCCACGCCGAGCGGAATCCCGATCAAAGCGGTAACGACAAGGATCAGGAGCGACCCGACCCAAGCGGAAAGGATCCCCGCGCGCGCCGGGAACCGGGAGGGGAAATTCGTGAAGAACTCATAGGAGAAGCGCTCCGACCCGTCGATGACGAGCGAGCCGATCAGCGCGCCCAGCGTGATCATGCCGAGCACCGTCGCCGACAGCCCGACGAGCACATAGAGCCGGTCAGCGCGCTTGCGGCCAGCAAGTTTTGACCGCACCTGCTTGAGATTGAAAGTAACCGCGGCGACCTCGCTCATTCGTAGATCTCCCGGTAACGCTTGCGGATAAAGAACGCGATGAGATTGAAGCTGAGCGTCATGACGAAGAGCGTCAGGCCCGCCGCGTAGATCGAGAGATAGGCGAGCGAGCCGTAAGGCAGGTCGCCATGCGAAATCGCGACGATGAAAGCCGTGATCGTTGCCGCCGATTCGGTGGGATCAAGCGTCATGACGGGCTGCGAGCCCGCGGCGATCTTCACGATCATCGTCTCGCCGACTGCGCGGCTGATCCCCAGGATGAAAGCCGCCAGCACACCCGAAATCGCGGCCGGGAAGACGACGCGGATCGCGGTCTCCAACCGCGTCGCACCCATCGCGAAGGAGCCTTCGCGCAGCGACATCGGCACGGCGCGCATCGCGTCCTCGCTGACCGAGGCGACATAAGGAATGATCATGATCCCCATCACCAGGCCCGCCGACAAGGCATTGAAGGCGGAGATGTCGGGGAACAGCGTCGCCTTCAGGAGTGGCGTGACGAACAGGAAGGCGAAATAGCCGTAAACGACCGTCGGCACGTCGCTGAGGATTTCCATGATCGGCTTAATGACCTCGCGCGCGCGAGGGCCTGCGAACTCGGAAATATAGATGGCAGTCGTCAACCCGAAGGGCACCGCGATCAGAAGCGCGATGCCCGCGATCAGGATGGTACCGTTGAGGAGCGGCAGGATGCCGTATTCCGCGTCGTCGAACGCCGGCGTCCAACGTGTATGGGTGAAGAATTCGGTGAGCCGGCCTTCTTTCCACAGATACTCGAAGAAGACGTAGGACTCAAAGACCAGCACGTAGACGATGCCGACCGTCACGGCGACCGACGAGGCCGCGGCCAGGAAAAGCAGCCACTCGATGATCCGCTCGCTGAGCTTGTGAGTGACGCGCCGGCGGGGCGGCTTGGCGGCGGAGGCAGCGGCCATGATGAGCCCGAACGTGGAAGGTTACGGAACGAAACGGAAGACAAGAGGCGACGGCACGTCGAACGATCCAGTCGCACGGACAAGGGGCGGTTCTGCTGAACCGCCCCTCTTCCCGTGAAACGGGTTACTCCGTCGGCGTCGAGCTCGCTTCCGCGTTCACGACGTCCATGATCGGGATACCGATCTTGTTCGCACCGCCGAACACCGTGCCGGCGCGGCGGGCGTTCACGTGCTCCTGCGCCTTCGCATAGGCTTCGGCCGGGAGCGCAACGTAGCCCACCTCTTCCGACAACTTGCCGGCATTGGCGAGGTAGAACTCGACGAACTGCGCGACCGCCGGCTTGTCCAGCGCGTCGACGCGGACATACGAGAAGATCGGACGCGCGAGCGGCACATAGGTGCCGGACTCAACCGTCGCCTTCGACGGCTCGACCGCCTCACCTTGCGGGTTGACGATCTTCACCGCCTTCAAGCGGTCCGCGTTCGCGGTGAAGTACGCAAGGCCGAAATAGCCGATCCCGCCCTTTTCCTGGGCGACGCCCTGGACGAGCGTGTTGTCGTCTTCAGAGGCCGTAAAGTCCGCGCGGCTGGCGCGGGCTTTGCCGTTCACCGCTTCCGTGAAGTACTCGAACGTGCCCGAGTCCGTGCCCGGCGCGAACAGCACCAGCGGATCGCTCGGATAGGACGCATCGACCTGGTTCCAGGCCATCACCTTGCCCTCGGCGCCCGGCTCCCAGATCGTCTTGAGCTGCTCGACCGTCATGGTCTCGGCCCACGTGTTCTGCGGGTTGACGACGACCGTGAGCGCGTCGAACGCGACCGGCATTTCGACGTAGGAGATCCCAGCCGCGGCGCACTCCGACATTTCCGACGCCTTGATCGGGCGCGAGGCGTTCGAGATGTCCGTCTCGCCACGGCAGAACTTCTTGAAGCCGCCGCCCGTGCCCGAGAGACCAACGGTCACGCGGATGCTGGGGTTAGCGATCTGGAACTCTTCGGCCACCGCTTCCGCGATCGGGAACACGGTCGACGACCCGTCGATCTGGATGATTTCTTCCGCCGCGGCGGTCACCGACCAGCCCGCCAGGATGGCGGCGCTGAGGCCAATCGTGCTGGCCCGACCCAACAGCCCATTCATCATGATAGAATAACTCCTGATGTGATTTCGGCCCCCCGCTCAAACCAGTCCCCGCGGCGGAGGATGCAGAGACGGCTACTCTGCCCATGTGACAACGACGTGACATCGGGATGAATAGTCCGTCTCCCAATCGGCAATCGCATCATATGGGTCACACGGACCCGGCTGGATCTGGGCCGAAAACGGGATCGGGCACGCCGATTCATGCAAGTGTCGCAATCGCCTTCCCGCCGGCCGGATGGGCGTTGGGTGATCGGGTTACCGTCTACCGGGCACGGACGAATGACGGCACCTCTCCGCACAGGCCCGGGGCGCCAGTGGCGTGCGAAGCGGCCTCGGCGCTTGCCAACCCTTAACGGTCACGCCGCCTGGAGAGGCTCGCCCCCCAGCGTGATGCGGTGCATCAGCCGGTAATGGCCGTGATAATCGTTGAGCGCGAAATGCCACGTCGCGCGATTGTCCCACATCGCGACCGACCCCGGCCGCCATGCGAAGCGATAAACGCGCGCGGGATCCATCGCGTGCGCGAACAGCTTCATGAGGAGCGGCAGGCTCTCCTCGCGCGTCCGGCCCTCGAAGCGGAGCGTGAAACCCGGATTGACGTAGAGCACTTTTTTACCGCTGCCGGGATGGCGGATGACGACGGGATGAACCGACTCCGGCGTCTCGATGCCGCCGCGCGCGAGCGCGGGTTGATCGGTCTGCGTGTAGGCGCCCTTCTCGCCGAACACGTGATCGGAGCCGTGCACCGCGCGGAGGGTTGCGACCTCCCGCTTCGTTTCTTCGTCGAGCGTCTCATAGGCCGCGTACATGTCGGCGAAGAGCGTGTCCCCGCCGCTCGGCGGCAATTCGCGCGCAACGAGGATGGAGCCCATCGCGGGCGCGACGTCATAGCTGTGGTCCGTGTGCCAGCCGCCGCCGATATTGGTCTGCTGCTCGGCGGTCTTTTCGACCTTCGCGATCATCGGCCAGCGCGAATCCGCCGGAAAGAACCGGTTGACGTCGATCGGCGCGATCAGTTCGGCAAGACGGATGTGATCCTCGGGCGAGAGCGTCTGGTCGCGGAAGAAAAGAACGCCGTGCTCGAACAGCCCCCGGCGCAGCGCCCCGGCGGTCTCGCGATCGACCGCCGCCAGATCGATCCCCTCGGCCATCGCCCCGCAGCCCGGCAGAGCGCGAAGTCGCAGCGTCGTTTGCAGCATGGTCTGTCCTCCCGGTTCTTGTTCTGAGGCCACTCTGGGCCGGCCCTTGCGGCAAGATTGTTCACCAGATTACATTTGAGCCATGGACTTTCGCTCCCGGATCGACGCCCTGCCCTGGTTCGAGGACCTGGACGCGCCCGTCCGCGCGGCGCTAGCCGCAAGGGGGCGCCTGCGCCAGCGCGCGGCCGGGGAATGGCTCTGGGGCGAGGGCGAAGAGGACACCGGCATCGCCGCCGTGCTTGAGGGTGGCCTTCACCTCTACGCGCAGACGCCCGATTCCGGCGAGGTCCTGGTCAGCCTCCTGCCGCGCGGCGGCGTGATCGGCCAGAGCATCCTCTTCGGCGGCGGCCCCCGTCTCGTCACCGCGATCTGCGCGGTCGATTCGATCTTCTTTGTGCTGAGCGATCGCGTGCTGCGCGAGACGGCGGAGGAATTCCCCGCGATCTGGCCCGCGCTCTCAACGCTCGCCTACGCGCAATTGCGCGAGATGCTGAGCCGCGTCGTCGAGTTCGTCGCGATGACGCCGCGCGAGCGGCTGACCGCGCGCCTCGCGTCCCTCGCCGAGTTCGACCGCCGCGTCGCGGTCAGCCAATCCGCGCTCGCCGAGATGATCGGCGCCAGCCGCAACGCCGTGAACGGCTGGCTCGCGGAATTGGAGGAGGACGGCCTCATCGCGCGCGGCTACGGCGCGATCGAGGTGAAGAGCCGCCGGGCCCTGCGCCGCCGCGTCGCGGCACGGCCGGACGAACGGCCCGGCGCGTGAGCAGGGCCTTGCCGCCCGCGCCTGAAGGTCTAGTCTGCTCTCCAATCATTGGATGGAAGACATGAGCTACGCCGTTGGACCTGGCGATCTGGTGCTGTGCGTCGATGTCGCCCCGAACCACGTGACGGGACGGCCGGTCCCGCTTGTCTACGGAGAGACCTACCGCGTCCTCGCGGTGATGGAGTTCGCCTGCCCCTGCGGGCGTTCGGATGCGCTTCTGGATGTCGGGATCGATTTCGCGTGGTGCCAGACGCGCTTCCGCCTCCTCCCCAAACCGAAATCCAAGGCCAAGCCCCGCAGTGTCGAGAGGCCCAAGGAGAAAGAGACCGTTCGCTGACCCGCCGGAATGAGCGTTCGGCGGCGCTGCGGCACGACGCTATGACGACGTTGCACATGATAATCTTAGCTAGCGGCTCGGGCAAGCGCGTGACTTGAAGCGCTAAAAGTATCATCGGAAGATTATAAAATACGGTACTCAACGGACGATTCTCTTGACGGTATTACTGCTACGAAGTTCGACAATCTTGTAAAAGGGTATGAATGACACTGGCATTGATCAAATTTTGGCGCGAGTTCGAATTTCGGGCCAGACAGAGAGATAGTCCGCTGACTTTTGTCCATGATGAAGATGCATCATTCGTCAAGAGATATCCCATATTCCGGATCGACGGCCCGATGGGCCGGCAGAGCTGGGAAAATTACTTAAGGGATTGGTATGGGCCTGAGTCCTCAGCCCGTCGCCGCACTACGACCGAATTGAGCCTGCCCCCACACCCCTACGCTGGAAATATTCTCGACGCGTCAGTACTCATCCTAAGCCTCAATGGTGGGGCCAACCACACTTGGTATCGCGAAACTTTCCTGCAAGATGAAATCCGTGAGCGTGCGCTGGGCGAGCTTGCACAAAGCGATCCGTGGGATGGAAAGCACACGGGATTCGACCTGAGCAACTGCGGTACGAGTTCGTTCTCTTACTGGGGAAAGCGGAACGAAAATTTGGCAAGAGCCGTTGCGTCGCAGCTTACGGACAACAACCTAGCGGCCGCCTACCAACTAATGGCGACGCACCTCGCAACACTGGAATTAGTTGCATATCCCTCCCGCGGCGGCACTTCATTGGTACCCAAGATTCCGAATTGGCTTGCGTGTCAAATTGAAGAGTTGAGGCGAGGCACTCGCCGGCCGATTGAGTTCGATGACGCAGCGCCCTGGGACGCATTGCCGAGCAGCAAGCTGATGCTGAGGACGCTGTGGACTGACATTGTTCCTTCAGCCATCTCGAGAAAGAGGACGATCATCGTAACAAGGAGGCCAACGAACTGGGGATTCAACAACGAGTGGCGCGGAAGCTTCCCGTCCATCGTTGTCTATAGCGGTGCGCAGGCGCAAGCCGCTAGCCTTGCGCCGAACAGCTCTGGCGGGATCGCAATTCTCGATCAACTTCGTCGCGTGTTATGCGACCCCCATTCCTGATTCAGTGGAGGCTGGAGGCCGGTCGTAATCAATACCCGCTTCGTACTCCTTAAGGATTGAGATGATCCGCTCTTCGCTGAGCAGCTTCAGTTTCTGACTCCCTATTGCGCCGGACCTAAGTTCTCATCGGAGGAGTTAGTGGAGGTTACTTGTTCATGGCGGATTAAATGAACTGTATTGTCATGGTGCTATTTGCAGGAAAGGTGTGAATGATGAACGTGTCGCTCGCAATCATCGTGGCAGCGCTGTTGCTGTCCGCTGCAATTCTTGTGCAGGACCGTTACTCGCTTGCCCCAATTTCCAACACTACTTATGCCTTTAGAATTGATCACATTACAGGTCAGGTTTCGACATGCCATACGGTCGGCGACAGCGACGGAGGAGATGCCTGCTCTCCTGCAGATTAAGTTTTCATACGTATCGCCTATGGCAGGGCGCGAACTACTCCGGGGCCAGCGCGCCTTGGTCAGAATTCTCACTACGCTGCCTATGGCCCGCAAAACTTGGGACCAGAATTCCGATAACTTGTAGATAGTATTGGTCGGGGCGGCCGGATTTGAACCGACGACCCCCAGTCCCCCAGACTGATGCGCTACCAGGCTGCGCTACGCCCCGACCGGATCCAGCGCCAGGGCGCCGGAAGGGCGGGGACTATAGGGGTCTTGCAAGCTGGCATCAATGAAGACGCGTGGCCTTAAAGGCCCGCGTTTCGCCTAGCGCGACGCCGTGCCGCGCGCGCCCGCGAACCGCGTCACGGGCTCTTCCGGCGTCTCGCCGGCAAGGGCGGTGAGCGTCTCGCGCGCCGCCTCGAGTTCGCCGAGCGCCTCGCGCAGAACCTGCGCCTGCTCGCCCGTCAATCCGGCGACGACAGGCGCGGCGGCCAGCGGCGCGGCGATCGTCTCGGCGCCCTCGCCCGCGAGCGCGACGGCGCGCGTGTCCTCGACGAACGCTTCCTCCATCGCCGGCGCCGCATCCGCTTCGCCGATCGTCTCCTCGCCGAAGCCGCGCCCAAGCCCGATGACGTACCTGACGCCATGGTCTTTCAGCAGCTTCTGAACGCCCCGGATCGTATAGCCGTCGCTGTGGAGCAATTGGCGGATGCCGCGCAGCAGGTTGATGTCGTCCGGCCGGTAATAGCGCCGCCCGCCGCCGCGCTTCAGCGGACGCAGCTGCGAGAATTTGCTCTCCCAGAACCGCAGCACGTGCTGCGGCACGTCCAGATCGCCCGCGACCTCGCTGATCGTGCGGAACGCGTCGCGTGATTTTGTCTGTGTCGGCTGAGGCTCCATCGGGCACTCTCCTTCATCGACAGGGCGGCATCGCGAGGCACGGGCGGCCGTGGACCGGCCCGACCCTCAAGACGCGGGCGGCGGCCTTCAGTCCTCGACCGCGTCCCCTGGAGTCTTCCCGTTGATCATGTCCCGAAGGACATGGGAGGGCCGAAAGACGAGGACGCGGCGCGGCTCGATCGGGACCTCTTCACCCGTTCTGGGATTCCGCCCGATTCGCCCGCCTTTGTCGCGCGCGGCGAAAGTGCCGAACGAAGAAAGCTTCACGGTCGAGCCCTGGATGAGACCTTTGGCGATCGTCTCCAGCACGTCTTCAACCAGCATGGCAGATTCGTTCCGGCTGAGCCCGACTTCTTGATAGACCGCTTCAGCCAGATCGGCCCGCGTGATGGTTCGCTCGCCCATGCGCGTCACTCCTTTGCTCAGGCCGGATCGTAGTCGGGCGCAAAAAATGCGTCAATAACAAGCCGCTAAGACGCGCTCTTCACCTCACCATCGAATCAGCGCCGAACCCCAGGTGAGCCCGCCGCCCATCGCCTCGAGGAGCACGAGATCGCCTCGCTTGATGCGCCCGTCATCGGCCGCCTCGACGAGCGCGAGCGGGACCGAGGCGGCCGAGGTGTTGCCGTGCCGGTCGATCGTGAGGACGACGCGCTCGGTGGGCACGCCGACCTTCCTCGCCGTCGCATCGAGGATGCGCGCATTCGCCTGATGCGGCACGAACCAGTCGATCGCCGAGGAAGAAAGCCCGTTGGCCGCGTGCGCGGCCTCGATGGCGGCGGAGATGTTCGTCACCGCGTGCCGGAAGACCTCGCGGCCCTCCATCCGCAGATGCCCCGCCGTCTGCGTCGTCGAGGGGCCGCCATCGACATAGAGAAGATCGTGCAGCCGCCCATCGGAAAAAAGATGGCTGGAAAGAATGCCGCGATCATCGGCCGTGCCGGCGCCCTGCGCCGCTTCGAGCACCACGGCCCCCGCCCCGTCGCCGAAGAGGACGCACGTGCCGCGATCCTCCCAATCGAGGATGCGCGACATCGTCTCCGCCCCGATGACGAGCGCGCGCTGCGCCTGCCCCAGCCGGATGAAATTGTCGGCCGTCGCGAGCGCGAAGAGAAAGCCCGAGCACACGGCCTGGACGTCGAACGCGGCACCGCGCGTCATGCCGATCCGGCGCTGGACGGCCGTCGCGGTCGCTGGAAACGTTTCATCGGGCGTCGTGGTCGCAAGCACGATGAGATCGACGTCATCGCCCGCGATCCCCGCCTTGGCGAGCGCGGCGGTCGCTGCGTGGGTCGCAAGGTCGGAGGTGAACTCGCCCTCCGCCGCGATCCGCCGCTCGCGAATGCCGGTGCGCGCCGTGATCCACTCATCGGAAGTGTCGATCTGGCGCGCCAGCTCCGCGTTCGTGACGATCCGCTGGGGCAGATACGCGCCCCATCCCTTCACGACGGAACGGATCATGGGGCAACCGTCACGGGATCGCCGCCCACCGCGAGCGCATCGCTGCCGCCGGGCAGCATCGGCGCGATCTGCGCGACATCGTGCGCGATGCGGGCTTGAAGGTCCGACTTACCCATGTCGACCGCGAGGTCGATCGCACTCGCAAAACCGAGCCCGTCGGTCCCGCCGTGGCTTTTGACGACGATGCCGTTGAGGCCGAGGAACACCCCGCCATTGACCGACCGCGGATCCATCTTGGTACGGAGGACCCGGAGCGCGCCGCTCGCGAGCGCCGCGCCGGCCTTCGAAAAAAGTGAATTGGTGAGCGCTTGGCGCAGATAGGTACCGACGAGGCGCGCCGTCCCTTCCGCCGCCTTCAGCGCGACGTTGCCGGTAAAGCCGTCCGTCACGACGACATCGACGACGCCCGTGCTGATGTCGTCGCCCTCGACATAGCCGTGAAAATCGAACGAGAGATCGCCCGCCGCGCGCAGCGTCTGCGCCGCGAGCTTGACGGCCTCGTTGCCCTTGATCTCTTCCGTGCCGATATTGAGAAGGCCAACGCTTGGCCGCGCGAGCCCGAGCGTCACCCGCGCGAAGGCCGCGCCCATGATCGCGAAATCGACGAGCTGCTCGCACGACGCCCCGATATTGGCGCCGACATCGAGCACGATGCTCTGCCCGCGCGTCGTCGGCCAGAGCGCGACGATCGCCGGTCGCGCGACGTTCGGCAGCGTCTTCAATTGGAATTTCGCCATCGCCATCAGCGCGCCGGTATTGCCGGCCGAGACCGCGACGTCGGCCTCGCCCTGCCGAAGCGCATCGATCGCGCGCCACATCGAGGTGCCCCGCCCGCGCCGCAGCGCCTGGCTTGGCTTGTCGTCCATGGCGACCATCGTCTCGGCCGCCACGATGCTCGTGCAATCGCCAAGGATCGTGTGCTGATCGACCAGCGGCCTGAGCGCGCCGGAAAGCCCGTGCAGAAGGAAATGGACTTTGGGGTGCCGCACCCGCGCGATGGCGCAGCCTTCGATGATCGCCCCGGGCGCATGATCCCCGCCCATCGCATCGATCGAAAGCGTTAGCGGACGGCTCAAGGGCAGTTCCTCACGAGGGGGCGGCGCGGTGCCAGGGCGCCCCGTGAGGCACCGGAGAGGGCGCCGCGTCTCAAGCGTCCGGCTTCACGACCTCCCGGCCATCATAATAGCCGCAGGCCCCACAGATGTGATGCGGGCGCTTCAGCTCGCCGCAATTCGAGCACTCGTTATAGGCTTCGGACTTAAGACCGTGATGCGACCGCCGCATGTTGCGCCGTGAAGGGCTGGTCTTTCGCTTCGGCACGGCCATCGAGGGCACTCCTTATCGGGCGACTGGCGAACGGCGCCCAGGACGCCCTGATCCGCGGCAGCGGCAAAAGCCGTCAAGTCGCATGAGAGCCGCAGGTTGTGCCTCAAGCGGCCGGGATTTTCAAGACCCTGTGCCCTCGGGCTTGGATTTGAGCGCCGCGAGCGCCGCAAAGGGGTTGGGGCGCTTTTCGCCCTCCTGCGCGGCCTCGCCTGCTGCGGTCTCGGGAAGAACGGCGCCCGGCGCCTTGGGAAAGGGGTCGAGCGCGAGGCTCAGTTCCTCCGCCAGGATCACCCCCAGATCGAGGATGCGCTCGGTGAGGGGCTCGGGCGGGTCCTCGGCCTCCGGGTCCTCGATCACGGTATTGGGCTCCGCATCGGGGTGAAATCGCCGCGCGATGGGGGCCGAAAGCGTGCTCTCGAAGGGCTCGAGCGTGACGACGCAGATCTGCGTCAGCCGGGCATCAAGCGTTCCCTCGACCAGCGCCCCCTCGCGCCGCCAGGGCGAAACGGTCATCTCGGCCGTCAGCGAGGCGATGCCGGGAAGGTCGAGCCAGGTGGCGAGCGCCGCGCGGTCCGCCTCATCGAGGCTCCAAGTGATGCTCTGCGCCCCCTGCTTCAGCCGCGCCGTCGGGAAGGGCCGGCTCAGCGGAACGGGCCCGCTCACGGGCGCCGCTCCTCGCCCGGCGCGAAAGACGGGAAAAGCGCCTTCCCGGCCTCGAAATCGGCGAGGGAGCATTGGGCCAGCGCCTCGCCCGCCGTCTCCACATAGGATGCGATCGCCGGAACCGCCGCGCTGTCCTTCCCCCGATAGAGATTGCGCGCGAGCGCCGCTTCCAGTGCTGCCCGGTCGCCCGTGTCGAGCGCGGCGTTATAGGCCTCCGCCCGCCCGCCATAGGCCGTTGCCATCGCGCGCACCTTGTGCGGCACACCCATGTCGCCGACGCCGAGCGAGCGGACGGCGTCATCAAAGGCCGCGAACATGAGATCGCAGGTCCGCTGCGCCAGCCGCGTGCCCTCGGGCCCAAGCGCCGTCAGCCGGCGAAACGCCAGCACCGCGTGGAGTGCGAGGAGGTCGAATCGCCCATCGATCGTGTCCGGCACCTCGCCCGCCAGATAGAATTCGGGCCGCCGCGCCGCCGCGCTCAGCATCTGATGCACGCGCTCAGCCGCCGCGATCTCGGGCGTGGGTCGGCCGAAAGCGGCCAGAGCGGTACGGAGAAGGCGCATGGAAAGGCCGGTTGCTCGGTCGGGGCTGCGGTGAAGCGCGACCTTGCAAAATAGAAGGCGATTGGCATAGGTCAATCGCGACACCGGCCGCGCCGAACGGGCAGCGCCGGGCGGATCGACGGAGGAAGCATGAAACCCTTGAGCGTTCTTCTCGCCGCGGGCGTGGCCAGCCTCGCGCTCAGCGCCTGCGCGCCGGTCGTCTCCCAGCGCGGCTATATCCCCGATCCCGAAAAGGTCGCGACCATCCGCGTCGGCGTCGATGACCGCGACACAATCTCGGAGCGTCTGGGCTCGCCCTCGAACGTCGCGACGTTCGATTCCGATACCTGGTACTACATCGCGAGCGAGGAAGAGCAGGAGATGTTCTTCAACCCCGAAACGACCAAGCGCGACATTCTCGCGATCCAATTCGGTGAGGACGGCCGCGTCGCCAATATCGAGCACTACGGTCTCGAGGACGGCCAAGTCGTCGCCTTCTCCAGCCGCGAGACACCGACCAAGGGCCGCGAGCTGACGTTCCTTCAGCAGATCTTCGGCAATATCGGTCGCGGCCTGCCCGGCACAACGGGCAGCGGCGCGGATGATCGCTGAGCGATAGGGCCGGAACGTAAAAAGGGCCTCGGGTGAACCGAGGCCCTTTCGCGTTTGAGGCGGTGAGCTTGCGGCCTTACGCGTGCGCGAGCACGGCGAGCAGCAGCAGCGCCACGATGTTCGTGATCTTGATCATCGGATTGACGGCGGGGCCCGAGGTATCCTTGTAGGGATCCCCGACCGTGTCGCCGGTAACGGCCGCCTTGTGCGCGTCCGATCCCTTGCCGCCGAAATGGCCGTCTTCGATGTATTTCTTCGCGTTGTCCCACGCGCCGCCGCCAGAGGTCATCGAGATGGCGACGAAAAGGCCCGTGACGATCACGCCGAGCAGCATCGCGCCCAGCGCCGAGAGCGCCGCGCCCTTGTCCGCGATCAGAAAGACGAGGACGAAGAGCACGATCGGCGAGAGCACCGGCAGGAGCGAAGGCACGATCATCTCGCGGATCGCCGCGCGCGTCAGCATGTCGACCGCGCGGCCGTAATCCGGCTTTTGCGTGCCTTCCATGATGCCCGGCATCTCGCGGAACTGCCGGCGCACTTCTTCAACGACCGCCGAGGCCGCGCGCCCGACCGCCGTCATCGAGATGCCGCCGAAGAGATAGGGCAGCATGCCGCCGATGAAGAGCCCGACGACGACCCAGGGGTTCGAGAGGCTGAAATCCGGCTGGACGCCGATGAACGCGGGATAACGCTCCGGATTGGCCATGAAGTATTTCAGGTCTTCCGTGTACGCCGCAAAGAGCACGAGCGCGCCGAGGCCCGCCGAGCCGATCGCATAGCCTTTTGTCACAGCCTTCGTCGTGTTGCCGACCGCATCGAGCGCATCGGTAGTCTTGCGCACGTCCTTGTCGAGATCGGCCATCTCCGCGATGCCGCCCGCGTTGTCCGTGACCGGCCCGAACGCGTCGAGCGCGACCACCATGCCCGCGAGCGCGAGCATCGTTGAGACCGCGACCGCGATGCCGAAAAGTCCCGCGAGCGTGTAGCAGACGATGATGCCGCCGACGATCGTGAGCGCCGGCAGGGCGGTCGCTTCCATCGAGACCGCAAGGCCCTGGATGACGTTCGTGCCGTGGCCCGTCACCGAGGACCGCGCGACGGAGCGCACGGGCCGGTAGGCGGTGCCGGTGTAGTACTCGGTGATCCAGACGATGAGGCCCGTGACCGCGAGCCCGCACACGCCGCAGAGATAGAGCGTGAGCCCCGTGAAGCTGTGCGTGGGCGTGACGAACGTCTGCTGCATGCCGAGCAGCCAATCCGTCACCGGATAGAGCGCGATGAGCGAGAGCACAGCGGTCGCGATGAAGCCCTTATAGAGCGCGCCCATGATCGAGCGCGATTTGCCGAGCCGCACGAAGAACGTGCCGAGGATCGAGGTGAGGATGCACACGCCGCCGATGACGAGCGGATAGAGCATCATGATCTCGCGTACGCCCTGCGTGAAGAAGATCGAGGCGAGCACCATCGTGGCGACAATCGTCACCGCGTAGGTCTCGAAGAGGTCGGCCGCCATGCCCGCGCAATCGCCGACATTGTCGCCCACGTTGTCTGCGATCGTCGCCGGGTTGCGGGGATCATCCTCCGGGATGCCCGCTTCCACCTTGCCGACGAGATCACCGCCCACATCGGCGCCCTTCGTGAAGATGCCGCCGCCGAGACGCGCGAAGATCGAGATGAGCGAGGCACCAAAGCCGAGTGCGACGAGCGAGTTGATGATGATGCGCTGGCTCTCGGGCGCGTCCATCGACAGGCCAAGGCCTACCGTCAGCACCGCGTAGTAGCCCGCGACCGAAAGGAGCGCGAGGCCCGCGACCAGCATGCCGGTGACGGCGCCCGAGCGGAACGCAAGGCTGAGGCCCTCCGCGAGACCCTTCCGGGAGGCCTCGGCGGTGCGCACATTCGCGCGCACCGACACCAGCATGCCGACATAGCCCGCAAGGCCCGACAGCACGGCGCCGATGAGGAAGCCGGCGCCCACCTCGATGCCGAGCAGCGCCGTGATGAGGATGAAGATCGCAACGCCGACCAGCGCAATCGTCGTGTACTGACGATTGAGGTAGGCCTGCGCGCCCTCCTGGATGGCGGATGCGATTTGCTGCATCCGGGGGTTGCCCGCGCTCGCGGCCAAAACGGAGGCGCCGGCCCAAGCGCCGTAGATCAGCGACGTCACGCCGCAGGCGATGACCAGCCACAAAGCCATGTCCATGAGAGCTTCAGTCCTAGTTGAGTTGGCCGGAACGCGAAGGGTCCAGGCGCGGGAAACCGAGAAAAGCGCTTGGGAAGCGCGAGGATAGGAGTTTGCGGGGGCACCCTCCCCGCGAACAGCGGGCGGAAAATGCCTCAGACCTGCCACGATGGCAACTGGCGCGTCGCGGGGGTCTTTTCGGCCCCGGTCAAATACGCCGGGATGCGGGGCTAGTGGGTGCTCGCGCTGCTCGCAGGCTTGCTCGAGAGCACCGGCGGCTGGTTCGCCCGCTCGCGCGCGACGGCGGCCGTATCGATGAAGCTGAGCTTGGTGATTCGCGCCGACCCGGCAAGCGCCTGCGCGCGCGCCATCAGCCGCGCGGTCAGTGCCGCCTCATCGACGCTGTGTGTGTCGTCCCCCTGGAGCACGGTCGCGCGATGGACCTCGCGCACGAACGCATCCTGGAAATAGGGGATCTTGAGGCGGAGCGCGTCGGCTTCGCCCGCCGACTCCGCGTTCATCGTGACGTCCAGATAGGCGTAAGAGAGGAGCTTGCCGTCGCGCGTCAGCGGCACGACGAGCGTCGGCAAGCGAATCTCGGTGAGATCGCCTCCTGCCAGCGGCAGGCCCGAATGGCCCTCGCTCTCCTCGCCATGCGCGGCCTCTTCGGCGAGCGCCGGTGAGGCGCCGAGCAAAGCGGCAAAAAGAAGGGGGAAGACGATCCGGCGCATGGCGCGACGATGCCCCGGCCGGGCTGAATTCTCTCTTAATCGCCTGGCCGCTGGCGCCCGCTGGAGCGCCCGAAATGCTGATAGCCGGCAGTCGTGAGCGGAACCGCGCGGCCTGTCGCGTCCAGAAACGAGACACCCTTGCCCCTCTCCACCCGGCCGATTTCCGTGATCGCAATGCCCGATTGTTCGCTAAGCGCCGCGATCGCGCCGCGTTTGGCTGCGGGCGCGACAAAGAGGATCTCATAGTCATCCCCCGCGACGATCGCGCGGCGCGCCGCCGCCGCGCCGTCCAGCCGCATAAGAGCCGGAGAGAGAGGCACCGCCGCCAGATCGATCGCGAGCTTCACGCCCGAGACATCGGCCAGATGCCCTGCATCGGCGGCCAGCCCGTCGGAGACGTCGATCGCCGCGCGGGCGATCCCGGCCAACGCCGCCCCGACCGAGACGCGCGGGCATGGCACGCGATAGCGCTGGGTCAGCATCGCCGCATCGCGCGCGCGGGCGGCCTTGGCCTTGCCCTGAAGGAGGCGCAGGCCCGCCCCCGCATCGCCGATCGTGCCCGTGACGAACAGGCGGTCGCCGGGCCGCGCGCCCGCCCGCCGGATCATGCCGCCGCGCGGCGCCTCGCCGATGAGGGTCGCCGACAGCGTCAGCGGCCCCGGCATCCGCACTGTGTCGCCGCCCATGAGCGTGATCGAATACCGCGCCTGATCCGCCTTCAGCCCGCGCGCGAACCCGGAAAGCCAGGCGGGCGTGATCGATCCCGGAAACCCGCAGGAGAGAAGATAGCCGACCGGCCGCGCGCCCTTCGCCGCCAGATCCGACAGACTGACCCGCAGCAGCTTCTGCGCGATGCTGCCGGGCGGATCGGTCATAAGGAAATGAACGCCCGCGACGATGGTGTCGCTCGTCAGCACCAGCGTCCCACGCGGGCGGGCAAGTTCGGCCGCGTCGTCGGTGAGGGAAAAGCTGCCGGGGCCCGCCAGGGGCGCGAAATAGCGCGCGATGAGATCGAACTCGCCGCCCAGCGCCCCCGTCTTAAGGGACCGGAGCATTGAACTCCCCGGCGCGGGCCTGCCGCCCGATACGGTCGAGCACGCCGTTGACGAAGCGCGCCTCATCCGCCTCGAAGAAGGCATCGGCGATCTGGAGATATTCCTTGAGGATCACGCGCGCGGGAATGTCCGCCCGCTGCTGCAGCTCATAGACGCCGGCCCGCAAGAGGGCGCGCAGCAGGCTGTCGATCCGCGCGAGCGTCCAGCCGGCCGCGAGTGATCCGTGGATCGCCTTGTCGATCGCGTCCTGATGCGCGACGACGCCGTTGAGGATGTTGACGAAGTGTCCCTCGTCCGCGCCGCCGAGCGCGCCCTCGCTGCGGTCGATGACGCCCGTGCCGGCGCGGAAATCGGCGATGACGTCCTCGGCCGGCGCCTCGGCCAGATCCATCTGGTAGAGCGCCTGCACGGCGGCCAGACGCGCCGCGCTGCGCGGGCGCGGGGCTTCGGGCGCGGGCTTGCTCATTCCGGCAGGACGCCGGTGCCGAAGGCGTTGCGGATGTCGATCATGCGCAGGCACGCCTTCGCGGCGCCGCCGCCTTTGTCGAGCTCGCTGGCGCGCGCGCGCGCCCAGGCCTGCGCCTCGTTCTCGACGGTGAGGATGCCGTTGCCGATCGCGAGACCTTCGAGGATCGACAGCTGCATCAGGCCGCGCGCGGATTCCTCCGAGACGATTTCATAATGCGTCGTCTCCCCGCGAATGACGCAGCCAAGCGCGATATAGCCATCATAGCGGTCCTCGCTCGCCTCCGAGAGCGCCGCGAGCGCAATCGTTCCCGGGATCTCGAGGGCGCCCGGCACGCTCACGCGGTCATAGGTCGCCCCCGCCGCATCGAGTGAGGCCTTCGCGCCTTCGAACAGCGCGTCGGAAATATCCTCGTAGAAGCGCGCTTCGACGAGGAGAACATGCGGCTTGTCGCTCATGGCTTGGTTCCGGAGGGCGTGAAGCCGTGGATCGCGACAGGGCGGGTCTCGACGATGTTGAGGCCATAGCCCTCGAGCGCGACGACCTTGCGCCCCTGGCTATTGGAAAGCAGCACCATGTCCTTGACGCCGAGATCGAGCAGGATCTGCGCGCCGACGCCGTATTCCTTCAACCGCCGCTCGGGCAGCTCGCTCGCCGGCTCCTTGCGCATCAGCATGTCCGAGACATAGGTCGCGCGCGTGTCGCGGATGAGAACGATCACGCCGCGCCCTTCCTTCGCGACGAGATCCATCGAGCGCGCGAGAATGTCGTCCTGCCCGCCCTTCACCGCGAGGAGATCATCGAAGAGGTTGACCGCGTGCATGCGCACGAGCACCGGCTCGGGGCCCGAGATGTCGCCCTTCACGAGCGCCACATGCTCGGCATATTCGAGCGTGTTGATATAGACGTGCAGTTTCCAGTGCCCGCCGCGCCAGCTCTCCATGTCGGTCTCGACCGCGCGGTGGATGAAATGATCGTGCCGCCGGCGATAGGAGATGAGGTCGGCGATCGTCGCGACCTTCAAATTATGCCGCTGCGCGAATTTCACGAGATCGGGCAGCCGCGCCATCGTGCCGTCGTCGTTCATGATTTCGCAGATGACCGCCGACGGGTTGAGCCCCGCCAGCCGCGCGATATCGACCGAGGCCTCGGTATGGCCCGTGCGCACGAGCACGCCGCCCTTGCGCGCGACCAGCGGGAAAACGTGGCCGGGCGTTGCGATATCCTCCGGCCCCTTACTCGGATCGATCGCGACCTGGATCGTGTGCGCGCGGTCATGCGCGGAGATGCCGGTCGTCACGCCCTCGCTCGCCTCGATCGAGACGGTGAAGGCCGTGCCCGTGCGGCTACGATTGTCGCTCGCCATCATCGGCAGTTTTAGATGCCGCGAGCGCTCCTCGTTGAGCGCGAGGCAGATGAGCCCGCGCCCATGCATCGCCATGAACGTGATCGTCTGCGGCGTGCACATTTGCGCGGGGATGACGAGGTCGCCCTCGTTCTCGCGATCCTCCGCATCGACAAGGATGAACATGCGCCCGTTGCGGGCGTCCTCGATCACTTCCTCGATCGAGGCGAGGTAGTCGGCATAGACGTTCAGATCGCCGCGAATATTCATGGGGGTTTCCTTCAGGCCGCCTGGAGGCGCGCGACATAACGGGCAAGCACGTCGATCTCGAGATTGACGGCCATGCCCGGTGTGAGCGACCCAAGCGTTGTCATTTTAGCAGTATGCGGAATGATATTGACGCCGAACCGCGCGCCCTCGACCTCGTTGACCGTGAGCGAGACGCCCTCGATCGCGATGGACCCTTTGGGCGCGATGTAGCGCGCGAGCGCGTCGGGCGCTTCGAAGACGAGGCGGATCGAGCCGCCTTCGGGGCGCACGCTGATCACCTGCCCCGTGCCATCGACATGGCCTGAGACGATATGCCCGCCGAGTTCGTCGCCCACTTTGAGCGCGCGCTCGAGATTGAGCAGCGTGCCGACGCGCCATTGACCGGCCGTCGTCTTCGAGAGCGTCTCGGCGGAGGCCTCGACCGCGAACCAGCGCTCGCCTTTGTCCTCGCCTTTGGCGACGACGGTCAGGCACGGGCCCGAGCACGCAACCGACGCGCCGATCGACAGCGAGGCGATGTCATAGGCCGTCGCGATTTCGAAACGCGTGTCGCCCGGCCGCGAGACCGCGCGCACGCGGCCCATATCCGTGACGATCCCGGTAAACATCGCAAGGCGGCCTTTCAGTAGGAGACGGCAAAGCTTTCGACGACATCTTCGCCGAGATCGCGCCTCCCTAGCAAGCGCAGCCGGGGCGTCTCGGTGAGCGCTTTCAATCCGAAACCGGCGAGCGCGGCAAGCCCGTCGCCCCCGATCAACCGCCCCGCGCGATACCAGTGAACCAGATCGAGCGCCTTGATCCGGATAAGGCTTGCCGCAATGCGGTGCCCGCCTTCGACGAGCACGCGCGTGAAACCCTCATCGCCGAGGGTGCGCAGCGCTTCCCCAAGGTCAAGGTTACCGCTCGTATCGCGCGGCGCGAGCAGCACCCTGACGCCCGAATCCAGAAACGCCTTGAGGCGCGGGCGCTCGGCGTTTTCGCCCGCGATGATGATCGTCGGTTGCGTGTGCGCGGTCGTCACCAGCCGCGAGGTCAGCGCGAGGCGGAGGCGACTGTCGACGACGATGCGTTGCGGCGAGGCGGCCGCCATGCCGGGCAGGCGGCAATCGAGCGAGGGATTGTCGGCGAGCGCCGTTCCGATGCCGACAAGGATCGCGTCGTGCGAGGCGCGCAGCAGATGCCCATGCGCGCGCGCGAGTTCGCCGGTGATCCAAAGGCTCTCACCCGTAGCCGTCGCGATCCGCCCGTCGAGCGTCGCGGCGAGCTTCAAGGCGACGAGCGGGCGGCCCTGCTGCACGCGGCTGAAGAAACCCGCGTGATCGCGCCGCGCCTCGGCGGCGAGCACGCCTTCGATCACGTCGATGCCGGCCTGCCGAAGTGTCGCAGCGCCCTTGCCCGCCGTGCGCGGATCGGGATCGCCGATCGCGATCACGACGCGCGCGACGCCCGCCTTGATGAGGGCGTCGGCGCAGGGCGGCGTCTTGCCGTGATGGGCGCAGGGCTCGAGCGTTACATAGGCGGTTGCCCCGCGCGCGGAGACGCCCGCCATCGCCAGCGCTTGCGTTTCGGCATGCGGGCGGCCGCTTGCCTGCGTGAAGCCGCGCCCGATCACCTGGCCGGAGGGAGCCACGATCACGCAGCCGACGGCCGGATTGGGCGCGACCTGGCCCATCGTGCGCCGTCCGAGTGCGAGCGCATGGCGCATGTGCCGCGCGTCGCGATCGGCCGTGCTCAATCGCCGCGGCTCCTCAGCCGCTCGCCGTCGATGAATTCCTCGAAATCCTTCACCTCGCGGAAATTCCGGTAGACCGAGGCGAACCGCACATAGGCGATGGGATCGAGCCGTGCGAGGCCCGCCATCACGGCCTCGCCGATCGCTTTCGCCGGGATCTCGCCCTCGCCGCTCATCTCGAGCTGCCGCACGATGCCGTTGATCATCTGATCGATGCGCTGGGGCTCGACCGGCCGCTTGCGGGTCGCATGCATGACGGACCGCGTGAGCTTGTCGCGGTCGAACGGCTCGCGCCGCCCGTTGCTCTTGACGACGGTCAGTTCACGCAGCTGCACGCGCTCGAACGTCGTGAAGCGCTGGCCGCACGAGACGCATTCCCGCCGCCGCCGGATGGCCGCGTGGTCCTCGGTCGGCCGGCTGTCCTTCACCTGGGTGTCGGCGTGGCTGCAGAAGGGGCAGCGCATGTCGGGCGTGAACCTCGCTCGTTACTGGTAGATGGGAAACCGCTCGCAAAGCGCGAGCACACGCGATTTTATGGCAGCCTCCAACGCGCCGTTGTTGCCTTCGCCGCGCGTGGCGAGCCCGTCGAGCACTTCGGCAATCATCTCGCCGATCTCACGGAACTCCTGCATGCCGAAGCCGCGCGTCGTGCAGGCGGGCGATCCGAGCCGGATGCCCGACGTCACCGCCGGCTTTTCCGGATCGAACGGGATGCCGTTCTTGTTACAGGTGATGTTCGCATGCTCGAGCCCGACTTCGGCGAGCCGGCCCGTTACCTTTTTCGGCCTCACGTCGACGAGCATCACGTGCGTGTCCGTGCCGCCAGAGACGATGTCGAGGCCGCACTCTTTTAGCGTCGTGGCGAGCACGCGCGCATTGTCGACCACCGCCTTCGAATAGACCTTGAAGGAGGGCTGCAGGGCCTCGCCGAACGCGACCGCCTTGGCTGCGATCACGTGCATCAAAGGCCCGCCTTGAAGACCGGGGAAGACGGCCGAGTTGAACTTTTTGCCCAACTCTTCATCGCGCGACAGGATCATGCCGCCGCGCGGGCCGCGCAGCGTCTTGTGCGTCGTCGTCGTGACGACATGGGCGTGCTCCAGCGGATTGGGGTGGACCCCGCCTGCGACGAGCCCTGCGAAATGCGCCATGTCGACCATGAAGAACGCGCCCACCGAATCCGCAATCGCGCGGAAGCGCTGGAAGTCGATCTGCCGGGGATAGGCGGAACCGCCCGCAATGATGACCTTGGGGCGATGCTGTTCGGCGAGGCGCGTCACCTCGTCGAAATCGATCAAATGATCGTCGCGCCGAACGCCATAGGAAACGGCATTGAACCATTTGCCGGACTGGTTGGCGGGCGATCCGTGCGTCAGATGGCCGCCGGCCGCGAGGTTGAGGCCAAGGAACGTATCGCCCGGCTTCATCAGCGCCATGAAGACAGCCTGATTGGCCTGTGCGCCCGAATGCGGCTGCACGTTGGCGAAGGAACAATCGAAGAGCCGGCACGCCCGCTCGATCGCCAGACGCTCCGCGATGTCCACCATCTCGCAGCCGCCATAGTAGCGCCGGCCCGGATAGCCTTCCGCGTATTTATTGGTGAGCACCGAGCCCTGCGCTTCCAGAACGGCGCGCGAGACGATGTTTTCCGAGGCGATCAGCTCGATCTGTTCGCTCTGGCGTTTCAGCTCGGCCTGAAGGGCGCGGCCCAATTCCGGATCGCTGTCCATGACCGAGCGCTGGAAGAACGGACGCTCATCGCTCAACGACGAAAGAGCCTCTCTCGACACCATGAGGAACCTCGATTGCTAAAAAACGTTGGCGCTAGCGTTAGGGGTTGCGGACGCCCGGCGTCAAAGATTTAAGACGCCTAGCCCCATGGCCGTTCCGGCACGCCAAAGGCCGTACCGAAAGTAGCATCCACGCGCCGCGAACACCAGGACTAGGGGTCGATGGCGGCAATTCGCGGATAACGGGATTCATGGATGCGTTGCACGCAGAAGTAGATTTCCGCGAATATTTAGTCTTGACCAGTCAATATTAGGCGTACACGACATTTCTACGTTGAAGTCCGAAGAGCCAAAGCATAGCAAGGCCGCACAATAGTGTGCTGATTGATTCCCTGGAGTGTCCCCCTCAATGAACGAGATGCAAGAGACGACGGAGCACAACGAGACCCTGCTCCAACTGGCAACCGAGATCGTGGCCGCCTATGTCAGCCACAATCAAATCCCGCTGACGGAAATCCCCAGCGTCATTCGCAGCGTCCATCAGACTTTGGGGGGCCTGACGGGCGCTGTCGCGATCGAGGGCCCGACCAATCAGAAACCCGCGGTCAACCCGAAGAAATCGGTGACGCCCGACTACATTATTTGCCTGGAGGACGGCGCGAAGTTGAAGATGCTGAAGCGTTATCTTCGCTCCAAGTTCGACATGACGCCGGATGAATATCGCGCCAAATGGAACCTCGGTGCGGATTATCCGATGGTGGCGCCCAACTACGCCAAGCAGCGTTCCGACTTCGCCAAGAAGATCGGTCTCGGCAAGATCGCGACGCAAGGCCGCGGCAAAGCCCGGCGCGGACGCAAGGCTGCTTAAAGCCCGCCTTGCTTCTGGGCGATGAGCCGGCGGAGCTTGGCGACCGCCAGGCGCTCCAGATCGGCCGGGCGCGCGGCGCTCGGCCCGATCACGCTGGCCTCGAGCCCGGTTGCCGCATCGATGGCGGTGCATTTGACGCTGCCACCGATCGCGATGAACTCGACATAGATCTCGCCGCCTCGGGGGCTGCCGCCGGACGGGCTCACGCGCGCACCTCCCACTGGCCGCGCTGCTGCAGCACGGCTTTAAGGACGCTCGGGCGGTCGGTCATCAGGCCGTCGACGCCCAGATCCAGCAGCCGCTCCATGTCCGCCTCCTCATCGATCGTCCAGACATGGACGGGAAGCCCGGCGCGCCGCGCGGCCGCCAGGAAACGCGGCGTGACGATCGGCACCGCGCCGTGCCGCACGGGCACCTGAACGCACCCGCCCTGAGGGTTCGGCACGGGAAGGCCATAGGCGGCCGCCGCCAGCAGCGCGACACCGCGCGGTCCCAGTGACGTACACAGCCGCCCCTCGAACGCCTCGCGCAGCGCCGCGACCCGCTTGTCGGAAAACGAGCCGACGCAGATGCGATCCTGCGCGCCGAACTCGCGGATCGTCGCGATCAACGGGCCGACCGCCGCGTCCTCCTTGGGGTCGACATTGACGCGGACATCCGGCCAGGCCGCGAGAATATCGGCAAAGAGCGGGATCGGCTCGCGCCCGCCGATCCGCGCCGCCGCAATCTGCGTATAACTCATCTCGCGCACGAGCCCGCTAAGCTGTGTCACCCGGTCCAGCTGGTCGTCGTGAAAAGCGAGCAGCACCCCGTCCGCCGTCGCGTAGACGTCGGTCTCGAGATAGCGATATCCCATCTCGACGGCCCGCCCGAAGGCGAGCATCGTGTTTTCCGGCGCCTCGAGCGCGCCGCCGCGATGGGCGAAGGCGAGAGGGCCTTCATGCTCGAGGAAGGGAAAGTGAGTCGGCGCCGCCATGCCCGGACGATCTCAGGCGGGCCTGGCCGCGTAAAGAGATCGTTCGCGAATGACGCTTGGAGCCGCCATGCCTGATCCGACTGTCCTGATCGCGACCGCGTTGATCACCCTCATCATCATGACGGTGATCTGGTTCGTGAGCCTGAAGCTCTCGGATGTCTCCATCGTCGATGTCTATTGGGGACCGGGCTTCGGCGTGATCGCGCTGACGGCTCTCTGGCTCTCCCCCGGCGCCTCGGCCGGCGACCAGCTCATCGCCGCACTGACGCTGCTCTGGGGCATGAGGCTCGGGATCTATCTCTTCCTGCGCTGGCGCTCCCACACGGGGGAGGATGCCCGCTATCGCGCGATGCGCCGCGCCTCGAAGGGCGATTTCGCCTATCGCTCGTATATCACCGTCTTCCTCCTCCAGTCGGCGATCATGTGGTTCGTCTCGCTGCCGCTCCAATTCGCGGCGATGACTGCGGACGATGCCGACTGGCTGGCGCTCCCGCTCGCGGGGATCGCGCTTTTCGCGATCGGGCTTTCCTTCGAATCGATCGCCGATTGGCAGCTCTCGCGCTTCAAGCGCGATCCCGCCAACAAGGGCCGCGTGATGGATCGCGGCCTGTGGGCCTGGACGCGGCACCCGAACTATTTCGGCGATGTCTGCGTCTGGTGGGGGCTCTGGCTGCTGTGCCTGGCGGGCGGCGCGCCGCTTGTCACGATCGCCTCGCCGCTTGCGATGACGTATCTGCTTGTCCGCGTCTCGGGCGCCTGGCTGCTGGAGCGCGGGCTCAAGCGCACGAAGCCGGACTACGCGGCCTATATCGCGCGCACCAGCGGGTTCGTGCCCTGGCCGCCGAAGCGGCGCGCGACTTAGAGCCGATAGCGGATCTGATCCGACCAGAAGCGCTCGAGGCGCTGCAGGATCACGTTGATCGAGGCGAACTCGGCCGCGCTGATGCCGCCGACTTTTTCGACCGACAGCGTCTGGCGGTCGAAGAGTTCGCCAACCAGCTGGCTGATCGCGCGGCCCTTGTCGGTCAACCGCACGCGCACCGAACGCCGATCGAGGTCTGAACGGGCGTGGTGAATATAGCCGGACTCGACCAGCTTCTTCAGATTGTAGGAGACGTTCGAGCCGAGATAGTGCCCGCGCGTGCGCAGCTCGCCCGCAGTCATCTCGTCATCGCCGATATTGAAGACAAGCAGCGCCTGCACGGAATTGACGTCCCGCTGGCCCTTGCGCTCCAGCTCGTCCTTGATCACGTCGAGCAAATGGCGGTGCAGCCGCTCGATCCGGTTGAGCGATTCGAGATAGACCTCGGCGAGCTCCGGCGCTTCGCTGGTGTCTTCGCGTTGGCTCTTCTTGGCAGCGACTGACGACATCCGCCCCTCAACTTACGCGTGGCATGAGGCCATCCTCACGAGGGCCAAATGTGGCAGCCAAGAGTTGAGAGCGTCTTAAGGGGGAAGGTTAACCGCGCCCGGTTTCGCCCCGGATCATGCGGATAATGCTGGAGAAATCGAGATCCTGGTCGCCCCGCGCCGCCAGAAGCGCGTAGAGCGCTGTCGCTTCGGCGCCGAGCGGCGTCGCGGCGCCCGCCGCGCCCGCCGCCTCCTGCGAAAGGCGCAGATCCTTCAGCATCATCGCCGTCGTGAAGCCGGCCGCGTAGTCGCGGTTGGCAGGCGATGCCGGCACCGGCCCCGGCACGGGGCAATATTTCGTCAACGACCAGCACTGGCCCGACGAGTTGGACGACACTTCGAACAGCTTCTCGTGCGAGAGGCCGAGCTTTTCGGCGAGCACGAAGGCTTCCGAGACGCCGATCATCGAGATCCCGAGCAGCATGTTGTTGCAGATCTTGGCGACTTGCCCCGTGCCCGGCCCGCCTGTGTGGACGATGGTCTGCCCCATCGAGACGAGGATCGGCTTGGCGCGCGCGAAATCGTCATCGCTTCCACCCACCATGAAGGTGAGTGTTCCCGCCGTCGCGCCGCCCACGCCGCCCGAGACTGGCGCGTCGACGAAGCCGAACCCCTTCGCGCGCGCCTCGCCCGCCACGTGCCGCGCGCTTTCGACATCGATCGTCGAGCAATCGATGAAGAGCGAACCCTTGCGCGCGGCGGTGAGGAGGCCGTCCTCGCCGCCGAAGACGCGCCGGACATGCGGGCCCGCCGGCAGCATCGTGATGACGGCGTCCGCAGAGCTCGCCGCATCTCGCGCCGATGTGGCAACGCGCGCGCCGTCCTTCTCCGCCCGCGTCAGCGCATCCGCCGAGAGATCGAATGCAGCGACCGCATGGCCCGCGCGCACCAGATTGCGCGCCATCGGGCCACCCATGTTGCCGAGGCCGATAAAGGCAATGTCCATGGCGCGCCTCCTGAACTGGCGCCAAACGCGCCGCTTTTCTTTCCCGTTTCTTAATCACCCGGGCCTTAGCTTGTCACGTCCCCTTCGGGCGATAATGCGGACGTCCCCCATGACAAGCGCCGATGAAATAAAGGACGCTCTCCTGGCGATTTGGCGCGAGGAAGCCGCGAAAGCCGGCGGACCGCCGCTTCGCTCCGTCATAACGCCGGCCCGGCTTGGCGCTCGCCTGCTCCCATACGTCTCTCTGCTCGACGTGATCTCGGGACCACCCTTGGATTTTCGGTATCGCCTGATCGGCGAGATGATGCGCACGGCATTCGGCGCGAACTTGGCCGGCCAGCTTCACAGTACTTGGGTAAAGGCACCGAAGGACGGACCGAAGCCGGTGCTCGAGGCCTACACAGCCTGCGTGGAAACACGCCTACCGGCGACTGCCGATCGCACCTTCCGCACGGCGCACGACACGCCTAAGCGCCTGCGTGTGGTCGTCTGTCCGCTGGTCGCTGAGATCGGCGGGCCGGTCACCTCGCTCATCGGCGCGGGCCTTTTCGAAGAGGCGATTTTTTAATCGCCCGCCGGTAATTCCAGCTCGCCTGCGATCGGCGCGAAATAGCGCGCGATCTCGGCGTCGCGCACGTCTTCCAGGCGCGCGGGATCCCATTTGGGCGCCTGATCCTTGTCGAGGATCGTCGCGCGGACGCCCTCGAAGAAATCATGGCCCGCGATGAACCGCGTCGTCAGCCGGTACTCGAGCTTCATGCACTCCTCGAACGAGAGCTGCCCGCCCTCGCAGATCTGCCGGAACGCGACCTTCAGGCTGGTCGGCGATTTTGCGAGAATGATCTGTCGTTGCTCGGCCGCCCAGGCGCCGCGCGCATGGGCCAGCGCCTCGACGATCGCCTCGACCGAGCCGTGCCCGAACAGCCTGTCGATCTCCGCCGTCTTCGCTGACACCTCGCCCGGCTCCGCCGGCACCGTAAAGGGTTCCACGATCGCCCGTGCGTCGGTGTCATGACCCGTCGCGAGCGCCGCGATCACGTCGTCGAACCGCGCGCGCGGTACGAAGCAATCGGCAAGACGGCACGCGACGAGATCGCCCGCCTTCAGGCGCGTGCACGTGAGCGCGAGGAACACGCCGAGTTCGCCCGGCAGGCGCGGAAGGAAATAGGTGCCCCCGACATCGGGAAAGAGCCCGATCCCGGTCTCGGGCATCGCGAAGACCGTCGCCTCGCACGCGACGCGCAGGCTCCCGTGCACGGCAACGCCGACGCCGCCCCCCATCGTGATCCCGTTCAGAAGCGCGACATAAGGCTTCGGGTACCGCTTGATGAGCGTGTCGAGCTGATACTCCCGGCGCCAGAAATCGAGCGCGTAGGGCGTGCCGGCCTTCCCTGAATCATAGAGCGCGCGAATGTCACCGCCCGCGCAGAACGCGCGCTCGCCAGCGCCGATCACCGCCACGCGCTTCACCGCCGCATCGTGCGCCCACACGCGCAGCTGGCCGGTCATCGCATCGACCATGCCGAGGGTGAGCGCGTTGAGCGCCTTTGGGCGGTTGAGCGTGACGAGCCCGAGCGCGCCCCGGCGCTCGAAAAGGATCTCCGCCTCGCTCATCGCGCCGCATCCTTCAGGAGATGCCGCGCGATGATGACGCGCATGATCTCGTTCGTGCCCTCAAGGATCTGGTGGACGCGCAGATCGCGCACATAGCGCTCGAGCGGGAAATCCTTCAGATACCCATAGCCACCATGGAGCTGCAGCGCGTCGTTCGCGACCGCCGAGCACGCATCCGTCGCGAAGCGCTTGGCCATCGCGCAATACTGGCTGGCATTGGGATCGCCCGCATCGAGCGCGCTCGCCGCGCGCCGCACCATCAGCCGCGCGGCCTCCAATTCCGTTGCCATGTCGGCGAGCTTGAATTGCAGCGCCTGGAACGCGGCCAAGGGCTGACCGAATTGGCGCCGCTCGCTGAGATAGGCCGTTGCGCGCGCCAGCGCCGCGTTCGCCGTGCCGAGCGAGCACGACGCGATATTGATCCGCCCGCCGTCGAGCCCCTTCATGGCGATGCGAAAGCCCTCGCCCTCCTCGCCCACGCGGTTGTCGATCGGCACACGGACATTGTCGAACAGTACTTGCGCCGTAGGCTGACTATTCCAGCCCATCTTCTTCTCGTTCGCGCCGAAACTGACGCCCGGCATGTCCTTTTCGATGACGACGCACGAAACGCCCTTCGGTCCGTCGTCTCCCGTGCGCACCATCGTGACGTACAGATCCGAAACCCCCGCGCCCGAGATGAACGCCTTGCCGCCGTTGATAACGTAGGAGGAATTCCCGTCCTTGACCGCGCGGGTGCGCAGCGCCGCCGCGTCCGAGCCCGATCCCGGTTCGGTGAGGCAATAGCTCGCGATCAGCTCCATGGTCGCCATGCGCGGCAGATAGCGCTGGCGCAATTCTTCCGAGCCGAACCGGTCGATCATCCACGACGCCATGTTGTGGATCGAGAGGAACGCCGCCGTGGACGTGCACCCTTCCGACAGCGCTTCGAAGATGAGCGAGGCATCGAGCCGCGTGAGCTCGGAGCCGCCCACGTCGCCGCGCACATAGATGCCCGCAAAGCCGAGCGCGGCCGCCTCGCGCAAGGTCTCGACCGGAAAGAACGCCTCCGCGTCCCAGCGCGCCGCATGGGGTGCCAGCGAATCCGACGCGAACCGCGAGGCGGTATCGACGATCGCGCGCTGGTCTTCCGTCAGTTCGAACCCCATGGGCACGCCCTCCCCAATCGGCGCCAGCCGTGATACGCAGGCCCTCCTAAACCTGTCAATGAAAGGGCGCCCGATGCCGGATCGCCGCTCGTCCGCCGCCGGGTCGGGGTATCCCGCGACCCGCCTCAGGCGTAACCGAAAGGCCGACTGGTCGCGCCGCCTCGTGCGCGAGAACGCGCTCACTCCGGCCGACCTCATCTGGCCGCTCTTCCTCACCGAAGGCACGGGCGAGCGCACGCCTATCCCATCGATGCCGGGCGTTTTCCGCCTCTCGCGCGACGCGGCGATTGCCGATGCGAAGGAGGCCCGCGCCCTGGGCATTCCTGTCGTCGCGCTCTTTCCCTATTCGGACGCAAGCCGCCGCACGCCCGATGGCGCCGAGGCGCTCAACCCGGACAATCTCGTCTGCGAGGCCGTGCGCGCCATCAAGGACGCGGTGCCCGAGATCGGCATCTTGTGCGACGTCGCGCTCGATCCCTACACAAGCCACGGCCATGACGGCTTGATGCGCGGCGGCGAGATCCTGAACGATGAGACGGTCGACGTTCTTGTCCGCCAGGCGATCCTGCAGGCCAAGGCCGGCTGCGACATCATCGCGCCCTCCGACATGATGGACGGCCGCGTCGGCGCGATCCGCGCCGGACTGGAAGCGGAAGGCTTCATCAACACGCAGATCATGTCCTACGCGGCGAAATACGCGTCCGGCTTCTACGGACCCTTCCGCGACGCGATCGGCTCGACCGGCGCGCTCAAGGGCGACAAGGCGACCTACCAGATGGATCCCGCGAACGGCGATGAGGCGCTGCGCGAGGTCGCGCTCGACATCGCCGAGGGCGCAGACATGGTGATGGTCAAACCCGGCATGCCCTATCTCGATATCGTCTGGCGCGTGAAGCAGGCGTTCGGACTGCCGACCTTCGCCTATCAAGTGTCCGGCGAATATTCGATGCTGAAGGGCGCGGGCGATCAGGGCTGGCTCGACGGCAATCGCGTGATGCTGGAAAGCCTCCTCGCCTTCAAGCGCGCGGGCGCGGACGGCGTCCTCACCTATTTCGCGAGAGACGCCGCGCGGCTGCTGGCCTGATTAGGGCAAACCGCGCTCACCCCGGCTAAGGGCTTGGCATTGGGTCGGGAATCCCGTTCCCTGAAACGGCCGCGACGGGCGGCACGAGTGGATGGGAGGGAGCCATGTTCAAGGAATTCCGTGATTTCGCGATCCGCGGCAACGTCATCGACCTAGCGGTGGGTATCATCATCGGCGCGGCCTTCACCGCGATCGTGACATCGCTGGTCAATGACATCCTGATGCCCCCCATAGGCTGGGCCCTGGGCGGTGTCGATTTCTCGGATTATTTCGTCGACCTCACCTATATCGCGAACGAAGCGCGCCGCACCGCCGCCGAAGCGGGCGGAGTGGAGGTGCCGGCCGCGATCCCTGAGTTCAAATCTTTGATCGAGGCGACCGAGGCCGGCCGCGCGACCATCAACTACGGCAAGTTCATCAACGCGATCATCAGCTTCGTGATCATCGCCTTCGCCATCTTCATGCTCGTGCGCCAGGTGAACCGCTTCCAGAAGAAGCAGGAAGCCGCCCCCGCCGCGCCGCCGCAGGACGTGGTGCTCCTGACCGAGATCCGCGATTTGCTGGCCAAGGGCCGCTAGGCCACACGCTTGCCCGCGGCGGAGCGGGCGTGTACGAGCCTCGTTGGGTTCCAGGGGAGGAAAGCCATGTCGTTGCGAGCCATGAGAGGGGGCGCCTCCGCGCTCGCCTTGGCACTGTTGATCAGTTCCGCGCCCGTCCTTGCGGACGATATCGATGACGCGATTGCCCGCGGCCAGACCGCCTACAGCGAAGGCCGGCTGGCCGACGCCAAGCGCGAGCTCGACACCGCGGTCGCCCTGATCGGCCAGAAAAACGCGGCCAATCTGCAGACCTTCCTGCCGCAGCCGCTCGATGGCTGGACGGCGAACGAGGGCGAGGCGACCTCGATGCCCTCCGCCATGTTCGGCGGCGGCCTCTCAGCCGAGCGCAGCTATGAGAAGGACGGGCAGACGGTCGACATCCAGGTCCTGGGCGATTCACCCATGATGGCGGCCATGATGATGATGTTCGGCAATCCGCAGATGGCGGCGATGTCAGGCTCGACGCCGAAGATGATCGCGGGCCAGCAGGCGCTCGTGAACCAGCAGGGCGAGGTGCAGTTCCTCGTCGCCAACCGCTTCATGGTGACGGTGAGCGGCACGGCCGAGATGCCGGACAAGGAAGCCTACGCGGCCGCGATCGATTTCGCGGGGCTCTCAGCCTTTAAGTGAGGTTGCAAGGCGGGTGATGAGGCTCGACGTGTCGAGCCGCCCGCCGCCAGAAGCCTGAACGTCGGCATAGAACTGATCGACGAGCGCCGTCACCGGCAGCGCCGATCCGTTGCGCCTTGCCTCCGCGAGACAGATCGCAAGGTCCTTGCGCATCCAATCGACCGCGAAGCCGAAATCGAATTGGCCCGCCGCCATCGTCGCGGCGCGGTTCTCCATCTGCCAGGATTGCGCGGCGCCCTTGGAGATCACCTCGACGACCGCGAGCGGATCGAGCCCGGAGGCTTTCGCGAACGCGATCCCCTCCGAGAGCGCCTGGACGAGCCCGGCGATGCAGATCTGATTGACCATCTTCGTCAGCTGTCCGTGCCCGCTCGGGCCCATCAGCCGGGCCATCTTCGCGTAGGCTTGGAGGAACGGCTCGGCCCGCGCGAAAGCCTCGTCCGTGCCGCCACACATGATGGTGAGCGCGCCCTTCTCCGCCCCCGCCTGCCCGCCGCTTACCGGTGCGTCGAGGAAGGACAGCCCCTTGGCCGCTGCCGCGTCCGCGAGGTCTCGCGCGACGGACGCAGACGCCGTCGTGTGATCGACGAAAAGCGCGCCCGCCGGCATCGCGGCAAAGGCGCGCGTCGCGACGTCGCGGATGTCATCGTCGTTCCCGACACAGGCGAAAACGATCGCGGCATCCTTCACCGCATCCTCGATCCGAGCCGCCATCGCACCCTTGTGCTGGCCCACCCAGGCTTCAGCTTTCGCGGACGTGCGGTTGAAGACCGTGACCGAGGCGCCCCTCGCGGCCAAGTGCCCCGCCATGGGATAGCCCATGACGCCGAGCCCCAGAAACGCGAGCTTTGCGGACGCCGTCACTGGTCCTCGCTCGCCGCGAGCGCGCGGAATCGCCCGCGGTAATAGAGCAGCGGCTCGGTGACCTTCGTCTCGACGCCGAACTCGACCACCCGCCCGAGGAAGATCACGTGATCGCCGCCGTCGACGGTCGTGTGGTGCTCGCAGACGAACCAGGAATGGGCGTCCGCGATCCGCGCACCGTACGGTCCCTCGCTCGCGATCGAGGCCGCATCGAGCGCGTGGTCGCCTTTGCGCGCGAGGCGCATTGTGAGGGCGCGGTGCACCCCCTGCATCACCGAAATCGTGAAGCCCTCGGACTTCGTGAAGAGGTCGAGCGTGTCCGATCCCCGGTCGAGGCTGAACAGCACCAGCGGCGGCACCAGCGACACCGAGGCGAAGGAATTGATCGTGACGCCAAAGGGGCCGTCCGGCCCCTGTGCGGAAACGACACAAACGCCGGTCGCAAACGCCCCCAAAGCGTCGCGAAAGGCACGGGCATCAAGGCTCATCGGGGTTTCCTTCTCTAACGCGTCCTTAACGCGCCCGGCGGCAGTCTACGGCGCAAGACTGGAACGCTCAAAGGCCGCGCGGTCAACCGCCGCAAGCCAATCGCCGAAGATCGCATCCGAGCCCATGGCCGACGACGCCCCCATCATCATCAAGAAGATCAAGAAGGGCGGCGGCCACGGCCATCACGGCGGCGCGTGGAAGGTGGCCTATGCCGACTTCGTGACGGCGATGATGGCGTTCTTCCTCCTGATGTGGCTGCTCAACACGACCACGCCCGAACAGAAGCGCGGCATCGCCGATTATTTCGCGCCGCAGAGCATCTCGCGCTCGACGAGCGGCGCAGGCGGCATTCTGGGCGGCACGGTGTTCGGCGAGGAAGGCGCGCGCGCCGGCGGCTCGGTCGCCGTTGTCAATCGCGATTCGCCCCCCGATCCGGGCGCGCAGGCCCGCGACGGCGGCGAGCCCACCGAAGTCGATGGCCGCAACGCGGGCGAAGAGGACGCGGCTGAGAAGGCTGCGCGCGAAGCCCGCGAGAGCCGCGAGTTCGAGGCGGCGGAGATGTCGCTCCGTCAGGCGATGCAGGACCTGCCGGATTTCGCCGAATTGTCGAAACACCTCATCATCGACCAGACGCCCGAGGGCCTGCGCATCCAGCTTGTCGATCAGGAGGGCCGGCCGATGTTCGCGCCGGGCGGCGCCGCGCCGCTGGAGCGCACGCGCCGCCTCCTCGCCCAGGTCGCAACCGTCATCGACAAGCTGCCTAACCGGATCTCGATCAGCGGCCACACGGACGGCGCCCCCTTCGAGCGGGCGGACGGCTTCTCCAACTGGGAATTGTCGGCCGAACGCGCCAATACCGCACGGCGCATGCTGGGTCAGTCGGGCGTCCCCGGCGATCGAATCGCCCAGGTCGTCGGCAAGGCCGGGACCGACCCCCTTTACCCCGACGATCCCTACGCCTCCGCCAATCGGCGGATCGCGATCGTGCTTCTGCGCGAGGCGCCGCCCCTGCCGGCCGGGTTTGAACCTTAAAGCCGCGTAATCGTCGTCTTGCCGGTCTTCGCATTTCACCGAAAATAGGCTCAAATCGGTGAAACCGACCACGGACCAGGCCCGCGGTGACAGAACAATTCAATCCGCGTTTTCCGCAATTCTATCTGACCCAGTCGGCGCCCTGTCCCTATCTGACGGGCCGGCGCGAGCGGAAGGTCTTCACGCGCCTCTCGGGCGAACAGGCGAGCGCGCTCAACGACACCCTGACGATCGCCGGCTTCCGGCGCAGCCAGAACATTGCCTATAAGCCCGCCTGCGAAAGCTGCACGGCCTGCGTCTCGGTGCGCATTCTGGCGAGCGCCTTCATCGAGCGGCGCTCCCATCAGCGCATCCGCGCGCGCAACGCCGACATCGTGCGCCAGCGCGTCGAGCCCTGGGCGACCGAGGAGCAATTCCAACTGCTGCGCCGCTATCTCGATTCGCGCCACAAGGGCGGCGGCATGTCCGACATGTCGATGTTCGACTATGTCGCGATGGTCGAGGACACGGCCGTGCGCACGCGCCTCATCGAATACCGCCGGCGCGGCGAGAACGGCGCCCCCGGCCGGCTCGTCGGCGTCGCGCTGACCGACCGGCTCTCCGACGGCCTCTCGATGGTCTACAGCTTCTTCGACCCCGACATGCCCGAGCGCAGCCTCGGCACGTTCATGGTGCTCGACCACGTGGACGAGGCGCGCGGCGACCGCCTCCCCCATGTCTATCTGGGTTACTGGGTGGAGGGTTGCCGCAAGATGAGCTACAAGACCCGCTTTCAGCCTTTGGAAGCCCTCACCCCGGACGGGTGGCGCGCGATCCAGGCGCTGGAGAAACCGGCGGTGTAACAGCCGGCGACCGGGGGGCTCCCCGTTCGGGATGCAGCGGGGGAGTGGACCAGCGATGGATCGCAGACGATTTCTCGGCACGGCGACCGGCGCCGCGGTGGCCGGCACGGCCGCGCTGGCCGCGCCCGCGATTGCCCAGAACAAGCGCGAGCTGCGCCTCGTGACCACCTGGCCGAAGAATTTCCCGGGGCTGGGCGTGGCGCCGGAGCGCCTCGCCAAACGCGTCGCCGAGGCGACCGACGGCGCGCTGACCATCAAGGTCTATGCGGCGGGCGAACTCGTCGGCGCGTTCGAGGCGTTCGATGCGGTCGCCTCGGGCGCGGCCGACATGTATCACGGCGCGGAATATTACTGGCAGGGCAAGAGCCAGGCCTTCAGCTTCTTCACCGCCGTCCCCTTCGGCCTCACCGCCTATGAGCACAATGGCTGGATCTATCACGGCGGCGGGCAGGAATTGTGGGACGAGCTCTCCGCCAAATTCGGCGTCAAGGCGATCCCCTGCGCCAACACGGGCGTTCAGCTGGGCGGCTGGTTCCGGCGCGAGATCAACACGCTGGAGGATCTGAAAGGCCTGAAGATGCGCATGCCGGGCCTCGGCGGCGAGGTCTTCCGCCGGCTCGGCGTCAATATCCAGGCGCTACCTGGCGCCGACATCTTCCCCGCCCTGCAGAACGGCACGATCGATGCGACCGAATGGGTCGGCCCCTGGAACGATCTCGCCTTCGGCTTCTACAAGGTCGCCAAGTTCTACTACATCCCCGGCATCCACGAGCCGGGCGCGAGCCTGGCGCTCGGCACCAACCTCAATGTCTGGAACGACCTCACGCCCGGCCAGCGCGCGATCATCACCGCCGCGTGTCAGGCGGAGGACGCCTATACTTATGCCGAATTCACCGCCCGCTCGGGCCCCGCGCTCAAGACCCTTACCGAGGAGCACGGCGTTCAAGTGAAGCGCTTCTCCGATGAGATTCTGCAAGCGCTTGGCAAGACGTCTGGCGACGTCCTGCGCGAGGCGGCCGTGAGCGATGAGATAACGCAGCGCGTCTTCGACAGCTTCCTCGCCTTCCGCAAGAGCGTGCGCCCCTGGACGGCGGCGGGCGAAGAGGCGTATCTCGCCGCGCGCAATCTCGACTTCCCCTTCGAATAGCGGCGCGCGGCCCATGCCGGCTGATCTCGGATCGATCCTGCTGCTGAGCGGTTGCGTTTTCGCGCTGCTGCCGCCCGCGCTCTCCCTGATGGACCTCATCAACCCCGCCGGCCGGGCGGTGAAGGCCTACGCGGATTCGATCGACCGCATGAGCGCGGCGCTGGGTAGCGTCATCATCTGGTTGACGCTCGCCATGGTGCTCGTCCAGGTGATGATCGTCGTCCTGCGCTACGTCTTCGGCGAGGGGCTGATCCTCCTCCAGGAATCGATGCTCTACATGCACGGCGCCCTCTTCCTGCTGGGCGCGGGCTATACGCTCCTGCGCGACGGCCATGTCCGCGTCGACATCGTCTACCGCGACGTCAGCCCACGGACGAAAGCCGCGATCGACCTCATCGGCACCTATCTCTTTCTCGTGCCCTTCACGCTGACCTTGATCGCGGTCGCAACGCCCTATGTCGAGATCTCCTGGGCGATCGGCGAGCGCTCGCGCGAGACGAGCGGCATTCCTTTCGTCTATCTCCTGAAATCCTGCATCCTCCTTTTCGCGGGCCTGCTGCTCCTTCAAGGAACGTCCGTGGCGGCGCACGCGATCCAGCGCCTGCGCGCCCCGGCGGCGGCCTAGCGCGATGGGGAGAAGGCCCGGCACGCTCTCGTTCTACTCCTCCCCCGCGAGCGGGGGAGGAATTCGTGGATCGCGAACAGCCCGCGAGGCCCGCTAGCCCATGGAGTTCCGCGACATCCTCGACCTGCTGATGTTCGCAGCCCTCTGCGGCTTTCTCGTCGCGGGCTTTCCCGTCGCGCTGACGCTGGCCGGCACCGGCCTCGCCTTCGCTTTCATCGGCTATCAGCTTGGCGTCTTCGATCTCGCTTTCCTAAGCGCGCTCCCGTCCCGCATTTTCGGAACGACCCAGAACGAATCCCTCATCGCCGTTCCGCTCTTCATCTTCATGGGCGTGATGCTGGAGAAATCCCGTGTCGCCGAGGATCTCTTGGAATCGATGGGCCGCCTGTTTGGCCCACTGCCCGGCGGGCTCGGCCTCTCGGTGATGGTCGTCGGCGCGCTCGTCGCGGCCTCGACCGGTATCGTCGGCGCGACGGTCGTCACGATGGGCCTCCTCTCCCTGCCGACGATGCTCCGCCGCGGCTACGACCCCGCCCTCTCGGCCGGCGCAATTTCCGCCGCTGGCACGCTCGGCCAGATCATTCCGCCCTCCATCGTGCTCGTCCTCCTGGGCGATCAGATTTCATCGGCCTTCCAGCAGGCCCAGCTCGCGGAAGGCAATTTCTCACCCGAGACCGTGACGGTCGGCGACCTCTTCGCGGGCGCGCTGATCCCGGGCCTGACGCTGGTCGGCCTCTACATCCTTTATGTGATCGGCGTAGCGATCCTCTCGCCCAAATCGGCGCCCCCCATGCCGCACGCGGAAGTCGGCGAAAACGTCCTCGGCGATGCGCTGCGCGCGCTCGTCGCGCCGATCGTCCTCATCATTGCCGTCCTCGGCTCGATCCTGACCGGCATCGCGACACCGACGGAGGCCGCTTCGCTCGGCGCGCTTGGTGCCTTGCTGCTCGCGGGCCAGCGCCTCAGCCCCGCCATCGGCGGCCTGCGCGGCCTGCCGATCATCGCGGCCGGCATCGCCGTGATCGTGCTGATCGCGCTCGCCCGCAACCTCGACATGCGGCTTGGCCGCGAAGAGTTCACGGTCGCCGAAGGCGCGGCCGCCTGGGCCGCCATTTTCATGACCGCGATCATCGCCTTCGCGGTGGCCTTGAGCCTGTGGCGCACGTTCCGGTCGGGCGTGCTGGTCGCGGTGATGGATCAGACACTGCAGGTGACCGCGATGGTCTTCCTCATCCTCATCGGGGCGGCGGTTTTCTCGATCGTCTTTCGTGGCCTGGGCGGCGACGACACGATCCACGAATTCCTCTCAGGCCTGCCGGGCGGCGCGACCGGCGCGATCATCGCCGTGATGGTGGTGATGTTCGTGCTCGGCTTTTTCATCGATTTCATCGAGATCATCTTCATCGTCGTGCCCATCGTCGCGCCCGTGCTGCTCGCGATGGGCGTCGACCCCATCTGGCTCGGCGTTCTGATGGCGGTGAATTTGCAGACCTCGTTCCTGACGCCGCCCTTCGGCTTTGCGTTGTTCTATCTGCGCGGCGTCGCGCCGCCCGAGCTGACCACGTGGGCGATCTATCGCGGCGTTCTGCCCTTCATCGCGATCCAGATCGTCATGCTGCTGCTCCTCGCCCTTGTACCGGAGCTGGCGACATGGCTTCCCTCGGTGATGTTTGACTAACCACTTCCCTTTGTGCGACGGCCAGCACGCGCGCGTGGCGAAGGCAGGAGCGATATGACCTCGTTTGATCCCAATCTCGGCAAGGGGCCGCACCCCTGGCGCTCTTTCGCGATCCGCGCCGGCGTATTTCTCACCTTCTGCTTCGGGATCGCCTATTATTTTTCGACGAACCCGCAACTCCTCACCGGCGAGGACGTGTTCCTGACCGTGACGAGCGAGCGCCGTATCGCGATGCCGGCGGAGGGAGAGTTCCCCTATCGTGTGACGATCGAGATGCGGAACCCGTCCAGCGAAGCGATCGAGCTCATGGTACGCGACAGCTGCAAGATCTTCCGCTGGGTACTGCTCTCCGCCGAGGGCAGTTTCATTCAATCGAAGGCGGCCGGCGATGATTGCCCCGCGCCTCCGCTTGCGGCCAGCCTCGCGCCCGGCGCCGAGGTGAAGGAGGATTTCACGATCCTGCTCGACCGCCGCCGCGTCGCGCCGGGCCCCTACGAACTGCGCGTCGAATATTGGGGCCGCGAGACCAGCCAGACCTTCACGATCACCGAGCCGGAGTGAGACACCCGCTCGACAGCGTCACCACCCGCGCATGCGGGTGGTCCAAGGGATCAAGCCCATCCTGAAATCATGGATCGCCCGAACAAGTCGGGCGATGACGAACGACGGCGAAATCATTCACCGCAGCTTGCCGTTCTTCGGAAAGCCTTTCGGCGCCACGCGCCCGGCCTGCGCGCGCTGGCCTTGCCAGTCCTTGAGGTCCGCCTTCGTCCAAGATCGTCCGTTCACGTCCTTATAGCCCTCGGCGAGCGTGAAGGTGGCGACATCCGAAAGCGCGCTATGCGCGAGCCGCTGCAGGATGACGCCGCGCCCCTTGCCCATCTGCGGCACGTCCTTGAGCGGAAAGAGGAGGAGCTTGCGGTTCTCCCCGATCGCCGCGACCGTGTCGCCCGAAACGGGTGCGCACGCCACGGCTTCCGCCCCTTCGCCGACATTGAGGATTTGCTTGCCGCCGCGCTTGGTCGCGAAAATCTCCGCTTCCGGCACGCGGAACCCGTGCCCGCTCGAGGCCGCGACCAGTAGCTCGCCCTCGCCCCGCGGCACGAAGAGCGCGACGATGTCATCGCTTTCCGCCAGATCGATCATCAGCCGAACCGGCTCGCCCATGCCGCGACCGCCCGGCAGCTTGCCGGCATCGAGCGTGTAGAAGCGCCCGTTCGTCGCGAAGAGTGAGAGCTTGTCGGTCGTCTCGGCGTGGAAACGGAATTTCGGCCCGTCGCCTTCCTTGTAGGTGACGGCCTCCGCCGGATCGCGGTGACCTTTCAGCGCGCGGATCCAGCCCTTCTGCGAACAGAGGATCGTGACGGGCTCGCGCTCGATGAGCACGTCGAACGCCTCCTCGCTGAGCTCGGGCGCCGCGCCGAACGTCGAGCGCCGCTTGCCGAGCGGCGTCTTCGGCCCGAAGGTTTCCTTCAGCCCCCGGATGTTTCCCCCGATCGCGTCCCATTGCAGCGCTTCGGATTTGAGCAGCTTGCGCAAGGCGGCCGCCTCCGCCTTCAGTTCCTTGTGCTCCTTCTTGATCTCGATCTCTTCGAGTTTGCGGAGCGACCGCAGGCGCATGTTCAGCACTGCCTCCACCTGCACGTCGCTGAGGCTCCACCGCTTCATCATCACGGCCTTGGGGTCGTCCTCCTCGCGGATGATGCGGATCACCTCATCGAGATTGAGATAGACGATGAGGAACCCGTCCAGCACCTCGATCCGCCGCTCGACCTTGGCGAGCCGGAAGCGCGAGCGCCTGGCCAGCACGTCGCGCTGGTGATCGAGGAACGCGCGCAGGACTTCTTTGAGGCTCATCACGCGCGGCGTGATGCCCTGATCGAGCACGTTCATGTTGAGCGGAATGCGCGTCTCGAGATCGGAGAGGCGGAAGAGCTGTTCCATCAGCACGTCCGCGTCCACCGCGCGCGATTTGGGCACGAGGATCAGCCGCACGTCCTCGGTCGATTCGTCCCGCACGTCGTCGAGCAGCGGCAGCTTCTTTTCGGTGATGAGCGCCGCGATCCGCTCGATCAGCTTGCCCTTGGCGACCTGATAGGGAATTTCGGTGACGACGATCTGATAGGAGCCGCGCTGGGTCTCCTCCTTTTCCCAACGCGCGCGCACGCGAAATCCGCCGCGGCCGGTCCGATAGGCTTCCGCGATCGCCTCGCGGCTCTCGACGATGAGCCCGCCCGTCGGAAAATCCGGCCCCTTGATATGGGCAAGGAGCGTATCGTCCCGCGCGTTCGGCGATTTGATGAGGTGGAGCAGCGCATCGCAGATTTCAGCCACGTTGTGCGGCGGAATGCTCGTCGCCATCCCAACCGCGATGCCGGTGACGCCATTGGCGAGCAGATTGGGAAAGAGCCCCGGCATTACCACGGGCTCGGTGTCGTCGCTGTTATAGGTCGGCCGGAAATCGACGGTGTCCTCGTCGATCCCCTGAAGGATAAGCTGCGCGGCTTCGGTGAGGCGCGCTTCGGTGTAGCGATAGGCGGCCGCGTTATCGCCGTCGATATTCCCGAAATTGCCCTGCCCTTCGACCAGCGGATAACGCTGCGCGAAATCCTGCGCGAGACGCACCAGCGTGTCGTAGATCGCCGCGTCGCCATGCGGGTGATATTTGCCCATCGTGTCGCCGACGATGCGCGCGCATTTCTTGAACGCCGCGTCGGGATCGAGCCCCAGAAGCCGCATCGCATAGAGCAGGCGCCGCTGCACGGGTTTGAGGCCGTCGCGCGCGTCGGGGAGCGCACGGTGCATGATCGTCGAGAGCGCATAGGCGAGATAGCGCTCGCCGAGCGCGCCCGCGAGCGGGGCATCGCGAATGTCGTCGTCGCGGGGGCTAACCGGCTTCGTCATGGTCTAGGACGATCCTTCGGGCTGTCGCGAATCGCTGAGGCGCGCGACGCTATCGTCGAATCGTTCGCGCGCGGGGGGAATGGCCCTCTCATGCGGCCGCCAGACATTGCGGTCAAGGAAATGGAGCGTGAGCGCGAGGCCCTGGCGCACCTCCTCGCCCGACACATGGCCCGCCTGCGTGCCCAGCAGGAATGCCGGCAATTTCAGCAGCCGGTCGAGATAGGGCGCCGCCGCCGCCCGGCTGACCGCGCGCCCGCTCTTGGGCGAAACGAACGCGAGGTCTTCATGACCCCCCGTCACCGCGCAGCGCGCGAGGTCGAGCCCGAAGCCCAGTTCGGCCAAAAGTCCCACCTCGAACGCGACATAGGCCGCCGCCCAATCCATCGGCTCCGTCTCGCCGGCGAGCGCGATGAGTGCGCTCAAGGCGGCGAAGACCGGGGGATGCGGCTCGCGCTCCGCGAGGCTCGCCGAGAGCACGCCCGCCGCCGCCTGAAGGCCCGAGAGCGCAACCGGCGTTTCCATCAGCACGTCGGCGCGCGACTGCGCGACATCGAGGCTGAGCGCGCCCAGATGCTCCGACAGCCGCGCCTTCCACTGCGCGCGGACGATCGTTCCCGCCTGCAGCATCCCGCGCATCCGCCGGCTCGCCCCGCCATGGACGAGCCCCAGATGCCGCCCGTGCTGCTGCGTCAGCAGCTCCGCGATCGCGCCCGTCTCGCCGTGCGGCCGCGCGGCCAGGACGATGGCGTCGTCCTCCCACTCCATCAGGGCTTGGCCTTGGACGGCTCGAGCCCGATCGCGGTCATGCGCGCGCGCTCCTGCGCCCAGCCGGGGCGCACCTTCACATGCACGAAGAGATGCACCCGGTGGCCGAGCATTTCTTCCAGCTCGTGGCGCGCCGCCGCGCCGATCTGTTTGAGCGTCTGCCCGCCTTTGCCGATGACGATCGCCTTCTGCCCGTCGCGCTCGACATAGATGATCTGATCGATCCGGACGCTCCCGTCCTTCTGTGCCTTCCAGCTCTCCGTCTCGACGGTCGAGGCGTAAGGGAGTTCTTCGTGCAGCCGCAGGAACAGCTTCTCACGCGTTACTTCTGCCGCGAGCAGGCGCGAGGGTACGTCGGCCGCCTGATCCTCGGGGAAGAGCCACGGCCCCGGCCGCGCGCGCGCGCAGAGATGCGCCAGCAGATGATCGACGCCGTCGCCGTTTTCGGCCGCGATCATGAAGATCTCGCCGACGGACGGCGATGTCGCGAAACGCTCAGCGAGCGTCAGCAGCGCGGGGCGCGGCACGAGGTCGATCTTGTTGAGCGCGAGATCGACCTTGCGCCCGGACTGCTCCAGCGCCTCGATGATGCGCTGGGTATCGCCCGCCGCGGGGCCTTGAGGGTTCGCGTGCGCCTCGCGCGCATCGACGAGCAGCAGCGCGGCATCGGCATCCTCAAGCCCGCCCCAGGCGGCCGCGACCATCGCCTCGTCGAGCTGGCGGCGCGGCCGGAAAATACCGGGCGTGTCAACGACGATGAGCTGCACGGCCCCCCGGATGACGACGCCGCGCACCCGCGCGCGCGTCGTCTGCACCTTGGGCGAGACGATCGTCACCTTCGATCCGACGAGCCGGTTGATGAGCGTCGATTTGCCGGCGTTCGGTGCGCCGATCACCGCGACGACGCCGCAGCGCGTTACCTCAGATTCGCTCACGCGCCGCCCTCGATCTGCGCGAGCATCGCGCTCGCCGCCGCCTGCTCGGCCTGGCGCTTGCTGCCGCCCGTGCCGCGCGCGGGCGAAAGACCCGTGACCGCGACCTCCACGACGAAGCGCGGCGCGTGATCGGGCCCCGTTCGCTCAACGACGTTGTATTGCGGCATGCCCCGCCCGCCGCCGGCCGCCCCTTGCGCCCACTCCTGAAGAGCGGTCTTCGCGTCCCGCATATCCGCTTCGAGCGAGCCGACGGCCTCGGCCCAATGGCGCCGCACGAAGCGCCGCGCGGCGTCCAGCCCGCCATCCAGATAGAGCGCGGCGATCACCGCCTCGCAGGCATTCGCGATGACGGCCGTGTTGCGCAGCGCGCCCCGCTCGGATGAGGCGACCGTGATCGCCTCGCCCAGCCCGATTGCCGCACCGATCGCGGCGCAAGTCTCGCGCCGCACCAGCGCGTTCAGCCGCGGCGCGAGCGCACCTTCGCTGGCACCCGGGTCGTCCTCATAGAGCCATTCCGCGATCAGAAGCCCGAGCACCCGGTCGCCGAGGAATTCCAGCCGTTCGTTGGAGGCTTCGCCCGGCGCGCTCGCATGGGTAAGCGCCAGCGTCAACAGCGCGGGATCGGCGAAGGCATGGCCAAGCGCGTCGCGAAAGCGCGCGCCGTTAGTCGACGGTCGTCGCGATCCGGCTGAACCGGATCGCGAACGGCCATTTCCAGACTTCCCAGAAACGCGCGCTGCCATCGGTGGAGAAGAATATGATTTCCGCCCGCCCGACAAGGTTTTCGGCCGGCACGAACCCGACGCCGCGCGGCCCCGGCACCCGGCTGTCGGTCGAATTGTCCCGGTTGTCGCCCATCATGAAATAGTGGCCGTCCGGCACGACATAGACGCCGGTATTGTCGTAGGGGCCGTTCACTTGCTCGTCCAGCACCTGGTGCGTGACGCCGTTCGGCAGCGTCTCGAGATAGCGCGGCACCGAGCGGATCGGCTCGCCCTGTGAGTTGGTCTCGACATAATCCTCGATCCGCTCGAGCTTCACCGGCTCGCCGTTGATGTAGAGGACGCCCTCGATCATCTGAATCCGGTCACCCGGCAGCCCGATCACGCGCTTGATGTAGTCGGTCGAATTGTCGGACGGCAGCTTGAAGACCGCGACGTCGCCGCGCTCCGGCGCCGCCTCGAAGATGCGCCCGCTGAAGAGGCCCGGGCTGAACGGCAGCGAGTGCTTCGAATAGCCGTAGCTATATTTCGAGACGAACAGGAAATCGCCGATCAGCAGCGTGTTCACCATCGAGCTGGAGGGGATGTTGAACGGCTGGAACAGGAACGTGCGGATGACGAGCGCGATCAGCAGCGCATAGACGATCGTCTTCACGCCCTCGACGATCGGATTGTGCTCTTCACGGAGATCGGAACGGCTCATCGACGGGCCGGGCTCAAACCGCGTGGACATGGATTGTGGTCACCACTTTTTGACGCTGCCGCCCCGTTCCCCCAGAGGCGCCCAGAAATCCGCGTGGGGGCGCCCAAGTCAAGAAAAGATGCGCCCGGACGGGGGGTTTGTGCGCGTTAAGGTGACGGCGCGGCAACGGCCGTGATGATGACGATGGCCTGAGCCAGCGGGAAATCATCGGTGATCGACAGATCGATCTGCGCGGCCATGCCGGCGGGCGTGATCGCTTCGAGCTGTTTCAGCGCCCCGCCCGTTAAAGCCATGGTCGGCTTGCCAGATCGAAGATTAACGACCCCCATGTCGCGCCAGAAGACGCCGCGCCGGAACCCCGTGCCGAGGGCCTTGGAGCAGGCTTCCTTCGCCGCGAAGCGCTTGGCGTAGGACGCGGCCCGGTTGCGCCGCCCCTCCGATTTACGTTGTTCGGCATCGGTATAAAGCCGCTGGATGAAGCGTGGTCCGAACCGCTCCAGCGTCCTTTCGATCCGGCGGATATCGATGAGGTCGCTGCCGATGCCAATGATCACGGAGTCGCCTCCGCCCGCGCCGCGTCCATCAGCGCGCGCATCCGCCGGATCGCGGCCTCAAGGCCGATGAAGACCGCCTCGCCGATGAGGAAATGCCCGATATTGAGCTCGGCGAGCTCGGGGATCGCGGCGACCGGCCCGACGCTCTCGAAGGTGAGGCCATGGCCGGCATGGACCTCGAGGCCAAGCCCCGCCGCCCGCCGCGCGCCCTCTTGCAGCGCGGTCAGGAGCTTGGCGGCCGCCGCCGTCTCGCCCGCCGCGACCGCATCGCAATAGGCGCCGGTGTGAAGCTCGACGACCGCCGCCTGGACGCGCCGCGCGGCCTCGATCTGCTGGGGCTCCGCCTCGATGAAGAGCGAGACGCGAATACCTGCTTCGCTCAGCGCGCGCACGACCGGCGCCAGATGACTGTGCTGCCCCGCGACGTCGAGCCCGCCCTCGGTCGTCCGCTCGGTACGTTTCTCGGGAACGAGGCACGCCGCGTGCGGCTTTGTGCGCAGCGCGATCGCCGTCATCTCTTCCGTTGCCGCCATCTCGAAATTGAGGGGCAGCGTGATCGTCTCCTTCAGCCGCGCGATGTCTTCGTCGCGAATATGCCGGCGATCCTCGCGCAGATGCGCGGTGATCCCGTCCGCGCCCGCCGCCGCCGCGGCCTCGGCCGCGCGCAGCGTGTCGGGGTGAAAGCCGCCGCGCGCGTTCCTGAGCGTCGCCACGTGATCGATATTCACGCCCAAACGAAGCGCGCCCATGGCGGTCACGCAAGACCCCGGCTGCCCGGCTTGATCGCCAGCGTGCCTTGCAGATGCGGCGGCAGCTTTTCCGCCTCCCAGCTGGGCAAGGAGAGCGTTGCGAGCGCGATCAGCTTGACGCCGAGCTTGGCCTTGCCGCCCGAGCGGTCGATGAGGCAGGCCGCCGCGCGCACCTTCGCGCCTTCCTTGCGGATCGCCGCGATGCATTCGCGCGAAGAGAGCCCGGTCGTCACGATATCCTCGACCATCAGCACCGAGGCGCCCTTGGCAATCGTAAACCCGCGGCGCAGGCGAAACTCCCCGTCCTCGCGCTCGACATACATCGCCGGCACGCCGAGCGCGCGCGCGACCTCGTAGCCCGGAATGATCGCCCCGACCGCGGGCGAAATCACGGCATCGATCGGCGCGCCCACCGCCTCGCGCACCTTCGCGGCCAGCGCCTTGCAGAGCTTGGCGGTGCGCTTGGGGTCCTGAAAGACCAGCGCCTTCTGCAGGAACGTGTCGCTGTGCCGCCCGGAGGAGAGCAGGAAATGCCCCTTGAGCAGGGCGCCCGCTTTTTCGAACTCCTTGAGCACGGTTTCGGTTTTCATATCTGCGCGCCGCTGTCGTCGGGTTGGGTCGATGGCATGACACGAATGGGCACCTCGGCCAAGCGGCGGTAGCGCTGCGCGCGGCCCGCGACCGGCCACCATTCGTAGAGAAACGTGTTGAGCGGCCCCCACATCGCGACCCAGCCGAGGATCAAAAGCCCTTCTCCGAGGAAGCCGCTGAGCCACGGCCCGGCGCTGTCGCCAAGGAGACTGCGCAGGAGCAGGCAGAGCGCGAGGAACGCGACGCCGATCAAAAGCTTCATCCGCCCTTGCCGCAGCACGAGCCGCAGCGCCCGCCGCTCCGCCTGCGCGAGCCCCGCGAAATGATGCTGGATCGCGGCGGCAACGCTCGCCTCCTCGATCTGTGAGATCTGGGCGGGCGAAATGCGCACCTCCAGAAGACTCGCGCGGTCCGACAGATCCTCGAACCACCCAACGATGAACCGCTCGGCCGCCGGGTCGAGATCGCGCTCGTGAAAGGGCGCAGGGTCGAGCGAATTGAACAATTGCCGCAGCGAGGAGAGCCGCAGCGTCATCACCGGGGCGCCGCGCCCCGCCTCAGCCGCGGACACGTTCGACATTCGCGATCAGCGGCGCGGCGCGCAGCGCCGACATCGCGTGGGTGAGGTGCTTGGCATCGCTCACCTCGACATCGACCAGGAACTGGAAGAGCGCGGGATTGCGGTCCGTGATCTGAAGATTGGAGATGTTGCCCCCCGCGCGCGCGATGACGGCGCAAAGCTCGGCGAGCGCGCCCGGTTCGTTGTTGAGCGTGACGGCGAGCCGCCCGACCGACAACTGGCGGTCGCCAGCATGCGCCTCCCATTTGAGATCGAGCCAGCCGCTCGGATCGTCCTGCGCGCTCTCGAGCGAATCGCAGTCGATCGTGTGAACGACGACGCCCTTGCCCGGCTCGACGATGCCGACGATGCGATCGCCCGGCAGCGGATGGCAGCAGGGCCCGAGGTGGATCGCAACGCCCGGAATGAGCCCGCGAATGGGAATGGGCGCCGCGCTCCCGTTGGCGCCGTTCGCGCCGTTCGCCGAACGCGCGGGCGCCATCGGCGCGCCCGGAAAGATTGCCTCCTGGAAATCGTGGAGCGCGAGCACCCCGCTGCCGAGATTAGCGTAGAGATCTTCGAGCCGGCTGGCCTTCAATTTCTTCAGCGCCGCCTCGATCGGCTTTTCCGCGAACGGCTCGTGCTGATCGGCGAAGGCTTTTTCCGCGATCGCACAGCCAAGGCGGATCTGCTCGCCGCGCTGCGCGCCCCGCACGAAGCGCCGGATCGCCGCGCGCGCCTTGCCGGTGACGACAAGGCTCTCCCACGCGGCGGACGGCACCTGCGCTTTCGAGGTGAGGATCTGCACCTCATCGCCATTGCGCAGGACGGTGCGCAACGGCACGTGCCGCCCGTTGATCTTCGCGCCGACGCACATATGGCCAAGATCGGTGTGGACCGCATAGGCGAAATCGAGCGGCGTCGCCCCGCGCGGCAGCGTGATCAAATCGCCCTTCGGCGTGAAGCAGAACACCTGATCGCGGAACAGCTCGAGCTTCGTGTGCTCGAGGAAATCCTCCGGCGCATCGCCCTGCTCGATCATGTCGACAAGGTCGCGCAGCCATTCATAGGCCTCGGGCGGCGCGCCGCCATTCGTCTTGTCCTTATAGACCCAGTGCGCCGCGACGCCCCGCTCGGCGACCTCGTCCATGTCGCGCGTGCGGATCTGGACTTCGACGCGCGCCTTTTCAGGTCCGATCACGGTCGTGTGGATCGAGCGGTAATTATTCTGCTTGGGCGTCGAGATGTAGTCCTTGAAGCGGCCCGGCACCGTCGGCCAGGTGCGGTGAAGGACGCCGAGCGCGCGATAGCACTCGTCTTCCTTCGCCACGATGATCCGGAACGCGAAGATGTCCGAGAGCTGCTCGAAGGCGATGCTCTTTTCTTCCATCTTCCGCCAGATCGAATAGGGCCGCTTCAGCCGCCCCGTCACCCACGCCTCGATGCCGTTCTTGGCGAGCGTGCGCTTGATCTCATCGGCGATCTTGACAACCCGCCCGCCCGATTGCGTTTCGAGGAACGCCAGCCGCTTGACGATCGAATCGCGCGCATCGGGGAAGATCTCCGAGAACGAGAGATCCTCCAGCTCCTCGCGCAGATCCTGCATGCCCATGCGCCCGGCGAGCGGGGCATAGATCTCCATCGTCTCCTCGGCGATCCGCCGGCGCTTCTCGGGCTTGGGGATGAACGCGAGCGTGCGCATGTTGTGCAGCCGGTCCGCGAGCTTCACCAGCAGCACGCGAATGTCGTTCGACATCGCGAGCAGGAACTTGCGGAAATTCTCCGCGTCCTTCGTGCGCTCCGAGACGAGTTCGTATTTGCCGAGCTTCGTCACCCCATCGACAAGCTGGGCGACTTCCTTGCCGAAGGATTTCTCGATGTCCTCATAGCTCGTCGCCGTGTCCTCGATCGTGTCGTGCAGGAGCGCCGTGATGATCGAGGCGGAATCGAGTTTGAGCTCCGTGAGGATGCCCGCGACTTCCAGGGGGTGCGAGAAATAGGGATCGCCCGAGGCGCGGGTCTGCGCGCCATGCGCCTTCATGGCGAAGACATAGGCCTTGTTGAGCAGGGCCTCGTTGGCCGACGGGTCGTAGGATTTGACCCGCTCCACAAGCTCGTATTGCCGCATCATGCGCGGCCTCCGGCGCGCGCTAGAGGGTGGACGGGAACGCTGCGAGCCGCATGATCGATCGGCTAGAGATCTCCGTCGCCGATGTCATCGTCCGGCTCCTCGCGCCGCTCGGTCTCGACGCTGACCGCGCGCAGGAACTCTTCCTCCGACACCGGGGTTTCATCGATCACGTCTTCGGTCTCGGCCGCCAGCGGCGACAGGCCCGGCACTTCTTCAATAAGGGCGTGACGTTGCAGGCTCGCGACGAAATCGTCCCGGAGAGTTTCGCGGTCGAGCTTTTGCGAGGCGATCTCGCGCAGCGCCATCACCGGCGCCTTGTCGTTATCGCGCTCGACGAGCGGCTGCGCGCCGGCCGACATCGCGCGGGCCCGATGCGCCGAGAGCAGCACCAGCTCGAAGCGGTTGGGGACCTTATCAACGCAATCTTCAACGGTGACGCGCGCCATCGAGTTCTCCGGACCAGGGGGCGGGGGAATTAGATAGGATAAGCCTCCCCCTTGAGGATCGCAAGGGCGGGCGGGCGCCGCGTTTCGGCCGGCAGGGCCTCGATCAACGCCGCAATCCCCACCCCGCTCACCGGGTCCCGCCAGTCAGGCGCAACATCGCGCAAAGGCACGAGCACGAACGCGCGGCGTTTGGCCTCGGGATGGGGGAGCGTGAGGCCCGGCGCCTGAAGCACCCGGCCCTCATGGTCGATGAGATCGAGATCGAGCGTCCGCGCCGCCCAGCGGGCCCGCCGCTCGCGCCCGAATTCCCGCTCGACCGCCAGCAGCGCGGCAAGGCAGCCCTCCGGCGGGAGCGTCGTTTCGACGCGCGCGACCGCGTTCACGAAGGCTGGCTGATCGCTCGCCGGCACCGGCGCGCTTTGATAGAAGGGCGAACAGGCGGCGACCGCGATCCCATGCTCGGGAAGCCGCCTGAGCGCCGCCTGAAGCGTCGCCAGAGGCGGCCCGGCGCGCGAGGCCAGATTGGCGCCAAGCGCGATCAGGATCATCGCGCCCGCCCGCTCTGCGCCCGGCGCCGACTCGCACTAGATTGCCCCATCGGCCCCCGCAACCAAGGGCGGCCGTGCCATAGACCCAAATGACATAGTGGAGTGTACCCCGAAATGCGTTTTTACCCTCAGGAGCGGATGGCCATTTTTATCGATGGCGCAAACCTTTACGGCGCGGCCAAGGCATTGGGCTTTGACATCGATTACCGTAAATTGCTGGTCGAGTTCGGCAAGCGCGGCGTGCTCGTGCGCGCCTTCTACTACACCGCCCTGGCCGAAGGGGAGGATTACTCGCCGCTCCGCCCCCTGACCGACTGGCTCGACTACAACGGCTATCAGATGGTGACGAAGCCCCTGAAGGAATTCACCGACGCGATGGGGCGGCGCCGCGTCAAGGGCAACATGGACATCGAGCTCGCAATTGACGCGATGGAAATGGCCGATCATGTTGATCATCTTATCATTTTCTCGGGCGACGGCGATTTCCGCCGCTTGGTCGAGGCGCTCCAGCGCAAGGGCCGCCGGGTGAGCATCGTCTCCACCATCCGCCCGAGCCCGCCCCTCATCGCGGACGAGCTGCGCCGCCAGGCCGACAATTTCATCGAGCTGGACGATCTGCGCCCCTACCTCGCAAGAGACCCGAGCGCGCGGCAGAGCGTGCGCGCCGATGTTGCCGACGACGATGATCTCGACGATTGAGCGCCGGACCCGATAGAGCCTGCCCGCGCTGCCCCCGGCTCGTTGCTTACCGCGCCCGCAACGCCGATGAAATCGCGGGCGGCTTCAACGGCGCGGTGCCGAGCTTCGGGCCGATCGAGGCGCCGCTCCTCATCGTCGGGCTCGCCCCCGGCCGCATGGGCGCGAACCGCACCGGGCGCCCCTTCACCGGCGATGACGCGGGCGAGCTCCTTTATCCGACGATCCTTGAATTCGGCTTGGGAAAAGGCCCTTACGGGGCGTCCCTCAATGATGGGATGACCCTCACGCGCTGCCGCATCACCAATGCGGTCCGCTGCGCGCCGCCCGAGAACAAGCCCACCCCGGCCGAGATCGCGGCCTGCCGGCCGTTCCTGATCGATGAAATCGCCGCGATGCCGCGCCTTCGCGCCATCCTGGCGCTCGGCCGGATCGCGCATGACAGCGTGCTGCGCGCGAAGGCCATCCGCCTCGCCGAGATGCCTTTCACGCACGGCGCACGGCATGAGCTGGGCGCGGGCCTCACGCTCTATGACAGTTTTCACTGCTCGCGCTACAACACCAACACGCGCAAGCTGACGCCCGCGATGTTTCGAAGCGTTTTCAAGGCGATTACGGACGATCTTGATTCGTCACGCTAATGAAAGCGCGGCGCCTTACGCGTCCCCGGAATAGCGCTGCTCGCGCCAGGGATCGCCCTCGTTGTGATAGCCGCGGACTTCCCAGAAGCCGGGCGCGTCCTCGGCAAGGAAGCTGATCCGGTTCACCCATTTCGCGCTCTTCCAGAAATACCAGTCCGGAATGACGACCCGCACCGGCCCGCCATGCTCGCGCGTGAGGGGCTCGCCCTCCCAATGCGTGGCGAGGAGCACATTCGCCTCCGCAAAGACGGTGAGCGCCACGTTGGTCGTATAGCCGTCGGACGCGATGAAGATGACGTGCCGCGCCTCGGGCTTGGGCTTCACGAGGCTGATGAGATGCGCCGCCGAGACGCCCCGCCAGTGATTGTCGTAGCGGCTCCACGCGGTCACACAGTGAATGTCCGACACCATGTCGACTTGCGGCTGGCCCATGAAATCCGCCCAGCGCCAATGAACGGGATTCTCGATGAGCCCATCGATATCCAGCGTCCAATCTTCAAGCGGCACGTGAGGTTGAACGCCGAGGTCGAGGACGGGCCAATTCTTCGTCTCGCGCTGCCCTGGCGGCAGCCGGTTGACGTGGCCGAGATCCGGCCGCCCGGTCAAAAGCCGTCCGGCCTGCGCCCAGGCCTGCTTCGTGCGGATCAGCTTTTCGCGGTCGTCTGCCATGCCTACCCCTTGTTCCGCATCAGCCGCGCCTTGTCCCGCGCCCAGTCGCGGGCCTTCTCGCTCTCGCGTTTGTCGTGCAGCTTCTTGCCGCGCGCAAGGCCGAGCTGGAGCTTGGCGATCCCCTTCTCGTTAAAGTAGAGCTTTAAGGGGATGACCGTCATCCCATCGCGCTGAACGGCTTGCGACAGCCGGTCAATCTGGCGTCGATGGAGCAGCAGCCGGCGCGGCCGACGCGGCTCGTGGTTGAACCGGTTGCCCGAGCCGTATTCGGGGATATAGGCGTTGATGAGCGTGACCTCCCCGCCTTTCGTCTGCGCGTAGGATTCCGCGATCATCGCCTGGCCGACGCGCAGCGCCTTCACCTCCGTTCCGGTGAGCACGATCCCCGCCTCGAGCGAATCCTCTATCGCATAGGCGTGGCGCGCCTTGCGGTTCTCCGCGACGACGCGGATCGCTGGTTCCGCTTTTGCCTTGGCCATCGCGTCTAGCCGGTGAGCAGCCCGGCATGCTGCAGAGCCGCGCGCACTTTCGTCTTGGAGCTTTCAGCGATCGGGGCGAGCGGCAGCCGGGTCGTCGGCTCGCACAGGCCCAGCAGGCTCGCGGCGAATTTCACCGGTCCCGGGCTCGCCTCGCAGAACAGTGCATCATGCAGCGGCATCAGCGCATCTTGAATGGCGAGCGCCGCGCCATAGTCGCCCGTGAGGCACGCATCCTGGAACAGCGAGCAGAGCTTGGGCGCGATGTTCGAGGTGACGGAAATACAGCCCCGCCCGCCATGCGCCATGAAGCCCAAGGCTGTCGCGTCCTCGCCCGAGAGCTGGACGAAATCCCGCCCGATCGCCGCGCGCTGCTGGCTGGCGCGCGCCAGATTGGCGGTCGCGTCCTTCACGCCCACGATGTTCGGCAGCTTGCCGAGACGCGCCATCGTCTCGACCGACATGTCCACGGCGCTGCGCGCGGGGATGTTGTAGATGAAGATGGGCAGATCCACCGCCTCGGCGATCGCGCGGAAGTGCCCGAAGAGACCTTCCTGGCTCGGCCGGTTGTAATAGGGCGTGACGACCAGCGCAGCATCGGCGCCGGTGTCCTTGGCGTGGCGCGTGAGCGAGATCGCTTCCTGCGTCGCGTTCGAGCCCGTGCCCGCGATCACCGGCACCCGCCCATTGGCGATTCGCACGGCCATGGAAATGACGCGCCGGTGCTCTTCGTGGCTGAGCGTCGGGCTCTCGCCAGTGGTCCCGGCCGGCACCAGCCCGTTGGTGCCTTCCGCGATCTGCCATTCGATCAGTTTTTCGAACGCCCCCTCGTCAACCTTGCCGTCACGGAAAGGAGTAATGAGTGCGGTGATAGAGCCCTTGATGGCGTGGGGCAGAAAGCCCATGGGGGGATAACCTGCATGCGCGGCGGCCGCGCGGCGTGGCGTGGCGTATTTATTTAACGAGACCTTAGGCTCGGCCGCGCAAATTGTGAAGCAAGGAGCATCGCAGAACGGTAACAAACAGGCTTGTGTGACGGCGGTACTCTAGCGTTCGAGCCGCCTCAGACCGTAGGGTCGGGGCCGCGCAACGCGCGACTCATCCGGCAGTGGCAGAGGTTCGAAAGACGTGCTGAGCAGGGCGTGGCCTATCGTGGGAGCATTGCTCTTTGCCGTTCTCGGCGACGGGGCGTCGCCTGCCGCGGCCGCGACCAGCGACACGACGCGCCTGCGCCAGGCCTATCAAGCGATCGACAAGGCCGATTTCAGCGCCGCGCGCAGCTTCGCCGCCCAGATGAACGACAGCGTCGCCCGCCGCCTCGTCGAATGGCGCATGGCCACCATCGAGGGCTCGGGCGCGAGCTTCGATCAGATCGACCGCTTCTGGCGCGAGAACACCGCCTGGCCGCAGCGCGTGACGCTGCGCCGCCGGGCCGAGGCAGTGCTCCCGACATCCTGGTCGCCCGATGAGGTGATCGCCTGGTTCGCCGGCAATGCGCCCGAATCGGCGATGGGGAAGCTGCGCCTCGGCGAAGCACACCTGTCGAAGGGGAACAGCGACTACGGCTCGCGCCTCGTTCAGGAAGCCTGGATCGAGGGCGATTTCACGCCCGCGCAGGAAACGGCGATCCTAGCGTCGCACCGCCCGCTCCTCACCCCCGCCATCAACCGCCTGCGCGCCGACCGCCTGCTCTTCGACGAACAGCGCAGCGCCGCCCAGCGCATGCTGACCGTGCTGGACGGCCAGACGGTCACCCTCGTCAAGACGCGGATCGAGGTGGCGCGCAACCTGCCGACGGTCGAGCGCACGCTGTCGGGGCTGCCCGCAACGCTGCGCGGCGATGCGGGTCTCCTTTTTGAAGAGGCGCGCTGGAATCGCCTCAAAGGGCGCGACCGCGAGGCTTGGCCGCTGCTCCTAAGCGCGCCGTCGAGCCTGCCCAACCCCTCGGGCGCCGAGGCGTTCTGGCAGGAACGCCATATCCAGGCGCGCAATGCGATCGAGGTCGGCCTCTACGACAAGGCCTATCTGATGGTCGCCAACCACGGCATGAAGGCAGGCTCGGGCGTTGCCTACGCGGAGGCGGAGTTCCTCGCCGGCTGGCTGGCGCTTCGCTTCCTCAACAACACGGCCGCCGCGGCCAAACATTTCGCGGCGCTGCGCGAGGGCGTGAACTATCCGATCTCGCTCGCCCGCGCGAATTACTGGCTCGGCCGCACGGCAGAAAAGGCGGGCCGCCCGGCGGAAGCGACCGCGCATTACCAAGCCGCCGCCGGGTTCGGCGAAACCTTCTACGGCCAGCTCGCCCTCGCCGCGCTCTCGCCGCAGGCGCAGCTCTCGCTCCCCAGCGGCCAGGTCGACACCAAGGCCGCGCGCACGGCGTTCGAGGCGCACGACATGACGCGCGCCGTCCGCTTCCTCGCCGCCATCAACGATGAGCGGTATTTGCGCATCTTCGCGCTCCATTTCGCCGATATCGCGACCGACGCGCCGACCTATGCGCTGCTCGCGACACTCTTGCGCGAGGAGGGGTACGCGAATCTGGCGCTGCGCGTCGCCAAGCGTGCGCTGCAGAAACAGGTGCCGCTGATGGTGCACGCCTATCCGGTCGTGGACGTCCCCCGCTACAACGGCCGGGGCAGCGCGCCCGAGGCCGCGCTCGTCCTCGGCCTCTCACGCCAGGAGAGCGAGTTCGACCCCAATGCCGTCAGCCCCGCGGGCGCGCGCGGCCTGATGCAGCTGATGCCGAAGACCGCGCAAGCGACGGCCCGCGCGCACGGCCTGCGCTACGCGAAGGACCGCCTCCTCGGCGACACCGACTACAACATGTCGATCGGCATGGCCCATCTCTCGGACCTGCTGCGCAGCTATAACGGCTCCTACATTCTTTCGATCGCCGCCTACAACGCGGGCGGCGGGCGCGTGCGGCAATGGATCTCAACCTACGGCGATCCGCGTTCCGCCGGCATCGATCCCATCGACTGGATCGAGAAGATCCCCATCAGCGAGACGCGCAACTATGTCCAGCGCGTGCTGGAGAACACGCAGGTCTATCGCCAACGTTTGGCGGGCCGCCCGGTGCCGCTCGGCACCGTCACCGATCTCTGGCGCGCGTCCGCCGCGCCGCCGGCGCCGTCCGTCATTCGCACGGGCCTTCCGCGCCCGACGCACCGCCCGCTGATCGAAGGGATCGCCGGCAGCCATGCCGACGGCCCGCTCGTGGTGCCGCGCCCGAGCCCGCGCCGCATCGAGGCGCAAGGGATCGACGAGGCCGCCGCCACCGAAACGCAGACGGCTCCAGCGCCGATCCCCGCTCCGATGCCGGCGCCGGCGGCGACGCCGCGCCCCAATCCGCGCGGCGCCGCACTCGACGCGCCCCGCAGGGTCGCGAGCGAAGAGCCCTAGCGGGCGCATTTCTGAGATGAGCTAGTGGACGGTCGTGTCCGGCCCGGCGCCCACGAACATCGCGCGCAGCCGCTCGATCGCTTCTTCTTCGGCAAGACAGCGCGCCATCGCCTCGGCGCTTTCGAGCGCGAGCGCATCGCCGTCGCGGTGGCTCGAGGAGCGCAGCAGGCGCTTCAGCTCGCGCACCGCGACGGGCGGCAGCATCGCGAGATACCCCGCGAACTCGGCGACCGCCTCGTCGAACGCGCCCGGCGCGATGACGTTCGTCACGAGCCCGATCAGGAACGCGCGCTCCGCGTTGATGACGCTGCCCGTCAGCAGCAGCGCCTGCGCGGCGCCCGCGCCGATCAGCTGCTGCAAGCGCAGGATCGATCCGCCGCCCGGAACGATCCCGACCGTCACGCCCGGCGAGGCGAAACGTGCATCGTTCCGCGCGAACCGGAGATCGCAGTGGAGCGCGAGCTCCAGTCCCGCGCCGATGCATGCGCCCTTGATGACGGCGATCGTTGGAATGTCGAGCGCCATCAGCGCCAGATGCACCGCGCGCAGCTCCTCGACGATCTGATGGCCCTCGGCGGGCGTCGAGACCGCAAGCTCGGGAAGATCGAGCCCCGTTGAGAACACGTCATCGCCCGCGCCCGTCAGCACGAGCGCGCGCAGGCTGGGGTCCGCCTTCGCCTCGCGCAGCGCGCCCAGCAGCATGGCGCGCATCTCCGCGTTGACGGCGTTGGAGGCCTCGGGCCGTTGCAGGGTCAAGGTGAGAACGCTGCCGGAGCGCGAAAGGCCAAGGGCGCGCGTTCCGCTCGTTCGCGTTTGTCCAGGCATGCGCTCCTCCCGATCGCCGAGTCTAGCGAAAGGCAGGCGCGCTTCAAGCGCGGCCGGTCAGGCCGCGCCCGGCCGCCGCGTCAGTGGATCGTGCTCGAGCTCAGCCATTGCCGCGCGAGGCGCTGCGCCTCGGCGATTTCCTCGGCCGTCATTTCCTTCGAGATCTCTTTGCGCATGTCGCGCGCTTCGACGCTGCCTTTGAGCGCCGCGAGATTGAAGAACTTATGCGCCGAGACATAGTCGACCGGCACGCCCTGCCCCGTCGAATACGCCATGCCGAGGGTGTAGAGCGCGCTGGCATTGCCATCGCGCGCCTGCGCCTCGAACGACGCAATCGACTCCGTGTCCAAGAAGGCCACTGCCCCATCCTCCCGAGAAGCCGAGGAGGACGCCCAACCCCTTGGACGCACTCCCTCGCGTTGCCCCAAACTGCGAACGCAGCGAGCGTTCACAGACCGGATGGTGAAGAGACCTCCTAAAGATGCCGTAAACGGTGCGGTAAGGGAGCGTTAAGCCTCGCGCGGCGGAACACGCCGCGCCGGTTCTATTCGCTTTTCGGCGTGCCGACGAGCACCGAATGCGCGCGCGCCGGCGGCTGCACCGCGAGCGCGGGAAGATCGGCGCCGACCGCAAGCCCGCGCTTGACGCCCTGGCGGGCCATCAGCCGGTCGAGCCAAGCGCGCACGTGCGGCACGATCGAAAGCGGCTGGCCTTGCGCCATGTGCTGCTGCACCCAGGGCAAACACGCCATGTCGGCGACCGAATAGCGCCCCGCGAGATAGTCGCGCTCGGCGAGCCGGCGATCGAGCACCGAATAGAGGCGGTTCACCTCGTTCATGTAGCGCTCGATGGCGTAAGGGATCTTCTCGGGCGCGAATTGCCGGAAGTGGAGCGACTGCCCCGCCATCGGCCCCAATCCGCCGACCTGCCAGAACAGCCATTGATCGATATCGACCTGCGTGCGCGGGTCGCTTGAGTAAAATTTTCCGGCCTTGCGCCCGAGATATTGCAGGATCGCGCCGGACTCAAAGACCGAGATCGCCTTGCCGCCCGGGCCATTGGGATCGACGATCGCTGGCACGCGCTGATTGGGCGCGATGCGGCCATAGGCGGGATCGAGCTGATCGCCGCGCGTGATGTTGACGGGCTTGAGGACGTAAGGAAGCCCCGTTTCTTCCAGGAAGATGGAGATCTTCTGGCAGTTCGGGGTGGGCCAAAAATAAAGCTCGATCGGCACCCGCGCCTTGGCGCTGGGTTTGGCGGCGGCTTTGGGCTTGGGTTTCGCTTTGGCGGCCTTCGCCGCGACGCTGCGAGAGCGGGAGGAAGGCTTGGCCGCGGCTTTCGCGCCGACTTTTGATGTGGCGGACTTCGCCGCGGCCCGAGCCATTGAAGCGGTAGCCTTACGCCTTCTTGGCGCGAGCGGCCGGCTTCTTCGCGGCGGGCTTGCGCTTCGCCGCCGGCTTCTTCGCCGTGGACTTCTTCGCCGCCGGCTTCTTCGCCGCAGCCTTCTTCACCGTCGTCTTCTTGACGGTCTTCTTGGCCGCCGGCTTCTTTTTGGCAGCCGGCTTCTTCTTTGTCGTAACAGGCATGAGAGAGTGACTCCTGACTTTTCGTTGTCTCGCGTTGCCTCACGCATCGCGTGATGGGCGAAAATATGACGCCGTCAGCCTACGCTTTGCAACCACGAGCAAAATGGCTCGGACGGCGCCTTCCGCAGAAATGCGCTCAAACCCACTAAAAACCTATTAATCGATCGATTATTCTGTGAACGGATGAATCGTCACGTCAAGGGGGCCGTGTGCCCGCGATTGCGCATTTTGTCTTGCGCGGCGCGAATCACCGGTGCGTGCAGGTGCGAAATCAGCCCTCGTCGAGCGGTCCCAAACGCTCTTTGAGGAGCGCGTTGACGGCTTGCGGATTCGCCTTGCCGCCCGTCTTGGCCATCACCTGGCCGACGAACCAGCCGATGAGTTTGGGCTTCTTCTTTAGCGCCTCGACTTGCCCGGGGTTCGCTGCGATGACCGCTTCGATTGCCGCGGTGATGGCGCCCGTATCCGTCACCTGACGCAAGCCCTTCGCCTCGACGATCGCGGCGGGCTCCTCGCCCGTCTCGCACATGATCGCGAAGACGTCCTTCGCGATGCGGCCCGAGATGGTCTCATCCGCGATGAGATCGATGAGCGCGCCCAGCCGCTCCGGCTTGACCGGCGAGGCCTCGATGTCGAGTCCCTCGCGGTTGAGCACGCCGAAGAGCTCGCCCATCACCCAATTGGCCGCGAGCTTGGCGTCGCGCCCCTCCGCAACCGCCTCGAAATACGCCGCCGTCTCGATCTCGCCCGCGAGCACGCCCGCGTCGTAAGGGCTAAGCCCATAGGCCTCGATGAAGCGCGCCTTCTTCGCGTCCGGCAGCTCCGGCAGGCTCTCACGAATTGTTTCGATCCATTGCGGATCGAGCTCGAGTGGCAGGAGATCGGGATCGGGGAAGTAGCGATAATCGTGCGCTTCTTCCTTCGAGCGCATGGAACGCGTCTCGCCCTTCTTGGCATCGAAGAGCCGCGTCTCCTGGTGGATCGCGCCGCCGCCCTCGATGATGTCGACTTGGCGCCGCGCCTCGTACTCGATCGCCTGCGCGACGAAGCGCATCGAATTGACGTTCTTGATCTCGCAGCGCGTGCCGAGCGGCCCGCCGGGCCTGCGCACCGAGACGTTAACGTCCGCGCGCATGGAGCCTTCCTCCATGTTGCCGTCGCAGGTGCCGAGATAACGCAACAGCGCGCGCAGCTTCTTCAGATAGGCCGCCGCCTCCTCCGCCGAGCGCATGTCGGGCTTGGAGACGATCTCCATCAGCGCGATACCCGAGCGATTGAGATCGACATAGGAATAGGAAGGGTGCTGATCGTGCAGACTCTTGCCCGCGTCCTGCTCGAGATGCAGCCGCTCGATGCCCACGGCAATCGTCTCGCCCTTGGGCAGATCGACGAGAACCGTTCCCTCGCCCACGATCGGCTGCTTGTACTGCGAGATCTGATAGCCGGCTGGCAGGTCCGGATAAAAATAGTTCTTTCGGTCGAACACCGAGTGGAGATTGATCTGCGCCGCAAGGCCAAGGCCGGTGCGCACCGCCTGCTCGACGCAGAATTCGTTGATGACGGGCAGCATGCCCGGCATCGCTGCGTCGACGAGCGAGACCTGCGCGTTCGGCTCGCCGCCGAACGTCGTCGAGGCGCCGGAGAACAATTTCGATTTGGAGCTCACCTGCGCGTGCACTTCGAGCCCGATCACGATCTCCCAGGCACCCGTGACGCCCTCGATCGTCTTTGCCGGCCGCTCGCTCATGATGTGCTCCACCAATCGCCCGGCCGTGCGGTGAACTGGGCGGCCTCTTCGATGGCGCCGGCCGCCCGGAAGATCGTCTCTTCATCGAACGGCTTGCCGATGAGCTGAAGCCCGAGCGGCAGTCCATCGCCCGTCAGGCCCGCCGGCACCGACATGCCGGGCAGGCCCGCCAGATTCACGGTCACGGTAAAAACATCGTTCAGATACATCTCGACCGGATCGCTCGTCTTCGCGCCGATCGCGAACGCCGGTCCCGGCGTCGTCGGCGTGAGAATGAGGTCGCAGCCCTTGAACGCCTCTTCGAAATCGCGGGCGATGAGCGTGCGGATCTTCTGCGCGCGCAGATAATAGGCGTCGTAGTAGCCGGCCGACAGCACATAGGTGCCGATGAGGATGCGCCGCTGCACCTCGCGGCCGAATCCGGCGGCGCGTGTGTTCTCATAGGTCTGCGTGATGTCGTCGCCGGGCACGCGCAGCCCGTAGCGCACCCCGTCATAGCGCGCGAGGTTGGACGAGGCCTCCGCTGGCGCGACGATATAATAGGCCGGCAGCGCGTGATGGGCGTGTTTGAGGCTCACCTCGACGATCTCGGCGCCCTGCGCCTTCAGCCATTCCGCGCCCTTGTCCCAGAGCGCCGCGATCTCGGCGGACAGCCCCTCGCCGCGCACTTCCTTGGGGATGCCGATCCGCAAGCCCTTCACCCCCGCGCGCACGGATTTTTCATAGTCCGGCACGCCGACATTGAGGCTCGTTGAATCCTTCGCGTCGTGGCTCGCCATCGCCTTGAGAAGAATGGCGCAGTCGCCGACCGTCCTCGCCATCGGGCCCGCCTGATCGAGCGAGGAGGCAAAGGCGACGATCCCCCAGCGCGAACAGCGTCCGTAAGTGGGCTTCAGCCCGCAAATGCCCGCGACCGCGGCCGGCTGGCGGATCGAGCCGCCCGTATCCGTGCCTGTCGCGCCGAGCGCGAGGCCCGCCGCCACCGCCGCCGCCGAGCCGCCGGATGAGCCCCCCGGCACCAGTGGCGTCGGATCGCCCGTCCGCCGCCACGGCGAAATCACGGGGCCGAAATAGCTCGTCTCGTTCGAGGAGCCCATCGCGAACTCGTCGAGATTCGTTTTGCCCAGCAGCACCGCGCCCGCGTGCCAGAGATTCTTCGTCACCGTCGATTCATAGGTCGGAACGAAGCCCTGAAGGATGTGGCTCGCCGCCGTCGTCTGCACGCCTTCAGTGCAGAAGAGGTCCTTGATCGCGAGCGGCACGCCTTCAAGCGGCCCCGCGACCCCTTCGGCGAGGCGCTTGTCGGCCTGATCGGCCATCGCGCGTGCCTTTTCCGGCGTCTCGGTGATGAAGGCGTTGAGCGGCCGTGCCTTTTCGATCGCCGTTAGATGCGCATCCGTCAGTTCGCGGGCCGAAATCTCCCGCGCCTTCAGCTTGTCGCGGGCCTCCGCGAGTGTGAGGTCGGTCAGCGTGCTCACTCGACGACCTTCGGCACGACGAAGAAATGATCCTCCGCGAGCGGGGCGTTCTTCATGAGGTCCTCGGCGTAGCCGCCATCGCTCACCCGGTCGGCGCGGCGTTTCAAGTCCGCCTTGACGACGCTCGTCATCGGCGGCACGCCCGCGACGTCCACCGCGTTCAATTGCTCGACCCAGGTGAGAATGCCGTTCAGTTCCTCGGCCATCGGCTGCACGCGCCCCTCCTCGAGCGCGATGCGCGCGAGTTTGGCCACGCGGCGAACGGTATCGGCATCGACGGACATAAGACGGCCTCGGCGGGAAGTGGGGAGCGCGTTCGTTATCAAGCGCGTGGAAGGCTTGCAAGCGCAAGGCCGACCGGCCAAAGAGAGCGCCATGAGAACGCCCGATCAGCCGCTTCAGGACTGGGCCGCCGGCCTGCCGCCGCGCGGGCGCCTCCTCGGCATCGATCCGGGCGCCAAGCGGATGGGGCTGGCCCTCTCCGACCTCGACCGCACGATCGCAAGCCCCCTGATGACGCTCGAGCGCGGCAAGTTCGCCAAGGACCTGGAGGCGATCAAGGCCCTCATCGCCGAACACGGCATCGTGGGCATCGTGATCGGCCTGCCGCGCAATATGGACGGCTCGGAAGGCCCTTCCGCCCAATCCGCCCGCGCGCTGATGCGCAATCTGAGCGGCGCGATCGCCCTGCCGATGGCCTTCTGGGACGAACGCCTCTCTACCATGGCCGTCACGCGCACGCTTCTCGAGGCCGACGCCTCGCGCAAGCGCCGTGCCGAACTCGTGGATAAGCTCGCCGCCGCCTACATCCTCCAAGGCGCGCTCGACCGCCTCCGCGCCCGCCACGCCTGACCCCATCGCCGCCCCACAACCTCGCCACGACGGACACCCATGGACACGCCCGCGACCTTCAGCCTGCGCCCGCCCGTTCCCTTGGAGCCGGGCGATCAACGCACCCTCCTTCTCGTTAGCCTCGCCTTTTTCGTCGCGGGCTATGACCTGACGATCCTGGGTTTCGTCCTGAAACCGGTGCTGAGCGAATTCGGCGCGCCGACCGAGGACGCGGGGCTCACGATTGCCTTCGTGCGGATCGGCGTCATCCTCGCGCTCATCCTCTCCGCGCTGAGCGACCGCTTCGGCCGCCGCGCGCTCCTTCTCTTCACGGTCTGCGGGTCGGCAGTGACGACCCTCCTGACCGCCTTCGCGCCGAACCTTGAGACCTTCATCGTCGCGCAGGGGCTCGTGCGCGCTTTCGGGTATGCGCAGGACATGGTCTCGATCGTCGTGGTCGCCGAGGAAATGAACGAGCGCGTCCGCGGCTGGGCGCTGGGGGTTCTCACCGCGATGGGCGCGGCAGGCGCCGGCGCCGCCGCCGTCGTCTATGCCGCCGTCGACATCATCCCCTTCGGCTGGCGCGGGCTCTACATCATCGGTGCCGTTCCCCTCGTTTTCCTCGCATTCCTCTGGACGAATTTGCAGGAAACGAAACGCTACGTGACGGCGGCCGCCAAACGAACCGCCGAGGCGCGAAGACCGACCCACATGCTGGCGCCGCTCATCGCCATCGCGACCAAGGACACCGCGCGCTTCATCACGCTGATCTTGGTGGTCCTGCCCTTCGCCTTCGGCGGCACGGCAGCGCTCGTTCTCCATCAGACCTTCCTGCAGGAAGAGCGCGCGTTCTCGCCGGGCTTGACCTCGCTCTTCGTGATCGGCAGCGGCGCCTTCGCGCTCATCGGCAATTTCATCGCCGGGCGCCTGTCCGATTTGATCGGGCGGCGGACCGTCTTCTGTCTCGCCGCGATCCTCTTTTCGCTAAGCTGGGCGCTCTTTTATCTCGTGCCCTCGCCGATCGTGATCGGCCTCGCGCTCATCATCGGGCTCACCTGCTACTTCGCGCTCGACGTGACCTCAGCCGCCTTCGGCGCGGAGCTCTTCCCCACCGAATACCGCTCGACCGGCTCGGCCGTGCGCATGGCGGTGATGATCATCGCGGGCGGCATCGCGCTCATCCTTCAGAGCCTTCTCATCTATGGCTGGTTCGGCAGCCATGCGGGCTCGAACGCGGCGCTCCTCATCTTCGTGCCGCTCTCGGCAGTCGTTGCCTGGTGGTTCCTGCCCGAGACCGCCGGGCGCAGCCTAGAAGACATCTCCCGCACCGCGGACGACTGACTGCTCGCGCAATGATCGACATCATCGATGCCCTGATCCCGACCTTTCTCGTGATCGCGATCGGCTGGGCGATGCGCCAGAGCGGCTTTCCGGGCGAGGCGTTCTGGCCGAACCTCGAGCGCGTCACCTATTTCGTGATCTTCCCGTGCTTCCTCTTCGAGACGCTGATCACGGGCCAGGTGGATCCCGGCGAACTCGCGCCGATGACGTTCGGCCTCTTGACCGGGGTCTTCGTGATGGCCGGTCTCGTCTTCGCCGCGCGCCTCGCGCTGCCAATGCCGGGTCCGCAATTCTCCTCCGTCTTTCAGGGCGCCGTCCGCTGGAACGGCTTCGTCGCGCTCGCCGTCATCGCGCCGCTCTTCGGCGAACCCGGCATGCGCCTCGCCGCGATCGGCTTCGGCGTGCTCGTGCCGATCGCGAATTTGCTCAGCGTCTATGTCGTCACGCGCTATGCCTCCGACACGCCCGTCAAATGGGATGCGCTCGCCCGCTCGCTGGCGATGAACCCGCTGCTCTGGGCCTGCGCGCTCGGCATCGCGGCGCAGGCGCTCGGCCTCTCGATCCCCGTCGCGCTCGAGACGACCGTCGCGACGATCGGCAAGGCGGCCGTGCCGCTCGGCCTCCTCGCCGTCGGCGCGAGCCTTGATCTCGCCGCCGCGCGGGCGAGCGGCAGCGCGGTCGCGCTCACCTGCACGCTCCGCCTCCTCGTGATGCCCGGAATCATGTGGGCGAGCCTCACCCTCTGGGGGATCGAGGGGATCGGCCGCGACATCGCGGTCGTCTTCGGCGCGACGCCGACGGCAACCTCCGCCTATATCCTCGCGCGGCAATTGGGCGGCGATGCGGTGCTGATGGCCAATCTCGTGACCGCGACGACCCTCGGCGCGATCGCGACCATGCCGGTGGTGCTCTATTTCTTCCTTTAGGCGCCGACCCGCCTTGCCTCCTGGACACGTCATGGTCCGCGAAGGCGGACCATCCACGGAGTTTGCCCCCTCAGTCACGCTGCGCGTGCCAGCTCCCCCGTGAACGGGGGAGCAGGCGGATCGCGCATCCCTCCTCCCCCGTTTACGGGGGAGGTGTCGGCGAAGCCGACGGAGGGGGTAGGACCCCCTTGCCCGAATCGTCCCCCGCCCCTATAAGCGGCGCCGCGATGACAGCGAGAGAGCCCTCTCCCAACCCGTTAGAGCCGTCGCGGCGGCATCTCTTAGGGATTGAGGACCTCACCCCTTCCGAAATCGACGGCCTTTTGACCCTCGCGGACGCCTATGTGGGCGTCTCGCGGCGCGTGGAAAAGCGCCAACAGCTTCTAGGCGGGCGCACGCTCATCAATCTCTTCTTCGAGGCCTCGACGCGCACGCAGAGCTCCTTCGAGATCGCGGGCAAGCGGCTCGGCGCCGACGTCATGAACATGTCGGTCGCAAATTCGGCGCTCCGCAAGGGCGAGACGCTGCTCGACACGGCGGCGACCTTGAACGCGATGCGGCCCGACATTCTCATCGTCCGCCACCAGGATTCGGGCGCCGTCGAACTTCTCTCGCGCAAGGTCGACGGCTCGGTCGTAAACGCCGGCGACGGTCAGCACGAACACCCGACGCAGGCCCTCCTCGACGCGCTCACCATCCGCCGCCGCCTCGGTCGGCTCGACGGCATCACCGTCGCCATTTGCGGCGACATCGCGCATAGCCGCGTCGCGCGCTCGAACATCAACCTGCTTTTGAAGATGGGCGCGCGCGTGAATGTCGTCGCGCCCCGCACGCTCCTGCCCGCCGCGGTCGATCGCTTGGGCGTCGGCGTCTTCACGACGATGAAGGAGGGCCTCGCGGGCGCCGACATCGTGATGATGCTCCGCCTGCAGCTGGAGCGGATGGAGGGCGCCTTCATCCCCTCGACGCGCGAATATTTCCGCTTCTATGGCCTTGATGCCGAGCGCCTCGCCTTCGCCAAGCCCGGCGCGCTCGTGATGCATCCGGGCCCCATGAATCGCGGCATCGAAATCGAATCGAGCATCGCCGATCACGTCGACCGCAGCCTCATCCAGGAACAGGTGGAGATGGGCGTCGCCGTCCGCATGGCCGTGCTCGACGCGCTCGCCCGCAATCTGGCGGAGGCGCCGCACAACCGATGACGGCCGCGACCGCTTACCTCAACGCCCGCCTGATCGATCCGGCCACCGGCGCCGATCAGCGCGGCGGCCTCATCGTCGAGGGCGGCCTCATCAAGGATCTGGGACCGGGCGTGACGCGCGCGAGCGCGGGCGACCTGCCCGTGCGCGATTGCACGGGCCTCGCGATCGTCCCCGGCCTCATCGACATGCGCGTTTTCGTGGGCGAGCCCGGCAGCGAGCACCGCGAGACCTTGAAGAGCGGCAGCCGCGCGGCGGCGGCGGGCGGCGTCACGCGGATGATCGTGATGCCGAACACGGCGCCGATCATCGATGATCAGGCGCTCGTCGATTTTATCCTGCGCCGCGCGCGCGAGAAGGCGGTCGTGCATGTGACGCCCGCCGCCGCCATCACACGCGGCTGCGCGGGCACGGCGCTCTCCGAGATGGGACTCCTCGCCGAAGCGGGCGCCGCCTATTTCACCGACGGCGACCGCGCGGTGCCGACCGCGCAGATGATGCTCCGCGCGCTGACGTATGCGCGCAATTTCGATCTCCTGGTCGCCGATCTGCCGCTCGAACCCACCCTCGCGGCCGGCGCCGACATGAATCGCGGCGAGCTCGCGACGCGCCTGGGCCTCAAGGGCCTCGCGCCCGCCGCCGAGACGATCATCATCGAGCGCGATCTGCGCCTTGCCGAACTCACGGGCGCGCGGCTTCATCTGGGCCCGATCGCCTCCGCAGAGGCGCTTGAGCCTATCGCCCGCGCGAAGGCGAAGGGCCTTCCCGTCACCGCCTCGACGACGGCGGCGCATCTGATGCTGAACGAGAACGATCTCGTTCCCTACCTCACCTACCGCAAGCTGATGCCGCCGCTTCGCACCGAGGACGACCGCCGCGCGCTGGTGGAGGCGGTGGAATGCGGCGTCATCGATGTCGTCGTCTCTGGCCATGACCCCCAGCCGCCCGAAACGAAACGGCTTCCCTTCGCGCAGGCCGCGCCCGGCGGCACGGGATTGGAAACGCTTCTGACCGCCGTGCTCGCGCCCGTCCATGCGGGCGAGGCGGGGCTGATCGAGATGCTCCGTACCGTGACGGTCGCGCCGGCGAGCCTCTTAGGGCTGCCCTCCGGGCGCCTTTCGCTGGGCGCGCCGGCGGATCTGGCGCTGGTCGATCTGGAGGAGCCTTGGGTGATCAGCGCCGATCAGCAATACTCGCGGGCGAAGAACACGCCCCTCGATGGACGGCGCGTTCAGGGGCGCGTGCGCGAGACGATCGTCGCAGGCCGCCGGGTCTTTTCGGAAGGCAAGCATGACGATGCCCGTTGACACGCTGCAGCCGATTTCCTGGGAGCTGAGCCTGCCCTATTACGCGGCGGCGATGGTGTTCGGCTATCTGATGGGCTCGATCCCCTTCGGCCTCCTCTTCACGCGCTGGGCGGGCCTAGGCGATGTCCGCGCTATCGGCTCGGGCAATATCGGCGCGACGAACGTGCTGCGCACCGGCAATCGCTGGATCGCGGCGGCAACGCTGCTCTGCGATGGCGGCAAGGGCGCATTCGCGGTGCTCGTCGCAGACGGCACGATCCCGCATCTCCTGACCGGCACCTATCCCTGGGGCGGCTCGGCGCTCGCCGTCCTGGCGGCCATCGCGTCCTTCGCGGGTCATGTGTTTCCCGTCTGGCTGGGCTTCAAGGGCGGTAAGGGTGTGGCGACGTTCCTGGGAACGCTGCTCGCGCTCTCGCCGCATGTGGGGCTCGCGGCCTGCGCGACCTGGCTGGTGACGGCGGGCTTGACCCGCATGTCATCCCTCTCGGCCCTGGTCGCGGCGGCGCTGAGCCCGGTCTTCCTCTGGCTCGGCGATGAGTATCTGATCGCGGGGGCCGCGCTCCTCCTCACCGCGCTCATTTTCTATACGCACCGCGCCAACATTCAGCGCATCCTGGCCGGCACCGAGCCGCGCATCGGCGAGGCCGCCAAGAGCGCCTAGCGCGCGATCCGGCTCACGATGAAAAGCGTCATCCCGAACGTGACCATCCCGCCGATCACGAAGCCAAGGTAAAGAGTATCGAAGTCGGTCATGGTTCCCTCCACACTGTCGGCGGGAAGGCTGGCGCGACACGACCGGCGCTTCATTGAGGGAGATCAACGCCCGTGATTGAGGCCGCAGCGCCCCTGAGCGAGGAAGATCGCCGCGCCTGGCTGCGTCTCCTGCGCTCGGAAAACGTGGGCCCGCGTACGTTTTTCGCGCTGCTGCAGCGTTTCGGCACCGCGAAGTCCGCGCTCTCCGCGCTCCCCGATCTCGCGCGCCGGGCCGGCCGTGCGCGGGCGCTTGGCATCGCGAGCGAACGCGCGATCGATAAGGAATGCGCGGACGGCGCGGCAATGGGCGCGACGCTCTTGGCCATGGGCGATCCCCATTTTCCGGAGCCCCTCGCCGCGCTCGATCCGCCGCCGCCGCTCCTCTGGGTGCTGGGCGATCCGGCGCTGTTGACGCGCGACACCGTCGCGATCGTCGGCGCAAGGAACGCTTCGACCAACGGCCGCAATCTTGCGCGCGCCCTCGCGCGGGAGCTGGGCGAGGCCGGCTGGCTGATCGCCTCAGGGCTCGCGCGCGGCATCGATACCGCCGCGCATGAAGGCAGCCTTCAAACCGGCACCGCCGCCGTGCTCGCGGGCGGCATCGACAACATCTATCCGCCCGACAACGCAGCGCTCTATGGCAAGATCCGTGGATCCGGCGCGATCCTCAGCGAGATGCCGATCGGCTTCGCGCCGGTCGCCCAGCACTTCCCCCGCCGCAACCGGATCATCTCAGGCCTCGCGCGCGGCGTGATCGTCGTCGAGGCGGCGATGAATTCGGGCTCGCTCATCACCGCGCGCCTCGCGGGCGAACAGGGCCGCGAGGTCTTCGCGGTGCCGGGCTCTCCGCTCGATGCGCGCGCGAAGGGCTGCAATCAGCTCCTGCGCAACGGCGCAGTGCTAACCGAAACCGCCGCCGATGTTCTGAACGTCCTCACCGCCCCCTACGCCCGGCGCCCAGCGCCGGGCGCGCTCAGCGAACCGGCGCTCGAGGAACTGGACGAGGCCCGCGCGGACGACCTGCGCGCGCAGCTCCTCGCCCGGCTCGCTCCCGCCCCGACCGGCATCGACGCGCTCGCCCGCGATCTGGGCGCGCCGGCCGGCGAGATCGCGACATTGCTGCTGGAACTGGAAATCGCCGGCCTCGCCCGCCGCCATCCCGGCGGCACGGTGAGTCGCCTGGAAGAATCGCCTTAGGCGGCGCTTGAGGGCTTGGCGCCCCGCCGCCGGCCCTGGCTGGACGAGCCCTTGAGCAGCCGCGCGGATTCGTTCGCCGCCATCTCGATCAGATAGGCGAGGAATTTGTGCTCCCCACCGAGCGAGACCCGCCGCAGCTCCGCCAGCATCTCAAAGAGATACTGGAGTCGCTCGACCTCGCTGGGCGAAAGCCCCTCATTCTCTTTGGCTTGAGGCTCTTGCGGGGCGCGCGAGGGAACGGAGGCCATGGAGGCTGGACCTTTTCAGAAGTTGCACAAGCGTCCAATAGCACGCAACACGTGCGCGACCAAGAGGTGTATCGTATCACGGGCTCGCGCAGGAGAGGAATTTTTCCCCTTCCAGTGCCCTCTCCCGGCCCGTTCGCCTGAACCGTCCGCCGATTTGCGGGTTGACAGCGGGCGGGCGCGTCACCAACGTCTCGCGCCCAACGCGTCCGGCACCGCGCGCTCCCGGAACCCCTCGCCCCCGACGAGAGAGATAGGCATCTCATGAAACTTGTGGTTGTCGAGTCGCCTGCCAAGGCCAAGACGATCAATAAGTATCTCGGCAAGGACTATGAGGTCGTGCCGAGCTACGGCCATGTCCGCGATTTGCCCGCCAAGAACGGCTCGGTCCTGCCCGACAGCGATTTCGCGATGAGCTGGGAGGTCGATCCTAAGGCCGCCAAGCGGCTGAAGGAGATCGCGGATGCGGCGAAATCGGCCGAGCGGCTGATCCTCGCGACCGACCCCGACCGCGAGGGCGAGGCTATTTCCTGGCACGTGCTGGAAGTGCTGCGCCAGAAGGGCGTGCTGAAAAGCCTCCCCGTCGAGCGCGTGGTCTTCAACGCGATCACGAAATCAGCGGTCGCCGAGGCGATGGCTCATCCCCGCGCGCTCGATCAGGAATTGGTCGACGCCTATCTCGCCCGCCGCGCGCTCGACTATTTGGTGGGCTTCACGCTGTCCCCAGTGCTGTGGCGCAAGCTCCCCGGCGCGCGTTCGGCCGGCCGCGTGCAGTCGGTGGCACTGCGCCTCATCGTCGACCGCGAGCAGGAGATCGAGGCGTTCACCGCCCGCGAATATTGGACGATCGATGCCTTGATGCGGACGGCCGGCGGCGAGGACGTGACGGCCCGGCTCGTCACGCTCGACGGGGCGAAGCTCGACAAATTCTCGCTCGGCAACGAGGCCGCGGCCAAGGATGCCGTCGCCAAGATCGAGGCGGCGCAGTTCAAAGTCGCGACCGTCGAGGCGAAACCCGCTAAGCGCCACCCCTCGCCCCCTTTCATCACCTCGACCCTGCAGCAGGAAGCCGCGCGCAAATTTGGCTTTTCGGCCAAGCAGACCATGCAGATCGCCCAGCGCCTCTATGAGGGCGTCGCCATCGGCGGCGAGACGCAGGGACTCATTACTTATATGCGGACCGACGGCGTGGACCTCGCGCCCGAAGCGCGCAGCGAAATCCGCCGCGTGATCGGCAAGGAATTCGGCGCCCGCTACGTGCCGGAGGTGCCGCGTGCCTATAAGACCAAGGCCCGCAACGCCCAGGAAGCGCACGAGGCGATCCGCCCGACCGAGGCCTCGCGCCGCCCGCAGGACGTGCGCAAATACCTCCAGGCCGATCAGGCCGCGCTCTACGATCTCATCTGGAAGCGCACGATCGCCTGCCAGATGGAGAGCGCCGAGATCGAGCGCACGACCATCGAAATGTTGTCGGGCGACGGCAAGGTGGGCCTGCGCGCGACCGGCCAGGTCATCCTCTTCGACGGGTTCCTGGCGGTCTATCAGGAAGGCCGCGACGATGCCGACGAGGAAGACGGCGGCCGCCTGCCGAAAATGGCGCCGGGCGAAGCGGTCGCGCGCCAATCGGTCAAGCCCGAGCAGCATTTCACCGAGCCGCCGCCCCGCTATTCGGAAGCGAGTCTCGTCAAGAAGCTTGAGGAACTCGGCATCGGCCGGCCCTCGACCTATGCCTCGATCCTTTCCGTGCTGCGCGAGCGCGCCTATGTGCGGATGGAGAAGAACCGCTTCTTCCCCGAGGACAAGGGCCGGCTCGTGACGGCCTTCCTCGCCAGCTTCTTCAAGAAATACGTCGCCTTCGACTTCACGGCGGATTTGGAGGAAAAGCTCGACCTCGTCTCGGACGGCAAGCTCGGCTGGCGCGACTTGCTCGCCGAGTTCTGGCGCGACTTCAACGCGCATGTCGATGAAATCTCCGAGCTGCGCGTCAAGGACGTGCTCGACGTGATCGATTCGATCCTCGGCCCGCACCTCTTCACGCCGAAGGAAGACGGCAAGGACCCGCGCGTCTGCCCCTCCTGCGGCGGCGGGCGTCTCGGTTTGAAGCTCTCGCGCTTCGGCGCCTTTATCGGCTGCTCGAACTATCCCGATTGCTCCTATACGCGCCCCCTCGCGGCCGATGCGGAAGGCTCGGGCACCGCCAACCGCGTGCTCGGCCTTGATCCCGAAACGGGCGAGGAAGTGGAGCTGAAGGCCGGCCGCTTCGGCCCCTATCTCCAGCTCGGCAAGGGCGAGGACGGCGAGAAACCCAAGCGCGCGGGCCTGCCCAAGGGCGTCAAGCCCGACGACGTCGAGCTCGAACTCGCGCTGAAGCTCTTGTCGCTGCCGCGCGAGATCGGCGCCCATCCCGAAACCGGCGAGACGATCGTCGCAGGGCTCGGCCGCTACGGGCCCTACGTCAACATGGGCAAGCAATACGCATCGCTCGACAGCTTCGAGGACGTCTTCGACGTCGGCATCAACCGCGCCGTGACGCTCTTGGCCGAGAAAGCGAAGAAAGGCTTCAAGCGGCGCGGGCCCGAGCCGCTCCGCGCGCTCGGCGAGAACCCCGCGACCGGCGGCACGATCCAGGTCTTCTCCGGCCGCTACGGCCCTTACGTGAGCGACGGCGCGGTGAACGCGACGCTTCCCGCCACCATCGCGCCCGAAGCCGTCACACTCGAGGAGGCCATTGCGCTCATCGCCGAACGCGCCGAGAAGGGGGGCGGCAAGAAGAAGCCCAAGCGCGCTGCCGCCAAGAGCAAAGCCTCGGCCAAACCAGCTGCCAAGAAGGACGCGGTGAAAGCGAATGGCGCGAAAAAGCCCGCCGCCAAATCAAAAGCCAAGCCGAAGCCGAAAGCCAAAGCCGACGGATAAGGCTCGCTCGTCCCCCTCCGATGCGCTCCTCCCCCGCACACGGGGGAGGACGACGAACGGCAAGCGCGCTTCAGGTGAACTCACCAAGGACGCGGTCGCCGCGTACCTGAAGGAACATCCCGGCGCCGACAAGCGCGCGCTCGCCAAGGCCATGGGCCTGAAGGGCGCCGCGCGCGAGGCACTGAAGGGGTTCCTCCGCGAACTGGAAGACGACGGCGCGATCGAGCGCGGCAGCGGCCGCCGCTTCGCGCCCGCCGGCCGCCTGCCGGACGTGACGGTTCTTGAGATCATCGAGGCGGACGCCGACGGCGACCTCCACGCGCGCCCGACGCAATGGAAGCGCGAGGACGCCCCGCCCCGGATCACGCTCGCGCCGCCGCGCGGCCGCGAGCGTTTGGCCGGTCCCGCCCTCGGGATCGGCGATCGCGTGCTCGCCCGGCTCTCGCAGAACGAAGACGGCTCCTACGATGCCACGGTGATGAAGCGCCTCGGCCAGAGCGCGCATCACGTGCTGGGCGTCATGGTCCGCGCGCGCGGCGAGTTGCGCGTCCGCCCCGTCGATCGCAAATCGAAGCTCGAACTCGCGATCGGCAAGGGCGACGATCTGGGCGCCAAGGCCAACGACCTCGTGCTCGTCGCGCCAATGGCCGGGCGCCTCCACGGCCTGCCGCGCGGCAAGGTGATCGAGAACCTCGGCACCTTCGAGCGGCCGGGCGCGATCAGCCTCATCGCGATCCACGCGCACGGCCTTCCCGATCAGTTCCCGCCCGAGGTGGTGGCCGACGCCGAAAAGGCCAAGCCCATCCGCGCGAAGGGCCGGGAAGATTTGCGCCCGATCCCGCTCATCACGATCGACCCGGTCGATGCGCGCGATCACGACGACGCGGTCTGGGCCGCGCCCGACGATGACAAGAACAACGAGGGCGGCGCCATCGTCATCGTCGCCATCGCCGATGTCGCGGGGTACGTGACGCCCGGCTCGCCCCTCGACCGCGAGGCGCTGAAGCGCGGCAACTCGACGTATTTTCCGGACCGCGTCGTGCCGATGCTGCCCGAGCATCTCTCGAACGAGCTCTGCTCGCTGAAGGAGGCGGTCGATCGCCCGTGCCTTGCCGTCCGCATGGTGTTCGACAAATCCGGCGCCAAGAAACGCCACAGCTTCACGCGCGGCATCATGCGCTCCGCCGCCAAGCTGTCCTATCAGCAGGTGCAGCAGGCGATCGACGGCCACCCGGACGAGAAGACCCAGCCGCTCCTCGAGCCGATCCTGAAACCCCTCTGGGCGGCCTACGCGATCCTCAAACGCGCCCGCGATGCACGGGGACCCTTGGACCTCGATCTGCCCGAGCACCGCGTGCATTTGGATGACGCCGGCAATGTCCGCGCCATCGAGCCGCGCCAGTCCTTGGATTCCATGAAGCTCATCGAGGAATTCATGATCCAGGCGAATGTCGCCGCCGCCGAGGAGCTGGAGAAGCACCGCACGCCCCTTATCTACCGCGTCCATGCCGAGCCCACGCGCGAGAAGCTGTCGGCCTTCGCCGAGGTCATGAAATCGATCGGCCTCTCCTTCACGCTCGGCCAGGTAATCAAGCCCGACACGTTCAACCGCCTGATCGCGCGCGCGGCCGGCACGCCGCACATCCATATGATCAACGAAGTGACGCTGAGGACGCAGGCCCAGGCCGAATACGCGCCCGAGAACGGCGGCCATTTCGGCCTCAATCTGCGCCGCTACGCGCATTTCACCTCGCCCATCCGCCGCTACGCCGACCTCATCGTCCACCGCGCGTTGATCCGTGCGCTGAAGATGGGCGATGACGGCCTCACCGACCGCGAGATCGCGGGCCTTGCCTCGATCGCCGAGCAGATCTCCTTAACCGAGCGCCGCTCGATGGCGGCCGAGCGCGATTCCATCGCGCGCTATCTGGCCGCCTATCTCCAGGATCGCCTCGGCGCCGAACTCACCGGCCGCATCACCGGCGTCACGCGCTTCGGCCTCTTCGTGCGGCTGGATGAGACCGGCGCCGACGGCATGGTGCCGATCCGCGCGCTCGGCCGCGAATTCTTCCGCCACGACGAGCGCCTGCACGCGCTCATCGGCGATGAGACCGGCACGCGGCATCGCCTCGGCGATCCTGTGCGCGTCATCGTCCGCGAGGCGGCCCCGGTGACGGGGGGCTTGAGGCTCGAATTGCTCGAGAACCTCAACGCGGAAAAATCCGAACGCCCGACGGGAAAACGCCGGGGACAGCGCCCGCCGCACTCCAAGCGCAAGCGACGGCGCTAGCCACACGGTCTCCCGCCAATCCATCTGTCACCACCCGCGCATGCGGGTGGTCCAGGGCCTCACATCGGCCGGAAACCATGGATCGCCCGCACAGCGGCGGGCGATGACGAGACGGACCGGACCTACCGCATCACGCCCCTTGTCATATGTTACATTATAACATACCAATCCCTTCTGACACGGACAATGCGTTTGGGGGAATGACGATGACGGCACGGAACGCGGCCCTGTTGGCCGCCGCGGCATTGGCAATGGCGGCGGGCGCCGCCCAGGCGGAAGAACCCGCCATTCACGGGGAACTCGAGGTCGAGGTGCGCTACCACGACGTCGTCGATACCGACGTTGTGGGCAACGACACGTCGGACCTCTTCACGGAAACCTCGGCCGCGTTCGAAATCGATTGGGCGCCCTGGCTGCGCACCGAGTTCGGCGTGAACTTCGAACCGGTCGAAGACCTCGATCCCGATGAGGACCGCGCCTTCGAGGATCACGGCCTCTTCCTTGAGACCGCCAAGATCATCATCGATCTCGATCCGGTCGAGCTCTACGCGGGCAAGTTCACGGTCAATTTCGGCTTCGATCCGCACATCTTCCCCGGCACGTTCGGCGAGGAACCGGCGGAGGAGGTGGAAGTGACTGAACGCGTCGGCGTCGGTGCCAGCCTCGCCATCGACGGCGGCCCGCTCGGCGCGATCGAGATTGGCGCCAGCCTCTTTGCGCTCGACACGACCGATCTCTCTAATTCCTGGATCACCAATCGCGGCCGCACAGATGTGAACGCCGGCGGCAACGGCAACACCGAGGATCTCGCGAACTACAATCTCTCCCTCGATGTCTACGACATCTTCGAGGTGAAGGGCGCGGGGCTGCGCCTCGCCTTCATGCATCAGGATGCCGGCATCGGCGATGTGGAGGACCAGGACGCGTTCATGGTCGGCGCCTATTGGGACGCGCAGATCGCAGAAGAATGGTCGCTCTACCCGATCATCCAGGTCGCCCATTCGGACGGCGCCCTCGGCTTCGGCGAGGCCTCATCGCCGAACGCGGGCCTCAGCGAAACCTCCGCCTCCTTCGATCTCGGCCTCTATCACGGCGGCTGGATGGCGGCGGTCGGCGCCGCCCAGATCAGCCAGGACGATCCCGTCGGCGGCGACGTCGATATCGACCTCTATAAGGTTTCGCTGGGTTACACTTTCGATTTCGGCCTTGGCGCCGATGTCGGCTATCTCTGGGAATCCGAAGAGGTCGCGGGCGTGACGGAGGACACGGAAGTATTCGGCGTCCGCCTCTCCTATCACCTCCATTTCGGCGAAGAACACCACCATTGATGGGTTGCCCCCGCCCCGCGAGGGCGTCCTTTCCTCTCTCGGGACGCCTCGGTTAAGATAGCGCGTATCGATCTTCACTCTCGCGGGGCGGGCCGTTCCGGCGCGCCGGATTCAACATGTTCGACAAGAAGGGCGAGGACGCGCCGCGCCGCGCGCCGCGCCCCAAAGACGCCGCGACGCTCGTCGTCGTCGATCGCACCAAGGGCGAGCCGCTGATCCTGATGGGCCAGCGCCACGGCTCGACGACCTTCATGCCGAACAAGGTCGTCTTCCCGGGCGGGCGCGTCGATGCCTGCGACTACCGCATCAAGCCCTCGAAGGGCCTGCGCGCCGAGGTCGCGGAAAAGCTCGCGCGCGAGGGCGAGACCACCGCGCCCGAGCGTTTCGCGCTCGCCGCCTTGCGCGAAACCTTCGAGGAGACGGGCTTCCTCATCGGCGAGGAATGGGCGGGCAGCGTGCCGACGCGCAGCCCCGCCTGGCGGGCCTTCTATGAGGCGGGCGTCGCCCCGCGCCTCGACCGGCTCGACTTCATCGCCCGCGCGATCACCCCGCCCTATCGCCACAAGCGGTTCGACGCGCGCTTCTTCATGGTCGATGCGAGCGCGATCGTGAAGCAGGTCGCCTCCCCCTCGCCCGAGGAACTGCTCGACATCCACTGGGTGCCGCTCGAGAAGGCGCGGACGCTCGACCTGCCGACGATCACCCGCCGCGTGCTCGACGAGGTGGAGCGCCGCCTCGCGCGCCCGCACGGCCCCCACCCGATCCCCTTTTTTAAGGTGATCCACGGCAAGCCGACCTTCCTCGAACTATGAACGCGCCCGGCCCCACGCGCATCGTCCGCCCGCGCGACGCGGCGAGCCTCGTCCTCATCCGCCACGCGGAAAAGGGCCCGGAGGGCGCAGAAGTGCTGATGGGCCGCCGCCGCCCGAAAGCCTCGTTCATTCCAGATGCCTTCGTCTTTCCGGGCGGCCGGCTCGATCCTGAGGATCGCCGCGTCCACCCCGCGCGCCCGCTGACCCCCGAGACCGAGCACGATCTCCTGCGCACCCGCGCGGCCGCGAGCGCGGCGGAGGCGCGCGCTCTCGCCAATGCCGTCGTGCGCGAGACGTGGGAGGAAACGGGCCTCCTCATCACGCGCGACGGCGATCCGGGCGCGGGCGCGACCGGCGATTGGCGCGGGCTACGCGAAAAGCATCAGGCGCCCGATCACCACGCGCTCGAATTTCTCGGCCGCGCGATCACGCCGACCGACAGCCCCATCCGCTTTCACGCGCGCTTCTTCCTGATGCGGACGGAAAACGGCGACGCGCCGCTTTCGGGCTCGGGCGAATTGCTCGACCTCGCCTGGTTCCCGCTCCACGAGGCGCTGGGCCTGCCGATCATCGACGTTACGGAATTCATGCTGGGCGAGGCGAAGAACCGCCTCGCCGATCCCGAAACGCCGCGCGCGATCTTCACCTATCGGGGCGGCAAGCCCGCGATCCGCCGCGTGCCGCGATGAGCGACGCGGCGGCGGGCGACCGGCGCTTGAGCCTCGCCGCAGCGCTCGGCTGCGTCTTCGCGACGGGCGTCGCCATCGGCCTCTCGCTGCCGCTGCTCTCGCTGATGATGGATCGCGCGGGCCACTCCGACACCGTGATCGGGCTCTCCGCTGCCGCGCAGTCGCTGGCGATGATGGCGGCAACCCTCGTGATCCCCAAGCTCGCCGCGCGCACGGGGGCCGCCGCGTTCCTCCTTGCCTGTCACGTCGCGGCCGCCTGCGCGCTCGTCGCGATCCGCGCGACCGATGCGCTCGTGCTGTGGTTCCTCCTGCGCATCGTGCTGGGCGCGGCGCTCCAGGGCATCTACCTGATGAGCGAGCTTTGGATCACGCAAATCGCTGAGGCCGACAGGCGCGGGCGCCTGCTCGCGCTCTATTCCGCGATCGTCGCGGGCGGCTACGCGATGGGACCGGTGATCCTTCAGACGACCGGGACGACCGGCTGGGCGCCCTTCGCGGGCGGCGCGGTCGTCATCCTTCTGGGCGCGGCGCCGCTGCTGCTCGCCTGGCGCGTCGTGCCGCCCGTCACGTCCGCCCCCGCGCGCGATGTCGGGCGCTATCTCTTCGTCGCCCCCGTCGCCGTCTTCGCCGGCCTCACCTTCGGCGCGCTGGAGACGGGCATGGCGGCCTTCCTGCCTCTCTACGCGATCCGCAACGGCTGGGCGGAGCCGACCGCGATCCTTCTCCTCACCGCCTGGGGCATCGGCAACATCATGCTCGTGCCAGCCGTGGGCTGGCTCGCGGACCGCATGAACCCCTATCGCGTGCTGGCGGGCTGCGCGGCCGCGGGCGTGATCGGCGCCGCGCTCCTTCCCTTCACGATGGAAAGCTTCGCCGCCGCGCTGACGCTCCTCTTCTTCTGGGGCGGCGTCATTCTGGGGCTTTATTCCGTAGGCTTGACGGTACTGGGCGGCCGCTTCACGGGCGGCGAGCTGTCCGCCGCGAACGCCGCCTTCGCGCTCATGTATGCGGGCGGATCGCTGATCGGGCCGTTCCTCTCGGGCACCGCGATGGATCTCTGGGACCCGCACGGGCTGCTCCTCGTGCTCGGCGGCATCGCCTTTGCCTACATGATCCTCGCGCTCCTGCGCTCCGGCCGCATGGCCTGAGCCGGCCCACGCGCACCCCTCCCGCCCGGCTTGACACGGGGGCCGCGATCGCTAGTCTCCCGCGCTCATTTTGAGCGAACGGGCCAAAACCCATGGCGAAACCAACCACGATCAAGATCCGCCTGAACTCCGACGCGGGCACCGGCTTCTTCTACGTGACGAAGAAGAACTCCCGCACGATGACGGAGAAATTCAAGGTGCGGAAATACGATCCCGTCGCGCGCAAGCACGTGACCTTCACCGAAGGCAAGATCAAGTAAGAACAACGATGCCGGGTGGGGTGTCGAAGGGCCGGCCTAAGCCGGCCCTTTTCCTTTAGGCCGCGTCCGCGTGCCCCGTGGCCCATCCTTCGAGACGCCCTTGTCGCCTCACCCTGAGGTGCGCATCGCCTCGAAGGGCGAGGCGACAAGGGCTCCTCAGGATGAGGAGTCCATCAACGCCTGCAATGAAGGAGGAAAGCGCGCCGGCTTTAGGCCGCGTCCGCGATCACGCGGTTGCGCCCGTCGCGCTTGGCCTTGTAGAGCGCCTGGTCGGCCCGCTTGAGGAGCGTGTCGGCCGTGTCCGCCGCCCCCTCGGTCGAGGTGACGCCGATCGAAACCGTGACCGCGAGCGGCTTCTCGACGCCGGGAATGTCGAACGGCACGTCCGCCACCTGCTGGCGCAGCCGCTCGGCGACCATATAGGCGAACGAGACGTCGGTATCGGGCATCACGACCACGAATTCTTCCCCGCCATAGCGGCAGGCGAGATCGATGCCGCGCACATTGGCCGCCACGCGCTGCGCGAATTGCTTCAGCACCTCATCGCCCGCGTCGTGCCCGTGCGTGTCGTTGATCGCCTTGAAATAGTCGATGTCGAGGATGAGGAACGAGACGGGCTTGCTCTGGCGCTGGCATTCCTCAAGCAGCGTCGCGAGATGCCGCGCCATGTAGCGCCGATTGTAGAGCCCGGTCAGCTGATCGGTGATCGCCATTTCCAGGCTGAGCTGGAAATTGTGCCGCAGCTTGTCGGCGTAGCGCTTGCGGCGCAGCTGCGTGCGCACGCGCGCGATCAGCTCGTTGCGATCGATCGGGCGCACGAGATAGTCGTTGACGCCGAGTTCGAGGCCGCGCACCAGCCGCTTGGTGTCGCCCTCCTCGACGAGCACCAGGATCGGCACCAACCGCGTCGTATCCATCGAGCGCATCTGCGAACAAATGCGCAGGCCATCGAAGCTTTCAGCGCCGAGGCTCACGATCACGAGATCGAAATCCCCGCCCCGCGCGCGCACGAGCACTTCCTGCGCCTCGCTGGTGACGGTGAGCTCGTTGGGCGGCGAGAGCGCGTTGCTGATCCGCTCGATCTGCGCCGGCCGGTCCTCGACGACGAGGATGCGCCCGGGCCCGGCCGCGATGTCGGGCGAGAGGATGTCGGCCGCGTCGAGCACGCCGAGGCTCTGCCCCGTTGCCTCGCGCATGCGCAATTCATCCGTCATCATCTTCAGGCGAATGAGGCTCTTCACGCGCGCGAAGAGCGCGATGTCGTTGACGGGCTTGGTGAGGAAATCATCGGCGCCCGCTTCGAGGCCCGTCACCCGGTCGCTCGGCTGATCGAGCGCGGTCACCATCACGACCGGCACATGCGCCGTGCGCGGATCGGCCTTGACGCGCCGGCACACTTCGAACCCGTCCATGCCCGGCATCATGACATCGAGGAGGATGATGTCCGGCAATTGGTCTTCGAGGGATTTGAGCGCGTCCAGCCCGTTCATCGCGGTCATGACGTCGAAATACTCGGCCGACAGCTTCGCCTCGAGCAGCTTCACGTTGGCGGCGATATCGTCGACGACGAGGATACGGGCGGTCACGGGGCCTCCGTTAGCTCAGGAAGCGCCGCACCGTGTCCAGGAACCGGGCGACGGAAATCGGTTTGGAGAGATAGGCCTCGCAGCCCCCCTCGCGGATCTTCTCCTCATCGCCTTTCATCGCGAACGCGGTGACGGCGATGACAGGAATGGCCTTGAGCTGCTCGTCCTCTTTCAGCCACTTGGTGACTTCAAGGCCCGAGACTTCCGGCAATTGGATGTCCATCAAGATGAGATCGGGGTGGTGCGTGCGCGCCAGCTCCAGCGCCTCCAGACCGTCGCGGGTCTGCAGCGTCTGGTAGCCGTTGGCGTCCAGCAGGTCGTGGAAGAGCTTGAGATTAAGCTCGTTGTCCTCGACGATCAGAACGGTCTTACTCATGGAGGCTCCAGCGCGCGCGCGGGACGGTCATGAAGAACCGAGACCGCCGATTCACCCTTGCCCGGAATTGGACAGGAAGTTCCTTAATCATTCCTTGCCCTTAGGCGGCGGGACCGCCGCCTGGGGGCATCGCCTGAACATCTTTACCGACAGGCACTTAAGAGACGATTACGAGGCCGATGATGCCGCCCCGCGCGCCCGCGCCCCCTTCCGTCGCCATGCTGGACCTGAACGAGGCGGCGCGTTTGGTTGATCCCGCCCGCCCGCTGATCGTGACGGACGCCGATGAGGTGGTGCTCCACTTCATGGCGGGGCTGATGACCTATTTCGAGCGCCAAGCGTTAATTTTCGCCCTCGATTCCTATGCCATTCACGGCAACGTGCGCGACGCCGCGACCGGCGAGCCGCTGGAGGCCGAGGCCGTGACCAGCCATCTGCGCCGCTTCTTCGAGATGAGCGATTCGCTCGCGCCGGTTGAGGGCGCGGCCGATTCGCTCCAGCGCCTGGCGGACGAGGCGGTGGTGCTCGTCCTCTCGAACGTGCCCGAAAGCGCGGGCGCGGCCCGGGCAAGGAACCTCGCGCGGACCGGCATCACCGCACCCCTCGTCCGGAACGACGGGCCGAAGGGCGCGGCGGTCGCCCGGCTCGCCGAGGCAACGAAGGCGCCCGTCTTCTTCATCGATGATCTGCCGCCGCAGATCCGCTCGGTCGCCGAAGCCGCACCGGACGTCCACGCGATCCACTACGTCGCGAACCCGCAACTCGCCCGGCTGGTCCCGCCCGCGCCCGCCAGCCGCTTGCGCGCCCGCGACTGGGGCGAGATCGAGGCCTATATCCGCGCCGAGATCGCGAAGAGCTGAGCCCCATGCGCATCGGCATCGATTTGGGCGGCACCAAGATCGAGGGCGTGGCGCTCGATCGGGCGAACCGCGTGCTCGCGCGCCGGCGCGTGGCGACGCCGCGCGGCGACTATCTCCAAACGCTCGATTCCATCGGGGATCTCGTTAACGCCTTGGAAGCCGAAACGGCCGAACGCGGCAGCGTCGGCATTGCGATGCCCGGAACGATCAGCCCACGGACGGGCCTCGTGAAGAACGCGAACTCGACCTGGCTCAACGACCGCCGCCTGAAGGAGGATCTGGAGGCCCATCTCGCCCGCCCGCTGCGGCTTGCGAACGATGCCAATTGCTTTGCGCTCTCAGAAGCCCGCGACGGCGCGGGCGCGGGCGCGAAAAGCGTGATCGGCCTCATCCTCGGCACGGGCGTCGGCAGCGGCATCGTGCTTGAGGGAAAGATCCTTCAGGGCGCGAACGCGATCGCGGGCGAATGGGGCCACAACCCGCTGCCTGCCCCGCGCGATGACGAACGCCCCGGCCCCCTTTGCTGGTGCGGCAAGGAGAGCTGCCTCGAGCAATGGCTGAGCGGACCGGCCTTCGAGGCCGATCACCGTGCGCGAACGGGCGAGGCGCTCGCCGCCGCCGCCATCGCCGCGCGCGCCAGTGAGGGCGATCCCGCCTGCCGCGCGAGCCTTGCGCGCTATTCCGAGCGCCTCGCGCGCGCCTGCGCGGTGCTCGTCAACATCATCGATCCGGACATCATCGTGCTGGGCGGCGGCCTGTCGAACATCGCCGCCCTCGCCCCCGCGCTCGAAAGGGCGCTGCCCCCGCTCGTCTTTTCCGATGGCGTCGAGACGCGGGTCCGCGTGAACGTCCACGGCGATTCGAGCGGCGTGCGCGGCGCCGCCTGGCTGTGGGAGGCATGAGGGATGCCCGCCTTCTGCCGCGATTGCCTGAGCGAGACCAACGCGGGCGCGGTGCGCTGCCCCAAATGCCGCTCGCCGCGCCTCCTCGCGCATGACGAGCTTTTTGCGCTCGCGATCGCCCATCTCGATTGCGATGCCTTCTACGCGAGCGTCGAGAAGCGCGACAACCCAGCCCTCATCGACAAGCCGGTGATCGTCGGCGGCGGCAAGCGCGGCGTCGTCTCCACCTGCTGCTACGTCGCGCGCACCTATGGCGTGCGGTCCGCGATGCCGATGTTCAAGGCGCTCGCCGCCTGCCCGGACGCGATCGTCATCCGCCCCGACATGCGCAAATACCGCGACGTCGCGCTTCAATTGCGCGAGCGGATGCGCGCGCTGACGCCGCTCGTCCAGCCGCTCTCGCTCGATGAGGCGTTCCTCGATCTCTCGGGCACCGAGCGCCTGCACGGCCTGCCGCCCGCCAAGGTGCTGGCGAAACTCGCGCGCGAGATCGAGCGCGACTGCGGCATCACGGTTTCGATCGGCCTCTCGTTCAACAAATTCCTCGCCAAGGTCGCCTCGGAATTGAGGAAGCCGCGCGGCTTTGCCGTCATCGGCCGCGCGGAAGCCGTCTCGTTCCTCAAGGAGCAGAAGGTGACGATCGTCTATGGCGTCGGCAAATCCTTCGCCAGGCGCCTGGAGGCGGACGGCATCACGCGGCTCGGCCAGATCCAGGCGATGGACGCGCGCACGCTCGCCAAGCGCTACGGCGAGATGGGGCTGCATCTGGCGCGGCTCTCGAAAGGCGAGGACAGCCGCACCGTCGATCCGGCGAGCGAGGCCAAGAGCCTTTCAACCGAGACGACCTTCGAAACCGACGAGCGCCGCCACGACGTGCTGGAGCGCATTCTCTGGTCGCTCTGCGAAAGCCTCTCGCGGCGCGCGAAGGCGGCGGGCCTGGGCGGGCGGACGATCACGCTGAAGCTGAAGGGCGCCGATTTCCGCAGCGAGACGCGCCGCCGGTCACTCGGCGCGCCCACCCAGCTCGCCGAGGTGATCTTCGCCGAAGGCCGCGAGCTCCTGCGCGCCAAGCCCGAAGGCCCGCGTTACCGCCTGCTGGGGATCGGATTATCCACGCTCGCGCCCGCCGCCGAATGCGATCAGCCGAGCCTCCTTGATCCCGGCGCCGCGCGCCGCGCCAGCGCCGAACGCGCGATCGATCGCATCCGCGCGCGCTTCGGCGAAGCGGTCATTGGCAAGGGGCGGGGAATGAAGGGCTAAGGGCCCTTCAGCATTTCGGGTCCGGCAGGACCTCGATCTCCTTGAGCGTGCCCGAGAGCGAGAAATCGCCGTAGTCGAGCACGAGCCCGCTCGACATGCCGTTCGAATACATGACGAACGAGCTTTCATAATCGGGCAGCGGCGCCTGGCTCTGCGTCTTGAAATAGGAGAGCGTCACCGGCCAGGCGGTGAGGCCCGCCAAATGCTCCGCCCCCGGAACGCCTTCCAGGCCCTTGAGGCCGTCCGCCCCCGTGCGCGGCGCGCCGATGACGGCATGGGCGGCATAGACATCGCCCTCGCCCGAGCCGTCGAAGACGGTGCGCGAGAGGGCGTTCTCGCCCGCCTCCGCGGCTTTGATGAGATCGAACGCATGCTCGGTCGGGAAAACCGTGCCGCTCGGCAGCGTCACCTCGTCGAGCGCGACACCCTCATAGGCAACCTGCCCGCCCGAGGCGTCGATGACCGCGCGGCCCTTGAAGGACTCGACCACCGTCCCGTCGACTTCGTTCTTGAGGTTGAAGCGGAACGAGCGCCCGTCCGCGGCCTCCCAGCTCGTGAGCCAGAGATCGCTGGTTGTGACCGCCCCGTCCGAATCCTGCATTTGCGTCACGAACCGCTGATTGAGCGTATAGCCGTCGCACGCGTCATTGAACTCGATGACCAGCCGCCCGGTCACGCCCGTCACGCCCGCGCCCCATTTCGCCTCCTTCAGGCGGATATCGTAGGAGGCGCGATGCGGCACCATCGCGCCCGCGAAGGCCGGGGGAGCCACGAGGATCGCGGCGAGAAGGACGGGCCCCACGGATTTCGCGAACGCCATCTGACACCTCTTGGGCGAAGGAACGAAAAGCGGCCGCTACTCTAGGGGCCCATTCCTAACGAAGCACGAGCAAAACGGCGGTTTGAAGGCGGCGCCAAGCCCCGTTGCCCGCCCCGCCGCGAATGCCCGAGCGGCAACTCCGGCCCGGCAATTCCTGCCCCGCCGGGCCCGCGATGCGGCGGAAATCCGACCGCCCGCCCTGCGGCACGCTGGCACAGGGGTTGCTGATCTCTTGCGAGCCAGTCCGTCGAAAGGGATCTCGCATGAGCCGTGACCGCCGCCCCGCTGCCGAGCGCACGCCGGGCCTCGCCGAGCTCAACCGCCTTGCCCAGGATTTCTGGGGCGAGCTGCGCGCCGAGGGCATCGATGCCCCGCGCAGCTTCGCCATCATGTCGAAGATCCTCAGCTACGCCGGCGCAACCGAGCAGCGCCTCGCCGAACAGGCCGAGCGCCTCGCGATGCTCGAAGCCTTGAGCGTCACCGATGAATTGACGACCCTCCTTAACCGGCGCGGCTTCAACGACGCGCTCGTGCGCACGCTCGCCAACGCCAAGCGCCACCGCGAGCACGGGCTTCTCGCCTATATCGATCTCGACGAGTTCAAATACGTCAACGACACCTACGGCCACGCCGCGGGCGACCATCTCCTGAAGAACGTCGCGGCGCTCCTGAAGGACAAGATCCGCTCGACCGATTTCGCCGCGCGCCTCGGCGGCGATGAGTTCGCCGTCCTCTTCGTGCGCGCCGACACGCACGCCCTCCGCCACTCGATGGGGCGCCTGCGCACGGCGCTCAACACGGCGAGCGTGCTCTTCAATGGCGTCCGCTTGCCGATGCGCGCGAGCGTCGGCGTCGTCTCCTACGGCCCGGGCGCGGAGGCGAGCGATCTCATGATGCGCGCCGACCGCGCGATGTACCGCGAGAAGAAGGCCCGCCAGCAGGAACTCGAAGAGGCGATCGCCCGCCAGACCGCGTAAGCCTCACGTGCCCTTGGGCACTTGCTGCGTGATGCAGTGAAGCCCGCCACCGCCTTCGGCGATCGCGCGCACATCGATCTGCACGATGTCGCGCTCGGGAAAGAGCGCGGCCAGAAGATCGCCCGCCGCGTCGTCCTGGGGATCGCCGAACGCCGGCGCGATCACCGCCCCGTTGCAGAGATAGAAATTGACGTAGGACGCCTCGAGCAGGCTCCCGTCATGACGCTTCCGCGCCCGCGGCTGCTTCACCTCGAACACCTCGATTGACCGCCCCCGGCCGTCCCGCGCCTCAGACAAGCGCCGCACCGCCTCCAGGCACGGCGCGTAGTTTGGATGGGACTTGTCGTCATGCACGCCAACGATCACACGGCCCGGCGCGACGAAGGCTGCGATCTCGTCCACGTGGCCATCGGTTTCGGTGTCGGCAAACCCCTCGCCCAGCCAGATCACGCGCAAGACACCGCAATAGAGCGCGAGCCGCTCCTCCACCTGCTGGCGCGTGAGTTCGGGGTTGCGGTTCTCGTTGAGGAGGCATTGCTCGGTCGTCATGAGCGTACCCTCGCCGTCCACATGGATCGCCCCGCCCTCGCAGACGAGCGGCGCGCGGTAGAGCGGCAGGCCCATCTGTTCCACCAGCGCGCCCGCGAACGCTGCGTCCGCCCGGTAGGGGATGTATTTGTTGCCCCACGCGTTGAACTGCCACGCGACGCCCGCGCGGCGCCCGCCGGGGCCGATCAGGATGCTGGGGCCGGAATCGCGCGCCCAGGAATCATCGATCCCGATCGGGTTGAGATCGATGCTGGGGCCGAGCGCGAGCTGCGCCTCGCTGCGATCCTCGGGCCGCATGCACATCGTCACCGGCTCGAACCGCGCGATCGTGCGCGCGACCTCGCCATAGGCAACCTTCGCCGCGAGCAGCCCTTCCGGGCCGCCCCAGGGCGCGACGCGCGTCGGCCAGCACATGAGCGTGCGCTCATGCGGCGCCCACTCGGCCGGCATCGCGAAGCCGTCGCGCGCGGGACAAGGATCATCCGCGTCGAGCCGGTGCATGCTGGTCTACCCCCCGCGAGAATGTCGCCACGTCCGCGTTTTCTTTGCGCCGCCGCCTCGCTACTCTGAGCGGCCTCGCCAAGCAAACGGGAATGTTGGTCCGATGGCCGAACGCCGTTACGCGTGCCCACAGCGCCTGGGGCCGACCGCCCCAACGGCAACCTATGTCGCTTGGGTGACCGGCGGCAATGGCCTCGGGCGGGGGGCCGCGCGCCCGGCATGACGGCGGTCACGCTCGAAACGGCAAAGCGGATGGCCGAGATCGAGGAAGGCGCCTGGAACGCCTGCGCGATGCCTGACGCCGCGACCCGCAATCCCTTCCTCAGCCACGCTTTTTTGCGCGCCTGCGAGGATTCCGGCGCCGCCACCGCCCGCAATGGCTGGCAGCCCATGCATCTCCTCGCCCGCGAGGGAGAAACGCTCCTCGCCGCCCTGCCGCTCTACGTGAAGGGGCATTCCTACGGCGAATACGTCTTCGACTATGCCTGGGCGGATGCCTGGGAGCGCGCGGGCGGGCGCTATTACCCCAAGCTCCTCTCCGCCGTTCCCTTCACGCCGGTGACGGGCCCGCGCCTTCTCATCGCCGATCAATCCCGTGCGGGCGAACTCACCGCCTTGCTGCTGGAGGGTCTGCGCGCCCTCACCGAGCAGACGAAGGTCTCCTCCGCCCACATCAATTTCCCAACCCGCGCGGAGTGGGAGGCGGCCGCCGATCTCGGCTATCTTCAGCGGACGGATCAACAATTCCACTGGATGAACGAGGGCTATCGCGACTTCGCGGATTTCCTCTCGCGCCTCTCCTCTCAAAAGCGCAAGACGCTGCGCCGCGAGCGCGAACGGGCGCGCGAGCCCGGCATCACCTTCCATCGCCTCACCGGCAAGGCGATCACAGAGCGGCACTGGGACGCGTTCTTCACGTTCTACATGGATACCGGCAGCCGCAAATGGGGCACGCCCTACCTCACGCGCAAATTCTTCTCGCTGATCGGCGAATGGATGGCGGACGACATCCTCCTCGTCATCGCCGAGCGCGCGGGCCGGCCGATCGCGGGCGCCTTCAACATCATCGGCGGCGAGGCGCTCTACGGGCGCAATTGGGGCGCGATCGAGCATCACCCGTTCCTCCATTTCGAGACCTGCTACTACCAGGCGATCGATTTCGCGATCGAACGCGGCCTGAAGCGCGTGGAGGCGGGCGCGCAGGGCGCCCACAAGCTCGCGCGCGGCTATCTGCCCGTGACGACCTATTCCGCGCATTGGATTCCCGATCCGCGTTTCCGCGCGGCCGTCGCCAATTATCTCGAACGCGAACGCGAAGCCGTCGCCGAAGGGATCGAGGAATTGTCCGAGCACTCGCCCTTCCGGCGCGAGGAGAGCGACATATGACGCGGGAAACTTCGTCCCGCGTCATGGTCCGCGCAGGCGGACCATCCATGACGTGTCCATCCATGAATTGACGCGCGCGCGCGTGCCCTGTTCGATGCGTCACGCGAATAAGGGGAGACGCGCATGGCCTATGACACCGGCAACGTCTTTGCGAAGATCCTGCGGGGCGAGATGCCCTGCCACAAAGTGTTCGAGGATGAATCGACCCTCGCCTTCATGGACATCATGCCGCAAGCCGAGGGCCACACGCTCGTCGTGCCCAAGGCGAAGGCGGAGGACCTCTTCGACCTGACGCCCGACGCGCTCGCCGCCACCATCGCGACCACCCAGAAGATCGCGCGCGCCGTGAAGAAGGCGACGGAAGCCCCCGGCATCATGATCGCGCAACTGAACGGCGCGGACGCGGGCCAGACCGTCTTCCACATCCACTTCCACATCATCCCGCGCTGGTCGGGCATCGATCTGCGGCTCCACGCGCGCGGCATGGAAGCGCCGGAGAAACTCGCCGCGATGGCCGAGAAAATCCGCGCCGCGATCGCATGACGAAGCGGATTTTCGTCATTGGCGCGAGCCGGGGGATCGGCGGGCTGTGCGTCGAGCAGGCGCTCGATCGCGGCTGGACGGTCCACGCGATGGCGCGCGGCCCCGTCAATGGCGGCGATCCGCATCCCCGCCTTCTCGTGATCGCGGGCGATTGCCGTAACGAGACGCTGCTCGGCGAAGGCGTGATGGGCGCGGACGCCGTCATCAGCGTCATCGGTACGCCCCCAAGCCTCTCGAAGGTGACGATCTTCTCCGAACACATGGGAGCGCTCCTGCCCGTCATGCAGCGCGCGGCGATCCGCCGGCTGATTTTCGTCACCGGCCTGGGCGCGGGCGATTCCTACGGCCGCTCGAACCCGCTCTACGACTACGTGTTCTGGCCGCTGGTGCTCCGCCAGATGTATCTCGACAAGACCCGCGCGGAGGAAATGCTCCAGGCGAGCGATCTTGACTGGACGATCGTGCGCCCGGGCCTCCTTCTGAACGGCCGGCCGACAGGCCGGGTGCGCACCTTCACGACGCCCGAAACCTATCGCGGCGGCGCGATCCGCCGGGCGGACGTCGCGGCGTTTCTCCTCGATTGCGCGGAGAACGCCAGCTTCGTGCGCCAGACCCCCGAAGTGATCGCCTGAGGCGGCCCCGCGCGCCCCCATTGCACTGTGTGCGCCGCAGCATTACACTTGAGTCGGGTTTCAACAGCAGAAAGGAGGTGATCCAGTGTCTCATTGTCACTTTTCGCGTGAGCGCCGGACCAGGACCTTCTTCGGAAAGTCCCGCGTCTGAGCCGGTGAAAGCCGGCTGACCCGCTGACGCGGATCGGCAATGGAAAGGCCGCCTGGGGACGCCCCGGCGGCCTTTCGTCGTTTGGGGGAGGCTTCCCCGGCCTCATCCTGAGGAGCCCTTTCGCCTCGCCCTTCGTGACGCTCGCTCCTCAGGGTGAGGCGAAAGGGCGTCTCGAAGGATGCGATCGAAAGAGCCCTACCCCTTCTTGAAGAGGCTGAGGATGCCGCGCTTGGGCGGCAGCGCGTCGAACGCGCGCACGCGCGCCGTGAAGCGCGCCTGATCGGCGAGGTGGAGCCAGTGCCCGCCCGGCCATTCTTCCGTGATGGCGTGCGGCATCCGCGCCTTCAGCCAGTCGCCATAGCCGGGCGCCGCGCCTTCCGCGACAAGCGCGAGATAGGGAACGGTGATACCCTTGAGAACGCTGTCGACCAGCGCTTCGGTCGCCGCGAACCCTTCATCGTCGAACAGGCCGGCCCAGATGGCGAGGTACGTCTCGCGCGGCGTGCGGTCGCGCGAGGCGAGGATCGGCCCCTGCAGCGCCTCGGGCAATTGGCCAAAGCCCATCGCGCCCATCATGCCCTCGACGGCGGTTTTGTAGTCGCCGGTGAAGAGCGCGTCCTTCATCGGCGCCAGCGCCTCGCGGAAGCCCGCGAGCGCGAGCGGCTGATCGATGACGATGGCGCCGCGGATCGGCACCGACGCGGCGGCAAGGCTCGCGACCGCCCCGCCCAGCGAATGGCCAACGAGCAACGGCTTGTCGAGCTTGAGCGCGGCGATGAGCGCGCCGACATCGCCGACCATCGCGGCGAGGTCGGCCGCCTTGGGCGCGCTGGCGGCGCCATGGCCCGCCAGATCCACCGCGATCACATCGTGGTCGCGTTGGAGGTCGGCCGAAATCGGTGCGAACGAGGCGTGCGATTCCCCGATGCCGTGAAGGAGAACGACCGTCCGCCCTGTGCCGCCGCGCGAGAAAGCGATGGTGCGCCCCTCGCCGCCCGGCAGCGTCTCCACCGGGCCCATCGTCAGCCGACCGTCTCGGGTTCTTTTTGCGCGTCCGCCGGGCCGTCCTTCGGCTTGGGCGTCGTCTTCAGATCGAAGAACGTGAAGGCGAGCTTGTCGCCCTCGGGCGCGACCTCGACCTTCACGACGCCGCCTTTGAGCAGCTTGCCGAAGAGGATCTCGTCCGCCAGCGGCTTCTTGATCGAATCCTGGATCACCCGCGCCATCGGCCGCGCGCCGAAATGTTCGTCATAGCCGCGCTTGACGAGCCATTGCGTTGCCTCGGGCGTGAGCTCGAACGTGATGTTCCGGTCCGAAAGCTGCGCTTCCAGCTCGAGCACGAATTTCTCGACCACCAGCGAGACGACATCGGGCTTCAGATGCGCGAACGAGATGACCGCGTCCAGCCGGTTGCGGAACTCAGGCGTGAAGAGCTTCTTGATCGCCTCCTCGTCCTCGCCCTCGCGCTTGCCGCGCCCGAAGCCGATGGCTTCCTTCGCCGCGTCCGCCGCGCCCGCGTTCGTCGTCATGATGAGGATCGTGTTGCGGAAATCGATCTTCTTGCCGTTGTGATCGGTGAGCTTCCCGTGATCCATCACCTGCAGAAGGATGTTGTAGATGTCGGGATGCGCCTTCTCGATCTCATCGAGCAGCAGCACGGAATGCGGGTGCTGATCGACGCCGTCGGTGAGAAGCCCGCCCTGATCGAAGCCGACATAGCCGGGCGGCGCGCCGATGAGGCGGCTGACCGCGTGACGCTCCATGTATTCCGACATGTCGAAGCGCAGGAGCTCGACGCCGAGGATGCGCGCGAGCTGGCGCGCGACCTCGGTCTTACCGACGCCCGTGGGCCCGGAGAAGAGATAGGCGCCGATCGGCTTTTCCGGCTCGCGAAGCCCCGCCCGCGCGAGCTTGATCGCGGCCGTGAGCGCGGTGATCGCATCGTCCTGCCCGTAGACCACGCGCTTGAGGTTCCGCTCCAGATCGCGCAGCGCCTCGGTGTCGTCCTTCGAGACGGTCTTGGGGGGAATGCGCGCCATCTTGGCGACCACATCCTCGATCTCTTTGACGCCGATGATCTTCTTGCGGCGCGATTCGGTGACGAGCATCTGCGAGGCGCCCGCCTCGTCGATCACGTCGATCGCCTTGTCGGGGAGCTTGCGGTCGTTGATGTATTTCGCCGCCAGCTCCACCGCCGCCTTCACCGCGTCGTTGGTGTAGCGCAGGTGATGATATTCCTCGAAATAGGGCTTTAAGCCTTTGAGGATCTTGATCGCGTCGGGGATCGTGGGCTCCTGCACGTCGATCTTCTGGAACCGCCGCACGAGCGCGCGGTCCTTCTCGAAATGCTGGCGATACTCCTTGTACGTCGTCGAGCCGATACAGCGCAGCGATCCCGATTGCAGCGCCGGCTTTAAGAGGTTCGACGCATCCATCGCGCCGCCGCTCGTCGCGCCCGCGCCGATCACGGTGTGGATCTCGTCGATGAAGAGGATCGCCTTGCCCTTGAAGCCTTCCAGCTCTTTGATGACCGACTTGATCCGCTCCTCGAAATCGCCGCGATAGCGCGTGCCCGCGAGCAGCGATCCCATGTCGAGCGCGAAGATCGTGCAGTCCTTGAGCACCTCCGGCACTTCGCCGCGCGTGATCTTGCGCGCAAGGCCTTCCGCGATCGCCGTCTTGCCGACGCCGGGATCGCCGACGAACAACGGATTGTTTTTCTGCCGCCGGCAGAGGATCTGGATCGTGCGCTCGACTTCGGCCTCGCGGCCGATCAAGGGGTCGATCCGGCCTTCCTTCGCCTTGATGTTGAGATCGACGCAATAGGCCTCCAGCGCCTCGCTGCCCTGCTTGGAGGTCTTGTCGGTTGTCTCGTCGTCGTCATCGCTACCGCGCACTGGCTTACTCTCCGAGGACCCCGGCCGCTTGGCAATACCGTGGCTGATATAATTGACCGCGTCGAGACGGGTCATGTTCTGCTCGTTGAGGAAAAAGGCCGCATGGCTTTCGCGCTCGGCGAAGATCGCAACGAGGACGTTTGCGCCGGTCACTTCCTCCCGGCCTGAGGACTGCACGTGGATGACCGCGCGCTGAACGACGCGCTGGAAGGCGGCCGTGGGTTTGGCGTCTTCCCCGTCGTCAACATCGAGAGTGGTCAGTTCATTGGAGACATAGTCGGTGAGCGTGCGGCGCAGCGTGTCGATGTCGACCGTGCACGCGCGCATGACGGCGGCCGCGTCCTTGTCGTCGACCAGCGCCATCAGCAGATGTTCCAGCGTCGCGAACTCGTGGTTGCGTTCGTTGGCGTAACGGATGGCGCGATGGAGCGTGTCTTCGAGCGTTCGCGAGAATGCGGGCAAGTGGCGTTACTCCTTTTCCATCGTGCACTGCAGCGGATGCTGGTGACGACGCGCAAAGTCGATGACTTGCGTCACCTTCGTTTCCGCGACCTCATAGGTATAGACGCCGCACAGCCCGACGCCCTTTTGGTGAACGTGCAACATGATCGCCACCGCGTCCTCGCGGCCCTTGGCGAAAAACCGTTCGAGCACATGCACGACGAATTCCATCGGCGTGTAGTCGTCGTTGAGCAGCAGCACCTTGTAGAGCGACGGCTTCTTCGTCTTCGGCCGTGTCTTCGTCACGATGCCGGTGGTGGTGCCGTTCGAGCCTTGTCCGTTCTTAGCCATGCGCCTTTCGAGGATGACGTATCTGCGCGCCCTTCGATAGGCGCTAGCGTTGCAATTAAATATGAAGTTTTTCGGGACTTCAAAGAACCCGGGATCATCGGGTGGCGAGGCGCGTCGTGATCGCGGCAAGAAGGCGCTCGACACGGGCCTTGTTCACGCCCAGATCGCTATAACCGTATTTTGACCGCGAATAGATCGCAAGGCTGGCGCCCCCGCCCTCGGCCGGGACGATTCGAACGCTCACGTAATCGGGAAACTGAAAGAGCGCGGAGCGTTGCACCGCCTCGATCGCGCGCGCGCCGCTGTCGGCGGCCAGAATTGTCATGCGCGGCTGCGCCGTCAGCGCCGCGAGCGCGGCCGTGTATGTCGCGCCCGCATCGGCCGTCAGCAGCGGCGCGATCAGGTGCGGCTTTGCGTGCGCGCAAAGCCCCTCGGGTGCCGCCAGGCACTGATTGGGCTTGGGCGTCAGGCGCAGCGACTCGAAGGAAAGAAAGGGTGGCTCGCTCATGGACGAGAGCTTGCCCTCGCTTTCGCGCAAACGAAAGGGGCCGGCAACGGCCGGCCCCTCATCCGACGAAACGCGGTTAAGCCGCCGGACGCGACGCGTGCACCAGATCCGCGAATTGCTTGGCCTGCTCGGTGAGCGGCGCGGAGATTTCGCGCGCGAGGCCGACCACGATTTCGCTGACCTTCGTCATCTGGCCGAGATAGGCGTCGAACGCCGCCTTCGAATAATCCGACTGAACCTCGAGCGCGTCCTGCAGGGACTTGGAGGTCATCACGGTCTTGAGCGCCGCGGCGTGGTCTTCCATCGCCTGGCGCGAATAGGTCATGAGCTCGGTGTTGATCTGCTCGATGCCCTTGGTGGCGACATTCGCCGATTTCACCAAGGCTTCCATAGCTTGGCGATTGTAGGTCGCCATGTCGCCGAAACTGCGCGCGGCCTTCTCGAAATTCTCTTTCACCGCCTCTGCGCCATTCTTGAACGCCTGACCGATGGCCTCTTCGCCCATCTCGCTCGCCTTCGCCTTCGTTGCCATTGCTGTTTTTGCCCTCGATTGCATTCTGGGGAGTGTGGTCGCGGCCGCCGCCCGATTCATGCTGCACCGCAACATTCCGGAATATGTGGAGCGTCGGGGGACTTGTCAACGCCCAGGTGCGCCGCAGCGAGAATCTGTTAACGCTGAAGGCCACAGTGAACGGGGCGTTAACCACTTGGTAAGGCCTCTCACGGAGGCTAGGCGCCAAACGTGTATCCTGGTGTTGTGCCGGTGCCGCGCGGAGCGAGAAACGCCCGGGCGAGATCGGTGGGGCCGGCCGGAGCGCTTTAAGACAAGCGGGCTCTGGCACAAGATACGCATGGTGTGGAGCACGTGCCGTCGGAAGACGACGCACGGTGTGCTAAAGGGACTGAACGGGTCCGCGGGGCTGCGGAAGGTTCGGTTCGTATCGGGCGTTTTGACAGCGGGGGGTCACCGCGTGACGCGTTGGGTTGCAGTGTTGGGGCTGGTCGTCGGCCTGGTGGTAGCGGGTGGCGCCGGCACGCCGGCTTCCGCGGCCAGCAAGGACGCGAGCCTCATCATGGACGCCCAGACGGGCAAGATTCTATTCTCGCGCTCGGCCGACGAAGCGCGTTTCCCCGCCTCGCTCACCAAGATGATGACGCTCTATCTGCTGTTCGAGCGTCTCCAGGAAGGCAAGCTCGCGCTCTCGACGAAGCTGAACGTCTCGTCCTTCGCGGCCGGCCAGGAACCTTCGAAGCTCGGCCTCAAGCCCGGCACGACCATCACGGTCGAGGAAGCGATCGGCGCCCTCATCATCCGCTCGGCCAATGACGTGGCGGTCGTCGTCGCCGAGGCGATCGGCGGCAGCGAGGCGAAATTCGCCCGCCTGATGACGCAAAAGGCCCGCGCGCTCTCGATGCGCAATACGTATTTCTATAACGCCTCCGGCCTTCCCCATCCGCTGCAACGCTCGACCGCGCGCGATATGGCGACGCTCGGCCGCGCGCTGATGAAGAATTTCCCCCAATATTACGATCGCTTCGCCGCGCGCACCTACACGTTCCGCGGCAAGACCTACGAGACGCACAACGATCTGCTGGTCGATTTCGTTGGCGCGAACGGCATCAAGACGGGCTACACGCGCGCGAGCGGCTTCAACCTCGTCTCCTCGGCCGAGCGCGACGGGCGCCGCATCATCGGCGTCGTCATGGGCGGCCGCACGGCCCGCGAGCGCGACAACGAAATGCGCGCGATCCTGGGCTCGATGTTCGACAAGATCGAGGCGAACCCGACGATGGTCGCGGCCTATGAGGATCCGCGCGGCCGCTACACGCAGGTCGCCTCCGCCGTCACGGCGCCGCCCAAGCCCGTGCGCAACCCCAATGTCCGCGCCCCGGGCGATCCGGGCGTCGTCGCGATGGCGCCGATCCCCGACGAACCGCAGGCGCCGCGCGAAGTCGTCTCGCTCGCGAGCGCCGATCCGCTGGCCGAGCTGATCGCGGAAACCGTCGCCGAGCCGCGCCGGGCCGAGCCGCGCGGTGCCGATCAACTGGCCGCGGTCGTGCCCCAGCCCCGCACCACGCGCGTCGCGCTCCGCACCAATATCGACGCCGGCGCCATGCCCTCTTATGTCGCTGAGGCCCCGGGCCGGCTGATCTGGGGCGGCGATGTCTCTGAAGTGCGCACCGCGAGCCTCGCCTCGGCCCTGCTGGGCGAGATCGGCGAGGGCGACACGCCGACTTCGACGCGCCGCACCGCCAGTTCCGATCCGCGTACCTGGGGAATCCAGGTTGGCGCCTATCGCGACCGCGATGTTGCCCAGATGCAGGTGGAAGTGATCGCCGATGCCGCCGAAGCGATCCTCGGCGACACCGAGGCGGTGGTGACGCCCTTCTCGACGAAGGACGGCCCCATCTACCGCGCCCGTTTCGGCCCCTTCTCGCCGGCCGAGGCGCGCGATGCCTGCACCAAGCTCGAAGCGCGCGGCCTTGCCTGCCTCGCCGTCGCCGACAGCGACTGGTCGCTCGCGGCCGGCCAATAGGCGGCGCTACGCCTCTCCGAGGAGCACCGCGCGCGCCGCGTTGATCTGCGCGGCGAGGACGCTCGATCCGCCCGCATCCGGGTGGACCGCCTTCATCAGCCGGCGATGCGCCTCCGTGATGTCGAGCGCGCTCGCCCCTTCGGCGAGGCCGAGCACGCGCAGCGCCTCGGCCCGCGTCAGCGGCGCGCTGCCGCCCGAAAAGCCGGACTCTCCGGTCGCCGTCCGCCAGGTGCCGTTCGTCGTGCGGTCGAGAAACGCCTCGAGGATCTGCGCGCCCTGCGGATCGCCCGTGATCGCCGCGCGCTGGAGTTTCGCCAATTCATCGACGGCGAGTGAGCGAAAGCCCCGCCCGGCATAGGGGCCGCCGATCACCTGCCCCCGCATTTCGCCGTTCGTCCGGTCGAGTTCGAGGTCGAGCCATTCGGTCCGCACGCGCGGGCCCGGCCGCCCCGATGGGCGCGTGTCCGGTCCCAGCGACAGGCCGAACGCCTGGGCGATGCCCCGCATCACGGTCTCGATCTGCCGCGTCGCGAGCGCGTAGGCAAAGAGCGCGAGCCCGAGCGCAACGAGCACCCGCCCGCCGACCAGCGCCAAGAGCGCGAGCAGCCCCGCGATCCCCGCCCCCGTCCAGCGGAACCCCTTGGCGAGGGCGGCCGGCGAGCTGCGCAGATAGCTGCGCCCCGCCAGCCAGAAGAGGAGCAGCGCCGCGCCCGCGATCGAGATCCAAAGCAGCATCACCCGACCCTAACTCACGTCCCTATGTCACGCCCCTACCGCATGTCCTTGAGCAGGCGCATCGCCGCGCCGCCGGCCCGGCTGGCGTGATCGCTGAGCGCCGCCATGCCGCCGGCGGCATAGGCAGCGACCGCGCGCAGCAGCGCGCGCAATTGCGCCGCCGAGCCGGCATCGAACGGCGCATAGGCGCCGTGCGTCATCTGCGCGATGCCGCGAAAGACCCGCGCCGCGCGGGCATCGCGCCCTTCCTGGAAAAGGAACGCGCGCACGCCCCGCATGCCGAGCTCGCCCGCGAGATCCAGCACCGGATCGGGCTGCTCCTCGAAGCAATCGCCCACATAGACGAGCGCCGCGATCGTCTCGCGCGCCGCCTCCTCGCGGACATGGGCGAGCACGCGGCCGAGCTGCGTCTTGCCGCCCCGGCAATCGACGCCCGTCATCGCCGCGCCCAGCCCCGCCGCGTCCGCGACCCAGGGCGAGGCGCTGAATTCCCGGAACCCGCGAAAATAGACGAGCTGCACCGAGAGCCCGCCGACCGCGCTCACTTCCTCGAACATTTCCGCCTGGATGCGTGTCGCGAGGTCCCAGGTCGGCTGGCGGCTCATCGTCGCATCGAGCGCGAAGACGAGGCGCCCCCGCCGCCCGCCGCGGTGCGGCACCGGCACGTGCTTGATCGCCTCGACGAACGCGGCCACTTCGTCCGCGCTCGATCCGGGTCCTTTCGGCGTGATCGATCGTCCCATGCTGTCCACACCCGCAACGCCCAGGGGGTCCTCCTCGAAATGGCCCCTGGGCGGCCATTTGCCAAGCGCGCCTAAGCCTAGCCCAGATCGAAACCCTTCGCTAAGGTCGGGCGAACCGTAATCCCCCCGAGCGATCGTTGATTCGTTAATGCCGCTTGATACCTCGTTTCCGATTCCCGTGGCGCGCAGCGTTGCGGATCTGCGCAAGATCGTGTTCGGCTGGCGCCGGGCGGGCGAGCGGGTCGCGCTCGTGCCGACCATGGGCGCGCTGCACGCCGGCCACCTTTCGCTGAGCGAGGCCGCACGGGCGCAGGCGAACCGCGTCGTCGTCTCGATTTTCGTCAATCCCACGCAATTTGCGCCGAACGAAGATTTCGAGCGCTATCCGCGCAATTTGGGTTCCGACATCGAAAAGCTCGCGCGCCAGGGTTTCGTGGGGCTCGTTTACGCGCCGACGGCGGCCGAGATGTACCCGAACGGCTTCTCGACCGCGATTCGCGTCGCCGGTGTCTCCGAAGGGCTCGAGAGCGCGGCCCGCCCGCATTTCTTCGGCGGCGTCGCGACCGTCGTCGCCAAGCTCTTCATGCAGGCCCAGCCCGACGTCGCCATTTTCGGCGAGAAGGATTATCAGCAGCTCCTCGTCATCCGCCGCCTGGTGCGCGACCTCGACATCCCGGTCGAGATCGTCGCCGCGCCGACACTGCGCGAACATGACGGTCTCGCGATGTCTTCGCGCAACGCCTATTTGACGGCCCCCGAGCGCAAGATCGCGGGCTTCCTCAACACGGTCTTGGGCGAGGTCGCGGCCGCCGTCGCAGGCGGCAAGAGCCCAAGCGAGGCCTGCAACACCGGCCGCGCGCGCCTCTTGAAGCTTGGCTTCGCCGCGGTCGATTACCTGGAAGTCCGCGACGCAGACAGTCTCGATCCCATCGAGATGCTGAACGAGCCCGCGCGCGTGCTCGCGGCGGTGCGGCTCGGCGGCACGCGGCTCATCGACAACGCGCCGGTCCTGCCCAAGGCCGACTAGAGCAGACCCAGATCCGCGAGCGTGCGGCGCAGATCCGCCGGCATCGCGCGCGTGCCGCCGGCGAGGTCTTCGGGCGCATCCTCGGCTTTCAGATACCGCCAGCCTTGGAACGGCCCCCGCGCCCGCGGCACAACCGGCTGCAACTTCGAGGAATAGACGATCGCGCAATGCGGCACGCCGTTCGAATCGGGCTGCGCGCGCAGATCGAGAATGCTCTGCCGCGCGAGAATGAACCCCTTGATGACCCAGAAGATCGACCCGCCGGCAAGGATCTCCTCGCGCCGCTTCGGCGTCTGCCGCGTCAGGTGAAAGAGCTGCGCCCTCTTGTCCTTCGCGCGCAGCCGCTTCAGCCGCTCCGTCTGCCAGGCCGCGAACCCTTCCAGGCTCTCCGTGCCGACGCTGAGCTTGATGAGGTGAAGGGGCATTCCGACCTTCTCCTGGCATGGTCCGTGGCGGCCAACTGGCGGCCGCCAATTTATCAATGTCATCGCCCGACCTGTTCGGGCGATCCATGCTTTCCGGATCATCCACGAACCATGGACCACCCGCATGCGCGGGTGGTGACGCCCGAGGAACAGCGCCCTACTCCTCCTCGAAGGCGATCAGCACCGCGCCCTCGCCGACCTGATCGCCGGCCTGCGCCGCGACCGAGGCGACGACCGCATCGCCCGGCGCGCGGAGCGTATGCTCCATCTTCATCGCTTCGAGCACGCCGAGCGGCTGGCCGCGCGTGACGGCATCGCCAGGCTTGACGAGGATCTGAACGACGCGGCCGGGCATCGGCGCGGTGATCGCGCGCCCGCCGCCGACGCCCGCTTCGTCAAGCACGTGGGAGGCCGCGAGCGCGAAGCGGAAACTCCTCGGGCCGACCGCGACGCGCACATCCTCCGGCCCGACGATGGCGCCGCCCGTGACCTTACGCCCGTCGATCTCGGCGGTGATCGTGCCGCCCGCGAGCCGCCCGCCCAGGATCGCGACGCGGCGTTCCTCCCCCGCATCCTTCGAGGCCCGGCCCTCATCCTGAGGCGGCTGCGCAGCAGCCCTCGAAAGACGAGGGCCGGGCACCTCAGGATGAGGCGCCGCGAGGGACGACCCCGACCGAAGCGTCACCGCGAACCCGTTCTCGATCGGCCGCGCCTGAGCGCCGAGCCCGACGAACGCCACATCCTCCGCCCCCGGAACGCCGCCGATGCGGAAACCATCGCGCAGATCCCACGGATCGCCGCCGCTCTCTTTCCGCCGGTCGATGAGAACGGCGAGCACCGCCAGCGCCTCGGCGGTCCGCGCGGCGGCGTCATCCGGCGCGATCAGCGCGTCCAGATGCCGCTCGATGAAATGCGTGTCGAACTTGCCCGCGATGAACGCGGGATGCTCCAGGCACCGCAGCAGGAAGGCCGCGTTCGTCTTCACGCCGATCGCCTCGAAGCGCGAAAGCCAGGTTCGCAATTGCTGGAGTGCGACTTCACGGGTATCGCCGTGGGCGATCACCTTGCCGAACAAGGGATCGTAATAGGGCGTTATCGTATGGCCTTCGAGCGCGCCGAAATCCTCGCGCAGACGGCCAGTGGACGGGATCAGCAAGCGATCGAACCGGCCAGTCGAAGGCAGAAATCCGTTCTCGGTATCCTCCGCGCAAAGGCGCACTTCGATTGCGTGGCCGCTCGGGCTCATCATGGACTGGGCCGGAGCGGCGATCGGCCGACGGTCGAACACGCCGTGCGCCATTGGCAGGCGCTCGCCGGCCGCGACACAAAGCTGCCAAGCAACGAGATCGGTATAGGTGATCTCCTCCGTCACGCGGTGCTCGACCTGGAGGCGCGTGTTCATCTCCATGAAGTAGAAGGCGGCATCCTCGAGCCCCTCCGAGCCATCGACGATGAACTCGACCGTTCCCGCGCCCACATAGCCGACGGCCTTGGCGACCGTCACCGCCGCCTCGCCCATCGCGGCGCGCAGGCCCTCCGACATGCCGGGCGCGGGCGCCTCCTCGATCACTTTCTGGTGGCGCCGCTGCAGCGAGCAATCGCGTTCAAAGAGATGAACGACATTGCCATGCGTGTCGCCGAAGATCTGGATCTCGATATGCCGGGGCGCGGCGACGTATTTCTCGACGAGCACGGCGGGATTGCCGAACGCGGCCTCCGCCTCGCGCTGCGCGCCCGCGAGCGCGGCGGCGAAATCGCCGGCCTTGTCGACGCGCCGCATGCCCTTGCCGCCGCCGCCCGCGACCGCCTTGATGAGCACGGGAAAGCCGATGCGCGCCGCCTCGCCCGCCAGGAACTCGGCGTCCTGAAGGTGCCCGTGATAACCCGGCACGATCGGCACGCCCGCTTTTTCAGCGATCGCCTTGGCGGCGTCCTTGAGGCCCATCGCGCGGATCGCGTCCGCCGGCGGGCCGACAAAGACGATCCCGGCCTTGGCGCACGCCTCCGCGAAATCCGCGTTCTCGGAAAGAAACCCATAGCCCGGGTGGATGGCCTCGGCGCCGCTCGCTTTCGCGGCGGCAAGGATCGCCTCGATCTTGAGGTAGCTCTCGCGCGCGGGCGCGGGGCCGATCCGCACCGCCTCATCGCACGCGGCCACGTGCTTGGCCGTCCGGTCGGCGTCCGAATAGACGGCGATCGTCCTTATGCCGAGCAATTTCGCCGTCTCGGCGACGCGGCAGGCGATCTCGCCGCGATTGGCGATGAGGAGGGAGCGGAACATCGACGAGCGTGACTCTATTGCGGCGCCCAGGAGGGTTTGCGTTTTTCAAGGAAGGAGGAGAGCCCCTCCTTGGCCTCCGCCGTCGCGCGGCGGGCCGCGATCCGCCTTGCGGTCTCATCGACGACGTCCGCGACGTCGCGATGCGCGACGAGATCGATCAGCGCCTTGGCTTCGCCGATCGCGCCCTTGGCGCCCTGAAGAACGGCATCGACGAGGCTTTCGGAGAGACTGGCGAGCGCGGCGCGGTCTTTCACCACCGCGTGGAGCAGCCCCAGCCGGAACGCTTCCTCCGCGCCGAACCGCTCGCCGGTGAGGAAATAGCGCCGCGCTGCGCGCGCGCCGATCGCCTCCACCACATAGGGCGAGATGACGGAGGGAATGATCCCGAGCCTGACCTCCGAGAGCCCGAAGACCGCGTTCTCGCTCGCGATCGCGATGTCGGCGGCCGCGACCAGCCCCATGCCGCCCGCGATCGCGGGGCCGTGGACGACCGCGATCGTCGGCTGCGGCATTTCCCGCATGCGGAAGAAGACCTCCGCGAGCCCGCCCGCGTCCTCGCGATTGTCGGCCTCGGTATAGTCCGCCGCCGCGCGCATCCAGGCGAGATCGGCGCCGGCGGAGAAACTTTTCCCCGCCCCCTCGATGAGGACCACGCGCACGCCGTCGCTCGTCTCGATGTCTCCGAAGATTTCGCCCAGCCGCTCGATCAGGTCAGGGTTGAACGCGTTGTGCATCTCCGGCCGGTTGAGCGTGACGACGGCAACGCCTTCGCGCGTGAGGTCGAGGCGGACGAGTTCATCGCTCATGAAAGGCCTCCCTAGTTCGTCTGCAGCACGTTGCGCTTGATGAGCCAGAACAGCGAGATGACGATCAGATAGCCCACGAACAGCGCGCCCAGATAGCGCCAATAGGCGGGCTCGACGAGCGGCGGCAAATGGAACGAGGCCTTGTTCGCCAGCACTGGCACCATCACGTCGAGCATGACATGGACGAGCACGGCGCCCAGCGAGACCATCCAGATCCGGCCGTAGGATTTCAAAAGGAACGCCGCGCCGATGGCGATCAGCAATCCCTGAAGCGCGTTGACCTCGCGAAAGCCCGATTGCAGAAACGCCAGCGCGTTGTTCAGTGCATCCTGTACCGCTTCCATCCTAGCCCCCTTTGTCTCCCCCCGGAGACGCTCACATCCGAAAGACCCCGAACCGCACGGGCGGGATCGGCGCGTTGAGTGTGGCCGAAAGCGCCAGCGAGAGCACGCGCCGCGTTTCGGCGGGCGCGATGATGCCGTCGTCCCAGAGCCGGGCGGTCGCGTAATAGGGCGAGCCTTCCTCCTCGTAGCGCTGGCGGATCGGCGCCTTGAAGGCGTCCTCCGCCTCGGCGGGCCAGGTCTCGCCGCGCGCCTCCAGCCCCTCGCGGCGGACGGTCGCGAGCACGCTCGCGGCCTGCTCGCCCCCCATCACCGAGATCCGCGCGTTCGGCCAGGTGAAGAGAAAGCGCGGCGAATACGCCCGCCCGCACATGCCGTAATTGCCCGCGCCGAACGAGCCGCCGATGATGAGCGTGAGTTTCGGCACGTTCGCGGTCGCGACCGCCGTCACCATCTTGGCGCCGTCCTTGGCGATGCCGCCGGATTCGTATTTCGCGCCCACCATGAAGCCCGCGATGTTCTGCAGGAACAGCAGCGGGATGTTCCGCTGGCAGCATAATTCGATGAAATGCGCGGCCTTGAGCGCGCTTTCGGAAAAGAGAATGCCGTTATTGGCGATGATGCCGACGGGCATGCCCGAGAGATGCGCAAAGCCCGTCACGATCGTCGTGCCGTAGAGCGGCTTGAACTCGTCGAGCTCGGAACCATCGACCAGCCGCGCGATCACCTCGCGCACGTCGTATTGCGTGGAAAGGCTGGCTGGCACCACGCCGTCGAGTTCGGCCGGGTCATAGAGCGGCGGCACGGCATCGCGCAGCACCACTTGCGGCTGCTTTTGCCAATTGAGCGTCGCGACCGCCCGCCGCGCGAGGTCGAGCGCGTGCGCGTCGTTCTGCGCATAGTGATCGACGACGCCCGATTGGCGCGCATGCACGTCCGCTCCGCCCAGCGCCTCGGCCGTGACGATCTCGCCGGTCGCCGCTTTGACGAGCGGCGGCCCGCCCAGAAAAATCGTGCCTTGGTTCTTGACGATGATCGTCTCGTCCGACATCGCGGGCACATACGCCCCGCCCGCCGTGCACGAGCCCATCACGACCGCGATCTGCGCGATCCCTTCGGACGACATCTGCGCCTGATTGTAGAAGATGCGCCCGAAATGCTCCCGGTCCGGAAAGATCTCGGCCTGGTTGGGCAGGTTCGCCCCGCCCGAATCGACGAGATAGAGGCAGGGCAGCCGGTTCTCCCGCGCGATTTCCTGCGCGCGCAGATGCTTTTTCACCGTCAGCGGATAATAGGTCCCGCCCTTGATCGTCGCGTCGTTGCACACGATCACACATTCGCGGCCGGAGACGCGCCCGATGCCGGTGATGATCGAGGCGCCGTTGATCGGCTCGCCATAGGTCTCATAGGCCGCGAGCGGCGAGAGTTCGAGGAACGGCGAGCCCGGATCGAGAAGATGGCGCACCCGCTCGCGCGGCAAGAGCTTGCCGCGCGCCACGTGCCGCTCGCGCGAGCGCTGATCGCCGCCCTCCGCGGCCGCCGCGATCCGCTCGCGCAATTCGGCGCTCAGCCGGCCCATCTGGGCGGCATTCGATTGGAAGCCCGCCTCACGGGGCGAGAGGGAGGAACGGAGAATAGCCACTTGTCTGGATCGCGTTGCGGTGGGGCGCCGATTGAAGGCTAAACCGCCCGGGGCGGCAAGTTTTCTGCGTCAGGCCCGCTCGATCGCGACGGCCGTCGCCTCGCCGCCGCCGATGCACAGCGTTGCGATGCCGCGCGTGAGCCCCCGGGCTTCGAGCGCGCCGAGGAGCGTCACGATGATCCGCGCGCCCGAGGCCCCGATCGGATGGCCGAGCGCGCACGCCCCGCCATTCACGTTCACCTTCTCATGCGGCAGATCGTGCGCCCGCATCGCGATCATCGCGACATTGGCGAAGGCCTCGTTGATCTCGAAGAGGTCGACGTCCTTGGGCGCCCAGCCGGTCTTCTCGAAAAGCTTGGCGAGCGCATGAACGGGCGCCGAGACGAATTGCCCCGGCACGCCCGCAAAGGAGGCTTGCCCCACGATCCGCGCGAGCGGCTTGGCGCCCCGGCGCGTGGCTTCGCCCTCGCTCATGAGGACGAGCGCGGCCGCCCCGTCCGAGATGGAGGAGGAATTCGCCGCCGTCACCGTGCCGTCTTTGGCGAAAGCGGGCTTGAGCTTGGGGATCTTGGTCGCGTCCGCCTTGCGCGGCTGTTCATCGCTCGCGACCGACACCGCCTCGCCCTTGCCGGGCACGCTCACCGGAACGATCTCGGCCGCAAAGGCGCCGCTCGCCTGCGCGCGCTGGGCCCGGCTCAGCGATTCGATCGCGTAGGCGTCCTGCGCCTCGCGCGTCAGCTGATAATGCTGCGCGGCTTCTTCCGCATAGGTGCCCATGAGACGGCCCTCGCGCGCGTCCTCCAGCCCGTCGAGGAACATGTGATCCTTGACCTCGCCATGGCCGAGGCGCAGCCCACCCCGCGCCTTGGGCAGCAGATAGGGCGCGTTGGTCATCGATTCCATGCCGCCCGCAACGACGATCTCCGAATGCCCGGCCGCGATCATGTCCGAGCCCAGCATCACCGCGCGCATGCCCGAGCCGCAGACCTTGGAGATGGTCGTGCAGGGAACGCCGACCGGCACGCCCGCGCCCAGCGCCGCCTGGCGCGCCGGCGCCTGGCCAAGCCCCGCCGGCAGCACGTTGCCCATGAAGACCTCACCGACCTCGCCCGCCTCCACCTTGGCGCGCGCGATCGCTTCGGCGATGGCGGCAGAGCCGAGCTGCGGCGCGGTCAGCCCCGACAGCTCCCCCTGGAACCCGCCCATGGGCGTGCGCGCCGCGGCGGTGATGACAGTGGTCATGGGGGGTCCTTCTTCAGAATGACGCAGCCTGAACGCCTCTTTTCAGGATCGCTACGTTTTGGCTCTTGATACTATCCACCTTGCAATCAACTTCCTCAAAAGGACAAAGGTCAATTCATCCGCATCGACTTCCGCAGACTTGAGGAGGGTTGGCTTAGCTTTCTCAAAATACCGATACTTGCGAATGATTGCATTCGCGCCTGGCAAATCGGTGAATCTGGATTTGGTCTCCAGCCAGTCGCGCACTGCTTTAATTGCCTCGTGAGGCTCATCCGAATGCGACCTGATGTCTTGACCAGCGATGTCCGAAAGAAATTTTTGATACCGATACTTCTCCGTGTCGAGAATGAGGCACGTCTTCCGTTTGGCGGTCGATGAGCCGAATCGCTTCGCGCCAATCGCCAATCCAAGTTCGAACGGCATGTTGAACCGCGGAAGCTTCGTACCCTTATCGAGATCAGTTCGTGAGATGTCATGCACCGAGAAGTCACATTCGCGGATCAAGCGAACAATCTTGTCGATGCGCGGCTCAGTGCCATCCTCTTCATCCAATGCTGCGCGCGGATAAAACCCGCAGACCTGAATCGTAAACGCCAATGCGTCCAAAACAGGTCGATAGGAGGCGTCGAACGGGCAATTGATGAAGACCGAAGGAGCTTTAGCCCTTTTTCGCGGCCGAGGTGGGCTTTTTCGGGGCATCGCTCGCTTTGGACTTTCCGGTGCTTGCAGCGGTTCGAATCGCCTCGTCGATGCGTGCGGCCGTCAACCCATCCGGACTCGACACCGCTAGAGCGCGTCGGCCGGCGTCCTTTTGGCGTTGGCGCAGAGACGGTGCCAACTTTCCCTCAGCTTCACGCACACTCGGGCTCTTCATTTCGATGACCCTCATTCACCCAACAAACATGGCGGTACGAATGACGATATTCAAGAAAATGCGGCCGGTGAAGACGCTTCGGGCCCCTCATCCAGCGACGTGACCAGTGCTTGACGAATTTGCTATGCCAAGACTCAGCCCGTGTCAGCTGAACTTGTGCAACAGCTGGGGCCGCCCGGCGGCAGGGAATTCGAAGGGAGCTGAGCGATCTTATCCCCGGGTGTCGTGGCGGCCTTAGACTCGGCCCCATGAGTGAGACGACCCAAAACCCCGCTGCGAGAAAATCGCAAAACGAAAACAAAAAACAAAATTCAATGGAGGCCCCGGCCCGCCGCCCGGGCGCCCCAAAGGGCAATCGGAACGCCTTGAAGCACGGCCGCTTCACCGCCGCCGAGCGCGCCTATCAGCGGCGCATGCGCCCGCTCCGCCGCGAGATCAAGAAGATCCTCCAATTGAAGGACGACTGGGCCGACTACGAGGCCGGCTGCGAGATGACGCCGCGCCTAAGCCGATTCTTCGAAGAGCTCGCGGCCGATCAGCCAGCGGCGGATCTCGGAGGTGCCGGCCCCGATCTCGTAGAGCTTGGCGTCGCGCAGCAGCCGGCCGGTGGGATAATCGTTGATGTAGCCGTTCCCGCCGAGCGCCTGGATCGCCTCGAGCGCGATCCAGGTCGCGCTCTCGGCCGCATAGAGGATCGCGCCCGCCGCGTCCTTGCGGGTGGGCTGGCCCCGGTCGATGGCGGCGGCGACGGCGTAGACATAGGCGCGCGTCGCGTTCATCCGCACATACATGTCGGCGATCTTGCCCTGCATGAGCTGGAAGGAACCGATCGGCTGGCCGAATTGCCGCCGCTCGTGGACATACGGCAGCACGATGTCCATCGCGGCCTGCATGATGCCGATGGGCCCGGCCGCCAGCACCGCGCGCTCGTAGTCGAGCCCGCTCATGAGGACGTTGACGCCCTTGCCGACCGCGCCGAGCACGTTTTCCTCCGGCACCTCGCAGTCCTCAAAGACGAGCTCGCCGGTATCCGAGCCGCGCATACCCAGCTTGTCGAGCTTCTGCGCGGTGGAAAAACCCTTCATCCCCTTCTCGATGAGGAAGGCGGTGATGCCGCGCGGGCCCGCGCTGGGGTCAGTCTTCGCGTAGACAACGAGCACGTCGGCGAGCGGCCCGTTCGTGATCCACATCTTGTTGCCGTTGAGGACGTAGCGGTCGCCGCGTTTCTCGGCTTTCAGCCGCATCGAGACGACGTCGGACCCCGCGCCCGGCTCGCTCATGGCGAGCGCGCCCACATGCTCACCCGAGAGGAGCTTGGGCAGATAGCGGCGCTTTTGCTCGGGGCTCGCGTGCCGGCGGATCTGGTTGACGCAGAGATTGGAATGCGCGCCATAGGAAAGACCGACGCTGGCGGAACCGCGCGAGATCTCCTCCATCGCGATGCAATGCGCGAGATAGCCGAGCCCCGCCCCGCCGTCTTCCTCCTCGACCGTGATGCCGAGAAGCCCGAGCGCGCCGAGCTTTGGCCACAGATTGCGCGGGAACTCGTTGCTCCGGTCGATCTCGTCGGCCCGGGGCGCGATCTCATCGGCCGAGAAGCGCTGCGTGACGTCGCGCAAGGCCTCGATCGTTTCATCGAGACCGAAATCGAAGGGGCGAACGGCGTTGGGGATCATGGTGCGTCCCTAGGGCGTGAAGATCTCAACCGCGTCAGAAGCGGTGAAGACCGTAAAGAAGCCAGCGCCGACCCCGCCGCCGAAAACGAACCATCTTCCCCCGGCGACAGCAGAGGCAAGGCTGTGCCGCGCGGTCGGCATCGGCGCGCCGCGCGACCAGCCCCCGCTCGCGGGATCGAAGATGTGATGATCGGCATAGGTGCGCATCGTGTCGAGCGAAACGCCACCGGCGACATGGAGCCGCCCGTTGAGGAACCCCGCCGTCGCGCCCGACAGCGCGACCGGAAGCGCGGGGCCATTGCTCCAGGTCTCGGTGGAAAGGTCGAGGATGTCGAGGCGCGAACTGGGATTCCCGTCGCGCCCCTGACCGCCAGCGACGAAGAGCCGCTCGCCGTCGCTCGCCGCCGCGACGAACGCGCGCGAGACCGGCAGCGCGGTCACCTCGCGCCATTTGTCGGTGATCGTGTCGTAGACAAAGACAGGCCCCGCATCGGCGCCCCCACCGCCCACGATATAGACGAGGCTACCGGCCGTCACCGCGCTGTGCCCGTAGCGCGGCTTGGGCATCGCGCGGCGCGCCTGCCATTCGCGCGCCTTGATGTCGAAGGCCCAGGTCTTGGCGCTGGGCTCGCCGTCGGCGCCCTTGAGGCCCCCGAAGACAAGGACGCTGCCGCCGACCGCCGCCATCGCCAACTGCTCGAGGCCCTCGGGCAGGGGCGGAAGCGGCTGCACGGTCTCGCGCCGCGCGTCGAAGGCATCGAAATCGCTGCGGGGGCCCGCAACCCCCGCCCCGCCGCCGAAATAGATCGTCTCGCCGATCGCGGTCGCGGCCAGATTGGAGACCGCACCGTCGAGCTCGCGGGCCTGCGCCCAGCGCTCCGCCGAAGCCGGCGCGGCGCCAAAGACTCCCAGAAAGGTGGCCGCGAGAACGGACAACACGAAACGCATGGGTCGGCCCTTTCCGCGGTGGATGCCGGATTCTGCGCGAATGGCGCTCGCATTCAAGCAGGGGACGTCACGAAGTCGTCGATTGGGCGCGATTGCGGCGCGGCGCCTCGCGGCCCCGTTCACGGCATCAATGACCATGGATAACGCCCCGGACGGGAAACAAGGAATGGTGCGGTCGAGAAGAGTCGAACTTCCACAGGTTGCCCTACTAGCACCTCAAGCTAGCGCGTCTACCATTCCGCCACGACCGCACGTCAGGGCATGAAGGGGTGAGCGTTTAACAAATCGCCTGAGCCTTGTGAAGGCTGCTCGTTGGCGCCGCGTGGCGCCGTCCGCAAAAGTCGCTCGGACGTGCCTCGCGACTGGCCCTCGGGCGCCGTCGCTTGTATCCTCCCCAGGATGGGGACGGGACATCCGGCGTAAGCGGACCATGGGACAGTATCTACTCCGCCATTGGCGCGGCGACATCGATCTGGCCCAGAGCTTCTGGATCAACATCTTTACCGTGAATCTGGCGATCGGCGTGGCACTGACCGTTGCCACCCGGTTGGGCGCCTTTGACGGCGCCAATCAGATCACCGACCTGGCCCCCCTGATCACGGTCTTCGTGGTAACCGTCGGCACGACGATCGTCATCGCCGTTTGGCAGATCGTCGGCTGCTGGCGCTCGGCCGCGCGCGTCATTCGGGCCCGCGTCGGCACGGGGCGGCTCTCGCTTGGCCCCCGCTTCGCCCAGGGCGCGATCATCCTGGGCGCGATCGCCACCCTTCCGTTCCTTTGGCCGATCGCGCGCCAGGCCTACGATCTGGCGCTCATCTCGGCCGGCCTCGACGAGGTCGCGGAGTATCATATCGATGTCGTCGAGGACGAGTTGCAGCTCGTCGGCTACATTAATTTCATCTCCGCGCGCGAGATGCTGAATTATCTCAAGTACAATCCCGGGATCACGCTCATTTATCTCGAAAGCGCGGGTGGGCGCATCGGCCCAGCGCAAGCGCTCGGCAAGGCGATGCACGAGCGCCAGCTCAAAGCCTATGTCGAGGTCGAATGTTCCAGCGCCTGCACGCTGGCCTTCGTCGCGGCAAAAGAGCGGATCGCTCACACTGGGGCGCGGCTGGGCTTTCATCAATCGACGGTCATCGGTGATGTTGAGCACGACATGCCGGTCGACACCATCCAGCGTGATTTCCTCATCGCGAACGGAATCGACCCCGCCTTCGCCGATCGTGCCGCACGCGTCCCCGCGACGACGATCTGGTACCCCACGCTCGAGGAATTGGCCGACGCGAAGGTCATCACGCACGTCTATGACGGCGATACCATGCTCACCGTGGCGGAATGGCGAGCCGCACGCGGCGAGCGCGCAAGGCTCGCACGCTAGATCCCATCGCCGTGAATGCCGCACTCTTCCTTGTCCGAGCCCGCCCAGCGGCCGGAGCGATAATCGCCCCCCGCCTGGACGCGCTGGGTGCACGGCATGCATCCGATCGAGAGATAGCCGTCATCGACCAGCGGATGCTTGGGCAGCTTGTGTTCCTCGATGTAGCGGGTGAGATCGTACAGCGTCATGTCGGCCAACGGGTTGATCTTGAATCGCCCATCGGCGACTTCAATGGTCGGCATTGCGAGGCGCGCGCTGGTCTGAAAGCGCTTGCGGCCCGTCACTTGCGCGTCGAAATGCTTGAGCGCGCGCTTCAGCGGCAGCACTTTGCGGAAATTGCAGCAAGCATCCGGATTCTGGCTCCACAGGATCCCGTCCGGATCGTCGCGCTGCTCGTCGTCCGGATGCGGCCCGATCGCGCGGATATCCGTCAGCCGCAACTGATCCTGCAGCCGGTCGCGATAGCGCAGCGTCTCGCCGAACAGCTTGCCCGTATTAAGGAAGATGACCGGCACCGTGGGATCGATCTGCGCCATCATGTGCAACACGACGACCGATTCAGAGCCGAACGAGGAGACGACCGCGATCCGTTCGGGAAATTCGTTGCGGATCATCACCTCGAGCAGGCGGCCGCCGGTGAGCCCGTCATAGCGCGCGCGCATCTCGGCAAGCCGCGCCGCGAGCGGGCCGCTGGGCGCGGGCGCCTCACCCACATCGAAGACGCGGGGCGCCGCCGGCGGCGCTGGCCGCTTCAACTTCAGCGTTGTCACGGGCGCCTCATCGGAGCCGCTCATGGCATCCATCCTTTCTCGGCGATCAACGCCGCGCTGCGCGCCGAGATCTCGGGCAGCGAAAGACCCTCGGCGCGCCAGGCGTCGCGCGCTGTGCCGATCGCCGCGACGCGCGCAGCCCACTCCGGCTCGTATCGCGCGGCCAGATCATCGCGGATCGCGCGCGCGAGAGCGGGCGACCGCCCCCCTGTCGAGACGGTGATGACCAGATCACCCCTGCGCACCATGGCCGGCACGTGGAAATCGCACAGCGCGGTCATGTCCTCGACATTGACGAAACACCCCGCCGCCCGGGCCTCCTTGGCCAACGCCTCGGCTTTCCCCCGCTCGCAATCGGCAACGAAAACGATTCGCGCGGCGGCGAAATCCTCAGGGACCGGCTCCCGGCGCTCGAGCGCCTCGCCGGCAAGCGCGATCAGCGCATCACTTGGGGAAGGTGTGAGCACCCGCAAGCGCGCTGCGCCCGCCTCCTTGAGGAGCTGGCAACGGCGCTCCGCCTGCCCACCCCCACCGATGAGGAGGACGGGAAGCCGCGTCAGATCGGCGAGCATCGGAAACATGCTCAAAATCACCTCAATGGCGTCCGCGACAAATCACGGCCCGCTATTCCCCACAAAGCTAGGGCGACGAGGTTATTTATGCAATCATTCGTCGGGAAATATTATATACAACACATGAGACGCGTGTTATTGGGCACCCTATCCGACGACAGTCAAGGTATTCGTGACCGAAACCGCGATCCGGTCGCCCTGGATCATAATCTCGCCCCGCGCCACCGGCCGGTTATTGGCGAGGATCCACACCTCATCGTTCTGGTGCGCGTCGAGCTCGATCACGGCGCCGCGGCCCATCCGCAGAAGCTGTTGCATGGGGATCACGGATCGCCCCAGGACGACCGCGATTTCGACTTTGACGGCTTCTACGGCGCTCATGGGCTCTTCTGCGCTCCTGGCTTGGCCGCTTGACACTAGGCGGAAAGCCTTTACCTCGCGGTAAACATGATCCCTCGCGACCCCATTGAATGGCGCATTTCGGACCGGGAGGTCCCCTACCCGACCGCCGTTGTCTTCATGGAGGCCAGGGTCGAGGAAATCGCCGCCGGCCATGCTCCCGAACTCGTGTGGCTTCTGGAGCACCCCCCGATCTACACGGCCGGAACAAGCGCAAAACAGGCCGATCTGCTGGACCCGCGCTTTCCGGTCTTCAAGTCCGGCCGCGGCGGCCAGTACACCTATCACGGCCCCGGCCAGCGCGTGGGCTATGTCCTCATGAACCTGAAAAAGCGCGGCGGCGACGTCCGCGCCTATGTCCATGGCCTCGAGGAATGGGTGATCCGGGCGCTCGCCTCATTCAACTTGACGACAGTGCGCCGCGAAGGACGCGTTGGCCTTTGGGTAGCGCGGAACGATAGGGTCGATGACAAGATCGCTGCAATCGGCGTGCGGGTCCGCAAGGGGATCAGCTTCCACGGCGTGAGCATCAACCTTGACCCGGATCTCAGCCATTTCTCAGGCATTGTGCCGTGCGGCATCGCGGATCACGGCGTGACCAGCCTCGTTGCCCTTGGCTATCCCGTGACGATGGCCGACCTCGACGTCGCCCTACGCAATGCCTTCGAGGAGGTCTTCGGGACGGTCGCCGGACGCCGCTGAGCACCAAGAACAACTACTCGAATTCGAGAATGACCGCGTCCACCGCGAGGCTGTCGCCCTTCTTCGCGTTGATCTTGGCGATGATACCGTCGCGCTCCGCCCGGAGTACGTTTTCCATCTTCATCGCTTCGACCACGGCGAGGGTCTCACCCCCTTTGACCTCTTGCCCCACTTCGACATTGATCGAGACAACAAGTCCGGGCATCGGGCAGAGCAGTAGCTTCGACGTATCCGGCGCGACCTTGATCGGCATCAGTTTCGCGAGTTCGGCATCGCGCGGGCGGAACACCCGCGCCACTACCTTTGCCCCGCCATGAGTGAGGACGATGCCATCGACGCGCTGCTCAATTTGAACGGCCATCGGCTTACCATCGACCAATGCTCGAAAGACGGGTTGGCTCGGCTCCCAATCGGTCGCGATTGCAACGGAGCGCTCCGCCCCATCTTTACCCACCAGCGCGATTTGGATCTGATCCACACTCCCCGCGCTGATGGCGACGCGATGATCGCGGTCTTCGATGTGCACGACCCAGTCGCGCGCCAAGGCGGCTGGCGCCGAGATCTGACCCGAAATCTGCCGACTGCGAACGAGATCGCGCGCCCGCACGAAAGCGGCGACAGCGGCGAGCGTCCGCTCGGTCTGATCACCAAGCGCAATCCCGTGGAAGCCTTCAGGGAATTCCTCGGCGATAAATCCTGTCGTCAGTCGGCCGGACTGGAAGCGTTGATTGTGCATCACGGCCTGCAGAAAGGGCACGTTGTGCTGGATGCCGTCTATATAGAAGGCATCCAGCGCCTGCGCCTGGAGCGCGATCGCCTCGCTGCGCGACGCCGCGTGGGTGCAGAGTTTGGCGATCATCGGGTCATAGAACATTGAGATCTCGCCACCCTCGAAGACGCCAGTATCGTTCCGAACGATGCCTTCGCCTGTCTTTCCCTCTGCCGGCGGCCGATAGCGGACGAGGCGGCCGATCGAGGGCAGGAAATTTCGATAGGGGTCTTCGGCGTAGATGCGCGACTCGACCGCCCATCCCTTCCAGGAAATGTCCTTCTGCGTGATCGAGAGCTTTTCGCCGGCCGCCACGCGGATCATCTGCTCGACGAGATCGACACCCGTCACGAGCTCCGTGACGGGATGCTCGACCTGAAGCCGCGTGTTCATTTCAAGGAAATAGAAGTTCCGATCGCCATCGACGATGAACTCGACCGTTCCCGCACTGTCGTAATTGACCGCCTTGGCGAGCGCAACAGCCTGCGCACCCATCGCCATTCGCGTTTCCATGTCCAGGAAAGGCGACGGGGCCTCCTCGATCACCTTCTGGTGCCGACGCTGGATGGAACATTCGCGCTCGCCAAGATGAATCGTATTGCCGTGCTTGTCGCCGAGCACCTGGATCTCGATGTGGCGCGGCTGGGTCACGAACTTCTCGACGAAAATCCGATCATCACCGAACGAGGCGCGTGCTTCGTTCATCGCCGATTGGAAGGCCTGCGCCATCTCGTCCGCGTTCTGAACAACGCGCAGGCCCTTGCCGCCGCCGCCGGCGGAGGCTTTGACCATCACCGGATACCCAATCTCGGTAGCGATCCGGAGAGCGTGATCAACACCCGATATCTCACCGATATAGCCAGGGACGGTGTTGACCTTGGCCTTCGCCGCCAGCTTCTTGGACTCGATCTTGTCACCCATCGCGGAGATCGCGCCCGGATTGGGCCCGATGAAGACGACGCCGACCTTTGCCAATGCCTCCGGGAACGATTGCCGCTCGGAGAGAAAGCCATAGCCAGGGTGAACGGCCTCGGCGCCCGTCTCCCGGCATGCAGCGACGATACGATCGGCGAGGAGATAAGACTGCGCGGCAGGCGGCGGGCCGATATGCACGGCTTCGTCCGCCATCTCGACGTGAAGGGCGTCCTTGTCCGCGTCGGAATAGACCGCAACGCTCTGGATTCCCATCTTGCGGGCCGTCTTGATAACGCGGCAGGCGATCTCACCGCGATTGGCGATTAGGATTTTCTTGAACATGAGAGCGAGGCACCGGTGTGATGGAAGCGATGGGAAGAAGGGACGGCTGCGACGGTCCGCCTAGAGCGGAATATTGTCGTGCTTCTTCCAGGGCATCTCGACCCGCTTATTGCGAAGCGAACGAAGCGCCCTCGCAATCCGCGGCCGCGTCCGGTGCGGGTTAATCACTTCGTCGATGTAGCCGCGCTGCGCCGCCACGAAGGGATTGAGAAAGCGGTCCTCGTACTCCTTGGTGAGGGTTTCGATCTCATCCTTGTTGCCAATCTGCTGGCGGAAGATGATTTCGACGGCGCCTTTTGCGCCCATTACCGCGATTTGCGCGGTCGGCCAGGCATAGTTGATGTCGGCCCGCATATGTTTTGACGCCATCACGTCATAGGCCCCGCCATAGGCTTTCCGCGTGATGACGGTAACCTTCGGCGACGTCGCCTCGGTGAAGGCAAAGAGCAACTTTGCGCCGTGTTTGATGATGCCGCCATGTTCCTGCGCCACGCCGGGAAGGAAACCCGGCACGTCGACGAAGGTCACGATCGGGATGTCGTAGCAGTCGCAGAACCGCACAAACCGCGCGCCCTTTCGGCTCGCGTCGTTGTCGAGAACGCCTGCCAGAACCATCGGCTGGTTGGCGACGAACCCGACCGTGTGCCCTTCGATGCGGCCAAAGCCGGTAATGATATTCTTTGCGAAGCTTTCCTGCAGCTCGAAGAAATCACCTTCGTCGCAGACTTTGAGGATGAGCTCCTTCATGTCGTAGGGCTTGTTCGGGTTCTCCGGGACGAGCGTTGCGAGCGACGGCTCCTCGCGGTCCCATCGATCGAAGGTCGGCCGCTCAGGCGCACGCTCGCGATTGTTCAAAGGGAGGAAGTCGAAGAAGCGCCGCATCTGCGACAGGCAAATCATGTCGTTGTCGAAGGCGCCGTCGGCGATGGATGACTTGCTCGTGTGAACTTTCGCGCCGCCGAGATCTTCCGCGCTGACCGCTTCTTGCGTCACGGTTTTGACGACGTCGGGACCCGTAATGAACATGTAGGACGTGTCACGGACCATGAAGATGAAATCGGTCATGGCGGGTGAATAGACATCGCCACCGGCGCACGGCCCCATGATCACAGAAATCTGCGGAATGACGCCAGAACCGAGCACGTTCCGCTTGAATACTTCGCCATAGCCGGCCAGCGAAGCGACCCCTTCCTGGATGCGGGCGCCACCCGCATCGAACAGCCCGATGACCGGCGCCCCGTTGCGGATCGCCATGTCCTGAACCTTGACGATCTTTTGGGCATGCGTTTCGGAGAGCGACCCACCGAAAACGGTAAAGTCCTTGGCAAACACATAGACCAGCCGTCCGTTGATCGTGCCCCAACCGACGACCACGCCATCGCCCGGAATACGGTTCTTGTCGGCGCCGAAATCGGTATTCCGGTGTTCGACGAACATGTCGAACTCCTCGAACGATCCTTCGTCGAGAAGCAGCTCGATGCGCTCCCGGGCGGTCAATTTGCCGCGCGCATGTTGCGCTGCGATCCGCGCCTCGCCGCCGCCCAACCGCGCGCGCTCGCGCCGCTCTTCCAGCTGCCGCAGAATGTCCTTCATCGTCTTGGTAAGCCCCCTCGTCGCCCGGCGCAAAACGGCTTGTCCGCACCCGGCCAAAATGCCGCCATGGGACCGTCACATGGCATGGCTGGCCTGCAGGGAGCAAGCACTCAAAGGATCGGTTCGTGAAGCGAGAGCTGGACGAATCGGGCGGCGCTTAGCAGCTCTCGCCGACGGTCCTCGGTGCGGGCGGCAGCCTCCTCGTCGCTCCCCCAGCGCGCAATCTGAAAGGCCTCGTCGAGCCGCGACATTTGAAAAGCTGACGATGCGTCAATTCTTCCTTGAATCATCGCAAAACCAAGGACGACTGAGCCGAGGACATGGGTGGCAGCGACTAGTCCCGTTAGAATAAAGGGCTCAAGAGGTGCGAAGGCGGCCCGCAAGTTGGCCAACGCGGCAGGATCCTGCCGCAAGGGGGTTAGTCCGCTCGTCACGGCCAAGGAAACGCCATGCTTTTCCTTCAGCCAGTCTAGCAGAGGAGAATAGGCGCACTCCTGTTCCAGCGCCAGTTGCTGGGGCTCCGGCACCCGATAGCAGACGAGATCGCTCTCCCCATAGCGAACGAGCTCGTCGTGAATTCTCTGCGGCTCATTGGCAACGGTTCCAGTCGCTTGTATTGCGAGCCCCGTCAGCGGCAACGCGTCGCGACGCAACACCGGCCCGACGGCGCGCCATTCCTCGGCGATCGCGGCTGCCAACGGCGCGAACGGAACCAGCAACTCGCCCTCTCTCGTCCGGATTGTCTTTCCATCTAGGCAGATCGCCCAGTGCCCGGCATGCGCGACAACATCGACGCGTGAGTGGAACCGCTTCGTGGAATCTTTCCACATCACGGGCCAACAATCGGCTTCGTAGGCAAGCGATCATCGTAGTAGGCGGCGGCCTCGCCAAACAGGCCGAGAAGTTCTTGGTCCCCCGCGGGGGCCGCCACGGCGACGCGTGCGACGCCAGCCTGCACCGTCAAGATGACCTCTCGGTTCTGCCATCGCTCTTCGCCGCGCTCGATTTGGCGGACGAGGATGCGGACGACGCCATCCAACCCATCGAGACCGGGGATCGAGACCTGCTCACTCAGAACATCGGCGCCTGGTGCGCCGAGTACCTCGGCAAGCGAGACGAGATCCACGCGGTTGCTCGTCAGACGTGCCTCGACGCGGGGGCGTCGGCCCTCCGATCCCGTGCAGTAGCGGCCGACTCCGCTCGCCTCGACATCGCCCAGCCTGAGAAAAACCGAACGGAAAGACAGCTGCGACCCTTGCGGCTCGAGTATGGCCTGGATTCGCATCCTCGTCGGCAATGAGTGGGGGGCATTGAGAGACACGAGAATGCCGTGATCGCGCGGTTCGATCCGCGCATGCGGCACCGAAAACGTCCACTCGGCTCCGGAGGGACCGTCGCGGACATCAATCACGAGGCTGCTCACGTCCACCGTCGGAAAAAGCCCGCGGCCGGCCTCGATCGAGAGTGGCCTGATCCGCCAATTCGCCTCGTCGCCACGCGATGTCGTTTCGATCGAAACCTTCGCATCGCTCACGCGAATCTTCTGCAGGACAGGATTGCGGAAGACCGTGCGCCATGAATCGAAGGTCAGCGTCACGCGTTCCGCGTAAGCCGCGAACGGCGCAGCGGCGAAACTGAAATTCGGAACGTTCACATCGCGCAAAATCACGCTCGGGCGGGCCCGGTCGATATGGAACTGAAGCCCTCCCTCAAGCACGACGTCCCGGTCGAGGGACTGCTCGATCTCGCGTTCAATCGCCACAGAAACACTGTCCGAATTGACGAACCACAATCCCGCCCCGACGCCGAACGCCAGGCCCAGGGCAATGATCGCCGAGCTCAAGACGGCAAGTCGAAAGGTCCGCAGCTGCTGGTGTTGATCGGTGCCCTGAAGATATGGGCCCCCGACGGCGACAACCTCAGTTCCAGCTCCAGAACTCATAGCCGCAACCCCGACTTGCCGGAAAAAAGGTCGAAAGGTTTGCGGGCCGTCGAAGCGTCCAGCCCAAGGGTCGAGAGCGTATGGGCGAAATCGCTGGGGAGCGCCGCTTCAACGCGCAGCATTCCGCTTCCCGGATGCGGAAGCGACAAGGCATAGGCGTGCAAATGCAACCGGCGAGACGCAAGGCCCGCCAAAGCCGAGCCCCCCCCGCCATACTTCGTATCACCGACGAGCGGATGACCGATCGCCGCCATATGGACGCGAAGCTGATGCGTTCGGCCGGTCACGGGCATGAGCGCGACGAGAGCGGCTTCGCTGCCGACGCGGTCGAGCACGCGGTAGCGTGTGACGGCAGAAAGCGCCTTCCTCTTACCAGAATCCGCTCGCACCTGTTTGGGAACGGCGATCATCCGCTCCTCTTGCCGGGCCGTTCCAGTTGACGAGACCTTCTCCAAGGCGTGATCGATGACCCCGCTAAGCGGCTTCGGCACGCCCACCGTGACACCAAGATAGATTTTCTGCGTATCCCGTTCCCGGAAAGACGCTGTGAGCGCGATCGCGGCTGGGTGCGTGCGGGCAAGCAGCAGCACGCCGCTCGTGTCGCGGTCGAGTCGATGAACAAGCTTTGGAACTTGCCTGCGTTCGAACGTCAGAGCGGGCAGAAGGCTATCAACACTTTGTCGAATTCCTGAACCGCCTTGACTGGCTAGACCGGCAGGCTTGTTGAGAACGAGGACATCGGGATCCCGATGGATAACGAGCGAGCGCGCAAAATCCCCCTCACCGCCGGCCAGAGTGCGCGGCAATTCTTTGTGCGCATTGGCTTTCGCTTCGAAGTCTAGCTGAGGCGGGACGCGAATGGCCTGGCCCGCTGCGATCCTGTCCCCCGCTTTCGCCCGTGCGCCATCAAGCCGAACTTGGCCCGTTCTCAAGAGCCGCTCGAGTTGCCCATGCGGGAGATGGGGGAAATGCCGACGGAACCAACGATCCAAGCGCTGTCCCGCTTCGTCGGCGTCGACGTGTCTTTCCGCGTGGAGCCTCACGTCACCGCCCGTACGAGTGACATACCTAAGAGCAGTCCGCCGACGGATAAAGCGACGGAAGCAAGAACGTAGAGCATCGCACCCGTATAATCGTCACGCGACAGCAGAAGAACCGTTTCAAGCGAAAACGCCGAAAATGTCGTGAATCCGCCGAGAAATCCGGTCGTCAGAAAGCTGCGCACTTCCGGGCCCACTTGAAAGCGTGTCGCGAAGGTCTCGACCAGGATCCCCATGACAAGCGATCCAACGATGTTGACCGTCAACGTTCCGAATGGGAAGTCGCCACCTACCTGGCGCATAACGAAGCCTGAAAGCAGAAAACGTACGACGGCTCCTATCGCGCCTCCCGCCGCTACCACCAAGACCGATACCACTTCGACCTACCGCTTCAGCTTGGCGCGGAGGTCAGCCCAGTGCTCGAGGCGCTCACGAATGGTTTCTTCGAAGCCCTCACCTCGCGGTTGATAAAACGTTCTTCGCTCCATCGCGTCAGGAAAATAGGATTGACCGGAGAACCCTTCCTCTGTGTCCGGATCATAGACATATCCAGCTCCGTATCCCAGATCCTTCATCAGGCGCGTCGGCGCATTGACGATGTGAAGCGGCGGCATCAAGGAGCCGCTGGAGCGCGCTGCCGCCGTTGCGGCATTAAATGCGGCATAGGCTGCCGTCGACTTTGGCGCCGTGGCGAGATAGACGGTGGCTTGAGCCAGCGCCAGCTCGCCCTCAGGCGACCCCAGAAAATCGTAGGCATCGCGTGCAGCGAGGGCCTGCTGCAGGGCGTTCGGATCGGCCAGTCCCACGTCTTCAATCGCCATCCGAACAAGTCGCCGCGCAAGATATCGAGGATCCTCGCCCCCAGACAACATCCGCGCGAGCCAGTAGAGTGCGGCATCGGGATCTGAGCCGCGCACCGATTTGTGAAGCGCGCTGATAAGGTTGAAATGTTCCTCGCGCGATTTGTCGTAAAGCGGCGCTCGACGCTGCAAGAGGCGCATGAGTGCCGCGCTATCGATCATTGCGTCTTCCGGTAACGCGAACACGTCTTCAGCAAGCGTGAGGAGCTGCCGTCCGTCGCCGTCCGCGAAATTGAGGAGCTGCTCGCGTGCCTCTGGCGTCACGGGAAGCGCACGGCCAAGCGCCTTTTCCGCTCGTACGAGTAGTGCATCGAGCGCGGCGGAATCCAAACGCCGCAGGACAAGGACCTGCGCCCGCGAGAGAAGCGCGCCATTGAGCGCGAAGGACGGATTTTCAGTTGTAGCGCCGACAAGAACGATCGTCCCATCTTCCATCACGGGTAAAAAAGCATCTTGCTGAGCACGATTGAACCGATGAATTTCATCGACGAAGAGAAGCGTTCCTTGCCCGGTTTCCCGTCGGGCGCGAGCGACGGCAAAGGTCTGCTTCAGGTCGTTGACGCCGGAAAAAATCGCCGAGAGCTGATCAAATGCGAATCCACCAACGCCGGAGAGTAGCCGAGCGAGTGTTGTTTTTCCGGTCCCAGGCGGCCCCCAGAGAATGATCGAATTCACACGCCCCGTCGCGGCGAAGCGTCCGATCGCGCCATCAGTGCCGGTAAGGTGCTCCTGCCCGACGACATCGGCGAGAGATTGGGGTCGCAAGCGATCCGCCAACGGCCGAGGGCTCGCCTCGCTAAGGCCTGCCGCATCGAAGAGATTGGTCATACCCCAGCATACGTCGCCGAGGCACGGCGCGCGAGACTTCTGGGTTCAGTCTCTAAAACGTCAGCGTGAAGATTTCCGCCCCGCGACGGATGACGATCGTCCACTCGCTGGCCCGTTCGCTTAGCGCGTTGCGGAGAGTTTCGACGCCCTGGACTTTGTAACCGTTCACCTCAAGAAGAATGTCCCCTGGCCGCAGCCGAATCCGGGCAGCCGGCGAGCCCCGTTCGGTTCCCAGGACCACGACGCCATGCGTCTCGTCAATGCGCAGCTCCTCGGCAAAAGCCGGCGAGAGATTTGCAACTGTGGCGCCTGAGAGCGGTGTTCGACCATCGAGACGCGTGATGTCGCGCGGCGGATCCTCGGGCGGCATGACCAGTTTGACAGAGGCCGTCGCCGTCTGACCCTTGCGGATGTACTCAACCTTGACGACTTTGCCGGCACCCGCCGTCGCCACGCGGTAGCGCAGGGATTGCGGGTCGTTGATCTCAAAGCCATCCACACTGAGGATAACGTCACCGACCTGAAGCCCGCCTTTGTCGCCGGGCCCATCCGGCACGACCTCGCGCACGAGGACACCGCGCGGTCGATCAAGGCCCAGTGATTGAGCGATGTCGGGCGTCACGGTCTGCGCGGATACGCCCATCCAAGGGCGCGAGAGCTTACCACCGTCAACGGCCGTTTCGACAACCGTCCGCACCATGTTCGACGGGATGGCAAAGCCAATGCCGATCGACCCGCCGGTCCGGGTGAAGATCGCGGTATTGATGCCGATGAGTTTCCCATCGAGCGTCACCAGGGCACCACCCGAATTGCCCGGATTGACCGCGGCATCGGTCTGAATGAAGAACTGGTAGTCCGAGATGCCGACCTGGGTTCGCGCCAACGCGGAAACGATCCCCGTCGTCGTGGTTTGCCCGACGCCGAAAGGGTTGCCGATCGCAAGCACGATGTCGCCCACCTGAACCGTGTCCGAATCACGAAACGTCAGCGAAGGGACCGTTTGGCCTTTGGTGTCGATGCGCAAGATCGCTAGGTCGGTACGCTCGTCGGCGAGTATGACTTCCGCTTCGAATTCGCGGCGGTCCGACAGCGAAACCAAGAGCTCATCGCCCCCAGCGACGACGTGATTGTTGGTGACGATTATCCCGTCGCCGCGGACGATCACGCCGGAGCCGAGTGAGCTTTGCACGCGCTCCTTCGGCATCGACGGCGGCTCGCCCAATCCGAAGAAATGCCGAAAGAAGGGATCGTCGAAAAAGGGAGAGCGCGACCGCTCCACGACCTTTCGTGCATAGACGTTGACGACCGCAGGCGCCGCCTGCCGCACCACAGGCGCGTAGGACCACATCACCTGATCGCGGTTTTCGGGCACCACGCGCTGCGGCGGCGCGGAATCCACAACCAAGCTTGCGCGATCACTTCTAGCGCTCGAGAAAGTCCCGATCGACCACAAGAACGTGCCGAGCAGGCCGACGCCGACCGCCAGCCAAATGATGATTGTCCACGGTTCACGCGTTAGCATGTCGAATTCCATGCGTGCTCGTCCCCCGCGCGCCCTCATCCGCCCCAGGCTGGATTATAGAGCGGAGTTGAGGATAACCACGTGGCGAAATTGCGATGATCGGGGAAGAATTGGCCCCAGACCGGAAGAAACCTTAAGCGGCTTCCTCGTCGGCCTTCTGAACCGGGCCAGAATCCTTGCCCTTGGCCTCGGGATCCCGGTCGACGAACTCAATGACGGCAACTGGCGCCATGTCGCCGTAGCGGAAACCGGCCTTCAAAACGCGGGTATAGCCGCCCGCCCGGTCCTGGAAGCGGGGCGCAAGCGTCTCAAAGAGCTTACCGACCATTGCCTCGTCCTTGAGCGTAGCGATCGCCATGCGGCGCGCATGAAGGCTCCCCGCTCCCCGCTTGGCGAGCGTCACGAGCCGCTCGACGTACGGGCGCAATTCCTTGGCCTTGGGAAGCGTCGTCGAGATCTGTTCGTGCTTAATGAGGGCGTTCGCAAGGTTTGCGAACATCGCCTGGCGATGCGCAGAAGTCCGCGAAAGCTTCCGGCCACGATTGATATGTCGCATGGGTCGTCCTCGATCGATGCACGCCGCACAGCGTTAGAGCTGATCCTCGTAACGCTTAGCGAGATCCTCAATGTTCTCCGGCGGCCAGCCGGGCACTTCCATGCCCAGATGCAGCCCCATATTGGCCAGCACTTCCTTGATCTCGTTCAGCGATTTACGGCCGAAATTCGGCGTCCGCAGCATCTCTTGCTCGGTCTTCTGAATGAGATCGCCGATGTAGACGATGTTGTCGTTCTTGAGGCAGTTCGCCGAACGCACAGAAAGCTCGAGCTCGTCGACTTTCTTTAAGAGCGCTGGATTGAACGGGAGGTCCGCCTTGATTTCCTCGCGCTTCTCGACACGCGGCTCGTCGAAATTGATGAAGATCTGGAGCTGGTCCTGGAGAATACGCGCCGCGTAGGCGATCGCGTTCTCGGGCGAAATGGCGCCGTTCGTCTCCACGGCCATCGTCAGCTTGTCATAGTCAAGGATTTGGCCTTCGCGCGTGTTCTCTACCTTGTAGGAGACCTTTTTTACCGGCGAGAAGAGGGAGTCGACCGGAATGAGCCCGATCGGCGCGTCGTCCGGCCGGTTACGGTCGGCCGCGACATAGCCCTTGCCCATCGCAACGGACAATTCCATGCGGATCGAAGCGCCCTGATCAAGCGTGCAGATCACGAGTTCTGGATTGAGAACCTCAAGATCGCCAACGGCTGAGATCTGTCCGGCTGTCACTTCGCCTGGTCCATCAGCCCGCAGTGTCAGCCGCTTCGTGCCTTCGACAACGCCCTTGAGCGCAAGGCTTTTAATATTGAGGACGATGTCCGTCACATCCTCGCGCACGCCCGGAATGGACGAGAACTCATGCAGCACGCCGTCGATCTGGATCGACGTCACGGCCGCACCCTGCAGCGAGGATAGCAGAATGCGCCGCAAAGCATTGCCGAGCGTTATGCCAAACCCGCGCTCAAGCGGCTCGGCCACGATCGTCGCCACGCGACGCAGATCATGCCCTTGCTCGACCTGAAGCTTCGTCGGTTTGATAAGCTCTTGCCAGTTCTTCTGGATCACGAAGCTTCCCTCTTCTGCAAACATTCGCGAGCGCGGCAAAGCGCCGCGAACGTCGATTTAAACTCGCCGCCGCTTCGGGGGGCGGCAGCCATTGTGGGGGATCGGGGTGACGTCGCGGATCGCCGTAATAGTGAAGCCAACGGACTGAAGCGCGCGAAGCGCCGATTCGCGCCCGGACCCTGGCCCCGAGACTTCGACTTCGAGAGTCTTCACGCCATGCTCGGCCGCTTTGCGGCCTGCATCCTCAGCCGCCACCTGCGCGGCATAAGGCGTCGATTTACGCGACCCCTTGAAACCCATGGCGCCGGACGACGACCATGATATGGCGTTGCCCTGCGCGTCGGTGATCGTCACCATCGTATTGTTGAACGAAGCGCTGACATGAGCCACGGCGGCCGTGATGTTCTTTCGCTCCTTCTTGCGGGGGCGAGCGGATTTCTTGTCAGCCATGGAATGTCGTCTCGTGTTGGCGTGCGTCGTGTGGCGCGATTACTTCTTCTTGCCGGCGATCGGTTTGGCCGGACCCTTGCGGGTGCGGGCATTCGTGTGCGTGCGCTGTCCGCGAACCGGCAGGCTCTTCCGGTGCCGCAGACCGCGATAGCTGCCGAGGTCCATCAACCGCTTGATGTTCATGGCCACTTCGCGTCGAAGATCGCCTTCCACCAGATATTCCCGGTCGATCGTCTCGCGGATCTGGATGACCTCGGATTCCGAAAGCTGGTTGACGCGCCGGCTCTCCTCGATCCCGATCTTCGTGCAGATGTCGTGAGCGTGTTTCGGCCCGATACCATGGATGTACCTCAGCGCAACGTGTACGCGCTTGTTCGTCGGAATGTTCACGCCAGCGATGCGCGCCACAGTCGATCTCCAGGCTGCTCAGAGGGTTGAAACGTCTGGGTTGGAGGCAAACGCCTCGGGCTCGCGGGGCCTACTGGTCCGCGAGAAGGCGCGGAGTATAGGCATGATGCGAACTGCGTCAACTGGCGTCATGCCGGATTTCTGCCCTGCTTGGGAAGCGGGAGCGCGGCTTCAATGGCTTCGCTGACCTTGTCGATCGTGGCCATACCGTCCACCGCTTTGAGAATGCCCCGCTTCGCGTAGTAGGCGATCAGCGGCGAAGTCTGCTCATGGTAGACGCGGAGCCGCGTCTCCATGGTCTCGGGCGTGTCATCGGCCCGCACTTGCCCGCCCGAGGCGCGCGTCTCTTCCGCCCGCTTTCGGACCCGGTCCACAAGGGCACTCGAATCGACCTTGAGCTCGACGACGGCATCGAGCCGCCGCCCCTTGCGGCCCAACATCGAGTCCAATGCCTCCGCTTGCGGGACCGTGCGGGGGAACCCATCGAAGATAACACCGGCCTTGCAGTCCGGCTGCTCGATCCGCTCGTCAACGGCGCCGATCACGACGTCGTCTGGCACCAGCTTGCCGGCATCCATGTACTCCTTGGCGCGTTGGCCGACCGGCGAACCAGCTGCAACAGCAGCGCGGAGCATGTCGCCGGTCGAGAGCTGCTTGAGACCAAATCGCGCTTCCAGGCGCTTAGCTTGGGTACCCTTCCCGGCGCCAGGGGGGCCTAACAAGATCAGGTTCATTTCCGAGGCCCCCGCAGACGCGCCTTCTTGATTAGCCCCTCATATTGGTGCGCGAGAAGATGGCCCTGAACTTGGGCGACAGTGTCCATCGTGACGGAAACGATGATGAGGAGCGACGTTCCGCCCAATGCGAAGAGCGAAATGCCGTACTGCGCGATCAAAAATTCAGGGATGAGGCAGACACACGCGAGGTAGATCGACCCAAGGACAGTCAGCCGCGTCAGCACATAGTCGATGTACTCCGCAGTCCGCTTTCCAGGTCGAATGCCAGGGATGAAGCCGCCATACTTCTTCAGATTGTCCGCCGTGTCCGCCGGATTGATGATGATCGCCGTATAGAAAAAACAGAAAAATATGATGAGAAGTCCATAGAGCGCCATGTAAAGCGGCTGCCCGTGACCGAGCAACGTCGTCACATCAGTGAGCCATTGAGGCGCGCCATCGCGGTTGAACCCTGCGATCGTCGTCGGCATGAGAAGCAGCGAAGACGCGAAGATCGGCGGGATGACGCCTGCAGAGTTGATCTTCAGGGGAAGATGCGAGGACTCGCCACCAAACATCTTGTTGCCGACCTGCCGCTTTGGGTATTGCACGAGCAACCGGCGCTGCGAACGCTCCATAAAAACGATGACAACAACAACGACACATAGCATCGCAATGAGCGCGACGAGCACGAAGGCCGACATCGCGCCGGTCCGCGCCATCTCAAAGGCGCCCAGCAGCGCCGCAGGAAAGCCAGCCACGATACCGGCAAAGATGATCAATGAGATGCCGTTACCGATGCCTCGGGCCGTGATCTGCTCCCCGAGCCACATCAGGAAGATCGTGCCGCCCGTCAGAGTGATGACGGTTGACACTCGAAAGAAAAAGCCGGGCTCGACGACAACGCTTCCCTGATTCTCAAGGCCGATCGCGATTCCAAAGGCCTGTACGGCCGCGAGCAACACGGTGCCGTAGCGCGTGTACTGATTAATCTGCTTCCGGCCCTGCTCGCCCTCCTTCTTCAGCTGCTCGAGCGTGGGAGAGACGGTGGTCAGCAGCTGAACGATGATCGAGGCCGAGATATACGGCATGATGTTGAGCGCAAAGATTGCCATTCGCTCCACGGCGCCGCCGGCCAACATGTTGAACATGTCTAGGATGCCGCCGCGCGTCTGGTTCATCATCTGCACCAGTGCTTCCGGGTCGATCCCCGGCATCGGGATGTAAGTCCCGAGGCGATAGATGATGAGCGCGCCCAGCGTGAACCAGATGCGTTGCTGCAGCTCCGTCGCCTTGGCGAACGCGCTGAAATTTAGATTGGCTGCTAGTTGTTCAGCGGCCGACGCCATGTTCTCTCCGAGCCCCTAGGCGGCCGGCAGCGAATTGCCTGGATCAGGCCTCCGCAGCCGCGCCTCGCTGTGCGCGCTTCTCTGCCGCTTTTTCCCGACGCTCTGTGCGTTTGCCTGTGGCGTTGGGACGTCCTTTGTTCACCGGTTTCGGCTTGAGTCCGATGACCGTGACCGATCCGCCTTGCTTCTCGACCGCATCGATCGCGGCCTGTGAGGCGCCGGTCACCTCCAGAAACAGTTTAAGGCTCAGGGTCCCCTTCGCCAACAGGCGGATCCCGTCCTTGCCGCGTCGCGAGACGCCAGCCTTTACCAAAACTTCCTCGGTCAGCGGCTGGTTGACGTCGAGGCGGCCGGCTTTCACCGCCTCCTCGATGCGCCCTAGATTGACGACGGCAAAATCACGGGCGAACACGTTGTTGAAGCCGCGCTTGGGAAGCCGCATGTGCAGCGGCATCTGGCCGCCCTCAAAGCCGTTCACCGTCGAACCGGTACGCGCCTTGTCGCCCTTGACGCCGCGGCCGGACGTCTTGCCTTTGCCAGAGCCCGGCCCACGACCGACGCGCTTGGATTTCTTCCTCGCGCCTGGGTTGTCCCGCAATTCGTTCAGTCGCATGTCCAACTCCCTGGCGGAGGCCATTGCCTCCCCGCCTCAATCAGTTCTCGCCTTCGACGCGAACGAGATGGTGAACCTTCGAGATCATGCCTCGGACGGACGGCGTGTCCTCGAGCGTCTTGCGGCTATGCGGCCCCGTGAGACCAAGCCCGCGTAACGTCGCGCCCTGATCCTTAGGACGCCGGTTTGCCGACTTCACTTGGACGACGGTCAGTGTCTTCTTCTGGGTCATCGGGCTCGCTTACTCGCTGTATTCGACCGCGGACTCGCGGCGCCGCGACAGAATCTCGCTGACAGACTTGCCCCGCTTAGCCGCGATCGCCTTCGGCGACGTCGATCGCGTAAGTCCGTCGAATGTCGCGCGCACCATGTTGTAGGGATTGGACGTACCAACCGACTTCGCGACGACATCCTGCACGCCGAGCGATTCAAAGATCGCGCGCAGCGGTCCGCCCGCGATGATCCCCGTTCCCGCCGGTGCCGGCCGCAGGATCACGCGACCCGCGCCCCAATGGCCCTCGACCTCGTGATGGAGCGTCCGACCTTCGCGCAGAGGAACGCGCACGAGACCGCGTTTGGCCTGATCCGTCGCCTTGCGGATGGCCTCCGGCACTTCGCGCGCCTTGCCATGACCAAAACCGACCCGGCCTTTTTGGTCTCCCAGCACGACCAGCGCGGCAAACCCGAACCGCTTGCCGCCCTTGACGACCTTCGCCACGCGGTTGATGTGCACGAGCTTGTCGGTGAACTCGCCACCGTCCCGCTGCTCACGATCCCGACCTTCACGCGCCATTCGTCAGATCCTTAGAAATTGAGGCCGCCCTCACGGGCGGCGTCGGCCAGCGCTTTCACGCGGCCATGATAGATGTAGGCGCCGCGATCGAAGACGACATCCTTGATACCCTTCGTCACGGCCCGTTCGGCGACCAGCTTTCCAACGAAGGCGGCCGCCGCGACATCGCTGCCCTTTGACAATGTTTCGCGGGAGGCCTTTTCCAGCGACGAAGCAGCCACCACGGTCTCGCCCTTCTGATCGTCGATCACCTGGGCATAGATATGCTTACCCGACCGGAAGACCGACAGGCGCGGTCGCCCGCCGGCGCGGAGACGCAGCCGATACCGCGTGCGGACCTTCCGTCGCTCAAAGAGCATCTTCGTCTTGTCCATCGCCGTGCGCCTCTACTTCTTCTTGCCTTCTTTGCGGCGGATCGTCTCCTCCGCATATTTAATGCCCTTGCCGCCATAGGGTTCCGGTTGCCGGAACATGCGGATCTGCGCCGAGATTTGCCCGACCTGCTGCTTGTTGATCCCCGAGACCAGGATCGCGGTCGGCCTCTCGCACTTGATCTCGATGCCACTCGGGATCGGGAAATTGATGTCGTGGCTATATCCGAGCTGAAGGTTCAGCGTCTTGCCCTGGACCGCCGCCTTGTAGCCGACGCCGTTGATCTCGAGCGCCTGCGAGAAACCCTGGCTCACGCCGACCACCATGTTGTTGATCTGCGTACGGCTCATGCCCCACATCGCGCGAGCGCGCAGCATATCATCGACACCCTCGCGGATTTCGACCTGCACCTCGTCTTTGTCCATCTTGGCAATGAGGTCTTCCACGAGCCGAAAGGACAATTCGCCCTTCGGCCCTTTCACTTTCACATCCTGGCCGGCGATCGTGGCACTGACGCCCTTGGGCAGTGCAACCGGCTTCTTGCCAATCCGAGACATCGTCTTATCCCTTGAAGGCAGCCCGGAGGCCGCCCTCCCTTCTTAGAACACCTGGCACAGCACTTCGCCGCCCACATTCGCATCGCGCGCGGCGGCATCGGACATGACGCCCTTCGGCGTCGACACGATCGAAATGCCAAGCCCATTCCGAACGGGCTTCAGATCTTTCGCGCCCGTATAGACCCGGCGACCCGGCTTCGAGACGCGCTGGATTTCGCGAATGACCGGCGTGCCTTCGAAATATTTGAGCTCGATCTCAAGGTCGCGCTTGCCTGCCTTTTCGATCTCCGCGTAGCCGCGGATATAGCCTTCGGTCTGCAGGACTTCGAGCACGTTGGCGCGCAACCGCGAGGCCGGGCACGTCGTGGTCTGCAGGCCACGAAGCTGCGCATTGCGGATGCGGGTCAACATATCGCCCAGCGGATCTGTCATCATGGGATGGCTTACCTTACCAGCTCGACTTCACCATGCCTGGGATCTGACCCATGAGGGACAGATCGCGAAGCATGATCCGCGAGAGTTTGAGCTTGCGATAAAAGGCGCGCGGACGACCGGTGAGCTCGCACCGATTGCGCAGACGCACCTTCGATGAGTTGCGTGGGAGCTTGGCAAGCTTGAGGCGCGCGGCGAACCGTTCCTCCGCCGGCCGCGACAGATCGTCGGCGATCGCCTTCAGCGCCTCGCGCTTCGGCCCATACTTCTTCACCAGCCGCTCGCGCCGCTTGTTGCGTTCCACTGCCGAGGTCTTGGCCATGTTCGCGTGTCCTCTTACGACGTGAACGGCATCTGGAAGCCGCTCAGAAGCTCTTTGGCCTCCGCATCGCTTTCCGCCGTCGTACAAATGATGATGTCCATGCCCCAAACCTGCTCGACGCGGTCGTAGTCGATTTCGGGAAAGACGATGTGTTCCTTCAGGCCCAGCGCGTAGTTGCCACGGCCATCGAAACTCTTCGGCGAGATGCCGCGGAAGTCCCGGACGCGCGGCAGCGCAATCGTCACCAGCCGGTCAAGGAACTCGTACATCCGCGCCTTGCGAAGCGTGACCTTGCAACCGAGCGGCATGTTCTCGCGCACCTTGAAGGTCGCAATTGATTTGCGTGCCCGCGTGATGACCGCCTTCTGGCCTGAGAGAAGGGTGAGATCGCGAGCGGCCGACTGAACCTTCTTTGTATCCGCCGTCGCTTCGCCGACACCAATGTTGATGACGATTTTGTCGAGCTTCGGCGCCTGCATGATGTTCTTGTAACCGAACTTCTCGACCATTTTCGGACGAACGACATCGAGGTACCGCGTCTTCAGCCGCGGGACATAGGTCTTCGCGTCGGGCGGCGTCTCGCGCGCACGGCTGGAATCGCTCGGCCCCGCCGCGACCAGCTCCTGCTGGCCTCCGCGCGCCTGGATCTTCGCTTCCTTCTTCGTCGGAGGGGGACCTCCAGCGCCGCGCGGCGCCTTAGCCTTCCCGCCTTTCGGATCTTCCTTCTTAGCCATCGATCGTCTCTCCGGAAGCCTTCGCGAAGCGGACCTTGCGTCCGTCTGCTAGAATCTTGAACCCGACCCGCGTCGCGGCGCTGGATTTCGGATCAACCAGCGAAATATTGGACAGGTGGATCGGACCCTCCTTGGAGACGATCCCTCCTTGCTCCCGCTGAGTCTGGCGCTTGTGTCGCTTGACGATATTGACGCCCTGCACGATGGCGCGCCCTTCGTCCGGCATAACTTTGAGCACCTGACCGGTCTTGCCCTTGTCACGGCCAGTAATGACGATCACCCGATCGCCTTTGCGAATTTTGGCGGCCATGCCTAGAGCACCTCCGGCGCGAGGCTGACGATCTTCATGTGGTTCTTCCCGCGCAATTCGCGCGTGACGGGCCCGAAAATGCGCGTTCCCACCGGCTCGCCTTGGTTGTTGATGAGAACGGCCGCATTCCGGTCGAACCGGATGATCGACCCGTCCGGCCGGCGAATGCTCGCCGCCGTCCGCACGACAACCGCCTTCATCACATCACCCTTCTTCACGCGGCCTCGCGGGATAGCTTCTTTGATTGAAACGACAATGATGTCGCCGATCGAGGCGTATTTCCGCTTCGCGCCGCCAAGCACCTTGATACACATCACGCGTCGCGCGCCCGAATTGTCGGCAACGTCGAGGTTGGTTGTCTGCTGGATCATCTCTCAAACACTTTCCTGCATACGCGGAACCAAGGCGAAGACGCCTTACTCCGCGACGACCTCCCAGCGCTTCAACTTCGACATCGGGCGGCATTCCTGAATGCGCACCGTGTCGCCGACCTTGAATTTTCCGGCATCGTCATGCGCGTGATACTTCTTCGACCGCCGCACGATCTTGCCGAGCAGCGGATGCACGAACCGCCGCTCGACGGACACGACGACCGTCTTTTCGTTCTTGTCGCTCACGACGACGCCCTGGAGAATCCGCTTCGGCATCTTTCTCGTTCGTCCTTGCTCGTTTAGGCCGCGCCCTGCGCGGATTTCAATTTCTGGCTCATGACCGTCTTCAGCCGCGCGATCTCGCGCCGCACGACACGCACGCGCGCGGTGTTCTCCAGCTGCCCCGTCGCGCGCTGAAAGCGCAGATTGAACTGCTCTTTCTTCAGCTTGCCGATCTCGTCGCTAAGCTGGTCTTCGGTCAGCGCGCGGAGATCGGTAATCGATCGCTTCTCTGTCTTGGCCATGGCCTAGTCCTCAGTGCCCGACGCGCGCGATGAAGCGGCACGCGATCGGAAGCTTGCGAGCACCGAGCCGCATCGCCTCTTTCGCCGTCGCGGCATCGACACCGTCGATCTCAAAGATGATCCGCCCTGGCTTCACGCGGGCGGCCCAGAACTCAGGCGCACCCTTGCCCGAACCCATGCGGACTTCGGCAGGCTTCTTGGACACCGGCACATCCGGGAACACCCGGATCCAGATCCGCCCGGCTCGTTTCATATGGCGCACGATCGCGCGCCGCGCGGCTTCGATCTGCCGCGCCGTAATCCGCTCAGGTTCAATCGCCTTCAGCCCATACTCGCCGAAATTGAGCATGGTGCCGCCCTTGGCCTTACCGTGAATGCGGCCCTTGAACGCCTTGCGAAACTTTGTCTTCTTCGGTTGCAGCATCGCTCGCTAGACCTCTAAGCCGCCGGCCGCGCGCGCGGCGCGTCCTGACCCTCATTGAGGCGCTTATCCTGCGCCATCGGGTCGTGCTCCATCACGTCGCCTTTGTATATCCAAACCTTCACGCCGCACGTGCCCATGGCCGTGTGCGCTGTTGCACGGCCGAAATCGATATCGGCACGCAGCGTGTGAAGAGGCACCCGCCCCTCGCGGTACCACTCGACCCGCGCGATTTCCGCACCGCCCAGACGCCCGCCGCAATTGATCCGGATGCCCTTCGCGCCAAGGCGCATCGCCGATTGCACCGCGCGCTTCATCGCGCGCCTGAACGAGACGCGGCGCTCAAGCTGCTGCGCGATCGATTCCGCCACCAGCCGCGCATCGACCTCGGGCTTGCGGATTTCAACGATGTTGAGAATGACCTCGCTGTCCGTCATCCGCGCGAGCTCGGACCGCATCTTCTCGATGTCTGCACCCTTGCGCCCAATGACGACACCCGGCCGAGCGGAATAGATCGTCACGCGGCACTTCTTGTGCGGCCGCTCGATGACGATCCGCGCGACTCCCGCCTGCTTCAGCCGCTCATGCAGGAGCTTGCGCATCGCCATGTCTTCATGGAGCAGCTTTGCGTATTCCCCGCGCGAGGCGAACCAGCGCGAATCCCACGTCCGGTTGATGCCGAGACGAAATCCTACCGGGTTGACCTTCTGCCCCATTACGCGGCCTCCTCAGCCTGCCGCACGACGATCGTAATCTCGGCGAACGGCTTCAAGATGCGTGCGCCGCGACCACGGCCGCGCGCGTGAAAACGCTTCAGCGTGATGTTCTTACCAACATAGGCTTCCTTGACGATCAGCGCATCGACATCAAGGTCGTGGTTGTTCTCAGCATTCGCGATCGCCGATTGCAGGATCTTCTTCACCGACTGCGCGATCCGCTTCTTCGAGAACGTCAGCTCGGCCAGCGCCGACTGCACCTTCTTGCCGCGAATGGTCTCGGCCACGAGATTGAGCTTGCGCGGCGACACGCGCAGCATGCGCCCGATGGCGCGCGCCTCCGTATCGGCCAAACTCTTCTCGCGCGGGCGTGACGGTTTGCTCATCGCTCTTCCTCGCCTAACCCTTCTTCGCCTTCTTGTCGGCCGTGTGGCCGTAGAAGGTGCGCGTCGGCGAGAATTCGCCGAATTTGTGACCCACCATGTCCTCCGTCACGAGGACCGGAATGTGCTTCTTGCCGTTGTAGACGCCGAATGTGAGACCGACGAATTGCGGCAGGATCGTCGAACGACGGCTCCAGATCTTGATGACGTCCTTGCGGCCGGAACCACGTGCGGCTTCCGCCTTCTTCAGCAGATAGCCGTCGACGAACGGGCCTTTCCAAACGGATCGTGACATTTCGCTCTTCCCTAGCCCTTCGCCTTCTTCAGGTGCCGGCTGCGGACAATGAACTTATCCGTGCGCTTGTTCTTGCGGGTCCGCACACCCTTCGTGCCTTTGCCCCACGGCGTCACCGGATTGCGGCCGCCCTTGGTGCGGCCTTCACCGCCGCCATGCGGGTGATCAACCGGATTCATCGCCGTACCGCGAACGGAGGGGCGGCGCCCCTTCCAGACGTTGCGCCCCGCCTTGCCGATCACTTCGTTGAAATGATCCGGATTGGATACCGCGCCGACCGTCGCCATGCAGGTCAGGTGCACGCGCCGCGTCTCGCCGGATGACAGCTTCAATGTCGCATAGCCTTGGTCGCGGCCGACGAGCTGCGCGTAGGTTCCCGCCGCCCGCGCGATCTTCCCGCCGGCCCCTGGCTTAAATTCCACGTTATGAACGATCGTGCCGACCGGCATCGAACCCAGCGGCATCGCGTTTCCTGGCTTCACGTCGACGCGTTCGCCGGCGACCACTGTGTCGCCCACTTGCAGGCGCTGCGGCGCGAGAATGTAAGAGACCACGTCATCGCTGTACTTGATGAGCGCGATGAAGGCCGAGCGGTTCGGATCATACTCGATGCGCTCGACGCTCGCGGGCATGTCGAACTTGCGCCGCTTGAAATCGACGAGGCGATAGGACTGCTTGTGCCCACCGCCGCGCCAGCGCAGCGTCACGCGGCCAGTATTGTTGCGGCCCGCCTTTTCCGACTTGCCGACAGTCAGCTTCTTCTCGGGCTTGCCCTTGTAGAGCGCGCTGCGGTCGATCAGCACGAGACCGCGCATGCCCGGGGTAATCGGATTGTAGTTCTTGAGTGCCATCGCCTCAGAGCCCCGTCGTCACATCGATCGTCTGCCCTTCGGCAAGCGTTACGATGGCCTTCTTGAAATCGCTCTTCTTGAAGGGAGCGCCGCGGAACTGCTTGCGCTTACCCTTCTGAACGATCGTATTGACGGCCGTCACCTTCACCTTGAACAACGCTTCGACCGCCGCCTTGATCTGCGGTTTGGTGGCCTCTAACGCGACCTTGAAGACGACCTGCGAGTGCTCTGAGGCCGCCGTCGACTTTTCCGTCACGACCGGCGACAGGATCACGTCGTAATGCGTGTCGGGGCTCATGCCAGGCGCTCCGCGATCGCCGCAACGCCCGCCCGTGTCAGCACGAGCGTGTCGCGTTTGAGAATGTCGTAGACGTTGAGACCCGCAATCGGCAGCACGTGCAGCTGCCATAGATTGCGGCTCGCGCGCGCGAAATTCTCGTTCACTTCCGCACCATCGATGATGAGCGCGGACGACCAGCCCCGATCCTTCATCGCCTTCGCAACCAGCTTCGTCTTCGCCACCGACAAATCGACGGAATCGACGATGACCAGCTTTTGCTCCTTCGCCTTGGAAGACAGCGCATGCTTGAGGCCGAGTGCCCGCACCTTCTTGGGCAGGTCGATCTCATGGCTATGCACGACCGGACCCATCGCACGACCGCCGCCCCGGAACTGCGGCGCCGAGGCCGGACCGTGCCGCGCGTTGCCCGTTCCCTTTTGCCGATAGAGCCGCTTCTTAGTGCGATCGATTTCACCGCGCGTCTTCGTACGCCGTGTGCCAGCCCGCCGTTTCGCGAGCTGCCACGTCACGACGCGGTGGAGAATGTCCGTACGCGGCTCAAGCCCAAAGATCGCCTCGTCGAGATCGATCTCGCCGGCCTCGGCACCGTCAAGCGTGATTACCTTGCTCTTCATGACGCCGGCGCCTCCTCTTGCGCGCCACCCTCGCGGCGGCGAACGGCACCCGGCATCGGCGCCTCCTTCGGGCGCGTCCGCTTGACCGCGTCGCGCACCATCACCCAGCTTCCCTTGGCGCCAGGCACCGAACCGCGAACGAGAATGAGGCCCCGCTCGACATCGGTCCGCACGACCGCGACATTCTGCGTCGTGACGATCTCCTGACCGAGATGGCCGGCCATCTTCTTGTTCTTGAACGTCTTGCCTGGATCCTGCCGGCCGCCTGTCGAACCGTGGCTGCGATGGCTGATCGAAACGCCGTGGCTCGCCTCCAGGCCGCGGAAATTATGCCGCTTCATCGCACCGGCGAACCCTTTGCCGATCGACAGGCCCGACACGTCGACAAGCTGCCCGGGAATGAAATGGTCCGCCGTGATCTCATCGCCCACCTGGAGCAGATTTTCCGGGCTCACCCGAAACTCCGCCAGCTTGCGCTTAGGCTCCACTTGCGACTTCGCGAAATGGCCGCGCATAGCCTGCGTCATCCGCTGCGGCTTTTGGAAGCCCGCACCGAGCTGAACGGCTGTGTAGCCATCTTTCTCCACCGTGCGCTGTGCGACGACCTGAACTCCCTCTACCTTCAGAACGGTCACAGGGATGTGCCGTCCGTCGTCGGAGAAAATCCGGGTCATTCCCAGCTTCTGGGTGATCAATCCCGTTCTCATTGCTAGATCCCGCGCTCCCGAGCCCTAGAGCTTAATCTCGACGTCGACGCCCGCCGCGAGGTCGAGCTTCATCAGCGCGTCGACCGTCTGGGGGTTCCAATCGACGATGTCGAGCAACCGCTTGTGTGTCCGGATCTCGAACTGTTCACGGCTCTTCTTGTCGACATGCACCGACCGGTTGACCGTGAACTTTTCGATGTGATTGGGCAGCGGGATCGGCCCGCGCACCTTGGCGCCCGTCCGCTTCGCCGTGTTGACGATCTCGCGCGTCGACGCGTCGAGAATGCGGTGATCATAGGCCTTCAGCCGGATCCGGATATTTTGCGGTTGCATTGTCATTATTCCCTGATCGCCGGAAAGCCGACGCGCCTGCGCTTGTCTACTTGATCACCTTAGCGACGACGCCGGCGCCGACGGTGCGTCCGCCCTCGCGGATCGCGAAACGCAGCTTCTCTTCCATCGCGATCGGAACGATCAGCTTGACGTCCACTGTCACGTTGTCCCCCGGCATCACCATCTCCGTGCCCTCAGGAAGCGTCACGATCCCCGTCACGTCCGTC
>WGNU01000002.1 GCA_016124385.1 Alphaproteobacteria bacterium | reverse complement strand
TAAACGTCGCCCCGCCCGTCTCCGCCAAAACCTTCGTGATCGCCGCCGTCAACGACGTCTTGCCGTGATCAACATGGCCAATCGTCCCAATGTTGCAGTGCGGCTTCGTCCGCTCAAACTTCGCCTTCGACATCGCTGAATAGCCCTCTTCGACGACTCAAACCGTGCGGCGCCCGGCGCCTGCAAACCCACGAAGGACTGGAGCGGGTGAAGGGAATCGAACCCTCGTCGTAAGCTTGGAAGGCTTCTGCTCTACCATTGAGCTACACCCGCGAACGCCCATGGGATGCGACCAAGATGGTGGAGGGGGTTGGATTCGAACCAACGTAGGCGTAGCCAACGGATTTACAGTCCGTCCCCTTTAGCCACTCGGGCACCCCTCCAAACTTTGAGGTCTCCGTCTTCCCAGAACACTTTGCCGCCCGCAACCGAGATGACCGATCGCGGTGGCAACGCACCGATTCCTGACCTTCGAGCAAAGTAAACCCACCGCAGACGGCCCATCCGCTGCGGCGGAACGCGCATATTGGTGATTTGAGAAGTCATGTCAATAAGCTGCACCGATCCGGAGTGTCCCCGACAATGTCTCGCCACCGCCCCCCTAAAGCCGCCCGCTCAGACCGACATGGACGCGGTGCGCCGCCGCCTGCTGCCGCAGGCGCGGATTGGATTTATGGGCGCCACGCCTGCCGGCTCGCCCTCGCTAATCCGCGCCGCGTGATCCGCAAGGCGGCGATCGAGCCGAACGCGGCCGGCGAGTTCGAGCCGCTCCTTACCGCGCGCGGCACCGCCACGGAGCGGCTGAAACCCGGCGCCCTCGCCGCGCTCCTCGGCGACCATGCGGTCCATCAGGGCATCGCGCTGCAGGTCGCGCCGCTCGAGCCGCTCGGTCTCGAGGCGCTGCTGGACGCGCCCGCCGGACGTCGCCTCGCCGTCATTCTCGATCAGGTGACGGACCCGCACAATGTGGGCGCGATCATCCGCTCGGCCGCCGCTTTCGGCGCGGCGGCGGTGATCCTCCAGGACCGCCACGCCCCGCCCTTGACGGCGACCCTTGCCCGCGCCGCCTCCGGCGCGGTCGATCTCGTCCCCGTCATCCGCGTCGTCAATCTCGCCCGGACGCTGGAGGAAATGGCGGACGCCGGCTTCACGACCGTCGGACTTGCCGATGAGGCCGCCCAGCCGCTCGAGTCCATGGACGTCTCGGGCGATGTCGCCCTCGTCGCGGGCGCGGAGGGCGAAGGGCTCCGCCGCCTGACGCGCGAGCGCTGCGCGTTCCTCGCCGCGCTCCCAACGACGCCGGACATGCCGAGCCTCAATGTCTCGAATGCCGTCGCCGTCGCGCTCTACGCGATCCGTCAGAAAAATCGCTGAGCCGGTCAGTACGCCGTCGCGACCGTGTCGCTGCGCACCGGAGTCTCCGGCCCGCCGCTGAAATTCTCGATCACGAGCAACGTGCGATAGCCGCGTGTGAGCATGATCGAGCCGTCGGCGCGGCGCTTCGCGCGCCCGTCGAGCGCGGTCGAATCGGTGAAGCGGTCATAGGGGAAGACCGGAACCTTGCCCCAGGTTTCGCGCCGCACCTTGCGGAAAAGATCCGCCGCCTGCTCGGGATGGAGCCGCACACAACCCGCCGACGCGCGCTGGCCAAGTTGCTGGATATCCTTGTCGTCGCCTGCGCCATGAATGGCATAGCCCGTCAGTTTGCCGTTGAACTCGGCGTCCCAAAACATCGTCCAGGGCATCGGCGTTCCCCATTGATAGGAAACGCGCATCTCCTGCATGCGATTGGGATCGAGCTTGAACATGCCGTCCGGCGTGCCGGTCCAGTATTTCTCTTCCTGTTCGCGGCCCGTCGAGACCAGCCACTGCGCGTAAGGCCGGAACCCTAGCCCGTCCGGCGAGCGCTCATAGACATAGAGCCGCTGCGAGTATGGCCCCTCGGTCGCCCGGCTCACATAGAGCAGCAGATCGAAATAGGGCTGAATGTCTTCCGGAATGCGCGAGAGGATCCGCGCTTCCATGTAATCCGTCAGCTCCGGCGTCGCGCCGACCTGACTGCCTTCCTGGGCGGTCAGCGGACGCGGTTTCACCTCACCCAGCTTGTCCCAGAGACGCTCCGCGACATCGCTCGCCAGGATCGTCCAATCCCCGAACGCGAGCCCTGGCTCGCGCGCCACCGCGACAGTGGGGGCTAGCAGCGCTGCCCCCATGATGGCCGCCCCCACAAAACGCCGAAGGTCGATCAACGCCCCGTCTCCCGTCCGATTCCACCGTGCCATTCCAGCACAAACCTACCTCAACCATAACGGATCGGAAAGGATCAAGGGCTGCGCGGCCCCGAACCGCGCATCAATGCCAATATAAAAAATATAGAACATTGAGCGAACATTACAAGACCGCGACTGCCACAACCAAACGCAACCGCTGCGTGGTCATCCCTCCCCGCCGAATTCCGCCTCCCAGGCCGCGACCTGCGCGTCGTCGATTTTCCTGAAGAGGAGGTCCGGAACGGCGAAGCGGTGCCCCGGCCCGATCTGCGTGAGCTCGTCCGCGATGGGCCCGCCCGGCCAGGGAAGAAGATCGACCGCGCCGTTGACGGCCGTGTGGATCGCGTGCGCGCTCGCGGGAATGAACGCCGAGGAAAAATGCGCCGTCAGATGGATGAGATTGACGCCGAGCCGCACCGCCATCGCGGCCTTGTCGCGATCGGTCTTGATCGCCGTCCAGGGCGCGGCCTCCGTGATATATTCGTTGCCCAGCACCCAGATCGCGCGCAGCTCCTGCGCGGCCTTGCGGAACTCGCGCGCCGCGAGGAGATCGCCGAGCTGGGTCCGCCGCTGGTCGAGCGCCTTGGCGAGCGCATGCTCGGCCTCGCCCCATTGACCGCCCTCCGGCACCACGCCCTCGAAGCGCGCCACCGCGAATTTGAGCACCCGGTTGACGAAATTGCCGAGCACGTCGGCAAGATCCTTGTTCACGGTCGCGGCGAACAGCGGCCAGGTGAACGAACTGTCGCTGCCTTCCGGCGCATTCGCGATGAGATACCAGCGCCAATAATCGGCCGGCAGCAATTCGAGCGCGCGGTCCATGAAGACGCCGCGCTTCTGGCTCGTTGAGAATTTGCCGCCGTAATAGGTGAGCCAGTTGAAGCCCTTCAGCTCATCGACGAGCTTCCAGTGCGCGGCCGGCGGCAGTGCGTCGTTGACGCCCAGGAGCGTGCAGGGAAACCCCACCGTGTGAAACGGCACGTTGTCCTTGCCCATGAACTCGACATAGGTGACATCGCGCGCCGCCTCGCCCCTCCACCAGGATTCGAAGTCGCCGCCCGTCGCCTTGCCCCATTGCGCGCTCGCGCCGATATAGGCGATCGGCGCGTCGAACCAGACATAGAAGACCTTGCCCGTGAGGCCCTCGACATCCGGCTTCGCGCCGGACGGATTGGCACCCCAGGCCGCCGCATTGACCGGCACGCCCCACGACAAATCGCGCGTGATGCCGCGATCCTGAAGCCCCTCGTCCAGCCATTTGAGCGCGATCGAGGTGACGAGCGAGGGCCACTCGGCGCGCTTGCCCTCGATCCATTCCCGCAGGCGCACCTCGAACGCCGTCTGCTTGAGGAACAGATGCTTTGAATCGCGGATCTCGATATCGGGCGAACCCGACAGCGCCGAGCGCGGCGCGATGAGATCGACGGGATCGAGCACGCGCGTGCAATTCTCGCACTGATCGCCGCGCGCGCGGTCATAGCCGCAATGGGGGCACGTGCCGATCACATAGCGGTCGGGCAGGAACCGCCCGTCGGTCGGACTGAACACTTGCCGCGTCGTGCGCTCCTCCAGGTACCCGCCTTCCCAGAGCGCCTGCGCGAAGCTCTGAGTCAGCGCGTGGTTCTCCGGCGACGACGACCGCCCGAAATAGTCGAACGAGAGACCGAACCCCTCGCTCAGCGTCTTCTGGATGGTGTGCCACTTCGCGCAATAATCGCTGACCGCCAGCCCCTCTTCGAGGGCGGCGAGCTCCGCCGGCGTTCCGTGCTCGTCGGTCGCGCAGATGAAGAGGACGTTTTCCGCCCCCAGCCTTTGCCGCTGGAAACGCGAATAGACATCCGCCGGCAGCATCGAGCCGACAAGATTGCCCAGATGCTTCACGCCGTTGATGTACGGCAGCGCGGACGTGACGAGGATGCGGTTCGTCATGGGGAGCGGGGTCTCGATCGACACGGGATGCGGCCCTCAACGGGCGCGCGGGCCAGTCTAGAGCATGCGGACGGCCACATGCCCTTTTTCACTGGTGAAGCCAAGATAGCGATAGCGCCGCCCACTCGCTGCGATCCATTCCTGGAACGCCTTGAACTCGTGCGCCCGCCAGCCGGGATAATTGAAATATTCGTCGAACACGATCGTCGCGCCCGCCTGCAGCCGCTCGCCCAGGAGCGAGAAGATCGTCTTCGTCGAGGGATAGATGTCGCAATCGACATGGAGGAACGCGACCGGATCGTTCGTCTCGGCGAGGAATTTGGGCAGCGTCTCGTCGAACCAGCCGATATGGAGCCGCGCGTTCGCCGGCACCTCGGGCGGCTTGCCGCCCATGTCGAACTTGCCCTGCGTCTCAAAGGTCCCGGACCAGTGATCGGGGAGGCCCTGGAAGGCATCGAACCCATGCACCGTCCGGCTGCCCGCGAGCTCGGCGAGGAGCGTGAGGGAGGCGCCCTTCTCGACTCCGAACTCGAGCACGAGGCCCGGCACCTGCGTGTCTTTGAAGGCAAAGCTCAGCTGCGCGAAACGGTCCTTGAAGATGAGCGCCTCGCCCATGTGCTCCTGGATATAGGCGACGGCCTCGCGCTTGGCGGCGAGCTTGAGGTCGATCAGCAGGTCCTGCGCAAAATATTTGTGCATGAACCGCCAATAGAGCCGGGGAAGAATGCCCTTCTCGAAAATCGCCAAGCCGCGGCCCCCTCTTCCGGTCCTCATCCGGGCCCGCGCCTGCGCGAAGCCTCAATAGCGCCACGCTCGCCCCGAACCATGGCGCGTGCGAACCTGGGACATTGCAACGAAAAGTCAGGCACGCAATAAGTTTTCGCCTTCATTCCCGGATCGAGGAGAAGGGGGAGTGCGCGACATGCAAATGGAACCCAAGCGGCGCTTCACCTTCGGCATCCGCGGCAATCTGGTCGCGGGCGTCCTGACGATCTTCCCGCTGATCGCCGTCTGGTTCATTTTCGACCTGCTGTTCAGCCTGCTTTCCTCGACCGGCAAGCCCCTGATCGTGGGGATGGCGGCCTGGATTCGCCCGGAATCGCCAGAGATCGCCGATTTCCTGCTGACGCCCTATGTGTTCTCGGCCATCGCCGCGCTCGTCGTCCTGATCCTTCTTTACCTCATCGGGTTGCTCGCGACGTTCGTCGTCGGCCAGCAGATGATTGCCTGGATCGAAAGCCTGATCGCGCGCATCCCGCTCGTTCAGACGATCTACGCCTCGACGAAACAGCTCGTCGTCGCCTTCCAGACCAAGCCCACGGATGCCGAGCGCGTGGTGCTGATCGAATTTCCCCATGCCCATGCGCGCGCGATCGGGCTCGTCACGCGCACCTTCATGGACCCCGAGACCGGTGAGCAGCTCGCCGCCGTCTACGTGCCGACGACCCCGAACCCGACGTCGGGCTACCTCGAAATCGTGCCCGTCGACCGCCTGGTGCCGACGAACCTCACAATGGAAGAGGCGATGGCGATGGTGATCTCGGGCGGCACGGTTTCGCCCACGCGCCTCGCCTTCGGCCGGGTCCAGCAGCCAGAGGCGGCGCAGTGACGCCACCGCGCCTGACTGCCCTCATTGTCGTGCACAATGAGGAGAAGAACTTGGCCGCGTGCCTCGCCTCCTGCGCCTTCGCCGATGAGATCGTCGTCGTGCTCGATCGCTGCACGGACGGATCGCGCGCCATCGCGGCCGCCGCCGGCGCGCGCTGCCTCGAGGGCGCCTGGCCCGACGAGGGCGACCGCCGCAACGCGGGGATCGATGCCTGCGCGGGACCCTGGATCCTCGAACTCGACGCCGACGAGCGCGCGACGCCTGCGCTGGCGGAAGCGATCAAGGCGTTCCTGCCGACGGCCGAGCCCGGCTGCGTGCTGATCCCGTTCGACAATTACATCGGCGCGCGGCTCGTGAAGCATGGCTGGGGCGCCTATAACGGCGTCGCGGCGAAATGGTGCCTCTTCGAGAAAGGCTGCAAGCGCTGGGAGAACCACTCCGTCCACCCGGGCGTGACGCTCACCGGCGCCCGTGCGCGCCTCGCCGCGCCCATCCGCCATTACGTGGACGCGAGCCTTTCCGACACCTTCGCGCGTCTCAACCGCTATAGCGATGCCGCCGCGCGCGATGCGGTCGCCGCCGGCAAGATTGGCTCGGGTTGGGGCACGTTCCGGCGGATCTTTTCGCGCTTCTATAAGTCCTACGTCGCGCGCGCCGGGTACCGCGAAGGCTTTTACGGGATCGCCTTGGGCGCTTTCGCCGCGCTCTACCCGCTGCTCACCTACCTGAAGGCGCGCGAGATCGCCGCCGCCCGCGAGCGCGCCGCCAAATGAGCCGCATCGTCTTTGCCGATGACGGCATCGCCTTCAACGGGCGGATCGCGGAGGAACGCCCCCTGGGCGGCGCAGAGAGCGCCTGCGTCAATCTCCTGAACGCCTTCGCCGCGCGCGGCCACGACGTGACGGCGTTTACCTCGTCGGAGGAGACCCTCACCCATCGCGGCGTTGCCTGGCGCCCGCTTAGCGAGGGACCGCCCGATGCGGCGGACCTCTTTATCGCCAATCGCAGCTGGCGGCTGATCCGCTGGATGCCGCAGGCGCGCCGTCAGGTCCTCTGGATCCACAATCCCGCGCACTATCTCCTGAAGACGCGCTTCCTCTGGCGCCTCTGGCTGACGCGGCCAGCGATCGTCTTCTCCGGCACGTATCACGCGGGCACCTACCCAGCCTGGGCACCCTCTGGCGGGCGGGTGATCATCCCTTACGGGATCGATGAGCCGTTCCGCGCGGGCGCGCCCGTGAGCGAGCCGCCGCCGCCGACCGCGATCTTCACCTCGAACCCGCTGCGCGGCCTCGATTGGCTGATCGACCTCTGGGTCGCACGCATCCGCCCGGCGGTGCCGGCCGCCGAACTGCACATTTTTGCGGGCGCATCGGTCTACGGTGGCAGCGCGAACCCCAAGGCTGCGGCGATGGAGGAGATCCTCGCCAAGGCGAAGGCCGCCGGAGAGCACGGCGTCCGAGTCTTCGCCCCGCGCCCCAAGCGTGAGCTGATCCCGGCGCTCGCGGCCGCGCGCGTGATGCTCTATCGCGGCGATCCCGGCGAGACCTACTGCCTCGCAGTCGGCGAGGCCCAGGCGCTCGGCGTTCCCGCCGTCGTCAAGCCGATCGGTTCCTTGAGCGAACGCGTGATCGACGGCATCACCGGCGCGGTCGCGCCCGACGACGAGACGTTCGCCGCTGCGGCGATCCGCCTGCTCGTGGATGACGCGGCATGGCAGCACGCCCATACGGGCGCGCTCCAGCAGCAGCGCGGCTTCGGTTGGGACGACGCGGCCAAGGCGTTCGAGGAGAATTTTCTGGGGTAGCTATTCGGCGGCCGCCTGCCCGTCGGCGCGAAGGCCCGGATTTGCCGCTTCCCACGCCGCCATTTCGCGCGACACGGCTTCGGGCGAGCGCGTGAACCGCGCGAACAGCATGTAGAGCATCGGGATGACGAAGAGCGTGAGGATCATCGAGACGAGCACGCCGCTCACGATGACGGTGCCGATCGTCACCCGGCTCGCCGCGCCGGCGCCGGTGGAGAGCACCAGCGGCACCGCGCCCATGGCGGTCGCCAAATTCGTCATCAGGATCGGGCGGAACCGCACAACCGTTGCCTCGTGCACCGCCTCGCGGATCGATCGCCCGGCATCGCGTAATTGGTTCGCGAACTCGACGATCAAAATACCGTTCTTCGCCGCGATGCCGATCAGCACGATGATGCCGATCTGGCTGTAGAGGTTGAGCGTGCTGCCCGCGAGATAGAGGCCGCCAAGCGCGCCCGCGACCGCCAGCGGCACGCACAGCATGATGATGATGGGATGAACGAAGCTCTCGAACTGGCCCGCGAGCACGAGAAATACGACGAGCAGCGCCAGAAGGAACGTCATCACAAGGGCGCTGCCGCTCTCGCGCAATTCGAGCGACTGGCCCTTGTAGTCGATGACGGCCGTTTGCGGCAGCTCTTCGCTCGCGATCCGATCGAGATAGGCGAGCGCCTCGCCGAGCGTGTAGCCAGGCGACAGATTGGCGGTGATCGTGATCGCGCGCAGGCGATTATAGCGGTGAAGTTGGCGCGGCGCCGCGCGCTCTTCAAGCGTGATGACGCTGGAGAGCGGGATCAGCGCATCGGCACGCGTCGAGCGCACGAAGAGGTTGGTAAGATCGGAAGGCGTTCGCCGGTCGCCTTCCTCCACCTGCAGGACGACGTCGTATTCCTCGCCCTGATCAATATAGGTGGTCACCTGACGCGAGCCGAGCATGGCTTCGAGCGTCCGCCCGATCTCGTCCGTCGAGACGCCGAGATCCGCCGCGCGCGGGCGATCGATCGCCACGACCAGCTGCGGTTTCGTTTCCTCATAATCGGAATCAAGGCTGACGAGGCCCGGGTTTTCCGAAGCCCGCGCGAGGATCCGGTCGCGCCACTCGGCCAGTTCGTCGAACGAAGGCCCGCCGATCACGAACTCGACCGGCTGCGAATTGCCGCCGCCGAACCCCTGGCGCGCGAAGGCGCCGACGCGGACGCCTGGAATGTCGCGCGCGCGCTTGACGAACTCGTCGATGACATCCGCCGTCGAGAAATCCCGGTCACGCCAATGCGCGAGCGTGACGACGCCGCGTCCGGTGTTCTGCTCTTCCGTCCGCCCGAAGCTTCCTGGAACACGCGCGAGGACGCGGTAAACCTTTCCCTCTTCGAGGAGCGACAGGAAAATCGCCTCGACCTTACGCATATCAGCGACCGTCTTGTCGAACCCCTGGCCTTCTGGCGCGGTGACGTTGACGAAGAACTGGCCGCGATCCTCGGGAGGCGCCAGTTCTTCCGGCAACTGCGCCAAAAGGAGCGCGCAGACGGCAACCGATCCGCCCAAGATCACGAACGCCATCGCCGGCGCGGCGAGCGCGCGTGACAATGCGCTGTCGAAGAAGCGCGTGAGCCGGCCGAGCGCACCCTCGGTCACCCGCTCGATCCGGCCTGAGGAGACGCGCGGGCGCAGCAGGACCGAGCACATCATCGGCGAGAGCGTGAGCGCGACCAGAGCGGAGAGGATGACGGCCGAGGAGATCGCGATGGCAAGCTCGGAGAACAGCCTTCCGACATTGCCCTCAAGGAAGACGATCGGCGTGAACACCGCGATCAGCACGGCGGTCGTCGCCAAGACGGCGAATGTCACCTGGCGCGTGCCGCGCGCGGCCGCAATCGTTGCGGGCTCGCCCATATCGAGCCGGCGCTGCGCATTCTCAAGGACGACGATCGCGTCATCGACGACGAGCCCGATCGCGAGGATGAGGGCGAGAAGCGTGATCAGATTGAGCGTGATGCCGAAAGCGCTGAAGAGGATGAAGGCGCCGAGAATGCAGACCGGGACGGTCAGCGCGGGAATGAGCGCCGCGCGGATACTTCCGAGAAAGAGAAAGATCACGAGCACGACCAGCACCACCGCCTCGCCGAGCGCGTGATAGACCTGCTCGATCGCGGCCGAGATGAAGACCGACGTGTCGGTATTGATCGAGATTTGCATGCCCTCGGGCAGCGAGGCCGCAATTTCGGCGACCGCGGCCTTCGCCGCCTCCGCGACGGCCAGCGTGTTGGCCGTCGATTGCTTGACGATGCCAAGGCCGATCTGCGGCTCCCCATTGCCGCGGAAATCGACATACGGATTCGCCGCGCCCAGCTCCACCCGCGCAACCTCGCCGAGCCGGATCAGATGGCCGTCATCACCCCGCGCGAGCACGAGGGAGGCGAAATCCTCCGGCGTCTGATAGCCGCGCTGAACCCGGACCGAGAAATTTCGCGTCGTCGATTCAATCCGTCCGCCCGGCAGCTCGACATTTTCGGAGCGCAGCGCGCTCTCGACATCGCCGACCGTCAAATGCCGTGCCGCCAGCGCGCGCCGGTCGAGCCAGATGCGGATCGCATAGTCCTGGCCACCACCGATCCGCACGCGCGCGACGCCGTCCACAACCGAGAGCCGGTCGACGAGATAGCGCCGCGCGAAATCCGACAGCTCCAGCGTCGACATCGTGGTCGCGCTGAGGTTGAACCACAGGATCACCTGTTCGTCGGCATCCACCTTGGCGATCTGCGGCGGATCAGCCTCGTCCGGCAGATCGTCGACGACGCGCGAGACGGCGTTGCGCACGTCGTTGGTCGCATCCTCGATATTGCGCGAGAGCTTGAATTCGATCGTCACGTCCGAGCGGCCGTCGCTCGAAACCGAGGAGACGGTCTTCACGCCCTCGATCCCCGCGATCTGATCCTCGACGACCTGCGTGATCCGGTTCTCGACGATCTCGGCCGAGGCACCGCGATAGTCGGTCGAGATCGAGACGATTGGCGGATCGATGTTCGGCAATTCGCGCAGCGGCAGCGCCTGGAAGGCGGCAAGCCCGAACACGATGATGAGAAGGCTGAGAACGGCGGCGAGGACCGGCCGCTGGACGGAGATTTCGCCGATCGTCATGTCGGCCCGTCCTTGCCGGCGGCATCGACAGTGCCTTCCGGCGGCGCGAGCGTCACGCTGACGCCGGGCCGGATCTTGTTCGTGCCTTCCACCACGATAAGGTCGCCCTCGCTGAGGCCCTTGACGATCTCGACGAGCCCCGGCTCGCGCAGGCCCGTCGTCACATCCACCCGCTCGACGGTCTGATCGCTCTTCACGCGGAAGACGAAGGACTGGTCGCGGATCGAGAGCAGCGCGCCTTCGGGCAGGCTGAGGGCGAGCTTTTCATCGCGCACGAGCGTCACGCTGAGCAGCATGCCCGGCCGCAGCCGGCGCTCCTCGTTCGGAACGACCGCGCGCACGATGACCGACCGGCTGACCGGATCGACGCGGCTGTCAACCGAGCTGACCGTTCCTTCGAAGGCTTGCCCCGGATAGGCGGCACTGAACGCCTCGATCCGAAGGCCCGGCGCGAGCGTTGAGAGAAACCGCTCCGGCACGGTGAAATCGACCTTGATGACCGAGACGTCGTCCAGCGTCGTGATGACATCGCCCGGCCGGACGAGGGTTCCCGGGCTGACGAGCCGCAGCCCCAGCACCCCGGCGAACGGCGCGCGGATGAGGCGATCGGCGAGACGCGCCTCGACGGCCCCGACCCGGCCCCGCGCCGCGTCGCGCCGCGCGCGCTCCTGGTCGAGCCGCGCCTGCGAAACGGCCCCGCGCCGCGCCAGATCCTCGATCCGATCGAACTGCTTGGTTGCCTCATCGAGATCGGCGCGGGCCGAAGAGAGATCGGCTAGTTCCTCCGCCCGCCCGAGCTCGACCAGGATCGCGCCCCGCTCGACCGTGTCGCCGTCATCGAAACCGACACTGCTGACGATCTCCGTGATCTTCGCGGTGACCGTCACACTTTCATTCGCGATCGCGGTGCCGAGCGCCTCGATCGAATCGATGAAGACATGCTTGGCAACCGGCTGGGCGGTGACGACCGCCGCCCCGCGCGCGCCCTTGCCCTCGGGCGCGGCGTCGTCGCTGAAAAGGGAGGGGCCCAAATAGATCGCGCCGGCGAGGATCGCGCCGAAGGTGGCAACCGCGAAAGAGAGCCGTGTGAGGCGCGAACCCATGAACCACGCTGAGAGGGGAAAGCCGGCAGACCGGCGGAAACGCTTCATTTTATCTTAGTCAATGAAGCCTGCAGCTTATTTAAGGGGTGGAGCGATGACATCCGCGTGACGCCCGGCCGTTGCGCGGGCGGGCGGGGACAGGTTATCTGCGCGCGAGATGCCGGTTTAGCTCAGTTGGTAGAGCAACCGCCTTGTAAGCGGTAGGTCGCGGGTTCAAATCCTGCAACCGGCACCACCTATGGTAGAGGGAGCCACCGGCCATGAGCGAAGCAAGGCAGCTGACACCGCAAATGGCGCCGAAGAAGCCGGATGGCGGCGCCTTCGATTGGCGCGATCCGCTGCGCCTGACGGACGCGCTCACGCCCGAGCAGCGCATGGTCCAGGAGACGGCGGCGTCCTTTGCGACCGACCGCCTGCTGCCCGGCGTCCGCGACGCCTTCCGCCATGAGCGCTTCGACCGCGAGCTGATGCGCGAGATGGGCGCGCTCGGCCTTCTGGGATCGACCCTGCCCGAGCGCTATGGCTGCGCCGGCATGGATTACGTCTCCTACGGCCTCATCGCGCGCGAGATCGAGCGCGTCGATTCCGGCTATCGCTCGGCGATGAGCGTCCAGTCGAGCCTCGTCATGCATCCGATCTACGCCTATGGCACCGAGGAACAGCGCGAGCGCTTTCTGCCCGGCCTCGCCCGCGGCGATCTGGTCGGCTGTTTCGGCCTGACCGAACCCGATTTCGGCTCAGACCCCGGCGGCATGCGCACGCGGGCGAAGAAGGTCGACGGCGGCTATCGCATCAGCGGCGCGAAGACCTGGATCACCAATGCGCCAATCGCGAATGTTGCGGTCGTCTGGGCCAAGACCGAAGACGGCGTCATCCGCGGCTTCATCCTCGAGCGCGGCATGAAGGGCTTCGAGACGCCGACCATCGAGGGCAAGTTCTCGCTGCGCGCCTCGATCACGGGCTCGATCGCGCTCGATGAGGTCTTCGTACCCGATGGGAACCTCCTGCCGAATGTCGAAGGCCTCAAGGGCCCCTTCGGCTGCCTCAACAAGGCGCGCTACGGCATTTCCTGGGGCGCGATGGGCGCGGCCGAGTTCTGCCTTGCAACCGCGCGCGACTATGTGCTCGACCGCAAGCAATTCGGCCGCCCGCTCGCCGCGACCCAGCTCATCCAGAAGAAGCTCGCCGACATGACGACCGAGATCGCGCTGGGCTTGATGAGCGCGCTCCAGCTCGGCCGGCTGATGGACGCGGGCGAGGCGGCGCCTGCGATGATCTCGCTCCTCAAGCGCAACAATTGCGGCAAGGCCATCGCGATCGCCCGCGAGGCGCGCGACATGCTGGGCGGCAACGGCGTCTCGGACGAGTACCACATCATCCGCCACGTGATGAATTTGGAAGCGGTGAATACCTATGAGGGGACGCACGACATCCATGCGCTCATCCTCGGGCGGGAGATCACGGGCCTGCAGGCGTTCTCGAGCTAGAGCGAGAAGCGCCACCACAGCGCGATGAACCCGCCGAGCTCTTCCAGCGTGTTCTCGCCGGCGAGCGTCGCGGTGACGCCGGCCTGAACGCTCATCGCCTCATCGAGCCGGTAGACCGCCGAGAGCTGCCCCTTGTACTGGCGATAGTCCGGAAAGCTGGCCGTTCCCTCGTCCGGCGCCACGACGGTGAACGACTGCACGAGCACCTGCCAATCCGGATCGATGTCGGCGCCGAGCGTGAGGTCGAGACGGGCCTCGTCCGGCTCCGCGTCGCTCCGCCACCGATAGGCGCCCTCGACATTGACGAAGCCCTGAACGCCCCCGATCGAGCCGCCCCAGCCATAGAGCGCGCGCATCTCGAAATCGCTGCCCTGCCCGCCGGCCTGAACGTCCCCGCCGCCGTCCAGGCCCGCCTTGAACCGCACGCCCGGCTGCACCGAGACGACGTGCCCATTCTCCGCCCACAGACGGATGCGCGTACTGAGCGCGATGGGTTCGAACCCCGCCTCGGTCGTCGCGCTGAAACTGTCTTCGTAGTCGTAGCTCTTGAAGGCGAGTTCCGCGGTCAGAGTCGCCCAATTGCGCAGGCCAAGCTCGCCATAGAGTTGCGAATCCCAAGCGGTGAAGGAGACGTCGTCCTGCGTGTCGCCATCGGCATCGAACCGGCTGTCCGCGCCCGAATAGCCGGATTTGAGGATCAGGAGGACTTCGTCCTCTCCCAACGTCCAGGCGGCGCCGGATGCCGGCTCGGCGGGGACCAAGAGGAACAGGCAAGCGGCGGCGGCACCGACAAGGGCCAAGGCTCCGCCCGATTTAGGTCGCATGAGGCGATGCCCCACCCATGGGGCAGGATGCTGTCCGATCCCACCGCGCCGTTGACCGCGCTCGAATCCCAAAGCGAATCGCCATCGACGCGCAGTTATGGCGCATACGCCAGCGGCTTTGATTCAGGGGTTGGGGTGATTGGGGAGTAAGGTTCCACCCTCACAAGAGGGAGATAGCCAATGCCCCGCACGCCTAAGTCACCTGACGAGAACGTCATCATCGGCCTGATGTGCTCTGAATGCGACGAGCACCTTCAGAAGACTCTCGCTTGGCTGAAGACCCATGACCGTTTCGTCTGCCCCAAGTGCGGAGAGGCGAACGGTCTCGGCAAGATGAAAGCAACCGTTCTCGTCGCGGACCTGCTCAATCAAATTTACCGCTAGAGCCTTGTTCGTCAGCAATTCTCGCAGGGCATCAGCGGTGCCCTGATCCACAATCTCTGTCTTGCTCATGTCCTCTCTCGGCAATCGCTACGCATTGACAGCCCTCCGCGATAAGCGCGCCTCCCTCGCGGGAGAAGTCGCGTCTTCGAAAAAACAACTCGCCTGGCGCGAGGAACAATTGATCCACCTGGATCACACGTTGATGCTGCTAGACCCGTCTCATGACGGCTCGAAAATCCCCCCGAAACGGGCCGCCAAGCGCGTAAAGCTGTTCCGGCAAGGCGAACTCGGCTGCATCATCCGAGACGCCCTTAGAGAGGCGAAAGGCCCCATCACGGCCCCCCAGATCGTTGACCGCCTCATGGCCCTCATGGGCTATTCCCGTGAAGTCAGGCCAACGCTCGGACCTAGGGTCCGTGGTAACCTCTCCTATCTGCTCCGACGCGGCGTCGTGAAAAAGCAGAACACGGGGGAAGGTGTTCTATGGGAACTCAGCGATACGTTGGACTAGTCGTTCTTCTGTTGGCGTCATGCGCGACGCCTCAACCAAGCACCGTTGAGGCACCGCCAGCATCGAAGCCGGTTTCAACACCATCGGCGGGAATGTCGCCCGTCAGTTCCTGCGGCGATGATCCAAACGATATCTGCGTCTGCGTCGCCGATCTTCAGGGTTGCTGCAGCGATCACAAAGGCATCGCTGAACCACGGATCGTCGGGCTTGATCGCCGCATCATCTGCAAAGATACGGTACCATCCCCGACGTGTGTTTGCCCTTCGTGGCAAGTCCGCCGAATGAACTAAGCCGCCTTCGCTCGCTGCCAGTAGCCGCAGAAGTCCACCGAAGGCTTGCGGTTCAACGCGAGCATGCCGACACGGTTCACTTGATCGCCGTTCGACATACGGCGGTTATCCTCGCGCCACGCCATTTCTTGCGCGTAACGGATCAAATAGACGCCCGCGATCTTGTGATGGTGCCCGATCTCAGCACGGCGAAGGCGCGAGAAATACGACTCCGCTTGGTTCGTGCAGGCATCGTCCATCTTGAACGCGACTTCGTGGTTCACGCGGCGCATTTCAAAGCGCGAGTGGAGCGCGTTCCACGCGGGCGACTCGTCGGCGTGCAGGACCGTCTCGCGAGCGACCTTCGCACGGATCCAAGACAGCGCCGCCGCTTCCGACTTGAACACGCCCGGCAACGTCTCACCGCCGCGCTCACGCACAACAACGACGACCTGACGCTTCGTGCTCTTGTTCTCCTTCAAGCGGCGGTCCTTGCGGTCTTCCTTCCGGTTTTCCTGCCGGACGTAGCCGCCGAAATAGGCGCCATCGACTTCGGCAACCGGAGCCTCGACCGTGCGGCCCTTCATTTCCTCCGCCATCGCCTCGCGCATCTTGTGGCAGAGCACGAACGCGGCCTTGTACGAAAGGCCAAGGTCCCGGCTCATCGCCAGCATGCTCTTGCCCTTCACTTCGTTGCAAAAGATGGCGATCGCAGCGAGATAGGCCCGCAGCGGAAGCTTGTGCGAGGCAAAAAGCGTTCCCGACGTGATCGAGAAGTCCTTGCGGCACGCGCGGCAGCGATAGCGCGGAGCACCGTTCGCACGGCGGCAATCATAGGCGTCAAGTCCGCCGCACGTCGGGCAGACAGGCTCGCCGTTGGTATCGGCCCAACGCAGCTTGGCAAAAGCCGTCTCCGCTTCCGCGTCCGACATGCGGAAGACCTGCGCCAGCGAGAGCGTCTTGGCCTTGCGGGAAAGAAGAAAGTGCTGTGCCATTTGTCATCACATCCGTTACTTGTGTAACGAATATGATGGTGTAATGTGACGTTGTCAACGGCAAAAGTATCGAATATGATGGCAGGCGTAACGAATCGGAGGGCGCATGCCGGATCAGGAATGGACCGAGAGGGTCAAAGGTATCCTCAAGGCCGAACTCAAGCGGCGGAACGTGACCTATGCCCAGCTCGTCGAGAAGCTGGGGGAGATTGGCGTCTCAGAGACAGAGGTGAACATCCGCAATAAGATCGCGCGAGGTGGGTTCACGGCGGTGTTTTTCGTGCAATGCTTGCAGGCAGTTGGAGCAAATACCGTTCGCTTGCATAATGATTGAGTCAAGAGACCGGCCGTTTTTCATCGTTTTATGTGTGTTCGCCGTAGGGTTCGCTATAGGCGTGACGATTTGGGCGTCAAGCACGCTTATAGACTCATATGTGCGCTACTGCGAAGTAGATCCCTACAAACCCCCCTACAATGCTCGTGGCGAGGCACAACAAACCGAGCCAATACCACCTCATGTCGCCATCGGTGTTCCACATGAGATAGTTCCCGAACTGACCGAGGAGAAAAAAGAAAACTATCGCAATTGGGCTGACTTGGCTCAGCAGACCCGCATGGCGAATGCGGCCCGATGCCAGATACTCGCCACCATGTGGACGATGGTTTTGGTTCTCCTCACCCTCGGCGCAACGACTCGGGCAGCAGCTTCGGCAGCAAGGGGAGTCGGCCTCGCAAACCAAATGCATCGCGATGAAAAGAGAGCGCATCTTTCTGCTTGGCCAGACCCACTTATTACTAAGACGCTCTTTAATACGCCGCTTGGTCGCTTCAACGTGAAAAATCACGGCTCTACCCCAGCCCTCAATGTGAGATACCAAGGAGATTTTTTCTGGACTAATATTGGGGCGAGGAACCCGATTCCTTTTCGGGTGTTGGAAGGGCCACCTATGCAAGCCGGAACTATTCACCCAGGCCAGGAAAGAACCCTGCCGGTTAGTGCCAGCACGTTCCCGTCCGAGCAGGATTTGCTTTCCATTTTTTCGGAAGCAATGGACGTCTTCTTCTATGGCGTTGTTACATACGACGATATGTTCGGCGGCCACCACAGAACGACTTTCGGGACAGCCCTTCTCGCGGAAGGCCCCGTATTGAGACGCATGTTCATTGCGAATACCGCAAACATCATTGATGACATGCGCTACTTCCCCACCGTGAACCACAACGCCGCCGACTAAGGCCAGCGCGACTAGGAGCCCCATCACTCAGGGCTCCTTGTGGTGTTTGCGACATAACTGCGCGGCAGAGCCAGCCCGCGCGCGGGTTGTCTGGCAGCAGCCGCGCCTGCACGGCTGCGAGGCGCCGCCCACCCGAAGCGAACACGGCCGCGACGTGCCGCAATTGCTGCGGATCAGGCCGGTCCTCGGCGTCAAAGACCGAGACGATCTTGCCGCGCGCGAAGGCGAGCGCGACATTGAGCGCCTTCGGCTTCGTGCGGGGCTGCGACGCCGGTACGCGGATGATGTCGAAGCGGGCATCCAGCGCGAGAGCTTCGACCGCCGCGATCGTCGCCGTGTCGTCGGCCTCGAGCACGAGTTTGATGTCGAGCGCGCGCGCGGGATAATCGAGCGCACGGAGCGCGTCGACGACCTGCCCTACCATGTGCGCCTCGCGATAGAGCGGCACGAGGATTGAAATGGCCGGTAGCCCCGCCTCCTCGGCAACCGAGAGTGAGCCGCGGGCGCGCTCCTCGCTGCCGACCCAGAACAGGATCACGCGGAAGAGACCGACGACGACATAGAGCGCGGACAAGGCGATGATGGCGACGCGCATCGTCCCGACGGGCTCGGCAATCAACGACCAAATCGCAAGGCCCGCGAGCGCGAGGGCAACGGCGCCTTGAACCCGCGTCATGCGATGGCGGGCCGACGCGCTCGGGCGCAAATTCTGAAGGCCCTCGACCGCCTGCTCCGTCAGCACCGAGCCGTGCTGTTCGATGAACCGGTCGATCACGAGCTGCCGCGGCCATGTCTCGATCGCGACGGGTCCCGCGCCCAGGACTGTGTGGAACCATTCCGCGCCGGGCCGCGGCTCACCCTCGGCGAGCACGACCCGCCAGCCGCCATCGCCGTCGCGTTCCGGCAACGCGGGAATCCGTGCGCATTGCAGAACTTGATTCGCACTGAGCCACTCGGCGCCGGGGGCTCTCCGTCGGTCTCGCTTTCGGGCGGCCGCCCGCACCGCCATCGTCAATCGCGCAGGGCAGGCATCAGCAGGCGGCGGCCTGCAAGCGCGAGGCAGGCCGTCGCCGCGACGAGCGCGAGCAGAACCTGCCCGTCCGCCACGCTCCAGACGGGCGCAACGTCGCACGGCTTGACCTCGAGCCCGCCCGCCCCACCGCAGGGCACGCGCGCTGTGGCTGCAGCGGGAGACAATCCGGGCTCGGGAACACCATCGCCAGGCGGTCGAACGTCGTGCGTCACAGCCAGTCTCCCCCTCGACTGTACCAAGCCGGCCAAAATCAAACACAAATCAAGATGTTTCAAAGAGAAGCAAAAAAATTTGGAGATTGGTAGTCCCTCCTCGTTAGAACGAAGGTGCAAAGGTCAAGGCTTCAGGCCTCGACAGCGCCTGATTGGTTCAACGGATGCGGTACAACTTTGCCGGTTAGCGATGTCTCCCCGAATTTTGGGGGGTCATGTCATGGCGGATGAACTACGGGTACTCGAATTGATTTGGGAGATATGGGTGCAGCTCTTCCACGGGTTGCCCCACTCCCACACCATCGCGGCTGGCGCCGCGATCGCCATGGTCGTCCTGATCGGGGCACTGATCCGCGCAATCATGGGCCAGCCCGACCGGTCGTGAGGCAGGCTCCCCTCCCCCAAGCGATCGCGTGCTAGCATTCCCCCAAGGCCGAAACGAAATTCGGTGAACAGGGGAGAACACGACGATGAAACGCCTCGGACTGATTGCAGTCACCGCCTTGATCACCACCGCCGCAATGGCGGCGGATGATTGGTACCCCTCGCGCTATGGCGCCGACGATACGATCGGCGCGGCGAACAATCTGACCGCGGAGGGAACGAAGGCCGCGGCTGGGCTCGTGACCGAGGGCAAGGTCTACGCGCTGGGGGTGGTGACAGGCCCAGCGACGCCGGCGTATGCGCCGCGCTGGTTCAAGATGGTGATTACCCAGTCTAACGACGGGACAGGGCCCGTCGTCGGCGAGAATCGCGTCACGGCAAACGATGATCTGCTCGTCAGCTTCCTGGGCGTCGGCACGCAGATCGACGGCTTGGGTCATCTCGGCATTGCGCATCGCTACTATAATGGCAACAAGGCCGAGGATTTCGTCTCGCCGGACGGCATCAAAAAGTTCGGCACCGAGAGCATTCCGCCGATCGCGACGCGCGGCGTTCTGCTCGATATGACGAAGCAGTTTGGCGTAAGCCCCGTCGCGCCGGGCACGGCCTTCAACCGGGCCGAGATTGATGCCGCGGCCTCGGCGGCGGGCGTCACGATCCAATCGGGCGACGTCGTGCTCTTCCACACCGGCCATCTTGCTGTCGCCGCGACGGACCCTGCCGCGTTCGTCGCGACGCAGCCGGGCCTCGGCAAGGAGGGCGCGGAATACCTCTCCAGCCTCGGTGTCGTCGCGATCGGCGCGGACACGGCCGCGCTCGAGGCCATTCCGTTCGAAAAGCCGAACGAGCCGTTCGTTGTCCATCAGACACTGCTGGCCAAGAACGGCGTCTACATTCTCGAAAACATCAACACGGCCGACCTTGCGGCCGACGGGGCGACGACGTTCCTGTTCGTGCTGGGGCAACCGCGCTTCCAGGGCGCGGTCCAGATGGTGATCAACCCGGTGGCGATCCGCTAGCGGTCGATCGCGCGGCGGCCGGCCGGGGGCGTACCCGGCCGGCAGGTCCGCTCAATCCTTGCGTGGTTCGAACAGGCGCTCCGCGCCGCCATCCGTCATGTTTGGCGAGACGACGTCCTTCACGGCCGCGCTGCGCGCCGCGCTGTCGAAGCCTTCCATGATCTTCTGAAAGCGCATCTCCACGATGGAACGCAGATCCGGGTGCGTGAAGATGTAGAGCTCGTTGTCGCGGATCACTTCGACGACGCGCTGCGCGAGCTTAGCCGGGTCGAGACCCGCCTGGATCAATTGCTTGCCCAGATTGTCCTCCCCCGGCGCGGCCGCCCGCTCGCCGTAGCGGGACTGCTTCGCGCGTTGCGAGTCATAGATGTTGGTGCGGACGAACCCTGGGCAGAGCACCGAAACGCCAATTCCCTTGGGCGCCAGCTGCTCGCGCCAGCCCTCGCTCATCGCGACGACGGCGAACTTCGTGGCGTTGTAGGGCTCCATCCCGGCCGGCGAGATCATACCCGCCATCGAGGCCGTGTTGACGAAATGTCCGCCCTCGCCGTGGCTCGCGATCAGCGGCTCGAAAACTTCCGTGCCGTAGACGACGCCCTTCAGATTGACGTCGATCACCCAGTCCCAATCGCCTTCCTTCACACTGCCGATCGGCCCGCCGGCGCCGACGCCCGCGTTGTTGCACACGACATGGACCTTCTGGAATTTGGCGATCGTTGCGAGCGCGGCCTCGCGCACGCTGTTGCGGCTCGTCACGTCGCACACGACGCCTTCGGCGCGCACCTGCTTGGCTTTCAGAGCACCGACCGCTGCCTCGAGCGCCTTGGGATCGATGTCGGCGATCATCACGTTCATGCCTTCGCGGCCGAACGCCTCGGCCATCGCATAGCCAATGCCGCTGGCCCCGCCCGTGATGAAGGCGGTCTTTCCCTTGAAATCCTTCATGGGTCTTCCTTCCTTGCGCGCCAGTTGCCGTCAGTGACGGGGCGTGCGGTTTCTGATTTTGTCGAACCCGGCCTTGATTGCCGCGAAGCGCGCGTCGATCTGCGGCTCGAATTCGGTATCGGTGAAGATATAGGGCCAGTCTCCCTCGATCGCCTCGCGCACGAGCTCGCCCACATAGAGCGGATCGATGCCGCTCTCGATGCGGGCGCGGAATTGTTTCATGAACTCCGCGCGCGGATCATCGTTGCTCCAGGTAAAGCTGGGCGTCTCGCCCAGCCGGCCCGGAAAGTTCCGCGTCGAATCCATGATGTTCGTACGGATGATGCCGGGGCAGAGCACCGAAACGCCAATGCCGCGCGGCGCGAGCTCATTGCGCAACCCTTCCGAGAGCGCGACGACGCCGTATTTGGTGACGCTGTAAGGCCCCGAGGATCCCGAGATCAGACCCGCGATCGAGGCCGTGGAAACGACATGCCCGCCCTCGCGGTGCGATTCGATCAGCGGCCCGAAGATCTCGACGCCCCAGATGACGGCCATCAGATTGACGCCGATGGTCCACTCCCACGAGGCATCCGTCCACGCGCCATAGGGCCCGCCGCCGGTCACGCCCGCGTTGTTGACGAGGATGTGCACCTTGCCGAACCGGTCAATGGTCTTCTTCGCGGCCGCCTGAAGCTCGGCCTTGATCGAGACGTCCGCGCGGATGCCCTCGACATCGGCGTTCGTCTTTTTGAGGCCCGCGAGCGCCTTGTCGAGCGCGGCCTGCTCGACATCGGCGAGCATCACCTTCGCGCCCGCCTGAGCGAGCGCCGTCGCGATGCCGAGCCCAATGCCCGATCCCGCGCCCGTGACGAACGCGACCTTCCCTTGAACGTCCTTCATTCCGCCGCCGCCTTCTGCTCGAAGGAAAGATAGTGACTGCGCAATTCCGCCGCGCGTGGCTGGCGATCGATCCGCGCGAGGATGTCGTTCCGCGTCTGCTCGCGGCCGAATTCCGCATTCGTCACCGTGTGCCACTCGATCATGCCGTCCCACACGGGATCGATGAGGCTGGAGCCCGGAACGGTGCGCCCATCCTCGAGCTTCAACGTGAAACGTCGCATCTCGGAGAGGAACGTCTGAAGATACGCCACGTGGATCGCCTCGTCCGTGCGGATGCGGTCGACGAGCTCGGCCGCGTGCATTGCCGCCTCGCGCCGGTCGCGGAATGTGTCTGGCGAGCGCATGAGGTTCGTGCAGAAGCTGAAATAGGATTCAGCCCGCACCTCGATCATGAGCACGTTCATGAGGAGGAGGATCCATTGCTCATGTGCGATCGGCAGGCCCGGCATGCGCCGGCCGGCCTCGGGCCGCGACAGCGATTCCGGCACGACCGGCATCGGATAGGCGTCCTTGCCGAAGAGGAGATCGCGCACCGCGAACCACATCTGGTCGTGCGCGCCGACGCCGCTCGCGGGATCACCGCCTTCATCGAGCCCGTGCGCGAAAAGCAGCCCCTTGTTGAGATGGCCGGTGCAGGTCTCAGAGATGTCTTCAGCGACGATCGCTTGAAAATCGGGCGCCGTGACGTCGCAGAGCGCACGGCCTCGCGCCTCGATGACGCCGGTGATCGTGAGCCCGTTCCAGAGCGTCTCGCCAAGTCCCGCATCCAGCAGCATCTTCTGCTGCTCGATCGTGGGATAATTGCCGCGCCGGAGCAGCTGCACGCTCGCATCGATCAGCGGATAGCCCTGCGCCGTCAGTGCCGCCTGCCACGCCTTGACGGCCGGCCAGCGCAATTTGGTGCGCGGCGAGACGTAGCGTCCCTGCGCGTCGAACCCGCCATGCAGGCGATAGCCGGCCTCGCTGTGCGGTGAGGCATAGGTGTCTTCCGCCATCAGCTCGTCGCGGGAATAGGCCAATTGGGGCATTGTGGGCGTTTCCTTGTGTGTGTCCCGTAGTCGACCGAAGGCAAAAGATTGTCAGGGCGAGAGTGCCCGCACGATGAAGCGCGTGAGATTGTCGACGATCAACGCACGCGAGACGCCCGCATCGTGGCCGGCGATGCTGCCGTGATGCAGCAGCCCCACGATCGCCGCGCAAATGACGGCCGGGTGAAAGCCTGACACGATCGTGCCGTTCGCCGTGCCCGCCGCCAGCAATTCCGCCCAGTCGCGCCCCCAGGTCTCGAACAGCGTCTGCGACGCCTCGCCGCCCGCAGCGATCACCGTGTCGTCCGACATGATCGTCGCGAGAACCCCCGGGTGATCCGTCGCATAATCATAGATCGTGTTCAGCATCACCGAGATGAAGGCTTCGAAACTCGTCACGCCCTCGACGCGCTTCGTGACGAGCGCGCGCAATTCCGCCCGCGCCTCCTCGGCGAAGGCAAGGAAACACGCGCCCTTGTCGGCGAAGTGGAGATAGAACGTCCCGTGCCCGAGGCCCGCCGCCTTTGCGATGTCCTGCGGGCGCGTGTCATGGAAACCGCGCTCGACGAAAAGCGTCCGCGCGGCATTGAGCAGCTTGCGGCGGCTGTCACTGCGTCGCCGGCTCGCGGCCGGAGAACTGGTTGTCGGATCGTTGAGCAAGACGCCTCCCTGACGCTGATTTTTTGTCAGTTCGGCGTGCCTGTCAACGCGTCAAACACACGCTAATGCCTAGGCGGTGCCGTTGATCGCCCGCCACACCCGCTCGGGCGTCGCGGGCATGTCGACATGGCGAACGCCGTAGGGCTTCAGCGCATCGACGATGGCGTTGATGATGACCGGCAACGCGCCGACCGTTCCTGCCTCGCCGCAGCCTTTCGAGCCCAAGGGATTCGTCGTCGCCGGATTGGCCTCGGTATAACTGAAATCGATCGAGGGCATGATGTCCGCGCGCGGCATTCCGTAGTCCATGAACGACCCGGTGATGAGCTGCCCGCTCTCGGGATCATAGACGCAGTGCTCGACGAGCGCTTGCCCGAGCCCTTGCGCGACGCCGCCATGCACCTGGCCTGCCACCAGCATCGGATTGATCACGCGCCCGAAATCGTCGTGCACCACATAGGAAACGACATCCGTCGTGCCGGTATCGGGATCGATCTCGACCTCGCAGATATGCGCGCCATTGGGATAGGTGCCAGCGGTCGCGGAGAAAAGCCCCGTCGCATCGAGCCCGTCCTCGAGCCCCGGCAGCTTGCGCCGCCGCGCCTCCAGCGCGACATCGATGATCGACATGCCCTTGTCGGTGCCGACGACGCTGAAGCGCCCGCCCTCCGCTTCGGTCACGGTGAACTCGATATCGCCTTCCGCCGCCTCCAGAAGCTGCGAGGCCGCCTTCTTTCCCTTCGCGACGACATCGTCCGACGTCTGAAGGATCGCGCTGCCCGCCATGTGCAGCGAGCGCGAGCCGCCCGTGCCGCCGCCCTTCACCGCATAGTCGCTGTCGCCCTGCTTGATCGAGATCGACTCGAACGGCACGCCGAGCTTTTCCGCGAGGATCTGCGCATAGGCCGTCTCGTGGCCCTGGCCGTGGCTGTGCGTGCCGACATAGACCTCGACCGCGCCGTTGTCGGTGAAGTGGATCGACGCCGGCTCCTGCGGCACGCCGCCCGTCACCTCGATGTAATAGGCAAGACCCCGCCCGCGCAGCCGCCCGCGCGCCTTCGAGGCCGCGACCCGCTGGGGATACGCGTCCCATTTCGCGCGGGAGAGTGCCTCGGTGAGCGTCGCGTCGAAATTCCCGGAATCGAAATTCTGCGCCATCCAGTTCGTGTAGGGCATCGCGCTCTTGGCGATGAGGTTGCGCCGCCGCAAGTCCACCGGATCGAGGCCGAGCTCGCTCGCCGCCAAATCCATCACGCGCTCGATGAAGAAGGCGGCTTCCGGCCGCCCGGCGCCGCGATAGGCATCGATCGGCGCCGAGTTCGTCATGTAGCAGCGTACTTGCCCGTGCACCTTGGGGATGTCGTAGACGCCGCCCCAGACACGCGAGCCGGCCATCGTGGGAATGAACGGCGCGTATTGCGAAAGATAGGCGCCGAGATTGGCCGTGCCCGTCACGCGCATCGCCTGAATGCGCGCATCCTTGTCGAACGCGAGCTCGACGCGCGTTTCCATGTCGCGGCCATGCGCGTCCGCGAGGAAGGCTTCCGCCCGATCGCCGACCCATTTGACCGGCCGCCCAACGATCCGCGCCGCATAAAGAACGAGCGGCTGCTCGGGATACACGAAAGCCTTGGTGCCGAACCCGCCGCCGACGTCGGGCTGAAGGATGCGCAGTTTCTCCGGCGCGATCCCCATGATGAGCTGCGCGATGCCGGCATGCACCATCGTCGTGCCCTGGCCGTGGCTGGTAAGTGTGTAGCGCTCCGTGGCCGGATCATACTCGCCGAGCGCCGCGCGCGGCTCCATCGCGTTCGCAACGACGCGGTTCTGGATGACCTCCAGCGAAACGGTCTTGGCCGCGCTCTTGAACGCGGCATCGACGGCCGCCGCGTCGCCCCCTTCCCAGTCGAGCGCGAGATTGCCCGGCAGTTCTTCCCAGAGCTGCGGCGCGTCGGGCGCCATCGCCGTCTTGATCGTCGGCGCAGCGGAGAGGATCTCGAAATCCGGCATCACGAGATCGGCCGCATCGCGCGCGAGCGCGGCGGACTCGGCGATGACCATCGCGATCGCCTCGCCCACCCAGCGCACCTTGCCGCGCGCGAGGAGATGCTGGGAGACCTGCGTCACGGGCGATCCGTCGCGGTTCACGGCCGGGGCGATGCACGGCATCGTGCGCGCGCCCAGCTTGTCGATGTCATCGACCGTCAGAACCGCGAGCACGCCGGGCGCCGCCTTCGCCTCGGCGATGTCGATCCCCTTGAGGAGCGCGTGCGCGTGCGGGCTGCGCACGAACGCCGCATAGGCCTGATTGGGCTTCGTGAAATCGCTCGTGTAGTGCCCCTGGCCCGTGACGAATCGCTGATCCTCGACGCGCCGGACCGGCTGTCCCATTCCGAACTTCATGACCTGACCTCGTTCAATGACTCATCGGCCGCGCTCGAGCGATCGGAGCGCGTGGCATTCTTCGGCACACAATTCAGTGGCGATAGCTGGAATCCTTGCGGTCCAGCATGCGCAAGAGCCCGGGCCAGGCGAGATTGCCGATCGTGCCCTCGAAGGCCGAACCGCCCTGTCCTGCGGTCTTCTCGGCAACGCCCTGGTTCGTCATGTAGATCTTGGCGCCGCCCGCGAGAGCACGAACCTGCATCGAGCAGGCGCGCTCCAGATAATACATGCGCAGGAACGCATCCGCGCAGGTCTTGCCGACTGTCAGCGTTCCGTGATTGCGCAGCAGCATCAGGTTCTTCGTGCCGATGTCGTGGACCAGCCGCTCGCGCTCATCGAGATCGAGCGCAACGCCCTCATAGTCGTGATACGCGAGATCTTCGCAGATCAGCATCGCGTGCTGGTCGAGCGGCAGGAGTCCGTCAGCCTGCGCGGAGACCGCGACGCCGTCCGTCGAATGGAGATGGATGACGCAATGCGCATCGTCCCGGTTCGCGTGCACGGCCGAATGGATCGTGAAGCCCGCCGGGTTCACCGGAAAAGGCGTCTCCTGCAGCTTCTTGCCCTCGAGATCGATCTTGACGAGGTTCGACGCCGAAATCTCGTCGAACATGAGGCCATAGGGGTTGATGAGGAAGTGATGCTCGGGCCCAGGCACGCGCGCCGAGATATGCGTGAAGATCATGTCGTCCCACCCGTAATGGTGGACGAGCCGATAGGTGGCCGCGAGGTTGACCCGCTGCTCCCATTCCTCCGGGCTCACTTTGCCTTTGAGGCTGGGAACCTGAATGTCATCAACCGGGTTCAGCATCGTTGAAGCCTCCGGGGGTGTTTTTGGCTTTATGGAATAGCGTACGGGAAGAGTGCGGCGCGAGAGGCGGGTGAGTCAAACGGCCCCTGGCCCGCTGGTCAGAACGCGCGACACCGACTCTTTCCAAAGATCGTAGCGCGCGTCCCGCTCGGCTTGACCCAGCAGAGGTTCGAAGCGCCGCGCGGAGCGCCAGAGCGCGCCCGCCTCATCGAGCGAGCGGACCGCGCCCGAGCCGAGCGCCGCCAGCAGCGCCGCGCCGAACGCGGTCGTCTCGGTGTTCTCGGGCCGCTCGATCGGCCGGCCGAGCAGATCGGCGAGGTTCTGGCAGAACCAGTCATTGACGACCATGCCGCCATCGACCCGAAGCGCGGCCGGCGCCGTCAGCCCCGCCGCGTCCATGTCGCGCGCCATGGCATCGACCAGATCGCGCGTCTGGAAACTCACCGATTCAAGCGCCGCGCGCGCGATCTCGGGCACCCCGGCGTCGCGCGTGAGGCCAAGGATCGCGCCGCGCGCGTTCGGGTCCCAGTAGGGCGCGCCGAGCCCCGTGAAGGCCGGCACGAGCATCACGCGCGAGCGCGGATCCGCGCGCGCCGCGAGGTCGGCGGTCTCGCTCGCCCGCGCGATCACTTTGAGCCCGTCGCGCAGCCACTGAACGATCGCGCCCGCCATGAAGATCGAACCCTCGACCGCATAGGTCGCCTGCCCGTTCACCCGATAGGCGATCGTCGAGACGAGCTTGTTGGCGGAGGCGACATGCGTCTCGCCGGTGTTGACGAGGGCGAAGCATCCCGTGCCGTACGTCGATTTCATGAGGCCCGGCTGGAAGCACGCCTGCCCCACGATCGCGGCCTGCTGATCGCCCGCCACGCCCCGGATCGGCAACGCCCGCCCGAAGAGTTCGCTGTCCGCCTCGCCGAAATCGGCCGCGCTGTCCTTCACCTCTGGCAGCATCGCACGCGGAATCTCGAACCAGGAAAGGATTTCGTCGTCCCAATCCTGCTTGTCGATATTAAAGAGCAGCGTCCGCGACGCATTCGTCGCATCGGTCACGTGGCGGCGCCCGCCCGTCAGCTTGAAGATCAGCCAGGAATCGATGGTGCCGAAACAGAGCGCGCCATCCCGCGCCCGCGCCCGGGCGTCCGGCACCTGATCGAGCAGCCAGGCGAGCTTCGTTCCCGAGAAATAGGAATCGGCCAGCAGCCCCGTGCGCGCCTGAAGGATCGGCTCGCGCCCCGCGCGGCGCAGCGCGTCGCACATCGGCGCCGTCCGCCGGTCCTGCCAGACGATCGCGTTGGCGAGCGGCCGCCCGGTCTTGCGGTCCCAGACGACCGTCGTCTCGCGCTGGTTGGTGATGCCGATCGCCGAGACCGCCCCTTGCGGCTGATCGCGAAGCGCGCCCCGGCAGACGGCGACGGTCGCCTGCCAGATCTCCTCCGCGTCGTGCTCCACCCATCCGTCCTGCGGATAGATCTGCGGCAGCTCGCGCTGCGCAACCCCCTTAACGGCGCCGGCGAGGTCGAAGACGATCGCACGCGTGCTGGTCGTGCCCTGATCGATGCTGAGGAAGAGCGGCGTTGATGCGGCCATGGGGTCGTGTCCGTGCCGGCCCCCTCCCGCTGCGGCGGCGCCGGGCCGCGGGGCGCCTGAAATTCAGGCAATTATGAAGCATTTGAAAGGTCGAGTTAAAGACCTCTTAGCGATCCTTCCCATAGTGTGACCGCCGGATCGGATTGAAGGATATCGGGCGACGCCATGCAGAATGCGGCGGTCATCGAGGGCGGAATCACGCCCCTCCTGGAGTTGGCGCGCGACGATTCGACGGAATCGCGTCGCACGCTATTTGTCGCGATCGCCAATCTCTTCGAGCGGAACGAGCTCGCGGAGACCTCGAGCGAGCATAAATTGCTGCGCCAGATCATGCGCCGCCTCATCGACGTCGTTGAGACGGATGTGCGCATCGCGCTCGCCAGCCGCCTCGCCCAGCGCGACGACGCCCCCCACGCGCTGATCGCGATGCTGGCGAACGACAAGATTGACGTCGCAAGCCTCGTTCTCGCGCGCTCGTCGGTTCTGACAGAACAAGACTTGATCGACGTCGTGCGCACCGCGACGACGCTCCATCAGCGCCTCGTCGCCGCGCGCCCCGATGTCACTGAACGGCTCTCCCAGGCACTCGCGGAATCGACCGACAACGCGGTGATCCAGATTCTCCTGCGCAACGCGAACGCAAAGATCGCCCATGCAACGCTCGACGCGATCGCGCTGCGCCTCGACGACGACGAGGACCTGCAGTCGGCGCTCCTGACGCGCCCAGGCCTTCCGAAGGAAATCGCCGCGCGGCTCTATGGCGAAGTCGCAGACAGCCTGAAGGCGTTCATCGTCCAGCATTTCGACGTCGATACGCAGGCCCTGTCGGCCGACCTCGCCGCGAGTGCGACACCGCCTGACGGCGCGGCCTCCGCCCATGCAAAGCTGGTCGCAAAACTCGCGCATGGCGGCGACCTGACCGCTGGCTTTCTGCTGCGCTCCCTGAAGCAGGGCCAGATCGACCTCTTCGAGGCCGGGCTCGCCACGCGGCTCGACATCGCGCCGGACAAGGTACGGGACCTGATCTACAGCAAAGGCGCGTATTTTCTGGCTCTGATCTGCCGGGCGCTCGGCATCGACCGCAGCGTCTTCATGACGGTCTTTCAGCACACGCGGATGCACGCGGACCTGCCGCTCCTTCTCAGCGCGGACGAAAAGGCCAAGTGCGATCACGTCTTTTCAACGCTCGCGGCGGACGAGGCGCTGGCCAAGGTCCAAGCGGCGGCCGGCTGACCCTCAAGCGGGCGTGATCGGCCGGCGGATGCATTGACGCGCGGGCCCTGGTAGGGTCCGCCCATGCTCGACCCTTTTGGCCGCCACATCACCTATTTGCGCGTCTCGGTGACGGATCGTTGCGATTTCCGCTGCGTCTATTGCATGGCCGAGGACATGGCGTTCCTGCCCAAGGCCGAGATCCTGAGCCTCGAGGAGCTGGACCGCCTCTGTTCGGCCTTCATCGCGAAGGGCGTGAACAAATTGCGCCTGACGGGGGGCGAGCCGCTCGTCCGCCGCGACGTGATGAAACTGATCCGAGGATTGAGCCGGCATCTGGAAACGGGCGCGCTCGACGAACTGACGCTGACGACGAACGGCTCGCAGCTTTCGCGCTTCGCCAGCGAACTCGCCGCCTGCGGCGTTCGCCGCATCAACGTTTCGCTCGACACGCTCGACCCTGAGAAATTCGCCGCCGTCACACGCTGGGGCAAGCTGGAGAAGGTGCTCGCCGGCATCGACGCGGCGCAGGCGGCGGGGCTCGCCGTCAAGATCAACGCGGTCGCGCTCGCTGGCATCAACGAGGACGAGATCCCCGAGCTTCTCGCCTGGGCGCATGGACGCGGCATGGATCTGACGCTCATCGAGACGATGCCGATGGGCGAGATCGACGTCGCGCGCGCGGATCAATATCTCCCGCTCTCGCGCGTTCGCGAACGCCTTGAGGCGCGCTGGACGCTGATCGACAGCCCCTGGCGCACGGGTGGCCCGGCCCGCTATGTCGATGTGAAGGAAACGGGCGGCCGCCTCGGCTTCATTACGCCGCTCACCCATAATTTCTGCGAGAGTTGCAATCGCGTCCGCGTGACGTGCAAGGGCGAGCTCTTCATGTGCCTCGGCCAGGACGACCGGGCCGATCTGCGCACGCCGATGCGGGCGAGCGACGGCGATGAGCTTCTCTCCGCCGCGATCGACGAGGCGATCGCCCGCAAGCCCAAGGGCCATGATTTCGTCATCGAGCGCGCCCGCCCCCGGCCGGCCGTCGCGCGCCACATGTCCGTGACGGGCGGCTAAGCATCCCGCGCATCGAGGGCTGGCGCGGGCGCAAGCGCGCGCGATAAGGTCGATTCACCGTTTCCGACCGCGCGAGCCCATGTCGCTTCTCCGGCCCATTTCCAAGATCGCCTTCACCGCGAGCCTCACCGACGAGGCGCGCCGCGCACGCGATCGCCTGGCCAAACGCTACGGCGATGCGCCCTCGCACGAGGCCGACGCGATCGTCGCCCTGGGCGGCGACGGCTTCATCCTCCAGACCGTGCATGATCACTTGCGCGACGGCTGCCCCATCTTCGGGATGAATCTGGGCTCGGTCGGCTTCCTCATGAACGACTACGCCGAGGAAGATTTGCCGGAGCGGCTGGCGACGGCCGAGGCGGCCGTGATCCACCCCTTGAAGATGGTCGCGGTCACCCAGGAGGGCGAGACCGCTGCCGCGATCGCGGTGAACGAGGTCTCGCTGCTGCGCGAGACGCGCCAGGCCGCCAAGATCCGCATCCTGGTCGACGGCAAGATCCGCCTGGAAGAGCTCATCTGCGACGGCGTGCTCGTCTCGACGCCCGCCGGCTCCACCGCCTATAACCTCTCCGCCCACGGACCGATCCTGCCGATCGATTCGATGCTTCTGGCGCTCACCTCGATCAGCGCCTTCCGGCCGCGGCGCTGGCGGGGCGCGCTCCTGCCGCACAGCGCGCAGGTGCGCTTTGAAATCCTCGAGGCGGTGAAGCGCCCGGTCAGTGCCGTCGCCGATCACACCGAAATCCGCAACGTCACCGCCGTCGATGTCGCGGAGGACCGCAACATTTCGATCACGCTGCTCTTCGATGCGGGCCGGAACCTCAACGAGCGCATCCTGAACGAGCAATTCCTGCCGTGACGCAGGAAACCTCGCGCGAGGTAACCGCCCCATCGCGCGGCCCCGATCCCGCGCCTCCCGCCTGGACGGCCGCAAACCTGTGGGCCCGCACGCGCCCGTCCCTCACGGCGCTCGCGATCGGCAGCGCCGGCGGCGCGCTCTTCTTCTACCTGAACGCGCCGCTCGCCTGGCTGCTCGGCGCGATGCTTGCGACGACGGCCGCCGCGCTCGCAGGCGTTCGTATCGCCGTTCCCCAGCCCTTGCGGCTCGGCATGATTGCGATCCTCGGCGTCATGCTCGGCTCGGCCTTCAGTCCCGAGACGCTCAACCGGCTCGTTGAATGGGGCGCGAGCCTTCTCGTGCTCGCACTCGCGCTGAGCGCCATGACGGCCCTTGCCTACCTCATCTTTCGCCGTCTCGGCGGGTTCGATCCGGTTTCTGCCTATTTCTCGGCGACGCCCGGCGGCCTCTCCGAGATGGCGCTGGCCGGCGAGTCGCTGGGCGCCGATGTCCGCATCATCAGCCTCGTCCATGCGACGCGCATTCTCTTGGTTGTCAGTTTGATCCCGCTCTATTTCCGCTTCGTCGAGGGGATCGTCATCCCCGCGATGCCGCCGACGCCCGCCGACATGCCCCCCCTTGATCTGACCGAGACGGGCCTTCTCTTCCTTTGCGCGGCGATCGGCCTGCCGCTCGCGCTGCGTCTGCGCCTGCCGGCTGGACCCTTGGTTGGCCCGATGACGCTGAGCGCCCTTCTCCACCTCTCCGGCGTCAGCCACGTCGCGCCACCCAACGAGATCATCGCCGTTGCGCAGGTCGTTGTCGGAACCGCCATTGGCACGCGCTTTGCCGGGCTCGATCCGCGCACCTTCCGCCGCGCCGTCGGCCTCTCGTGCCTGACGAGTGTCGGTATGGTGGCCATCGGAGTCGCGACGACGTTTCTGGCCGCGCCGCTTCTCGGCATCGACCGGTCGGCGTTCCTGTTGTCGGTCGTGCCCGGCGGCCTCGCGGAAATGAGCGTCATCGCGCTTTCGCTGCAGGTCGAAACGGCGTTCGTCTCGACGATGCACATCGTGCGCATTACCCTTGTCGTCGTCCTCGCGCCGCTGATTTTCCAGCACGTACGCCGCTTTATCCAATTTTAAGGGTACCGGGCGGAAACTAAACGCAGTCGCGTCGACAGGCGGCGCGGCGAGCCTCGCCCCGAAGACCCATGGCCGCCTATCGGTTGGATCGTCTCTCCATCTTGGTGATCGATGAGAGCCCGCAAGTGCGCCGGCTCATCAAATCCGTCTTGGGCGTCTTTGGCTGCCGCGCGATCGCGGAAGCCGCGAGCGGCACCGAGGCGATCGCGCGGATGCGCGAATCGACACCCGACATCGTGATCCTTGACCAGACGCTGGGCGATCGCGGCGGCATCGCCTTTGCGCGCCACCTGCGCTGCGCGGCGGAAAGCCCTAACCCGCTCGTTCCGATCCTCCTCCTCGTCAGCTCCCCGACGCGCGAAATCGTCAACGCGGCGCGCGACGGCGGCGTCAACGAATTGCTGACGAAGCCCATCTCGCCCGAGCCGCTCTATCGTCGCCTTCAGGCGCTGATCGAATCGCCGCGCCCGTTCGTCCGCACGAGGGATTATTTCGGCCCCGACCGGCGCCGCAGCCGCAGCGACACCTATCAGGGTCCGGAGCGCCGCGCCGACGCGGTGCCCGCCAAGAAGACCGCGACGGGAGGCTGATCCCATGGCCCGTGAGCATCCCGCCGAAATCTTCATGCCGCCGAACGTTCTGAAGGCGAAGGCCGGCAAGGGCATGGGGCTTGACCGCGCGACGCTCGCGCGCGCGACGGCCGTGCTCACTGAAATCCGCACCGAACTCGCGCAAGGCCTCGAGCGTGAGATTGAAGCGCTGCTTCTGGCCGGCAAGGACGTCGAGCACGCACCCGCCTCGCCGGACAAGCGCGGCGCGCTGCGCGCCGCGGCGGCGGCTCTCGCGAAGGCCGCGCGCTTGAGCGATTTCCCGCTCGTCGCGCGGCTCGCCGCTTCGCTCGGTCAATGGACGGCGCTCGATCCCGCTGGCGATCCCGCGGGCGCGATCAAGCTGCTGCGCGCGCATACCGACGCGATCAGGGCCGTCATGAAGGACACGACGCGCAATCCGAACGACCGGCTCGCGCATATCCTCGTCGAGACGCTCGAAGCGCGCGTCGCCGAAGCGGCCGCCGCCTAGCGCATATTCTCCAGCGGCTCCTCGACATCGCCGTAGCCGGCATTCGCCTGGATCTTGAGAACCTTGGCGCCGCTCGCGCTCTCGCCCACCCACGGCTCGACCGTGACCGGCACCGTCTCGCGTGCCGTCGCCATCGCCTCGGCGACGGTTTTGGAACGCCCCAGCATCACAAGATTCATCCGTGTCGGGAAGATCACCGTCCATTTCTTCGGATCTGACACCGCGTCCTGCGGCGTGATCCAGGTGGAATCGACCGTCTCCCCGCCATCGTGCCGCGCCATCTGATCGACCGGCGCCATCGCGATGAAGAAATGCGTGTCGAACCGCTTGGGCATGAAGACGGGCGTCTTCCAATGGGCGAAGCGTGCCACCTGATCGAGCGCGAGGCGAAGGCCCTGCTCTTTCAGAAACGCCGCGAGCCCGATCTCGCCCTTGTCGAGCTTGGGCCGGAAGGGCGCGAGCGCGCTTGCCTCGGCGGGCGAGAGCAGCGCCGTTTCGCCCGCGCGCCGCGCAAGGAGGAGCCCGCTTTCCTCGAAGGCCTCGCGGATCGCCGCCGCCGCGAACGGCACGAGGCCTGCGTCCATCCCGTCCGCGCCATCGCAATAGGAAAGCACCGCTGGATCGCTGTCGCCGGCCGCGAGTTTTCCTCCCGGGAAGACCAGCGCGCCGGAGGCGAAATCGATCTGGTGGTGCCGCTTCACCATGAAGACCTCCAGACCGTTAAGGCCGTCTCGGACCATCAAGATCGTGGCGGCGGGCAGGAGCGCGGGCGCAACCTTCTCACGGGGTTGATCGGACATGGGGAACCTTTCGGGAAGAAGGGACGCGCTCGGAGACAAGTCGAACGATCGGATTAAGCAGACCTAAGCCAACTCTCGATCCGCTTTCTTAACGATTGTTCCTTATCTCTGAAAGCGTAGGACGCCGGGGCCTCGCGCCCCACGGGAACGGACGCATGCTGCATCACAGCTTCCGCCTCAACGCGAGCGATATCGACCGGGCTTTCGAGGCCGGCCATTTCTTCGTGATTTTTCAGCCCAAGGCCGAGATTCCGCGCGGCCGGATCGTGGGCGTCGAAACCTTCGTGCGCTGGCGCCACCCGACCTTCGGGCTGATGCCGCCGGGGCTGTTCCTCAATTTCGTCGAGAGCCGCGGCCGCATGCGCGAGCTGACGGAACTCGTCCTGACGCTCGCCTGCCGGGCCGCTCGCGATTTCCGCGCCGCCGGCCGCGACTGGCACGTCTCCTTGAACATGAGCGCGTCGGACCTGAAGGACCCGCGCCTGCCGCAATTGATCCAGACCTTGGCGGGCCTTCAGAACGTGCCGCCGAGCGTCCTCACGCTCGAGATCCCGGCCTCCTCGGTGCCCGAGCCCGGCAGTGCGGTCGATCGCCATTTGCGGGCGATTGCTGCCCTCGGCTGCCGCCTGGCGCTCGACACGGGCGCGAGCCTGGCGCCGACCCCGCACCCGATCCCGCCCGACCTCTTCTCCGAGATCAAGATCGGCGGCGCGACCATCATCCGCTTCGCGCAGATGGCGAAGGCGACTGGCACCTCCGCGCTCGCCGCCAAGCTGAAGGCCGCGCGCACGATCGGCCTCTCGGCCGTCGCCGTCGGCGTGGAGGACGATGAGACCTTCTCGGCGCTCCGCGATATCGGCTTCACCGCCGCGCAAGGCAGCTTTATTCGCCGCGCGACGACGCTCCGCCAGCTGCTCAATTGGGATGGCACCTGGGAGCGAGGCGCGGCCCCGCAGACGGCCGCGGCCGAGATCGACATGCTGGCCGCGCCGGAGGAGATCGTCGGCGCAAACGCAGTTCGCGCGCGCGGTCATGGCGATCCGCAATCGGCCGCCGACCTGCTGGCGGCCGTCGAAGCGGGTGCCGCTGTGCCCCTCACCCATGGCGATGACAGTGAGCCCCTCGACCTCGACGAAGACGATGAATCGGATGTCTTCGACGCGGAGTTCGAAGGTCTCGGCCAAGAGGAATTGATCGAGGAAGAGCCCGAGGGCGAGCCGGAAATCGGCTCGGCGAACGAGGCACCGCCTTTGACCGCCGAAATGATCGGCCGGCCCCTCAACGGCAAGCAGCACGGCTTTGCAGCCGCCCCGGCGCTGGCGGATGCGCCTCGCCCAACGGCACCCGCGCCCGAGGCGCCGCGCGTCATCGAGCGTCAGCGGCCGTTGGCGGTCATCTCGCCGCCGCGCCTGGAGCCCGAGCGACCCGCCGGCCCGCTGCGCCGGATCTTCGGCCGCGCGAAACCGAAATCCTAGAGAACCCCAATCAGAGCTGTGTCGGTGCGGCCGGCACGACGGGCACGGCTGCGCCCGTGGCCGGGACGGCGGCCGGGCGGCGGACCGCCGCCGGCATCGCGCTGATCCACGCCATTGCAAGCGTCGAGGCGTAAGGGAGCGACTGCACGGCGAGCATAGCGATCCAGATCACTGCGACCGGTTCATCAAGACCCCAATTGAGCGCGGTCGCAACCGCGGCCGCCCAGAGCGCGATGAAGATCGCGAGTTCCTCGGACGCCACCGCCAGGATCGTGCGGAGCGGCGCACCTTCCTCGAGCTTGGGCGTCCGCTTGAAGGGCTGCGACGAGGTGAAGAGGCCCGAGAGCACCGCCTTGCCGACCGTGTGCGAGAGCGCGAGCCCCGCGACCGAGGCCATCCAGGCGTGCCGCATGCGCCGGCTGACGCGCTGAGGATAGATCAGCAGCGTCTTCATCGTCTTCACGAAGAAGAGGCCGAGCGCGACGCTCGCGAGCGAGGCCATCGGCAGGTCGAAATGCTTCGGCGCCGCCGTCATGAGGACGGTCCAGAAGAGCGCGCCGACGACGAAGAGCACGGCCAGCCCGTCCGCGATCCACGGCAGCCAGCCCGCGACGAAATGATAGCGCTGCGCGAGCGTCAGCCGCGAGCCGCCCAGGAACAGCTCGCGCCAGTGCCGCTTCAGAATCTGCATCGCGCCATAGGCCCAGCGGTGACGCTGCAGCTTGAAGGCGGCGATCGTGTCCGGCATCACGCCGCGGCCGAGGCTGTAATTGATGTAGACGGCCTCGTGGCCTTCCTCGAAGAGGCGCAGGCCAAGCTCGGAATCTTCCGTGATGCACCACGGCGCCCATCCGCCCTGGGAGAGCATCGTCTCCTTGCGCATGATCGTCATCGTGCCGTGCTGGATGATCGCGTTGTACTCGTCGCGCTCGACCATCCCGATCCGGAAGAAGCCCGTGTATTCTTGATAGCACATGCTCTTGAAGAGGCTCTCGCCCTCGTCGCGGTAATCCTGCGGCGCCTGTACGAGCGCGATCTTGGGGTCGGCGAAATAGGGAACGGCGACGTTCAGCCATTCCGGGCTGACCTGATAGTCGCTGTCGATGACGGCGACGAGCGAGGCATCGGGCGCAGTGCGCGCGAGCGCCTCGTTGAGCGCGCCGGCCTTGAAGCCCTTCACGCCGTCGAGGTGGAAGAAGCGGAAGCGTGGGCCGAGCGTCGCGCAATGGTCTTCCACCGGCCGCCAGACCGCAGGATCGCGCGTGTTGTTGTCGAGCACGATGACTTCGAAATTCTCGTAGGCGAGCGCGGCCAGCTTGTTGAGCGTCTCGATGACCATCGCCGGCGGCTCGTTGTAGCACGGCACATGGATCGACACTTTGGGCCGGTTGTGCCGCGCGGCGCCGATATTGAGCGTGCGCCCGCTCTGCGTCCGCCAGAGCGAGTGCGCAAGCTCGACGCACTCCCCGATGATGACGGTGATCGCGAGGAACGCGACCGGCACGATGATGACGAAGACCGCATAGGTCCACAGCGTCGCGTATTCGAGCGCGGCACCATGGACGATCGCGACGAGCGCCATCGAGATCGCGCCGACGATGCCGGTGAGGAACACCGCGCCTTGCAGCGGCAGATGCGGCGTCGCCCAGAGGAGCAGCGCGGCCGCGAACAGCATCATCATGACCGAGGCAATCGCCAGTGAATCCCAGTTGGGTAGCGCCGTCACAATACCGGTGAGCGAGAACTTGGCTTCGGTCGCCGCGTCGAACACGCCCCAATAGGCACCGACCGCGCCTTCCGGTCCGGCCTTCCAGGGCTGGTCGTAGGCTTCGATCACGTAATAGTCGTAGCCCTGCTCTTTCGCCGAATCGAGGAATCGCCGCGTGAACGCGGCCTGATTGGCCTTCGACGGCACGGAACCCTTGCGGATACGGCCTTCCGACGGCCAGCCCGCTTCACCGATGACGATCGGCTTGCCGGGGAACGCGTCGCGTAACTCGCCCATGCGCTGCGCGATGTGCGGAATTGCGCGGTCGAGCGACACGCCTTCCCAGTAAGGCAGCATGTGTGCGCCGATGAAATCGACGTCGCGGCCGAGCTCGGGGGTGGCGATCCACACGTTCCACGGCTCGCCGGTGCTGACCTCGATGCGCCGGTTCTGAACCGCGCGTTTCACCTGGCGGATATAGCCGTTGAGTTCTTCGACCGGCAGATCGGCGCGCAAGACCGTTTCGTTGCCCACGAATACGCGGTCGATGATGTGCGGGTGCGCGCGGAAGAGTCGCAGCGCCGTGTCGATCTCTCGATGATTATGCGCGCGATCGCCGTCAATCCAGATGCCGAGCGACACTTTGAGACCGTAATCTCCGGCGATCGCGGGCACGCGGTCGAGCCCCCGCGAAACGGAATACGTGCGCACGCGGTCCGTGTAGGCCGCGAGCTGCGCGAGATCGGCCCGCAGCCGCTCCTCGCTAATCTGCTCGTGGTCTTCGTCCGTGTAGAGATGGGAGGGGTTATAGGACATCCCCTGAAAGCGGCCGGTCCAGTCCGGTGCTTGAAGGGGCTGGTCTTGCCACGCCCAGGCAAAAGTCAACGCGCCCGCCACCAGCGCCAACGCTACGAAATTACGCATCATCGAGTGAATTCGACCCCCGAAAGCATCATAGCGCTTTCTTGCGCTGCAGCAACTGAACGCCATATGAACGGTTTTATGACCGTTCCGGTTCAGTCGCCGGCGCTAAGATCGGGAGATTTAGGCGGTTTTGAGGCGGCGGCTTCTTGTGCGTTGCACAAAATGCCGCACGCCCGAGATGAACCGTTCAGTCGGTCTTGATCAGCTCGACTTCGAAGACGAGGACCTGATTGGGCGGGATCGCCCCGCCCGCGCCCTGCGAGCCGTAGCCGAGCTTTGCCGGGATGACGAGTTCGGCCACCCCGCCCTCGCGCATCAACTGAAGCCCCTCGGTCCAGCCGGGAATGACCCGGTTCAGGGGAAAACTCACGGGCGGCCCGCCCCGCGAGCTGTCGAATTGCGACCCGTCGATCAGGGTGCCCGTATAGTGAACGGTCACGTTGCTGGTTGCCCCTGGAAGGGCGCCCGTTCCCTCGCGAATCGCGCGGTACTGGAGGCCCGTGGCCGTCGTCTGGACGCCCTCTTTCGCGCCATTGGCGGCGAGATAGGCGGCATTGGCTTCAAGGCTCAGCTCGTCCGGCAAAGTGCCCTCCTCGGCCCCGGCCGGGGCTGCGAACGCGAATGAAACGACAGCGGCGAGAATGGCGGCAACGCCCTTGTAACTCATGACGTATGACCTGGACCGTTGGGGAAGGCGGCCACTTTTGCCCGCGGCCCTGGGCGAAGTCCAGAAGAAATACCCGGTTATTCGCCCGAGGACCCGTCGGCCGGGCCAGCCGGCAACGGCGTGATGAGGATCTTGTCGATTCGCCGGCCGTCCATGTCGACGACCTCGAAACGGAATCCGCGCCAATCGAACGATTCGCCCTCGCGCGGAATGTGCTCGAACTGCGCGAGCATGAGGCCGGCCACCGTGTTGAAATCGTGCTCCTCCTCGCCCGGCAGCTCGTTCACGTTGAGATGATCCCGCAGCTCATCGGCCGGCAGCAGCGCATCGACCAGTAGCGTGCCGTCGGCCCGTCGCAGCACGGAGCTCGGTTCATTCGTGCGTTGCGCCGCGATCTCGCCGACGATCGCCGCCAGGATATCGGTCTGCGTGAGGAGCCCCTTCACGTCGCCATATTCATCGACGACCAGCGCCATATGGACGGTCGCCTCCTTGAATTGGTCGAGCAGGGAAAGCGCGGGCGTCGTCTCCGGCACGAAGAGCGGTCCGCGGATCTTTGCGAAGAGATCCGTCACGCTGGGCGAGCCGATCTGGAAGACGAGATCCTTCGCCCGCAGGATGCCGATCCATTCCTCGCCCCGCTGCACCGGATAGCGCGAGAAGCCGGTCTCGCGGATGATCTTGAGGTTCGCCTCCACCGGCGCCTCGGCGTCGAGCGTAATCATCTGCGGGCGCGGCGTCATGATGTCATCCGCGAGCTTGTCGCCCAGCCGGAAGACACGGTCCACGAGCTCGCGTTCGACCGCGAGGATGACGCCCGTATCCGCGCCCTCCCGCACGAGCTGACGGATCTCTTCTTCACTGACCCGCGCTACCGTCTCCGCCCCGAAGCCGAGAAGGCGGATAACGCCCGAACTCATCCAGCCCAGCGCCGCGACGACCGGTCCCATCAGCCGCGAAAGGCGGCTCATCATCGGCGACAAGGCCGCCGAGATGCGCTCCGCGTTGCCGAGCGCGATCCGCTTGGGTACGAGCTCGCCCAACACCAGCGTCGTCACCGTAATTCCCACGACCACGATGCCAATGCCCGCGGCGTCGGCATAGGGCGCAAGAACCGTGACGTCGGCGAGCGCGCCTGCGATCGACTGGGCAAGTGTTGCGCCGCCGACGGCGCTCGCGAGGACGCCGAGGAGTGTGATGCCGACCTGAACGGTGGAAAGAAACCGGCCCGGATCATTGAGCAGGTCGAGCGCTGTCTGGGCGCCGGGCAGCTTGCGCGCCATTGCCTGCAATTTGGCGCGCCTCGCTGTCACCAGGGCCATCTCCGCCATGACGAAGAGCCCGTTGAGCAGGACAAGAAGAAGGATGATCAGGAGCTCTAGGCCCATGTCGTGCGGAAGCCCTGCCATCCGGCAGGAGACGACCAATCGCTCCGTTGTTGATTCCGGGAAAGGGGAGAGAAGCGTCCTGCTCAGAAGAGGTCAAGTTGGCCGGGACGCCGCGGCGCGGGCACGGCTTGCGCCTCCCCTTCGGGCGGCGCCTCGGCGGGCGCGAGGAGCGCTGGATCATCGTTGGCAACCGAATTGACCCGGAGCGAGACCGGATAAGCCGAAACGAGCCCCAAAGGCGCGGGCGTGAGGAGCGCTTCGAGCGCACCCAGTGCGGTTGAAGGCGAAAGCCAGAGATCCCATTGCTCGGGCGGAAGGATCACCGGCATCCGGTGATGGATCGCCGCGATATCGCTGTTCGCCTCGCTGGTGAGGATCGCGAAGGTCTCGATCGCCCCGCCCTCGGGCGGACCCCAGCGTTCCCAAAGCGCGGCGAAGACCATCGGCGCGCCGTCGCGGCGATGGACGAAATGCGGCACCTTCGGCCCCTTCCCCCGCGCCTGCCATTCGTAGAACCCATTAGCCGGCACGAGCGCGCGGCGTCTCGCGAAGGCGCCGCGAAAGCTCGGCTTCTCGGCTGCCGTCTCGCTGCGCGCGTTGATGAGGAGACTGCCGCCGTCGAGCGACTTCGCCCAGGACGGAACGAGCCCCCAGCGCAGCAGCGCGATCTCGCGCCCTACATCGCCCATGCGGACGACCGGCAGGTCCATCGTTGGCGCGGCGTTGAAGCGGAGCGCGAACGCGGGGATGCCCCCCCGGATCGCGAAGAGCTGGCGCATGGCCTCTGGGGGCAAGGTGATTGCGTAGCGTCCGCACATGGGACCTCGGGAAGGGGTGCTTGGCGTCGTTTGCTTGCTGCGAGCCGAGCCCGCGCGCTAGGCTCGCGCCATAAACAAAACACGCGGCGGGAAGGAATTCCAATGAGCTACAAGCCCTTCGACCTCTCGGGCAAGGTCGCCCTCATCTCTGGCGGCAATGGCGGCATCGGGCTCGGCATGGCCGAGGCGATCGCAGCCTCGGGCGGCGGCGTCATGATCTGGGGCACGAACGCGGGCAAGAACACGGCCGCCGTGACGAAACTGAAGGCCTACGGCGTGCCCGTCGCCTCGGCCGAAGTCGACGTCAGTGACGAGAAGGCCGTGATCGATGCGATGGCGAGCGCGGTCAAGGAAATGGGCCGCATCGATTCCTGCATCGCGAACGCAGGAATCAACGTCGGCGCCAAATCTTTCCTCGATATCTCGGGCGAGAAGCTGCGCAAGGTGATGAGCGTCAATCTCGATGGCGCGCTCTTCACGCTGCGCGAGGCGGCCCGCCACATGATCGACCGTGCCGAAAAAGGCGATCCCGGCGGCTCGCTCGTCGGCGTCGCGAGCCTCGCGGGCCTCGAAGGCGCGGGCCGCAACGAACATTACGGCGCAACGAAGGGCGGCGTGCTGGCCATGATGCGTGGCATCGCGGTCGAACTCGCGCGCTACGGCATTCGCGCGAACTCCGTGGCGCCGGGATGGATCGCAACCGACATGACACAGGGCGCGCAGGATTCTCCCGTCTTTACCGAGAAGGTGATCGCGCGCGTGCCGATCCGCCGCTGGGGCCGTCCGGAGGATTTCGGCGGCATCGCGGTTTATCTCACCAGCGATGCCTCCGCCTATCACTCCGGCGACACATTCGTGATCGACGGCGGCTACGCCGTCTTCTAACCGCAGACGAGGCGGCCGTACTGATCGCGCTGGTTGCGGGTGCGGCAGGACTCGCTGGCGCCTTTATACTCACCGTTCTGCGTCCACTCTTCCAGACCGCGGTCATGGTCGGTGCGGATGTTGTTCTCGCACTGCTCCGCCGAGGCGCGCGCTTCCGCGCCGGGCTTATAACCGAAGTAGTTGCAGAGGATGATCGGCCACCACATGCGCTCTTCGGAATTGAGAATGCGCTGCTGCAGGTAAGCCGGCTGCTTTTGCCACCAATCCTCCAGGCGCTCGCGATTATTGATGACGGTCGTGAACTGAAGGTTCGTGAAGAACTCTTCCTGGGTCCACGGCGGGCCGGCCAGGGCGGGACCGCTGCCCAGCGCGAGCGTGAGGACGATGAGACCCGCCGAGACGACGGGCAGACGTATGATCGGCGACATTCGAGAGGCCTCCTCCAAAAGGATTATGCGCCATTTTTCTGGCGACTGATTTTTTGTCAGAACGCATCATTATGCTGCCGGCAACCCGACACAAGCGGAAAATGACGTTGCGTCGCGATAGCGTCAGCCGACGATGCGCCCATAGGCGACATAGCTGAGCACGACGAGGCCGAACGTGCCGATCAGGAGGCCCGAGCCCTGGTTAATGCGTCGCATGACGGCGTTGTCGAGCCGGCCATGCAGCAATCCGGTGAAGGCCGTCAGCGCGAACCACCACAAGGCCGAGCCGGCGATCACCGCGCCGACCAGCACGCCCGCCTCGATGAACCGGGCGTCCTCGCCGACGACTGAACCGAGCCCGGTGAAGAGCGCGGCGAACCCGACAAGCGTCGCCGGGTTGGTGACTGTCAGCGCGAAGGTCGACGCGATCGTCGCGACATGGCGGTGAAGCGGAAGACGCGGGAGCGTCGCATCGTCCTCGTCCGGCAGCACGATTTGGGGCCGCGCCTGAAACGTCACCCAGCCGAAACCCAGAAGGATGAGCCCGCCGGCGATCTCGAGCCCGGTCGAATAGCCCTCGACCATTTGGCTGACGGCCGTGAGACCGAACGCGCTCACGGCCGCGAAGACGCCGTCGCCCGCCGCCGCGCCCAGCCCCGCCAGGAACCCGCTTAAGGGTCCGTGTGCCAGCGTGCGGCGGATGCAGATCAAATTGACCGGGCCGATCGGCGCGGCCACCACGACGCCGATCACGGCGCCGCTGATGATCAAGAACAGCCAATCCATCGGCGTTAGTCGCGTCCTTTTGCGCGCGCAACACTGACGACGACGACATCGTTCCCGGGCGGGTCGGCGTAAAGGCGCTCGACCAGGTCGCGCCGGCGGCCGAGCGACAACGACTGATTGACGTAGCCCTTGTCAGTGATCTCGCCGGAATCGACCGATGGCGGCTCGGCCATGAGGAGCAGGCGGCGCACCTGCGTGCTCGATCCCGGATTGGCGGCATTGTGTTGCGCGAAGGCGGCGGCGAGCGTCGCCAGCACCGTCGGTTGATCCGCCGCGCCCATGAGGTCGAGCGAGGGATCGCCCGCGAGCGCGCGGCATGCGGCCAGATTCGGCCAGCCCAGAAGACCGACATAGGGCCGGTCCTGGCCGGTCACGAGTGCGTCCTGGAGCAACCCTTGCGCAGCGTGGAGCGCGTTGACGCGCAGCGTGCCGGCCGAAACCCAGGTGCCCGTGTCGAGCTTGAAATCCTCCGCGATCCGCCCGTCGAAGACGAGGCCCTCATGCGGATCTTCATCGTTCACGAACCGCGCCGCATCGCCCAGCGAATAGTAGCCGTCTTCGTCGAACGCCTTTTGCGTCAGGTCGTCGCGCTTGTAATAGCCGGGCGTGACCGCCGGCCCGCGCACGCGCACCTCGTATTTGCCGCCCGCCGGCACGAGCTTGATCTCGATGCCGGGAAGCGGCAGCCCCAGAAGCCCCATCCGCTCCGTCGCCCAATGGACGTTCATGATCGTGGGCGCGGTCTCGGTCGCGCCATAGCCGCTGGAAAAGACGATCCGCTCGCCCGTCGTGCGGATCGCGATCTCCTGCATGCGCTCGTAGATGTCCTGGCTGAGCGCCGCGCCGCCATAGGCGAGACTCTTCAGCCTGCGGAAGAACGTCTGGGCGAGCGCCGGCTCGCGGTCGAGCGCGTCGACCAGCATCGCGTAGGCCGCCGGCACGTTCGAATAGGCGGTCGGGGAGATCTCGCGCAGATTGGCGAGCGTCTGCTCGAACTGGCCGGGCGTCGGCGCGCCGCCATCGAGATAGAGCGTGCCGCCGCGATCGGTGAGTCCGTTGAGCACGGAATTGCCGCCGAACGTGTGGTTCCACGGCAGCCAATTGAGCAGCACCGGCGGCTCTTCGCTGTCGGCGTCAAGCGTCGAACTGCGCAGCATCGCGCCGTTGGTGCACATCATCTCATGCGTGTTGATGACGGCCTTCGGCATGCCGGTCGAGCCGCTGGTGAAGAGATATTTGGCGACGACCGAATGATCGAGGCGCCGATAGCTGTCCTCGACCGCCCCGCTCGGCGCCTCGTCCAGAAGCGCGGCGAAGGGCGTCGCTGGAAGGCCCTCCGGCGGGTTGACGGCATAGACGATCTCGACGCCTTTCAAATCGAGCGCCTTCAGCGCGCGCGCGAATTGCTGGCCGTCCTGAACGAAGATCAGCTTGGGCTCGATCAGCGAGAAGACGTGGCGCAGCTTTTCATGATCGCTCGACATGAGGCTATAGGCGCGCGAGACGGGCGCGACCGGCGCGCCGGCCAGAATGGCGCCGTAGGTGAGAAGCGCGTGCTCGAGGCTGTTGCCCGAGAGGATCATCACCGCGCCGTGCCGCGGCCCGCCCAGATGCAGCCCGCGCCGGATGAGGCTCTCCGCGATCCGCTCGATGCGCTCGCGCCCCAGCGCGTAAGGGATGCGCACCCATTCCCCGCTCGCGTCGCGCTCGGCGAGCCAGAGCTGATTGCCGCGCTCCTCGGCCCAGCGCCGGATCGGCGCGATGAGATTGGGCGCAATTGGGCGAAGCGGATTGGGATTGCGCAGGATCTTCGCGCCGTCCGCGCGATGCTCGATCTCGACGCGGCGCGGAATGTAATTGACCGCGCGAAAGGGCGGCAGGCTGGCCGCGCTCACGCGGCAACGTCCACGACGAGCCGGCCGCGCACCTTGCCCGCGAGAATGTCGCCGGCCGCCTGGGGCACGTCCTTCAGGGGGATCGTGCGCGTCATGCGCGTGAGCGCGCCGGCATCGAGATCGCGCGCGAGCCGCATCCAGGCCTCTTTGCGGATCGCCATCGGCGCCATCACCGAGTCGATGCCGGAAAGCGTCACGCCCCGGAGGATGAACGGCGCGACCGAGCCCGGCAGATCCATGCCCTGCGCGAGGCCGCACGCCGCGATCGCGCCGCCATAGCTCGTCGCGCCGATCGCGTTCGCGAGCGTTTTCGACCCGACCGAATCGATGACGCCGGCCCAGCGCTCCTTGCCGAGCGGGCGCACGTCGCCTGACAGTTCGGACCGCGCGATGATCTCGCTCGCGCCCAGGGCCTTGAGATAATCCGCCTCTTCCGTTCGGCCGGTCGAGGCGATGACTTTGAAGCCGAGCTTTGCGAGCAGAGCGATCGCGGTGCTGCCAACGCCGCCCGCCGCGCCGGTGACGAGCACGGGGCCCTTGGCGGGCGTCACATGATGCGCCTCGAGCGCGAGCACGCTCAGCATGGCGGTATAGCCCGCCGTGCCGATCGCCATCGCGTCCGCCGCCGAGAAGGCATCGGGGATGCGCACGAGCCAGCCGCTCTTCACCCGCGCCTTCTGCGCATAGCCGCCCATATGCGATTCGGAGAGCCCATAGCCGTTGACGAGCACGCGCTCGCCCGGTTTCCACTGCGGATCCTCCGAGCTTTCCACGACACCCGCGAGATCGATCCCCGGCACCATCGGATAGCGCCGCACGATCGGCGCCTTGCCCGTGATGGCGAGGCCGTCTTTGTAGTTCACGGTCGAATGCGAGACCGCGACCACCACCTCGCCCGGCATCAATTCGTCGAGCGTGAGGTCGCGAAAGGCGAGTTCCTGCGAATCGCCGGGTTTCGTTAACCAGATTCCCCGAAACGTCGCGGCCATGCGCGGTCCTCCCAAGCGTGTGCGTTCCCCGGCGGCCACACGAAAGGAATTCGCCCCGTGCGTCAAGCAAAGCGCCCGTCTGCGCCCTTCCCGCTCGACAGCCGCGCCAAACGCCTTCTACGATCTCTCAACGAATGAAGCGCTAACCTTCAGGGGCGGAAACCTTCGAGCAGGGCCAACCAGCAAAAGGGCAATGGCAACGAATGGAGTGATGGCGTGAGAGCGTACGCGGAGACACGGCTGCTACTGCAAGGCTATGCGTTGACGACGGCGGAAATTCTCTACCGCATGCCGGACCACCCGGCGCTGCTGCAAACGTTCCTCTGGCAGGAATTCGACATCGCGCCGAAATTCCCCGAGCTCACCCGCTTCCTGAAATTCTGGACCGAGAACCTCGACGGACCGCTCTATAAGGTCCGCGTCGCGTCCAAGGCGTTGCTGACCCCGGCCGAGCTGACGCTGCGCGACGGCGAGTTCGCGCTGAACTAGACCGCGCCCAGCGTCTCGACGAACCGGATCGGCTGGCCGAGGCCTTCGGCGATGACTGCATCGTCCCGCATGACGATCCGGCCACGGAGGATCGTCATGACCGGCCACCCTTTCGCCAGGAACCCGTCATAGGGCGTCCAGCCGCACCGGCTCGCGATCCAGCTGTTTTCGATCCGCCGCTCGCGCTTCAAATCGACGAGCGTGAGATCCGCATCCCACCCGGCCGCGATCCGGCCCTTCCCCGCGATCCCGAAAATCCGCTGCGGCCCGTGCGCCGTCAGGTCGACGACCCGCTCGAGCGAAAGCCGCCCCTCGGCCGCGTGCGTGAGGAGCAGCGGCAGCAGCGTCTGAACCCCCGGCATGCCGGACGGCGTATCGGGATAAACGCCGCCTTTTTCCTCGCGCGTATGGGGCGCGTGATCGGAACCGATGACGTCGATCGTCCCGTCGTTGATCGCCGCCCAGAGCGCCGCCTGGTGCCGCGCGTCGCGCACGGGGGGGTTCATCTGCGCGAAGGTGCCCAGCCGCTCGTAGCATTCGGGCGCGGTGAGCGTCAGGTGATTGAGCGTCGTCTCGGCGGTCGCGATGTCCTTGGCGCCGGCGAGGAGCGGCAGCTCGTCGGCCGTCGAGACATGGAGCACGTGGACGCGCCGCCCGGCGCCGCGCGCGAGAAGGATCAGCCGCTCGGTCGCCAGCCGCGCGGCCTCCGCGTCGCGCACCTCGGGATGGGAGGTCGGATCGCCCGCGCGCGCGAGGGGTTTGCGGGCTTTCAGGCGCGCTTCGTCCTCCGCGTGGACCGCCATCCGCCGCCGCCCGGCGCGCAGCACCCGGCCGATCGGCTCATCCTCCGCGACGAGCAGCGTGCCGGTCGAGGAGCCCATGAACATTTTGACGCCCGCAGCCCCCGGCAGCATTTCGAGGGTTGCGAGATCGGCGATGCTGTCGGGGCTCGCCCCGACATAGAACGCATGGTCGCAATGCATGCGGCCCTTGGCGCGTGCGAGCTTGTCGGCAAGGAGCGCGGCCGTCGTCGTCGGCGGCGAGGTATTCGGCATCTCGAAGACGGCGGTGACGCCGCCCAGCACGGCGGCGCGGCTTCCAGTCTCGAGATCTTCCTTGTGCGGAGCGCCCGGCTCGCGGAAATGCACCTGGCTGTCGATCGCGCCGGGCAGCACCGCCAGATGCCGCGCGTCGATTTCGGCCGCCGCCTTGGCGCCGCCCGGAACGCCGATCGCGGCGATCTTGCCGCTGAGGATCCCGAGATCGGCCGTCACGCGCCCCCACGGGGTCACGCACATCCCGCCGCGAAGAATGAGATCGTAGGTCATGCCGGGTCCCGCGCGAGTTTGGCTTCCGTCACGCCCACGACCCGCTCATAGAAGGCAAGCGAGTCGCGCACGAAGGCGGCCTTGGTGAAGGTTGTCTCGTAGGTCTGCCGCCCGCCCGCGATGATCCGTTCACGGAGCGCCGGATCATCGATCGCCCGGCGGATCGCCGTCACCAGCGAGGGGATGTCATCGATCGGAACGAGAAGCCCGTTCTCGCCGTCCTTGACGTAGGCCTTGGGCCCCTGCGCCGCGGCGGCGACGAGCGGCACGCCCGCCGCCCAGGCATCGACCATCACCGTGCCGAAGGGCTCGTAGCGCGAGGGAAAGACGCAAACATCGGCCGCCTTCAAGAGCCGCGCGCGATCGTCCCGCCAGCCCAGGAACCGCACGCGCTGGCTCACCCCCAGCGCTTCGGCTTTCCCCTCCAGCTCCTGGCGCAGCGGCCCGTCGCCCGCGATCCAGAGATAGGCGTCCGGCAGTTCCGCGAGCGCGATGAGGAGAACGTCGAGCCCCTTTTTCCAATGGAGCCGCGCGAGCGCGAGCAGCAATGGCGCATCTTCCGGCGTCGTCAGCGTGCCGCGCGGCAAGGGCTCGACATCGGGAAAACTCGCATAGGTGTGGATGAGCGCCGTGCGCTCCAGCGGAATACCTTGGGCGACGATGTGATCGATCAGGTCTTTCGTCAGGCCAATGTGATAGTCGCACGCCGCGAACCGCGCGGCCTTGTAATAGCCGCCATACCAGCCGATCTGCGGCCGCCCGCACGGTTCCGCGAACGTGCCCGCGCGCCCCATCCAATATTGGATGGCATCGGGCTGGAAACGCTCGATCGCGCGGCGCAGCACCGCCGTCGTCGGCCAGGGAAACCAATTGGAGAAGGACGCGGTCGCAACGCCCACGCCATGCGCGTGCAGCACCTGCAGGCGGTGCGGATTGTTCTCGCGCGTGACGACATATTGCGCGCAGCCCGCCTCCGCGAGCGCGACGACATCTTCCAGGAAGATGTTCTCCGCGCCCCCGGTCGCCGCGCCCGCCATGACGTGAAGAAGCCTCATGCCGCGCCGCCTTCCGCCGCCACCGGCTCGCCGACCCGCGGGCGCGCGAGCAGCCGCTCGGCCGCCGCGTGCACGGCATCGACCGCGAGGTCGAGCATGTAGCGATCGGCGGAGAGATGGTTGAACGCGGGATCGCTGACGATCTCGCGGAAGCTGCGCGGTCCCCGCACGAACGCGGCGCGCGGCCCGAACGGCGAATAATTGATGTCGGGGCTGGGCCCGAACAGGCCGAGCGTCGGCGCGCCGGCCGCAGCCGCCAGATGCATGAGGCCGGAATCGTTGCCGACATAAAGATCGGCATGGGCGAGAAGCGCGTGCGCCTCCAGAAGTCCGATCGTGCCGGTGAGGTCGAGCACTTGCGCCGGCGGCAGCGCCTCGATGACGGGCGCGGCGGCCGCGCGTTCATTGGGCGCGCAGAGGATCGCGATCGTCGCGGCCGGCAGCGCGCCGGTGCGCGCGGTAAGGCGGCGCGCCAGCTCGGCGAAGCGCTCGGGCGGCCAGGCCTTGCCGATCCAATTGGCGGTCGGCCCCAGCACGAGGAGCGGCTTTCGCCCCGCGACCATCGCCGCCATGCGCGCGCGCGTCGCCTCGCTGGTCCACAGGCGCGGCGGCAGCGGCGCGACCTCGCCCATCACGCGCGCGAGATGCTGCAGGCGATGCTCGTTCGGATCGGCCGGCCCCGCGACGACGCGCCGCCAGCCGAGCAGCGCATAGGCAAGGCCCGAGCCCCGCAGATCGACGATGACATCCCAGAAGCGCCCGCATGTCGCGAGCCACAGCTTCACCCAGTGACCGGCCCACGGTTCTTTCTTCATGGGAAGGATGCGCGTGACGAACGGCGTCTCGGCGAACAGTGGCGCTGCCGGCACGCCGCACGCGACCCAGAACTCGGCACTCGGATAAAGCTCGTGCAGATGCGCAAGGACACCCGTCGACAGGACGGCGTCGCCGATGCGGGTCGATGTCACGAACAGGATTCGCATGGGTCAGGGCGGCTTATAGGTGGCTGCACCCGCGAACACCAGATCGGAGTCATGGACCTTCCCTCTATGCTTAAGGCTCGACGAACGGCGGGGCGCGGCGTTAGCATTCCGCCATGCCCCTCTCTTTCACGAAGCTGTCGGAAAAGGCCCTGCTTCGGGTCCATGGGCCCGACGCGCAATCCTTTCTCCAGGGCCTTCTGTCCAACGATATGACGAAGGCGACGCCGACGCGCGCCATCCACGCCGGTTTGCTCACCGGTCAGGGCAAATTGCTGTTCGATTTGCTCATTGCGCAAGGGCAAGACGGTTACTGGCTGATCCTCGACGCGGCGCAACAAGAGGCGCTCCGCCAGAAGCTCACGCAATATCGCCTGCGCGCGAAGGTGGAATTCGAAAGCCCGTCAGGCCGCGCCGTCTACGCGATTTGGGGCGAGGCGGCGGCGGAAAGTTTCGGCCTGCCGAACGAATTCGGCGCCGCGCGCACCGAGAACGGCCTCACGCTGTTCATCGATCCGCGCCTGGGCGCGCTCGGGCTCGTCGCCATCGCCGACGAGACGGCCTGGCAGGCGTTGAGCGCGACGCACGCCCTTGTCGCGCGCGAGGAGACGTTTTTTCGCCGCCACCGCATCGCGCTCGGCGTGCCGGAACGCTTTCCGGCGGAATCCCCGTTCCTCCTCGAGTGCAATTTCGAGGAACTGAACGGCGTCGACTTCAAGAAGGGCTGCTATGTCGGCCAGGAGCTGACGGCGCGCATGAAGCATCGCGGCACCGCGCGCCGCCGGATTTTGGAAGTGACCGCCGAGGGCGGCGCGACGCTGCCAGCGCCCGGCGCGCCGATCATGGCGGGCCCGCTCGAGATCGGCGCGCTGCTGGAGGCCGAGGGAGAGCGCGGCCTCGCTCAAGTCCGCATCGACCGCCTGCCCGGGGATGACGCGCCCATCGAGATCGAGGGCCAGCGCGTGACGCTGACGCCGCCGCCCTATCTGCCCCGCCTCGCGAAGAACCCATGACCGACCCGAAGCGCTGCCCCTGGCCCGGCGAAGACCCGCTCTACTGTGCCTATCATGACGAGGAATGGGGCGTGCCCGAATATGATTCCCGCGCGCTCTTTGAAAAGCTTGCGCTCGATGGGTTCCAGGCCGGCCTCTCCTGGATCACGATCCTTCGCAAACGCGACGCCTTCCGCAAAGCCTTCGACGGCTTCGTGCCGGAGAAAGTCGCGCGCTTCACCGAGAAGAAGGTCGAACGCCTGCTCGGCGACCCCGGCATCGTGCGTCATCGCGGCAAGATCGAGGGCACGATCAAGAACGCGCGCGCCTATTTGGAGATGGAGGGCGCCGAGCCGGGCGGCTTCTCCAAATTCATCTGGAGCCACGTCGATTTCAAGCCGCAGCAGAACCGCCTGAAATCGATGGCCGAGGCGCCGGCCGCGACGCCTATGAGCGAGAAGCTATCGAAAGAGCTGAAGGCGCGCGGCTTCACCTTTTGCGGGCCAACGATCGTCTATGCCTTCGCGCAGGCCGTCGGCATGGTCAACGACCACATGGTGAGCTGCTATCGCCACAAGGAATGCGCGGCGCTGGCGAAACCCCGCTAGAGCCCGGCGTCCACCGCCTGCGCGCCTATCGCCCAGTCGAGCGCTTGTGTCAGGCGATCGCCGCCCCAGAAGATCTCATCGCCGACGACGAACGAGGGCGCGCCGATCAGCCCGCGCGCGACGGCGTGGTCTACCTGCGCGCGGAAGGCGTCCTTGGAATCCTGCGCCGTCGCGGCCGCGATGGCGGCGTCGGCATCGACACCCACCCGCCCAAGAATGTCGCCGACCACGTCGGGCGATGCGATGTCGCGATCCTCAGCGAAATTCGCGTGGTAGATGCCTTTGACGAACGCGCCCGCCCAGGGCTCGTCCTTGAAGCGCGAGGCGACACGGCAGGCGAGGATCGCGACGCGCGGGAACTGGCTCGGCCGCTTGAGCGGCAGCCCCTGCGCCGCGCAGATCCGCTCCATGTCGCGCCACATATAGGCGCCCTTGGCCGGATAGATGTTGAAGGGGGAATCCATCCAGCCCTGCGCGGCGAAAATCGGCCCCAATAGAAACGAGCGCCACGCGACGCCAACGCCGCGCTTGGCCGCCGCGTCCTCGACGGCGAAGGCGGCCGGATAGGAATAGGTACTCGCGAAATCGAACCAGAACTCGATCACAGGCGCCATCTCAGCCCCTCCCGCGATAGGGCGCGACGCCTTGTTCAGGGACCCACAGATCTTTCGGGCGTCGTCCCGTTTCCCAGAATACATCGATTGGCATGCCGCCGCGCGGATACCAATAGCCGCCGATCCGCAGCCATTTGGGCGCGATCGCCGCGATGACGCGCTTGCCGATCGCCAGCGTGCATGCCTCATGAAACGCCGCATGATTGCGGAACGAGGCGAGATAGAGCTTCAGCGATTTGGATTCGACGATGCGCTTGGCGGGTGCGTAGTCGATCACGAGATGCGCGAAATCGGGCTGGCCCGTCACCGGGCAAAGGCTCGTGAATTCGGGCGCGGTGAAGCGCACGAGATAATCCGTGTCCGGATGGGGGTTGGCGACCGCGTCCAGCACCGCCTCGTCCGGCGAGGCCGGCAGAGCGACCGCGCGGCCGAGCTGGGGCTTGCTCTTCGCGCGAGGCGCCATCAGCCTCGGCTCGCCGGCTGATAGGTGCACGCCTCCCGGCAGCTCGGCCGGCGAACGGTGACGCGCGTGAGGCCGTTGAGACGCCGGCTCAACCGCTCGAAGATATAGCGCGCGAGGTTCTCCAGCGTCGGCGCGCCCAGATCCTCGATCTCGTTGAGGAAATGATGGTCGAGCCCCTCGCGCAATTGGGCGAGCTCCGCCTCGATCGTCGCGAAATCGACGATGAGCCCGGTCTTGGGGTCCGGCACGCCCTGAAGCGTCACTTCCACAGTGAAGGAATGCCCATGCACCCGCGCATTGGGATGGCCGGGTGCGGCATGGGGCAGGAAATGCGCGGCGTCGAACTGGAAGGCTTTGGTGATCTCGAACATGGGGGCGAGGAGATAGACCATGTCCGGCCAAAGCGAAAGCGGCGGAGCGTTAAGGAATGCCGAGCACCTTGTGCGTCTGAAGGCTGAGCCGCCAGCGCGGATGGGCGAGGCAATAGGCGATGGCGGCCTGGGTATTTGCGGCGCGCGCGGGCCCATCCATCGGCTGAAGGAAGAAATGCGAGAACGCGAGGCCCGCGAACCGCTCGGGCGGCGCGTCGTTCTGCGGGTAGACGAGCTTCAGCTCATCGCCGCTGGTTGTCGCGAGCCGCGCCTCGGCCTTGGGGCTGACGCACACCCAATCGATGCCCGCCGGTACCGGCAGCGTGCCGTTCGTCTCGATCGCGATCTCGAAACCCTCCGCGTGGAGCGCGGCGATCAAGGGCGGGTCGAGCTGGAGGAGCGGCTCCCCGCCCGTGCAGACGACATAGCGCGCGCCCCCGCCCGCGCCCGGCCAGCGCGCCGCGACATGGGTGGCGAGCGCCTCGGGCGAGGCGAAGCGCCCGCCGCCCGCGCCGTCCGTGCCGATGAAATCCGTATCGCAGAAGGTGCAGACGGCGCTGTCGCGATCGGCCTCGCGCCCGCTCCAGAGATTGCATCCCGAAAAGCGCAGGAAAACCGCCGCCCGCCCCGTGCGCGCGCCCTCGCCCTGCAGCGTATAGAAGCACTCCTTGACGCTGTACTGGCGCCCGCCGCCGCTCATGGCCGCCAGCCCCAGCCTCCGCGCGTCTCCTTGCGGGCCGCGACATAGCGCTCCCATCCCCCCGCGCGCAGCGCGCAGGCCGGGCATTTGCCGCAGCCATAGCCCCAATCCTGGCGATGCTTGCGGTCGCCCTCATAGCAGGTGTGGGTTTCCTCGATCAGGAGCGTGAGGAACGCGTCCCCGCCCAATTCCTCGCCGAGCGCGAACGTCCCCGCCTTGTCGATCCACATGAGGGGCGTATCGATCACGAAGCGCTTGTCCATGCCGAGATTGATCGCGGCCTGGAGCGCCTTCAGCGTGTCGTCGCGGCAATCGGGATAGCCGGAATAATCCGTCTCGCACATGCCCCCGACCAGCCGCTTGATCCCGCGCCGGTAGGCGACCGCCGCCGCCAGCGTGAAGAAAAGGAGGTTGCGCCCCGGCACGAACGTCGTCGGCAACCCTTGCGCGCCCATGCCGATCGCGACCGCGTCCGTGAGGGCCGAGCCCCCCAGATCCTTCAGCACGTCGAGCTTGAGCACATGGTCTTGGCCCAGCCGGCGCGACCAGTCCTTGAACTCGGTCTTGATCCGCCCCAGCACGATCGGCCGCTGGTCGAGCTCCACCCGGTGCCGCTGGCCGTAGTCGAAGCCGAGCGTCTCGACCTTTTGGAACCGCGACAGCGCCCAGGCCAGCGCCACGGTCGAATCCTGACCGCCCGAGAACAGCACCAGCGCCCGCTCACCCTCCGACACGCGAATTCTCCCAATGGCTTGGGGGCTCATACCGCGCCCGGAGCCGCAACCGCAACATAGTGGACACGAAGTGTGATTTCCCTCCCGCGCCTAGGGCGAATGGTCTATGCCAAAGCAAACGGCGAAACGCCGGCCGAATCGGGCCCGGTTGGCCCATGAGGGGGGAACGCCCATGACACGCATCGCCATCAGTGCGACCGGCCTCCTGACGCCCACGGAGAGCATCTCGAACGCCGAGCTGGTCGAAAGCTTCAACGCCTATGTGCGCGCGGAAAACGCCCGCCACGCGACGGAAATCGCGGCCGGCCAGCGCCCGGCGCTTCAGGAATCGAGCGTCGAGTTCATCGTGAAGGCCTCCGGCATCAAGGCCCGCTACGTGGTGAACAAGTCGGGCATCCTCGACATCGAGCGCATGGCGCCCACGATCCCCGAGCGGCCGAACGAAGAGATCGCCATTCTCGCCGAGATGGCGGTCGCGGCAGCCCGCGAGGCGATGGAGCGCGCCGGGCGGGGCGCGAAGGACATCGACGGCGTGCTCTGCGCCGCCTCCAACATGCAGCGCCCCTACCCCGCAATGGCGATCGAGATCCAAGACGCGCTCGGCATCGAGGGCTTCGGCTTCGACATGAATGTCGCGTGCTCCTCGGCCACGTTCGGCATCCAGGCCGCCGCCGACATGATCCGCGCCGGCCACGCGCGCGCGCTCTTGGTGGTCAACCCGGAGATCTGCTCGGGCCACCTCAATTGGCGCGACCGCGACAGCCATTTCATCTTCGGCGACGTCGCGACCGCCATCCTGCTGGAGCGCGTGGAGGAGACGAGCGCGCCGAACGCCTGGGAGATCCTCAGCACACGGCTGAAGACGCAGTTCTCGAACAACATCCGCAACAATTTCGGCTTCCTCAATCGCGGCGCGCCGGAAGCCCGCGACAACCCGGACAAGCTGTTCGTTCAGGAGGGCCGCAAGGTCTTCAAGGACGTGGTGCCGATGGTCGCCGAGATGATCGTCCAGCATCTGGCGGACGAGAAGCTCGACGTCGCGGCCCTGAAGCGCCTCTGGCTGCATCAGGCCAACATCAACATGAACGATTTCATCGCGCGCCGCGTGCTCGGCCGCGATCCCCTGCCGGGCGAGGCGCCGAACATCCTCGATGAATACGCGAACACCAGCTCGGCCGGCTCGATCATCGCATTCCACAAATACAGCGAGGATCTGAGCGCGGGAGACCTCGGCCTCATCTGCTCGTTCGGCGCGGGCTATTCCGCCGGCAGCGTGATCGTCAGGAAGCTTTGAAAATCCCTGGCGTCATGGTCCGCGGAGGCGGACCATCCACGCCTTCGATGGCGCCGAGACACAGTCGTGGATGCTCCGCCTGCGCGGAGCATGACACCGAGACTTATACCGGCTGCACGCTCTTGATCTTGAACGCGTAGAGCTTGCCGTCCGGTTCCGTGACGGACAGGTACTCGCCCTCGACGATCTGATGCCGGTCGAGCTTGAAGAGCGGCTCGTCGTCCGCCTCCTCCTCGTCGTCGTAGTCGAAATACCAGTGCTTCTTGGAGTGGCGCAGCAGGCCCTCCTCCTGCGGCTCGTCCGCCCAGAAGCGGCGCACCGTGCAGGCCTTGCGGTTCTCGCGCCACGCGCTGGCGTCGAGTTGGCCGTCCTCGTTGATCGGCGCGACGAATTCATAGCCGTGGCGGGCCGAGCCGTCGGGAAAGCCAGGACTGCGGGCCAGTTCCATGCGAACGCGCTTGAGGGTCATGGGAATCCTTTACCGAGATTTCTTGTGGGTGCCGAGGGGCCGCTAATGCGCCATGACGACGGGCATCGGCGCGGCCTCGGCGAGAATGTGCCGCGTCACGCCGCCCAGCACAAATTCCTGCAGGCGGCTGTGGCCGTAGCCGCCGATGACGAGGAGATCGGCTTTCGCGCGCGATGCCGCCTCGAGGAGCGCGGCGCCGACGCCCTTGCCGGCCGGATCGACGACATGTTCGGTCGAGGTGAGGCCCCGCAGGCTGAGATAGTCGCGCAAGGGTTCGAGCTTGCGCAGCGCCTTCTGGCTGCCCGAGATGACGAAGAGGTCGATCTGCTTGGCGCGCGCGAGGAACGGCAGCGCCGCGTGGACCGCGTGCGCGGCCGCCGCGCCCCCGTCATAGCCGATGGCGACGCGCTCGCCGAACGCCTGAAGCCCGCCTTTGGGGGTCACGAACACCGGCCGGCCGCTCTCCACGAGCGCGGTCTCGAGCGCCTCGCGGAGCGCGAAATCATCGCCCGACGCCATCTCGCCGAAGACGCAAAGATCGCTGAGGCGCGATTCCGCCTCCACCGCGTCCGCGAAATTGCCGGTGGTGACGCGCAGCGCCGCCGTTGCGACTTCCCGCGCGCCTGGATGATCGACGATCGGCACGCCCGCCTTGCCCGCGATCTGCTTCAGCGTTTCCTGGGCGGCGGCGATCGTCTTCTGACCCGCCGATTTGGACGCCTCGATGATCTCTTGGACGACCGCGCCCGACAGGCCCTCGCCCATGAAGGGCAGCGCCTCGGCCGGGTCCGGCATGACGACGAACGCGGCGACATGCGCGTTGAACCGCTTGGCGATATCGAACGCCGCCGAAAGCGCCGTCGCGTCGCGCGGGCGACCGACGAGGGGGACGAGAATCTTGCGATAAGTCATGGCCGACCTCCAATGACGACGGCGGAATTTACCTGTGATCGATGGACCGCGCGTTGACCAAGGTCAACCCTTGCGGCGTCGCCGCGGCCCGTTTGCCGCCATGCGCAGCTTCCAGAAGGAATCGAGCCGCTTGGCGACCTTCTCGCTGAAACTGCCGCGCGCGAAGGCGGCCGTCCGGGTCGTGCCCGCCAGCAGGCCCGTGAAGAGGCGGATCGCCTCATCGATCGTCGAGAGCGGATAGATGTGGAACTGGCGCCGCCGCGCCGCCTCGATCACGTCCGCCCGCAGCATCAGCGAGCTGACATTGCCGATGGGGATCGCGACGCCCTGCCGCCCGGTCAGCCCGCGCTTGGCGCAGATGTCGAAGAAGCCCTCGATTTTCTCGTTCGCCCCGCCGATCACCTGGATCGCGCCGTGCTGGTTGACCGAGCCGGTGATTGCGAGGTCTTGGCGAAGCGGCACCTCCGCGATCGCGGAAAGGAGCGTCAGCAACTCCGCCGCGCTCGCGCTGTCGCCGTCGACGCCGCCATAGCTCTGCTCGAAGACGAGGCTCGCGCGCAGCGAAAGCGGCCGCGTGGTCGCAAAACGCGCGCGCAGATAGCCCTGCAGGATCAGCATGCCCTTCGAATGGATCGGCCCGCCGAGCGCCACCTCGCGTTCGATGTCGACGACCTCGCCTGCGCCCGGTCCGACGCTCGCCGTGATCCGCGTCGGCCGGCCGAAGCTGATGCCGCCGAACCCTGTCACCGAGAGCCCGTTGATCTGGCCGATCGCCTCGCCCTGCGTCGCGATCAGGAATTTTTCCTCCAGGATCGCCTCCTGCTGGCGCTCGCGCACGCGATTGGCGCGGTGGATCTGCTGCTCGATCGCGGCGGTGACGTGTTCGGCCGCCACCATCGCGGCGCCCGCGTTGGCGGCCAGATGATCGGCCTCGCGCACGAGGTCGGCGAGGGGCGTCACCATCACGAGCAGCCGGTCACCCTCGCCTGACAGCCGCGCCGCGTGCTCGATGAGCCGCGCGAGCGCGGGCGCATCGAGCGAACGGGTTTTGGAGCGCCTTGCGATCGTCGCGATCTGGGCCGCGAGCGCGCGCACGGCCGCCTCGTCGCGGGCCACCGTCTCGCTGAAATCGGCCTGCACCTTGAAGTGATCGGCGAAATCGGGATCGGCCTGCGCGAGCAGCAAGAAAATCTCGCGCTCACCGAACAGGATGATCTTCACGTCGAGCGGGATCGGGTCGGGCGAAAGCGTGACGGTCGAGATCATCATCGCGCCGTCGGCGGGGTGATCGATCCGGATCTCGCCCGCCCGGAGCGCGCGCTTGAGCGCTTCCCACGCGAAGGGTTGGCTCAGCACGCGCCGCGCGTCGATCATCAAGATGCCGCCATTGGCGCGGTGGAGCGCGCCCGCGCGGATCAGCGTGAAATCGCTGACGAGCGCGCCCATCTGCGCCACGTGCTCGATCCGCCCGACGAGATTGCTGAGCGTGGGATGCACCTCCTCGATCAGCGGCGCACCCTTGGCGGGATCGTTCGTGACGATCACGTTCACCTCGTAGCGCCGAAGCGGCCCGATGCGCGCGGCGGCCGTGGCGGCGCCCTCCTCCTCCTCGCCGCTCGGCAGGAAGAAATGGACGTTCTCGACGAGATCCTTCTCGACCTGGGACAGGAACTCGTTCGCGTCGGTATGGGCGGCGAAGACCTCCGTGAGATCATCGATGACGCCCCGCACCGCAACGGCCGCGACGTCCTGGTTGAGCGCGCGGATCGCGTCGCGCCGCCGGCGCTGCGCGCGCGGCAGGCGGAACATGTGCTCGCCGAGTCGGGCCTGCATCTCCTCGATCGCCTTGATGATCGCCGCGCGTTCCTCCTCGGGCAGTGCGTTAAAGGCTTCGGGCGTGACGATCGCGTTGTCTTTGACGGCGGCGAAGGTCGGCCCGTTCTGCGTGTTGACGAGCGCGAGCCCGCGCTCGGCGGCCGCCTTGCGCAATTCCTCGATCACCGCTTCCTGCTCGGCGACGAAGGTCTGCTCGAGCGTCTGGCGGCGCTGGCGGTATTCATCGCTCTCGAAGATCGCAGGCAGCGAGGTCTTCAGATCATCGATGAGCTGGCGCATCCCGTCGCGCAGGCGCAGGCCCGTTCCCGAATCGAGATGGAGGACGCGCGGGCGGAGCGGATCGGCGAAATTATAGACATAGGCCCAGTCGCACGGCGCCGGGCGCCGCGCGGCGCGGTCTTCCAGGAGCGCGCGAACAGCCGTGTGCTTGCCGCTTCCCGCCGGCCCCATCACGAAAGCGTTGAAGCCCCCTTGCGCGATGTCGGCGGCGAACGCGACCGCGTTGAGCGCGCGCTCCTGGCCGACCGGCGCCTCGACCTCCGGCAGCTCGCTCGAATTTGTGCAGCCCACGAGCGCGGGATCGCATCGCCACGCGAGCGCCTCGACCTCAAGCGCGCGGACGCCGCCCGGCGCGGGCGCGGCGCGGCGTGGTTGCTTTTTGGCGGTGCGGCGCGTAGCGCTCATCGCGCATCTCCCTTCGTCCCCGCAACCTGTGCGGCGCGGGACGTGTTGTTGTTCTCACCCGAGCCTTCACAAATTGAGCGCGCCATGGCTAGCCCCCCTCCCCGCGCCTGGCAGCGCATGTTGAGTGGCCGCAGGCTCGATCTCCTCGATCCCTCCCCCTTCGACATCGAAATCGAGGACATCGCGCACGGCCTCGCGCGGGTCGCGCGCTGGAACGGCCAGACGAAGGGCGCGCACGCCTTCTCGGTCGCGCAGCACTCGCTGCTGGTCGAGCGCGTGGCGGGGGAACTGCGCCCGCGCATCGCGCGCGACTGGCGCTTGGCCGCCCTCCTCCACGACGCCGCCGAATACGTGATCGGCGATCTCATCAGCCCCTTCAAGGCGGCGGTCGGCATCGACTACAAGGCCTTCGAGCGGCGGCTGATGGCGGCGATCCATCTGCGCTTCGGCCTGCCGGCAGAGATACCGGCGGCCCTCACCGCCCTCACGAAACGGGCCGATCAGGCGGTCGCCTATGCCGAGGCGGTGCAGCTGGCGGGCTTTGAGGACACGGAGGCACGAAAATTCTTCGGCGCCCCTAAGGTCAGCCCCCATTTGCGCCTGCGTCCATTAGCCCCGCCCGACGCGCAGCGTGCGTTTCTCAAGCGTTTTCGCGAATTGACGAGTTGATGTCCCCTTGGCGCCACAATTTCGGGGTATAGTTCTCAAATGCCTCAGATTTTCGTCAGTCCCCTGAGCCAGGTGCCCCGGGCGGTCGAGTTGGTCCGCCCGTCCCACCTCATCACCTTGCTCGATCCCCAGACCCCAGTGCCCACGCCCGAGGGCATCCTGCCCGACCGCCATTTGCGGCTGGGCGTGCACGACATCGCCTATGTGCGCCACGACGCGACGGCGCCCGAAGAGAACCATGTCGCCAACATCCTCGCCTTCATCGAGACCTGGGACCAATCCGCGCCCATGCTTGTCCATTGCTGGGCGGGCGTCTCGCGCTCGACGGCGACGGCGTTCGCGGCGCTGTGCATGTTCAACGATCCAGGACGCGAATTGGCGCTGGCGCGAGCCCTGCGCCTGCGCGCCCCGCACGCCCAGCCCAACAAGCTGATCGTCGCCCACGCCGACAAGCTGCTCGGCCGCAAAGGCCGGATGATCCGCGCGGTGGAGGCGCTCGGCCCCGCCGAGATCGTCTTCGAGGGCGAGGTCTTCGGCATTCCCGTGCGCGCCGACGCGCTGCAAGACTAGGGCGGCGATGGCGATCGCGCGCCCCCCTGCCGCGATGACGGCTACCTCCTTCGGTCCCGAGTCCGGCGCCGATGTCGGCAATGCCGTCGTCATCGGCCTCAACGCCGCGATCGTTGCGGCTTGGGATGAAGAGCCGCACGTGCTGGTCGTGACGCACGGCACCGGCCCGGTCACGCGGCCCGAGGGCGATGGCCTGCCCTTCGGCCCGTTCGAGCCGTTGACCCACCGAACGCTCGAGAGCGGCCTGCGCGGCTGGGTCGGCGAGCAGACCGCGCTCGACCTCGGCTATGTCGAGCAGCTCTATACATTCGGTGATCGCGGCCGCCACGAGGTGCGCCCCGGCGAGGGCCCGCGCGTCGTCTCGGTCGGCTATCTCGCCCTCACCCGCGCGCTGGAAAGTTCAGCACCCATGCCCGGCACCTCGTGGCGCCGCTGGTATCAGTATTTTCCCTGGGAGGATTGGCGCGATGAGCGCCCCGCGATCATCGACGATGTCATCGTGCCGCGCCTGCGCACCTTCGCCGAACTCGCGAGTGACGCCCGCCTGCGCGAGCGCCGTCTCGATCGCGTGCGCCTCACCTTCGGCCTCGACGGGACGGCCTGGGACGAGGAGAAAGTCCTCGAGCGCTACGAGCTGCTCTACGAGGCGTGCCTCGTCTCGGAGGCCGAGCGCGACGGCCGCCACCCGCTGCGCGGCCTCACGCGCCCGCTTAGTCCCCTTGGCCAGGGCATGATTTTCGATCACCGCCGGATCCTCGCGACCGCCATGGGGCGCCTGCGCGGCAAGCTGAAATACCGCCCGGTAATCTTCGAATTGATGCCGCCGACCTTCACGCTGCTGGAGCTGCAGCGCACCGTCGAGGGCATCTCGGGCATCCGCCTTCACAAGCAGAATTTCCGCCGCCTGGTGGAGGCGCAAGGGCTGGTCGAGGGAACCGGCCGCCAGGTTTCCGCCGGCAAGGGCCGCCCGGCCGAGCAATTCCGCTTTCGCCGCGAAGTGCTGCGCGAGCGCCCCGCGCCAGGCGTCAAGGTGCCGGCGCGTCGTCGCCGCGCGCCGTCGTAACGCGGGGCGTGAGGCCAAGATCGATCGCGATCGCGGCGTGATCGGAGCCCGGCCCGCCCAGCGTCGTCTTCGCCGCGCACGCGATGCCTGAGCTGACGAGCCCCTGATCGATCGGCAGGCGGAGCGAGGCGGGAAGCCAGACCGGCCACGTTCCCGCGCTCGTCAGCGCCGTAAGATCGAGCGTATTGCTGATGTGCCGGATCGTCCGGCTCCAGGTGACCGCGTTGAAGTCGCCGACGACGACGGTTGGCCCCTCGATCGCGCCCAGGCGCTCGATCAGCCAATTGGCGTGCTTGTATTGCGCCCAGGGATTGCGGAACGGCCAGGGCCGCATGAGGTGGACGGTCGCGAAGGTGAGATTGAGCGCAGGCACATTGACGAGCCGGAGCGAGCCCCAGAAATTGTCCCGCGAGTCATCAAGGCTCAGGTCCTCAAGCGGATAGCGCGAGAGCACGACAGGCAGGCAAAGCCCCCATCGCTCGCAGGTGGTCATATAGGGATAGATGTCCCGCAGGCTCTCGACCGCCGCCATCATCTCCGGCCGCAGCTCGACCAGCCCGACGATGTCTGCGCCGCTCTCGCGGACATAGCGCATCGAGTCCTCGATATCGGCGTTCTTGCGCCACACATTGAAGAACATGACGCGCAGGTCCGGCTGGCCCGCCGCGCAGGGCTGAACGCGCGCGATCGGCGCGACGGTCGCAACACCGATCAGCGTGATGCAGACGCCCGCGATCGCGATCCGGGCCTTCCGTACAAAGATCATCGTGACGGTGATGATCGCGGCGAGCGCGGTCGCCTGGCCTGCGAACGTGGCGAGGAACTGGAGGAAGCCGAACGCGCGGCCGGTCATTGCCGCGACCACGATCACCCCGGCCACCGCCAGCAGCAGCACGCAGAAAAGGATCCCGAACCCACCCAGACGGCGCACGAGACGCGTCATGCCGCCTCCAACGCATGGGCGGCCGGGCTCGGGGAACCGAATCGCGCACACAGGGTTAACAATTGTTTAACGGTCCTGTTGACAGGTCTTGGGCGCGGATTATGCTCACGACGGGTATAAATTTGGTGGGCAGGCCTTGACGGGCGCCAAAGAACCTCCAATTTATACTCAAGACGAGCATAAGGAGGCGCTCATGGAACGTGACATGCCCTATACGCCCGCCATCGCGGCGGCCACGGCGCCGGCCTATGAGAAGGTCAAGGCGATCATCCCCGCGATCGAGTGGCCCGTTCACGCGCCATACGTCCATGCGATCAACCAACTCAAGCGCGAGAAGAACGCGGTCATCCTGGCCCACAATTACATGACGCCGGAAATCTTCCACTGCGTGGCGGATTTCGTGGGCGATTCCCTTCAACTGGCGCGCGAGGCGGCCAAGACAGACGCCGCCGTCATCGTCCAGGCCGGTGTCCATTTTATGGCCGAGACGTCAAAAATTCTCTCACCCGACAAGACGGTCCTGATCCCCGATCTGGAGGCCGGCTGCTCGCTCGCCGCCTCGATCACGGCGGCGGACATCGCGCTCCTGCGCGAGCGCTTCCCGGGCGTGCCGGTCGTCACCTACGTGAATACCTCGGCCGAGGTGAAGGCCGCGAGCGACATCTGCTGCACGTCCTCGAACGCGCTCGACGTGGTCGAGAGCCTGCCCGGCGACACGGTGCTGATGCTGCCCGATGAGTTCCTCGCTCAGAACATTGCCCGCCAGACGCGCAAGAAGGTGCTCACCTGGGCCGGCCATTGCGAGGTGCATGAGCGCTTCTCGGGCGCCGAGATCCGCCGCTACCGCGAGATGCACCCCGGCGTCGTCGTCCTTGCCCATCCCGAATGCCCGCCCGATGTCGTGGCGGAGGCCGATTTCGCCGGCTCGACCAGCGCGATGATCGCCTATGTCGGCGACCGCCGCCCCAAGCGCGTCGTCATGGTGACCGAGTGCTCGATGAGCGACAACGTCGCCGTCAATTACCCGGACGTCGAGTTCGTGCGGCCCTGCAACCTCTGCCCGCACATGAAGCGGATCACGCTGGAGAAAATCCTCCGTTCGCTCGAAACGATGACCCACGAGGTGACGGTCGATCCCGTGGTCGCGAAGAAGGCGAAGGAAGCGGTCGACCGGATGCTCGCCGTTCCCCTGCGCGACGCGGTCAGGAAGGCCGCCTGAGGCCGCGCCCATGACATCCCCCCTCGCCCCGGACACGGTGCTCGAATCGGGCGGCGTCCTGATCGTGGGCGCGGGGCTGGCCGGCCTCTTCACGGCCCTCTCCTTCAAGGACCGCCCGGTGACGGTGCTGGCCGCCTCCCGGCCGGGCTCGGGCGCCTCGAGCGGCTGGGCGCAGGGCGGCATTGCGGCGCCGTTGGGCTCTGACGATACGGTCGCGCAGCATGTGGCGGACACCGTCGCGGCCGGCGCCGGCCTCGTTGATCCCGCCATCATCCGCATGATGGCCGAGGACGCCCCCGCCCGGATCGAGGATCTGCTGCGCCTCGGCGTGCCGTTCGACAAGGACGCCTCCGGCCATCTGATGCTCGGCCGCGAGGCGGCGCATTCGCGCAACCGCATCGTCCGCGTGAAGGGCGACCGCGCCGGCGCCGAGATCATGAGGGCGCTCGGCCGCGCCGCGCTCGCGCGCCCCAATATCCGCGTCCTCTGGGGCCTGACCGCCATCGAACTCGGCCTGATCGAGGGCCGGGTCGCGGGCCTCTTCGCGCAGAGCGGCGACGGCCGGCCGGTCTTCATCGCGGCCGAGCACGTGATCTTCGCGCTCGGCGGCGTCGGCGCGCTCTATGGCGTGACGACCAACCCGGCCGACGCGCGCGGCCAGGGGATCGCGATGGCCGCCCGCGCGGGCGCCGCGATCGCGGACGCCGAGTTCGTGCAGTTCCACCCGACCGCGATCGACATCGGCCGCGACCCCGCCCCGCTCGCGACCGAAGCCCTGCGCGGCGAGGGCGCGAAGCTCGTCAACAAGGCGGGCGAGCGCTTCATGCTCGCCGTCCACCCCGATGCCGAGCTTGCGCCGCGCGACGTCGTCGCGCGCGCCATCCACCGCGAGATCGCGGCCGGGCGCGGCGCCTTCCTCGATGCGCGGCAGGCCGTGGGCGCGCGCTTCCCCGAGATGTTCCCGACGGTCTTTGCGACCTGCATCGACGCAGGCCTTGATCCCCGGACGTCGCTCATTCCCGTCGCGCCCGCGGCGCACTACCACATGGGCGGTATCGCGGTGGACCGCGACGGCCGCACGGCGGTCAAGGGCCTGTGGGCCTGCGGCGAGGTGACGGCGACCGGCGCGCACGGCGCGAACCGTCTCGCCTCGAACTCGCTGCTGGAGGCGATCGTCTTTGCCGCCCGCGTCGCCAAGGCCATCGAGGCCGAGGAAACCGCCGCGACGCCCGTTCTTCCCCCCGCCCGCACGACCGACTGGCCGGACGGCATGGCCTCGCCCGTGCCGCACCAGCTCCGTACCGCGATGACCGAATTCGTCGGCCTGGAGCGGAGCGAGGAAAGCCTCCGTGAGGCGCTGGCGACGCTCGCCCGTCTCTCGCGCGCGGTCGGCGATCATCTGCCGGTCGCGAACGCGATCCTCGCCGCGCGGTTCATCGCGACCGCCGCCCTCCTCCGCCGGGAATCGCGCGGCGGCCACGCGCGGAGCGATTACCCCGCGAGCGATTCCGCGCAAGCCGTCCGCCGCGCGCTGACCCTCGCCGATCTGGGCGATGATGACGCCGTCCCGCCGCTTGCCCGGCACGCGGCGCCGTGAGCGATGAAAACGCCCTTCGCCCGCCGAGCGACCGCCTGATCGCGCCGCTGGTCGAGGCGGCGTTGCGGGAGGATCTGGGCGATGCGGGCGATATCACCTCCGCCCTCACCATTCCGGCCGAAACGCGCGGCCGTGCGCGGATTGTTGCACGTGAAGCGGGCCGGCTCTGCGGGCTCGCCTGCGCGCGGCTCGCCTTCCGCGCGCTGGACGCGAGCCTCACCGTCCGCGAGCGCCTGCCCGATGGCGCCGAGACGGCGGGCGGCGCCCTCATTGCCGAGATCGAGGGCCCGGCCCGCGCGATCCTCTCGGCTGAGCGCGTGGCGCTCAATTTCATCGGCCAATTGTCCGGCATCGCGACGGCGACGGACGCGCTCGTGCGCGCGGTCGCGGGCACCAAGGCGCGGATCGTGTGCACGCGCAAGACGACGCCGGGCCTGCGCATCCTTGAGAAATACGCCGTGCGCTGCGGCGGCGGGCTCAATCACCGCTTCGGGCTCTATGACGCGGTCCTTATCAAGGACAACCACATCGCGGCCGCGGGCGGCGTCGCGGCGGCGCTTGGCGCCGCCAAGGCGGGCGCGGGGCACCTCGTCAAGATCGAGATCGAGGTCGACACGCTCGCCCAGCTCGAAGAAGCCCTCGCCGCCGGCGCCGACGCCGTGCTGCTCGACAACATGACGCCCGATCAGCTGCGCGAGGCGGTGCGCCTCACCGCCGGGCGCGCGGTGCTGGAGGCGTCGGGCAATGTCCGCGCCGACACCGTCCGCGCGATCGCCGAGACCGGCGTCGATGTGATCTCCTCCGGCGCCATCACCCACTCGCGCCGCGTCCTCGACATCGGCCTCGATTGGGTGTGAGGGGAATTTCCACCGATGTCATGGCCGGCCTCCGTGCCGGCCATCCATGGCTCCGCCACGCTGGTCTCGCCGGAGGAACGCCGCGCGATGGATGGCCGGGACAAGCCCGGCCATGACAAGGGCGCGAGACTTGCCAACCAGAAACGAACGAAATCTGGCGGCTGGCGGCCCCAAACCGAAAAAATAATCCCCCCTCGGCGAACCCGCGCGATGATGCGCCATCGCGACCGTGAGGGGCATGACCGGTGAGGCCCAAGCGTGCGGGAGCGAGCGGCTGACCGGGACGGCGCGCGCGGCCTTGCGCGCCGGCGCGGGATCTGGACTGCGACACCTGCGCCCAGTTGAGGACATGGCGCCGAGCCCGAAAGGGATCTGGCCCCCCGAAGACGCAGCGGTTGCTCGAGAGTCCGGGTTATTCGGCCGCGCGGGGGCGCCCGGTTCGGGCCGTCTACCCGTTTCGCTACTGCCATGGCGCGGCATCGCGCCGGCGCCCCCGCCCCTCGCCTCGAGGGGAAACGAAATCGACCCCGTCGGGCCAAACGCCCAGACGGCGCTGTCCCCTGCGCGCTGGCGCGTTAGACTGCCGCCGCATCACGGGAAAGGAAAACGCCATGGATTTGAAACTCAAGGGCAAGAACGCGGTCATCCTGGGCGGCACGCGCGGCATCGGCCGGGCGATCGCCGAAACGCTGGCCGGCGAAGGCGTCAACATCGCGCTGTGCGCGCGCACGCAGGAACAGATCGACGAGGCGACGAAAGCGCTGAGCGGCAAGGGCGTGAAGGCGATCGGCGGGCGCGTCGATATCGCGGACGCGGACGGCCTGAAGAAATGGATCGGCGAGGCCGGCAAGGCGCTCGGCGGCATCGATCTGCTGGTCTCGAACGCGAGCGCGCTCGATGTCGGCAACACGGCCGCCGCCTGGTCGAACGGCCTGGCGATCGACATCCTGGGCGCCGTCAATTCCTTCGAGGCGGCCGAGCCGTTCCTGAAAGATGCCGCCAAATCCAAGGGCGAGGCGGCGTGCGTGTTCATTACCTCGGTCTCGGGCGCGGAGGCGGATTCGGCGCAGGCTTACGGCGCCATCAAGGCCGCGCTCATCCATTTCGCCAAGGGCCTCGCGCGCCAGCACGCGCCCGGCAATATCCGCGTGAACACGGTCTCGCCCGGCACGGTCTATTTCAAGGGGGGCGTGTGGAACATGATCGAGGAGCACATGCCCGCCATGTTCAAGGACGCGATGGAGCGCAACCCGACCGGCCGCATGGCGACGCCGCAGGAGATCGCGAACGCGACCGTTTTCCTCCTGTCGCCGCTCTCCTCCTTCACGACGGGCGCGAACCTCATCGTCGACGGCGCGATCACGCGGCGGGTGAATTTCTAAAGCGAGGCGGCGGCGTCAGCCGGTGGCGGCAAGACCGACGCGGCGCAGCCGCGTCCCCGCCATCGCGGCGCGCAGCCGCTTGAGCTGATCGAGCAGATACTCGGTATCGACGCTCGCCGAGCCCAGCGTGTCGCCGGTCAAGACGCGCTCCAGCACCTTGGCGGCGAAGCGTTCGGTGTCGTTCTCCTCGCCGTCGAGCGCCATCTCGCGCGTGACGTCGACCGCCGCCCGGAACGCGGGGAACAGCGCTTGCGGCAGGCCCGTGCGCTGGTAGAGCGCCTTCAGCCCCAAGGGGCCCGCGTCGTGGAGCAGCACATAGGCCTTGTCGGGCGAGACGCCCGCGAGCGCGGCGAACGCCTCCTCGACGAACGTCATGTCGCCGATGCACGCGGCGCGCAGCACGATCGAGGGCGTGAGCCGCTGCGAGGAATGGAGCTGCCGCACGAGGCTGGCGACGGTGTCATCGACGCCGTCCGCGAGGCTGAGCGTCACGCGTTCGCGCGCATCGGCCAGAAGGTCCGAGGCGACATCGGGCGAAACCGCGTGATGCGTGAGGATGTGGACGCGCAACCGGTCCGAGACGAGCGTCACCAGCCGCTCGGCGATGCCGACCGGCAGCGACTCGCGGCCCGCGAGCGCGCCGTTGAGGCGCTCCTCGCTGCCGAAGCGGTCGATCATGCGCGACATATGCGCATCGGTGAGCGCGGCGCCGTCATTGCCCGCGAGCGCGGAGACGGCGTCCAGATTGTCGGTCGCAATGATCGCCCCGCTCACCCGCTCGCTCACCTGCTCGCGCTGCGCGATGGCGACGATCTTGTCGACCGAGGCACCCTCGAGGAGGCCGATCAGGTCATCGTCGGCCAGAACCGGCGTACCCTTGAGGAACGGCGCGGCCACCTGATCGACGTCCTTGGCGATCGAGAGCGCGAGGTCCTTCGGCAGATCGGGCGAATGGCGCACATGGTCGGCGAGCGCCTCGCGGACCATCACCTCGGCATCGGCCGCCATGGTGCGCAGGATGTCGAGCGCGATCGCGCGTTCCTTCTCGCCCAGCTGCCGGCCGGCGAACGAGCCGGCGATCCGCGCCGTCAAATTCGCGCGAACCTCCGTCGTCGGATTGGTGAGCAGCGCGCCGATATCGGCGGCGGAGAGGGGTGCGGCGGAGCGCGCGTTCGACGGAGAATCCTCGGACATGGCCCGACTGTGTGCTGATTCTGTTAACTGTGTGTTAAGACCGCCCGCCCGTTCACGCCTCGCGGCCGCGCAGATTGGGGCCGAAGAGATCCCCGCCCAGCGAGGCGAGGATGTCGATCACCTGGGGCGTGAGGTGGAGCGTCGGCGGACCATAGGCGCCGGTGCCGCTGCGCACGACGGCGAAGGTCGCGCCCGCCTCGGCGATCTGCGTCGCGGCCCGGGGCGCGGGCGCGGGCGCGGGCGTGCTCTCGACATCGGGGAGGCGCGTCACGCGCTGATAGACGTCCGCAAGGCTGCGCGGATTGCCGGCGCGGTCATAGAAGATCGAGCGGTTGGAGGCCGCCGCCGCCGGAAAAAGATCGGCCGCCGCGCCAGAAGGATCGCGCTCCGCCGCCTCGATGAGCGTGCGCGCCCCGGCCGGCCCCAGGAAATGCGCGGCGTACGTCTCGCCCGGCGTCACCGCCCGGTCGAGCTTGCCCTCGAGATAGCGCCGGTTCTCCTCCGCCAGCTCGCCCGCCATCAGGCTCGCGAGCGCGGGGTCCTTGCGCAGGGCAAGAATTGCCTGGCGCTGGGCCGGGTCGGCAACGACGTACCGCCCGGACGCGTTCCGGGTAACGGCCTCCGCCTCGCCCGGAAGCCCATGCTTCTCGCCATAGCGGTCGATCATGGCGAGCCAGGTCTGCTCGATGAACTGGAAGAGCCCCGTCGCGCTCGAAGTCCTTGCTTTCGCTTCAGGATCAAGCCCGCTCTCGCGCGTTGCCGTCGCCAGCATGAAGCCGAAATCGGCCCCCGTCCGCTCGGCGGCGGTGGCGATGGTCTGGGTAACACTCGGCCGGGATAGGGGGTCGAAATGGGGGATCATGAAGCTCTCCTCAAGGAGAGACACTCAAAGCCCGTGCCACGGCCTCCCGCCGCTTGGTGAGGGTTGCCAAATCGTAAAGAACCCGCGTGCCGGCACCCCACACGGGCCCCGGCCAAGCGGCGTCGTCCTCGGTCCGCGCGACCACGTGGATGTGCAATTGCGCGACCATGTTGCCGAGCGCGGCGATGTTCATCTTGCGCGCGCCCGTCATCGCCTTGAGCGCCCTTGCGGCCATGAGCGTTTCCTCATGCGCGAGGCGCGCCTCCTCCGCCGGCATATCGAACCATTCGGTGAGCCCCGCCCGGCGCGGCACCAGGATGATCCAGGGGAACCGCGCATCGTTCATGAGCAGCACCCGGCAGAGCGCGAGATCGCCCACCGCCGCCGTGTCGGCCTCAAGGCGCGGATCGAGAAGGAAGGGAGGGCTCATCTGTCGCATCCATCGGGGGCGCCCCTGCGGGCGCGGCGGCGCTAGACTGCGCGCGCGTGGCCGCGCGTCAACCCGCGCCGCCGGGCGGCTGAGGAAGACGATGCGCATCGCCATCATCGGGGCCGGGACCGCGGGCTTGAGCGCCGCCCTCGCGCTCAGCCGGACGGGCCACGCGGTCTCTCTCCATGAACGCTTCGAGACGCCCCGCCCGCTGGGCGCGGGCCTCCTCCTCCAGCCGACGGGCCAGGAGGCGCTCGCTCGGCTGGGGCTTCTGGAGCCCGTCGTCGCGGCCGGCGCGCGGATCGAGCGGCTGATCGCCCACACGGCGCGCGGCCGCAAGGTCCTCGACCTTGCCTATGACGGGAGGGGCCCTGACGCCTTCGGCCTCGGCATCCACCGCGCGAGCCTGTTCGGCGTGCTGCATGAGGCCGTGCGCGCGGCGCCTGTCGCGCTCCACCTCGGCCGCGCCATCGAGACGATCCAAGATCCGGGGGCCCCGCTCCTCCCGGGCCTCGATCGGCCGGTTGATCTCGTCGTCATCGCCGAGGGCGCTCACGCGGGCCTGCGCGAGCGGCTGTTCCCGAAGGCCCGCGCGCCGCTCAATCCCTGGGGCGCGCTCTGGATCGCGCTGGACGACGCGGAGAGCGCCTTCCAGGGGCGCCTCCGCCAGATCCTCGCCGGCGGCGCGCTGATGATCGGCGTCCTTCCGATCGGCGGCACGCCGCCGCGCGTCGCGCTGTTTTGGAGCCTGCGCCGCGACGCGGTAGACGCCTTCAAGGCCGCGCCGCTGAAGCAATGGAGGGACACGGTGCTGGCCCATTGGCCGGCGCTCGAACCCCTCCTCGATCAGATCACGGAGCATGACCAGCTAACGCCGGCGACCTACCGCGACGTGCGCCTCAACCGCTGGGCGAGCGGCCGCGTCCTCCTCATCGGCGATGCGGCCCACGGCACGAGCCCGCAATTGGGCCAGGGCGCCAATCTGGCGCTCCTGGATGCCCTGGAGCTCGCGCGGTGCCTGACGGGCCTCAGCGGCGAAAAAACCGCCCTCGATGCGGCGCTTGCCCGCTACGAGCGCACGCGCCGTCCGCACACGAATTATTATCAGCTCGCCTCGCGCTGGCTGACCCCCGCCTTCCAGACGGACGGCCGTGTGCTGCCGGGCCTACGCGATGCCTTCCTCGGGCCCCTCTGCGCGCTGCCGCTCACGGGCACGATGATGCGCAAGACGCTGGCCGGGCGCGTGCAATTCGCGCCCCGCCTTTACCGCCTGCCGCCTCAATAGGATTTGGGCATGCCGAGCGCGCGCTCGGCGATGAAGGAAAGGATCAGTTCGCGGCTCACCGGCGCGATCCGCGCGATCAGCACCTCGCGGAACAGCCGCTCGACGTGGAATTCCTTCGCGTACCCCATGCCGCCATGCGTCATCACCGCCGTCTCGCAGGCATGATAGCCCGCCTCAGCCGCCAAATACTTGGCCGCGTTCGCCTCGATGCCGCAGGGCTCGCCCGCATCGTAGAGGCTCGCCGCCTTGAACGTCATGAGCGAGGCCGCCTCCAACTCAGCATAGCGCTGCGCAAGCGGGTGCTGGATCGCCTGGTTCTGCCCGATCGGCCGGTCGAAGACGATCCGTGTGCGCGCGTACTCGCTCGCCATCGCAAGGGCCGCCCGCCCCACCCCGATCGCCTCCGAGGCGATGAGGATGCGTTCCGGGTTCAGCCCGTGCAGCAGATAGCGAAAGCCCTTGCCCTCCTCGCCGATCAGGTCGCGCGCGGGAATTTTGAGGCCATCGATGAACAGCATATTGGAATCGACGGCCTTCCTCCCCATCTTGGGAATCTCACGGACCTCGACGTAACGGGTGTCGAGATCCGTGTAGAACAGGCTAAGGCCGTCGGCCGGCTGGGCGCATTGCTCGATCGGTTTCGTGCGGGCGATGAGAAGGATCTTTCGGGCCGTCTGGGCGGTCGAGGTCCAGATCTTCTGACCACTGACGATGTAGTGGTCGCCCTCGCGGACCGCGCGCGTTTTGAGCCGCGTCGTATCGAGGCCGGTATTGGGCTCGGTGACGCCGAAGCAGCATCGCTCTTCGCCCGCGATCAGGGGCGGCAGGAACCGCGCCTTCTGCTCGGGCGTCCCGAAAACGACGATCGGCATCGGCCCGAAGAGGTTGATGTGGATGGCCGAAGCGCCCGAGAGCCCCGCGCCGGAGCGCGCCACCGCCTCCATCAGGATCGCCGCCTCCGTGACGCCGAGCCCGCTTCCGCCCACTTCGACCGGCATCGCGATGCCCAGAAGTCCGGCCTTGGCGATCGCGGCGACGAAGGCATCGGGAAACGTCCCGTCGTCGTCGCGCGCCGCCCAATAAGCGAGATCGAAATCGCGGCACAGCCGCTCCACCTGATCGCGGATCGCGAGCTGGGTTTCGTTCAGGGTGAAATCCATGGCGGCCTTTCAGAAACGCAGCGGCGAGAACGCCGCGGGCAGCGCGGCGTCATCATCGCTGAGGATGAGCCGCGCGATAAGCCCTGCGATGCTGGGCGCGAAGAGAACGCCGTTGCGATATTGCCCCGTCGCGAAGATGAGATTGTCCAGTTTGCCGCGCCCGATCGCCGGCAAACCATCGGGCGTTCCCGGCCGAAAGCCGCACCAATGATCGACGATCTCGGGCCCGATCGCGGCCGGCGCCGCGCGCTTGGCGGCCTCGAAGAGCTGGCGCGCCGATTGGGGATTGAGACGGTCATCGAACCCCGCGTCCTCGACCGTCGCGCCGATCGCGAGCGGCAATCCCGCGCGCCCGACGAGATAGGTTCCCGCCCGCCAGACGAGATGGCGCAGCGGCCGCGTGCCGGCGGCGACCGCGATCATCTCGCCCTTGACCGGGCGCACCGGGATCTGCGCGTCCGCCGGCAAGCCCTCGATCGAGCCCGACCACGCGCCCGCCGCCACGATGACGACATCGGGCCGCCAGACGATGCCGTCGCAATCGACCCGCGCGATCCGCGCGGCTTCCACCTGCACGATCGGCGTCGCGTTCGTGCGATGGATGCGAACGCCTGCGTTGGCGCACGCCCTCGTCAGCGCCTCGACCAGGAGGTGATTGTTGACGTGCCCTTCATGCACGAGCAGCAGCGCGCCCTCGACATCGGGCGCGAGCGCGGGCTCGCGGTGCCGCGCCTCGCCCGCGTTCAGCCATTGCGCCTCCTGCGGATGGCGGCGCGCGAACGCGATATGGCGCGCGCGTTCAGCCTGATCGTTCGCGATGAGGATCGCGCCGCTCGCATTGTAGCCGATGGCGGTGCCCGTCTCCGTCTCGAGCGCGCCAGCATAGTCGTGCCAGCCGGCGCGCGCCGCGAGCGCGAACGCGCGCAAGGGATCGTCCTCGTCGTCGAACTCGGCATGCGGCGCAAGCATGCCCGCCGCCGCGCGGCTCGCGGGGCCGCCCGGCGCCGCGCGATCGAGCACGGTGACGCTCGCGCCCCCCGCCGTCAGCGCGCGCGCGATCGAAAGCCCCGCGATCCCGCCGCCGAGAATGAGGACGTCACTCATGGTCGCGGGCCGCCGGGTCGGCGAAGAGCGTCCAGCCCATCGCGAGACGCGTGCCGGTCGTCACGAGACACATCACGCCAAAGACGATCGCGATCCAAGGGAACGCATCCGGAAGCGCGCAGGCAAGAAGGAACGCGGCGATCGTCTCCGTCCCCTCAGTGAGTCCGCCCAGATAGTAGAAGGATTTCGCGCCGCGCAGATCGCTCGTCACGCCCCGCTTCGTCGCGACCACCGCGAAGGCCAGGAACGTCGCGCCCGTTCCCATAAAGGAGAAGAGCAGGAACGCGGCCGCCAGCGCGTTCGCGTCCGGCCGCGCCAGCGCGAACGCAAAGACGATCAGCGCGTACCCGATGAAGTCGAGCGAAATGTCGAGGAAGCCTCCGCGATCCGTAATCCGCGTCTGACGCGCGATCGCGCCGTCCAGCCCGTCGAAAAAGCGCGACAGAAGGATGAGGCCGGCCGCGGGGCCGTAGTGCTCGGCCGCGATGAAGGGAACCGCGCCGATGCCGATCACGAATCCGAGTGCGGTGGCGCCGTCTGCCGTCAGCCCAAGGCGGATCGCCTGCCGCGCTGCGACCGCGAGCGGGGGATCGATCCAAGGGCGTAGCGCGGCATCGAGCATGGCAAGGCGAAGGATTAATCATGGGCGGGCAAGAGAGCAAACAATCGCCGGAACGCCTTTCGAAGTGCGGCAGAGCACGCTAGGGTCCCCTGCCCGAATGAAGGCAGCGAAGAACCGGGAGGGCGGACGGCATGCGCGTCAAAGGGAGGGCCGTCTGGCTCGTGATGCTTACGGTGCTGGCGGGGTGGCCCGCGGGCGCACAGGATCTGCCTGACGTCATCGAGAGGGGCGAGCACCTCGTTCAGAGCTGCGAGAACTATCTCCTCACGCCGCAATCCAAGACGCATGCGTGCCGCAGTTTCTTCATCGAGTTTTTTCAGAGCTCGAAAGAGGCCGACGAAGAGCGTTTCCAGGCGATGCTGCGCGGCGATGTCGTACCTGCTAACGGGCCCTGCTATCGCATGCCCGATTTCATCTCGTTTCCTGATCTTGCCAAGCTCGTGGTCAATGGCGCTTCCGGCAATCAGAAACTGCTCGATGGAACGGCGGCAGCACTGATCGAAGGGGTCCTCGCGACCAACTTCCCCTGCCCCGATCCGGATCTGCCGCCCTCGCCGACCTAGTCGAGCGTCCGGCGGAACCGCATCATCGCGAGACTCGTCAAGGCGACGAGGATGGCCAGGAGTGGGACCAGATCATCTGCGATCCCTGAAAAGCTGGCGCCCTTCAGGATCGTCTCGCGCACGATTCGCAGGAAGTGAGTCAGCGGCAGGGCTTCGCCGATCATCTGTGCCCACCACGGCATAGCGCGGAACGGAAACATGAACCCGGAAAGCAGGATCGAAGGCAAGAAGACGAAGAATGTCATCTGCATCGCCTGCATCTGCGTACGCGCAACCGTGGAAATGAGATAGCCGAGCATCAGATTGGCGAAGATGAAGATCCCAACGCCCATGAGCAGGGCATCGAACGAACCTGAAAAGGGAATTTGAAAAAGCAGCGCGCCCGCGACGAGCACGAGCACGGTCTGCATCGCACCGACCAGGATGTAAGGCGTCGTTTTTCCGATCATCACTTCGGCCGGACGGAGCGGCGTCGCCAGCAACGTCTCCATCGTGCCGCGCTCGAACTCCCGCGTCAGTGCGATCGAGGTGATCATCACCATCGTCATCGTGAGGATGACGCCCAGCAGTCCTGGCACGATGTTGAAAGAGGTCTCCGCCGCTGGGTTGAAGCGCCGGTGAATGACGATGTCGTAGGGTGGCGCCTTCGTCGCGAGAGGCAGCAACGGGCCTACCAGAAGGGGCGCGAAACTGCGGCGCGCGATCTCGTTGGCCGCGCCCAATGCGCCCCCCGCCGCGACCGGATCGCTTGCATCGGCGGCGATCAGGATCTGCGGTCGCTCGCCCCTCACCAACCGGGTCTCGAAGCCCTCAGGCACGACGATGAGAAACGTCGCCGAGCCCGACCGGATCCATTGATCGCCTTCCCCCTCGTAGCGAACGACGGCGATGATATCGAAATAGCTCGAAAGGCGCAGTCCTGCGAGAAAGGCGCGGGTGAGCGGGCCGTCCTCACGCAGTTCGACGACCGTCGCCAGATGCCGCGGATCGTTGTTGATCGCGTAACCGAAGAGGAGGAGCTGGAGCACCGGCATCATCACCATGATCGCAAAGGTGAGCCGGTCGCGGCGCATCTGGACGAGTTCCTTCAGGAATACAGCGGTAACGCGCGACCATGAGAAGCGTTCGCTTTGCCGTCGGCGGTTCCTCATTGCAGCGCGTCCGTGCTCTGCGCCATCAGGTGGATGAAGATCTCTTCGAGCCCCGCCTCGATGCGCGTGACCTCGACGCCCGGCATGTCACGGATGACGGCGACGGCCGCATCAAGTGCCTCCCGATCGAGGCCGCAGGCATGCAGATCGGCGCCGAAGCGCGCCGTCAGCTCGACGCCTGGGTGGCCGCGCAGACGCGCTTGCACGGCATCCAGATCGGGCGCCGTGACGCGCCAGGCATGGAGGCCGACGATGCCCGGAATCTCCCGCGTCGGCGCGTCGATGAGCTTCCTGCCATAGGCGATGAACGCGATTTGGTCGCACTGCACCGCCTCATCCATGTAGTGCGTCGAGACGAGGGTTGTCACACCATGCGCTGCATAGGCGCGGATCTGGTCCCAGAAATCGCGCCGCGCCTTGGGATCGACGCCCGCCGTCGGTTCGTCGAGCAGCAGCAACTCGGGCTCGTGGATCATGCAGGCTGCGAGGGCTAGGCGCTGCTTCCAACCGCCCGAGAGCGTGCCCGCCAATTGCTCCGCCCGCCCAGACAACCCGAGATCGCCGAGCGCCGCCTCCACGCGACGCCGCCTGTCCGGTAGGGCGTAGAGCCGCGCGACGAAATCGAGATTCTCGCGGATCGACATGTCTTCGTAGAGCGAGAAGCGCTGCGTCATGTAACCGACGCGTTCCTTGATGAGGGCGCTCTCCTGGCGCACATCAAGGCCCAGGCACGTGCCCTCGCCCTCGTCCGGCCGTAGCAGACCGCACACCATGCGGATGGTCGTCGTCTTACCCGAACCGTTCGGCCCCAGGAAGCCGTAGATGGCGCCGCGCGGCACCCGCAACGCGAAATCATCAACGACCACGCGCCCGCCAAACCGCTTGGTCAGCCCACGGACATCGATGACAGACTCACCGTTCATGGAAAAAGCCGCACATCCACGGGGAGGCCCGGTCGGATTCCAGTGGCGGTCTCTGGTCTCGCCTCAACGAGGAACATCAGTTTCGCGCGTTCTTCTAGACTGTAGATGACCGGCGGCGTGAATTGCGGCTCCGTCTCGATGAAGGTGACGCGGCCCCTCAGCCCCTCTGCACAGCCGTCGCATGAGAGGCCCACGTTGTCGCCGATAGTGATCGCGGCGAGCTCGCCTTCCGGGACGAAGAAGCGGACTTTGAGATTCTCGGGCGGCAGCAACGCCAGCACAGGCGTGCCGGCGGCTACGACCTCGCCGAGGCGGTGATAGATACGCTCGACCGAGCCGGCCTGCGGCGCGCGTACGATTGTGTCGCTTACGCGCTGCTCGGCAAGATCAGCCTCGGCTCTTACCGCGCCGAGATTGCGCGCCGCCGCATCGCGTTCGGCCTGCGCCTGGGCGACGGCGGCGCGCGCGGCATCGAGCGTTGCGCGATCCGCGTCCAGCCGCGCCTTGGAGACGAATCCCCGTTCAAAGAGAGTCTCGCTGCGGGAATAGGTCTTGCTCGCCAGATCCGCGTTGGCTTCCGCCTGACGGACCGCCTCGGAAAGCGCGCCGGAGGCATCGACCCGCGCCTTAGCGGATTCGGCGGCGGCCGCGGCACCCTGTGCGGCGATGCGCATACGCTCGGAGTTGAGCTGGAAGAGAACTTGTCCGGCCTCCACCTTGTCGCCTTCCCGGACTTCAAGGGTCAGCAAGCGCCCGCTTTCTTCAGACGCGACGAAGAGATAGTCGGCCTCCCCGTAGCCCTGAAAATGCCCTGGCCGCGACTGGTCGCACCCTGCGAGAAATAAGAGGCAAGCGATGAAGAGCGACGCCCGTTTCATGGGGTCTCTCCCTGGAGGGCGCGAAGGACGAGATCGAGATGATCATCGATTGCCTGTTTGAGGGATGTCGGCGGCTGGCCGCCGAGAACATGGCTATAAAGCGCGATGAAGAGGATGGGGCCGACGACGGCGCGGACCGCCGCTTCCGGATCGACAGGCCGGAACGTGCCCTGCTCGATGCCCGCGCGAACGAGGGCACGGATCGCGCCGCGCCCGCGATCGACGACGTCCTCCCGGTAATAGTCGGCGATCTCCGGAAAACGGCTCGCGACCGACAAGACGATCCGCGGCACGGCAAAGCTGCGCGTCTCGAGCAGGCGCTGCGAAACGATGGAGCCCAGTTGTCGCAGGGTGTGGACTGGCTCGTGCGTGCCGGCGAGGGCCACCGCCTCGGCCTGGCGCGCGATCGGCGCCACTTCCCGCGCGATCAGCGCCTTCAGGACCGCGACCTTGCTGTCAAAATAAAGATAGATCGCGCCCTTGGAGACGCCCGCCTCGCGCGCGATATCGTCCATGCGCGCGGCATCGAAACCGTTGGCCACGAAGACGGCCAAGGCCGCGTCGAGGATCTCATCGGGGCGATCGGCGGCACGGCGCTCCCATTTCCCCCCTTGGGGGATCTTGGGCGTCGTAGCGGAGGATTTCGGAGAACGCCGTGGCATCTCTCTTATATAACTGACCGGTCAGTTATTAACAAGCCCCCGGTGGCGCTCCCTCGCCCTATGGTTGACAGCGCGGCGCCGCCCTCGCCTCCTGCGCGGCGGGGGCCGCGCGGATGAGCAGACGTATGATCGCCAAGGTCGATCTCGCAATCGTGGGAGCCGGAATTGTCGGCTTGGCCTGCGCCAGGGCAGGAGCCGCCGAGGGCCTTCGGACCCTTGTCATCGATCGCGAAGCGCGCGCGGTCGGCGCCTCGATCCGCAATTTCGGCTTTGTCACGGTGACCGGCCAGCGCGCCGGAACGACGTGGAATCGCGCCCGCCGGTCGCGCGACATCTGGGCAGAGCTTGCGCCCCGCATCGGCCTTCCGGTCGTTCATGAAGGGCTCCTCCTACCCTTCTACCGGGAGGAATCGGATGCGATCGTCGCCGCGTTCCTGAAGACGGACGCGGGACGTGAGTGCGCGCTGCTTGACCCTGATGAGGCTCGCGTGCGCGCGCCGATGGTGCGCGGCGGCGCCCTCAGAGGCGCGCTCGCAAGCCCGCACGAGCTGCGCATCGATCCGCGCGAAGCGCTCCCCAAACTCGCCGACTGGCTCGCGCGAACGGCGAATGTTGGCTTTCTCTGGGGAGAGGCTGTTTCGGCGATTGAATCGGGCGCTCTGCGTCTCGCAAGCGGCGCGACGATCGAGGCGCCACGGATCATTGTGGCACCCGGACCGGACCTGCGCTCGCTGTTACCTGACATCTTCACGCGGCGGGCAACGCGGATCTGCCAGTTGCAGATGCTCCGGCTCGCTGACCCGGGCTGGCGCCTTCCCGCCGCGATCATGAGCGACCTGTCGCTTGCCCGCTATGCGGGGTACGCCGATCTCCCGGAATCGGAAGCGCTAAAAGACCGCCTCTCCCGCGACGCACAGGATGCGCTAAAGGCCGGCGTTCATGTCATCGTCGTTCAGAACGCGGATGGAACGTTGGTGATTGGCGATTCGCATCACGAAGAGGGCGCGCCGCTCCCCTTCCTGTCGAGTGATGTTGACGAGATCATTATGCGCGAGGTCACCCGCGTGCTCGACCTCGCGGTGCCGCGCGTGCTCGAACGCTGGAACGGATACTATCCCGTAGGCCCGGACGACGCGTTCATCGACCGGCCGGCACCGGGCGTCCGGCTCGTCTCTGTAACCAGCGGAACGGGCATGAGCACGGCGTTCGCGTTTGGCGAGGAAGCGCTGGCGGGCTTCACCGATACGGCCTGACGAAAGAGAGGTGGATTTGTCCGAGGCATCCGCGATCAAGGCCGTCATATTCGACTGGGCCGGAACCGTCGTCGATTTTGGCAGCTGCGCGCCCATGGGCGTCTTCGTCAAAGTGTTCGGCGAGTTCGGCGTGCCGATTACCGTCGCAGAGGCCCGCGTACCGATGGGTTTACCCAAGCGCGATCACATCGCAGCCGTCCTGCGCCTGCCGCGCGTCGCCCAAGCCTGGCAGGATGCAAATCGAAGAGCCGCGACCAAGCAGGACATCGACGCGATCTACGAGCGGTTCCTCCCCGCCAACCGCGAGATTATTGCAGACTTCGCGACGCTGGTCCCGGGTGTGAAAGACGTGGTCGCGGCCTTGCGCGATCGCGGCATCAAGATCGGCTCGACCACCGGCTACACGCGCGATTTGATGGAGATTTTGGCACCGCTGTGCGCTGCTCAGGGCTTCGCTCCGGACAATCTGGTCTGCGCTGGCGATCTCGCGGCCGGCCGGCCAAGCCCTTTGATGATGTGGCAGAGCTTCGTCGACCTCGGCGTTTGGCCCGCCTCCGCTGTCGTCAAAGTCGACGACACGGAACCGGGGATCGCCGAGGGGCGCGCGGCCGGAAGCTGGACAATCGGCGTCGCGGTGAGTGGCAACGCCATGGGCCTCGACGAGCGGGAAATTGCAGCCCTCGAGCCCGGTGATTTCACTGCCCGGCGTGAACGTGCTGCGGCAATGCTGTCAGCGGCCGGCGCCGATATCGTCATCGATAGCGTGGCCGATCTCCTGCCCTCACTTGCCCACATCGAAGCCAGGATGAAGGAAGGTGAGCGCCCGAGCATTCCTTAGCGTCAGCCTCGCCAAGGTTCGTCGAAGGCGATAAAATATCCAGCAATATCGAAACGATCGCGACTAGGGAGAGCCACATGAAAACGCGAATTACCCAACTCTTCGGCATCCAGCATCCCATCATCCAGGGCGGCATGCATTTCGTCGGCTTCGCGGAAATGGCCGCGGCTGTGTCGAACGCGGGCGGCCTTGGCATCATCACGGGCCTCACCCAGCAGACGCCCGAAGCGCTCGCCAAGGAGATCAAGCGCTGCAAGGACATGACCGATAAGCCGATCGGCGTGAATCTCACGTTCCTTCCCGGTTTCTCGAACCCTCCGTACCCGGAATATATCCGCGCGATCATTGAGGGCGGCGTGAAGATTGTGGAGACCGCCGGCCGCAGCCCGGAAGCCTATATGCCCGCGCTCAAGGATGCGGGGATCAAGGTCATCCACAAATGCACCTCGGTCCGCCACTCGCTGAAGGCCGAGCGCATCGGCTGCGACGCGGTGAGTGTCGATGGCTTCGAGTGTGGCGGCCATCCGGGCGAAGACGACATACCCAACATGATCCTGCTGCCCGCCGCGGCTGAGAAGCTCAAGATCCCCTTCGTCGCCTCGGGCGGCATGGCGGACGGGCGGAGCCTCGTCGCGGCGCTCGCTTTGGGCGCCGAGGGCATGAACATGGGCACGCGCTTCATCGCGACGAAAGAAGCGCCCGTGCATGAAAACGTGAAGCAGGCCCTTGTCGCCGCGAGCGAACTCGACACCCGCCTCATCATGCGCCCCTTGCGGAATACCGAGCGCGTGCTGAAGAACGCCGCGGTCGACAAAATCGTCGAGATCGAGCGCGAACGCGGCGCCAGCACGACCATCGACGACATCAAGGAACTGGTCGGCGGCGTTTACCCCAAGATCATGCGCGAAGGCACGATGGATGCCGGCGCGTGGAGCTGCGGCATGGTGGCCGGCCTCATCCACGACATTCCGACCTGCAAGGAATTGATCGACCGGATTATGGACGAGGCGCACATGCTTATTCGCAAGCGCCTCGAGGGTTTTCTCGCCGCCTGATGCTTTCGAGGCGCCGGCGGCTAGCCCGGCGCCTCGTCCCACACGCGCAGAATGCCGGACTGGCTTGCCGTCGCGAGCAACTCGCCGTCCTGGGCGAAGATGTGCATCCGCCCATGGACGAAGCCGGCATGAATGCCGTGGATGCGGATATCGCAGAGCACCCACTCGCTCTCTTTCAGCCGGCGGATCCGGATCGTGTTGTCGAGACTGTTGGCGCCGGCCATGCGGCCAAGGGCATGCCCGGTCGCGCCCGGCACATAGTCCGCGATGATGGCGAGAAGGCCGGACGACAACGCATGGCCCTCGGCTGATCGCGCCCACAAAATCGCTTGTCCGTCCTCGGAGAGTTCGCCGCCTGTGCGGCTCGCGCCGTATCGCCCCTTGGCGACGCGCATATCGATCCGGTCATGCAGGTCGCGGCCTGAGACGTCGAATTTTGGCATCGGCTCGCATTTCTCCGGCGGCAGCGCGGAGGGCATGACGGCCCATTGCGCGGTCAAGGCATCGGGCCTGGCGCCCAGAGCCGCATTGACGGTGAAGATTTCGCGGTCGCCGACATGCCCGACGACGCGCGCCTGCGAAATATGCTTCCCGACCTTCGGCACGATCACGTCGATATCAACCACTGAAGGCGGCTCGGCATAGGAGAGATATTGCGACGTCGCCCAGATTGTCGGCCGCCCAAGCGTACGCTCCATGGCTGTGATCGAGGAAGCGAGCCCCACCCCGCCGAACAGGAACTTGCGGCCGGGTGGCCCGACACTGACGGAATCATCGACCGGCAAATACCAGCGATGCGGGTTGTGGGTCGACTGAAGATCGAACAGGTCACTCTGGGCCAAGGGTCGGACTTTCTACGCGTGGAGAAATGACTGTCGTGCGAGGGTTAGCGATGAAGGCCGATCTTGGCCAGCTTTCCGTCAGGTCAATGTCGGCGGGCTGGATTTCAAGCGCCAGCCGACGCACACTCGGCGCGTCCTGACATCCGACTTCGACATTCAATGAGGAGAAGAACTATGCCCGAAGCCTTCATTATCGATGCGTGCCGTACGCCCCGCGGCATTGGCAAAGTTGGCAAAGGCGCGCTTGCCGACATTCATCCGCAGCAATTGGGGGCCAGCGTCCTGAAAGCCATCGCGAAGCGAAATGATCTGCATACGGAAGAAGTCGACGACATCATCTGGGGTACGAGCTCGCAGCGCGGCAAGCAGGGCGCCGATCTCGGTCGCATGGCCGCGCTGGACGCCGGCTACAGCGTCAAGTCGAGCGGCGTGACGATCGACCGCTTTTGCGGCTCGGGCATCACGGCGGTCAATCTGGCGGCCGCGACGATCATGGCGGGCCTCGAAGAGGTCGTCATCGCCGGCGGCACGGAGATGATGTCCTACACGGCATCGACAGCCGATCCGAAGGCGCCGCCCATGATGGACAGCGGCAACCTGCGTTTGCGCGCATTGCACCCTCAGTCCCATCAGGGAATCTGCGCGGACGCGATAGCGACGCTGGAAAACATTCCCAGGCAAGCGCTCGATGAACTTGCGCTGGTCAGTCAGCAGCGCGCGGACAAGGCGATCAAGGGGGGCCATTTCAAGAAGAGCCTCGTGCCCGTCTACAAGGAAGACGGCACCCTCGCCCTCGACCACGAGGAATTTCCGCGCCCGCAGACGACGCTCGAGGGCCTGATGTCCCTGAAGCCGTCCTTTGAGGCGATGGCGGAATTTCCGCTCGACGACAAGGGCACGACCTATGGCGGCCTAATCCGGCAGGTCTACCCCGACCTCAAGATCAAGCACGTGCATCACGCCGGAAATTCATCGGGCGTCGTTGATGGCGCCGCCGCAGTGCTCCTCGCGTCGCCCGAAAAGGCGAAGAAGGAAGGCTGGAAACCCCGTGCTAAGATTGTTGCCATCGCGAACATGGGCGACAGCCCGACCTTGATGCTGAACGCGCCCGTTCCGGCCGCCCGGAAGGTTCTGGCGAAGGCGGGGCTCACGCTCGATGACATCGACCTTTTCGAGATAAACGAGGCCTTCGCGGTCGTCGCAGAGAAGTTCATCCGCGATCTCAATCTCGATCGCGAGAAGGTCAACGTCAATGGCGGCGCGATGGCACTAGGTCACCCGATCGGCGCGACGGGCTCGATCCTTATTGGAACGATGCTGGATGAGCTCGAACGCCGCGACCTCAAGCGCGGGCTCGTGACGATGTGCGCCGCGGGCGGCATGGCCCCGGCCATCATTATTGAACGCGTCTGAGCTCAATGGACGAAAGAGAAGAGGAATTGGCCTCGCAGGAGCGGCGCGGGGCCAATTTTCTGCATCCACAAGTCAAAGGGGATGGGCCCCTTCTCGCCAGATACTGTAACGTAAATGTAGGGTGACAGTTTGTTAGATATCAGTCCGCGGGGCGGTATGACAGAGCATGTGGATGTCTTGATTGTTGGCGCCGGGCTTTCGGGGATAGGCGCGGGCTTTCACTTGCAGACGAACTGCCCGGGCAAGACCTACGCCATCCTCGAGGGACGCGAAGCGATCGGCGGCACGTGGGACCTTTTCCGCTATCCCGGCATCCGCTCCGACAGCGACATGTACACGCTCGGCTATAGCTTCAAGCCGTGGCGCGAGGCGAAGGCAATCGCCGACGGCTCCTCGATCCTCAACTATGTACGTGAGACCGCGCGCGAGAACGGCATCGATAAGAAGATCCGGTTCAATCACAAGGTTGTGCGCGCCGAATGGTGCAGCAAGGACGCGCGCTGGACGGTGACGGCCGAGAGAACCGACACGAAAGAGCCTGTCACGTTTTCCTGCAGCTTTCTCTTCATGTGCTCCGGCTATTACGACTACGACGCCGGCTACACGCCCGAATTTCCAGGCACGGAGAAATTCAAGGGCCGCATCGTCCATCCGCAAGAATGGCCGAGCGATCTCGACTACAAGGGCAAGCGCGTGGTCGTGATCGGCAGCGGCGCGACGGCCGTGACGCTGGTTCCCTCGATGGCGGACGAGGCCGCGCATGTGACCATGCTGCAGCGAACGCCAACCTACATCGTCTCACGGCCCGCAATTGACAGCGTGGCCGATTGGCTGCGCCGCAACCTACCCGCCAAACTCGCCTACACACTCGTGCGTTGGAAGAACGTGTTGCTCGGCATGTATTTCTTCCAGATGGCACGCCGCAAGCCGGAGCGCGTGAAGAATTTCATCCTCGAGGGTGTTCGCAAGGAATTAGGGCCCGACTACGACATCGCAAAGCACTTCACGCCGCCCTACAACCCTTGGGAACAGCGGCTGTGCCTTGTGCCGAATAGTGACCTGTTTGAGGCCTTGAAGGCGGGGCGGGCTTCAGTTGCCACCGATCAGATCGAAACGTTCGCTGAAGACGGGATCAAGCTGCGGTCAGGCGAGGAGCTTGCGGCGGACATCATCGTCACGGCAACAGGCCTGAACCTGAAGGTCCTGGGCGGTCTTGAGCTCTTCGTCGACGGTAAACCGGTCGAGCTGTCAAAGACGCTGAACTATAAGGGCATGATGTACAGCGATGTGCCCAATCTCGCCTCGGCCTTCGGCTATACGAACGCCTCGTGGACCCTCAAATGCGATCTGACCTGCGAGTATGTGTGCCGCCTCATCAACTACATGGACACGCACGGCGTCGATCAGGTAACACCGCGCCGCCATGACTCTTCCGTGACTGAAGAACCCTGGATCGATTTCTCCTCCGGCTACGTTCAACGCTCGCTCGCAAAGTTTCCCAAGCAGGGCTCGAAGAAGCCGTGGAAGCTGCACCAGAACTATGCGCTCGACATTCTCGCCTTGCGCTATGGCACGATCGACGACGGGGTTCTCGAGTTCACGAGGGCATCGGACGGCGCAGCGACCGGCAAGGATAGCAAACCTGCGCCGGTGAGCGTCGCCGCCGAATAGCTCGCGCTAGAGGCCGTGGAAAAACTCCTCGCGGACGATTTTTCCGTCCGCGACGGTGTAGAGACCGATTTCCTTCATGCTTTGGCGCTGACCGCTCGCCTTATTCGTGGCGTCGATCTCGAAGATGACGCCGAACCGGTCCGACCCGTGGAGATAGGGTCCCTCCACCGATGCCCTATGCACATCCATCGCACCGTTCCACCAAGCATGTTTGGCACGAATGGCCTCAAGGCCGCTCGCTTCTGTGCTGGCTGTGCCCGGCATCGGCATGGCCTCGATCGAGACGGCACCCCCCGCATAGAGCGTATCAAGGGCCTGTGCTTCCTTGCCTATTCGGCAAAGTGCCACGAGCTGCCGGGCGATTTCGGCGAGTTGGCTCTGCGCCATGGGGATATCCTCCGTGGTAATGGACCCAATAAGGAACAATACCAGAACATTCACCTCGCGCAGCAGAAAAGAGGTGCGGCCCGGACAGGGCTGCACCCTTTGTTGCTTGACGTGATCTTCGATGTCGGAGGGATTGTTTGGATAATCTGGGCTGTTGCTTTCTGTTTTGCGGGCCTGGCGGCGACCTGCTCTCCCGCGTCTTGAGACGCAGTACCATGGGTATGGCGGGTTTTCACGGCCGAGTTCGAGATGGGATCGGGTGGATCTTCCCGTTGCGTGGC
>WGNU01000005.1 GCA_016124385.1 Alphaproteobacteria bacterium | reverse complement strand
TCCCGGCCAAGACTGCCGCGTGAGGGCGCCGGTTGGCCGCCTTCTTCGCTTGACGTGCCTTCGGCCATCACGGCCGGCGCCCTCGCCCCTTCTTTCAGGGGCATCGAGTTCTCTCCAACGCCGGGCGGAAACGCCGCGGCGCCGTTCGTCATGCGCGCTCGGCCTTGAAGCCCATCGCGAGGACGTACATTTCGGAGGAATCCGCGCGGCTGGCGGGCGGCTTGACGTGATGCACGCTCTCGAAGCGCTGCTTCATGCGCGCAAGGAGATCGCGCTCCGTGCCGCCGCGCAGGACCTTCGCCAGGAACGCGCCGCCGGGCCGCAGCACCTCGAGCGCCAGATCGAGCGCCAGATCGCAGAGCGCCATGATGCGCATGTGGTCCGTCGCCTTGTGCCCCGTCGCGGGCGCGGCCATGTCGGAGAGGACGACGTCGACCTCGCCGTCCAGCGCCTCCCTGATGCGATCGGGCGCATCGGCGTCGTTGAAATCGAGCTGCATCAGGATGGCGCCCGGAATCGCCTCCATCGGCTGGAGATCGATGCCGACGACGCGGCCGGCGCGGCCGATTTTCTCCAGCGCGACTTGCGTCCAGCCGCCGGGCGCCGCGCCCAAATCGAGCACGCGCGCGCCCGGCTTCAAGAGGCGGTATTTCGCGTCGATCTCGGCGAGCTTGAAGGCGGCGCGGCTGCGATAGCCGCTTTTCTTGGCGGCGGCGACGTAAGGATCGTTCAGCTGGCGCTCGAGCCAGCGCTTGGAGCCGGTCGTGCGGCCCTTGGCCGTTTTGACGCGCACCTTGAGCGCGCGGGCGCCTTTTCCCGTTTCCTTGCTCACGCGGAGACCTTCGCCTTTTTGCGCCGGCGGTGGCGGCGCCCGCCCCGGCTGCGGCGACGGCGGCCCTCACCGTCCGCCTTTTCCATCATCGCGAGCAGCATGCCCTCGCGCAGGCCGCGATCGGCGACGCGCACGCGCGCCGTCGGCCAGCGGCGCGCGATCGCCTCGAAGATCGCGCAACCGGGAAGGATCAGATCCGCGCGGTCCTTGCCGATGCAGCCGAACGCCAGGCGGTCGGCGAACGTCATGCGCGCGACGCGGGCGATGATCGCGCGCGCCTCCTCGAGCGGCAGCCACGCGCCATCGACGCGCGCGCGGTCATAGCGCGGCAGATCGAGATGGATGCCGGCGATCGTCGTCACCGTTCCCGAGGTGCCGAGCAGATGCACCGGGCGATCGATGAGCCCCAGTTCGGCGAGCGTCGGCAGTTCGACGGCGCCGAAGGCGGCGTCCGCGCCCGCGAGGAGCGCAGGATAAGCGGAAGGCTCGATCGGGTGATCGGCGATCCGCTCGGCGAGCGTGACGACGCCGATGGGAACGGAAGCGACCTTCAGAATATTCGGCTTGGCGCGCGGGCGCTCCGGATCGCGCGTCAGCCAGATGAGTTCGGTCGAGCCGCCGCCGATATCGAAGACGACCGCGCCCTCGGCCGCCTCATCGATGAGGGCCTGACAGCCGGCGACGGCGAATTTCGCCTCCTCGGCGGGGGCGATGATCTCGAAGGCGATGCCGGTCTCGCGCTTCAGGCGCTGGATGAAGGCGCGGCCGTTGCGCGCGGCGCGGCAGGCGGCCGTCGCGATGGCGCAGGAGCGCGAGACGCCGTGGCGGCGCATCTTCTGTACACAGATCTTCACCGCCTCGATCGCGCGGCCCTGCGCCTTTTCCGAGAGCTCGCCGTTCTGCGCCAGCCCCTCGCCCAGGCGCACGGTGCGCGAGAAGGAATCGAGCACCGTGAACGCCTCGTGCTCGGCGCGCGCGACGAGGAGGCGGCAATTGTTGGTGCCGAGATCGAGCGCGGCAAAGACGTGCCGGAACCGCCCACCGGAGGCAGGCGGCTTGCGCTTGTCCGCGCCCGCGCCGATGGCGCCGGGAGCGCTATGCCTCACATCCTCTTTCATGGCGCTCTGCTGCTCTGCCAGGGCGCGCGAGGCGTCCCGGGCGGGCCAGCGCCGCTTATTCGGCGTCGCGAGCACTATGACCGAGGCGTGACGCAAGGGCAAAGGCCGGCGGCCTTGCGGGGGGCGGACGCACGGGCTAGAACGCTCCCTCGCGCGGATCGAGGGGGCGAAACGCCCCGTTTTCCGCGCCGTTCCAAGCCGCCCGCGCGGCCGCGCTTGGGGGATCGTCTAACGGTAGGACCCCAGACTCTGACTCTGGTTGTCTAGGTTCGAATCCTAGTCCCCCAGCCAGCGGCGCCGACTCACACGCGCCCGGCGAAGGCGGCGGCGAAGAGGCTGCGCGCGGCCTCGGCATCGAGCGGGCGCGGATTGCCGCTAGCGGTCGGATCGACCACCGCCATCTCGACGAGCAGGCTCATGCGATCATCGGGCACTTTGAGGCCCTTCAGATCATGCGGCACGCCGATCTCGGCGCGCAGGGACAGCACGAAATCAAGGAAGCCGGCAAAGCCGCCCGCCAGGCCCAGATAGCTCGCGAGCCGGGCGATCCGCTCCTCGATCGCGGGGCGGTTGAAGGCGAGCACATAGGGCATGAAGACGGCATTCGTCATGCCGTGATGGGTGTCGTAGAGCGCGCCGATCGGGTGGCTGAGCGCGTGAATGGCGCCGAGCCCCTTCTGGAACGCGGTCGCGCCCATGGCGGCGGCCGCCATCATCGCGCTGCGGGGGCCGAGATCGGTTCCTTCCGCCACCGCGCGCGCAAGGTTCTCCTTCACGAGGCGCATGCCCTCGACCGCGATACCGTCCGCCAACGGATGAAATCCGGGCGCGCAATAGGCCTCAAGGCAATGCGCGAACGCGTCCATGCCCGTCGCGGCGGTGAGGAACGGCGGGAGCGCGATGGTGAGCGCTGGATCGCAGATCGTCACGGCCGGCATCATCTTCGGGTGGAAGATGATCTTCTTCGTGTGCGTTTCCTCATGCGTGATGACGCCCGCGCGGCCGACCTCGCTGCCGGTGCCGGCCGTCGTCGGCACGGCGAGGATGGGCGCGATGCCCTTGGGGTCCGCGCGCGTCCACCAATCGCCGATGTCCTCGAAATCCCACATCGGGCGCGTCTGGCCCGCCATGAAGGCGATCACCTTGCCGACATCGAGCGCCGAGCCGCCGCCGAAGGCGATGACGCCGTCCGCGCCATGCGCCTTCAAGGCCGCGACGCCGTCATAGACGTTCGTCTCGACAGGGTTGGGCTTGATCTTGGAAAAGACCTGCGTCGGCAGGCCCGCGGCATCGAGCGCGGCGGCGGCATCCTTCACCATCGCCATTTGCGCAAGGCCAGGATCCGTCACGAGCAGCGGGCGCGTCATGCCGGCGGCGCGGCAGCCCTCGGGCAGTTCGACGATGCGGCCCGCGCCGAAGCGGATGGCGGTCGGGTAGTTCCAATTGCCGCGAGGCGCGAGCGTCGCCATGTCAGATCTCTCTCAGGTGGAAGCTCTTGGGGCGGGTGAGCATGTGGAAGCCGATGGGCGATAAGGACGCGCCGCGGCCCGTCTCCTTCACGCCCGTCCAGGCGAGCGCGGGATCGAGGTAGTCGCAGCGGTTCATGAAGACGGTGCCGGTCTCGATCTCGCGGCCGAGGCGCTCGGCGGCGTCGATGTCCTGCGTCCAAATGGCGGCGGTGAGGCCATAGCGGCTGTCGTTCATGAGGCGGACCGCCTCCTCGTCCGACTTCACCGGCATGATGCCGACGACGGGGCCGAAGCTTTCCTCGACCATCACGCGCATCGAATGATCGACGTTGGTGAGCACTTGCGGCGCGAGGTAGGGCGAGCCCGCGCGATCGGCGGGGAAGTTCGCCGCGTCGATATGGGCGACCGCGCCCTTCGCCAGCGCCTCGGCCGTTTGCGCGCGGACGAGTTCGGCGAAGCGCGTGTGCGCCATCGGGCCCAGCGTCGTCTTTTCGTCCAGCGGATCGCCGAGCACGTAGCGGCGCGTCAGCTCGATGAAGCCGTCGAGGAAGTCCTTGTAGCGGCTCTCGGCGACATAGATGCGCTCGATGCCGCAGCAGCATTGGCCGGAATTGTAGAAGGCGCCATCGACCAGGTTCTCGATCGCGTGGGGGATGTTCGCGTCCGCGCGAACGTAGGCCGGGTCCTTGCCGCCGAGTTCGAGGCCGAGCGAGGTGAAGCTGCCGGCCGCCGCGCGCTCGATCGCGCGCCCGCCCTCCACCGAGCCCGTGAAATTCGCGTGATCGACCGCGCCCGAGGCCAAGAGGATCGAGGTCTGATCGTGCGTCAGCACGAGATTGCGGAAGAGGCCCTTGGGCAGGCCCGCCTTGTCGATCGCCGCCTGGAAGCGTTCGCCCACGAGGATGGTTTGCGAGGCGTGCTTCAAGATCACCGCGTTGCCCGCCATCAGCGCGGGCGCGATCGTGTTGACGGCGGTGAGATAAGGATAGTTCCAGGGCGCAACGACGAGGACGAGGCCCAACGGATCGCGCGCGACATAGCGGCGAAAGCCGGGCTGCGCGTCGGCGGGCGGCACGGGGGCGAGGCTTTCCTCCGCAATCTTCGCCATATAGCGGACGCGTTCCTCAAAGCCCTTGAACTCGCCGCCATAGCGCACGGGCCGGCCCATCTGGAGCGCGAGCTCGGGCACGATCTCCTGGTTCATGGCGAGCATCGCGTCCATGAAACGCAGGACGGCCGCGACGCGCTCGGCGACCGGCACGCGCGCCCAGGCCTTTTGCGCGACGCGCGCGGCGCTCAGCGCCCCGGCGATCTCGGCTTCGCTGGCGGCCGGACGGCGCGCGACCTCGCGCCCGTCGACGGGAGAGATGCAGACGATATCAGGCATGTCAGGAGCCCTTTCCGGCGGGCAACACGGGGTCTTCTAAATGATCTCGAAATAACGCGCCAATTGCCAATCGGTGATGGCCTTGCGGTATTCGCGCTCCTCCCATTTGCGGGTGGCGGCGTAGTGATCGACGAAGGCATCGCCGAAGAGCGCGCGCGCGGCGCCCGAGCGCTCCAGCCGCTCGGCCGCCTCGTAAAGCGTGCGCGGCAGGCCGAACTCGGGCGCGGGCGGCACGGCGTAGGCGTTGCCCTCGATCGGGGCAGGCGGCTCGATGCGGTGCTCGATGCCGTAGAGCCCTGAGCCGATCGCGCAGGCGAGCGCGATATAGGGATTGATGTCGGCGGCCGCGATCCGGTACTCGACGCGCTGCGATTTCGCGCTGCCGGGAATGACGCGCAGCGCGCAGGTGCGGTTCTCGATGCCCCAGGTCGCCTCGGTCGGCGCCCAGAAGCCGGGGATGAGCCGCGTGTAGCTGTTGACGGTCGGCGCCACCATCGCCAGTAGCTCGGGCATCAGTTTCTGCTGCCCGCCGACGAACCAGCGCTGCATCTGCGACATCTGATGCGGTTTGCCGGCCTCGTAGAAGACGCTTCTGCCGCTCTTGTCGCTCAAGGAGACGTGGAGGTGGCCCGACTGGCCGGGCCATTCGCTCGACCATTTGGCCATGAAGGTCGCCATCCAGCCGCGCTTCTGGGCGAGGACTTTCGTGAAGGTCTTGAAGAGCGCGGCGCGGTCCGCCGCCTCGACCATCGGCGCGTGCTCGATCGCAGCTTCGAGGACGCCCGGGCCCGTTTCGGTGTGAAGGCCCTCCAGCGGGAAATCCATCGCCGCGCCCAGCGCCATCAAGTCGCGGTAGAAATCGGCGTGTACGCTCGCGCGCAGCATCGAATAGCCGAAGAAGCCCGGCGTGATGTTGGTGAGGCCGCGGTAGCCCTTTGCGCGGACGCTGGCGGGCGTTTCCTCGAACAGGAAGAACTCGAACTCGGCCGCCGCGCGCACGGCAAAGCCCATGGCGGCGGCCTTTTTCTCCACCCGCCTCAAGAGCCCGCGCGGACAGATCGCCTCCGCCGGCCCATCGAACTCGGCGAGGAACATCACCATGTCGCCCTCGCCCGGCACGTCGCGGCAGGTCTCGGGCAGGATGCGCACCTGGGCATCGGGATAGGCGGTGTGCCAGCCGGTGAAGCTCACGTTGTCGTAGAGCTGATCGTTCGAATCCCAGCCCAGCACGACGTCGCAGAAGCCGAAGCCCTTCTCCAGCGCTGAGAGGAATTTCTCCCGCCCCATGTATTTGCCGCGCAGGATGCCGTCGCCGTCGAAGACGCCGACCTTCACGTGCGAGAGCTTTCGCGCCTCGATGATCGCCTTGGCATCGGCCGCGGATTTCACGGAGCGGGCGTTCATCGGGATCCTCTTTGCGAAAACGCGCGGCAGGCGCATACGGACCATCAGTGTAGGACAGGTCTTTGGGCGGTTCGCAACTCTCTCGCATCACAGCGCGGGCAAAAGCAACAGGACCGCCAAAGACGCACAGTGCGCGCTTGACAGTGCCGCACCGTCTGAAATCATCGACCGAGCGCTTGGCCATCGCAGAAGGGATTTCGCATCTTCGCCCCTTTGTCCCCTCCTCCCACGATGAAGGCCCGCGCGCTTGCCGCCCGCGATTAAAGCCTATGTGCGCATCGTCGAGGCGGTGAACCGGACCGTCGGGCAGGTGGTGATGTGGGGCATCTTCCTCCTGATGGGGATCCTCCTTTATTCCTCCGTTTCGCGAACGCTGTTCGACGTACCGATCAACTGGGCCGTCGAAATGGCGCAGTTCTCGATGGCGGCCTATTACCTCTTGGGCGGGGCGTTCTCGATGCAGGAGGACGCGCATGTGCGCATGGACCTGCTCTATGGACGCTGGTCCCAGAAGCGGCAGGCGTTCGCGGATTCCATCACCGCGTTCTTTATCGTCTTCTACCTGGCGTTCCTGCTCTATGGCGGGTTCTCGAGCACGCAATACGCGATCGCGTACGACCAGAAGCACTATTCCGCCTGGGCGCCGCCGCTTGCGCCGATCAAGATCATCATGACGATCGGCATCGCGCTCATGCTGCTGCAGGCGATCGCCCTCTTCTTCAAGGACCTGGCGCGGGCGCGGGGCCAATCGCTCTCATGAGCTACAGCTACGAGCTCATCGCGCCCTTGATGTTCTCCACGATGATGGTGCTGCTCCTCACGGGGCAGCGCGTCTTCGGCGCGATCGGTTTCACGGCCATCGCCTTCGCGCTCGTGCTGTGGGGAACGGGCGCGGCCGAGATGCCGTTCAACGCGGCGTTCTCGCTCCTCAACTGGTACCCGATGGTGACGCTGCCCCTCTTCATCTTCATGGGGTACATGCTCTCTGAATCCGGCATCGCGAACGATCTCTACCGGATGTTTCACGTCTGGTCGGGGCGGCTGCGCGGCGGGCTTGCGATCGGCACCATCGGCCTCATGGTCCTGATCTCGGCGATGAACGGGCTCTCGGTCGCGGGCATGGCGATCGGGGCGACGATCGCGCTGCCGGAAATGCTCCGGCGCGGCTACGACAAGGTGATGATCACCGGCGTCGTTCAGGCCGGCAGCTCGCTCGGCATCTTGATCCCGCCCTCGGTCGTTCTCGTGCTCTATGGCCTCATCGCACGCCAGCCGGTCGGCGAACTCTGGCTCGCAGGGATCCTGCCGGGCCTTATGATGGCCGCGATGTTCATCGCCTATATCGCGATCCGCTGTGCGCTGCAGCCGAACCTTGGGCCCCCGCTGCCGCCCGAGGAGCGCGACGTTCCCTTCCGCGAGAAGCTCGCGCTGCTCCGCGCGGGCATCCTGCCGCTCGTCATTTTCGGGCTGATCATGGGGCTGTTCCTGACCGGCGTCTCAAGCCTCGTCGAAAGCTCGGCCGTCGGCGCGGTGGCGGCCACGCTGGCGGCGGCCCTGCAGGGCCGCCTCAGCTTTGCCGTGCTGGAGCGGACGGTCCGCCAGACGCTCAACATCTCGTGCATGTTCCTGTGGATCATCCTCGCCGCGCTCTGCTTCGGCGCGGTCTTCGACGGGCTGGGCGCGGTGAAGGCCGTGCGCACGCTCTTTCTCGATGAGATGGGCCTCAGCCCTTGGGAGATCCTCATCCTCATGCAGGTCACCTATATCGTGATGGGCATGTTCCTCGACGACACGGCCATGCTCGTCATCGTCGCGCCGCTCTTCGTGCCGCTCGTCATCGCGCTCGGGTTCGACCCGATCTGGTATGGCGTGCTCTACACGATCACCTGTCAGATCGCCTATCTCACACCGCCCTTTGGGTACAATCTCTTCTTGATGCGCGCGATGGCGCCCAAGGAGATTTCCCTTGTCGACATCTATCGATCCGTCATTCCGTTCGTCGCGATCATGGCGCTGGCGCTCGGTCTCGTGACCCTCTTTCCGGAGATTGCGCTCTGGTTGCCCAATTCCGTCTACGGACGGTAACATCGTTTCCTCGGGGCCGACTTGACACAGGAGGTGTTGACCATGTCGGACGCTAGAAAGATCAGTAAGCGGAAATTCTTGACGGGGGCGGCGGGGGTCGCGACCGCGGCCGCCGCGACGACGGTCGCGGCGCCTTACGTGAAGGCGCAAAGCCCCATCAAATGGCGCATGCAGACCTATGCCGGCGCGGCCTTGGGCGAGCATGTGATCAAGCCCTCGATCGACGCGTTCAACAAGGCGGCGAACGGCGCGATGGAGATCGAACTCTATTACGCCGACCAGCTGGTACCGCAGGGCGAGCTCTTCCGGGCCGTCCAGAACGGCACGATCGACGCGGCGCAGAGCGATGACGACTCCATGGCCTCGCCGGTCGATGTGGCCGTGTTCGGCGCCTATTTCCCGTTCGCCTCGCGCTACAGCCTGGACGTGCCGGCGCTGTGGAACTGGTATGGCCTCAAAGAGATCTGGGAAGAGGCCTATAACGAGATCGGCGGCGTGACGTGGCTGAGCACCGGGTCGTGGGACCCGTGCAACATCGCCTCCGTCAAGCCGATCAAGTCGCTGGAAGATCTGAAGGGCCTGCGGCTCTACACGTTCCCGACAGGCGGGCGGTTCCTCGAGCGCTTCGGCGTCGTCTCGGTGACGCTGCCCTATTCCGACGTCGAGGTCGCGATCCAGACGGGCGAGCTGGACGGCGTGGGCTGGTCGGGCATCACCGAGGTCTACACGGTCGGCTGGTCGAACGTGACGAAGTATTACCTCACCAACAACATCTCGGGCGCCTGGGCGGGTTCCTATTTCGCTAACACGGAGAAATGGAACGCCCTGCCCGAGCATCTCAAGACGCTGTTCAACCTCTGCATGGACAGCTCGCACTACTACCGGCAGCACTGGTATTGGTGGGGCGAGGCGCATTACCGCACGACGGGCGGCAAGCTCGAACTGACGACCATTCCCGAAGCCGAGTGGGCGACCGTCGAGGCCGAGGCACTCAAATTCTGGGACGAGATTGCGGCCAAGAGCCCCCGCAACGCGCGGGTGGTCGAGATCCTCAAGAAATACGCCGCGACCATGAAGGCCGCCGGCGCGCCCTATCGCTTCGGCTAAATCAAATCCGCCACACCGGATTGAAATGGCCCCGAAAGGGGCCATTTCCTTATGAAGCGTCCGGTTTTTCGTGGGATCGGGAGGGTCTTCGCTCTTTCTATTTTGCGCTGCAAAAAAGTTTTATATCTTATTGATATATTCCGGCTTAGAATATATGTGAAAGCGATAAACTTTCGGGCCGGAGCCAATGGACGTCCGCACGATTTGCCTTGGGCTGCTCACCTACGGGGAAGCCACGGGCTATGAAATCAAGAAGCGGCTGGAAGAAGGCGCGATCGGTCAGGTGACCGGCGTCAGCTTCGGCGCGATCTATCCCGCCCTCACGCGGCTGGCCGAGGACGGTTTGCTTTCCGCGCGCGACGAGCCGCAAGACAAGCGCCCCGACAAGAAAGTCTACGCCCTCACCGAGAAGGGCCGCGCCGCACTCATCGAGGCGCTGCTCGAGCCGGTCGGCGAAGACCGGTTCCGCTCGCCCTTCATTTTCGTGATGTCACTCGCCGACCTCCTGCCGCCCGAGCGCGTGCAGCGCTTGATCGATCAGCGGATCGCGTGGGTCGAAGAAAAGCGGCGTGATCTCGAAATCATGTTCGAAGAGAGCACGAGCGAGGCGCAGCGCTTCACGTGCGGCTATGGCCTTGCGGTGCATGGGGCGGAACTCGCCTATCTGCGCACCCATCGCCGCCGGCTCGAAGAATGCCTCGCCGGCGAGCGCGCCGGCACGCGCACCGGTTTCGTTTCTGCCGTGGAAGGCGGCTTATCGTCATGAGTGGCATGCGGATCAAATCGACCTTCGTGACCGCGGCGGTCATCGGCATCCTTGCCGCCGCCTGGATCGCGTCGGGCCAGTTGAACGGCGGCGGCGAGACGGCCGCCACCACTTCGATCGCCGAGCGCGAGAGCGAAGAAGCGGCGACCCCGGCCGCGCAGGCGCCCGTGACGGTCCGTGTGCGGACGGTGACGGCCGAGCCGCGCTCGGCCAATCTCGTGCTACGCGGCCGCACCGAGGCCGAGCGCAAGGTGGAGCTGCGCTCCGAGACGGTCGGCACGATCGCGGCCGTTCCGGTCGCCGAGGGCGCCAATGTGAAGGAAGGCGAGACGGTCTGCGAGATCGCCGTCGATTCCCGCCAGGCGATGCTCGATCAGGCGAAGGCGCAGATGCGCCAGGCGCAACTCGAATACGAGGCCTCGCGCCAGCTGGCCGAGAAGGGCCACCGCTCCGCGACGCAAGCGGCCGGGGCGCTCGCGGCCTTCGAGGCGGCGCAGGCCGAAGTCAAACGCATGCAGGTCGAGCTCGATCACACGCGCATCACCGCGCCCTTCGACGGGCTGGTCGATACGCGGATGGTGGAGGTTGGCGATTATCTCTCGGCGGGCGCGCCGTGCGCGCTCATCGTCGATGAGCAGCCCTTCCTCGTCATCGGGCAGGTGGCCGAACGCGACGTCGAGCTCGTCCAGCCCGGATCCAAAGGTTCCGCGCGGCTCATCACGGGCCAGGTGGTCGAGGGCACGGTGCGCTATGTCGGCAAGGTCGCCGATGCCGCCACGCGCACGTTCCGTGTGGAACTCGAAGTGCCGAACGAAGACCGCTCGATGCGCGACGGCATGACGGCCGAGCTCAGCATCGCCGTGCAGACGGTCGCCGCGCACCGGATCGCCTCCTCGATCCTCGCGCTCAACGACCAGGGCACGATCGGCGTGCGTATCGTGGAAGACTCGAAAGTCCATTTCGTGCCGGTGACCATCATCGCGGACGATGTGGACGGCGTGTGGGTGACCGGGCTTCCCGCGCGCGCCGTGATCATCACGGTCGGCCAGGACTATGTGCGCGAGGGCCAGCGCGTGACGCCGGTTCCCGAGGAGCAGACGGTCTCCGAAGCCCTGCCCGCGCCGGTCTCGGTCCAATGACCGCCGCGCCCCGCTAGGAACCCCGCGCCATGTCCGGCATCGTCGATTGGTCAATCCAGCAAACGCGGCTGATGCTGACGCTGCTCGCGTTCCTGTTCCTGCTCGGGCTCGTCTCCTACATCAACCTGCCCAAGGAAGCCGATCCCGACATCCCCATTCCGTTCGTCTTCGTCGCGATCCCGCATCCCGGCATCAGCCCCGAAGACGCCGAGCGGCTGATCCTGCGGCCAATGGAAACGAAGCTGCGGACGATCGAGGGGCTAGAAGAGCTCAACTCGTTCGCCGAGCAGGGCTATGCGGGCATCGGGCTCAAGTTCGACGTCAATTTCGATCAGGACCAGGCGCTGATCGACGTGCGCGAGAAGGTCGACGAGGCGAAATCCGAGCTTCCCGAGGACACCGAGGAGCCGAGCGTCCAGGAGTTCAACGCGAGCCTGTGGCCGGTCGTCACCGTCATCATCTCCGGCAATCTGCCCGAGCGTTCGCTCCGGCGGATCGCCGAGCAGCTTGAAACCGAGATCGAGGCGCTGCCCTCGGTGCTGAACGCCGAGATCGTGGGCGCGCGCGAAGAGCTGCTCGAAGTCATCATCGATCCGGCGAAACTGGAAAGCTACGGCGTGACGGCGAACGAGCTCTTCAACGCCGTCTCGCTCAACAACCGCCTGGTCGCGGCCGGCTCGCTCAACACGCGCGAGGGCCAGTTCGCGGTCAAGGTGCCAGGGCTCTTCGAGACGCGCGAGGACGTGCTGGGCCTTCCCATCAAGGTGAGCGGGGGAACGGCGGTCACGCTCGGCGATGTCGCGGAGATCCGCCGATCATTTGTCGATGTGGAGCGCTATGCGCGCTTCAACGCGCAGCCCGCCGTCGCCGTCGAGGTGACCAAACGGATCGGCGAGAACATCGTCGATACGATCGAGAAGGTGCGCGATGTCGTGGAGCGGGAGTCCGCGCTATGGCCCGAGACCGTTTCGGTCGACTACATCGGCGACCAATCGGTGTGGATCAAACGCAGCCTCACCAGCCTCGAACAGGCGATCATCCTGGCGATCCTGCTCGTCATGATCGTGGTCGTCGCCGCCCTCGGCCTGCGCTCGGGCCTGCTGGTCGGTTTCGCGATCCCCACCTCCTTCTTCTTCGCGTTCCTGTTCCTCGCGATCGGCGGGTTCACCATCAACATGATGGTGATGTTCGGCATGATCCTCGCCGTCGGCATGATCGTCGATGGCGGCATCATCATCGTGGAATACGCCGACCGGAAAATGTCCGAAGGGCTCACGCCCCGCGATGCCTATTCGCAGGCCGCGCGGCGCATGTTCTGGCCGGTGATCGCCTCGGCCGCGACGACGGTCGCCGCGTTCTCGCCCATGCTGTTCTGGCCGGGCGTTTCGGGAAAATTCATGGAGTATTTCCCGATCACGGTGATCTTCGTACTCAGCGCCTCCACGCTGGTCGCGCTCATCTTCCTGCCCGTCGTCGGCGCGCTTGTCGGGCGCCCGTCGGCCGCAAACGCGGAGACGCTCAAGGCGCTCGCGGCGTCGGAGACCGGCGACGTGCGCGAGCTCGGCGGCCTCACGGGCGCCTATGCGCGGCTCGTCAGCTGGGTGATCCAGCGGCCAGGCCAGGTCATCTCCGTTGCCCTCTGCACGCTCGTCGGCGTCATGGTCGTCTTCGCGAGCTTCGGGCGGGGCGTCGAGTTTTTCGTCGAACAGGATCCCGAGCAGGCGCAAGTGCTGGTGCAGGCGCGCGGCAATCTCTCGGCCGAGCAGAAGCGCGATCTGGTGGTCGATGTGGAAACCCGCATCCTCGACGTGCCGGGCCTCAAAGGCGTTTTCACGTCCACCGGCTCCTCCGGACAGGCCATCGGCGATCAGGCGCCGCCGCCCGACACGATCGGCACGATCGCGCTCGAGCTCCTGCCCTATGGCGAGCGCCCGCCCGGCAAAGAGGTGCTGGACGCCGTGCGCGAAAAGGTCTCGGACCTGCCGGGCATGCACGCCGAAGTGCGCGAGCAGGAAGGCGGACCGCCGGTCGGCAAGGACATCAACATCGAGATGACGTCGCGCGACTACGTGGCCCTGCTCGAGGCAACAGCGCATATCCGCCGGCATCTCGATGAGATGAGCGGGCTGCGCGACATCGAGGATTCACGGCCCCTGCCCGGCATCGAATGGCAGGTGAGCGTCGACCGCGCGCAGGCGGGCATATTCGGCGCGGACATCACGCAGGTCGGCAACGTCGTTCAGCTCGTCACCAACGGCATCAAGGTCGGCGAGTACCGGCCGGACGACGCGCGCGACGAGATCGACATCCGCGTGCGCTTCCCCTTGGAGAACCGCACGCTCGAGCAGATCGGCCAGTTGAAGGTGCCGACGGCGAGCGGCCTCGTGCCGATCTCCAATTTCGTGACCTTCAAGCCGACGCCGCAGGTCAACCGCATCACGCGGCGCGACGGCGAGCGCGTGCAGACGGTGAAGGCGAACGTCGATAGCGGCGTGCTCGCGACCGACAAAGTGTCGGAGATCGAGGCCTGGCTCGCCGAGAACCCGATCCCCGACGGCGTGCGCCTCACCTTCCGCGGCGCAAACGAGGAAGCCGACGAAGCGGGCGTGTTCCTGACCTATGCGGGCTATGGCGCACTGCTCTTGATGTTCATCATCTTGATGCTGCAGTTCAATAATTTCTGGCACTGCGCGATCATCCTCTCCGCCGTTGTCATGTCGACGGTCGGCGTGATGCTCGGCATGCTCGTCATGAACCAGACGTTCTCGATCATCATGACGGGCACGGGCATCGTTGCGCTCGCGGGCATCATCGTGAACAACAACATCGTGCTCGTGGACACGTTCCACTACCTCGTCGGCCGCGGCATGGCACCGATGGAGGCGATCGTACGCACGGGCGCGCAGCGCCTTCGCCCCGTGTTCCTGACGACCTTCACGACGATGTGCGGGCTTTTCCCGCTGATGTTCGAATTCTCGGTCAATTTCTTCGACCGTTCGCTCGCGTTGGGTGCGCCGGAAACGAAATGGTGGGTGCAGCTCGCAACCGCGGTCGTGTTCGGCCTTGGCTTCGCGACGGTGCTCACGCTCCTCGTCACGCCCGCTTTGATCGCCCTTCCCTACCGGATCGCGGAGACCAAGCGCGGGTTTTTCTGGCTGCTCTCGCGCGCCGCGTTTTTCCCCTACTATTTGATCTTCCTGCCGCTCTGGCGGGCGATCTTCGGGACACGGCGCAAGGCCGAGCCGGCGGAATAACTCAGTCCGCCGCGACCGGGGGCGCGGATTGCGGGCGCACGCGCAGCGCCTCGGGCGAGACGGCGGGATCGTTCTCCACTGCCATTAAGCGATCGCGCGCCTCGGCTGCTTCCTTCTGGCGGTTCCACATCGCGGCATAGGCACCGCCCTTGCGCAGCAGCTCCTCGTGGCGGCCGCGCTCGACGATGCGGCCCTTGTCGAGCACCAGGATCTCGTCCGCGTCGACGACCGTGGAGAGGCGGTGCGCGATGACGAGCGAGGTGCGGTCGCGCGAGATCTCGCGCAGCGATTGCTGGATCTCGCGCTCGGTGTGGGTGTCGAGCGCGCTCGTCGCCTCGTCGAGCATCAGGATCGGCGGATTCTTCAAGATCGTCCGCGCGATCGCGACGCGCTGCTTCTCGCCGCCCGAGAGCTTGAGGCCGCGCTCGCCGACCATCGTCTCGAAGCCCTTGGGCGCGGTGCGGATGAATTGCTCGATCTGCGCCATCCGCGCGGCGGTCTCAACCTCCGCATCGCTCGCCTCGATGCGGCCGTAGCGGATATTGTAGCGGATCGTATCGTTGAAGAGGACGGTGTCCTGCGGAACGATGCCGATCGCGGCGCGCAGCGATTTCTGCGTGAGGCCCGCGATGTCCTGGCCGTCAATCAGCACGCGGCCGCTCTCAACCTCGTAAAAGCGATAGAGAATGCGCGAGATGGTGGATTTGCCCGCCCCGCTCGGCCCCACGATCGCGACCGTCTTGCCGGCCGGCACCGTGAAGCTGATGCCGTGCAGGATCGTGCGGTCCGCGTCATAGGCAAAGACGACATTCTCGAAGCGGATCTCGCCGCCCGTCACCTCCAGGGGCTTGGCGCCTGGGCGGTCCTCGATCTCGGGCGAAAGCTGCAAGTGATCGAACATCTTCTCCATGTCGATCAGCGCCTGCTGGATTTCGCGGTAGACCGTGCCGAGCAGGTTGAGCGGCACGTAGAGCTGGGCGAGGAAGGCGTTGACCGCGACGAGCCCGCCGATTGTCATGCGCCCGGCCATGATCTCGCTCGCGGCAAGCGCCATCACGCCCACGAGCCCGACGGCCATGATCGCAGCCTGGCCGGTGTTTAGGAGCGAGAGGGAGGTCTGCGTCTTCACGCTCGCACGCGCGTAATTCTCCATCGCCTTGTCGAAGCGATTGGCCTCGTGCGCCTCGTTGTTGAAATACTTCACCGTCTCGAAATTGAGGAGGCTGTCGACAGCCTTCGTGTTCGCCTCGGTGTCGCTGTCGTTCATCTCGCGGCGGTATTTCACGCGCCAGTTCGTCACCAGCACCGTGAACCAGAAATAGAGCCCGACCGTCACGACCGTGATGAGCGCGAACCAGATATTGAACTGCCAGTAGAGAATGCCCGCAACGAGGACGAGCTCGATCGCGGTCGGGGCGATCGAGAACAAGGTCCAGGTAAGGAGCGAATCGACCGCCTTGGTGCCGCGATCGATCACGCGCTGCAGGCCGCCGGTGCGGCGCTCCAGATGGAAGCGCAGCGAGAGCGCGTGGAGATGGCGGAAGGTGCGGCCCGCGATCTGCTGCACGGCGTGGAAGGCGACCTTGGCAAAAATCGCGTCGCGCAACTGCGCGAAGGCCTGCATCAGGATGCGCGCCACGCCATAGGCCACGATGAGCGAGAGGACGACGCCGATCGTCTGAAGCGTGCCCGGAGAGAGCGCATCCACCGCCCAGGCATAGAGGAACGGGACGCAAACCGTGACGATCTTAGCGACAAGCAGCGCCACCAGCGCGAGCCCCACGCGGACGCGCAGTTCCGGCCGGTCGCGCGGCCAGAGATAGGGCAGGAACGTCTTCAACGTGCCCCAATAATCAAAGGCGCGCTCGGCATCCAAGCGCCGCGCGAGGGCGCTCGCGCTGGTCGTGTCCGCCCGGTTCCGGGCCATATCGGAGGTCATGGGCGCCCGCGCGCCCCGCAAGCCAGAAATGTCATACCCCGAGACTTAGGCTGTCCGGGCGCGCGTGGAAAGAGGCGGCCGTCACCCTCCGGGGACGGCGGGTTCCTCGAGATTGGGCGCAATGAAGATCTGGCCGGGGTAGATCAGGTCCGGGTCGCCGATCTGATTCTTGTTGGCCTCGTAGATCACCGTGTAACGGAAGCCGGTGCCGTACAGCGAATTGGCGATCCGCCACAGGCTGTTGCCGGGCTGAACGATGATCTTGCCGCCGGTCATGACAATCCCCTCCGGCGCGGCGCGCTCGAAGGGCAGTTCCACCCGCGCCGAAACCTGGCCGGTGGGCGTTACCTGATCGATCCGCATCGTGTGGACGCCGGGCGCGATGGGCTTGTCCGGCCGCAAGGTCCAGCGGCCTTCGGTATCGACGACCGCATCGCCGACCGGGACTTCATCGACATAGAGGCGCACGACGCCGCCCGCCTCGCCGCGGCCGGAGAAGATCACGCCGCCCTGCGCATCATAGTCCAGCGCTTCGAGCGAGAGGCGCATCTCGGGCTGATCGCCCGGCGCCTGGAGCACGCGCGAGGCCCCCGTGCCGTCGCTGAGCACGACGAGAGGTTGCTCGCCCGGGCGCGCCGGCACCGCGACGACGACGCGCTCCTCGCCTTTCACCTCACGGCCATCGACAGTGCGCATGAGAAGCGTCAGCTCCTGATTGCCGCTCTCGAGGGGCGTCGCGATATAGGCGACCCAATCGCCGCGATCGCTCGCGGTCACGCGCCCGATCTCGACGCCGTTGGCGGAGATGACGATTTCCGCACCGGGCTCGGCGCGGCCTGCGATCACAGAGGTTCCGGCCGGGTCCACCCGTACGACGTCGAAGCTCGGCAGCGGCGCTTCGCCCCGGCGCTGCGCGGGACCGGCCCGTTCAGTCGTGCCGCTCGCCGCCGGCGGCTTGCCCGCGTACCAATCCTCGGGCGCGAGGAGCGAGCCCACGATGATCGCCAGAACGATCACCAGGACACTGAGGACTGCGACGGGCCGTTCCATGATGATACCTCTCACGCGCTTCCTTCGCGCACGTTAGTTCCGCTTCGGGACCGTGTTCACAATCGAGGGCAACGTCTCCAAATACGTAACGATCGCCACGATATCGTCATCGGTGAGCTGTTTCAGCCCCAGGTCGATGACCGAAGCCATCGGCTCCTTGGCGCGGCTGTAGTCGGGCCGGATGCCGGTCTTGAGGAAAAACAGAACCTCATCGACCGTCCAAGCGCCAAGGCCCGTCTCGACGTCGCGGGTGATGTTGGCAACGGGACCGCCATCCCAGCCATGCAGCGTCCCGCTCATCGCCTGGCCCGGCAGCGGGCGCCAGAAGGCATCGCGCGGCGTGTGGCACTCGCCGCAATGCCCCAGCACATCAACGAGATAGGCGCCGCGATTATAGCTTTCTGAGAATTCTGAGTTGGGCACGAACGTCTCGCGCGCCGGATTGAAGAGGCGCCATAGCGTGATGGAACCCCTCAACAAAAATCCGAACGGCAAATCGTTGGAGGGTGGGGCGGCGCGGACGGGCCGTACCGCGTGGCGCAGATAGCTGCGAATGGCGATGACGTCCTCGTCTGGCATCGCCGAATAAGCGGCGAAGGGTTGAATCGGCATGAGATTCATGCCGTCCGGGCGCCGGCCGTGCTTCACGGCGGCGAGGAACTGCGCATCGCTCCACGCGCCGATTCCGGTCTCGATATCGGGCGTGATGTTGGTCGAATAGTAGGTGCCGAGCGGCGTCTCGAACGGGCGCCCGCCCGCGAACGGCTTGCCGCCCTTCGTGTTCCAGTGACAGGTCAGGCATCCGGCCGCGATGGTGAGCGTGCGCCCGCGCGCGGCGAGCGCGATGTCGTCGGAGCTCGCGGCGGTGGCCGGCGCGTCCGGGAAGACCGGAAAATAGAGCCACGCCGACAGGCCCAGAAGGGCGATGGCGAAGAGGCCTGCGATCCATCTCATGGCGGTTCGATCCGAGGCGGGGCTGCGTGCCGCCGATCCTTGTTCCTGCGGGCCTTCCGCCCGGACTCCGGGCGCATTTGTTTACCGTTTTGGCCCACTCTCAGGCTAAGAGAGCGGGTCCCTTGCCCTCTTCCGCCTAGCAACCCCCCATCGCAACGGCCATCCAAACCTTCCGTTAAGCTAAAGAGATCGGCGCCATGGCCCTCACGATTTGCGTCTTCTGCGGCTCCGCCAGCGGCAACCGGCCGGAATACGGCACAGTCGCGCGCGAGATGGGCCGCCTGATCGCCGAATCAGGCGCCCGGCTCGTGTTCGGCGGCGGGGGCCTGGGGCTGATGGGCGCGGTTGCCGCCGGCGCCAAGGCGGGCGGCGGGCAGGTCACCGGCATCATCCCCGATTTCCTGCGCTGGGCGGAGCCGCCTGTCGAGGCGCTCGACGAGCTCATCGTCACGCAGAGCATGCATGAGCGGAAATCGCAGATGCATCTGCTCAGCGACGCGTTCGTGGTGCTGCCGGGCGGGCTCGGCACGCTTGAGGAAATGTTCGAGGTGCTGACGCTGGGCATCCTCGGCCAGCAGCAAAAACCGGTCATCCTCGTCAACGTCGAGGGCTATTGGGACGGGCTCATTGCGCTGATCGACCGGGGGATCGAGGCCGGCTTCATCCGCGCGCAGGCGCGCCGGCTGTTCGCCGTCGTGCCCGACGCGCCTTCCGCAATGGCCAAGCTCACGCTCGCCGATACGGCCGAAGCGTAAACGCACCCTGGCTCGACAGCGCCGGCGATCTCCACTAGGGGAAGCGACATGGCGGTGGCCGCGCCGATGGGGCGGATGCAGCCGCAGCCGCGTTGAGGGCCCCGCCTTTGGAAGTGACCGCGACCAGCCTGCCGGGCGTCAAACGGCTCGTGCCACGGCGTTTCGCCGATGGCCGCGGATTTTTCAGCGAAGTGTGGAATCGCGCGACGCTGGCGGGCCTCGGCCTCGACATCACCTTCGTGCAGGAAAACCATTCCTATTCGGCCGCCGCCGGCACCGTGCGCGGCCTTCATTTCCAAGCGCCGCCGCTCGATCAGATCAAGCTCGTGCGTGTGGGGCGCGGGCGCATTCTGGATGTGGCGGTCGACGCGCGGGTGGGCTCGCCCACCTATGGGCGCTGGACGAGCGAGACGCTTTCGGCCGAGGACGGCGCGCAGCTCTTGATCCCGAGCGGGTTCCTGCACGGTTTCGTCTCGCTGACGCCGGACGTCGATGTCTTCTATCTCGTCTCCGCGCCCTATAGCGGCCCGCACGAAGGCGCCGTGCGATGGGACGATCCCACGCTCGCCATCGCCTGGGGCCTTGCGCGGGAGGCGGCGATCCTCTCGCCGCGTGACGCGGCGGCGCCCGATTTCGCCTCATTCCGCTCGCCCTTCACCTATGCGGGCGAGCCGTGGGCCTGAGGCTCCTGATGTTCGGCGCGAGCGGCCAGGTCGCGCGCGAGGTCGCAGCGCTGGCTGAGGCGCGGCGCGATGTCAGCGTTGTCGCGCTCGATCGCGCGGCGGCGGATTTTTCTGACCCCGAGGCCTGCGCCCATGCCGTGCGCGCCCATGCGGCCGATGCCGTTCTGATCGCGGCCGCGTTCACGGGCGTCGATGCGGCAGAGAGCGCGCGCGAGGCTGCCTTTCAAATCAACGCAGCGACGCCCGGGGCGATTGCGGCGGCGGCGGCCGATGCGGGGATCCCCCTCGTCCACCTCTCGAGCGACTACGTGTTCGACGGGCGATTGGGCCGGCCCTATCGCGAGGACGACACGCCCCACCCGCTCAATGTCTATGGCGCCTCGAAACTCGCGGGCGAGGAAGCGGTGATGGCCGCCCATAGTCGTGCGGCGGTGCTGCGCACCTCGTGGGTGTTCGCGCCGCATGGGCGGAATTTCGTCGGCACCGTGATCCGCCTCGCGCGCGGCGGAAAGACGCTGCGCATCGTCGAGGATCAGATCGGTGGGCCGACGCCCGCGCGCGATGTCGCCGCGGTGAGCGTCGCGCTGGCCGGCGCGCTCGCGGCCGGCACGGGGGAAGGAGGCCTCTATCATTTCCAGGGAAGCCCGGCCGCGAGCTGGGCGGATCTCGCCGAGGCCGTTCTGGCCGCCCTTGCCGCGCGCGGGACCGCCGTTCCACCGCTTCAGCGGATCGCGACGCGCGATTTCCCAACGCCAGCGGCGCGTCCGTTAAACACGCTTCTCGATTGTTCGCGGATCGGCGCGCTCCTCCATTTGACACAGCCCGATTGGCGCCCGCAGGTTGGCCCCGCTGTCGCCGCGTTGAAGAAGGACTAGCGATGCAGCGCAAGGGGATCATTCTGGCGGGGGGGACCGGCTCGCGCCTATTCCCGGTGACGCACGCCGTCTCCAAGCAGCTCCTGCCCGTTTACGACAAGCCGATGATTTACTATCCGCTCTCCGTGCTGATGCTCGCGGGGCTGCGCGAGATCGCGATCATCACGACGCCCCATCAGCGCGAGCAGTTCGAGGCGCTGCTCAGCGACGGCTCGCAATGGGGGCTGCGGTTCACGTTCATCGTCCAGCCGCGCCCCGAGGGGCTCGCGCAGGCGTTCATCCTCGCCGAAGATTTCCTCGCGGGCGCGCCCAGTGCCCTCATCCTCGGCGACAACATCTTTTTCGGCCACGGGTTGCCCGAGCTGCTCGCCTCCGCGCAGGGGCGCCCTTCCGGCGCGACGATCTTCGGCTATCAGGTGCAGGATCCCGAGCGCTATGGCGTCGTCGCGTTCGGGCCGGACGGGCGCGCGACCTCGATCGTCGAGAAGCCGGCGAAACCCGCCTCGAATTTCGCCGTCACGGGGCTCTATTTCTTCGACCGCGACGCGCCGCGCCGTGCCCGTGCGATCACGCCCTCGGCGCGCGGCGAGTTGGAGATCACCAGCCTCATCGAGACGTATCTCACCGAGCAGTCGCTTCACGCCGAGATCATGGGGCGCGGTTTTGCCTGGCTCGACACGGGCACGCATGAGAGCCTGCTCGAGGCGTCCGAGTTCGTCCGGACGATCGAAAAGCGCCAGGGGCTGAAGATCGGCAGCCCCGAAGAAGTCGCGTTCCGCAAAGGCTTCATCAACGCGGGCGAGCTTGCTGCGATCGCCGCGCGCTATGCCAATTCGCCCTATGGCGATTATCTCAAGGCGATCGCCGAAAGCGCGCCGCGCTGATCGGATGGGGATGCTCACCGACATCACCGCCATTTTCGTGACCTATCGCAGCGCGGGCGTGATCGCGGAGGCCCTCGCCTGCGTGCCCGAAGAGATGCCCGTCATCGTCGTCGACAATGCGAGCGGGGACGGGACGCTCGATCTCGTGCGCGCGAGACGTCCGAACGCGCAGATCATCGCCAATGCGGAGAATATCGGCTATGGTCGCGCGCTCAACCAGGGCGCGCGCGCGGCGACGACGCCGTTCGTCTTCCTCCTCAATCCCGACCTCATGCTCTCGCGGCCGGCGGTCGAGGCCCTGCGCGCGGCGGCGGATGCCTATCCGGACGCGATCCTGTTCGGCCCCGCGGTCGATGGGCGCGACGGCACGCTCGAGTACGCGCCGCGCCCCGATCTCTTCTCGCGCGGGCACACGCTCTTCAAGTCACTCGTCGGCAGCGGCAACTTCACGTCAGCTGCGCCGGAGACGACCTGCCCTGTCGGGTGGATCGGCGGGGCCGCGATCCTCGCGCGGCGCGAGGCGTTCCTTGCCCTTGGCGGGTTCGACGAGCGCATCTTCCTCTTTTTCGAGGAGACCGATCTCTGCCACCGCGCCGTGCTCGCGGGCCATGCGCCGATCTGGGTGCCGCATGCGCGCGTGCGGCATCTGCAGGGCGCCTCGTCCGGCGCGCCGACGCCGCGCTCGGTCTATTTCCGCGAATGGCATTTCGCGTGGTCGCGGTTCTATCTCGCGCGCAAATACGCCGCCAACGTCCCGCCCTGGCCGCGCCTGGTCTTTCCACTGCAATACGCCGTGAAGGGCTTCTGGTACGGAATTTTCGGGCCGCCGCGAAAAGCGACCTACTACCGCGCGCAGCTCGCGGGTGCGCGCGCCGCGCTCGCGGGCCGTCCTGCCGATGCGGCCGCGCCCTGGCACGGCGATCAGCGATGGCTCGATGAATTGAGCGCCTAGACGGTCTGAGACGCGCTCGCGAGGCGCACACGGCCGGTCGCGCGGAAGGGTGCGCAGAGAGCCGCCTCGACGGCCTCGGTCGGACGCAGCAGGCCCAAGAGCGACCTTGCGTAGAGCCATTGCAGATAGGGAACACGGACAAGGCTGCCGTGGCGTTGCTCCCAGGCGAGCGCGCGTCTGGCCGCGCGGCGCATCGCGAGATTGAGGTAGTCGCGCCGCAGATCGGGCCGCGACCGCAGGAAGCGCAAGGCCGCCAAATTCACGTCGTGAAGGATCTGCGCCTTGTTGTCGGTGAGGCGGCCGGGGGCCTCGACCGGATAGGCCCAGGCGGGCGCGGACAGATCGGCCAAGGGGCCGGCCGCCGCGAGACGCAGCTCGATCGAATAATCCTGAATGAAGACGTCCGGGTCGCACGATCCCGCACGCTCCACAATCGAGCGACGGGCCATCCACCCGGTCGGATTGATGGTCGACCGCCGGATGGTTTGATCCAGCGGAGCGTCTATCTTCTCTGCCTCGCCGGCGATGGGCTGGAAGCGTGAAAGGGCCGAATTTGGATCATCCGTTCCCGGATCGTAGCTCAGGAACCGGCGTGCGAAGACGATACCGACGCCGTAGCGCCGCATCGCCTCGATGCCGGCTGACGTCATTGTCGGTGCGAGGATGTCATCCCCATCAATCGGCTTGACGATATCCCCACTTGCCAGGGCAAGCCCGCGATTCAGCGCGCGCGCTGGCCCCGCGTTGTCCTGCGTCAGAATGGTGACATTGGGCCAAAGGCCGCAGCCCTGCCGGAGCGCCTCGACGGTCCGATCGGTCGATCCGTCGTCAATGAAGATGCATTCCTTTTCGAACGGACCTTCCTGCGCCGCGATCGAGGCCAGCACAAAAGGGACAAAGCGCTCCTTGTTGTAAAACGTTGCGACATAGGAAACGCGCATTGCCGTCGTGACCCTTTTCGTCCGCCGTTGCGCCTTGCTAGCACATTCGCCCGCCCGTGGCGCCGGGTTGCTTCCGGCCTCCCATTCGCCGATAGGTGAGGAATGCGAGCCCCCTGTGAGACAATGTCCAGCGCCCTTGATGCGGCCTATTACGGCACCCCGCGACGAGAAATCCTTCCCCTCCTCCCTACTCCCGTCGAGCGCGCGCTCGAGATCGGGTGCGGGACCGGGGCAACCCTTCACCTTCTCCGCGAGCAGGGGCTGGTGCGATGGGCCGGAGGGATCGAGATCGTGCCGGAGGCGGCATCCCGTGCCGAGGCGGTGTGCGACGCGGTCTGGGCGCTGGATATCGAGAAAGAGCTCCCACCGATCGAGGCGGGCTCGCTCGACCTCATTCTCGCGCTCGACGTGCTGGAGCATCTGGTCGATCCGTGGGGAACGGTGGACCGGTTGGTGCCGTTGCTGCGACCCGGCGGCACCATGATCGCCAGCATCCCCAATGTGCGGAATTATCGCGTATCCTGGCCCCTGCTCTTCAGCGGATCGTTCGACTACGACCCCGCCGGCGGGCTGCTGGACAAGACGCATCTGCGCTTTTTCGTGCGGCGGACAGCCGTCGCGCTGATGTCGCGCGCGGGAATGTCGGTGGAGTCGGTCACGGTCACCGGGATCAAGCCGGGTAAACTCAAATGGTGGCTGATCAAGCTCTCGGGCGGCCTTCTGACCGACCTCTACGCGCTTCAGTTCCTCATCCGGAGTGCCCGGACAGCGCCGTGACGGCCGCGGACAGGCGTGCCGTCTCCGCCAAGACAACGTCGATGTCTTCGGAGCGCAGGAACGGCGACAATTCATCGATCGCCTCATCGGGCAGGTCCCACCAGCGCGCCGCCAGGAGCGCGGCGATCTGTTCATCATCGAAGCGGCGCTTGAGCAGCTTGGCCGGGTTACCGCCAACGATGCCATAGGGCGGCACGTCGGCGACAACATGCGAATGAGCCGCCAGAACGGCGCCGTCGCCGACCGTCACGCCCGACATGACCGAGACGTGCTGGCCGATCCACACGTCATTGCCGATCACGATCGGCCCTTTCGTTCCCGCGCGCGCCGCGCGGCCCACGAGCGCCGGGAAAACCTCCTTCGAGGTCATGCCGAAGGGATAGGTCGAGACCCATTCGGTGCGGTGCTCGACCTGCGCGTAGAAAATGAGACCCGGCGCGATCGAACAGAATTTGCCGATGCGCACCGGCGCCGCCGGGCTGCCGGCGATCAGCATGTCCTCGCCACCATAGGAATGCCGGCCGAATTCGAGGAAGCCCTTGCGGACATAGCGGTCGCGCCGGTGCGAGCGCTTCCAGGGCCAGTTGATGCGCCTCATCGCGAGACGCTCACGCTGGTTCGCGCGAGCCGCACCCCCTCGAGGCCGATCAGCGCGAGCGAGGCCCAGATGAGGCCGAAGGTGATCGCGTGATCGTCCGTGAAGGGCTCGCCCAGGATGAGGACCGCGATCAGCAGGGTCAGGCTCGGACCCAAATACTGGAGAAAGCCGAGCGTCGAGAGCCGGATGCGGCGCGCGCCGAGGTTAAAGAGGAGGAGCGGCGCGGCCGTCACGGCGCCCGAAGCGATAAGGAGCGCCCAGATCGGCGCGCTCGCCCCGTTCGCCGCGCCGCCGCCGAGATACGCGCCCACATAGAGGAGCGCGGCGGGGGCGAGCAGCAGCGTTTCGACAAGGAGACCGTCCATCGCGCTCACGGGCGCCTGTTTCTTGAAGAAGCCGTAGAAGCCGAACGAGAAGGCGAGGATCAGCGCGAAGACGGGGAAACTGCCCAGCGCCAGCGTCTGGTAGAGCACGGCGAGGCTGGCGAGCGCGAGCGCGGCCATCCGGCAGGGCGACAGGCTCTCGCCAAGGAAACCGACCGCGAGCGCGACCGAGACGATCGGGTTGATGAAATAGCCAAGGCTCGCCTCGACCAGTTGGTCGCTCACCACGCAATAGATGAAGATGCCCCAATTGGTCGCGATGAGGATGCTGGTCAACGCCAGCGTTCGCAGCATCCGCGTGTCGCGGAAAACAAGGCGCGTCGCGGCCAGGCGATCGCGCCAGGCGAGGAAGACCCCGATCGTGACGGCGCACCAGAAGACCCGGTGGGCCGCGATTTCAGCGGCCGGTACAGTCCTCAAAAGTTCCCAGTAGAGCGGGATGACGCCCCATAGAAAGAAAGCTCCGCCCGCGAACAAGAGGCCGGCGAGATCATCCTTCGGCGCCGGAGCCGGCGGGGATCGCTCGGATGTGACGCTCACTTATCGCTTGGCCGTGTACATGTCGTTGAAGAACTGGGTGAGCGCCATCTCGGCGAGCTTGGGGGGCAGGGCACCCAGGATCTGATTGAGGTCAGCCATGCGCTCCGGCAGCTTGCCGCCCGACACGCCCGCGACATCCATCAGATGGGCGAGCGCTTGCGGGCTTGCCTCCGCCGGCGACAATTTCGCGACTTCCGCCTTCACCTCGGCTACGACATTCGAGCGCGGGATGGCGCGGGCAGCGGCCACAGCCTCCTTCAGGTCCTTCAGAAACTCGTCCACCTGCTCGAAATTCGATTGGCCGACCGAGAGATGCACGTTCTCGGTCGAGCCCATCGCGCCGAATTGCGCCTGCAGCAGCCAGTCCTTCTTCTTCATCTCATCGATGACGTGAAAAACCGGAAACTCGTCCGAAGTGAACGCGATGAGGCACGTGTCGGGCCGCGCGAGCAGGCGCAGACCCGGCGTTGCCTCGATCCCCGCGACGATCTTCTGTGTTGCCTCGTAGATGCGTTTGGCGAAGCGCATATAGCCCTCATCGCCCAGGAAATTCAGCACCGCCCAAGCGGCGGCCAGCGGCCCTGCCGATTTCGAGGAGAGGATCGTCGTGTTGATGAGCGTGTAGCCGGTGTACTCCGCGCAAGCGAAGAGCTGGAACTGGCGCAGCGCCTTCGTGCGGTAGAGGACGACCGAGGCCCCCTTCGGGCAATAGGCGTATTTGTGCCAGTCCATCGACATCGAGGTAACGCCGGGGACCGTGAAGTCAAAGGCCGGGAGCGGCGCGCCGAGCCGCTTGAAGAAGGGCAGTAGCCACGCACCGATGCAGCCATCGACATGGAAGAGAATGTTCCTTTCCGCCGCGATCTTGCCGATCGCCTCGATCGGATCGAGCGTGCCGTGGCTGTAGTTCGTGGCGGAGGCGACGATCAGCACCGTGTTGGGCGTGATCGCGGCCTCGATCGCCTCCGGCCGCACGCGGTGATCGGCTTCGTTCACCGGCACGAGGACCTTCTTCAGCCCCATATAGTGCGCGGCTTTGTGGAAGGCGGCGTGGGCGGTGACCGGCAGCACGATCTCGGGCGCGGTGATGTGCGGCTTCATCGCGCGGGCATGATCGCGCGCGGTCTTCACGCTCAGCATGCAGCTTTCGGTGCCGCCGCTCGTGAAGCTGCCCGCCGCGCCCTCGGGCGCATTCAGGTGCTTCGCGGCAATCCCGACCAGCTCGTTCTCGAGCATCATGAGGCTTGGGAAGGCGGTCGGATCGAGGCCGTTCTCGGAGAGATATTGCGTGTAGGCGCGCTTGGCGACCGCATCGACCTCGGGCCCCGCGTCATACATGTAGGCGAAGGTCTTGCCCGAGCGCCACGGCGCATCGAACGCGGAAAAGCGCGTCAGTTTCTCGAACAGCGCGTCTTGCGGCAGGCCGTGATCCGGTAGTGCAGGCATCCCCTTCCCCCGTTCCGTCACCGTGTCGGCGCAGGCGCGCCATCGCGGTAGAGCTTGTATGTGATCGAGTCCATCAGCGCCTCGAACGAGGCCTCGACAATATTGGGCGAGACGCCGACCGTTGACCAGCGGGCCCCGTCGCCGTCGGCACTTTCGATGAGAACGCGCGTGATCGCCTCGGTGCCGCTGGTGAGGATCCTCACCTTGAAATCGACGAGTTCGAGGTCGGCGATGTATTTCGAGTAGCGGCCGACATCACGTTGCAGTGCGTGCGCCAAGGCATCGACCGGGCCGTTCCCCTCGCCCACCGAATAGATCAGATAACCGTCGATATCGAGTTTCACGGTGGCTTCCGAAACGGTGACGATCTCGCCGCGCGCGTTGAAGCGCCGCTCGACCATCACGCGGAAGCTGATCACGTCGATATAGTCGGGCACCTGGCCGAGCGCGCGGCGGGCGAGCAGCTCGAAAGAGGCGTCCGCCGCGTCATAGGCGTAACCCAGGAACTCGCGCTCCTTGACCTGATCGAGCAGCGTCCGCACGCGCGAATCGGCGCTGTCAAGGGCGATGCCCATCTCCTCGAAGCGGGTCAGGATGTTCGAGCGCCCCGATTGATCGGAGACGAGGATCTTGCGCCGATTGCCGACGCTCTCCGGCGGCACGTGCTCGTAGGTGCGCGGATCCTTCATGACCGCGCTCGCGTGGAGGCCGCCTTTGTGCGCGAACGCGTTCTCGCCGACATAGGCCGCGTGGCGGTTGGGCGTGCGGTTCAAGATCTCATCGAGCAGGCGCGAGGTCTTCACGAGCGTCTGGAGCTGTTCGCGGCTGACGCCCGTCTCGATCACGTCGGCGAATTCGGGCTTGAGGATCAGCGTCGGCAGCAGCGCGCAGAGATTGGCGTTGCCGCAGCGCTCGCCGAGACCGTTCAGCGTGCCCTGCACGTGGCGCGCGCCCGCCGTGATGGCCGCGATCGAATTGGCGACCGCGTTCTCGGTGTCGTTATGCGCGTGGATGCCCAGGCAATCGCCGGGGATGCGCTCGGAGACTTCCTTCACGATCGAATAGACATCGCCCGGCAGCGTTCCGCCATTGGTGTCGCAGAGGACGACCCAGCGCGCGCCCGCCTCGTAGGCGGCGAGCACGCAGCCCAGCGCATAGGCGGGGTTCGCCTTATAGCCGTCGAAGAAATGTTCCGCGTCGAACATCGTCTGGCGGCCAGCGAAGATGAGCGCCTCGACGGATTCGGCGATCAGGCGCACGTTCTCGGGGCGCGGAATTTCCAGCGCGACGTCCACCTGGAAATCCCACGTCTTGCCGACGATGCAGGCCGCGTTGACCCGCGCGTTCAGAAGATCGTTGAGCACGGGATCGTTGGAGGGGCTGGTGCCCGAGCGCTTCGTCATGCCGAAGGCCGTGAGGACGGCGTTCTTTAGATGCGGCGGCTTTGAGAAGAACTCCGTGTCCGTCGGATTGGCGCCGGGCCAGCCGCCCTCCACGTAGTCGATGCCGAGCGCGTCGAGCGCGAGCGCGATCTGGCGCTTGTCTTCGACCGAGAAATCGACGCCCTGCGTCTGGGCGCCGTCGCGGAGCGTCGTGTCGAACAGATAGAGGCGCTCGCGGGTCATGAGTGCCACTCCCTTGACGGCGCAGTCACCCCACCCGGCTCCCCCGGAATAAATCCGGGGTCGCCACCCTCCCCATCAAGGGGAGGGTGAACGGAGATCGCCCTCCCCCTCGCGGGGAGGGCGCCGAGGGCGCAGCCCGACGCGGGTGGGGGGACAGCGACACCCATGAAAAGCACACTCATCGCTTCAGCTCCCAGGTCGTGCCCTCAGGCCCGTCCTTCAGTATCACGCCCATCGCCTCCAGCTCGGCGCGCAGGCGATCGGCTTCCTTGAAATCCTTGGCTTTTCGGGCGGCAAAGCGGGCCGCGACCATGGCCTCGATCGCCGCTTCGTCGGTGCCGGCCGGCAGTCGTTTGTCGTTTTTCGTTTTGTCGGACGCAAATCCGAGAAACGCGAGCGAGGCCGCCAAAGCGCCCTCGTCCTTTTCCTGGTGGAGCTCCGCGATCGCCTGGGGCGTGTTCATGTCGTCGAGCAGCGCATCAAGGACCGGCGCGGCGACCGAGGCCTTTTCCGCGCCGGAAGCGCGGTCTTCCAGCCGTCCCAGAATGGTCTCGCTCTCCTTCAGGCCCCGCTCCGTCCAGTCGATCGGCTGGCGATAATGCGAGCGCAGCATGTTGAAGCGCAGCACCTCGCCTGGCCAATCCTTCAGAGCGTCGTGGATCGTCACGAAATTCCCCAGGCTCTTGGACATTTTCTGTCCCTCGACCTGCAGGAAGCCGTTGTGCATCCAATAATTCGCGAGCGGCGCACCGCCATGCGCGCATTCGCTCTGCGCGATCTCGTTCTCATGGTGCGGGAAGACGAGATCGATGCCGCCGCCATGAATGTCGAAGGTCTCGCCCAGCAGCGCCTCGCCCATCGCGGAGCATTCGATGTGCCAGCCTGGGCGGCCTCTTCCCCAGGGGCTCTCCCAGCCGGGCGTCTTGTCGTCGCTCGGCTTCCAGAGGACGAAATCCATCGGGTTGCGCTTGAAGGGCGCCACGTCCACGCGGGCGCCCGCGATCATCTCATCGAGGCTGCGACGCGCCAATCGTCCGTAGTCGGCCTTCGCCTCGACGTTGAAGAGTACGTGCCCTTCGGCCGCATAGGCCGCGTTCGCGCGGATCAGCCGCTCGATCATCGCGATCATTTCGGCGATGTGGTCGGTCGCGCGCGGCTCGTGCGTCGGCGGCAGCACGCCCAGCGCCGCGATATCGGCGTGGAACTGCTTCGCCGTTTCTTCCGTCAGCGTGCGGATGGAAACGCCGCGCTCGGCCGCGCGCGCGTTGATCTTGTCGTCGATGTCCGTGATGTTGCGGACATAGGTCACGTGCGCCTCGCCATAAAGGTGGCGCAGCAGGCGGAACAGCACGTCGAAGACGATGATCGGGCGGGCGTTGCCGATATGCGCGAAGTCATAGACCGTCGGTCCGCAGACATACATGCGGATTTTCTTCGCATCGATGGGCACGAAGGCGCGCTTGGCCTTCGTCATCGTGTCGTACAGCACCAGCTCACGCACAGCTCAACTCCTCGGTCGCGGTTCCGACCGCTTCGATTCGTTCGCATGTTCGGAAGGCAAGTGTACGCGCGAGAACCCGTTGCGGCCTGATTGAATCAGCCACAAATCCAAATTCGCCCCGTCGCCGGGGTGATCGTCCTGGCTTTGCGAGCCGATGCGACCATTGGTTCCGTTTCTCCGCCTTTGGCCCGCGATCACGCCGCGCGGCCCTCAAGCCGGGCCTTCGCCCGCTCAAGCCCGAGGAGCGGTAGCAGCTTTTTCATTTCGGGTCCATGGGGCCGGCCGGTGAGCGCGAGCCGGAGCGGCTGGAACAGATCCTTGCCCTTTTTGCCCGTAGCCGCCGAGACAGCCTTGGTCCAGGCGCCCCAGGTTTCCTCGCTCCAAGGCCCAGGCGGCAGCAGCGTGGCCGCCTTTTCGGTCAGCGCCCGGCCGGTCTCGGCGGGATCGAGCGGCCGGGTGAGGATCGCGGTCCACGCGGCGGCGTCGGCCAGGGTTTCGCAATTGTCCCGGATGGCGAGCCAGACCGCCTCCCCCGCCTCGGCGCCGAACGCCGCAAGGTGGGGGCGCGCCTTCTCGTAGGGCATCGCGTGGAGCGTCTTCGCGTTGACGGCGCGAAGCTCGGCCGGATCGAAATGAGCAGGCGCGCGGCCGATCTTGGCGAAGTCGAAGCTCTCAACGAGCTCGGCGAAATCGGCGACCGGGCCCACCGGCTCCGACGTGCCGAGCCGCGCCAGGAGCGCCGCGATCGCGAGCGGCACGATGCCCTCCGCGCGAAGCTGATCGACCCCGAGGGAGCCCAGCCGCTTCGACAGCGCCTCGCCGCCGACGCCCGTCAGGAGCGGGAGATGCGCGAAGCGCGGCGGCTGCGCGCCCAGGGCCGCGATCAATTCCACTTGCGCGGCAGTGTTCGTCACATGGTCCTCGCCGCGAATGACGTCGGACACTGCAAGCTCGATGTCATCGACGACCGAGGGGAGCGTATAGAGATAGCTCCCATCGGCGCGGATGAGGACGGGATCGGAGAGCGTCTTCGTGTCGATCTCGACGGCGCCGCGCACGGCATCATCCCACTGGATGCGGCGGCCCTCGAGCAGGAAGCGCCAATGGGGCCGGCGGCCCTGCCCCTCCAGCGCCGCGCGATCCTCCGCCGACAGATTATAGCCCGTGCGGTCGTAGATCGGCGGGCGGCCGCTCGCCAGCGCGCGCTTCCTCTTGCGCTCCAGCTCCTCGGGCGTCTCGTAGCAGGCATAGAGCCGGCCAGCGGCCTTCAGCTTTTCCGCCGCCGCGTCATAGCGGGCGAAGCGGTCGGACTGCTTGGCCGTCTCGTCCCAGTCAAAGCCCAGCCAGCGGAGATCGTCCTTGATGGCCGCCTCGAAGGCGGCGGTCGAACGCTCGCGGTCCGTGTCGTCGATCCGCAGCAAGAATTTGCCGCCTGTCTTTCGCGCGAACAGCACGTTGAAGAGCGCGGAGCGGATATTGCCGACATGGAGGCGCCCTGTCGGTGAGGGCGCGAAGCGGACGCGGGTGGCCATCGTCTATCTCGCGTCGCGGAAGCCGTTGACGATCGGGTAGCGCCGATCGCGGCCGAAATTCTTCGCGCTGATCTTGGCACCGGGCGGGGCCTGACGGCGCTTATACTCGGCGACATAGAGGAGATGCTCGACGCGCTTGACGATTTCGGGCGCGTGACCGCGCGCGACGATCTCCTCGAAGGCCATCTCGCCCTCGACGAGGCAGCTCAAGATGTCGTCGAGCGCCTCATAGGGCGGGAGCGAATCCTCGTCCTTCTGGTTCTCGCGCAATTCGGCGGTCGGCGGTTTGTCGATCACGCGCTCGGGCATCACGCGGCCCCGCGGGCCGAGCGCGCCTTCCGGCACCGCCTGGTTGCGCCAGCGCGAGAGCGCGAAGACCTCGGTCTTGTAGATGTCCTTCAGCACATTGTAGCCGCCCGCCATGTCGCCATAGAGCGTCGCGTAGCCGACCGACATCTCGGATTTGTTGCCGGTGGTGAGCAGCATCGGCCCGAATTTGTTCGAGATCGCCATCAAGATGACGCCGCGAATGCGCGACTGGATGTTCTCCTCGGTCGTATCGGCGGGCTTGCCCGCGAAGAGATCGGCGGTCGCCGAGCCGAACGCCTCGACGGCGCCCGAGATCGGCACGGAGTCGAGGCGGATGCCGAGAAGCCGCGCAACTTCGGCGGCGTCCTCGAGGCTCTCCTCGCTGGTGTAACGCGACGGGAGCATCAGCGCGTGGACCTTGTCCGGCCCCAGCGCGTCGGCCGCGATCGCGGCGGTGAGCGCGGAATCGATGCCGCCGGAGAGGCCGAGCACGACGCCTGGAAACCGCGTCTTTCCGACGTAGTCGCGCAGCGCCAGCATCAGCGCCTGATAAACGGCCGCATGGCCCTCGGGCGCGAGTTTTTTTTCGCCCGGCGCGCAGACCCAATTGTCGCCCTCGCGCGTCCAGTCCGTCATGACCATCGCCTCGCGAAAGCTCGGCATCTGGAGCGCGAGGCTGCGGTCGGCGTTCAGCACGAAGGACGTGCCGTCGAAGACGAGCTCATCCTGGCCGCCCACCTGATTGAGATAGACGAGCGGCAGGCCGCTCTCGGTCACGCGCGCGACCGAAAGGTTGAGGCGCCGGTCGGGCTTGTCGCGGTCGAAGGGCGAGCCGTTCGGCACGAGCAGGATTTCCGCGCCCGTCTCGCTCAGGCACTCGACGACGTCGGGCGTCCAGATGTCCTCGCAGATCGGCACGCCCAGGCGCACGCCGCGAAAGGGAATGGGGCCCGGCATCGCGCCCGGCTGAAAGACGCGCTTTTCATCGAAGACGCCGTAGTTCGGCAGATCGACCTTGAAGCGAAGCGCGGCGATCTTGCCCTGATCGAGGAGCGCAACCGCGTTGAAGAGGTAGCCCTCCTCCACCCACGGCACGCCGATGAGGACCGCCGGGCCCTCCGCGGTTTCCTTCGCCAGGGCCTCGACCGCCTCGCGCGCATCGGCCTGGAAGGCGGGCTTCAGCACCAGATCCTCGGGCGGATAGCCGGTGATGAAGAGTTCGCTGAAGAGGATCAGATCGGCGTGCGCGTTCGCCGCCTCCGCGTGCAGGGTGCGGGCTTTCTTCAGATTCCCTTCGATGTCGCCCACGGTCGGGTTCGCCTGGGCGAGCGCGATACGCAATCGGTCTGTCATGCGCCAAGATCTAGCCGGGTCTATTCAATCGCGCAAAAGACCTCATCGGCCCCCTCGGCCTTGGCCTTTTCGCAGAGCGCGCCCCAGATCGGCATCAAGAACGCGCCCAGCTGATCGGCGCGGGCCTGGAGCTGCCAGAGGGTCGGGGACTCCGCGCGCGGTTCGCTCAGCCAGGCCGGCGTGAACGGCGCGGCGCAGAGGGTTTTCGGCACAAGATCCTTCGCACAGACCTCCGCCTGGAGGAGGTTCGCCTCCAGCGCGCGGATGTGGATCGAGCGTTCGAGGGCAAGGCCGTCGACCTCCTCGCTCGGGTCACCGGCCGCGCCCTTTTCCTCCAGGAAATTGCGGGCGGCCATTCCCTGATCGATCATGACGCCATAGCGACCCACCTCGATGTCGAGGTTGAGGGGATCGATGTCCGGCGCGCCGGCCTCCGGCAATGGTTCGTCGCAGGCGCTGAGCGCGAGCGCGCCCAGCAGGACCGCGTACGGCATCCTCCGTCCCATCGCCCGCCTCCGCTCAAAGACCGAGCGCGGCGGCGGCATCGTGGGCCGCCTTCAGCCTCGGCGCATAGATTTCGACGTTTCCAGCGCCATTGTAGCCCTTCGCGGCGGCACGCCAATCCCCAGCGCGCAGGGCCCGCGCAAGGTCATGGGCGAGACAAAAATCCATCAGCCCAAGGACATGCGCGCGTTCGCTCGCCTGAAAAGCGCGGAACATCGCGCGCGCGCTCGCATAACCCAGCGCCGCGAAGCCGCTCATCATCAATTGTGGGCCGCCGATCGAGGCGCAGCGATAGGCGGTCTCCTCGTCCGACAGATCAATGCCAAGGGCGAGGGCCTTGTATTCCTTCGCTTGGTCGCCGTGAAAGGGGCGGAAGGGATCCGAGGGGCGGCGGCGGCAAGCATGGTTCTGCCAGGGCTTGCCCGCGACGCCAGCACGCCCGCCATGGCGGAAATGAAGGTCGTACGTCGTTTGTCGCTTTTCGTTTTTCGCCCACGTTCTGAAGAAAACGTGCGCCTCGAAGCGCAGGATCGCGGCGCCGGGCGTGAAAGACGCCCCGCCGCTCTCGACCTGCCAGAGGGCGAGCGCGGCAGCGACCGGCACGTCCGTGGCGGCCGCCGCCTTCTCGATCAGGCCGCCGATCCGATTGTAGGTCACCGCGACCGCCCGGCCGGTGCCGCCCCGCGGCAGCGCCAGCTTCACGGCGGGGGCGAGCGGCGCCCGGGCAAGCGCGGCATCCTCTTTCAGCAACGGTTCCTCTCCTCCGATCACACTTTGCGCGGAGGATAAGGCCGCCCGGAATGACGGGGACAAAATGGGGATAACTAAAGCGACTCGCGAAGCGCGGCGCAGACATGATCGAGCTGCGTGTCGGACAAATAGGGGTGGAACGGCAGGCTGAGGACTTCGTCCGCAAGGCGCTCGGCGACCGGCAGGCCGCCCGCTGGGGCATGGGCCGCGAAGGCCGCATGGTGATGCAACGCCTGAAGATAATAGATGCTGGTCGGCACGCCCTTCGCCTTCAGCACTGCCTGTACTTGATCGCGGTTCTTCACGTAAATCGTGAAGAGGCCATAGGCGCTGTCGGCCTCAGCCGCGCCCTTCGGCCGCTCTACAAGGCCATCCAATTGTTCGGCGTAGCGCGCGGCGAGCCGGCGGCGGCTGGCCAGTTCCTCGGCGAAGATCTCGAGCTTGGACAGCAGCACCGCGCATTGGAGGGAATCGAGCCGCCCGTTGACGCCGACGCGGATCGATTCGCGCTTCATCTCGTCCGTGCCGTGCCAGCGGATGGAGCGCCAGCGCGCCGCGCGCGCGGGATCATCGGTGAAGACCGCCCCGCCATCGCCATAGCCGCCGAGCGTCTTGGTCGGATAGAAGCTCGTCGCGGACATCTCGGCGAGCGCGCCGACGCTGCGATTGCCGAGCCGTCCGCCCAAGCTCTGCGCCGCATCGGCGAGGACGACCATGCCGTGGCGCGCCGCGATCGCGTTGATCGCGGCATAGTCCGCCGGCAGCCCATAGAGATCGACCGGGATCACCATGCGCGGCCGCAGGCGCCCTTCGGCGAGCGTCGCGGCGATCCGGCGCTCGAGGTCGGCGGGATCGAGGTTCGCGGTCTCGCGCTCGACGTCGACGAAGACCGGCGTTCCGCCCGCGATGAGGATCGCGTTCGCTGTCGCGTTATAGGTGAAGGCCGGCAGAAACACGGCATCGCCGGGGCCCACGCCCTCGCCCATGATGGCGATGAGCAGCGCGTCCGTGCCGCTGGCGACGGCCACGCATTCGCGCGCGCCCGTGAAGGCGGCCAGGCGCGTTTCGAGCTCGCCGACTTCGGGCCCGCCGATATAGGCGCCGTGGTCGAGCACGGCCGCGATGCGGCGATCGATGTCGGCGCGCAGGCGCTTGGCCTGCGTCTTCAGATCGAAGAACTGGATGGGGTCCACGGGCGCCCGCTCAGGCGACGGCGGAGAGTTCGCGCTTGGCGGCGCGCGAGCCGGCCGAGCGCAGGATCATCAGCGCCGTCTCCAACGTGCGGCGCGCCTCGGCCGGCGTGATGGCGGGCGCGCTGCCCTTGCGAACCGCCTCGACGAATGCCGCGATGGCGACACCCAGCGGATCATCGGCGACGCCGGGCTTTCCGTCCTGCGAGGGAAAGAAGGCGGGCGCCAGCGCATCGGGCGTCGAGTTCGTGACGGTGCGAGCAAGGAAATCGATCTCCACTTCGCCGTCGTCGTAGAGCACGCGCATGAAGCGGCGCTTCTCCTCGGCCATGCGGCTCGCGGTGAGGTTGACCTTGCAACCGTCCTCGAGCGTCAAGATCGCCTGCACTTCATCGCTGAAGGAGCCCGGCAGCTGGCGCTTGCGCGCCATCACGCGGCGCAAGGGCGCGGGATTGAGCGCATGGACTAGATCGATGTCGTGGGTCATGAGGTCGAGAACGACGCTCACATCCGTGCCGCGGCCCGAGAAGGGTCCCGCGCGATGGCATTCGATCCGGCGGGGCGCGGCCTTGCGCGCGAGCAGACCGGAAGCGGCGAAGACGAAGCGCTCCTGATGGCCGGTCTGGAGGACGAGGTTGTTCTCCGCCGCGATCGTGGCCATGCGATCGGTATCCTCGAGCGAGGTCGCGATCGGCTTTTCGACGAGCACGTGGATGCCGGCCTGGAGGAACGGGATGGCCAGCGGCGCGTGCACTTCGGCGGGCGCGGCGATCGAGACGCAATCGATCTGGCCGAGAAGGTCGAGCGGACGGGTGTGCGCACTCGCACCGAAGCGCTGGGCAGCGTCCTGCGCTTTCTCGCGGTCGGCATCGACGATCGCAACCAGGGTGACACCTGGCAAGGCATGGTATTTCTGCGCGTGGAGACGTCCGAAAACTCCGGCGCCCACAACGGCCGCCCGGAGCGGCCGATCGGTCATCTCAGATTGATCCACGTCGCCTCGTCCCAGCCTGATTCGCCACCCCAGATTTTAATCGCCTTTGAGAGTCCAACGGGGCAACTCAACAAATATTGCAGCCCTGTCGCCCAACGCTTTACCATACAAGAGCTTCGACACTCATAAACACCCGGGAGAACCCCTCGATGTCTAACCTCAAATCGAAAGAAATTCGTCTCAAGAGCCGTCCCGACGGCATGCCGAGCAAAGCCAATTTCGACCTCGTGGAGGTCCCGGTGCCGGCCCCTAAGGCGGGCGAGTTCATCGTCCGCAATGCCTATATGTCGGTCGATCCCTATATGCGCGGGCGCATGGTGGACCGCGAGAGCTATGTGCCGCCCTTCCAGATCGGCGAGGCGCTGACGGGCGGCGCGGTCGGCCAGGTGATCGAGAGCCAGAACCCTTCCTACAAAGTCGGCGACTACGTGCAGCACATGCTCGGCTGGCGCGAGATCGCGCTGATCGGCTCGGACCCGATGTCGGCGATGGCGACGATGAAGGTCGATCCCTCGATCGCGCCCATCCAGAGCTATCTCGGCGCGCTCGGCATGCCGGGACTCACCGCCTATGCCGGCCTCTTGCGGATCGGTGCGCTCAAGGAGGGCGAGACCGTTTTCGTCTCGGCCGCTTCCGGTGCAGTCGGCGCGATCGTCTGTCAGATCGCCAAGAACAAAGGCTGCTTCGTCGTCGGCTCGGCTGGCTCGGACGACAAGTGCCAGTGGCTGAAGGACAAGGCGCGGGTCGACGCGACGATCAACTACAAGAAATTCGCGACGGAAGAAGCGCTCACCGCGGAACTGAAGCGCCTCGCGCCCAAAGGCATCGACGTCTATTTCGAGAATGTCGGCGGAATCCATCTCACCGCCGCGCTCTCGAACATGAGGGCCAAGGGCCGCGTCGTCATGTGCGGCATGATCGAACAGTATAACAACACGGCGCCCGCGCCCGGACCCTGGAACATCATCATGACGATCCCACTCGGCCTGCGGATCGAAGGGTTCGTCGTCTCCAACCATTTCGACCTGATGGGCGATTTCCTGCGCGACATGGGCCAGTGGATCAAGGCCGGCAAGATGACCTGGCACGAGACGATCGTGGACGGTATCGAGACGGCGCCGGAAGCGTTCCTCGGCCTCTTCAAGGGCGCCAATTTCGGCAAGATGCTCGTGCGCGTCGGCCCGGACAAAGCGGTCTAGCCCATGCCGCGACGCTGGACGCTCGCCCGCCGCCCGGTGGGCCTTCCTCAGCGCGAGGATTTCGCGCTGAGGGACGAGCCTTCCGCGCGGATGCCTACGGGCGGCGCGCGCATTCGCGTGACGCATTTCTCGGTCGATCCGGGGATGCGTTCGCGGCTGTCGGGCGATTCCTATGCGGCGGCGCTGCCGCTCGGCGAGACGATCGAGAGCGCGGGCGTCGGCCGCGTCATCGAGAGCGAGAACCCGAAGCTGCCCGTTGATGCCACTGTCACCGGCGGCTTCGGCTGGCGCGAGGAATTCGTCACCGACGGCAAGGGCGTGATGGCGCTCGATCCCGCGCTCTTCTCGGGCAAGGTGACGACCACGGCCGCGATCGGCGTGCTCGGCGTTCCGGGGCTCACGGCCTATTTCGGGCTCTTGGATCTCGGCAAACCCAAGGCGGGCGACGTCCTCCTCGTCTCTTCGGCCGCGGGGCCGGTCGGCGCGACGGCGGGGCAGCTCGCCAAGCTTCTCGGGCTCACCGTCATCGGGATCGCGGGCTCGCCCACCAAATGCGCGTACCTGAAAGAAATCGGGTTCGATCACGCGATCAACTACCGCGACGGCGATCTCTCCAAGGCGCTCCGCGCGGCCGCGCCCGAGGGCGTCGACATTTATTTCGACAATGTGGGCGGTGAGATGCTCGACCGCGCAATCGCGGCGATGAAGCCGCATGGCCGGATCGTCATCTCGGGACAGGTCGCCGAATACAACGCCGAGAAGCCGATCGGAATCCGCAACGTCACGCGCTTCATCACGCATCGCCTGACGATGGCCGGGCTTGTCGTCTACGACTACCGCAAGCAATTCCCCGGCGCGATGGCTGCGCTCGCCGAGCACATCCAGGCGGGGCGCCTCTCCTATCGCGAGGACATCAGCGCCGGCATCGAGACCGCGCCGGAGGCGTTCATCGGGCTTTTCAAGTCGGAGAATTTCGGGCGGCGCCTGATCGCCGTCGTTTAAGCTTCCGGTCGCGTCCAGAGATAGGCCGAGGCGACGGCGAAGGCGAGGATCGCGGCGATCTTCACGAAAGTTGGCGCGCCGGTCACCGCGGAGAGCGCGACGCTTGCCGCGATCGCGAGTGTTGCGATCACCTTGCCCTTGCGCGAGAGGATGCCGTGCTCGACGAAGTCGGCCACCATCGGACCCACGCCGGGCGAGGCATAGATGCGGTCGCGCATCGCTATGCTCGAGCGCGCGAAGCAAATGGCCGCCAGGATCCAGAAGATCGTCGTCGGGAAGAGCGGAAGGAACAACCCCGCCGCGCCCAGGAAAAAGAACAGGTGCCCGCCTAAGAACAGGCTCCAACGCAGAATCGGCCGCGTCAGCAGCAATCCGTCGGGTGCTTGGGTGGGCTCAATCGACATCGACGCAGGGTAGGCCTATTCGATTAACGTTCTTCGAATCCGCTTCTGTCGCGGATTTCCGCCCGACAATCCTACACTTTATTGCGCCGCAGCAAAGCGCTCAGACGCGTTGCGCTCCGCCTTGATGCCCTCGGCGATCAAGAAGGCGAGCTCCAGCGCCTGGCTGGCGTTGAGCCGCGGGTCGCAATGTGTGTGATAGCGGCTCTTCAAGTCTTCGTCTGTGATCGCCATCGCGCCGCCCGTGCATTCGGTGACGTCCTGTCCGGTCATCTCGAAATGAACGCCGCCGGCGTGCGTACCCTCGGCCTTGTGGACCGCAAAGAAGGTCTGCACCTCCTTCAGGATGCGATCAAAGGGCCTCGTCTTATAGCCGCTGGGCGATTTGATCGTGTTGCCGTGCATGGGATCGCACGACCAGATGACCGCGCGGCCCTCGCGCTCCACCGCGCGGATGAGGCGCGGCAGATGCTCGGCCACCTGGTCCGCCCCGAAGCGCGCGATCAGCGTCAGCCGGCCCGGCTCGTTCTCGGGATTGAGGATGTCGATCAGGCGGATCAGATCATCGTTCGTGATCGAGGGTCCACATTTGAGGCCGAGCGGGTTCTTGATGCCGCGACAGAACTCGACATGCGCGCCGTCCGGCTGGCGCGTGCGGTCGCCGATCCAGAGCATGTGGGCGGCCGTGTCGTACCAGTCGCCGCTTGTCGAATCGATCCGTGTCAGCGCCTGCTCATAGCCGAGCAGCAGCGCCTCGTGGCTCGTATAGAACGCGGTCGTCTTCAGCTGGGGCGAGCTTTCCGGCGTGATGCCGCAGGCCTCCATGAAGGCGAGCGCCTCGGAGATGCGGTTCGCCATCTCGGCGTAGCGCTCGCCGGCCGGCGAATCCGCGATGAAGCCCAGCGTCCAACGATGGACATTGTGCAGATCCGCATAGCCGCCCGTCGCGAACGCGCGCAGCAGGTTCACTGTGGAGGCGGCCTGCGTATAGGCCTGGATGAGGCGCTGCGGATCAGGCGCGCGGCCCTCCTCGTTGAACTCGATGGCATTGACGATGTCGCCGCGATAGGAGGGCAACTCCACGCCGCCTTGCGATTCCATCGGGGCCGAGCGCGGCTTGGCGAACTGGCCCGCGATGCGGCCGACCTTCACGACAGGCATCGCGGCGCCGAACGTCAAAACCACGGCCATCTGCAGCAGCACGCGGAACGTGTCGCGGATGTTGTCGGCGCGGAACTCGGCGAAGCTTTCCGCACAGTCGCCGCCCTGGAGCAGGAAAGCCTTCCCCTTGGCGACCTCGCCCAGTGCCTTCTTCAGCGAACGCGCCTCGCCCGCAAAAACGAGCGGGGGATAGGCGCGCAGGCGCGCCTCCGCCTCGTTCAGCTTTTCGGCGTCGGGGTACTCGGGGACCTGCTGGATCGGCTTTGCCCTCCAGCTGGTCGGCGTCCAGGCCGTCTTCATCACGCGAACTCACTTTGTTCTCTTAGGCGTGGATGTAGCGAATCAATGGCCGGATTGCCAGGGGCGCGTGATTTTTCCCCACCCCGTGGCAAGCGTCACAGTCTTGGGGTCCGGAAAGGCCTAAAGAACCGGCCGATTTCCCGGGGGCCTACGCCCTCTCCCATCGCGGTGTTTTCCATGATCGCCACCCTCGCCCCACACGCCGATGCCGCCGTCGCGCCCGCCTGGCCCACAAAAACCCGGGAGATGCGCAGCCACCATTTCGACTCGACGATCTGGAACGACCTCCAGTTCCGGGACGACGACATCATCGTTTCGACCTATGCCAAGTCCGGCACGACCTGGACGCAGCAGATCGTCGGCCAGCTGGTCTTTCAGGGCGATCCCACCGTCAACATCGCCGAGATTTCGCCCTGGCTCGACCTTCGCGTGCCGCCGAAAGAGGTAAAGCTGCCCCTCATCGAGGCGCAGACGCATCGCCGCATCATGAAGACACATCTGCCGGTCGAGGCGCTCGTCTATTCGCCGCGCGCCAAATACATCTATATCGCGCGCGACGGACGTGACGTCGCGTGGAGCCTCTTCCATCACCATCAGGCAGGAAACGCGGATTTCTACGCCGCCCTCAACGATACGCCGGGGCTCGTCGGCCCGCGTCTCGAACGGCCGCACACGGACGATCCGCGCCGCTATTTCCTCGATTGGCTGGCACGCGATGGTGCGCCCTTCTGGTCGCTCTGGGAGAACGTCGTCTCGTGGTGGGCGATCCGGCACTTGCCGAACCTTCTCTTCGTCCACTTCGCGGATCTGAAACGCGATCTTCCCGGCGAGATGCGGCGGATCGCCGATTTTCTCGACATCACGGTCGATGACGCGCGCTGGCCGCAGATCGTGGAACATTGCACCTTCGACTGGATGAAGGCGAACGCTCCGCTCGTCGCGCCCCTTGGCGGTGCCCTCTGGGAAGGCGGCGCGGACAGCTTCATCCACAAGGGAACGAACGGGCGATGGCGCGACCACCTGACAGCCGACGATATTGCGCTCTATGAGCAGACGGCGCTTGCCCGCCTCGGCCGCGACGCCGCGCGCTGGCTGGCGGAAGGCGGGGCGGTTTAAAGCTCGATCGCTCCCCTAACGTCATGGCCGGGCATGTCCCGGCCATCCATGGTCATCCGGTCGTCTGGAGCCGCAAGTGTTTCGGAGGCATGGATGGCCGGCACGGAGGCCGGCCATGACAGTTTTGACTACGACTTCGTCCGCATGAGGACGAGTTCCTCGGCGGCGCTGGGGTGAAGGGCGACGGTCGCGTCGAAGTCGGCCTTCCTCGCCTTCATCTTCACGAGGATGCCGAGGATCTGCGTCATTTCCGCGGCGCTCTCGCCGAGGATGTGACAGCCGACGACCCGATCGGTGCGCTGCTCGACCACGAGCTTCATGAACATCTTCGTCTGGCGGCCCGACATCGTCGCCTTCATGGGGCGGAACTCGGCCTTATAGATGTCGACGCCCTCGCAGACGCGGCGGGCGTCTTCCTCATTGAGGCCGACCGTGCCGATCTCGGGCGTCCCGAAAACGGCGGTCGGCACCTGCATGCGATCGACCGCCGTCGGGCGGTCGTGGAAAACCGTTTCGACGAACGCGACGCCGTCGCGAATGGCGACGGGCGTGAGGTTCAGCCGGTCCGTCACGTCGCCGACCGCCCAGATCGAGGGCACGTTGGTGCAGCCATAGTCATCGACCATGACCGCGCCGTTCTTGTCGAGCGCGACGCCCGCGGCCCCAAGACCTAAATCCTTCGTCGCGGGAACGCGGCCGACCGCCATCAGCACCTCATCGGCGATGAGCGTCTCGCCCGTCTTCAGGCGCACGTGGCGTTCGGTCCCCTTCAGGTCCACGCGCTCGAAGACCGTGTTGAGCACGATGCGGATGCCGCGCGCCGCCATTTCAGCGGACATCAGGGGGCGGAGGTCCTGGTCGAACCCGCGCAGGATGCCGTCGCCGCGATAGACGAGCGTCACCTCCGCGCCGAGGCCGCGCAGCATGCAGGCGAACTCGATCGCGATATAGCCGCCGCCCGCGATGACGATGCGCCTCGGCATCTCTTTCAGATGGAAGATCTCGTTGGAGGAGATCACGTGTTCGACGCCCGGTAATTCCTTGGGCGTCGGTGCCCAGGGCGTGCCGCCGGTCGCAACGAGGATCGTCCGCGCGGGGATGTCGCGCTTCGCCTTGACGAGATGGACCGTATGCGGATCTTTGACGATCGCGCGGTCCATCACGAGTTCGGCGCCCGCGCCGGCGAGGTTCTTCGCGTAGAGTCCCTCGAGGCGCGCGATTTCCTTGTCCTTGTTGGCGATCAGCGTCGCCCAATCGAAGCGCGCGTCCGGCACGCTCCAGCCAAAGCCGGCTGCGTCCTCGAATTCCTCGGCGAAGCGGCTCGCATAGACCATGAGCTTCTTGGGCACGCAGCCGCGAATGACGCAGGTGCCGCCCGCGCGATATTCCTCCGCCACCATGACCTTGGCGCCCGTCGCGGCCGCCAGCCGCCCCGCGCGCACGCCGCCCGAACCCGCGCCGATGACGAAGAGATCCACCTCATCGCTCATGCTTAGCCCTGCCCTTGTTCGGTGACGCCGCCCTCGCCAGCTATGTAGGCCTTCGATGCCAAGCCAATGAAGAGTCCGTGATCGACGATGCCGGGAATGCTGGCAAGCATGGCGGCCAGCGTTTCGGGATCGGGAATCCGGCCGCAATCGCAATCGGCGATGTAGTGGCCGCCATCCGTCACGAAGGGGTGAGCATCGCCGCCGCGGAGCGTCACAAGGTTCTGCGCGCAGCCCGCCATGGCGGCGGCCTCGGCGATCCGCTGCATCGTCGTTCGATGCGCGAAGGGCACGATCTCGACCGGCAGCGGAAAGGCGCCCAGCGTTTCGACGGCCTTCTTGTCGTCCGCGATGATGATGACGGCGCGCGAGGCGGCAGCGACGATCTTCTCGCGCAGCAATGCGCCGCCCCCGCCCTTGATGAGCGAAAGGTCGGGGTCGATCTCGTCCGCGCCGTCGACGGTCAGGTCGAGCGTGCCGAGCGCGTCGAGCTCGAAAATCGGTATGTCGAGCGAGAGCGCGAGCGCGGCGGTCTCTTCCGATGTCGCGGCGCATCGGACCTTCAGCCCCTCGCGCACGCGCGAGCCGAGCGCCCTCACGAAATGAGCGGCGGTCGAGCCCGTGCCGAGGCCGAGCGTCATGCCGTCCGCGACATCTTGGAGCGCGCGGGCGGCCGCGGCGGCCTTGCGTGCGTCAGCAGTCGGATAGATGGTCATGGCCGCATAAGAAGCGGAGTTCCCCGTGAAAGTCGAGCCCGTCACCCTTGCCAATGATTTCATCCGGCTGGAGCCCCACGAGGAGCGGCACCGGGCCGGCTTGCGCGCGGCGGCCAACCTCGACCCCACGATCTTCCGCTACATGCCGGGCGATCTTTCGGGCGCCAATCTCGATCCCTGGTTCGACTGGACGCTGACGGTCAGCGACGGGGTGAGCCAGCGGACCTTCACCGTGATCCGGCAGGCCGACGACCGCGTCGTCGGCTCGACGCGCTATCTCAATATCGCGATCCCGGACAAACGGCTCGAGATCGGCTTCACCTGGTATGCGCGCGACGCGTGGGCGGGGCCGGTGAACCCATCCGCCAAGCTTCTCCTCATGGGGCACGCGTTCGAGACGCTCCGCTTCAACCGCGTCGAATACAAGACCGACGCGCGGAACGAGCGCTCGCGCGCGGCGATCGCGCGGCTGGGGGCGGTTCAAGAGGGCATTTTCCGCAAGCACATGGTGCTGCCGAACGGCTATGTGCGCGATTCGGTTTATTTCAGCGTCATCGACAGCGAGTGGCCGGCGGTGAAGCAGGGGCTGGAGGCGCGGCTCAAGGACTTTTGAAGCGGCTCCGAGGCAAGTCCCTTTCCGCACCATGTCATGGCCGGGCTTGTCCCGGCCATCCATCGTCACCCAATCGACGGGACATGACCGTGTAGCGGTAGCATGGATGGCCGCCATCCTCCGCCTTCGCGGAGGACAGGCTAGGCGGCCATGACAATTGGGGAAGCGACGCCCTACTCCACCGTCACCGATTTCGCGAGGTTGCGGGGTTGATCGACGTCCGTGCCCTTCACGACGGCCGTGTGATAGGCGAGGAGCTGCGCGGGCACCGCGTGGAGCAGCGGCGCGAAGAGCGGATCGATCGCCGGCACTTCGATGCGCATCCAGGCCTCATCGCCCGCCGCGTCGATGCCCTTCCTGTCCGAGATCAGCACGACGCGGCCGCCGCGCGTCATGACCTCCTGCATGTTCGACACGGTCTTTTCGAAGAAGGCATCGCTGGGCGCGACGACGATGATCGGCACCGTCTCATCGATCAGCGCGATCGGCCCGTGCTTCATCTCGCCGGCGGCGTATCCCTCGGCGTGAATGTAGGAGATTTCCTTCAGCTTCAGCGCGCCTTCCATCGCGATCGGATAGGAGAGCCCGCGCCCCATGAAGAGGACGTCGCGCGCCTTCGCCAATTCATGGGCGATGGCGGCGTATTTTTCGTCGTCCTCCAGCAGCGTGTTGATGAGGCGCGGCACTTCGAGCAGCGTTTCGATGTGGCGGCGCTCGTCCTCGCGCGTGAGCGTTCCGCGCGCGCGGCCGGCGCGGATGGCGAGCGCGGCCAGCACCGAGAGCTGGCAGGTGAAGGCCTTCGTCGAGGCGACGCCAATCTCTGGCCCCGCATGCGTCGGGAAGACGGTCGCGCTTTCCCGCGCGATCGAGCTTTCCGGCACGTTGACGATGGAGGCGATGTGCTGGCCGCCCTCCTTGCAGTGGCGGAGCGCGGCCAGCGTGTCCGCCGTCTCGCCGCTCTGCGAAACGAAGAGCGCGAGGCCCTTCTCCGGCAGCACCGCGTCGCGGTAGCGGAATTCCGACGCGATGTCGGCCTCGCAGGAGAGCCGCGCCAGCCGCTCGAACCAATAGCGCCCGATCGCGGCCGCGTAATAGGCCGTGCCGCACGCGACCATCGTCAGCTTCGAGACGGCGGCGAAATCGAAACCCAGTTCGGGCAGCGCGACTGCGCCCTCGACCGGGTTCACATAGGCGTTGAGCGTGTGGGCGATGACTTCGGGCTGCTCGAAGATCTCCTTCTTCATGAAGTGGCGGTGCTCGCCCTTGTCGATCAGGGACGCGCCGACCGAGGTGATCTTGAGGTCGCGGGTGACGGGATTTCCGGCCGCATCGAAGATCTCCGCGCCCTTGGCCGTGACGACCGCCCAGTCGCCCTCCTCCAGATAGATGACGCGGCTGGTGAAGGGCGCGAGCGCGAAGGCATCCGAGCCCAGATACATCTCGTCCTCGCCGATGCCGATGGCGAGCGGGCTTCCCTTGCGCGCGGCGAGGAGCGTGTCGGGGTGCTTGGCGAACATGACGACGAGCGCGTAGGCGCCCTCCAGCCGCTTGAAGGCGGCATGGCCGGCCTCGGCCGGCGAAAGGCCGGCGCGCAGATAGTCCGTCACCAGATGAACCGCGACCTCGGTGTCGGTCTGCGTGTCGAAGCGATGGCCCTTGGCGATCAACTCCTCGCGCAGCTCGCGGAAATTCTCGATGATGCCGTTATGGACGACGGCGACCTCGTCGGACGCGTGGGGGTGCGCGTTCGTCTCGGTCGGCGCGCCGTGCGTCGCCCAGCGCGTGTGGCCGATGCTGACACGGCCGAGCAGCGGGCGCTCGCTCAGCACGCGGCCGAGATTGGAGAGCTTGCCGGGGCTGCGGCGGCGCTCGATCCGGCCGTCCACGAGCGTCGCGATGCCGGCGGAATCATAGCCGCGATATTCGAGGCGGCGCAGCGCTTCGAGGATGAGGGGGCTCGCGTCCTCCTTACCGATCATGCCGACGATACCGCACATGCAAGCTACTCCTTCTTCGCCGCTTTGGCCGCGCGCTCGGCCGTCTTGCGCGCGCGGAAATTGGCGGCCCAATCCTTGATCTCGCTTTGCTTGGCGCGCTCGACCGCCAGCGCATCGGGCGCGACGGGTTTCGTCACCACACTGCCCGCGCCCACATAGGCGCCCGCGCCGATCGTCACGGGCGCTACGAGCGCGCTGTTCGAGCCGATGAAGGCGCCCGCGCCCACCACGGTCTCGAATTTGTCGAAGCCGTCGTAATTGCAGGTGATGGTGCCCGCGCCGATATTCGCGCCCGCGCCGATGGTCGCATCGCCCAGATAGGTGAGGTGGTTGGCCTTCGCGCCCGCGCCGATCACGGCCTTCTTCGTCTCGACGAAATTGCCGATATGGACGTTCTCATGCAGCACGGTGCCGGGGCGCAGCCGCGCGAAGGGGCCGATGATGGCGCCCTCGGCGATCGTTGCGCCTTCGAGGTGGCAGAAGGCGCGGATCTCGACATTGTCGGCGACGGTGACGCCCGGCCCGAAGACGACGTTCGGGCCGATTGTCACGTCCTTGCCGAGAATGGTATCGGCCGAGAAATAGACGGTCTCGGGATCGGCGAGCGTCGCGCCGCCCGCCATCGCGGCCGCGCGCAGGCGCTGCTGGCAGAGGCGCTCGACCACGGCCAGCTCGGCTCTCGAATTGACGCCCAGCACCTCATCGGCCGCAACCTCGACGACGCGGCACGCCGCGCCCTCCGCGCGGGCCAGCGCGACGATCTCGGTCAGGTAATACTCACCTTGAGCATTCTCGTTCGACAAGCGAGCGAGCAGCGCGAACAGGCGCTTGGCCTCCAGCACGAAGCCGCCGGCATTGCAGAGGTCGATCCGCGCCTGCTCCGGGGTTGCATCCTTCGCCTCGACAATGGCTTGAAGGCTCCCCTTCGCATCAAGGATAAGGCGGCCATAGGGGCCGGGGTGCTCGGGGCGAAAGCCCATCAGCGCGAGGTCGGCGCCCGACTCCCGGAGCGCGAAGAGTTTTTCAAGCGTTTCAACAGTCAAGAGTGGGTTGTCGCCATAAAGAACGATGGCCGTGCCCGCGAAATGGTCCAGCGCCTCGCGCGCAGAGGCGGCCGCATGGCCCGTGCCGAGCTGTCGATCCTGGATGGCAATCTCGGCGCCGAAGGTCTTGGCGTAGTTCGCGATCTCGTCCTGGCCGGGTGCGGCGACGACGACGATGCGTTCCACGTCGGCGCCTTTGAGGGCGGTCAGCAGGTGCCCCAGCATCGGGCGGCCCGCGACGGCGTGCATGACCTTGGGCCGGCGCGATTTCATCCGCGTGCCTTGCCCGGCGGCAAGCACGATCGCGGCGCGGGATGGGCGCGCCCTATTCCCTGGCGACATGGGGCCTGCTCGCTGCGCGATTCACTTGAGATCGACCGGACATTTCCATACCAGCATCACCAGAAGAATTGACGTTTTGTTACCCCTCTGTTGAGGCCCTCCCCATGCAGCTTCACGGTACGACCCTCGTCTTCGATCTGGACGGCACGCTGGTCGACACGGCGCCCGATCTGGCAGGAGCGATGAACGAGGTGCTCCGCCAGGCCGGGCGAGCGAGCCTGCCCGTCGCGACGGTCCGCCATCTCGTCGGCCGCGGCGCGCGCGTCCTCATCGAGCGGGGCTTTGCCGAGACGGGCGAGCCGGTCTCGCCGATCGAGATCGAGGCGCATCTGAAGGTCTTCCTCGATCATTACGGCGCAACTTTGTCGGCGCAGAGCCGGGTCTTTCCAGGGGTTCCCGAGACGCTTTCGGCGTTCGCGGAGGCAGGCGCCGCGATGGCCGTCTGCACCAACAAACCGCACGCGCTGTCGATCCTGCTCCTCGAAGCGCTCGATCTCCTCGATTTCTTTCCCGTGGTGCTCGGCGCCAATGCGCTCTCGTTCCGCAAGCCCGATCCCCGGCACCTCACCGAATGCGTGTCGCGGCTGGGGGGCGACCTGAGCGCCGCCTTCCTCATCGGCGACAGCCAGACCGATCTTCAGACCGCGCGCGCGGCCGGCGTGCCGTGCATCCTCACAGATTATGGCTACACGGACGTGCCCGCCGCGGAACTCGGCGCGGACGCGCTGGTCAGCGACTTCGCGGCGCTGCCCGCGACCGTCACGCGGCTGCTTGCCCGGGCGGCTTGACTTCGCGGGACCCCGCCCTCCATAAACGCGGCCCTTGACGGGGCCGGAAGGCCCAGCGGGCGCGTAGCTCAGCGGGAGAGCACTCCCTTCACACGGGAGGGGTCACAGGTTCAATCCCTGTCGCGCCCACCATTTTCCCGCCGCCTAAGGCGAGTCGGGCGGACCGCTTTCCAGGACCCTGCGAAAGAGCGTCTGATCGACATTGCCGCCGGTCAGGGTGAGCGCCGCCGTCTTGCCCTTCAGCGGCACCTTGCCGAAGAGCGCGGCCGCGAGCGAGACGGCGCCGCCCGGCTCCAACACCATCTTCAGCTCGAGGAACGCGAACCGCATCGCGGCGCGGACCTCTTCATCGCTCACCGCGACGCCCGAGGCGCCATAGGCGGAGAGGATCGGGAACGTGATCGCGCCGGGCTCCGGCGCCAGCAAGGAGTCGCAGATCGATCCGGTCATCACATCGTTGCGCACGCGGCGTCCCGCCGCCAGCGAGCGCGCCATGTCATCGAAGCCGGCCGGCTCCACCGTCACGAGATCGGGCTTCCGCATCTGGTCCGACAATGCGAGCGCGACGCCGGCGGCAAGCCCACCGCCGCCGCAGCACACGAGAACCGTGTCGGGCGAAGCGCCCATCGCCTCCATCTCCTCGATGATCTCGAGGGCGACTGTGCCCTGGCCCGCGATGATGTGGGGATGATCGTAGGAGGGCGCGATGATCGCGCCGCCTTCGTCGGCGAGGGTCTTGCCGATCTCTTCGCGATTGTCATAGCGGCGGTCGTAGAAGACGATGTCGGCGCCGAGTTCACTCGCCATTCGCACTTTGATCGCGGGCGCGTCCTTCGGCATGACGAGCGTTGCGCGCATCGCCAGACGCCTGGCGGCATAGGCGACGCCCAGACCGTGATTGCCGGACGACCAGGCGACGACGCCACGCCTGCGCTCCTCGGGCGTGCGCTCGGCGAGGAGCGCATACGCGCCGCGAACCTTGAACGAGCCGCAGCGCTGAAGACATTCCGCTTTCAGAAAAATGCGCCCGCCGGTGCGCGCGTTGAGCGCATCGCTCTCGAGGAGCGGCGTCGACCGCAGCACGCCGCGCAAATGCTTGGCGGCCCGTCGAACGACTTGGACCGTCGGCGCTTCCAGCGACATGATACGCGTCTTCCCAGCAGCCGAATTGACATACCGTGATGCCGGCGCGCCCGTCGTCGCCCGTCGGCACCGATTCGCTCGTGAAGCCGGTTTCGATGGCCCCTCTCGCGACACACAGCGCCCTCGCGGCGCGGCCTCACCGACAACACTCCAGAAAATTCGCAAGACTACGCGCCCACGGAGCGCTCTTGGCCGCGCGCGCGAGATACCCCCAAATCCACCTGACTTGGCTATCCGATAGCATGAGACGGGCGTCAAGGCACCTCGCGCGTCAATCGTTAACGCGGCCCGTCATTGCGCGGAAAGCCTCAAACCAGTAGGAAAATCTCAAGAACAAGGGGGGTATCAGTGTGCGGTCGCACGCTGACATGCCAAGTCACATCACCCGTTTCGGAGGCCAGCCGTGACCCGGAAGGATCCTCTCGCCGTCGCCATTGACGTCGTCGACCCTCAGGCTCGCTTCGTCGAACGGCCTGGTAGCGCTTGGATCATGTCCGGCGTCCTCAGCCCGTTGCCGGAGAGATGGGCGCAAAACGCCGGCGACACCGGCGAGGCGGAGGCAGCCCTCGCGCGCGAGATCGGCGACATCACCCTCATCCGCGTCGATTTCGACTGGGACACGCCGCGCACCGTGCGCGTGTGGAAGGGCCTGACGTCGGCCTATGACGTGTTCATCGCGCGGCGCGCGGACGGCGCGCTCGTTCTCGCCGATCATTTCCGCAACGCGCTCGCGCATCTCGCGCCCTCCGAGCGGACGCCCGGCGAGGACGCGATCATCGATCACCTGCTGTTCCGCCACGTGCCCGGCCGCAACACCTATGCGCGCGCGGTGACGCGTCCCGCGCACGGCACGTGCCTGACGATCGATCTGGAAACCGACACGCGCACCGAGACGCGCTTCGACCGCGGCGTCTCCTCCAGCGAGATCCGCTCGCAGGAAGAATGGACCGCCGGGATCGATCAGGCGATGCGGAAGGTCACCGGCGAGCTTGAGCGGATCCCCGGCATCGTCACGATGCTCTCGGGCGGAATCGATTCCAGCCTCATTCAAACCTATTTCGGCGACCGCGTGCCCGCGCTCACCGTGGCGTCGGAGGGCGACTTCGCCCATTTCGGCGGGACGCGCGCCCACCACGTTGCCGAGCTTCTGCACACCAAAATCCGTACCCTGAAGGTTTCGGGCGCCGATTTCCTCAGCCACCTCGAGGAAGCGATCGATTCGCGCGGCCTGCCGCCGCACTTCCCGCAATGGGTGACGCTGACGAAGGCGTTCAGCGGCCCGGACGCGGCCTATGTGATCGGCGAGCGCGCAGGCTGCCTCTTCACGCGGGTCGGCGGACGCGTCCCCACGATCGCGAAGCATTTCGTTGGCCCGCTCGGCCGCGCGGCGATCCCGCTCGTCGATTTCGCCTCGCTGTTCCTGAAGAAGCGCGGCTTCCAGCTTCTGCCGGCGCAGGTGCGCTCGATGCAGAACGATCCGCTCGATCCGCGCGGCTGGCCCTCGCTCGTGACGACCAACACGCTCCTGTCGTTCGTCGATCGGAAATTTGGGCGGGAGCGTGTCGATGCGCGCCTGGCCTCGCGTCTTTCCTATGTGGCGGGCAACATCGATCTGCTCGACCGCAGCGCCGACCGCTATGTCCGCAATCTCGAGCTTGCGCACTGGTTCACGTTCCACAACGACCACGTGATGCTGTTCCGCCATCTGGCGCACGCCTATGGCAAGTCGCTGCACGCGCCGTTCGGCACGCGCCCCTTGATGTCGAGCGCGCTCGCCGTGCCGCCGACGCACCGCCACGAAAAGGACGGCATCGCCAAATATCTCCTGAAGGATCTCCTCTCCGAGCGCCTTCCCGGCTATGGCCAGACCAAGACCAAGGATTTCGTCTCGGTCGATCTCGCGACGCTCTATCGCGACGGTCCGCTCGCCGATGTGTGGGAACGCTATGCGATCCCTGAGTTCTTCACGGCGGAGGAACGCGGCCGGGTTGTCGAGAAGATGACGCAGGTGACGTGGAACGCCATCGCCTACGCGATCTGGCGCAAGCGCATCGCGGACAATCCCGCGCTCACGCCACACCGCCAGTCGATCGTTCGCGAATGGCGCGCCGGCAACGATGCCGACGAACGCGCGACCGCAATGGCAGGGCGCTGGCACGACTAAAGACTTCCGCCGGGTGGCCAAAGCGGTCCGTCCAGGCCGATCACATCGAGATTGCCACGGCCGGGAATGGAAACCGCCTCTCGAAGCGTCCCGTCGGGATCCTCGAATAGCAGCGAGCAACAGCCGGGCGCCCACTCGCCCTCCTCGCTCTCGTGTCTCTCGCAATGTTGCGTGCTTCTGGGCTAGGGTGCCGCCACCCTCATTCATCATCCGGAGCCAACATTCATGAAGATCGCCGCCGTCAAAAAGCCGGGAGGCCTTACGAACATTGTCGTCGAGGATCGTGCCGAGCCCAAGGCCGGGCCGGGACACATTCTCGTCCGCGTGAAAGCGAGCTCGCTCAATTTTCACGACTATGCGGTCGTCGCCGGAATGATCCCGGTCGCCGACAAGCGCATTCCGATGTCGGACGGTGCGGGCGAGGTCGTCGCCGTCGGCGACGGCGTCACGGATTTCAAGCCCGGCGACACGGCGCTCTCGCTGTTCTTCCCAGGCTGGATCGACGGACCGGCGACGTTGCCCAAATTGATCGGCGTGCCCGGCGATCACGTCGACGGGTTCGGCACCGAGATGGTGGCAATGCCGGCCAGCGCCTTCACGCGCGCGCCCGCCGGCTATTCCATGAGGGAGGCCGCGACCCTTCCCTGCGCCGCGCTCACCGCGTGGCGCGCGCTGATGGTGGAAGCGAAGATCAAGCCCGGCGACACCATCCTCGTTCAGGGCACGGGCGGCGTTTCCATCTTCGCGCTGCAATTCGCCAAGGCCGCCGGATGCACGGTGATCGCGACATCCTCGTCCGACGCGAAGCTTGAGAAATTGAAGGCGCTGGGGGCGGATCATCTCATCAACTACAAGGAAACGCCGCAATGGGGCCGCAAGGCGAAAGAGCTGACCGGTGGGCGCGGCGTCGATGAAGTCGTCGAGATCGGCGGGCCCGGTACGATGGCGCAGTCGATCGCGGCGAGCCGGATCGGCGGGCACATTTCGCTGATCGGCGTGCTGACGGGCATGTCGGGCGAGGTGCCGACGGCCGCGCTCTTCTCGGCCAACATCACGCTTTCGGGCATCACGGTCGGCTCGCGGCAGAGTCAGCTCGACATGATCGCCGCGATCGAGGCGAACGGCATCAAACCGGTGCTCGACAAGGACTTCCCACTTGCCGGCATCGCCGATGCCTTCGCGCATCAGGCCTCGCAGAAGCATTTCGGCAAGATCACGCTGTCGATGTAGCGCAGCTATCGACCGCCCTCCCCGTTTTCATCGGCGGGGCGGGCGGCGAGCGCTGCCTTCAGCGCGGCCAGCGAGGCGCGGCAGGCTTCGTCTGCCGCCTCGTCGCGCAGCAGCCATTCGGCGAGCGTCTTCTGGGTCGCGCCCGCTCCGGGCAGCGGCGGGTCGTCCGGACACGGAAAATCGGCGGCCGAAATCGCGGGCATGACGATGCGGATCATCGGCGGCGGCTCAGTCGCGGGCGCCGCGCAGGCCGTCAAGAGCGCGGCGCAGCACGGGAGCGAGCGGCGCATCCTCTTCAGGCGGTGCATGCTCGATCTCCTTCAGCGTCGTTTCAAGGCGGGCCGCGTGCGCCGTGCTCTCGCGGACCGCTTTAGCCGCTTCCGCGCCAACGAGATCGGCCCAGCGTCGCAGCGCGGAGAGCGCCTCAGCGTTCGCGGCGGCCTCCTCGCGGACGGCGCGCATGCGTTCGGCGGCGCAAGACGCGCGCTCCGCCTCGAGCGCGGCGCGCCACCACAGATCGGTCGCCTGCCAGGCCGCCAAGGCCATCGCCGCGCCCACGATCAGCGCCGTCGCGCGGCCGCCCAGCAGGACGGAGAACGCACTCACGGCATCGCCTCCGGATCGCTGAGGCGCGGTATCGCCGCGATGTCCTCCCAGGCCGCGCCAAAGACGTAGGAGCCAATGACGGCGGCGGCGAGCACCGATGTGTGTGGCAGAACCGCGGCGGCAAGCTCGGGGCCCGCCAGCACCGCGTGGATGGACGCCCAGGCACACAGAGCGAGCGCGCCGAAGATCACACGGCGGCGGATCGTCCAATGCGGCGCGGGCACATAGCGCGCCGTACGCCGGGCGCGGCGGGGTCTCCGTCGCCTCACAGCACGCGCTCCACGAGGTCGCGCAGGTCGATCGCCTTGCCGAGCACGACAAGCAGCATGAGGAACGCGAACCAGCGCGCGACGAACACGCGCAGCGCATAAAGGTCGGCGCGCAGCTCGAATTGCTCGTCGCGCAGGCTCGCGTAGCGGCGCGCGCATTGGCGCACATGCAGCGCGAGGTCACTCACCTCCTGCGGGTCGGCCTCGTCGAGCGGATCGTAGTCCCGCTCGGGCGGGCGATCGCTCCAGAAGAAATCAGCACCTTTCATGCCTCCAAAGATGGGGGCGCCAGAAGGGGCGGGGATAAGATTTTTTCACGCCCGCCGATTTGCGGGCGGAACGGGCACAATCTGCGGGATAAGATCTGCACTTATCCCCTCGTCATCGCCCGCCTTGTGCGGGCGATCCATGGTCTGACGTCCCATGGTCGAAAGGCGGCGCGCCTAGTAGCCCGGCGCCGCGCCGAGGGGGAGCGAGACCGTCTGCATCCGCTCCTCGCCCGAGGGAAGAGCGGTCATGGGATGGCGGACGAAGCTTTCGATATCCTGCCACACACGCTCGCGCTGCAAATCGCGCATCAGCATGTGATAGCCGTCCGCATAGACGACCGTGCGCGCGCGGGATCGAAGGCGGTCCATCAGATCCTCGACCGGTTCCTTCGGGATCACTTCGTCCTTCTCGCCATAGAGAATGAGCGTCGGCTGGCGGAGCGTAGTCGCGCGTTCGTTCGCCCGCTGCATCAGACCCACTAGGCCGTAGACGGCGTCGGTGCGCGTGTCGTGGATAAAGTATGGGTCCTTGCCGAGCGCGCGGAGCATCTCGATGTTGTCAGAGGGGCGAATGTCGAGGCCATTGGCGGAGAGTTCCATCCAAGGCGTGGTATGCGCGCCCAGCCAGAGGCTCGCCTGATAGAGCCAGGGCAATTCCGACCAGCCCCAGACGGCGGGCGCGGAGAGGATGACGCCGTCGAGCGGCGGCGCGGGCGTGGACGTTGCGACCGCGATCGCCATCGCGCCGCCCATGCTCTCGCCCAGCAGATAAGTCGGCACGCCCGGGTGGCGGGCGCGGACGAGGCGGATCAGATCCTTCACGTCCTCGACCATCACGTCATCGCCCGCCCACAGGCCCCGATTGGGCGAGCGGCCGAAGCCGCGCTGATCGAGCGCGTAGGTCGTGATGCCGCGCCGCGCCCAATAGTCGCCGGGCATGGCGAAGGCGTTCGCGTAGTCGTTCATGCCGTGCAGCGCGACGATGACGGCCTTGGGCTCGTCCGCCTTCCAGGTCTGCACGCCAAGTACGAGGCCATCGAAGGTGAGCATCGTCTGATCGGTCAGCGTCGGTGTCGTCAGCACGGGCCCGCGCGGCGCGATGGTCGGCGCGCAGGCCGCCAGGCCCGCGAGCGCGGCTAGAGCAACGACGCGAGCCGCCGCCGCAATTCGGGAAGAAGGTCGCGCTCGAACCATGGATTCTTCCTCAGCCAGCCGTTGTTGCGCCAGGAGGGATGCGGCAGCGGCACCACGCCAGGGGCCAACGCGCGCCAGCCCTGCACCGTCTCCGTGAGGCTCGCACGCGCCCGGTCTTTGAGATGCCAACGCTGCGCATAAGACCCCAGGAGAAGGATAACCTCAATTTGCGGCATCAGCGATAAAATCCGCGTCCGCCACGTGCGCGCGCATTCAGCGCGGGGCGGCAAGTCGCCGCCTCTTGCGTCCTGACCCGGAAAGCAGAAACCCATGGGCAGGATTGCGATGCGGCGGTCATCGTAGAAAATGTCGCGGTCGATGCCCATCCATTCGCGCAGACGGTCGCCGCTGCGGTCATCGAAAGGGATGCCGCTCGCGTGGACTCGCGTGCCCGGCGCCTGACCCGCGACGCAGATCCGGGCCGTCGCGCTCGGCCGCAGCACCGGCCGGGGCTCGGGGATCTTGCCCGCGCAAAGCCGGCAGGCGCGGATTTCCGCCGCCAGTGCGGCCAGCTCCCGGCTCATGCCGCCAAGCGCTTGGCGAGACTCGCGGGGACGGGGATCGGGAATTCCAGCAGCATCTGCGCGTAGGCCTTGCCCTGCGGATCGAAGGCGAGGCTCGCGATGCCGCCGCCGCCGAGCGCGTTCCAGAGCACGAAGTTCAAGGCGCCCGAGCCCGGCAATTCGTAGCGCTGGACCTTGCCCTTGCCGCCCTTGAATTTGTGCGCGAACCATTTGGCGACGGCTTCCTCGCTCAGCGCCGCGCGGATGTACGGGAGATATTCGCGCTCGCGCGCCAGCACGCCGATATTGGAATTGTCGCCCTTGTCGCCTGAGCGCGCAAAGGCAAGGCGGATCAACGGCACCGTCTCAGCAGAGAGCTCTACCGTCGCCTCGCTCACATGCGGGCGCTCGATCATTTCTGGCTTGAAGCCACCGTCGGTATCGATCGCGCAGGGGATCGCCTTGCCCGCGACATGGACCGTGACGGGAACGTCGCTCTTGGCGATGAGCGTCGCGAAGTGCCGCACGACGGGCGAGACTTTCGGGCGGCCGCCGCCATAGCCGGCGGTGCCGGGCGCGAAGGAGGTGCCGCAGCTCGTCAGCTCACGGATCATCATCTCGAGCGGCTCCTTGCGCGCGTGCTTGGCGGCGAGTTTCAAGATCGCCTCGCGCGCGTGGAGATCGCGGCGATGGGGGCCGTAGGAATCTTCGTCGCCAATCACCTCGATCGAGGTTTCCTCGTAAGGCCCCCAATTGCGCTGGCGGCAGATCTCTTCCATCCGCGCGAGCACCGCTTCGCCGGTGCGCCTGGCCTTGGCGCCCGCATCGATGCCGGCGATCGTGACCATGTTCGTTACGCGATAGCCGTCCTCGTAGGTGATCGAGCATTTATAGGTCGCGGTCGGCGGCAGGCCGCGCGCGCCCGCCACGCGGACGCGGTTCTCGCCCACCTGCTCAAGGCTCACGCCCGAGAAATCCGCCGTCACGTCGGGCAGGAAATAGGCCTGCGGATCCGCGATCTCATAGAGCATCTGCTCGCCCACGGTGCCGACCGACACGAGGCCGCCGGTGCCTTCGGGCTTCGTTGCGATGAACGATCCGTCCGCTGCGATTTCCGCGATCGCGTAGCCGATGTTTTCCCAGCCCGGCACCTTGTCCCAATCGGTGAAGACGCCGCCGCAGGCCTGCGCGCCGCATTCGACGATGTGGCCGGCAAGGCTGCCGCCCGCGAGGCGGTCGTAATCCTTCGGGCTCCAGCCGAATTCGTGGATGCACGCGCCCAGCGTCACCGCGCTGTCGACGCCGCGCCCGGTGATGACGATGTCGGCGCCCTCGTCCAAGGCGCGGGCGACCGGAAAGCCGCCCAGATAGCAATTCATGCTGATCGGCTTTTCAGGGAGCGGGGTTCCCTCGAACATTTCCGTCAGGCCCGCCGCACGCCAGTGATCGAGCCTTGCGATCACATCGTCGCCCTCGACATAGGCGACCTTGAGGACAACGCCCTGTTTCGCGAGCACGTCCTCCAGCGCCTTCGCGCAGGCGGCCGGGTTCACGCCGCCCGCGTTCGCGATCACCTTGATTTTCTTTTCCGCGATCTCGCGCGCGAGGCCGGCCATCGTCACGGTCACGAAGTCGAGCGCATAGCCCGCGTTCGGGTCGCGCTGGCGCGCGCGCGCGAGGATCGACATCGTGATCTCGGCCAGATAGTCGAACACGAGGTAATCGATCTTGCCCTGGCGCACGAGCTGGGGCGCCGAGACGAAGCTGTCGCCCCAGAAGCCGCTCGCGCAGCCGACGCGGATGGTCTTGGTCATGGGCCCTTCCTTCTCTTGGGCCTTTCGGGGCCCCATTATTCTTTCCTCCCCCGTTCACGGGGGAGGTGGCGAGCCTTTCGAGCCGGAGGGCGTGCCCCCTCCCCGGCTTCGCCGGACCTCCCCCGCACGCGGGGGAGGATCCATTCCTTCGACGTCAGTCCGCCTGGCGCATGAGATTGCGCGCGATGACGATCTTTTGGATCTCGCTCGTACCTTCATAGAGGCGGAAGATGCGCACGTCGCGGTAGAAGCGCTCGACGCCATAGTCCGTGACGTAACCCGACCCGCCATAGATTTGCACCGCGCGGTCGGCGACGCGGCCGACCATCTCGGAGGCAAAGAGCTTGCAGCACGAGGCCTCCAGCGAATGCGGCTCGCCGCGATCGCGCTTGCGTGCGGCGTCCAGCACCATCGAGCGGGCGGCGTAGCTCTCGGTCTTCGACTCGGCGAGCATCGCCTGGATCAGCTGGAACTCGCCGATGCGCTGGCCGAATTGCTCGCGCTCGTTGGCGTAGCGCACGCTGTCGGCGAGAAGCCGCTCGGCGACGCCGACGCAGACGGCCGAGATGTGGATACGGCCGCGATCGAGCACTTGCATCGCGACCTTGAAGCCCTCGCCCTCACGGCCGAGCATCATGTCGGCGGGCACGCGGCAATCCTCGAAGATCACATCGTGGATGTGGGCGCCCTGCTGGCCCATCTTGCGCTCGGGCTTGGAGACCGTGATGCCCTTTAGATGCGCGGGCACGATGAAGGCCGAGATGCCGCCCGCGCCCTTGTTGCCGGGATTGGTGCGCGCCATCAGCGTGAACATGCCCGCCTTGCCGGCATTGGTGATGTAGCGCTTCGTGCCGTTGACGACGAAATCGTTGCCGTCGCGGATGGCCGTCGTCTTCAGGCTCGCGGCGTCCGAGCCCGCGCCGGGCTCCGTCAGGCAGAAGCTCGCGATCACCTCGCCACTCGCGATCTTGGGCAGCCACTCGTCCTTCTGCGCGTCGTTGCCGAACATGACGATACCCTGGCTGCCGATGCCGACATTGGTGCCGATGACCGAGCGGAAGGCGGGCGAGGTGCGGCCGAGCTCAAGGCAGACCAGCACCTCCTCCTCCATGGTGAGGCCGAGCCCGCCATATTCAGGCGGGATCGAAAGGCCGAAGAGCCCCAGGTCGCGCATCTCGGCGACGATGGCATCGGGCACGCGATCGTTCGTTGCGACCTCATCCTCGATGGGGACGAGCCGGTCGCGCACGAAGCGCGCCACGCCGTCGATCAATTGCGTGCGGGTCTCTTGGTCGAGCGCCATGCAGGCCGCCTCCCTGTGGTTCATCGGCCGTCAATCTAGGAACAGGGCGCGCGCCGGTCAAAGCGGGAGCAGCGGTTGCGCGGCCGGCCGAACGAGGGGTAGGGTCGCGCTCAACCGGTATTCCCTCGATGCGCCCTATCCTTCCCTCGTTCCGCGAGACGCCGCCGCTCGCCCTCGCCGTCTTGGCCTTTTGCTTCGGCACGAGCCTCTTTTTCGGCGGGTTCAGCCAGACCTTCTCGGTCTTCGTGCTGCCCATCGCGACCGACCTTCGCCTCGACCGGGGCGAGATCGCGGCCGTCTATTCCGTCATGATGCTCACGAACGGCCTCGTCTCGCCGGCGATCGGCATGCTGTTCGACCAATACGGTCCGCGCCTCATGTACGCGGCGGGCCTTGCGCTGGCGATCGCGGGCTATGCGCTGGGCGCGATGGCCGACAGCGCGCTCGTGCTGGCGCTGACGACCGGGTTCCTCGGCGGCCTTGGGATCGCCTTCTCGGGCGGCGTGCCGCACGCGGCGCTCGTCAGCCGCTGGTTCCACGACCATCCGGGCGCCGCGATGGGGCTCATCTTCTCGGCCGGCGGATTCGCAACGGTCGCGCTTTCGCCGCTCTCGCAGATCGCGATCGAGGCGCTGGGCTGGCGCTCGACCTATTTCATCTACGCCGGTACGCTCGCGCTGCTTTTGCCGGTGCTGCTCATCATGCCGTGGCGGCAGATCATGGCCGGTGGGCCCGGCTGGCACGGCCATGTGGACCGCCAGTCGAGCGAGGCGGCGCGGGCGGAGGTCTGGACGCTCGGCCTTGCGCTCCGCTCACCCAGTTTCTGGGGGCTCTTCTTCGTCTATTTCTTCACGGGCGGATCGACGGTCGCCCTCCTCGTCCACATGGTGAGCTTTCTTATCGAAGCGGGCTTTTCACCCCTGGTGGCAGCCAGCGCGTTCGGTCTTGGCGGGCTCCTCACGCCGCTCGGCATGATCGGGTTCGGACTGCTCGGCGACCGGATCGGGCGGGCGCGTGCCGCCAGGCTCTCCTATGTCGCGACAGCGTTGTCGATCGTGGGTCTCTATTTCGTGAGCGCGCTTCCCACGCTCTGGCTCCTCATTCCCACGATTTTCTTCTTCGGCGTGAGTTCGGGCTCGCGCGGGCCGGTCGTCTCGGCGATCGCGATGAACATCTTCGCGGGCCGGCGGCTCGGCGGGATCTATGGCGGGATCAGCCTGGGCGGCGGGCTCGGCAGCGCGTTCGGGACATGGATGGGCGGTGTACTGCAGGATTTGACGGGCGATCCCTTGTCGCTCGTCTATTTCACGGGCGCGTTTCTCGTCTGCGGCGCGGTGCCGTTCTTTGCCATCTCGAGCATCCGCGACAGCTAATCCTTCTTGGTCGCGTAGTCGGCAAAGCCGAGAATGAAATCGATCGGGCCGCCTTGCGGGCCCAAGGGAAGGTAGACGAGCTCGAACGTGCGGAACCCTTTGTCAACATGGGCGAGCGTGCCCCGCGAGGCGCCCGGCTCCGCGCGATCGACAACCCACTGCAGAAAGGCGACCATTTGCCTTCCGTAGCCTTCGCGCACGTTCTCCAGGTCCCGCAGGTTCCAGCCGGTCGGATTGAACCCATGTGCTTCCGTACTCGCGCCGCCCATCAGGCGAAACTCGAAGTCGCCCGGGCCGTTGACGCCGATCAGCAGGATGTAGGGCAGAAGCTGCGGAATCGCGGTCGGATTGACTTCCGCACGGGTGGGCATGGGACGGCCAGCGCGCAACGCGTCCCAATAGGCGAAGCCCTCGCGGACTCGTGCCATCGTGAGGTCCGAAACGGCGATCTGCTCGCCCAGGTTGAGACCCATTCTTCCGTTGTCAGGCATTCGAACCCTAAGCGATCGCGAATCATTGTGTGAACTTGGCAAAACTTAATACAACCTCCCAGGGTGTTTGAGGAGCGGGAATAGGGACACGCGCATGGATTTCCTTAAAGTTGTGCAAGTCGCGGAGAGAGTATGGCGGAGATGATACAGGACGGAGCCCTCGCCGGCGTGCGCGTGATCGACCTCTCGCGCGTGCTTGGCGGTCCCTATGCGACGCAGATCCTGGGCGACCACGGCGCCGACATCATCAAGATCGAGCCGCCGCAGGGCGATGAGACGCGCGAATGGGGGCCGCCCTTCCAGGGCGATCCCGATGGCGGGCGGGGCGCCTCGGCCTATTACGTCAACATCAACCGCAACAAGCGCGATCTCGCCCTCGACCTCACCAAGGAGGCCGCGCGCGAGGTGCTGCTGCGGCTGCTCGGCGATGCGGACGTTCTGGTCGAGAATTTCAAGTCGGGAACGATGGAACGCTGGGGCCTTGGCGCGGCGGACCTCGCCCGCCGGTTCCCGCGCCTTGTCTATGCGCGCGTGACGGGGTTCGGCGATGCTGGCCCGTTCGGGGGCTTTCCGGGCTATGACGCGGTCGTGCAGACGATGTCGGGCCTCTCCAGCGCGAACGGCACAGAGGCCTCCGGCCCGATCAAGCTCGGCGTGCCGATGGTCGACATGGCGAGCGGGCTCAATCTCGTGATCGGCATTCTGCTGGCCTTGCGCGCGCGCGATTCCTCCGGACGCGGACAAACGGTGGAAGTCGCGCTCTACGACACGGGCCTTTCCATCCTCCATCCGCATTCGGGCAATTGGCTGATGGGCGGCACCTTGCCGAAGCGCACCGGCAACGCGCATCCCAATGTCGCGCCCTACGACCTCTTCCAGACGGCGACACGGCCGCTGTTCCTCGGCGTCGGCAATGACGGGCAGTTCAAGAAGGCGTGCCGCGTGCTCGGCCGGGACGACCTCGCGAGCGATCCGCGCTTCACCTCGATGGCGGGCCGCAACACGAACCGCGCGGCGCTGACGGCGATCCTCAGCGAGGCGCTCAGCCAGGCGGACGGGACGGCGCTGGCGCGCGCGTTCCTCGAGGCGGGCGTTCCGGCCGGCACGCTCAACGATGTGGCCGAGGCGCTCAGCGATCCGCAAACGCAGGTGCGCGAGATGGTGATCGAGACGGAGGGCTATCGCGGCATCGCCTCGCCGATCAAGCTGTCGCGCGACAGAGCGCGCCTGCGCCGCGTGCCGCCGCGCTTCAACGCGGATGGCGCGCAGATCCTGGCGGAAGCGGGCTACAGCGATCAGGAAATCCAGGCGCTCATTGAGGCCGGCGCCGTGATGGGGAAACCAGAGGCATGAGCTTTCGCCTCTCGGTTCTCGATCAATCGCCCATCCGCCAAGGCGGCAGTGCGGCGGACGCGATCGCAGAGACGATCACGCTGGCACAGGAATGCGAAGCGCTCGGCTATGCGCGCTTTTGGGTGGCCGAACATCACAATTCGAACGCGTTCGCAGGCACGTGCCCCGAAGTCCTGATCCCCGCGATCGCGAATGCGACACGCCGTATCCGCGTCGGCTCGGGCGGCGTCATGCTCTCGCACTACGCGCCGCTGAAGGTCGCCGAACAATTCCGGATGCTCGAAACGCTCCATCCCGGGCGGATCGATCTGGGGCTCGGGCGCGCGCCCGGATCGGATCAGCGCACCTCGATGGCGCTGCAGGCGGGGCCGCAAGCCTATTCGATCGATGTGTTCCCACAGCTCGTCAACCTCGTGAAGGGGTTCCTGGAGGATGCGGGCGGTATCGCGCCCTTCCCCGCCGATCATCCCTATCGCGGCATCCACGCGATGCCGCGCGGCGCCGGCATGCCGGAGATGTGGCTGCTGGGCTCGGGCGTTCACAGTGCGATCTACGCGGCGGAACTGGGCCTTGCCTATGCGCACGCGCAGTTCATCAACGCCGATGGCGGGCCGGAGGCGGCGGCCGCCTATCGCGAGCGCTTCAAGCCGAGCGCGCAATGCCCCGAAGCGCGGATCGCGCTCGCGGTCTTTGCGCTGTGCGCGGAAACGCAAATTGAGGCGGAGCGCCTGGCCGCGACGCGCAATCTGTGGGTGCTACGGCTCTTGACCGGCCAGGGCGGCGCGTTCCCCCGTCTTGAGGAAGCGCTTTCCTATCCGTACACGGAGAATGACCGCGCGATCATCCAGCGCGCGGCCGAGCGCGGCGTGGTCGGTGATCCCGAGCAATGCCGCGCCAAGCTGGAGGCGCTGGCGCAGTCTTACGGCGCTGAGGAACTGGTGATCGTCACGATCACCTATGATTTCGCGGACCGTCTTCGCTCGTATCAGCTTCTGGCAGAGGCAATGGGCCTCCCAGCGGCGTGACGACGCCCGGAACCGCCTCGGCGGCGCCATGCGCGGCGCGGGCTTCGACCATCGCGCGGATTTCCGCCTGGCGCTCGGGCGTCAGCGGAAAATTCCACAAGAGCACGATCGAGGCCGCGTAGAAGAACCACGGCACAACGATATAGGTGAGCGTGAGGCCCATCAGCGCGGTCGCATCGTTCGTCGTGCTCGTCGCATCGAAGCCGAAGGATGAGAGGATCATCAGCGCGATGAAATAGCCGAACGCTGCGCCCGCCTTCTGGCCCATGCCCCAGAAGGCGATGAGAAGGCCCGCGCGCGAGGAGCCGGCGTGCAGTTCGTCGAGATCGATGACATCGGCGGCGATCGAGGCGCCGAGGATAGGCGCCGCCGAGCCGCTGAGGCCCGCCAGGAACAGGATCGCGCAGGCCGGGATCAGTGCGCCTTGCGGAACGAAGAAGAGGAGCCCAAAAAAGGCGATGCCGATCGCGGTCGCAACGACGAGCGTGCGGTGCTTGTTCCAGGCCTTCGCGATCGTCACCCAGATCGGCACGCCCAGGACGGCCGCGATGAGATAGCAAAAAAGCGGCAGGCCCGCGGCGGGACCGAGGCTCAAGGCATGGACGAAGAACCAGAGAACGACGGTGCCGTTGATCGCGGCGCCCGTCCGTCCGATCGAGCCGGCGATCAGGATGCGTAGGAACGGGCCGTTGCGGCTGGCGATCTTGAGGCCCTGCCACCAGGTGAGGCCGCCCGAGATGGACCGGACCGGCGGCTCGGGCACCAGCCAGAAGATGGCAAGGGCGCTCAAGGGAAAGAGGATCATCGAGCCCCAGCCGATCGCCTGCATGACGGGGGTGAGGCCCTCGGGCGTGCCCGCGCCGCCTCCCACGATCACCGGCGCGATCGCTGCAATGAAGACGCCCAGCATGCCGAAGCCCGTGCGGTAGCCGGTGATGCGCGAGCGCTCGTGATACTGACCCGACAGCTCCGCACCCCAGGCCCCGTAGGGAATGGAGATCATCGTCCAGCCGAGATAGAGCACGATCAGCCAAACGAGCATGTAGGTTGCGTCGGTGGTTTCCGGCTCGGCGAAGAAAATCGCGTAGATACCGAGCATCTTGATCGGAATGCCGAGCAGCACCCAGGATTTGCGCCGCCCCCACGACCAATTGCCCGAACGGTCCGAAAGAATGCCGATCAAGGGGTCGGTCACGACATCGCTCAGGCGGGCGATCAGGATCACCCAAGCCATCGCGGCTAGTGGCACGCCGAGATCGGTGCCGTAGAACGTCGTCAGATAGATGTCGAGCGGCAGGTCGGCGATCGCGAGCGGCAGCGCGAGCTGGCCGTAACCCAGCAACGTGCGCTGCGGCACCGCGCGCGGCGGGGCGGGCGTGTGGGGCGCAGGATCGCTCATTCAGCCGGCGCTTCGCCCAAGCCCGGCGGAACGGCCCGGTGACGCGCGGCAATGCGCGCGCGGATGCGTTTCTGGCGCTCCTCCGTCACGGGGTAGGACCACAGAAGCGGCAGGCAGGCGAGCGCGACGATGGCCGGGATCACCGAATAAAAGCTCGCGAGCGCGAAGAGATCGCTTTGCGTGTTGAGGCAGGTCGCGCCGGCCTTCGCGAAGGCCGGCGACGCGCAGGTGGGGTCAAAGCCGAAATAGCCCGTCCCCATCGTCGCGATGAGCGTGCCGACGCCAGCCGCACCTTTGGCGACCATGCCCCAAATCGAGAAATAGAGGCCCGTGCGCGCCTCACCCGTGCGCATCGTGTCGATGTCGACGACATCGGCGGCCATCGACGTGGGGAGGAAATAGAAGGCGCCGACGGCCGAGCCCTTCAGCATCATCAGCGCAACGAACGGGTAGTAGAGATCGGGGCCCAGGAGCGGTATCGGCGCGCTCCACAGCGAGAGCCAGAAGATGGAGAGCGCGAGCGCGCGGTGCTTGCCAATGCGCTTGGAGATCGCGAGCCAGACAGGAATGCCGGCGACCGATGAGAAATAGTAGAGCATGACAAAGAAGGGGAAGTGCTTCGCCTGCCCCATCACGTGCGTCATGAAAAGGAGCGAGAGCGCGGCCGTCATCGTCGTCGTCGTCAGAAGGAAGAGCGACATCACCGAAAGGCGCAGGAACGGCCCGTTGCGCCACACGATCCGCAAGCCGCGCCGCCATGAGATGGGCGGGCGCTGCGACTTCGTCACCGCCGGCTCCTTCAGCCAGAGCAGCGGCGGCAGGAAGAGGACCGGAATCGCAACCGCCGTCGTGATCGCGAGCGCGAAGACCCAATCGGTCATCTGCGTGTAGCCGACCTGAACCAGGAAAACCGGCAGCGCGAGGGTGAGGATCAGACCGACAAAGCCATAGGCCTCACGGTAGCCGGTCACGGTCGAGCGCTCGCGGTAGTCGGGCGACATGTCCGCGCCCCAAGCCTTGTAGGGCAAGTCCATGAGCGTGTTCGCGAGGTAGTAGAGCGAGAGCGCGACCAGGAGATAGAAGATCGAGGCGCCCTCGGGCGGCACGAACAACATCCAGATGCTTCCCACCATCAGCGGCATGCCGGCGATGATCCAGGGCTTACGCCGGCCGATCCGCGTGGTGTTCCGGTCGGAAAAGATGCCGACGATCGGATCGGTGAAGACGTCGGTGATGCGCGAAGCCAAGACGATCAGTCCGATCGCTGTCAGGCTGAGGCCGAGCGATTGGGAATAGAGCGGCGTCACATAGATCGCGGTCGGCAAATGCACGATCGACATCGCGATATTGGGCAGCCCATAGGCATGCAGCGCCCCCACTGACACGTGGCGGTGCGCCGTGTGCGGCTGAGACCGCATGCGCCCCCTCCCTCCTCGGAAGCGCGCACATGATTTTGCTTTACTTGATGTGCGCCAGTTCTTGTCGACGCGATCTTATGGGCGAATGCGACGCAGCGGCAAGATCATTCTGACAATTTCTCAGCACTTTCGAGAGGCGTGCCAGCCGCCTAGGCCTCGTCCTTCAGCCAGCGCGGCTCGCCCTGCAAATAGGCGTTGAAGAAGCAAATGAAGGCAATGATCACGTGCAGGAAGTCGATTCTGATGAAGGCGATCTGCAAATCGAGGCTGACGATGCCGATCGCATCGTTGAGTGCCGCCAAAAGGGCGAGCATGCCCGCGACCCAGAGCGACCACGAGAGCAGCTTGCGCATCGGCGCGCCTCCTATGCGTTGAGGAGGCCGATCACGGCCCCGGTCATCCCCGTCGCCAGTGTGCCAGAGATGATCGCGCGCAGCGAGAGGGAGACGACCTCCTCGCGCCGCGCGGGCACCATCGCACTCACGGCCGCGATCATCATCCCGGCGCTGCCCAGATTGGCGAAGCCGCACATCGCATAGAGCATGATGAGGGACGAGCGCGGGCTGAGCGCGCCTTCGGGCAGGCCCGCCATGTCAAGATAGGCGATGAATTCGTTGAGGATCGTCTTCTTGCCCATGAGCGCGCCGGCGGTGAGCGCTTCGCCCCAGGGTATGCCGAAGAGCCAGACGAGCGGCGCGAACGCCCAGCCGGCCAACCGCTCGAACGTCACCGGCGCGCCCGCGACCTCGCCGACTGTACCCAAGATGATGTTGCCGAGCGCGACGAGCGCCAGCACGACGATCAGCATCGCGATGATGCGCAGATAGAGGTTGAGCCCGTCCTCAGTGCCCTGCGCGATCGCATCCATGCTGGAGCGGTAGGGAAGGTCGATGCGCTCGCTCGCCGCGGTCGCCGCGTCGTCCGGGATCATGAGCTTGGCGACGAGCACGCTCGCGGGCAGCGAGATGATCGAGGCAACGAAAATATGGCCAAGCGCGCCGGGGATCACGGGCTCGAGCACGCTCGCATAGAGCACGAGAACGGTGCCCGAGACCGTCGAGAGGCCGCAGGTGAAAAGCACGAAGAGTTCGCCCCGGCTGAGTTTCGCAAGGTATGGGCGGATGAGGAGCGGTGCCTCGATCATGCCGAGAAAGACGTTCGCGGCCGCCCCGAGGCCGAGCGCGCCGCCGATGCGCATCGTCTTCTGGAGGGCGAAAGCGAAGCCCGCCACCACCCATTGCAGCAGCCGCCAATACCACAGGAGCGCCGAGAGCGCGGACATGACGATGACGAGCGGCAAGATGTGAAAGGCGAGCGAAGTCATCGCGGCGGGGTTTGTCACCTCGAAGGGCGGCGCGGCACCGCCCGAGAACCCGAAGACGAAGCTGGTACCGGCGCGCGTTGCATCCTGAAGGGCGGTGACGATGCCGTTCATCGAGACGAGTACTGCGCGGGCGGCGTCTGTCCCGGTTAGGAGCGCGGCGAGCGCGATCTGAAGGCCAAGGCCCGCCGCAATGAGAAGCACCGGCGGGCGGCGGCGATCCTCCGAGAGGCCCCAGGCGATCGCGACGAGGCCCAGTAGCCCGAGCGCGCTTTGCAGCTGCGGCGGCACGCTCCACTCCATTCATCCCCCTCCTACGCGAGGCGCGAGCTTAGTCAGCGATCGGACGATGCGGAAGGGCCGCACGCGCTTTCGCGCAAATGTCAGCGAAATGCGCTATCGATTCCGGCGGCGCATGCGCGCCGGGGGTCCTCGGGGGATGAGGGGCCCGCCGCGCGCATCGCCCGGCCGGCTGATCATCGCCGGCGCGACGGCCTCACCGTTCCACGCCCCCGATCGATGAGGTTGCCCATGGCGCCGCCGGCGAAGGCTCCTGAAATTCGCGCCCTCAACGGCGTGCGCGCCGTGCCGCCGCTCCTTCTCGTCGCGTTCCATTTCCAGGAGGCGTTCGGCTATCGCGGGCCCGAATGGTGGAACGTTTCAACCGGCAAAGGCTTCATCTGGGTCGAGTTCTTCTTCCTGCTCTCGGGTTTCACGCTCTTCTATGTCTATCGGCTGCAGCCGCTCGCGAGCCTTGAGCGCCGCGCGGTGCGCGATTTCTGGTCGGCGCGGATTTCGCGGCTCTACCCGATGCATCTGGCGACGCTCTTCATCTTCCTCGGCATGGAAGTCGTCCGGCGCTGGATGATCGCGGACGCGGACGGGATCCCGCTCCTCGACGTCGCGGCCTATCCCGGCCGCACGGCGGAGACGTTCGTCAGCAATCTCTTTCTCGTTCAGGCCTGGAACATCCATGACGGGCTGTCGTGGAACGGCCCCGCGTGGTTCCTGAGCGCGATCCTCTTTCTCTATCTGCTGTTCCCGCTCATCCTCTTTGCGATGGCGCCGGCGATGAACCTTCGCGCGCTCGTGGCCGGGGCGGCGGGCGCGGTCATCCTCCTCGTGATCGCGGACACGTCCGGGCGCGGGCTCGACGTCACCTTCCATGACGGGATCTATCGCGGGCTGGGCGCGTTTCTGATCGGCGCGATGCTGAGCGCGGCCTTTGTGTCGCTGAAGCGCGAGCATGCGCGGCCGCTGCCGGAGGCCTATCACAGCCTCGCGCAATTGGGCGCGGTTGCGGGCATCATCGCCGCGCTCCTCTACGCGGGGCCCGCGCGGACGCTCGCGGACCTTGCGATCGTCGCGCCGATGGCGGCGCTCATCTTCCTCCTCGCGTTCGACCGGGGGATGGTCGCGCGCGCGGCGACCTGGCGGCCGTTGATGATCCTCGGCGAATGGTCGTTCGCGATCTATTTGATCCATGTCGCGCTCATCCAGGGCGTGCGCTTCGTGCGCCAGACCTTCTATCCCCCGCCCGAGACGGAGATCCTCGGCGCGCCGTTTCAGAGCTGGTGGCCGGTGCTGCACTGGATCGAGCTCGGCGCGGTGATCCTTCTCTCGGTGCTGCTGGGCGCGCTTCTCTTCCGGCTCGTCGAGGCGCCGTCCGGCCGGCTGCTGCGGCGCTGGCTCACCGCCCGCAAGCCGGCCGCCGCGTGAAGCCCGCGCCCATCGCCGCGCTGACAGGCGCGCGCGGCCTGCCCGCGCTCGCGATCGTCGTCTTCCATTATTTCGAGCTCTACGGTTATCCGACGCTGGGCCTGTGGAGCGGCGTCGCGCACAGCGCATATCTTTGGGTCGATTTCTTCTTCATGCTCTCGGGCTTCGTGCTGGCGCGCAGCGCAGCCGCGCGGTTCGAGAAGGGGATCGCCTGGGGCGATGCCGCCAGCTTCATCGCGCGGCGGCTGGCGCGGCTCTATCCCGTGCATCTCTTGATGCTCCTTCTCCTCCTCGCGCTCGAGATCGCGCTCCGCCTCCATTGGGCGGGCGAGCAAGGCGTTTCGTTCTGGGAGGTTCAAGGAACGCCGGGGCGGACGCCCGAGAGCTTCCTCTCGAACCTCTTCCTCGTTCAGGCCTGGTGGCTGCACGACAGCCTCACCTGGAACAAACCGGCGTGGTTCGTCTCAGCCGAGTTCGCGCTGGTGCTGCTGTTTCCGCTCCTCGCCTTCGCGACCGGGGCGCGGTTCGGCGTGCGGGGTGCGCTCGCGCTCGGCGCGGGGCTGCTTGGCATCGTCGCCCTCTTCTCGCTCGCCGATCAGGGGCGGATGGGGCTTTCATTCCACGACGGCGTCTATCGCGGGCTCGTCGATTTCATCGCCGGCTATGGGATGGCGCTCGTCTTCCAAAGCGGGCGCTGGCGGATACCGGGCGGCCTTCTCGGTGCGCTCGGCTTCAGCGCGCTGCAGGTGCTGGCGCTCGGCCTTCTTTTCTGGACGATGACGCACGGGCCGGCGCGCAGCGCGGTCGTGCTCGCGATGGCGCTGTTTCTCGCCTCGCTCATCGCCGACCGGGGGATCCTCGCGCGCTTCTTCGCGCTGGCGCCGCTGATGTTCCTCGGGCGCGTTTCCTATGGCGTCTATATCGGCCATTGGCTGTTCATCACGACGCTGCCGCTGATCCGCGCCGCGCTGGGCTTCACGCCGGACTGGACGCTCGAAGCGCTGTGGATCCTCGCCGCCTCGCTCGGCTTCGGCATTTTCCTCACGCTCGCCGTCGAGGACCCCGCACGGGCGCCGGCCGAGCGCCTGTTCGGGCGGCTTCTGGGGGTGCGACCGCCTGCGGCTTGACCCGTCCGCCCCCCTCCGCCACAAATCCGGCCTGCATTTCAATTGGTTCGGTTGGGAGGGCCTTTCCCCATGAGCATTCGTTTCGACGGCAAAGTCGCGATCGTGACCGGCGCCGGCGGCGGCCTGGGCCGCGCGCACGCGCTGGAACTCGCCAAGCGCGGCGCCAAGGTCGTCGTCAACGATCTGGGCGGCGCGGTAGACGGCTCGGGCGGCTCCTCCGAGGCCGCGGCCAAGGTGGTCGATGAGATCAAGTCGGCGGGCGGCGAGGCGATCGCGAACGGGTCGTCCGTCACGGACGATGCGGGCGTTGCCAACATGGTCAAGCAGACGATCGACGCGTTCGGGCGGATCGACATCTTGATCGCGAATGCGGGCATCCTGCGCGACAAGAGCTTCGCGAAGATGGAGCTGAAGGATTTTCAGATCGTCGTCGACGTCCACCTCATGGGCACCGTGAAGCCGGTGAAGGCCGTCTGGGACCTGATGAAGGCGCAGCAATATGGCCGCATCGTCGTCACCACCTCCTCGACCGGGCTCTACGGCAATTTCGGGCAGACGAATTACGGCGCGGCGAAGCTGGGGCTCGTCGGGTTCATGAACACGCTCAAGCTCGAAGGCCAGAAGGACAACATCAAGGTCAACGCGATCTCGCCCGTCGCCGCGACGCGGATGACCGAGAGCCTCTTCCCGCCGGATGCGCTGAAGGCGTTTCAGCCGCAGTTCGTCACGCCCGGCGTCGTCTATCTCGTCAGCGAGGATGCGCCGACGGGCGTCATTCTCACGGCGGGCGCGGGCGTCTTCTCGGTCGCGCAGATCATCGAATCGCCCGGCATGCATCTGGGCGGCGAGGCGACCGCCGACACGGTCGCGGCCAATTGGGCGAAGATCTCCGACATGGGCGGCGCCAAGGCCTATTTCATGGGCGGCGAGCAGACCGGCAAGTTCATCGAGCGGCTGTCGGGGAAGTAAGCGCCTTTCGCTTCGTTGTCGTGGTCCGCGAAGGCGGACCACCCACGAATTTTCAACGTTCACGTCTAGCAAGACGTGGATGCTCCGCCTTCGCGGAGCATGACAAGCCCTCCAACAGCCCCAATCGCGCCACGATTGGGGCCTGATCTCGCCCCGAAGCGCGCGCAGCCTCCCCGCCTCTTGAACCTCGTCGGGGAGATCTCATGACCAGCCAAGCCATGCCCAGCCGGCCGCATTATGCCTGGCTCGCGGCCTCCGCCTCCTTCGCCGCCTTGACGCTCGTCGCGTGCAGCGAATCTGCGAAACAGTCCGAACTGCCGCGCGAGCGCGCCGAGAGCAAAACCGAGACGGTCGCGCGGCCGGTCGCCGAGCCCCAGCCGACGGGCGCCATCGCGTTCGACATGGCCGGCGGCGAGACCGGCTTCGCAGCCGCGCCGCCGCCGCCGGAGAACACCGAGCGCTATCCCGACGCGACGCCCAACCCGATCAAGGTGGCGGCGGAAGAGCCCGTCTCGACCTTCTCGATCGATGTCGATACCGCCTCCTATGGCGTGCTGCGGCGCTATCTGAACGACGGCGTGCTGCCGCCGAGCGATGCGGTGCGGATCGAGGAGCTCGTCAATTATTTCGACTACGACTACGCGCTGCCCGAAACGCGCGAGGCGCCCTTCAAGCCGACCGTCGCGGTCTACGACACGCCCTGGCACAAGGGCACGCAGCTGCTCCATATCGGCATAAAGGGCTACGATCTTCCGCAGGCGGAGCGCCCGAAGGCCAATCTCGTCTTCCTGATCGATGTCTCGGGCTCCATGCAGGACGAGAACAAGCTGCCGCTCGTGCGCAAGGCCTTCCGCCTGCTCGTCGACAAGCTGGAAGACGGCGACACCGTTTCGATGGTCGTCTATGCGGGCGCGGCGGGCGTGGTGCTGGAGCCGACGTCCGACAAGCGGCAAATCCTCGCCGCGCTCGAACGCCTGGAAGCGGGCGGCTCGACGGCGGGCGGTGAGGGAATCCGGCAGGCCTATGCGCTCGCCGAGCAGGCGTTCGTCAAGGACGGCGTCAACCGCGTGATCCTTGCCAGCGACGGCGATTTCAACGTCGGCATCACCGATCCGGACGCGCTGGAAGATTTCGTCGCGCGCAAACGCGAGACCGGCATCGCGCTCACGGTGCTGGGCTTTGGCGGCGGCAACTACAACGACGTCATCATGCAGAAGCTGGCGCAGGCCGGGAACGGCAACGCCGCCTATATCGACACGCTCAACGAGGCGCAGAAGGTGCTCGTCGAGGAGATGGGCTCGACGCTCTTCACGATTGCGAACGATGTGAAGATCCAGGTCGAGTTCAATCCGGCCGTGGTCGCCGAGTACCGCCTCATCGGCTATGAGACGCGGCTGCTGGAGCGCACGGATTTCAACAACGACAAGGTGGATGCGGGCGATATCGGCGCCGGCCATGCGGTGACCGCGCTCTATGAGATCACGCCCGTCGGCTCGCCCGCGCAGATGGCCGATCCCTTGCGCTACGGCCAGCCAAAGCCCGATGCAGCATCGGGCAGCGGAACGGAGATCGCGTTCCTGAGGCTGCGCTATAAGCTGCCGGGCGAGACGGCTTCCCGGCTCATCGAGCGGCCGGTGACGAAGGCGGATCAGGTCGCCGCGATCGATCAGCTGCCGGATGATCTGCGCTTCGCCTCAGCGGTCGCCGGGTTCGGCGAGATCGTCAAGGGCGGCGCGCATAGCGGCCAATACGGCCTCGATGACGTGATCGCGCTCGCGCAAGGCGCCAAGGGCGAGGACCCGTTTGGCTATCGCGCCGAGTTCGTGCAGCTCGCGCGGCTCGCCAAGAGCGCGCAAGGGTTGCCGACCGCTGCGCGCGGCGACGGCGCCGGTCAGTAGGTGGAGGGGTTCTGGCCTTCCAGCATCCTCGTGTCATGGTCCGCGTAGGCGGACCATCCACGGCTTCAACTTGCCATGAGTGCAGCAAGTCGTGGACCCTCCGCCTTCGCGGAGGGTGACACTGAAATGAAAACGGTGGGGGGCTTAGAGCCCCAACACCAGCTTCGCCATGATGTTGCGCTGGATCTCGTTCGAGCCGGCGTAGATCGAGGCCTTGCGGAGATTGAGGTAGTACGGCGCGACCGGGGCGGCATAATCCGGCACCGGGCGCTCCTCGTTCGGGCGCTCCCACGTGTTGCGGATGAAGGGGTGCGCTTTCGTGCCGATCGCCTCGACCATCAGCTCTGAAATTCCCTGCTGCAATTCCGTGCCGCGGCACTTCAGCATGGACGATTCCGGTCCTGGGCGCTGGCCCGCCGACATGGCGGAAAAGATCCGCAGCTCCGTGAACTCCATCGCCGAGATCTGCACGTCGAGATCCTCAAGCTTCGCGCGGAAATCGGGATCCTCGTAAAGCACGCCGGCGCCGGCGCGTTCTTGCTTCGCGATCTTGCGCAGCTTCATCAGCGCGCGCCGCAATCCAGGCCCATAGGCATTGCCGCGTTCGAACTCGAGGAGATATTTGGCGTAGGTCCAGCCCTCGTTCTCCTTGCCGATGAGGTTTTCCTTCGGCACGCGGACGTCTTCGTAAAAAACCTGGTTGACCTCCTGCTGGCCGTCGACCGGATCATCGAGCGTGGGCAGCGGGCGCACCGTGATGCCGGGCGTCTTCATGTCGACGAGGATGAACGAGATGCCCTCCTGCGGCTTGCCGCCGGGCTTTGTGCGCACGAGGTTGAACATCCAATCCGCCCACTGAGCATGGGTCGTCCAGATCTTCGAGCCGTTGAGGAGGTAGTGATCTCCCTTGTCCTCGCACTTCATGGAGAGGCTCGCGAGATCGGAGCCCGAGCCGGGCTCGGAATAGCCTTGGCACCACCACACGTCGGAGGCAAGGATCGGCGGCAGGAAGCGCTTCTTCTGCTCATCGTTGCCGAAGGCCATGATGACGGGCGCCACCATCTTCAAGCCCATCGGCGAGACGATCGGCGTTCCGGCCGCCGACATTTCCAGATCGAAGAGATATTTCTGCGCCGCCGTCCAGCCCGGGCCGCCAAACTCCTTCGGCCAGTTGGGCGCGGCCCAGCCCTTCTCATAGAGGGCCTTTTGCCATTTCAGCTGACCTTCCTTGTCGAGATAGCCGTTTTTCGACTGAGACATTTTCCAGCGCAAATCTTCGTCGTATTTATCGGCGACAAAGGCGCGGACCTCGTCACGAAAGGCGAGATCCTCTTTCGAAAAGGCGAGATCCATGGCGCGTATCCTCTCGATTGTCGTGACTGTTGGAGCCAGCGTGAGCCGCGGCGTAGGCCGCGTCAAGGCGAGCGGCGGCGCGGCCGCGCTCGTTCTGCTTGCCGCTACGTCAGCGATGGCGATGGAGGATCCGCAGGCCGAGATCGCGCGCCTTTGCGCACCGGCCGCGCTCACCGTCGATAAGGCCAGTTTCGCCGAGGGCGAGGTGGCGGGCGGCACGCCGTTCCTTCCTGCCGGTCAGGATTTCGCCTTCCTCACCGAGGCGCTGGGCACCGTGTGCGCGGATGCGGCCCTCAGAACCGATTTCGCGGCGCAGGTGAAGGAGATCCGCATCGCGCAGGCGATCGGGACGATCGAGCCGCTGGTGACGCTCACCGGCGGCGTGCTGCGGATCGATTATTTCTGGCAGATCGAGGAATCTCGCCCCGAGGCGGGCGCGGTCGCCGATGCGATCACCGCCCGCCTCAAAGGCGAAGGACCCGAGGCGCCGTAAGGGCGCCTTAGCTCAGCTTGTCGAGCCGCACGATCTGCGGCGCGCCGGCGAGCACGCCCGCGAATTTCGGCCCCGCCGCCTTGAAATATTCCGACTTGCCGTGCATCTCGAGCGCGCCGGCATCGGCGTACTGCTCCATGATCACGTAGGTCGTGGGATCATCCTTCGCGCGGCACAGATCGTATTGGAGGCAGCCCTTCTCGTTCGCGCGGACCTTCGCCTGAAGCTCCTTGAAGAACGTCTCGAACTCGTCCGTCTTGCCCGCCTGAATCTTCAGGGTCGCCACAATTCCCAAGGTCATCGTCTTCCTCCCGTTTCGATGATTTTGCGCGCGCAGCCTAGCGCATTTCGGGCGGGAAACGCCAAGCACCCATTCCCTGAAAGCGCGTCACGTTTCCCAACGCGCTTTCCGGGCGGGAAACCGCAAGCACCCTTTCCCTGAAAGCGCGCTCACTCCCCCTTGTATTGGCCGGGGCGCTTCTCGAAGAAGGCGTCGATCGCCTCCTTGTGGTCGGCCGTGTGGTGGGCCAGGGCCTGCATTGCCGCCGACATTTCAAGGATCGTATCGAAGCTCACGCCCATGCCCTCGCGCAGGAGTTTCTTGCCCATACGCAAGACGTCCGGCGGCTGGGCCGCGATCTTGGCCGCCATCGCGCGCGCCTCGTCCATCAGGCTCTCATGCGGCACGACCTTGGAGACGAGGCCCCAGTCGCGGGCGGTCTTCGCATCGATCGTCTCGGCCGTGTAGAGGAGCTCAGCCGCGCGCGAGAGGCCGATGGTGCGCGGCAGGATCCACGCTCCGCCATCGCCCGGCACGAGGCCGATCTTCAGGAACGTCGCGCCGAAGACCGCCTGATCGCTCGCAATGCGGATATCGGCGAGGCACGAGACATCATTGCCAAGGCCGATCGCGGGGCCGTTGACGGCCGCGATCATCGGCACCTCGATCCCCCAGAGCGCGCGGACAATCTTGTGAATCCCGTGGCGGTAACGCTCGCGGATGCGCACGCCCGCGCCCGCGAAGGCGCCGCCCTGCTCGCGCATAGCCTTCACGTTTCCCCCCGCCGAAAACGCCTTGCCTGCGCCCGTCAGGATGACGCAGCGCACACCCGGATCCTCGTTGATGGTCCGCGCGGCCTCCTGGAAGCGGTCTCCGTCGCCCTCCTCGCCCAAGGGGTTGCGGATTTCCGGGCGGTTAATCGTCATGGTGACGACCGGCCCGCGCCGATCGATCAAAAGCGGGCTCATGAGCTCCTCCCTGCGTTGCCTGGGGCAGAGGTTAACACGGCCTAAAGGCCTAAGACGAAAGGGAATCTTCAGGCTCCGGGGCGTAACGTCGCATGATGCGCAGTACGATTTTCCATCGCGTCAAGGCTGCCCTTGTGGCGCCGCTCCGGCCGACCACACCGGAGGACGCGCGCATTCTCGAGCAGCAATTGGATTTGGTCCAAGTGGCCGTGCTGCCAACGTCTTACGTGCTGCCGTTGGCGGGCCTGTGCATCGCGGCGATGTTTGCGGACACCGTTCCCTTTGGCGTCCACGCATCCTGGGTTGGCAGTCTTACCTTGGCCTGCCTGTTCGGCTTCCTTGTCCGTCAGCGCCATCTCTCGCGGCGCAAGGCGGGGCGTGCCCATCCCGGCGTTGAGACCCTTCTGCAGGTTTTTGCCTCGGGCATGACCGCCAGCATTTGGGCAAGCATGGCGATCGTCTATTGGGTGGACAGTGATTTCACCAACCACCTGCTGCACATTCTCATCCTTTCGTGCTCGCTCGCGGGCGCGGCGATGATCAGCGCGTCGCTGCGGCCGGTCTTCTGGGCGACGGTTCTCCCCTACGTCGCGGTCCTCAATCTGAGGCCGATGCTCGTCGGCGACCTTCTCCATCTCGAGATCGCCGGCCTTACAGTCGCGTTCTCGATCCTCATGATTGGCGCGGGGCTGGGCGTTCACGCCACAATCCTCCGTGGACTGAAGCTTCAGGAGGAGCGCCTCGCCCTCTTCGCAGAAGTCGAGGCCGAGCGCGAGGCGGCCGACGAAGCGCGCATTCGCGCCGAGAAGGCCAATCGATCCAAGTCGCAGTTCCTCGCCAATATGAGCCACGAGCTACGCACGCCGCTCAACGCAATCCTCGGCTTTTCGGAAGTGATCCGCGACGCGCTGATGGGCGATGCGATCGACTCGCGCTACCGGGCCTATGCAAACGACATTCATTCGAGCGGCCATCATCTTCTCACGCTCATCAACGAAATCCTCGACCTTGCCAAGATCGAGGCCGGCGCGCTGGTCTTGAAGGAAGAAGACCTTGCGCTGCGCCAAGTGGTCGACGAGTCGCTCCACTTCTTCGCGCACCGGGCCCGGCAAGCGGGCGTGCGAATCGAGATGCAGATCGACCCGGAGCTAGGGCTCAGGGCGGATCGTTTCCGCCTGGGGCAGATCCTCATCAACCTCGTCGGCAATGCCCTCAAATTCACCCCGTCGGGCGGCATCATCGCGGTGACCGCAGCCCCGCTTGCCAGCGGGGAGACGGCGGTGTGGATCAGCGACACGGGCTGCGGTATCGCGCCCGGCGACCTGGAGCGCGTGTTCGAGAATTTCGGGCAGGCTCGCCACGACATCGCCGCCAACGATCGCGGAACGGGCCTTGGCCTTCCGATCGTCCGGGGGCTGATGGATGCGCATGGCGGAAGTATTTCTCTGGAAAGCGAGTTGCAGCGCGGCACGACCATCACGCTCATCTTCCCCGAGAACCGGACATTTACCATTCCGCAGGAAAGCCGGGCGGCGGCAAGCTGAACCACTCCGACGCAGATGGGCGCAAACAGAAGTTAAGACCGGCTCGCTAGGCTGATCACGGCGATCTCCCTTCCGGTCCTTCCCTCGTCAGAGTCCGACCTGCCGTGCTATCCCACCTTCTCAGCGTTCTGGAGATGTCTGGCTTCGCCGATGCGAAGGCCGAGCGGCTGGTCGCGGCGCAGCTGCGACTGATGTTCAAGTATCTTGAGCCGCACCGCTTCGCGTTCTCCGCGTTCGCCATTGCGATCGCCGTGATTTTTTCGATTTGGATTTCCCCGCTGATGCTCGCGGGTTGGACGGGCGCCGTGATCGCGGCGGCAATTGTCAACCACCGCTTATTGCTGCTTTCGCGGCACCTGCTCGAAAGCGGCAAGCTCAGTCAGGCGATCATCTGCATCGTGTCGTCGAATTTCGTCTTCAACTGCATCTTCGCCTCGCACGCATTTCTCTTCTGGATCCCGGGTGAAGTCAGCAACCAGCTGGTCATTCAGCTGATCCTCGCAACGGCGGTCTCGGGAGGCGTTGCGATCGTCAGCCCCATGAAGGCGTTCGCGCTCAACGTCATCATCCCCTTCGGCGGCGGGCTGATCCTTGCCCCGCTCCAGGGCGAAGGCTTGTTCTATTGGATGCTCTCTGTGATCGGTTTCACCTTCGTTGGGTGGCACATCATCGTCTTCCAGCAGCTGCACGCGGTCGCGCGCGAGAGCTTCGTGCTGCGCGATGAGAAGGACGCGCTGGTCGAGCAGCTCATGCAGGCGAACGCGCGCTCCGAACTCGCGCGCCACAACGCGGAAACAGCGAGCCGCGCGAAGTCGGAGTTCCTCGCCAATATGAGCCACGAGCTGCGCACGCCGCTGAATGCGATCATCGGCTTTTCCGAGATCATGGAGACCGAGGCGCTGGGCCCGATGCCGGATGAGCGCTACCGCTCCTATGCCGGCGACATCCACCACAGCGGATTGCATCTGCTTGGCCTCATCAACGACATTCTCGACCTCTCCAAAATCGAGGCCGGGCGCCGCACGATCACGCCGGTCGCGATTTCCTTCGCCGAGCTCGCGGATGAGGTCGCGCGGATGCTGCGGGTGCGGGCGGAAGCGGGGTCCGTCTCGATCGTGATCGATGCGGAGCCGGGCCTCACCTTCCTTGCCGATCACCGCGCGGCACAGCAGATGCTGGTCAATCTCGCCTCAAACGCGGTGAAGTTCACCCCTCCTGGGGGGATCGTCACGCTGTTCGCCGCAGTGCGCCGGACGGGCGAGATCGCGTTCGGCGTTCGCGATACCGGCTGCGGCATTGCGCCAGACGATCACGCGCGGGTGTTCGAAAGTTTCGGTCAGGCCCGCCACGACATCGCGCTGCGCGACGCCGGGACGGGCCTGGGTCTGCCGATCGTCAAAGGTCTCGCCGCCGCACACGGGGGCACCGTCACACTCGACAGCGCACTCGGAAGGGGATCCACCTTCACGGTGATCTTGCCGGCCACAAGCGGCGCGGCCTGGCTCGACCGAGCCGCCGGCTAGTCCTGGCCGGAGAGCGCGGCGTAGCGCTTCAAATGATGATCGATGTTGCCGAACTGGGTGTCGATCATCGTCAAGCGCTTGAAATAGTGGCCGACATTCAGCTCGTCGGTCATGCCCATGCCGCCATGGATCTGCACTGCCTGCTGGCCGATGAAGCGGCCGGCCTTGCCGATCTGTACCTTCGCCGCTGAGGCAGCCTTGGCCCGCTCCTTGGCCTCTTCCTCGAGCTTCAGCGTCACCATGTAGGTAATCGAGACCGACTGCTCGTAGTTCATGAACATGTCGACCATGCGGTGCTGAAGCACCTGGAACTTGCCGATGGGCGTGCCGAACTGCTTACGCGTCTTGGAATATTCGACCGTCGTGTCGAGCAGCACCTTCATGCCGCCGGTCGCTTCGGCCGCGAGCGCGGCGATGGCTTCATCGACAACGCGTTCGATCAGCGGCAGGCCATTGTCAACTTCGCCGACCACGAAATCCTTGGAAACCGAAACGTTCTCGAAGGTGACTTCGGAGGCGCGAAGACCATCGACGGTGGGATAGTCACGCAGCGAAATGCCCTTTGTGTCCTTCGGGATGCCGAAGAGCGTGATGCCGTTCGTATCGCGCTGGCCGCCGCTCGTGCGCGCGGTGACAAGGAGATAGTTCGAGAAGGGCGCGCCGATCACGACCGCCTTCTGGCCCGACAGCGTGAAGCCGTCGCCGCTCTTCTTGGCGGTCGTCGTCAGGTCCGCGAGGTTGTAGCGGCCCTGCGGCTCGGCGAACGCGAAGGCGACGATTGCATCGCCGTTGGCGATCGCGGGCAGCCATTGCTCCTTCTGCATCTTGGAGCCTTCGTGGCGAACGGCGTTCGCGCAGATGACGGCGGTCGACAGGAACGGCTCGATCACGAGGCCGCGGCCGAACTCCTCCATGATGATCATCGTCTCGACCGGGCCGCCGCCCAGGCCGCCGAAATCCTCAGGGATCGCGGCGCCCAGAAGGCCGAGCTCGGCGAACTGCTTCCAGATCTCGGGGCGCCAGCCCGCTTCGCTGCGCGCGACCTTGCGGCGCGTATCGAAGTCGTAGCGATCCTGGATGAATTTCTGCACCGAATTGCGGAGCAGCGTTTGTTCTTCCGTGAATGAAAAATCCATCTGGCGTTTCCCGTTCTTGCCTTCCCCCGCGAGCCGTTGCTGAACGCGGGCACCCGCACCGGGCCGGGCGTCTGTCTCGGCCCGGCCTCACGTGATTACTTCAAAGTCTTGTCCCGCCTTCCTAAAGGCCCAGAACCATCTTCGCAATGATGTTGCGCTGGATCTCGTTCGAGCCGCCGTAGATCGAGGCCTTGCGCATGTTGAGATAGGTCTGCGCCGCGCCGACGGCGTGGCTGGGCCCGGGCATGAACTCGTTCGACGCATCGGCGAGATGGCGCGCCATCGGGCTCGCGTAATTGCCGACCGCCTCGAGCACCAGCTCGGTGATGCGCTGCTGGATCTCGGTGCCCTTGATCTTGAGGATCGAGGAGGCGGGGCCGCCGCCCTTGCCGGCCGCTTCGCTCGCGAGCGTGCGCAGCTCGGTATATTCGAGGGCGTGGACGTCGATCTCGAGTTCGGCGATCTTGCGCGCGAATTCATCGTTCTCGATGAGCGGCGAGCCGTCGATCAGCTCGGCCGCGGCGATCTTGCGCAGCCGCTCGATCGAGCGCTTGGAACGCGCGATGCCCGCGATGCCCGAGCGCTCGTGCACCAGCAGGAACTTCGCGTAGGTCCAGCCTTCGTTCTCCTTGCCAACGAGGTTCTCGACCGGGACCTTCACGTTGTCGAAGAAGACCTCGTTCACCTCATGCGCGCCGTCGAGCGTGATGATCGGGCGCACCGTGATGCCCGGCGTCTTCATGTCGATGAGGAGGAAGGAGATACCTTCCTGGTTCTTCGCGTTCGGATCGGTGCGCACGAGGCAGAAGATCCAGTCCGCGTGCTGAGCGAGCGTCGTCCAGGTCTTCTGGCCGTTGACGATGTAGTGGTCGCCCTCGCGCACCGCGCGCGTCTTGAGGCTCGCGAGGTCGGAACCCGAGCCCGGCTCGGAATAGCCCTGGCACCACCACACATCGCCCGAGAGGATGCCCGGCAGATGCCGCTTCTTCTGCTCTTCGTTCGCGAAGGTGTAGATGACTGGGCCGACCATCGAGACGCCGAACGGCAGAATGATCGGCGCCTCCGCAGCCGCGCTCTCCTCGTTGAAGATATAGCGTTGCGTCAGCGTCCAGCCGGTGCCGCCATATTGCTTCGGCCAGGCCGGGGCGATCCAGCCTTGCTTGTAGAGGATGCGGTGCCAGCGGAGATAATCATCGCGGGTCTTGTATTCGGCGCGCGCGATGCCGGCCAGATCCTTCGGCAGGTTCTGCGCGATAAACTCGCGCACTTCGGCGCGAAAGCTCTCTTCCGCTGGCGAGAATTTCACATCCATGGCGTCGTCTCCTTGGGCGGTCGTTACCGGCGCGCAGCACAAAGTAGCGGGGGGCCGCGCGCATCCCCGTGTTTGGGGCGATGATAGCTTGCGCCCCGCCCCGTTCAAGGCAGCAAAGCTTTCGTTGCGTCAGGCTGCGGGCGCTCGACAGGGGGCGCGGCGCGGCCTATTTCAGCGCCATGAGCACGCCGTGGACACCCATCGAAAGCCCTTGCACCAAAGTCTGTCAGATCGATGGGCCGAGCGGGTTTTGCCTGGGCTGCGGGCGTACGATGAAGGAAATCGGTCAGTGGACCACACTCGATCCAGCCGAGCGGCGGGCGGTGATGGCGGGTCTGGCCGCGCGGCTCGCGAGCCTTGGGGATCGCGGCGACGCGGCGCGGCGCCGCAGGCGCTGAACGCCTAGGCCGTCTCGTCGAGGCGCCGCTCGCCAAGCGGGTCGGCATCGAGCACGCGGCCTCCGGTCAGCGCGCCCAGCCAGTCGAGACCGGCGCGCAGGCGCACCACCTCACCGATGACGATGATCGCGGGCGGCTCTATCGCTTCGGCCGCGATGTCGGCGGCGGCTGAAGCGAGCGTCGTTTCCAGCACGCGCTGATCGCGTGTCGTTGCCTTGGCGATCACGGCGACGGGTTCGTTTGCGTCGCGGCCGCCGTCGATCAGCGCCGCGGCGATCCGGTCGATGTATTTCATCGCCATATAGAGAACGATCACGGGCGAGCCTTGCGCGATCGCGCGCCAATTGACGCTATCGGGTATCGCGCCGCCCGCCATGTGCCCGGTCACGAACGTCACGGCGTGATTGGTCTCGCGGTGGGTCGTGGGAATGCCGGCGTAGTCGAGACCGCCGATGCCGCTCGTCACGCCCGGGATCACGCGGAATGGGATACCGGCCTCAACGAGCGCGAGCGCTTCCTCGCCGCCGCGTCCAAAGACAAAAGGATCGCCGCCCTTCAGCCGCAGCACGCGCTTGCCCGCGCGCGCCAATTCGATGAGACGGGCCGAGATGCTGCGCTGCTTGGGGCTCGGCTTGCCGCCGCGCTTGCCGGCGTATTCGAACGTCGCGCCTGCCCTCGCAAAGCCGAGCACATCTTCGCTCACCAGCGCATCATGGACGACGACATCGGCCTGTTGGAGCGCACTCAAGGCGTGGAGCGTCAAGAGCCCCGGATCGCCGGGCCCGGCGCCCGTCAGCCAGACCCAGCCGGGCTCAAAGTCCGGCAGGCCCACGAGCGGACCGCGCGATCGCACGAGGTCGAACAGCTTAGCCATATTTAACACCACGACATGTTTTATCTAATATATCACATCGATAAAATGCATAAAAGCGTCATTGCGTGTTCTTAAACACGCTTATAGTCGACTGAGTGCATGCTGCCTTCCGGGCGTCGTCAAGGAATGCCGATGACCTATAATTCCCTCTTTGGCCTCGTGCTCGCCCTGGTCGCCGGTCTGCTAGTGATCTGGCTTTTGACGAGCGACGCGATCTCGCTCTCGGACGGCGATCCGGGCCAGCTCGTTTACAGCATCGTCCTGCTCGGCCTCGTGGGCGGCGCGGCGCTCGTCCATTTCCGCCAGAGCCTCGGTCAGGCCGCCGCCGCGGCGACGCTCTGGGGGGCAGCCTTTTTCGCGATCGTGCTCGGCTATTCCTACCGCGACGACCTAGGCGTCCTTTTCGCGCGGGTCGGCGCGGAGCTCGCGCCGAGCGCCGCGCAGGAGACGGGCCCCGGCGAAGTCGTCTTCCGGATGCGGAGCGATGGGCATTTCGCGGCGGATGCGAGCGTCAACGGCGCGCCGGTGCGCTTTCTCGTTGATACCGGCGCCTCGGTCGTCACGCTCACGCAATCCGACGCACGGCGGGCCGGTATCAAGACTCGCGATCTCGACTATCGTTTGATGTTCCAGACAGCGAACGGCAAGGCGCGCGGCGCGCCAGTCATCCTTGAGGAAATCGCGGTCGGATCGATCGTCAAATACGACGTGCCGGCGGCGGTGATGCATTCGGGGCTCGAGACCTCGCTGCTGGGCGTCAGTTTCCTGCGGCGGCTCGAATCCTATTCAGTGAGCGGCGACACGCTCACGCTGATCGACGGGGCGCCATGATCCTCGCCCAGATCACCGACACGCATGTGCGCGGGCCGATCGGGACAGGCGATCATCCCCATTTCGACGAGGCGGCACGGCTCGCCAATGCCGTCGCGCTCATCAACGCATGGCCGGATACGCCCGATCTCGTAATCGCGACGGGCGACCTCACGCAGAACGGCAGCGCGGCGGAGTTCGAGGCGCTCGCCGACATCCTCTCGGGCCTTCGCGTTCCCTATGCGGTCATGCCGGGCAATCACGACACGCGCGAGGGCATGCGCACCCAGTTCGCCGCGCAGTTCGAAGGCTGCGGAAAATTCCTTCACTACACGATCGAGGATTTGCCGGTCCGCCTCGTCTGCCTCGACACAATGATGGCGGACAGCCATGGCGGCGAGCTATGCGCGGAGCGGCTCGCCTGGCTGGACGAAACGCTCGCCGCACGGCCGGACGCGCCGACCATCGTGGCGATGCATCACCCGCCCTTCGAGACGCGGATCCCGAACGCGCGCAGCCTGCGTTTCAAGGGCGGCGTGGCGCTGGCCGCGATCCTGCGGCAGCATCCCCAGGTCGAGCGCGTGATCGCGGGCCATATTCACCGCGCGATGCTGACGCGTTTCGGCGGAACAGTCGCCAGCGTTGCGCCCTCTACGGCCTATACCTACGCGCTCAACCTGCGCGAGCCGGAGAAGTTCATCGCGACGGACGAGCCGCCGGGCCTTCAGTTTCACGTCTATGAGCCCGTGCACGGCCTCCTCACCCACACGGTCGCGATCGGCGATTACTTTACCCGCGTTTCGGGATTGCCCAGCGCGCCCGCCGCTGGCTAGAAGTCGCAGGCGTCGCCGCCCTTCCCCCTTGCCCGCCTTCCGGAGGCCCCATGCTCGCCAAGCCGCAATCCGCCCTGTCGCCGAACAGCGCCGCGTTCGAGACGACGCCGCTCGTCAAGCCGACGGGGTTCCGCGAGTATGATTGCCGCTGGCTGTTTCCGCAGGAGATCAATCTCCTGGGCTTCGAGGCGATGGGGCTGGGGCTCGGCACCTACCTCCATGAAGTGGGCGTCAAGCCGCGCATCGTCGTCGGGCACGATTACCGCGCCTATTCCTTGAGCGTGAAGCAGGCGCTGACGCTCGGCCTGCAGGCGGCGGGCTGCGAGGTCGTCGATATCGGGCTCGCGCTCTCGCCGGTCGCCTATTTCGCGCAATTCGCGCTCGACTGCCCGGCCGTCGCGATGGTGACGGCGAGCCACAACGAGAACGGCTGGTCGGGCATCAAGATGGGCGCGCAGCGCCCCCTCACCTTCGGGCCGGACGAGATCTCGCGGCTGAAGGAGATCGTGCTCGGCGGCGCGTGGACAACGCGGCCGGGCGGCAGCTACAGCCATGTGGCGGGCGTGCGCGAGCGCTATATCGCCGATCTCTCGGAAGGCAAGCGGCTCACGCGCACGCTGAAGGTTGTCGCGGCCTGCGGCAACGGCACGGCCGGGCTTTTCGCGCCGGACACGCTGCGCGCGATCGGCGCGGAGGTGATCGAGCTCGACTGCGAGCTCGACTACACTTTCCCGCGCTATAATCCGAACCCGGAGGATCTGGAGATGCTCCACGCGGTCGCGGCGGCCGTGAAGGAGCACAAGGCCGATATCGGGCTCGCTTTCGACGGCGACGGCGACCGCTGCGGCGTTGTCGACAACGAGGGGCACGAGATCTTCGCGGACAAAGTGGGCGTGATGCTCGCGCGCGATCTCACCAAGCTCACGCCCGGCGCGCAATTCGTGGTCGATGTGAAATCGACGGGGCTCTATCTCACCGATCCGGTCCTTAAGGCGCAGGGCGCGCGGATCGATTATTGGAAGACCGGGCATTCCTACATCAAGCGGCGCTCGAACGAGTTGAAGGCGCTCGCGGGCATCGAGAAGAGCGGCCATTATTTCTTCAACCCGCCGATCGGGCGCGGCTATGACGACGGGCTGGTTGCGGGCATTGCGATCCTTCAAATGCTCGATCGCAATCCGGGAAAATCGATGGCGGATCTGGCGCGCGACCTGCCCAAGACCTGGGGCTCGCCGACGATGGGGCCCTACTGCCCAGACGAGACCAAATACGACGTCGTTGCCGCGATCACGGCCGAATACGAGGCCGCGCGCGCGCAAGGGACGCCCGTTCTGGGACAGAAAATTCGCGATCTCGTCACCGTGAACGGCGTGCGCGTCATTCTCGAGGACGGGACCTGGGGGCTCGTGCGGGCCTCCTCAAACAAGCCGTCGCTCGTCGTCGTCGTGGAAAGCCCGACGTCGGAAGCCAATATGCGCAACATGTTCAAAGACATCGACGGCCGCCTGAAAAAACATCCCCAAGTCGGGGCGTATGATCAGACGATCTGAACGGACAGGAACACTGACGTGTCATCAGTGTTTCGCGATCCTGTCGCCGTTTTCCCCATTGCGCTGATTCGGCCTTGCGCGCATATAGGTCTCTTGTCCGTGACTGCTCGCTACCAAGTCCATGGCTAAATGCCCGCCGGGGCATGACCTGAAGACGAATGTGAAGCCCTCTCGGATGATCGCCCGCTGGAGGTGGTCTTCAGCGAGCCCCTCGTGACTTAGACTTGGAGGCCTTCATGGCTGTCGGTACCGTCAAATTTTTCAATACCCAGCGCGGGTACGGGTTCATCCAGCCCGAAGGCGGCGGAAAGGATGTGTTCGTGCACATCACCGCCGTTCAGAAGGCTGGCCTGCAGAGCCTGAACGAAGGTCAGAAGGTGACCTACGAAGTGATGATGGAGCGCGGCAAGCCCGCCGCCGCAAATCTCAAGCCAGCCTAAATCCATTATCCCTTCGAGCCCGCTTCGATCGGTCTCAACCCTCGCTCACCGGCGGGGGTTTTTCTTTGTCACGCGAGACCGGCGATCAGCATACGGATCGATGTCAGCGCGAGGAACGAGGCGAACGCGATCCGCAGCGCGCGGCGCGGCAGGCGGTGCGCGATCGAGACGCCAAGCGGCGCGCCCAGCACCGTCGCCGGCGCAACGGCAAGAAAGCCCAAGAGATTGACATACCCAATCGAAGCAGGCGGCAGCCCGGCCTCGCCCCAGCCGATCACCATGTAGGCGAGCGCGCCCGGCAGCGCGATCACGAAGCCGAGACCGGCAGAGGTTGCGACGGCCTGGAGGATCGAGATGCCGCACAGCGTCATCGCGGTGACCGAGAATGTTCCCCCGCCGATCCCCATCAGCGCGGACAAGAGCCCGATCGACGCCGGGAGCGCCGCGCCGACGACGCCCCTCGGCACACCGTCGCGCAGGCGCCAATCGTCTCGGCCGAGGCCGAGTTGGACCGCGACCACCAGCGCCAAGACGCCGAAGATGATCGTCAGCGCCTCGCCGCTGAGAAGACTTGCGACACCGCCGCCCAGGAGCGTGCCGAGCGCCATCGCGGGCGCCCATAATTTCAAGACATCCCAATTCACCGCGCCGCGCTTGGCGTGCGCCGCGAGCGAGCGGAGCGAGGTCGGCACGATGATCGCGAGGGAGGTCGCGACCGAGAGATGCATGCGCACCGCCTCGTCCACGCCGAAGATCGTCAGCACCTGATAGAGCGCAGGGACGACGATGATGCCGCCGCCCACGCCGAAGACGCCGGCCAGCACACCTGCGCCAAGACCGGCGACCGCCAGCGCCGCCGCGAACGGCAGCAATTCCAGGATCCCGGCGATCGTCATGGCGGTGGGAGGGCCTCGCCTTAGGCAGCCGCTTGCGCGTCGGCGCGGGCGGGCGATAGCCAGGCACAGGCGCCATCATAGACCGCGAGGCCGGCGCCCGGCCGGTGCGCGTTCTCGGCCAGATGACGCCGGAAGCGCCGCCCGCCAGGCAGCCCGTGCGAGAGACCGAGAACATGCCGCGTCATCGCCGCCAGCGGTACGCCCCGCGCAAGCTCACGCGCGACCGTCTCGCGATAGGCTGCGAGAATATCCGCGGGCGTGCGCGCGCCCGGTTCCTCGCCGAAGAGCGCGGCATCGACATCGGCGAGGAGGAACGGCGTTTGATAGGCCGCGCGGCCGAGCATCACGCCGTCAACCGTCTCGAGATGCGCGCGCGCCTCATCCAGCGAGGCGATGCCGCCATTGATGACGATCGTCAGATGCGGGCGCTCGCGCTTCACCGCGCGCACGAGCGGATAGTCGAGCGGGGGGATGTCCCGGTTCTCCTTCGGCGACAGCCCATCCAGCCAGGCCTTGCGCGCATGGACGATGATCGTCGTCACGCCCGCGCCCTCGACCGCATCCAGGAAGGCACGCAGGGATTGCTCCGGATCCTGATCATCGATGCCGATCCGGCATTTGACCGTGACGGGCAGCGCGACGACCTTGCGCATCGCTTCCAGGCAGCGCGCGACGAGGTGGGGTTCGGCCATCAGGCACGCGCCGAAGCGTCCGGACTGCACGCGATCGGACGGGCAGCCGACATTCAAGTTGATCTCATCGTAGCCGACGCCTTCCGCGATACGCGCCGCCTCGGCGAGCTGGGCGGGGTCCGCGCCGCCCAGCTGGAGCGCGAGCGGGTGCTCCTCGGGCGCAAAGCCGAGCAGCCGCGTGCGGTCACCGTGAATGACCGCCGGCGCCGTTACCATCTCCGTATAGAGCCGCGCGCGACGCGTCAGATGGCGGTGGAAGGCCCGGCAATGCCGGTCCGTCCAGTCCATCATGGGGGCGACGCAAAAGCGGTGGCTCATGTCCTTCTCGTCCCTTTGTGCGACTGGCGGCGCGCTTTCCTGCGCTGGCCGGGTGATTTGCCGTCCTGCGGTATCGGCAACGCCCCCGTACGGTCAATCGAATTGAGGGGCAAGCGAAACCCGGCCGTCTTAACCGATCGCGCCGCGGCGCCAGCAGGCGCATCTCATCACGAGCCATCGCCGTTGAAGATCGCTGGGCTCTGACATGGGCGGCTCGATCCGCTTTCCGAGCGCGGCCGCCGGACTGACGGGCCTAAAACCCACCTGGGGCCGCGTCAGCCGCGCGGGCGTCTTCGACATGACCGGCCAAGCAACGCTCTCGCACAATGGCGGGTTCGATGTGCGCAGCGTGCCGCTCGGCTTCCAGCCCATCGGCCATGCCGTGCGCGAAGAGGTGCTTCTCAAAGTGGGACATGCCTGCCAATCGGTCACCGACTTCCACACGCGGCATCCGGCGCTCTAGCATGAAAACCACCAGGGCCCTTCGGTCGACCGGGGCCATCTGTGCTCACGCCATCGCGGCAAAGAGCCTTGCGCGGTCGGCTGCGTAGCGGCGTGCGGCAAGATAAAAGAGCGGGATCGCAAAGGCCGAGATCAGCGTGAACGCGACGAGGGTCACGGTGTATGGCTGGGTCGAGCCCGCGCCGCGCAGCGCATCGATCATCATCCCGCCACCGGTGATGCCGACGCCGAGGCCCACGACGTTCAACAGGAGAATGTAGAACGCCACGATCGTCGCGCGGATCTGCGGCGGGACAAGGTCCTGGACGGTCGAGAACGTCGGGCCATAGAACGCGCCCAACTGAAAATAAGCCGCCCAAACCCCGATCCAGAAGAACGCCGAGTCCGGATCAACCAGCCGGTAGGCAACGTTGATCGGCAGGAGGAGCGCCATCAGGACTGCCAGAAACATCGCGCGGCCAATGCCCGTACGCGCGAGCAGCCAGTCGCTGCCAAGGCCCCCGGCGAGCGTACCGAGAACACCGGCCGCGACCGCGATATAGCCCGTTTGCTGGGCGATCACCGCGCGATCGAAGGAGCGCTCCTGGACGAACCACAATTGCTCGAAGGCGGCCGCGCCAAGAATGAAATGCGTCGTCACGCCGCCGGCAATCGTCAACGTCAGTGCCGGAGAGTCGCGCAAAGCCTTGGCCAGCGTTCCTGCGATCACGCGCAGGTTTGGCCGCCCGACCGCCGCCGTCACATGGTGCCGACGCGATTCCGGGACGAAGACCATTATCAGCGCGAGGACCAGACCAATGGCGCCCAGGAGATAAAAGCTGTTGCGCCACCCGATCGCTGGCCCGAGATATCCAGCGACGAGCAGGCTCGCGCCGACGCCGATGGGTACACCCATGTAGTAAAAGCCTGCTGCAAAGCCCATGCGGGCCTGCGGGAAGCGATCCGCAAGCAGCGACATAGACGTCGGCGTGAGCACGCTCTCGCCAATGCCGATAAACATGCGCGGTATCGCAAGCGATACGAAGCCGCGGGCCGCGCCCGAGGCGGCGGTCAGCGCGCTCCAAACCGCCAGACCGGCCGCGATCAAGCGCGGGCGATGCAGCACGTCGGCAAGCGCTCCCATGAAGAGGCCCATCACCGCGTAGAAGACTATGAAGACAAGGCCCGTCAGAAGGCCAAACTCGGTATCCGTCAGATTGAGGTCGGGCTTCACGAAATTGGCGAAACTGGCGAGCAATTGGCGATCGACAAAGTTCAAGACATTGAGGATCGTCAGAAAGCCTAGCAACGCGTAGCTGCCCGCGCTGACAGTCTCCGTCGTTGCCGCAAATCGATGCGCGCGGCCGTCGGGCGCTCCGTCCGTCGTCGCCATGCGCAACCTCCCTCGGGTGGCCGGTCTTGCCCGGAGGGACCGCCTGCCTGCCGGGCAACACTATGGGTGCGATGGTCCGACATGAAAAGAGCGGCGGAGAAATCTCCGCCGCCCGATCATTCTCGCGATCCCGAGCGTTACCGGCCCGTCGGCAGCTCGTTGTAGGGGATGTCCTTGTCGACACGGATGTCGCCCGGAAGCCCCAGCACGCGCTCGGCAATGATGTTGCGCAGGATTTCGTCCGTCCCGCCAGCGATGCGCAGGCCCGGCGCCCACATGAAGGCCTGCTGGAAGGCGCCCATCGCGGGCGCATCCTCGCCGACCGCGATCCCGCCCATGTCCTCCAGATCCATCGCGAAAGAATTGAGGTCCTGCAGCTTCGGCGCGACGACGATCTTGGCGATCGAGGCTTCGGGACCCGGCACGCTGCCCTTGGAGAGTGCGGTCAGCGTGCGGTAGGTCGTGTATTTGAGACCCTGGCCGCGCACATACCATTCCGCGATCTTCTCGCGGACGGCAGCGTTCTTGATTGCCGGGCCGTCCTCAAGTTCTGTCTCGCGCGCGAGCATCAAGAGCTCGTTGACGTCTGGGCCCGAGCCGCCCGCGCCGCCACCGACGGCGAGGCGCTCATGCATCAGCGTCGTCAGCGCGACCTTCCAGCCATCGCCCACCGCGCCCAGGCGCTGACTATCCTTCACGCGTAAATTGGTGAAGAAGACCTCGTTGAAATTGGCGCCGCCCGACATCTGCTTGATCGGGCGCGCTTCGACGCCCGGCGCCTTCATCGAGATCCAGAACATCGTGAGGCCCTTGTGCTTAGGGGCCTTGGGGTCCGTGCGGGTGAGAAGAATTCCGTAGTCGGAGTAATGGGCGCCCGACGTCCAAATCTTCTGGCCGTTAATGACCCATTCATCACCATCCTTCTCAGCGCGGGTGCGAAGGCCCGCGACGTCCGATCCGGCAGAGGGCTCAGAGAAGAGCTGGCACCAGATTTCCTCGCCGCGAATGGCGGGGCTCACGAACCGCTCCGACGTCGCCTTGTCCGCGTAGTGCATGACGGTCGGCACGCACATGCCAAGGCCGATCTCGAAGAAACCAGTAGGGACGTCGAATTTCGATTCCTCCTGGCTGTAGATCACCTGCTGGATCGGCGTGCCGCCGAGCCCGCCCCATTCCTTCGGCCACGTGATGCGGGCATAGCGCGCCTCGGCCTTCTTGGCCTGCCAGGCCTTCGCTTTCTTCAGCGCTTCCTGCTCGCTCTGCTGGAAGCGCGGGTTCTCGGCTGAAAAGCCCGTCGCGCTCTTCGGCTTCGCGTTCGCTTCGAGCCAGGCGCGCACTTCAGCGCGGAACTTGGCTTCGTCGGGAGTGTCCTTGAAATCCATTCTGCAGTCCTCCGATGAGGGATGATGGTGGCCGCGCTCAGGCGACGTTCTTACGCTCGAGATGGGTGATGAGCCGGTCCTTCCAGACGCGCGGCGCGCCCAAAGCAAGGCCCAGCATCTTGGCGCGGCGATAGAAGAGGTGGCAGTCGAGCTCCCAGGTGAAGCCCATGCCGCCATGCGTCTGGATGTTCTCCTTCGAGGCGTTGTGGAAGGCGTCGGACGCGGAGATCCGCGCACCGGCCGCGGCTTCGGGAAGTTCGGGCGCGTCGGTCGAGAGCGCCCAGGCGCCGAAGAAGGCGTTCGACCGCGCGAGCTCGTTCAGCACGTACATGTCGGCGAGCTTGTGCTTGATCGCCTGGAACGAAGCGATCTGACGGCCGAAGGCATAGCGGTTGAGCGCGTAGTCCTTCGCCATCGCGAGGCAGGCATCGGCGCCGCCCACCTGCTCGAACGCCATCAAGATCGCCGCGCGGTCGAGCACGCGGCGCGCGATGTCCCAGCCTTCGCCGGCGGCGCCGAGCGCTTCGGCTGGCGCGTCCTTGAACGTGATCTCGGCGTGGCTGCGCGAGGGATCAAGTGTCTTCACCGCCTTGCGGGTCACGCCCTCGCCCTTCAGATCGACGATCGCCAGCGCGATCGCGCGCTCACCCGCCCCTTCGCCCGAGCGCGCGACGACGACCGCGAAATCGGCGACGTCGCCATCGGCGATCGGCGTCTTGACGCCCGAGAGCCGGCCGCCCCTCAGCGACGCCTTTATCGATTTCACCGTCGGCGGCTGCGGGCCTTCGGCGAGCGCGAACGTGCCGATGATCTCACCGCTTGCGAGCTTGGGGAGATATTTCTCCTTCTGCTCCTTCGAGCCGGCGAGCAACAGTGCTTCGGTCGCGAGATAGACGGAGGAGGAGAACGGCACCGGCGCCAGCGCGCGACCCAACTCCTCGGCGATCACGCAGAGTTCGAGATGGCCAAGGCCCAGACCGCCGAATTCTTCCGGGATCGAGGTGCCCAGCCAGCCCATCTCCGCGATCTGTTTCCAGAGCGCGCGGTCGAACGGCTCATCGCCTTCCAGAATCTTGCGGACGGCCTTGGTCGGACATTTCTCGGCGAGGAATTTCTGCGCCTGCTCCTTGAGCATCTTCTGGTCGTCGGAAAAATCGAAATTCATGCGCGGTGCTCCCTTTACGACTGATCTTCTTGAGGCGTCCTCGCTCGCCCATGCGCGTGCGGCGCCCTCTTCGTCCCAATGCCCGGACAAGAAATAGCTTGCGGCCAGCGAAAGCAAGATGACGTGGGGTCAGGCAATTACAGGTCGCGGAGCGGGCCGCGCAGGACCGGATCCTGATCGGTCTCGGCCAGGTTTGCCTTGATCGTCTCCAGTTTGGCGACGAGCTCGGCGATATCGCGCTTGCTCATCGAGCGCAGCGCATCCTCAAAGAGGCTCGCGGCCGCCTCCAGCATCATCGGCACGATCGGCTCGATCTTGTCGGTCGCGTGGACGCGGTTGACGCGCCGGTCGCGCGGATCCGCCCGGCGCTCGATCCACCCGCCCTTTTCCAGCTTGTCCAGCAAGCGCCCGCACGGGGCCTTTTCCATGTCGACGAGATCGGCGAGCTCGGTTTGCGTCAGGCCATCGACCCGGCGGGCCGCCATCACGACGCGCCATTGCGCCCGGGTGATGCCGAGCTTGGTCGCCCGCCGCTCGAAACCTTTGGTGAGGACCCGGTGAATGTCGTGGAAGAGCCAGCCGATGGTCGATTCGAACTCGTATTTGGCTTTCAGCTCCGCAAGCGTGCGGCCGCCTTCCGGCGCCGCCTCGGCCGCCTGGCGCCGCTTTTCTTTCGTGCTGCTCGTGCTCGGGCTCGCCATTCCCTCCACCGCCTGACCTGCTGTTCGTCGCCGTTTATATAGTCGCAGGGATGATTATAGACTTGTATACGAAAATGCTGTTTGCTTCCCCGTGTCAACATCATTGCCTTGTCAGGAGGTCCGCATGGGCGGACAGACGTCACAGCGCACGCTCGTGGTCCTCTTTGCGGGTCTGCTCACGGCTTGCGGCCCCTCGGAAACGCAGGAGACGAAGAACGTCGCCCCGCCTATCCCCGTCTCAACCACGACCGTCGCACGCGAGACCCGCATCGAGCCGATCATCGGCACGGGCACGATCGCGGCGCTGCGCACGACCGATGTCGGGCCGTCGGTCGATGGGATTATCGAGGAAGTGTTCGTGCGCGTCGGCGCGCGGGTGACGAAGGGCCAACCTCTCTTCCGCACACGCGATACCGAATTGAAGCTCAAAGTCGAGGAGCTGGCGGCGCGGGTCGCGCTCGCCGAGGCCGAGGCGCGCAACGCCGCCCGAGAGCTCGAACGCTTCGCCAAGCTCGGCCGCACGGGCGCGGCCTCTCAAGGACGGGTGGACGACGCCAAGGCGCTCGCCCAGGTGACCCAAGCGCAGCTCAAGGTCGCCGAGGCGCAGCTCGCCCAGGCGAAGCAATTGCTCGAGGACGCCATCGTCGTTGCGCCCTATGACGCGGTCGTCACGCGCCGAGACGTCGATGAGGGGCGTTTCATGGCGACCCGGATGGGTGGCGGCATGTCGGGCGCCTCGTCCGGCGTCGTTCAGATCATGCAGATCGACGTCGTCGGCGCGATCGTGCAGGTGCCGGAAACAGAACTCGGCCGCCTCGCCCTCGGGCAGAAGGCACGGCTGACGGTCGCCGGGCTCGACGACATAGTGCCGGCCAAGGTCGACGTCATCAACGATCGGGTAGACCCGACGACGCGCGGCGTGGAAGTGCGCCTCGCGGTCGCCAACCCCGACTACGCGATCAAGCCGGGCACGTTCGTGCGCGCGGAAATCGATCCGGAGGGCCGCAGCGTGCTGGTTCTCGCACGCAGCGCCGTGCTTGGAACGGGCGCCAGCCGCTATGTCTTCCAGGCGGAGGACAACGCCGCCAAGCGCGTGCCCGTGCAGGTGCGCGAGCTCGATGCCGCAACGATCGAGATCGTCTCAGGCCTCTCCGAGGGCGCGGTGGTGCTGACGGGCCCCGGAATTCAGCGGCTCTATGACGGCGCGCCGATCGAGCGGATTGCCCCGGAGGGCGTCGCGCTCAAGGAGGACGCCGCGCCCGCGTCCGTCTCGCGATGAAACTCGCCGAACTGTCCATCAGACGGCCCGTCCTCGCGGTCATGGTGATCGGCGGGCTGGTGACGCTCGGCTTCATCTCGTGGGGCCGGATCGGCGTCGATCTCTTTCCGCGCGTCGAATTCCCATACGTGACCGTTCAGACGACGCTCGAAGGTGCCTCGCCTGGCACGATCGAGAGCGAGATCAGCGAGCCGATCGAGGAGCAGGTCAACACGATCGCTGGCGTGCAAAGCTTGCGATCGGTGTCGAGCGAGGGCCTCAGTCAGGTCTTCGTCGAGTTCAAGCTGGAAGCGAACGGCGACGTCAAAGCGCAGGAAGTGCGCGACAAAGTCGCGATCGCGCAGCGTAACCTGCCCAGCGATGCTGACCCGCCGATCGTCCAAAAGGTCGATCCCGACGCGCAGCCCATTCTCTCCGTCATGGTGTCGGCCAATCGCCCGATCGGCGAACTGACGCGCCTCGCGGACACTGTCATCAAGCAGCGGCTGGAGCGTATCTCGGGCGTCGGGTCGGTCGAACTGATCGGCGGGCGCGACCGCGAGATCCGCATCTGGCTCGATGCGCAGAAGCTTCGCGCCTATCAGGTGACGGCCGAGGACGTCATCAACGCCCTCCACCGCGAAAACGCGGACGTGCCGGGCGGGCGGCTGGAGGCCGGCGGCGGAATCACCGAATTGTCGCTGAAGACCATGGGCGAGGTCACGCGCGTTCCCGATTTCGCCAAGGTCGTCGTTGCCTATCGCGCGAACGGCGTGCCGACGCTTCTGGGCGACGTCGCGCGGGTCGAAGAGGGCCTCAAGGACGAGCGCACCTATGCCGAGCTGAACGGGCGGCCAGGCATCTCGCTCGATGTGCGCCGCCAGTCCGGCGAGAACACGCTGGCTGTCGCGCAAGCCGTCAAATTGGAGCTTGAGCGCATCCGCCCGCTGCTCGGGCCCGACATCGAAGTCGCCGTCGCGCGCGACACCTCGATCTTCATCGAGGGCTCGAAGGACGACGTCTTCAAGGACATCTATATCGCCATCGCGCTCGTCACGCTCGTTGTCTTCGCGTTCCTGACGAGCCTGCGCGCCACCATCATCGTCGCGCTCGCGATCCCGACCTCGCTGATCTCAACCTTCTTCCTTTTCTATCTCGGCGACTTCACGCTCAACATGCAGAGCCTGATGGCGCTCCAACTCGCCGCGGGCCTGCTCGTCGACGATGCGATCGTCGTGCTCGAATCCATCCACCGCAAGCTCGAGGAAGGCCGCACGCCGATGCAGGCGGCGATCGAGGGCACGGGTCAAGTCGGCATGGCGGTGATCGCGGGCACGCTCGCGGTCTGCGCGGTCTTCGTGCCGATCGGCTTCATGGAAGGCGTTGTTGGCCAGTTCTTCTATCAATACGGCCTGTCGGTCACGTTCGCGGTGCTGGTGTCGCTCCTCGTCTCCTTGACGCTGACGCCGATGCTTTGCGCGAATTTCCTGCGACTCGAGAAGCAGCACGGTCCCATCGCGCGCTGGCTGGAGGCCTATCACGCGATGGTCGACCGCCTCTACGCGCGGCTGTTGCGGCTTTCGCTCGCCCATCGCGGCATCGTCGCCCTCATCGCGGTCGCGACGATCTTTCTCGGCTTCTTCGTCGCGGGGACAATCCCCTCGGCCTTCTCTTCGCGCGCCGACCGGTCGGAATTCATCGGGCAGATCGATCTACCGCTCGGCGTCGGCGTCGAGGCCGCCAAGGAAGTCGGCCACCGTGTGAGCGTTGGCCTCCAGGATCTGCCGCATGTGCGCGACGTCTTCTTCACGATCGGCGGCGGGGCGGACGAAAAGATCAGCCGGATCAGCTACTATGTTTCGCTGGCGCAAAAGGGCGAGCGGGACATTTCGCAACGCGACCTCGAAGACCTTGCCCGCAAGACGATGATGCAGCTCGCGCCCGAGGCCATGACGATCTCGGTCACCGAGGTGCCGTGGATCCAGGGCAACGGCCAGAGCTATGAGCTGATGTATTCGCTCGAAGGGCCCGATCTCGGGATCCTCCGGGAGAAGTCCGAGGCCATTCTCGCGGCGATGCGCGAGACCGGCTTCTACGCCGATGCGCGCACGAGCTACGAAGCCGGCAAGCCGGAAGTGCAGATCCTCGTCGACCGCGAGCGTACAGCCGACATGTCGATCGGCATCCGCTCGCTCGCAACCACCATGCGCGCGATGGTCGGCGGCGTGGAGGCGACCACTTTCCAGGACGATGGCGAACGGTTCGACGTCCGCGTGCGGCTCGAGGCCGACCAGCGCGACGATCTCTCCAAGCTTTCGCTCATCCAGGTGCGCGGCGCGGACGGCTCGCTGATCGACCTGACGAACGTTGCGACGATCGCGGTCGCGGAGGGCGCGGCGCAGGTCGACCGGCGCAATCGCGCCCGCGCCATCACCGTGCTCGCTAACCTGCCGCCAGGCGTCTCAATGGGGCCAGCGGCGAAACGGGTCGTCGAGATCGCCAATGAAGTCGGCATTCCGGCAGGCTATCGCTTCACGCCGGTCGGGAGCGTCGAGCGGATGGAGGAGACGGGCCGCGCCATCTTCTTTGCCTTCGCCATGGCGATGCTCGCGCTCTACATGGTGCTGGCGAGCCAGTTCAACTCCTACGGGCAGCCGCTCATCATGATGTTGTCCGCCCCGCTCTCGTTCTTTGGGGCATTCGTCGCGCTCAAGGTGTCGGGCCTTGAGATGTCGATGTTCGCGCAGATCGGCCTCATCGCGCTGATGGGCATCGTGTTGAAGAACGGCATTCTGCTCGTCGACCATGCCAACGTGGCGCGCCAGGAGCGCGGGTTCTCCGCGCTCGATGCCATGCTAGAGGCAGGCGTCGTGCGCCTTCGCCCCGTGCTCATGACCGCCTTGACCATGATCTTCGGTATGTTGCCCCCGGTCCTCTCAGTCAGCCAGGGTGCCGAGTTCCGCGCGCCAATGGCGGTCCTCATCATCGGCGGGATGATGTCCTCCACAATCCTGACCCTGCTGGTCGTCCCTTCGATCTATGTCATGTCTGCCGAGACCGGCGGCTGGGTGGCCAAGCGCCTTGGCCGGGCGCCGAAAACAGGTGGCGAGTCCGCCCTGCCCCAGGCGGGCGATTAACCTCGTTTTAGGAGACGCGCCCGCACCCTTGACGGACGCGCGCCGATCCTTCAGTCCGAGCCATGGCAAAAGCCCAATTTCACAAGAATCAACGCGTCTACGTGAAGCCGGTCGGGACCTGGGCGATCATCGAGCGCGTCTTGCCGCAATGGGCGAAGGGGCTCGATGAGCCTCTGCGCATCTTCTACGACGTTGGCCTTGGCCGCGAATTCTCCGCCGAAGAGCTGCAAGCCGAGCAGATCCAGACGCTCGACATCGCACAGATGCCCAAGGAAACGTGGCGGATTGTGCGGGCACGGAACAAATGGCAGCCCGAGATCGACTGCAAGCACCACCCCTTCCCCGGCAGTTATCCAGTCGTCATGACCGGCGAGACCGATTGGGGCGGGTGGCGCGTGCCGGGCGCCGAATACGATCTCGACCCCAGGCGTATCGAGGGGCAGTCCCGCCTCATCGCCACGGCGCCGAAACTGCTCGCCATCGCGGCCGCGCTCACCGAGATCGCCGCGCGGGCGACGGGGGATGAGTCGCAGGAAGTGATCGGGCTCGCCGAAGACGCGCGCCGGCTGATCAAGTTCATCGAGGGCTGAGGGAAGGCCGGCGCACGCCGCCGGGTTCCAAGCAGGCAGACTCTTGCTATGGTGGGCACACCCCCCTTAGACGACGCACGAGCCCACCGCCTCATGAAACGCGAGACCACGCCGCTCATCCGGCGGAGCGACTACCGTCCCCCCGATTTCACCGTGACGACGATCGACCTCGATGTCGCGCTCGCGCCGCGGCGGACGCGCGTCAAGGCGCGGCTGGCGGTCGAATCGTGCGGCTCGACGGTCGCGCCCGAACTCGTTCTCGACGGCGAAAATCTACGGCTGATCGCCGTTCACGTGGACGGGCGGAAACTCCGGCCGAAGGACTACCGGCTGGAGGAGACCAAAATCTTCATCAGCGCGCCGGGGCCTGCCTTCACCGTCGAGACGGAGGTCGAGATCAATCCGTCCGAGAACACCACGCTCTCGGGCCTCTATCTCTCCGACGGCGTCTTCTGCACGCAGTGCGAGGCGGAAGGCTTCCGGCGTATCACCTATGCCCTCGACCGGCCGGACGTGATGGCGACCTATCGCACGCGGATCGTGGCCGATCCTTCGCTTGCGAGCGTCCTTCTCGCCAACGGCAACCCGGTCGCCTCGGGAACGCTGGAAGACGGCCGGCGCTTTGCGGAATGGCACGACCCGCACCCTAAGCCTTCCTATCTCTTCGCGCTGGTCGCGGGGCATCTGGGCGTGCTCGAGGACAGTTTCCGCACGCGCTCCGGGCGCAATGTCGCGCTCAAGATCTATGTCGAGCCGGGCAACGAGCCCCGCGCGCGCTACGCGATGGACGCGCTCAAGCGCGCGATGCGCTGGGACGAAGAAGCCTTTGGCCGCGAATATGATCTCGACATCTTCATGATCGTCGCGGTCAGCGCGTTCAATTTCGGGGCCATGGAAAACAAGGGCCTCAACATCTTCAACGACAAGTACATTCTGGCGGATCCGGAACTGGCGACCGACGCCGATTTCGCCAACATCGAATCCGTCGTCGCGCATGAATATTTCCACAATTGGACCGGCAACCGGATCACCTGCCGCGACTGGTTCCAGCTCTGCCTGAAGGAAGGCTTGACGGTCTTCCGCGATCAGGAATTCTCAGCGGCGATGGGTTCTTCGGCGGTGAAGCGGATCCAGGACGTGAAGCTGCTGCGGCTTCGCCAATTCGCGGAGGATGCCGGTCCGCTCGCGCATCCGCCGCGCCCGGACTCGTATCTTACGATCGATAATTTCTACACGGCGACCGTCTACGAGAAGGGCGCCGAGATCTGCCGCATGTTGCGGACCGTACTCGGCGAGGACGGTTTTGCGCGCGGCATGGACCTCTATTTCGAGCGGCACGACGGCGAGGCGACGACCGTCGATGCGTTCGTGACGTGCTTCGAGGACGCGACCGGCGCCGACCTTACTCAGTTCCGCCGCTGGTGGAGCCAGGCGGGAACGCCGATTGTCACCGTCTCCTCCCGGTTCGACGAGGAGAGCGGCGATCTCAAGCTCACGGTATCGCAATCGACGGCGCCGACGCCCGGCCAAAAACGCAAGGAGCCGCATCATCTGCCGCTTCGCTTGGCGTTCCTTTCGCCCGACGGCACGTCGCGCCCGGCGGCGCTGGCCGGCGAAGCGCCCTGGCAGGCGCCGGCCGAGCGGGTCCTGCACCTCACCAAGGCGCGTGAGACCTTCAGCTTCGCGGGCCTCAAAGAAAAGCCGGTCCTCTCGCTCAATCGGGGTTTTTCGGCGCCCGTCACCATCAAATCGCCGCAGCGCCTCTCCGATCAGATCTTCCTGATGGGCAACGATGATGACGCATTCAACCGCTGGGAGGCGGGGTTCCGGGCCGGCGAGCGGATCATCGTCAAGCTCTCGAAGGCCGCCCAACAGGGGCGCCGCCTGACGTCTGATCGCGGGTTCATCGAGGCGTTCGGGTCGCTTCTCGAGGATGCTCATCGCGACCGCGCCTTCACGGCGCTCGCGATCACGCTGCCGGGTCTTCAGGACGTCTCGCAGGCCGTGGATGTCGTCGATCCCGAGGCGCTTCACAGGGGCCGCGAGCATTTGGTGCGCGCCCTCGCGTTGGCCCACCGCGATGCCTTCGAAGCCCTCTATACCGGGCTCGACACGAACGAGGCCTACCAACCTGACGCTGCACAGATGGGACGCCGGGCTCTGCGCAATGCGTGCCTTCGCTATCTCTGCGTCGGCGATGCGGATGGCGGCGCGGCGCGCGCGCTCTCCCATTTCGAGCGCGCGAGCAACATGACCGACCGCGCGAGCGCGCTCGCCCTCCTCGTCGACGCGCAAGGGCCAAGCCGCGCAAAGGCGCTCGCGGCCTTTCGCGAGCGCTATGCGGGCCATCCGCTCGTCCTCGACAAATGGATGACGGCGCAGGCCCTTTCCACCCGGGTGGACGTGCTCGACACGATAAGGGGCCTGATGCGCGATCCCGCCTTCGACATCCGCAATCCCAACCGGGTGCGCGCGCTCATTCACGCCTTCGCGCATTCGAACCTTCTGCGGTTCCACGCGGCGGACGGCTCGGGCTACCGCTTCGCGGCCGAGATGGTGTTGACGCTCGATCGCCTCAACCCGCAGGTCGCCGCGCGGCTGGCCGGCGCGTTCGAGAGCTGGCGCCGCTTTGGGCGGCCGCGCCGGGCGAAGATGCAGGCGGCCCTCAAATCGCTCGCAGCGAAACGCGGCCTCTCGCGGAACGTTCAGGAAGTGGTCGTCAAGGCCCTCGGCACGCCGAGCTGAAGGACGCGCAACGGCACTGTGCAGCACAGGGTGCGTGACACGCCTCGACCCTCCCCCATAATGAATCGTTAGGGAATCGATTCGCGCTACGGGCGGATCGAACGGCCAGGGCGGATTTGTGTCAGACGATCAGAGCAGTGCCGCTGGGGCGCTCACCGAGCGATCCGGCGATGTAACCGCACAAGCCTCGCGCTTCGCACCGCGCGCGCGGGCGGTTTTCGATCGTCTGGCAGGCCAATCCGAAGGCGGGATCACGGTCAACACGCGCCTGCTCGCGCTCCTGGCGGTGGGGCTCTTGGTCGCCGCGATTGCGGTTTCGGTGATGATGCAGTTGCGCCGGGACTATGCGGGGGCGCTCGACAGGGCGGAGACGGACATCCGCCGCGAGACGATCCTCCTCTCGCAATTGCTGGGCGCCGGCGGCTCGCGCGAGGCGATGGAGGCGACACTCTCGGACCTTGCCGCGCGGGACGGCGCGGCGAACGGCTATATGGCGATGCGGCGCGACGGGACCTTCGCGTTCGGGACACCTGTTTCCGACGCGCTTCTCTCGGCGCTTGCGATCCAGCCGTCCTCCTGGCTGACAAGCGAAACACCGCGCCTTCGCTACCTCACGGTCTCGGGGGGCGCCGAGTTCCTGGCGAGCACGCAGGCCATCCCCAATTCCGAGTTCGGCATCGTGCTCGTCCGGCCGCTGGGCCCGATCCTCAGCGCGTGGTCGCAATCCTTGCCGACCTATGCGCTCTTGGTGCTGGGGCCCGCGATCTGCGTCGCGCTGCTCGTCATGCTGGTCGTGCGGGAATCGGAAGATGCGCGCGTCACCCGCAGCCGCCTCCGTCGCAAGGAGCAGCGCTTCGAAGATGCATTCGTCACGCTCTCGGTGCGCGCGGCCGAGACGGAGCAGCGCCTGCGCGCTTCGCTCTCGGCGACGGAATCCGCGCTCGTGCTGGCGGAGGAACGCGCCCAGACGGCCGAGCGGGTGAGGAGCGATCTGCTGGCGGGCGCGAGTCACGAATTGCGCACGCCGCTCAACGCGATACTCGGCTTCTCTGAAGTGATGGCTTCGGGCGCGCTTGGGTCGACCGGCAATCCCAAATACGTCGAATATGCGCGCGATATTCACGCGAGCGGGCGGCAGCTTCTCTATCTCGTCGACGAACTCCTCGCGATGGCATCGATTAATCGCGGCGAGATGCGGATGAGTCTCGACGAGCTGGCGGTCGAGCAATTGTTGCACGAATGTGCAGCGCTCGTCCGACCGCTCGCCGATGAGCGCCAGATCCGCATCGTTGGCAAGGTCGGTCACCCGCCCGCCATTCGCGGCGACCGCGACACGCTGCGCCAGGCGATCATGAACGTGCTCGTCAACGGCGTGCAGTTCTCGCAGAGCGGCGGGCGCATCATGATCACGTGGGAGGCGGGCGCGGAAAGCCTGCACGTGCGGATCGCGGATTCCGGGCCCGGCATCGCCGATACCGAGCTCGCGCGGTTGGGCGCGCCGTTCCTGCGCGGCGAGCAATCCTCAGGGCTTGGGCTGGGGCTCGCGGTCGCGAAATCGCTGGTCGAGCTGCAAGGCGGCGAACTCTCGATCGAGAGCGAACCCGGCGAGGGAACGACCGTCACGCTCTCGCTCGTGCTCGCCCGCCCCGAGGGGCTGCCCGATCACGGGTCCGAGGAGGATCTGACGGAAGAGCGCGCCGAAGCCGAGGCCGAGAGCCCCGATGCGGACGGCGCGCGCGCCGACGAAGCGGCGTAGCCTTCCGCGCTCAGAGGTACCAATCGTATTCGTGCGGCGCGATTTGGCCGCGAAAGCGTTCCAGCTCCACCTTCTTTGACGCGCAATAAATGTCGACATATTCGCCCCAGTACGAGCGGAGCACCGATCCCGCCTCCATCGCGGCGAGCGCGGTTTCGGGGAGGAACGGCAACGTCGGATCGACCGTGTCCGAGACATTACCGTTTGCCGGAGGTCCCGGATCGATCGCGTTCGTAAGGCCATGGTGCATGCCGGCCAGAACGGCGGCGGCGACCAGATAGGGGTTCGCGTCCGCCCCCGAAACCCGATGCTCGAGGCGCCGCGCCTCGCCCGGGCCCGCCGGCACGCGCAGACCCGTCGAGCGGTTGTTGACGCCCCAATGCCGGTTCATCGGAACGAAGAGGTTCGGCTGGTAACGCCTGAAGGCATTTGGGTTTGCCGCGAAGACCGCCATCGCCTCCTGCATCGTCGCGGCAACGCCGCCGATGGCGTGGCGCAGAGCCAGCGAACCCTCGGGCGAGCCGTCGTCAAAGATGTTCCTGCCTGCCTTATCCAAGAGGCTCGCATGGACATGCAGCCCGCTTCCGGCTTCAAGCGCATAGGGCTTGGCCATGAAGGTCGCGCGCATCTGGTGGGCGAGCGCCGTCGTCTTCACGCATTGCTTCAAGAAGATGAGATTATCAGCGCCTTGAAGGACTTGTGATGAGTGCTTGAGGTTAATCTCGAATTGTCCGGGGGCGTATTCAGAGGTCGCAGCCGTCGCCGGCACGTTTTGGATACGGCACGCCTCAGTCAGTGCTTCGAGGAAGCGGCCGTAGCGATCGAGATCCTCGATCCCATAGACCGAGATCGCGCGCTCGCGTTCGCCGGAGGCGGGGCAAAGAGGCGGGCGAATCATCCCATCGGCCGTGCGTGCGGGATCGAGCAGAAAGAACTCCACCTCCAACGCGACGACGGGCGTCAGCTCCAGCTCATCGAATTTCTGAAGAACGCTCGCGAGAACGTTGCGGGGCTCGACTTTCGAAGGCTCGCCATGGTGATCGCGCATGGACATGAGAACCTGCGCGCGCGCCGGGGCGACATTCGCGACCGGCCCGAAGGTCTCGAGGATCGGCCAGGCCGTGCCGTCTGGGTCGCCGTCGCCGAAGCCGCGGCCGAAGGGATCGGTCATCTCCCCGCGCCAATCCAAAAGATAAAGCGATTCAGGAATCTGCATGCCGTTCCTGAAAACGGACATCACCTCATCGCGCGGGTAGCGTTTGCCGCGAAGTGTGCCGGCGAGATCAGCCAGCATGCAATCGACCTGCGCCACGTGGGGGAGGGCCGCGAGGCGCTTTTCCAATTCGGCCGCGACGTCGCGCGGTGCCGTCTTGGAGGGACGTTTCGAGAGAGAGCGCGTGGTCATGCTGGCGTGCGGTCTGTCCAAATCAGTCAATGCGTCACATTATGCGGCGGCGGGGCGCGCCGGCAATCTCCTGCACGTTACGGAGTTAAGTGTGGCAACACGGATCTCGCTCGGCCCGGATGCCTCGCCTAGAGTTCCGGTTCCCCGGGAGAGAAAAACGCCATGGATCGCAGCCGTCTCATCGTCGTCGCCGCCGTTCTGCTGCTTCTGGCCCTGCTGCTCTATCTCTTGAGCGGCGCGACGCCCATTTCAGAGCCCGAGACAGCCATCGAGAGCGAGGAGGCCCCCCCGTCCGCCGAAACCACACCCCCGATGCCTGAGCCTGGGCCTGGGCCTGGGCCTGAGCCTGAGCCCGAAGAAGCCACTGAGGCAGGGGATTCATCAAGCTCGGCGAGCGGCGCGGCACCCGCCCAGGACCCGGCGGCCGAGTCTGGCGATAGCGCAATGGATCCGGAAACCTTCCTCGAGCAGCTCCCACGCGGGTCAAACTAAGTTGTCGTAGGGGGAATTTGCCAGGTTACTTTCTGACTCCCCTGCCCGGGCAAAAGTGATTACCCTGTCACAATTGCGGGGGGAAACGCGCCGGACATCTTACCCTCTTGGCGCCAGGAGACGCTATCTGATGACCTTCATGAAATACCTCACCTCAGCGACCGCTGTTGCCCTCGTCGCGGGCGCAGCAGCCGTACCGGCCCATGCCGAGAACATCACCTATTTCACGTTCGAGAGCCTGGCGGACGATCCGCTGCTCGCGCTCTACGTGGAAAAATATGGGGAGAAGCCGAACGTCAAAATCTTCGCCGACGAAGACGAGGCATTCACCAGCATGCTTGCCGGCTACAAACCTGACCTGATGGGGCCGTGCTCCTATGAGTTCGAGCGCTGGCGCGAAGCGGGCCTGCTGCAGCCAATCGATGTCACCAAGCTTGCCTTTTGGGACAAGATCGCGCCGTCGCTGAAGAACATTCCCGGCGCCATGAAAAGCGAAACCGAGGCGTGGTTTGTCCCGCAATACTGGGCCTCGACGTCCGTTACCTTCCGCACGGACCTGGCGCCCGAATATGTGGACAAGCCGAGCTGGGGCATTCTGTGGGATCCCAAGTACAAGGGCCGGGTCTCGGCCATCGAAGGCGTCGATGACACCGTGACGCTGACCGCCAAGCACATGGGGCTCGATCCCTACAACCTCTCGCCCGAGCAATGGGAACAGGTGCAGGTGAAGCTGCGCGAGCTCGTCGCGAACTCGCGCGTCGTTTCGTCCGACCAGACGACGATCGCCCAGGGCCTTGCCTCGGGCGAGTTGGTCGCGGCGATCACCTGGAGCGACAGCTACGGCACGCTGAAGAGCGAAAACGTGCCGGTCGGCTTCATGCAGCCGCCGGGTGGCGTTTTCAACTATGTGTGTGGCTATGTCGTGCACAAGGAAGCCACAGAATGGGAGCGGCTCTACACGCTCATGGACGCGGGCCTGACGAACGAGGCCGCGCTCCATCTCGTGGAGAACTATTCGAACGGCTCGGCCAATGTCGAAGCGATGGCCGCCATTCCGCAAGAGACGCTGGATGCGGCCGGCCTCATCGCGGATGTCGATGCTTATCTCGCGACCGGCACGTTCCAGGTACGCATGCCGAACAAGGACGAAGTCGTGAAGTCCTGGACCGAGATCCGCGCCGGCCTTTAAGGGCTTCGGACATTCCAGACATCGGAAGCCCCGCGGGCATGGCTCGCGGGGCTTTTCCTTGTTCCGGCAATCCTATTGCGGCATGTCGGGTTCGTCGTCGCGCCGTTCCTCCAGGCGATCAAAACCGCGCCGCTCGCGGATCTTCCTCGCGACAATGGCGCGCTCTTCCGGGCTCAGGCGCGCGGCGAGGTCCGTCACGAACGCCTGACCGGCAGCCTGAACGGCGGCGTCGGTCTCGCGGATCTTCGTCATCGCCGCATCGAATGCGGCGGGATCGAAGGGCTCGGCCGTAAAGGCGCCATAGGCCTCCAGGCGCGCGCGCCGCGCCGCATGAATGAGCGGACGATAGACCGGCCGGCGCTCGGCCATCGCCTCGCGTATTTTCGCGCGGCTGTCGGGCGGCAGCATTTCAACGAGCATTCGGGGGTGGAAGGGCGAGGCGCCCGAACCCGGCCGCCCGAAGCGCAAATCCGCCGCGAAGGCCAACAGGCCCGCGACAATAAGGCCGATTAGAAAGAAATTGAGGCACAGCGAGGCGATCAACAGCCAGGAGCGGCGGCCGCGCGGCGTTGGAGCGGTTTCGACGCTCATCGTTCAGCCCTCCTCCGCAGGATCGAACGCGTCGAGATCGATCGCGGACAAGCCATCATCGCCGATGAGGGCGATGAGATCGTCATCGACCGTGGCGACCGCCGCATCGACGCCCCAGAGGCCCATGACACCGCCGAGCGCGATTGAGAGCGCGAAGGCGGTCGCGGGCTGCCAGACCGGTCCTGGCCAGATCTGCGCGATCCAGTTACGCCAACCCGGTGCGTGCACCACTGGCTGCGGGGCGGGCCGTAACAGGCGCTCGGCATCCAAAAGAATGCGCGCGCGAAGAGCCGGCGAGACCGGCACGGCAGGGATCCCCGACAGCGCGTCGTCCAGCGCCGTCGCCTCGGCCACCAGGGCCTGCGCCTCGGGCGATTTCTCGATCAGCGCGAGCGCGTCCGCGCGCTCGGCCGCCGGCCAGCGGGCGGAGGCGGCGCCATAGGCGTCCAGAAGCTCAGTCAGGCGATCTAAGGTCATGGCTCTTTCTTAAACTCTTTTGATTTTAACGCGCGCGGCGCCCAAATCCGTCACTCCCCGTCCGGCTTGCGGGGATCAAGGCCCGCGAGGCTCTGTTTCAGGGCCCGCCGGCCACGGGCGAGCAGGGATTCAAGGGCCTCGACGGAAATCTCCAGCGCCGCCGCCGCGTCGATATTGGTCATTTCCTGGAAATGACAGAGCGTGATCGCCGCGCGCTGGCGCTCGGGCAAATCGGCCAGGGCCCTTGATACCGCGGCCGCGCGATCCTCGGCCTCCAGCATCTGGTCCGCGCCCGGTGCCTCGGACACTTGTTCGGGCGCCACCTCCAGCGGGGCCTCGCGGCGGCGGCGCAGGCGGTCGTAGCAGAGATTGACCGCGACGCGGTGCATCCAGGTCTCGAACTTCGCGGCGCCCGGCTGCCAGGCGGCGGCATGCTTCCAGACGCGCAAAAAGACTTCCTGAGCGACGTCCTCGGCCTCGGCCTCATTGCCCAGAAGCCGCCGCGCGACGGCGACCATGCGGGGGAGATGGCGATCGACCAGATGACGCGCCGCGCGATGATCGCCCCGCGCCACCGCCGCGACGAGTTCCGAATCGGGATCGCTCGCCACACGCGTCTCCTCAGCCCCTGCCGCCCGTCGCGGCGCGGCGCTCTCTTAGCACAGACCGTCGCATGAGGCTTCAGGCGAGACGCGCGCCGACATAGCGATCGACGCGGCGCAGTCCCTCGCGGCGCGTCTGCAGCACGGCGAGCCGATCCTTCAGGTCGAGGACGGCCGGCTCCAGCCACGCGAGCGCGGCCGTCGCGCTGAGGCGCGGCGACCAGGCGGCTGAGACGGTGAAGCCCGCCTCGCGAGGCCCGACGCGGACCGGGGCGTGCGCGCTGTCGCCCTGCCCCTCGACGACGAGGCGGCGCAGCTCGCGGCGCGGCGCGACGTTCTTCAAAGGAAGCAGTGCGCGGCGGCCGTTGAAATGCGCGCGGTCGAGATCGAGCAATCGCCCGAGGCCGAGCGCGAAGGGCGTAACGGAGAAGGCATCGTTGTCCGTGAGATGGGCGGGCACGAAGTCGCGCATTGGCGCGGGCTCGCCACTCTCGATCCGCAGGAGGTCGAGTGCGTCGAAACCGACCGGCAGCAGGCCCGAGGGCCGGCCGGCGCGTTCCAGCCAATCCCAGACCGGCACCGCGTCTTCCGGCGGAACGAAAATCTCGATGCGCAGGCCGCCCTCGCGCCTGGCGGCGATGAGTGTCACGCCCCGAGCTTCGCCCCGGCCCGTTTCGCCCGCGGCGAGGCGGGCGGCAGCCTCAAGACCGGCCGCACGCGCGACGGTGTTCGCTGCCGGGCCGACCAGCGCGATGCCGGCCAGTTGCTCGGAGACATCTTCTACGTCGACGTCGAAGCCGTATTTCGCGTCGAGTAGCCAGGGCAGATCGCGCGTCTCCGAGACGATGAGGAATTCCGTTTCGGCGAGGCGCAGGACATGGGCGATGCCACGCGCCGCGCCCCGATCGTCGCACCATAGCGCCTGCGTGACCCGAGGTTCGGGCGCCATCTCGAAATCACGTGTCGTCAGCCGGCTGAGGTAGGCCGCGCTCTCGGGTCCGCTTACGCGGTATTTCGCGAGTGGGCTCACATCGGCAAGGCCGACGGTCTCCTGAACCGCGTTACATTCGGCCGCAAGCCCGCCGCAGCGCGCGGGATAGGTGAAGCCTGCCCATTGCCGCCATTCGTTGTAGCGATTGGCCGCCGCGGTTCGTGTGTGAAGCGGGGTGGGGCGAATTTCGACTTCGTGTGCCATGGCGTGCCCCTCCCCTACCGCCGTGCCTTTTCGACCGCCAGGATCATCCGCGCGGCATTCCGTCCGGCAAGGCCCGAGACGCCGCCTAAGGGGAGCGCATCGGCGCCGCAGATGTAAAGTCCGGGTACGGATGTCCCGGGCGTCGCGGCCAGGAGGCGCGTCAGGTCCGGCTCGCCGTGATGCCAGTGACCGCCGGCGATACCGGTGTCGCGCGCCATTTCGTCAGGCGTTGCCAGGCCTATGGATTCGATGAGCGAGGGAAAATCGGGCGCGTGCATCGCGATCGTCTGCGTCACGCGCGTGATCAGTTCCTCTTTGCCCTTGGCCCAGCCGCCCGCGGCCTCAAAGGGAACGTCGTGCGCGAGCACCGTCACCATGCGCGCGCCCGGCGCGTCGACATCACCGCCCGGATCGCCATGGGAGATGAGCTCCAGCATCGGCGTCGCGATACGACCAGCTGCGGCCGCAGCGAGGTTCGCCTCGCGCTCCGCTGGAGACGGCGCGATGAGGATGCGTCCTTTCAGGGCCGGGTCCGTCACCATCTTGAAACGCGGGGTGCGGGAGAGCGCAAAGGTCAGCCGGGCGACATTGCCGGCGGTCGGCGCGCGGCGCAGATCGCTCACCTCTCCGATGTCGAGGTGGCGCGGGCCGACCAACGAGAGAAGCGTCGTCGCGCGATCGAGCGACGACGCGACGATGCGGGCGATCACGCGTTCGCCGCCTTCGAGCTCGACACCGACGACACGGTCATACTCGACGACGACGCGCGCGACCTTGGCGTTCCGGCGGAGCACTGCGCCGCGCTCCTGAGCGGCCTGCTCCAGCGCGCGCACCAGCGCCATGGGACCGCCGATCGGAACGCCTGCGAGTGCCTCGCGTGCATTGCTCTTCATCGTCTGCCACAACGTCCAAGCAAGCGCGCTGCCGGGTTGCGTCGGCGCGATCGCGATGCCGGGACAGGCATCGGCGGCGATCGCGGCGCGCGCGGCCTCGCTCTCAACCGCTTCAGCGATCAATTCGGTGAGTGGCATAAGACCAATGCGTGTCAGATCGACGGGTTGGGCGATCCGGCCCTGACTGAAAACGCCGCCGGGCGATTCAAAGATCGTGCGGAGCGCCGTGATGTGCGGCTTCATGCGCGTGAGCAGCCGCTGATAGCCTGGCTGATCGGCAACCGTTACCTCGGGCGCGGCCTGGCGCGGATCAGCGGTGACGGCCAGCGCGCGGCCGTCGCCAAGCAGAACCGTCGGTGCCATCGGCTGGGCGGCGAACTTCAAACCGAAGCGATGGAGGCGGAGCGCCTTCACGATGTCCGCGCTGAGCGCGCTCAAGCATGGCGCCATCGCGGGTGTGCGCGATCCCGGCACCAAGGACGTTTCGCCGATCATGCCGCCGAATTCGTCGCGCGCCTCGAGCACGAGAACGCGCATCCGCGCCTGGGCGAGCAGCGCCCCGCAGACAAGCCCGTTGTGGCCGCCACCAACGATCACGACGTCGTAGATGCCATCGGGGCTAGGAAGGAGCTTGGCCGCCATGGCGCTAGCTCCTCCGTCCGAGGCGCGCAAGATGCGCTCGAGCGGCGTTGGCGCCGCTTTGCCCGGGCATCAGCGGGCCTGGATGCGTCGCCTCGCCGCAAAGATAAAGACCCTGTGCGGGCCCGAGATAACCCGCCAGCGCCGGGATCGGCCGATTCCAGCCGAGCTGAAGCGGGCTCATGGTTCCGCCTAGAATATCGCCGCCGGAGGCGCGGTATTCCGTCTCGATGTCGTGGCCGGTCAGGAGCCGCATGCCGACGATCATCGCGGCCATTCCGGGTGCTGCCTGCTCGAGCTTCTGGATCATCTCGCCGAGCAACGCCTCACGGCGCTCGGCCGTCCAGGCGCCATCGGTGGGGCTCGCCTCGACGCCATGCATGATGACGGAGAGGACGTGCTTGCCAGCCGGCGCCAGATCAGGATCGAGAACGGACGGCAAGCGCACGTCGAGCCAGCGCCCGTCGCCGGCCATGTCGATCAGGATCGCACCGCCGATGAGCCCGGCCGGCATGTCCGCGAAAGTCGGCAGGCCGCTCAAGGCGAGCGTCGCCTTGGCAAGCGTGCCGCGCATCTGATAGCGGCGGATGCCCTCCGCCATTTGCGGCGGCAGGCGCTGCGTGTCAATGAGCGTGAGGAACGTCCGCTTGACGTCGAGCGCGGAGAAGACGGCGCGCGCTTCCACCATGTCGCGCGTCGTCAAGGCCGCGCCGCGTACGCGGCCGCCCGAAACGATGATCGATAGGACGTCGGCGCCGAGGCGAATTTCGCCGCCGGCCGATCGGATCGTCTCGGCAAGGGCCTCGATAAGCGCGCGCACGCCGCCAACCGGGAGGACGCCGCGGCCGAACATCTGTCCATTCGCCGCGCGCATAAGGAGGACGATCCCGGTTCCCATTTCGTGCGGATCAAGCCCAGTGAGCGTCAGCGCTTCGCGCGCGAGATGGTCACGCAGCGGCCTATCGTCGAACCATTGGGCGGTCAGCTGGTCGGCGGACGTCACTATGGCGCGAAGTAATTGCCGGCCCGCGTGATCACCGAGCCAGCCGCGCAAGGGCTGGCCGAGCGCGTCGAGCGGGGCGGCGGGTGCCGATTGGAGCGCAGGGCGCAAATGCCGCGTAAGACGCTCCACCTCCGCGCGGACGCTGACGAGCGCCTCAGCGTCGCGCTGGGAGCGGGCCGCGATGAAGGCCTGCGTGGTCGCGTCGTCATTGGCGAGGGCCACGACGCCCTCGCGCGTGATGCTGAGCGTGCCGGGGAGATCGCGGACCGCGAGGCCAAAGCGGCTGAGCCCAAGTTCTGCGATGATGGAGGCCGGATAGGTTTCGTCATCGTGGCGGAGCGCGGGCCCATGAAAGCCTGCGCTGATCTCGGCATGGCGGAACGCGCCGCCCAGGACGTCGCCGCGTTCGAGCACCGCGACCTTCAGCCCTGCCTGACTCAAGACAGCGCCGGCGGTCAGCCCGTCCAACGTCGCGCCCACGATGACGGCGTCAAAGCCCGCCATTCCTTAAGCCCCGCAGCGTGTGGCAACGGCGCAGCGGAGAGTCTCGTGCGCCCGACCTGATTGCGTCCCAAAGCCAGTCGTCGCCCGAGAGGCCGCCCAAATGCAACCCCTTCCGAGCGGCCTGCTTTACGGGTTGCGCTCGCGCGGGCGCGCGCCGTGCGCACATGGACAAACGCCGCCCCGCGAGGGGGCGGCGTTCGTTCAATTCGTTAACCAGCTAAGCGTCAGACAACGCCGCGCTTGTGATCGCCGATCACCATGCGGCTCGGACGGAACGCCCGTTCGAGCACCGGAATGGCCTTCGCCGGCTCTGCCTCGCCGCACATGAAAATGTCGAACGCGGCAAAGCCCTTTTCCGGCCAAGTATGGACGGAGATATGGCTCTCAGCGAGCACGGCGACGCCGGAAACGCCGCCGTTGGGCGAAAATTTGTGGATGTGAATGTGCAGCAAGGTCGCCCCTGCCGCCGTCACCGCCTCAACCAGTGCCTGCTCCATAGAAGCCGGATCATCGAGATTCTCCGCCTCCCACAGGTCTAAGATCAGATGACTACCCGCAAAGGTCAATCCGTTGCGCGTAATCCAGTAGTCTTTCTGTTCCGCTTCCCCGTGAGGATTAAGAACCGGGCCGGTCCTCGTCGTGACGTCATTCGCCGCCACTTGGATCGCCGCCACCTTCCGATCAAGTCGAGCCATGATGCCCTCCCCAAGTCAGATCAGTGTTGCGTGAACCACCCGGCGCCCTCGCGCCGACTTCTAGCTTGGCACCTCCTCGCCAAAGCATCAGGTGAGCGGCGGAATATATGTACGACGCGCGCCGACGCAAGGCGTTTTCTGGGCTTTCGATAAATTTCTCCGAACACGGTGGTTCGGGCTCACCGTCAAACGGCCGTCACAAAGTCGCGTCAGACCGGCGCTGCAGTTTAATGTTTACACGCCGTTCATGCGCCCCTATACCGCGCGCCCTTCCGGCGAGCCGATCGCCGCGTTTCCTCACCCGCTCTCCCGCCCGTCCCGGAGGTTCGCATGGCCAAGACGTTTACCGAGAAGCTGCATCGCGGCTACGCGCAGCTGTTGACACGCGCCGGCGAGCCGATCGTCTCGGAACGCAGCGAATTTCAGGCAATCGAAGTGTTCGACACACCCTCGAACGGGCGCGTGCTGACGCTCGACAACATTGTCCAGATCACGACGCGCGATGAGTGCGGCTATTCAGAGATGCTGACGCATCTGCCGATCCTCGAACACGGCGCCGTGAGGCGCGTCATGATCGTCGGCGGCGGCGATCTGGCGATCGCGGAAGAAGCCCTGAAGCACAAAGCGATCAAGCGTGTCGACAACGTCGAGATCGATCCGGCGGTCATCGATCTCGCCAAGAAGCATTTCGCGGCGGTGAACGCGGGCGCGGTGAAGGACAAGCGGCTGAAGATCCACACCGAGGATGCGTTCGTGTTCCTTGGGCGCAAGACAGCGAAGGCCGCGTTCGACCTCATCATCGCCGACCGCCCGGATCCGGTGGGGCCGGCGGAAGTGCTCTTCGGCGACACTTTTTATGCGCGTGTCGCCGAGGCGCTTGCGCCCAAGGGGATCGCGGTCTTTCAGAACGGCGTGCCATTCTATCAGCCCGAAGAGCTGACCGAGACGCTCAAGCAGCTCAGCGCCGTTTTCAAGCATGTCGGCGTTTACCTTACGGTCGTTCCGACCTATGTGGGCGGGTTCATGGCGCTCACCTGGTGCTCGAACGGCACCGCGATGGGAACGCCGCGGCGGATCAAGGCCGCGCAGGCCGCGTTCGCCGGGGCAAAGCTCAAGACCGACTACTATACGCCCGAAATCCACGCGGCTGCCTATGCCCTGCCGGCCTGGATCAAGCGGCTCGTGCCCTAGGGTCCGGGCTCCGCTGGAAATCGAGGATGGGCGGGAGGCCAAACATGGCAAGGCTGCCGCTTTCTTGGGCTGATTGCCTTCCTGCCCCCGCTTGCGGCGCCCTTCGTTCTCAAGAAGAATGGCCGTGAGGGAGCGACTCTCGGCTCTACCCAGCGGGGGCATACGACAGCGTGACGGCGACAACGAGTTCGGATGTCCGGGCGCCGACCCATCGCTTCGGCGCGTTGTCGCGGCTGCTCCAGCGCTCCGAGGCGGCGCAGGGCTATGCGCTGCTCTCGCCAGTCATGATCATCATGTTTGCGGTGCTGGCGGCGCCGCTCGTCCTACTCGCGCTTTATAGCCTTTGGACGCAGGTCGGCTTCACGGTCGACCGCACCTTTACGCTCGACCGCTACGCCGATGCCTTCACCCGTGACACCTATCGCGAGCTGTTCCTGCGGACGCTCTGGGTAAGTTCGCTAGTGACGATCACGACCGTCCTCATCGCCTACCCGGTCGCCTATTACGTCGTCTTCCACGTGAAGCGGAACAAGTTTGTCTGGTTGGTGCTGCTGACGATCCCGTTCTGGACGAGCTATCTCCTGCGCATCTTCGCGTGGAAGATCGTGCTGGGCTATGGCGGCGTCATCAATGCGAGCCTGATGCGCGTCGGCATCATCGATGCGCCGCTCGAGTTCCTGCTCTACAATCCGACTGCGGTCGTCATCACGCTCGCGCACGCCTATGCGACGTTCGCGATCCTTCCGATCTATGTTTCGCTGGAGAAGATCGACCGGTCGCTGCTGGAAGCGGCGGCCGATCTCGGCGACGGGCCATGGCGGCGCTTTTGGCGGATCACGCTGCCGCTCTCGATGCCCGGCGTGATCGCGGCGGCTGTCGTGATATTCGTTCCAACCACCGGCGACTACGTGACGCCCGCCCTGCTGGGTGGCCCCAAAGGCGTCATGATCGCCAACATGATCCAGCTGCAATTCGGCAAGATCAACGACTGGCCCATGGGGGCGGCGCTCGCCATGTCCTCGATCGCGATGGTCGCGATCATTACGGTCTTCTTCGTGTGGGCGCTGCGCTATGCGACGGGGCGAATCCGATGAGCAGCGAACGGAAGGCCGCGGCGCGGCAACGGCGTGGCGTGTGGGCGCTGGGCGCCTTCGCGATCCTCTACCTCGTCTTCCTCTATCTGCCCGTGTTGTTCCTACCGCTCTTTTCGTTCAACGATTCACGTTTCATCGCCTTCCCGCTCCAGGGCTTCACGCTCGCCTGGTACGAAGAAATGCTCGCGGACGATGCGATGCTCAACGCTCTGGGCAACAGCCTGCAGGTGGGCATTTCGGTCGCCATCCTCTCGACGATCCTCGGACTTCTGGGCGCCAAGGCGGTCACGCGCTATGCGATGCCCGGCAAGGAGGCCATCACGGCCTTCATCATGCTGCCGTTGTTCATCCCGGAGATCATACTCGGGATCTCGATCCTTATTCTGTGGTCGGCCCTTGATTTTCCGCTCTCGCTGATGACCGTCGCGATGGGCCATACGCTCATCTGTGTGCCGTTCGCGATGGCAGTGTTGACGAGCCGCCTCGACGGATTTGACCAAAGCCTTGAAGAAGCCTCGCTCGATCTTGGCGAGAATGCCTGGATGACGTTCTGGCGCGTCACCTTCCCGCTTGTGATGCCGGGCATCGCCTCAAGCCTGCTCCTCACGTTCATCGTCTCGTTCGACGAATTCCTGATCGCGTTCTTCCTCTCTGGCACCGAGCCGACGCTACCCGTCTTCATGTGGAGCGAACTGCGCTTCCCCTCGAAACTGCCACGCATGCTGGCACTCGGCGCGTTGATCCTCCTTGCCTCGTGCGTGCTCGTCGTGTTCGCCGAATGGCTGCGGCGGCGCGGTGTGAGCGATGCTGAGCGGGGCGGCGGCTATGGCATTACGTGAGGCGTGAGACCGACATGAGCGAGCAAGCCTATATCGACATCGTCGGCGTCACGAAGCGCTTCGCGGGCGGGGTGAAGGCTGTCGACAATGCCAATCTCGGGATCAAGCGCGGCGAGTTTTTTTCGCTGCTCGGGCCATCGGGATGCGGAAAGACGACGCTCCTGCGCATGATCGCGGGCTTCGAGTTTCCGAGCGAGGGCGAAATCCGCATCGACGGGCAAAACGTCGAGGGCGTGGCGGCCAACTACCGGCCGACCAACATGGTCTTCCAATCCTATGCGATCTTCCCGCACCTCAACGTGCGCGACAACGTCGCCTACGGCCTTCGGAAGGATCGGCTATCACGTTCGGAGCTGAACAAGCGCGTCGACGAAGCGCTGAACATGGTGAAGCTGCAAGGCTTTGGCGCGCGGCAATCGAGCCAACTTTCTGGCGGCCAACGCCAGCGCGTCGCGCTCGCGCGCGCCCTCATCAAGCGGCCGAAGGTGCTGCTGCTCGACGAGCCGCTTTCCGCGCTCGACAAGAAGCTTCGCGAAGAGATGCAGTTCGAATTGCGCCAGCTGCAGCAGAATGTCGGCATCACCTTCGTCTTTGTCACGCACGACCAGGAAGAGGCGCTCTCGCTCTCGGATCGGGTTGCGGTGATGTTCAGCGGCAAGATCCTTCAAGTAGCCGGTGCGCGACAACTCTATGAGAGCCCCTCCTCGCGCGCCGTCGCCGACTTCATCGGCTCGATCAATTTCTTCCCCGGCGTCGTCAAGGGCATCGAGGGCCAGGAGATCGTTGTCGAGGCAGAGGGCCTCGGCCTTCTGCGCGCGCCGATCGCGGCGGGCACGGGCGGCGCATCATTCAAGCCGGGATCAGCCATCCTCGTTGCGATCCGGCCGGAGAAACTCTCCCTCTCGGTCGAGCCGCCCCCCGGCAATGCCATCACCGTCAAGGGAACGGTGCTCACGAGCGCCTATCTGGGCGACCGCAGCCACTATCACGTGCGGATCCCGGGCCGCGAAGCGCCCGTCGCCGTCTCCGGCACGCAGAGCGCGCGCAGCCTCGACGTGCTGCACGCGCATGGCACGGACATCTACCTGTCCGTGTCCGGGTCTTCAGTCATACTATTGCCGCCAGATTAGCGCATTACCGCGGCGAACGCTGATGCGACGCGATCTTCAATCAGTCGCAGATGCCGGTCGAGATGCGCGAAGCTCGGCGCATCCGCCGCGCGCGCGAGAAGCGCGTGCAGCCCTGGCCCCGCCTCAGCGATCGGCGTGGTGGTGTTGTCCTCGAGCGCGATGCGCATGATCTGTGTCAGGTTCTGAAAGAGCAATAGCGCCTCCTCGAGCGTCGCGTGGACGTCGGGCAAGAGGATGCGCGCGGCCTTTAGGCGGGCGAGCGCGTCGGCCATATTCGTTGTCAGAAGAGCAGGCTCGCGCGGCGCGTGCAGCAGCAGAAGCGTCTGGACGATGAACTCCAGATCAACGTGGCCGCCGCGGACATATTTGACGTTCCAGGGATCCTTCGAGGGAAATTCCTGCGTGATCTTCTCGCGCATGTCGCGGACATCCGCGCGCAGCTGCGCAGGATCGCGCGGCGTCGTTAGCGTCTTCTCGATGATGGCGGCGACGGAGCGGCCCAGGGCCTCGCTTCCGGCAATTGGGCGCGCGCGCGTGAGCGCCATGCGCTCCCAGGTCCAGGCTTCATGCGTGTGATAGTCGCGGAACGCCTCCAGGCTTGTTGCGACCGGGCCTTTGCTGCCGGACGGGCGAAGGCGCATGTCGACGTCATAGAGCCGACCCTCACTCGTCGGGGCCGTCAGCCCACTGATCAAACGCTGCGTGAGGCGTGCAAAATACTGGCTAGCAGCCAGAGGCTTGGCGCCGTTCGAGGAAATATCAGGGTTTGCGTCGTAGACGACGATTAGATCCACATCGGAGCTCACGGTCATTTCGCGGCCACCCAGCTTGCCGAGGCCAAGAATCACCGCAGCCCCCCCTGGAATGCGGCCGTGTGTTTGGACGAATTCCCGCTCGATCGGCCCGACCAACCCCGCGATCGCGGTCTCGGCAACGTCGCTGAGCACTTCGCCCGCGAAGCCGGCGGTAATCCGTCCCCGGACGACCTGAAGGCCAACCCGCAGAAGCTGTTCCTTTTGCCAGCGCCGCGCGCGATCAAGCATGTCCTCCGTGTCGGGGGCCGCGGCAAGCGCCCTCGTGAGGCCGCCCTCAAGCTCGCCGCGGTCTGGCACGCGGGTCAAGAATTCCGCATCCAGCAAGGCATCCAGAAGCCCTGGGTCCTTGCCCAGCACTGACGCGAGACGCGGCGCCGTGCCGAACGCATCCGCCAAAAGCCCCAAGAGCGTGGGATTGGCATAGAGCAGTGCAAAGACCTGGATTCCCGCAGGAAGGCCGGAAAGAAATCGGTCAAAGCCCGCAAAGGCCAGATCCGGGTTGGCGGTTGCGGCCAACGCCTCGAGAAGGGCGGGCGTCAATGCAGTCAATTGTTCGCGGGCCCGCTGGCTTCGCGTTGCGCGGATGCGCCCGTGATGCCAGCCGCGGATGGTCGCAGCGACATCCTTGGGCCGCGTGAAGCCGAGTCTGCTGAGCGTGCGAAGCGTGTCCGGATCGTCTTCCACGCCCGTGAAGACAAGGCTTCCCTTCTTCTCCGAGAGCGGCGGCGCGCTCTCAAACAGCGCCGCATAGTGCCGCGTGACGGTCTCAAGGACGCCGCGCACCTCGCGCTCGAAGGGGCGCGCCGAGCCGTGACCCATGAAGAGCGCGAGGTGTTTCACTTCCGCGTCGGTCTCCGGGATTGTGTGGGTCTGCTGATCGTCGATCATCTGCAAGCGATGCTCGAGCGTGCGCAGATAGCCATAGGCCTCAGTCAGCTCGCGCGCAGTCGTCTTGTTGATCGTTCCGCGCTGGGCGAGCGCGACGAGCCCGTCGACCGTTCTGCGTTCGCGCAGACCCGGATCGCGCCCGCCTAGGATCAATTGCTGGGTCTGCACGAAGAATTCGATCTCACGGATGCCGCCGCGCCCCAGTTTCACGTTGTGACCGGCGACAGCGATCTCGCCGTGCCCCTGATGGTCGTGGATCTGGCGCTTGATCGAATGAATGTCCTCGATCGCGGCGTAGTCGAGATATTTGCGGAAGACGAAGGGCGTGAGCGCCCGGAGAAACGCCGCGCCGACCTCGCGGTCACCGGCCACCACGCGCGCCTTGATATAGGCAGCACGCTCCCAGTTCTGTCCCGTGCTTTCGTAATATTGCTCGGCCGCCTCGGTCGAGAGTGCAACTTGTGTCGCGCCGGCATCAGGCCGCAAGCGGAGGTCAACCCGGTAAGCGTAGCCGTCGGCGGTGTGTTCCTGCAGCATGCGGACGAGCGACTGGACGATCCGTATAAAGACGGGTTGCGGCTCGAGCTTGGGCGAGACGCGCGCAATGTCCCTGTCGAAAAAGACGACGAGATCGATGTCGCTGGAATAGTTGAGCTCGCCGGCGCCGTGCTTGCCCATTGCCAGCACGAAGAGCCCGCAATTCTCTTCCGGATCGCCCGGCACGGGCGTCTCGATGCGGCCTTGAGCGGACGCCTCACGAAGGAGATAGCGAAGGGCCGCCTGCACGCTGATATCGGCCGCCTCGGTGAGCGCGCGCGTGACCTTTTGCCAATCCCACGCGCCCGCGAGGTCGGCAAGCGCGACGCACAGCGCAACATCGCGGCGGGCATTGCGCAGATGCCGCATCGCCTCATCGAAGCTTTCGGCCCCTTCCATCTCGGCGCGCAAGGAAGCGAGCCGTTCGGCCAGCCAGTCTTCGGGCGCCGCGTTGAGGATCGCCGCCAACGTGGCAGGCACGCGCAACATCAGCCGCGAGAGGAAGGCACTATTGCCGGCGACCCCTGAGATGAAATCGCGGATGGGGCGGTTGCCGCGCAATGCGCGCAACGCCGGATGGGCCTTCAGCTCACGCCATGCGCGCGCTGCGCGCGCCCGATCGAAGGGCGTTTGCGTCTGCGTAATGCGCGCTGAAAGGGGCCCGGCTTCCATCAGCTATGTCATGCACGCGTACGGGCAGCCCGCAAGCTTCGCCGTGCAACACTTGGGGCCGCTCCGCTTCGCGAGCAGAGCGGCCACTCTGCGTGCGTGGTTCTAGCAGCCCGCGGCCTTGCGCAGGGACATCGCCGGCTTGAAGCGCAAGGTCTTGGAGGCCTTGATCTTGATGGCCTCGCCCGTGCGCGGGTTGCGGCCCGTGCGGGCGCCGCGCTTGGTCACCTTGAACGAACCGAAGCCGCCGATGGTGAAACCCTTGTCCTTGGAGGATTTCAGCCCCGACTCGATGGAATCAAACACGAGATCGACCGCTCGCTTGGCCTCGGCCTTCGACAGATCGCCCCGCTTCGCCACCAATTCAATGAAGTCTGCCTTGCTCATGGCATCTCGTCCTATCTGTTGTGCGCGACCGGTCTTTCGCGGAAAGCCGCGGTGACAGGCCGCTTCGGGAGGACCCCCTCATGGAGCGAGATCCCACCTTCCCTCATATTAAAGTTTGGCGACGGCGCAATCGGCGAGACGGCCGCCTCAGCAAAACCCGCCAACATCAACGGTTTCGCGTCGATCGCCGTGCGGGAAGCGAGCAAGACAAAGGCCTTTGAGGGGATGCGAGCGTACAGAATCACTTGCGGAATGATTCGCCCACTGCCCTTTTTCGCTGACGTTGAGATCAATTGCCGGTAGGTTCTGCGGCCCTTCCCGACCTGCCACCTTCGATCGATGTCCCTCTCCGCTCCCAAAAGCCTCGCCGGTGGCGCGGTCGCCTCGCGCCCCGGGCAATTGGCCTGGGCGTTCTACGAATTCGCGACCGGCCCCTATTTCATCATGATCAACATCTTCGTCTTCGCGGCCTATTTCGCGAAGAACGTGGTGGGCGATCCGGTCGAGGGACAGGCGCTATGGGGCTATCTGCAAGGGGGCGCTGGCCTCGCCATCGCGCTTGCGAGCCCCATCCTCGGCGCGCTGTCGGACGCCGCAGGCCCGCGCAAGCCCGGCATCGCTCTCTTCACTCTGCTCGGAACCGCCGCGATGGCCGGTCTCTGGCTCGCCGAGCCGGGCGCCATCGCGCTCGCGGCGGGCTGCGTCGTTATGGCTTCCGTGATGATGGAGTTCGCGGGCGTCTATCATCAGGCCTTGTTGCCGGGGATCGTCAGCCATCGGCGCGTCGGCGGGCTCTCGGGGCTCGGCTATGCGCTCTCCTTCCTGGGCGCGATGCTCACCTTCGCGGTCTGGCTCGCGCTGCCGCAATCGGCCCTCCTGCCCGATGTCGCCTTCGCGCATGAGCGGTCGGTCGGCCTCCTCGTGGCTGCATGGTGCCTCACCTTCGCGCTGCCGCTCTTTCTTCTGACGCCGGACATGGCCTCGCGGGGCCTTGCGACAACACGCGTCGTTCAGAACAGCCTTCGAACCTTGCGAAAGACGCTCGCCAAGCTGCCCTATTTCGCAAACATCGCGCGCTATCTGATCGCGCGGATGATCTACTATGATGGGCTCAACGCCGTGTTCATCTTCATCGGCATCTATGCGAGCGGCGTCTTCGGCTGGAGCACCGGACAGGTCGGCGTCTACGGACTCATCATCATCATCGTCGCTGCGGTCTCGGCGATTTTCGGCGGACTCGCGGATGATCGCTTCGGCTCGCGCACGACCATCCTCGTCTCGCTCGCGGCATTCACGCTGCTGCTGACCTTCGCGATCAGCATGTCGCAGGACACGCTCTTCTTCGGCATGCCGATTTCGCCCGAGGCGAACGCGGCAGGATTGCCCGTGATCGGCCCTGCGCTGGCGGCGATCGGGTTTCCCAATCTCACCGAGCACATGTTCATTCTTTTCGGTGTGCTGTCGGGGATCTTCGTCGGCCCGGCCCAGGCCTCGAGCCGGACGATGCTCGCGCGGATCGCGCCGCCCTCGATGATTGGCGAGTTCTTCGGCCTCTATACGCTCACCGGAAAAGCGACGTCGTTCCTCGCGCCGACGCTCATCGGCGTGATGACGGCCGCGACCGGCAACCAGCGCGCGGGCTTTGCCGTCATCCTCGTCTTCACGACGATTGGGTTTGCGCTGCTGCTGACGGTGCGGGAAGAGCAGACGGACGCGCCCCCCGAAGGCTGAGACGCGGCAGGGGGAAGCGGATCGTCACCCGCAAACCGGGTCCCGCATCCCCCAATGTCAGATCCGCCCGGTGAAGGCGCGCAACCGCCGCGACAAGGCTGAGGCCGAGCCCGCTTCCCGGTTCATGCCGGCTGCGCTCCAGCCGCACAAACCGCTCGAGCACGCGCGCGCGATCCTCGCCCGGAATGCCGGGGCCGGAATCTTCGACGCTGATCGTGGGGTGGCCGGCATCGTAGTACGCGGCGAGCCGGACGACGCCACCCTCCGGCGTGTATTTGATCGCATTGTCGACGAGATTGGCGAGCGCCTGATTGATAAGCGCGCCGTGGCCGGTCACCGGCATGGGCTCGCGCGCGGCGGCCTGAACTGTCAGGCCCTTCGCCTCCGCGACGGGCTCATAGAGTTCGACGATGTCGCGGAGCGCACCCGCCAGATCGACGTCACCTTGCGTCTCGGGGAGCGCGCCGGATTCTGCCTCGGCGATCAAGAGGAGCGCATTGAAGGTCGTAATGACGCCGTCGATCTCGACGAGCGCGCCTTCCAGCACCTCGCCGGCGGCCTTGGGATCGCCTGGATGAAGCAGCGCCATTTCGATGCGCGAGCGCAGGCGGTTCAGGGGCGAGCGCAGATCATGGGCGATATTGTCAGCGACATCGCGCATGGAGGCCATCAACCGCTCGATCTGGTCGAGCATCGAATTGAGACTCTTGGCGAGTTCGTCGAGTTCGTCGTTGTTGCCGAGCAAAGGTACGCGGCGCGTGAGGTCGCCGGCCATGATCTCGCGGCTCGTGCGATTGATCGCATCAAGGCGCGAGACCATGTTCCGGCTGAAGAGAAAGCCGCCCAGAAGGCCCAGAGCAACCGTCAGGGCGCCCGCCCAGCCGAGCGCTGTTGTGATGCGATCCTCGACCTGCCGGCGCACGCCGATGTCGCGGCCGACGAGGAGGAGGAAGTTTCCGGGCAGGACGAAGCGCCGCGCGCGCGCGGGGCGAAGCACGGGCCCGTTCGGCGTCGGGCGCTCATAGAGGAAATCGATCCAGCCATTGGGCGTGGGCGGGCCTTCCGGCCAGGTCGTCAGATTGCCGGCAATGCGCGAGCGGTCGCCGTTCGCGAGGAGATAGATCGAGACTTCGGACTCGGCGCTGCGCGCCAAAATGATCTGACGCAGGCCCGGAAGGCCCGTCTGCACGTATTGCTCCGCGAGACCCGTGATCTCAGCCTCGATGGTTTCATCGGTCTGGGCCGCCATGAAGCCGGTCGTTCCCCAGTAGAGGAACGCCAATAAGGCGAAGGCGGACGTTGCGAAGATCGCGAGATAGACCAGCGCGAGTCGAAACGTGCTGGTCGCGAGGAGTTTATGCAGATTCACGCAGGCAATATCCCGCGCCGCGCACCGTATGCAGCAGCGGCTCGGCGAAGCCTTTGTCGATCTTTGCGCGAAGCCGTGAGATGTGCACGTCGATCACGTTCGTCTGCGGATCGAAATGATAATTCCAGACATTCTCCAGCAGCATCGTGCGGGTGACGACCTGGCCGCCATGCTGCATCAGATATTCGAGCAGGAGAAACTCGCGGGGCTGAAGATCGATCGGCTTGCCCTCGCGCGTGACGGTTCGGGTCAGGCGGTCCAGCTCTAGCGCGCCGATCGTGAGCTTCGTTTGAACGCTTTCGGGCGCCCGACGGCGGACCAGCGCTTCCATGCGCGCGAGCAGTTCGGAGAACGCAAAGGGCTTGGCGAGGTAGTCATCGCCGCCTGCCTTGAGGCCCTTCACCTTGTCGTCCACTTCGCCCAGCGCGCTGAGGAAGAGGACCGGTGTCACGTTGCCTTCCTCCCGCAGGCGACCCACGAGCGAGAGACCGTCCAGACCCGGCAGCATGCGGTCGACGACAGCGACGTCATAGGCCTGGCCGCGCGCCAGTTCGAGACCGTCAACCCCGTTCGCCGCGACATCGACGACGTGGCCGCTCTCGCGCAATCCTTTCTCGAGGAAATGCGCCGCATCGACATCATCTTCGACGAGAAGGACACGCATGTTGTTCAGAAAGCCGCCATCCGCTTGCATTGTTCAATCCCTTCATTGGCTCAGTCGCGAGGGCACGACAAGGCCCCGCGTGCCGCGTTCTGCCTCAGCGCATAGATGCAACGCCGTTACACCCCGCTGGCCCGCGGATTAATTCGTGTTCACCGTGGGCGCACAGCGTGCCTTTTGGGCCGCCGCCGCCTTGTCAGGGCCGGCCGCGCGTCACTATGCTTAAAATGGGGATGGTGGGAGATTCGATGGGCAAATTCGGCATCGTGCTGAGTGTGGCGGCCTTGACGGTCGCTGGCCTGACGACGTCGCAAGCGGCGAGTGACGTGCCGCTCGTCCAGGGATTGCCATCACTCTCTCGTGACCTCGTTTTGTGCCGCGACGCAGATCAGGCCGCCTCGCTGGCGCAGGCCATGCGCGACGGCACCGACATCGACAATCCCGTGGCGCGCGGGGCGGTCTGGCAGGCGGTCGTTCAGGGTGAATGCGCGGGGTTCGAGACGCTTCTGGGGTTCACGCCGGTACGGGCTATCGCGGAGGCAAATGGCCTCTTCGTCATCGAGGCCGAATTCTCGATGGCGGATGGCCCTGCGACCTTCTTCATGGTGACGCGGCGCCCCTTTCATGAGGCGCTGTCGACTCCGCTTCCCGATTTGCCTGGCGCCGCTCCACAAGCCGCAACTCTTCCTCTTGAGTCAAACCCGACTCAGGCGCCCTAGGGGTTCCGCCGGCCGCGCCTGACCCCCGAGCGCGAACAATCTCGCGCCACGCGATCGCGCCGCCGATCGCGAGCACGACCAAAGGTCCAAACCAGAGAAGATATGTCAGCGGGCTGATCGGCGGTCGCAACAGCACATAGGTGCCATATCGCGCGACGACATAGTCGATCGCCTCTTGATCGGTGTCCCCCGCGAGCAAACGGGCCCGGACCAATTGGCGCAAATCCTTTGCCAGCGGCGCGTTCGAAGCATCGATCGACTCGTTCTGACAGACGAGGCAGCGCAGCTCCTGCGTGATCGCGCGCGCGCGTGCTTCGAGCGTGGGGTCCTCCAGGACCTCGTTCGGCTCGAAAGCGAGCGCGATGGAACCAAGCGCGACGAAGAACGCAAAGGCTGCGGCGAGCCGGATCATTCGGCCGGTGCCGCAGCAGGCGGCGCGGCGCGGCGCAGTCCTGGAACCGCGATCCGGAAGCGCCGATCCGACAACGAAAGCAAACCGCCCAGCGCCATGATTAGCGCGCCGGCCCAGAGGAAGGGCGCCAGCGGATTGTCGAAAACGCGCACGATGTAGCCACCTTCCTCGTTCGGCTCCCCGATGACGGCATAGAGGTCGCCGATCCCGCTGGTCCAGATTGCGGCTTCGGTGGTCGCCATGCCGGTCACGGGATATGTCCGCCGCTCGGGATGTAGTGTTGCGACGACCGTTCCCTCCCTCGAAGCCTCGATTGTCGCGCGGACGGCGCTGTAATTCGGGCCCTGAACGGGCGCCACCTCGCGCAGCGTCACCGCGAAGCCTGCGATTTCCGTTGTCTCGCCGGGCTTGAGCGTTGCCGCATCCTCGATCTGCCAGACCGACATCGTCACTGCGCCGAGCACGAGTACGCCGAGGCCGCCATGCGCCAGCGCGCCGCCCCAGGCGCTGCGGGGCAGGATGCGCGCCCGCGCCATCACGCGGCGCCAATCGGCGGTGCGAAGCTCAATACGTGCGGCGAGATCTGCGGCGGCGCCTGCGATCGCCCAGGCGCCGAGCGCAACGCCGAGGAGCGCTAGAACCGGCGCACGCGAGACGAAGGCCGCGACGGAAAGCGCCACGAGTATGGCGATGAGGGCGGCGGGCCAAAGATCGCGAACCGCGCGTTCCCATTCGGCGCGCTTCCAATATAGCCGCGGTCCGAACGGCACGACGACGAGGAGGAGCGCCATCACGGGCACAAAAACGCGCTCGAAGAAGGGCGGCCCGACAGAGATCTTCTCGCCCGTGAGAAGGTCAATCGCTAAGGGATAGAGCGTGCCGAGGAACACGGTCGCCGCCCCCGTCGTCAACAGCACGTTGTTGATCAGCAGCGCGGACTCGCGGCTCACCATCTGGAAAGGGTTCGATCCTTTGAGCACCGGCGCGCGCCAGGCGAAGAGCACCAGCGATCCGCCAATTGTCGCGCATAGGATCGCCAGGATGAAAACGCCGCGCGCGGGATCGTTTGCGAAGGCGTGAACCGATGTCAAAACCCCCGAGCGCACGAGGAACGTTCCGAGCAGGCTGAGCGAGAAGGCGACCAGTGCCAGGAGCACCGTCCAGCTCTTCAGCGTTTCGCGGCGCTCGACAACGATCGCGGAATGAAGCAGCGCTGTCGCGGCCAGCCAGGGCATCAATGAAGCATTCTCGACCGGATCCCAGAACCACCAGCCGCCCCAGCCCAGTTCGTAGTAGGCCCACCAGCTGCCGAGCGCGATTCCCATCGTCAACGCGATCCAAGAGACGAGCGTCCAGGGCCGCACCCACCGCCCCCAGACCGCATCGACGCGGCCTTCGATCAGGGCGGCGACGGCGAAGGCGAACGTCACCGAGAGGCCGACATAGCCGAGATAGAGGAGCGGCGGGTGAAACGCGAGACCAGGATCCTGGAGCAGCGGGTTCAGATCCTCGCCGTCGAGCGGCGGATCGATGACGCGCAGGAACGGGTTCGAGGTAAAGATGATGAAGGCAAAAAAGAGGGCGCCAATGAGGGCCTGAACCGCGAGCACGCGCGCCTGAAAACGAGGGGCAAGATTGCCGCCGAAGCGTGCGATGAGGATGCCGAAGAATGAGAGCACCAGGACCCAGAGGAGCATCGAACCTTCGTGGTTCCCCCAAACGCCGGTGATTTTGTAGAGCAGCGGTTTCGCCGAATGCGAATTGGCGACGACATTCGCGAGCGAGAAATCCGACGTTACATAGGCGTGCGTCAGCGCAGCGAACGCGACGGCGACGCAGGCGAACTGCGCGTAGGCCGCGCGGCCGGTCGCGGCCATCATGCCGGCGTGGCCCCGGCCGGCGCCGATCAATCCCAAGAGCGATCCCGCGGCGGCGAGGGCACCAGCGAGGAGCAAGGCGAAGTGACCGAGTTCGGCAATCACGGCTGAGCGGTCTCGCCTTGCCAATGACCCGAGCGCTTCAGTGCGTCAGCGACCTCGGGCGGCATATAGGTTTCATCGTGCTTGGCGAGCACTTCATCGGCCTGGAACAGGCGGCCGTGATCGAACGCCCCGAGCACGACCACGCCCTGCCCTTCACGGAAGAGATCGGGGAGAATGCCTTCATAGTGAACCGTGACGTTCTCAACGCCATCGGTCACGGCGAAGGTTACATCCGTTGCTGCGCCCCTCACAACCGAGCCGGGCGCAACCAGTCCGCCTAAGCGAATGCGCTGGCCCTCGCTGACCCCGCGGGCGGCGACATCGGAGGGGCTAAAAAAGAAAACGATGTTGTCGTTCAGAGCGACCAAAATGAGCGCGACCGCTCCCGCCAACACGGCAAGAGCACCCGCGATAAGGGCAAAGCGGCGCTGTTTGCGCGTCACGGCCTTATTGTCTCCCTAATTCGTGCCCGCAATATAGGCGCGCCGCCACGCCGGGCCAATTGCGGCACGAGCGCGCGCGGGCGGCGGCTTGGGGAGGATCTCACGATGCGCTTTTCAGGCCTCGTGGCGGCTTTTGCCGCCGTGCTGCTTGGCGGCTGCTGGCCGACAGTGTTGCAGCCGATCGGCGCCTCGGCCGCGCCGCCGGAAGCGCTTTTCGGGACCTGGGTCGGGCGGATGGGCGACCCGGACGTTGCGCCCGCCTATCTGCACATATTGGCGAGCCCCGATGGCGGGATCGATCTTTTCATGATCCGGACGGAAGGCAGCAACGAGATCGGCTGGTCACAGTTTCACGCGACGTATGGCGAGGTCGCGGGGACGCAATATCTGACAGGCCAAGGCGTCGAAGCAGTCGATTCGAAGGACATCATTCCCGCCGAGGGGAAATACACGCTCGTGCGCATCGCCCTTTCAGGCGACACGCTCGACATCTATTTCGGGAGCACGGAGCTCTTCAACGCGGCGGTCAAATCGGGCGAGATGGCCGGCGATGCCTCGCACGACTATACGGGCCCCGATCTCACCGGTTCGGCCGCGGACATCGAAGCCTTCCTCGCCGACGGGGACCCTAAAGCCCTCTTCCCCGAACATTTCGCGGCCCTCCACCGCGCACCCGCTCTTACCGCCCATCCGTGAGGATTGTCATGTTGCCCTTGCGCTTCGTTCTCGGATCAAGCCTTGCCATCGGCCTTCTCGTGTCCACACCGGCCGGTGCGGCCGACCTCGCGCTCAAGCGCGTGCTGCTCTCCTCGGGCGGCGTCGGCTATTTCGAGTACGAGGCGAAAGTCTCGGGCACCGAGACCGTGTCGCTCGACGTGCGGCTCGACCAGATGGATGACGTGCTGAAGAGCCTCGTCGTGTTCGACGACCAGGGCGGGGGCGGGATCGTCGAGATGCCCAGCCGATCGCCGCTGACGGAAATCTTCCGCAGCCTGCCGATCGCTCAGCAGAGCCTGCAATCGCCCGAGCTGCTCATGGCCGCGCTGCAGGGTGCCGAGGTGCAGGTCGACGGACCGGTGAGTGCGTCGGGCCGGATCGTCAGTGTCACGGGCGAGACGGCGACGAACAAGGACGGCGCCCAGATCACGCGGCACCGGGTCGGCCTCATGACATCGAGCGGGCTCGTGCAGTTCGTGCTCGAGGAGGCCGAGACGATCTATTTCAAGGATCCGACGCTCCGCGCCCAATTGGAGCAGGCGCTCGCTTCGGTCGCGCGGCATCGCCTCAAGGACGGCCGTACACTGACGATCACGGCGCGCGGCGAAGGTGAGCGCGTCCTCACCGTCGCCTATGTCGCCGAAGCGCCGCTTTGGAAATCCTCCTATCGGCTGACGACGGGCGGCGAGAGCGCGACGACCGCACGCCTGCAAGGCTGGGCGATCATCGAGAATGCGAGCGGGCGCGACTGGAAGGATGTGGAATTGACGCTCACGAGCGGCAATCCCGTCACGTTCCGTCAGGCGCTCTATACCGCCTACTACGTGCCGAGGCCGGAGATTCCGGTCGAGGTGCTGGGCCGCGTGCTCCCCAATCTTGACGAAGGCGGCATCGCGCTGGGCGACAGCGAAAGCATGAAGACGCGCGGCATGCTCGACGGACGGGCGGAACGGATGTCCGAGGAATCGGTCGGTATGGCGGCCGGTGCGCCGATGCCCATGTCGCTCCCTGCCCCAGCGATGGAGGCGGCGGCGGACTATATGAGTGGCGAACGCGACGATCAGCCCTACGCCGTCACAGCCAGCGATGCGGCGGCGCAGGTGATCTTCCGCATCCCCAACACCATCAGCGTCGGCACCGGGCAATCACTCGCCGTGCCGATCATCGACCGCAGCGTGCCGGGCCAGCAGATCGCGCTCTATCAGCCGGCGACGCATCCGCGCCATCCACTCGCGGCCGTTCGGCTCACTAATGACAGCGAGACGGGTCTGCCGCCCGGCGTGCTCACGCTCTATGAAACGACCGCAGACGGTACGGCCTATGTCGGCGACGCGCGGCTTTCGGTGCTGCCCAAGGCCGAGACGCGCTATCTCGCGTTCGCGCTCGACCAGGACCTCACGCTTGACCGGGAAGACAAGTTCGAGCAACGCGTGACGAAGGCCAATCTCGCGCGCGGCATCCTGCGGCTCTCGGTCGTCCAGCAGCGCACGAGCGTCTACACGATCAAGGGGGCTGCCGACCGCGCGCGCAGCCTCGTCATCGAGCATCCGCGTGATGCGGGGTGGTCATTGACGACGCCCTCCAACAAGGAGGTGGAGGCGACCGACAGCGCGTTCCGCATCCCCTTCACGGCCGCGTCCGGGGCGACACAATCGCTGACCGTCGTTACGGAGACGACGCGCCAGGAGGTCTATTCGCTGGTCGACATGGATTTCACAGCGATCGAGCAAAACGCGATGAACCGCGGCCTTTCGGAGGCGCAACGGCAGGTCTTCGAGAAGATGAAGGGCATGCGCCGCGACATCGACACGGCGTTGGCGGATATTGCCGCCGCCACGGCCGAGCGCGAACGCCTGTTCCAGGAGCAGGAGCGGATCCGGGAAAACCTCCAGGCGGTGCCGGAGCGCAGCGACATCGCGCAGCGCTATCTCGCCTCGCTCTCGGCCCAGGAAGACCGCCTCGAAGCGCTCGCCCAGACGATCAAGGCGGGTGAGGAGCGGCGCGACAGCGCACAGGCGGCGCTGGCCGATTTCGTCGGCGATATCGAGCTTTAGCGCGTCCGGCGTCGCGCGAACGCCACGACCGAGGCGGAATCACCCACGGCGCGCGCCCTCTCGGGGCGAATGCGGCTCGACAAGGCGGGTCCACGCCTTTTAACCTTTCGTTAAGGAGCCGCGCGGGGTTTGGCGCGGCCGCCATCGAGGGTCGGAATCATGTTCTTTGGAAAGCGCCGCCAGGCGAAGGCCGCGCCGGCGTTCGCGCCGCTCGCCATTCGTCATACCGAATATCGCGCGAGCGACTGGCGCGCCTATTTCGAGAACGCCAAGGTCGATCTGAGCCAGATGCCCGATCTTGCGGCCGAGATGCTTCCCGTCCGCAGCGATCAGCCGCTCGACATCATTCAGGTGCTCGACGATGCGCGCTCGCACTACGACGAAATCAACAAACACATCCAGGTCGTGCTCGACGACGCCGTCTTCAAGCGCATCGAGGGGACGTCCGCGCCGCTCGCGCTCGACCTGCAGCGCAAGATCGAGCTTCTGGGATCGGTGCTGGAGAAAGTCGTCTCGGTTTATCAGATCGTCCACGACTTCATGAGCGAGATGGAGAACGAGGGCCGCACGTTCGCCAATCGGTCGGAAGAAGACCGGATCAACCAGTACCGCGAGTTTCTGGGTGAGTTCTTCGGCCGGTTGAACGCAATCCTCGAAATCTATTCCGACTACGCGCACTATCTCGACATGGCCGACTATCAGAGTGCGCGCGGCGAGATCGCGAAGATGTCGGCGGCGGACCAGCGCCTCCTTTCGGTTTTCTATACGAACTTCCAGACGGCGTTCCGCGTGGTGCACCGCGTTCTGACCGTGAACGTTCCTGGGATCATGCGCGAAGCGAATTCAGTGGGTGAGATCGTGATCGCGATCATCGGGCGGCTCGATCAGATCGCGGTCGCGCTGCTGCGCGTGCTGAAGGAATCCGTGCCGCTCTTCAAGCAGGAGCGCTAGGGCGCCGAAAGCGGCGATCGATCGGGGGTCACTTCATGCTCTTCAAGCGCAAGCGGGACCGTGCAGAGGATGCGATCGAGCGCATGTTGCAGATGCTCGATTTGGCGCCTCCGCCAGGTGATCGGCAGTTCTCACCGTTCACACCGGCCTATTTCCGGATCGATCTCGAGGAAGAGCACGCGCCCCTCTTCGTGAGCGCGCCCAAGGCGATCCCGGTGTTCGATCCGGGCACGCTTTTGCTCGTGCCGCAGGCCGTCGAACTTGCCTCCAAGGCGGTCGAAGGCTGGAAAAACTACCGCTCCTCGCTGGAGCCGACGGCGAAGCGCCGCCTTGAGAAACGGCTGCCGGAGATCGCCCTCGATCTTGAGTCCAAGATCGGCTTTCTGGGAAATCTTTTGGGGCGCGTCGTCATCGCGCATCGCCACGTCATCACCTTCTCGAGTGAGCATCCGCGCCTTGCGGACTATCCCGACGGCACAAAGACCAAGCTCATTCAGGCGCTCCTCTACGACGTGCTCGCGAGCGCGTCAGAATTCACGCAGTTTTGCCACGATCACGCGCATTGCCTCGACATGCGCGAGTTCGAAACCGCCCGCGAGCGCATCAACGCCCTTCCCATCGAGGACGGGCGGATCGTGCGTGTGTTCTATGAGAATTTCGAAGTCGTCCGGAAGCGGCTGATGCGGATCGTCAATCAGGAGTTGCCGCGCATCTGGTCGCGCGATTATCGCGGCGATCCGCTGTTCGACACGATCAACCGCCTGTTCCAGGCAGGCGATGCCGCCTTCGAGACGCTGCGCATTGCCTCGGCAATGAGCGCAGCGAAATAGTCTTTCATCTAGCGGCGGCGGCTCGCGCGGCGGCGAGGCGTTCCTCGATCTCGCCGCGAAACGGCATGCCTTCCGGCATGTCATCGAGCAGCGCCTGCCAGCGCGCGATCGCATCATCGTAGTCGCCCGCCTGGTCCGCGCCGAGTGCGGAGAGATATCGCGCCAGCACGTTGCGCGGGTTGGCAGCCAGCGCCTTGGAAAGGATGTCGCGTGCGGTCGCACCGATCACGCCCCCATCGCGCTCGATCAGCACCTGAGCCTGGGCGACATAGTACCCGTCCGCATCCTCGGGCTTGCTTGCCGCGGCGGCCTTGCCGAACGCATCGATCGCCCCGTCGACATTGCCGAGCCGCAAATAGGATTGCGCCAGGATCTCCCAGCCTCTCGGCTGGGCGGGATCGGCCGCGAGCCTTGCCTCGAGCTCGCCGATGAGGCCGCGAAACTCCTTCAGGCGGGCGATCTCCTCGCCCCGGCCCGACAGCGGCTGATCGGGCACCTCGGGCGAGCCGAGCGTCAGATAAAGCCCCAACGCCACGACCGTCACACCCGCGCCGACGGCGAGCGCGAAAGCGGGTGCGCGTTCAGTCTTAAGGGGTGCCGCGGCCGCCGCGCCTTGCGTCGCCCGCAGAAAGCGGCGGGCGATCTCCGCCCGCGCGGCCTCGGCCTGCGCCTTGTCGATCAGACCTGACGCTGCCTCGGCCTCGATTTCGTCGAGCAGCGCAGCCTGCGTTCCCTCCGCCGAGCCACTTGCCAAGGGCGCGCCGCCGCGCAAGAGCGGCGCCATGACCAGGATGGTCGCCGCGCCCGTCAGCAGCGCAAAAAAGATCCAAAGCAGCATTTGAGCAACAATGTCGTCGATTTAATGCAACAGATCATGAGCGCGGTATTAAATACAATACGGAATGCCCAGCGCTTCTGCGGCAAATGGTTTTTTGAGAACGAATGTCGGCGATCCCGGTCCAATCGCTACGCCTCCTGGCCAGCGCCCTTCCGATCGCGTGCGCGATGCTGGCGGGGACGGTCGCGCCGTCATGGGCGCGCGTTGGACCCGAAGCCTACCTCGCCGCGCGCATGTCGGCCGCCAATCATCTGCAGATCCGCATCAACGAGGTGACGTCACCCGAGGGCGCGCGCGGCGACTGCATGGTCACGGGAACGGTCGCGCAGGTCTTTCGCGGCGACATGGCGCGTGGCGCGCCCGTTACGTTTGCAGTGTCGTGCTACCGCTTTGGCGCGATCCCCAAGAACGGCTCGATCCTCTGGACCGACTACGACGCCCTCGCGGCCGCGCAGTATCTTGAAGCCTTCATGACCGAGGGGCCTAATCCGGCGATCTCTTTCGATCAAATCGAGATCATCGTCCATCCGCGCGAATGGCCCTATTGCTCGAGCAACGCTTTGTCCTGCGAAACCAGCGCGATGGCCGAGCCGATTGCTTCTTCCTGCACACTGCTCGACCGCGCGCTAACGCTGTTCGGCCTCCTGGGTGCGGATTGCGCGCAGCCAAACGGCCGCCCCGTCTCTCTGCCGGCGCTGCGCGAACACTAGTGGCCGCTATGGCGATGAAGAATTTCGTCGTCGAGGCCCGTCGCATAGAGTAGCCCGGCCGCGGTTAGCGTGATGGCCCGCGGCCACTCCGAGCGCGCGAGGCCCTTTCGCGCGAGCGCATTCCAGACGGGTTCGCGCGATAGGCCGGACATATCGGCCGTCCGCACCACGGCATCGCCGATATGGACGTGATCGCCGTGAGGGCTCGGCAAGCCGCGGATCGTGGCCTCCGTCCCGTCCTCGTTGAGGGAGGCCGCGCCCGAGCGGGCGAGCGCCTGAAGGACGGTCAGCGTACGGAGCTGAAGAGCGTTCAGCTTCAAGGGGTTGACCTTTTCCGTCATCTGCGCCGACTCCATTCTTCGCGTGACCCGCTTCCTTGCGATACCTAAGCTTGCAAATGTCATCCGCTCAAGAGAGGCGAGAAACCATGAGCGTACTTGAGGGAGTGAAGGTCCTCGATTTCGGCCGGTACATCGCGGGGCCCTACTGCGCGGCACTGCTGGGGGATCTCGGCGCCGATGTCATTCGCGTGGAAAAACGCGAGGGCAGCGAAGACCGCTATCTGCTGCCGCTGACGCAAAAGCCAGACGGCAGCGATGGCGACGGCGCAATGTTCCTCCAGATGAACCGCAACAAGCGCTCGCTGACGCTCGACCCCATGACCGAAAAAGGCCGCGCGATCGCCCATGCGCTCGCGGCCGAGGCGGATGTCGTCGTCGCCAATCTGCCGCCCGAAACGTTGAGCGCAATGGGCCTCGACTACGACACGCTTTCGCGGATCAATCCGCGCCTGGTCGTCACAACCGTTTCCGCGTTCGGCAGCGAGGGACCCTATGCCAACCGCGTTGGCTTCGACGGCATCGCGCAGGCGATGTGCGGCTCGACCTACCTGACGGGCTCGCCCGAGGAGCCGATCAAGAGCTATGCGGCGTGGGTGGATTTCGGAACCGCGTCACTTGCAGCGCTGGGTACGCTCGCCGCGCTTCATCACCGCGAGAAATCCGGTCGCGGCCAGCTCGTCGAGGGCGCACTCATCAAGACGGCCCTCGCGTTCTTCAACTACCATCTGATCGAGCAGGCGATCCTGAAGCTCGATCGCGTCGCGACCGGCAATCGCGCGCAAAACTCAGGACCCTCCGACATTTTCCGCGCGAAGGACGGTTTCGTGCTGACGACCGTCAACGGCAATCCGCTCTTCCGGCGTTGGGCGAAGCTGATGGGTGAGGACCATTGGCTGTCGGATCCGCGTTTCATGAGCGATCAATCGCGCGGCGACAACGGCGCGTTGCTCAGCAAGCGGATGGCGATTTGGGTCGCGGAGCGCACAGTCGATGAAGCGATCGCCGCGCTCGAAGGCGCGCGCATTCCGGCGGGACCCGTCTACGCGCCGCAGCAGACGCTCGATGATCCTCACGTTCGCGCGATGGGCTATTTGAAGCCGCTCGTCTATCCGGGGCTCGAGACGCCCGCGCCGCTCGCCGAGACGCCGGTGAAGCTCTCCGAAACGCCGGGGCGGCTGCGGGCGCGCCCGCCGCTCCTTGGCGAACACACCGAGGAGATCCTCAGCACGCTCGGCTATGATTCAGGTGCGATCGCCGCGCTGCGGGAGGCGAAAATCGTCTAGCGTGCGGCCGCGGCGGCGCGGCGGCGGAGCTGATCGCTCTCTTCTTCTCCTAAGAGAAGATCGGAGATGCGCATCGCGATCCGGACATAGTCTTCCGCATTGACGCGATCCTCGGGCTCGGCCGCGCGGATCTCGTTGACGATTTCCTGGTTGTAGAGCCGCAAGGAATTGGCGACCTCCTCGAAGGCGTCACTCGCGGCGGCGTTGAAGGCGATCTGCGCGGCGTAGGGTTTGACGCCCGAGAGGAGCTCGGCGAAGCGGGCCGCGCGCGCGACCTTTTCCAGGTCCGGGCGGTGGCTGAGATCGGGGCGGCGCGGTCCGCGTGAGCCATAACCGCCGACCCTGTGAACCGGCAGCGCGTTCAAGATCTCGCGAGGTGCCCGCGAAAGGAGCGTTTCCATTGCCTCGCCGATATCGGCCCGGGCCTTCAAGAGCCGCTGGCCCCATTTGCCATCCTTGCGGATCCCGATTTCGCGGGTCATGCCCGCCGAATGGCGTGCGAATTGCGCCACTTTCTCGACCACTTCCAACGGATTGAAATTGGCGCCGGCGACCAGGCGAACCGCGTGCGCCATGTCCTCCATGTCGGAGAAAAGCACCTCGCCAACGATTCCAAGATCGGTGTTGGCGATCAGCGTGTCGACCGATTGCCGCGAGATGGCGCCCAGGAGCTTCAAGCCCTCCCACGGCTTTTCGAGGCGTCCGAGAACCATCAAGGCGATATAAGGCGCCTGTTCAGGGTGATGCTCCGTGAAGCCGTCATAGGTCGCGCGAATGAGGGTTAGCTGTTCTTCCGAGAGCGAGTCGATCCGCTTCGGCAGCATGTCCCGCAGGGGCGCGAGGTCCGGGCCAACCTGAAGCATCAGAGCCATGTCGCGCAGATCGCCGATGACGTCCGGACCGCCGAGCTTTGCCGCGAGGGCGCGGCCCTCCTTCGTATCGGGATCGTAGGCGGCAAGACCCGCGCGGAGCGCCTCGCTCACCTCCTGCTGGAGAACGCCGACGACTTCCATCGCAGCGGGCATGTTGCGCGTCTGAATACTCTTGGAGATGCGCTGCGTCTGCTCCGCCAGGCGCGCGGGCATCAGCTGCTCGCGAACCCAGGTCCACATCGGCACGATCGAGGAGCGCATGATCCGGCCCGGCTGCTTTCGGGCGCGCGGGCCATCGATCAGCATGTCGCTGAAGGCATCGCAGACGAGCCGCAGGGGCGTCGGCGTCCGGGGCGGGCGTTGCTCCTTGCGCAGTGCCGGGCGGAGGGCGTCAAGAAGCGTGTCGTGGGGCAGTAGCGAGCCGCCGCCGACCTTGTCGGTCTCGACGGCGGCAGCGAGCCGGACGGCCGACTGGTTCGGCAGCTTGCCCAGGAACTCCTCGAGGATGCGCTTTTTGTCCGGCGTCAATCAGCGGCCTTTTCTCCGGCGCCTTTCGCCGGAGCTCTACGAATCGCAGCTCTTCGTTTTATCCGCTGCGCCCGCAACGGCAAACTGCTTCGCTTAGCCAGGGGGGGCCATGAAAAAGGGGGCCGGCAGCGCCGACCCCCTCTTCAAGGCTTACCCTAGTCCCATTACTGGACAGGGATGACTTCCACCGTTGCCTCCGGGTGGTTCTTCGTGAGCTTGCTGACTTCGACGCTGTCCGTCGTCAGCCGGCTCCGCCCACCGAAGAGAACGCGATAAACCATACGCGGAAGCGGGAAAAAGACGCTCAACCGCTCCGCCTGCGACTCGGAAACATGTTCCTTCGCCTCGAGATCCTCCGCGCGACGATATGCGTGGGACTTGTAGACGAAAATCCGATTCAACATGGCAGGGCCCTCCAGCCTTTCGTTTTCGGCCAAAGTGATGGGTTTCAGGCCCATCGATGGCGCGCACACCGTGCGCTCAATCCCCATATGCGCACATCGTGCGTTAATTTCAAGAAAATTCGTGCGCACTTTGTGCGTATTGTCATCTTTCGTTTAAATGATCCGCATACGGTGTCGCGGAACGGGACTGTGCACGGGGTGCGTCGATGCCAATGAAGCCGAACGACTTCAAAAGATGGCGGAAATCACTGACTCTCTCGCAGAAGGACGCTGCGGAAGCGCTCGGCCTCAAACGGCGGGTCGTCCAGTATTACGAGAAGGGCGAACGCGACGGGGAACCAGTTAAGATTCCGCGCTCCGTCCGGCTTGCCTGCTGGGCGCTGGCGCAGGGCGTGACCGACTATCACGGGCCGAAGGAGCGCGAGAAAGAACGCCCCGCAAAGGAGCGGCCCGCGAAGGAGCGGCCGGCTAAGGAACGCCCGGCGAAGACTCAGCGGGCCAAGGACAAAGAAAAAGACAAGGCCTAGGCGCTCTAGCGTGTTGCCGCCGGCAGGAGGAGCGTTGCCAAGAGACCGCCCAGCGCCTCCGAGCGGCCAAGCTGGATATCCCCACCATAGAGCCGCGAGAGATCGCGCACGATGCCGAGGCCGAGCCCTGATCCAGGCACGGACTCATCGAGCCGCTCGCCGCGTTCCAGCGCCCGTGCGCTTTGCGTTTGCGTCATGCCGGGACCGTCGTCCTCCACCAGCACGGCGATCCGCCCGTCCGCTTGCAGCGCCGACGTGACGCGGACCGCCGAGCGCGCCCATTTGCAAGCGTTGTCGATCAGATTGCCAACCAGTTCCTCAAGATCCTGCCGCTCGCCGCGGAAGACCAAATCGGTCGCGAGTTGCGTTTCGATCTCGATGCCACGGCGGTCGTAGATGCGACCGAGCGTGCGCGCGAGATCAGCGATCACCGGGTTGAGGTCCGTGCGCGAGCCAATGACATCGACAGCGGCCGCGGCGCGCGCTCTGACGAGATAGTGATCGACTTGGCGGCGCATGGCGCTTGCCTGCTTGAGAACCGACTCAGCAAGCGGTCCGCCCCGGGCTTCCGCCTCGTTGGTGAGAATCGTGAGCGGCGTCTTCAAGAAGTGCGCAAGATTGCCAACATGGGTGCGAGCGCGCGCCAGCACCTCGGCGTTGTGGGCGAGGAGCGCGTTCAGCTCGTGCGCCAGCGGCTCGATTTCGGAGGGAAACTCGCCTTCCAGACGCACCGCGCGGCCCGAGCGAATATCCGTCAGTGCCCGGCGTACCCGATCGAGGGGGCGGAGGCCGACGCTTACCTGAAGGACGATCGCCACGACGACGCCCAACCCCAGCACGGCGAGCGTTCCGATCAATGTCGTATTGAAGGTCTCGATTTCCGCTTCGATACTCGCCCGGTCGCCGGCGACGGCAAAGCGGTAGGGGCGATAGAGCCCGCGGCGGCCTTGAGCGGACGCCGCCAGATCCGGCAACGTGATGTCACGCTCGATGATGCGCAGCTCCTGGCCCTCGGGTCCGGTTGTATAACCCGTGCGCATGCCTTCCTCTTCGCTCCATTCGGGAATCGTGAGCGTCTTGTCCCAGAGCGAGCGGGACGTGATCGGCGCCATCGGCGGGGCATCGGTGCTCGGCCCGCCGCCTTCTGAGACCTGCCAATACCAGCCGGAAAACGCGTTGTCGTAGCGCGGATCAACCGACGCTCGGGCGATCACCAAGCGCCCATCCAGCTGCGGCTCGGCGGCGGCGATCACGATCTCCATGTCGGCGATCAGCCGCTGATCGAAGCTGCGTTCAACCGAGCCGCGAAAGATGGTGGCCAGCCCGATGCCCGCCGCGATCAGGACGGTCAGCGTCCACACCCCTGCGGCGAGGATCAGTCGGCCTTTGAGTGAACTGGGGACAAGCGCCGCGAGGCGCGGCCAGTCAGCGTTGGGCATCCAGGTCTTCCGCTTCGTCCGGCGGCGCCAGACGATAGCCGAGACCGCGCATCGTGTGGATGACATTCACGCCGAGCTTCTTGCGGATGCGGCCGACGAAAACCTCGATCGTGTTCGAATCGCGGTCGAAATCCTGGTCGTAGAGATGCTCGACGAGCTCCGAGCGCGAGACGACGCGGCCCTGGTGATGCGCCAGATAGGCCAAGAGGCGATATTCGAGCGAGGTCAGCTTGATCGGATTGCCATCGACAGTGACACGCGCCGCGCGCGTATCGATCCGTACGGGGCCGCAATCGAGTTCGGACGTCGCGTGGCCCGAGGCGCGGCGCAGCAGCGCGCGCAGGCGGGCAAGGACCTCTTCCGTATAGAACGGCTTGGTTACGTAGTCATCGGCGCCCGCATCGAATCCGGCGACCTTGTCGCTCCAGCGATCGCGAGCGGTCAGGATCAAGACAGGCATCGTGCGGCCCGCCTTGCGCCAACGCTCAAGCACCGTCACGCCGTCAATCTCGGGAAGGCCGAGATCCAACACCACTGCGTCATAGGGCTCTGTGTCGCCCAGATAGTGACCCTCCTCGCCAGTCCGCGCCGAATCCACCACGTAGCCCGCTTCCTTCAGCGCATTGACGAGCAAGCGATTGAGATCCGCGTCGTCCTCGACCACCAAGAGCCGCATGTCTTTCTCCTTGACGCCCCCCGGTTCGTTCTACCGCGCGCCGTCCACGGACAGCGTCTGGCCAGTCTGCGCATCGACCGCAATGAACAACACGTGTCCCTCCGGCGTCAGCCATTTGATGTTGTAGCGTTCGCGCCCGTCGAGGCCGGCGCTGGGGCCCGAAACGGAAATGTGCCGCCCCGCATAGCGCGCGCGCAGGCCGGCCAGGACATCCTCCAGCGGGACGACGCCCTCTGCGACGATGAAATTCGATTGCGGCTGCGCGAATGGCGAGAAGGCATGGGCCTTGGTTGCCAGCGGCAGGGCCACCAACGCCACCAGTCCCAAAGCCATCATCCGGTTCACGCGCATGCCATCCTCTATCGGGGAGACCCTATGAACACGCCATGAACTTTGCGTCCAGCACCGGTTCAGAGCGCCCGGCGCAGTCTCGCCCGCAACGGCCACCCCCCCTTTTGCCCGGCCGCTGCGTACGAGGAGACCCACAATGAAACTCATTCCCGCCACGTTGGCGCTCGCCCTTGCCGTTCCCGTGTTCGCGCCCCTGCCCGCGCTCGCCGGCCAAGGCGTTGCGGCGATGCACGCGTCCCACACGCGCGGCGTGCCATCCGCGGCCCTGCCGATCGGCGCGATCACCCATGCGCTCGCCCGGCAGAACTACCGCGAGATCGATTCGATCCGCCTCCAGGGGCCGATCTATGTCGTGACCGCCGAAGACCGGCGCGGCCGCGATGTCCGGCTCACAGTCGACGCCTATAGCGGGCACGTCATCCAGGTCGTCACCCTGCCCCGCCATCACCATCTGACGTTCGCGCGCGTTGAGCGCAAGCTTCAGCGTCAGGGCTACACGCATGTGCGCCTGATCCAGGAAACGCGCGATGAGTATCGCGTGGCAGCGCGTGGCCCGCGCGGCGCGGCCCTGCGGCTTGTGGTCGATGCGCGCTCGGGCCAAGTCATCGCGGTGCGCCCGGTCGGCTGGCGGCACGCCGCCAATGACCGCTTTGGCTGGGAGCCGCTCAACGAGTATGCGCTCCGTGCAGCGCTGACGCAGGATCGCTATTCGCGCGTCGGCGCGTTCACCCGGCAAGGGGAGCAGTCCTACGTCGAGGCGTGGGATCCGCGCGGCCGACCGGTCTCGCTGACGCTCAACGTCTTCACAGGCGAGGTCGTGAGCATCCGTCCCCGGTCCTAGACGGTTCGACGGGCGGCGGCCGACCCCTACGGACGTCGCCCACTCGGAGCTGGCCCCGCACCGCTTGCGTCCTTCGGTGCGGGGCCAATCGCGCTCCAGACCCACCCTGCGACCCTTGTCGGTTGCACTGCACGCAAAACTCACTCTCAAAAAGAGTATGTTAACCAGCGTTACCCTCGTCGGGATTGATTCCGCTCGCCTTGTCGGCGTATGGTGACCGCGCAGGGGAGTTGACAGGAGGACAGCATGGCACGCCCAAAAACTTCCGATGAAACCACGCCAGCCGCCGCAGTGCTTGGAATGAACGGCGAGGTCGCCGAATCCATCCGCTCGTCACTCGAAGCGGCAATGAAATCGACGATTGCGCTGCAAGAGGAAATCTTCGCATTCGCAAACCACCGCCTGCAGACGAATACGGCCGCGGGAGAGGCTCTGCTGAAGTGCAAGACCTTCGAGGACGCCGCCGCCGCCCAACGTGACTGGGCCCGCGCGACCACCGAAGATTATATGCAGGAAGCCAACAAGCTGATGCAGATGACGCGCGAGGGCATGCAACAGGCCGTCACGACGTTCATCCCGACGTCCTCGTCAAAGTAGCCTAGCGCCGCGTCGCGACGCGGCTCCACAGATCATCCGGGCTGCCCGCCAACGCCCAATCGGCCAGGCGGGCAGCCCAATATGATTCAGCGCCAAATTCGCCGCGCCACATCCACAAGCGACGCGTAAAGTGATGGAGCACGTGCTCATCGGTAAAGCCGATGGCGCCGTGCACCTGATGGGCGATCGCGACCGCCGCGCCCGCGGCCTCGCCAGCCCGCACCTTCGCAACAGCGATATCGCGCGACGCGCTCTCGCCGCGCGCCGCGGTCTCGAACGCCGCATCGACCGCCGCGCTCGCCGAGGCGGATTGGCCCGCCAGGATCGCCAATTGCTGCTGGATCGCCTGGAAGCTGCCGATGGGCTTGCCGAATTGCACCCGGTCGCGCGCATATTGAACCGTCAGAGCGAGCGTGCGCTCGACGGCGCCCGCCAATTGGGCCGCGCGCATGAGAGCGCCCTTCTCCATCGCATCGCCCGGCGCCTTTTCCATCAGCTGCTCGGCGAGGGCCAAGGGAAGCGCGTGCCGGCCGCACGCCTTCAGGACGATCGCCGCGTCGCGCCAGGGATCATCCGAATTGCCGGCGAAGAGATCGGCGAGACCCATTTCGGCGACCGCGCGCTCAAGCACGGGCGCAGGTTTTCCCGCCTCCGTCGCGCGCAGCAGGTCGTGCGTTACCGCGTCCGCAAAAAGGCGGTTCACGGCATCTTCCAGAATCGCGTTCGTGCTCGCCATCGCGCTACCTCAGCCCCAATCCACGAGCGATCAGCCCACGGAGAATTTCGCGCGTACCGCCGCGCAAGGAGAAGGACGGCGCGATCATCGTCAATTGATGCAACGTCTTTAAGTACGCCTCGCCGCGATTGCCGTCGCGCGCGAGGAGGCCGTGCGCGATTTCCGGCAGGCCCTGCTCGAAGAGCGCGCCTTGGTCCTTGACGACCGCCGCCTCCAGCGAGGGATCCTCGCCGCGCGCGAGCATGCCCGCCATCGAGAGCGACATGCGGCGCAGCGTCAGCGCCTGCGCGATCATGCGGCCGATCGCATCCTTTTGCAGCGCGTCGGCGTCCTTGCCGGCTTCGCGGAGGATTTCAACGAGCAGGCGGAAGCTCGAGAGATAACGCTCAGGTCCCGACCGCTCGAAGGCGAGTTCAGCCGTCACCTGCGCCCAGCCCTGCCCCTCCGCGCCGATCACGGCATCGGGCGGGACGACGCAATCGAAGAAGGTCACCTCGTTGAAGTGCTCGGAGCCCGATTGATCGCGGATAGGCCGCACCGTGATGCCGGGCGTCTTCATGTCGACGAGGAATTGCGTGAGGCCGCCGTGCTTGCTTTCGCTCGAGGTGCGGAAGAGGCCGATCATGTAGTGCGCGTGCTGGGCGCCAGAGGTCCACAGCTTCGTGCCGTTGATCCGCCAGCCATCGCTCACGCGTTCGGCCTTGGTGCGGACGCTCGCGAGATCGGAGCCGGAATCCGGTTCGCTCATGCCGATGCAGAAATAGGCCTCGCCCCGGCAGATGCGCGGAAGAATGTCGGCGCGTTGCGCCTCGGTGCCGTAGCGAAGGAGCAGCGGTCCGCTCTGGCGATCAGCGACCCAATGCGCGCCCACCGGTGCGCCGGCGGCCAACATTTCCTCGAGCACCACGTAGCGCTCAAGGAAGCTGCGCTCATGGCCGCCGACGGCCTTCGGCCAGGTCATGCCGATCCAGCCCTTCGCGCCCATCTTGCGGCTGAAGGCGGGATCGGACGCGCTCCACGTTTGCGCGCGCACCTCCGGCGGATAGCGTCCGATTTCCGCATCGAGAAAGGCACGCACGTCGGCGCGCAGCGCCTCGGTCTCGGCCGGAAGTTCGCAGGGATCGAAACGGAAGAAATTCATGCGGATGCCGCCTCCCAACGACGCAGGGATTATGGAGCCCGGTCGCGCGGAGACAAGGGCGACGCCACGTCAGGCGCGGGGGCGCATGAAGAGGTGATGGCCGATGAGCGCGGTCGCGCGATGGCCGCGCGCGGCGGCATCGGCGCTCGCGTGGTCGCAGCGAAAAAGCGCGCCGCCGGTCGGATCGGATGTCTCGCCGTGCAGCGCCAGGCAACAGCGCGCGAAGGCGCGGGCGAATTGCGGATCGGAAAAACTCGGCAGGCGGATTTCACCCAAGCCCGTCCCGCCTTCCAGACTGAGGCACGCGTCCAACAGCCGCCCGTCGCCGAATTCGCGGTGCGCGCGGCCCGTCCGTGCGCGATGGGAGGCGGCCTTCGCGCGCCGGTTGAGAACGAGGTGGGCGGCCGCGTCCATCGCCAACGTATCGGGCGCCGCGGCCAGTCGTGCGACGCATTCGGCAAACCGGACCATCTCATCGAGGGTTGGCGCTTTTCCGGGATCGCTGTCCATGGGCCGGGGTCCATCGCGCATGCGTTGTTCTCACTTCGTTATTGTTACCTTTAGTTGTATTAAGAAAGCGTTTGCGCCAGACAAGTCGAACGATTCTGGAACATGACGTTGTGGATTTCTTAACTTTTGTGCCGATTCGAGACCGGCGTGAGAACGAAGCGAGAGAGCGTCGCTTGGCCGTCACGGATCTTAGCCGTCACAGATAGAGCGTCGCCTCTGCGGCGATGCCGCGCCCGAAGACCGCGCTCACCTGCGCGACGCGGATGGCGAGCGCAGAAAACGTGCTCGATCCGAAATCGATGATCTGCGCGGCGGCGGAGTAGCTGACGCTCTCGCTCGTGCTCGTCAGCGTGCGCACGACGAGCCCGCCAGAGAGGATCTCGACCACATAGCTTTCGGTGTCCTCGCCCAGGGGAACGTCCGCGCCGTCCCAGGCGTCGCCGCCCTCGCGGGTGCGGCGGATCCAGGTGATGGTGATGTCGCCGGCAGCGATCGGGCGCTTTGCGCGCAGATGAACCGGCGAGAGCGGCCGCAGGCCGATGCCGGCGAAGGCGCGGGTTTGCACCGCGAACGCCGGATCGCCGATCGGCAGCGCGATCGGGCCGCTTCGCCAATTGAAGGGGCGATTGCGCTCATCGAGCGTCATCGAGACCTGACGCACGGCGGCATCGAGCAGGACGACCCGCGCACCGGCAGCGACCGGGTTCCTCATCTCGTGGCCGGTACCGCCCTGCCCCCGCAGGAACGTCGTGAGCTTGTAGGTCTTCACGTCGACCAGCTCGGCGGTGAGGAATTGCAGCACCTCGAAGCCGCCATCGGCGTTCTCGATCGCGATGAGATTGGCGCCGTCGAGCACCAGTTCCTCGCTCGCGCTTGAGAGCGCGCCGTCATAGAGGCGCACCCAGACCGCGTTGCCGCGCTCCCAGCGCCCGGTCGCGCCGGCGTAGAAATCGGTGATCGTCTCACCAACCGTCGCGGTCAGCGGCAGCTGCGTGTTGAAGGCATAGACCGCGTCCGCGCCCGCGCGATAGACGGCGACCGCGCCGGGCCAGGGCTTCGCATAGGCCGCGACATGGGGCGCGGCGGGGTTCTCCTCGCCCGACAACAGCGGCAGATCGAGAAACGTCATCAGCGGCGCGCCATAGAAGGGCGGCGGCGCGGCCGCGAGACCCCGGCCGGGGCCCGCAACGCCTTCCGCAAGCGAGCGATCGGTCGCCTTCGCCTCGATGGCGCGGGCGCCCGCATCGGCGATCCGCTCGATCTGCAGGTCGAGCGTGCGGGACGGGAGCGCCAGCGTCACGACATCGCCCTGCTCCAGCGCCAAACGCGAGGGCGGCAAGCGGAACTCCGCCGTCTCGCGCCCGGTCCAGGTCTCCATCAGCCAGGTATCGGCGATGCCTTGCGCGGTCGCCTGCTCCATCACAATCGGCAGTTCGGCTTTCGCGATGCGGTCGCTCGCGCGGGTGGTGCGGCGGGATTCGACCGCAGCCTGGCGATATTCGGAAAGCGATTCAATGAAGGTGAGTTTCGCGGCGGCCGGAAGATCGGTCTCCTGCGCGCGGGCGATGAGATAGGTCGTTGCGGCGCCGGGCGCGCTCTCGCAGAGGTCGGCGGGGCTCAGCGTCAGCTCAGGCGCGGACCCGCGCGGCACGAAGCGCACCAGGCCGCCCGCCTCCACCGCATCGAAGCGGAAGGCGAGCATCAGCGGTTCGATTGCGTCGCGCGGCGACATGATGCGGTCGAGCACATAGCCTTCGACGAGGCTCGAGAGGCCTACGGTTTCGATTGGCACGCCCTCGACGGCGCCGGTCAGCGCGCGCACCAGATCGGCGAGCGGCAATTCCGCCGCGCGCCCGTTCAGCCAATGGCCGAACGCCCAGAGCGGCGCGTCGCGCCACGCGTCGGCGCGCGTCGGGAAATCGGGGAAGGGCCGTGCGTCCCAGGCCCAGACGAAAATGCGGCTCGAGTCGATCATCCGGCCTGCATAAACATCCGAGGACGGATTGTTGCCGGCGTCCGCCTCCCAATAACCGATGGCAGCCTCGAGATAGCGGCGCTGCATCAAGTCGTCGCGCCGGCCGGTCGAGAAATGCGGCACGCCGCCGTCCGAAGATTTGGGATCGTAGAAGACGTTCGGCTCATTCGCGCCCTTGTCGATCGCGGGACAGCCGAGCTCCGTCAGCCAGATCGGCTTGGATTTCGGAACCCATCCGGTCGGCGTGGCCGCGCGCACGCCGCCCGGGCGGTCGTGATGCGCGTTCTGCCAGAAGCCGCGCAGATCCTTCGCGCGGAAGATCCAGTGCTCGCCATGCGCGCTGTCTACGATCGGTGTGCGATTCTGCGCGTTGCGCGCGGTGTCGTCTGCGTAGAACCATTCATAGGCCTCGCCGCCCTCGACGTTCCCCTTGAGATAGTCGAGATCGTAGATCGAAGGCGCGCCCGCCTCGCGATCGAGATGATCCTCGCCGTCGCGCCAATCGCTCAAGGGCGCGTAGGAATCGATCGCGACGAAATCGATATTCGCATCGGCCCAGAGCGGATCGAGGTGAAAGAGCACGTCGCCCGAGCCATCCTCCGGGCGGTGGACCGCGTATTCCGTCCAGTCGGCGGCGTAGGAGAGCTTCGTCCCCGAGCCCAAGATGCCGCGCACGTCTGCCGCGAGCGTCCTCAGCGCGTCGACGGCCGGATAGGCGGTGGCGGAGGAGCGCGCGGTCGTCAGCCCCCGGAGTTCCGTTCCAACCAGGAAGGCATCGACGCCGCCGGCGGCCGCCGCCAGATGCGCGTAGTGGAGCACGAAGCGGCGATAGCCCCAGTCGCTGGGGCCCGTATAGGAGACGTTCGTTCCCGCGACGCTGAAATGGCCGGGCGCCGCGGCGCCGAAGAAGCCCCCGATCTGCGTCGCGGCCGTCGCCGTCTTATCGGGCGAGCCGACGATACCGGGCGCAGGGTCGATCGTGATGTGGCCGCGCCAGGGAAAAGCGGGCTGCGTTTCGCCGGGCGCACGCGGATCGGGCAGCGGGCTTTCCGGCGGGATGTCCATCATCAAGAAGGGATAGAGGACGACCGCGAAGCCGCGCGCCTTCAATTCGGCGATCGCCTGAACGACCGATTTGTCGCTGGGCGTGCCGCCGAGCAGCGGGCCATCCTCGTCCGATGAAACGAGATGCGCGGCCGCACGCGAGACGCCGTTCACGCTCCACGTGACGGTCGTCGACTTGTTCGCGATCTCGACGCCCGGGCGGATTTCGCAATGCGCACAGCGCAGATCGTTGCCGTACCAGGCAACGACCAGGAGCACCGCCTCCACGGCGGGAAGCTGCGCCTCCAGCTGATCGAGCGAGACCAGCATGTTGGGCTGGCCGGTGCCGTTCATGACGTTCTCGGGCGCCGTTTCGCCAGGGCCCAGATTGCGCGCGACGGGTTCGCTCGCGTAGACGAACTCGCCCGAACCCGGAATGAGATCGACGCCGCGCACGAGCCGATCGAGGCTGGTGCTCTCGGTACTGACGACCTGGCGGAAGATTTCCACGTTCAGTTGCGGCACGCGGTTGCCGAAGGAGGCGAGCGGCAAATCCTCGAACACGAGATAGGCGAGGCCCCGATAGGCCGGCACCGCGCCCTCGCCCTCGATGAGTTCCATCAGCGCGTCTGGGTCTTGATCCTCCTCGCCGCGATAGAGCCGCATCGTGAGGTTCTTCACGTCGAGCGGCTTGCCATCCGCCCAGATGCGGCCGATGCCGCCGATCGGGCCGTCGCAGAGCGCGAGCGCGAAGCTCGCGTAGTATTTGTATTCCGTGACGGTCGTCTTCGCGGTGCGGCGGCTGCCGCCCTTGCCGCCGCCGCCGGAGGAGACGGTCGAAGTTTCCTGCACCTCCTTGAAATTCGCGGCCCAGATGATCTGCCCGCCCACGCGCGCGCGGCCATAGACACGCAGGATCGGCGCGCCTTCGGTGGAGGTCTGCAGCGGCAATTCGGAAAGGCGCGGGCCTTCCACGTGGCGGCCGCCGCCCGAGCCCGCGAGGCTTGAATCGATCTGCCCGCCGATGAACGAGCCGATCGTGCCGCCGATGCTCGCGCCCGAGAGCGTCGCGCCGAACAGCGTCAAGCCCGCCGGCAGAAGCGCGTTGCCGGCGGCGGCGCCGGCCAAGGTGAGGACAAGCGTTGCCATGATCTCAGCCGGTGAGCGCGGGAAAGGAGAAGGCGTAGGCGATCTTGCGGCGCCACCAGGGCGTCAGCGGGCTCTCCGCGACCGCGTGGCCGGAATAGGCGTGGACGATCCGCGCGGGCTCGCTCAGGATCGCGGCGTGCTTGGCGGGGCCGCCGCGCACGATGCGAAAGAGCACGACGTCGCCGGGCTGCGCCTCGTCAATCGCGATGGGCACGAGATGGCGCGCGGCGGCATCCGCCAGCGTTTCTGCGCCGGTGATTTCCGCCCAATCCTCCGTGTACGCCGGCATGGGCTCGGGTTCCTCGCCATAGAGCGCGCGGTAGACGCCGCGCACGAGACCCAAGCAATCCGCGCCGATGCCCTTGACGCTCGCCTGGTGGCGATAGGGCGTGCCGCGCCAGGCCCGCGCCTCGGCGATGATCTCCGCGCGCGCGACCATCACGCCCTCCGGCTCGCGCCGTCGTTCTTCTCGCCGCGCGCGGGGAAGGAGACGACCCAGTCATTGCCCGGCATATGGGGGTGGCCGCGAAAATTGACGCCGTTGCCGAACTTCGCGCGGCAGGTCGCGAATTGCTTGTCGCAGCCGGCGGTAACGGTGAAGGCATCGCCCGCCGCGACCGTGAACGGCATCGCCTGCCAGAGCGCGAGCGTGACGGTCGTCTCGATCCGGCTGTGGAACTTCACCTCCATCGCGAGGCCGGCATTGGCGCCGCTCGTCCATGTGAGGCGCCCGCGCGCGAACCATTCGGCCGCATAGGCACCGAGGCCGCTCGCGGTGAAGCGGCGGCGATCGTTCGCGGTAACGACCGCGCCGTCGCCGCGAAAGCTGGGATCGCTCAGCGAGACGCCGCAGCGGGCATCGCCCAGATCCGCGTCGCAGCCGAATTGATAGAGCCGGCCCGTCGGCTGGTTGAGGCGGTGCGTGAGGCCGCGAATCTCCGCCGCGAAGGCGGTGGTGCCGCGCCGGACCTCGCCGATCGTTCCGACGCGGAGCAGCACGCGCGAGGCGACGTCGCGCCAATCGACGCGGTAGATTTCGACCGTCGCATCATCATAGCGCCCGGCCGCGAGATCGTCTTCGGTGAGGCTCGCGCTCGAGAGCGCGCCCTCGACATCCAGATTGTCGATGCCGAGGCCGAGCGAGGCCTCGAGCGCGGTCGCGGCAAGTCCGCTCCCGGCGGCGTAAACGACGCCGTCAAAGACGAGCGCGCGGTCGTGATCGGTGAAGCCAAGGACGAGGCCGTCCGCGCGCGTCACCTTCCAGCAATAGCACAAAGTCGTCGCGCCGCTCGCGAGGCTGGCGGCGAGCGACAAAGGAAGCGTCTTCATCAGAGCCTCACTTCGATGATGGGAATGGACGGGATTTCGCCCGCGTCGAACGCGGCGAGGTTGATCTCCAGGCTGTCGCTGTCGAAGCGCACGGGCACGTCGAACTCGAAGCCCGCGGTAATCACCGCGTCGGCGGCGGGCGGAGACGCAAACGTGAGGAGACCGGTCGCGGCATCCAGCGTCACGTCGACGCCGAGCGTCTGCGCGACGCCATCGACGGCGACGAGGACGGTTCCCGCGACGGGCTTTGTGATCTGGCGGACATGGGAGGCCGAACCCGAGACATAGGTCTTCGTCAGCTGAAACTCGGTTTCTTCGTCGTCACCGATGCCGATCGTCTGATCGTTGGCGGCGATGGTCTGGAGCGGCGCGCAGGATTTGAAATCGCCCGCGTCCTTCCAGCGAAAGCCATAGAGGCGGCCCTCGCGCGCCTCGAAGAAGGCGAGCACGGCGTGGAGATCGTCCAGCGACTTGACGCCATAGCCCGCGTTGTAGCGGCGGCGCGATTGCGACCAGACGGCGTTGCGCTCCTCAAAGCCCGAGCCGAGCGTGACGATCTCCGTGCGGCGTTCGGGCCCGCCGCTCGCGCCGCGCGCGATGGCGGTCGGGAAACGTACCTCGTGGAAGGACATGGCCGCTCCTACCGGTTGCGCGTGCCGCGCGCGACGGCGCGGTTCAGCATCGCGGCGATCTGCGTCTCGGAGCGGCGGAAGCTTTCCGCGTCGCGCGCCTGGACGTTGAAGACGATGGTGGGCGCGGCAGCGCGCTGGCCGGCGCCCGGCTGATCGATGAGGCCGTTCGTCGAAGGAACGAAGAGCTCAGGTCCGCGCTCACCCACGAGATAGGCGGTGCCCGGCGCGACCGGGCCGCCGATGGCGCGGCCGCCGCCGAAACCGATGACGCTGCCGACAAGCTGGTTGAGGAAGCCGCTCAAGGGTTTCGTTACGACGCTCTGCACCGCCGTGCGCGTCAAGTCAGACAGGATCGCGTTCGTGAAATCGCGAAACGAGGCGCGCCCGCCGCGCAGCACGCCTTCAAGCGTCGAGCCGAAACTGCGGAAGGAGACCGAGAAGGATTTTTCGATCTGAATTGCGGCGTCCTTCGCCGGTTCGGCAAGCTCGGCGATCGCGCGGCCGGCTTCGGCCAGATCGCCGCGCAGGCGCGAGAGATCGGCGCGGATTTCGACGCGCCGCGGATCATCATCCAGAAATGTCATATCTGCTCATCCGGAAAGCGGTTCATCAGGGTGCGGAGGTCCGTGCGCGCCATCGGCGGCACGAGGCGGGCGAGCCCCAAGCGATCGCCGGCGCCATCGCTCAGCGCGCGCCATTCAGGAACGCTGAGGCGCCAGAAGACATCCGCCGGCACGGCGAGGAGACCGAGGCCGAGCCTCATCCATTCGCCCCACGGGATCGCGCCGGACCCATCGTCTGGCCCGGCGCCGATGCGTTTCCCGGCGGCTCTCCCGCGCCTCGCCCAAGGCCCGCGGCGGCGAAGGCCGCAGCGATGGCGGAAGCGGCTTCCCTCATCGAGAGCGGCATGGCGGCAACGTCTTCATCGCTCACCGCCTCGCCGCCGCCGCGCAGGAGCGCTGCCAGGATCGCGATCACGTCGCGGGCGCCGGGATTGCCGAGGCGCTCATCGAGCGCGCCGAGCGAGCCCGCGCCGAACGCCGTCTCGATTTCGGCGAGCGCGCCCAAGGTGAGGCAGAGCCGATAGGAGCGGCCCGCGATTTCGATCCGCGTTTCGCCGCGTGCCCCGTTCGCCATCACGCGGCCACGAAGGCAAGGACGCCGGCCGAGGCGAGCGTGATCGAGAACGTCACCTCGCCATCGTAGGTGCCGGCATATTCGAGCGCGGTGATCTGAAACGGCCCCGAAAGCGTTCCGAAGTCGGGGACGATCAGCTGATAGTTCCGCGTCTCGCCCGCGAAGAACGCCGCGCGGACGAGATCGTCCGACGTCTGATCGCTGAAGATGCCGGCGGCAGACACGGTTGCCGAGCGCACGGCCGCGCCCGCCAGCAGCTCTCGCCACTGGCCGGCGCTTTCGGCGTGCGTCACATCGACGGTGCCGCTGTTCAGCGTGAGCGAGCGGGTGCGAAGGCCCGCCACGGTTTGGAACGTCTCCGGCGTGCCGGTGCCGATCTTCAAAAGCAGGTCACGGCCTTTCTGGGCGGCCATCGGTGTTTCCTTTCTCGTTCAAGGGGCAGGCGCGGTGACCGCGCGAAAGCGGGCAATGCCCTGATAGGTTTCGCCGTCGCTCTGGCGCTGCGTCTCCGCGCTCTGGAAGGCGAGCGCGATCAGCGTGTGGCCCTCGAGCGCGAGCGCGGCGTCATCGAGGCAGGCGCGCACGAGGCCCAGCATCGTCTTCACCTCACGCCGGCCGCCGGCGCGCGACCAGCAGGCAACCAGCAGGCGATGCTCGCTCAACGGTGCCGCGTCGCCGCTCTGGTCGCGCTCCTGCGCCTCGCCGATCGCGACGAACGGGAAAACGGGCGCGTGCGGCACGTCGTCGAACACGCGGGCCGGCGCGCCGATCAGCGCCTGGAGCGGTGCGTTCGCCTTCAGCGCGGCGACGATCGCCTTTTGGAGGGCGGCGGCCGCGCTCATAGCGGCGCCCCCTCGATGCCATCGAGCGTCACGTAGCCTTGCGTTGGGCGATCGGGCCTGATGCTCAGGATCGCGACGGGCACGCCCGCGATCAGCAGGCGCTGACCGGCGAGGAGGCCCGTCCGCGCGCGGAGGATCACCGTGACGGGGCGGCGCGGCTCGCGGTGATCGCCCTCGATGCGGAGCGTGCCCTCGCCATAGGCGACATCCGCCCAGAGCGTTGCGAGATCGCTCCAGCTTTCGGTGACGCCGCCCGCGCCGTCATCGCTCGTCTGCTTTTCCTGCAGCACGATGCGCGTCGTCAGCCGTTCGAACGTCACAGCCGCACCACGCGATAGGGCGCGATCAGCGCCTCGTTGCCGAAGGGCGCGAGCGTTCCGGTCGCCGCAACCGGCGTGCGCGTCTCAAAGCCATCGGCGATGAGGAGGCGCAACGCCTGGCGGAGGGGCGCGGGCACATCCGCCGCCGCCGGGCCATAACCGGCCGTGAAATCGATCCGCAGGCGCCCAGCCGGATGGACGAGCGGCGCCAGCACCAGGCGGCCGGGATCCTTCTGGCCGTCGATCAGATAGGAGGCAGGCGCGAGCAGGCTCTCCGTGCCGTCGGCGGCCACCACCGCAACCTCGCTCACCGCGATCAGCGGCGGGCGCGGCAGCACGATCGCGCCGCCCGGGCCGATCGTATCGCGCCAGAGCCGCCAGGATTGCGTGATGAGCGCGCGGCCCGTCCAGCCCTCGAGCGCCTCGCGGGACGCCGCGATGAGGGCGGTGACGAGGGCATCCTCCGCATCCGTCTCGATGCGGAGGAACGCCTTGGCCTCGGCCAGCGTCACGGGTTCGCTCGCGGGGCCCGCGAGACGTTCAAGGGCTGTCATGGCGCGCCTCAGACCGGCGGGTTCGCGGTCGGCGCGACGTGCGGGGTGCCGAGGATCGCAATTGCCGCCAGATAGGCATCGCCGCTGTTGCCCGAGGGCGTGATCGTCAGGCGCACATAGCGCTTGTCGCCGCGATAGCCAATCTTGCGCGGCTCGTTGTCGTCGCCGAACGTGAGGCGGGCCGCCGCCTCCGTGCCCAAGAGCGCGGCATCGGCCACGGGCTCAGCATCGGAGAGGTTGGCGGCATCGCCGTCCTCGACCAGCACGGCGAAAGTCGCGTCGGCATCGGCGAGATCGCCGGCCGCGATGACGAAGGTGAGCGCGTCAAAGCCCTTGCGGTCGATGATCGCGCCGACGAGCGGCGTGTTGTCCGTGGTGGCGGCCGCCGGGGCGATCACCGTCACGGGGTGGATGTTGTGGAAGACGTCGGTCATGGATGGGTTCCTGAAAAAAAGAGGCGCCATCGCCCACGCGTGCAGACGATGGCGCCAGGGGGGAGAGGGCCGGGCGTTAGGTCGAGGCGAATTTCATCAGCTTGATCGCCTCGAAATTCTGCACGCCGCCGCCGACGCGCTTCGTCGTGTAGAAGAGAACGAAGGGCTTGGCGGTGAAGGGATCGCGGAGCACGCGCACGCCCGCGCGGTCGACGATCAGATAGCCGCGCGCGAAATCACCGAAGGCGATCGAGAGCGCGTTGGGCGCGAGGTCCGGCATATCCTCGGCCTCGATGACCGGATAGCCCAGCAGCGTCGCGGGCTGGCCGGCGGCGGCCGCAGGCTGCCAGAGATAATTGCCCTGCCCGTCCTTCAGCTTGCGGACCGAGGCCTCGACGGAGCGGTTCATCACCCAGCTCGCGTTCTGGCGATAGATCTGCTTGGGCGCGTAGACGAGATCGATCAGTCTGTCCGAGGGGTTGGGCGAGCCGAACGCGCCGGCGTTGCCGGACGCGATGTAGCCGATCTTGCCCCAGGCATAGCTCGCGTTCGCGACGGTCTCGTAGGAGAGGAAGCCGCGCGGCTTCGCGATGCCATCGCCGCCCACAAAGGCCGCGCCTTCCTGCGCCGCGAACTCGTGCTGGATTTCCTCGGCCAGCCACTCATCGACGTTGATGAGCGCATCGTCGAGCAGGCTTTGCGTCGCGGCCGGCATCGCATAGAGCTCCATCGTCGGGAACTCGACGACCGAGAGCGTGCTCGCCGCCGTTTCGGGCCGCGCGGCGGTTTCGCCCACCCAGCCGGAGCCGAGCGTTCCGAGCGAGGTCGGTTTCTTCAGGCTCGCGGAGGCGATCTGGCGCACGCTCGCGATCGCGCGGATCGGGGAGACCTGGCGCAGCACGCGCTCGATCATCGCCTCGGTCTCGCGCGGCACGAGATAGCCGCCATCGGGATCGGACGATGTCGAGAGCGATTTCACCTCAAGGCTCGAGAGCCCGGCGGTTTCGCCCTTGCGGACATAGTGATCGAAGGCGGCCGCGTGGTCGCGGTCGCGCGGCTCGAGGCCCCGGCCCTTTGCGGCCGGCGCGCCGATCGCGGGACGGCGCAGCGAGAGCGCCATTTCGTCGGTGCGCGCCTTATATTCGCTGAGCGCGCGGTTGATGCGGTCGACCTTCTCCTCGGTCACGACATCGGCGGAGACGCGCTTTTCGATTTCGGCGAGGCGCTCGTCGTTCGCGGCCTTGAAGGCCTCGAACGTGCCGAGGAACTCGTCGAACGCATCCAGGAGATCGCGGCTCGACTGCGCGGCCCCTTCGGGCAACGCCTTCGTTTCGATGGGCGGGAGGGCCGCCCCGGTTTCATACTCCATCCTCACAGTCCTTTCTCTCGCATAGGCGGGTTGGGGGACGGCCTGGCCCGGCTCTGCTTCACGGCCGTGACCCGGGCCTCCGTCAACATCGGGAAGGTCACGATCGAGATCTCCCAAAGATCGAGATCGAAAATGGTGCGCACCGCGCTTCGCTGATCCGTCCGTGCGCGGATCGTGCGGAAGCCGATCGAGAGCCCGTCGAGCGCGCCGGCGCGGATGAGCGCCAGCACCTCGCGGCCGCGCTGCACGTCGGTGAGGAGGCGCCCGCGCACGTAAAGGCCGTTCTTGTCTTCGCGCAGCTCGTGCCAGCGGCCGATCGGCTCGTGCGGCAAATGCTGATAGAGCAGCTTGACGCGGCCGGGCCCGCGCGCGGCGAGCGAGCGGCGAAAGGCGCCGGGCGCGATCACATCGTTCGCCGTGTCGATGACGCCGAAGCGCGAGGCATAGCCCTCGAACTCGCCGTCGGCGCGCAGCTCGGTGAAGGCGAAGCTCTCCGCGCGCCGTTCGCCGCCGCGCCGGCTGATGCGGGCCACTGCGACGCTCATCGCTCGCCGTCCTCGCGCGCGCCATAGCCGACGGCGGCGCGCTTTTCATTGTCGGAGAGGAAATCGGCGGCCGAGACGCGCTGCCAGAGCGCCTCGCGCTCGATCGAGAGCGCGTCGACCTGATCGAGATCGATGCCGAGGCGCACGCTCCCGCCATAGCGCGGGCCCAGCCATTGGGTGAGCGCTTGCGCCGTCTTCAGCACCAGCGGGATCACGGTCTGGCGCCAGAAGGCGAGATTGGCCTCGCGATAATTCGAGTATGTGGAATCGCCCGGAATGCCGAGCAGCTGCGGCGGCACGCCGAAGGCGAGCGCGATCTCGCGCGCGGCGGCGTGCTTGGTGTCGATGAAATCCATATCGGCGGGCGAGAGGCTCATCGCCTTCCAGTCGAGCCCGCCTTCGAGGAGGAGCGGGCGGCCGGCATTGCGCGCGCCCTGGTAGTTCTCCTGCAGCTCGTCCTTCAGGCGCGCGAATTGCGTTTCGCTCAATTGGCTCGCGCCGTCCGGGCCCTTGTAGACGAGCGCGCCCGAAGGCCTCGCCGCATTGTCGAGCAGCGATTTCGTCCAGGCCGCGCTCGCGTTGTGGACATCGATGGCGGTCGCGGCGGTCTCGAGCGGCGAGAGGCCGTAGTGATCGTTCACGGGATGAAAGAGCGCCATGTGGAGGATCGGCATTCCGCCCGTCTCGTCGCGCTCATAGCGCGCAACGCGGCCGGCAAGGCCGTATTCGTAAGCCTCGGGCCAGCCATCCGGACCCGGAACAATTGTCATGCGGTCGGGGCGGAGCGCGTAGAGTTCGCGCGGCGCGCCGTCGATGGAAACGGCCTCCAGATACGCATTGCCGGAGGCCTGGAGATAGCCGTACCAGCGCTCCATCAATCCCGCGCCCGATTGCAGCGGATTGGGCTCAGCGAGGAGCCCCAAGATCGGGTGATCGTCGAGCTCGCGCGCGCCCTCATAGACGAGCCAGGGAACGGAGGCGGCGGCTTCGGCGATCATCCGTGTACAGCGATAAGCGATGGGGTTCTTCATCACGCCCTCGCGCGCCAGCGCCTCGTAGTCGCGCGGCGTCCAGACGGGGCGGCCGGCGGTCTGCAGCGCGAGGAGCGGGCCGGCGGCGCTCGCCTTCAGCTCAGGCGGCGTCGCGGACGCACGCGGCATCAGCCAGCGCCGCCAAAAGGGCGTTGTGGGCATGGGGTCTCCGATCATCAAAAAAAAATGTCGTGGCCGGGCGGCACCCCACCCGGCTCCCCCGGAACAAGTCCGGGGTCGCCACCCTCCCCCTCAAGGGGAGGGTAAGAGCGGTTGCCCCTCACCCTTGTCGGGAGGGTGACCGCGATTGCCCCTCCCCCTCGTGGGGAGGGGTTGGGGTGGGGGCCGCCTAGAGCGTTCGCAGCCGGGCCGTGGCGCCGGCGTCGGCTGCCGTCAATTCCGTCAGTGCCCAGACGAGCGCGTCCATGCGGTCGGGGCTCTTGCCCTCGCCGTCGAAGGAGCACATCTCGTCTTCCAGGCCCGCGAAGCCGCCGACATGCGAGACGCGGCCCTGCTCATAGAGCGCGGCGATCGGCAGCGCGCGCAGGCGCTTTCCCAGCCGCGCATGGACGAGCTTCAGCGGCAGATCCGCCTCCTCGCGCAGCAGGAGGTTGCGCACGAGCTCGCCGCCCTGATTGGCCTCGGCGATCAGGCGGTCGGCCTTGACCATCGAGACGGTCTCGGCGACGCGCGCGGCCCATTCGCGCGGGCTCGCGCGCTCGATCGTGCGGTCGGCGAGCACGTAGAAGCGCTCATCCTCGCCCTTGCCCGCCGCGACGATGCCGCAGGCATCCGCGTTCGGGCCGCTGGAGACCGGCGGGTCGACGGCAACGACGATGCGCGCGAGCGGCGGCGCCTCGCGCACCAGCGCGCGGTCGATCATCGCGCGGGTCCAGAGCGCGCCCTTCACCTCCTCGATGATCTCGCCGTCGAGCTCCTGACGGCCGAGCATCGTTCCGCCATAGCGGCGCGCGACCTCGGCGAGGAACGAGCCCGCGAGATTGGTGCTGTTGGCGAAGGTGGAGGCGCGCGTGACGCGCGTTCCGGGGTCGGCCAGCAGGCGCTTTAGCGCGGGGATCGGGCGCGGCGTCGTCGTCACCATCTGGCGGGGGCGCTCTCCCAGACGCAGCGCGAATTGCAGCATCGAGAAAGTCTCCTCCACATAGCGCCATTTGGCGAATTCATCCGCCCACGCACAATCGAATTGCGGCCCGCGCAGGCTTTCAGGATCCTCGGCCGAGAAGACCAGCGCCACCGCGCCATTCGGCCAGGTGAGCCGGCGTTTCGAGGGCTCGAAAAACGGCCGCTCGCCCTCGCCCGCCGTTTCGATCAGGCCCGAGACGCCCTCGATCATCACGTCGCGCGCATCGGCGAAAGTCTCAGCGATGAGCGCGATCTGGCCAGCGCGGCCAGCCCGCACTTCCTCGTGGATCCATTCGGCGCCGGCTCTGGTTTTGCCCGCGCCCCGCCCACCCAGAAACACCCATGTCGTCCAATCGCCCTCGGGCGCCAGCTGTTCGGGCCGCGCCCAGAAGCGCCAGCGCGCCAGCAGCTCAGTCTTTTCGTCCGCGCTCAGGCCCGCGAGCAGCATCCGCCTTTTCGCACTCGACAAGGAGTTTATCGAGGCGGCGGTCCAGCTCTGCGGGGTCATTCGATTTGGCTTTCCTTTTCTTCGCGCGGTCCTCCTCAGCGACAAGGAAGGCCTTCACGCGCTCGAGCGTGCGGGTGACGGCGACGAGCGTGCGCGCCTCCTTCTCGCCGACGAGCGCGTCGGGGGCGTCCTTGGCCTCCTCTTCCTCGAGGCGGCGTTCGATCAAGCGGATCTGACGGTCAAGCACGGCGACAATGCGATGCGTCATGGCGGTGAGCTGTGATGTTTGGATTGCAGGCAAGCGTGATCACGGCGGTGGCCGCGGGGCCACGCCGTCCGTTCGGATACAGTTCTAGAGATAAATGGGAGGTGGGGAGCGAGCGTGACGCTGACAAGAGGGGGCGGCGAAAAAAATTGGGCCGTCGTTCATGACGTCATGGCCGGCCCCCGTGCCGGCCATCCATGGCTGGCCGATCGCCAAGCGGCACTCACGAATCGGCACGCTGGATGGCCGGGACAAGCCCGGCCATGACACCAAGGCCAAGGCGTGGATGGTCCGCCTGCGCGGACCATGACATTTGAGGGTGCGGCCCTTGTAAGGGGCGCGTCTTGCAGCCGTTTCGCGCACCCGCGCCCCCAAAGCCCCCCATCGCCTTGATGTTGCCGTCTTTTTTGGCTTCATCATGCAGTCATCGGCCCCGTGGCATGGAGCGGGGCATGATCGCGCGGGCGCGGGGCCGGCGCGCGGGCTGGGAGGCCGGAGCGTGGCGGAGCGGGACGACAACGAACGCGCGACGGGCCGGCGCGGCGGCTGGCTCCGGATCGCGGCCTATGGGCTCCTCGGCACGGCGGGCGCGGGCGTTCTCCTCTTCGCCGGGCTCTATCTCTATTTCACCGCCGCTCTCGATGCCGAGATCGATCTCGTCGCGCTCAACCGCGTGCCGAGCCTCACCTTCACGGACGAAGCCGGCACGATCATCGCCTCGCGCGGCTCCGCGTTCGGCGAGCCGCTGACGTTCGACGACATCCCGCCGCATCTGCGCGATGCCTTCATCGGCGCGGAGGACCGGCGGTTCTATTCCCATTTCGGGATCGACCTCATCGGGCTCACGCGCGCGATGTGGGCGAATGTCTCCGCCGGGCGGTTCGTTCAGGGCGGCTCGACGATCACGCAGCAGCTCGCGCGCTCGCTGTTCCTGTCGAACGAGCGCAGCCTCACGCGCAAGGTGGAAGAAGCGTTCATCGCGCTGTGGCTCGAAGCGCATTTCTCGAAGGACGAGATCCTGACGCTCTATCTCAACCGCGTCTATCTGGGCTCGGGCGCGAACGGCGTCGACGCGGCGGCGCGGCGCTATTTCGGCCTCTCGGCGCGCGAGGTGACGCTCGCGCAGGCCGCGATGCTGGCCGCGATGACGCGCGCGCCTGCGCGCTTCGCGCCGACCAGCGATCTCGACGGGGCGCGGCTGCGCGCCGCGCTCGTGCTCGATGCGATGATCGAGACGGGGCGCCTGACGCATGGCGAGGCCTATGCCGCACGGGTGATCCCGGCGGGCGCGGGCACCAGCACGGCCAATATCGGCGCCAATTATTTCGTCGACTATGCGGCGGAGGAAGTCGCCGCGCTCGGCATCGACATGAACCAGGATCTGATCGTGACGACCACGATCGATCCCGCGATCCAGCAGGCGGCGCAGGAGACGATCACGCAGACGCTCTCGGGCAAGGGCGAGGACAAGAGCGCGAGCCAGGGCGCCGTCGTCATCATGGAGACGACCGGCGCGATCCGCGCGATCGTGGGCGGGCGCGACTATCTCGACAGCCCGTTCAACCGCGCGACGCAGGCGATGCGCCAGCCGGGCTCGGCGTTCAAGCCGTTCGTCTATCTCTGCGCGATGGAGATGGGGCTGACGCCGTCGACCATCCGCTGGGATGAGCCGGTGGACATCGAGGGCTGGAAGCCGGCGAATTTCGGCGGCACGTACGCAGGGCCCGTGACGCTCGATGAAGCGTTCTCGAAATCGATCAACACGGTCGCGGCCGCGCTGGGCCAGGAAGTCGGCATCGGCAACGTGGTGGCGGCCGCCGCGCGGCTGGGCCTGCGTCAGCCCGTCGAAGCCAATCGCTCGCTGCCGCTCGGCACGTCCGAGGTGACGCTCGTCGATCTCGCGGGCGCCTATCTCCCCTTCGCCAATCTCGGCCGCAGCGAGCAGCGCCACGTCGTGCTGGCGGTGAAAACGCCGGCGGGCGATGAGCTTTACCGGTATGTGCCGCCCGTCAGCGAGCAAGTGATCGCCGAGCGCGTGGCGCGCGAGATGAACTACCTCATGGCCGATGTCGTGCGCTTCGGCACCGGGCGGCGCGCGCAGCTTTCGGGCCGCCCGGTCGCGGGCAAGACCGGCACCAGCCAGGATTACCGCGACGCGCTCTTCGTCGGCTATACGGCCGATTATCTGGGGGCGGTGTGGATCGGCAACGACGACAACCAGCCGATGGACAAAGTCGTCGGCGGCAATCTGCCGGCGGAGATCTGGGCGCGGATCATGGCCACCGCGCATGCCGGCCGGACGGCGAAACCCCTTCCGGGGGCGGATGATTATTACGACCGCTATCAGGTCGCCCGCGAGCCGTGGCAGGAGCGCTACCCGAATGCTCCGCAGACGGAATATCCGCCCTATACGCCGCCGCCGCAGGGCCGGCGCTATGACGAGCGCGATCTCGGCGAGGCGATCCTCGACTGGCTGTTCGGGCCGCCGCCGCCGCGCCCCTATGGCCCGCCGCCGGGGCGGTATTAGCGATGGCGTTCTTTACTGGCTTCTTCACGGAGCGGCGCGCGCGGCCGCGCGAGGGCGGGCTCACCGTCCGGCTCGCGGCCTATGGGCTCGCCGCGATCGCGGGCGCGCTGCTCGGCCTCCTCAGCGTCTGGGTCGCGCTCAGCGGCGGGGGCGCCGTCACCATCGGCGAGGGGCCGTGGCATGTCAGCCCGGATGCGGGCAGCACCGAGGCGGGGCTGACGACGCGCGCGCGGGTCGCGCTCTTTGGCCTCTTCGCGCTCAACCCGTCCGAGACCGTCTATTACAGCGCCGAGACCGACAGCGAGGGGCGCGCCTTGAGCGGGGCGTGCGGCTATTCGGTCGAAGGCGCCGCGCCCGATGCGCGCTGGTGGAGCCTAACCGTCTATGGCGCGGACGGCTATCTGCTGCCGGAAGCGAACGGTCGCTTCTCGCTCGGCGCGACCAACACGGGGCGGACGCCGGACGGCGGGATCGCGATCGCGCTCCGCCCCGCGATCACGCGCGAGAATGTGCGCGACGTGCTGCCGACCGGCGCTGGCGCCTTCAATCTGCTGCTGCGGCTCTACAACCCCTCGCCCGCGATCGCGAGCGATCCGACACGCGCGCGCCTGCCGCGCATCGTGCGGGGGGAGTGCGCGTCATGAGGCGCGGGATCGGCCTTCTCCTCACGGTCGCTGGCGTCGCGATCCTCGTTCACTTCATCGTGCTTGCGCTGATCCCCGGGCGCGTGATGGCGACCGCGCTTTCGCGGATCGGCGCCGATGGCGGCGTCAATCAGATGATCTTTCCCCCGCTTCCCGATGCGTCCTCGCGCGGCGTCATCCGCCCCTCGCCCGATCTTCTCTATTCGGTGTGCGCGTTCGATCTCTCGGGCGGGCCGGTCGAGATTTCCGTGCCGATCACGAAGGATGCCTATGCCTCGCTCGCGCTCTATTCGGACGTGACGGACAATTTTTTCGTCGTCAACGACACGCAGGCGCCGTTCGATTCCATCGAGATCGTGCTCGTCTCGGGAACCGAGCGGCCGCAGACCGACATTCCGATCATCAAATCGCCGAGCGAAACGGGTCTTGCGCTCGTGCGGATGCTCGCGACCTCGCCGGAGGACGCTGCAAAGGCCGATGCGATCCGCCGCACGGGTTCTTGCCGGCCCTTCGCGAGCCCCGCGCCGCCCGAGGCGATGCCCGCGCCGCCGCCGCCCGCGCCGAAGCCGGAGTGAGGAAATCCATGCGTGTCATGGCCGCCCTCGTGGCGGCCATCCATGGTTCAGCCGTCGCGGCGCCCCGCGTCGATCGGGGCGCGATGGATGGCCGGGACAAGCCCGGCCATGACACGTCGAGGGAGCGGCATCGCCGCCCCCTCCCCGGCTTTGCCGGACCTCCCCCGTAGACGGGGGAGGAGCGCGTTCAGGAACGATCCCCTCGCATCACCGCCTGCGCCGAAGCCGGAGTGAGGGTATCCGTGCGTGTCATGGCCGCCCTCGTGGCGGCCATCCATGGTTCAGCCGTCGCGGCGCCCCGCGTCGATCGGGGCGCGATGGATGGCCGGGACAAGCCCGGCCATGACACGTCGAGGGAGCGGCATCGCCGCCGGCGCTGAAGCCGGAGTGAGGGGCACTTATTGTAGTCATGCTCCGCGCAGGCGGAGCATCCACGGCTCGGTCTCCGCCAGGGTCGAAAGGCATGGATGGTCCGCCTTCGCGGACCATGACAGGTCGTGGGAGTGGCATCACCGCCGCCGACACGCTAGCCTCGCCGCGCCGCAATAGGGGTCACCATGCGCGTTCTCTTCGCCGTCGTTCTCGCCGCCTTCGCGCTCGCCGCGCCCGCGCGCGCGGCCGAGACGATCCGATTCGTCACCGATTGGAAGGCGCAGGCCGAGCATGGCGGCTTCTATCAGGCCAAGGCGCTCGGCCTTTACGATGCGCGCGGCCTCGACGTTCAGATCATCCAGGGCGGGCCCGCGATCAACATTCCCCAATTGCTGGCGGCGGGCGCGGCCGACATGGGCATGGGATCGAACAGTTTCATCCCGCTCAATCTCGTGGCGGCGGGCGCGGATATCGTCGCGGTCGCGGCTGTCTTCCAGAAGGACCCGCAGGTTCTCATCACGCATCCGCGCGAGGACGTACAATCGATCGCGGACATGAAGGGCAAGCCGATCATGGTCTCGGACGCGACGATCGGCGCGTTCTGGGTGTGGCTGGCGGCGAAGTTCGATTTCACGGACGATCAGATCCGCAAATACACGTTCAACCTCGCGCCGTTCCTCACCGACCCCATGGCGATCCAGCAGGGCTATCTGTCGTCCGAGCCCTATCTCATCGAGACGGAAGGCGGCTTCAAACCGCAGGTCTTCCTGCTCGCGGATGCGGGCTATCCGGGCTACGCGAACATGATCCTCGTGCCGACGGCGCTGACCGAGCAGAAACCTCAGGCCGTGCGCGCGTTCGTGGAGGCGAGCCTTCTGGGCTGGCGCAGCTATCTCCACGAGGATCCCGCCCCCGGCAATGCGCTCATCAAGGCCGACAATCCCGAAATGACCGACGACGTGCTGAGCCAAGCCATTCAGACGATCCGCGCGAACGGGCTCGTCGAGACGCCCGAGACGCAGACCTTCGGCATCGGCTTCATGAGCGAGACGCGGTGGAAGGATTTCTTCGAGGTGATGTCGGCGAACGGCGTCTATGAGCCGAGCCTCGAGTGGCGCCGCGCCTATTCGACCGAGTTCCTGCCGCCGCCGCCGGGCGTTGCGCCGGCCCCGTGACCGCGCTCGTCACCCTCGAGAGAGCCGAGAAATCCTTCGCGGGCGTGCAGATCGGCCCGGTCAGCCTCAGCGTGCGCGCGAACGAGGTGGTGGCGATCCTCGGGCCGTCGGGCTGCGGCAAGAGCACGATCCTCAGGCTCCTCGCGGGCCTCATGCCGCTCAACGCGGGGCTGCGCTCGCTGGCCACGCCGGCGCCGCGCTTCGGCTTCGTCTTTCAGGATGCAACGCTGATGCCTTGGGCGAGCGCGGAGGAGAACGTCGCGCTGCCGCTTCGCCTCGAAGGCGCGGAGAAGGCGATGCGGACCGAGCGCGCGCGGGCGGCGCTCTCCTCCGTCGGGCTCGGCGATCGCGGTGCGGCGCTTCCGCGCGAGCTTTCGGGCGGCATGCGGATGCGCGTCTCGCTCGCGCGCGCGCTCAGCGCGGAGGCCAATCTGCTGCTGCTCGATGAGCCCTTCGCCGCGCTCGATGAATTGACGCGCGAGGATTTGAACGACCAGCTGCTCGCGCTCTTCGCGCAGCGGAAATTCGGCGCGGTGTTCGTCACGCACAGCGTCTATGAGAGCGTCTATCTCGCCAGCCGCATTCTCGTCATGCACGCCGATCCGGGGCGGATCGTCGCGACCATCGACAATCCAGACCCGACGCCCCGGCCGCGCGGCTATCGCGCCTCGCCCGATTATCTCTCGCGCGTCGAGCGCGTGCGCGCGGCGCTGCGCGGGGAGCCGCGCCCATGACCGCCGAGCGCCTCATCGCCATCGGAACGCCCCTGACGCTCTTCGTCTTCTTCCTCCTCGCGTGGGAATGGTCGGTCACGGCGTTCGCGGTGAAGCCGTTCGTGCTGCCCGCGCCGAGCGCCATCGCGCTCAGCCTCTATGAGAATGCGGCCTCTCTCCTCGCTTCGGCGGCGGTGACGATGAGCCTCGCGGCGGCCGCCTTCGCGATCGCGCTCGCGCTCGGCGTCGCGCTCGCGGTGCTGTTCCTGCAAAGCCCCGTCATCGAGCGCGCGCTCTGGCCCTATGCCGTCATCCTGCAGGTGACGCCCATCGTCGCGATCGCGCCGTTGATCGTCATTTGGGTGGGGCTCGAGCGCGCGCAGCTCGCCGTTCTCATCCTCGCGGTCATCGTCGCGCTCTTCCCGGTGCTCGCGAACACGACGATCGGACTCAAATCGGTCGACCGCAATCTCGATGAACTCTTTCGCCTGCACGGCGCGACGCGCTGGCAGCGGCTGTGGCTGCTCGAGATGCCGAGCGCGCTCCCCTATCTCTTGTCGGGTGCGAAGATCTCGGCCGGGCTCGCGCTCGTCGGCACCGTGATCGCCGAGTTCGTCGCGGGCACGGGCGGCACGGCCGGGCTCGCCTGGCGGATCATCGAGGCGGGCAACCGGCTGCAGGTCGCCAAGATGTTCGCCGCCCTCGTGCTCCTTGCCGCGCTCGGCGTGCTGGTCTTCGCGATCGTCTCGCTCATCGAATGGTGGCTGCTGCGGCGGTGGCACGAAAGCGCCTCGCCGCGCAATTGAACGATACTCATATGTGGATTATAAAATTCCACACTTGCGATTGATCTTTTAGCAGCGGGCCGATATATCCATCAGGCAATCGGACCCCCTTCCTCACCCTGAGGCGCCCGGCCCCTCGCCCTTCGAGGGCCGTTTCGCGGCCACCTCAGGATGAGGGGCCGGGCCTCGAAGGGTGATGCGACACGGGTGCCACGCGGCCCGTGACAAGGAGAGAATGGGCATGCCCGAGGTTCTCACGGCGAATCGGCTCGCCGACGGCGAGGTCGTCTATCTGGCCGACGGCGAGGCCTGGGTCGGCGATCTCTCCGGCGCGCGCCTCGCGCATACGAAGGACGAAGCCGCCGCGCTCGAGGCCATCGGGCAGAACGCGGTGCGCCAGCTCAAAGTCGTCGCGCCCTATCTGATCGCGGTCGAGGGCGCGGGCGGCGCGCTCAGCGTCAAGAGCGCGCGCGAGCGCATCCGGGCCGCCGGGCCAACCGTGCGGCGCGATCTCGGCAAGCAGGCGGGCGCATGAGGGCCACGCCCCCCACCCCTTCCCTCCCCACAAGGGGGAGGGAGCATGCCAACGAAACCCTCCCCTCGAGGGCGAGGGTGGCGAGCACAGCGAGCCGGAGGGGGCGGGCCGCGTTCCCCCCTCCCCGGCTTCGCCGGACCTCCCCCGCAAGCGGGGGAGGATGAGGATCGAAGAACGAGAAAGCGGATCGAAGCATGTATCGCTACGACGAGTTCGACGCGACGATCGTCAAAGAACGGGTCGCGGAATTTCGCGGCCAGGTGGAACGGCGCCTCAAGGGCGAGATCACCGAGGAGCGCTTCAAGCCGCTGCGGCTGATGAACGGGCTCTATTTGCAGCTGCACGCCTATATGCTGCGCGTCGCGATCCCCTACGGCACGCTGTCGTCGCGCCAGATGCGCATGCTCGCGCACGTGGCGCGCGTCTACGACAAAGGCTACGGGCATTTCACGACGCGGCAGAACATTCAGTACAATTGGCCAAAGCTCGGCGACGTGCCGGCCATTCTCGATGACCTGGCGAGCGTCGAGATGCACGCGATCCAGACGAGCGGGAATTGCATCCGCAACGTCACCGCCGATCACTATGCGGGCGCGTTCGCCGATGAGATCGAGGATCCGCGGATCCTCTCGGAGATCATCCGGCAATGGTCGACGTTCCATCCCGAATTCTCGTTCCTGCCGCGCAAGTTCAAGATCGCGGTCGCGGGCGCCAAACAAGACCGCGCGGCGATCCAGCTGCACGACATCGGCATTCAGGTGGTGCGGAACGATCAGGGCGCGGTCGGCTACCGCGTGCATGTGGGCGGCGGCATGGGGCGGACGCCCTTCATCGGCCCCGCGCTCAACGATTTCGTTCCGAAGGCGGACATTCTCGCCTATCTCGAAGCCGTGATGCGCGTCTACAATGCCTACGGGCGGCGCGACAATCTCTACAAGGCGCGGATCAAGATCCTCGTGCATCAGATCGGCGCGGAGGAGATGCGCCGGCAGGTGGCGGAGGAATTCGCCGAGATCAAGCGCGAGGGCCATCTGGCACTGCCCGAGGCCGAGATGGCGCGGATCGCGGCCTATTTCGCGCCGCCCGCCTTCGCGTCCCTCCCCGATGCCTCGCCCGCGTTCGACGCGGCGATGGCGCGCGAGCCCGCGTTCGCCGAGTGGGTCAACCAGAACGTCGCCGCGCATAAGCAGGCGGGCTATGCGGTCGCGACGATCTCCTTGAAGCCCATTGGCGGGATCGCGGGCGATGCCACCGACACGCAGATGGAGGCGGTCGCCGACCTCGCGGAGCGCTTCTCGTTCGACGAGATCCGCGTTTCCCACGAGCAGAACCTCGTGCTGCCGCACGTGAAGAAGGAGGATCTCTTCGCGGTCTGGCAGGGACTTCAGGCGCAGGGCCTCGCGACCGCCAATCTCGGGCTCATCTCCGACATGATCGTCTGTCCGGGGCTCGATTATTGCGACCTCGCCAACGCGCGCTCCATCCCGGTCGCCCAGGCGATCGCGACGCGGTTCGCCGATCTGCAACGCCAGCGCGACATCGGCGAATTGAAGGTGAAGATCTCGGGCTGCATCAACGCGTGCGGACACCACCACGCCGGGCATATCGGCATTCTGGGCGTCGACCGGAAGGGCGTCGAGAATTACCAGATTCTGCTCGGCGGCTCGGGCGCGGAGGATGCCTCGCTCGGCGAAATCCTCGGGCCCGCGTTCGACGAGACGAAGATCGTCGATGCGGTTGAGACCGTGGTCGAGACCTATCTCTCGCTGCGCGGCGGCGGCGAGCGCCTGCTCGACACCGTTAGGCGCGTCGGCGTTCAGCCCTTCAAGGAACGGCTCTATGGCGCTCATTAAAGACGGCGCGATCATCGCCGATCCCTTCACGGCGGTCGCGGACGATGCGCCGCTGCCGGCGGCGGGCGCGGTGCTCGTCAGTCTCAAGCGGTTCCAGGACGAGCGCGACGCGATCCTTCAGCGGGGCGATCCCGTCGGCGTCGCGCTGCCGAACGATCAGAGCCCGGAGGCGCTGCAGGGCGATGTCGCCAGGCTCGCGCTGATCGCGCTGCCCTTCCCGACTTTTCGCGACGGGCGCAGCTATACCTGGGCGCGGATGCTGCGCCAGCGGCTGGGCTTCAGCGGCGATCTGCGCGCGACCGGCGAGGTGCTGGTCGATCAGCTCTTCTTCATGACGCGGGTCGGCTTCACGAGCTTCGAGATGGCCGAGCCCATTGACCTGCCGGTCGTCAAGCGCGCGCTCGCGACCTTCTCGCGCGTCTATCAGCCCTCGGTCGACGGGCGCCGGCCGGTGCATCTTCAACCCTGACGCGCCGCCGCGCTCGATCGCGGCCGGCGTTAACGCCGCCTTTACGCGCGGTGTGACGTTCTCGAAAGAGAAGGTCCCGATGTGCCATGCCATACCGCCAGATCGTCTATCTTTCGTCCGCCACCCTACCCTTCAGTGACGCCGACCTCGTCGCGCTGCTGGAGGACTCCCGCCGACGCAACACGGCCTGCGGCGTCACGGGCCTGCTGCTCTACGATTCGGTGGACATCCTCCAGGTTCTGGAAGGGCCGCCGGACGCGGTCGCCGCGACGCTCGCGCGGATCGGACGTGACCCGCGCCATCGCGGCCTCCTGATCGTCCACGACCGCCAAACCGAGACGCGCGACTTCGCCGACTGGGCCATGGGCTTCCGCCCGGCCCGCGCGAGCGAGATCGCCTCGGTGCGCGGCCTCAAGCGGCTCGATCCGATGTTCCTCACCGAACTGGCGGCATCGCTCCGCGATCCGGCGGCGCGGGTGTTCGTGCGGCAATTCGGCGAGGCGGCGAGCCGGTGATGTCACCGCCGCGCGATTGACCGAAAGGCTGGCGCGCCCTAATCCTCAGCGCGCTTTTCCCCTCGCCGAGGATTCGTTCATGGCCGTGACCACCGCTCCGCGCCAAGCGGCGCGCGCGCTTCCCGACTTCAAGGACGTCGAGCGCGTGTGCCGTAGTCTGCGGCCGGTCGATCCGGTCTATGCGCTCTACCCGAAGAAATTCCGCGCGGCGGCCGAGCGGTTTCTGAAAGGCTTTCCGGGCACGACGCTCTATGCCGTGAAGGCGAACCCCGCGCCCGAAGTGCTCGATCTCATCTATGCCTCGGGCATCCGGCATTTCGACACGGCCTCGATTCCGGAGGTGGCGCTCATCTCCAAGCGCTATCCGGACGCCGTGTGTCATTTCATGGCGCCGATCCGCCTGCCGGGCGCGGCGGGTATCGCCTACAAGAAATACGGCGTGCGCGATTTCGTGATCGATGACGAGGTGGAACTCGCGCGCGTGCTGGACGAGACGGGCGCGCTCAAAGGCAAGCGCGCGAGCGACCTCACGCTCTTCGTGCGCCTCTCAACGCCGGTCGAGGGCGCGCTTCTCGAACTCTCCAGCAAGTTCGGCACGAACGCCGCGAACGGCGCGCGGCTCTTGAAGCTCGTCGCGGAGGCGGGCTGCAAGCCCGCCCTCACCTTCCATGTCGGCTCGCAGTGCCTGCGCCCGGAAGCCTATTCCGAGGCGATCGCGATCTGCGCCGAGGTGAGCGCGAAGGCGGGCGTCACGCTCGCCGCGCTCGACGTGGGCGGCGGGTTCCCCGTGCCCTATCCCGGCCATCACGCGAAGGATCTCAGCGTCTATTTCGCCGAAGTGCGCAGCGGGCTCGCGGCGCTGAAGCTGCCCAAGGGCACGCCCGTCTACAGCGAGCCGGGGCGCGCGCTGTGCGCGGAGGGCGTCTCGCTCGTCACGCTCGTCGTGCGCCGGCGCGGCTCCTCGATCTACATCAACGACGGCACCTATGGCAGCCTCGATGAGATGGCGATCCCGAGCTGGACGGTCGATTACCCCAAGCGCGTCATCAGCCTTACCGAGGGCGGCACGCCCTTCGAGCGGCAGGGGCCTAAGAGCCCCTACAAGATCTTCGGGCCGACCTGCGACACGCTCGACGTGCTGCCGCGCCCGGTGCTGCTGCCGCAGGGAACCGAGACCGGCGACTGGATCGAGTGGGGCATGATCGGCGCTTATTCCTGCGCGCTGCGCACAGGCTTCAACGGATTTTATCCCGACACGTTCGTCACGATCGGCTAGGCGCCGCGTCCCACATTATCGCAATCGCGCGCCCGTCCTCATCCTGAGGTGCCCTTTCGCCTCGCCCTTCGAGACGCTCGCTGCGCTCGCCCTCAGGATGAGGCGAAAGGGCCTCGAAGGATGCATCGGCCCGTGCGGAAAAGGGGCGAGGCGCGGCCAGGCCCGCCCCCGACCTTCAGCATTTAGCCATGAAATCTTAGAGATTCTTAACGGCTCTGCGGCAGGCTCGGGCAAACACCCAACCGCCCGCCCCCGCGAGACGCCATGAGCCGCCCCGCCGAGAACCTGTCGCGCCTCGTCGATCTGGCGAAGGAACCGTCCTCGGAAAAACGCCGCGAGCTGCTGCGCGACGTGACCGATCTTTTCCTCGCCGAACCGCAGAAATTCTCCGAATCCGAGACCGCGCATTTCGGCGCGATCATGGGCCAGGTCGCGCGGGAGATGGAGCTGACCGTGCGCAAGCAGCTCGCCGGCTCGCTCGCCCATGTCGCGGAGGCGCCGCGCAACCTGATCCTCGACCTCGCGGCCGACGACATCGAAGTCGCGCGGCCGGTGCTCGCGCACAGCCCGGTGCTCGAGGAGCGCGACCTCATCGCGCTCGCGGGCGAAAAGGGCCAGGAGCATCTTCAGGCCCTTTCGAGCCGCTCCAGCGTGAGCGAGGCGCTGGCCGATGCGATCGTCGCGCGCGCCGACGACAACGTGCTGGAGACGCTCGTCAAGAACGCGGGGGCGAGCCTCTCGCGCGGCGCGCTCGAGACCGTGGTGGACCGGGCCGAGACAAACGCGCGCCTGCAGACGCCGGTCGCGCAGCGCGCCGATCTGCCGCCCGATCTCGTCAACGAGATGCTGCTGTTCGTCACCTCCGCCGTGAAGCAGCATCTGGTGGAACGTCTCGCCAGTTTCGATGAGGCCGCGATCGAGCGCGCGCTCGTCATTTCGCGCTCCCGCATCCGCCGCAAGCTGCTGGCGCCCTCGCCGCAATGGGCGAACGCCGAGCGCTTCATCGCCCAGAAGGAGCGCGAGCGCGGGCTTACCGAACGGCTGCTGGTCGAACTCGCGAAAGCCAAGCGCGCCAACGAATTCATCATCGGCTTTTCCAAGCTCACCGATCTCGACCTGTCGACGGCGCAGCGCATCATCACCAAGGGCGGCGCGGAGGCGCTGGCGATCGCGTGCAAGGCGGCGCGCTTCGACCGTTCGACCTTTTCGACGTTCGCGCTTCTGAGCGATCCCTCGACCGTGCGCTCGACCGATGAAACGGCGAACCTGCTCGCGCTTTACGACAAGGTGCCGATCGAGGCCGCGCAGCGCGCCATGCGGTTCTGGAAAGTGCGCAAGCAGGCGATGGACGCGCCGGCGGCGGCCGCGGCGGCGGGGTGAGCCTTCACGCGCGTTCCTTCGTTTTGGCGAAGCGGATCTGCGGCCATTTCTCGGCCGCGTAGTTGAGCTCCCACGCGCCTTTCGCCAAAAACACCGGCGCGTTGTCGCGATCGGTCGCGAGCTGGCCGGTATTGGCATCGAGGAAGGATTTGAGCGCGGCCGCGTCGTCGCACAGCACCCAGCGCGCGGTCTCGTAAGGGCTCGCCTCCAGGATCGCGTCGATGTCGTATTCGGCGACCATGCGGCTCGCGAGCACGTCCAACTGCAATTGCCCGACGACGCCGATGATCCAATTGGCCGAGCCGATCATCGGCTTGAAGACTTGCGTGACGCCCTCCTCGGCCAGCGCCTCGAGCGCGCGGCCCAGATGCTTCGCGCGCATGGGATCGCGCGGGCGGATGCGGCGCAGAATCTCCGGCGCGAAATCGGGAATGCCGGTGAAGGCCAGATCCTCGCCCTCGGTCAGCGTGTCGCCGACGCGCAGCACGCCGTGATTGGGAATGCCGATGATGTCACCCGGAAAGGCCTCGTCCACGATCTCGCGCTCTCTTGCGAAGAAGAGGATGGGGTTGTGGACCGCGACCGTCTTGCCGGTGCCGGTCTGGCGCAGCTGCATGCCGCGCCTGAACTTGCCCGAGCAGAGCCTGAGGAACGCCACGCGGTCGCGGTGCTTGGGGTCCATGTTCGCCTGCACCTTGAAGACGAAGCCGGAGACTTTCGGCTCATCGGGCGCAACGTCGCGCGCCGTCGAGTGGCGGGGGCCGGGGCCGGGCGCGGCGGCGGCGAGCATGTCCAGCAATTCCTTCACGCCGAAGCCCTTCAGCGCCGAGCCGAAGAAAACCGGTGTCAGATGCCCCTCGCGGAAATGGGTTTCATCGAAGGGGGGATAGACGCCGCGCACGAGGTCTGCGTCCTCGGCGAGTTTTTCGCGTTCGGCGGGCGTAAGGAGTTTCTCGATCGCGGGGCCGGTCAAGGGTACGGGCTCCGGGTGCGGGGCGCCCTCGCGCGAGAAGGGGATGAATTCATCCGTATACAGATTGGCGACGCCGCGAAAGCCCTGCCCCATGCCGACGGGCCAGGTGATGGGCGCGGTTTCGAGCGCGAGGCGGGACGCGATCTCGTCCAGCAGTTCCAGCGGATCGCGCGTCTCGCGGTCCATCTTGTTGATGAAGGTGAGGATCGGAATGTCGCGCAGGCGGCAGACCTCGAAGAGCTTTAAGGTCTGCGCCTCGATGCCGCGCGCGGCGTCGAGCACCATGACCGCGCTGTCGGCGGCGGTGAGCGTGCGGTAGGTGTCTTCCGAGAAATCCTCGTGGCCCGGCGTGTCGAGCAGGTTGAAGGTGACGCCGCCGCGCTCGAAGGTCATGACGGCGGTCGTCACCGAAATGCCGCGCTGCTGCTCGATCTTCATCCAGTCGGAGCGCGCGCGGCGGCGCTCGCCCTTCGCCTTCACTTCGCCCGCGAGCCGGATCGCGCCGCCCATGAGGAGGAGATGCTCCGTCAGCGTCGTCTTGCCCGCGTCCGGGTGCGAGATGATGGCGAAGGTCCGCCGCGGCGCGCCCGTGGGCGCGGATGGCGGCGCGGCCGTCGTCGCGGCGGTGCTCATGCGGTGGTCCTCATCGAAGCGGGGGGTTCTAGCGCGGGCGGGGGGCGTTGTCATGCCCTTGCGTTCGCTCCGCCGCGCGCACGGCCTCCGGCTCGGTGGTTCCGCCGCGCCCCTTGTGTCATGGTCCGCGCAGGCGGACCATCCACGGCTTCGCGATGCCCAATTGGGTCTACATCCTCACGAACCGGCCGCACGGCACGCTCTATGTGGGCGTCACCAACGATCTCGCACGGCGCGTTCATGAACATCGCGAGAAGGCGGTGCCCGGCTTCACCGCGCGCTATGGGCTTGCCCGGCTCGTCCACTACGAGGCGTATGCCGACATCCGCGACGCGATCTGGCGCGAGAAGCGGCTAAAAACCTGGAATCGGGCGTGGAAGGTGCGGCTGATCCAGCAAGGCAATCCTGATTGGCGGGACCTCTCTTTGGATCTCAATCGGTGAGGCCAAGGCGTGGATGGTCCGCCTTCACCCCTCCTTGTCACCCTCCGCGAAGGCGGAGGGTCCATGGCTTGGCGGCGTTTCCGCGATTCGTCCAAGGCATGGATGGTCCGCCTTCGCGGACCATGACAATTGGGGGGACGACACAAGGCTCCGCCCCCACTTCTTTCTTGTCACCCTCCGCGAAGGCGGAGGGTCCATGGCTTGGCGGCGTTTCCCGCGATTCGTCCAAGGCATGGATGGTCCGCCTTCGCGGACCATGACAATTGGGGGCAAGGAGGAGGTATCGCCTTCGCGGACCATGACACCGGGGGACTAGGAGGTACCGCCTTCGCGGACCATGACAATTGGGGGCAAGGAGGAGGTATCGCCTTCGCGGACCATGACACCGGGGGACTAGGAGGTACCGCCTTCGCGGACCATGACATTGGGGGACAAGGAGGTACCGCCTTCGCGGGCCATGAGGGATGAGCCTCACACCACCTTGTCGTCCAAGAGGTGGCGGCCGTGGCGGTCCTCGATCTCGAGGATCCAGATGTCGGGGTCCTGTTTCAGCCGGCGCTGGATGTAGGCATCGGCGTCCGCCTCCGCAACGGGATCGGGCGCGGGCGCGCGCATCCAGGCGCGCGTGCCGTCGCCCAGGGTCGTCCGTGTAAAGACGAGCGCACGGCCATCGAGGTAGTTCAGCTTGATGAGGAGGTCGCCCGCTTCCTCCGCGCCCCGGCGCACGAGCATCGCGGCAATGCCCTCTCCTTCGCAGCGGCGGATATGGGCGGCGACGAAGAAGCCGGTTTTCAGGCGCGGCTCGCTCACGCGCTCGCCCGGCGCGGCTCTAGATAGTGGATGTTGCTCTCACCCTCCGGCGCGTGCTCTGGCGGCAGGATGCATGCGGCGGGCAGCGCGATCGTGACGCGCGTGCCGCGCCCCAATTCGCTCTCGATCGTCATCGTGCCGCCGTGAAGACCGGTGAGCGCCTTGACGATCGCAAGGCCGAGCCCCGTGCCGGGCTGGCCGCTGGTATAGGCGCCGGCCACCTGTTCGAACGCGGCGCCGAGGCGCGAGAGCGCCTCCGCGGGAATGCCGCGCCCGGTATCGCTGACGGTGAGACGCAGGCCGTTTTCGCTTCGCGCGACCGATACCGTCACGCGGCCGCCCTCGGGCGTGAATTTGACGGCGTTCGAGAGGAGGTTGAGCAAGATCTGCTTCAGCGCACGGCGATCGGCCTCAAGCGCGGGCGGCGCATCGGGCCATTCCGTCCGCAGGCGGATCTTCCGCTGCTCCGCGCCCACGCGCATGATCGTCAGCGTCTCAGCGATGAGCGCACCCAGATCGACCCGCTCCTTCTGCAATTCGTATTTGCCGGCCTCGACCTTCGACATGTCGAGGATGTCGGAGATGAGCGCGAGCAGATGCTCGCCCGAGCCGTGGATGAGCCCAGCATATTCCTCGTATTTCGCGTGGCCGATGGGTCCGAACATGCCTTGGCGCATCATATCGGAAAACCCGATGATCGCGTTCAGGGGCGTGCGCAATTCGTGGCTCATGTTCGCGAGGAAGCGCGACTTCGCCCGGTTGGCCGCCTCGGCCGCGTCGCACGCGGCCTTCAGTTCGGCGTCGTGGCGCTTCCTCTCGGCGATGTCGCGCGTGACGGCGACGATCGCGCCCGCCTCACCGCCCTCGCGCGTCGGCCGGCAGCGCAGATCCACCCAAGCATACTCGCCATCCGCGCGCTTCAGGCGGATCTCGGCGGCGGCGTCGCGGCCGCGATAGCTCGCCTCGGCGAAGGCCGTCTCCATCTTGGCGAGATCCTCGCCGTGCACGAGATCGCCCGGCGCGCGGCCGATGAGATCCTCGGGCGCGTAGCCGGTGAGCGCGCGCGCGGCGGCCGAGACGAAAACGATCCGCCCGTCGGCGCGGTGACGCGTGATCATGTCGCCCGCGTTCTCAGCGAGCAGGCGGTAATGCGCCGCGCCCTCCTCGGCCGCGCGGGCGGCGGCGCGATAGGCGCGGTCGGCGCTCAAGGCGGCGGCGCCCGCGTAAAGGATCGCGAGCAGCGGCAGCGCGGCAAAGAGGATCTCGGCGAATGCGGGCGTCAGGCGCGAGGGCGGGAGCGCGTCCAGCGCGCTCAGCGCCAGGAGCCCCGCATAGCCCAGCGCCGCCGATCCCATCGCGAGCCAGACCATCGCGCGGTGGCGGCGCAGCGCCGCCTCGAACGGCGCCAAAACCAGCCAGAGCGCGAAGGGCGAGAGCGCGCCTCCTGAAAATGCCGCAACGAAAATCGTCAATCCGTTCACGCTGAGGACCGACAGCGCTTGCGGCCAGGGGGAGCGCGGCGCACGGTTAGCCGCGATCGCAAGCGCCAGCGGCACGACCAGCCAGGTGAGCGCGATCGCCTCGATGAGGTCCGGCCAGCCGACCCACACGATGAAGCCGGCCGCGACCAAGACGCCGATCAGCCCGCCGAGACCCTGCGCAGTCTCAAAGGAGGACAGGCGATGCGACGTCGCGGAACGGGACGTCAGACGTTGAGCCGCCGCGCCGCGCGGGCGTCGCGCGACGGGCACCCCGTCGGGGGCGAGGGTCATGGGGCTTGCTCCGGCCGCTCTCGTGTCAGCGGGGCTTTGGCGGATGCTGGCCCGACAGGATTAATGAACCGTGAATCTTTTCTGGCAGCGCGGATCAGGCCTCCAAATTGGTCGCGAAATTGCTTAGTGCTTGATGCGACCCGGCTTCGTGTTCCATACGGCTGACGACGATTGAAAGGCACATCATGCGTTCGATGATTCGGGCTCTCTTCCTCGCCGCCGCCGCCGGGTCTCTCGGCGCGTGCACGATGTCGCTCTCGAGCGGCGAGGCACCGAAGGCCGAGGCCCCGGCGCCCGTCATCGCGGCCGCGCCCGCGCCGCAAGCCCTGCCGGATCCCGCCACCGCGCTCGATCCCAAGCCCGCGCCGCGGCGCGAGAGCGAGGCCGCCCGCGTGGTGCCGGCCGCCGTCACGCTCTCGCCGACGCTCGCCAGCTCCAAGGGCGTCTCGGGCGTCGCGGAACGCTATACCTCGCTCACCTCGGCAATGACCGAGGTCACGCGCAAGCCGATCCGCTCCTCGAGCGACGTCACGCGCGCGCTCAAGCGCATCACCGGCTGGTCGGCCGAAGAGCTGTCCGCCAGCTTCATCGCCTATCACGCGATGCTCGCCGCGCAGGCACCTGGCTTTCGCGATGCCGTGAAAGACGGCGCGGACGCGATGGGAACCGAGGCGTTCCTCGCCGCGATCACCGCGCATCCCGAGAGCCTGCGCCGTTTGCCGGGCGCCAAGGACGGCCTCGCCTCGCTCCATGACGGCATGGCGCAGAGCGTCGGCGCCATCAAGGCGGTCGGCACGCAGTTCCGCGAGGCCTGGACCGAAATGCAGCGCCGCGCCGATGCGGGCACGGCGACGCAAGGCGGCGTCTGCGCCTCCAGCCTCGGCGTCCTGCCGTTCGGCACGGGCTCCAGCGAAGCCGCGCTCACGGTCGACCGCATCCTCGTGCTCGGCGCGCGGATCGTGCTCGGCGCCGCGGACGGCGCGAACGCCGCCTCCACCGTCTCGCTGATGGAGAACCAGGCGATCCGGCAATGCTTCAAATTCGCCAAGCTCAACCTCAATCAGTGCATGGCGGCGCGGCATGGCGCGGCGGAAGCGGCCTATTGCGCGGGCCGGCACGGGGCGGACGAGGTGGCGGCGTGCGTCGAGTGGCTGCTCCCGGCCTCCGCCTACTGAGCACCGGCCGCATTCAATTCAAATGCGTTAAATCGCGGCCGGTCTTCATTCACCTTAACCGGCAAACACGCCTTTGCGCGGTTTGGTGGCCGCGTCTTAACCAAGTCCCTTAACGGCGGCCTAAAGCTTCCTCTCTAGGGTGGCCCTCGCGTTCCCCCGGTCTCGCGAGTTTCGGTCCGATGATGTTTTGCGTACGAGCGGCGTTTTGGCTCACGGTGGTGTCCTTCTTCATGGCGCCGCAGGACCGGATCATCGATCTCAGCCACCTGCATCTGCCGGAGCGGCTGGAGCCCTATCAGAGCGCGAGCGCGCATGCGATGCCGGACGAGGCTTATTGCGCGCGCGAGGCAGAGCTGTGCGCAACCGCGCTCGCGATGCTCGACACGGTCGTGACGGTCGGCGCCGCGAATCTCAACGCGCTCGCCGATGAGATCGCGCAGCCGAGCGCGCGCGCCGCCCGCTAGAGGCTTCTCTCGCTCGCCGATCGCGCGTAGCGTCCGCCCCAACGAGGGAGGACGCCATGGCCAGCGATTTCGATCCAACGCAGCACCAGATGCTGCCGCAGCGCTTTTTCGAGGATTTCACGGTCGGCGAGCGCTTCCCGCTTCCCTCGCGCACGATCGGGGACGCGAATTTCGCGGCCTTCCAGACGCTCAGCCTCGACAATCACCCGATCCATTACGACTACCCCTATTGCCAGGCGCGGGGGCTCAAAGCCCCGCTCGCGCACGGGCTGCAGGTGCTCGCCTTTACGGCGGCGGGCGCGGGGCTGTTCCCGCATATGGTCGGCGATGCGCTGATCGGCTTCATCGAGGTGCAGGCGAAATTCCTCAAAGGCGTCTTTCCGGGCGACACGCTCTACCCCGCGCTCGAGATCACGGCGCTGACGCCGCAGAAAACGACCGGCGTCATCGAGATGGCGGCGAGCGTGCACAACCAGGACCGCGTGACGGTGCTGGAGGGCGTCCACAAATATCTCATCCGTCGGCGGAGCGTCTGAGCTTCAGGCGGCATCGCCCCCCTCGCTCCGCCAGGCGCGGATCGGCGCGCGCTCGCGCGGCGCGTGCTCAAGGCCATAGTGGCGCGCGAGCAGCCGGAGCGCGATCTTAAGCACGATCTTGCCCGACCGGCGCGGCCAGGCGAGCGCGCTCTCGGCCTGCTCCAAGCCTTCCAAATAGCAGCAGACCGAGAGCGCGACATCGCTGAGGCCCGGCCCCAGCACGGCCAATGCGCGATTGAGGCGGCGCTTGGCATCGAGCGCGGCGACATGCGCCATCTCCGCGCCGTGGCTGCCGCGCTGCTCGCGCGAGACGGGAACGCCGGCATCGGAGGTCACGCGCGGCGACAAGCCCGCTTGCGTGAAATCGGCGCGCAGCCGCTCGCCCGCCGCAAGCTCGCTTGGCGAGAGGAACGGCTTGCCGTCGCGGTCCTTGCGGGTCGCCAGCCAGGTGAGCGGGCTTTCGGCGAGATCGATCTCGACCGGCACCTCGGTGCCATCGGGCGCGCGCACGAGGCGGCGCACGCGCGTTGCCCGGCGCGCCAGATGATGGGCGGCGGGCGTCGGCACGCGCGTTGCCTTCTCCGGCCCGGTGGTCAAGAAGCCACGGCGCTCGAGCGCGGCGACGAGGCGGGCGGGCAGACGCAGGGGCACGCCATCTCCTTCGGCGATGAACGCGCTCGCGTCCGCCGTCTCGCGGAGCACGGCGCCGCGCGCGCAGAGCGCCGCCAACAGCCGCGCTGTCGCGCGATCAACGACAGGCGAGCGCTGCGACATGACGCGGCCGTCCGTACCGGCGCAGCCGGCGATCGCAGCGAACCTGAAGCGCGCGCTCGAGCGCGGCCAGCGTTTCCTCGACCTGCGGGTCGTCGCGCAGATCCTCCACGCGGTGGCACGCGTGCGAGACGGTGGTGCGGTCGCGGCCCAGGGCGTCGCCCACCTCGCTCAGCGAATAGCCGAAGCCCACATGGGCGAGATACATCACGAGCTGGCGCGCAAAGGCGGCCTCGGCCCGCGAGCGGGTCGTCGCGCGGATGGCGTCCACCGGCACGTCGAGCATGAAGGCGACAAGCCGGAGTGCGAGCTCTATGGGCGTCTCGGCCAGCCCTCTCGCATGCAAGGGTCTCGGGGCGGTGCGCATCCAAACCTCCAAAAATTTACGAAATCGGTTATAATCCTTGCACGATCCCGCAAGACGAGGATAAGTTTCCTACAACGCGTGTCAATGGACGAGGCTGCGCCTCGTTTTTTGGATCCTGAGGTGATGAACAACCGCATCCGCTATTACCGCCACCGGGCCGGCCTCACGCTGCAGCAGCTGGCCGCGATGGTGGGCACGACGCCGCAGACGGTTTCACGGCTCGAGACCGAGGTGATGAGCGTCTCGACCGATTGGCTGAAGCGGTTCGCTTCGGCGCTCGGCGTGCTGCCGGCCGATCTCGTGGAGGGCGGGGGCGCGCGGCCGCCCGCCTTTCTGGGCCAGGCGGACGCCACGGGTGATATCGCTGCCGTGCGCGAGAGCCAGGCGGAGTTTAGCCTTCCGCTGCCCGGTGGGGACGCGGTCGCGGTCACGCTGTCCGCCCCGCTCGGCCGGTTCTCGGCCGGCGACATCCTGATCGGCCAGCGGCGCGGCGATATCGCCTTAGCGCTCGACCGGGATTGCATCATAGGGCTGGCGGATGGGCGCACGCTGATCGCGCGGCTCGTGCCGGGCGGGCGCGATCACGTGACGCTCGTGCCGCTTACCCCCGGGCAGAGCGCGCTGCATCGCCAGCGGGTGCGCTGGGCGGCGCCGATCAGCCTGCGGATCGAGCCGCTGGACGGCCCGGCTCCGTTTACGGATTCGGTAAAGTCTTAAGGGCGGCCGAGCGCCGCCCGCTCCGCCCCGCCGCAGCGGCCGGCAAGCGTGCCCAGCCCCGCGATCGCGTTCGGCAGCAAGCCCGTCGTGCCGGTGAGATGCTTGCCGTCGTCGGCCAGAACGAGGCGCAGCCCGCCGCGCGCCGTGCCATCGCCCCATTCGCCGCGGAAGACATCGCCCACCACCGTGCCGGCGACGAGCGCCTGAATCTGGCCCGATTGGTCGCTGAGGACGCCTTGGCCGCGATCAGCGTTCACATGGAGCACGAGCAGGCCACTCTCGCCCAGATCCCAGCGGCCGGCGAAACCGCTGCAAGAGCGTGGGGCGGCGGTCACTTGCAGCTTGCCGCTCGCGAGCACTTCATCGCCGCGCGCGATCGGGCTGCGCAGCTCAAGCGCATAGACCCCCGGGGCGCTGGGCGCGACCATGGCGCGCGCGCCCTCCTCGCCCGGCACCGGAAGCGGGCGGAGCGTCAGGTCTTCGCCCGTCTGCGCGCGCCAACGCCGAAGGCTGATGCGGGGCGCGGCATCGCGCAAGCACGTCATGCCGGCCGTGCCGAGCGCGACGGTGACGGGCTCGCCCGCGCCGATCTTCTCCTCGCCGAGCGTGAGCGTGTGCTGGGGCGAGGGCGCGACCGTCAGTCCGCGCAGCGCCGCACGCGCGGCGGCGATCCGCTCCATCAGCGAAGCGGGCTCGGGCTTCGCCCCGGCGTGGAGCTCGGCCGCCATCGGCACGTCGCAGCCCCCGCGCCGGCGGCAGGCATCGAGCCCGGCGAGCGCGGCGGAGAGCGCCGCGGCGGCCTCGGCCAGCGGCGCGCCTTCCGCGCAGGGTTCCTCGTCCGGCCCGGGCACGGCGGCGAGTGTCGTTTGCAGGCGCGCGGTACCGAGCAGCGCCGAGCCCAGATCATCGGCAAGCTGCATCCAGCCGGCGGCCGCGGGCTCAGCGGAAACTTTCGCGAGCGCGTGGCGCGCGAGGTTCTCGACGCTCGCGAGATCGAGCTTGAGCACATGGAGCCGCCAGAGGCGCTCCACGGTCGCGGAATCGCTGGAGAACCCGGAGGCCGCCCGCTCCAAGCTTGCGATCGAATTCAACCGTGTGCGGATCAATTCGTGGGCCAGCGCGGCGATGTCGTCGGACGCGGTGTCGGCGGAATCATCGAACAGCGTGGGCAGCACGCGCGCGGCATAGCGGATGTCCTCGATCGAGCGCTCGACCTCGCCGCGCACGCGCGTCTCGAGCGGTCCGGCTTCGGGCGTCGCGGCGATGCCGGCCTCGGCCACCAGGCTCTGATCGAGCGCGGCGAGCGCTCCGCGCACCGCGTTCGCCTTCGGGCAATCAAGGAGCGGGCAGGATGCGTCCTTGCACTGATCGGCGATCGCGCGTGCGCTTTCGGCAAGGGAGAGGATCTCGGGGACGGCAGCCAGGCTCGCGGGCGCGGCGCACACGCGCCCGGCCGGCGCCACCGTCTGGGCAAGGCACACCGCCTCGGCCTGACAGCGCGTGCGCCAGACATCGAGGCGCTCGATCGCGGCGAGGCCGGCCGCGCGCGAATGTTCCGCGTCCTTGATCTCGTGCGCGAGAGACACGGTGGAGGTATCGCCGGCCGCAACCGCGACGCCGCTAATCTGCGCGGCCTCGGCCTCCTCAAGGGCCGAGCGAAGTGTTACCAGGCGGCGCGTCGCGCCTTCCGTGCGGCGGACGAACGCCTCGCGCAATTCATCGAGCGGCTTGCAGGCCGCGCAGGGCGAGGGCGCCGCGCCCGGCACCGGCGCCAATTCCATCGCGTAGTGTTCGCCGAGACGGTAACCGCCGACCTGTCCGCCGGTCGAGGGGTCAAGCCAGGGGCCGACGGCGGCAAAAATGCCGACCGCCACCGCGCACAGCCATGCGCTCACCCACACCCAACCCGGCCGCATCACCCCACACCCGAACGTCGTTTCGACGTCGGCCATTTCGCGCCAGGAGGACTAAAATCGCTTACCTTGCGCGCAGCGACAGGATGGCCCCGGCCGCTCGCTCAAATCGCTCGCTCAGTCCCGGAACGGGCCGCGGCCGCTTCCCCAAGCGCGTCCGCCTTCCGCTCCGCTTCCTCCCACCCTCAGGCCTTGGGAGACTTTTGTCCCAGACCCATCTTCTTCGCAAGGGCCGATCGTGCCTTTGCGTAAGCGGGCGCGACCATCGGATAATCGGGCGGCAAGTCCCATTTGCGGCGGTATTCTTCCGGCGTCAGATTGTACTTCGAGCGAATATGACGTTTCAATGACTTGAACTTGAGGCCGTCCTCAAGACAGACAATGTATTCATTCGAGACAGATCGGCGAGGATTGACCGCCGGCGCCAACACTTGCGGCGGCGCAGAGACGACGCCACCGTGCAGGTCAGTCAACGTGCCGTGGATCTTCTGAATCAGATTTGGCAGATCACCAGACATCACCCGGTTATTGCTGACATAGGAGCCGACGATCTCGGCCGTCAACTCGACGAGATTGAGCGAGGTTTGCATTTTTCTCACGAATCAAAGGCAGTGTCGCCTGACAACTTACGCAACACCCTCGCGGTTACAAGCGTGGCATGCAGAGCCGCCGGCGATCCCGGCCTCATTGTGATGCCGAAGGCGCGGAAATAAATTTGCGCTCAATGCAATCTCCGCGCGTTATGCGGAGTCGCAGCCCGCATTCAAGACGGGTGCGGCGCCGGCGCGTTGGGACCGGCTATTTGCCCAGACAGGGGCAGTCGCCGAGCACGTCCTTGCCAAGGTCGGCAAAGTAGCGGTCCAGCGCCTCGCCGATAATGTCCTGGCTGGGACGATGCAGCGAGGCCGCGGCGAGCTTGAGGCGCAGATAGCGCCCGCGCTTGAGGCGCACGGAAACATGGAATTTGCGGTCATCGTCGCTGTCGCCGGGGCACGCCTCGCAGCGCTCGCGCGGGGTCTCGCCTGTCGCGGCCGGAGCCGGCGGCGTGGCGGCAGGGGCGCGCGGCGCCTCATCGATCTCACCGCCCGTCAACGCGGCCTCGATCGAGCGCTGGATGTCGGCGACGGACGTCACGCGCGCGCGATCTTCGCCGACCGCCGCCAAGCGCGGGCGGACGACCGGGGCCGCGGGGTGGCGCACAAAGCCGTGATCGAGCGGCTCCAAGTCCTCGGTCGCGGCGACGGCGGTCGCGGGATGCGCCTCGCCCTTGCGGGCCAAGAGGCCAGCCGTCAACGCGGCGAATTTCGTTCGCGGGATCATCCCTTCGCCTTCGTTCATGGAAAGGCCCGGCGGCCGAAGGCCGGCGCGGAGCGGCCGAGTGCGTTGAGGTTGCGCAGGAGCCCCGTGCGCGCGCCGTCATCGACCCAGGTCGTGTGCGCGCCTTCAAGCCGCGCGAGGCGCGTTTCGAGATATTCCCAGAGCTGGGCGATCTCGGCCGCCGATTTGCCGGCGGGATCGACCTCCATCACCGTGCGGCCGTCGATCATCGAGGCCGCGAAATCGAGGCGGTTATGCACCGTCACCGGCGCGACGGTGCCGTGCTGCGAGAGCGCGATGGCGGCTTCCATCGTGATCTTCGCGCGCGCGGTCGCGGCGTTCAGAACGAAGATCATCTGCTTCTTCTTGCCCTCGACGATATCGACCGTCGGGCCGACGGCGCGCAGATCGTGCGGGCTCGGCCGGGTGGGCACCACGACGAGATCGGCGAAGCTCACGACCTCGGCGATCGCCTTCGTCACCGCCGGGGGCGTGTCGATGACGACGAGGCGAATGCCCTGCGCGCGCGCGGCCTCGATGTCCTGAAAGAGCTGCGTGAAGGCGGACTGGATGAAGTAGGGCGTCTCGGCGGCGCGCACGTTCCACCATTTCGCCAAGCTGCCTTGGGGGTCGGTGTCGATGAGGGCGACGGGGCCGGCGCCGGCCCGCTCGGCCTGCACGGCGAGATGGCCGGCGAGGGTCGTCTTGCCCGACCCGCCCTTTTGCGAGGCACACACGAGGACACGCATTTGCGGGGCCATGACCACTTGGGAACACTCCTCCATCACGCCGCGGCCGACGATGCGGCACACAGGAGCGACGATAGGAATCCGCGCTTAAGGGGTGGTTAAGTCGTTAGGCGGCTTTTGCCGCAACATCGAGATCCCAGAGCTTCGCGGTCGCTTTCGCGCGATCGATGGCTAAGCGATCGTAAATTTGCGTCGTCTCATTCAAACGACCGGCCGGGCGCGCCTTGCCGGAGCGGTGGAAATCGAAGAGCAGGAGGAGCGTCGCGAAATCCTGCTTGGAGGCACCGATCGCCTTGCAGGCAACGGCCAGCGCCTCGCCGCCTTCGTCCGCCACGATCCGTGCCGCCGTCTCACGGGCAACGCCCAGCAGCGCCGCCAGATGATCGATCGCGCCCGCGCCGTCGCGCGCGCGGAGTTTTGCGATGATGCTCGCCGCGCTCATCTCGCCGGTGCGCGCGATGCGGCCCGTCCGCGGCGGCTGTTTCAGAATGTCCGTGAGGGCGCGGTCGAGCACGGCGCGGTCGATCTCGTAGTGCTCCAGAATATGCGCGCGCAGAGCGGCGGAGACCCACCAGAAGATCTTGTGCGCGAATTCGGCCGGAAGATCCGCGCGGTCGAGCAGCAGGCGGCGCAGGTTCTCGCTCTCGCGCGAGCGCGTGGCCAGATGGGAGAGCGCGGCGCGGCTGAGCTCGGCACCGTCATTGGCCGCGAGGCGCTCAAGCACCTTCATCTCATCGAAGCCGATCAGCGCGTCGCCGACGGAGGACGGCACATGCGCGCGGCCCGCGATCGCCTCGCGGTGACCGGCGCTGCCGGCCGCGATGAGCGCCAGGAGATCGCGCTCGACCAGCGCGGGGCTGCGTTCGAGGATCGGGCGGGCGATCTCGATCTCGTCGGCCGCCAGACGATGCAGCAGCTTTTGCGGCACGTTCGCCTGATCGGCGAGCCGCGCGGCAAGGCGCGCGCGCGCGTCGACCTCGACGCGCTTGACGAGGCTCACGAGAATGTCGTCGACCAGTTCCTTGACCTGCGGCGTCCAGTGCTCGGCATCGCTGAGCGCGACATCGCCGATGCGCTCGAACAGATTGGACCGGGCGAGCTGCGTCGGGTTCGCCGCCAATTCCTTCAAGGTCAGGAGAACATCGCTCGACATGGCGGCACCGCAAGCCCGCCGCGGGACGGCGGGCGCTTCGAATCAACGAGAAAGTGTCGCGCGCCAATCCTGCCCGCGCAACGCGGCGTGCGTGCGCGACGGGTCGGGATTGTGCTATGGAAGCTCGCCCGGAACCCCTGAGTGAAGGAACGGTCCCATGCGTATGATTGCCGGCCTCCTCCTCGCGGGCGCGGTTCTCTCGGCGTGCGAGAGCACCGATCCCGCCCTCACGGACGACCCGGCCTATCAGCAAGGCTATCTCGACGGCTGCGCGAGCGCGGGCAATCAGGGCACGATCGCCGCTGGGGCGCAGCGTGACCCCAAGCTCAAGGGCGTGCGGGCCTATGACGCAGGGTGGTCGGCGGGCTATGGATCGTGCGGCGGCAGCATCGGCGGGCGGGGCGATCCCCTCGGCGATGGCACCGTGCGTTAGACACGCGACACACAACGGGGGTTGGGAGGGGACATGTTTCGGGGATTGATCGGATCGACGATCTTCGTGATCGGGGGCGCGGCGGTCGCGTCCTATGCGATCTACGGCGCGGTGGAGCCCTGCGAGGTGCTCGCGCGCGAATACGCCATGCGGGCGGAGAAGGACGCCGGTGTCGTCGGCGACATCGTCAATTTCGAGGGCATCTACCGCCTTCAGACCGACAATTACGAGACCGGCGAGTGCGTCGGGAAATTGTTCGATTCATGGGTCGAGCGGATCACCGGGTGAAGGCGCGCGCCGCGCCGGCGGGCGATCCGCTCGCCGACGAGGCGCTGTGGAGCGGGCAGTCGCGCGCGCTGTTGCAGGACCTTCACATCCTCACGCGCGAGGGCAAGCTCAACCAGGATGCGCGGCGCAAGCTGAAGCAGGTGCGCCACCTGATCCAACTCTTGACCCCTGCGATCGAGACGCTCGCCGAGGGGGGCGCGGCGCCCCTGATCGCCGATCTGGGCGCGGGGAAATCCTATCTGGGCTTTCTCCTCGCGGACACGGTGCTGCGCACGCTGGGGCGCGGGCGCGTCATCGCCGTCGAGGCGCGCGAGGAGCTGGCGGCAGGCGCGCGCGATCTCGCCGAACGCTATGGGCTTTCAAGCGTCGAGGCGGTCGCGGGGACGATCGCGGAGGCGCAGCGGCAGATCACCGAACCCGTCGGCCTCGTGACGGCGCTCCATGCCTGCGACACCGCCACGGACGATGCGCTGCGCTTCGCGCTCGCCCGGAACGCGCGGTTCGTCGCGCTCGTGCCGTGCTGCGAGGCGGAACTCGCGGCGCTGCTCGGGGGCGATGACGCCCAGCCGATCGCGCCGCTCTGGCGCCATCCGCTCCATCGGCGCAGCTTCGCCGCGCACGCGACGAACGTGCTGCGCGCGCTTTTCCTCGAGGCGCGCGGCTACCGCGTCCGCGTGACGGAGTTCGTGGGCTTTGAGCATTCGCTCAAGAACGAATTGATCCTGGGTGAAAAAGTGCAGCACGGAAACGCCATGGCGGCGCGTCACTTGAGCGCGCTGCTCGCCGCCCTGCCCGCGCGGCCGGCGTTCCTCAACGATTGGGCCGGGTGAGCTTCGATCATCACGAATCTTGTTCCAGCCGTCGCCTCATCCTGAGGTGCCCGGCCCTTCTCCATCGAGGCGCTTCGCGCACCTCAGGATGAGGGCCGGGCCTCGAAGGATGGAGGCGAATGGCGAGGCATGGGTTGGCGCCTACCCCGCGCCCGCGTTCGCGAGTTCGCGCTCGGAGGCGATGCGCTTGATCGCCGCGCGCACTTCGGGCACCTCGCGCATCAGGCGATGGAGATCCGTGCGGCGCAGCACCAGCAGGTTCGTGTAGAGCGCGGCGACGACATCGGCGTTGCGCGGCGCATCGTTGAGGAGCGCCATCTCGCCGAAGAAATCGCCGGGGCCGAGCGCGACGGGGGTCGGCGACAACTCCACGCTGACGCGCCCCGTGGTGATGAAATACATGCGGTCGCCGCGCGTGCCCGCGCGGATGATCCGTTCGCCCGGCGGCGCGATCGCGGGCGTCAGCGCATTCGAGAGCTGAAGCAAATGGGCCTCGTCGAGGCCCGCCAGCATCGGAACGCGGCGGAGCATTTCCTGGAGGCGCAAGCCCAGTTCCAGCGTCGGGCGGCGCTCCAGCGCCTCGGCGCGGCGGCGCAAATCGGTTTCAAGATCCTCGAAGACCTCGTCTGAAATGATCGATTGCGCGCGCTGCTCGCGGTATTCGCTCGCCTCGAGATTGAGGCGCACGCGCTCGGCGTAGCGCGCGCGCAGGGCCTTGGCATAATCCGGGTACTGAATTTCAAGCGCCTCGATGGCGTCGGCGAGCGCGCGCTCGCGGGCGTGCAGCAGATCTTCCATCGTCTGGGCGGCATCGGCGCCCACGAGCGGGCGGATCTGGCTCGGCTGATAGGCCAGGAGATCGCGGATCAGGTGCGCCTTGACCAGCAGAAGATCGAAACGGCTGGCGATTTCGGCAGCGAGCGGCCCGGTCAGACGCCAGCGGCGATGGAGCCAGAGCGCGACCTGGAAACGCCACGTCATCTGGTGGTTCGACACCCAGGCCGAGGCATAGCCCTCGATGCCGCCCTCGCGGATCGCCTCGGCGATGTGCTGGGCGTGGAAGAGCATCGTCTCGGCGATCTCGCGGTCCACCTGGCCGCGGCGGAGATAAGCGAGACACAGTTCGATCTCGCGCGCGCAGGTGGCCGCGAGCGCGACTTCCAGGCGGTCGCGCGCGCCCAGGCTCTGTTCGGGAATGGCCTCGCGCTCGCCGGGCGCGGCGCCGATCAGGTCCGCGACGCGCTCATCCACCCGGCGGCGCGAGAGCGCGACGACGCGGTCGCGAATCTTGCGCTCGCGCGGATCGAGGAGATCGAGCCGCAGCACGCGCATCAAGGGGCGCAGCGTCGGCGCATTGACGAAGAGCGTCGCCAGCACGAAGCCGACCGCGACGACGAGGATGAAGCGGCTCTCCTCGGGCGCGAGGGCGATGTGATCGCGCAGCGAGAGCGCCAGCGCGATCGTCACCGCGCCCCGGATCGCGCCCCAGAGCAGCACCACCTTGTAGCGCCGGTCGACGGGGCTTGAGAGATTGGAGAGCGACAAGAGCGGCATCAGGCCGAAGAGGATGACCGCGCGCGCGAAACCGGCGGCGAAGAAGGTGACGCTGATCGCCAGCATGTCGGCCTGCGTCGCGCCGGCGAGGGCGGCGGGCGCCACCATCGCGGCCAGCACGAAGATCAGCGAGGACGCCCAGAAATCGAGCTGGCGCCAGATCGCGCGCAGGATCTCCCACGTGCCGGGCGAGAGCTTCGTGCGCGCGTCGATCGCGAAGGTCATCGCGGCGGTGACGACCGCGATGATGCCCGAGACGCCCAGATAGATGTCCGCGACGATGAAGGTCACGTAGGCGAGCGTGAGGCTGAGCGTGATCTCGGTCAGCCGCGCGCCGCGCAGCAAGGGGATGAGCAGCGTCACCGCGCGCGCCGCGACGAAGCCGACCGCGATGCCGCCCAGCAAGCCGACCGCGAAGAGGCGCACCCCGTCCAGCACGCCCACCGCCTCGGGCTGCATCGCCATGTCGAGCAGCAACACGAAGAGCGCGATGGCGGCCGCGTCGTTCAAGAGGCTTTCGCCCTCGACGATGATCGAGAGGCGGCGCGGCACGCCGATGTCGCGGAAGACGCCCAGAACCGCCGCCGTGTCGGTGGTCGCGACGATGGCACCGAGGATCAGGCAGACGATGAGGCCGTGCCCGACAGCGGCACTGACGGCGAGGCCGACCGCCACCGTCGTCAGCCCGACCGCCACGACGGCGAGCACCAGAACGGGCGCGATCTCATCGAGCAGGCGGCGGACGTCGATCGTCAGCCCGCCCGAGAACAAGAGCGGCGGCAGGAAGACGTAGATCAGGACTTCCGATGAAACCTGGATGCCCGTGAGCGCGCGGAGGAAATCGACCACCGGGCCGGTGCCTTCCAGCGGCAGCACCAGCGCGAAGCCGAGCGCGCCCCCGAGCGCGGCGAGCAGCACCGTGTGGGGCAGCATCACGCGCTTAGACAGGGGGACCAGCAGTCCCGCGAGGCCCACGAGGCCCGCCACGCCGAAGACCGCGAGCGCGGTGTCGTTCATCGCGCCGTCCCTTCGTGCCCGCCGCCGCCAAACCCTTTTGCCGGTTGCGAGGCGCGCAGTAAACTGATTAGTGTACCGTTCACGTTCTCCCGGTCCCCGCGCCGCCCTTCATGCCCACGTTCGCATCCCCTTCCAGGCTCGCCAGCCCGAGGCCCTGCCCAAAGCCCCGCCCGAGGCGCCGCCCATGAGCGAAGCCGCCGCGCCCGTCCGCGCGCCCCTCTTCTGGTATTACGCCTCGACCGGGCTCGCGTTCGCCGCGATCGGCGTGCAGTTTGTCCTATTTCCCTACCTTGTCACAGTCGAGCTCGCGCTGCCCGCGCCGCTCGTGGGTGCGGCGCAGATGTGCACGATGCTGCCCTCGCTGCTCTTTCTGCTGCCGGCGGGTGTGCTCGCCGACCAGACGGACGGGCGGCGGGCGATCCTCCTCTATCACATGGCGGCCGCGCTGCCGCCGCTGGGTCTGGCGGCCGCGATCGGACTCGATGCCCTCTCCTTCTCGGTCCTCATCGCCTATGCGCTCGCGATGGGGACGCTCTTTGCCTTCATCGTGCCGATCCGCGATTCGCTGCTGACGCATCTGGCGTCGCCCGCGCGGCTGCAGCAGGCGATCGGGATCGCGGTGATGATGCAGTTCGGCGTGCAGATCATCGGCATGGCGGCGGCGGGATCAGCCAAATGGGTGGGCGCCGAGCCCTTGTTGCTCCTCATGAGCGTCTTGATGCTCGCGGGCTTCGCGGCGGCGTGGCAGCTGCCGAGCGATCTTCACGCGGACGATGCGGAACGCACCCGGCCGCGCCGTCTCGCCGAACAGGCCGAAGGGCTGCGCGAGGGGATCCTCGCCGCCGCCGCGTCGGCCGAGATCCGCCCCGTCATCATCGCGATGGTGGGCGTCGGCTTTTTCTATGTCGGCTCGTTCATGACCGTCGTGCCGCTCATCATCCGCGAAAGCTACGCGGCGACGCCGCTCGCCTTCTCGCTGGTCAGCATCGCGTTCTGGGGCGGCACCATCCTCTCCAACATCGCGCTGATGCGGATCGGGCGGCTGACCTATCCGGGGCGCGCCATCCTCTTCGCGCTCGCGGGCGGGGCGATCGTGCTCTCGCTCATGTCGAACCCGATGCCGCTCTGGCTGCTCTGCTCGCTCGCGTGCGTGTGGGGCATGGGCGCGGGCGTGACGATCACCATGGGGCGCACGATCGTTCAGGAACGTGCGCGGGCGGACATGCGCGGGCGCATGCTCGCGATCTACCAGATGGGCTTTTCGGGCGGCGGGCCGCTGGGCGCGGTGACGCTCGGGTTCGTCGCGGCCGCGCTCGGGCCCTATCTCGCTGCGCTCGTTCCCGCCGCGATGATGGCGTGCGTGCTCGCCTATCTCGTGACGCAGACGCGGCTCCCGTACCTTCGCGCCGGCGTAGAGGCCTAGCGCGCCTCCGTTCCCTCCCCTTCATCCTTCGAGGCCCTCCTGAGCTTGTCGAAGGGCGCCTCATCCTGAGGGCGAGCGCAGCGAGCGTCTTGAAGGGCGAGGCGAAAGGGCGCCTCAGGATGAGGGCATCCAGCGCACCACAATCGGCTGCGCGCGTGGTGGCCAAGCGGAAGCGGGCATGCGACGATGGATCATTCACGCATCCTCGATCCGAATTTCCCCATGGCTTCCTTCTACCTGCCCCGCGCGAACGAAGCGGCGTGGTACTATATCGGGCTCGGCGCCTATTTCGCCGGGATGGGTCTCCAGGCGGTGCTCTTTCCCTGGCTGGTCGCCGTCGTGCTGCAGCTGCCGGCGACGTCCGTCGGCTTCGCGCAGATGCTCTCGATGGCGCCCTTGCCATTCCTCGTGCTGATCGGGGGCGCGCGCGCCGACCGCACGGATTTGCGCCGGCAATTGATGATGCTGCAATCGCTTGTGCTGGTGCCCTATCTGGGGCTCTCGCTCATTCTGGCGTTCGACCTGCTCTCCTATTCGGCGCTCATCGTCTACGCGCTTTCGATGGGGGTGCTCGGCGCCTTCGTGATGCCGGCGCGGGACGCCGCGCTCCCCGCGCTCGCCCGCGCGCAAGGCCTCGACCTCACGCGGGCGGTGACGCTGGCGACGGGCGCGCAGTTCGGCGGGCAACTCGTGGGCTTCGCCTTCGCCGCGCAGGCCGAATGGACGGGCGGCGCGCCCTTGATGGTCGTCGCGGCCGCGATGATGGGGCTCGCGCTCTATGCAACCTCGCGCCTCTCGCCGCAGCCACCCGGCAAGACGCAGACCGACGCGGGCGCGAGAAGCTTTCTTTCCGAGATCAACGAGGGCCTCCTCGCCGCGCGGCGGAACCCGCGCGTGTGGCCGGTCATCACGATGCTCTTGGGCTCGAGCGTCCTCTTCATGGGCGTCTTCATGGTCGTGCTGCCGCTTCTCGTGCGCGACGTCTATGGCGGCAGCTCGCTCGAGCTGGCGCTCCTCAACAGCGCGTTCATGGGCGGCGTGATGGTGACGACGCTGACCCTCGCCCAGCGCCGGCCGATCCATTTCCAGGGCCGCACGATGATGCTCTCGATGGGGATCAGCTTTCTCGCGATGGGCCTGATGCGCCTCGCGCCGCCCGAGCCGCTGCTCTATCTGCTCGGGCTCGTATGGGGCGGAGCGGCGGGCGTGTCGATGAGCATGAGCCGCGCGATCGTTCAAAGCGCGGCCGCGCCCGAGCAGCGCGCGCGGATCATCTCGATCTATCAGCTGGCACAGATGGGCGGCGCGCCGATCGGCTCGCTGCTCATCGGCTTCATCATCAGCGCGATCGGTGTGCTCGATGCGATTTTGGTGCCGATGGCCGGGATCGTCATCCTGTGGAGCAGCGTCTTTTTCCTGACGCCGCTCTGGCGGATCGAGCGCGAGGAGCCCGCGCCCAGCGCCGCCATCGAGGTGCCGGCGCCCGACGGGCTCCTTATGCCGGCCTCTGCGCCCGACCCGCGCGCGGCCAGCATCGAGCGCGCGCGGGACACGGCGCCCCCCGTCTAGAGCGCCTGACGTCTCCATTGGTCAGACGCATCCTTCGAGACGCCCTTTCGCCTCACCCTGAGGAGCCTCCGCGTCCCGAAGGGCGAGGCGAAAGGGCTCCTCAGGATGAGGGCGTGAAACGTCCGGCAGACGAGACCTAAGCCGCGTCAGGAATATTCGCGCTTCGTCCACCACGGGAAATAGCCCGGCATGTCGCTCGAGACCTTGTTGGGATAGTTCGGCTGGCGCTTCTCCAAGAACGAGACGACGCCTTCCTTCGCGTCCTCCTGGCGGCCGCGCGCGAAGACGCCGCGGCTGTCGATCTTGTGCGCCTCCATCGGGTGATCGGCGCCGAGCATCCGCCAGAGCATCTGGCGCGTGAGGGCGACCGAGACGGGGGCGGTGTTGTCCGCGATCTCGCGGGCGATGCTCATCGCGGCCGGCAGCAACTCTTCCGGCTTGACGACCCGGCTCACGAGCCCGCGCTGGAGCGCTTCCTGCGCATCGAAAACGCGGCCGGTATAGCACCACTCCGTCGCCGTCTGGATGCCGACGAGGCGCGGCAGGAACCAGCTCGAACACGCCTCCGGCACGATGCCGCGCCGCGAGAAGACGAAGCCGAAGCGCGCGGTGTCGCTCGCGATGCGGATGTCCATGGGCAGCTGCATCGTGATGCCGACGCCGACCGCCGCGCCGTTGACGGCCGCGATCACGGGCTTGAGACTTTCGAAGATGCGCAGCGTCAGGAGCCCGCCGCCGTCGCGGATCTTGGGGTTCGACCAGTCGATCTGATCGCCCTGGGCAACGCCCTGGCGGTCCGGACGGTCGGAGCGCGCCTCGTAGTCGAAGGTCTTGGCGCCTTGCGAGAGATCGGCGCCCGCGCAGAAGGCCCGGCCCGCGCCCGTGACGATGACGCAGCGCACCGCGTCGTCCTTGTCGATCTGATCGAACGCGTCGATCATCTCGTTCATCATCGTGCCGGTGAAGGCGTTGAGCTTGTCCGGGCGGTTGAGCGTCAGCGTCGCGATCCCGTTCGCGACCTCGTATTTGATTTGTTCGTAGGCCATTGGCGCCTCCCCTTTCGTGCTGAATTGCGGCGGCGCCAGTCTAGCGATTGGCGGGCGCGAGGCTAGACGCCCCCCGTCAGCTATCCTATTGGAAACGGGACCCCACTTTCCTTCCGCCGAGGCAAGCGTCCATGCATCCCAGCGTCCACGCCCGCACGACCCCCGACAAGCCGGCCTATGTGATGGCCGCAACCGGCGAGACGGTGACCTACGGTCAACTCGAAGCGCGCTCGAACCAGGCCGCGAATCTCTTCCGCGAGGCGGGCCTTAAGGTCGGCGACTGCATCGCGATCTTCATGGAGAACAACGCGCGTTATTTCGAGATCACCTGGGGCGCGCAGCGCGCGGGGCTCTACTACACCTGCATCTCGACGCGGCTGACACCCGGCGAGATCGCCTATATCGTGAAGGACAGCGGCGCGAAGATCCTGATCGCCTCCGCCGCGCTGGGCCCCACGAAGACCCTTCCCGAGCTCGTGCCGGGCGTGACGATCTACACCGTCGGCGGCGAGGTGGCCGGCCTCAAGCGCTGGGAGGACGCGGCCGGCTCCATGCCGCAGATGCCGATCGCGGATGAGACCTCGGGCGCCGACATGCTCTATTCCTCCGGCACGACGGGCCGGCCGAAAGGCGTGCGCGTCCCGCTCTCAGGCCTCGCGATCACGGAGGGCGGGCCGCTCATCGCGATGCTGCAATTGCTGTTCGGGGCGAACGAGAACTCGGTCTATCTCTCGCCGGCCCCGCTCTATCACGCGGCGCCCTTGCGCTACAACATGTCGATCCAACGCTCCGGCGGCATGTGCGTGGTGATGGAGCATTTCGACCCGGAGGAAGCGCTCAGGCTGATCGAAAAGTACAAGGTGACGATCAGCCAATGGGTGCCGACGATGTTCGTGCGCATGCTGAAGCTGCCGGAAGAAGCCCGTACGCGCTACGACCTCTCTTCGCATCAGACGGCAATCCACGCGGCGGCGCCCTGCCCGATCGAAGTGAAGAAACAGATGCTCGCCTGGTGGGGGCCGATCATCCACGAATATTACGCCGGCACCGAGGGCAACGGCTTCGTCTATTGCTCGCCGCAGGATTGGCTGGCGCATCCCGGCACCGTCGGGCGCGCGCTGCTGGGCGAAGTGCACATCGTCGGCGAGGACGGCAAGGACGTGCCGGTGGGCGAGGAGGGCGTCATCTATTTCGCGGGCGGGCCGGAATTTTCCTATCACAACGATCCGGGCAAGACGGCCGAGAGCCGCAACGCCAATGGCTGGTCGACGCTGGGCGATGTCGGCAAGCTCGACGAGGAGAGGTTTCTCTACCTCACCGACCGCAAGGCCTTCATGATCATCTCGGGCGGGGTCAACATCTATCCGCAAGAATGCGAGAACCTGCTCATCACGCATCCCAAGGTCGCCGACGTTGCGGTGATCGGCGTACCGAACGAGGATTTCGGCGAGGAGGTGAAGGCCGTCGTCCAGCCGATGAACTGGGCGGATGCGGGACCCGCGCTCGCCGAGGAGCTGATCGCCTTTTGCCGGGAGCAGCTTTCGGCGATCAAATGTCCGCGTACGGTCGATTTCATGGAGGAGCTGCCGCGCCATCCGACCGGCAAGCTCTACAAGCGTTTGATCCGCGACCAGTATTGGGGCAAGCGTGACTCACGGATCGTCTGACGACGAGGCGCTGCGCAACCACTTCCGCCCGAGCGGCCCGGACGGCCAGCTCGCGCGCGAGGATTTCACCGCCGAGCGCTTCGCCTTCATCGAGGACCAGGTGCGCAAGAACGGCGGCATGCCGCTGCTCAGCCAGGAGGAGCGCGACCGCGCGCGGGCCGATTTCCTCGCGCACCACACGGCCGGCGAGCCGCTGTGGGTGTTCGGCTACGGATCGCTCATGTGGAACCCGGCGATCCACGTGACGGAGAGCGACGTCGCACTGCTGCGCGGCTATCAGCGGCGGTTCTGCCTGCAGCTCATGATGGGGCGCGGCTCGCCCGAGCGGCCGGGCCTCATGCTCGCGCTGGATGTCGGGGGTGCGTGCCACGGGCTCGCCCATCTCATCGCGCCCGAATCCGTCGAGAGCGAAACGAACATCCTGTGGATGCGCGAGATGCTTTCGGGCGCCTATCACCCGGCATGGGTGGACATAGAGATCAAGGACCGGGTGGTCCGTGGGCTGACCTTCGTCATCAATCACGACCATCCGCGCTATGTCGGCTGGCTGAGCGAGGATGAAGTCGCGCACCGCATCGCGCAGGCCGAGGGGCTGCTCGGCACCAACCGCGATTACCTGTTTCGCTGCGCCCGCCTGCTCGAAGAGCGCGGGATGGCGGACCCTTACGTGCAATCGATCCATCGACGGGTCGAGGCAATTCTGTCCCACACACCGGAGGAAGAACGATGAGGACGGTAAAGTTCGGCGAGCTGTCGTCGCTGGCGGGCAAGGAGATCGGTACCTCGGACTGGGTGATGATCGATCAGGACCGGATCAACAAATTCGCCGAGGCGACGGGCGATCACCAATGGATCCACGTCGATGTTGAGCGCGCGAAAAAGGAGCTGCCGGGGGGCAAGACGATCGCGCACGGCTATCTCACGCTCTCGTTGATCCCCATGCTGGGCGCCGAGATCATGCGCATCGAGGGCGTCAGCCGCGGCATCAATTACGGCTCGAACAAGGTGCGCTTCACGAACATGGTGCCGGTCGGCAGCCGCGTGCGCGCGCGCCAGAAGCTGCTCTCGGCCGAGGCGAAATCGGGCGGCGTGCAGCTCGTCAACGAGATCGCGATCGAGATCGAGGGCCAGGAGAAGCCCGCCTGCATCGCCGAGACGATTTCGGTCGTGTTCCCGTAAGAGCACCGCGCGCTTGCCTCATCCTGAGGTGCCCGGCCCTCTCCTTCGCGTGCTCGGCATTCGCCTCGCGCCTCGGGATCAGGGGCCGGGCCGCGAAGGATGCGCACCCACGGTCTCGTGATTTGGGGTCGGGCGGCGCCCACCCCATATCCCCCACCGTGACACCGCCGCAGGAGGACACTGGGATGACGACCACAGCGAAGATCAAGAAGAGCGATGCGGAGTGGCGCGCACAGCTGAGCCCCGAGGCCTACAAGATCACGCGCCAGAAGGGCACGGAGCGCGCCTTTACCGGCCCCAATTGGGACAATCATGAGGCGGGCACCTATTCCTGCGTGTGCTGCGGGCAGGCGCTCTTTGATTCCGGCACGAAGTTCGATTCCGGCACCGGCTGGCCGAGTTTCTATGCGCCGGTTTCGCCCGACGTGATCGAGGAGCATGCCGACCGCAGCTTCTTCATGCGGCGGACGGAGACCGTGTGCTCACGGTGCGATGCGCATCTCGGCCACGTGTTCCCGGACGGCCCGAAGCCGACGGGATTGCGCTATTGCATGAACGGACACGCGCTGACGTTTCAGAAACGGTCATAGAGATGGTGTCATGCTCCGCGCAGGCGGAGCATCCATGACTCTTACGTGTGCCTTTGATTCCAAGGCGTGGATGGTCCGCCTTCGCGGACCATGACACCCTCTTTTTTCACTCCGCCTTCTTCGCGCGCCTGAGGATCGTCAGCGTCGAGGTGGCGCTCGCGAATAATCGCGCGCGGGGATCGTTGAGCGCCGCCTCCGCGGTGACGATCTCGCGCCCGCGCGTGACGACCCGCGCCTCGGCGCGCAGGCGCCCGGTCGTAGCCGTGATCGCGCGGTGATATTTCAGCTCCAGCGTCAGCGTCGTGAAGCCCTCGCCCGCCTTCAGCGTCGTCTGAACGGCCGAGCCCAAGACGATGTCCAGAACCGCCGCGATGACGCCGCCGTGAACGGCGCTGAGCGTGTTGTAGTGAAACTCCGCCGGCTCGAAGCCGATGGCGGCGCGGCCTTTTTCCACCTCCAGGCCCTTAACGCCGATGAGCGTCGCAACCGGGGGCGGCGGCAGTTCGCGCCGCTTCATCGCCTCGAAGAGTTCGAGCCCGGATAGGTTTGCCGCCTTCGCCAGCGTCTCGGCGGGATCGCCCCAGCGATGGGTGCGCGTGCGCTCGCTCATGCGCGCGAGCCCGGCCGGCGCACGACGATCCGGTAGCGGCCGGGTTTCGCGGCCTTCAGATGGACGAGCGTATTCGTCGGATCGATCCGGCATTGCAGATCGCCGGAATCGACCGCAAAGCCCGAAGGGAATTGCACCGCCGGCACGAAGATCTCGGTCGGGCCGTCGATGGCGGGATCGGCGTCGAACTCGGCCTCGAAGCGGGCGGCCGCGCGATCGAAGCGCATCGCGATCAGCGTTCCCTGGCAGGCCCGCACGTAAGGCCGGACGAAGCCCTCCGCCGCGCGCGTGCCGTCCAGCGGATCGTTGGTGCCGGCGCGCTGATCGGCGCTGTACACGGATAAATCTTCCTGGTTCCACTCGTCGCCGGTCGCAAGGTCGTTGCGGTTGCCGGCCGTATAGTTCCACTGCGCGGTGTGGAGCAGCAGGCGGTCCATCACGTCGTACATGAGCGAGAGCGCGCGGACATGGCTCTCCCAGGGAGCGGGCGTGCGGTCGCCCTCCGCCCAGGCGGTGTAGGCTCCCGCGCCGTTCAGATCGAAGGGGATGCCGAACTCACCGATCAGCGTCGGCGCGCCGCCCAGGCTCTCGCTCGCCTCCTTCACGCGGGAGAGCTGGCGGGCGTAGTGATCGCCGATCGCGGCCTCGTCGGGCAGCACGCGGCCGGTGAAGGGATCAAGGCTCGGCACCATGAAGTGTTTCGTGCGGAGCGTGACGACGTCGTACCAATGGCTCGCGTTGACGGTGCGCTCCGGCATTCCTTGCGGAAAGCCCGCGCCCTGAAAGCCGCGAAAGGGATCGAGCTCGGCGAAGAGCAGCCAATCCTCGCGCACCTTGCGCATCGCGCCTGCGACACGATTGAAGAACGGCGCCATGAAGTCGCGCTCGTGCTCCAGCGGCCGGCTGTCCTTGTGGCTGAAGAAATCCTCGCGCAGATCCGCCTCGCGCGCGCCGTCCAGGCGATAGGCGCCTGCCGCCTCGAACGGGCACGACGCGCCGTCCTTCCAGATGGAGGTCTTGCCGCCGTTGACGATCTCCTGGCGCGCGATCTTCACGCTCAGGCTTTCGACATCGAAGGCGAGCTGCGGGATGACGCGCGTGACGCCGCGCGCAACGAGAAGGCCGTCGATCGGCGCCCAGGCCGGGCCTGGCAGCACGGGCTCGGGGTGCGCCTCAGACCGCTCGACATGGCGATAGGAGAGTTGCTGACCGATCCAGCCCGTGCCCGGCTCGTTCAGCGAATCAAAGCCGATGACGTGCGGCAGATGCTTCACGCGTTCGGCGACGGCGGTTAGCGCGCCCACATAGTGGCCTTGCAGATAGTCCTGCACGTTGCGGCCATCGATCATGAAATCCGGCGTGAAGGTCGCGCCGCCGAAAAAGAGTGTCCACATGATGGCGTTCGCGGGCAGGCGATAATTGTCCGACCACGTCATCATCGGGTAGCGGTCTTCCTGCCGCCCGCCGCGCGCATAGTCGTATTTCCACTGCATCACGTGGGCGGCGCCCGCCTCGTGGAAGCGGGTGAAATCGAGGCCCACCGCCTCGAACAGCCAGCCGGGCGCGCCGTCGCCGCCGGTCATGCGGGACCAGACGTCCTGGTGGAAATCGATGAAGACATAGAGGCCAAAATCGCCCGCGCGGGCCGCGATCCTGGCGAAATAATCGAGATAGGCCTCATCGTGCCGGCCTGGCCCCGCGTGTTCCACCGCCTCCCAGGTGGTGAGGAGGCGCAGCACGTTGAAGCCGCACGCCTTCAGCCGCGCGAAATGATCGTCCGCCTCCTCCAGCGGGAAAGGGCGTCCGACGAAGGAGACCGTGCGGTGATCGGTGAAGTCGCTCGGGTGCTGCGTGCCGCCGCCCGGATAGGGAACCTTGCAGTCGCCGCCCAGATTGATGCCGCGCAGCAGCAGGCGGCGGCCGCCCGGTTCGCGGAACCAGGGACCATCGATCGTCAGCGGGGCAAGGGGCATGGCGCGGCTCCCAAATTGCGGCGCCCCATGGTGCGCACGGGCGCGCGCGTGACAAGATGGGCTTGGCCAAAAAAGAGCGGGGGATTCGCCGATGCAGAGGCCCGTTTCCGTATCCGATTATCGCACGCTCGCGCAGCAGCGCCTGCCCAAGGTTCTGTTCGACTATGTGGACGGCGGCTCCTACGCGGAGCGGACGCTCGCGGCCAATGTCGCCGATTTCGGGCAATACCATTTCCGCCAGCGCGTGATGCGCGACGTCTCCTCGATCGACGTGAAGTCGACGATGCTCGGCCATCCGGTCGCGATGCCGGTCGCGCTCGCGCCCGTGGGCTTCACCGGCATGATGGCGCGGCGGGGCGAGCGGCAGGCCGCGCGGGCGGCGGAAAAGGCGAAGGTGCCGTTCACGCTCTCGACCTTCGGCATCTGCCCGATCGCGGAAGTGCGCGAGGCGACGGACGCGCCCTTCTGGTTCCAGCTCTACATGGTGCGCGACCGCAAGTTCGTCCGTACGCTGATCGAAGAGGCGCACGCGAAGGGTTGCGGCGCCCTCCTCTTCACGGTGGACCTCGCGGTGCTGGGCGCACGCTACCGCGACATCCGCAACGGCATGGGCATGACGCTCAGCCTGCCCGGGCGGCTCGCGCAGGCGGCCGACTATGCGCGGCATTGGCGCTGGGCCTATGACGTCGGCATCAACGGGCGGCCGCACGTCTTCGGCAATCTTGCGAGCCGCGTGCCGGGGGCCACGAATTTCGGCCAGCTGCTCGGCTGGCTCGCGTCCAACGTCGATCCCTCGGTCACGTGGGCGGACATCGCATGGATCCGCAAGATCTGGCCGGGCAAGCTCGCGATCAAGGGCATCCTCGATCCGGGCGACGCGCAGGAGGCGCTGAAGATCGGCGCGGACGCGATCGTCGTTTCCAACCATGGCGGGCGGCAGCTCGACAGCGCGCCCTCCTCCATCTCGGCGCTGCCCGCGATCGTCGATACGGTCGGCGACAAGATCGAACTCTTGATGGATGGGGGCGTGCGCTCGGGGCATGACGTCGTCAAGGCTCTGGCGCTGGGCGCGCGGGGCGTTCTGATCGGGCGGCCCTATGCCTATGCACTCGCCGCGCGGGGCGAGGCGGGCGTCTCGGCGCTGCTCGCCACGATGAAGGCGGAAATGCTCAACACGATCGCGCTTCTCGGCAAGACCAGCGTGCACGATCTCGGGCGCGACGATCTGGTGTGGGGGTAACCCCACCCGGCTCGCCGTGCTCGCCGACCTCCCCACACGGGGGAGGTAAGCGGCGGCGCGCGGTTTGACATGTTTTGCACATGAAAGTATGTTTCTCACATGAACAAGCACATCCAGATCCGCGAGATCCCGGAAAGCGTGCACCGCGCCTTGAAAGCGCGCGCGGCGGAGGAAGGCCTGTCGATGAGCGACTATCTCAAGCGCCTCATCGAGAGCGATCTGCGCCGGCCGCGCTGGGGTGAGATCAGGGCCACGATGGGCACCCTCACGCCGATCGAATTGCCCGAGACGACGGCGGCGATGATCCGGCGCGAGCGCGACAGGCGTTGATCGTCATCGACGCGTCGCTCGCCCTCGACATCGCGGTCGTGACGGCGGACGGCGCGCGCGTGCGCGAAACGCTTAGCGCGGCGGGGCAGGCGCTCGCGGCGCCCGAAGTGATCGAGCTTGAAATCCTGCAGGCGCTCCGCCGCCTCGTCCGCCAGAAGACGATCACCTCGTCGCGCGCGCGCACGGCGCTTGGCCTGTTCGCGGCGCTGGAGATCGAGCGCTATTCGCACGTGCCGCTCCGCCCGCGCATCTGGGCGCTCCGCGAGAACCTCACCGCCTACGATGCCGCCTATTTCGCGCTCGCCGAACTGATCGACGCGCCGCTGTGGACGCGCGACGGCAAGTTCAAGAGCGTGCCGGGCCACCAGGCGCGCGTCGCCGTTCTTTGAGCCTATCCACGCGGATCGCGGCGCGCGCGCCACAAGACAAACCCCTCCCCCTCGTTGGAGGGGAAGGGGTGGAAGCCTCGGGGGAAGGCTTGGGGGGAAGGCTTGGCCGCTCGCTTCAAGCGGCCGGGGGGAAGGGGTCGCCGTTCGGGTCGTGCGGGGGCTGCTGGTTCTGCTGCTCCTGCTGCGCCTTGCGGGCCGCCATGAAGCGGTCGAACTCCTCGCGGTCCTTGGCGCGCTTCAAATCATCGAGGAACGAGGAAAACTCGCGCTGCGCATCCTCAAGCCGCTTGCGTTCCTCTTCGAGACGCGCGAGTTCGGCCGCCTTCCAATCGTCGAACGCGGTGTTGCCGGAGCGGTCATAGCTGCCCGGGCGCCAGTCGCCGCCGCCCATGCCGTGGCGGCGCATCCAGCGCTCGCGCTTCATCGCCCAGCGCTCCTGCTTGCGGGCCATGCGCTCCTGGAAGCGTTCGGCGCAGCGGCCCTCGCCGCTATGCCACATGCTGGAGATCTTGGCGCCCCAGCGGGCGGTCTGCTCCTCGCGCGTGTCGCGCGGGACCATCAGCATCCAGGCGAGGATGGCGAGGCCCACCGGCCAGAACACGATGAAGCCGAGCACCATCGCGATCAGTTCGCCCTTGCGGAAACGGCCGCCGGCCATTTCGCAACCGTTGTAACGGGCCCCGCCGCGCTCCATCTCAGGGGCTGCACTCGCGTAGCTCATTCACCGTCTCCTTGAAGGTTTCCAGCCGGCGGGCCGATCCCGTGGCTCGAATGTTATACGGATTTACATCGAGTGCAAGGGGGCCGGTTTCAAGGGATGGCGCGCGAAAAATCGACGGGTGCCGGCCGCGCGTTAACCCTTGGGCGGCGGGCGGCGGTTACGCGCGCGCTCGACCAGCGCGATGGCGGTCTCATCGACCAGAATATTGGGGTCGCCCGCCGGATCGCCTGCCGGCAAATGGCCGGAAAGCGCCAGCATCGCCGCGCCGTGCGTCATTGCCCAGATCTCGAAGGCGAGGCTCTTGGCGGCAAGGCTGCCCATTTTCTCGCCGATGACGGCGGCGGCCGCCGCTTCGAGCGCGGCGAAGGCCCGCGCGGGGCTCTCGCCCAGGGCGGGACTGCCCGTCGTCGAGGCGTTCTCGAACATCGCGCCATAGAGCCCGGGCTCCTCGCGCGCGAAGGCGAGATAGGCAAAGCCCATACGGCGGAGCGCGGTCAAGGGATCGGGCGCGCCCGCGTCCCAGGCCATTTCGAGACGCCGGCTGAAAAGATCGAAACCGCGGCGCGCCAGCTCCTCCATCAGCGCCTGACGGTCGGTGAAATGGCGATAGGGCGCGGCCGCGGTGACGCCCACGCGCTTGGCCGCATCGCTCAGCGTGAAGCCGGACAGCCCCCGCTCGGCGATCAGCGAGAGCGCCGCCTCGATCAGCGCGTCCTTCAGCCGCCCATGGTGATAGGCGCGGCGGCCCTCGCGGTGGCTCATCCCATCCTCTCCATCGCCTCTTCTAGGCGAGCCGATCCTCGACTCTCCTCTTGCATATCGCATTTCGGTTGCGTGTAACTCGTTTCCAGCGAGAAGACGCCGGCCACCTTAACGGCCGGTATCCTCTCCCGGGAGCAATCCGCAGCCTGACCACGCGGCCAACGCGGGCGGAGCGGCGGAAACGAGGAAACGTCCGTGACGACGCAAGACGCGCTGCAAAGCGGCCTTGGCCGCTATCTGTCTGAAAAATGGCGCACGCCCGTTGCGATCGAGGCGATGGCGCGGATTCCGGGCGGCGCGTCGCGCCAGACCTGGAAGGTGACCGCGCGGCGCGGCGATGCGCGCGAGGGGCTGATCATCCGGCTCGATCCCGCCTCCAGCCTCATCGATACCGATCGGCGCACGGAATATCGCGCGATCGAGGCGGCGTTCAAATCCGGCCTGCCGGTGCCCGAGCCCCTGGTGCTGGAGGAAGATCTCTCCTGGCTCGGGCAATCCTTCTCGCTGACGCGCGAGGTGCCGGGGTGCGATGCCTCCGCCGACAAGTTCCCCGACGCGCACCGCGCCGCGATCGGGCGGCGGAAATGGCAGATCCTCGGCGAGATCGCACGGCTCGATCCGATCGCGCTCGACCTGACGAGCACGATGCCGGCGACGACCCGCGAGACCTGTGCGATGGAGCAGCTTGATTATTGGGCGGGCGTGATCGAGGCCGATGAGATCCACCCCAATCCGGTCGCGCACGCGACGATCCGCTGGCTGCGCCGCAACGCGCCGCCGCCCGCTCAGAAACTCTCCCTCGTGCACGGCGATTTCCGTTCCGGCAATTTCCTCTTCACGCAGGAAGGCGCGATCAAGGCGATCCTCGATTGGGAGATGGCGCATATCGGCGATCCGCTGGAGGATCTCGCCTGGTCGCTCGATCCCTTGTGGAGCTGGGCGAACCCGGCACTCGCGGGCATGCTGCTGCCGCACGACGAGGCGATCCGCTGCTGGGAAGACGCGAGCGGGCTCAGGGTTGACCCGCAGGCGTTTCGCTGGTGGCAGATCTTCGCCTCGCTCAAGGGCATCGCGATCTGGATTTCCTCCAGCGAGGATTTCCACGCCGGCGCCGCGAAGGAGCCGATCCTCGCGGTCGCGGGCTGGCTGATGACCGACCGGCAGCAGCAGATCCTGATCGACCGGCTGGCGCCCCATCTGCACACGCGTTTTCCGGAGGCGCGGTCATGATTCCCAAGGGCCAAGAAGGCATCGGCCATATCGCGCAGCGCATCTTTCAGCACACGCTCGCGAACATCACGGATTCCTATACCGCCTCGGATGTCACGTTCATCGCGATCCTGACGATGATGATCGGCCAGGAATTCGACCGCGCGGCCGAGACGCTGGAGGCCGATCACCGCGACATGCGCGCGCTGTTCGAGAAGGCGCGAGGGCTGATCGGCGACGTGCCGCTGAAGGCGCAGATGGCGGGCGCGCTGGCGGTGGCCGCGCCCAGCCTGCGCATCCAGGATCTCAGCGCCCGGAACGATGAAGTCATGCGCGTGCTGATCGCGCTCCACGCCGCAGTCGAGGACGCGGAAGCGTTCGGCGCCCCCTGGGCGCGCGACCTCAACGCCGAGATCTGGCGGTTCCTCGAGCGCTACGTGAACCGTCGCACATACGAGGTACCGATGTGAGCGGGCGCGCGCGCCAGCCCCACTAACCGCAATTCGAACCACCGCCGAAGGGAGCGATGATGCTCAACAAGCTCGACGATTTTCCGGTCCACCAGACGCCCGAGCCGCTCGCGCATCCCGTGACGAGCGACCGCAACGTCTATGACCGCTATTGGTTCAACGGCTATGCGAAGGACGGCTCTTATTATTTCGCGTTCGCGATGGGCGTTTACCCCTATCGCGGCGTGCTCGACTGCGCGTTCAGCGTCGTCTTCAAAGATGGGCGGCAGCATTGCTTCTTCGGCTCGCGCCGCGCGCCCGACGAGCGCACGGAGCTGACTGTCGGGCCGTTCCGGCTGATGGTCGAAGAGCCGATGCGCCGTACGCGGATCGTGCTCGAGGACAACACGAGCGGGCTTTCGTGCGACCTCACGTTCTCAACCCGCACAGCCGCCATCAAGGAGGCGCGCCAGACGCTGCATGCCGGCATCCGCCCGATCATGGACGCGACTCGGTTCGACCAGTTCGGCCATTGGAGCGGCACCGCGCGGACGCCGGACGGCGAGATCACAGTGAGCGAGGCGACGTGCTACGGCACAAAGGACCGCTCCTGGGGCTTCCGGCGGGTCGGCGAGCCCGAGACGGGCGGCGCGCCCGCGATGCCGCAGGGCTTCTTCTTCCTCTGGGCGCCGCTCTTCTGGGACGATCATGTGAGCCATGCAATCTTCTTCGATGGCCCCAAGGGCGAGCCGCTGGTGCGCGAGGGGCTGACCGCGCCGCTCTATGCCAGCGAAGCGGCGGTGCCGGGGACGGAAGACGGGAGAGACATCCGCATGGCGACGGCGCGGCACCGCGTGCGCTATCACAAGGGCACGCGCCTTGCGCAATCGGCCGAACTCGATCTCGTGCCGGTCGATGGACCCATCCGGACGATCGCGCTCGATCCCATCCTCAAATTCCAGATGAAGGGCATCGGCTACGGGCACCCCGAATGGTCGCACGGCACATGGAAGGGTGAGCTGGCGGTGGGCGGGGAATCCTTCGATCCCAAGCAGCTCAACCCGCTGGCGCCGGAAAACCTCCACACGCAGCAGGTCGTCCGCGCGAGCGACGGCACGCGGAACGGCATGGGCGTGCTGGAGCAGATCTGCATCGGGCCCTACGCGCCCGCCGGTTTCAAAGAGTTCCTCGACGGGGCGAAGGAGTAGCGTTCATGGATATCACCGTCGCCGTCGCGCGCGAGGGACAGGCCGATTTCAGCATCGAGCGGGCAACCCTCGATGATCCGCGCGCCGATGAAATCCTCGTCAAGCTGGTCGCGGTCGGGCTCTGCCATACCGACATCGTCGCGCAGACGGGCGCGATCGCGCCGCTGCCCGCCGTGCTCGGCCATGAAGGCTCGGGCATCGTCGAGAAGGTCGGCTCGGCCGTCAAGAAAGTGAAGCCCGGCGACCGCGTGGGCATTACGTTCCGCTCCTGCGGCACTTGCGACTGGTGCCAGCGCGGCGAGGCGCCCTATTGCCTCACGATGCCGCTCCTCAATTATGCCGGCATGCGGCCGGACGGCACGAAGGCGATCAGGACCGCCCGCGAGCCGCTCTCGAGCAATTTCTTCGGGCAATCCTCGTTCGCGACCTATTGCCTTGCCTATGAGCGCAATTGCGTGAAGGTGCCGGACGGCGTGCCGCTGGAACTCGTCGGCCCGCTCGGCTGCGGCGTGCAAACGGGCGCGGGCGGCATCATGCGCTCGCTCGCCTGCCGCAAGGGCTCCTCGCTCCTCATTCTGGGCGGCGGCGCGGTCGGCCTCAGCGCGGTGATGGGCGCCAAGGTCCAAGGCTGCGGAACGATCATCGTCGTCGAGCCCCATGCGGCAAGGCGCGCGCTGGCAATGGAACTGGGCGCGACGCACACGATCGATCCGTCTGCTTCGCCCGATCTCCCGGCGGCCGTGAAAGCCATCGCGCCCGTCGGCGTCGACTATGCGTTCGATACGACCGGCATTCCGCCGCTCCAGGAAGCGACGATGACTTGCCTCGCGCCGCACGCGACCTTCGGCATTGTCGGCATCGCGCCGCCGGGCACGAAATTCCCCGGCGACCTCATGACCGCGATGACGTTCGGGCATTCGATCAAGGGCATCATCGAGGGTGACAGCGACCCGGACGTCTTCATCCCGCAGATGATGGCGCTCTACCGGAAGGGACAATTCCCGTTCGACAAGCTCATCACCACCTACCCCTTCACGGAGATCAACCGCGCGATCGCCGAGCAGCATGCCGGCCAATGCGTCAAGGTCGTTCTCGTGATGGACGGGGCGTGAACTTGCCGCGGGGCGGACCCGCGGATTACGAATAGCCAAGAGAACACACGGAGGACCTTAGTATGGGCGACTATAATCTTCTCATCAACGGCCAGATGGTGGCGGGCGATGCCACCATGGACGTCATTAATCCGGCAACGGAACAAACGATCGTCAAAGCGCCGCGCGCCTCAAAAAATCAGCTTGATCAGGCGGTCGCGGCGGCGAAGGCGGCCTTCCCCACCTGGAGCCGGACGCCGATTGGCGAGCGCAAGAAAGCGCTGATCGCGATGGCCGAGGCGATCGAGAAGAACGCGAGCGAGCTCGCGCGCATTCTGACGCAGGAACAGGGCAAGCCGCTCGCCGACGCGACGGGCGAGGTGTTCGGCACGGCCGCGTTCTTCAAATACTTCGCGATGCTGGACCTGCCGGTGAAGGTGATCGATGATTCCCCCGCGCGGCGCGTCGAGGCGCACCGCAAGCCGCTGGGCGTGATCGGCGCGATCATCCCGTGGAACTTCCCGATGATCCTGATGGCGTTCAAGGTGCCGCCCGCGCTCCTCGCCGGCAACACGATCGTCGTCAAGCCGGCGCCGACGACGCCGCTCTCCTCGCTCAAATTCGGCGAGATCGTGAAGGACATCCTTCCGGCGGGCGTCCTCAACATCATCACCGACGCGAACGATCTGGGCGGCGCGCTTACCGCGCATCCGGACGTGCGCAAAATCTCGTTCACGGGCTCGACCGCGACGGGGCGGAAGGTCATGGCGGGCGCGGCGGAAACGCTGAAGCGCATCACGCTCGAACTCGGCGGCAATGACGCGGGCATCGTGCTCGACGACGTGAACCCGAAGGAGACCGCGCCGCAGCTCTTCCAGAGCGCGTTCCAGAACAACGGGCAGGTCTGCATCGCGATGAAGCGGCTCTATGTGCACGAGTCGATCTACGATCAGATGTGCAACGAGCTGGCCGCACTCGCCGAACAGGCGATCGTGGGCGACGGGCTCGAGCAGGGCACGCAGATCGGCCCGCTCCAGAACAAGATGCAGTTCGAGAAGGTGAAGGAAATCATCGCCGACGCGAAGAAGCACGGCAAGGTGATCGCCGGCGGCGAGACGACCGGCAAGGCCGGCTATTTCATCAAGCCGACGATCGTGCGCGACATCGCGGACGGCACGCGCCTCGTGGACGAGGAGCAATTCGGCCCGGTGCTGCCGGTCATCAAATATTCCGATCCCGAGGATGCGCTCGCGCGCGCGAACGCCTCTCCCTATGGGCTCGGCGGGTCGATCTGGTCGAAGAATCTCGACCGGGCCTATGACCTCGCGACGCGGATGGGCTCAGGGACCGTCTGGGTCAACAAGCACGCGGACCTTGCGCCCAACATTCCCTTCGGCGGGTCGGGCCAATCGGGCCTCGGCGCCGAACTCGGCGAAGACGGGCTCGAGGAGTTCACGCAGCTTCAGGTGATTAACATCGCGCGCTGAGGCGGAGCGCCAGCACAGCGCCCGGCCGGAGCGATCCGGCCGGGCGTTTTCTTGCGAGAACGCCGGTCGCGGCCGGCGCATTCTTCAGTCTCTTCGCCCCATCCTTCGAGACTCCCTTTCGCCTCACCCTGAGGAGCGATCGCGTCTCGAAGGGCGAGGCGAAAGGGCCCTCAGGATGAGGGCAAACAGGGTGAGTCGTCCTGAGCGGACGCCGCGCCTAAAGCTTCATCCCGCTCGGCCCTTCGAAGGAGGCGAGGTCGAAATAATCGCTGAAGCGCGTGATCTTGCCGTTCTTCAATTCAAAGACACCGTGCACCGGCAAATCGAAGCGCTTACCGCCGAGCTTGAAATGATCGACGCGCTCGGAGGCGACGCGGTCGCCCTCCCCGACCAATGTCACGACCTCGAGATCGACGTCGTCGAATGCGTCGAGGAAGGCCTGGAAGATCGCGCGGATGCCGTCATGGCCCTTGATCGGGGCGACCGGCACGTTGTGGTAGACCGCGTCGGGCGCGAAATAGCTCATGATGCGCGCGATGTCGCGGGCCTGCCATGAGGCGAGAAAATCCGCGACGATCTTTTTCGAATCGGCCGTCGTCATCGTTTTCGTATCCATTGTTTCCTCCGTGTCAGTCCTATTGGGCCGCGTAGCCGCCGTCGATCACCATGGTGTGGCCGGTGATGAAGCTCGCCTGATCGGAGGCGAGCCAGACCGCCGCGTTCGCGATTTCATCGGGCGTGCCGAGGCGCGCCATCGGTTTCATCGCGAGGAGCGCGTCCTCAAAGCCGGCCACCTGTTCCGCCAGCCGGTCGACCATGGCGGTTGCAACCATGCCGGGGCAGATCGCGTTCACGCGGATGCCGAGGCGGGCGACATCGATCGCCGTCGATTTCACGAGACCCGCGACCGCGTGCTTGCTCGCGACATAGGCACCAAGGCCGCCCGCGCCGACGATGCCGGCGACGGACGAGGTTGCGACGATGGAGCCGCGCTTGGCGGCCACCATCGCGGGCAGAACCGCCGCCATCGTCCGCCACACGCCGATGAGATTGACGTCGATCACGCGGGTGAACTCCGCTTCCGACACCTCCCAGGCGGGCGCGGGGCGCCCCTCGATGCCGGCGTTCGCGAAGACGCAATCGGGCACGGCGCCATAGTCCTTCTTCGCGGCGGCGACGAGCGCGGCGATATCCTCCGCGCGGCGCACGTCGGTCTTGAGGAACGCCGCCTTGACGCCGCCTTTGCTGAGCTTGGCCGCCACCTCCGCGCCATCCTCGGCGATGTCGCCGAGCACGAGGCGCGCGCCTTCGCGGCCCGCGCGTTCGGCGATCGCGCGGCCAATGCCGGCCGCGGAGCCCGTGACGAGCACGATCCGTCCGTCGAGCAAGCCGGCCATCAGACATGCCCTCCCGCTTCGGCGATGAAGCCGTAGAAGGCGTTGGACGGCGCGCCGCCGGCGGCCACGTACTCGGCCTTGATTTCGGTGAGGCGATCGCTCCGCCAGGCGGCATCCGGCGCAGCGAGGCTCTCGAGGCCATAGAGGCGCGTCGCGTTGCCGGAGAAGATCGCGGTCTTCACCTCCCCTTCCGCCTCGCCGAGTGCGGCGAAATTGTGCGCCTTCCTCATGTCTTCCGGGATTTCCATCCGGCGCATGGCCTCGATCTGCCATTGCGGCGAGCCGTACCAGACGGAATCGGTGCCCCAGATCACGTGATCGGCGCCCATGCCGCGAACGAGGACGCCCATCAGCGCGGCGGCGAGCTTGGGGTGCGTGACGGCGCAGCTGCCGAAGGTCGTGCCGAGTTCGGCATAGACGTTCGAGACGCCGAATTGCTCGGGGATGTCAGCGAGGTCCGACACCCAATCGATGCGGCCGGTCTCATCGAATTGCTGCACGAGCGGATCGGGCGTCGTCAGGAACGGGCGGAACGCCGAGTGGTAGATGATGAAATTGAGCTGCGGCCAGTCGCGCGCGGCCTTGCCGACATCGTCCACGCGGGCGTGCTCCCAGGTCGGGAATTCGTTCTTGTAGTCGGCGGGCAGCAAACCCTTATGGATGCAGATATTCGTGATGCCCGAGGCGAGCATGCGCTCATAGGCTGGGTACATCAGCGCCTCATCGTCCAGGCGATAGGCGAACTCGGAATGGCCGAAGGGATCGCCGACCGTATAGCCCTTCCAGCTATCGGGCTTGATCTCGGCGATCGCGCGCTCGATCTCGTCCATCCAGCCGGGCTTGCCGGGCGCGATGACGGAGTGCGTCAAGAGCCTGCGCGAACCAGCGGCCGTGTTGATCGTGCGGCGCGCGTCCGCCATGCCGTCATTGCCGAGCGTCACGTTCTCGGCCTGCTCGGCCGGGCCGGCGCTTAAGAGGCCGATCTTGGTGTCGCTGTCGAAATAGACTTCCTTGATGAAATTATCGATCTGGAAGCGCTTGAAGGTGATTTCCTCGCCGACCAGATCGGGGTTCCATTGCTTGGCGTATTCGCCGAGCGCCAGGATGCCGTCCCAGCCGAAATCATCGCGCAGGAAGTGAAGCTGCATGTCGACGATGTATTGTCCGGCAAGCGACCGCGCGCGTTCGCCCGCCGCGCCAAGGTCCGCCGCCTCGACGGGCGAGACGGCGAAGACGTCGCCGAACACCTGATTGAAGGCGAGGAAGGCCGCCGCCATGCCCGCGCTCGAGCGCAGGAACGCGCGGCGATCCATCCCCATGCGCGCGCCGGTCTCATCGGCCATCGCGACGAGGCGCGCCTCGACCTCCTGTTGCGCCCGCGTCTGGGCGATGGGCATGTATTCGCCGTTCGAGACGATGCGCGTCGGCAACGGCGTGCCGCTCGTCATCGTCTCGGCGCCGCGAATGCGACGGCGCTGCTTTGCGCTAAGCCACATGGATTTTCTCCCCGTTGCCCTGGATCGGCCGAGCAGGTCCTCCAAGGGCATGTGCAAAAACTTTGAGAGCCAGAAGCGGGCTGAGCAGCGACATCGGCGGCGCCAGGAGGTGCATCACCTTTAGGAAGCGATAGGCGGCGTCGCGGTCGCTCCAGGTGAGTTCCTGGAATTTCTCCAGGTACCAATTGATGAAGCCCGCCCAGAGCGGCGCGCCGGCAACCGTGCTGTCGCGGTATTCCTCGGTCGTCGAGAGGAACCAGCATCGATCGGCGAAATGGCCGTACTCCTTCTGAAAGGTCGCGGTGAAGCCGTCGAGCGCGGTGCCGCGCCGCGCGCGCCAGGCGGTCAAGGTCTCATCCAAGATGGCGGCGGCCGTCGCGCCCTGGCTCATGCCCTGCGCGTAGATCGGATTGAACGAGCACGCCGCATCGCCGACGACGGCCAGCCGGTCGGGGCGCCTTGCCATCGTGTCGTAGTGGCGGCGCAGATTGCTCGCGAAGCGGTGAAGGCCGATGGGGCCGGCGGGCTCCGCGTTCCGGATCGCGTCATAGAGGTCGGGCACGGCGAGGCCCTTGGCGAAGGCGAGGAAGCCTTCATCGTCCGCTGGCGGATGATCGCCGCGCGAGCCGACGAGCGTCACCAGCCAGCGGCCGTCCTCGACCGGGATGATGACGCCGAGGCGCGTGTCGGGATAACGCGGGTGGACGATGAGCGAGGTCCAGTCGCGCTGGCCGGGCGGCGCCACGAACGCGCGCGTCGCGTAGCCGACATCGACGGGAATTTCCGAGACCGGCACCTCGCCGAAGCCCAGATCCTTCAGATGGGTCGGCGTCTTCGAGTTCCGTCCGCCGGCATCGACGATGAGGTCGGCCGCGATGATCTCATCGCCGCGCAGGCGCACGCCCGTGATGCGGCTGCCCTCGGCCGTATAGCCGATCATCTCGGCCTGGCCGCGCACCGCGATCGTGGGGATCGCCTCGGCGCGATTGCGCAGCGTCCATTCGAGCAGCCCCTTGCTCTGGCAGAGCATGCGAATGCCACTCGGGAAACGCGATTTCCAGCCGCCCGCATAGTGCCAGGCGGTGTCGCCCGCCATGTCGGCGGTGAGGCCGCCCGCGTTTTTCAGCTCATGGGCAAGGCCCGGCAGGTAGCGCTCGAAGATCTGCTCGCCGCGCGAGAGGAGGAGATGCACGTGGCGCGATTGCGGCGCGCCCTTGCGCCATTCGGGGGCCTCCGGCAGCGTGTCGCGGTCGAGGACCGTCACTTTCGCGAAATGACGCGCGAGGGCGGCCGCGGAAATGAGCCCCGTGGTGCTCGCGCCGATCACCACCGCGTGGGCGGCTTTCGGTGCGCTCTGCATCGTGTTGTCCATCGCCCTCGCCGTTTCCGCCCGTCTTCTCGTTGGCCGTGAGAATGGGCGGTGGCGGGCGCGGACTGAATCCCCTCATCGGGTGCGGCGGCGCCCTCTTTCGGGGGATCAGCCGATCAATTGCTGGCGGAGCGCGATGGCGACGGCGTGGGCGCGGTCGGAGGCGCCGAGCTTTTCATAGAGGCTCTTGAGGTGCGCCTTCACCGTTTCCTCGGCGATCTTCAAGGCGGAGGCGATCGCCTTGTTGCTGCGGCCAAGCGCGACGAGCTCGAGCACTTCCAATTCGCGCGCGCTCAGTTCCGATTTCTGACCGGCGGCCTTGGCATCGCGCGCGAGACGCTTCAAGAGCGGGCGCGTTACTTCCGCCTGGAGATAGCCGAGCCCGGCATGGACCGCGCGCACGGCGCGGAGCAGATCGTCTTTCGACGCGCTTTTCAGCACATAGCCCGTCGCGCCCGCGTTCATCGCCTGCCAGACATAGGCCGCGTTGTCGTACATCGTGAAGACGATGATGCCGCAGCCGGGCGCGACGCGCGCGATCTCAGGGATTGCCACGAGCCCGCCCTGCCCCGGCATCTTCAGATCGATGATGACGACGTCCGGGCGCAGGCGCGCGACCGCCTCGATGCCGCTTGCCGCGTCGGGCGCCTGGCCGACGACGGCGATGTCGTCTTCGGCCTCCAGCATTTCCACCACGGCCTGGCGCAGGACCGTGTGATCATCGATGAGGAAGGTTGCGATCTTGGCCATTCAGCGATCCAGCGGCACGAGGGCGGTGATCCGTGTACCATTTTCCGCCGCCGCGTCGATCTCCAAGCGCCCGCCCACGGCCTCCGCGCGCTCGCGCATGGTGAGGATCCCGAAATGGCCGGCGCGCGGCTGGGCCGGATCGAAGCCCTTGCCGTCGTCGATCACGTCGAGCGCGACGTGGCGGACGCCGGCGACATCGCGCCCCGCGATGCGGATCGAGACGCGCGATGCGTTCGCGTGCTTGCGGATATTGAGGATCGCCTCCTGGAGAATGCGAAAGAGCGCGGCCTCACCGTCGCCGCCAACAGGGCGCGCGTCGGCCTCGATCGCGAGATCGATCGCGAAGGGAACGGTGCCGCGCAGCTCAGCCACATATTCCTCGACGGCCGGGGCAAGGCCCAGATCGTCCAGCACCGTCGGGCGCAATTCGTTCATCAGCCTGCGGACTTCCTGCGAGGTCTCGCGCACGGCGCAATCGAGCCGCTGAAGCGTGGGCTCGAGCGCGCCCAGCGATCCCGCCCGCTCGCGGATCGCATCGAGGCTGTGGCGGAGCGCAAAGAGATGCCCGCTCATGCTGTCGTGAATTTCGCCCGCGACGCGCTTGCGCTCATCTTCCTGCGAGCTGATGAGGCGCTGGAGGAGCGTGCGAGTGCGATCGCCCGCGACGCGCAGCGCCTCGGCGCGGCGATGGGCGAGCGCCAGGTTCTCCTGCGCCCAATTGGCGAGGAGCGCGCCCAGGAGCGCGGAGAACACCAGATAGAAGAGCCCGACCGCGAGCGCGCTCGCGCGCGCGTCCGGCACGGCGATGTAGAGGATCGTCGCCAGAGCCGCGTTGAAGGCGAGCACCGCGCCCGCCTCGCGCACGCCATAGCGAAAGGCCGCCGCCAGCAGCGTGAAATAGTAAAACGGGAAAAAGATCGAGCCGACGCCGCCCGTCAGCAGGCAGATGGCCGTCACGAGCAGCGGATCGCCGATGGTCGTCACGCGCGCGCTCCAGGCGATGCGCTTTTCGCCCGCCGCGCCCCAATGGGCAAAGAGCGTATAGGCAACGCCCGCCAGATAGACGCCCCAGACCGAGAGGGGGCGCGGCTCCTCCGCGCTCACGATGATGTAGAGCCAGCCGACCATGCCGATCCAGCGCAGCCAGGCGATCTGCGTTTCGGCCTTCATCAGATGGCCGCGCCGTTCGGTCTCCTCGGCGGCGCCGGAGCGCTCCCACTCGGACATGCGTGACCTTCCTCGCCGCGGGGCCTCTTGCGGGCCCTCGATCCGCGGCCATATGAGCGCCGTTGCCGCGATGAGGCAAACGCGGCCTTCGATCAAGCTTTCGCGGCCGAGCGCGCATCGGGTAGCCTTCGCCCAGAGCTCTTTGGGAGACCGCCATGCGCCTCGTTGATCTCACCCGCACGCTCGATTCGCGCGATATCGAACGGCTGCCCGATGTGGTGAAGCCGATGTCCTCCGTGCTGGTGCCGGAGGTCGAATACTACGCACCGGACGGGCGCGGCGCGGAGGCGATGTGCTTCATCTTCGGCTGCGAGCGCCACCATCTGCCGGGTGGCGAGGGCTGGGGCGAAGAGCGCATCTCGATGAATTCGCATATCGGAACGCATGTGGACGCGCCGCTCCACTACGGTTCGACCTGCGAGGGCGCGCCCGCGCGGACGATCGAGCAGATCGGCCTCGAAGAACTCTTCTGCGACGGGCTGGTGCTCGATCTGCGGGCGCACGCGAAACCCGGCGAGGGCATCACGGTCGCCGCGCTCGATGCGGCGCTCGCGGAGAATGGCGGCACGATCACGCCCGGCTGCGCGGTGATGCTGCGCACGGGGCAGGAGAAATACGACGTCAACGAGCTTGCCTGGTACGCCTATCCCGGCATGACGCGCGAGGGCACGCTTCACCTCGCGGCGCAGGGCGCGAAGATCCTCGGCACCGATGCGCCCGGATGGGACCGGCCGTTCCTCGTCATGCGCCAGGCGTTCCACGCGACGGGCGACTCAAAGCAGATCTGGGACGGGCATTTCGCGGGCCGCGAGCGCGAGGTGTTCATCGTGCAGCAGCTCACGAACCTCGCGAGCCTGCCGCCGAACGGATTCAAGGTCGGCTTCTTTCCGATCAAGCTCGCGCATTGCAGCGCCGCGCCCGCGCGCGTGGTGGCATTCCTCCCGTAAGACGCGCGCACGCCGAGGGCGAAGGCCGGGCGCGGCGAATCGGCCCTTCGCGATGCCGGATCCGGCTCGAAGGGCCAGGAGCGGTCCACGGGGGCTGGCTGGGGCGCCAGGATTCGAACCTGGGAATGGCGGAATCAAAATCCGCTGCCTTACCACTTGGCTACGCCCCATCCCGCGAGCCGGGAGGGCGCGGACGATACAAACTTCGCCTATTGGCCGCAACGCGCTCGATTGCGCGGCCGTGAGGCAGTCGCTATAACGCGCCCCTTGCGGCCAAACGGCCTCGGAGAGTAGCTCAGCCTGGTAGAGCACTGCGTTCGGGACGCAGGGGCCGGAGGTTCGAATCCTCTCTCTCCGACCATGGCCGGACCTCGCGCGGGCCGGACCTTCCCCCTATACTTCCAGAATGAGCACGCTCGGCTGGATTCTGGTCGTTCTGGGCATCGCGGCGACCCTTGGGATCGGCGCGCTGCATATCGGCGACCTTATCGGCATCAGCGCTGCCGCCGACGCGGCCGATGATGAGAATCACGATGACGGGCCGGACGCAGCAGCCGACGGGTCCGATCTGACTGGCTGAGCGGCGTCAGCCGGGCCAATAGAGCGGTATGCCAATCACCGCCAGCACACTGCCAACCGCAATGAACGGCCACATCAAGATGAAGGCGGTCGCACGGTCGCGCGATCCCCTGCCCCGCACCAGAAGCGTTCCGACGTATCCGCCGAAATAGCCGGCCCACACGATCGCGGTGCCGGCCACGATCGTCCACGCGATCACCTGGAATACGAGGCTTTCCGGGTTGGCTTCCAGCATGTGCAGCACTCCTCCCTTGCCCGCCGCGGCATTCTGGCCGCGCTTGACGACAGACCCGCGACGCGGGCAAGCGAATCTTGCGCACAAAGTGCGCTTCTTGACAATCCCCCTACAGCGCGCGGGGGCTTGATCTGCATCAAGGATGAAGTTGACGGAGGCGTCATTCTTTCTCTCAGACGAAGCGCGCCCGCTCCCGAAACAGGAAGGAAATCACCGCCATGTCGCAGCCCGGCCAGATCACGAAGGACGCCATCTACGACACCGTGCAGCCCGGCGACTTCAAGGCGCTGGTGGACGTCAACCGCTACGGTCAGCGCACGAGCGCGTTCGACAAGATCATCTCGGCGACCCACGACCATTTCTGGGACCCGCTCGACAAGCGCTACATCGATTTCGACCTGCCCTTCGACATGGAGAAGGACACGCTGGTCGACACCAAGCTGGTCTCGATCGCGCGGACTTCGATCTGGGACGAGATCGACGAGAAGACGAAGATCAAGCTGTGCAACCTGGAAACCTGGTGGTCGATGTCGTCGGTGCTGCACGGCGAACAGGGCGCGCTCGCGCTGTCGGCCTCGCTCTGCAACATTCTGCGCGACCCGGGCGCGCAGGAATACGCGTCCAACCAGGCGCGCGAGGAAGCGCGGCACGTGACGGCGTTCAGCCGCTACGTGAAGACGCGCTGGGGAAAGCCCTCGCCCGTCGGGCCCGCGCTCGGCGATCTCCTGACCGAGATGGTCACCTCCCCGCTCGCGTGGAAGAAGATCGTCGGCATGCAGCTCCTCGTCGAGGGGCTGGCGATGGGCGCGTTCGCGACGTTCTACAATCTCGGCCACGATCCGGTGCTCGTGAAGCTCTGCCAGCTCGCGATGACGGATGAGGCGTTCCACCACAAATTCGGCAAGATCTGGGCCGACCGCACGATCCCCAAGCTCGACACGGCCGAGCGCGACATGATCGAGGATTGGGCGGCGCAGGTGTTCCAGACGCTGCTCTTCAATCTCGCGGCGCCCGAGCAGAAGAAGGTCGTCTATCAGGCGGTCGGGCTCGACTGGCAGCGCGTGCAGGCGGCGTTCGTCGAGGCGGTGACGGACGCGACGATCCGCGAGGAGATGAAGGAGTCGGCCAATATCTTCCGCGTGCTCGTCAAGACGCTCCTCAAGGCCGGGATCGTCACCAAGCGGACGGCGCCGATCTACGCGACCTATGTCGATGTCGAAGAGCTAAAGAACGAGAGCGATGAGATGGTGGGCGATGCGATCGCCGCGCAGGGCATCGAATTCCTGAAAACGCTCAACACGCCGCGTCCCGGCCTCGCGCAGGCGGCCGAGTAAGCGGATCATCCTGCTACGGAAGATTAAAGGGCGGCCCGCTCGGCCGCCCCTTCTCTTGTCCGCGTCGCCCGATCAGGCGAGGCCGGCGAGCTTCATGTCTTCGGCCATCGCCTTGGCGACGCTTGGCCGGGCGGAGAGGCGCTGGTGATAGGCCGCGAGCACGGGGTAGGACTTCAGGTCGATCCCCGCGAGGCCGCACCAATTGAGCACCGTCACGAGATAGGCATCGGCCACCGTGAAGCGGTCGAGCAGGAAGGCGCGGTCCTTCAATTCGCCGCTCAGGAAGGCGAATTTCGCCGGGATCTGTTCTATCGCGAAGGCTTTCACGGCGTCCGGCGCCTTGGGATTGAAGACGAGCGCGAAGACGGCTTTGTGCAGCTCGGTCGAGATGTAGTTCAGCCATTGCTGCAGGCGGTAGCGCTCGAGCGAGCCAGCGGGCGGGGCGAGGCCCGCGTCTGGCTTCAAGTCGGCCACGTATTGCAGGACCGCCGGGCCTTCGGTGAGGATCGCGCCTTCGCGCGTGCGCAGCGCCGGCACCTGGCCCTTCGGGTTGATCGTCCAATAATCCTTGCCAGAGGCCGTCTTCTTGTCCTTGAGGGAGACGGCTTCGGTCGCGGCGGACTCGCCGATCTCGTTGAGGGCGATCTTGGTCGCCATCGAGCAGGACAAGGGGGCAAAATAGAGTTCCATCGAGTCGTTTCCTTGGGCGGTCATTGATTTTTGTACCATTAGGTATGAAATAGGTTTGGTCAAGGATTTTCTACTGTAAGGTACAAAAATGTCTCCGCCGCGTGGCCGCCCACCGACCTATGACCGCGATGAAGCGCTGGGGCGCCTGCTCGCGGCGTTCTGGGAGAAGGGCTATTCGACGGCGACGCTCGATGATCTGGTCGAGGCGACGGGGATGAACCGGCCCAGCCTCTATGGCGCGTTCGGCGACAAGAAGGCGATGTATCTCGCCGCGCTCGACCTGTTCCGGGGCGGCATGCTGCAGCAGATGGAACATCTGCTGTTCGGCGCGGCGCGGATCGAGGACGCGCTGGCGGCGCTGATGGAAGGAGCGCTCGCCGTCTATTTCAGCGGCGAGAACGGCGCGCGCGGGTGCGTCGCCATCTGCACGGCGACCGCCGAGGCAACGCTCGATCCCGACATCCGCGAGCGGCTTCACCTGGTGATCCAATCGATCGATGAGATCGTCGCGCGGCGGCTGGAGCGCGCGATCGCGGAGGGCCAAGTGCCGGCCTCGCTCGATCCGATGCGCACGGCCCGCGTGCTCGGCAGCATCGTTCACTCGATGGCGGTGCGCACGCGTTCGGGCGAGGCGCGCGCGGATCTGGGTGCGCTCGGGCGCGATGCCGCCGCGATGGTGCTCGCCGCGGGGGGCGTCACGGCCGCCGCACGATCGCTCAACTAGAGCGGCCGCCAGAATTCCAGCAGCAGCGCGTTGACGTCGATCTCGCGGCTATGCGTGCCGAGCAACCGTACCGCCAGCGCACCGTCGCGCCCGCCCGGCCAGGCGTGGCCGCCGCCCTCGATGATGTAAGCCTCAACAGGTGCGCGGCAGGAGACGCCCACCTGGCGCGTCACGGTCGTGCCGTCACCCGCGTCGCGATCGGGCAGCGCGGTCACCGCCAGCGCGGGCGCGCAGCCATTATTGGCGCGCCAGAAGTCGAGGGTCGCCGTCGCCGAAATGACGCCGCCGCGATCGGGCCCGCGCGAGAGGATCGCGCCGCCCTTGAACGGCACGAAGCGGTCTTCCGTGCCGAGCACGAAGAGGATCGGCATTTCGCGGCCCGGGCGGCAGTCCAATTGATTGGGCAATTGCGCGGCGATCACGCCGACCGCGGCGAAGCGATCCCAGGCCTCGCAGGCGAGGCGCATCGCCATCATGCCGCCGTTGGAAATGCCCGCGACCGTGATACGGCGCGGATCGGCGATTTTCTCGGCGATCAGATCCTCCGCGATCGTGCGCAGGAACTTCACGTCATCGACGCGGGGCACAATCGGCGCCAGGCGACCGTCATTCCACTGACGATCGGTGCCGTCGGGATAGACGATCACGTAGCCTTGCCTCAGCGCCGGCTCGTCGAACTGCACGTAGCGGCGGATCTTCGCGCCCGTGCCGTTGCCGCCGTGAAGGATGAAGGCCGTCGCGCGCGGCTCTGCCTGTCCATCCGGCGTGACGAGCGTATAGGTGCGCGTCAGGCCGTCAATCTCGCGTTCGCGCTCAAGGGTTGCGGCGCTCACGGGCGCCACCGCCAGCCATAGCCCTAAGCCTGCGCCCAGCCATCGCCGTCCCAGCATCGCGAGCCCCATTGCCATCTCCGTTCGCGCCTTCTTACACGAACGGGCGCGCCCTATTCCGTCGGAGCGAAGGTTTCGGGCATCGGCCGGGCCTTGCTCTTGCGCCCTCTTTCTTGGCAGCCTTTCTAGTGGCATGCACGCATCACAAAAATAATGGGCGCCAGGGAGCAGACGACGATGAGCGGCAAGATCATTAGCGGTACGCGGGAGATCTCAAGCCCGCAACTCGCCGAGAACGCGGAGCGCGCGGCGGCGGGATTCGCCTCGCTCGGCATCGGGCGCGACGATGCGGTCGCGATGATGCTGCGGAACGATTTCGCATTCTTCGAGGCCTCGATCGGCGTCGGGCAGCTGGGCGGCTATTCAGTACCGGTCAATTGGCATTACACGCCCGAGGAGGCGGACTACCTCTTCACCAATTGCGGAGCGAAGGCGATCGTCATCCACACCGATCTCTATCGCGGCGTCGCCTCCGCGATCCCGAAAGGCGTGCCGGTCTTCATCGTGCCGACGCCGCCCGAGATCGCGGCCGCCTATCACATCGATCCGGCGGCCTGTGCGGTGCCGGCGGGCGCCACCGACTGGAACCAATGGATCGCGGGGTTCGAACGGCGCACGCCCGAGGTGATGGAGGCGCCGGGCGCCATGATCTACACGAGCGGCACGACGGGAAAGCCCAAGGGCGTGCGCCGCCGCCCGCCGACGCCCGAACAGGCGATGGCGACGACGCGGACGATCGGCACCGTGTTCGGGCTCGTCGATTCCGTGCTCAACCCGAACGCGCCGCCGATCACGACGATCATTCCAGGGCCGATCTACCATTCGGCACCCAATGCCTATGCGCTCCTGGCCGCGCGGGCGGGCGCGACGATCATTCTTCAGCCGCGCTTCGAGCCGGAAGACCTTCTGCACCTCATCGAAAAGCACAAGGTCACGCACATCCAGATGGTGCCGACGATGTTCGTGCGCCTCCTAAAGCTGCCGGAGGAGGTGCGCCGGCGCTATGACCTCTCATCGCTGCGCCATGTCGTGCACGCGGCCGCGCCCTGCCCGCCGCACATCAAGCGCGCGATGATCGAGTGGTTCGGACCCGTCATCAACGAGTATTACGGCGCGACGGAAACGGGCGCAGTCGTCTATTGCACGTCGGCCGAATGGCTCGCGCATCCCGGCACGGTCGGCAAGGCGCTGCCCGATGTCGGCCTCAAAGTCATCGGCGAAGACGGCAAGGAACTGCCGCAGGGTGAGGCCGGCGACATCTATTGCCGCGTGACGACGGTCGCCGATTTCACCTATCACGGCGACGACGCCAAGCGCGCCAAGGCCGAGCGCGACGGCCTCATCTCGGTCGGCGATATCGGCTATCTCGACAAGGACGGGTTCCTGTTCCTGTGCGACCGGCGCAACCAGATGGTGATCTCGGGCGGCGTGAACATCTATCCGGCCGAAATCGAATCCGAGCTGCTGAAGGTTAAGGGCGTCGCGGATTGCGCGGTCTTCGGCATTCCGGACGAGGAGTTCGGCGAGAGCCTGTGCGCCTATATCCAGCCCGAGCCCGGCGCTGCGCTCGATCCGGCGGGCGTGAAGAGCGCGCTCAGTGCGCATCTTGCACGCTACAAGATCCCAAAGGTGATCGAGTTCGCGAGCGCGCTGCCGCGCGAGGATTCGGGAAAAATCTTCAAGCGCAAGTTGCGTGAACCTTATTGGGAGAAAGCCGGCCGGCAGATTTAGCGCGTCCTGCTTTCGGGCGCGACGCGCTTGCCGCACTGCGGTATTGTCCGCCGCATCGTCAGCGATCGATTCGTGTTCGAGGGGTTTTCATGCGCGGCCTCGGTGTTGGACTCTTTTTCTGCGTTGCGCTGGCGACCCCCCCGGCCATCGCGGCGGATGCCACCGATCCCGACGCCAACGGTGTCGTTTCGTTCATCGTTGAGAACGACGTCTTCACCGATCGCGACGAGCAATACACAAACGGGCTGAAACTCTCCTGGCTCTCACCGGAGCGACCGCTGTTGCCGCCGGGCTTTTCCGATGCGCGGACGATGCTGAGCGAGGGCCTCGGCGATCTCTTCGGTGACGACGCGCGGATGCGCTGGGGCATCGCGCTCGGCCAAAGCCTTTATACGCCCAACAACACCAAGGTCGTCATTCCCGACCCGAGCGACCGGCCCTATGCGGGCTGGCTCTATACCGCGCTCTCGCTCGTTGCCTATACGCCGCGGCGCGACAACCGCATCGCCAACCTCACGTCGGCCGAGCTTCATCTAGGGGTCGTCGGACCCTCGGCGCTCGGCGAGGAAGTCCAGAACGGGTTCCACCGCCGGATTGGCGTCGCTGAATCGCGCGGCTGGGATTCCCAGCTGAAGGACGAGCCCGGCGTCATGCTGCTGCTCGACAGCCAGTGGCACATCCCGCTCACGCTCTCGAACGATTTCGGGCTCGAACTCGATCTGTCGCCGACGGCCTCACTCGCGCTCGGCAACGTACAGACCTATGCCGCGCTCGGCGGCGTCATGCGTTTTGGCCAGGGGCTGGACGCCGATTTCGGCGCGCCGCGCATTCGCCCGGCGCTATCGGGCTCCGCATTCTTCAACAGCACGGCCGATTGGAGCTGGTATCTCTTCGCGGGGATCGAGGGCCGCGCGATCGCGCAGGACATCTTCCTCGACGGCAATACGTGGCGCGACAGCCCGAGCGTCGACAAGAAATTCTTCGTCGCGGACATGCAGGCCGGCCTCGCGGTCATCCTGCTCGGCACACGCGTCACCTATTCCTATGTCTTTCGCACGGACGAATTCGACGGGCAGCAAAGGCCCGCCGAATTCGGCGCCGTGTCGTTCGCCTTTACGTTCTAAGCGAGCTTCATGCGCTCGCGCTCGGGCGCGCCTTCACGCGATCGAACCAGCCGAGCAGCCACTTGGCTTCCGGATTGATCGCCTGGCCGACCGTCTGGCCAAAGCCCAGGAAGCAGAAGAGCAAGATGTCGGCGTAGCTGAAGCGATCGCCGCAGATCCACTGACGGCCAGCCATCATCTTGTCGAACCACAGCTCGCGGTCCTGCGCGACGCGCTTCAGGCCGGGCGCGGCTTCGGGAACGCACGGGATGCGGTTCTGAAAGAGCGGCAAGCCTTCTGCGTAGCGGAAACCGTTCGCCAGCGGCTCGAGGATGTTGAGATCCGCGCGCCGCGCCCACATGCGCGTCTCGGCGCGCTCCTTCGGCGTCGTGCCGAACAGCGAGGGCTTGGGGTGAAGTTCCTCGAGATACTCGCAAATCGCCGTGATCTCGGAGAGATAGGTGCCGTCGTCCAGTTCGAGCGCGGGCGACTGACCGGCCGGGTTGCGCGCGAGATGACCGGCTTGGCGGTTCTCGCCCTTCATGAGGTCGATGTCCTGCGTCGGGATCTTCAGACCTTTCTCGGCAATGAACATCCGCACGACATGCGGGTTGGGGCCAATGGAGTTGATCAGCTTCATGTGAGGTTTCTCTCCCTGTTGCGACGCCGCCTTGCCATGCGCGACGTCTTTGGGTTCTGTGGGCGAGCGGATCGTCGTTCGCGGATCGGCGCCGGTCAACTCCCCTTCGCCTTGCGTGAGGTCGCCCTTGGGTCAACCGCTTCCCGTCAATCGCCGCTTCGAGCCAGCCTATGGCAGCCTGGTTGAGATCTCGCCGCTGGTCCGGCGTGTCGTCGCGCACAACCCCAATCCCTTCACATTCGCGGGAACGGGAACCTATGTCGTCGGGCGCGGCTCCGTCGCGGTGATCGATCCGGGACCGCTCGATGAGGCGCATATTGCGGCGCTGCGGGAGGGCCTTAAGGGTGAGACGATCGGCCACCTCCTCATCACGCACACCCATGCGGATCACTCGCCGGCGGCCGCGCCCCTAAAGGCCGCGACGGGGGCAAAGACGTATGGCTATGGCCCGCACGGCTCAGGGCCCCACGAGGGCGGCGCGGATGTGCGCATCGAGGAGGGGGGCGACATGGATTTCCGCCCCGATGTCACGATGCGCGACGGCGACCAGATCTCCGGGCCCGGCTGGACGTTCGAGTGCGTGTTCACGCCGGGGCATACGTCCAATCATTTGTGCTTCGCGCTGAAAGAGGAGCAGGCGCTCTTTACTGGCGATCACGTGATGGGCTGGTCAACGACCGTGATCGGTCCCCCGGACGGCGACATGGCCGCCTATTTCGCCTCGCTCGAGCGGCTGCTCAAACGCGACGACCGCGTCTACTACCCGACGCATGGCGCGCCGATCGGCGGGCCGCACGATGCGCTCGCGCGCAAGCCGCAAGATTTCGTGCGCTCGCTGATCGCGCATCGCCGCGACCGGGAGGCGCAGATCCTCTCCGCTCTCAAGGCCGGCGAACAAGCGATCCCCGAACTCGTGCGGCGCATCTATACGGATGTCGACCCGAAGCTCCATCCCGCGGCCGCGCTTTCCGTGCACGCGCATCTGATCCAGCTCGCGGGCGAAGGGCGTGTCACAGCGGACGGCAAGGCGAGCCTTAGCGCGCGCTACCGCCTCGCGTCCTAGGTCTGCAATCTCCATGGGATCGCGCGGCGTCCTCATCCTGAGGCGCCCTTTCGCCTCGCCCTTCGAGACGCTCGCTCCGCTCGCCCTCAGGATGAGGCGAAAGGGCCTCGAGGGATGGCGGAGCCCGAGACGCGGCGACGCTAGGTCTGCAACTCGGCGAGGAACGCCTCGATCCGCGCCGCGTTCGCGCCGATATCGGACTGGCCGATCCGGGATTTCGAGCGCATGTCGAGGCGCGAGCCCTCGCCCTCCGCACGGATGCGGATGACGATGTCGTCCTTGAAGCCGAAAAAGGCGCTCGTGTCCGTCGCTTCGATGCGGCCGTCAGCTTCGCTCGCCGAGACGATCTCCCAGCCCATCGCTTCCGCAGCGGTCTTTGCCTCAGCGAAAAGCACGGCAGGCGGCGTCGGCGTCATGAAGGGCTTGATGGTCGGATAGGCCTTGGTCTGCTCGACCGCGACGTCGAGGCCGGGATACTCGTCCGGGTTCTCCGCGCCGTCGCGGTGCCCAGCGAGCGCGACGAACGCCGGCGGCTCGACGATGTCGGTCGTAATGTCGTGGATCGGCGGCACGCCCGCCGCCTTCTGCAGCATCATCAGCGGATAGGCGGCAGCGACACCCGCGATCACGAAACCGGCGAGCGCGCCGCCCCAGCGGGGTCCATGGCCGCGCGCGAGGCGCAGCAATCCCCACACCAGCGCCGCGGCGAGCGCCACCAGGCACGCGATCAACCCGATCACGAAGACGAGCAGCGCGGAGCGATGGTCGATGAGGCTGATCCGGGCCAAGGGGCCCGATACCACAATCATCAATGCGCCCACGAGGCCGGATGCAAACGCGATCCGCCCCAAGACGCCGTGAATCCCTTCCATCGCCCGCCCCTCCCGCCGACCTAGCGGACTATTCCGCCGCGGTCGGCAATTTATGCGCCTTGAACTGCTCGCGCAGCGTCACCTTCTGGATCTTGCCGGTCGCCGTGTGCGGAATCTCATCGACGAAAGCGACATCGTCCGGCATCCACCATTTGGCGATCTTGCCATCCAGATAGGCAAGGATGTCGGCGGCTGTCGCGCTCGCGCCCTTCTTCAGCACACAGACGAGAAGCGGCCGCTCGTCCCATTTGGGATGCGGCAGACCGATGACAGCGGCTTCCGCAACCGCCGGATGACCGACGGCGAAATTCTCGATCTCGATCGAAGAGATCCACTCGCCGCCCGATTTGATGACGTCCTTCGCGCGGTCGGTGATCTGCATGAAGCCGTCGGGATCGATCGTCGCCACGTCACCAGTATCGAAAAAACCCTCCGCGTCGAGCACTTGGCCGCCCTCGCCCTTCATGTAGCCGGACGCGATCGCGGGGCCGCGCACCTTCAGCCGGCCAAAGGCCTTGCCGTCGCGCGGCTGCTCCTTGTTGTCGTCGTCGACGATCTTCATCTCGACCGTGAAGATCGGCCGGCCCTGCTTCAGCTTGATCTTGATGCGCTCGGCGTGGGGCAAGTCCTCCATGCCGGCCTTCATCATCGCGAGCGTGCCGATGGGCGACATCTCAGTCATGCCCCAGGCGTGGCACACTTCCACGCCGTATTTGCCCTCGAAGGCCTCGATCATCGATTGCGGGCAGGCCGAGCCGCCGATTGCGACGCGCTTGAGGGTCGAGAGCTTTAAATTGTTCTGTTCGAGATGCTGGAGCAGCATCAGCCAGACCGTCGGCACCGCGGCCGAGAACGTCACCTTCTCGGTCTCGATGAGCTCATAAACTGATGGGCCGTCGAGTTTCATGCCCGGCATCACGAGCTTGGCGCCGATCATTGGCGCGGCAAAGGCGATGGCCCAGGCGTTCGCGTGGAACATCGGGACGATCGGCAGGATCGTGTCGCGGTTGCGAAGGCCCAGCGCATCTGCGCTGTTGGCGGCGAGGCCGTGCAGCACGTTCGAGCGATGCGAGTAGAGGACGCCCTTGGGATTGCCGGTCGTGCCGCTCGTGTAGCAAAGGCCGCACGCCGCATTCTCGTCGAGCGTTGCCCAATCGAAATCGTCATCGACGCCCGCAATGAAATCCTCGTAGGCCATCGCCTTCTTAAGGCTCGTCTTGGGCATGTGCGCCGCATCCGTCATGACGACGAAGCGCTCGATGGAGGTGAGATGACTGGCGATCTTCTCCAGGAGTGGCACGAACGTCAGATCGGTGAAGAGCAGCTTGTCCTCGGCGTGGTTCGCGATGTAGGCGATCTGCTCGGGGAAAAGGCGCGGGTTGATCGTGTGATAGACGGCGCCAAGGCCCGCGATGCCGTACCAGGCCTCAAGGTGCCGCCAGGAATTCCAGGCGAGCGTCCCCACGCGGTCTCCTTCGCGGACACCCTCGCGCGCTAGCGCCTTGGCGACGCGGCGGGCGCGCGAATGGATCTCGCTGTAGGTGGTGCGATGCATCGGGCCTTCGATCGACCGCGAGACGATCTCGCGATCACCGTAGTAGAGCGCCGCGTGATCCAGGATCTTCGACGTCAGTAGGGACCAGTCCTGCATCAATCCACGCATCGTCATCGTCCTCCCTCTTCTTTGCGTGCAATTTAGGGGTGCCGTGCCGTAGGGGCAATCCTCCGCCCGCGACGGAGCACTCTTCCCCTGGTTGGTTTTTGCCGACCAGGCCTATATGAGGACTCTTCTCGACCTCTTTCGTCCGCGGAGGGCGCTTGGACCAGCTTCGTCATTTCTTCAGTCATCCCGCGGCCGGTGGCATTCTGCTCGCGCTTTCGGCCGCGCTTGCGCTCATCATCGTTAATTCGCCATGGCGCGAGCTCTATGAGGGGTTCCTCGCCATTCCCGTGGCAATCCAGATCGGGCCGCTGGAAATCGCCAAACCGCTGCTCCTTTGGATCAACGACGGGTTGATGGCGATCTTCTTTTTTCTCGTCGGGCTGGAGATCAAGCGCGAGGTTTACGAGGGCGCGCTCTCTTCCATCGGCCAGGCCGTCTTGCCTCTCATCGCGGCTCTGGGCGGGGTCGCGCTGCCGGCCGCCCTCTATCTGGCGGTCGCGGGCGACAGCCCGCTCACGGCCCGCGGGTGGGCCATTCCAGCGGCGACCGATATCGCGTTCACCTTGGGGGTGCTGGCGCTCCTGCGGACGCGCGTGCCGATCTCGATCAAGATCTTCGTCACCGCCGTTGCGATCATCGACGACCTGGCCGCAATCCTCATCATTGCCGCCTTCTATACCGACCAAATCTCGCTGATCTCGCTTCTCATCGCTGGCGGAGCGGCGGTCTTCATGGCCGCCCTCAATCTGCGGGGGGTAACGGCGATCGTGCCCTATATCCTCATCGGCGTCGTCATGTGGGTGGCGGTGCTCAAATCGGGCGTCCACGCGACGCTCGCCGGCGTCGTCATCGCGCTCTTCATTCCCCTGAGGCCAAAGGATTCGGAGGGCGAGTCACCGCTCACGCGCCTGGAGCACGACCTTCATCCGGCGGTGACGTTCGCGATCCTGCCGCTTTTCGGCTTCGCCAATTCAGGCGTCTCGCTCGCAGGCCTCACCTTCGAGCGGCTACTCGAGCCGATCCCGCTCGGCATCGCGCTGGGGCTCTTCGTCGGCAAACAGATCGGCATCTTCGTCGCGACGGCGATCCCAATCTTCCTCAGGCTCGCGCCGATGCCGGAGGCCGCGACGTGGCGGCACCTCTATGGCGCAGCGGCGCTCTGTGGCATCGGCTTCACGATGAGCCTCTTCATCGGCAGCCTCGCGTTCGATGCGCCTGAGGACGTGGCCTCCGTGCGGCTCGGCGTGCTCGGCGGGTCGCTGCTTTCAGGGCTTTGGGGCGCCGCGATCTTCCTCAGCGCGCGTCCCCCGGCGCCTGGAGCCGCGATGGGCGCGCGTTAGGCGCGCTCCAGCCTCGTCTGCTGCTCGATCCCTTCGGGATCCTGGTGGATGATCACGTCGGCGTGCGGGAACGCTTCCTGCACGGCGCGCTCGACCTCATCGGAAATCCGATGTGCCTTGAAAAGCGTCATCGCGCCGTCGAGCTCGATGTGGAATTGAATGAAGGCACCCGAGCCAGAGGTGCGGGTGCGCAGATCGTGGATCGCGCGCACGTCCGGATGCGCGAGGGCGACCGCGCGCACGCGCTCGCGCTCCGCGTCGTCGAATTCGCGGTCCATCAGCTGATCGTAGGACGCGCGGAAGATCGACCACGCGCTCCAGGCAATCACGGCGGCAACGACGAGACCACCGACGGCATCCGCCGAGGTCCAGCCGATCCCCGCCGCGAGACCAATCGCCAGGATGACGGCGACGTTGGTGAGCAGGTCGCCGACATAGTGGAGTTGGTCGGCCGCGATCGCGAGCGAGGCCGTGCGGCGCATGACGCTGCGCTGAAAGAGGACGAGCGCGAGCGTCAGTGCGATGGAGACCACCATCACGGCGGTGCCGATCAAACCGTTTTCGATGGGCCTTGGATCGATCAGCCGGTCGATCGATTCCGCGACCAGGAACATCGCCGATCCGGTCACGAACGCCGATTGGCCAAGGCCCGCCAGCGCTTCCGCCTTGCCGTGGCCGAAGCGATGCTCATGGTCGGCCGGCTCCAGCGCGTGGCGGACCGCGATCATGTTGAGGCCCGAAGCCAGCAGATCGAGCGCAGAGTCAAAGAGCGAGGCGAGGAGCGCAACCGAGCCGGTCATGCCCCAGGCGATCGTCTTGATGGCAACGAGGGTGGCGGCGACCGCGACGGCGGCGATGGTCGCCAGGCGCTTCAGCCGGCCCATCTCATCGTCCGACGCCATCACGGGAAGAGCCGTTCCGTGGCCCAGGGCGCGGTAACGTCGGCGCGGCGATAGACGAGCCGGTCATGCAGGCGGAAGGGACGGTCGCGCCAGAACTCGATCTCGATCGGGGTTAGGCGAAAGCCCGACCAATGCGGCGGGCGCGGCACTTTGGTGAGGGCGTATTTCGCCGCGAAACGCGCGACCGCCGCCTCGAGCGCGAACCGGCCTTCGAGCGCGCGCGATTGCTGCGAGGCCCAGGCGCCGATTTGGCTGTCCTTCGGGCGGGTCGCGAAATAGGCATCGGCTTCCTCGTCCGAGACGAGCGCGATTGCGCCGCGCACCCGCACCTGCCGGCGCAGGCTCTTCCAGTGAAAGCAGAGCGCGGCCTTGGCGCTCGCGGCCAGCTCCTCGCCCTTGGCGCTTTCAAGGTTCGTATAGAAGACGAAGCCGCGCGCATCGGCGCCCTTCAAGAGCACCATGCGGACATTAGGAAGGCCGTCCGCATCGACCGTTGCGAGCGCCATCGCGTTCGGGTCGTTCGGCTCGTTCTCGGCCGCTTCCTTCAGCCACCCGGCAAAGCGCACGATCGGGTCCTCGTCGCGCGGCAATTCGCGGGTTTCGGCCTCTTGTCCTATCGTTTCGCTCATGGTCCGTCCGTGGCCGGTCTATCGGGTCAGGCTTTAACCCGAATGCAGGCTCCCTTAAATAGATAAGCCGTACCGGGCCGATCCGCCCCTCAACCCCTGGCCATCATGCGCGACCCTTATAGCGTCCTTGGCGTGCCAAAGTCTGCGAGCGATGCCGACCTCAAGGCGGCCTTCCGCAAGCTCGCCAAAACACACCATCCCGATGCCGTGGGGGGCAACAACAAGGAGGCCATGCAGCGCTTCCAGGAGATCACGGCGGCCTACGATCTCCTTACCGATCCTGAAAAGCGCCGGGCCTATGACCGGGGCCTGATCGATGCCAACGGCCAGCCCAAGGCCTTCACCGGCGCCCCTTTCAGCACGGACGGCGGGGGGGGGCCACGCCGCGAGTTCCGCTTCGAGGCCGACATGGGCAATGGCGGCGACGACGAGCGGGTGCGGTTCGAGGATCTCTTCGGCGACATTTTCGGCGGCGCCTTCCGGCAGAAGCGCGCCCGGCCGAAAGGCCCAGACCTTAGCTTCGACGTCGAGATTTCGCTCGAAGAGGCCGTCTCTGGCGCGACGCGGCGCGTTTCCTTGCCCGACGGACGGATGCTGGACGTCAAGATCCCGGCCGGCGTCGATGAAGGCCAGCAGGTGCGCCTGCGCGGCCAGGGCGAGCCCTCGCGCGCCGGCGGCGAGGCGGGCGATGCGCTCGTGACGATCGCGATCGCGAAGCATCCGCTCTTTCGGCGCGAGGGGCGCGACGTCCATCTCAGCCTGCCGATCACGCTCGGCGAGGCCGTGATGGGGGGAAAAATCGAGGTGCCGACGCTGGGCGGCTCCGTCACCATGACGATCCCCTCGAACGCCAATTCGGGCCTCGTGCTGCGCCTCAAGGGCAAGGGCATGCCCGCGAAAGGCAAGGTTCCAGCCGGCGATCAGTACGTGACGCTGATGATCACGCTCCCCGATGAGCCGGACACGAACCTTACCGCGTTCGTCAAACGCTGGGCGACCGGGGTGGCCTACGACCCGCGGGCCAAGCTCAAGCGCGGCTGACGGCGCGGGTAGGCTTTGACCGGCTTCGCGCGCCTCCTTAGGATGCCGGCTGTACCGGGGTGCTTCGCGTTTCCCCTTGATTTCAAACGGTTTTTCTTAAGGTGCCGGCCATGAGCCACCCTGCGCGACTGATGGAGGGCCGACGCGGCCTGATCATGGGCGTCGCCAACGAGCGCTCCATCGCCTGGGGCATCGCGAAGGCCTGCCACGCGCACGGCGCGACCCTTGCCTTCACCTATCAGGGCGAGGCGCTGAAGAAGCGCGTGCTGCCGCTCGCGGAGAGCGTCGGCGCGGCGCGGGTGATGCCGTGCGACGTGACGGACGCGGCGAGCCTTGATGCCACGTTCGCCACGCTCAAGGAGGATTGGGGGAGCCTCGATTTCGTCGTCCACGCGATCGCCTTCTCCGACAAGGACCAGCTGAAAGGCCGCTATGTCGACACGACGGCCGAAAACTTCGCGATGACGATGAACATCTCCTGCTACTCCTTCACCGCCGTCGCGCAGCGCGCGGAAAAGATGATGCCGAACGGGGGGAGCCTCCTCACGCTTTCCTATTTCGGCGCGGAGAAAGTCATGCCGCATTACAACGTCATGGGCGTCGCGAAGGCGGCGCTGGAGGCGAGCGTGCGGTACCTCGCCGAGGATCTGGGGCGGCGCGGCATCCGCGTCAACGCGATCTCGGCGGGCCCGTTGAAAACGCTGGCGGCGGCGGGCATCGGCGATTTCCGCTTCATCCTCAAATGGAACGAGCTGAACGCGCCGCTGCGCCGGAACGTGACGGTCGATGAGGTGGGCAATTCCGGGCTCTACCTGCTCAGCGACCTCGGGCGCGCGGTAACCGGCGAAGTGCATCACGTGGACGCGGGCTATCACACGGTCGGCATGGTGGCGGTCGACAAGGCGCGCGAGACGGCCGGGCTCCTCACCGAGTTCCGGACCGAGGATTAGACCGGGGCCCCATGTCCCACAACAGTTTCGGCCATCTCTTCCGCGTGACGACCTGGGGCGAAAGCCACGGGCCCGCGCTCGGCTGCGTGATCGATGGCTGCCCGCCGGGGCTCTCACTGACCGAGGCCGACATCCAGGCCGAGCTCGACCGGCGCCGGCCGGGCACGAGCAAATTCGTCACGCAGCGCCAGGAGCCCGACACCGTGCGGATCCTCTCGGGCGTCTTCGAGGACGAGCGCACGGCCGGGCCCGTGACGACCGGAACGCCGATCTCGCTCCTCATCGAGAACCTCGATCAGCGCTCCAAAGATTATTCGGCGATCCGCGACAGCTTCCGGCCGGGGCACGCGGATTTCACCTATCTCGCCAAATACGGCGTGCGGGACTATCGCGGCGGCGGGCGGCAATCGGCGCGCGAGACGGCGGCGCGCGTCGCGGCCGGCGCGATCGCGCGCAAGGTGATCGCGGGCATGACCATTCGCGGCGCGCTCGTTCAGATGGGCCCGCACCGGATCGACCGCGCGCGCTGGGATTGGGCGGAAGTCGCAAAGAACCCCTTCTTCTGCCCGGACGGCCAGGCCGCCGATCAGTGGGCGGAGTATTTGGAGGGCGTGCGCAAGGCGGGCTCCTCCGTCGGCGCGGTGATCGAGGTGGTGGCGGAGGGCGTTCCCCCCGGCCTCGGCGCGCCGATCTATGGCAAGCTCGACGCGGAGATCGCGGCCGCGCTCATGTCGATCAACGCGGTCAAGGGCGTCGAGATCGGCGAGGGCTTCGCGGCCGCCGCGCTCACGGGCGAGGAAAACGCCGATGAGATGCGCCCGGGCAATGACGGGCCGCAGTTCCTCTCAAACCACGCGGGCGGGATCCTCGGCGGGATCGCGACCGGGCAGCCGATCGTCGCGCGCTTCGCGGTGAAGCCGACGTCGTCCATCCTCAGCCCGCGCAAGACAGTGACGCGCGAGGGCGCGGCCACCGAGATCGTCACCAAAGGGCGGCATGACCCCTGCGTCGGCATTCGCGCGGTACCGGTGGGCGAAGCGATGGTCGCGTGCGTGCTCGCCGATCATCTGCTGCGCCATCGCGGGCAGGTGGGCTGAGATCCGTTTCGCCTTTGTCATGGTCCGCGCAGGCGGACCATCCATGGATTGACGCATGCCGATCAAAAGGCGTGGATGCTCCGCCTTCGCGGAGCATGACAATCAGGATTTCCGGAATGCAATGATCTTCGTCAGGAACGCGCGGTCGCTCGCGACGGGCGTGAGCCCGACACTGCCAAACATCGCCGTCAGGTCGGTCTTGGCGTAGGTCGAATAATAGGGCTCGTGGAACGTTAAGGGGAACGCCTCCAGCAGCGCGTCGAGCACGGGCGCATCGCCCGTCTGGATCGAGTCCGCAAGCACGAAGAGGCCACCGGGCTTCAGCACCCGCGCGATTTCCGTGGCGACCACGGGCCTAATCTTCGGCGGCAATTCGTGAAAGAGATAGACGCAGGTCGCGATATCGACCGATCCGTCCGGGAACGGAAGCGATTCGGCGTTCGCCTCCGCGAAATCGGTGGCGGAGAAATCTGCGAGCGTCCGGCGCGCCTCGTCGAGATAGGCGGGCGAGAGGTCGATGCCGGTCACGGGAAGGCGCGGCCAATTGTGCTTCACCTGGGCGAGGAACCGCCCGGTGCCGCAGGCGATGTCGATCAAATGGAGCTTGCGCTGGTCGCGTCCGGCGAGCGCGTCCGTGATCGGCACGAGCGCGCGGCGGCGCATCGCATCGGCCGTGCCGGCGAACAAGGTTTCGACCTGAAAGTCGTAAAGCTCGGCGGACTCGGCCGAAAGCCAGCCATCCTTCTGGAAATGGAAGTTCTGGAGGTAGTAACGCGGATAGCGCGCGGCATCGCCCGCCGGCACGGCATCGGCGACGCGCTCCTTGCGGCGCGTCTCAAAGCCTGGAACATCGGCGAAGAATTTCCGGCTGAGCCGCAGCGCGTTCGCCAGCGAGAGGCCGCCCGCCGCGCGATAGCGCCCGGCCTTGATGTTCGCCCAATCGCCCTCGAAGACGGCGCGGATTTCTTTCAGCATCGTGGCGCGATCAGGCCAGGGCGCGCTCGGCGCGAAATCGGGGGCGCCTTCGGGCCGCGCGGGGCCGCCCATGCGGCGGGCGCCGATGAAATGGCCCGCGAACCAGGCAACGCGCGCGCCCTGCCCCAGCGCATAGCCCATCTGATCCAGCATCCCGGCCATCACATCCTCTCGAAGCGCGCGACGAGTTCCAGCTCCGGTGACCATAGAAATTGGTCGACCGGCTGGATTTCGACAAGAGCGAACCCGCCGTCAACCAACACGCGCGCGTCGCGAGCAAAGGTCGCCGCGTCGCACGAGACATAGGCGATGCGCCGCGTCTTGGCCTTGGCGAGGTGTTCAATCTGCGCCACCGCGCCCTGACGCGGGGGATCGAGCACCACGGCGTCGAACCGGTCGAGCTCGCGCGCGCTCAGCGGGCGGCGGAAGAGATCGCGGCGCTCCGCCGTGACGGGCTTGAGGCCCGGCGTCGCGCGTGCGGCTGCCGTAAGCGCGGCGAGCGCTCCCTCCTCGCCTTCCACGGCCGTTACCGCCGCGCGGCGCGCGAGCGGCAGCGCGAAGGTGCCGAGGCCGGCGAAGAGATCGGCGATCCGTTTGGCGCCCGCGAGCCACTCAAGCACGCGCGCGCGGAGCGTTTCCTCGGCTGCCGCGACAGCCTGAACGAAGGCGCCGGGGGGCGGTGCGACCGCAATGCCATCGAAGGCGAGGATCGGCTTGCGGCGCTCAACGAAGGGCTCGCCTGCCAGGCTGAGGCGCGCGAGATCGAACGTGGCGGCGAGGTCCGCTAGCTGGGTGCGGCGCGTGCGGTCGAGCGATCGCTCGGCGCGGGTGCTCGTTGCGATATCGACGTCGAGGCCGGTGTCGCTCGCGAGCACGCTTACCCGGGTGCGACCGGACGCGGTGAGCGCGGCGATGAGGCGGCGCAATCCGGGCAGCGCGGCCGCGATACGCGGATCGACCAGCGGGCATTCCTCGACATCGACGATGAGCGTGGAACTCGCGCGCGTGAAGCCGAGCGTCAGGCTTTTGTCGCGCGCAATGATCGCCGACAGCGCCGCGCGGCGGCGCGTGCCCGGCGCAATCGCCGCCAGCGCATGCACGTCCGTTTCAAGACCGCGCTGCTGGAGCGTGCGGATCAGCGTCTCGCGCTTCCAGGCCGCGTAGGGCGCGGCCGCCAGATGCTGCACGCGGCAGCCGCCGCATTGCGTGAAGTGCCGGCATGCCGGCGCCGCGCGATCGGGGCTCGCCTCGATGATCTCGGGCGCGGCATTGGCGCGCGGCACCACCCGCTCGCCCGGCAGCGCGAAGGGAACGTAGCTGCCGTCCGCCACACGGCCGTCGCCCTCATGGCCGAGCGCGACGATCGCCAGCGGCTCATTCCCGCTCGGCATGGACCAGGAATTCCACGTTGCCGTCCTTGCCGGTGACGGGGCTTTGCGTGACGGCGCGAACGCGCCAGCCCTCCCCTTCCAGAAAGGAGCGGACGCCCGCAACGGCCTCATCCCGTGCGGCCGCGTCGCGCACGATGCCGCCCTTGCCGACACGCGCGGGGCCCACCTCGAATTGCGGTTTGACGAGCGCGATCAGCGCTGCCCCCACCCGCGCGAGGGCAAGCGCGGGGCCGAGCGCCTTCGACAAGCCGATGAAGCTCAGATCACAGACGATGAGATCGGGCGCGTCCGGAATGAGTGTTTCATCGAGCGCGCGCGCGTCGGTTCCCTCGAGCGCCACAACGCGGGGATCGGCGCGCAGCGACTCGTGCAATTGGCCGTGCCCGACATCGACCGCGTAGACGCGGCGCGCACCACGGCGGAGGCAAACCTGCGTGAAACCGCCGGTCGATGATCCCAGATCGAGGACGACCGCCTCGCGCGGCGACACGCCGAAAACCTCCAGCGCGTGGGACAGCTTGCGCCCCGCGCGGGACACATCGTCGTGGAGGCGATCTTTCAACGTCAGCGCCGCATCGGGCGCGATCCGCTCCGCCGCCCGTTCGATCCGCCGCTCGCCGTCATAGGCGTTGCCGGCGGCGATCTCCTCGGCGGCGCGGGTGCGGGATGGCGAGAGGCCCCGGCGTACGAGCGCCACGTCCGCACGTTCGGTCAGGCGCGCTCTCTCAGCCATTGCGCCTCGCGGCCGAGCGCGGTCATCACGGTGCGGACGATCTGCGGCGCGTTGAGCCCGGCGATATCGTATTGGCGCTGCGGCGTGTCGTGATCGATGAAGATGTCGGGCAGCACCATCGAGCGGATCTTGAGGCCCTGATCGAGGAGGCCGGCGCTCGCGAGGAAATGGAGCACGTGCGCGCCGAAGCCGCCGACCGAGCCTTCCTCGATCGTCACCAGTACCTCGTGCTCGCGGGCGAGCTGGCGCAGCAGCTCTTCATCGAGCGGCTTCGCAAAACGCGCATCGGCCAGCGTCGTTGAAAGCCCGAAGGTCGCGAGCTGATCCGCCGCCTTCTGGCATTCGCCAAGCCGCGCGCCGAAGCTGACGATCGCAACGGACGTTCCTTCGCGCAGGATCCGGCCCTTGCCGATCTGAAGCGGCACGCCGCGCGCCGGGCGCTGAACGCCCACGCCCTCGCCGCGCGGATAGCGCACCGCGCTCGGGCGATCATCGATCGCGGCGCAGGTGGCGACCATGTGCATCAGCTCGGCCTCATCGGCTGCCGCCATGATGATGAACCCGGGAAGCGCACCCAGATAGGCGATATCGAACGCGCCGGCATGGGTCGCTCCGTCCGCGCCGACGAGCCCCGCGCGGTCGATCGCGAAGCGCACCGGCAAGCTCTGGATCGCGACGTCGTGCACGATCTGATCGTAGGCGCGCTGAAGGAACGTCGAATAGATCGCCGCGAACGGCTTGAAGCCCTCGGCCGCGAGGCCCGCGCAGAATGTCACCGCGTGCTGCTCGGCGATGCCGACATCGAACGAGCGCTTGGGGAAACGCTGGGCGAAGAGATCGAGCCCGGTGCCGCCCGGCATCGCGGCGGTCACGGCGACGATCTTCTCGTCGGCCTCGGCTTCGGCGATCAGCGCGTCCGCGAAGACGCGGGTATAGCTCGGCGCGTTCGCGACGCTCTTCGCCTGCGCACCCGTGATGACGTCGAATTTCGAGACACCGTGATATTTGTCGGCCGAGGCTTCGGCGGGCGCGTAGCCCTTGCCCTTCTGGGTGACGACGTGGACGAGGACGGGCGATCCGACATCGGCGTCGCGGACGTTCATCAGTACCGGGAGCAAATGATCGAGATTGTGACCGTCGATCGGACCGACATAGTAGAGGCCCAGCTCCTCAAACATCGTGCCGCCGGTGACGATACCGCGCGCGTATTCCTCCGCGCGGCGGGCCTTTTCCTCAAAGAAGCTCGGCATCGCGCGGGCGAGCTGCTTGCCGATGTCGCGCAGCGTCAAATACGACTTCCCGGAGATGAGGCGCGCGAGATAAGCGCTCATCGCGCCGACCGGCGGGGCGATCGACATGTCGTTGTCGTTGAGGATGATCGTCAGGCGCGAATGCGCGGAGCCAGCGTTGTTCATCGCCTCGTACGCCATGCCGGCGGACATCGCGCCGTCGCCGATGACGCACACCACGTTGCGCTTGGACCCTGAGAGGTCTCGCGCGACCGCCATACCGAGGCCCGCGGAGATCGAGGTCGAGGAATGCGCCGCGCCGAAAGCGTCGTACACGCTTTCGCTGCGCCGCGTGAAACCGGAGAGCCCACCGCCCTGACGGAGCGTGCGGATGCGGTCGCGCCGTCCGGTCAGGATCTTGTGCGGATAGGCCTGATGGCCGACGTCCCAGATCAGGCGATCATCGGGCGTGTTGAAGACGTGATGGAGCGCCACCGTCAGCTCGACGACGCCGAGGCCAGCCCCCAAATGGCCGCCGGTCTGGGAGACCGCATCGATCGTCTCGGCGCGCAGTTCCTCGGCCAGACGCTTCAGCTCGTCGCGTGAGAGCGGCTTCAGGTCAGCGGGGGACTTGATGCGGTCCAGAAGAGGCGTCGAAAGCGGCATAAGGGGAACCTCTGGGTCTGCCAAATCCTAGTCTAACCCCACTTGTCAGAGAACTAAGGGGCCATTTGGGGGCCCAAATGGGGCGACGTGACGCAGGCGTTAAGATGGTGGCCGTCACTTCCGGCGGCGGACCGTCCAATGCGCGACTGCCCTGAGGAGATCCGCCTTTTCGTCAAAAACCTCTAAATGCCGAACGGCCTGCTCGGCCAAGAGGCCCGCCTGGGCCTTGGCCCGCTCGACGCCCAAAGCCGCGATGAACGTCGCCTTGCCGCGCCCCTCGTCCTTGCGGGTCGCCTTGCCCAAGGCGATGGGATCGCCCTCGGCATCGAGGAGATCATCGGCAATCTGGAAGGCGAGGCCTAGATCCTGCGCATAGCCGTGCAGCGCGTGGCGCAGCGTCGCGGAGGCCTTGCCCATGATGGCACCCGCGTCGCAGGCAAAGGCGATGAGTGCCCCGGTTTTCAGGCGCTGCAGTCGCGTCAGCGTCGCCATGTCGATCTCCTCGCCCTCGCTCATGAGGTCGATCATCTGGCCGCCGACCATGCCGTTCGCGCCGACCGCGGCGGCGAGCTTGGCGACGAGTTCGCAGCGCACATAGGGATCGGCATGCGTTTCAGGGTTAGCGAGGAGCGCGAAAGCGAAGGCCTGCAGCGCATCGCCCGCGAGAATGGCGGTTGCTTCGTCGAACGCCTTGTGGACCGAGGGCTTGCCGCGGCGCATGTCGTCGTCGTCCATGGCGGGCAGATCGTCGTGCACGAGGCTATAGGCGTGGACGCACTCGACGGCCGCCGCCGCCCGCGCGAGCGCGCGCCGGTCGACGCCGAACAGGCGGCCCGCCTGGAGCGCCAGGAAGGCGCGGATGCGCTTGCCGCCGCCGAGGGAGGCATAGCGCATCGCCTCGATGAGCTGTTTTTCAGGTCCGCCGGGCTCGGGCAGCAGAGCGTCGAGCGTGCGCTCCATCAATTGCGCGGTTTCGGCGAGCGCCGGTTCGATCGGCGCGCGCGGCGCTGGCGATGAAGGAGAGGTCATCCGCGTTCGTTAAGCCCGGCAGGCGCGAGGGCGGGCGATCCGTCCTCGTCGATCACGATTTTCTCGATGCGGGCGGCGGCGTCCTTCAACTTGCGCTCGCAATGGGCTTTCAAGGCGGCGCCGCGCTCGTAGATGGCGATCGATTCTTCAAGGTCGACCTGGCCGCGCTCCAGGCGCGTGACGATCTCCTCCAATTCCTTCAACGCCACCTCGAAGGGCAGCGCGGCGATCTCCGCGCCCGCTTTCTTGTCCGCCGGCGGCATTCAGGCCTCCATCAACGCCTTGACATGCGCGCTCGCGGAATCCGCCAGCGCGGTGAGGTTATACCCGCCTTCGAGCGAGGAAACGAGGCGGCCGCCGCATGTTTGGCGCGCAATCCGCGCCAGGCGTTCCGTGATCCAGCCGAAATCGGCTTCGGTCAGTCCCAGATTGGCCAGCGGGTCGAGGCGATGGGCATCGAAACCGGCCGAAACAAGGACCAACTCGGGCGAGAATGCCTCCAGCGCGGGCAGGACGATCGCGTCCATCGCCTCGCGAAACTCGGGGCCGCTCGCGCCCGGGCGCAGGGCCGCGTTGACGATATTGCCCGCGATCCCGCGCTCGCGCGGATGGCCGGTGCCGGGATAAAGCGGCGCCTGATGGGTGGAACCGTAGAAGAGATCGGGATCACTTTCGAAGGCGGCCTGCGTGCCGTTCCCGTGATGGACGTCGAAATCGATGACGGCAATGCGCTTCAGCCCATGCACGGCCCGCGCGCGCAAGGCGCCGACCGCGATGTTGTTGAAGAGGCAGAATCCCATCGCCTGATGCGGCTCGGCGTGGTGGCCCGGCGGGCGGACAGCGCAAAAGGCGTTCTGGACATCGCCCGCAATCACCGCGTCGACCGCCGCCGTCACCGCACCGGCGGCGCGGAGGGCCGCTTCGCGCGATCCGGGCGACAGCACGGTGTCGGCATCGATATGAGCGTGACCTTCCTGCGGCACCGCCGCGAGAATGGCGTCCACATAGGCCGCGCCGTGCAGGCGCTCGAGGTCCTCGCGCGCAGCGGGCGGCGCATCGAAGCGCTGAAGGAACTGAAAGGCCTCGCCCTCGAGCGCGTGGAGCACCGCGCGCAGCCGATCGGGCGATTCCGGGTGGCCGAGCGGCGGCTCGTGATAGAGGCAGGCCGAACTTGAGAACAATCCAGTTGTCATGCGCCTCGACCATAATCGCGCCACGGCATGGGCGACAAGGCGGGCGTTCCGGCGCGGCCTCCATACCGCTAGACTTCGCCGGATCGCGCGGCCCACAGGGGGAGCATTCGCATGGACAAGGGTGAGGATCGCGGGCTGATCTGCGCCTATCTGCTGGACGGCAAAGGCAGTGGCAAGCCACTCGGCTGGCGCGAGATCGAAGCCTGGACGCCGGACAAAGGCGCTCTCTGGATCCACCTCAACCGGACCGTTCCCCATGTCGAGGCCTGGCTGCGCAGCGGCGCGGGGCTTGAGCCTGAAATCCACGACGCCTTGCTGGAGGCCAATGTACGCCCGCGCATGGTCGCGATGTCAAAGGGCCTGCTGGTCAATCTGCGCGGCATCAATTTCAACCAGGGATCGGACCCTGAGGACATGGTGGCGGTGCGCGTCTATGTCGAGGGGCCGCGCATCATCACCACGCGTAATCGCCGCGCGATGGCGATCCAGGACATGCGCGACCGGCTGGCGGCGGGCAAGGGGCCACGCGATCCGTCCGACTGTCTGTTGCTGATCGCGACCGGCATGCTGCAGCGGGTGGGCGATGTGCTGAGCGAACTCGCCGACACGATCGATGATCTGGAAGATGCGCTGCTCGACGGACGCACGCGGCAATTGCGCCAGCGCCTCGCCAAAACACGCCGGCGTGCGATCGCCATTCGCCGCCATCTGGCGCCCCAGCGCGAGGCGCTGCTTCGCATGCAGACCGAAGGACAGGTCGTTCTCGACGAGAAAGACCGGATGGTCTGCCGCGAGCTCGCCGACGCGACGACCCGCTATATCGAGGAACTCGATTCCGTTCGCGAGCGCTCGCAAGTGATCCAGGACGAGCGGATGAACCGCGTCGCGGAGGCGCAGAGCCGTAATTCCTATCTCCTGACCGTTATCGCGGCGGTCGCGCTGCCTTTGACGCTCATCACGAGCATTCTCGGCGTCAATATTGGCGGCATGCATGAAGGCCAGGCAGACAGCGATTTCTGGATGCTGGTCTATGCACTGGGCGGTGCCGCGCTCGCTCAGATCCTCATCTTCCGGCTATCGGGCTGGTTCTAGCGGCACCGGCCAGTCATAGCGGACGTCAGAGGCCCCTTCCTCGTTTCGCGAGCCGTCCGTTTTCTCAACCGCGACGAAACCGTGATGCTCGTAAAAGCGCCGTGCGGCGGTGTTCGCCTGAAACGTCCAAAGCGACAGGCCCCTGCTCGCCTCGTCCGCGCGCTTGGCCGCCGTGAGCAGCGCCGTGCCGGTGCCGCACCGCTGATAGTCCGGCAAGACATAGAGATGGTGGATCCACCCCGGCGCCATGGCGATGAAGCCGACCACGACGCCCTCGACCGCCGCTAGCCAACAGGCCATCTGGGACATCACTTGCTCATGGAAATAGCGCAGAACGTCGTCATCGGGATGAACCAGCGGAGCGACCGCGTCGCGCTCCATCACATGGCGGCAGACGAGGAAGATCGAGGCGAGCGCCGCCGCGTCACCCGCGACCGCGCGGCGCAGACGGATCGCCGTCACGAGAGGGCGCGCAGTTTGACCGCCGTGCCATAGGCCATCATTTCGGCCGCTCCTTGCGCGACGAGCGAAGTGGTGAATCGAACCGCGACGATACCATCCGCACGCAAAAGCGTCGCCTGTTCAACCATGCGGTCGAGCGCCTGTTCGCGCGATTCCGCCATCAACTTCGTATATTCCTGCACCTCGCCGCCCGCGAGCATGCGGAGCGCCGCCATGATGTCGCGGCCGAAAAAGCGCGAGCGCACGACATTGCCGCGCACGATGCCGAGCGTCTCGGTAATCGCCAGCTCGGCGAATTGATCCTGCACGGTTAGTTTCATGGCGGCCCCTATCGGTCGACGTCGCGGGAGTAGCGATCGTCCTTCTGATCGCGCTGCCGGTCGCGTACGACCTTGACGATCAGCATCACCGCACCGGCGCCGCCAATCAGCCATGCCAATCCCATCACGAGGGGAAAGAGGTCGTTCAGGCCGAGCCCCACGGCGAAAATGATGGCGACCAGGTGAAGGATCCCGCCCACCAGGATGAGCCCCAGCGCCGGCCACATGCCGCTTTCGGCTTCGCGGGGGTCAAGTCCGGGCATAGAGATCGACGCCTTTCGCATCCTTCGTCTTGCGGATCTCGCCGCGCGCGATCAGGCAATTGAGATGCGCAATGCTTTCGCCCGTCGCCATCAGATAGTTGCCGCTGGTAATCCTGCTGCGGAAGAGCGCAGGAAAGACCTCGACCGCGTGCTTGGGCGTCTCGCACAATTCGCGCAGCCGCGCCAGGCCTTCCTCATGGCCGTCGATCAGCGCCTGGAGGCGAAGACCGGCGCCCACGAATGGTTCGTTGTGCGCGGGCAGCACAAGCACTTCCTCGGGGAGCTGCGTCTTGAGATGCGCGCATGAATCCAGCCAATCCTGCAGCGGATTGGCTTCGGGCTCGGTCGGAAAGACGCTGACGTTCGATGAGATGCGCGGCAGGATCTGGTCGCCCGAGATGATGACGTTCAGCGCATCGCAATGAAGGCACACATGCTCGGGCGCATGGCCGCGGCCGACGATCACGCGCCAATCGTTGCCGCCGATGCGAATCGTCTCGCGATCGACGACGCGGCGATAGGCCTGCGGCAGGCGGAAGACGCCCATGCCGAATCCGCCGAAGCGCTCCTTGTATTTCGAGATCGCGTCGTCCGGGAAACCTGCCGCGCGGTAGAAATCGACGCCCTCGTGCGGCGCCTCGCGGCCCGTGTCCGCAACGAGCGTGCGGCACATCAGATAGTCCGTGCGCGACATCCACAGTTCCGCGTCGCAGCGCTCGACGATCCAGCCCGCGAGCCCGACATGATCCGGGTGAAGATGCGTCACGATCACGCGGCGGACCGGCTTGCCGCCCAGATGGGCCGCGAAAACCGCTTCCCAGGCCTCCTTCGTCACGCCGTCATTGATACCCGTGTCGACGATCGTCCAGCCGTCGCCGTCTTCCAGCAGCCAGAGGTTGATATGGGCCAGCTGAAACGGCAGCTTCATGCGCACCCAGTGCACGCCGGCCGCAACCTCCACCACCTCGCCCAATTCGGGCCGGCGTTCGAACGGATACACGAGCCCCGTCTTCTCATCACGATTGAGTGAAACCTGCGCGATCATGGGAATCCTCGAAATTGCGTCGTAGCGCTAGTATGACCCGTCCGCGCCTGTCCCTCAAAGGCCGCAGACCAGCCCGCTCAACCCGCTGTCATCGGGCTGGTGTTGCCTTCTGGGGCGTTCTGCTAGCCTTTTGCCCTAGCCCCCTAACAAGGAGGATGTTTCATGTCCCTGGGTCACGCCCCTTCCCCCCGTCTTCTGGCTCTCGTCATCCCGGTGGCGATGGCGCTCGCCGTTCCCGCCCACGCCGATGGACCTTCGCTCAATCCCAGTGCGGCGCCGGACGGCACCTATGCGCTTGAGCCCACGCATACGCGCGTGAGCTTCCTCATCTCCCATCTGGGGCTCAGCCAATACACGGCCTGGATCGAGGGCGCGTCGGGCACGCTGCAATGGAACGGCCAGGAGCCGGCGAAGAGTTCGCTCGCCGTCACGCTCGATGCGGCGGGCGTTACGACCGGCCTTCCCAAGTTCGACGAGGAACTCGAGGGCGCCGACTTCTTCGACGCCGCCACGCACCCCGAGATCACCTTCGTCTCCAAGGAAGTGACAGTCACCGGCGAGACGACGGGAACGGTGACGGGCGACCTCACCTTCCGGGGCGTGACGAAGCCGATGACGCTCGATGTCACGTTCAATGGTTCGATCCAGCATCCCATCCGCAACACGCGCGCGATGGGCTTCTCGGCAACGGGCTCGCTCAAGCGTTCGGATTTCGGGCTCACCAAGTATCTCGATTTCGGCATCGGCGATGAGGTTCAATTGCTCATCCAGAGCGAGTTCCTCCAAGACCAATAGGCGTTCGAAAGGGCCCCATCCCCATGGCACTCGATGGCTCCGCGCGGCGATACGGCACCGTCGCGATGCTCCTTCATTGGACCATCGCGCTTCTCATTCTCTCGCTGATCGCGGTGGGACTCTACATGAGCGGCCTGCCGAACAGCGACCCGCAGAAATTCGAGCTCTATCAGCTGCACAAATCCTTCGGGCTGACGGTCTTGGCGCTCAGCGTCGTGCGGGTGGTCTGGCGGCTGATGCATCCCGTGCTGCCGCTGCCGGCGGGCATGAAGACTTGGGAGCGTGTGCTCGCCTATGCGACGCATATCGCGTTCTACGTGCTGATGTTCGCCATTCCGCTGTTCGGCTGGGCGATGGTCTCGGCGAGCCCGCTGCAGATCCCGACCTTCTATTTCGGGCTCTTCCAGGTGCCGCATCTGCCGGTGGCCCCTGAGGGAGGCGACCGTGACCTCGCGGGCGCGTTCGCCGAGCTGCACGAGATCCTCGCGCTCTCGACGCTCGCGGTTCTCGCACTCCATATCGCGGGCGCGCTCAAACATCATTTCATCGAGCGCGACGACGTGCTCATCCGCATGCTTCCCTTCACCAAGGTCTGAGCCCCCATGCGTCTCATTGCTGTCGCTCTCCTCGCCGCGCTCGCCGCGGCTTCGCCTGCTGCTGCCAAGGACTGGACGGTCGATCCCGCGCAATCGCAGCTCGGTTTCACCGCGCGCTTCGGCGGCGAGCCGTTCAGCGGAACCTTCAAGAGCTGGACGGCAACGATCGTTTTCGATCCCGCCGATCTCGCGGCCTCCTCGATCCTCGTCACGGTCGACATGACGAGCGCGGACACGGGCGATGCGACGCGCGACGACAATCTCGTCGCGTCCGATTGGTTCGCGGCGTCACAATTCCCAACGGCAATTTTTCAGAGCCAATCGATCTCCGAAACGGCGCCCGGGCAGTACGAGGCCGCGGGTACGCTGACAATCCGCGACGTTTCAAGACCGCTCACGCTTCCCTTCCGCCTCACCCTTTCGGACGGTACGGCGACGGCCGGGGGTTCGGTCGTGATTCTGCGGAACGAGTTCGGCGTCGGTCAGGGCCAATGGTCGGTGGCGACGCCCATTCCGCACGAGGTGACGGTTACCTTCGCGATCACGGCCTCCTGACGGCGCGGCAAAGCGTGCGGTAGATTGCCGGGATGAGCGTCCCTCTCCTTCCGGCCAGCCCTGAGACCATCGCCATCGCCGCCGAGCGCTTGCGGGCGGGCGGACTCGTCGCCTTTCCGACCGAGACGGTCTATGGGCTCGGCGCCGACGCGACGAGCGATGCGGCGGTCGCGGCCATCTTCGCGGCGAAGGGGCGGCCGCAATTCAATCCGCTCATCAGCCATGTCCCCGACCGCGCGGCGGCGCGCGCGCTGGGCGTGTTTGATGATCTCGCCGAACGGCTCGCGGAAGCCTTCTGGCCGGGGCCGCTGACTCTTGTCGTGCCGCGCGCGGCGGCCTGCAGCGTCTCACTTCTCGCGAGCGCGGGACTTCCCACGCTTGCGCTCCGCGTGCCGGCGCATGGCGTCGCGCAGGCGCTGCTGCGCGCGACCGGGCGCCCGATCGCCGCGCCGAGCGCGAACCACTCCGGCACCGTTAGCCCGACCGAGGCGCGCCATGTCGCGGAGAGTCTGGGCGAGGCAGCGGGGCTCATCCTCGATGCCGGGCCATGCACGGCGGGGCTTGAATCCACCATCGTCGGCGTCTTCGAAAGCGGCGCGCGTCTGCTGCGTCTGGGCGCGATCCCGCGCGAGGCGATCGCGGATGTGACCGGTCCGGTCGAGGGACCCGATGACGCGGACGCCGAGGCGCCGCAGGCGCCGGGTGCGCTGCTTCGCCACTACGCGCCCGCCCGCCCGCTGCGCCTCGATGCCAGCGCGGTTGAGGCCGACGAGGCGCTCCTCGCCTTCGGGCCAAGCGTGCCCCAAGGCGCGCGGGTGACGATCAATCTGAGCCCGACGGGCGACCTCATCGAGGCGGCGGCGCGCTTCTTCGCGGCGCTTCACGCGCTCGACCGGGCGGACGTGCGCGCCATCGCCGCGATGGCGATCCCGGACAAAGGGCTTGGCGAGGCCATCAACGATCGCCTGCGCCGTGCGGCGCGGGGGCGCTAGCGGGCTTTCCTTTCGGCGCGCACTTGCCCATCTTCCAATCATGGCCATCGCTCCCGACATCCTCGACCGGTTCAAGGCCCTTGCCGGCCCCGGCGGCTTCGCCGAGGACCCGGAGACCCTCGCGCCCTATCTCATCGAGTGGCGCGAGCGGTTTCGCGGGCGCACACCGCTTCTCCTCCGTCCACGGACGAAAGAGGACGTCGCGGCGATCCTCAAGCTCGCCAGCGAGACGCAAACGCCGATCGTGCCGCAAGGCGGCAATACCGGCCTCGTGGGCGGACAGATCCCGGACGGGGAGATCCTCGTCTCGCTCACCCGGATGCGGCGGATCCTTTCCGTGGATCCCGAGAACAACACGATGAACCTCGAGGCCGGCGTCGTGCTCGCCGACGCGCAAGCGGCGGCCGAGGCCGCCGATCGGCTGTTTCCGCTCTCGCTCGCGTCCGAAGGCTCCGCCACCATTGGCGGCCTGCTTTCGACGAACGCGGGCGGCACGAACGTCGTTCGCTACGGCAATGCGCGCGATCTGGTGCTGGGGCTGAGCGTCGTGCTCGCGGACGGGCGCGTGCTCGATCTCATGCGCGGCCTGCGCAAGGACAACACGGGCTATGATCTGAAGCAGCTCTTTCTGGGCGCGGAGGGAACGCTCGGCCTCATCACCGAGGCCGTCGTGAAACTCTTTCCCCGCCCGCGAACGGTGGAGGTCGCGCTGGTTGGGCTGGACGACGTCGCGTCGGCGCTCGCGCTCTATCACCGCGTTCAGGAGGCGAGCGGCGGCGCGGTCAGCGGCTTCGAAGTCATGCCGCGCATCGGGCTGCAATTCGTCCTCGCGCATCAGGCGGGCACGCGCGCGCCGTTCGATCCGCTGCCGCCCTGGACCGCGCTCATCGAGATCAGCTCGCCGGCGCGCGATCCCCATCTGCGCGGCGCGCTGGAGAGCGCCCTTGCCGACGCGATCGAGGCAGGGGGCGCCGTCACCGCCGTCCTCGCGGAAAGCGCGCGCGACCGCGCCGCCTTCTGGGCGCTGCGCGACGGGCTGTCGGAGGCCCAGAAATACGAAGGCGGCTCCATCAAGCACGACGTCTCGGTGCCGCTTTCGCAGATCGCGCCCTTCATCGAGGAGGCGAGCCGCGCCGTCGAGGCCGCCTGCCCCGGCATCCGCGTCGTCGCGTTCGGGCATCTGGGCGACGGCAATGTTCATTTCAATCTCAGCCAGCCGCCGGGCGCGGACCGCGATGTGTTCCTCGCGCGCTGGCAGGAGATGAACGACATCGTCCACGGAATCGCCCATCGCCGGGGCGGATCGATCAGCGCGGAGCACGGCCTCGGCCAGATGAAGCGCCACGAAATCACGCGCTACAAGAGCGCGACGGAAATGGACGTCATGCGCGCGCTCAAGCGGACGCTCGATCCGCACGGCATCCTCAATCCCGGCAAGGTCGTGTGAGGATCATTCCTTCGGGCGATAGAAGATGTGCCGGCCGATCTGGACGGTCTGCTCGAGCCCATAGGCCGTTTCCCAATCGGGCGAGACGTCGATCGTGTGGAAGTGCGTCGCGCCCTTCGTCGTGTCGTCGGCGAGGACGGCCTTGCGCCGCGCGATGAAATCGCCCGCCCAGTTCCAGCATTGGCGCCAGAGCACGCGGCCGCGCGGGCGAACGCGCGCGCCGTCGCAGGCGAACGAGAATTGGCAGCTTCCGCGCGCGAGCCCCTGATAGACCACCTTGCAGATCGTGCCGGGAAAGGCCGGATCCGCGACGCGTCGGAAGATGACCTCCGCGACCGCGACGTGACCGTCGTAGTCTTCCGTTCCCGCCTCGAAATAGAGCGCCTCGGCCAGGCATTTGCGTTCGGCATGGGCGGCGATCCCGGCATCCGCCGCGCGCGCATCCGCGACCGCGAGCAGAAGCAAGGCCGCCGCGGTCCCCAACACATTTGCGAAGGCGGGTCGTATCAGGCACATCTGGATCATCACGCAGTGTCGCATCGCAGGAGCCGCAATGTCAGCCCAAGGACGGAAATCCATCTTCATCACCGGGGCGGCAAGCGGCATGGGGCGGGCGACGGCCCTCTTGTTCTCGCGGCGCGGCTGGTATGTCGGCGCGGCCGATATCGACGAGGCGGGTCTCGGCACGCTGGTCCAGGAACTCGGCTCCGAGAATTGCTTCAGCGTCAAACTCGACGTCACCGACAAGACGGCGTTCGACGAGGCGCTTGCCGCGTTCGCCGAGAAGACGGGCGGGCAGCTCGACCTCATGTACAACAATGCCGGCATCGGGGAATCCGGGTGGTTCGAGGACGTGCCCTATGAGGCCTCGATGCGGGTCGTCGCAATCAATCTCGGCGGCGTCCTGAACGGCATCTATGCGTCCCTGCCCTATCTGAAGCGCACGCCCAATTCGCTGCTCTTCACGACGTCGTCCTCATCCGCCACCTACGGCATGCCTCGGATCGCCGTCTATGCGGCGACCAAGCACGCCGTCAAAGGTCTCACTGAAGCGCTCTCGATCGAGTTCGCGCGGCACAATGTGCGGGTCGCCGACGTGCTGCCCGGCCTCATCGACACGGCGATCCTGCGCTCGACGCCGAACCGGTCAGGCGATGCGCCCAAGCCGAGCGAGGAAGATTTCTATTCGAACGCACCGAAGAAGGGGATGTTCCGCCTGATGCCGGCCGAATCCGTCGCGGAATGCGTCTGGGGCGCCTATCAGCACCCCACACGGCTGCACTGGTACGTGCCCGACGAAGTGGTCTGGATCGATCGGCTGAAGGGGCTGCTGCCGGAATTCGTGCGCGGGCGGATCGTCAAGCTCTTCCCGCAGCTCGCACCGAAAGAGTGAAGTGGATGGCGCCGTCAATCCGCCTTGTCGCGGTGGTCGGCCAGGATTGAGGCGGCCGGCAAAGCGGCGAACCGCGTTGCCCCGGCACCATCCAATCTTACCCTGAACGAGGGTTCGCAGCCCTGCCTTGACGCAGCTCAACGCGCTCGGTCGAGGGGCGTGCCCGCGTCGGCAAGCGATAGAACACGTGGTTGCCGATCTGCACCGTGCGCACCAGCGAATCCGCCCAATAGGGCGTCACGTAGTCGGCGTGGAAGTGCGTCGCGGCGCCCGTGATGCTTTTGTTGCGGCCGGGACCGGCGAGCATGTAGTCCGCCACCCGGAGCGCGCCTTCCCACAGGCGGATGTCCTTGCGGCCCTTCATAGCGCCATTGCAGGTAAAGGAGAACTGGCAGCCGGTCTTGCGCGACTGGCCCTCGAGGACCACGCCGCAGATGGAGCCGGGATAGTCGCGGTGCCGCACCCGGCGCATGATGACCTCGGCGACGGCCTGCTGGCCCTGCGCGGACTCGCCCCGGGCCTCATAATAGACCGCAAGCGCGAGGCAGCCCTTTTCCACGTCAAGACGCGTCACGGCCGCCTGTGTCAGCGCGTTGCCGAGCGAAGCATAGGCCGCCGGTACCGGCACCATCGCGGCCTTACCGCCCACGGGGTCGATCACCCCGGCGATCCGATCCGCCAGCGCCGGCGTCGTGGCGACGGTGCCGATATAGAGCGCGAGCAGATAGCCGAACATCACGAGGCCTGCCCCGCTCAATGCCCGGTCTGCGCGCCGCATCGCCCGTCGCACACGGCGATATTTGGCCATGAAAGCCTCCATGGTCATCATCCCGAGTTCGGCGGCTGGATTGCGATCCAATCCCCCTGAACCCACCACGTCCCGCGCTGCCTCGCCTTTGTTTTTCATCACAAGGAATCGGCAAGAACTAGGCCAAGACCGGATGGCAGTAAGCAGACAAACCACCGGCCGCGGCCCCTTCCCGCGAGGGACGACGAAGAATCCGGAAGGAGGCGGTGGAAGCAATCGGAAACCGTTCTGTCTGTGAGGTCCCGTCACAGGGATCGCTGTTTTCGCTTGATTTCGGAAAACGCAACAAACTCAACGTGCTAGATCTTTAATCACGATCAAGCTTACGGCGAGTTAACCTTACAAATTCTTAAACGTCCCGAGTCTCCATTGTGGCGAGGGCCGCCTGGGCCGCCGCGAGGCGCGCGATCGGCACGCGGAAGGGCGAACATGAGACATAGTCCAGGCCCAATTCGGCACAGAAAGCGATCGATCGCGGGTCGCCGCCGTGCTCGCCGCAGATGCCGAGCTTGATCCCCGGACGGGACGAACGCCCCCGGTCGGCGGCCATGCGCATCAGCTCGCCCACCCCGTCGAGGTCGAGGGTGACGAAGGGGTCGCTCTCGATGAGGCCCTTGCGGAGATAATCGTTAATGAAGCGCGCGGCGTCGTCGCGGCTGATGCCGAAGGTCGTCTGCGTCAGGTCATTGGTGCCGAAGGAGAAGAACTCGGCGGCCTCGGCGATCTCGGCCGCGCGGACGGCCGCGCGGGGCAATTCGATCATGGTGCCGACGAGATAGGGGATCTGAAGCCCCGTCTCCTTGACGACGGCGGCCGCGACCGTTGCGATCCGCGCCGTCAAATGCGCCAGCTCCGCCTTGATTCCGACCAGCGGGATCATGATCTCGGGCGTCACGGTCTCGCCGTACTCGCGGTTGACGGCGGCGGCGGCCTCGAAGATCGCGCGGGCCTGCATCTCGTAGATCTCAGGATAGGTGATGCCCAGCCGGCAGCCCCGATGGCCGAGCATCGGGTTCACCTCGTGCAGATCGGCGACACGTTCGGCCAAGCGGACGCGGTCGAGCCCGCTCGCGGCCGCGACCTCGGCGATCTCCTCGTCCGTCTTGGGGAGGAACTCATGCAGCGGGGGATCGAGCAGGCGGATCGTCACCGGCAGACCGCGCATGATGTGGAAGAGCTCGATGAAATCCTGGCGCTGCATCGGCAGGATCTTGGCGAGTGCGGCGCGGCGCTCATCCTCGGTCTCGGACAAGATCATCTCGCGGACGGCGACGATACGTTCGGCCTCGAAGAACATGTGCTCGGTGCGGCACAGGCCGATGCCTTCCGCGCCGAAATTGCGCGCCATCTTGGCATCGAGCGGCGTTTCGGCGTTGGTGCGCACCTTCATCGTGCGGCGCGCGTCGGCCCATTCCATGAGGACCGCGAAATCGCCGGAAAGCTCCGGCTCGATCGTCGGCACACGGCCCTTATAGACATGGCCCGTCGCGCCATCGATCGTGACGATGTCGCCCTTCTGCAGCGTTTCGCCGCCGGCGGTGAGCGTGCCCTTCGCGGGATCGATCCGCACGCCGCCCGCGCCCGACACGCAAGGTCGCCCCATGCCGCGCGCGACGACCGCCGCGTGGCTGGTCATGCCGCCGCGCGCCGTCAGGATGCCTTTCGCGGCATGCATGCCGTGAATGTCTTCCGGGCTCGTTTCGATCCGCACCAGGATGACGTCGTGTCCCTCGCCGGCCAGGTGCTCCGCCTCGCCCGCATCGAAGACCACTTCGCCGGACGCCGCGCCCGGCGAAGCCGGAAGGCCGGACGCCAGCAGCTGCCGCGGCGCCTTGGGGTCGAGCGTCGGGTGGAGCAGCTGGTCGAGCTGGGCGGGATCGATCCGCGCGATCGCCTCGTCTTTCGTGACGAGTTTGTCGGCCACCATTTCGACCGCGATCTTGAGCGCGGCCTTGGCCGTGCGCTTGCCCGAGCGCGCCTGGAGCATCCAGAGGCGCCCCTTTTCCACCGTGAACTCGATGTCCTGCATGTCGCGAAAATGCTTTTCCAGGCGCTGCGTGACGGCGACGAGCTCCTTGAAGGTTTCGGGCATGCGCTCTTCCATCGCGGGAAGGGAGGAACTGGCCGCCTTCTTCGCGGCGAGCGTGATCTGCTGCGGCGTGCGGATGCCCGCGACGACATCCTCGCCTTGCGCATTGACGAGGAACTCGCCGTAGAGCGCGTTCTCGCCGGTCGCCGGATTGCGCGTGAAGGCGACGCCCGTCGCTGAATCATCGCCCATGTTGCCGAAGACCATCGCCTGGACGTTGACGGCCGTGCCCCAGCTTTCGGGAATGTTGTGGAGGCGGCGATAGGTGATCGCGCGCGCGTTCATCCACGAGCCGAAGACCGCGCCGATGGCGCCCCAAAGCTGGGCCTTGGGATCCTGCGGGAAGGGCTTTTCCGTTTCGTCTTCCACCAGCTGGGCGAAGCGCGCCGCGATCGCCTTCATGTCGTCGGCATCGAGTTCGGTGTCGAGCGAGACGCCCTTTTCCTCCTTCGCCGTGTCGAGGATGTCCTCGAACAGGCTGTGATCGAGGCCCAGCACGACGCTCGAATACATCGTGATGAAGCGGCGATAGCTGTCATAGGCGAAACGCGGATTGCCGCTTTCGGCGGCGAGGCCCTCGACCGTCTCATCGTTGAGGCCGAGATTGAGGACCGTGTCCATCATCCCCGGCATCGAGGCCCGGGCGCCCGAGCGCACCGAGACAAGGAGCGGCGCCTTCTTGTCGCCGAAGCCGCGGCCGAGCGCCTTGCCCACGCTCGCGAGCGCCGCATCGACGGACGCGACGAGATCGGCCGGGTATTGCCGGCCGTTCGCGTAATAATACGTGCAGACTTCCGTCGTGATCGTGAAGCCGGGCGGAACGGGGAGGCCCAGATTGGCCATCTCCGCCAGATTGGCGCCCTTGCCACCCAGGAGGTTGCGCATGGAGGCCGCGCCATCGGCCTTGCCATTCCCGAAAGCGTAAACCCATTTGGACATGGCGGAGAGAACCTCGTCTGATTGGCGGATGGGCGGTGGGGGCGCCACACGTCTATATAACGGGCGGGGCGCGAAAGGGAATTCCCGGCGGGCGGTGGGCCTAGGGCGCGGCCGCGCGCAAGGCCGCGCGGATTTCCATGAGCACGCGGCCGGCCCAATTGAGCCCCAAGCCATCCGCGCCGATGCCCCAAAACGGCTCGGACGGGGAATCCTCGATCAGCTCGGCCTCGCCGGTTGCGAGTAGCAGCGCGCCAAGCTCCGGGTTCTGGGTGTATTTCGCCCCATCCGCGCGGCGCATAATCGCGAGTTTCACGTCGTGCCAGTTGTCGCGCGGGCGCTCGCCCGTCTTGCGGAACCAGGAGGCGAAGGAAATGCGGCGCGGCGCGGTCGGCGGCGCGGCCAGGCGCTTTGCCTTGCCCGGCGTCGAGGCGAGCCGCACCGCCTCGCGGTAGCGCGGGTCTTCCGATTTCTGCGCCTGGTAATAGTGCTCGACCGTCGGCCAGACCTCGCCGTCAAGCTGGATAGGGCTCGGCCAGAAATGCGAGAGGAAACGGAACGTCTCGCGGTCCCGCCCGTAATAGAGAATGCGATTGTCCGCCGGGATCGCGAACGGCGCCGGCGTTTCTATCGTTGTCATCGGGGGAAAGAGCCCCCGGTCTGTGGCGAAACGAGGGCGCTAGCCCTCGACCTTCGAGAAATCGGCGACGAGGTGCATCGCGGCGCGGATCTGATTGAGCAGCCTCAGCCGGTTCGCGCGGAGCGCGGGGTCGGGCGCGTTGACCGTCACTTTCTCGAAAAACGCATCGACCGGCGCGCGCAGGCGCGCGAGCACACTCATCGCCTCATCGAAGCGCTCGCGCTCCAATTCGGCGGCGAGAAGATCGCCCGCCTCCGCAATCACCTTGAAGAGCGCCTGCTCGGCCGGCTCCTGCAGCAACGCGGGATCCGCGTGGCCCTCGAACGGCCCGTCCTTCTTTTCCTCGATCTTGAGGATGTTCGCCGCGCGCTTGTAGCCGGCGAGGAGGTTCGCGCCGTCGTCGGATTTCAGGAAACGCTGCAACGCCTCCACCCGGCGGACGATGAGGACGAGGTCGTCCTGGCCTTCCAGCGCGAACACCGCATCGATGAGATCGTGGCGCACGCCCTGCTCGCGCAGCGCGACTTTCAGACGGTCGGCGAAGAACGCGAGGAGGGAAATTGCTTCTTCATCGAAAGTCTCCCCCCTTCCCCCCCAATTTCGCCGAACGCGCAACATCACGTCCGGACCGTGAATTTTGATCGTAGATGGATCGAGATTCGTACGAATGGCACCTCTTTCGATAGCTGAATGAGGATAGTCAGCCAGAAGATTGAGAGCCGATTGCGCACTAACGAGTACTCTAAACCTTTCGCCACGTCTCACTAGAATTCTTGACACCCCGAGTGCTGCGCGCCGAAGCGCGAAGGGGTCCTTCGAGCCGGTGGGCTTTTCATCGATCGCGAAGAAGCCGACGAGCGTGTCGAGCTTGTCGGCGAGCGCGACGGCGATGGAGACCGGCGCGGTCGGCACGGCGTCGCTAGGCCCCAGCGGCTTGTAGTGGTCGCGGATGGCGGCGGCGACATCATCACCCAAGCCTTCCTCGCGCGCGAGATAGCCGCCGATCACGCCCTGCACTTCGGGGAACTCGCCGACGGTCTGCGAGACGAGATCGGCCTTGCAGAGACGCGCGGCGAGCCTCGCCTTTTCGGGATCGGCGCCGATCATCGTCGCGATCTCGCCGGCCAGCGCCTCAATCCGCGCGACGCGCTCGCGCTGCGAGCCGAGCTTGGCGTGAAAGACAATCTTTTCGAGTTCGGGCAGCCGGTCTTCGAGCGTGCGTTTCTTGTCCTGGTCCCAGAAGAATTTCGCGTCCGACAGGCGCGCGCGCAGCACGCGCTCGTTGCCCGCGACGATCGCCTTGCCGCCGTCCGATGCCTCGATATTGGCGACGACGACGAAATGGTTCGAGAGCCGGCCCTCATCCTTCGAGGGGGGCTGCGCCCCCGCCTCAGGATGAGGTTTCGTTCCGGGTACCTCATCCTGAGGTGCGAGCGAAGCGAGCCTCGAAGGATGGGCCTCGAGCAACGCGAAATATTTCTGGTTCGCGCGCATCGTCGAGATGAGGATTTCCTGCGGCACGCCCAGAAACGCCTTGTCGAAGCTGCCGACCAGCACGACCGGCCATTCAACGAGGCCGGCCACTTCCTCGATGAGCGCGGCGTCATCCTTCAGCGTCAGTCCGCGCGCGAAGGCGGCGTTCTGCGCGTCGCGCTGGATGATCTCCGCGCGGTCCTTCGGATCGAGGATCACGTGAGCCTTGCGCAGTTCGTCCGTGTACGTCTCGAAGTCGCGGGCCGTGATCGCGCCCTCGCTCATGAAGCGGTGGCCGCGCGTCTGATCGCCGCTTCTGATCCCCTCGACCGCGAAGGGCACGATCTCGCCCGCGAAGCAGCAAAGGATCGAGTGGAGCGGGCGCACCCAAGTCATGCTGCCCGATCCCCAGCGCATCGATTTCGGCCAGGGGAAATTCGCGATCACCTCCGGCACAATTTCCGCAATCACCTCGGCGGTCGGGCGGCCCTTGCGCTCGATGACCGCCAGATAGAAATCGCCCTTCGGGTCGGCCTGGACGGTCAATTGGTCTTTCGTCAGGCCCGTCGATTTGAGGAAGCCCTCGATCGCCTTTTCGTTGGCGGTGACGCGCGGGCCCTTCCTCTCCTCGCGCACATCCGGCTGGCGGATCGGCAGGCCCTCGATCACGAGGCAGAGGCGACGCGGCGTCGCGAAGCCGCGGGCGCCCTCGTTCAGAAGGCCGCGATCGCTGAGCGCGCCGACGATCAGGCGCTCCAGGTCGCGCGCGGCCGCGCCCTGCATGCGCGCGGGGATTTCTTCGCAGAAGAGTTCGAGGAGGAGCTGGGGCATGGGCTAGTCCCTTCCCCTTCTTGTCATGCCCGGCCGTTGTGCCGGGCATCCATCGTTCCGCCACGCGGTCAGCGCCCGCGCTTCGCGGCGCGATGGATGGCCGGGACAGGCCCGGCCATGACATTCAAAAAGAACGAAGGGCCGCATCACCCCACCCCGCCAAGGCCGGCGCCGGCGGAGCGGCCTTGCGGGCTCTTCAGCCAGGCCGCCGCGCAGGCCTTCGCGAGCGCGCGCACGCGGGCGATATAGGCCTGGCGCTCCGTCACCGAGATGACGCCGCGCGCATCGAGAAGATTGAACAGATGGCTCGCGTGGACGCATTGCTCATAGGCGGGGAGCACATGCGTCCAGTCGTTAAATTCCTGGCTGCGCCCGACGGCGGCGGCGAGGAGTTTTTCGGCGGTTTCCTCGGCCTCCTTGAACTGGCGAAAGAGGATCTCGGTCGGCGCGTGGTCGAAATTGAAGCCGGATTGTTCGACCTCGTTCTGGTGATAGACATCGCCCCAGGACATAAAGTCCGCCGACTGACGGTTCATCGTGTTGTAGGCGATGTCGTAGCCGTTATCGACGCCCTGGACGTACATCGCGAGCCGCTCGAGCCCGTAGGTGATCTCGCCCGAGACGGGATCGCAATTCTCGCCGCCCACCTGCTGGAAATAGGTGAATTGCGTGACCTCCATGCCGTCGCACCAGACCTCCCAGCCAAGGCCCCAGGCGCCCAGCGTCGGGCTCTCCCAATCGTCCTCGACGAAGCGAATGTCGTGGGCGAGCGGATCGATGCCCAGCGCCTTCAGCGAGCGCAGATAGATCTCCTGAATGTCGGGCGGCGAGGGCTTCAGGATCACCTGAAACTGGTAGTAGCGCTGGAAGCGGTTGGGGTTCTCGCCGAACCGGCCGTCCTTGGGGCGCCGGCAGGGCTGCACATAGGCGGCCTTCCAGGGCTTGGGGCCCAACGAGCGCAGCGTTGTCGCCGGATGAAAGGTGCCGGCGCCCATCTCCATGTCGTAGGGCTGCAGGATCACGCAGCCCTCCTTCGCCCAGAATTGCTGGAGCGTGAGGATCAGGCCTTGGAAGGAACGGTCGGGCGCGGTCATTGGGCGCGGAATGTTCTCTTGAGCATGGTCTTGTCGGAAAACCGGTTCCCATCCCCGCCTTCGCGGGGACGGGCATTTTCCGGACCATGCTCTAGGCCGTGCCGCGCGCTCGGGCAAGCCGGTGCAACCACTCTTTAACCAAGCGATCCCACTCTGGCGGCCAGCCCGTTCCAGGAGGCTCGCCCCGATGATCGACCTTGCCGCGTTCGGCCCGCCGCGCAGTCTTGCGGACCTCATGGGTCACGAGCACATCGCCGTGTTCGGCACGAGTGGCAGCGCTGCCGAGGTGGAGGCGCTGCTCGCCGATCACGGGCGGAGCGTCGCGCTCTATTTCGACAACAACCGGGCCAAGCACGGCACCGAGTTCCGCGGCGTGCGCGTCGCGCCCGCGGCCGAGGCGGCGGCGTTCGCTCGCACGGGCGGCGCCATCATTATCGCGGCCGCCTATCAGGTGGAGATCGCGCGCCAGCTGATCGAGGAGCTGGGGATCGATGAGGCCCGCGTCTTTCCGTTCGTCAGCCGCATGTTCGCGGGCCATTTCGGCCGCCGGGCGATCGAGCCCTATCTCGAGCGGATCGAAGCGCTGCTGCAGCGCCTCGCGGACGAAGCCTCGCGCGCCTATGTCCGCGCGCTCGTGCGCTTCCGCTGGACGATGGCGCCGCTGGCGCTCGAACGGAACCCGAAGCTCGCGGGCTTCTATCACTATGACGCACCGGGCCTTGCACCCGCGCCCGGCGATCACATCGTCGATTGCGGCGCCTTCACGGGCGACACGGCGAAAGTCTTTCTCGAGCGCCTCAAAGGCGATGCGACCGTGACCGCGATCGAGCCGCTGGCGCGCAATTACGCGGCGATGGCCGATTGGATCGAAAGCGCGGGCGCGAGCGTGATGCCCGTCCGCGCGGCGGTGGGCGCGGAGCCCGGCGAGGCGGTGATCGCGGCCTGCGAGGATCCGGCCGATCCGCGCGCGCATCTCGGCGCGGGAATCGGCGAGACCGCGCCCGTCGAGACGCTCGACCGGTTGTTCGCGGGCCGCTATGGCCGCGTTTCCTACATCAAGATCGACATCGAAGGCTTCGAGCTGGCCGCGCTCGCGGGCGCGCGCGCGCTCATCCGCGAGGCCATGCCCAAGCTCGCGATCGCGGGCTATCACGTGCCCTCGCATCTCTGGGAGATCCCCGAGGCGCTGGACGCGATCAGGCCGGGCTATCGGATCTATGTCGGGCATCACCCGAGCGCGCCCTACGAGTGCGAGTTCTTCTGCGCGAGCGACAAGCGCGCCGTCGCGGCCGCCTGAGCCGATGCTCGCCAAGCATTTCAACACGCCGGAGCGGCAGAGCTTCCGTCAGGCGACCAGGCTCTATCAAGGCGCCGGCGCGCGGCTGGACTTGCCGCGTCTGCTGCCGGCGGGCCAAGCACTCGTCGTCGTCGATGCGCGGTTTTTGATCAATGACGTGCTGCGCGGCCTCTCGGTCGGCGCAGTCGTGCCGGTGTCGGGCGAGCCGCGCCTTGCGGCCGTCGAGGATGCCTTCGCCGCGATGCGCGGGCGCACTTTCGCCAGCGTCATCGCGATCGGCGGCGGCAGCGCGATCGACAGCGCCAAGGCGCTGCACGCGCGGCTCTCGTTCGGCGATCTGCCCTCGCGCGACCAGGAACGGCCGGCCGGCGCGCCGCCGCTCATCGTTCTGCCGACGACCGCGGGATCGGGCTCGGAGACGAGCCGCTTCTTCATTCTCGCCGATGAGGCCGGCATCAAGCGCTCGCACCGCGCATGGGCCTTCGCGCCGGATCTGGCGATCCTCGATCCAATCTTTCTTGCGGGCGCTGGCGATGAGCGGCTGGTGCTCGGCGCGTTCGACAGTTTCCTGCATCTCTGGGAGACGTTCGTCTGCCGCACGGAGCGCTCGGCCTTCACCGACATGCTGGCGCTCGAAGGGATCGGCCTCATCGCGCGGGCGATGCGCGTGATCCAACGCGGCGGACAGCCGGATGTGGCAACGCTCGCAGGCTTGCAGCGGGCGTCCGCCTATGGCGGGTTCGCAATCGCGAATGTCCGGACGGGCCTCATCCATACGCTCGGCGAATCGCTGGCGGCGCAGGTGCCGCTCGGCCACCCCGAGACGCTCTATGTCTTCTTCGCCGAAGCTCTCACGCAATATCGCGGCGCGGTCGGCGAGCGGATCGCGCGGCTCGACCGCCATCTCGCGGCCGAGGCGGAGACGGATTTCGACGCGCTCTGTACCCTTTTGCATTTGCTCTTTGCGCGGCTCGCGATCGCGCCGCGCATCGCCGCCATTCTTGCCGCGACGCCGATCGACCGCGATCTCCTCGCCGAGACCGCCGCGCGCGACACCGTGCTGGGAAAAGAAAATCCAGCGCCGCTTCCGCCGGGCAGCATCGAACGGCTGATCGCGGGCGCGCTCGACCGGGCGGTCGCGGCCCTGCCGGCCAAGGCCGCAACCGCGGGCTAACCACGTCGCTCAGAGACCGAAACGGCTCCAGAAAGCGCGCGTCTCCAAGGCGTCGACGAGATTGCCGGCCAACCGGCCGGCGAGATCGTCGGTGAGGCCTTCAGGCCTCCGGAGGCCGATACCCTGCCCGCCGCCGCGCATCCACCAAGCGCGATCGGTCGTGACGAGCCGCAGATCGATCTCCTCGCCGAAGCGCTTGCGCATCGTGTCGCGCACATCGCCGATGCCGTCGATGAGGCCGAGGTCGAGCGCCTTCTTGCCGGACCAGAAGGCGCCGGTGAACAGCATCTCGTCGTCGCCCTTCAGGCGGTCGCCCCGGCGTTCCTTGACGAGGCCGACGAAGCCTTCATGCACGTCGCGCTGCAGGTCCTTCAGATGCGCGACATCCTCGGCGCGCTCGGGCCGGAAGGGATCGAGCATCCCCTTTTCCGCGCCGCTGGTATAGACGCGGCGCTCGACGCCGATTTTCTCCATCAGCTTGTCGAAGCCGAAGCCGGCCGAAATGACGCCGATCGAGCCGATGACCGAACTTTCCTCTGCGAAGATCTCATCGGCGGCGACCGCCAGCATGTAGCCGCCGCTCGCGGCGACGTCCTCGCAGAAGGCGTAGACTTTCACCATGTGCTCTTTCGCGAGCGCGCGGATGCGCTTGTGGAGCTGATAGGCCTGAACGGGTGTGCCGCCAGGCGAATTGATGACCAGCGCGACGGCCTTCGCGCCCGGCATGCGGAACGCGCGGGCGAGCGCGTCGGCCTGACCGGCCAGGGTCAGGCGGCCGCGCAGGAGATCCTGCCCGCCGATGACGCCGGTGAGGCGGACAACCGGCACGACGGGCGAAGCGGGCGTCAGCGGATTGAAGCGGTCGAGGCGCGACCAGAGGGTGCGTTTCATGCCCCGCGATATAGGCGCTTCGACGTCTCAGGAAAAGGCGGGCGGCCAGGGGAAGCCAGCGCCGTGCCGCAGCACCGCCTCGATGGCGGGGGCATATTTTTCCGTCGCGCCGTGCAGGACGACGCCCTCGTGGGCGAAGCGGGCGCCGGCTTTCCCCGTGCGCGCGCGAATCAGCACGCGCTTCGCCGGTCGACCAGCATGGGGCGGCAGCGGCACGATCTCACACGCGCCGAAGGGTCCATTGAGGGCCGCCTCCAGCGCATCCAGGCGATCCGCGCGGAAGATCATCGTGAGGCAGCCGCCCTCCTTCAGCGCCGCGGCGGCGGTCGCGATCCAGGCGCCGATCGCGCCGTCACCCGCCGCGAGGCTGCCGGCCCTGCGCGGGTTGAGCGCCTGCGTCGATCGGGGATCGTTGAACGGCGGATTGGCGAAGACGTGATCATACGCGCCGGCGAGCCCATCGGGTAGGGGCGCCGTCGCGTCGGCCTCGATGATCCGCACGCGGTCATCCAGGGTGTTGCGGGCGGCATTCCGCCGCGCCAAATGGGCGAGCCAGGAATCGCGCTCGACGGCCGTCACAGAAAGGCCCGTCACGCGGCGGGCGAGGCAAAGCGCCGCCGTGCCGACCCCCGTTCCCAGCTCCAGCGCGCGTTCGCCGGGCATGGCAGGCGTCGCGGCGGCCAGAAGCACCGCCTCGATGCCGGCGCGAAACCCCTGGCGCGGCTGGAGAATCTGCAGCCTTCCGCCTAGGAACGCATCGTCGGTGAGCGTGTTCGCCGCGCCCAGCGTCATCCGGGCCGGCCTTTTTCCACGGCGGCCTCGGGAATTCCGGCATCGCGCAACACCCTGCGGGCGCGTGACGCATCGTCATCGTCAACCATCAGCCGTCGCGGCAGCACGCCCAGGCTTCCCTCAATGACGCTCGTGTGCTCGTCGAGCAGGAAAAACGCAATGCCCGCCTCCTTCAACACGGCCTGCGCGTATGACAGGCCAACCAAATCGTTCGTGCGCCACAATTCGATCATCGCTTGCCCCGCGCGACGTCTCCCACATGCGGCGCGGCGTCACGGGTGTGTGACGGGCGCGACACGCGGCTTGACCCTCTCTTCGTCGCCTCCCTATTGTCTGGCCAATGGCGGAAAGCCGCAATCCGGAGGTGGTCCGTTGAGGGCTCCCGCAGCCACGCTGGCACCCGATGACATCGACGGTGCGGTTGATCGGCTCATTGCGCTGGTGCGCGATGATCTCGAGGCCGTCAACGATGTCATTCGCGACCGCATGCAAAGCCCGGTGCCGCTGATCCCGGCGCTAGCGGCGCATCTCGTCGAGGCCGGGGGCAAGCGGCTGCGTCCGCTGCTGACGCTCGCCGCGGCGCGGCTGTGCGGCTCCACCGGCGATGCGCATGTGAAGCTGGCGGCCTCTGTCGAGTTCATCCACACGGCGACGCTGCTCCACGACGACGTGGTCGATCAGTCCTCGCTCCGGCGCGGGCGGCCGACGGCAAACCTCGTCTGGGGCAATCAGCCGAGCGTGCTGGTCGGCGATTTCCTCTTCAGCCGCGCGTTCCAGCTGATGGTCGAGACGAATTCGGTTGAAGTGCTCGGCATTCTCGCCAGCGCCTCGGCCGTGATCGCCGAGGGCGAGGTGATGCAGCTCGCGGCGTCCAACAATCTTCAAACGACGCAGGCCATCTATCTTCAAGTGGTCGCCGCGAAAACCGCCGCGCTGTTCGAGGCGGCGGCGAAAGTCGGCGCGGTCGCGGCGGGGCGTCCGGCCGCGGACGCACAAGCGCTCGCGACCTACGGCCTCAAGCTCGGCATCGCGTTCCAGCTCGTCGACGACGCGCTCGATTATTCCGGGCGGGAAGCCTCGCTCGGCAAGACGATCGGGGATGATTTCCGAGAGGGCAAAGTCACGCTGCCCGTCATTCTCGCCTATGCGCGCGGCTCGGAAGAAGACCGGCATTTCTGGCGGCGCGCGATCGAAGACCGCAAGCAAGGCGACGGCGATCTCAGCCGCGCGATCGCCTTGATGGAGCGCACAGGCTCGCTCAGCGAGACGATCCGCGACGCGCGGTTTTATGCCGAAGAGGCGAAGGACGCGCTCTCGCCGCTGCCCAAGAACGCCTATTCGCGCGCGCTCGTCGATCTTGCGGATTTCTGCGTCGCGCGCGTGCGCTGACCGCTCAGCTTTGCAGGCGGGTCGCCCTCGCCCACCACGTTGGATGACGCGCGGAAAGCGCCGAGGCGGCCGCTTCGGCGGCCTTGTCGCTCTCAAAAATTCCGAAACACGTCGCGCCGCTGCCCGACATCCGCGCGAGATCGCATCCTTGCGATTCGCCGAGCGTGCTTAGAACCTCCGCAATCTGCGGCACAAGTGTGCTGGCAGGGGCCTCCAGATCGTTGCCGTGCGGGCGGAGCGCCGCGCAGAGCTGATCGATGGATTGAATGGTGGCCGGCCAATCGGGCAGCGCTTCGCCGCGCCGCGCGCCCAGCCGCCGAAAGACATCCGCCGTCATCAGTTCGATGCCCGGATTGACGAGGACGATGGGAGCGGAGGGGATCTGAGGCGTGGCCACGATCACCTCGCCAAGGCCGCCAACGAGCGCGGTCCGTCGCGCAAGGCAGATGGGCACATCCGCGCCGAGGCGGAGCGCCAGCGCCATCAGGTCCCGCTCGTCAGGCTCGACACACCAAAGTTCGCAGAGCGCGCGGAGCGCGGCGGCCGCGTCGCTGGAGCCGCCGCCGAGGCCCGCCGCGACGGGCAGGTTCTTCGTCAGCGAGAGATGCGCGCGGGCTTGCGCGCCGGTCAGCTCCGCCAGCGCGCACGCGGCCTTCAGGACGAAGTTGGTCTCGTCCGCCGGCAGCCCCTTCGCGAAGGGACCATCGATCGCAAGCGAGAGGCTTTCGGCCGGCGCGACACTCAGGTCATCGCCCAACTCCGCGAAGGCAATGAGGCTCGCGACCGGGTGATAGCCATCCGCGCGACGCGCGCCGAGATGCAGGAACAGATTGAGCTTGGCCGGCGCCGTGCTCACTCGGACCGCGCGACGCTCGCCGGGCTCTCGCCCTTCGCCTCAAGGCCATGGGCGATCTTCGCCTCGATCAGCGGCACGAGATCCGCGTCCGGCTCGAAGGCGAGCGCGTGGCGCCATTGGAAGCCCGCCTCGCGCGTGCGCCCGACCCGCCAATAGGCATCGCCCAGATGGTCGTTGATGAGCGGATCGCCCGGCTGCAGCAGCACGGCTTCTTCCAGATACTTCACCGCGAGCTCGTAGTTGCCGAGCTGGAAGTGCGCCCAGCCGAGGCTGTCGATGATGTGGCCGTCGGTCGGGCGCTGCTCGACCGCCTTCTCAATCATGGCGAGCGCTTCGTCGAGCCGCTCACCCCGCTCGATCCAGGTGTAGCCGATATAGTTCAGAACGAGCGGCTGGTCGGGATAGAGTTCGAGCGCGGTGCGCAAGCGTGCCAGCGCCTCGTCCCACTTGCCAGCGCGCTCCAGCACGATGCCTTGCGCGTAATAGACCGCCCAGTCGCGCTGTGTCGGTTCGCTGATCAATGCGATCGCCGCGCCGTAGGCATCGGCGGCCTCGGCCCAGCGCTCGCGCGAGCGGAGAATGTCGCCGGTCGCTACGTTGGCGCGAAAGCGAACGCTCAGCGGCTCATCGAGCTGACGGAGCGCGGCGATCGCCTCGTCGGTGCGGTCCTGATCATCGAGCAGCCGCGCGCGCTCGATCGCGGTGTTGGCGTGATAGGGCGACGATGAACGCACGCGCGCATAGGCGGCCAGCGCCTCGTCCGGCCGGCCGGCGTTCTCGAAGAGTTCGCCCAGCAGCACCGAGCCGATGTCGAAATCGGGCTGAAGCGCCAGCGCCAGCTGAAGGTAGACGATCGGCAGGTCGATGCCGCGCGTGCCCGCGAGCGCGCCGGCGAGACCATAAAACGTCTCGGCGAGCCCCTGCTGCGCAGTGGCAACAGGGCGGTGAATGGGCTTGCCTGCCGCCAGCGCCTCGCGCGCAGCCGAGACCGCGGGATCTTCCGAGAGGTCGGACGCGCCGCTTGCCAGCAGCGCCTTTGCGTCCGCGACGCGGTTCGCACGCTGATAGTACGAGGCGGCCGCCACCATCAGACGCGGGTTCTGCCGCGTGTCGATTTTCAGCGCCTCGCCATAGGCCGCGCCCGCGGTTTCCGTATCGCCCGCAAAATCGGCGATCAACGCGCGATGATACTGCAGAAAAAGCTGGTTCTCGTTGCGCCCGAGCGCCTCCTCCAGGCGCCGCTTGGCACTGGGCGCGTCGCCCGCTCCCGCGCTCGCCCAGGCGGCCAACATGAGGCTCGTAAAGCTTGAGCCGCCACCCGCCGCCGCCTCGAACGCCTTGAGGCTGGCGTCGAACCGGCCAGCGCGCGCTTCCTGCACGCCCTTCACGACGAACGGGAGCGCCGCATCGCCACTGTCGCCGATCAGCTCCTCGGCATAGGCGCCGGCGGCATTGACATCGCCCGCCGCGAGCGAAAAGAGAAAGGCGCGTTCGCGCAGGCGCTCGTTCGTGGGATCCTCGGCGAGCGCATGGCCGTAGCGCGCGGCGGCGACGCGCGCGTCGCGGTCCCCGCCTGCCACCCGGGCAACCAGGAGATTGCCCGCAAGCGTGCCGGATGATTCCGCCGGATCGAGCGAGCCGTTCGAGCGCGCAAGCTCCAGCGAGCCGCAAGCGCCAAGCGCAAGAGCGACCGAGGCGGCGGCCGCCCACAACACAGCGCGTCCGACGCGTCCCGCCCAGATCACTCTCACATTCAGCCTCACATATTGGGGTAGCCGGGCCCACCGCCGCCTTCGGGCACCACCCAGTTGATGTTCTGCGTCGGATCCTTGATGTCGCAGGTCTTACAATGCACGCAGTTCTGGGCGTTGATCACGAAGCGCGGGTTGTCGCCCTTTTCGTCCCGCACGACTTCATAGACGCCCGCCGGGCAATAGCGCTGCGCCGGCTCGGCATAGGTCGGCAGATTATAGGCGATCGGAACAGCCGGGTCCTTCAACGTCAAGTGGACGGGCTGGTCCTCCTCGTGATTCGTGTTGGAAAGGAAAACAGACGACAATTTATCGAAACTGATAACGCCGTCTGGCTTGGGATAGGAAATGGGCTGCGACTTGGCGGCCGTGTCGAGCGAGGCGTAGTCGGGCTTGCCGTGCTTAAGCGTGCCGAAGAGGGACACGCCGAAAAGCTGATTCATCCACATGTCGAAGCCGCCGAGCCCGACGCCCAGGAACGTGCCAAAGCGCGTCCAGAGCGGCTTCACGTTCCGCACGCGCTTCAAGTCCTGATAGACGTGCGAGCCCTCATAGGCCTCAGGGTACGCGGTCAGCTCGTCATGCGCGCGGCCTTCGGCGAGCGCGTCGGCAATCGCATCGGCCGCCATCATGCCGGTCGCGATCGCGTTATGGCTGCCCTTGATGCGCGGCACGTTGACGAAGCCGGCCGAGCAGCCGATCAGCGCGCCGCCCGGGAAGATCAGCTTCGGCACCGATTGGAAGCCGCCCTCGGTGATCGCGCGCGCGCCATAGGCGATGCGCTTGCCGCCCTCCAGGTAGGGACGGATCGAGGGGTGCGTCTTGTAGCGCTGGAATTCGTCGAACGGCGAGAGATAGGGGTTCTTGTAGTTGAGGTGAACGACGAACCCGATCGCGACGTAGTTGTCGCCGAAATGGTACATGAACGAGCCGCCGCCGGTGTCGTTCGACAGCGGCCAGCCCATCGTGTGAACGACGAGGCCCGGTTTGTGGTTTGCCGCCGGCACCTGCCAGAGCTCTTTGAGTCCGATGCCGAATTTCTGCGGCTCGCGGCCCGCTGACAGTTCGAATTTCTTGATGAGCTGTTTCGCGAGGCTACCGCGCACGCCCTCTGCGATAAGCGTGTACTTGCCCAGCAGCTCCATGCCCGGCGTAAAGGACGATTTGTGCTCGCCTTCGCGGCCGACGCCCATGTCTCCCGTCGCAACGCCGATGACGCGGCCTTGCCTGTCGTACAGCACCTCGGCGGCGGCGAAGCCGGGATAGATCTCAACGCCCAATTCCTCCGCCTGCTGTGCAAGCCAACGGCAGACATTGCCCAAACTGGCGATGTAGTTGCCGTGGTTCGACATCAGCGGCGGGAAGATGAAGTTCGGCACGCGCAGATGGCCGGCCGGGCCCATATAGAGGAAGCGGTCGTCCGTGACGGGCGTTTCGAGCGGCGCTCCTTTTTCTTTCCAGTCCGGGATCAACTCAGTCAGGCCGATCGGATCGATGACGGCGCCGGAGAGAATGTGCGCGCCGATCTCGGCCCCCTTCTCGAGGACGCAGACGGAGATCTCCTCGCCCTTCTCGGCCGCGCGTTGTTTCAGACGAATGGCCGCCGACAGACCCGCAGGGCCGCCGCCAACGATCACAACGTCATACTCCATCGACTCGCGGTCGGGCCGTTCCTCAGACATTTTTCTTCTTTCGTCTTTTCCGTTAGCTCTGTGCGATCACCGATCGCGCAAGCGGTTATGCGGCGGCTCGCTCGTCGCGGTCAACCTTACGGAACGTCGCGGGACCATGGCGGGCGAGGCGGAAAACTCAAGCGATCAGGGCGCGGGGCCCGGCGGGCTCAGCCGGCACGACCCGTTGCGCGCCCGGCCGCGCGCGATGCTGCAATGGCTGGGCGCGATGGGCGAAGACCTCCTGCTCGGCGAGGCGCCGGTCGATCATCTCAGCGCCGCTCGCAGATCTCGCGACCTCTCACCCCCACCCCTGACCCCTCCCCACAAGGGGGAGGGGGAGGAGCGTCTCACCTCCCCCTCGCGGGGAGGTCGGCGAGCAGAGCGAGCCGGGTGGGGGGAGGAGCGGCAAATGTTGTCCTCCGCAAGCTTAGGTGGAAAAGAAGCGGGCGATGCCCGCGCGATCGCGGCGCGCTGCCAGAGCCTCGATGCGCTGAAAGCCGCGCTCGAGGCCCTAGAGGGTATCAGCCTCAAGACGACGGCGACCAATCTCGTCTTCGCCGACGGCAACCCCGAAGCGCCACTCATGTTCATCGGCGAGGCGCCGGGGCGCGAGGAAGATCTGCGCGGGCTGCCGTTCGTCGGCCCGAGCGGGCAATTGCTCGACCGCATCATCGCCTCAATCGGGCGCGACCGGAGCTCGTGCTACATCACGAACATGATCTTCTGGCGCCCGCCCGGAAACCGCGAGCCAACGCCGCAGGAAATGGCCGCGTGCATTCCCTTCGTCGAGCGGCATATCGCGCTCGTGCGCCCCGAGATCCTCGTTGCGGTCGGCAATATCGCGGCCAAGCATCTGCTCGGGCGCAGCGAGGGGATCACGCGGCTGCGCGGCAAATGGGGGCATTATCGCCGCGACGGGCTGGATATTCCGCTGATCGCGACGTTCCATCCGGCGGGCCTGCTGCGCAATCCGCTCAACAAACGCTATGTGTGGCGCGATTTCTTAAGCATCGCGGAGAAACTGGAGGCGCTTTCTTGACAGCGGCCAAGCCGATCGCGCATCCCCTGTCGATGCCCCGGGTCGTTTCGATTCTCGCTGTGCTGCTTGTTGCCCTACTCGCTACGGGGCCGGTTGCGGCGAGGCCGGTGCCCGATTCCTTCCGCGTTCTCACCGACAGCGACGTTGCGCTCTACCGCGATATCTTCGCGGCGCAGGCGCGCGGCGACATGAAGGCGGCCGACGCGGCGATCGCCAAACTCGGCAATCCGGTGCTGATGGGCCACGTGCTCTTCGAGCGCTACCTCCACCCGACCGCCTGGCGTGCGACGCCACAGGAATTGAGCGCGTGGATGGAGCGCTACGGCGATCATCCGGGTGCGGATCGTCTCTATACGCTCGCGCGCAAGCGGGCGGGCGCAGGCGTCGCGGCGCCGCTCGAAGCGAAGCGGCGGCCGATCAACGAGGACGTGCCGAACGAAATGCGGCTGACGGCCCGCGCGGCACGGATGGAGATGAAGGTGATCGGCCTCATCCGCGACGACCGGCCGACGCAGGCGCTGCGCATGATCGATGACGAGCGCGCGCGGGGGCGGCTCGATCCCGCTGAATACGACGCGCTGCGCCAGCGCATTGCATGGTCCTATTACATCGAGCGCAAGGACGACAAAGCCTTCGCGATCGCCGGCGACGTGGCGGGCGCGGGGCGCCGCGACCTGCCGCTCGCCGATTGGGTGGCCGGGCTCTCGGCCTATCGCCTGGGGCGCTATAGCGAGGCGGCAGGTTTCTTTGAATCGCTCGCGGGCGCCGATGTGAGCGGCTGGACGCGCTCCGCAGGCGCCTTCTGGGCGGCGCGCGCAAATCTCTTGGCGCAGCGGCCCGAACGGCTGACGACATTGCTGGAGCAGGCCGCGCGGATCCCCGACACATTCTACGGCCTCTTGGCGCTGCGCGTGCTGGGGCGCGACCTTCCCTTCCAATGGAAAACCAATGCGCCCAGCGCGCGCGAGATCGCGGCGCTGCGCGGCGCGGATGCCGCGATCGACCGGGGCATCGCGCTCGTCCAGGTGGACCGCGACGCGCTGGCGTTCGATGAGTTCTTCGCGGCCCTCGGCCGCCTGCCGATCACGCACGATACTGCGTTCGCCGCGCTCGGTGAGGCGCTGGAGCTGCCGGGCCTTTCGATGAAGGTCGCGCAATCGACCGGCAATCCCTACGGCATGATCGATGCGCTGTTCCCCGTGCTGGGGCCGAGCACGCGGCGGACCCTCAATCTCGATCCCGCGCTCGTCCACGCGTTCGTGCGCGCGGAGAGCAAGTTCGACATCCGTGCCCAAAGCCCGGCGGGCGCGACGGGCCTCATGCAGATCATGCCCGCGACGGCGCGGCATTTGAGCGGCAGCAGCGATCCCGACCAGCTGCTCGATCCGATGACCAATCTGCGCCTCGGCCAGCAATATCTTCGCGAGGTGATGGCGTTCGGCAATCCGCGAGGCAACATCTTGATGCTCGCAACCGCCTACAACGGCGGGCCGGGCAATCTCGGCCGCTGGCTGGAGGAGATGGACTACCGCGCCGATCCGCTGCTCTATGCCGAGAGCATTCCCGCGCGCGAAACGCGCACCTATCTCGAACGCGTGATGACCAATCTATGGATCTACGAGCACCGCTTCTCCGGAACGACGCACGGGGTCGATGAGATGGCGGCGGGCGCCTGGCCGGTCTATCGCGGAACGGGGGCGCCCTGATGAGCCGGATCGATGAGACGATCGCCTTCGTTCCGATCGGGATCGCGGTTCTGACGGTCTCGGATACGCGCAGCGAGGCGAACGACACGTCGGGCGACACGCTGGCCGCGCGGATCGCGGCGGCGGGGCACCGACTCGTGGCGCGCGCCATCGTCAAGGACGACATCAAGGTTATCCGCGCGCAGGTTAAGGCCTGGATCGCGGACAAGGGCGTCGATGCGATCATCACGACGGGCGGCACGGGGCTCACGGGCCGCGATGTCACCGTCGAGGCGCTGAAGCCGCTCTTTGAGAAGGAGATCGACGGGTTCTCCGCCGTCTTCCACGCGATCAGCTTTCAGACGATCGGCACCTCGACGCTGCAATCGCGCGCCTGCGCGGGACTTGCGAGCGGGACCTATATTTTCTGCCTGCCGGGCTCGACCGGCGCGGTGAAGGACGGCTGGGACGGCATCCTCAAAACGCAGCTCGATATCCGCCACCGGCCGTGCAATTTCGTCGAGATCATGCCGCGGCTGCTCGAAGGGCGGGATCGGTAGGCCCGTCATTGCCCGGCTTCGTCCGGCCAATCCATGATTTGCCGATATGCCCGAACGCATGGACCACCCGCATGCGCGGGCGGTGACGAGAGGGTGACCCCCAGACAGCAAGTCATGGATGGCCCGCCTTCGCGGACCATGACCGCTGGGATGGGCCTCGTCCTGCGGACCACGCCCGCCAGTCCGCCTCCGTGTCGATGTCGCGGAGGGTGTCGATGCGGGCGATCCGCCATTCCTTCGGCAAGCCGGCCAGCGTATCGGCGAGCGCGTGTTCGGTTGACCAACGCACGCCTTCGAAAATCCGTGGACGGCGCGGCGCGCCCTTGAGGCCGATGAGCCAATACCCGCCATCCTCGGCCGGTCCCACCACCGCATCGGCGCGTCCCAGCGCGCGAAAGGCCGCCGCGATATGGGCGCGGGTCATCGCAGGACAATCGCTGCCGACGATGACGCAAGGGCCGGGCGGCGCCGCGCGAAAGACGCGCCCCATTCGCTCGCCCAGATCGCCCAAGCCCTGCCCGCGGCGCGCGAGCCCCGCCGGCCACAGGCCGGCGAACGTCTGGCCCCTCGCGTCATCGGGGGCGACCGCCAGGACCGTGCGCCAACGCGGGTCGCTGATCGCGCGCAGGATCGTTCGCGTGAGAGTACGGTAGATCGCGGCGGCGCGCGCGGCGCCCATCGTGCGGGCGAGGCGCGATTTCACCCTGCCCGCCACCGGTGCCTTGACGAAAATGACGAGGGTCCGGCCCTCACTCACCCGTAGAGGCGGGCGAGCACGCGCGGCGGCACGTTGAGGGCGTAGAGCGTGAGGATCGAGAGATTGCGCAAGGGCCGCAGGAGATAACCCTCGCCGCGATAGCGCTCGGCGCTCGTCAAGGCGCGGGCGCGCAAGCGATGCATGCGGCCGCGCCCGATGCGGCGGACGATATCGACATCCTCCATCAGCGGGATTTCCGCATAGCCGCCGAGGCGCTCGTAGAAGCGCTTCGACATCAAGAGGCCCTGATCGCCATACGGCAGCGCCAGCAGCCAGCAGCGCCAGGCGACCATCATTTCGAGCCTGCGGGCGGCGGGCGAGAGATCATCCAGCGCGAAGCGGAAGGCCGCGGCCACATCGCCCTGGCCCGCGCGCTCCATGAAGCGCTCGACCTCTTCCTCCCAGCCGCCCTCCAGCACCGTGTCGGCGTGGAGGAATAGAAGCCAGGGGCCCTTGGCGTGGCGCGCGCCTTCCGCCAATTGGGAGCCGCGTCCACGCGGCGCGCGAATGAATTCCGCGCCCGCCGCATCCGCGATCGCCTCGGTCATGTCGGTCGAGCCGCCATCGGTCACGATCACCTCGCGCACGAGGCCACGGACCGCGCCGTTGACCAACGCACTCAGCGTTCGCGGCAAATGCCGCTCCGCGTTCAGGGTTGGAATCACAATACTCAACATGGTCTGCCAACTATGCCGAATGGCCGCGTTTTCCCCAAGACAGGACCCGTCGCATGGTTGCAACACCGCCGCGACCTCGCGACACAGTGATAATGTTCTTTCTTTGTTCTCATGAATCGGCTAGCGTGCGGCATGCCAAGACGACCGCCCCGCCCGCCCGGACTCGCTGCTTCCCCCGATCCTGGCGAGACCACCGCCCTTCCCGCCCAAGGGCGCGGCAGCCTCTCGAATGCCTCAGGGCGGTTCGAGAAGGAGAGCCGCGTCCTCACCGACGACGGCTGGGGCGTGCACGACGCGCCGCCAAGGCGGATCGAGACGCGCGTCTCGGTCGATGCCTCGCGCAGCATCATCACGCGCAACCAGTCGCCCGACATTTCGTTCGACCGCTCGATCAACCCCTATCGAGGCTGCGAGCATGGCTGTTTCTATTGTTTCGCGCGGCCGACGCACGCCTATCTGGGGCTCTCGCCGGGGCTCGATTTCGAGACGCGGCTGTTCGTGAAGCCCAAGGCGGCGGAGCTGCTGCGCGCCGAGCTCGCCGATCCCATTTATGTGCCCAAGCCGATCGCCATCGGTACCAACACCGATCCCTATCAGCCGATCGAGCGCGACCACGACCTGATGCGCGAGATCCTCAGCGTGCTGCGCGAGGCCAATCACCCGGTCACGATCGTCACCAAATCGGCGCTGGTCGCGCGCGATGTGGATCTCCTGGCCTCGCTCGCGAAGGACAATCTGACAAGGGTCGCGCTCTCAGTGACGACGCTCGACCGCGACCTTGCGCGGGCGATGGAGCCGCGCGCCTCGACGCCTGCCAAGCGGCTGGAGGCGATCCGCGTTCTCTCGCAGGCGGGCGTGCCGACGGGCGTGATGTTCGCGCCGGTCATCCCCGCACTCAACGATTGGGAGCTCGAGCGCGTGCTGGCGGCGGCGGCCGAGGCGGGCGCGGAGCTCGCGGGCTATGTGCTCCTGCGCCTCCCGCTCGAGATCAAGGACCATCTGCGCGAATGGCTGGCCGAGCATCGCCCGGACAAGGCCCAGCACGTGCTCTCGATCGTCAGGCAGATGCGCGGCGGGCGCGACTACGATGCCAAATGGGGCGAGCGCATGCGCGGGACAGGCGAGTTTGCCGAGATCCTCGCCAAGCGCTTCCGCCTCGCCGTCCGGCGCTACGGGCTCGGCCGGGAGGGGCCGCCGCTCGACGTTTCGCGCTTCAGGCGCCCCAACACTTCCGGCCAGCTCTCGTTCCTGTGACCATGGGGGATGGTCGATTTCCGATTCGAAGCCCGCGCGGCGGGGCCGGTCGCCGGCGTCGATGAGGCCGGGCGCGGACCCCTCGCGGGGCCGGTCGTCGCGGCCGCGGTCATTCTCGATCCCGGCCGCGCGCCCAAGGGGCTCAACGATTCAAAGAAGCTCACGCCCGCGCGGCGCGAGGCGCTGGACGCGGCGATCCGCGAGCGCGCGATCGCCTTTGCCGTGGCGATCGTCAGCGCGGCGGAGATCGACCGTATCAATATTCGTCAGGCCAGCCTAAAGGCAATGAGCGAGGCCGTCCGTTCACTGAGCATCGCGCCAGCCCATGTGCTCGTCGACGGCAACGCCCTGCCCGCGCTTCCGTGTGCCGGCGAGGCAATCATCAAAGGGGACGGGCTTTCGGCCTCAATCGCCGCCGCCTCGATCCTCGCCAAGGTCGCGCGGGACCGCTTGATGGTCGCGCTCGCCGACCTCTATCCCCAATACGGCTTCGAGGGCCATAAAGGCTATCCATCCCCCTCGCACCGCGCCGCGCTCGCCCAATATGGTCCGTGCCCGGAGCATCGGCGAAGCTTCGCGCCCGTGCGATCGCTGTTGACACAAAATCTGGGGGCGAGCGGAGTCGCGGGACTCAAGTTAACACTATGATTCAACGAGACTCTTGACGGCGAGTCGAGCGTGACTCAGGATCGCCTCCCTTAGCGCGACCGGACACCAAAAACACCGGCGCGCATTCCTGGTGGGGCTCTCTTCATGACCGTTGCGGCACAGTTCCGCGGGCAATCGCTCGCGCTTGACCAAATCCATGTGGGCGATTGCATCGCAGCGCTAGCCGCCCTGCCCGAAGCCTCGGTCGATCTCGTTTTCGCGGACCCACCCTATAATCTTCAATTGCGCGGCGAACTCACGCGGCCCGACCAGAGCCGGGTCGATGCGGTCGATGACGCGTGGGACCAATTCGACAGTTTCGCGGCCTATGACGCCTTCACGCGCGACTGGCTGGCGGCCTGCCACCGGGTGTTGAAGCCGACGGGCAGCCTCTTCGTCATCGGCTCCTATCACAACATCTTCCGTGTCGGGACGATCCTTCAGGACCTGCGGTTCTGGATCCTCAACGACATCATCTGGCGCAAGACCAATCCGATGCCCAATTTCAAGGGGCGGCGCTTCACGAACGCGCACGAGACGCTGATCTGGGCGGCGCGCGACCCGCGGGGCAAGCGCTACACCTTCAACTACGACGCCATGAAGGCGCTGAACGAGGATCTGCAGATGCGCTCAGACTGGCTGCTGCCACTCTGCACGGGCGCGGAGCGGCTGAAGGGCGAGGACGGCCAGAAGGCCCACCCGACGCAAAAGCCCGAGGCGCTGCTCCACCGCGTCATCCTCGCGGCAAGCCAGCCGGGCGATGTCGTGCTCGATCCCTTCTTCGGCACCGGGACAACCGGCGCGGTCGCGAAGAAACTCGGGCGGCATTTCGTCGGTATCGAGCGCGATGCGACCTATGCCGCCAAGGCGCGCGCGCGCATCGCCGCGATCGCGCCGGCCGATCCGGTCGCGGTCGCGTCCAGCCGCTCGAAGCGGCAGGAGCCGCGCGTCGCGTTCGGCGTTCTCGTCGAGCGCGGGATGCTCGCGCCCGGCACGGTGCTGGTGGGACCGGGGCGGCGGCACGCCGCCAAAGTGCGCGCGGACGGAACGCTCGTCTGCGGCGATGCGACGGGGTCGATCCACGCGATCGGTGCGCATGTGCAGGGGCTTCCCGCGTGCAACGGCTGGACGTTCTGGCATTTCGAGGAAGCGGGCGCGCTGAAGCCGATCGATCTCCTGCGCCAGGCCATTCGCGCGGAACTGGCGGGCTAGCCTAGCGCTCCAGCGCGTGGGCGAGGATCTTGCGCATCAGGGTCGGCAGCGCCTCGCCGCGCAGCGCCGCGCGTGCGGTCCAAATCCCCTCGGGCCTTTTGGCCTTGCCGCATAGCGCGTGCGCGACGATCAGCTCCAGGCGAAAATGCGTGAAGGTGTGGGCGACCGTCCCGTCGAGCCGCTTCCATTTGAACGCCTTTAGGTCCGCCGGCGGCGCGGCGCGGGCGGACGGCGGCTTCTCCGACCAGTCGCTCGAGGGGACCTCGAGCATGCCGCCCAGCAGCCCCTTGTCCGGCCGGCGGCGCAGCAGCACCGCGCCCGTTTCATCCTCCAGCACATAGGCGATGGCGAAGCGCGTTCCGGGGGCGCGCTTGCCAGCCTTTCTCGGCAGGGTCTCGGCGATCCCGGCGGCGCGGGCGGCGCAGCGCACCTCCCACGGGCAGAGCCCGCAAGCCGGCTTCTTCGGTGTACAGATCATCGCGCCCAGATCCATCAGGGCCTGCGCGAAATCGCCGGGGCGATCCTCGGGCACCAGCGGGCGCATCGTCTCGCGGATGTCGTCCTTGGCGGCGGGCAGCGGCGTCTCGATAGCGGCGAGCCTTGCTATCACGCGCTCGATATTGCCATCGACCGGCGCCGTCCGCTCGCCGAATGCGATCGCGGCAATCGCGGCGGCGGTATAGACGCCGATGCCCGGCAGCGTACGCAGGCCGGCTTCGCTCGATGGAAATTTTCCGCCATGCTCGCGCATGACGGCCTGCGCGCAGGCATGGAGATTGCGCGCCCGCGCGTAATAGCCAAGCCCCGCCCAGGCGCGCAGCACGTCGTCGCGATCGGCGGCCGCCAGATCGGCGACGCGCGGCCAGCGCGCCAGGAAATCGGCGAAATAGGGCAGCACCGTCTTGACGGTCGTCTGCTGCAGCATGATTTCCGAGAGCCAGACCTTGTAAGGGTCCGGCCGGCCGCGCCGCTGGCGCCAGGGCAGGACGCGGCGATGGCGTTCGTACCAGGCGAGCAGCTCGCTCGCCGGAGAGGCTTGCGGGAGGGGCGCGGTACGGTCAGACTCAATCGACATGGCTTACCCCATCGCGGCGCACGGCGCGCCGTCAAGGGATGAGCGGCATGCCCGGAGCAAGGCAAGGCATGGCTGAGATACCGGCCCGGCGCACGCGCGGGCTCTCGCGGCTGTCACGGATCCTGCCGAAGGCAGCGGAAAAGGCGCTCGCGAGGCACGGTTTTCCTTCGCTCGAATTGATCACACAGTGGCCGCGCATCATCGGGCCGCAACTCGCGCGCCAATCGCGGCCCGGGCGAATCATCCGCGGGCCGGACGGATCGACCTTCGTCATCCAGGTCGACGGGGCGGCGGCGCTGAAGCTGCAGCATCTGGCGCCCGAGATCCTCAGCCGCGTGAATGCCTATCTGGGCGGCGTTCCTATCGATCGGCTAAAGCTTGTGCAGACGAGGCTCGCGCGGCCGGCGCCCGAGCCCGCGCCCGTCAACCGCCCGGTCGCACCGCAGACGCGCGCCGCGATCGAGGACGGCGTGGCCCGCGTCAAGGATCCGGAATTGCGCGACCGCCTGCGCGCGATCGGGACCCGCCTTGCCGCGCGCGCCAACGCGCCGCGCCGCGGGGGGTGACGCGCGGGATTGAGCAAATCGGCAGGTCTCCTTATGGTCCGCCAGTCTTTTCCCGGCCCCCGAGGTAGCGCGCGCCCATGCCCCGTCCCGAACTCACTATCATTGCAGCCGGCACGGCCATCGTCGCGGTCGTTCTCGCGCTCGTTTTCTTCCTCTTCGCGCCAAGCGATTCCTCGGATGGAGCGCCCAAGCTGCCCATGACATTGCGCGACGACGACATGATCCTTGGCAAGGACGACGCGCCGATCACGATGATCGAATATGCCTCAATGACCTGCGGACATTGCTCGCGGTTCCACCAGACCGTTTTCCCCTCGATCAAGAAAAACTACATTGAGGCGGGCCTCGTGAAGTTCGTTTTCCGCGAATATCCGCTGGACGATGTCGCAATGGCGGGCTCGGTCGTCGCGCGCTGTCTGCCGCGCGACCAGTATTTCCGCTTTGTTGGCCTGCTGTTCGAGAATCAGTCCACGTGGGCTTTCGTGCCTGATCCCAGAACGGGACTCATCGAAATCTCGCGGCGCGCGGGGCTCTCACGCGAACAGGTTGAAACCTGCCTTAAGAATCGTGTTGAGATCGACCGCATCAACGCGATCGTCGCCGACGCGCAGAGCCTTTATAGGGTGAGCGCAACCCCGACCTTCGTGATCAACGGTCAGATCGTCAGCGGCGAGCATTCGTTTAGCGAGTTCGAGGAACTCTTCAAATCGATGCTGCCGGAGGCGGACGCCCCGAACTAGAGACCGACTCGCCTTGCAGATCACGCGCCTCCGCCTTTCGGGCTTTAAATCCTTCGTCGAGCCGACGGAGTTGCGGATCGAGACGGGCCTCACCGGCGTCGTCGGGCCGAACGGGTGCGGCAAGTCGAACTTGCTCGAGGCGCTCCGCTGGGTGATGGGCGAGGCCAGCGCCAAATCGCTGCGCGGCGGCGAAATGGAAGACGTGATCTTCGCAGGAACGAGCGCGCGCCCGCGCCGGAACATGGCGGAGGTCGTGCTCACGATCGACAACGCCAAGCGGCGGGCCCCGGCCGCATTCAACGAGAGCGACGTGCTGGAGGTCTCGCGGCGCATCGAGCGGGAGGCCGGATCGCTCTACCGCGTGAACGGGCGCGACGTGCGCCAGCGCGACGTGCAATTGCTGTTCGCGGATGCCTCGACCGGCGCGCATTCCGCCGCGCTCGTACGGCAGGGCCAGATCTCCCAGATCATCAACGCCAAGCCCATCCAGCGGCGGACGATCCTGGAAGAGGCCGCCGGCATCAGCGGGCTTCACTCGCGCCGGCACGAGGCCGAGTTGCGGCTGCGCGCGGCCGAGACGAATCTGCAGCGCCTCAGCGACGTGCTGCAGGAGCTCGAAGCGCAACTGACGCTTCTCAAGCGCCAGGCCCGCCAGGCGCAGCGCTACAAATCGATTACCGTCACGCTCGGCAAGGCGGAAGCCCTCGCCCATCACCTGCGATGGACGGCGAGCGCCGAGAACGTTTCGGCGAGCGAAGCCGCGCTCGCAACGCTCGAAGGCGATTGCGCGAGCGCTGCGGAGGCGGCCAGCCAATGGTCGCGGGCGCAAGCCGATGCCGCCGAGGCGCTCGTGCCGCTGCGTCACGCCGAGGCGGAGAAAGCGGCCGCGCTCCAGCGTCTCACGCATGAGCGCGAGGGGCTCGACCGCGAGGAAGCCAAGGCGCGCGAGGACGCGGCGCGGCTTCAGGCCCGCATCGTTCAATGGCAGAGCGATCTCGCGCGCGAGCGGCGTCAGGTGGAAGACGCGCGCGCGATGGTGACGCGGCTCGCCGAGGAGGAAGACGCCCTGGCACGTGCCGCCGAAGCGGCTGGCGATCGCGCGGCTGCTGCCGAGGCTCAGGTTCGCGAATGCGATACAGCGCTCAGCGAGGGCGAAGCGCTGCTCGATCAGGTGTCGCACGACGCGGCCGCGCACAGCGCGCAGCGCCGCGCGTTCGAGCAGCAGATCGAGGCGGCGACCGCGCGCGTCGCTAAGCTCGCCGCCGAGATCGCGAGCAGCGAGGCCGAGGTCAGCCAGTCGCAGGCCCTTCTTTCGGCGCTGCCCGACATTACGGCCGCGCAGGCCGAATCGCGCGTGGCGGAGGCCGGGCTCGATTCGGCCCGCTCGGCGCAGATCGCGCTGGAGACCGCGCGCGCGACCGCGCAGTCGCAGGAAGATGCCTGCCGCGAGGCGCTCGCACCCTTGGAGCGTCATTTCGAGCGGCTGCGCGCCGAGGCGCAGACGATCGAGAAATTGCTGCGCGCGAGCACGCCCGATCTCTTCCCGCCGCTCATCGATCAGGTGCGCGTTGCGCCCGGCTATGAAGCCGCGCTCGGGGCCGCGCTGGGCGACGATCTGGTTGCCCCGCTCGATGAGGCGGCACCCATCCATTGGCGCGCGCTGCCCGAAGATCCGACCGCGCCCCTTCTGCCCGAAGGCGTGATGGCGCTGGGCGACGTGGTCGAGGCGCCGCCCGCCCTCGCGCGCCGGCTCGCGCAAATCGGTGTCATTCAACCCGAAGACGGAATGCGGCTGCAGCCCGCGCTCAAGGCCGGTCAGGCGCTCGTCTCGCTCGATGGTGGCGTGTGGCGCTGGGACGGCTTTACGGCGGCGGCCGATGCGCCGACGGCGGCCGCGATCCGGCTCTCGCAACGCAACCGACTGCGCGAACTCGAGCGCGAGCTGATCGCCGGCGATGCGCAAGTCAAGGCCGCGCGCGAGGCACTGAGCGAGGCGCAGGCGAGCGCCCGCGCGGCGCGCGATGCCGATGCTGCCGCGCGGCAGGCAATCCGCGTCGCCGAAACCGATGCACAGCGCGCCCGCGAGACGCTGCAGCGGCTCGAGCGCGAAGCGGCGCAGGCCTCGTCCCGGCTTCAGGCGCTCGAAGACACGCTCGCGCGGCGGCACGCCGCGCACCGCGACGCGCTCGCAGAACAAGCCCAGGCCGAGGCGGCGCTGCGCGATCTCGGCGACGGCGGTGATCTGCTCGCGCGGCAGGCGGAGCAGAAGCAGACGGTCGGCACGCTGCGCGCGGCCTTGAGCGATGCGCGGGCCGCGCTCGAGGGCCTGCGCCGTGAAGACGCGCTGCGCGGCGAGCGGCGCCTGACGATCCTGCGCGAGCGGGAGGATTGGACGAACCGGGCCGCGAGCGCCGAAAACCAAAGCGAGCAATTGCTCGAGCGTCTGGCGCAGGACGAGGCGGAAGCCGCGCGCCTTGCCGAGGAGCCGGCGCGGATCGCGGAGGCGCGCGCGCGTTTGATGGATGCGATCGACACGGCGGAAGCGGCGCGCCGCGCGGCGGCGGATGCGCTCGCGGAAGCCGAGAACCGCCTCACCGAAGCCGACCGCGCCGCCAAGCAGGCCTCGCACGATCTCTCGGCGCTGCGCGAATCGCGTGCGCGCGCCGAAGCGATGCTAGACGGGGCGCGCGCGCGGCTTGCCGAATTCGCCCGCCAGGCGCACGAACAGCTCGACTGCGCGCCGCAGGATCTTCTGGCCCGCGCCGAGCATCCCGTGGGCGCGCCGCTTCCCGCGATCGAGGAGATCGAAGCGCGCGTCGACAAGCTCCGGCGCGACCGGGAGAGCCTTGGCGGCGTCAATCTTCAGGCCGAGGACGAAGCGCAGGAAGCGCAGGCGCGGCTCGATTCGATGGTGCAGGAGCGGTCCGACCTCGAAGGTGCGATCGCAAAATTGCGCGGCGGCATTTCGAGCCTCAACCGCGAGGGGCGCGAGCGGCTGCTCGCCGCCTTCGACATCGTGAACGGGCACTTCAAGCGGCTGTTCGCAAGCCTCTTCGGCGGCGGGGAAGCCGAACTCACGCTCGTCGAATCGGACGATCCGCTGGAAGCAGGCCTTGAGATCCTCGCGCGGCCGCCGGGCAAGAAGCCCGCCTCGATCTCGCTGCTTTCGGGGGGCGAGCAGGCACTGACGGCGCTCTCGCTCATCTTTGCGGTGTTCCTCTCGAACCCCGCGCCGATCTGCGTGCTCGACGAAGTCGACGCGCCGCTCGATGACGCCAATGTCGACCGGTTCTGCTCGCTCTTGGAGGAAATGGCCGCGACGACCCAGACGCGCTTCCTCATCATCACGCACCACGCCCTGACAATGTCGCGGATGCACCGCCTGTTCGGCGTCACGATGGCGGAGCGCGGCGTTTCCCAGCTCGTCTCGGTCGATCTGGAAGGCGCTGAACGCGTTCTCGCCGCCGAATAGGGAGGTCATTGCGCGCGTGCGGCACCCGCCGCATGCTCCGGCACGACCACAAGGGGAACCGTTGCCCATGAAACGGCCAGCGAAAGCGCCCGCTCGTTCGACGAAGCCGCCGGCGCGACGCAAAGCACCCGCATCGCGAGGAAACGTACGGCCTGCGCCGCCCCATCCCCTCACGCCGCGGGAAAGAGACCGCGTACTCGCCGCCTCGCGCGCCGTCTTCAACACGAAAGGCTTCGAGAAGACGACGATCGGCGACATCGCAGAGCGCGCACGGCTGGATGCGGGCGCGATCCGCCGCCAATTCCGCAACAAGGAGACGCTTTTCGCCGCGATCATGGAACAGCGGCTCGAAGAGGATCTGGATGTGACCGAGGAGGCGCTGCGCCTCATCGGAGCCGAGACGCGCGATCCGCAGATCGCGATCGAGAAATTTCTCGCGGTCCAGCTCGCGCGCCACGCGAGCGACCGACGCTGGCGGCGCATCTATATCGATTTCTTCACGCTCGCGCCGCGCGGGGTGAAGGCGGATCTCGTCGCGATCGTCGAGGCGAGGATCGCGCAGCGCTCGCTCGCTTTCATTACGTTCGCGCAGTCGCGGGGCATGCTCGACCCCCAGATCCCGCCCGGCGATTTCTTCATTCTGTGGTCGGCGCTGCTCGACGGCATGGCGCTGCGCCGCGCCAGCAGCCAAGCGATGCCCGACATCCCAGAGACCGCACGGGCGCTCGCGCGGATGCTCACACGAGGGATCGTCCGCGCCGGCTAGCAGCGCCTTGCGGGCTTTTCCGCAATTGCGAAACGCGCCCTGCGGCGGATTGTCAATTCCGTTGCTTTTCGTCTTCAAATCAAATGCTTAGCTGGCATTCGCATGTGCTTGACGGGGGCGGGTGCGCTCTCTATGGTCCGCGCGGCTTTCAGGCTGATGGCGTGCGATTTGCGCCCTTGATCGGCTTGGTGCTTGCGCGCAAGAGTGCAGGATGTCCGATCGCAACGAACGGCCTTCCTCCACGCTCGATACGCTCGAACACCGGATCGAGACGGCGCGGCGGCGGCATCAACCCGAAGGTCCCACGCAGGGGCGATCGGCCCTCGGCGCGGCGTTTCGATTGTCGACCGAGCTTATCGCGGCGGTCGTGGTCGGCGGCGGCCTTGGGTACATCCTCGATGCGTGGCTCGAAACGGGGCCAGCTTTTCTGCTCATCTTTTTCGCACTTGGCGTTGCAGCAGGGTTTTTCAACGTGCTGCGTGCCGCGCGCGAGATGAACGAACAGAACGCCCCCCGCTCCGACTAGGCTTGCGAGGGGTCGCTTTCCATGCGGTTTGAAATGCTGGCGTCGGGCATCGACCCGATGCACCAGTTCAAGATCGAGACGCTCGTGCCGCTCCATGTCGGCACGCTCGACCTCTCCTTCACCAATTCCTCGCTCTGGATGGCAATCGCGGTCATCGGCGCGTCGCTCTTCCTCACGCTTGCGATGGGCGGACGGCGCATGGTGCCGAGCCGGATGCAATCGCTGGCCGAGCTCTCCTACGAATTCATCGCCGGCATGGTGCGATCGACCATCGGCACAGAGGGCATGCAGTATTTCCCGTTCGTCTTCACGCTCTTCATCTTCGTGCTTTTCTGCAACGTGCTGGGCATGATCCCGGGCTCGTTCACGGTGACGAGCCACATCATCGTGACATTCGCGCTCGCCATGATGGTCTTCATCGGCGTGCTGCTGATCGGCTTCGCGCGGCACGGCATCGGGTTTCTTGGCCTGTTCGTGCCGGCGGGCGTGCCGGTCTTCCTTCTGCCACTTATCGTCGTCATCGAGATCATCTCGTTCCTGTCGCGCCCGATCAGCCTCTCGGTCCGGTTGTTCGCGAACATGCTCGCCGGGCACACGATGCTCAAAGTCTTCGGCGGTTTCGTCGTCATGCTGTTCGGCGCGGGCGGTGCGCTCTCGGTCGTTGGCATCGCGCCCCTGCTCGCGATCACCGCGGTCACCGCGCTCGAGTTTCTCATCGCGTTCTTGCAGGCCTATGTCTTCGCTGTGCTGACCTGCATCTATCTCAACGACGCAATCCATCTACACGGCGATCACCACTAAGTTCTTTCCGTTCATCTTAAGGAGACCAGGATCATGGAAGCGGAAGCCGCAAAATTCATCGGCGCGGGCCTTGCCTGCTTCGCCCTCTTGGGCGCGGGCGTTGGCATCGGCAACATCTTCGGCAACTATCTCGCGGGCGCGCTGCGCAATCCGGGAGCGGCGGCCAGCCAGAGCGGCAATCTGCTGCTGGGCTTCGCGCTCTGCGAAGCGACCGGCCTCTTTGGCCTCGTCGTCGCGCTGATCATGCTGTTCGCGCTCTAAGCCAGGCGGCCACGCGCCATGGACGAAGGGCACAGCGACGCGCATCCGGAGACGCACACCGAGACTGGCACCGCCGGTCACGGCGAAGGCGGGTTGCCGCAGCTCAATCCGGATTACTTCGCCGGCCAGCTCTTCTGGCTCGCGATCGCGTTCCTGTTTCTCTATTTCGTCCTGTCGCGCGTCGCGCTGCCCCGTATCGCGACGGTGATCGAGGAACGGCGCGACCGCATCGCGGACGACCTCGACAAGGCAAAGGAACTGCAGGCGCAGGCCGAAGCCGCCGAGAAGGCCTATATCAAGGCCGTCAACGACGCGCGCGCCGAGGGCCGGGCGCTGGCGGATCAATCCCGCCAGCAGGTGAAGGACGAGACCGACCGGCAGCGCGCGAGCGCGGAGGCCGAGCTCGACCAGCGCCTCGCGGCCGCCGAGAAGCAGATCGCCGCGATGAAGGATGCCGCGCTGTCCAATGTGGAGGGCATCGCGGCGGAAGCGGCGGCGGGGATCGTCGAGCGGCTGACGGGCACGAGCGTTCCGGCCGACGAAGCGACGCGCGCCGTGCAGGCGGCAAGGAGCTAGGTCGATGGACGCCTATTTTGCCGATTCAACGTTCTGGGTCGGGATCGGCCTTCTGATTTTCCTCGCGATTGCAATCTTCACCGGCGCGCCGGGAACGGTCGCGCGGATGCTCGACGAGCGCGCAGCGGGCATCAAGGCCGAACTCGAAGAGGCGCGGCGCCTGCGCGAAGAGGCGCAAGAGTTGCTCTCGCAATATCAGCGCCGCCAGCGCGAGGCGCAGACCGAGGCGCAGGAGATCGTCGCCGAAGCGAAGGCCGAGGCCGAGCGGCTGGCGCACGAGACGCGCCTGCAGCTCGAGCAGCTGATCGCGCGGCGGACAGAACAGGCCGAATCCAAGATCGCGCAAGCCGAAGCGCAAGCCGCCGCTGATGTGCGCGCGGCGGCGACGCAGGCGGCCGTGATGGCGGCGGAGACGCTCATCCGGGACCGGATGACGCCCGGCCAAGCCGAGAAGATCGCCGATACGGCGATCGCCGAGCTTCGCGGCAAGCTCAACTAGCCTGCGGCGGGGTCAGTCGCCCGCCACCAGAAAAGCCAAACGCCACTCGCCGTCGATCTTCTGAAAATTCGCGCGATAATCGAGCGGGCTGCGCATCCGATCGGTCGCGATGTAGCCTTTATGGCCCTTCTCATCGTCGACAGAAGTGTATTCGAGCGGCCAATCGCATGCGCTCGGCCCACCATCGTCCGGATCGGCTTGACGAACGATGGCATCGCCGAGCGTCACAAGGACCGACGCGGGATCGCAGGGATCGGCCAGCAGGGGCGTCTCCTTGTCGAGCACGAGCAGATATTCAAACGCATCGAATTGATCCGGCCAGCGCGAGAACACGTAAGGCCCCGTCCAGCCCATCTCCTCTTTCGTGAGCCCAAGGGAGAGGATCGCCGAGAGTTCGGTCCAGATCGGCGAATTCGGATCCTCGGGCTGCCAGCCGGAAATGAACTCCGCCTGGCCGTCATCGCCTCCGAATGAGATCTTGATGTCCGGCGCGACGATGGCGATCAGCGCGTCCGCGTCGCGGGCGGCGACAATCGCCTCCAAGCGTTCCTTGAAGGCGTTGAAGTCAGGGTCGCTCGCGCTTTCGTCGATGGGCGGAAAGTGATGGGGGTCATCCTCCGCAGCACAGGACCCTGTGGCGGCAAGCATCGCCGCAACCGCAACCCACGCCAGATACTTTGCCGTCATGCTGCGCCACTTTCGATGGGCGGCGCGCGCTACTCGGCTGCCTCCGCCGGCTTTGGAGGCGTCCAGCGTAGCACGGGCTGGCGCGCGGCGCGGGTTTCATCCAGCCGGGCACGCGGGGCGAAATAGGGAGCGCCCGTGAAGCGCGCCGTCCTGCCGGCCTTCGCCTCGCCGGCCAGTCCGCGCATCACCGCGATGAAGCGGTCGAGGCTTTCCTTGGATTCCGTTTCGGTGGGCTCGATCAGCATCGCGCCATGGACGACCAGCGGGAAATAGACCGTCATGGGGTGATAGCCCTCATCGATCAGGGCCTTGGCGACATCGAGCGTCGAGACGCCAGTGTCCTTGAGGTACGTGTCGTCGAACAGCGCCTCGTGCATGCAGGGGCCCGTGTCGCCGAAGGGCGCGCTCATCACATCCTTCAGCGAGGAGAGGATGTAATTCGCGTTCAGCACCGCATCGTCGGCAACTTGGCGCAAGCCGTCCGCGCCATGGCTCATCATGTAGGCGAGCGCGCGGACGAACATGCCCATCTGGCCGTGGAAGGCGACCATGCGGCCAAAGGGATTGAGCCCCTCCTCCCGCGCATCGGCCTCATGCTCGACGAGGCGCAGTCCGTTCGCGTCATGGACGATGTGGGGCAAGGGCGCGAAGGGTGCGAGCGCTTCGGAGAGCACCACCGGGCCCGCGCCCGGCCCACCGCCGCCATGGGGCGTCGAGAACGTCTTGTGCAGGTTGATGTGCATCGCATCGATGCCGAGATCGCCTGGCCGCACGCGGCCGACGATCGCGTTGAAATTCGCGCCGTCGCAATAGAAATAGCCTCCCGCACCGTGGATCGCGTCCGCGATGGCGAGAATCTCATCCTCGAAAAGCCCGCATGTGTTGGGGTTCGTGACCATCACGCCCGCGACATCGGGGCCGAGCTTGGCCTTGAGCGCGGCGACATCCACGCGCCCGCGCGGCGTTGCCGGGATCGCATCGACCGAGAAGCCAATCGCTGCCGCGGTCGCCGGATTGGTGCCGTGCGCGCTTTCGGGGACGAGGATGCGCGTGCGCTTTTCGCCGCGCGCCGCAATCGCGGCCTTGATCGCCATCAGCCCACATAATTCGCCATGCGCGCCCGCCTTCGGGCTCATCGCGACGGCGGGCATGCCCGTCATCACCATCAGCCAGCGGGCGAGTTCCTCGATCAGCGCGAGCGCGCCCTGGATCGTCTTTTGCGGCTGGAGGGGGTGAATGTCGGCAAAGCCCGCGAGCCGCGCGAGCTTCTCATTGAGGCGCGGGTTGTGCTTCATCGTGCAGGAGCCGAGCGGGAAAAGCCCCGTGTCGATCGCGTAGTTCTTCTGCGAGAGGCGCACGAAATGGCGCACGATCTCGGGCTCGGAGAGACCCGGAAGACCGATCGCGCCCTCGCGCGCCAGGCCGCCCAGGCGGTCGTGGCTAAGGCTTGGCGCTGGCAGATCGACGCCGCAATGGCCGGGCCGGCCGCTCTCGAACAGGAGCGGCTCGTCGTGATCGAGCCCGCGATGGCCGGAGAATGTCCGGACCTCGCTGGGTGTCGGCATCGCGCCCTCCAGGCGCGTCGGGCGGCCTTGCTCGTTCATGCGAGGATTTCCTTCAGGGCACGGACATAGGCCGCGCGGTCGTCGTCGGTGTTGGTTTCGGTCGCGGCCACGATGAGCAGGGTCTCGATGCCCTTGCGGCCCGGCAACAGGCGCGACGCGCGCACGCCGCCCAGCACGCCCTTGTCGGCCAGCGCGTCGGCCACGGCCTGGGCGGAGCGCGGCAGGCGCAGCGTGAATTCGTTGAAGAAATGGGGCGTCACGAGTTCGACGCCCGGGATCGCGCTTAACTCCTCCGCGAGGCGGACCGCCGCTTCATGGTTGAGCCGCGCGAGGCGCTTGAACCCCTCTTCGCCGAGCAGCGCCAGATGGATCGTGAACGCGAGGCACATGAGCCCCGAATTGGTGCAGATGTTCGACGTCGCCTTCTCGCGGCGAATGTGCTGCTCGCGCGTCGACAGCGTCAACACATAGCCGCGCTTGCCGTTGGCATCGACCGTCTCGCCGCAGAGCCGCCCTGGCATCTGGCGGACGAGCTTCTGGCGCGTCGCGAACAGCCCGACATAGGGGCCGCCGAATTGCAGGCCCACGCCCAGCGACTGGCCCTCGCCGACGACGATGTCCGCGCCCATCGCGCCTGGCGACATCACCGCGCCGAGCGAGACGATTTCCGTCACGACCACGATGAGGAGCGCGCCCTTCTCGTGCACGCGCGCCGCGAGCGCGCGAAGATCACGAAGATTGCCGAAGAAATCGGGGTTCTGAACGACGAGGCAGGCCGTCTCGGCATCGACCGCATCGGCGAGATTGGCGCCGCCGCCGGGTACCGGATCGCCGATCTCGATCGTCATGCCCGAGACGCCCGCGACGGTCGCGACGACATCGGCGTAGTGCGGGTGAAGATTGCCGCAGAGCACGGCCTTCTTGCGGCGCGTCACGCGCTCGGCCATCAAAACCGCTTCGGCCGTGCCGGTCGAGCCGTCATACATGGAGGCGTTCGCCACCTCCATGCCGGTGATGAGCGCGACCTGCGTTTGGAACTCGAAAAGATATTGCAGCGTGCCCTGCGCGATTTCGGGCTGATAGGGCGTATAGGACGTCAAAAACTCCGAGCGCTGAATGAGGTGATCGACGCTCGCGGGCACGTGATGCTTGTAGGCGCCGCAGCCGACGAAAAAGGGCCCCGCGCTCGCGGGTACGTTCATCGCGGCGAGGCGGCCGAGCGCGCGCTCGACCTCGATCTCGCCCTGGTGGCGCGGCAGATCGAGCGGGCCTTTCAGACGCGCGGCCTCAGGCACATCGCGGAAGAGATCCTCGATCGAGCGCGCACCGATCTTGGCGAGCATCGCGCCGCGATCGGCATCGGTCAGCGGAAGATAACGCATGGGGTCAGAGGCCCTTCACATAGTCTGCATACTGATCGGCGGACATCAGCTCGGCGAGCTGGCCGCTATCGGAAACCTTCATCGAAAAGAACCAGCCCGCGCCCTCGGGATCGGCGTTCACCTTGGCGGGGTCATCGGCCAGCGCTTCGTTGATCGCGACGATTTCGCCCGAGAGTGGCGCAAAGACTTCGCTCGCGGCCTTCACGCTCTCAACGACCGCCGCCTCGCTCGCCTGAGCGACCAGCTTGCCGACGACCGGGAGCTCCACGAAGACGACGTCGCCCAATTGCTCGGCCGCGTATTTCGTGATGCCGACCGTCGCCGTGTCGCCGTCCAGACGGATCCATTCGTGGTCCTTGGTGAATCGGGTCTCGCTCATGAAGCCTCTTCCTTTCGGCGGAAATAGCGATGGGGGACGAACGGCATCGGCGCGGTGGAGGCCGGCCGGGGCTGATCGCGCACGATGAGCTGAAGGGGGGTGCCGTCCTTCGCCGCGCGGGGCGCGACATAGCCCATCGCGATCGCGGCATTGAGGCTGGGAGCGAAGCCGCCGCTCGTCACTGTGCCGAGGGCGGTGCCGGTGTCGTCGCAAATGGCGGCGCCTTCGCGCGCGGGGGCGCGGCCCTCGAGCCGCATGCCGACGCGCTGGCGCTGCGCGCCGTCAAAGAGCTCGGCCATGATGCGCGGGGCGCCCAGGAAGTCTTTCTCGATCTTGCGCCGTTTGCCGATGGCGAAGGTGAGACCCGCCTCGACCGGCGATGTCGTCTCGTCGATGTCGTGGCCATAGAGGCAAAGCCCAGCTTCGAGGCGCAGCGAATCCCGCGCACCAAGGCCGATCGGCATGACTTCTTCCTCGGCCAGAAGACACTCCGCGAGCGTCACCGCGTGCTCGCCGGGAACGGAGATTTCAAAGCCGTCCTCGCCGGTATAGCCCGAGCGCGAGATATGACAGGCGAGTCCTGCACAGAGCGCACTCGTGGCCGTCATGAAGCCGAGGTCGGCTACGACCGGCGCGTGGCGCGCCAGCACGGCTGCGGCCTTCGGCCCCTGCAGCGCGATCAGCGCGCGATCCTCGAACGTCACGAGCCTCACGTTCGCGGGCAAGCGCTCGCGCAGATAGGCGAAGTCATGCTCCTTGCGCGCGGCATTGACGACGAGCAGCAGCACGCCGTCATCGGCCGGCTCACGGCCGCGCGTCACCATCAGATCGTCCTCGATGCCGCCCTTCTCGTTCAGCAGCAGCGTGTAGCGCATGCGCCCGAGGCCCAGCCCCTGGATCTCGCCGGGGACGAGGCGTTCCAGCGCGGCGGCGGTCGTTGCATGGTCGGGGCCGATCAGCGCCGCTTGGCCCATGTGCGAGACATCGAAAAGGCCCGCCGCTTCGCGCGTGTGGAGATGTTCCTGGAGGATGCCGGGCTTGTACTGCACGGGCATGTCGTAGCCGGCAAAGGGCACCATGCGGGCGCCGGCGGCGACATGAAGCGCGTGAAGCGCGGTCTGGCGAAGATCGGCGGCGGTCATGCGGTCCAACAGACGAAGAGGGGTCCGCCGCATCCTCAAGAGGCACCTTGAAGGGAGTCACCCCTTCTCCGAGCCAACCCTCAGAGCAGCGCCCCGTCTGTCATGGGACCTGAGAGATTTCCCCGGCCCGCCCATCACCGGCGCGCCAGGTTACCCCGTCGGTGAGAGAGCACGCGGCTCCCTGCTTTCCAGACTGCCTTGCCGCGCGCGGTCCTTCGGCCTGAGAGTTTCCGGGGCGGTTGCTCCTTCGGCGCCGCGTCCCAGGGGGGGCTATCAACCCACCCTGCTGCGACCTCTCCCGCGTGCGATTTGAGGAGCAGGCGCCTTCACGCCGACTCCTCACCATCATGATAAGGGGCGACCTTAAAGAGTCAACGAAGCTGGCGCACCGTCTCGATCATGAAGCGGTTAAAGGCTTCCGACTCCTCGTAGAGCGGGTTGTGCGCGGAATTCTCGAACCAGACGAGCTTCTTCTTCGGGGCACGAAGGCGATCAAAGTAAACCGCCGCGAGGTCGGCCGGCACCTGATGATCGTAGCGCCCGAGCGCGAAATAGACCGGCACGTCGAGCGAGGGCACTTCCTTCATCAGGTTGATCGTCATCAGCTCGGGAAACAGGCGATCGAGGCTGCGCCAGGCGCCCGCCGTGCCGAGAACATAGTCGGCCCAGGTCATCTCCGGCCCGCTCATCGCGGCGCCTCCGATCTTCGGCGCCATCTCGGGTTTATGGAGCGCGCCGCCATAAAGCGCGACGAAACCACGCTGGCGCATGGCGCTGAAGGTCGAATAAGGCGGACGGCCGATCTCCTGCATCGCGGAGAGCACGTCGGTATCGTTAGCGGCGGTCGCCTGCGCGATCACGAAATCATGCGAGCGGTCCTCGCCTTCAATCATCCAGGCTACTTGGCCGACGCCGACATAGGCCGCAACATTCTCCGGGTGGCGGGCGGCATAGCGGATGCCGAGAAATGAGCCCCAGGAGTGCCCGAGTAGGAAAATTTTCCTCTGCCCGTAGCGATCCTTCAGGAGCACGACCAATTCGTCGAGATCGGCCTCCATTTGCGCGATGGTGAGCGCGGCGGGGTCCGCCAGAATGTCGAAGGAGCGCCCGGCGCCGCGCTGGTCCCACTGGACGACCAGAAACGCCTCCTCGAGCGGGGCATTGAACTCGCGGAATTGCGCGATCTCCGGGATGCCCGGCCCGCCATGCAGCACGAGCAGGATCGGGTTCGCGCGGTCGCGGCCGCGAATGAGGAGACGCTGGCGCACGCCGCCCAGCTCGACCCAGTCGAAATGCGCCTCGCTGGCCTCGAGGGGCGTTCCCATCGCATCGGTAAACGCAGGTGTCGCCGGCTGCGCGAGAAAGGCGAGCACGCCCATCACCGCCGCATAGACACCAACCAACGCAACCTTGACCATCGCCCCGCCCGGCCTATCCCCTTACGCCCGGCCGTCTCACGCGGCCTTCGCCTCCAAAGGGCGTCCACGGCGGGGATCATCGCGATCTTGCCCCACGGGGTCAATCGCGACGCGCGCTACATGCGCTCGGGGACGGGAATGCCGAGAAGATCGAGCAGCGTTTCGAGCACTCTCAACGTTAATGCGCTCAAAGCGAGGCGCGCGCCGCGCACGGCCTCGTCGGCTTCACTGAGGATATGATGTTCGCCGTAGAAACGGCTGAAGGCCTGCGCGATCGCGAAGGCCTGATCGGCGAGCGCGTTCGGCGCGCGCTTGTCCCGCGCGGTCTCGATCGCGGTGGGCGTGAGCAGGAGCGCTAGCGCCAGCGCGCGCTCGGCAGGCGCCGCGATCGCGAGCGCGCCGGGCTTGGCGCCCTCCTCCTCCGCCTTGCGCAGGAGCGACTTCACGCGCACCGCCGCGTATTGCAGATAAGGCCCGGTCTTGCCCTCGAAGCGGACGAACCGCGCGAGATCGAAGACATAGTTCGTGAGCCGATGGTTCATCAGATCGGCGAATTTGATGGCCGCGATGCCGACGGCACCGGCGATGCCCTCCTGCTCGGTCGGATCGAGGTCGACCGCCAGACCCTGCTCGCGGAGCCGCGTGCGCGCTTCCTCGCGCGCCATCTCGATCAGATCGGCGAGTTTCATCACGCCGCCCGCGCGCGTCTTGAAGGGCTTGCCGTCCGGCCCGTTCACCGTGCCAAAGCCGATATGCTCCAGCGCCGCGTGGCCGGCGATGCCGGATTTCCTCGCCGCGCGGAAGACCTGCGTGAAATGGTCGTGCTGGCGCTGATCGACGACGTAGAGGATCAAATCCGGATCGTGGCGGCGAACGCGATCGAGAATGGTCGCGAGATCGGTCGTGCCGTAGAGCGCCGCGCCATCCGATTTGAGCAGCAGCAGCGGGGGCAGTTCCTTCTTGTCGCCTTCCTCCGTGATCGGAAGAACGAGCGCGCCTTCACTCTCGACGGCAAGGCCCCGCGACCGCAGATCCGCGATCATGCCCGGGATCAGTGGATCGGCATCGCTCTCGCCTTTCCACTCATCGAACTTCACGCCGAGGCTTGCGAATTCGCGCGTCAGGCCCGTCTCGGTCGTCGTAACGAAATGACGCCAGAGCGCGCGGTAGCCGGGCTCGCCCGCCTGAAGCGCGGCGGTCGCGCGGCGCGCGGCCTCGGCGCGTTCCGGATCGTCCTTGGCGGCGGCCGCGGCCCTTGGATAGAGCCGCTCAAGATCGTCCATCGTCACCGGCGACTGCGCGGGGAATGGCCCGGTTGCGCCCGGCTGGAAATAGGGAAGCCCCGGCTGCTCGCGCGCGATCTCCTCGATCAGGAGCCCCATTTGCAGGCCCCAATCGCCCATGTGGATGTCGCTGACGACGTTCGCGCCGCAGAACCGGAACAGCCGCTGCAGGCAATCGCCGATGATGCTCGAGCGCAGATGGCCGACATGCATCGCTTTGGCGACATTGGGTCCGCCGAAATCGATGACGACCTTGGCGGGCGTTCCCGCCGGCGCGAGCGCGGCCCGAGGGTTCGCCTGAAGCGCGGCCAGATCCGCGATGATCGTTCCGGCCGTCGGCGTCAGGTTGATGAAGCCGGGCCCCGCGAGGGAGACGGTCTCGAAGCGGCCGGTTGCGCGCAGGCGATCGGCTACGCGCTCGGCCAGCGCCTTCGGATTCTCGCCCGCCTTCTTCGCCGCACCCAGCGCGCCCGAGACCTGGAATTCGCCGAGGTCCGGGCGATCGGACGGCCGCACCACGCCCCAGTCGCGCGCGAATCCCTCGGCCTCGAAGGCGTCGGCCGCGAGGTCGCTCAATCGGGCAAGGATCGTCGTCAATACGGGTCTCCGTGCAGGCGTCTGCGTCAGGGCGCTTGCTGGCTGCGATTGTACTCTAGCTGCGCCGCGCTCAGCTGATACCCGATGACGATCTCGTATTCCCAGCTCTTCTTGCCCTCGGCGATCGGCACCGCGATGTCGTTCACATCGATACTCACCTGCGCCTCGACGGCATCGGGCTCCCAGGCGAACGTCACCGGCAGGACGGCCTTGGAAAGGACGCGCTTGTCGGCCTCGGTCGCGGTCACGAAGAACGGCATCGTCAGGTCGGCGGGCGCGCCGGTCTTCAAGCGCTTCGCCTTGAAGACGATCGTCACGGCCGCGACCAGTCCCTCATCCGAGCGCTCGCACGTCACCGACGTATTGGCGATCCGCGCCTTCGCGGCCTCGCTGCCCGCGAGCGGCACGGTCGCGGTCGCGGCATCGGCAAGAACGATTACCGAGGGACAGACGAGCGGTTTCCTGGCGCCGCCGCCCGAACAGGCCCCCAGCGCCAAAGCTGCCAAGAGCCCAAACACGAGCGTTGGCGCACGAAGAAAGTGCCGCATCAATCTGGTCCTTGTGGTTGGAGTCCCGAGCGGTTTTCTTGACTTTGGCCCGACCCGGCGCCCAAGGTCGGGCGGCGCAGGCGGGCCGACTTTACCCGCGCGCCGCTTCGCCCGACAAGTGAACAACCGCGCAATCGCTCATGAACGCCAGTCCGCCCAAACGCAAGCTCACCGTGCTCCTGGCGGAGCCGCGCGGGTTCTGCGCGGGCGTGGACCGGGCGATCCAAATCGTCGAGCTGGCGCTGAAGAAATACGGCGCGCCCGTCTATGTGCGCCACGAAATCGTGCACAACCGATTCGTCGTCGAGCGGCTGGAGCGGCTGGGAGCCGTCTTCGTCGATGAGCTCGACGCCGTGCCAGCGGAAGCGCCCGTCATCTTCTCCGCCCACGGCGTTCCCAAATCCGTGCCGGCGGAGGCGACGCGGCGGAACCTCTTCTTTCTCGACGCGACCTGCCCGCTCGTCTCCAAGGTCCATGTCGAGGCCGAGCGGCACCATCGCGCAGGGCTCCATATCCTCCTCATCGGCCATGCCGGCCATCCCGAAGTCGTGGGCACGATGGGGCAATTGCCGGAGGGCGCGATCTCGCTGATCGAGACGGTCGCAGATGCGGAGGCCTTCGTCCCCGGCGATCCGGACAGGCTCGCCTTTGTCACGCAGACGACGCTTTCGGTCGACGATACGGCGACGATCGTCGCGGCGCTGAAGGCGCGCTTCCCAACGATCCGGGGGCCGCACAAGGAAGACATTTGCTATGCGACCTCCAACCGGCAGGACGCGGTGAAGGCGCTCGCGCCGCGCGCCGATCTGCTGTTCGTGATCGGGGCGCCGAATTCCTCGAACTCGCAGCGCCTCGTCGAAGTGGGCGCGCGCGCCGGCGCCAAACGCGCGGTCCTCATCCAGCGTGCCAGCGATATCGACTGGAGCCTGCTCGAAACGGCGGACATCGTCGGCCTCACCGCCGGGGCGTCCGCTCCCGAAGTGCTGGTCGATGAAGTCATCGCGAGTCTTGGGGAGCGCTTTGCTGTCACCGTCGAGCCCGTCGTCGTCACGCGGGAGGACACCGTGTTCCGCCTGCCGCGCGTGCTCGTGAGCTGAGCCGCGCGCCATGGCCGTCTACACCGAAGTTCCCGACGACGAGCTGGCGCGATTCATCGAGCGCTACACGATCGGCACGCTCGTTTCCTGCAAGGGGATCGCGGAGGGCGTCGAGAACACCAACTACATCCTGGAGACGAGCGAGAACCGCTTCATCCTCACACTCTATGAAAAGCGCGTGGATGCGCGCGACCTGCCCTTTTTTCTTGGTCTCCTCGACCATCTGACGAAGCGCGGGATCGCATGCCCGAGCCCGATCCATGATCGCGGCGGGGCGGCGCTGCAAACGCTGGCGGGGCGCCCCGCTGCGCTTTTCGAGTTCCTGAAAGGCATCTCGGTGCGCCGCCCGCAGCCCGCCCATTGCGGCGCGCTGGGCGAGGCGCTCGCGCGGCTCCACCTCGCGACGAGCGACTTCGCGCCGCGCCGCGCGAACGCGCTTTCGCTCGAGGGATGGCGCGCGCTCTATGCTACATGCGAGGCGCGCGCCGATACGATCCAGCCGGGCCTCAGCGATCTCATCACCGGCGAGCTCACGCTGCTGGGCATGCGCTGGCCCTCCGGCCTGCCGGAGGGCGTCATCCACGCGGATCTCTTTCCCGACAACGTGCTCTTCTTGGGGCCCGAACTCTCCGGGCTCATCGATTTCTATTTCGCCTGCAACGACATCATCGCCTACGACGTCGCGGTTTGCCTCAACGCGTGGTGCTTCGAGGCGGACGGCGCATTCAACGTCACGAAGGGCCGCGCGCTGTTGACGCGGTACCAAGCCGTGCGCCCGCTTTCCGGCACCGAGATCGCGGCACTGCCGGTCCTGGCGCGGGGCGCGGCGCTGCGGTTTCTGCTCACCCGGCTGTATGACCTCCTCAATCATGATCCGGCCGCGTTCGTGAAGCCGAAGGATCCGCTCGAATACGTTTCGAAGCTGCGCTTTCACCAGCGGGTGCAAAGTCCCGCCGACTATGGAGCCGCGCCGTGAGCGAGGTTGAAATTTTCACCGACGGCGCGTGCCTTGGGAATCCGGGACCCGGTGGATGGGCTGCCCTGCTGCGCGCGGGCGACAAGGAGCGCGCGGTCACCGGCGCCGAGCGGATGACCACCAACAACCGCATGGAGCTGATGGCGGCGATCGGCGGGCTCGAAGCGCTGAAGCGGCGCTCGCGCGTCAGTATCACGACGGATTCGCGCTATGTGCGCGACGGCATCACGCAATGGATCAAGGGCTGGAAGGCGCGCGGATGGCGCACGGCCGACAAGAAGCCCGTCAAGAACATCGATCTGTGGCAGCGGCTCGATCAGCTTGCCGCCGCGCATGAGATCACCTGGCACTGGGTGCGTGGGCACGCTGGCCACACAGAGAACGAGCTCGTCGATGCGCTCGCGCGCGAAGCCGCCGAGGCGATCGCCTTCTCGGCGCGCTAGAGATTGGCGAGCACGTTCTCCGCGCTCGAGACGGAAAAGCCACCCGCGTCCTCGACGAACAATTTCTCGACCTTGCCGTCATTGACGATCATCGCGTAGCGCTGGCTGCGCTCGCCCATGCCGAATTTGGAGCCGTCGAACGCGAGGCCGACTTTCTTCGTGAACTCCGCATTACCGTCCGCGACCATGTGAACGCGGCCCGACGTCTTATGCTCGCGGCCCCACGCGTTCATCACGAAGGCATCGTTCACCGACAGGCAGATGACGTCGGCGACGCCGTGCTTCTTGATCTCATCGGCCTGCTCGACAAAGCCCGGCAGATGACGCGCGGAACAGGTCGGCGTGAAGGCGCCCGGCAGTGCGAACAGCACCACGCGCTTGCCCTTGAACAATTCATCCGTCGTGACGGGCTGCGGGCCCTTCTCGCTCATCTGCGTCAAGGTCGCGCTCGGCAGCGTGTCGCCCGGCTTGATCGTCATGGGGATGGTCCTTGTTTTTGCGTTTTCTCGGCCCGCATCGTTTAGCACCGACGCGGGACGGCGCAAACCGGAGGCTACCGTCAGCGCGAGGCCGCGATCGTGACCGGGACGCGGAGTTCGACGCTCTCGTCTCCTTGCACCAGCGTCACGCGCAAATCCGACCGGCTATTCGCAGCGAAGCGACCGCGCGACAGTCGCGCACGCAGGCTCGCGCGGCGGTCATCACCTTCGCCCACGATCTCGGGATGCGCAAAAACGATCCCGCCTGGGCCTTCGACGAACGCGGTGAGGCCCTCGCCGCGCGTCCACGGCAGCGGCAGATCGGCAATGAGCCACGTCGCGCCGTCGCCATCCGTCAAGAGGGTTCCGGAGATCGATGCCGCATCGGTCGAAGCGGTCGCGGGCACGGATTCGAGTGCGCCCGTCAAAAGCGCGTGATAGGGCGACGTTTCCGCATCGCCGCGCCTGGGGGGGATCGTCAGCGTCAAGCTCGCCGACGCGGGGATGCAAACCTCACTGCATATGCCGTAGGCAAGGTCGAGCCGCAGATCGACGGCGCGGCTTGGATCCGTCGCCGACACCCAAACGGGAAGGATGACAGCGCCGTCATAGACGTTAACGTCGCGTTCGGCCATCCGGCGCTGGCGGGGTGCCGGCCAGGCGATCGCCGCGCCCTTGAGGTTGGCCGAGCGGGACCAATCGATCCTGAGCGGCATTCCGGCCTCGCCCGGAGTGCGCCAATACGTGGACCAGCCCTCGGCCAGGCGCATTTCGATGCCGACGAGGTGGGCACCGGCCGCTTCCATGCCGCCGTCGAGCAGGCGAACCCTCGCGGTTGCAGGTCCCGAGACCTCGCTCTCCCAAGGCCCCCGCGCCAGTGTATCGCTGGCAGCCGCATGAAGCCCAACCACACACAGAAAGGCCCACACGCACAGCGTGTAGGGGGAACGCGGAAGGCGAGTGGCACGGCTCGGGCTCATGACATCAATCACATGCCCGAAATGAGGAAAAATCGCGTTGCGCGCCAAACAATTCGGCGCCATGAGCTTCACGCTTCGGTGAGCCACCACATTCCGGACGTCTTTTCCCTTTAACCATTTCTCGGTAAACTTGAGGCCTTAGCAAGTGCAAGAGAAACGCTGACGAGATGGCCGCCTCCGGGTATCTCACGGGACAATTGCTGATCGCGATGCCGACGATCTCCGACCCGCGCTTCGCGCGGTCGGTCATTCTCGTGTGCGCCCATTCGGAGGAAGGCGCGATGGGCATCCTCCTCAACAAGCGCACGACGCCCAGCATCTCGTTCGTCGAGCTGCTGCGTCAGCTGTCGATCCCGCCGCGCGGCGCGCCGCGCCCCGTCTCGGTTCAGTATGGCGGGCCTGTCGACATGGCGCGCGGGTTCGTCCTGCACAGCTCCGACTATCACGGCGGAGCGAGTTCGCTGCAGATCAACCGCGAGATCCAGCTCACCGCGACGATGGATATCCTCAAAGACCTCGCCGATGGCAGCGGTCCGCAACAGGCGGTGCTGGCGCTCGGCTATGCAGGCTGGGGCGCGCAGCAGCTCGACAAGGAAATCGGCAACAACAGCTGGCTGTCGTGCGAGCCGGATCCCGCGCTGCTGTTCGGCGCGGACCTCGAAGGCAAATGGGCCGCCGCAATGCAAAAGCTCGGCGTCGACCTCTCCAAATTGTCCGGTAATTTCGGCCGCGCCTAAGCGCCGACTCGTCGATCACACCTGACCGCTCGACGTGCGCGGCTCGTCCGACGCGACGTCATCGTCTTCTTCCTCGTCCTCGTCCGCCTCGTTGTCGGCTTCGGCCGTCATCGCTTCATCATCGTGACCGTTGGCGATCGCCCCCTCGCCCCGCGCGTTATCGCCTTCTTCTTCCGCGACTGCATCTGCCTCATCGACATTTGCCGCGATCGCCCCGGCGTCTTCGTCGACGGCCTTTTCATCGATGGTGGGTTCGGTGAGCGGTTCCTCGTCGCCGGCGAGAACGGGCTCTTTCTCGGCGGGTGCGATGTCGTCACCGCCGAAGAGCGCGCGCGGCGTGAGCGCGCCGCCGAAATGATAACCCTGACCGAAATCGCAGCCGAGCGCGGTGAGTTGGCGCGCGGTCGCCTCGTCCTCAATGCCTTCCGCAACAAGGCGCAGGCCCAGTTCGTGGCCGAGCGCGATGATCGTGCGCACGATCGTCGGGGAATCTCCCTTGCCGCCCAGATTGGCGATGAAGGTCTTGTCGATCTTCAGAATGTCAAAGGGATAACGGTGAAGATGCGCGAGCGATGAGAAGCCGGTGCCGAAATCATCAAGCGCGAGGACGGCACCCAATTCCTTCAGCCGCGCAAGGCTCGCCATCGCGCCCTCGGGATTGGCCATCATCGCCGTCTCGGTGATCTCGAGAATGAGTTCGCCCTTCTCGAGTTCGTATTCCTGCAAGATCTGTTCGACGTCGTGCAAGAATTGCGGGCGCGCGAGATCGCGGGCCGAAGCGTTCACCGCGACGAAGATCCTACCTTCGCCGTCCGCCTCGCGGCGCAACCGCGCCGCCGCGCTCGCGGCCTGCACGAGCATCTGGCGGCTGAGATCGCCGCCGAGGCCGGCTTCCTCCGCGATCGCGACGATCGTTTCCGTATCGAGCGCGCCGGCCGTGGGATGGCGCCAGCGCATGAGGCCCTCGTATCCCGCAACCTCTCCCGCGCCGAGCGCGATGATCGGCTGAAAGCCCATCTCCAACTCCTCGCGGTGAAGGGCGTGACGCAGATCGCGCTCCAGCGTCAGGCGCTCGCTCGCGCGCGGGCGAAGCGCGCTGGAGAACACCGCCACGCGCCGGCCACCCTGGCGCTTGGCGTGATACATCGCCGTTTCGGCTTCGCGGAGCAGGTCTTCGGCGAATTCCTGATCGCTCCGGAGAACCGCAAGGCCGCCGCTCGCGCCGAGGGCGATCTCGTGGCCCTCGATCTCATGCGTTTGCGCGAGCGTCTCGACCAGCTGATTGGCCGCGGCTTCGGCCTCCTCGGTGAAGCGGCCTTCCATCAGGATCGCGAATTCATCGCCGCTGAGGCGCGCGAGCGTGTCTTCGGGGCGCATCTTGCGTTCGAGCCGGCGTGCCGTCGCGATGAGAAGCACATCGCCCGCCGCATGGCCAAGGCCCTCGTTGATGACGCGGAAGCGATCGAGATCGAGCAGCAGCAGCGCCGCGCGCTCGGGCGCGCCGCGGCGCTTCGAATCGATCAGGCGCTGCAGGCGGTCGAGCAGGATCGCGCGGTTCGGCAGGCGCGTCAGCGGATCGTTGAGCGCATCCTGCACGAGGCGCTGCTCATGCGTTTTGCGGGCCGTCTCATCGACGATGACGCCGACGCAGCGGGTCGCTGCGCCTTGCGTTTCTGCCACGCAACTCGCGCGCAATTTCAGCCAGCGGAAACTCTGGTCGGCATGCGCGACGCGGAATTCGAGCGAGAACGACACATTGCCGCGCTCGCGATAGGTGCGCATCGCCTCATCGTAGATGGGGCGATCTTCCGCGTGGATGCGCTCAGCCCAGAGGCGCTCCGAGCCCGTCAGTTCGCCCGGCTGGAGCCCCAGCATCTGCGTGAGGGTTGCGGAGGTCGTTAGCTTGTCGCGCTCGATGTCCCAATCCCACAGCGCCTGATGGGCGGCCGCCAGCGCCAGGGCGTAGCGGCCGTCCTGTTCGCGTGGGACGCCCGCGACGATCGGGCCGTTGCCGAGGACCGGCGCGAGTTCGCGCTCACGGCCGCGCACACCGCGCTCACCGGCCGCGAAGGCCAAGAGTGCCAGAGAGACCGTCATACCGCCGGAGACGACGACGTCGAACTCAGGCCAGTACTGTGAAATGAACGCGATGTGGAGCGCGCCCAGCACGAACGCGATCACCATCACGATGCCGGCGGGCAGATGGCGCAGCGCGATGCGGCTGCGTTCGCGAACGCGCTCGCGCACGATATAGAGGTAGAGGCCGATCGAGGCTGCGAAGAGCACGGCGACGAGCGTGCGCATGCCGGGCGTCGAGACCAGCGCCAGGAGACCCGCGACGCCGCCCACGTATTGGATGCCGAGTGCGATGCGGTCGAGCTTGGGGAGCGCCAGCGTCAGATTGAAGACGCGGCGCATATAGGCGATGGCGAGCACGATCGCGAGCGCGGTGCTGGCCGCGGCAAAGGATTCAGCGGTCGTGAGGCCGCGCAAGGGCGCATCGCCCAAGACGCGCGACTGGGCGAGGAGCGCCATCAGGGCCGAGGTCATCATCGCCGCGCCAAGCCCATGCGAGGGCACGCTTCCCATGAGGAAGAGAGCCATCAGATAGGCGGCGGAGGCGAGCAGGATACCAGCAAGCAGCGTCGTTCGCAGCATGCGCACGCGCTCGTTCGCGAGGAGATCCGGTTCGTTCCAGATCTCGACGCCCGCATCGGCCGAGGGATCGAGCACCTCGAAGGCGACGGTCAAGAGACCGCCGGCCGGCAAGACGATCCGCACCGCCGGGCGCGACAAGCCGCCTACATGCTCCAATGGCTCGTCAGTAGACGGGACGAGGACGCGGCCAATCTGATTCTGCGCCGTGCCGCCAAAGAGCGACCAGCGGCCGGGCGCGGGATCGACGAAGCGCAGCACGCGCGTCTGCGGCGCATCGGAGAGATTGAGCAGATCGACGTAGAAGAAGGTGACGCCCGGAGCAGGCTCGCCGAGCGCCTGCGATACGGGCAGGTCGGAGACGGCTGAGGAGGCATCAATTCGCGGCGCGGCGGGATCGATCCGCACAGCGCCGGCGGCAGCCGGGCTCACGCCCACCAGCAGCAGCACTAGAATCGCGACCAAACCCGCGAGGCACGATGCACCTCGCCCGTTCGCGGTTCGCCTGACTGCGCGCTGCCCTCTCACGGGGCCCTCCTTGAGGCTCTTCTCGCGACGCGCATCCGACTCAGCGCCCCGGCTTCACAAAGCTTACGCAAACGACAGCCCCCTGGCGCGACAAGAATCGCTCACCCCCCGCGCCGATCGCTGTCGAGCAGTCCGAACAGCAAATGGTCACGCCAGACACCGTCGATCCGCAAATATTGGCGGGCAACGCCCTCCTCGGTGAAATTGAGGCGCGCCAACAGGCGGCGCGAGCGCTGGTTCTCCGGCAGGCACGCCGCCTCCACCCGGTGCAGATTCAAGCGTTCGAAGATAAACGGGATCAGCACCGAAACCGCCTCCGTCATCAGCCGCTTGCCGGCGAAAGGCGCGCCCATCCAATAACCGAGCGAGCACGTTTGGGCGACGCCGCGACGTACGTTCGTCAAATTGCAGCCGCCCATCAGGGCGCCCGAGCCGCGCGCGAGGATGAAGAACGCGTAGCCGATGTCGTCGCGCGCGTCCCGCTGGTATCGCTTGATTCGGCGCCGGAACGAAGCGCGCGACAATTCATCGGAACTCCAGGTTGGCTCCCAGGGCGTCAGAAACGCCCGGCTCTGCTCGCGCACCCTGGCCCACGCCTCGAAATCGCTCATCTGGGGATAGCGCAGCTCCACCCGCGGCCCGATCAGATGCGGGGAGGGATCAAGACGCGGCAGCGATCGCATCAACGCCATCGGGAGTGGCTCTCCATTCCTTAAGAGCCGAAGCGTGCCGCGAGGCGGGCATAGGACTCAAGCTTGGCGATGGGGCCGATCGCGGCCAGCGCGGGGCGGCCCGTTTCCATCAACCGGCGCGCGAAGGCGGAGACAGACGCGGCCTCGATCGCCTCGATGCGCTTGAGCAGCGCCGGCGTCGAGAGGACGCGACCGAAACTCGCGAGGTGGCCGGCGATCTGTTCCGCCCGCGCGCTCGGCGATTCGAGACTCATCAGCGTCCCGGCCGAAAATTGCGCCTTGGCGCGCGCGATCTCTTCCTCGCTCACGGAAGATGCCATCGCCTCGATCTCGCCGACGATGAGCGGCACGATCTCCGGCAAGGCGCTGCCGCCCGTTCCCGCGTAGATGCCAATCATGCCGGCGTCGCGATAGGACTGCGCATAGGCGTAGATGGAATAGCAGAGGCCGCGTTCCTCGCGCAGGCGCTGGAAGAGCCGCGAGGACGACCCGCCGCCGAGGACGCTTGCGAAAATCTGCGCGGTGAAGAAATCCGGGTCGACCAGCGAAACGCCCGGCAGCGCCAAGGTGAGATGCACCTGTTCGAGCTTTGCCCGCTTGCGCCGCTCGCCGCCGACGAAGCGCGCGGAAGCCGTCGCGGGGGCCTTCGTCTCGCTCAGATGACCGAGCGCCTTCGCCGCCAGATCGCAGACATGGGCGTGCTCAAGCCCGCCGCAGCCGATCACGGTCATGCGCGAGGGCGCATACCAGCGGCGCATATAGGCGATGAGATCGCGCCGCCCCATGGCCTCGACCGTCTCGGCCGTGCCGAGGATCGCCCGGCCGAGCGGCTGCTCGGGATAGGCCGCTTCCTGCAAATGATCGAAGACGATGTCGTCAGGCGTATCCTCGGCCTGGCCGATTTCCTGAAGGATGACTGCGAGCTCACGCACGAGTTCGCCCTTCTCGAAAACGGAATCGACGAGAATGTCGCTGAGGATGTCGAGCGCGAGCGGCAGATCGTTCGAGAGCGTGCGCGCGTAATAGACGGTCTGCTCGCGGCCGGTATAGGCGTTCAGATAGCCGCCAACCGCCTCGATCTCCTCGGCGATCGCGCGGGCGCTCCGCCTGCGCGTTCCCTTGAACGCCATGTGTTCGAGGAAATGCGAGACGCCCTGGATCGGCGCCGCCTCACAGCGCGCGCCGGCATCCACCCAGACGCCGATCGCGGCGGAGCGCAGGCGCGGCATGCGATCGGTTACGATCGTGAGGCCGGAGGGAAGAACCGTCGTTTCGATGCTCATGCCGCGATCCGCGCCTTCGACCGCACGAAGTCCTTCACCGCAGCGACGTCATTCGGCAGCACGCTCATGCGCTCCTTCGCGTCAAGGATCGGGCGCAGACGCGCCGGCAATTCCGGGCGCACGCCGGTCGCGCGCTCGACGGCATCGGGGAATTTCGCCGGGTGCGCGGTCGCCAACACCACCAGGGGCCCACGCGGACGCTCAATCTTTCGCGCGGCGACGATGCCGACCGCGGTGTGGGGATCGATGAGAATGCCGTCCTTGGCGCGAATGTCCGCCATCGCGGCGAGGGTTTCTTCTTCCGTGGATCGCGCCGCATCGAACTCGGCGCGCATTTTTGTAAGCGGAGCCTCCTCGATGGTCATCTTCCGTTCCACCGAGAATTGCGCCATCAGCTTTTCGATCGCCGCGCCGTCCCGGCCGTAAGCATCGAACAGCAGCCGCTCGAAATTGGAGGAGACCTCGATGTCCATCGAGGGGCTCATGGTCGCGGTCACGCCCTGCGCGGCGTAGCGGCCGGTCGCGAGGGTGCGCGCGAGGATGTCGTTGGTGTTGGTCGCAATGATAAGCCGCGCGACGGCGATGCCCATCCGCTTGGCGACGTAGCCCGCGAAGATATCGCCGAAATTGCCGGTGGGCACGGAGAAGACCGGCGCGCCCTCCTTCGCCAGCGCGGCTGATGCCACGGCATAGTAGACCGTCTGCGGCACGATCCGCGCCCAATTGATCGAGTTGACGGCGGCAAGCGACAGCGCATCGCGGAAGGGCTGGTCGTTGAAGAGCGCCTTCAGGATGGATTGCGTATCGTCGAACGTACCCTCGAGGGCGACGTTGTGCACGTTCGCGGCCGGCACGGTCGTCATCTGGCGGCGCTGAACGTTCGAGACGCGGTCCTTGGGGTGCAGGATCACGATGTCGACATTGTCGAGCCCGGCGAACGCCGCGATCGCGGCCGAGCCGGTATCGCCCGACGTCGCGCCGACAATCGTCGCGCGAGCGTGGCGGCGTTCCAATTCACGGTCCATCAGGCGGGCGAGCAATTGCAGCGCGACATCCTTGAAGGCGAGTGTCGGCCCGTGAAAAAGCTCGAGCAGATGGGTGCCATCACTCAAGCGCCGCAGCGGTGTGACATCGGGGTGATCGAATGCCGCGTAGGCACGGTCGATATCCTCATCGAGGCCGCTTGCCTCAAGCGCGGCGCCGACAAACGGGCGCAGCATCGCGCGCGCGACATCGCGATAGGCGACGCCCCGGAAGCTGTCGATCGTCGCCTGCGGCAGGCGCGGCCAGGATTGGGGCACGTAGAGCCCGCCGTCGCGCGCGAGGCCGGCCAGCATCACCTCGGCGAAATCCAGGGCCGGCGCGCGGCCCCTGGTACTCACATAGATCTCGGCGTCACTCATCGCCCGAGCCTATAGCCGTTCGCCCGTCAGCCGGCAATTGCGCGCCAGAGCCCGAATCCGGCCATCGCGGCCAGCACGCCGGCAAGGCCGAACCAGGTGAACGTGTAGCCCAGATGATTGTTGGTAAAATCGAGCGTCATGCCGCCTTTCGGCCAGCCGCCTTGATTGGGTGCCTCATCGGCGACGAGAACAACCGGCCCCCAAGAGCGCCCGGGGAGCCCTTGCCCCAGTCGTTCGGGATCGCGGGTGAAATAGAGATTGTCGCCGAGCGCATCCGCGGGCGTGAAGAAGCTACGGCTCTCGGCGGTGCGGAGCCAGCCCGTCACCGTCACGGGGCCCAGCGGATTGCCTTCGGCGCGCCTCGCGGCATCGCGCAGGCGATCCGGCACATAACCGCGATCGACGAGGAGAAACGTATCATCGCCAATCCGAAGCGGCGTCACGACGCGGTAGACTGGCCCCTCGCCGCTCGGCGAGAAGACATGGCGCTCGGCCGCGTGATCGAAAGTTCCCGTCGCCGTCACGCGCGCGAATTCGCGATCATCGGGAGAGAGCGCGGCCGCCGCCTCCAGCGGGATTGCGGGTGCGGCGAGGCGGCTTTCCGCCTTCGCGATCAGATCTTCCTTCCAGGCGAGCCGCTCAAGCTGCCAGACGCCCAGGCCGATCAGAATCGCAAGAGCGGCGATGACAACCACGCCGGTCAGCAGAATTCGCGGCGCCAGGAGGTTCACTCGACGCGGCGCCCTTCGGCCGCGTCGTGGCGGTATTCGAGCGCGATCATGCCCGCCTTCAAGGGCCGCAGCAGGCCGATCACGACGATCAACGTCAGCGGCAGCCAGATCGCGAGATGCAACCAATAGGGCGGCGCGAACATGAGCTCCGTGATCACCGCCGCGCCCGCGACGAGGAAACCGGCGATCAGAATGACGAAGACGGCCGGACCGTCGCCCGAATCAAAGCGCGAAAAGTCGAGACCGCATTCCGTGCACGAGGGCGCGAGCTTCAAAAGGCCGGCGAACAGCTTGCCCTTGCCGCAACGCGGACAGCGCGTGCCAAGGGCGATCGCCGCGACGCCGGGCGCGCGCGCGGCCTCAGCCATCGCTAGTGCCCGCCAGCGGCCGCTCCCGCGCCCCAGACATAGATGCACGCGAAGAGGAACAGCCACACGACGTCAACGAAGTGCCAATACCAGGCCGCCGCCTCGAAGCCGAAATGGCGCTCCGGCGTGAAGTGACCTGCAATCGCGCGGAACAGGCAGACCGCGAGGAAGATCGTGCCAACGACCACGTGGAAACCGTGAAAGCCCGTCGCCATGAAGAACGTCGAGCCGTAGATGGCGGAGGGATCCGCGCCATCCGCGTTCATCAGCGCCGGGTTCATGCCGAAGGTGAAGGCGGCGTGCGAATATTCGTAGACCTGGAGCGCGGTGAAGCAAACGCCGAGCATCACCGTGACAAGAAGCCCCCGGACTGCGCCCTGGCGGTCGCCGGTCTGGATTGCATGGTGTGCCCAGGTCACCGTCGTGCCCGAGGTGAGGAGGATGAGCGTGTTGATGAGCGGCAAATGCCAGGGATCGAACGTGACGATCCCCTCCGGCGGCCAACCGGACAGCCCGACATCTTGCGGAAAAAGCGATGCGTTGAAATAGGCCCAGAACCACGCGACGAAGAACATCACTTCCGAGGCGATGAAGAGAAGCATTCCGTAGCGCAGATGCAGCTTCACGACCGGCGTGTGATCACCCAACTCGACCGATTCGCGCACCACATCGCGCCACCAGCCGATCATCGTATAAAGGACGAGCGCGAGACCGCCGTAGAACACCCAGGGCTGGCCGGCGAAACCGCCGAAATCGCCGTACTCACTGTTCAGCCAAAGGATCCCGCCGATGGCCATCGTGAAGGCGCCAACCGAGCCGACGATCGGCCAGGGGCTCGGGTCCACGAGGTGGTAGTCATGTTTGACGCCTGCGGCCATGGCACGCTCTCCGTTAGCGGTCAGACGCCGGAGCCGCCTGCGCGCTCACGGCTGGAAAAAACGTATAAGACAAGGTGATCTCCTGGATGGCACGCGCATTGCGGTCGCGCGCCAATTCCGGATCGACATAGAAGACAACGGGCATGTCAATTGTCTCGCCGGGCTTAAGCGTCTGCTCGTTGAAGCAGAAGCACTGCACCTTGTCGAAATAGGCGCCGGCCTGATCGGGTGTCACGTTGAAGGTGGCGACACCTGTCACCGGACGCGTGCCGCGATTGCTCGCGCGGTACATCGCCAAGCCCGTCTCTCCGATGCGCAGCGTTATCTCGCGCTGAACGGGCGTGAAGGCCCAATCGAGCCCAGGACTGACATTCGAATCGAAGCGCACCTTGATCGTTCGGTCGAGTACCTCGCTCGACTCGGCGGTCGAGATCTGCGGCGTGCCGCCGAAGCCCGTCACCTGGCAGAAGAGCGAATAGAGCGGAACGGCAGCGTAGCTCATGCCGAGCATCAGCACGACGACACCGACACAAGCCGCGAGCACGCGATCGTTCTCCGACAGGTGCCGGCGCGGGGCTGTCGCCGACGTTACGGCAGGCGCTAGAGCGGGCGATCCGCCACGTTCCCCCCCAGCCGCACGACCGTCATCACGAAGAACAGAATCGCGAATCCCACCAGCGCTGCCGCCAGCAGAAGATTGCGCTGGCGCCGCGCCTTCTCTTCGTTCGTCGGGTCCGCCATCTTCCCTCCCCGTCATGCGCTCAGGCTCCAGACGATCCGCTCGAGGAGCAAGGTTGCAAAGAGCGCGAAGAGATAGACGATCGAATAGGCAAAGAGCTTCAGGCCTTCGCGCTTGCGCGCCGCGGAATCGTCCATAACGCGCATGAGCGCGACCGCACGCCACACGAATAGGCCGCCGAGGCCGAGCGCGACGGACGCATAGGCGAGGCCCGCCGCCCCGATCACCGTCGGCAGCGCGCCGAGCGGCACAAGAATGAGCGTGTAGGCGAGGATCTGCCAGATCGTGGGAGCGATGCCGGCGACAACGGGGAGCATCGGCACACCGGCGCGCGCATATTCCTCGCGCTTGGCGAGCGCCAGCGCCCAGAAATGAGGCGGCGTCCAAAAGAAGATGATCGCAAAGAGGACGACCGGTACGAGCGTCACATCGCCCGTCACCGCGGCCCAGCCGATCACGGGCGGCATCGCGCCCGCCGCGCCGCCGATGACGATGTTCTGGCTTGTCGCGCGCTTCAGCAGCATCGTGTAGACGACGGCATAGAAGAGGATCGTCGCGGCAAGCAGCGCGGCCGCAAGCACATTCGTGAAGAGGCCGAGCGCAGCGACGGAGAAACCCGACAGAACGATCCCGGTCGCAAGCGCGTCCTCGGCCTTAACGCGGCCGCTCGGCACGGGGCGATCGCGCGTGCGATCCATCACCGCGTCGATGTCGGCGTCGAACCACATATTGAGCGCGCCCGAGGCGCCCGCACCGACCGCGATGCACAGAAGGGCTGCGGCTGCCGCGACCGGGTGGATCGCAACCGGCGCCATCACCATGCCGACAAGGCCCGTGAAGACGACGAGCGACATCACGCGCGGCTTTAGCAACAACAGATAGTCGAGCGCGCGCGCGGGCGGGCGCGCATCGATGCCGCTCGCAGTGGCGATGGCGATGTCGCTCACGCCCATCTCCCTCCCCGACGCACCGGGCACCCTGCGCGCTTACACGCCAACGCTAGTGACCCTTGCCGCTCGCAATGTGCGGCAGCTCGTTGAACTGGTGGAACGGTGGAGGCGATGAGAGCGTCCATTCCAGAGTCGTTGCACCCTCGCCCCAGGGATTGTCCGCCGCCCTGCGGCCCCGCACGAAGGCCTCGACCACGACGACGATGAAGAGGATGACGCCGAGTCCACCGATATAGGCGCCGATCGAGGAAACGTAGTTCCATCCCGCGAACGCGTCCGGATAGTCGACATAGCGGCGCGGCATACCCGCGAGGCCAAGGAAGTGCTGCGGGAAGAAGGCCAGGTTGACGCCGATGAAGGTCGTCCAGAAATGCAGCGCGCCAAGGCTTTCCGAGTACATGTAGCCCGACATTTTCGGGAACCAGTAATAGAAGCCCGCAAAGATCGCGAACACAGCGCCCAGCGAGAGCACGTAGTGGAAGTGCGCCACGACGTAATAGGTGTCGTGCAGCGAATGATCCATGCCCGCATTGGCAAGCACGACGCCCGTCACGCCGCCGACGGTGAAGAGGAAGATAAAGCCGATCGCCCACAGCATCGGCACCTTGAAGGAGATCGAGCCGCCCCACATCGTGGCGATCCAGGAGAAGATCTTCACGCCCGTAGGAACCGCGATCACCATCGTCGCGAAGACGAAATAGGCCTTCGTGTCGACGCTCATGCCGACCGTGTACATGTGGTGCGCCCACACGATGAAGCCGATGAAGCCGATCGCGACCATGGCGTAGGCCATGCCGAGATAGCCGAAGATCGGCTTCCTGGAGAACGTCGAGATCACGTGGCTGATGATGCCAAAGCCAGGCAGGATGAGGATGTAGACCTCGGGATGTCCGAAGAACCAGAAGAGATGCTGGTAGAGGACCGGATCGCCGCCGCCGGCCGCGTTGAAGAACGTCGAGCCGAAGTGGCGGTCCGTCAGCAGCATCGTGATGGCGCCGGCGAGCACCGGCAGCGAGAGCAGCAGCAGGAACGCCGTCACCAGCACCGACCAGACGAAGAGCGGCATCTTGTGCAGCGTCATGCCGGGCGCGCGCATGTTGAAGATCGTCGTGATGAAATTGATCGCGCCGAGGATCGAGGAAGCACCCGCGATGTGGAGCGAGAGGATCGCGAAATCCATCGCCGGGCCCGGGCTGCCGGTTGTTGAGAGCGGCGCGTAAATCGTCCAGCCGCCGCCGACGCCGTAACCGCCCGAATCGCCCTCGACGAACATCGAGAGCACGAGCAGCGCGAAGGAGAACGGCAGAAGCCAGAACGAGATGTTGTTCATGCGCGGGAACGCCATATCCGGCGCGCCAATCATCAGCGGCACGAACCAGTTGCCGAAGCCGCCGATCATCGCGGGCATCACCATGAAAAACACCATGATGAGGCCGTGCGCCGTCACGAACACGTTGAAGAGATGCTCGTTGCCGGAGAAGTACTGGACGCCCGGCTCCTGCAGCTCAAGCCGCATGCCCATCGAGAGCAACCCGCCGACGACGCCCGCCATCACCGCGAACACCAGGTACATCGTGCCGATGTCCTTGTGGTTCGTGGAATAGACGTAGCGACGCCAACCTGTCGGATGGTCCTCGTGACCGGCCCCGTGTCCGACCGCGACCTGCTTGGCTGCCATCAGGCTCTCTCCTTACCCGACTATCTTGGTTCTATTGCCCCGTCGACGGCGCATTGGCCGCGACCTCGACCGCGCCATCGATCCGCGCGAATTTCTGTTTGGCTTCTTCAATCCACTCCGCAAAGCGCGCCTCGGAGACGACTTCGACCGTGATCGGCATGAAGGCGTGGCGGGCGCCGCAGAGTTCGGAGCACTGCCCATAGTAGATGCCTTCGCGCTCGGCCTTGAACCAAGTCTCGTTGATGCGGCCCGGCACGCCGTCCGTCTTCAGACCGAAGGCAGGAAGGGCAAAGGAGTGAATGACGTCGGACGCCGTCACCAGCACCCGCACGACCTTGCCGACCGGCACGACGACGTGATTGTCGGTTGCAAGCAGGCGCGGCTCGCCCGGCGCCAGCTCGTCCTCGTTCTTCATCAGCGCGTCGAAGGTGAATTCGCCGTTGTCGGGATATTCGTAGGACCAGAACCATTGCCGCCCGATCGCCTTGATCGTGAGGTCCGCGGGCGGGATGACGTCGTGGTGATAGAGGAGGCGGAACGAGGGGATCGCGATCACAACGAGGATCATGACCGGCACGACCGTCCAGACGACCTCGACCAGCGTGTTGTGCGTCGTGCGCGAGGCGGTGGGGTTCATCCGCGCGTTGTAACGAATCATCACCCAGAGCAGCAGGAGCAGCACGAAGGCCACGATCGCCGTAATGATGACGAGCAGCATCGTGTGGAATTCGGTGGTCGCGGTCATGACCTCAGAAGCCGCAGGCTGCAGACCCATCTGCCATGGCACCGGCTGCGCGGCAGCGGCTGGCACCGCAGCAGCGACCAGCGCCAGAAGCGCGCCGAGCGTTCGCACGAGAATCCCCATTCGTCGATCTCCGCAGTTCCACCGCACCGGCTGACGCGGTGCGTCGGCGCGATCAAGCGCGCGTTGTGAGGGTAAGTCTAGTTCGCCCCCCTCTAATGGGCGACCGGCACAGCGTCATTGCGACCTTGTGCCGCAAGGATTTTGCGAGTGGCACGCGAGGGTTAGCGGACCGTCGCACGCCACGCTGCGCGGCAGACTAACACTCGCTGGCAAAGCACCCTATCTTAGAGCCTATCGCAACACCCTTGCCCGCACCCAGGAGGCCCACATGGCCGATGGCATGACCTCCCCGTTCTTCACCGACGCTGCGCTCGACCGCGCCAAGGCGCTCAAGCAACTCGAAGAAACCGTGCGCGGCGCGGACGACGGGGAATTGTTCTTCGAGTACCGCGAGAACGAATCATTCGGCTGGGACGACGGGCGGCTGAAAGTGGCGACCTTCGACACGAGCTCGGGTTTCGGCTTGCGGGCGGTCGCGGGCGAAGTCGTCGGCTATGCCCATTCGACCGAAGTCTCCGAAGCTGCGATCGCGCGGGCGGCGGCAACGGTCTCGGCCGTCAAGACGGGGTACCAGGGCAAACTGGCCGAAGCGCCGCGCGCCACGAACCGCCACCTCTATACGGGCGACAATCCGCTCGGCACGGCCGCGTTCGAGACGAAAGTGAAGGTGCTTTCCGAGATCGATGCCTATGCGCGCGCCAAGGACCCGCGCGTGCGGCAGGTTTCGGCCTCCCTCGCGGGCGAGTGGCAGGCGGTCGAGATCCTGCGCCCCGATGGGCAGGTGATCCGCGACATCCGCCCGCTCGTGCGGCTCAACGTGTCGGTCGTCGTCGGCGAGGGGGACCGGCAGGAGACCGGCTCGTACGGCGCGGGCGGGCGCGTGGGCTATGCCGCCTATCTGGATCCCGCCGCCTGGCGCGGGCACGTGGACGAGGCGATCCGCCAGGCGCTCGTCAATCTTGGCTCGGTCGCCGCGCCCGCCGGCGAAATGACCGTGGTGCTCGGGCCGGGCTGGCCGGGCATCCTCCTCCACGAGGCGATCGGCCACGGGCTCGAGGGCGATTTCAACCGCAAGAAGACGAGCGCGTTCGCAGGGCTCCTCGGCCAGCGGGTCGCCGCACCCGGCGTCACCGTCGTCGATGACGGCACGCTCGATCAGCGGCGCGGCTCGCTCAGCGTCGATGACGAGGGCACGCCCACCAGCCGCACCGTGCTCATCGAGGACGGGATCCTCAAAGGCTACATGCAGGACCGGCAGAACGCGCGGCTGATGGGGGTTTCGCCGACCGGCAACGGGCGGCGCCAGAGCTTCGGCCATGTCGTGATGCCGCGCATGACGAACACCGTCATGCTGGGCGGCGACAAGGAGCCGGGCGACATCCTTTCCAGCGTCAAGAAGGGTCTCTACGCGGTCAATTTCGGCGGCGGCCAGGTGGATATCACGAACGGGAAGTTCGTCTTCTCCTGCACCGAGGCCTATCTGATCGAGAACGGCAAGATCGGCGCGCCGGTGAAGGGCGCAACGCTGATCGGCAACGGGCCGGATGCGCTGACGCGCGTCTCGATGATCGGCAACGACATGGCGCTCGATCCCGGTATCGGGACATGCGGCAAGAACGGGCAAGGCGTTCCGGTCGGCGTCGGTCAGCCGACGATCCGGCTTGATGGCCTCACCGTCGGCGGAACGGCGGCGTAGCGCCGTACCTGATCTGAGGCGTCATCGCCCGCCTTGGTGCGGGCGATCCAAGCCATCCAGATTTGTTTGACCCCATTGACCACCCGCACCTCATGCTGAGGTGCGCCGTCGCCCTCCTTCGAGGCTCGCTTCGCTCGCACCTCAGGATGAGGCGACGGCGCCTCGAAGCACGCGGGTGGTGACGGGGTGGGGTGTTAGTGGCCGCCGTGGTCCATGCCGCCGTGACCGGAATGCTCGCCCGAGCTGCCCGGGCCCTCGGAGGGCATTTTTTCAATCATCAACTCCACATCGACCGTGCCCGCCTTTTCAAAGGTCAAGGTCGCGGGCACGCTCGCGCCCTCGACCAGCGGGCCCGCGAGATCCATTAGCATGAGGTGATTGCCGCCGGGCGCGAGGGTCAGCGTCTCGCCGGGCGCGATCTCGAAGCCTTCGACCGCGCGCATCTTCATCACGCCCTCGTCCATCGACATCGTATGCAGTTCTACCCGCGCGGCGGCCGTGGATGACCCGCCGATCAAGCGGTCAGCCTCGGCGCCGTTGTTCGTCACGGTCAGATAGCCCGCGCCAATCGTCGCGCCGGGCGCGGTCGGACGCGCCCAGGGGTGGCCGACCGCGAGATCGCCCACCTCGAAGGAATGGGCGAACACAAGCGTCGTGCCGAACAAGGCGGCCGCGACCGCGACCATCAACGCCTTCGAATCCATCGTCTCAGCTTCCTTCTTGGGGGGTGGTTTCCGGTTCGGCCGCGATCGCGGCCTTGATGGCCTTGGCGCGCTCTTCTGGCGTCTCTTGCGGACGGAAGAGCTGACGGAACGTCCCGTCGGGGCCCATCAGATAGGTGAGCGCGGTGTGATCGACCGTGTAGCCGCCCTCAATCTCCACCTTCTCGTGATAAACTTTATAGGCCTTGGCGACCGCATCGATCTGCGCATCGCTGCCGGTCAGACCGACGATGCGCGTGTCGAAGAAGGCGACGTAATCCTGCACCATGTCGGGCGTGTCGCGCTCGGGATCGACGGAAATGAAGACCGGCGTCACGCGCTTGGAATCCTCGCCGAGGGTCTCCAGCGTGCGCCCCATTTCCTCGAGCGCGGTCGGACAGACGTCCGGGCAATGCGTAAAGCCGAAAAAGACGAGCATGAAGCGGCCGCGAAAATCGGCGTCCGTCACCGTCAGGCCGTCACCGCCCACGAGCGTGAAGGGGCCGCCGATCGGCACCGGCGCCGAGGCGGCCGTCGGGGCCTGAGGCGGCGCGCCGGCGGGCAGCAGCAGCGTCAGCCCGAGGCCCGCAAGGATGGCGACGCATACCGCGATGCCGGCCAGCAGAAAGGGGCGTAGATCGTCCACAAATCCTCACAACGCCAAGAGCAGGGGGACCTTGGCCCCCTCGCCCCGGCAATCCCATGCGGCCCGTTGGCGCATGGGGGTCCGCTAGTAGGCGTACTCCTCGAACGCCTTGCGCACGTCGCCCTTCCAGGGTCCGTGGAATTTCTCGAGCATCTCCTCGGCCGGCGTGCGGCCGGTCTCGACGGTCTGGCGGAGCGTGTGGAGGAAATGCTCCTCGTTGTCGCCCGAGCCGTCCTGCGCGGCGCGGGAGCGCAGGCCGGCGGCCGAGACCTCGACCGCCGTCCGCGCGAGATCGCGCATCGTGCCATTGCGGAACGGCGTCTTCAGGCCGAGCGTCGGGACCGCAAGGCGCAGCGCGAGGCGCTCGCCTTCCGTCCAGCCGTCGATGAGGTCGGCCGCAGCGTCGAGCGCGCCTTGGTCGTACATCAGCCCGACCCAGAAGGCGGAGAGCGCGCAGATCTTTTTCCACGGGCCGCCATCCGCGCCGCGCATCTCGATGAAGCGCTTCAGGCGCGCCTCCGGGAAGATCGTCGTCATGTGATCGGCCCAGTCGGACAGGGTTGGCTTTTCGCCAGGAAGCGCTGGCAGGCGGCCGTCCAGGAAGTCGCGGAAGGACTGCCCGCTCGCGTCGATGTAGGCGCCCTTGCGGTAGACGAAATACATCGGCACATCGAGCGCGTAGTCGACATAGCGCTCATAACCGAAGCCGTCCTCGAAGACGAAGGGCAGCATGCCGGCGCGCTCGTTGTCGGTGTCGGTCCAGATCTGCGAGCGGTACGAGAGGAAGCTGTTGGGCTTTCCCTGGCGGAACGGCGAATTGGCAAAGAGCGCCGTCGCGATGGGCTGCAGCGCGAGCGCGACGCGCAGCTTCTTGACCATGTCGGCTTCGCTGGAGAAATCGAGATTGGTCTGTACGGTGCAAGTGCGGAACATCATGTCGAGGCCGTGACTTCCGACCGTCGGCATGTAACGCATCATGATGCGATAGCGGCCCTTGGGCATAATAGGCACTTCGGGCGCGCTCCAGGTCGGCGCATAGCCCAGCCCCAGAAACCCCGCGCCGATCTCGGACGCCACTTCGCGGACTTGCTCGAGATGGCCGTTCACCTCCGCGCAGGTTTCATGAACCGTGCGGAGCGGTGCGCCTGAGAGTTCGAACTGGCCGCCCGGCTCCAGGCTGATCGCCGCGCCGCCGTCCTTCAGGCCAATGATCGTGTCGCCTTCATAAACGGGCGCCCAGCCGAAGCGGCGCATGCCTTCCAGCATCGCGCGCACGCCGCATTCGCCCTCGTAGGGGAGCGGCGCCAAATCCTTCAGACGGAAGCCAAATTTTTCGTGCTCGGTGCCGATCCGCCAATCGGCTTTCGGCTTTTCTCCGTCAGCCAGCCATTCGACTAGCTGGCGTCGGGACTCGATCGGCCCCCCGCCTTCTTGTGGCACCGACATCGGCGTTTTGCTCCGGGCGAAGTTCTGGTTGCCAAAGCATCATCAGGCTTTCGCCGAAACGGCAAGTCACGCGGACCCCGCCCGCCAATCACCAAAGCGCGACTGCCAAGCCGCGAGGGCCGCGACCGCGGCGGTGTCCGCGCGCATGATCCGGGGCCCGAGCGAGACCGGCAGCGCATTCGCTCTCACGCGGATGAGGGCGCGTTCCTCCGGCGCAAAACCGCCTTCCGGGCCGATCAGGATGGCGGCCGGGGTGCCCTCACCCCTCGGCGCGGCCTCGGCGATCGGGGGCGCGCCCGCCTCGTCGCAATAGACGATCGGCCAGTCGGCGGGCACGGCATCCAGCGCTGTGACGAGCGTCACAAGCGGGCGGATTTCGGGGAGGTCCAAGCGGTCGCACTGCTCAGCCGCCTCGATCGCGTGAGCAGCGAGGCGCTCCAGGTTGAGGCGGGTGACGATCGTCCGCGCGGTGCGGACGGGCTGAAGGACGCTCGCGCCCAATTCCGTCGCCATCTCGATCAACCTGTCGATCGGCGCGCGCTTGATCGGGGCAAAGAGCAGCCAGAGCGGCGGCGTCGCGGCCGGAGCGCGCAGGCGGCGCTCCAGCGTCAAGGCGATGTGGCGCCGGTCGATCGCGGCAATCGCGGCGAGCCACTCGCCGTCCGCCGCGTTGAAAAGGCGCAAACGCGCGCCCGCCTTCGCGCGCAGCACGTGGCGGAGATAGTGGTGCTGGCCTTGCGTCAGCGTGACCGGCGTGTGTTCGCCCAAGGTCTGGTCTAAGTAGAGGCGAACCAGCCCGCCCGGCGCGACGAGGTCGTCCGTCACGACGCTCCTCCCGCTCGAGCCTCTTGCCTTGTCGAACGCATGCGGCCAAGACGACGCCCATGACCGAGCCGCGCCCCCAAGACGCCGTCCCCAACCGTTTCGTCGATACGGCGCCGCCCGCCTGGCGGCCCTATCTGCGGCTCGCGCGTTATGACCGGCCGATCGGGTTCTGGCTGTTGTTCTGGCCGTGCGCGGCGGGCGCGGGCCTCGCCTTCGCCGCGCACATGAATATCGCCGGGCTGATCGCGCATCTGCTGCTTTTCGGCATCGGGGCGATCGCGATGCGGGGCGCTGGCTGCACCTATAACGACATCATCGACCGCGACATCGACGCGAAGGTCGCGCGCACGCGCGGCCGGCCGATCCCCTCGGGCGAAGTGAGCGTCTTGCAGGCGCTCGTCTTCCTCGTCGGGCAGAGCTTCGTCGGGTTGTTCGTGCTCCTGCAATTCAACAGCCTCGCGATCTGGCTCGGGCTCGCCTCGCTCATCCTGGTGGCGAGCTACCCCTTCATGAAGCGGATCACGTATTGGCCGCAAGCCTGGCTCGGCCTGACGTTCAATTGGGGCGTGCTGGTCGCCTATGCGGCGGGGACGGTCGAGATCACCTATCCCGCCCTCTTCCTCTATGCCGGCTGCTTTTTCTGGACGATCGGCTACGACACGATCTACGCGCACCAGGACAAAGAGGACGACGCGCTGATCGGCGTCAAATCGAGCGCGCTGCTGCTGGGGCCGCAGACCCAGACTTGGCTCTTCATCTTCTATGGGCTGGCGACGCTCGGCGTTCTCATCGCCGGACAGATGACGGGCGGCGGGATCGGGCATGTCATCCTGACGCTGCTATTTGGCGCCCATCTGCTGCGGCAAGCGATCCTCTTCGACCATGACTTGCCGCTGACGGCGCTCCGGCTCTTTCGCAGCAACGCGCAGGCCGGCGCCCTCCTTGCGCTCGCGTGTCTCTTGGGGCCGATGCTGCCCTAAGACCGGTTGCCCGGCGGGGGCCTTGCCCTGCTAAGATCGCGGCCAACAACACAAGGGAGAGACTGCCATGAAGGATTTCGCCGGCAAGACGGCCGTCATCACGGGGGGCGGCACCGGTATGGGCCGCGAACTCGCCAAATTGCTCGTCGCGGAAGGCTGCAACGTCGCGATGTGCGACGTGACCTTGGCGACGATGGAAGAGACGAAGCGCCTCGCGCTCAAGGGCTCGCCGCAGGGCACGAAGGTTGCGACCTTTCAAGCCGACGTCTCCATCGAGCCGCAGATGCAGTCCTTCGCCCAGACCGTGAAGCGCGAGCTGGACACGGACAAGATCCACCTTCTCTTCAACAATGCCGGCATCGGCGGCGGCGGCAGCTTCGTGACGAGCAAGCGGTCGGATTGGGAGCGCACGTTCAACATCTGCTGGGGCGGCGTCTACTACACGACGCGCGCGTTCCTGCCGATGCTGATGGCCGCGAGCGAGGCGCACATCATCAATACGAGCAGCGTCAACGGGTTCTGGGCCTCGATCGGGCCAGGCCGGCCGCACACGGCCTATGCGGCGGCGAAATTCGCGGTGAAGGGCTTCACCGAGGCGCTGATGACGGACCTCGCCGTCAACGCGCCGCATATCAAGTGTTCCGTCGTCATGCCAGGCCATATCGGCACGGAGATCGCAGCGAACAGCATGGCGATGGCCGAGTTCGATTCCGCGACGACGCGCGAGATGCTGAATGCGCAGGGGCTCGACGTCTCCGCGCTCACGGACGCACAGATCATCGAGGCGATCGGCAACAATTTCCGCGATACGGCGCCCACAAGCGCGGCGCAAGCGGCGCAGATCATCCTCGATGGCGTCAAGTCCGAGCGCTGGCGCATCCTCGTCGGCGAGGACGCGAAGTTCCTGGATTCACAAGTCCGAAAAATGCCGGAAGAGGCCTACACACAAAGCTTTTACGAAGAACTCATCAAACACTCAGGTTGGCGCATCTAGCCCCTTTGGGGTTATTTGCACCGCGAGGCCTAAGCCCTAGACTAGTGCCATGACCCAGTACACCCGGATCACCGCCGCCGACCTGCTCACACCCGGAGAACTCGCCATCGTGCGGGAACGCTCGGACGAGATGGCGCTCTTCCTCGTCGCCCATGCCTGGGGCGTGATCGCGGCCGCGATCGCGCTCGTCGCGTGGCTGCCCAATCCGGTGACCTATCTCCTCGCGGTGATGGTCATCGGATCGCGGCAGCTGGGCCTTGCCATTCTGATGCATGACGGCGCGCATGGCGTTCTGGCGAAGACACCGTGGCTCAACCACCTCCTCAGCCAGTGGTTCTGCGCGTTTCCGGTCTTCACCGAGACCTACGCCTATCGCGCCTATCACCTGACGCATCACGCGCGCACGCAACAGGACGATGATCCCGATCTGGAGCTTTCGGCCCCCTTCCCGATCAGCCGCGACAGCTTCCGGCGCAAGATCATCCGCGACATCACAGGCCAGACCGGCTTCAAGCAGCGCCGCGCGCAGTTCCGCGCCGCGCTCGGCAAGCCCGATTGGCCGCTCGAGCGGCGGATCGAAACGTTCGGCAAGAAGCTCGGCCGGCCGCTCCTCGTCAACGCGATCATCCTTGGCGTGATGATCCAGGCGGGCGTGTGGTGGGCCTATCCGCTGCTGTGGATCGTCCCGCTCCTCACCTGGCATCAGGTCGTCACGCGGGTCCGCAACATCGCCGAGCACGCGGTCGTGCCGGACAACAACGATCCCTTCCGCAACGCGCGCACGACGACGGCGAACTGGCTCGAACGGGCGTTCCTGGCGCCCTATTGGGTCAACTACCATGTCGAGCATCATCTCTTGATGTGGGTGCCGTGCTACCGCCTGCCGCTGCTGCACAAGATCCTGCTGGCCAAGGGCTTCGGTCCGCGCATGGAGCTGCGCACGGGCTATCTGGACGTGCTTCGCCTCGCGACGTCCGGCTCGGGCGACGGCAACGGGAAACACCGCGTTCGCCAATCCGGCGAGGGGACTGTCCGGGCCGGGGTCTCAACCGCCTGAGCACCGCCGACGCATCCGCGCCGATCGCGGCCGACGAGCGCTATCGCATCTTCGTGCGCGGCAATACCGTGATCGAGACGCCGCCGCACGTGCCCGAGATCGCGCTCCATCTGGCGCATGCGATCGTGCCGCTCTGGCACCAGACCGAGGAGGACCTCGCCGCCCAAGGCGTGCCGCCGCCCTTCTGGGCGTTCGCCTGGGCGGGTGGACAGGCGCTCGCGCGCTATGTGATCGATCATCCAGAGACCGTTCGCGGCGGCTTCGTGCTCGATGTCGGCGCGGGCTCGGGGCTCGGCGCGATCGCGGCGGCCAAGGCCGGCGCGCGGCGCGTCGAGGCCGTCGATATCGATCCCTTCGCGATCGCCGCGATCGGCCTCAACGCGCAGCTCAACGACGTTACCGTCGAGGCGCATGATCGCAGCGTCATCGGCATCGACGAGGGCTGGGACACCGTGCTGATCGGCGATCTCTGCTACGACCGCGACCTGGCGCCTAGCGTTATCGGCTGGGCGCGCAAGCTGGCGCGGCGGGGCGCGCGCGTTCTGATCGGCGATCCAGGGCGCGCCTATCTGCCGAAGAGCGGACTGACGGCGCTCGCGACCTACGAAGTCCAGACGACGCGCGAACTCGAGGATCAGGAAATCCGCCGCACGCGCGTCTTCACGCTCGATGAGGCGGCGCCATGAAGGTCACGCTCCGCCCCGCGCGCACGAGCGACAGCGCCGCGCTCAGCGACCTCGCGATGCGCTCGAAAGCCCATTGGGGCTATGACGCCGCCTTTCTGGAGGCGTGCCGCGCGGAGCTGACGATCACGCCCGAGCGCATCGAGGCCGAGCAGATGACGGTCGCCGAAGAGCGCGGCGCACTCGTCGGCATGATTGCGCTCGCGGCCGAGGGCGCCGAGGGCGAGATCGAAGATTTCTTCGTGTCGCCCGAGGCGATCGGCCAAGGCATCGGCCGCCGGCTGATGGAACACGCGCTTTCGCAGGCGCGCGCGGCCGGGCTCGCGCGGATCGGCGTCGATGCGGACCCGAACGCGGAGGCAATCTACGTGCGGTTCGGCTTTGTGCGCATCGGGCTCTCGCTGTCCGCCTCGATCCCTGGGCGGATGCTGCCGCGCCTTGAGCGCGCCGTCGAGGCTGCGGCGCCTTGACGCCCTTCGCCGATCGCCGTTGACTGATTGGCCTTCCCCTTCCGACAATCGGCCCTCGATGACATCCATGAGCTCCGGCGACACACTCGCGCTGCTTCAGCGCCTCGTTCAGGGCGCGCGCGCCGCCGGCGCGGACGCGGCGGACGCGATCCTCGTCGAGGGCGTCTCGGTCGGCGCCTCGATGCGTTTCGGCAAGCTCGAAGAACTCGAACGCTCCGAAGGCCAGGATGTGGGGCTGCGCGTCTTCATCGGCCAGCGCCAGGCGAGCGTTTCGGCGACAGACCTGAAGCCCGAGAGCCTTGAGAGCCTGCCCGCGCGGGCTGTCGCGATGGCGCGCCATGCCCCGGAAGACAGCTATTGCGGGCTGGCGCCGCAGGACCGGCTCGCACGCTCGTTCCCCAGCCTCGACCTCGAGGATTCCGAGGAACCGTCCAGCGAAGCGTTGATCGCGGCCGCGCGGGATTGCGAGGCCGCCGCGCTCGCCGTTCAAGGGATCACGAATTCGGAGGGCGGCTCGGCGTCCTGGGGGCGCTCGGGCGTCACGCTCGTGACGAGCCACGGGTTCGCGGGCGCCTATGCGGGCACCTCCGCCTCGATCTCGTGTTCCGTGGTCGCGGGCGAAGGTACGGGCATGGAGCGCGACTACGAGTACGCGCAGGCGCGGTTCACGCGCGATCTCGACGCGCCCGAGACGATCGGCCGCCAGGCCGCCGAAAAGGCGCTGGCCCGGCTTCACCCGCGCAAGGCCAAGAGCCAGCCGGTGCCGGTCGTCTACGATCCGCGCGTGTCGGCGAGCCTTGTCGGGCATCTGGCCGGCGCGACGAACGGCGCCTCCGTGGCGCGCGGCACGAGCTTCCTCAAAGCGAAAATGGGCCAGCGCATTTTCCCCGCCGGGCTTTCCATCATCGATGACCCGCATCGCAAGCGCGGCCTGCGGTCCAAGCCGTTCGACGGCGAGGGCGTCGCGAACGCGCGCACGGCGATCGTCGAGGACGGCGTGCTGCGAAGCTGGTTTCTCGATTGCGCCAGCGCGCGGCAATTGGGGCTCTCGACGACCGGCCACGCCGCGCGCGGCACGAGCGGGCCGCCCGGCCCCTCGCCCACCAATCTCTACATGGCGGCCGGAGCCGTCACGCCTGCCGAGCTGATGGCGGACATAAGCCAAGGCTTTTACGTTACCGAGCTGATCGGCATGGGCGTCAACGGCGTGACGGGCGATTACAGCCGGGGTGCCAGCGGGTTCTGGATCGAGAACGGCCAGATCGCCTATCCGGTGAACGAAGTGACGATCGCGGGCACGCTGCAGGAGATGTTCCTGCATCTGACGCCCGCCAACGATCTCGTCTTCCGCTATGGCACGAACGCGCCGACGATCCGCGTCGAGGGGATGATCGTTGCAGGATCGTGAGGACGCGGCCGATCTCGCGCTCCTCTCGGAGGCCGTCCGCGAAAGCGCTGCGATCGCCAGGCGTCTCTTCGGTCAGCCCGTCAAATCCTGGCACAAAGCGAAGGACGCGCCCGTTTCGGAAGCCGACATCGCGATCAATACGCTGCTTCACGAGCGGCTGCGCGGCGCGCGGCCGGACTATGGCTGGCTCTCGGAGGAGACGGAGGACGATTCCTCCCGGTTGACGCAGCGGCGCGTCTTCGTGGTCGATCCGATCGACGGGACGGTTGCGTTCCTCAAAGGTAAGCCTGAATTCACGATCTGCGCGGGCGTCATCGTCGACGGGCGGCCACGCGCGGCCGCCGTCTTCAATCCGATGACGGATGAATTCTTCTCAGCGCAGCTTGGCGCTGGTGCGCACCTGAACGGCGCGCCCCTTCGCGTGAGCGCGCGCGAGCAGATCGAGGGCGCGCGCATGGTCGGCCCCCGCGCGCTCTATGATCACCCGAGTTGGGCGCAGCCCTGGCCGCCCCTCCACATCGAAAATCGCGGCTCGATCGCCTATCGCATGGCGCTGGTGGCGGCCGGGCAATTTGACGGGATGCTCTCGCTCTATTCGAAGCACGATTGGGACATCGCGGCGGCGGAGCTTCTGGTCACGGAAGCCGGCGGGATTGCAACCACCCATCGCGGCGAGACGCTCTCCTATAACGGCGCCGTCGCGCGCCAGCGTTCGATCATCTGCTCCGGTCCCCAGCTCTATCCGCTGCTTCTGGAGCGCGTGCGGCACCTCTCGTTCTGAGGGCCCGCCGTTCTCGGCAGGGGCCATGACACCCCGCCGGTTTCATGGACAATGACTCCACTCGACTCAGGTGAGATTTCGCGCCATGCCCCCCGCCCCCCAATCGCTCCATCTCGTGCTCGGCGGGGAACTCGATTCCCTGCGCAGCACGCGCTTCAAGGATCCTGATGCGCTCCACATCGTAGGCGTGTATACGAGCTACGATAAAGCGCTCGAATCCTGGCAGTCCGCCGCGCGGGCGACGATCGACAACGCGCATATGCGCTATTTCATCGTGCCGCTCCACGAATTGCTCGATCCGCGCGGTAGCCGGGCCAAGCCTGCCCGTCCGGCCAAGCGGAAGCCTGCGAAAAAACGCGCTGCACCGCAAAAGGGATAAGGGCTCCCGCCGCCTTAGATTGGGGGTATGATCTCCGCCGTCGGACAATAGTGGAGCGCCGCCCCGAAGCGGCGCCCGGGGAGGAAAGAACGATGCCCGCGCAGAAGGAAACCATCAGCGAAAAAGCGGCAGAATCGACGGTCGCGCTCAATCCGATGGTCGGGATCAACCGCGAAGACTTGATCCGCGCGCTTGGGATCGTGGCCACCGAAGTGGTGCGCCAGCCGCTCCTCTTCACGAAGCATTCCAGTTCCTACGGCAAGGATTTCGCCGACATCCTGTTCGGTCAATCGGGTTACCGGCCCGACCCCAAGGACCGCCGCTTCGCACACGAGATCTGGGGGACGAACCCGATCTACAAGCGCGGCATGCAGACGTTCCTGGCGCTGAAGAAGAACCTATCCAATTGGCTCGACGATCTCGATCTCGACCAAGTCGACAAGACGCGCGCGACCTTCATCCTCGACCTCGTGACCGACGCGATGGCGCCAACCAACTCGCTCGTCGGCAATCCGGCGGCGCTGAAGAAGCTCGTCGACACGCGGGGCGCCTCGGTCGTCCGGGGGCTGAAGAATCTCTATTCGGACATGCGCTACAATGGCGGCCTGCCCAGCCAAGTCGACAAGCGCCCCTTCAAGGTCGGCGTCAATCTGGCGACGACCGAGGGGCGCGTGGTGCTGCGCACCGAGATGCTGGAGCTGATCCAGTACAAACCGCTGACGAAGGAGGTGCACGCGATGCCGCTCCTCGTCGTGCCGCCGCAGATCAATAAATTCTACGCCTCGGACTTGACGCCCGACCGCAGCCTCTTCCGCTTCCTGCTGTCGAAGGGCATCCAGCTTTTTGCGATCAGCTGGCGCAATCCGCAACGCGAGCACGCCGATTGGGGGCTGGAGGCCTATGTCCGCGAGATCATCAAGGCGAGCGATGCGGTCCTGAAGATCACCAAGCAGAAGCAACTCAACGTCTCGGGCGCGTGTTCGGGCGGGATCACGCTCGCAACGCTCCTCTCGCATCTGGCGGCCGAGAAGGACCACCGGATCAACGCGGTCTCATTCCAGGTCTGCGTGCTGGACCCCCGCCGCGAGGACAGCGACACGGGCGCGTTCGTCACCAAGCGCGCGATCCAGATCGCTCGCGCGCGCTCGCGCAAGAAGGGCATCCTCACCGGCCAGGACCTCAGCCGCACGTTCGCCTGGCTGCGGCCGAACGACCTCATCTGGAACTACGTCATCAACAATTACCTGCTTGGCGAGGACCCGCCGCCCTTCGACATTCTCTATTGGAACAACGATTCGACGAACCTGCCCGCGCAGCTTCACTCGGACTATCTCGACATGTTCGAGCGCCAGCCGATGGCGAAACCGGGCACGGTGACTTTCCTCGGTCATAAGCTCGATCTCTCGAAGGTGAAGAACGATACGTTCATTGTCGCCGGTGCGACCGATCACATCACGCCGTGGCGCGCCGTCTACCGCACGACGCAGCTGATGGGCGGCGACATCACGTTCATCCTCTCTTCGAGCGGCCACATCCAATCGCTCATCAATCCGCCGGGAAAGCCGAAAGCGCGCTTCTTCACGAACCCGGCGCTTCCCGCCTCGCCGGACGAGTGGGCGGCGGGCGCGAGCGACAACAAGGGCTCGTGGTGGGAGACTTGGGCCGATTGGCTGATCGCGCGCTCGGGCGAGTCGGTCCCCGCCCCCAAGCGGCTCGGCGGGCCGGGCTTCAAGCCGCTCGATCCGGCGCCGGGGCTCTACGTCCTTGGCTAGACCGAGCCGACGCGGCACACCCATGCGACCGTCTGAAGAGGAAAGCCCGATGCGTCAGAAGCGGGAACCAGAGATCATTTTCCGCACCCTCGGCCGGCAGGAGCTGCGGACCGCGCGCTGGCGGGGCAGCAATCCTTCGGCCGTGCCGATCCTCTTCTTCAACGGGATCGGCGCCAATCTCGAACTCGCGCAGCCATTGGCGGAATCCTTCCCGGACCGCGACATCATCACGTTCGACATGCCGGGGATCGGCGGCTCGCCGACCCCGCGCCTGCCCTATCGGCCGTGGTGGGTGGCGCGGGTCGCGGCGAAGCTCCTCGACGCGCATGGCTTCGCGAAGGTGGACGTCATCGGCGTTTCATGGGGCGGGGGCGGCGCGCAGCAATTCGCGTTCCAATATCCCCGGCGCACGCGCAAGATCATCCTCGCGGCGACGACGTCCGGCATGACGATGGTGCCGGGCAGCCCCAAAGTGCTCAGCAAGATGGCCTCGCCCCGCCGCTACGTCGATCCCGATTATCTGATGGCGAATTTCAAGACGCTCTATGGCGATGCCGAATCGGTGATGAAGGAGCATTCAATCCGCATCATGCCGCCGACGATGCGGGGCTATCTGTTCCAGCTCTTCGCCATGATCGGCTGGACGAGCCTGCCGTTCCTGCCGTTTCTCACGCACCCGACTCTCATCCTGGCGGGCGACCGCGACAAGATCGTGCCGCTCATCAACGCGAAGATCCTGAAGGCGTTCATTCCGCGGTCTGAGCTTCACGTCGTCAAAGGCGGCGGGCATCTCTTCATCATCGCGCAGCTCGGCGAGATCACGCCGATCATCCGCGACTTCCTGGACCGGCCGGAGCACGCGCCCCGCCCTTTCGCTGCCGCCCAGCCAGCCTGAGGCCGCGCCCGCCTAGCGCTCGATCGTGATGTCGTTGTCACCGGGAAGGTCGATCGTCGTGTCGTCCTTCTGTTCCTGATAGAACAGGAACGCGCCGACCGCGCCGATGACCAAGACCAGTGCCAGAAGCGTCGTGCGGGACATCGGGAATTTCCCTCGCGTTGTGTCACCCGTGAAGGAAAACGCGCCGCGCACCGATTTGTTCCCTCTTGGGGCTATTCGCGCCGCAAGATGCGGTCGACTAGCAGACCGCCCCACCAGGTCTCGTGGAACGAGTCCGTGAGCCGCTTCTGATCGTAGTCGTTGGTGATCCATTCAAGGAGCGAAGCGGCCGTGTCTTTCGTCTCAGCGAGATAGGTCTCGAAGAAGAGATCGAGGATGCCGGTTTTTCCCTGGCGCACATGGCCGTAGCGCAGCGACAATTGCCGCATCGCCTCGGGCACCGGCCGGCCCTCCTGCAGCGCCAGATAAAGCGCGCTCATGAATCCCACCCGGTCCGCGCCCGACTTACAGTGCATGAGGGCTGGATATTCGATCAGGCGGAACAATTCCGCCGCGCCAAGCAGCGCCTCGCGGCGCGGCGCCTCGCGCGAGCCGAGCGAGAAATTGACGAGCGTGAGCCCCAACCGCTCGCACGCCTCGCGCTCCAGCACATAGGTGCCGGAAGCCCGCGCGCCGCGCAAATTGATGATGGTCTTCACGCCCAGCCGCGCGGCCCCCGCGAGCTGATAGGGCGCGGGCTGGCTTGCCCGCCACATGCGCCCGGAAATCCGGTGGCGATTGGCGTAGAGCGTGCGGAAGACGCCGTGGTCGACCGCGTACATATCGATCAGCGTTCGGAATCGGCGCCAGGCGGTCGACGTATCGACCCGCCAGGGCTCAGAGCGCAGCAAGCCCTCCTCGATCGGGGCGCGGCTCTCCAGCCAGGCCCTCAGATTTGGCTCGGCGGCCATCGCGGGGGAGATCGGGATTCTGAGATCGATGCTCCGTGTCCCAGGGGTCTCCACGCCCACGCATTAACCTTTCGCTCGTTCAGGCCCTCATCCGGGGCAGTCTAGCCTCGCGGCGGCTTCAAACAGATTTCCGTTCGAGGGGCAAGCGCGATAAGAACGGCGCCATGGCAGAGACACGCGCGCCCGATCCTCTAGGCTTGCCGGCGATAAGCGCAGCCTCTGCGCGCGTCGCCGCCGGCCAGTCCAGCGCGGCGCTCCTTAACCGGCTGTGGCGCGACTGGGTGAGCCCCTATTGGGGGCAATTGCTGCTTTGCGGCCTTTTCATGGTGCTCGTGGCGGCCTCGTCCTCCGCCTATCCCCTGCTCCTCTCCTGGACGTTCGATCTCTTCGAGGCGAAGAACGAGCAGGTCTATTGGCTTGTGCCGCCGGTCGCGATCGCGGTGACGGCTCTCCGGGGCGCCTCGCTCTACCTTCAGACGGTTCAGCTCAACGCGACAACGATGCGCGTGACGACCGACATCCAGAAGGCGATGTTCGGCCATCTGCTGCGGGCTGACCTCGCGCGCCTCACCCGCGAGCCGACGGGTACCTTCATCTCGCGCTTCACGAACGATCTGGGCGCGCTGCGCGATGCGCTGGGGCGCATCACGACCAATCTGCTGCGCGACGTGCTGACGCTGGTCGGGCTCGTCGGCACGATGATCTATCTGGACTGGGCGCTGGCGCTCGCGGTGCTCGTCCTGTTCCCGCTGGGCGCAGTGCCGGTCATCCAGATCGGCAACCGTTCGCGCAAGCTCTCGACACGCTCACAAGAACAGGCGGGGCTTCTCACGTCGCTTCTCAATGAGAGCCTCTCAGGCATCCGGCTTGTCAAAACCTATGGCCTTGAGGCCTATGAGACGCGCCGGGCTGGCGCGACGTTCGAGGCCGTGCGTTCGATCGTTCTCAAGATCGTGCGCAACCGCTCGCTGATTGATCCGCTGCTCGAAGTGCTCGCGGGCCTTGGCCTTGCGGGCGTAATCGCGTTCGTCGGGTTTCGCATCACGACGGGGGCGAGCACGATCGGCGATTTCGTCGGCTTCGTCGGCGCGCTCGCGATGGCGTCTCAGCCCGCGCGGGCGGTCGGATCGCTGAACGCGGCCGTCCAGGAAGGGCTCGCGGCGGCGATCCGCATCTTCGCGCTGCTGGATGAGAAGCCGACCATCGTCGATGCGCCTGAGGCCAAGCCGCTGGCGGTCGAGGGCGCGGAGATCGCCTTTGAGGACGTCGCCTTCAGCTATCAGAGCGGCACGCCCGCACTCCACCACGTCAGCCTGCGCGTGCCGGCGGGCAAGACCGTCGCGCTCGTCGGCCCCAGCGGCGCGGGCAAGAGCACGCTCTTCAATCTCCTGCCGCGCCTTTATGACGTTTCGGGCGGGGCGGTGCGGATCGACGGTCAGGACGTGCGCCAGGTGACCCTCGCCTCGCTTCGCCAGGCGATCGCGCTCGTCAGCCAGGACATCGTGCTCTTCGATGACACCGTGCGCGCCAATATCGGCTTCGGCCGCGCGGGGGCGAACGATGAGGACATCATCGCGGCGGCGAAAGCGGCGGCGGCGCATGATTTCATCCTCGAGCTTCCGGAAGGCTACGACACCCGCGTCGGGGAACGCGGCGGGCGGCTTTCGGGCGGCCAGCGCCAGCGCATCGCGATCGCGCGCGCGATCCTCAAGGACGCGCCCATCCTCCTCCTCGATGAGGCGACGAGCGCGCTCGACAGCGAGAGCGAGCGCCAGATTCAGGAGGCGCTCTTGCGGCTGATGGAAGGGCGCACGTCGCTTGTCATCGCGCACCGGCTTTCCACCGTCATCGATGCAGACCTCATCGTCGTGCTCGACCAGGGCCGCGTCATCGATATCGGCACGCATTTGGAGTTGCTCGGCCGAGGCGGGCTCTATGCGCGGCTCTACCGCACGCAATTCGAACACGGCGAAAACGCGCGCGCCGGCGCCGTCCAGTCGAACGCGTGAGCGCGATGTTCCGATCGATGCTCAATAGCGAGCGGTTTCGCGCCATCCTGTGCTGGCTCACGGCCAACTACATCCGGCTCGTCTTCTGGACGTCGCGCTTCGAGGTCGTGAACGGCAGCGTTCCGGCCGCCTTCTGGGATACGGGCAAGCCCTTCATCCTCGCCTTCTGGCACGGGCGGATCGCCGTCATGCCCTATTGCTGGCGGCGCGGCGCGCCTATCAACATGATGATCTCGCGGCACCGCGACGGCGACATCATCGCGCGCACCATCCAACATTTCGACATGAAGTCGATTCGGGGCTCGAGCGCCAATCCCAGCAAGGCCCGCAAGCGCGGCGGCGAGGACGCGCTGCGCGGGATGATCCGTGCACTGAAGGCCAGCGAATGTGTCGGCATCACGCCGGACGGGCCGCGGGGGCCGCGCATGCGGGCGGGCGACGGGGTCGCCGCGATCGCGCGGATCACGGGCGTGCCGGTCATTCCGTGCGGCGCCTCGACCCGCGCCGGCATCGTCCACAATTCCTGGGACCGCTTCCTCGTGCCGCTACCCTTCACACGCGGCGTGTTCGTGTGGGGCGAGCCGATCACCGTCGAGAAAGGAGCTTCGGCAGAGACGCTTGCCCAGGCAACGCAGCAGATCGAGGATTCGCTCAACGGCGTCACGCTGAAGGCCGACCGGATGGTCGGCCGCGCGCCGATCGAGCCGGCACCGCGCCTCAGCGCCCCCGCCGGCGCGGCGGCCGAGGCCGAGGCCGCTTCATGATCCTCGATGCGGCCGCGCTGTCGCTCTATCGCCTCCTGTCGATCGCGGCCGCGCCGATCGCGCCGGTCGTCCTGCAGCGCCGGCTCGCGCGCGGCAAGGAAAGCGCGGACCGGCTCGATGAGCGCTATGGCATCGCCAAGCTCGCGCGGCCGCGCGCGCCGCTCGTCTGGCTGCACGGCGCAAGCGTTGGTGAGGCTCTTTCCGCGCTGCCTCTCATGGAGGCGATGCGGCGCGAGCGCGACGACCTCGCCGTTCTCCTCACGACCGGCACCGTTACCTCCTCGCAGCTGATGGCGGAACGGCTGCCGCCCTATGCGATCCACCAATTCGTGCCGGTCGATAGCCTGCCGTTCGTGCGCCGCTTCATCGCGCATTGGAAACCCGATCTCGCACTGTGGCTGGAATCGGAACTCTGGCCGAACCTGCTCACCGAGACCGCCGCGCGCGGCGTGCCGCTGCTCCTCGTCAATGCGCGCATGTCGGCTCGCAGCCATCGCGGCTGGGCGCGCGCGCGCAGCCTGTCGCGTCGGCTCCTGAAGAATTTCACCGGCGTCATCGCGCAGGACGAGGCGAGTGCGGCGCGGCTCAGCGATCTGGGCGCGGAGGCCGTCGCGGTGAGCGGCAGCCTGAAGACGGCGGCCGAACCGCTTCCGGCGGACGACAAGGCCCTCGCCGCCCTCCAATCCGCGATCGGCGCGCGGCCGGTTCTTCTGGCGGCGAGCACGCATGCGGGCGAGGACGAAATCGTCCTTGAAGCGCATCGAATCATCGCCCGGACGATCCCTGATCTCCTGACGATCATCGTGCCGCGCCATCCTGAACGCGGCGAGGCGGTCGCCACGCTTGCCGAAGGGGTGGGGCTCGCGAGCGCCCGCCGCTCCGCCTGTGCGCTGCCGCTCGAGAAGACCCAGACCTACGTCGCCGATACGCTGGGGGAGCTCGGCCTCTTCTACCGGCTTGCCGATCTCGCCTTCATCGGCGGCAGCCTGGTGGCGCATGGCGGGCAGAACCCTTACGAGCCCGCACGCCTCGCCTGTCCGATCCTGCACGGGCCGCATGTCATGAATTTCGAGCCGGCGTACCGCGCGCTTGTGGCGGCGAAAGGATCGGGGGAAGTCGCCTCGGCGGAGGGGCTCGCGAGTGCCGCCGCCCGCCTTCTCGGCGATCCGGCCGCGCGATCGCAGATGGCCGAACGTGCGGCACAAGCGCTTGCGCGCGACGACGCGCTCGAGCGGACGCTGCAGATCCTTCGGCCCTTTCTCGCGCAGCTGCCGATCGATGCGCGCGCCTGATTTCTGGTATCGGCGGGACGCGCTGTCCCTCACCGTTGCGGCGATCGTCTCACCGCTGGCCGTGCTCTATTGGCTGGGCGGTCTTGCGCGCCGGGCCTTCATCCGTCCTCAGAGAGTCTCCGTGCCGGTGATCTGCGTGGGCAATCTCACGGTCGGCGGCACGGGAAAGACGCCGACAGTACTCGCCATCGTCGAGCACCTGCGCGCGATGGGGCGCCATCCGGCCATCCTGACGCGGGGCTATGGCGGAAGCCTTCAGGGGCCCGTGCGCGTTGATCCGCGCAAGCACGATGCGGGCGGCGTCGGCGATGAAGCGCTGCTGCTCGCCCACGCCGCGCCAACGATCAAGAGCGCGGATCGCCGCGCGGGCGCCGCGCTCGCGATCGCGGGCGGCGCGGATTGCCTCATCATGGATGACGGGTTTCAGAACGGCGCGCTTGCCATCGACCTCGCGATTCTCGTGATCGATGCCGCCCGCGGCCTCGGAAACGGCTTCATCGTGCCAGCGGGGCCCTTGCGCGAATCGGCGCGGGCGGGCCTTGCGCGGGCGCAGGCGGTGCTGCTGGTCGGTGAAGGGACGCCGCCGCTTCCCCAGCCCGTCCCGCCCCTCCTGCGCGCGCGGCTTGGCATTCCCGCCCTGCCCACGCCGATCGCCGGGCAGCCGCTCGTCGCCTTTGCCGGCATCGGCGAACCGGCAAAGTTCTTTCGCAGTCTCGCGCGGGCGGGCGGGCGGATCGTCGGCACTACACCCTTCCCCGATCATCATGCCTACCGCGCGGAGGAAATCGCCGCGCTGCACGCCCAAGCGCGCGCGGCCGGCGCGGCGCTCGTGACGACCGAGAAGGATTTCGTGCGCCTTCCTTTACCGCTCCAGGCCGACGTGGTTGCGGTTCCCGCCGCGATGCGTTTTGAATCGCCAGACCTTCTCGACGCGCTGCTTGAGCGCGCATGCGGCCAGAAATCGATGCCGGGTTTCCCAAACAATGCGCGCTGACGACGACACCGAGACCGATCGCCCAGCCGGGTTCTGGCAATCGCTGCTCTATCGGGTCGAGGCGGGCGTGTTCCTCGCCGTCATGGGGTTCTTCCGGCTGCTTGGCCTCGAGCGCGCATCGGCCCTCGGCGGCTTCATCGCGCGGACGATCGGCCCCCTGATCTCCGTGTCGAAGCGCGCGGACGACAATCTCAAGCTCGCCATGCCCGAGCTGAGTGATGAAGAACGCGCCCGCATCATCAAGGCGATGTGGGATAATCTGGGGCGGACGTTCGCCGAATATCCCCATTTCGATCAATTCCACGCGCGCGATCCGAGCGGACGGATCGTCGTTGAGGGCGAAGAGCACGCGCTCGGTGCGGTCGCGCGCGGCAAGGGCGCGATCATCTTCTCAGGCCATTTCGCCAATTGGGAGTTGATGCCGATGGCGGCGCTCTCGCGCGGCATCGACGGGGGAACGATCTACCGCGCGATCAACAACCCTTATGTCGACGAGTGGATCGTCCGCCAGCGGAAGACCTATACGTTCCCGGATCAGATCGCCAAGGGTGCGCACGGCGTGCGCCGACTGATGCGGCACTTGAGGAATGGGCGGTCGCTCTTCATGCTGGTCGATCAGAAGATGAACGACGGGATCGCGGTGCCGTTTTTCGGCCACGCGGCAATGACCCCCGCCGCGCCGGCACTGCTGGCGATGCGCTTCAGCTCGGCGCTGGTGCCGGTCTGGATCCGGCGCGAGCCGGGCCCACGCTTCACGGTCCGCGCCTATCCCGAGATCGAGGTCGCGCAGACCGGCGATGTCGCGGCCGATATGGCGACGACGCTCACGCGCATCAACGCGTTCTTCGAGGCGCGGATCCGCGAGGCACCGGAAAATTGGCTGTGGCTGCATCGGCGTTGGCCGAAGGAGGTGGGGCGATCCGACCGCGCGGCTTCGTTCAAGCAGGCCCGCCGGCAGGGGCGACGAGCTGAGGATCCAGCCGCTCCTGAAACCAGTTGAGCCGCCAGCAGAGATGCGGCCCCGTCGCGCGGCCGGTTTTGCCGACCGCACCGATCAGATCGCCCGCCGCGACGCTCCGGCCGAGCGCGACGTCGAGCCGGCTCATGTGCAGATAGGTCGTCGAGACGCCATGGCCGTGATCGAGGATGATCGTGCCGCCGGTGTAATAGAGATCCTTCTCGGCGAGCGAGACGACGCCGCTCATCGGCGCTTTGATGGGCGTGCCCTCGGGGGCGGCGATGTCGACGCCGAAATGGGGCCGGCGCGGCTCTCCGTTGAGGACGCGCTGGCTGCCATAGACGCCTGAGATGATGCCCGGGAGCGGCCAGCGCAGCGTTTCCGTGAAACCGAGGATGGGGGTCGCGCGGTCGCGGGCGGCGGCAACGAGCGCGGCCTCGCGCTTGATGCGCTCGAGCGTTTCCTCGGCGGGCGTCACCATCGCATCCGGCAGCCCGTCGATGCGCTGAATGTCGTAGGTGCGGGGCGTGACCGCGAGCATGCGCGTTTCCGCTCGGCCGTCGGTATCGGTGATCATCACTTTTGCCTCGGCGGGCGCGTCGCGGCCGAAGCCGAACGCGAAAGCGCCTTCGGGCGAGACCATCAGAGCGCGGCCCTCAAAGACGATCGACGTGCCGGGCGGCGCCTTGCCGATGATGAGGCCACCCTGCGTCAAGGGGCCGGTCAGGTGGACATCGGGTTCGGCTGCGCGGGCGGGCCAGGCCGCGAGCGCGACCGCGCCCATCAGCATCGTGCGGCGATCAACGCTCGTCACGCTCGCCTTTCCGAACGGGCTGGCCGAGGCGCGCGAGCGCGGCTTCCGGCCCCGCATAGGCTTCCTGGTGATCGACCGACCAATAGCGCAGCGTCTCGATCGGGATCTTCGTGCCGGTGACCGCGCATTCGACATAGCTGCCGGGCACGATGACGAGATAGTCGCCATCGAGAAATTGCAGCTTGGCGGGACCGTCCGCGTTCGACATGGAGCGTTTCAACATGGGCGGCAGTCTAGCGGCGCCAGCGGCCCGCGCCTAGCGGTCAAAAAAGGCTCCCCTGCGAGGTTTTTCCGCCGCGTTTGCGGGCAGGAGCGGACGACGGGGCGCCCTCGCCCCCGTCCGCATGGGCGGCCTTGGTGCCGTCGGCGAAATGAAGGGCGAGCGGCTCGCCGGCGACGACCGAGGACGCGGTCCGCCGCAGCGTTCCGTCCGCCGCCCGCACCAGCGCGAAGCCGCGCGCGAGCGTCGCGCGGTGGCTCAAGGTCTCCAGCAATTTGGCAAGGGTTGAGAGGCGTTCGCCCGCCGTCTCGCGTCGGCGCGTCACGGCCAGCCGCGCGCGATGGGCAAGATCGGCCATACGCCCTTCCTCGCGCGTGAGGATCGCGCGATAGCTCGGCGCGGCGAGCCGTTTTGCGAGTACGGCCAGACGGTCGGCCGCTGTCTCGCTGCGGCGCGCTATGGCCATTCTTGCGCGATGAGCAAGATCCACGAGGCGGCGATCGCCGCGCGCGATGGCCTCCGCCACCACGCGGGGCGTCAGCCGAGCGGCGGCTTTGAGGAGCCGCGCCTCGCTCAGCCGCGCATGATCGCGCAGCGCCGCAACCAACCGAGTGCCCACGTGATCGAGCCGCTGTTCGCGGAGCGCGACGAGATCCTCGGGCCGCGGCAGCGCGCGCGCGAGATCGCGCAGCGTGCGGCGGCGTTCCTCCGACAGCCGCGCCTCACCGCGCACGAGCCGCTCGGTCAGCGAGAGCGTCTGGGCGAGCAGCTCCGCGCGCACCGGAACGGCGTGCTCGGCGGCGGCGGTCGGCGTCGGCGCGCGCAGATCGGCGGCGTAGTCGATCAGGGTCGTATCGGTCTCGTGGCCGACGGCCGAGATCAGCGGGATCGCGCTTTCGGCCGCGGCCCGCACGACGCTCTCCTCGTTGAAGGGCATCAGATCCTCGAACGAGCCGCCGCCGCGCGCGACGATGAGCACATCCGGGCGCGGCACCGCGCCGCCGGCCTTGAGCGCGTTGAAGCCCTTGATCGCGCGCGCGATCTCGTTCGCCGCGCGCTCGCCCTGGACCGCCACCGGCCACACCAGAACGTGGCGCGGAAAGCGATCGGCGAGGCGGTGGAGGATGTCGCGGATGACGGCGCCGGTCGGCGAGGTGACGACGCCGATCACTTCGGGGATATAGGGCAGCTTCTTCTTGCGGGCGGGATCAAACAGTCCTTCGGCGGTCAGCTTCTTGCGCCGCTCCTCGAGCAGCTTCATCAGCGCGCCGAGGCCCGCGAGCTCCAGCTCCTCGATCACGAGCTGGTACTTCGACTGGCCGGCGAAGGTGGTGATCCGGCCGGAGGCGATCACCTCCATGCCCTGTTCGGGCTTCACCGAGAGGCGGGCATATTGTCCCTTCCAGATGACGCTCGCGAGCACCGCGCGGTCATCCTTCAGATCGACATAGGTGTGGCCGCTCGTGTGGCGGTTCACCTTGCTGAGTTCGCCGCGCACGCGGACATAGCCGAAATTGTCCTCGATCGTGCGCTTCAGCGCGGCGGAAAGCTCGGAGACCGAGAACTCGCTTGCGTTGCCGCGCAGCCCGGCGAGGCCTGTCGTTTCGCTCATGATTCACCCATGATACAAGGCCAGGCGCCGTGCTGTCGCCCCCTCCGCCAGCCCGGTTTTCCCCCTTTGCCAGGAGCCTTTCCGCGATGCGCGTGCTCATTTTGGGATCCGGCGGCCGCGAGCATGCGCTCGCCTGGGCGATCGCGGCGAGCCCCGCGTGCGATGCGCTGTTCGCGGCGCCCGGCAATCCGGGGATCGCGGCACATGCGCGCTGCGTTCCGGTTTCACCAAACGACAGCGCGGGCGTCATCGATTTCTGCCGCCGCGAGGCGATCGATCTCGTCGTCGTCGGGCCGGAGGCACCGCTCGCGGCCGGCATCGTCGATGCGCTCGCCGAGGCCGGGATCAAGGCGTTCGGGCCGACGCGGGCCGCCGCGCAGCTGGAGGCCTCCAAGCACTTCACCAAGACACTCTGCCAGGAGGCCGGCATCGCGACCGCGCGCTTCGCGACGTTCCACGATGCTTCCGCCGCGAAAGCCTATGCCGGCGATCATCCCCTTCCCGTCGTCATCAAGGCGGATGGGCTCGCGGCCGGCAAAGGCGTCATCATCGCGGCGACACGCGCGGAGGCCGCCGCCGCGATCGATGCGATGCTGGGCGGCAGTTTCGGCGAGGCGGGCGCCAGCATCGTCATCGAGGAATTCCTGGAAGGCGAGGAAGCGAGCTTCTTCGCACTTTGCGACGGCGAAACCGCCGTGCCGCTCGCCACCGCGCAGGATCACAAGCGCGCGCATGACGGGGACACGGGACCCAACACCGGGGGCATGGGCGCCTATTCGCCCGCGCCCGTGATGACGCAGGCGCTCGTCGATGAAACGATGGCGCGGATCATCGCGCCGACGCTCAGCGCGATGGCGACGCGCGGCACGCCCTTTCGCGGCATCCTCTATGCCGGCCTCATGATCACGGACGAGGGGCCGAAGCTTATCGAGTATAATTGCCGGTTCGGCGACCCGGAGGCGCAGGTCCTCCTCGTGCGGCTGCAATCGGACCTGCTGGCGGCGATCGTTGCTGCCGTCGAGGGGCGGCTTTCGGAAACGGTGCTGCAATGGTCGCCCAAGGCGGCGCTGACCGTCGTCTATGCCGCGAACGGCTATCCGGCCGCGCCCGAGAAGGGGAGCGTGATCGAGGGGGTCGAGGCGGCGGGGAGCCTCGAAGACGTCATCGTCTTTCACGCCGGGACCGCGCGAGACCCGGAAGGCCGCCTCATCGCCGAGGGCGGGCGGGTGCTGAACGTGACGGCCCTTGGGGACACCATCGACAGCGCACAGCGGCGGGCCTATCAGGCCGTCGGCGCGATCCATTGGCCGGGCGGGTTCTACCGCCGCGATATCGGCTGGCGTGCCATCGCGCGCGGCCTATGATAGACGGCCCACGACAAGAACAGGCTAAATGGGAGAGCCCGGATGAGCGAGAGCGCACCATCGCGGCAGGAGCAATTCAGCGGGACGAAGGACGTCGTCGAGCGGCTGCGGTTCGATGAGGCGCGGCTCGAAGCCTATCTCGCCAAGGCGATCCCGGATTTCAAAGGGCCCCTCACGGTCGAGCAGTTCAAGGGCGGACAATCCAACCCGACCTACCGGCTGACGACGCCCGGCCGGCGCTATGTGCTCCGCCGCAAGCCGCCGGGAAAGCTGCTGCCGAGCGCACACCAGGTCGAGCGCGAATACAACGCGATCGCCGCGCTTCACCCGACGGGTTTTCCGGTCGCGAAACCCTATCTTCTGTGTGAAGACGATTCCGTCATCGGGACGACGTTCTACGTGATGGAATGCGTCGAGGGACGGATCATCTGGGAGCCGACGATCCCCGGCATCACGCGCGAGCACCGCGCGGCCATCTACGATGCGATGAACGCGACGCTCGCCCGGCTGCACATGCTCGACTATCAGAAAATCGGGCTGACGGAATTCGGCCGGCCGGGCAATTATTTCGCGCGGCAGATCTCGCGCTGGTCAAAGCAATATGTCGCCTCGGTGACCGAGACGATCGAGGCGATGGACAAATTGATGGCGTGGCTGCCGGAGCATATTCCGGCGGACGACAGCGTCTCGATCGTCCATGGCGATTACCGGCTCGACAACATGATCCTTCATCCCTACGAGCCGCGCGTGCTGGCCGTGCTCGATTGGGAGATTTCGACGATCGGCCACCCGCTCGCCGATTTCACCTATCACCTGATGCAGTGGCGGATGCCACCCGGTGGCTCGGGCGGCGGCACGGGCAGCCTCATGGAGGCAGACCTCAGCGCGCTCGGCATTCCGAGCGAGCAGGACTACATCGCCCTGTATTGCGAGCGGACGGGCCGCAAGGGCATCGACCATCTCGACTATTACTACGCCTATAATTTCTTCCGCATCGCCGGCATCCTTCAGGGGATCGTTGGGCGGGTGAGGGACGGCACGGCCGCCAACGCGCACGCTGCGACGATGGCGGCGAATGTGCGCCCCCTCGCCGAACTCGGCTGGGACTACGCCAAACGGGCAGGAGCGAAGTAATGTCGGTCGATATCGGCATCGCGCCGACCATTCCCATTCGCGACGCGCATCGCTTCGATGTCGAGGCCCTGCACCGCCACCTCAAGACGCACGCGGACGGGTTCGACGGGCCGCTCGAGGTGCAGCAATTCCAGGGCGGGCAATCGAACCCGACGTTCCTGCTCTTCTCGGGCGGGCGCAAATACGTGCTGCGCAAGAAACCGCCGGGCAAGCTGCTCAAAAGCGCGCATCAGGTCGACCGCGAATACCGGATCATGACCGCGCTCGCCCAGACGGACGTGCCGGTCGCGCGCACCGTTCTCCTCTGCGAGGACGAGAGCGTGATCGGGACGAGCTTTTACGTCATGGATTGCGTCGAGGGTCGCATCTTCCGCGACCCGCAATTGCCGGACCTTGCGCCCCGCGAGCGCGCGGGCATTTATGATTCCATGAACGATGTCCTCGCGCGGCTGCACAAGGTCGATTTCGAAGCGGTGGGCCTTGGCGATTTCGGGAGGCCCGGCAATTACTTCGAGCGGCAGGTCAAGCGCTGGATCACGCAGTACCGCGATGCGCAGACCGAGACGATCGATGAAATGGAGACGCTGCTCACCTGGATGCCCGCGCACATCCCGGCCGATGACAGCGTGTCGATCGCGCATGGCGACTATCGCCTGGAGAACGCGATCTTCCACCCGAGCGAGCCGCGCATGATCGCGCTGCTCGATTGGGAACTCTCGACGATCGGCCATCCACTCGCCGATCTCGGCTATAATTGCATGCTCTATCACATGATGAACCCGACGCAGGGCGGGCTCCTCACGACCGATTTCACGACCAGCGGAATCCCGGACGAGGCGAGCTATGTACGGCGCTATTGCGAGCGCACGGGCCGCGATTTCCCAATCCCCCATTGGGATTTTTACGTTTCGTTTGGAATTTTCCGCCTCGCGGCCATCGCACAGGGTGTCTACAAGCGCGGCCTCGATGGGAACGCCAGTTCCGCGCGCGCCGGGCAGTATGGCAATACTTGCCGACTCCTTGCCGAGATCGCGCTTCGGATCGCCGAACGGGCCTGACAATCGGCTCGCCGGCGCTACGCAGCGGGCGGTCTCCACGAAAGCTTAACGCGGCGCCTTTTAAGCTTGCCCTTCGCGCCGGCACGACCGGCCGCCTTTCTTTTCGAGGCAAGGGGCGGGACAACGCTTGTCAGGCCAAAACGATCATTCGGATCTCGCGATCGCGCAGCAGAGGATTGCTCAGCTTGAGCGGGACCTCGCGCAGATCGAGCGGACCGTCGGCATCGGTTATTGGCGTTGGCAATTGGGTGATCCCAAGCCAACCTGGTCGCGGGGCATGCGCGCGATCGCCAAACAAGACGACGTGCCCAACAATCCCGATTGGCTGCGCCAACAGCTCGATCCGAGCGATCAAGCGATGGTCGCGTCGACGATTGCAAAAGCCTTCGCGAGCGGCGAACCCTTCTTCTACCGCGTGCGCGATCGGGGCCAGACCGGGGCCATTCGATATTACGACACCTACGGAGACTGCGAGGTCGACCCAACGGGACGTGTCACAGCGATTGTTGGCGTCGTCCAGGACGTCACCTCGCGCGTTGAGTCAAAAGCCGCGCTCGTGGCCAGCGAGGCGCAGTTCCGCCATCTTGCCGAAGAGGCGAGCGACGTCATCAGCCGGCACGCGGCGGATGGGACATGCCTCTACATCTCGCCGAGCTGCGAACGGGTGATGGGCTTCAAAGCCGAGGAATTAATCGGTCAGCGGACGATCATGCACGTCAACCCTCAGGACGTGGATCTGGTCAGTTCAATTGTCGATGGCATTCAGCGATCCGATACGACCGCGCTCGCCACCTATCGGTTCCAGCGCGGGGACGGGCAGACGGTCTGGCTGGAGTCGGCGGGCCGGCGGGTGGCACCGGAGGAGAGCGATTCGGCAGGCGAGTTTGTCGTCGTCACGCGCGACGTGACGGCGCGCAAGCGCGTGGAGCGCGAGCTGGAGGAAGCGCGCGAGCGCGCGGAAACCGCGAACCAAACGAAATCGCGCTTCCTCGCCAATATGAGTCACGAGCTGCGCACGCCGCTCAATGCGATCATCGGCTTTTCCGACATCCTGCTCCAGGAATTGTTCGGGCCCATCGGCCAGCCGCGCTATCAGGAATATGCACAGCTCATTCACGAATCGGGTCAATTGCTGCTCGAACTCATCAGCGACATCCTCGACATGTCGAAGATCGAGGCAGGCAAATACGAGCTGCACTACGAGGAGTGCGACGCGCGAGAACTCGTGGAGGCTGTCACGCGCCTCATTCAGGGCCGCGCGGAGGATGCGGGCGTCATGCTCGGCATCGCGCTGCCCGAGGAACCCATCACGCTTCGCGCCGACAAGCGCGCCGTCAAGCAGGTGATCATCAATCTCCTCTCGAACGCGATCAAGTTCACGCCCGGCGGCGGCCAAGTGACTGTCAACGTGAAGCGGCACGACAATTTCGTCATCATCGCCGTCACCGACACGGGGATCGGCATCGCACCGGAAGATCTGCCCCGGCTCGGGCACGCCTTCGAGCAGGCCAAAGCCGATTCAGACCTCGCGAAGGTCGGCACCGGCCTTGGCCTTGCGCTCGTGCGCTCCCTCTCCCAGCTTCACGGCGGCTCGATGCGCATCGAGAGCGCGCTCGGGATCGGCACGACCGTCACGGTCACCCTGCCCCTGTCGCGTGAGGCGGTCGGTCGCCCGGCCGTCGCGTAAAGCGCACCCCTAAAAACGAAGAGCGGGCGACCATGGCGCCCGCTCCCCATTTCCAAGCAAAAATTCCAGCGACTACTCGGCGGCCGCCTTGTTGAGCGGCGGGGCATACTTGCCGAGCTCCAAGCGCGCGATCGTGCGGTTGTGCACTTCGTCCGGCCCGTCGGCGAGGCGCAACGTGCGCATCCCTGCATACATCTTCGCGAGACCTGAATCCGTGGTCACGCCGCCACCACCCCAGGACTGGATGGCATCGTCGATCACCTGGAGCGCCATGCGGGGCGCGGCGACCTTGATCATCGCGATCTCGGTGCGCGCGACCTTGTTGCCGACCTTGTCCATCATATCGGCGGCCTTCAGCGTCAGAAGGCGGCACATGTCGATGTTCGTGCGGGCCTCGGCGACGCGCTGCTCCCAGATCGAGTGGTCGGCGATGCGCTTGCCGAACGCCTCGCGCGACAGGAGGCGTTTGCACATGATCTCGAGCGCGCGCTCCGCGACGCCGATCGTGCGCATGCAGTGATGGATGCGGCCCGGCCCAAGGCGGCCTTGCGCGATCTCGAAGCCGCGGCCTTCGCCGAGAATGATGTTCTCGGCCGGCACCTCGACGTTCTCGAAGAGCACTTCGGCATGCCCGTGCGGCGCATCGTCATAGCCGAAGACCGGCAGCATCCGCTTGATGGTCACGCCCTTGGCGTCCACGGGCACGAGGATCTGCGACTGCTGGCGATATTTGTCGGCGCTGGGATCGGTCTTGCCCATCACGATCATGATCTTGCAGCGCGGGTCGCCCATGCCCGACGACCACCATTTACGGCCGTTGATGACGTATTTGTCTCCCTTGCGCTCGATCCGCGTGCGAATGTTCGAGGCGTCCGAGGAGGCCACTTCCGGCTCGGTCATAATGAAGGCCGAGCGGATCTCACCGGCAAGGAGGGGCTTGAGGTATTTTTCCTTCTGCCAGTCGGCGCCATAGCGCTCGATGACTTCCATGTTGCCAGTGTCGGGCGCCGAGCAGTTGAAAACCTCGCTCGCGAAGCCGACGCGGCCCATGATCTCGGACAAAGGCGCATACTCAAGGTTCGTGAGGCCCGCGCCGTGGCTGCTCTCGGGGAGGAAGAGGTTCCAAAGGCCCTGGCTCTTCGCCTTGACCTTCAACTCCTCCACGACCGGCACGACGATCCAGGGATTGCCCTTGGCGCGCGCGTCCGCCATCTGCTGCTGAAAGGTCTCTTCCGCCGGATAGACGTGGCGGTCCATGAAGTCCTGAACCCGGCCGATCCAATCCTTCATCTTCGGCGTGTAATCGAAATTCATCGCCAGTCTCTCCCTTGATGATCTCAACGTCTTCGCGCAGTTGCTGCGACCGTAGCGTCCCGGCGAGGGCGGGGGAAGCCCTTCGAGCCTTCGCGGCGATCGCAAGCCCTTCGGCCGGACGCGCCCCCGGTTCATAGGGCCGGCATTGGACTTTCGCCACTTTATTTGATGAATTTAGATCATCACGATTGGTGATGATCATTTCAGCCTTCTGCGAGCCGTGCCATGAAGCTCTCCGCGGTCGATCTCAATCTCTTCGTCGTGTTCGAGGCGACCTATACCGAGGGAAGCCTGACGCGCGCGGCGGATGTTCTGGGCATCACGCAGCCGGCGGTCAGCAATGCGCTGGCCCGGCTGCGGCGCGTGATCGGCGATCCGCTCTTCACACGGCGCGGGCGCGGCATCGCGCCGACGCCGCTGGCGACCGAGATCATCGGGCCGGTGCGCCTCGCGCTCGGGCGCTTCCGGTTCAGTCTCGATCAGCGCTCGACGTTCGATCCGGCGACATCGGACCGGTTGTTCCACCTGGCGATGCGCGACACGGTGGCGGCCGCGCTGCTGCCGGCGCTCGTCGCGGCCTTCGCGCGGGCGGCGCCCAGCGTTCGGATCCAGTGCCACATGCTCGACCGCGCGACCATTCCGCCCGAACTCGCGGCCGGGACGATCGATTTCGCGATCGACATCCCAGAGCTGGCGCGGACCGACCTTCTCACCGCGCCGCTGCTCGAGGATCGCTATGTCTGCGCGTTGCGGCGCGGCCACCCAGCCACCAAAGGCGCCTGGACGCTCGATCGCTTCCTTGCGCTTGGACACATCACGGTTTCCGGGCGGCGGCGGGGTCGCAGCTTTGTCGATGCGGCGCTCAGCAAGCTCGGACGGCAGACGAATACGGTGCTAAGGCTGCCCTATTATCAGCCCGCGTTCCCGGTCGTCATGAATAGCGATCTTGTGATGACGGCCCCTTTGAGCATTGCACAGCAACATGATCTCGAGCTGCGTCCGCTGCCGCTCGACGTGCCCTCGCTCCAGTCGATGCTCTATTGGCACCGCAACGCGGACACCGACCCGGGAATCGCCTGGGCGCGCGAGGAGATCACTCGCCTCGCGCGCAATCTTGCGCCCAATGCGCGGCGCGGCGCCGCATCGCCCCGGCGTCACGCGACCGCTAACAACCCAAGCGGGTGAGCCGGTTTTGATCTCGACGATCTTGTTCAAATCCCCCCGCTAGCCTAAATATAGAAGACGGGGAAGCGGCGCTAACAACGCGACAATAAGGCCGCCTATCAATCTCAGGGTGACAGCATCATGTTTCAATTGAAGGGCCGCCTGATGGCGGCTGCTTTCGGGCTTCTCGCGATCCCAATTTCCGCCGCGCAGGCGAAAGTGAGCGAGGCGGAGGCCGCACGGCTCGGCACCGATCTGACCCCGATCGGGTCTGAGCGCGCCGGCAATGCGGACGGAACCATCCCGGCCTGGGAGGGCGGCATTACAACCCCACCCGCCGGCTACACGCCCGGCGGCTATCATGTCGACCCGTTTGCAGGCGACGCGATTCTCTTCACGATCGATTCCTCGAATCGCGCACAATATGAAGCGCGGCTCACGGGCGCGCACAAGGCGCTGCTCAGCGCCTATCCCGACACCTACAAGATGAACGTCTACCCCACTCGGCGTTCGTGCGCCCTGCCCGAAAAGGCCTATGAGTGGAACCGCAAGAACGCGGTCACGGGTGAAATCGTGGCGGACGGCAATGGTATCGCGAACGCGCTCTTCGCCGTCCCCTTCCCAATCCCGCAATCCGGCATCGAAGTCTTGTGGAACCATTTGCTGCGCTATCGCGGCTTCAAGTTTCAGCGCGACTACACGGCCGTTCAGGTGCGCGCGAACGGACCGCTCGTCAAAATCCGCATCCAAGACGAGGGCGTCTTCCGCTGGTCCGACCCGAGCAAGACGCGGATCGAGGATCTGGAGAACATCTCGATTTACTTCATCCAACAGGTCGTCGCGCCGACGCGGCTCGCGGGCAACGCGCTCCTGGTCCACGAGACGATCAACCAGCAGGTCCAGTCGCGGCTCGTGTGGTCGTACAATCCGGGCCAGCGCCGCGTGCGCCGCGCGCCCGACATCCAATACGACAACCCCGGCAACGGCACCGACGGCATGAGCACGTCGGACGCGCTGAACATGTACAACGGCGCGCCCGATCGCTATACGTGGGAGCTGCTTGGCAAGCAGGAAGCCTACATTCCCTATAACAGCTTCCGCATCGAGAGCCCGGACACGAAGACCGAAGCTCTGATGACGCCCAAGCACATGAACCCTGACTACATCCGCTACGAGCTGCATCGCGTATGGCAGGTCGAAGGCAAGCTTCGCCCGGATTCGCGCCACATCTATGCGCGGCGCGTCTTCTATATGGACGAGGATTCCTGGTTCATCGTCGCCTCCGAGCTCTATGACGCGCGCGGCGAAGCCTGGCGCATCCAAGAAGCCCAGATGATCCCGTATTACGAAGTGCCGACGTGCGCCGAAGTCGCGACCGCGATCTACGATCTACAGGATGGCGGCTACTATGTGGACGCCCTCGTCAACGAGACGAAGCCGGTCAATTTCAATGCTGTCGACGTTCCGGAAGACCGCTACCAGCCGCAATCGTTACGCACGCTCATCGCGCGCTAAATGCGGCCCTGCAAACAAGCCTTCGAAGAGCCCGCCCACCGGCGGGCTCTTTCAGTTTCGCCGGGCGCGGAAGAAATCCTTGAGGAGTTTGGAAGCTTCCTCGGCGCCCGGACCGTTCTCGACGACCGGGCGGTGATGGCATGTCGGCTGATCGAAGAAGCGGACGCCCGAGACAATCGCGCCGCCCTTGGGATCGGCGGCGGCGAAGACGACGCGCGCGATCCGCGCCATCGCGATCGCGCCCGCGCACATCGTGCAGGGCTCCAACGTTACGAAAAGAGTGGTGCCGATCAGGCGCTCATTGCCAAGGGAGGCCGCGCCCCCTCGGATGACGAGCATCTCGGCATGGGCCGTCGGGTCTTTCCCTTCGAGGATGCGGTTGCGATCGGCGGCGAGAACCTTCCCCTCGCTCGAGAGGAGCACGGCGCCCACCGGCACCTCGCCGGCCTCCGCCGCCTCGCGGGCCAGGCCAAGGGCCTTTGCCATGGCGTCGTCATCGTTCACGGCAGGCGCTTCACCAGTTCATCGGAGACGATCTCCAGGCGAAAGAGCACGTCGCTTTCCTCGTGGATGATCGCGTCCTGGAAGGCCCGGGCGGCCTCACGGTCCTCGTGGCGCATGTGCTGGTCGAATGCCTTCTGCCAGGCCTCCCGGCTCGGCCATTCGGCGTAGCCGATATAGGCGCCGTCATCGGCGCGGTGAAGGCGCGAGCCGAAGCTTTGGTAGACCTTGGTGATCGAACGCGTGCCCATCGTCCAGGCGCGGATGAATTGCTCGTCCTTGCCCGGTTTCACCCGCCAGCGGTACATGGCGACAAACATTCGGCCTCCTTTCGGTGCCTCACTCTGCTACACAGCGGCCCATGAGTGAACCAACAAGCAGAAGCGGCGAGCGCATCGCGAAGTTCCTGGCCCGGGCGGGGGTGTGCTCGCGGCGCGACGCCGAGAAGCTCGTGCTAGCGGGCCGCGTCAAGGTGAACGGTCAGATCCTGACATCGCCCGCCTTCAACGTCGATGACAGTGCGTTCGTGCTTGTCGACGGCAAGCCGGTCGCCGAGAAGCCCGCGACGCGGCTGTGGCGCTATCACAAGCCGGCCGGGCTCGTCACGACGCACCGCGACGAGAAGGGCCGCGAGACGGTCTTTGCCCATCTGCCGAAGGATCTGCCGCGCGTCATTTCGATCGGCCGCCTGGACATCAATTCGGAAGGGCTCTTGCTCCTGACGAACGACGGCGCGCTGGCGCGCCAGCTGGAGAGCCCCGCGCTCGGCTGGCTGCGGCGCTATCGCGTACGGCTCGGCGGCACGGTCGATCAAGAGATGCTCAACACGCTCGCGAGCGGCGTCACTGTCGAGGGCGTGCGCTATGGGCCGGTTGAGGCGCTGCTCGAGCATACGCGCGGCCACAATTCCTGGGCGATGATCGGCATCCGCGAAGGCAAGAACCGGGAGGTGAAGAAGCTGATGGGGCATCTCGGCCTCAACGTCTCCCGGTTGATCCGCATCTCCTACGGGCCGTTCCAGCTCGGCAGCCTGGAGGCCGGCGCGGTCGCGGAAATCCCGATGAAGGTCGTGCGCGAGCAATTGGGGGGCGCGGCGCCCGCGAAGGACAAGCCCCGCCGCGCGGCGCGGCCTGCCCGGTAATGCGCGTCGTCGGCGGGCGTCTCAAGGGCCGCGCGCTCGCCGCGCCGAGGGATGCGCGCGTGCGGCCGACCTCCGACCGGGTGCGCGAGGCGGTCTTCAACATTCTTCAGCACAATGATTTCGGCATCGGTTTTGCTCTCGACGGTGTGCGCGTGCTCGACCTCTTCGCGGGCACCGGCGCCCTCGGCATCGAGGCGCTGTCGCGCGGCGCGGCGTTCGCGCTCTTCATCGACGATCACGCGGATAGCCGCGCGCTCGTCCGCGACAATGTCGAGGCGTTCAACCTGACGGGCGTGACCAAGATCTGGCGCCGCGACGCGAGCGCGCTGGGCACGCTCGACCCCAAGGCCGGCGCGCCGTTCGGGCTACTTTTCCTCGATCCGCCCTATCGGCGCGGCCTGGTCGCGACAACGCTCTCCGCCGCGCTCGCGGGCGGGTGGATCGCGCCACAAGCGATCGTCGTCGCGGAGAGCGAGGCGGAGGCCCCGCCCCTTATGATCGACGGGCTTACCGTCGCCGACACCCGCTCCTATGGCGAGACGCGCATCGACATTCTCGTTCGGGACAACGCGCGCCCCTCATCCTGAGGTGCCCAGCCCCCTTTCCTTCGAGGCTCGCTCCGCTCACTCCTCAGGATGAGGGGGCTGGGCCTCGAAGGATGAGACCACTAGGCGAGCGCGCGGAAATTCGCCTTCGCGAGCGCGCGCAGTCGGCGCTGGCGATGCGCAAAGAGGCTGCGCACAAAAAGCGCGGCCGGGGTGGTCAGCCAGCCAGCATCGAGATCGATCAGATCCGTGTAGCGCGTGTGGCCGTTGCCGTCCGTCTCGACAATGATGCGATGGTCCCAGCGCCGGAAAAGGCGGCTGCGGCCGTTATCGCGCAGCATGAAGAATTCGAAGCCGCGAACCCGCTCGACGATGGGACGGGAAATCTCGATCGTCTGATCGCCGAGCGGCAGCCAGCCATAGGCGCGCAGGCGCACGCGATAGGTCCCGTCCATGAAGATGGCCGGCCAATCGCCTGCGTCACGGTTTTCAAAGGAGAGGCGCGGTGCGCACACATAGCGGACCAGCGCCGGCGTCTGGACATGCGTCCACACCAGATCCGGCGGGCACGCAAGCCCGGTTTGCAGTTTGATCTGCGCCATGTGAGCCACCCCCGCAGCGGCGCCACGCTGCCGGGGAAATGCGAAAACTGCAACCTCAGCGCCGGCCGAACAGTTTCTCGATGTCGGCGCGCTTCAATTCGACATAGGTCGGGCGGCCGTGATTGCACTGTCCGGAGAGGGGCGTCGCCTCCATCTCGCGCAGCAAGGCGTTCATCTCGGGAACCGTCAGACGGCGCCCGGCCCGCACCGAGCCGTGGCAGGCCATCGTGCCGCAGACATCGGCGAGGCGGTCCTTGAGCGCGAGCGCCTCGCCCAGTTCGGCAAGCTCATCGGCCAGGTCGCGGATCAGCCCCGCGATGTCGGTTTCGCCGAGGAGCGCGGGAACCTCGCGCACCAGGATCGCGCCATCGCCGAAGGGCTCGATGAGAAGGCCAAGCTCGGCCAGCTCGCTTGCGCGTTCGGCCACCCGCGCGGCGGAGGCCAGATCGAGGTCGACGATCTCCGGCACGAGCAGCAATTGGGCGGCGACGCGGCCGCCCGCCATCTGCCGCTTCATGTGCTCATAGACGAGGCGCTCATGCGCGGCGTGCTGATCGACGATGACGAGGCCGTCGGCCGTTTCGGCGACGATGTAGGTGTTGTGGAGTTGGCCGCGCGCGGCGCCGAGCGGATAGGCGGGATTGGGCCCGGCGGCTTCGGGCGGCGCCTCCGCGCGGGCCTGCGGCAGGGTCTCCATGGCAAAGCCCGGCTGCGGCGCGAAGAAGGCGCGCGCAGCCTCGCCCGCCTCGGCAAAGGCATAGGCCGGCAGCGGCGCCTGCGCCGGCGCCACGCCGGGGCGAAGGTGACGCAACGCATCCGCCGTCACGGTGGTCGAGGCGCGAAAGCCCGCCTCGGCGAGCGCGGTCTTCAGGGTACTGACGATCATGCCGCGCACGCGGGCAGGGTCCTTGAAGCGCACCTCGGCCTTCGCCGGGTGCACGTTCACATCGACGTCGCGCGGATCGATGTCGATCGCGAGGGCGAGAACCGGATGGCGGTCGCGCGCGAGAACGTCCGCATAGGCGCCGCGCACGGCGCCCAGGAGCTGGCGGTCGCGGACGCTGCGGCCATTGACGATGAAATGCTGCTGGGCGGCGTTGCCGCGATTGAAGGTCGGGAGGCCCGCGAAGCCCGACAGCCGCAAGCCTTCGCGCTCGATGGCGATGGGGCGCGCGTTCTCAGTGAAGGCACGGCCCAGAATGGCGCCGAGCCGGCCGCGCCGCGCCTCGAACAGGTCGCCCGCCTCAGCCGGCGCCCGCAGAAGCGCGCGCCCGTCCTCGATCAGCGTGAAGGCGACATCAGGCCGCGCGAGGGCGATGCGCCGGAGCATTTCCAGCACCGCCATCGTCTCGGCGCGCGGCGATTTCTGGAATTTGAGCCGCGCGGGCGTCGCGTAGAAAAGATCCTCCACCACGACGCGCGTGCCGTGCTCGCCGCGCGCGCGAAAGGCGCAGGGCGCCGGACCCTTCCCCTCGCCCGCATCCACGATGATGCGGTGCGCGGTCTCATCGCCCGCCCGCCGGCTGTCGATCGTCAGGCGCGCGACCGCACCGATGGAGGGCAGCGCCTCGCCGCGAAAGCCCAGCGTCTCGATCCATTCGAGATCATCATCGCCGCTATCCGTCTGGCGCAGCTTCGACGTGGCGTGGCGCTCCACGCAAAGGGTCAGATCGTCCGCGCCCATGCCGGCGCCGTCGTCCTCGACGATGAGACGCTGAAGCCCGCCGCCCGCGATCTGAACGTCGATGCGCGCGGCGCCCGCATCGAGCGCGTTCTCGACGAGTTCCTTCGCGGCGCTCGCGGGGCGCTCTATGACTTCGCCCGCCGCGATGCGGTTGACCGTCGCCTCGGCGAGGCGGCGGATCGTCATCCCTTGCCGTCCGCAAGATAAGTCCGCGCGAGGACCTTGCCCTCCTCGACGGCTGGCTGGTCGAACGGATCAACGCCCATCAGCCGGGCCGCGATGATCGTCTCGAGCATGAAATGCATGAAGAGCGCGCCGAGCGCGCGCGCGTCATAGACGGGCAGCGTCATGCGGCGGACGGGCCGGCCATGCGCGATCAGCGTTTCGGGGGTCGCCAGCGCCTGCGCCGCGACGAGATCGCCGATCGCATAGCCGCCCACGCTCGCCATGCCGATCTTTTCCGCCAGCGCCGCGTGGGTGACGGGACCCTGGCCTTTGCGGGGCGGCAGAAGGAACGTGTAGTGCTTGTCGTCCGGCCCGCCCAGGTAGAGCTGAAGCTGGCTGTGCTGATCGACCGGGCCGACGGCCGGGATGGGCGTCGAGCCCTTTCCGTCCTTGCCGACGGATTCGCCCCAGAGCTGGCGCCACCACATGACGAAGCGTTCCAACCGGTCGGCATAGGCCCACAGGACGATCTGGCGAAGGCCCTTTGCTTCCATCAGCGCGGCGAGTTGCAGCGCGCCCAAGGCGGGCGGGCATTGGTCGGGATCGCCGGTCTCGATCGCCGCCAACACGTCGCGCGCACCCGCGCGCATCAAGGCGGGATCGACACCCATCAGCATCGCGGGCAAGAGGCCGACAAGCGAAAGCACCGAGTAACGCCCGCCAATCCCCAGCGGATGATCGGCGACGGGCGCACCGAGCTCACCCGCGAGCTTGCGCATCGCGTTGCCGCCCGGCTCGGTCAGGAATGTGAAATGGTGCTTGGCGTATTTGCCGCCGCCCGCATCCTCCAGCGCCTTGATAGCGGCCAGCGCCTGCATCATCGTCTCGCCGGTCGTGCCGGATTTGGAGACCACAAGAAACCGCGTCGTTCGCCAATCGAACGCCGCGAAGGCGCGCGAATAGGTTTCGCCATCCAGATTGTCGAAGAAATGAAGCTGAGGTCCGGCGCCGCGCGAGAAGGGCGTGAGGCGCCCGGTCAGCTGCGCGATCGCCTGCGCGCCGAGCGAGGAACCGCCGGTGCCGAGCAGCACGAGATCACTCGTATCCTTCAAGAGCGCTTCGGCGAGCGGTTTTGCCGCCGCGAGGTCGTCCGCGCGGTCGCAGATCGTCAAGAGCTCGAGCGCTCCAGTGCGGCGCTCGCGGGAGAGATCGGCGAGGATGGCCTTGGCCTGTGCCTTCCACGGCGCGAGATCGAGGCCGGCGAAAGCGCCGCGGCCGAGGCTCTGCGAGACATCCTGGGTATAGGGGATCATGAAGCCACCTTCCTCGCGCCATGGGCGGCGGGTGCGGACTGTCCACGACTCACCGCGCCGCGCCTCAGTATAAGGTCTGGGATCGCCCGCCACGCATCCGTCAGCCGTTCACGGCGTCGCGGTGAGGCCTTCCGGCTTGCCGACGACCGTCACGCGCAATTCCTCGGGCCGCAGGATCCGGCTGGCGACGCGTTTGAGATCATCGGCCGTCACGGCCTCGATCTCGGCGTTGCGGGTGTTGATGTAATCGATCCCCAGATCGTAGAGCTGCGCGTCAATGAGGAAACGCGCGATCTTGGCGTTCGAATCGAGCCCGAGCGCGAACGAGCCGGTCAAATACGTCTTGGCGTCAGCGATTTCTTCCTCGCTCGGGCCTTCATCGCGCAGGCGCGCGATCTCGCTGCGGATGAGGGCGAGCGATTCGGAAATGCGCGCATTGTCAGTCGCGACCGAGCCGACATAGACGCCGGCGAGCTTGCGCGTCGCGAGGCTTGTCGAAACACCATAGGCAAGGCCGCGCTTCTCGCGCACCTCTTCCATCAGACGCGAGGAAAAGCCGCCACCGCCCAGGATGTAGTTGAGAACGGTCGCGGGAATGTAGTCCGGATCGCTCCGTAGCAGTCCGGTCGAGCCGAAGATGAGCGTCGATTGCGGATTCTCACGCTCGACGATCGCGAGCGAGGGCGCGGTCGAGATTTCGGCGACGCCCGCAGATTCTTCCGGCCCCTTTTCGGGCAGCGCCTCGCTCAGGCGATCGAGCAGGGCCTTTGCGTCCTCCGCGCGCAGATCGCCAACGATCGCGATCTTCATGCGGTCGCGCGAGAAATTGGTGCGCGCGAAAGCCTCGATATCGGCGCGCGTGATCGCGGCGAGACTTTCGGGCGTGCCGTTCTCCGATCGCGCGTAAGGGTGGCCGGCGAAGAGGCCCGCGTAGAACGCACGCCGCGCGATCCAGCGCGGATCCTCCGCTTCCTGGCGCAAGACCGCGCGGAGTTGATTGCGGATGCGCTCGATCGCCTGTTCCTCGAAGCGCGGGCGAAGCAGCGCGTCCAGTAGCAGCGCGAAGGCCTCGTCCTTGTTCGCCGCGAGCGTCTGGAGCGTGACCTCGACCGTGTCTTCGTCCGCGTCGGCCGAGACCTTGATCGCGCGATCCTCAAGCGCCCGCTTGAACGCCTGACCGTCGCGCTCGCCCGCCCCTTCGGTGAGGAGCGCCGCGGTCATGCGCGCAAGACCTTCCTTTCCGTCGGGATCGAGCCGCGCGCCACCGTCAAAGGCAATAACGACCGTGACGATCGGGATCGCGGTCTCCTCGACCAGCCAGGCTTCGTTGCCGGCCACGCCCTCGACACGCGTGATCTCGGTCGCCGCGGCGAGCGAGGGCACGATGCACAACAGAACGGCAATAACGAACCGGGCGATCATTGGGGGGCTCTTAGAAAGCCGGTGACGGAGGCCTTCATCACGAGATGCTCGGCGGCGGCGCCTTTGACGGCGTCCGGCGTCACTTCGGCGATGCGTGCCGGCCAGGATTCCACGTCCTCGACCGTCTGGCCGGTAACGAGCGCCGAGCCATAGATCCGCGCCATCAGGTATTGGCTGTCTCGCGCATAGAGCGCGTTGGCGATGAGACCCGTCTTCGCGCGAGTCATTTCGTCTTCCGTCGGGCCATTGGCGATGAAGTCGGCGAGGATCTCATCGATCGCCGCTTCGAGCGCCTCCAGCGTTACACCCTCGGCCGGGATCGCACTCACGGAGAACGTCGTCGCATCGAGGCTGTCGCCGTCGAAATAGGTGCTGGCCGAGACAGCCAGCTTCTTTTCCTCAACGAGGATGCGGTAGAGCCGGCTCGTATCGCCGCCGCCCAGAATGTCTGATAGGACTTCAAGCGCATGGGCGGCATCCTTGCCGGTCGCGTAGCTCGGCACGAGGTAGAGGCGCAGCACTTGTGGCTGCTCGACGCGCTTGTCCTCCATCAGGACGCGCCGTGCGGCGATCGCCGGCGGCTCCTGCGGGCGCTCGGCCCGCGTCACGCCGGAGGGCGCGAGGGGGCCGTAATATTTCTCAGCGAGGGGTTTGACTTCCTCCGCCGTGACGTCGCCCGCGATGATCAGAATCGCATCGTCCGGCGCATAGTGCGCGCGATACCAGTCGAGCGCGTCCTCGCGCGTGAGCTGTTCCATCTCACGGCGCCAGCCGATGATGGGCGTGCCATAGGGGTGATTGAGATAAAGTGCGGCCTGCATCTGTTCGTAGAGCAGGCTGCCGGGATCGTTATCCGTGCGGAAGCTGCGCTCCTCGATGATGACGTCGCGCTCGGGCAAAACGACTTCATCGCTCAGCACGAGGTTCTTCATGCGGTCGGCTTCCATCTCCATGACGAGCGGCAGGCGGTCCTTCGCCACGCGCTGGAAATAGTTCGTGTAGTCGGTGGAGGTCGAGGCGTTGTCCTGGCCGCCATTGCGCGCGACGATCTTTGAGAACTCGCCGTCCGGGAAGCGCGGCGTACCCTTGAACATCAAGTGTTCAAGGTAGTGCGCGATCCCGGATTTGCCTGGCCGCTCATCGGCCGAGCCGATCCGGTACCACACCATATGCGTGACGACCGGCACGCGGTGGTCCGGCAAGACGACCACTTCCATGCCGTTGGCGAGTTCGAAGACCTCCGCCTTGAAGCCGGCATCCTCCGCGCCCGTAGCGGCCGGTGCGAGAAGCGCTGCGCCCGCCACCAAGGCCGCGGCGAGCCGCCGTGAACGCCAAACGCGCGTGAGGATCATCAGAACCAGTCGAACCAGCCGCCCGATTCCTCCTTGGCGGAGGGCGTGGCGGTGCTGGCCGGCACGGCCTCCACGGGCGCCGTCGGCGCAGGGGCGGGACCGGCTGTCGATGCGGTGGCGGCCTCGCCTTCCGGCACGGGACCCGGCGCGCGCGTACCCTCGGCGCGCAGGCGGCCCGCCTCCTCGGTCGCGTCGATCACGTTCGCGGGTGGCTTGTTGTCCTGCCAGAAAAGAATATCGCTGGTGAGCGCTTCGGATTTTTCCTCGATCTCGCGGTTCTCGCCCTCGACCTTCGCGCGGATGTCATCTTCCGCGGGGCCAACACGCGAGAGGAGCGCGGCCTGGCCCTGCGTCTCGGTGCCGTCGGCGGCGCCCGGAACCAGGGCCTGGCGCGCCCGCTCCGTCGGCGAGGTTTCGCGCGCGGGCGGCGCGCCCGGCTGGGGCGGGCGGAGAGAATAGTCAGGCGGGATGATCAGCGGCGCCTTGGTGACGACCGCGAATTCGTCCGGCGCGTTCTTGCTCATGCCGAGTGCGTCGGCAACGCCGCCGCAGCCCGGCAGTGCCGTCAGCAGGCCGAGCGCCGCTCCGGAAAGCGCCATGCGGCTGCCCAAGAAGCCGCGAGTGGGAAGGGTCATGCGAACCTCATTCTTGTTCAGCGGGCCCCGCCACCCGCCTGTCGCCGCAGCATCAACGCGTCGAACAAAAGGAGGCCAACGCCCACCACGATGGCCGCGTCCGCCACGTTGAAGACGTACCAATGATACCCGAACGCGTGAAAGTCAAAAAAATCCGCGACCGCGCCGTAAACCGCCCGGTCGATCACGTTGCCCAAGGCTCCTCCGATGGTCAGGCCGATCGCGAGGCCCAGCAGGCGGTCGGTCACCCGGGCGAGCCAGAGCGCGAGGGCGCCCGAGACCGCGATGGCGAAGGTGAGAAGAATCACCAACTCGATCTGACTGTTGGCGGGAAACAGCCCGAAACTGACGCCGACATTCCAGACCATGACGAGATCGAAAACCGGGAGAATCTCGACCGGCAGGCAAATATCGCAGGCATCGGCGAAGGGGCGATTATAGGCGCAGCAGGCGGCGAACCCCGCGCCATAGAGGAGAAACGCCTTGACGATCTGATCGAGCACGAGGGCCAGCACCGCCGCCGCGGCGCCCAGACGCACGGCGGGCTCGCGCCAGGCGGTCTCAGGCACCATGGGTCACCGTCTCGTGGCAGCGGTTGCAGAGGCCGGGGTGATCGGCATGGCTGCCGACCTCTTCGAGCACCTGCCAGCAGCGCTCGCACTTCGTCCCCTTCGCCTCGGCGAAGACGACGGCGGCGCCCGCCACATCGTCGAGCGCGAAGGCGCCCTCGGGCGGCGAGCCGACCGCGACGGTCGCGCCGGACGTGATCCAGATTTCATCCAAATCAAGACGCGCGAGAAGCGCGGCGTCCGCCTCGTCCGCGACGACCAGCGTCGGCGCCGCCTCGAGGCTGGCGCCGATCGTCTTTTCGCGGCGGGCCAGTTCGAGCGCGCCGGTGACGACGCGGCGCAGCTCGCGCACGCGCTCCCACCTGAGCGCGAGCGCCGGATCGCGCCACGCCTCAGGCGTCTCGGGCGCCGCCCGCACATGAATGCTGCCGCCGTCATCGCCGAAGCGGGCGGCGAAGGCTTCTTCCATCGTGAAGCAGAGAACGGGCGCGAGCCATGTCGTCAGGCGCGCGAAGATTTCATCCATCACCGTGCGGACGGCCCGGCGGCGCACGCTGGCGCGGCCGTCGCAATAGAGCGCGTCCTTGCGGATGTCGAAATAGAAGGAGGAGAGATCGCTGGACGCAAAGCTCATGAGCGCGGAGAGCACGCGGTCGAAATCGTAGGCCGCGTAACCGTCCCGCACGAGCGCGTCCATCTCGCAGAGGCGATGGAGGATCAGGCGGTCGAGCTCGGGCATCTCATCGGGCGCCAGGCGCTCGTCCTGCGAGAAGCCCGCCAAATTCGCAAGCAGGAAGCGGATCGTGTTGCGCAGCTTGCGGTAGGAATCGACCACCGACTGCAAAATGCCCGGACCGAAGCGGATGTCGTTCATGTAGTCGGACGAAGCGACCCACAGGCGCAGGATCTCCGCGCCGTGCTGCTTGGCAACATCGTTCGGCGAAAGCGTGTTGCCCTTCGACTTCGCCATCTTCTCCTGGCCCTTCTCATCCAGGATGAAGCCGTGGGTGACGAGCGCCTTGAAAGGCGCGCGGCCGCGCGTGGCGCAGCTTTCCAGCAGCGAGGATTGGAACCAGCCGCGATGCTGGTCCGAGCCCTCCAGATAGACATCGGCCGGCGATGAGTGATCCGCGCGCTTTTCGAGAACGAACGCGTGCGTGCAGCCGCTTTCGAACCAGACATCGACGATGTCGGTCACGCGGTCGAAATCGGTGGCCTTGTAGGCGCTGCCAAGCAGGGCTTGCGGGTCGGCGGTGAACCAGGCGTCCGAGCCGTCCTTTTCCACGGCGTCCGCGATGCGGGCATTGACCGCCTCGTCGCGGAGGACTTCGCCGTCGGCCTTGCGCACGAAGACCGTGATCGGCACGCCCCAGGCGCGCTGGCGCGAGAGCACCCAATCGGGCCGCTTCTCGACCATCGAGCGCAGGCGGTTGCGCCCGCTCGCGGGATAAAACGCCGTCGCGTCGATCGCGGCGAGCGCGAGCTCGCGCAGCGTCCGGCCGCCCTCGTTCGCGATCGGGCGGTCCATCGCGATGAACCATTGCGGCGTGTTGCGGAAGATGATCGGCGCCTTGGAGCGCCAGGAATGCGGATAGTCGTGGCGGAGCTTACCCTTGGCGAGGAGCGCGCCCGCCTCGATCAGCGCGCCGATGACCGCGCCGTTCGCATCGCCATCGGTGCCATCGTCCTTCAAGACGCGCTTGCCCGCGAAGAGCGGCACGCTGTCCAGATAGACGCCGTCCTCGCCGACCGTGAAAGGCACTTCGAGATCGAATTTGCGGCCGAGCTCGAAATCTTCTTCGCCATGGCCGGGCGCGGTGTGAACGAGGCCCGTGCCCGTCTCGGCGGTCACGTGATCGCCGGGGAGCAGCGGCACGTCGAACTCATAGCCCTGGCCGCGGAACGGATGCGCGCAGACAAGGCCCTTGGGGTCGATGTCGGAAAGCCGCGTCGCCTCCGCCTTCGCGGCTCTCAGCACGCCGGCAGCCAGCGTGTCGGCGAGGATGAGGCGCTCGCCGGGCCTCGCAAACGCGCCCTCCTCCGCCGCCTTCACCTCATAGAGGCCGTAGGCGATGTCGGGCGAATAGGCGATCGCGCGGTTGCCGGGAATGGTCCAGGGCGTCGTCGTCCAGATGACGGCGAACGCGCCGCCCTGCGCGCCCTTCGTCACCTTGAACTTCACGAAGATCGTCGGCGAGAGCTTCTCGTGATATTCGACCTCGGCCTCGGCGAGCGCGGTCTTCTCGACGACCGACCACATCACCGGCTTTGAGCCGCGATAGAGCAGCCCGTTCATGAGGAATTTCATCACCTCACGGACGATCTGGGCCTCGGCCGGCTTGTTCATCGTCAAATAGGGCTCGTCCCAATCGGCGATGATGCCGAGGCGCTTGAACTCCTCGCGCTGCACGTCGATCCAATGCGCGGCGAAGTCGCGGCATTCCTGGCGGAACTCGATCAGCGGCACGTCATCCTTGTTCTTGCCGGCTGCGCGGTATTTCTCCTCGATCTTCCATTCGATCGGCAGGCCATGGCAGTCCCAGCCGGGCACGAAGAGCGCGTCCTTGCCGAGCATCGTCTGGGTACGGACGACGAAGTCCTTCAGGATCTTGTTGAGCGCGGTGCCGATATGGATGTTGCCGTTCGCGTAAGGGGGCCCGTCGTGATAGACGAAGCGCGGCGCGTCCTTGCGGGTCTTTCGCAGCGTCCCATAGAGGTCGAGCGCGGCCCAGCGCTCGAGCCATTTGGGCTCGGCGGCCGGCAGGCCCGCCTTCATCGGAAAGCTCGTTTCGGGGAGAAAGAGCGTCTGCTTGTAGTCGCGGCGCTCAGTCTCGGCGCTGGTCGGCGCGGTCGCTTTAGCCATGGGCGTCATCCCCCTCGGGACCCGGGACGCAAAGGAAGGTCATTGCGGCGCAGTCTCTATCAGGCGTTCGGGACGGCGTCTATGGGAGCGTCGTCGCGGCGAGAATGGTCCTCGCCGCTTCGCAATCGGCGGCGATCTGGGTCTTCAAGCTTTCCAGCCCGTCGAATTTGCGCTCCGGGCGCACGAACTCGACGAACGCCACCGCGATACGCTTGCCGTAGAGGTCGCCCGCGAAATCGAAGAGATGCACTTCCAGAAGCACGTCCTTCTTGTCGAAGGTCGGGCGGCGGCCGAAATTGGCGACGCCGTCATAGGTCTTGGCGCCTGCTTCGTCCTCCACCGTCACGCGCACCGCATAGACGCCGAGCGCAGGCTCGATCGTTCCCTTGAGCGCCAGATTGGCCGTCGGAAAGCCGATCGTGCGGCCGCGCTGATCGCCGCGCGTGACGTGACCCTCGACGGTCCACCAATGGCCGAGATCGCGGGCGGCATCGCGCGGCCGGCCGTTCTTCAGCGCTTCGCGGATGAGCGTGGAGGAGACTTTCGCATCGTCCTTGAGGATGACCGGGTCGACGCACTCAACGCCAAGGCCGAGCGCTTCGCCCTCACGGCGAAGGAGATCCAAATTGCCCTTGCGGCCCTTGCCGAACTGGAAATCGGCGCCGACCACGACCGCCGCGAGCCCGAGGCCGCCGCGGAGCACGTCGCGGACGAAATTCTCCGCGCTCATCGTCGCAAGTTCCTGATCGAAGCGCAGCGCGAACAGTACGTCGAGCCCGCGCGCGCTCAAGAGCCGCGCCTTGGCATCGAACGGCGTCAGGCGAAAGCTCGGCGCGTCGGGCTTGAAATATTCCACCGGGTGCGGCTCGAACACGACCGCGCCCGCGGGCCGGCCGGCCGCCCTCTCCATCGCGCGTCCGATCAGCGCCTGATGGCCGCGATGCACGCCGTCGAAATTGCCGATCGCGGCCACCGCGCCTCGCCAGCGCTCCGGCACGTGGCGCCAATCGCGGATGACGTGCATGGGTTCTCCCGGCTTCGCGCGCGTCAGGATTTCGCGGGCGCGAGGACGAGCGCTTCGCCCTCGATGACGATGGTGTCGCCGACGCGCGCCTCGCAGGCGAATGTCACGCGGCGCTTTTCGGGCACGATCTCGCGCACGGTCATCGTCGCGACAACTTCATCGCCGATCTTGACGGGCGCTTTGAATTTCAGCGTCTGCGCCATGTAGATCGTGCCGGGCCCGGGCAATTGCGTGCCCAGAATCGTCGAGAAGAAACTGCCCGACAGCATGCCGTGCGCGATGCGCGTCTTGAAGGGCGTTCCGGCCGCGTAGGCCTCGTCGAAATGGACCGGGTTCATATCGCCCGTCACCTCGCCGAAGAGCTCGATATCGCGCTCGGATACTGTCTTGGCATAGGTCGCCGTTTCGCCGACCGCGATCTGATCCACCGTTTTGCCCTGCGCCATCGCTGCTTTACTCCTTCGCGTTGCGGCGCGGGACTTTACGGGCGGCGGCGGGGCGGAACAAGCGGCGGGGGCAAGCCTGTCATGCCAGATGGGGCATGAAGCCGATCGCCGTCAGATCCGCCGCGGCCAACACCGCGGCCACGCTGGCGCGATCGGGCGCGTACACCGTCCCGCCAAACTCATCGACGTGGAGGCCGGCGGTGATCAGCAGCACGTCAATGCCGGCTTTGTTGGCGCCCTTGATGTCGGTGCGCAGCCCATCGCCGATCGCGAGGATCCGCTCGCGCGGCCGCTTGAGGCGCCCCAGCGCCATCTCGTAGACCGGCAGATGGGGCTTGCCGAAATAGGTCACCTCGCCGCCCAGCGCCTCGTAGGCCTCGGCAATCGCGCCGGCGCAATAGATGAGCTGGCTGCCGCGCTCGACCTTCAAATCGGGGTTCGCACAGATCATCGGCAGGCCGCGCGCGCGGGCCTTGCGCAGGAACGATGCGTAGTCGTCCGGCGTTTCGGTCGTATCGTCGAAGAGGCCCGAGCAGACGATCAACCGGGCCGCCTCAAGGTCCACGCGATCGACGGCCAGCCCCGCAAACAGGTCGAGGTCGCGGTCAGGGCCCAGATGGAAGACCGGAAAGCCGGGATGGCCCTCCGCGCGCATCGCGAGCGCGGCACGCGTCGCATCGCCCGAGGTCAAGATGCGGTCATAGGACGCGCGCGGGACGCCTAGTCCCGTCAGATGCGTCTCGACGGTCGCGCCCTGGCGCGGCGCGTTCGAGAGGAGCAGCACCTCGCGGCCCGATCCTTTGAACGCGGCCAGCGCGCGATGCGCCGTCTCGTGCGCGCGGGCGCCGTTGTGGAGGACGCCCCAAACGTCGCACAGAATGGCGTCATAGCGTTCGGCAATCGATTGGAGCGAGGGGATCTGGTCGGGCGCGGTCATGGTGCGCCTCGCCTCTCACGCCCGGGCGGCGGCGTCAATGCGGCAGGGCGGCCCTAGAGATTGGCAACGCGCGGCGCGGCCGGTTCCTCGGCGGTTGCGTCACGGATCGGGCGCGGTTCGCCGAAGAGGTAGCCCTGACCGTAATCGACGCCCAGATCGAGGAGATTAACGACCTCGCGCTCCTCTTCCACGCGCTCTGCAATGAGAGAAATGCCGTGGCGTCCGAAGAGATCCTTCACGTCCGTCATCGCGATGCCGTCCGGGTTCACCTCCTCGCCGAGGAGCAAATGCGCGGGCGATTTGACGTAGCGCACGCGGAACTCGCGCAGGCGGTCGAAATCGAGATCGAGGCTGGAGAGGCGATCGAGCGAGAACGCGAAGCCGAGTTCGGCGAGCGCGCGCAGATTGTGTTCCTTCAGCGGATCGACATCGCGCAGCGCCTCTTCGGAGAGCTCGAAGATGATGTGGCCGGAGAGGTCCTTGTTCGCCGCCATGAATTCGAGGAATTGCGGGAAGAACGTGCGGTCGCTCAGCGAATAGGCGGAGATGTTGCAGAAGATCGAAATCTCGCGCGCACCCTTGGCGAGCCGGCGGATCACCTGGACGCAGCGGAAGAGCAGCAGATTGTCGATCGCCGACATGAGGCCGGCGGCCTCGGCGACGCTGAGATATTGCGCGGGCATGATCAGCGAGCCGTCGGCCATGCGCAGGCGCGTGAACGCCTCATAGAAGCGCAGGCGGCGCTGCGGCAGGCTGACGATCGGCTGCAGGTAGAGATCGACACGGTTGTCGATCAGTGAGCGGCGGATCTCGGCGAGAAGCTGCGGCTCGCCCAGACCTTCGACATAGGAGGGCCCGTCGCTGCGCACCTCGGTGGCGAGGCGTCCCTCGAGGCTCTTGGGGTCGAGGTTCTGTGTTTCGAGCGTTCGGACGCGCTCGGCAATGCCGTCGGCGAAGTCGCGAATCAGGGCTTCGAGCACCTTCACCTCGCCGATCAGGCGCTCGCTGCGGCCCTCGAAGCGCTCTTCCAGCGCGGCGGCCATTTCGATCATACGGTGCCTGGCGTCATCCGCCTCGCGGCGGGCCTCCTCGGCCAGGGCGCTCACGCGCGCGATCGCCCGTGCGGTTTCGCCGCGATCCCGCGCGCGCGTGAGGACGCCATAAAGATTGGTCGAGGCAAGGAAGCCGAGGCCGCAGATCATCACCGTCGTCAGGGCCGGCATCAGCACAGCCTGCATGAGAAGCGCCCCGAAGGCGCCCCAAATCAGCCCCAGGCTGAGGACCACCATCACCGAGATCACTTCGCGCATTGCCGCCCGCCTCGCATCATCGCTCAACCCAAGGGTTAAAGCGGGCGCCTTGACATCGCGTTAACTGTGCCGGCCCCTGGTGCGAGGCCCACCCTCAACACGGGAGCAAAGCCATGGGATTTCACGATCTGGCGTTCGTTTCGATCACCGGGGAGCCGATGCCGCTGGCGGCCTTCCGGGGCAAGGCCGTCCTCCTCGTCAATACGGCGAGCCAGTGCGGGTTCACCCCGCAATACAAGGGGTTGCAGGCGCTCTGGGAGGGCTACAAGGACAAGGACCTCGTGGTGCTGGGCGTGCCGTCGAACGATTTCGGCGGGCAGGAGCCGGAGGGCGAGGTCAAGATCCAGGAATTCTGCGAGGTCCGCTACGGCGTCGATTTCCCGCTGACCAAAAAGGAGCCCGTAATCGGGCCGGACGCGCATCCTGTCTATCGCTGGATCGCGGGCGTGGTCGGCGAGGCGGGCGCGCCCAAGTGGAACTTCCACAAATATCTCATCGATCCCAAGGGCGAGATCACGGGCGTTTTCGGATCGAAAGTCGCGCCGGACAGCGCCGACCTGAAGACGGCGATCGAGGCGGCGCTGCCGTAGTGCGTCTCTTGGTCGAACAGCCCCATCCTTCGAGACGCCCTTTCGCCTCACCCTGAGGAGCGTCAGCATCTCGAAGGGCGAGGCGAAAGGGCCCTCAGGATGAGGGCCGGTAGAATGTTTCAAACCGATCGGAGAACGCCCCTGGCTCCGGCCCCAAACGAAAAGCGCCGCCGGAACGGGTCCGGCGGCGCCTCGTTTCAGATTAGAGAGATCAGGCGCCCGTGAAGGGCGAGATCTGCAGTTCGACCCGGCGGTTGCGCGGCTCGTTGACATTGTCGCCCGTCGGCACCGCGAGACGCGTCTCGCCAAAGCCCTGGACAATGATGCGCTGCGGTAGAACGCCGAAATTGACGAGGTGGTTGGCCACCGCGCCGGCGCGCCGCTCGGACAGGCTCTGGTTGAACTCGCGGCTGCCCGTCGTGTCGGTGTGGCCGGAGACCTCGATGATCGTCTTCTCGTATTCCTCAAGCACCAGCGAGACCGCGCGCAGCGGCTCGTTGAACTCGGGCTTCAGGCGATCCGAGCCCAGATCGAACAGCACGTCGGAGGCCATGTTGAGGATGATGTTGTTGCCGACGCGCGTAACGCTGACGCCCGCGTTGCGGAGGCGATTACGGAGCTTGGCTTCCTGCTCGTCCATGTAATAGCCGACCGCGCCGCCCGCGAGCGCACCAACGCCCGCGCCGATGAGGGCGTTGCGGGCCGCCTGTTTGCCGCTCGACGTGTTCGTCAGAGCGCCGATCGCGGCACCGCCCAGCGCGCCGAAGATCGCGCCGCGCGTGGTGTTCGAGGTTTCCGATTCGCCGGTATAGGCGTTCTGCGTCTGGCAGCCCGCCAGCGTCAACGCCGCCGCGGCCACCAGTCCAATCAAGATTCGCATCGTTGCCTTATCTCCCATTTTCCGGCCGAACCGGCCGGGCTTGTTTGAACCCGGGGAACAGACGATAAAAAGAGCGGCTCCGCCCCCTGCCGAGGCGCGGATCGCCGGGTTCGCAGCGGCCGGGTGCCGCCGAAGACCCTCATGCGATTCACGCCCCGTCCGCGGGCACGGCTTATACCACGCGTCGCGGCGCCTTGTCTTTTCGCCTCTGCGCGCCTTAACGCAAGATGAACGATCGGGGAAACCGCGCCGCCATGACCGACACGAGCTTGTTCGACTTGACCGGAAAAGTCGCCGTCATCACGGGTTCAACCAAGGGTATCGGTAAGGCCATCGCCTACCGCATGGCCCAACATGGGGCAAAGGTCGTCATCTCCAGCCGCAAGGCCGACCTGTGCGATGAGGTCGCCGGCGAGATCAACGCGGCCTTCGGGAAGAACGGCAAGGTCGCGGTGCCGATCGCCTGCAACATCTCCTACAAGGAGCAGCTGGAGAACCTGGTCGCGAAAAGCCGCGAGGCGTTCGGGAAGATCGACGTGCTCGTCTGCAACGCGGCGGTGAACCCCTATGCGGGTCCGATGGCGAATTGCCCGGACGATGCGTTCGACAAGATCATGAGCGTCAATGTCCGCTCGAATGTCTGGCTGTGCAATCTCGTCGTGCCGGAGATGAAGGCGCGCAAGGACGGCTCGATCATTATTGTCTCCTCGATCGGCGGCCTGCGCGGCTCAAACATTCTGGGTGCCTATTGCATCTCCAAGGCGGCGGACTTCCAGCTCGTGCGCAATCTCGCGGTGGAATACGGCGCGGACAATATCCGCGCGAACGCGATCGCGCCGGGCCTCATCCAGACAGATTTCGCACGCTATCTGTGGGAGAACCCCGATATCCTCAAGGTGTCGACTGCGAACGCGCCCTTGAAGCGGATCGGCCAGCCAGACGAGATCGCGGGCATGGCGGTTTTTCTCGCCTCCAAGGGAGGCGGCTTCGCCACGGGCCAGCAATTCGTGCTGGACGGCGGCGCCACCATCACGTGAGGGCCAACGCCCGTGACGACGACTGAGGGTACATCGCGCACCGGATCGGAAGACGCGGCCGGTTCGCTCGCGCGGATCACGCTCTTCAAGACGCTGTCGGCCGAACAGGTGCAGCGGCTCGACCAGGCGTGCGTCTGGAAGACGGCCAATCCGGGCGATCAGATCCTCTCGCGCGATCAGCAGTCGAGCGATGTCTTCTTCATCGTGAAGGGGCGCGTGCGGATCGTGAATTATTCCAGCTCGGGCCGCGAGGTTGCCTACGCGTCCGCCGAGGCCGGGCAATTCTTCGGCGAGCTGTCCGCGATCGACGGCAATCCGCGCACGGCGAATGTCGTCGCGCTCGATGAATGCAAGCTCGCGCTGATGCCCGCGCCCGTCTTCCGCGACATCGTGAAGACCCATTCCGAAGTCGCCATCACGGTGATGGAAAAGCTCGCGGCGATCATCCGCGCGAGCGATGACCGGATCATGGATCTGGCGACGCTGTCGGCCTATCAGCGCGTCTATCTGGAGCTGCTGAAGCTGCGCAAGCCGGATCCGGTGCGGCCGAGTTCGTGGCTGATCTACCCCCTGCCGACGCAGGCGCAGATCGCGGCGAGCGCGTCCACGACACGCGAAACGGTCGCGCGCGTGCTCTCGCAGCTGCAGAGCGAGGGCGTCACCGAGCGCAAGTCGAAGACGCTCTATATCCGCAAGCTGGAGACGCTCGAGCGGCTGGCGGAGCGCACCGGCGCGCAATTGCCGGAGAAGGTTCAGAAGTAACCCAGTCTTCAGGACGCGATCGCCTGCTCCGGCGGGGTGGCGGTGAGGCCTTGCGCCTCGGCGACGGCCGCGTAGGTGAGCTGGCCGCGATGGACGTTGAGGCCCGCCAGCAAATGGCGGTCCTCGGCCAATGCGCGGCGATAGCCTTTCGTCGCGAGGGCAAGCGTGAAGGGGAGCGTTGCGTTGTTGAGCGCGAAAGTCGAGGTGCGCGCGACGGCGCCCGGCATGTTCGCGACACAATAATGGACGACATCGTGCACGCGGTAGGTCGGGTCCGTGTGGGTCGTCGGCTTCGACGTCGCAAAGCAGCCGCCCTGATCGATCGCGACATCGACGAGCACCGAGCCCGGCTTCATCGCCTTCACCATCGCGTCGGTCACGAGCTTGGGTGCGGCGGCGCCCGGCACCAGCACCGCGCCGATCACGAGGTCGGCGCCCAGCACGTATTCCTCGATCGCATCGATCGTCGAGAAGATCGTGTTGAGCGAGGGGCCGAATTGCAGGTCGAGTGCGTAGAGGCGCGGCAGACTGCGGTCGATGACCGTGACGTGCGCCTCCAGCCCCATGGCCATGCGCGCCGCGTTGGTGCCGACGACACCGCCGCCGATAATGACGACTCTCGCCGCCGCCACGCCGGGTACGCCGCCGAGCAGCATGCCCCGGCCGCCCTGCTCCATTTCCAGGCAATGCGCGCCCGCCTGGATCGACATGCGCCCGGCCACTTCCGACATCGGCGCCAAGAGCGGCAGGCCGCCGTCGTTGTTCGTCACCGTCTCATAGGCGATGGCGACGCAATCCGATTTGAGGAGGCCCTGGGTCTGCACAGGATCGGGCGCGAGGTGGAGATAAGTGAAGAGCACCTGGCCTGGCCGCAGCATCGCGACCTCGGGGGCCTGCGGTTCCTTCACCTTCACGATCATGTCGGCGCTGGCGAAGACGTCCGCAGCGCTTGGCGCGATGCGCGCGCCCGCCTGAACATAGTGCTCATCGGTGAGGCCGATCGAGGCCCCCGCCCTCGTTTCGACGAGCACCTGATGACCGTGCGTCGCCAATTCGCGGACGCTCGCGGGCGTCAGCCCCACGCGATACTCGTGGACCTTTATTTCCTTCGGCACGCCGATCAGCATGGGATCACCGGTGGTTCAACTTGTGCATCGAATGCCTGCAATCGTCAGGTTACCGCCCGAAGGACGCTGCGCACGCCCTCGATAAGCACGCTCACATCGTCGGCGGTGGCGATCAGGCAGGGGGCGATGACGATCGTGTCGCCCGAGAGGCGCGGCATCACGCCCGCCTCGTGGAAGCAGCGCTGCAGCACCTCGTAGCCGCGCTTGCCGGGCTGGCCATCCAGCGGGGCAAGATCGATCGCGGAGGCAACGCCGACATTGCGGATGTCGACGACGTTCGGCTCGCCCTTCAAGCTGTGAACCTGTTCCTCGAGCGTGCGCTCGAGGGCCTTGGCGTTCTCGAAGAGGCCTTCCTCGCGATAGAGGTCGAGCGTTGCGAGCGCGGCCGCGCAGGCGAGCGGATGGCCCGAATAGGTGTAGCCGTGGAAGAGCTCGATGGTCTGCTCCGGCCCGGTCATGAAGGCGTCGTAGATCTCCTTTTTCACCAGCACGCCGCCCATCGGCACAGCGCCGTTGGTGACGCCCTTGGCGAAGGTGATCATGTCGGGCACGACGCCATAACGCTCCGCGCCGAACGGCGCCGCGAGCCGGCCGAACCCGGTGATCACCTCATCGAAAATGAGAAGGATGCTGTGCTTGTCGCAGATCGCGCGAAGCTTCTGAAGATAACCTTTTGGCGTCGGCACCATGCCGCCCGAGCCCGACATCGGCTCCACGATCACGGCGGCGATCGTCGAGGCGTCGTGGAGGGCAACCAGCTTTTCCAACTCGTCCGCCAGATGCGCGCCCCAGGTGGGCTCGCCCCGCGCGAAGGCCTGTTCGGCGCGGTTATAGGTCGTGGGCAGATGATCGACGCCGGTCAGGAGCGTGCCAAATTGCTTGCGGTTGTTGACCATCCCGCCGACCGAGATGCCGCCGAAATTGACGCCGTGATAGCCGCGCTCGCGGCCGATCAGGCGGGTGCGCGTGCCCTGCCCGATCGCGCGCTGATAGGCGATCGCGATCTTGAGCGCGCTCTCGCAGGCTTCCGATCCCGAATTGGCGAAAAAGGCGTGGTCGAGCCCCTTGGGCGCCATCGCCGTCAGCCGGTTGGCGAGCTCGAAGACTTTGGGGTGCCCGTAGAGAAAGGAGGGCGAGTAGTCGAGTTCGCCTGCCTGCGCGCGGATCGCGGCCGTGATGGAGGGCCGGCAATGGCCCGCGTTCGAGCACCAGAGCCCGGACGCGCCGTCCATCACCTTGCGCCCATTCTGGTCGAAGTAATACATGCCTTCCGCACGCGTGATGATGCGCGGGTCCTTCTTGAAAGCCCGGTTCGGCGTGAAGGGCAGCCAATAGGCCTCCAGCGCATTGGGGCGGGAAAGATCGCTCGGGCGCGGCGCAGCGGTCATTCGGTCAAGCCTTTCGACTCCCTGGAGGCGGCGTGAAGGAGGGAATCTAACAGGGCCGCCCCGCGTTCGGCAAAGCCTGTTGTGGGCTCCCGCAAAGCGGGTTAGGCACGCCCACCCGCCCACGCACTCACCCCGGATCGCCCATGCCCTCGCCCGCCGACAGCCTTCGCGCGCAGCTCGAGCAGGGGCTCATCATCGCACCCGGCACCTATGACGCGCTCTCGGCGCGGCTTGCCGCCCGGGCGGGCGCGAAGGCCGTCTACATGACCGGCTTCGGCGTCGCGGGCTCGCTGCTCGGCCTGCCCGACATCGGCCTCGTCAGCGCCAGCGAGATGGTCGAGCGCGCACGGGCGCTCGCCGCCGCCGCCGAGCCCGTTCCCTTGATCGCCGACGGCGACAACGGGCATGGCGGGCCGCTCAACGCCGAACGCCTCACGCGGCTCTACGCGCAGGCGGGCGCCGCGTGCATCCAGATCGAGGACCAGGTGTTCCCCAAGCGCTGCGGCCACATGGAGGGCAAGGAGATCATCCCGCGCGCGGAGGCGGCGGCGAAGATCCGCGCGGCGGCGCAGGCGCGCACGCGCTCTGAGATCCTCATCATGGCGCGGACGGACGCACGCGCGACGCACAGCCTCAAAGAAGCGCTCGCGCGCGGCGAAGCCTTCCTCAAAGCGGGCGCGGACATCCTCTTCATCGAGGCGCCGCAAAGCGAGAAGGAGCTGCGCGCGGTCGCGGACGCCTTCGCCGGCGTGCCGCTCGTCGCCAACATGGTGGAAGACGGCAAGACGCCCTACCGCTCGGCGGCGGCGCTGGCGGAACTCGGGTTCCGGATCGCGCTTTTCCCGGTGAGCGCTCTCCTCAGCGTCGCGCGCACGCTCGAGACGAGTTACCGCGATCTCCTCAGCCTCGGGCGCCTGCCCGAGCAGCAGGAGCGGATGGGCTTTGCCGCCTATAACGAAGCGCTTGGCCTCAGCGACTATCTCGCGCGCGCGGACGGGCTCGCCGCGCGCCCCAAGACGCGGCGACCCTAGTAGTAGTGGCGGAAATGCCGGCTGCGATCCACAATATAGGGATTGCCGTGCCGGTCGTAGCACATCCGGCCCTCGATCACCGCGCGGCGGCCATGATACCAGCCGCGCTTCGTCACCGGGTGGCACCCCCGCGCGCGATAATAGTGGCCACGCCGGTCATAGTCGAAATAGCGCGGCTCGGCATACCAATGGCCGTAGGCGTAGTCCCGGCCGCGATAGTCGCGGCGATAATAGTCATCGTAACGGTAGTGCCGATAGCGGCGGTGATCGTGCTCCCAGGGCCGGTCGCGGCCCTCGAGATAGAGGCCGAAACTGTCGGGGCCGAGATAGATGCCGAAGCGCCCGTCATCCGCGGCAGCCGGCGATGCCGTCCACAACCCTGCGACGAGCGCGAGGAGCGCCGTCCATCCGATCGGTCTCATCAGCCTCTCTCCTTCGGCAGCGCCGCCTAGCTATCGATTCAGGTCAGGCGATGCGCCATGGGGCCGCGGCGCGCGTGAACTCACCCTGAACACGCTGTTCAGGTACGCCGACGAACGAATGCGTTCAGGAGAGGAAAAGCTGGCGGCCTTCGACGTCGGCGAGACGCGGGCGCAAGGCCTGCGCATCATAGAGCGCGGCGACATCGACGCGGCGCTTGCCCTTCGAGGGCGTCGCGGCGGGAACGGCCGTATAGCGGCCCGAGACGATCGCCGTCATGAGGCCGGTGCGGCGCGCCGCGAGCAGATCGACCGCGAGTGCGCCGAAGCTCGTTGCCGCGATCCGATCGAAGCTGTCGGGCGGGCCGGATCGCATCAGATAGGCAAGGCTCTGATTGATGACATCGATGCCGGTGCGCCGCTTGATCGCCTCGCCCAGCAATTCGCCGATGCCGCCGAGCTTCCGCCGGCCGATCTCATCGACATCGCCGTGGACGGAGAGTGTGCCGCCGATGGTCGTCGCGCCTTCCGAGACGACCGCGATCGCATAGCGCGAGGGGTTCTCGGCGCGATCGCGCGCCAAGAGATCGGCGAGGCGGTCCGCGTCGACCGGCACCTCGGCGATGACCGTGCGGTCGGCGGAGGCGAGGAGGCCGGTGATCAACGCCGTCTCGCCGGACAAGCGCCCGAAGAGTTCAACGACGAGGATGCGCTCGTGGCTGCCGGCGGTCGTACGCAGCGCGGTCACGGCATCGACCGAGCGCGTGACGGCGGTTGAAAAGCCGATGCAGTAATCCGTGCCGAAGACGTCGTTGTCCATCGTCTTGGGGACCAGGATGACCGGCACGCCCTCCGCGTGCAGGCGCGCGGCGAAGGACAGCGTGCCGTCGCCGCCGATCGCGATCAGCGCGTCGAGCTTCAGCGCTTCGATCACGCGCAGCGCGTGGTCCGTGCGGTCGACGATGTCGCCGTCGCCCGATCGCGCGAGAAAGGGCGGCACGTCCGCGCGCTTGAGCATCGAGGGATTGAGCCGCGCGGTGTGAAGGATCGTTCCACCCGTGCGGTCGATCGTGCGGACCGCCTCAGCCGTCAGCGGCAGCGTCCATTCCGCGATGGTTTCGGGCGCTCCTGGGTCGATTCGCACCAGCGGCGTGAAGCCCCGGCGCAAGCCGATCACCGCCCAATCGCGCTCGCCCGCGCGCTGGACGATCTTCTTGATGCAGACGTTCAGGCCGGGAACATCGCCCCCGCCCGTCAATATGCCGATCCGCTTGGTCATCGAGGCGCCAGATCCTTATTGCGACCGTCCGCGCGCCGTCACGGGCCAGAGTGCTGCGAGCGTCTCGCCATCGATCACATGATAGGTGTCGTAGAGGTTAACCGTCGGGTCGCAATGCGGCACCACGCAGCGCAGAACGTCGCCCGCCGCGAGCGCCTCACCCTCGGGGAGGACGACGCCGCCCTGCTCATCGCCGAAGAGGAAATATTTGGCGCCCTCGGGCGCGCCGTTCGCGATCGTAGGCGGGCCGGCATCGGCCGCGAAGGATTTGATGCCGGCATCGGTCGTGGCGAGGCCCTTCACGTTCGTGCTGATAATTGTCGTCTGCACGAAGAGCGCGCGCGCGAAGGGCAGCCGCTCGCCCTCGAAGACGTCGCAATATTCGCGGTCCATGAAGACGTAGGAGCCGACCTGAAGCTCGGTGAAGACGCCGGCGTCCGGATCGATGTCGAACGTGCCCGTGCCGCCGCCCGAGACGATGTCGATGGCGAGGCCCTCGGCGCGGAGTTCCTTCGCCAGCGCGCCAACGGGCTTCAGCGCGGCGTGGGACTTCGCGCGGCGCTCCGCCCGGTCGGCGATGTGCATCAAGTGCCCCGCATAGGCCTGAAAGCCGCGCAGGCGCAGCGCGGGGTCGTTCGCGAGCGACCGCGCAATCGCGGCCGCGCTCTCAAGGCTCGCGCCGGTGCGGCCAAGGCCCACGTTGATATCGACGAGGATGTCGAGGCGCAGGCCCGCCTCGCGCATCGCGGCGCCAAGCGCGGCGGCGCCCCCTTGCGAATCGACGACCGCCATCAGGCCCTTTGCGCGCCCGGCGAGCCCGACCAGCCGCGCGATCGCGCGCGCGCTCACGATCGGCGAGGTGACGAGAATGTTCTCGATGCCGCTGGCGCTCAGCGCCTCCGCCTCGCCCAGCTTGGCGACGCAGACGCCCAGGGCCCCGGCCGCGATCTGTTCGCGCGCGATCTCGGCCGATTTGTGCGTCTTGGCGTGGGGCCGCAGGGCAATCCCCTTTGCCTTCGCGAAGGCCGCCATCGCGGCGATGTTCGCGCGCATCGCGGCGCGGTCGAGGACGAGCGCTGGTGTTGCAATCTTGGCTGCACTGCCGGGCTTGCCGATCAGATCGTCATCGAGATGCGTCATCGCCGCTTGTCCCTTCGTGCGCTTTGGCGTGAAAGTGCGGGGCCATGAAAGTGATTGCAACACCCGCGCATGCAGCGCACGCGCCCTCGGGCGAATTGGAGGGCGGGCGCTTCGTTCCCGCCTATGAGGTGCCCGCGCGCGTCGACCTCATCCTCGGCGCGCTGGAGGCGCACAGCTTCGCCGCACCCGAGGCGCCGAGCGCCTTCGGCGAGGCGCCGCTCCTCAAAGTTCACGGTGCGGCCTATTTGCGGTTCCTCGAGGACGCGTTTCCCGCCTGGCGCGCGAAATTCGGGGACGATCATCCCTCCGCCTTTCCCTCGACGCTGCTCGGGCGGCATCTGCGCGCGATGAAGCCGCGCGATATCGATGCGCTGCTGGGCTATTATACCTTCGATATCGCGACGCCGCTCCATGCGGGCACCTACGGCGCCGCGCGCGCGGCGGCCGATAGCGCGCTCACGGCCGCGCGGCATCTCCATGAAGGCGCGCCAGCCGCGTTCGCACTCTGCCGGCCGCCCGGCCATCACGCGGCGCAGGATCTCTATGGCGGTTACTGCTATCTCAACAACACGGCGATCGCCGCGCAGTGGCTGACCGATCAAGGACGCCGGGTCGCGATCCTCGACATCGACGGGCATCACGGCAACGGCACGCAGACGATCTTCTATGAGCGCGCGGACGTGCTGACCGTTTCGCTGCACGGCGATCCGCGCGACACCTATCCCTTCTTTCTCGGCTATGCCGACGAGACGGGCGCCGGCGCGGGCGAGGGCTTCAATCTCAATCCGCCGCTGGCGACCGGTTCGCGCCTCGATGCCTATCGCGAGGCGCTGAACGCCGCGATCGCGCGGATCGAGGCGTTCGGGCCCGACACGCTGGTGGTCGCACTCGGCGTCGATACCTTCGCCGAGGACCCGATCTCGCCGCTCGCGCTCATCGAAGCGGACTACCCAAGGCTCGGCGCCGAAATCAGCCGCCTCAAGCGGCCGACGCTCTTCGTCATGGAGGGGGGGTATGCCCTTCACGCCGTTGGCAACCTGACCGCGAATGTCCTCTTAGGGTTTTCGCAAGCAAGTTCTTGACGGACTGACCGATCTGGTATTGTTGGTCACTCATCGTCCCCCTGCCCTCCGGCGTTTCTGGAGACCCGCCTTGCGTTCGCAGCCTCTCTTTTTTTTGCAATTTTTGGCCGATGAGCGTCACTGAACCCCAGCGCGAGGACAAACGCGCGCGGATCGTCGAGGCCGCGAGCGAGCTCTTTCAGCGCTACGGCATCAAGCGGACCGCAATCGACGATATCGCAGCCGCCGCCGGCATCGCGAAGGGCACGATCTACCTCTATTTCAAGTCGAAGGACGAGGTGTTCGCGGCGGTCGCCGAGCAGCTCTGCGAGGATGCGTTCGCGCGCATCGCAGGCGCGATCGCGGCGGGCGGCGATGTGGTGACCAAGCTGACTGGCGTGCTCGACGCGAAGGTCGGCGAGATTTTCCGCATCATCAACGCCTCGCCCCATTCGGCCGAGTTGCTCGAATCGAAAAAGGCCGTGACGGCGGAGGCCTTCACGAAGCTCGACGCGCTCTTTAAGCGCTCGGTCGCGGACGTTCTTGCGAGCGACGGGCTGCCCGGCGAGGCCGCGGACATGTTCATCGCGGCCGCCTATGGCGCACACCAAACGGGGCCGGGCGATGCGGCCTCCTATCGCGCCCGGTTGAAGCGCCACGTGGCGGCCCTGGTCGCGGGCCTCAAGGCGCGCTGAAGCGCCGATTTCCACCCTTCCCCCGTTGAGACGCGCCGCCCTTGACGCGAGACGCAACACCCTTTATGAGACATATGCCTCATGACGAGGCGATTGTCATATCCTGCCGGGGACAGAACGATGCGCATGAGCCGCGACGACATGGACCGTGCCGTGAACGAGCATTTCGGTTACGAGGCCGCCGACAATCTCGACGGCGTGATGGCAAGCCTTGCCGACAATGTCGAGCACGAGGTGGTGCCTTCGCCCGTCGGTATCCAGCGCGACAAGGCGAAAATCCGCGCCTATTACACGGCGCTGTTCGAGACCGTGAAAGGCGAGAGCGTGACGCCGCTCAAGCGCTATTACGGCGAGGATTTCCTGATCGATGAAACGCTGTGGCACGGCGCCATCACGGACGGGCGCGTGTTCCTGTGCGAAGGCAAGAGCGGCACAGTGAGCTTTCGGCTGCTGCACGTCTTCGAATTCAAGGACGGCAAGATCTCGCGCGAGCAGGCGTGGTGCGATCTCGCCGCGATCCAGCAACAGCTCGGCGTCACGCTTTCCTGATGGCGCGCCCGCACGACCCGCGCGCCAACCAGAAGCAGCGCACGCGCGCCGCGATCGTCGAGGCGGCGATCCATCTCATGCGCGGCGGCGCGGCGCCCAGCGTCGCGGACGCGGCGAAGGCGGCGAAGGTGTCGCGCGCGACGGCCTATCGCTATTTCCCGACGCCGGAATCGCTGCATCTGGAGATCGTGGGCGTCACGCCCGCCTTCCGCCCGGCCGAGGAGCTGGTTGAGAGCCTCGAGGGCGATGACAGCGAAGCGCGCGCGCTGAGCCTCCTCGATCTCATGAACAGTCTCACTTTCCGCAACGAAGCGCAGATGCGCATGGCGCTCAAAGTCTATCTCGATCTCTGGTTCGCGGGGCATGGCAAGGGCGAGGACGCGCCGCCCGTGCGCGAGGGGCGGCGCATGCGCTGGTTCGAGCGCGCGCTTTCGCCCGCGCGCGGGTGTCTCACGAAGGCGCAGTGGCAGCGCCTCAACGCGGCGATCGCGCTCACGACGGGCGTCGAGGCGATGGTCGTTATGAAGGATGTTTGCCGCCTCAGCGACAAGGACGCGCAGGCGGTGCTCCACTGGGCGGCGGAGGCGCTGCTGCGCGCGGGGCTTGGCGATGCGGCCCGCGCCGCGCCACGGCGGACGCCCAAGCCGCGCCGCGCCGCCGCCTCCGCGCGCTAGCGCCCGCCCTGGTTCACCTGCGCGCGGGCAACCGAGGCGCCGACGATCGGGATGTCCGCATCGGCAAGCGGGGCCATGCGTTTCTTGCGCTTCAGCGCCGCCTCGATGTAGGGCGCGAGCTCCTTTGCCTTCTTCGCCTCGCGCTCGGCGACCTGCGCCTTGAATTCCGGCATCACCTCGGCGGCGAACAGCTCGAGCGATTCACAGATATGGGCGTGCCGGTTGCGGCCGGCCTGCTGCAGGAAGATGACCTGATCGACGCCCGCGTCCTGAAACCCGCGAATGTGGCGGCGGATGTCATCCGGCGTGCCGATGCCATTCGCGACGCGCTCGACCATCTTGGAGGCTGCGATGATCTCGTCGTCCTGCTTGGCCCGCGATTTGAGGAAATCCTCAAACAGGCTGGAGCGGCCCGGCCGCGTGTCGTGCGCGACGAGCGCGTTGATCGCATAGCTGAAGAATTCGAAGCCTTCCTGGCCGCGCCGGATCGCCTCCGCACGATCGGCGTGAACGGAGAAATTCGAGACCATCGCGATCGTCGCGTTCACGCTGTGACCGATCGGCACGCATTGCTCGGACTTGATGATGCCGTAATAGATGTCGGCCCAGCTGCGCGCCTCCTCGGGATCGAGGAACGAGAAGGCGAGCGCGCCGACGCCGATCGAGGCCGCGATCTTGATCGTGTCGCGGTTGGTGCAGGCCATCCACATCGGCGGGTGCGGCGTCTGCACGGGCTTGGGGACCACGTTGCGGCAGGGCATCGTGAACGTCTTGCCCTCATAGCCGGGGTAGGGCTCCATCACCATCATGTTGGCGATCTGCTCGGCCGCCTCGAGCGCCATCGCGCGCTTCTCGCGGGCGGGAATGTGGAAGCCGCCGAGCTCGAGCCGCGTCGCGCCCTCGCCGATGCCGAAATCGAGCCGCCCCTTGGAGATGATGTCGAGCGTCGCCAGCCCTTCCGCCGTGCGGGCGGGATGGTTGTAGTTCGCAATCACCTGGCGGATGCCGTGGCCGACGCGGATATTCTTCGTCAGCGCGGCGGCGGCGGCGAGGAACACTTCGGGCGCGGAGGAATGCGAATATTCCTCGAGGAAATGGTGCTCGACCTCCCAGGCATAATCGTAGCCCAGCTTGTCGGCGAGGACGACCTGCTCCAGCGCCTCGTGAAAGAGCTTCGCCTCATCGCCCGGGCCCCAGGGGCGCGGCAATTGATGCTCGTAAAAAACGCCGAAGCGCATGGCCTTCTCCCTGTGTCTTATGCCTTTGCGGGAAAGCATAGACCGAAGGCCGCGGGCCGCGCACCCGGTTTCATCAGGGGGCGGGTCGGGCGCCTTTCGGCTCGGCCGGCCAGGATTTGACGTGCAGATCGCGCTGCGGGAACGGGATCTCGATGCCGTTTTCGTGCAGGCCTTCCCAAAGCGCGAGATAGACCTCGCTCCTCACGTTCCCCATGCCGTTTTTCGGATCGGCGATCCAAAAGCGCAGGTCGAACTCGACCGCGCTGTCGCCAAAGGCCGTCACGTTGCAGACGGGCGACGGACTCTCGACCACGCGCGCGACGCTTCGGGCGGCGTCTGTCGCAATGTCCTGGACCTTCTTCAGATCGCGCGTGCCGTAGGCGATACCGAAGGGCGCGTGCAGGCGGATCACGCGGTCCGAGCGCGACCAATTGACGACGCCCTCCGACATGAAGCGCTCGTTCGGCACCAGATGCTCGGTTCCATCGCGCGTGCGGATGGCGACGTAGCGGCCCTCCATCGCGGTTACCCAGCCGAAGGTGTCGTCGATCTCGATGACATCGCCGGGGGCGATCGAGCGGTCCGCGATTAGCGTGAAGCCCGCGATGAAATTGCCGATCGTCCGCTGAAGGCCGAGCCCGATGCCGAGGCCGACGGCGCCGGAGAAGACGGCGAGCGTTGCCAAGTTGAAGCCGACGATCTGGAGTGCGACCAGAAGCGCGATGACCGGGAGCGCGACGCGCAGGAGCTTGGCGAAGAGCGCCTTGACCGAGGGGTTGAGTTCCTCGATCCGCTGGATCTGTTCCTCGATTAGGCGGCCGGCCGTGCTCGCGGCCCAGAACAAGAGTCCGAAATAGATGAGCGTGCGCACGACATCGAAGAGCGAGATATCGATCGCCTTGCCGTCCGCGTTCTCGCCCAACGGAATGGCGAGCGAGCGCATCTGCGCGATGACGTCGTCCATGATGCCCAGTATGTCCAGCACCGCGATGGGCCAGACGAGATAGAAGGCAACGCTCGACCAGAACGCCGAACGGATGACGAGCGTGACGAGCCGCACGAGGATCCAGGCGGTCATCAGCGAGATGGCGGCATCGATGATGTCGGTCGGCAGGTCGAGGCTGCCGACGAGGAGGCGGAAGACCGTGAGCGTGAGGTAGAGCACGATCGCGGTCGAGAGCACCGCGAAGGCCGCGACCGCGCGCTTGAGCAGCGGCGCCGAGACGCGGCGCGAGAGCCGGTCGAGGACCAGCGTCTTCAGCGATCCGCCGAAGAGGATCGCGGGGATGACCGCACCCAGGACGAGCGCGAGCTGGATGGCGACCTCGGGCGTCAGCACCGTTTCGTTCAGCCAGCGGAGGATGTTCTCCGCACTCGCCTGGAGGTCGCCGGTGGGCAGCAGGTCGGCGAGGCCGCCCGGATCCGGTGCATTGGGCGCGTCCGCGGCGCGGGCTGGGGACATCGAGCGGCCTCGCATCGGTGGCGGAAGTTTCGAATCGCGCCGCGCGGCAGCGAAACGAGGGGATCACCGGACAGGCTGGGGGGCCGTCCGTCAAGCCTTCTCAACCCTCGCGCGTCCGGCTTAGCGAGTCTGGCGGCTAGCCGATCGGCCAAGGATATGCGAGTTTTGCAAGGAGCGTTCCCGAGGGCCCCGCCCCTCCAAGAAGGACGCGTGCTGACGATCCGAGGGAGGAGAAACATGCCGAAGCGCAACGCGCGCCACCCCGCCAAAACCATCAGCGCGGAGGACGCCGCGCGCCTGGTGAAATCAGGCATGTGGGTCGATTTCGGCGGCGGGATCGCGCAGCCGGATGCCTTCGACCGGGCGCTGGCGGCCCGCGCGGCTGAGCTCTCCGGCGTAAAGGTGCGCTCGTGCCTTTCCGTGCGGCCGCTCGCGGTGCTGGAGGCGGACCCGAAGGCCCAGCATTTCGACTATTACAGCTGGCACATGGGCGGCTATGAGCGCGCGAAGGCGGACAAGGGCATCGGCGTCTATGTGCCGATCAACCTTGGCGAGGTGCCGGATTATTATCGCCGCTTCATCGCTAGTCCCGACGTCGCGGTCATCAAGACGACGCCGAAGGACGAGAACGGCTATTACAATTTTGGGCCGACGCTCACCTGGATCCGCGCGATGACGGAAGCGGCCAAGACCGTGATCGTCGAGGTCTCGCCCAACCTTCCTTACGCGTGCGGCAAGGAGAACGGCCTCCACGAAAGCGAAGTCGATTTCGTGATCGAGGGCACGGATCTGCCGCCGGAAGAATTGCGCAATCCGCCGATCAGCGAGGTGGACCGCGCGGTGGCGCGGCATGTGCTGGAGGAAATCGAGGATGGCGCGTGCCTGCAGATCGGCATCGGGGCGATGCCGAACGCGGCGTGCTCGCTGCTCGCCGAAAGCGGAATCCGCGACCTTGGCATCCACACCGAGATGCTGACCGACGGGATGGTTGAGCTGTGGCGGGCCGGGCGCGTTTCCGGCGCGCGCAAGCAGCTCGATCCCGGCAAGATCGTCTACAGCTTCGCGCTCGGCGGCAGGTCGACCTATGACGCGATCCACCGCAACGACGCGTTCGAGATCCGCGTCGCGGACTACACGAACATGCCGCACATCATCATGCAGAACGATCGCGCGGTTTCGATCAACAACACGACGCAAATCGACCTGCAGGGTCAGGCGTGCTCGGAATCAGACGGCCACCGGCAGCTCTCGGGCTCGGGCGGGCAGCTGCAATTCGTGCGCGGGTCCTATGCCTCGAAGGGCGGCAAATCGTTCATGCTGCTCTCCTCGGTCTATGAGCGGCGCGGCGTGCGCAAAAGCCGGATCGTGCTCGACCTGACGCCCGGCAATGTGGTGACGACGCCGCGCACGGACATCATGTATGTCGTCACCGAATACGGAATCGTGAACCTCAAAGGGCTCTCGATCGCCGAGCGGGCGCGCGCGCTGATCGGCCTCGCGCATCCCGATTTCCGCGAGCAATTGGAGCGCGAGGCTCTCGAGGCGCGCGTGCTGCCGAGGCACGTGGTGGGCGCGACGGCGGCCTGATCGGCCGGCCGCCTACGCCGTCCAGACGCCGCTCCTGTCGCTGCGATAGCCGAGCGCGCGATAGGCGGCGTCCACCAGCGACTGGCCGCGATCGTTGAGCAGAATGCCCTGGCCCATGCGGTTCATCGTGTAGCCGAAGCTCATCGCGCAATCGGGATCGGCAAAGCCGATCGATCCGCCCGCGCCGACATGGCCGAAGGCGGCATCGCCGAGTATGACCGAGCAGGCCTGCGCGTTCTCAAGCCGGCGATTGTCCATCGACTTCATGAAGCCGAGCGAGAAGCGCGTGGGGATGGCGAGCGTCGCATCCTCGTGCGTTGCGACCGAGACCTCCCCCATGCGCTTGAGCGTATCCGCGCCGACCAGCCGCTGGCCGCCCAGCGCCCCGCCATTCGCCAGCGGCGCATAGAGCGCGGCAAGTCCCCGCCCGTTAGAGATGCCATTCGCCGAGCCGATCTCGGCCGCGTGCGCCTCGCGCGTGTTCGCGTTGAACGTGAGGAGGCTCATCAGGAAATACGCGCTCGGGCTCCCCATGTCGGCGGCGGCCGCGAGTGCGATGCGCGAATTGCGCGCCGCCTCGTCGTTCGGCGCGGGGATCATGGGCGCGACGCGCGCCTCGTGCTCCTCGGGCAGGCCCAGCCAGAAATCGATGTCGAGCGGGCCCGTCACTTCCTGGCGGAGGAACCGGCCGAGCCGCGTGCCGGTCGCGCGGCGCACCATCTCGCCCACCGTCCAGGCGCTCGTCACGCCGTGATAGCCGTTGCGCGTGCCGGGTTTCCAGAACGGCTTCTCGGCGGCGAGCAATTCGACCATGTGCTCGTAATCGAAGAAGGCGCCATCCTTCAGCTTCTGGCGCACCGCCGGCACGCCGACCGAATGATCGAGCATCATCGAGACGCGCGCGATGTCTTTCCCCTCGGCGCCGAACTCGGGCCAATAACGCGTGACCGGCGCCTCGAAATCGAGGAGGCCGCGATCGGCCGCCATGTGCGCGCAAAGCGCCGAGGCGCCCTTCGTGCAGGAAAAGACGATCGAGATCGTGTCCTCTTCCCACGGCGCGCCGCCGGGCGTTTTGTGGCCGCCCCAGAGATCGACGACTTGCTTGCCCTCGAGCGTGATGGAAACGCTCGCGCCCACTTCGTCGCGCTTTTCGAAATTCTCGATGAAGGCGTCCCGCACGCCCGCAAATTTGGGATCGCATTTGCCTTCCACGCGGCCGCCCGACGCGGTCGCCACCGAAACGCTCTCCATCCTCGCCTCCCTCACTCTGCGAAATATTTGGTCGAGGGGTTGCACCAGCTAGTTCAAGCGGCGCCACCGCTCCCGGAACAGACCAATTTCTCGTTGCACGATGTCACACGCGTTCTCGGGAATATCTGACCCACCACTTTGCTCCAGATATCGAGCGGCAGCCCTTGCATTTGCCAGGCGATTGTACGTGTCAACAAAATCCGACGCGATATTTCCTAGCCTTCTCCAGTTGTTGATAGCGCTCTTGATCCCATCGTGCGACTTGCCTCTTCCCGCATGATTCAAGTGCACAATCAAGATTGCCTTTGCAACGAGTTCAGCTGCGCTGAAGAGATTGTCAGCAGCTGGACCCAACATGCCCGCACGAAACGCGAGTTGACCCGTCTTGAGAAATTCCTCAGCGCGATCAATGTGGGCTGACGCCAGTGCCCTTCCCCGCAAGAAGTTGAAAACCAGGAACCATGTATCGCCGGATTGCCGAAATGCGGTGAAGTGGCCGTAGTCAAGTTCGCTCGGGATGAGGTCAAACTCACGAATCTTATCAACATCACTTCGTAGTATCGGCGCGCCGATTTGGATTTCCCGGGTGGCCTCTAGGGTCGCATTTCCGCGAATCTCCTGGTTGAGCCGGACCAGGATATTGCCTCCACCCGCTGGGAACATGACCTGGAATGCCCACAGGTCCAACGGAGTATCAATTTCTCCGCGCTGCTTTCGTGTTTCTATTTCGGGAAATACCCAAAGCTCAAGCGCTTGGGTCAAAGTCCGATCGTATGGCGACCCAGCAGCACTTTGGTCGGATTGGACCATATCATCATTCAGTCCGCCGGAATGCATTGAACCTCGCAGCTATCCTAGAACGGCGCGCCGACGGCGTCGCAGAGGAATTTCATGAAGGGCTTGGCGTCGGCGAAGGTGGTCGTCACCTCGTCGAGGAATTTGGGCGAGGTGGCGAGCGCTTCCTTGCCCTCGCGCATTGCGAAGAAGCTCTTGCGCTTGATGTCCTCGATCGCGGGGTGATCGGGATCAAAGCCCTTCGGGGGGCGCACCAGCGCCTCGCCGCCCACGCCGCCGAAGCGATCGGTGAAGGCTTTGGCGCCCGTCAGCTTCGCCCAGTCCTTGTGCTTCTTGGCGATGGCGCCGCGAATGGCGGCGAGATCCTTCGGCTCAGGCATCCAGAGGCCACCGCCGAAGAAGACCTCGCCCGGCTCCAGATGCAGATAGAAGCCCGGCGCGTGCGCATCGCGTCCGAGCGCGTGGCGGAAATGGATGCCGGCATTTTCCTTGTACGGACGTTTATCCTTCGCGAAGCGCGTGTCGCGGTAGATGCGGAACATCGAGCCGCCGTTCGGGCGCGCATCGGCGACGATGTGCTTTGAAATCTTGGCGAGGCGCGGGCCCATCGCCTCGATGAAGGAAAGGCAAGGCGCGACCACCACTTCCTTGTAGCGGGGCTTATTCGCCTCGAACCACGCCTTCTCGTTGTTCGCGGCAAGCTCGCGAAAGAACGCGAAGAACTCCTTTGGAAAGCCGGTGAAGCTTTTCGTCTCTGCCAGGGCCATCGGCCTTCCCTTTCGCGTCTAGTGGCGGCCGGCAAGGCGCGCGCGGAATTCATCGGTCGAATTGGTGTTCGGGAAGGGCGCCGACGGCACGCTCACGCCCAGGAATTTGCAGAGCGGCTCCCATCCCTGCTTCGGATCAAACTCGAGGAGCTTGCCCGGCGCAACGCCCGCGCGAACGAGATCGTTATGCGCGCGATAGGCCTTCAAGACCGTCTGGGGATCGCGGTGGCGGCCGCCGAAGGTGAGGTTCTTGACGATGAGGCCGACCATGCTCGCTTGCGCCTTGGCGCCGGGGTCGTCCGGCACCGGCGCATCCAAGGCTGCGGCGATCGTCTGCGAGAAGCTTTTCGCCCAGGCGCCCTCCTCGCGTGCGGAGAGAATGACCTTGGCATCGGGATAGCGCGCGACGAGCGTCCGCCAGAAATGGCAGGCTGGCCAGTCGACGACCGCCTGATAGCCCTCGAGGAGCGCCTCCCAATCGACGGGATCGCCCTTGGCGGCCGCCTCCCACACCGCCGCGTCGGCCGGCCGGGCGAAGACGTCCACCATGTGGTAGCACTTCGAAAAGCCCAGCTGCTCGAGCGCGGCCTTCAGCGTCAGCGTTCCTGTGCGGCCGAGCCCGGCCCCGATGATCTTCAGCGTCATGTCGTCCCCCCGCTCCATGATTTCTCAGCGAACCCGGCGGCTGCCCGCTTGACAGCGCGCGGGCGACTCCCTAAATCCGGGCTACTTGTTAGCACTCGCCTGGCGCGAGTGCTATTTCAGGAAAAACAGTCATTTCAATCGGTTAGACATCAACCGGGAGGCTTTCTCCATGAATTTCCGCCCCTTGGCCGACCGCGTCGTCGTCAAGCGCGTCTCTGAAGACACCAAAACCGCCGGCGGCATCATCATCCCCGACACCGTCCAGGAAAAGCCCCAAGAGGGCGAAATCGTCGCTGTGGGCCCGGGCGCCCGTGACGAGGACGGCAAGCGCATCGCGATGGAACTGTCCGTCGGCGACCGCATCCTGTTCGGCAAATGGTCCGGCACGGAAGTGAAAATCGACGGCCAGGAGCTCCTCATCATGAAGGAGAGCGACGTGATGGGCGTCATCGAAGGCAAGAAGGCGAAGAAAGCCGCGTAAGCCGATAAGGCAACCGCGGTTTTTTTTGCGTCAAGGAACGAGGAGATCCTGCTCATGGCAGCCAAGGAAGTTAAGTTTTCAGCCGACGCGCGCGAGAAGCTGTTGCGCGGCGTCGACATTCTCGCCGACGCGGTGAAGGTGACGCTGGGGCCGAAGGGCCGCAACGTCGTCATCGAGAAGTCGTTCGGCGCGCCGCGCACGACCAAGGACGGCGTGACGGTGGCCAAGGAGATCGAGCTCGCCGACAAGTTCGAGAACATGGGCGCGCAGATGGTGCGCGAAGTCGCCCAGAAGACGAACGACATCGCGGGCGACGGCACGACGACGGCGACGGTGCTGACGCAGGCGATCGTGCGCGAAGGCGCGCGGGCGGTTGCGGCCGGCATGAACCCGATGGACCTCAAGCGCGGCATCGAGCTCGCCGTCAGCAAGGTCATCGAGGACCTCAAGAAGCGCTCCAAGAAGGTCAAAGGGTCCGAGGAAATCGCCCAGGTCGGCACGATCTCGGCGAACGGCGACAAGCTGATCGGCCAGAAGATCGCGGAAGCGATGGCGAAGGTCGGCAACGAGGGCGTCATCACGGTTGAAGAGTCCAAGGCGCTCGAGTTCGAACTCGACATCGTCGAGGGCATGCAGTTCGACCGCGGCTACATCTCTCCTTATTTCATCACCAACGCCGATAAGATGATCTGCGAGCTGGAAGACCCGCTCGTGCTGATCCACGAGAAGAAACTCTCGACGCTGCAGCCGATGCTGCCGATCCTCGAGGCGATCGTGCAGTCGGGACGCCCGCTGCTCATCATCGCCGAAGAGGTCGAGGGCGAGGCGCTGGCGACGCTCGTCGTCAACAAGCTGCGCGGTGGCCTCAAGGTTGCCGCCGTCAAGGCGCCGGGCTTCGGCGATCGCCGCAAGGCGATGCTGGAAGACATCGCGATCGTCACGGGCGGTCAGGTGATCTCGGAAGATCTGGGCATCAAGCTCGAGAACGTGAAGCTGAACATGCTGGGCAGCGCCAAGCGCGTGCGCATCGACAAGGACGATACGACCATCGTCGACGGCGCGGGCAAGAAGGGCGACATCCAGGCGCGCGTTTCCCAGATCAAGATGCAGATCGAAGAGACGACGTCGGACTACGACAAGGAGAAGCTGCAAGAGCGGCTCGCCAAGCTCGCGGGCGGCGTTGCGGTGATCCGCGTGGGCGGTGCGACCGAAGTCGAAGTGAAGGAGAAGAAGGACCGGGTCGACGACGCGCTCAACGCCACGCGCGCGGCGGTCGAGGAAGGCATCGTGCCGGGCGGCGGCTCCGCCCTCTTCTACGCGACGCGCTCGCTCGACAAGCTCGCCGGCGACAACGAGGACCAGACGGCCGGCGTCAACATCGTGCGCAAGGCGCTGGAAGCGCCGCTTCGTCAGATCGCGGAGAATTCGGGCGTCGAGGGTTCGATCGTCGCGGGCAAGCTGCGCGATTCGAAGTCGATGACGTTCGGGTTCGATGCGCAGGACGAAGTCTATGGCGACCTCGTCGAGAAGGGCATCATCGACCCGACGAAGGTCGTGCGCACGGCCCTGCAGGACGCGGCCTCGGTCGCCGGCCTCCTCATCACGACGGAAGCCATGATCGCCGAGAAGCCCGAGCCGAAGGGCGCGGGCGGCGGCATGCCCGGCGGCATGGGCGGCATGGGCGGCATGGGCATGGACATGTAGTCCACGCCAATCCGGTCACGGATGGATTACGGGAAGGCCGGGGCTCGCCCCGGCCTTTCTCTTTGGCCCGTTCAGGCGGCGGCGTGCCGTGCGGCGAACGCGTCCTCGAAGGCCGTGAAAAGCTCCCTCAGACGATCGATATCGCCCGTGGCCGGCAGGGCCTGCGAGCGGGTCAGTTCCGCTTCGCTTTCGGCCGCCGCGACCGACAGCGCGGCCGCGCCGACATTCGCCGCCGCGCTCTTGAGCGCATGGACGAGGCGGCGGGCCTCTTCGGGCGCGCCGTTCCGATCGATCAGGCGGAGGAGGTCCTGAAGTTTCGCGCGCGTGTCCTCCCGGAATGTCTCGACGATCGAGGCGACGAGATCGGCACCGGCATCGGCCTCGAGCGCCTCCAGCATCGCGGGATCGAGCGCGGGCTTCGCGGGCGTGACGGAGACGGCTTTCGCGGCGGCGGGCGTGCCCGCCGTCTCCCTCGCCAGGAGCCCGAGGCTCTCGGCGAGGGTGATGACGAGATCCTCCTGCCGGAACGGCTTGGGGAGATGCGCCGTCATGCCGGCCGCGAGGCAGCGCGCGGCGTCCTCCGGGAAGGCATTCGCGGTCACGGCGATGATCGGCACGCGCGCGGCTTCGCCCGCGCCGCGCCGGATCGCGGTCGTCGCCTCGATGCCGTCCATGTTCGGCATGTGCAGATCCATGAGGATGAGATCGAAGGGCTGACGCGCATGCGCGGCGACGGCATACACGCCATCGGGCGCCACCTCCGCCGTGACGGCGAGCTTCTTCAGCATCGCGCAGGCGATTTCCTGATTGGTGACATTGTCCTCGGCGACGAGCACGCGGAGCGGCCGCTCAGTGGCGGCGAGCGCGGCGCGCGCTTCGGCGGCGCGGGCGCGGCGCGGCCGGCGCGGCTTCTGGGATGGCGACGCCGCGCGCAAGGGGAGTTCCAGCCAGAAGCTCGCTCCTTCGCCCTCGATGCTCTCGACACCCATGCGCCCGCCCTGGCCTTCCACGATGCTGCGCGAGATCGACAGCCCTAGGCCGGTGCCGCCGAAGCGCCGCGAGATGGAGGCATCGGCCTGCGCGAACGGCTTGAAGAGACGGGCGAGTGCGTCCGGCGCGATGCCGAGACCCGTATCGCTCACCGTGATGCGCAGCCAGTCGCCCTCGCCCGATCGGGAGGCTGTGCAGCGAACAACGATCGAGCCGCGCTCGGTGAATTTGACCGCGTTGCCCACGAGATTGAGCAGGACCTGGCGCAGGCGCGTCGGGTCACCGCGAACGAGCGCGGGGACCGATTCGTCACATTCGCTCCGCAGCACGATGGGCTTTCCCGCGACGCGCGGCCCCATGATCTCCAGCGCGTAGTCGATGATGCGGCGCGGATCGAAAGTCAGATCCTCGAAACTCATGGCGCGCGCTTCCATCTTGGCGAAGTCGAGCACATCGTTCAGCAGGCGTAGCAGATTGTCGCCCGAGGATTGGATCGTCGCAGCCATGCGGCGCTGTTCGGCCGAGAGAGCGGTGTCGAGCAGCAGCGAGGTCATGCCCAACACGCCGTTCATGGGCGTGCGGATCTCGTGGCTCATCATCGCCAAAAATTGCGACTTCGCGCGGCTGGCCGCCTCCGCGGCATCGCGCGCTTCGGCCAGGGCGACCAGCGTCTCCTTGCGTTCCGTGATATCGAGCGAGAAGCCTTCGAGCACGCGGCCCTTGGAGTCCCGTCGCACGGCCCCTTTCTCCAGCAGCCATTTTACCTCGCCCGACGGCAGGACGACGCGAAACTCGATTTCATATGACTCAAGCGACTTGATCGCAGCGGTCACGACCTGGAGATAGTTCTCCCGGTCGTCCGGATGCGTGAACTCAACACCTTTCGATGGTTTGCCGATCAGTTCGTCCGGCTCGAAGCCGAGCTGTCGCACGACGTTGGGCGAATAATATTCCATCAGCGTCGGGCGGCCGACGCGGGCGCGGAACCACACGGCGTCGAGATTGCTCGCCATCGAAGTGAGCATGCGCTCGCGCTCTTCGAGTTCGGTGCGCAGCCGTTTCGTCTCTGTAATGTCGAAGACGACACCATCGATTGCGAGAGGGCGGCCGTCGCCTGATTCCTTCGATACCCGCGCGCGCTCGAACAGCCAGGCGATCGATCCGTCCGGCTTGATGATCCGGAACTCAAGCTCAAACGGCTCCTTCGTCGCCAAGCCTTCGGACAACTTCGAAATGTTGATGGGAAGATCGTCCGGATGGATGATGGCCGCTAGTGGCGAGGGCTTGCCGATGAGGTCGGCGGCGTTCCAGCCAAAGGCCGAAACGCCGTCGCTCACATACTCCATCGTCAGATCGGAATCGGCACGGCAGCGGAAGAGAATGCCGTCGATGTTTGAGGTGAGCGATTGCAGCCGCGCGTCACGCTCACGGATGGTATCTTCCAGAGACCGGCGCTCGGTCACGTCGATCATCAGGCCTTCAATGAAGCGGGGATTGCCCGCCTCGTCGAAATCGGCCGGGGCGCCGCGATCGTGGATCCAGCGATAGGACCCGTCGGGCAGCATCACGCGATATTCGACCTGGAGCGGAATGCGCTCGCGGCAGATCCGCTCCAGCGCCGCGAGCGCGGCCGGGCGGTCGTCGGGATGGACGATTTCGTCGAACACGATCTCCGTCTCGCCCACGAGATCCTCCACCGGGCGACCGAACAATTGCTCCGCGCGCTGGCTGATATAGACGTCGCGGTAGGGCGGCTTGGCCTCGGTGCGATAGACCGCGCCATCGAGATTGGCGAGAAGCGCCTGCATGCGCGCTTCGCTTTCCGCATGCGCCTGTTGCGCTTCCTTCAGGTCCGTAATGCCGATCAAAATACCACTGAGGAATCGCGGCTCACCGCCCGATTCGGGAATCTCGAACCGGTCCCGCTGCAACAACCAGTGCCACGTTCCATCGTTGAGACGGGCACGAAACTCAATCTGGCGCGGCTCGCGCTTCTCCAAGGTCTCCTTGGCCGTCTGGTAGTATCGTTCCCAGTCGTCCGGGTGGACGATCGCCTGCATCGCCTCGATGGGCAGGCCCTCGAGCTCGGAAGGGTTAAATCCCGAGATCGCCTCGATGTTCTTGCTGACGAAGGCGATGGTGGGACTGGGGGTCGATAGATCCAAACGGAACATGACGCCATCGAGATTGTCCATGACCGCGCGGATCTGCGCTTCGCTTTCGCGTAAGCGCTCCTGCACCTCCTTGAAGTGCGTGACGTCGACGACGATGGCGTCATAGAAGAAATCGCCGCTGCGGCTGTCGCCCGGCGTCACCTTGCCGCGCTCGAGGCACCACCGGATCGTCCCGTCGGGCCGGCGCACGCGGTATTCGTGCTCGAAAGAATAGCCTGGCGCGAAACTGGGGTGCCTTGCAGCGCTGCGCTCGCGGGCGATCGCATAGCCCTTGCGATCCTCATCGTGCATGCTCGCCATAAGCGCCTTCGCCGCCGACCGGCCCAAGAGTTCGCCCGGGGGGATCCCGAAGAATTTTTCCACGCTCGGGCTGATGTATTCGATCGTATCGTTGCCATCGAGACGGACGCGGATGATGACGCCGTCAATCCCGTCCGCGATGCTCTTGAAGCGCGCCTCGCTCTGCTTCAAATCCTGCTGCGCTTCGACGAGCGCGGTTACATCGCGCGCAACGCCGCGATAGCCGAGGAACGTGCCCTCATCATCGAACCGGGGAAGGCCGTTCACCTCGATCCACACCGTGCCGCGCGCCGGGCTCCAAAGCGGGGCATACACGCCGCGAATGGGCTGACGCGCGGCGAGCGTTTGCTCCAGCGCCGCGACGGTTTCCGGCGTCGTGCGCTTTCGGTCGGGCAATTCCATCAGCGGGCGGCCGATCAGGTGCCCGGCATCGATGCCGTAGCGGCCGATCGTCTCGGAGACGAATGTGTAGCGGTGGCCGGCGTCCGATTCCCAAAAGAGATCGGACACCGACGATGCAAAGGTTTCGAACCGTGCCGCATTCTCCTGCTCGGATTTGTTGGCCGCGCGGAGGCTGCGCGCCAGACGGCGTAATTGGGCGGAGGCGGCAAAGCCGTAAATGGCGCTGCCGACGATGATCGGCGCGAACGCCAGGCTGAGCCAGAGGCGCACCGCTTCGTCGCGCTCGCTGATCGCGAGCATGGCCTCGGCGTTTTTTGTGCGGAGGTCGGAGATCCTCTCGGCAACCTCATCGGTCAGACGCAGCACACCGGGAAGACGATCGGTCAATTCGTGGAGCTTGGCGTCCGCGGCCTGGCTGCCTTGCGTCAGATAGGTGTCGATGACATCACGGGACAACGCGATCAGCTGCGAGGTGGCAAGCCGGACGTTGGCCGCCGAGGAGACGATGACCCAGCGCAGCTTGTCGTCGCGGATGGCGCGCACGCGCTGGATGAATTCGCGATGATCCTCGCTGAACGCGTCTGCCAGCGTTTCAAGCGCGGCGCGCTCCGCCTCCACATCGCCGGTCTTCAAGACCGCGCGCGCCGGCTGTACGATTGCCGCGATCTCTTCCTCGAGATCGGCGATGTCGACCGCTAATTCCGACCATTTCAGGTCGAGCGCGGCGTGCTGCTGGCGCGCCTCGAGAGCCAGACGGCCAAAGACGATGCTCGCCGCGAGAATTCCCAGCGCGACGGTGGCGAGCGCCACCATCACCCAGGGCAGCGCGGGCCATTCAGCGCCCCGCCTGCGCGCGCTCGATGGCCGGGGCTTCGCCCATGCGCGGCGTAGCATCGGTGCCGGGCCTAGCTCTGCGACGCGGCTCTGCGGCCACTCTCCACCAGCACGCGATCGACAAGCGCCGCCAACTCGGAGGGAAGAAAAGGTTTCTTCAGCGCGGCGTCAGCGCCCAGATGCTGCGCGGCATCGAGATAATCGACATTGGGCCCAAACGGGCGCGGCACGCCGCCCGAGACGGCGACAATGCCGACTTGCGGATTGACCTTGCGGATTTTGCGGATCGCCTCGATCCCGTCCATATCCGGCATGACGAGATCGGTCACGACCACATCGAAGGGCGCTTTGCAGAAGTGATCGACGCCTTCCGCGCCGTTCGTCGCCGCGACGACTTCGTGACCCGGTGCCGAAAGGCCTTTCGACATCAGCTCCACGAAAACGCGGTCGTCTTCGATGATCAGTACGCGCGCCATCTGCGTCGGCCCCCGGGGTTCTTTCCCTGGCCGACGCTAGTGGTGACGCGCTTAATTGTACGTAAAGCGAAACGAACGTTTACGGACGATTAAGGTGTCGCGGGCGCCTCCGCCTGCGTGCGCTCGTAATATTTGTGCGCCTGGGCGAGCACATAGGCGCGCACCGCATCGACATCAGCCGGCGAGAGGTGATCCGCGAAAGACGCCATGCCGCCCGCGCTCAACGCGCCGCCGATGACGATCTCCTGGTACTGGTCCCAGATATCCGGCGCACTCTTGCGCAGATCCGGCAGAACGCCCGCCGACTCGGCGAAATAGCCGTGACAGAAGAGACAGTTCTGCGCGTAGATCTTGGAGCCGGCTTCGATCACCGCAGGCGTCGCGGTCTGGGCCGGCGGCTCGGCGATCGGCTCGCGCGCGGCGGCGACAAGCTCGACTTCCTGACGCCCGCCAATCTTGAAGGTGAAGAGCCGGCCGGCGTTCGAGCCGTGTTTGATCACCGCCGTGCGCGGATCGGCCGTGTTGGCAAGGCCAAAGGCGCCGCCCCATCCCGCGAGCAGCGACACATATTGCTCCCCGTCGACCAAGTAGGTGACTGGCGGCGCGATGATGCCGGTCTTCAGGTCGATGCTCCAGAGAACCTCGCCCGTGTCGGACTTGAAGGCGCGGAACGTGCCGCCGCCATCGCCGCCGAAGACCAGGCCGCTCGCGGTCGCAAGCAGGCCGCCGTTCCAAGGACCGTCGAGCTCGAACGACCAACGCTCCTTCTGTGTCACCGGATCCCACGCGCGGACATAGCCCATGGGCACGGCCGCCTCGCCGGATGCAATCGCGGCCTCCAGCGCATCGGACACCGCAGCGAAATCATCGCCCGTGTTCCAAAGATTATGGCGATAAGTGAAGTCCTTCTCGGCGACCCAGATCGCAGGCAGGTCGATGACCGGGATGTAGACGAGCCCGTCCGGCGGGCTATACGCCATGGGTTGCCAGTTGTGCGCGCCGCCCTGCGAGGGCCAAACGACCGTGCCAGGCTTGTCCAGCCAGAGCACTTCCTGGTTCTCGACCGGGAGCCCGGTTTCCAGATCGATGCGGTCGGCCCAGTTCGCGACAGCGTATTTCTCGGCCGAGATCAGCTCGCCCGTCTCGCGGTCCAGTACGTAGAAGAAGCCGTTCTTCGGCGCCTGCATGATCACCTTGCGCGTGCGCCCGTCGATCTTGAGATCGGCGAGGATCATGTGCTGCGTGGCGGTGTAGTCCCACGTGTCGGCCGGCGTCGTCTGGTAGTGCCAGACATAGGCACCGGTGTCGGGATTGATGGCGACGATCGAGGAAATGAAAAGATTGGCCCCTTGCCCCTTCGTGCGCACCATGCGGCTCCAGGGCGAGCCATTCCCGACGCCGATATAGAGAAGGTTCAAATCGGGGTCGTAGGACATGTTGTCCCACACCGTGCCGCCGCCGCCCCAGACCCACCATTCGGGCGCGTCGGGTCCGGTCGGCCAGGTCTCGAGCGCGGCCTTCAGGTGATCGCCTTCTTGCGGGAGCTGCGGGTCGCCCGGCACCGTATAGAAGCGCCAGAGCTGACGGCCGGTCTTGGTGTCATAGGCGGTGATGTAACCGCGCACGCCGAGCTCGGCGCCGCCGTTCCCGATGATCACCATGTCCTTGACGATGCGCGGCGCGCCCGTGATCGAATAGGCGCGCGAGCGGTCGATCGTGTTGATGTCCCAGATCGGATTGCCGGTGTCGGCATCGAGCTTGACGAGGCGCCCGTCGAGCGTGGCGACATAGACCGCGCCCTTCCACACCGCGACGCCGCGATTGACGATGTCGCAGCACGGCTTGCGGCCCCACTCGCCCGGCACTTCGGGGTCATAGGTCCACAGCAAGCGGCCGTCCTTCGCATCGAGCGCCCACACGACGCCCCAATTGCCGGTCGCGTACATGATGCCGTCGGCAACGATCGGCGTTGCCTCGAGTCCCCGCGTCGTGCCCGTCTCGAATTCCCAGGCGACGCCCAATTGCTTCACGTTCTCGCGCGTGATGCCTGTGAGCGGCGAAAAGCGCTGCTCGGAATAGGTGCGGCCGTATTGCAGCCAGTTGCCCTGTTCCTCGGGCGTGTCGGCGGCGGCGACGCGGCGCTCGTCAATTCGCGCGGCGGCGCGCATGCGGCGCTGATCCTCCCGGCGCAGCTCGGCGGCCGTGGGCGCTTCACCGGTGGCGGCGGCCTCTTCGGTTTGCGATTCGGACGTCGCGGCGAGCGCCGCGCTTTCGGTCGCAGGAATGTTGGTGCCCGCGGTCACCGCCTCGCTCGCCAGCAGGCTCGGGCCCACGAGCGGCACGGCCAGCACCAGCACGACGATCGCCCCAACGATCCACGCAATCATTCCGTCGCGCTGCGACATGTGTCCCTCTCCCCTTGGCACGTGTTCTTAATGTTGTGCGCACGCTATCGGGCCTTGCGGGCGGGCTCAAGCCCTTGATCACCCTCGCCCCGTGCCCGAAAGGCGCACCCCATTTACGTCTGCTTAACCGTCGCGGCCCTTTCTTCAGACTCCGTTTAGGGATTCGCATCGCATGAGCCCGGCTGCCCTTCCGATCGCCTCCGAAGATCAACCTGCCGCTGGACGAATGCCGTCGATCCATGTGCTGAGCATTGCGGGAACGGGACGCGGCGGGCTGGCCGCGCGGCTGGACGAGGCAGGCGATCACGGCTTGCGCATCGAAGCGGTGAGCACGCCGCCGGCGGCCTATGCCGCGCTGCAGCGCGCGCGGCCGGACGCGATCCTCGTCGAAGCGCCGTTCACGCGCGACAAAGCGGTATTGCAACGCATCGTCGCGTGGAGCGGCGCGCCTGTCATCGCGGTCGCGAGCGGCAGCGATCTCTTCGAGACCGGGATCGAGGACCTCATCTCGCCGCGCGCGCGGCGCGAAGACGCCCTCCGCACGATCCGCACCGCGATCCTGCGCGCGCAGGGCCGCGCACACCGCCCCGCGCCCGTCGAGGCCAGCGGCCTCAGGCTCGTGCAGGAGGAAGCGGAAGGCCTCGTCATCCTCGATCACGACGGGCGCGTGCGGTTTCTCAATCCGGCGGCCGAGGACATGCTGGGCGTCGCCACGGGTTCGCTGACCGGCCAGCCGTTCCCGTTTCCGGTCCATCTGGGCGAGAGCACGCGGCACACGGTCGATGCGCGGGACGCGTCATCCCGGACGCTGGAGCTACGCTTCGTCGAGACGGAGTGGGGCGGCGTCCCCGCGCGGCTGGGCTCCATCGCCGATGTCTCGGTGCGCGCGGCGCTCGAGGGGGCAACCGGCGAAGCGGCGAGCATGCGCGCGCGGCTGCGCGACGTCGACACGGCGCTGCGCACGCCGCTGACGACGGTCATCGGCTTTTGCGAGCTCCTGCTCGGCGAGCCGTTCGGGCCACTCGGCGATCCGCGCTATCACGCTTACCTGCGCGACATTCATCAGGGCGCGCTCGCGCTCCTCGCCATGGCGCAGGCCGAGAAGCGCGACGGCGATCCGCGCTAGAGCCCCAAGACCAGCTTCGCCATGATGTTGCGCTGAACCTCGTTGGAGCCGCCATAGATCGAGGCGGCGCGCGTGTTCAGATATTTCGGCATGAGCGTCACGCCCGCTTCCGGTCCCACGGGCTCGGCATTGCGGCCGGGCTCGCGGGCTTCCGGCTGATAGACGCCGCCGTAATAGCCGATCGCCTCGATGCCGAGTTCGGAGAGGCGCTGGCTCATCTCGGTGCCGCGCGTCTTCAGCATCGATGATGCCGGGCCCGGATTCTGGCCGGTCGAGAGCGCCGACATGATGCGGTTCTCGGTCATCTCGATGGCGGCGAGATCGATCTCGGCCTCGATGAGCTTGCGCCGATAGGCCTCGTCGTCGAGCAGGGTATCGCCGTCGCTCGCGCGCGTCGTGCCCGCGAAACGGCGGAGCGCCGCCAGTCCCGTCTTCAGGCCGGCCGCATACGCATTGCCGCGTTCGAACTCGAGCAAGTATTTCGCGATCGTCCAGCCCTGGCCCTCCTCGCCGATCCGGTTCGCGACCGGCACGCGCACATCGTCGAAGAAGACCTGATTGACCTCGTGATCGCCGGCGATCGTGATGATCGGCGCGACCTTGATGCCGGGCGTCTTCATGTCGATGAGGACGAAGCTGATCCCCTCCTGCGGCTTGCCGCCGCTGTCCGTGCGCACGAGGCAGAACATGTGGTCGGCGAAATGGGCGTGCGTCGTCCAGATCTTTGTGCCGTTGATGACGTAGTCATCGCCGTCGCGCACGGCGCGCGTCTGAAGGCTGGCGAGATCGGAGCCCGAGCCGGGCTCGGAATAGCCCTGGCACCAATAATCCTCGCCTGCGAGGATCCGCGGCAGGTAATGCGCTTTCTGCTCGGGGCGCGCGAATTTCATGATGACGGGGCCGACCATGCGCAGGCCGAACGGCGGCAGGCCCGGCGCGCCGGCGGCCGCGGACTCGCTCGCGAAAATGTAGCGCTGCATCTCGCTCCAGCCCGGCCCGCCATATTCCTTCGGCCAAGCAGGGGCGACCCAGCCCTTTTCGTAGAGCACCTTCTGCCAGCGGATCGCGACCGGGGCATCGGTCACGGCGCCGGCCGCCAGGCGCGCCGCCTCGCGCAGATCGGGCGTCAACTTCTCGCTCAGAAATTGGCGGACTTCCGCCCGAAATGCCTCATCCTCGGCGCTCAGCGCGAGACGCATGGCAGCAGCCTCCCTCTCATTTCTTTGTGACGGGCGTAACGATAGACACGGCGTCTTTTCCCGGCAAACTGAACAAATGACTGATCCAGTCATTGCGCTGAGTCGTTCAAGACCTAGTATCGGGCCCTACTGGTCCGGCGGATCCGCACAAAGGCCCCCCATGACGCTCTTCCGTTCCGCCTTGCTGCTGCTTCTCGGTTCGTTCCTCGGCGGATGCTCAGCGCTCTGGCCGAGCGAGGTGTCGCGCGACGAGCGCCTGTCGGTGATGCCGCGCCAAGGGCTCGCGCTCGAGAAACCCGTCACGATCCGCTGGAACCGCATGGCGATCCCTTACGTCGAGGCCGAGACGGACCGCGACCTCGCCTATACGCTCGGCCTCGTGCACGGGCATTTGCGGCTCGCGCAGATCCGGCTGATGAAACAGGTGGCGCAAGGACGGCTGTCGGAAATGGTCGGGCCGTTCGCGCAGGACATCGACCACGCAATCCGCATTCTCGATTTCGGCCGCGCGGCGCCTCAAATCGTCGCGCAGATGCCGGGCGAGACGCGCGCGCTGATGGATGCGTTCCTCGACGGGCTCAACACCTATCAGGCGCGGCTCGAGACGATGCCGCCCGAATTCGGCCTGCTTGGACTCTCGCCCGAGCCCTTCACGCTCGAAGACCTTCTGACGATCGGGCGGCTCGCTGGCACCGACGTCAATTGGGGCACGTATATCGCGCTGCTCGGTGAGCGCGACAAGCCGGAATGGCCGCAAATCTGGGCGCGCACCCTCGAGGCGGGATCGGGGCCGACCATCAGCTTCGACACACCGCAAAAGCAGGCGCTGAACGATCTTCTGGTGGGGCTGTCGAAGTCGGGCTCGAACTCGGTCGTTGTCGCGCCGGAGCGGAGCGCGAGCGGGGCCGCGATGATCGCGAGCGACCCGCATCTGGGCGTCGGCGTTCCCAATCTCTGGCTGATCGCGGGCGTCAAGTCGCCCTCCTTCAACGCGGTCGGTTTCATGATCCCGGGGCTTCCGTTCGTCGCGCTCGGGCGTACGCCCGATCTCGCCTGGGGCGGCACGAACATGCGCGCGGCGAACAGCGATCTCTATGACGTTTCGGCGGGCTCCGGGATCGACCTCGTGGAGGAAGAGACCGAGATCGTCACGCGCTTCTGGTTCAACACGACGCGCACCGTGCGCCGCTCGCGGCTCGGCAACGTCATCACGGATTCAAGCCTCGTGCCGGGGCGCGACGGCGAGGCGGTGGCGCTGCGCTGGGTCGGTCATCTGCCCACGGATGAAATCACCGGCATGTTTGCGATCATGCGCGCGCAGTCAGCGGAAGAATTCCGCGCGGCGCTGAAGGGCTTCGCCGTCTCGCCGCAAAATTTCCTGTGCGTCGATTCCTCCGGAAACATCTGTCACGCGCTCGCGACGCTCCTGCCGAAGCGGCCGTGGGAGCGGCCCGAGACGCTGGTGCTCGATGCCGCCGTTCCCGGCAATGACTGGCCGGGCATCGCGGACGCGCTCGAGCTGCCGTTCGCGCTCAATCCCGATTCCGGCTTCATCGCATCCGCCAACAACCGGCCGACGAAAGCACGCTGGCCGATCGGTTTCTTCTTCAACGGCGATGAGCGCATTCGCCGTCTGCAGCAAATCCTGGGGCGCGACGGGGCGGTCAGCCTCGATGATCTGAAGGCGCTTCAGCTCGACACGGTCTCGCTCGCTTCCGCCGAATTGTCCGCCGCGCTCGTCGCACTGATCGAGGCGACGCCCGAGGCGGCAGCGGCCGATCCGGCGTTCCTTGCCCAGCTCAAGGCGTTCGATGGCGACTACGCGGTGGATGCCGCCGGCCCGGTCGCGTTCGAGACGCTTCTCTTTCATTTGGTGCCGCGAGTCTACGGCGCGGAGAGCCTCGATGCGCTCACCGGCCAGCAGAAGAATTTCACGCAGCTTCGGCACTATCTGATCGAGGACATGCAGGCGCTCTCGCCCGAGGCGCGTTCCGCCGCGCTGACGCAGGCCATCGCGCTCGCCGCGACGGATACCGCCCTCCACCCGACCTGGGGCGACATGCATTATCTCCAGGTGCAGCACTGGCTCGGCAACGCTCCGGTGATCGGCTCGGCCTTTCAGTATGAGCGCCGGCCGGTCGGCGGCTCGCGCGAGACCGTCTACAAGACCGCGCACGGCCTCACCAACGAGCCGATCGCCACGCAGTATGGCAGCCAGGCGCGGCACATCTCCGACATGAGCGATCCGGACGCGAATTATTTCGTGCTGCTCGGCGGGAACGACGGGTGGCTGGGCTCGGAGAATTTCCTCGATCAAGTCGATCCCTGGATCGAGGGCGGCTATGTTCAGATGCCGCTGCGGGCCGAGATCGTCGCACGCGATTTTCCGATCACAATGACGCTCAGCCCCTAAAGGATCCCCTTGCGCCCCGACCTCACGCCGTTCCTCAAGCTCTACGCGTGGTGGCGGGGGGGGCAACTAGCGCGGCTGGACCCGGAGGCAGCGCAGCGGCGCACGCTGCTTGCGCTCGTCGAGACGGCGCGCGACACGCAGTTTGGCCGCGAGCACGATTTCGCCGCGATCCGCGACGTTCGCGATTTCCAGGCGCGCGTACCGCTCCGCCGGTACGATGCAATCTGGGAGCGGTACCTCAAGCCCCATTATCCGGTCGTCGAGAATGTGATCTGGCCGGGACGGATTCCGACCTTCGCCCTTTCGTCGGGCACGACCAGCGGGACAACGAAATATCTTCCGCTGACGGAGGACATGCGCCGCTCCAACATCAAGGCCTCGCTCGATGTGATGGTGCATCATATCGCGGCGCGGCCGGGAACGCGGTTCTTCGGCGGGAAGAGCTTCATGCTGGGCGGCTCGACCGCGCTCACGCAAGAGGCGGAGGGCGTCGTCTCGGGCGATCTCTCGGGCATCGCGACGAAGACCATGCCGCGCTGGGCCGCGCCATACGCCTTCCCGACGGGCGACCTCGCGCTGATGAGCAATTGGGAGGAAAAGGTCGAGACGCTCGCGCGGCTCTCGCTCGATGAAGACATCCGCGTGCTGACGGGCACGCCAAGCTGGGTGCTGATCCTCCTTGAGCGCGTGCGCGCGCTGCGCGCCGGGCGCGGCGAGGCGGCGGGGCCGCTCTATCCCCATCTCGACCTCTTCATCCACGGCGGCGTCAATTTCGAGCCCTATCGCCCGCGGTTCCTTTCGCTCTTCAAGGGCCAGGACATCGACATGCGCGAGGTCTATCCCGCGAGCGAAGGCTTCATCGCCTCGGCCGATCGCGGCTATGGAGAGGGGCTGCGGCTCAATCTCGATCACGGGCTGTTCTTCGAATTCGTGCCGGTCGAAGAGCTGGACAGCGAGGCGCCGACGCGGCACTGGGCGGCGACGATCGAGCCGGGCGTCAACTACGCGGTAATCCTTTCCACGTGCGCTGGCCTCTTTGGCTATGTGCTGGGCGACACGGTGCGGTTCATCGAGACGCGGCCGCCGCGCCTCCTCATCACGGGCCGCACGTCCTACATGCTCTCCGCGTTCGGCGAGCATTTGATCGGCGAGGAGATCGAGCACGCGGTCGCCGAGGCGGCCGGCGAGGCGGGCGTCGACGTCACGGATTTCACTGTGGGCGCGCTCTATCCGGGCGATGACCGCCCGCGCGGACAGCACCTCTTCATCGTGGAATTGGCGGAGGCCGCGAGCGGCGATCTTCCCGCCAAGATGGCGGCCGCAATCGATCGAACGCTCAGTCTACGGAACGATGACTATCGCGCGCACCGCTCGGACGGCTTTGGCATGGATCCGCCGCGCGTGCTTCTGGTGCCGCCCGGAACCTTTCGCGATTGGATGAAAGCGCGCGGCAAGCTGGGCGGGCAGAACAAGGTCGCGCGCATCCTCAACGACGCGGCGGTCTGGCAGACTTTGCAGGATTTCGCGCGGGCGCGCCTAGATGACGGCGGGCGCGAGGACGACGCCCTCTAGAACGGCCGCATAGTGGCAGCCGGCGGCGGCGAGCACGAAGCCGTGCCAGATCGCGTTGTGAAAGCGCAGATTGTCCCAGAGGTGGAAGACGACGCCCACCGAATAGAGCAAGCCGCCAACGACGATAAGCGCGACCGTCACGTCCGACACGCTGGAGATGCCGCCCGCAAAGAGCGCGAACGCCATCCAGCCGAGCAGGAGATAGGCGCCGATGAACCAGGTCTCGGCCCGGCGCGGCATCAAGAGCTTCGCTGTCGCCGCGCCCAGCGCGAGCGACCAGAAGAGCGCGAGCTCAAGCGCCTGATCGGCGTTGACGAAGGGCGTGGGCGTGCCGGCGATCAGAAGAAAGATCGTCGCATGATCGAGGCGGCGCAGCCATTCCTTGCGCGGCGAGACCGGCGTCAGATTGTAGAGCGCGGAGACGGCGAGCGTCGCCATCAGGGCGAGCGCATAGACGAGCACGCCGAGCGTCACCGGAATCTGACGCTCCATCGCCGCCAGCACGACCACGACGATGCCGCCCGTGATCGCGAACGTCACGCCCGCCGCGTGAATGCCGGCATCCACCAGCCGTTCCAGCCGGTGATAGGTCGGAAAGGGGTGCGCCGCGCTGTTCATCGCGCCGATCCTGTCCACCAAGTGGTGAAAATGGCGTGACCAGCGCATCAGGGCTGCCTCCCCTAGAGTAGGATCGAGCCCCGTTTCGGGCGAGGCGCGGGGCGGTACGCCCTCAGGAACACTTGCACGGCGTTGTCGACGGCTTCGTCGATGTCTTTTTTCGAGACATTGTTCAGCAGGCCACAAAGCTGGGGCAGATGGAAGGGGCCTTTCGCGTGCGCGATGAACATGGCCGCCGCCGCACGTGTATCGCGGATCTCGAATTCGCCGCGCCGCACCGCGCCATCCAGATAGCGCGCGAGCGCGCCGAGATGGCGGGCGGGCCCGGCCTCGTAGAAGCGCCTTCCGAGTTCGGGATTGCGGGCCACTTCGGAAAAAATCACGCGCTGCATCGCAAGAGCGCGCGGCGATGTGATCATCGCGACGAACGCGCGGCCATAGGCCGTTAGCACCTGGGCCGGGGCGCCGTCGCTTTCCTCAGAGGGAATGGCCTCGCCCACCATGGCGTTGCAATGTGCCACCATGATGGCGGTGAAGAGCTCTTCCTTGCTTTCGAAATTCGAATAGACCGTGCGCTTCGACACGTTCGCGGTGGCCGCAATCGCGTCCATGCTCACGGTTTCATAGCCGTTCTCGAGGAACAGCTGGGCGGAGGCCTCCAGGATCGCCGCGCGCTTGGGATTCTCCGCGTCGAGCGGATTTTCCGTCACGCCCTGGAGGAAAGCGCTCTCGTCCCGTTTGCGGTGGCCTTGACTTGCTGACATCGCCCTCTAAACTACACCGTGCAGTTTACCTGCGGTCTGTGTTACCTTTCCCGACACCGACTGCCGGGTCAAGGGATCGACGCGCATTTCTCTCCCAGAAACGCCACCGCGCCGCCCCCCGCCGTGCCGTGTTCGCAATGTCGGAGACGTAGCCCCTTGTCGACCCTTTCCCCCTCGCGCATCTCGGCCGGCGACCGCCTCGTCGTATCCTATGCCTCCTTTATCACGCGCCACCCCTGGCTCGTCATCCTGGCCACGCTCGCGTGGTGCCTCATGGCGACCTATGGCGCGCAGTTCCTCACGTTCTCGAACAATTACCGCTATTTCTTCAGCCCGCAGAACCCGCAATATCAAGCGTTCCTCGAGCTGCAGAACGTCTATTCGAAGCGCGATTCGATCTTCTTTGCGCTGCAGGCCGATGAGGGCGACGCGTTCTCGCCGAAGATGCTGGAGGCCGTGCACTGGCTGACGGAGGAAGGCTGGAAACTTCCGTACGTCGCGCGGGCGGATTCGATCACGAATTATCAGCACACGGCCGTCGATGGCGATGATCTCGCTGTCGGCGATCTCGTGCCCGACCCAGCGACGATCACCGACGCGGAGCGCGACGCCGCGCGTGCCATCGCGCTCGCCGAGCCGCTTCTCCTCAACCGGCTGATCTCGCCCGACGCGCGCACCACCGGCGTTCTGCTCACCACGATCATGCCGGAGAAAGACCCGCAGGAAGCGCTGATCGCGACAAACGCGGCGCGCGAGCTGCGCGAGCGGTTCTACGAAAAATTCGACGGCATCCACGTCGCGCTCTCCGGCAACGTGCCGATGTCGAACGCGTTCCAGGAGGCGATGCAGCGCGACCTGACGACATTGCTGCCGGGCATGTATGTGCTCGTCATCGTGCTGACGTCGCTCTTGCTGCGCTCGTTCTCCGCGATGGGGCTGATCACGGCGATCATCGTCTTCTCCACTCTCTCGGCGATGGGACTGGCCGGCTGGGTCGGCACGACGCTGACGCCGCCTTCGGCGACGGCGCCCATCGTGATCCTGACACTCGCCGTCGCCGACGCGGTTCACCTCATCGCGGCCATGTTCACTTCAATGCGGCGCGGCATGGGACGCCGCGAGGCCGTGATCGAATCGATGCGGATCAATTTTCTGCCCGTGTTCCTCACCTCGCTCACGACCGCGATCGGGTTCCTGTCGCTCAACGCGTCGGACGCGCCGCCGTTCCGCGATCTGGGCAATATCGTCGCCTTCGGCGTGGCGACCGCGTGGATCCTCTCCGTGACGCTGCTGCCGGCGCTGATGGTGCTCATGCCGATCAACATCAAGGCGCGGGCCGAAAGCGCGCGCGCGACGGTGATGTTGAGCCTCGCCGAGCTGGTCGTGCGGTTCCGCACCGGGCTGCTGATCGGCACGCTCGCGCTCGTCGCGGCCGCGGCCGTCTACATCCCGCGCATCGAGCTCAACGATCAGTTCATCCGCTGGTTCGCGCCCTCGATCGAGTTCCGCCGCGACAGCGACTTCCTGATGGCGAATTTGACGGGCGTGATGCAGGTCGAGTTCTCGGTCAAGGCCGACGGGCCGCAAGGCATTACCGATCCCAAATTCCTCAAGGTGCTGGAAGATTTCGAGCACTGGGCCGAGGCGCGCCCCGGCGTCGTCCACGTGTTTACGATCGTCGACATCATGCGCCGGCTGAACAAGAACATGAACGCCGACGACCCCGCGTTCTACCGCGTGCCGGACGATCGCCAGCTCGCCGCGCAATACCTGCTGCTCTATGAAATGTCGCTGCCCTACGGCCTCGACCTCAACGATCAGCTGAACGTCGATAAGTCTTCCACGCGCGTGATCGTGTCGATGGGCGACGTCTCGGCGGCCGAGATCCGGGCGCTCAAGCTCGACGGCGATGCTTGGCTGCAGGCCGCGCTGCCGGAGACGATGACCAACTCGAATGGCGCGGGCACGGCGGTGATGTTCTCGTTCATCTCACAGCGGAACATCGAATCGATGCTCTACGGCACGATCGCCGCGCTCATTCTGATCTCGCTGTCGCTCATCATCCCGTTCCGCTCCGTCACGTTCGGGCTCGTCAGCATGATCCCCAATCTGGCGCCCGCGATCCTCACGTTCGGAGCGTGGTACTTCCTGGAAGGTCAGGTCGGCATGGCGTCCGCCGTCGTCACGGCGTCGAGCCTTGGCATCGTGGTGGACGCGACGATCCATATGTTGTCGAAATATCTGCGCGCGCGGCGCCTGGACGGCGCGAGCCCGCAGGACGCGGTCCGCTATGCCTTCTCAACGGTCGGCCCGGCGCTGTGGCTCTTGACCGCCCTCCTCATCGCGGGCTTTGGTCTGCTCGCCTTCTCGCCGTTCGAGATCAACCGCGCGCTCGGCGAACTCACTGCGATCGCGATCTTCTTCGCGATCTTCTGCGACTTCCTGCTCCTGCCGCCGCTCTTGATGGCGATCGACCGGCCCGGCCGCGGCAAGAGCGCCGAGCCCGCGCTCGCCCCCGCTGAATGAGGATTACAAATGCGCCGCATCTTTTACTCCACCTTGACCCTCCTCGCGCTCGCGGGTCCGGCCGCCCACGCCGAGACGCCTGAGGAACGCGGCCTTGCGATCGCGCAGGAGGCCGACCGGCGCAATCAGGGCTGGGTCGATTCCAAGGTCGATCTGCGGATGATCCTGCGCAACGCGCAGGGCGAATCGAGCGAGCGGTCGATGAAGCTGCGCGCGCTCGAGGTCATTTCCGACACGGAGGGCGACAAGTCGCTGACCTATTTCCTCTCGCCGGCGGACGTCGAGGGAACCGCGCTCCTCTCCTTCACGCGGATCACCGAGGCCGACGATCAGTGGCTCTATCTGCCGGCGCTGAAGCGCGTGAAGCGGATCGCGTCCGCCAACAAATCGGGCTCGTTCGTGGGCAGCGAATTCGCGTTCGAGGACCTGCTGGCGCAGGAGGTCGGCCGCTTCACCTATAAATTCCTGCGCGAAGAGCCCTGCCCGACCGAGGAATCGAAGGGCCTGACCTGTTTCGTCTCGGAACGTTTTCCGGTCTATGAGAATTCCGGTTACACGAAGCAGATCAGCTGGGTCGACAGCGCGGAGTATCGCGTGTGGCAGCTCGATCTCTACGACCGCAAGGAAGAGCATTCCAAGACGCTGACCTTCTCTGATTACCGTCAGTATCAGGACAAATTCTGGCGCGCGCACACGCTCGACATGGTCAATCTTCAGTCGAACAAGAGTACCACCCTCGCCTTCGGCGATTATTCCCTCAACGCGGGCGTCGATCAGAGCGAGTTCGACGCGGACGCGCTCTCGCGGCTCCGCTAGCGGCCATGCGGTCTCGGGGGGGACGGATCGGGCTCATCGCCCAGGCGGCGGCGTTGGCCGGCGCGGCACTAGCCAGTGCCGCGTTCATCGGCGAGGCGGCCGCGCGCGAGCCCGAGCTTTCGGGGTTTGCCGCCATCGAGGTGCGGATCTTCCCCTCCGATCCGCAATTCCCGCAGCAGGAAACGGCGGTGGTGCAGCCCTCGCTCGCGCTTCAGCCGGAAGTGCGCTGGGACATCGATGAGGACCAGCGGATCACCTTCATCCCGTTCGCGCGGCTCGATTCCGCCGATACCGAACGCACGCACGCGGATCTGCGCGAGCTCAACTACCTCTATGATGGCGGCGAATGGGACGTGCGCGTCGGCTTTGCGAAGGTCTTCTGGGGCGTCGCGGAATCGCGCCACCTCGTCGACATCATCAACCAGACCGACCTCATCGAGTCGGCGGACGAGGAAGACAAGCTCGGCCAGCCGATGGTCAACGCCAATGTCCTGACCGAAATCGGCACGTTTAGCGGCTTCGTGATGCCGTTCTTCCGTGAGCGGACGTATCCCGGCATCGAGGGGCGGCCGGGCTTTCCCATTCCCGTGCGCGAGGACGATGCGGTTTTCGAATCGCCGGACGGCGAGAGCCATGTCGATTGGGCGGCGCGCTGGCAAATGCGGGTCGGCGCGTTCGATATCGGCCTTGCGCATTTCAGCGGCACAGGCCGCGAGCCGCGGCTGGTGACCACCGTGGTCCCGGGCACCGGCCCGGCGCTCGTGCCGCACTACGATCTCATCGAGCAGTCGAGCATCGATGCCCAGGCCACGCTCGATGCCTGGCTCTTGAAGCTGGAGGCGATCGCGCGCTCGGGCCAGGGCGACAGTTTCGCGGCGGTGACGACCGGGTTCGAATACACGCTCTATCAGGTGTTCGAGAGCAGCGCCGATCTCGGCCTCATTTCCGAATATCACTATGACGGGCGCGACGACACGGCGCCCTTCACCCTCTTCGACAATGACCTGATGGTCGGCGCGCGCCTCGCGTTCAACGACATCGACGATTCGAGCGTGCTGCTCGGCGCGATCAACGACCTCGAAACGGGAACGACGGTCATGACGCTGGAGGCCGCGACGCGTATCGCGGACGGCTTCAAGCTGGAGATCGAAGCGCGGGCTTTCCCCTATGTCGCGAACGGCGCGACGGAATCGGCCTTCGGGCGCGACCATATGCTCGAAATCCGGCTGCAACGCTTCTTCTAGAGCGCGGCGCCCAATCGCGTTACGCTGCTTGCTCCTCGTCAATGACACGCAAAGCGTGTGGCACCTATGCTTGCCATACTGCCCGCGAAGGAGCTCAAGGCCCATGATGAATTCGATCCTCGTTGCGCTCGACGAGACGCCATCGTCCCGAACCGCCGAAGCTTTCGCCATCGCGCTTGCGGCGCGGACGCAAAGCGCGCTCACGGGCGTTGCCGTGCTCGACCGCCCCGCAATCGAGAGCGGCGAAGCCGTCCCGCCGGGCGGCATGGCCTACAAGCTCGAGCGCGACGCGCGGCGGCTGGCGGATGCAAAAGCGCGCGGTCACGCACTTTGCGAGCAGTTCACGAGCCATTGCGCGGCGCGCAAGGTGCGGAGCGCGATCCTGTCGATCGAGGGCGAACCGCTGCCGCTTCTCATCACGGCGGCCGCGACCCGCGACCTCGTCATCCTCGGCCATGATTGCGCGTTCCACGGCAGGGCGGAGCCCGGTGTCGCGGACGTCGCGGAGGAGTTGCTGCGGCTGGGGCCGCGCCCGATCATCCTCACGCCCGACACGATGGCGGGCGGCAGCGGAACGGTGATCGCCTATGACGCCTCGCTGCCGGCGATGCGGGCGCTGCAGATGTTCGTGCTGCTCGGCCTTGGGACCGAGGGTCCGGTGCATGTCGTCAGCGTCGATCAGGACAAGACGGCCGCCGAGGATCGCGGCGCACAGGCGCTCGCCTATCTCGCGGCGCACGACATCAAGGCGACGCCCGTTGCCGTCGCGAGCAGCGCGAGCCCGTCGGAGATCGTTCTCTCCGAAATCGCGGGGCTGAAGCCCGGCCTCTTGATGATGGGCGCGTTCGGCCACCGGGGCCTCAAAGAGCGCCTCTTCGGCTCGACGACGTCAAAGCTGATCGCGCAGGCGCCCGTGCCGCTCTTCGTCTTCCACTAGAGGAAGCCTTCGGCCGCGCTCCACACATAAGCGCCGTAGGCCGCGAGCAGCAGGATCGCGCGGCCGCGGCCGAGGCGCGCGGCGCCGTAAGGCCAGGTGATCAGCACCACGAAGAAGCCCACGATCAGCGCCGGCAGGCTCATCGCCCAGATGTCGGCCATCGGATGGATCGCGGCGGCGATGGGAATGACGAAGAGCGTGTTGAAGACGTTCGAGCCCCAGAGCGCGCTCACGCCCACATCCTGATGGCCGCGCACGGTGGCGATGATGACGGTCGCGATTTCCGGGACCGAGGTGCCGAGCGCCACGATCGTCGCGCCGATGAGGAAGGGCGGGACGGCGAAATTCTCGGCGATGGTCGTTGCGCCCGTCACGATGAAATGGGCGGCCGCGACAAGCACCGCGAGGCCGACGATGAGCCCGAAGACGGCGGCGGCTGCGCCCGGGCGCTCTTGCGGCCCGCCGGACCGGCTCCCGCGAGCCGTGATGGCGGTGATGACCACCCAGGCGGCAAAGACCGCGAACAGGATCGCCGCGTCCACCTGACCGAGCTCGCCGTCATAGGCGACGGCGGCGAAAATCGCGGGCGATATCAGGGCCATCAGATAGCCATGGGCGTGCCGCGAGGAGGATTCGCGCCCGCCCAGGATCAGAAGCGGCAGCGCGAGGATGAGGCCCAGATTGACGATGTTGCTGCCGAGCGCGGCACCGAGCGCGACGGTCGGGCGCCCCTCAGCCGCCGCGATCGCGGAGACGGCCGCTTCCGGGCTCGAGGTCGCGAAAGCCGCGATCGTCAGCCCGACGATGGCCGGCGCGATCCCCCAGGCATAAGCGAGACGCACCGATCCGCGCACGAACAACTCGCCGCCCGCCCACGCAAGCACGATCCCCAGCAGCAATTGGCCTAATTCAGCCACGTTTCCCCCAGCCGCGGCCCCCTGATCAGCCGCCCTCCCCAGACTGCACCGAGCGGGCGCCAGCCTCCCCAGTGGCGGGAAGCAGGATCGTCTCCTAGTATGACGTCAAAACGACGGACATCCGGGAGGTTCCGCGCCGATGATCGATCTTTACTATTGGCCGACGCCCAACGGCAAGAAAGTGACGATCCTCCTGGAGGAGCTCGGGCTTGCCTATCGGATCGTGCCGCTCAATATCGGGGCGGGCGATCAGCTCAAGCCCGAGTTCTTGAAGTTCAATCCCAATCACCGCATGCCGCTGATGGTCGACACCGCGCCGGCGGACGGCGGGGCGCCGATCTCGGTCTTCGAGTCCGGCGCGATCATGATGTATCTCGCCGAGAAGAACGGACGGTTCTTCCCGCAGGACGCGCGCAGCAAGGCGGAAGTCACGCAATGGGTCATGTGGCAGATGGCCAATCAGGGCCCCAAGCTCGGCGAATGCGGGCATTTCCGGCGGCTGGGCGGGCGGGCGGGCGATCAGAGCTATGCCATTCGTCGGTTCACGGACGAAGCCAACCGGCTTTACGGCGTGCTCAACTACCGGCTCTGGGACCGGCGCTACATCGCGGGCGATGAATACACCATCGCCGACATGATCTCCTATCCCTGGACGCTCGGCTGGAAGATGCAGGGCCAAGACATCACCGAGTTCAAGCATTTCATGCGCTGGTTCGAGGAGATGGGGCAGCGGCCGGCCGTCCAGCGCGGAATGGCGGTGGGGAACGATCTGTCAGTCGATCCCGCGACACTCGATGAAAAAGAGCAGGAGCGGATCCGCAAGATCCTCTACAACCAGCGCGCCATCAAGGCGCCCGACGAAGCCTGACCCGCGCCCTTCCCTCCTTCTCTTCGAGGCCCCGCCCATGTCCGACCCCATCGTTCTCGTCGAAAAGGACGGCCCTGTCGCGGTCGTCACGCTCAACCGCCCCGATGCGCTCAACGCGCTGTCGCGGGCGCTGCGGGCCACGATCTGCCGCACGTTCGACGCGCTCGGGCGCGACGAGGCAATCCGCGCCGTCGTCCTCACCGGCAAGGGGCGCGCCTTCACGGCGGGTGTCGATCTGAAGGAAGCGGGCGAGAAAGGCTTCGCGCTCGGCGCGGGAGATGAAGAGATCGACCTCTCGGCCGCGCTCGCGCGCTTTCCCTGGCCGATCATCGGAGCGATCAACGGCTTTGCGATCACGGGCGGGTTTGAGCTTGCGCTCATGTGCGATGTGCTTCTGGCCTCGCGCGAGGCGAAATTCGCCGACACACATGCCCGCGTCGGGATCATGCCAGGCTGGGGTCTCAGCCAGCGCCTGTCGCGGCTGATCGGTATTTCGCGGGCGAAAGAATTGTCCTTGAGCGGAAATTTCCTCGACGCGGAGACGGCCGAGCGCTGGGGCCTCGTTAACCGCGTCTATGAGCCGGACGCCTTGCTGCCGGCCGCGCGCAAGCTCGCGCAGGACATGGCGAGTTGCGATCCGGTCATGCTCAAAGATTACAAGCGTGTCATCGATGATGGGTTCGCGATGCCGTTCGGCGAGGCGATGGCCCTCGAAGTCGCCCGTTCCAAGGCTCACGCGCTTTCGGTGACCGCCGAGGCCGTGGAAGCGGCGCGTCAAAAAGTTACCGCGCGCGGGCGTACGCAACAGGGCTAGCCTAGACTAGAATGACTGATACGCCCTTAGACACGGTGCGCGATGCGACGTCCTCTGATTGCCATGGCTGTTCTCGCGCTTGCGCTGCTCGCGGGTTGCGATGTTCCTGAAGACCCATCCGAGGACGAGGATTCACTCCTCGAGCCGATCGTGCCGATGCGCGATGAATCGGTCCTCTACCATTGCGGGATCCGCGCCGTCCGCGTGACGCGAGAAGGCAACGACCTCGTGGTCGTGTCCGACGACGCGCAGCTGCGTCTGACGCCGGCGGAGGCCGCCTCCGGCGTCAAGTTTATCGACCCGGCGAACCCCCAGACGCTATTCTGGATGAAGGGGGAAAAGGCCATCTTCGCGGTCGACGGGCGGCAAGATCCCGAATGCGCCATCGCCGATCCCGAGCTCCCAGCGCCCACCATCACCGCCCCGTTCCGGGCGCGGGGCAGCGAGCCGGGCTGGACGCTCACGATCGGCGCGGGCGCCATGCGCTATATCGGCGACTACGGCGAGACCGACATCATGGCGCCCAAGCCCAAGCCGGAGGCGCAAGGCAACACGCTCGTCTACCGTGTAAAGGAACCGCGCCTCATGGTGCGGATCACCGATCAGATCTGCACCGATGCCGCGACCGGCATGCCCTATCCCTATCGTGTCCAAGTCGGCATGGCCGGCAAGACCGTCAATGGCTGCGGGGGCGAGGCACAACAATTGCTGGGCGGTGCGCCGTGGACCGTGACCGAGATCGCCGGCGAGAGCCCGGTGGATGGCGCCCTCGTCACGCTCGATTTTGGCGAGGACGGACGGATCGCCGGCAACGGGCCTTGCAACACCTATTCGGCGACCTTCCGGCTGACCGGCGAGGGCCTTTCGATGGGGCCCGTCATCTCGACGAAGAAGGCGTGCGAAGCGCCGCTCATGAAGCAGGAGCAGCGCTTCCTCGACCTCGTCGGGCGCGCGGTGCGGTTCGAGATCCTACCCGACCGGACACTCAGACTCTTAACAGACGACACCACAACGGTCAGCGCGCGGCGCGACTAGGGCGGCCGACCGGTCGCATTCGCCGGGCCGCGATCAGGAAATTTTCACTGAGGCCGCTCATGCCCCTTGCGGGCGACACGCAAGCGCGCATATTGCAAACGACTCGAGACCTGACGACAGAATCGACGGTAGGCGCGCGACGGTCGGTCTCGAATCGGAGAACCACATCACGTGGACACCCCCTCGGCGGAGGGTACGGCGGCGGAGCTAGCCGAACCTCCAGGTCGCCCGGCGACCACATCCCTTTTTCCCCTTCCCACCAGACCCCGCATTGCCCGCCGCACCGAGCCCACCCACGGCCTCGGCTCGCCGGTCGATTCCCGGCCGAAGCGGGCAACCGCCTCGCTGTTCCCGGCAAGCGCGGAAACGCGGGCGTTCCTCAAGCGCCATTTCCCGGACGCCTCGCTCACCGAATGGAGCGATTGGCGCTGGCAATTGCGCAACCGCATCCGCTCGCTCGAGGCGCTGGAAGCGATCTTCACGCTCAGCGATGACGAGCGCGAGGCGGTCTCGGCCCGCGGCCGCTCGCTGCCGGTCGGCATCACGCCCTATTACGCGAGCCTGATGAGCCGGACCGATCCGAACGATCCGCTGCGGCGCACCCATATTCCGGTGGGTACGGAGTATCTGCGCACGCCCGGCGAGGCGGACGACCCGTTGGGCGAGGACCACGACGCGGCCGTGCCCGGCCTCGTGCACCGCTATCCCGACCGGGTGCTGTTCCTCTCGACCGGGTTCTGCTCGACCTATTGCCGCTATTGCACGCGCTCGCGCATGGTGGGCGAGCCGGGCGGGGAATATTCCTTCAGCCGCAGCCAATGGGACAAGGCGCTCGCCTATATCGAGGCGCACCCCGAGATCCGGGATGTGCTCATCTCAGGCGGCGATCCGCTGACGCTGGCCGACGACAAGCTCGACTATCTGCTCGGCCGCCTGCGCGCGATCAAGCATGTCGAGTTCGTGCGGCTGGGCAGCAAGGTGCCGGTGGTTCTGCCGATGCGGATCACGCGCTCGCTGACGAAGATGCTGCGCAAGCACCATCCGCTGTGGATGAGCATCCATTTCACCCACCCGGTGGAGCTGACGCGCGAGATCACCGAGGCGACGTCGCGGCTGGCGGACGCGGGCATCCCGCTCGGCAGCCAGACGGTGCTGCTCAAGGGCATCAACGACGACGTCGCGGTCATGAAGAAGCTGATGCACGGCCTCCTCATGCGCCGGGTGAAGCCCTACTACCTCTATCAGTGCGACCCGATCACGGGCTCGAGCCATTTCCGGACGCCCGTCGCGAAGGGGCTGGAGATCATCGAGGGGCTGCGCGGCCATACGACCGGCTACGCGGTGCCGACGTTCGTGATCGACGCGCCGGGCGGCGGGGGCAAGATCCCGCTCCTGCCGGAATATCTGGTCGGGCGCGAGGGCGATGATGTGATCCTGCGGAACTTCGAGGGGAACACCTATCGCTATCCCGATCCCGAAGGGACCGCCGGGGCCGCCCGGCCCCTGGACGCGGCGTGATGCGGATCGGGTTCGTCTATGATTCCCGCGCGGCCTATCTGGCCGAGGGGTATTCGCTGGACGCGGTCGCCGAGTTCGACACCGAGGAGGGGATCGCCGCGATCGGCGAGGCCCTCACGGCTTCCGGCTGCGCGGTCGTGCCGGTCGGCCATGGCCGGGCCCTCGCCCAGCGTCTGGCGGCGGGCGAGCGGTTCGACCTCGTCTTCTCGATCGCCGAGGGGCTTGCCGGCCGCTCGCGCGAGGCGCAGGTGCCCGCGCTCTGCGAGATGTTCGCTCAGCCTTACGTCTTCTCCGATCCGCTGACGATGGCCGCGACTCTCGACAAGGCGGTCGCCAAGCGGCTGATCCGCGACCACGGCATCCCGACCGCCGCCTTCGCCGTGCTGGCGGACGCGGATGCCGCGCGGACGGCGCGGGTGAGTTTCCCCGCCTTCGTCAAGCCGCTTGCGGAGGGAACGGGCAAGGGCTGCGAGGCCGGTTCGCTCGTGCGCGACCGGGTGGCGCTCGGCGCGGTGGTCGAGCGGCTCGTCCAGCGCTTCGATCAGCCCGCGATCGCCGAAGCGTTCCTTCCCGGCCGCGAGTTCACGATCGGCATCACCGGCACCGCCGAGGAGGCGGCGATCGTCGCGGTGATGGAGATCCACGTGTCCCGCGCGTTCGACGACGGGCTCTACACGTTCGACAACAAGGAGCATTTCGAGGATCGCGTGAGCTACACGATCCCCGAGGACGCCGAAGCGAAGCTCGCCGGCGCGCGGGCGCTCGCGGCCTATCGCGCGCTTCAATGCCGCGACGCCGCGCGGCTCGATTTCCGCAGCGACGGTACCGGCTCGCCGCATTTCCTCGAAGCGAACCCGATCGCGGGGCTCAACCCCTTCCATTCGGACCTGCCGATGCTCGCGCGGCTTTCCGGCCGCTCGTTCGACTGGCTGATCGGGCGGATCCTTCAGAGCGCCGCCGCGCGCTACGGCCTTGCCTTCACCAGCGCCGCCGTTGCCTGCGCCGCCTGAGGCGATGGCCGGTTTCATCCCCGTCGTTCACGGCGCCGCGCTCGACCGGCCCGACGAGATCGACACGCTGGAGACGGCGGCGATCGTCGCCGCGACGCTCGAGGCGCTCGGCTATCGCAGCGAGACCCTGCGCGTGGGGCTCGACCTCTCGCCGCTCGGCGCGCTCGCGGCCCGGCAGCCTTATGCCGTCTTCAATCTCGTCGAGGCGCTGGAGGGGTCCTCCGCGCTCGCGCATCTGCCGGTCGCGGTGATGGAGGAGCTGCGCCTTGCCGTCACCGGCGTTTCCGCGCGCGCGATGGCGGTGGTGCAGGACAAGCTCGCGACAAAAGCCCGTCTCCTTGAATGCGGGTTGCCCGCCGCGCCTGCCTTCACGGGCGGCGAGCCCGTGCCCAGCGGGCTTCCCGTCATCGTCAAATCGGTGCGCGAGCACGCTTCGCTCGGCCTCGATGCGGGCTCGGTCGTGCCGGGCGCCGAGGCCGCCGCGCTCATCGCCGAGCGGAGCGCGACCTACGGCACGCCCTTTTTCGCGGAGGCCTATTTGGAGGGGCGCGAGTTCAATCTCTCCGTGCTGGAGACGGCGGAGGGTCCTGCCGTGCTGCCGATCGCGGAGATGTGTTTCATCGATTTTCCGGACGCCGCGCCCCGCATCGTCGACTATGCCGCCAAATGGGACAGCGCGAGCGCGGTCTATCACGGCACGCAGCGCGCCTTCGGGCTGGAGGAACGCGAGCCCGCGCTCGCCGAGCGCCTCCGCGCGCTCTCGCTCGCGGCCTGGGAGGCGTTTTCGCTCAACGGCTTCGCGCGGGTCGATTTCCGGTTGGATGCGGGGGGCAATCCCTTCATCCTGGAAGTCAATGCCAATCCGGGGCTCGCTCCCGATGCCGGCTTTGCCGCCGCGGCCGGCAAGGCGGGGCTATCCTACGGCGATCTCATCGCGGCGCTGATCGATGCGGCGAGACGGTAAAGGTCCAGCATGCCGATGATCCGTATCCGGAAAATCACCGAGGCGCACAGCGACGCCGGCAAGGCGGCGGTCGCGGAGGCGCAGGCCATCCTGCGCGCGCAGTTCGGCGCGCTCGATGAGGCCGACATTGCCAAATTGCCCGAGCAGCTGGGCGATCCCTTCACCTACCGGTTCGTTTCCGAGCTTCTGATCGCGGAGGACGCGCGCGGCAAGACGAAGGCGTTCGCGCTCGTCATGCACGACCCGGCGCTCCGCTTCACCTATCTCGATTTCATCGCGACGGCGCCGGGCGCGACGGGCGGGGGCGTCGGCGATGCGCTCTACAGCCGCGTGCGGGACGATGCGCGCGCGCGCAAATCCATCGGCGTCTTCTTTGAATGCCTGCCGGATGATCCCGCGCTCAGTCCCGAGCCCAAGATCCGCCGGCAGAACGCTGCGCGGCTCAAATTCTACGAGCGCTACGGCGCGCGGCCGATCACGGGCACGCGCTACGAGACGCCCGTTTCGCCCGACAGCACGAACCCGCCCTATCTCGTGTTCGACGGCCTTGGCACGCGGGGCCTTCCCAAGGCGCGGGTGCTGCGGCAGATCGTGCGCGCGATCCTGGAGCGGAAATACGGCGACCTCTGCCCGCCCGACTATATCGCGCTCGTGCTGCGCTCGATCCGCGACGGGGCGTTCGGGCTGCGCGCGCCGCGCTATCTCAAGGACGATATCGCGCCCGCCGCCCCTGCCCCCGCGAAGGCGGCCGCGATCCCCCTCGTCATCAACGACCGCCACGACATCCACCATGTGCGCGAGCGCGGCTATGTGGAGGCGCCGGTCCGGATCGCCTCGATCCTTTCCGAGCTCGACAAATCGGGATTGTTCCGGCGCCAGCCGGCGCGGCATTTCGGCGACCGGCATATCCGCGAAGTGCATGACGGCGGGCTCGTCGATTACATCGAGCGCGCCTGCCAGGAGGCGCCGCTCAACCGTTCCGTCTATCCTTACGTCTTTCCGGTGCGCAATCCGCAGCGCAAGCCCAAGGACCGCAGCGTGCTGGCGGGCTATTGGTGCATCGACACGTTCACGCCGCTCAACCGCAATGCCTATCCCGCCGCCCGGCACGCGGTCGATTGCGCGCTCACCGCCGCCGACCTCGTGCTCCAGGGGGCGCCGATCGCCTATGCGCTCGTGCGCCCGCCCGGCCATCACGCGGAGCGGCGCGCGTTCGGCGGCTTTTGCTATTTCAACAACGCCGCGATCGCCGCGCAGTATCTCTCCGCTCACGGCAAGGTGGCGGTGTTGGACATCGACTATCATCACGGCAACGGTACGCAGGACATTTTCTACGAGCGCGACGACGTTCTGACCTGCTCCGTACACGGACATCCGCGCTTCGCCTATCCTTACTTTACCGGCTTCCGCGACGAGCGCGGGCGCGGGCGAGGCGCGGGGTTCAATTTCAACCTGCCGCTCGAGGAGACGATCACGCCCGCCATCCACCGCGCGGCGATCGATCTGGCGCTGAAGCGGATCGCGCGGCACGCGCCCCGCTTCCTCGTTCTCGCGGTGGGCTTCGACACCGCGCAGGGCGATCCGACCGGCACGTGGCCGAACCGGGCCAGCGATTTCGAGGCGCTGGGGCGGATGATCGGCGCGGCGGGCTTTCCGCTCGTCGTCGTGCAGGAAGGCGGCTACCGCGTGCGCACGCTGGGCGTCAACGCGCGGCATTTCTTTCAGGGCCTCGCCCACGGCCTCGCCGAGGCGAAGCCCGTGGCCGCGCCGAAGGCGGCGAGCCCGGCGCCGGCGCGCGCGCGGCCACAATTTCGCGGCGCGGTCGGCATCGCCGATGTCGAGGCGATCCGGCGCATGGTGATCGCGACGGGGAAATTCTCGGCCGATGAAGTCGCGATCGCGGTGGAGCTCGCCGAGGAGCGCATCGCGAAGGGGCGCGCGTCGGGTTATTCGTTCGTCCTCGCCGACATCGCGGGCAAGCTGGCGGGCTATGCGTGCTACGGCCCGACGCCCGGAACAGAGACGACCTTCGATCTCTATTGGATCGTCGTCGATCCGGCGCATCAGGGAAGCGGCCTCGGCAAAGCGTTGCTCACGCGCGTGGAAGGGGCCGTGCGCGCGGCGGGCGGGCGCGCGGTCTATGTCGACACGTCGTCCACGCCGGCGTACGAAGCGACACGCGCCTTCTATCGCAACACCGGGTTCGCGGTGCTCGCCACCCTTCCCGATTTCTACCGGCCGGGCGACGGCAAGGTGATCCTCGCCAAGACCCTGCCCCCGCCCGAAGCCGCGCCCGGCGCCGGCGCAAGGAGCCGCAGCCTCGCGCCCTGATGGGGCGCCGTACACGGAGGATCCGATGACGAGCGAGCCCCGCGACAGTCTCATCGCCGTGCTGGCGCCGCTGCTGCAGTCTTTGGAGCGCCTGCGGTTCATCTCGCGGCATCTCGACCCCGCCGTCTTCCACAGGGTGCTCACGGCCGTCGGCGCGCCCGATGCCACGCTGCGCGCCGCGCTGCCGCCGCTCGCGGACTGGCCCGAGGAGATGGCCGAGACGCGCGCGATCCTCATCGCCGCCGCCGAGGAAACGCTCGCCGCGTTCGACGCGCTGCGCGCGGCCGATGCGGATGAAAGCGACATCGGCGCGATCTTCCGCGCGCTGCGCCACGTGCCGGCGGCGCTGGAGGTTCTCTTCACGCTCTCGAATTTGAAAGCGGTCAGCCAGTTCTTCCTTGATCCCGCGATGCGGCAGGACGAGGCGTTGCTCGCGGGTCTCTCACCGGCCGAGCGGCGCGAGGACACGGGCATCGCCCATATCGGCAACGAGGCGGGCGAGCGAGGCGGGTTCTCGCTCTACGTGCCGGAAACCTACAGCCCCGATCGGCCCGCGCCGCTGGTGATGGCGCTTCACGGCGGCATGGGCAGCGGGCGCAGTTTCCTCTGGAGCTGGCTGCGCGATGCGCGCAGCCATGGCGCGATCCTCGTTGCGCCGACCGCGCGCGGGCGCACCTGGGCGCTGATGGGCGAGGATGTCGACACGCCCAATCTCACCGCGATCCTCGAGCGCGTACGCGCGGTGTGGAGCATCGATCCCAAACGCATCCTCCTCACCGGCATGAGCGACGGCGGCACGTTCTCCTATGTGAGCGGGCTGCAGGGCGCCTCGCCCTTCACGCATCTGGCGCCGATCTCGGCCGCGTTCCACCCGATGCTTGCGGGCATGGGCGATCCGGTGCGGCTGCAGGGCCTGCCGATCCATCTCGTTCACGGCGCGCGCGACTGGATGTTCCCGGTGCAGATGGCGCGGGACGCGCGCGACGCGCTCTCGGCGGCGGGCGCGACTGTCCGCTATCTCGAGATCGAGGATCTCAGCCATTGCTATCCGTTCGAGGCGAACGGCGCGATCCTCACCTGGCTGGCCGGCGGCGTGTAGACTGCGCGGCGTGACCTTTTCGAATCGGAGGGAGCCATCGCGCTCTTCAAACGCCCCGCGCCTGCCGCCCCGCCCGCCCACCGGCCGGCCCCCGCGCTTGCGCCCCGGCACCTGAAGGACGCGCGGCTGTTCGCGACGCGCGAGGCGATGATCGAGGCTTTCGGCACGGCGCGCCGCTTCGATGCGATCGCGGAAGTGGGCGTCGCGCGGGGCGATTTCTCGCAGTCCTTGATCGACACCCTGGCGCCCAAGATCTTTCACGCGATCGATCGCTTCCGCCTGCACGAGATGGATCGTCTTTGGGGGATGCCCTCGTCGCACTATTTCGAGGGGCTGACGCAGCGCGCCTATTTCGAGCGGCGGTTTGCGGGCGCGGCCGTGCCGGTCATCGTCCATGAGGGCGACAGCGCCGCGATGATCGCCGGCCTGCCGCAGGGCTCGATCGACCTTTTCTATATCGACGCGGCGCACGATGCGGCCTCGGTCGCGGCCGACGCGGCGGCGGCCGCCAGCGCCGCCGCGCCCGACGGCGTTCTGATCTTCAACGACTACACGCTGCACGATCCCTATTCGGGCGATGCCTATGGCGTCGTCGAGGCGGTGAACACGCTGGTGACGACGAGCGCGTGGCGCGTCATCGGCCTTTCGCTGCAGCGGGACATGTTCTGCGACATCGCGCTCGCGCGCGGCTAACCGGCAGAGCGTGCGGCCGCCAGGGCTGCGATCTGATCCTCGCTCATGCGGTCGCGGCCTTCCGCGTAGTTGCGCGCGTTCATCTCATAGAAGCGCGCATTGGCGAGGTTCGCCGCGCCATTGTCGCGCGTGCGGACGAGCTTGGCCGGCACGCCCGCGATGATCGCATTGTCGGGAAAGACCGCACCCTGTGTCACGATCGAATGGCCCGCGACGATCGAATTCGCGCCAATGACCGCGCCGTCCATGACCGTCGCGTTGATGCCGATGAGGCAGCGGTCGCCGATCGTGCAGCCATGCAGCGTCACGTGATGGGTGATCGAGCAATCCTCGCCCACGAGGGTCGGAGAAGTGTCGCCGACATGGATCATCACGAAATCCTGGATGTTCGTGCGCGCGCCGATGCGGATCTCGAACATCTCGGCGCGCATGACAACATTGGGCCAGACCGAGGCGCCGGGCCCAATCCAAACCTTGCCGTAGAGCCAGGCGGTCTCGTGGATGAAGGCGGGGTCCGCCAGCGTCACCGCGGGGCCGATATGGGGCATGGCGCTCTCCTATCCCCCGGTCAATTCCGCCGGCGGACGGTCGCGGCCTGGCAAGCTGCCTGCGGGCGCGGCCGCGTCCCAGTCGCCGGGCAAGAGATTGCGCACGCGCGGGTCGTCGAACGAAAAGAGCGACTGGCGAAGGGCCGCGCGTTCCGCGGCGCTCAGCGCGCGGTTGTCATCCCGGTCAGCGAGGAGGGTGCGGATCAAGGGCTCGATCGCCCGCCCATCGCCGATGCGGGCCAGCGCACTGGCCGCCATGAGGCGCACGGCGCTGCGCGGATGATCGAGCGCATCAATGAGCGTGGGGACGACCGCACTGCCCATCTGGACGATCCGGTCGAGCGTTTCGGCATCGTCCGCCGCACCGAGCGCCGCCTGGCGGAAGAGAAGCGGCGGCGCGGCCACCTCGCCGGACAGGTCCCCCGCCGATTGCGGCGAGGGAGAACCCGCCACGGCCGGGAAGCCTTTGTCGACCGCGATGAGGAGCGGCGGCAGCAAGAACCAATCCGTCAGCAAGGCAAAGCCGATCATGCCCGCCGTTAGAATGCCGGTGCTGGACGTGATGTGGAATCCGGAGACGGCCAGCATCGCAAAGCCGATGACGAGCACGATCGAGCTGACGAGCATCGGTTCGCCGACGATTGAGAACATGGCGGCCACAGCCTCTTCCGGGGCCGCGCCCTCCTTGCGCGCCTGCTGGTAGCGCCAGATCAGGTGAATCGTGTCATCGACAATGATGCCCAGCGCCATCGCGCCGACGACGGAGACGGCAACGCCGACCTCCCCGACGAAATACCCCCACAGCCCGAAGGCGATGACGCCGGGCAGCAGATTCGGGACGAGGCTGATGAGGCCGTAGCGCACGCTTCGAAAGGCCGCGAGCAGGATCGATGAGATGAGAACCAGCGCCAACGCGGTGCCGCCGACCATCGAGCTCACATTCAGCGAGGAGAGATAGGCGAACATCACGGCAAGCCCGGTGCCGGCGGCCTGAATCCCATCGCGCGGGGACTCGCCCCACCAAGCTTCTGCGCGCTCGCGCAATTCGCGCACGTCGCGGGTGGTCGCGCGATGCATGATGACGGTCATGCGCGAGCGGCTCTTGTCGACCGTTACCGCGTTCGTCAGGTCAAGACCCGGCGGGAGCGACAATTCGTAGAGCAACATGTATTGCGCCAGCGTCGCGCGGTCCCGTGGAACGATGGCACTCTCTGGGCGGCCGTCGGTCATATGGCGGTTCAGCCGGCGGAACGTCTCCAGAATCGAGGCGATATGGACAACCTTGTCCTGGTGCCGGAGCCAGTCCTCGAACTGCTCGAGGCGTGCGACATAGGCCGGATCGAAGATTCCCTCGGGCTTCCCATTGCCGATATCGAACTCGAGAACTTCAAGGCCGGTGAGATTGTCCTCGATCAGGTCGGTGTGGGTTCTGAAGTCGAAGGACTCATCAAAATAATCCGGGAACGTATCGTTGATCGAAATCAGCATGATGCCGAGCGCGGCAACCGCGGAGGCAAGCGGCATGGCGATCAGAAGCCTCGTTCGATGGTCGACAACCCAGCCGGTCGAGGCCGCCACGGCCTGGCCAACCGCGGATCGCGAATCGCCAGTGGGAAGGCGAAACGCGTACAGCAGGGCCGGCAGAAACGTCACGCCATAGGCCAGGCAAAAGAGCGCGCCGATGGCAACGAAAATTCCCATCTCACGGAAGGGCGGCGCGTCAGCGGAAATCAGGCTCAAAAAGCCAATGCTCGTGGTGCCGAGCGTGAGCGCGATCGGCCATATGTCCGAACGCAAGGCCTCGAGGATCGCCGACTGCAACCGCGCGCCCCGCCGCAGGATCCTGCGCGTCAAGAGTACAAGGTGAGAAAGCGATGCCACACCGAGCGCCATGATGACCGTGGCGATATGGGCCGTCGCGGCATTCAGCTGAAGGCCCGCCCATCCCGCGATGCCGAGCGAACTTACAGCGGCAAGGGCCGCCGTCAGGAACAGCGCTGAGGCCGCGCGAAACGAGCGCATCAAGACGATCAGCAGCCCATAGATCACAGCGAAGCTGACGGGCAGCAAGGTCGTCAGGTCGCGCCGGCCGGCCGTCGCGAAGGCGTTGCTGCTGGCAACGCGGCCGGCATACCAGGGCTCAAGCCCGGCGGCGCGCGCACCGGAGGCTTCGACCATCGCCTTGGTTGCCGACAAAATCTCCTCGGTCACCGCCGAGGACGCGACGGGATAGTCGAACGCAATATTGATTGCCGCCGTGCGCCGATCCGCTGCGATCAACCGACCTGCGAGCAGCGAGTCCGATGCAATCCGCTCCGCAACGACCGGAATGGGTATCGACCCTTTGGGGTCGTACATGTCCTCAACGGCAATGCTGTCGGCATCCGAGGTGAGGTGCACGGCGTTGGTGATGCTATCGACGCGCGTCGCATAAGGCAGGGTCCAGGCCGCTTCGGTCAGCGCCGCGATGACGTCCAGCCGCTCGCGGGTGAGAACCTCGCCTTCCTCCGCATGCAGCGCGAGGAAGAGGCTGACGCTCGAATCGTAGCGCGCATCGAACGCATCGAGCAGATTTCGGTTGACGTTGCTGTCCGAGAAGAAGACTCGGGTGTCCGAATTGATCGACAGGCGCGGCAGGCCGATGGCGCATAGCACGGCCAAGAGCAGCGCAGCGGCCAACGTCGCGCGCGGGCGGTCGACAGGCAGATCAAGCATTGGGGAAGCACTCGGAAGGCGAGACGTCGGCATCGGGCGAAATCTGCCTGAGAGCGGATGCCAAGAAAAGATATGGCCGTCACAGCTGTGTGATCGCCCGCGCAAATGTTTCCAGCGTGGCGCGCCGGCCTCAGACCAAACCGGCGCGGCAGCGGGGCGTGAGGGCGCAGGCAGGTATCGGCCTCGCGCAGGCGATGAGCGGCACAGGCCGTTGAGCCGGTCAGCGTCGCTGCGATCGCCCGCGGGACGAGGGCCTCGCCGCGCGGGGTCACGGCATCCATGGGTGGCTCCAGCTAGCCGCGCTTCCTTTTCGTTGGCCGGGGCGCGGCGAGACCGCCCAGCACGACGGCGGCGATGTCGCGCGCGATCTCATCGGGCGTCATGCGGCCGGGCTTGTACCAATCCGCCGCCCAGTTGAGCGCGCCCATGATCGCCATGCGGACGACCGAGAGGTCAACATCCTCGCGGATCGCGCCGGCCTTCCTCGCCGCCAGCAAGAGCTCGCGCCAGAGCGCGCCATAGGCCCGCTGGTCGGCGATCTGGCGGTCGCGGATCGGCGGGGGCACCTGCCAGATCAGCTTGATGGTCGCGGACGTGATGTCCTCGTTCGCGAGGACGAGTTCCAGATGCGCCGCGATCGCGACTTCCAGCCGGCTGAGGTGATCGGCCTTTTTCGGCAGCGCCTTCAGGCGGCGCGCGACCATCTCATGCGTCTGGTGGAGGCCCTGCGCCATCACGGCGGCAACGAGCGCCTCTCTGGATTCGAAATGATAATAAAGGCTGCCGGCCTTCATGCCGACGGCGGCCGCGATGTCGGAGAGGCGCGCGCCGGCATAGCCATCGGCCCTGAAGATGCGCGCGGCGGCCGCGAGGATGCTCTGGCGCGTCGCCTCCGCCTTGCCGAGATCCTCGGGCATCCCTGCGCGCCGCGCCGCCGCCCGCCGGTCGAGCATCGCCTACTCCTCCGCCGCGTATTGGACGGATGGCGCGTAGGTCACGCCCAGATCGCCGCCGACATCGTGCGCCTTCAGCGCCGGCAAGACCTTGCGCGCGATGAGATCGTAGTTCGCCTCCGCCACGTCCTTGGGCATCGCGCCGTAGCACGGCAGGATCAAGAGCCCGCCCGCCTGCAGCAGATCGACATGGGCGAGGAGCTTGTCGACCACTTCCTCGGGCGTTCCCCAGACCTGAAGATCGGCGAGGAAGCCGTTGAAATTCTCAAGCCCGTGCTTGGCGATGTTGGCGGCGAGGCCCGCGTAATATTCATAGCCGGGAATATCGGCGAAGCCGACATTGTCGAACTCATAGTGCTCGACGGTCGAACGGGCGTAACGCTGGAGATAGGTCTCGCGCATGCGCTGCGCTTCCTTGCGATCCTCGTGGACGGCGACGAAGACGGCGAAGATGGGCTTGGGCGCCTCGGTGCCGTTGATCTCCAGATAGCGCCGGCGATAGGCGGTCAGATCATCGACCACCATCTTCCAGGGCTTCTGCGCGATCACCATGAGGCCGACGCCGAGCCGCGCCATGAGGTCGATCGAATAGGGCGAGATCGCGGAGGCGAACGTGCGGCCGCGGAAACTGGCGAGCGGGCCGGGGCGCAGCTTGACGCGCGGCTGGCGGTAGAGCTCGCCCTCATATTCCATCGTGCCGCTCTCGAGGCCGTTGAGGATGGCTTCCGTGTATTCGACGAAGCGCGTGCGCGATTCCCCCATCGCGACGCGGAAGCCGTCGAACTCGATGCGGCCGAGGCCGCGCCCGAAGCCCGCGATCGCGCGGCCGCCCGAGAGATGATCGAGGAGGATGAATTTCTCGGCGACCCGCACGGGATCGTGCCAGGGCAGCACCGTCACCATCGTGCCGAGGCGGATCGTCTTCGTCTGTCCCGCGACCCAGGCGAGGAATTGCTGCACGTCCGGCGTCATCTGGTAGTCGGAGAAGTGATGCTCCGGCGTCCAGACCGATTCATAGCCCACGCCCTCCGCGCGCGCGGCGAACCCGAGCTCCATCTGATAGACCTCGGCGTCGGTCATCTTTCCATCGAGGCTTTGAAAGCAGAGCCCAAGACCCACATGCATTGGCGTTCCTCCCTTGCGTTCAGTGCGTGCCGAAGCCGCCCGATATTGTGATCAATTCGCCTGTGATCTGCCGCGCCGCGCGATCGGAGGCGAGGAAGACGACGGCGTTGGCGATATCCTGCGGCCGCGAGAGGCGGCGGAGCGGCGTTGCCTTGACGACATACTCCGTCTGCGCCGCATTCATGATCTTCTCGCGGTCATGCCACATCGATTGGCGGCCGAGCGCGGCGGCATCGTCCTCCGGCAGGGTGAGGCCGGGCGCGACGCAATTCGCGCGGATGCCGCTTCGCCCATATTCCGCCGCGATCGTGCGGATGAGCGCGACGACGCCGGCCTTGGCGGCCGCATAGACGCTCTGGCGCGGCTCGCCATGCGCAGCGGTCGATGCGATGGAGACGATCGCGCCCTGCCCGGCGCGCACCATTTCGGGCAGCACCGCATGCGCGCAGGCAATGACGGACGTGAGATTGAGGTCGATGATGCGCTGCCATTCGGCGGGCTCGAGACCGAGGAAGAAATCCGGCCTGTTCCAGCCGACGTTCGTCACGAGCCCATCGATGCCGCCGAGCCGCGCCATCGCCTCCGCGCAGGCGGCGGCCGCGCTTTCCTTCTCGCTCAAATCCGCCTCGATGACGCAGACGCCGGGCGCGCCCGCCTCGCGCGCGGCCTTCGCCGTGCGTTCCGCCTGCTCGCGATCGCGGTCGAGAATCGCGAGCGCCGCGCCCTCGCGCGCGAAGGAGAGCACGATCGCGCGGCCGATATGGGAGGCGCCGCCCGTCACGATGATCTTCTTGCCGCCGAGCCCCAGATCCATGGTCAGGCACCGCCAGCGGCGAGCGCCGCGTTGATCGAGCGGTGGAGGTGGATGAGCGCGGGTTCGTTGCGGCCGTAGATCAGTTCGTCCAGCGCGCCGCCCTTCATCGCGGCGTGGATCTGCGTCGTCAGCGGGAAATCCTCGCGGCCCGTGACGTCGACCAGCATGTCGAGATTCTTCGTCCAATAGGCGCGCGCCTTCTCGCTCGCGGGGGGCGTCGGCGCATAGAGGCTGGTGCGCACCCGCGTGCGGTCCGCCGACAAGGGCGTCACGCGCCACAGCTCGATGTGGTCGCGCTGATAGGTGATGAGGCCCGAGGGCATGAAGATCAATTGCGCCGTCGTGTGCGGCAGGAGGTTCCAATCGGCCTCCGACGGCTTCTCGATCTCCTTCAGCACGGTCTTCAGGAGGCCGATCATGCGCGGATGGGGCCCGAAGGCATCATAGAACGAGAGATTGGAGAGATAGGTCGGCGCGATGGAACCGCGGTGCAGCGTGCGGATGTGGTAGGATTCCGTGAACGTGTCGAGCACGAGCTTCCAGTTGAAGTCCCACTCGTTCACGCGCGAATCGATCAGCGTGAAATTCTCAAGGCCGTAACTCGCCATTTCGGTTTCGGCGCCCGCGAGCGCGCTGTCGGCCGTCAAATCCGCGCCGCCCTCGGCCTGCGCGAAGACGAGGCCGTAGCCTTCGGCGACCGCGATGGGCGCAAGCGCGCATTCGGCGGGCGGCACATCGGCGAAAGCTTCCTCCGCATACGGACGGGAATGGAGCGCGCCGTCCAGCTCGTAGATCCAGCCATGATAGGGACAGGACAGCCGCGGGCGCGGCTCGGCGCTCTCGGCGACGACCGGCGCGCCGCGATGGCGGCAGGCGTTCACAAAGCCGCGCAGCGAGCCGTCGCGCTGGCGGACGATCGCGGCCGGAACGCCGCCCAGATCGGCGGTGATGCTGGCGCCGGGCGCGGCCAGCTCGCAGCTCAGCGCGATCAGATGCGGCTGGCGGCGAAAGAGGATCCGCCGCTCGCGCTCGAAATGATCGGGATCGACATAGTTCTTCGCCGGATTGCGCATGGAGGACGGCGCGAGCGGCCAGGTGCCGCTCGGATCGACGTCCTTCAGGCGGCGCAGCAATTCGACTTGGCGTTCATGGCGCATGCGCGGGCCTCCCTCAATTTTTATAATCTAAATTAGATTAGAAAATGAGGGCCAGCGCAAGGGGCGCCCATCGGGGCGCTTCCCGGCGGCGTTTGGGGGCCTTAGGCGGGGCGGAGCGCGCGGGCGAGCGCGGCGGCGAGGGTCTGCGGCGATCCGGCGCCGAAGACATAGCGGTCCGGGCGGATGAGAAGGCCGGTCTCGCCCGCCCCCTTCAGCATCGCGGCGATCGCGGCGCCGAAGGGATCGCGGCCCACATCGATGATGCCGACGCGGAGCGGCCAATCGCAATCGCGCGCGGCGGCGGCCTCGAGGCCTGCATAGAGGAAGCCGTCCGGCCACGCATCGTCGGCGCGGCGGCACGCTTCGCCCTCGCCCAGCACCGCTTGCGGCGCCAGCGCGCCCGCGAGCGGGAGATCCGAGAACGCGCCGCCCGAGAGCGGCGGCAGCGGGGGAATGGGCGGCGCACCGGCGGTGGCGGCGCGGCCCGCGATCATGTCGCGGTCGCGCGCGGCAGCGGCCTCGGGATCGAGCGTGCAGACGACGCGGCCCATGAAGATCGCGGTCTCGATGATGCCGCGCACATGCGGCTCGCGCTCCACCTGATAGGTGTCGAGCAGCGCTTCGCCCGCCTCGCCGCTCAGGACCGCGGCGAGCTTCCAGGCGAGGTTCTCCGCATCGCGCACGCCCGAGCAGAGGCCCTGCCCCGCGAAAGGCGGCATCTGATGCGCGGCATCGCCCGCGAGCAGCACGCGGCCGGCGCGCCAGGTCTTGGCGGCGAGACCGTGAAAGCGATAGACGGCCTTGCGATCGAGGCGAAGCGCCGTCGTCCGGTTCCAGGGTTCGAGCAATTGCGCGATGCGCGCATCCTCCAGCATCGCGGCCGGCGCCTCGCCGGGCTTGATCATGAATTCCCAGCGATAGCGGCCGGGGCTCATCGGCATGAAGGTCGTCGGGCGCTCCGGATTGCAGAGCTGAAGGCCGATCTGCGGCAGCGCGTCGCCGCCCGCTTCCGCGATCGCGTCGATCACGAGCCAGGGTTCGTCGAATTCGAAATCGAACTGCGCGATGCCGAGCGCGCGGCGGACGGGGCTTGCCGCGCCGTCGCAGGCGATGAGATAGCGCGCCGCGATCTCCCTCGCGCCGCCCTCGCCCTCGATGCGGACGCGCACGCCGTCGGCGCCGTTTTCAAGGAGCGCGGCGAAACTCGTCCGCAGGCGGATCGTGACGGAGGGAAGCCTCGCCACCGCCTCGCGGAGCGTTTTCTCAAGCGCTGGCTGGTGGAACATATAGGAGCTGCGCCAGCCGGAGGGCGTCCGCTCATGCTCGCCGAACTCAAGCAGGACCTCGCCCTTGGCGTTGCGAAACTCATAGGCGCCGATCGGCCGCGTCTCGGGCAGGATTTTCTCGGCGATGCCGAGGCGCTGCCAGACGCGCATGATCTCATGATCGAAATGCGCGGCGCGCGGCAGGGGGAAAACGTCCGGCTCCTTCTCGACGACGAGTGTGCGGATTCCCAATTGCCCGAGGCGGGCGGCCAGCGCCGCGCCGGTGGGGCCGTAGCCGATGACGGCGACGTCGTAGCGCTCGGCGGTCATGGCCGCCTCACGCCGCTTCGGGGCGGACTTTGTTCTCGATCGCGCCGAGGCCCTCGATCTCGATGCGCACGAGGTCGCCGGCCTTCAGCATCGCGGGCGGCTTCATCGCGATGCCGACGCCGCCGGGCGTGCCGGTGAAGATGAGATCGCCGGGCTCGAGCGTCATGACCTTCGAGACTTCCTCGATCTGCGCAAAGACATCGAAGACGAGGTGGCGGGTGTTGGATGCCTGGCGCGTCTCGCCGTTGACGAGGCCGCGAATGCCGAGCGCATGCGGATCGGCGATCTCATCGGCCGTCGTGATCCAGGGGCCGAACGGGGCGTGCGTGTCGAAGCTTTTGCCGAGCATCCATTGCGGCGTCTTGAACTGCCAGTCGCGCGCGGTCACGTCGTTGCCGCAGGCATAGCCGAAGATCACGTTCTTCGCGTCCGCCGCGCGCACGTGGCGGCATTCCTTGCCGATCACGGCGACCATCTCGGCCTCGTAGTCGAGCATGGTCGAGGCCTTGGGCAGATCGATCGGATCGAAGGGGCCGTTCGCGCTTGTGGGCTGCTTGCAGAACCAGACCTGATGCTCGGGCGTCTTCTGGCCGCTCTCGGCGATGTGGTCGGCGTAGTTGAGGCCGATCGCGAGGATCTTGCCCGGGCGCGGCACGGGCGCGAGCAGATGCACGGCGCCGAGCGCCTTGCCGCCCTTCGCCGCTTTCAGCGCCGCCTCGAGCGGGCCGCGCCAGCGATCCCACGCCGCGATCAGATCCTGCGCGCTGTCGGGTGCGCCCGCCACGAGCGCGGAGGCGGCGAAGATCTCATCGCCGCGCACGAGGCCCGCGCGCGCGGTGCCGGCATCATCGAAACTTGCGAGCTTCATGGTCGGTCCCTCTCCTTCTTCTTGTTCCTAAGCCATCGTCGGCGGGGCGTCCGGGCCCCATTGCGTGCCCATCAATTCGGCGAGCGTCGCGTGGCGCGAACCGGATGCCGCGTCGAAGAGATCGCCGTCCGTCCAATGCTCGACCGCGTGGCCCCACGGGTCGCGCCAATAATCGAAGACCTGACTGCCGAGGATGTGGCGCCCGACGCCCCATTCATGCGCGTAGCCCTTGGCCTTCAAATGGCTGTGGCCGGTCATGAGGTCGTCGAAGTCGACGACCTCGAAGGCGGCGTGATTGAATTTCGGCTCGCCCGTGCCGACGAGAAAAAGCGTGTGGTGATCGACCGGCATCGTGCCGCGATCGCAGCGCAGGAACGCGCCCAGCGCCTGGCCTGGCGCAAGATCGATCTCATCGGAGGTGATGAGGCCGAAATGCTCCTTGTACCAGGCCTCGCTCTCGCGGAAGTCGCGCACGTTGATGACGCAATGGCCGAGCCGCACGACACGCGCGGGCCCACCGGCGACGCGGCTGACTTCGTTCCGGCGCGGGCGGCCGCGCGCGGAATTGATCGGCGCGTGGGCGGGCGGTGCCTCCGCGTTCGTCTTCGCCCACACCAGCGCCTCGACCGAAAAGCCGTTCGGATCGGTGAGGCGCACGCCTTTCGGGTTGCCGGGGACGCCCAGCGTTTGAACGGGAACGCCCGCGTGATCCGCGAGCGCGCCCAGCGATGCCTCGTCGGGCAGCAGGAACGCGAGGCCGGCAAAGCCCGGCTCGCCCTTCTGCGTCACATGAAGGGCGGGCGCGCCGCCGATGCCCTTCATCGCCAGCGCCTCGTCGCTGCGCGCGGCGCGCGTCATGCCGAAATCGGCGAGGAAGGTTTCCATCACGTCCAGATCGGGCGCGGAAAAGCGGACAAAAGCGAGATCGGCCGCCTTGGTGATGCTCATGCGTTTGTCTCCCTGAAGATCGATGCGGCGGCGGCCGTGCCGAGCGCGGCCGCTTCTGGTGCCGGCAGACCGAGGCCGGCCAGCTGCATTTCGGCGAGGGCGGCGGCGATCTCCTCGGGCGCGGCGCCATCGAGGACCGCCACCATGCCGGCGATGACCGTTCCCATCACGAAAAGAAGCGCGGCCTGAAGCGAGCGCGCCTGAAAGCGGTTCTCGGCAAGGCCGCGCTCGATGTCGGCGACGACGCCGCGATTGAGTGTCGCGCCCGGCTTCACGGCGCCCGCGTGAATGCGCGTCAACACCCGCGCGCGATCGGGCGCCTTCTCCGCGAAGCGCGCATAGACGCAGAGCGCCCGGGCGGAGCGGAGCGCGGGATCGGCGATCTCCGCGTTGCCGCTCGTCACCGCCTCCTCCACCTCCGCGCGGATGGCCGAGGCGATCGCGCGGGACAAATCGTCCTTGCTCTCAAAGTGATTGTAGAAGGTGCCCTTCGCCACATCCGCCGCCGCCACGATCTCATCGACCGAGACGGCATCGACGCCGTGCCGCGCGAACAGCCCCTCGCCGGCCGCCAGCAGCGCCGCGCGGGATTTCCGGCGGCGGCGATCGGGCGGAGCAAGGGTAGTGTCTTTGACCATATCGTCATTATTAGACGATCTAGTCATCAAGGCAAATGAGATGATTTCGGGGGACGCATCGGGCGGGCGGCATGCGATGGTGGCGGCGGCCCGGTGGGCGCGAACTGGCTGGATTCGCGGCGGAATTCGCGCCAAATGCCCCCGAAAGCGGCAGATGCGGCGGCCGCGGTTCGGCGATAAGGGCAGTGCGGGCCGGGGCGCGATGTGGCCCCGAATTTGCCCTTCGTGGCACTTCCCGGACTCGGCTCAGCGACGCATCATCCAAGGCGGCCCGTCCGGGACCCGTTCGGGCGGCGCACAAAACGAGAACCAAACGGCCGATGTCCATCAAGGCGAGCATCTATCACCTCACGCATTATCGGTACGACCGGCCCGTTATCCTCAGTCCACAGATCATTCGGCTGCGCCCGGCGCCGCATTCGCGCACGCGCGTGCTCTCGCATTCGGTGAAGGTTCAGCCCGGCGGGCATTTCGTGAACCACCAGCAGGACCCTTACGGGAACTGGCTGGCGCGCTATGTCTTTCCCGACCCGGTCAACGAACTCAAGATCGAGGTCAATCTCGTCGCCGACATGACGGTCTACAACCCGTTCGATTTCTTCGTCTCGGAGGACGCCGAACACTGGCCGTTCGCGTACCCCGAAGAGCTGACGCAGGACCTTGAGATCTACCGCCGCGTCGAGCCGGCGGGGCCGCGCCTCAACGCGTTCCTCGCCGACGTGCCGCGCCGGCGCACGCGCACGATCGACCTCATCGTCGATCTCAATCTGCGCGTCTCGCGGGCCGTCTCCTACATCATCCGGATGGAGCCGGGCGTGCAGACGCCCGAGGAGACGTTCGAGATCGGCAAGGGCTCGTGCCGGGATTCCTCCTGGCTGCTGATCCATGCGCTGCGGCATCTGGGGTTCGCGGCGCGGTTCGTGTCGGGCTATCTCATTCAGCTCAAAGCCGATGTCGCCTCGCTCGACGGGCCATCGGGCACCTCCTACGATTTCACCGATCTGCATGCCTGGGTGGAAGTGTTCCTGCCGGGCGCGGGCTGGGTCGGGCTCGATCCGACATCGGGGCTGCTCGCGGGCGAGAGCCACATCCCGCTCGCGGCAACGCCCCATTATCGCAACGCCGCGCCGATCTCGGGCGCGGCCAGCGCGGCGGGCGTCGAATTCAATTTCGACATGCAGGTGGCGCGCGTCGCCGAGCATCCGCGCATCACGAAACCCTTCTCGGATGAATCCTGGGCGGCGCTCGACGCGCTGGGCGAGACGGTCGATGAGATTCTGAAAGCCGAGGACGTGCGGCTCACGATGGGCGGCGAGCCGACGTTCGTCTCGATCGACGACTTCGAGGCGGGCGAGTGGAACACCGACGCGGTCGGCCCCACCAAGCGCGCCTTCGCCGATGCGCTCATCCGCCGCCTGCGCGGGCGTTTCGCGCCGGGCGGGTTCCTCCATTACGGCCAGGGCAAATGGTATCCGGGCGAGACGCTGCCGCGCTGGGCGTTCTCGGTCTATTGGCGCGCCGACGGCAAGCCGATCTGGAAGGACGCGCGGCTGATCTCGCGCGAGAGCGAGCCCAGGCCGGTGACGACCGAGGACGCGCGGCATCTCCTCGAGGGCGTCACCGCGCGGCTGGGCATCGCGCCAGAGTGCGTGCATCCGGCCTATGAGGATCCGGCCGAATGGGTGCTGCGCGAGGCGAAGCTGCCCGGCAACGTCACGTTCTCGGATTCCAAACTCGAGGACCCCGAGGAGCGCGCGCGGTTCGCCCGCGTGTTCGAACGGGGCCTTGGCACGCCCGCCGGCTTCGCGCTGCCGATCCAGCGCTGGCAGGCGCAGGGGCGGCCGCGCTGGCAATCCGAGCGCTGGCGCACGCGGCGCGAGAAGCTGTTCCTCGTGCCCGGCGACAGCCCGATCGGCTATCGCCTGCCGATCAGCTCGCTGCCCTATGTGCCGCCCGCGCGCTACCCTTACGTCGTGCCGGCCGACCCGTTCGAGGAGCGCGCGCCGCTGCCCGACTTTACGGCCGAGTGGATCGCGGCAATCGGGGCCGAGCAGCCGCAGGTGAGCTTCGCCGCGAACGCCGCGCAGGCGACGCGCAACGAGCAGATGCTGACCGAGATCGACGGCGTCGTGCGCACCGCGATGGCGGTCGAGATCCGCGAGGGGCATTTGTGCGTCTTCATGCCGCCGGTCGAGCGGCTGGAGGATTATCTCGAACTCGTCACGATCGTCGAGGCGAGCGCGGCGGAACTCAATCTGCCGGTCCATGTCGAGGGCTATCAGCCGCCGCACGATCCACGCCTCAACGTCATCCGCGTGACGCCCGACCCCGGCGTCATCGAGGTCAACATCCATCCCGCGCGCTCGTGGCGCGAGTGCGTGGAGACGACGCAGGCGCTCTACGAGGAAGCGCGGCTGTCGCGGCTGGGCGCCGACAAATTCATGATCGACGGGCGGCACACCGGCACGGGCGGCGGCAATCACGTCGTCGTGGGCGGCGCGACGCCCAGCGACAGCCCGTTCCTGCGCCGGCCGGACCTGTTGCGCAGCCTCGTGACCTATTGGCTGCGGCACCCCAGCCTTTCCTATCTCTTCTCCGGGCTTTTCATCGGACCGACGAGCCAAGCGCCGCGGATCGATGAGGCGCGGCACGACAGTCTCTATGAACTCGAGATCGCGCTCGCGCAGATGCCCGATCCCTCCGAGGGCCTCGCGCCGCCGCCCTGGCTGGTCGACCGGCTGCTGCGCAACCTCCTCGTCGATGTCACCGGCAACACGCATCGCAGCGAGATCTGCATCGACAAGCTCTATTCGCCGGACGGGCCCACCGGGCGGCTGGGGCTCGTCGAGTTCCGCGGCTTCGAGATGCCGCCCGACGCGAAGATGAGCCTCGCGCAGCAGCTCCTCATCCGGGCGCTGATCGCGCGGTTCTGGCGCGCGCCCGTGAAGGGGCCGCTGCCGCGCTGGGGCAATGCGCTCGGCGACCGCTTCATGCTGCCGCATTTCGTGTGGGAGGATTTCCTGTCCGTGCTGCGCGACCTCGCGGATCACGGGCTTCGTCTGCGTGCGGAATGGTTCGAGGCGCAGGCGACCTTCCGCTTCCCCTATTGCGGCGAGGTCGGGCTCGACGGCGCGCATCTGGAACTGCGCCAAGCGCTCGAGCCGTGGCACGTGCTGGGCGAGACCGGCGCGATCGGCGGCACCGTGCGCTATGCGGACAGTTCGGTCGAGCGGCTTCAGGTGAAGTTGACGAGCGCGGAACCCGGCCGCTACCTGGTGACTTGTAATCAGCGTCAGGCGCCGCTCGCCCCCATCGACGAACCAGGGGCGTCCGTCGCCGGCGTTCGGTTCAAGGCCTGGAAACCCGCGATGTCGCTTCACCCGGTTCTGCCCGTGCACGCGCCCTTGACGTTCGACGTGTTCGATATTTGGAGCGGGCGCGCGGTCGGCGGCTGCGTCTATCACGTCGCGCATCCCGGCGGGCGCAGCTACGAGACGTTTCCGGTGAATGGCTATGAGGCGGAATCGCGGCGGATCTCCCGCTTCGAGCCGTTCGGCCACACGCCGCACGCCTATTGGCCGCCGCGCGAGGTGCCGCATCCCGAAGCGCCCCTGACGCTCGATCTGCGCCGGCCGCCCGGCCTTCGTCCATGAAGCGCGAGACGGCGGCGGCGCCGTCCTTACCGCTGCTCGCCCATTACCGCGCGCCGTGGAATTCGCCCGATGAGCTGCTCGATTCGCGCGGCGCGATCCGCCCTGTCTGGCGCGCGTTCGTGGACGATCTCTCGCGCCTGCCGGCGGAGGAAGTCTCGCTGCGGTTCGCGCGCGGCGATCAATATCTGCGCGACGCGGGCGTCTTTTATCGCCGCTATGGCGATGAGGAAGCCGCTGATCGCGCCTGGCCGCTCAGCCATATCCCGGTGCTGATCGCGGAAGAGGAATGGACCGCGATCACGCAGGCGCTGACCCAGCGCGCGGAGCTTTTGGAGGCGATCGCGGCGGACCTTTACGGCGAGGCGCATCTCGTGCGCGATGGGATCCTGCCGCCCGCGCTCATCGCGGCGAGCCCGGAATGGCTGCGCCCGCTCGTGGGCGTTACGCCCCATGCCGGGCATTTCCTTTCCTTCCTTGCCTTCGAGATCGGGCGCGGCCCGGACGGGGCGTGGTGGGTGCTTGGTGACCGCACGCAGGCCCCGGCCGGCGCAGGCTTCGCGCTCGAGAACCGGCTGGCGACGACACACGTTTTCTCCGATCTTCAGGCGCGCGCGAGTGTGCGCCCGCTCGATGATTTCTTCCGCGCGTTCCGCGAGGCGCTGTTCGCGCAGCGGCCGGACGGCAACGGCGCGGCAGCAATCCTCTCGCCAGGCCCCATGGCCGACACTTATTCCGAGCACGCCTATATCGCGCGGCATCTGGGGCTGCTGCTCCTCGAGGGCGAGGACCTCGCGATCGAGAACGGACGCGTGCATGTGCGCACGGTCGACGGGCTCAACCCGATCGGGCTCCTGTGGCGCCGGCTCGATGCGAGCTTTGCCGATCCGCTAGAGCTGAACGAGCATTCGCAGATCGGAACGCCCGGGCTCGTCAGCGCGCTCCGCAACGGTTCGGTCGCGATGGTCAACGCGCTCGGCGTCGGCGTTCTCGAATCGCGCGCGCTGATGGCGTTCATGCCGCGCGTCTGCGAGGCGGTGCGCGGCGAAGCGCTCAAGATGCCCAACATCGCGACGTGGTGGTGCGGCCAGAAGGCCGAGCGCGACTACGTGCTCGCGAACGCCGAGCGGATGATGTTCGCGCCCGCACTCTCGACCGGCCTGCCGTTCGAGGCGGCGGCGCAGCGCTCGCTCGCCAATGTGCTTGGCGAAGGGGGTCGCGATTTGGCGGGCGCGCTCGCGCGGCGCGGCGGCGGGATCGTCGCGCAGGAAGCCGTGCAGCTCTCGACGACCCCCGCCTATGCCGGCGGCCAGCTGGAGCCGCGGCCGATCAATCTGCGCGTCTTCCTCGCGCGCACGCAAGCCGGGTGGATCGCGATGCCGGGCGGCTATGCGCGGATCGGGCGCGCGGGCCAGGCCGATGTCGTCTCGATGCAGCAAGGCGGCGCGGTCGCCGACGTGTGGGTGATCGGTCCGGCGGCGGGCGCGCCGCCCGCGCCGCCAAGCGTTTCGGCGACGCCGGTCGCGCGCTCGCGGCCGGGGTCGCTGCCCAGCCGCGCGGCGGACAATCTTTTCTGGCTGGGGCGCTATGTCGAGCGCGCGGAAAGCCTCATGCGGCTGAAGCGCGCCTATCACGTGCGCCTTGCCGAGACCGGGGATTCGCAGCTTCCCGTGCTCCTTCATCTCGAAAATTTCCTCACGTTCCGGCGCGCCTTCCTGGATGCGGCGCCGACGGGCATCTCGGGCGTGCTGGCGGCGGCGCTGACCAGCGCGGGGCGCGTGCGCGACCGTTTCTCCGTGGACGGATGGCTTGCGCTCAACGACGTCACGCACAGCGCGCGGGCGCTCGCGACCCTGCCGCCTGGCCATGAGACCGCGCACACGCTCAACCATCTCCTCCGGGAGATCGCGGGGTTCTTCGGCCTCGTGCACGAGAACATGATGCGCACGACCGGCTGGCGGTTCATGGGAACGGGCCGCTCGCTCGAGCGCGCGATGCAGATCGCCTCGCTGCTCGGCGAATACACGCAACCGGGCGTGCCGGACGGCGCGCTCGACGTCGCGATCGAGGTCGGCGACAGCGCGATGGCGCACCGCCGGCTCTTCGCGATGGAGGTCAACCGCACGAACGTGCTCGACCTTCTCGCCTTCGATCTGCGCAATCCGCGCGCGCTGCTCTCGCTACTCGCCGATTTCAAGGAGCAGGTCGCCGCCCTGCCGCACGCGGTCGAGGACGGCGCGATGTCGCCGCTGCTCCGCGCGGCGCATCAGATCCACGGCGATTTGGCGGTCGAGAGCGCGCAGAGCGTGACGACGAGCGCGCTCTTCAAGGTGTGGGGCGATCTCGCCGCCTTCTCCGAACTCCTCTCCGATACGTATTTCCGCTAGACCGCGCGCACGATGCTCTACGACGTCCGCCTTCGGATCCGTCAAGTCTATACGCCGCCCGCCACCGCCGGGCGCTATCTGCTGCGCCTGATGCCGGCGGATCTGCCCGGTGCGCAGCGTCTCGTGACCGGAATCCTCGAAGGCGAGCCCGCTCCGCAAGAGCGCTGGGACGGGCGGGATTTCTTCGGCAACGCGGTCGCCGAAGTCGCCTACAAGGCAGCGCAGGCGGAGCTGGGCTTTTCCGTGCGCGCGCGCGTGCAGCGGCTGGAGGCCGCCGTGCCGCAGGCGCCGGCGCCGCTGCTCGCAGCGCTTGGCGATGAGATCACGGCGAGCCTCTCGCTCGCGCCGGATTCGCCGCACCATTTCACCGGCCGCTCGGTCCGCGTCGCGGCGTTCGCGGAGGCAAGCGATTACGCGCGCGCGGCACTGCCGGCGGACGCGACCAGCCTTTCGGCCGTCCAGGCGATCGGCGAGGCGATCCACCGCGATTTCCGCTTCATGCCGGGCGCGACGACCGTCGAGACACCGGTCGAGCAGGTGTTCACGCTGCGCGCGGGGGTGTGCCAGGATTTTTCGCATTTCATGATCGCGTGTCTGCGCGGCATCGGCGTTCCGGCGGGCTATGTGAGCGGGTTCCTGCGCACGATCCCGCCCACCGGGCAGACGCGGCTGGAGGGGTCGGACGCGATGCATGCCTGGGTGCGCGCGTGGTGCGGACAGGCGATCGGCTGGGTGGAGTACGATCCGACCAACGCCGTCTTCGCGCGGGGCGATCACATCGTTGTCGCCTATGGGCGGGATTATTCCGACGCCGCGCCGACGGTCGGCGCTGTGCGGAGCGCTGGCACCCAGGCGACGAGCCACGCGGTCGATGTCGTGCCGGTCGAGGCGCCCGCCGCGCCGCGCAACGGCGGCTGAGCGATGCGCGCGACCGTTGTCGACCGTTCATTCCAGTGTCACATAAGTATCGCAGTTTGGCGCCTCTTTTGGGGGAGATACACATGGCTGACGGATTTCTGGGTCTTTTTCGCGGCGACCCTTCGACCAAGAAATTGGCTCCAGGCCAGGTCCTCTTCTCCAAGGGCGAGGCGGCGCATCAACTCTTCGTCGTCGAATCCGGCAAGCTGGAAATCCTCGACGGCGAGACCGTGCTGGAAACGGTCGGACCCGAAGACATCGTCGGCGAGATGGCGCTGATCGACGGCGAGCCGCGCAGCGCAACCGTCCGCGCGGTGACGGCCAGCGTGGTCATCGCGGTCGACGAAAAGCGGTTCCTGCGGATGGTCAGCGACACGCCCTATTTCGCGCTCCGCGTGATGCGCGTGCTGACCCATCGCCTGCGTGCGATGGACAAAGCGATCGCCACACGGCTCTGAGCGGCACTTTTTTGGCCCTTGCCTCTCTCTTGCTCCTCAGCCTCTAATCGCGGGCGAGGATAATCCGTGCGCCGCGGGATGGGCGTGCGGGATCGGGGACGTTCCTCGCCTCGCGGAGCATGGGGGCAGGATGCCGGCCGATCAGGGGGTCATCGGGAGCGCCGATTGCGCGGGCGCGCGCCGGGCCCGGAGTCTCCGCTAGATGGGACCCCCCCGCCGCCGCGCCGCCACCGGCCTTCTCTACCCGATCTTCGTGGTGGCGTTCCTGTGCGCCGCCGTCGGCGTGGGCGCGGCCGATCCCTATTTCCTCAAAGCACTGCGCTTCATCGGCTTCGATCAATGGCAGCGGCTGAGCCCGCTCGAGGCGCCTGAGGCCGACGCCGTGCGTATCGTCGATGTCGACGAGGCCTCGCTCGCGCGGTTCGGCCAGTGGCCCTGGCCGCGCTCGACTCTCGCCGACATGGTCGAGACGCTGCGCCGGAACGGCGCGGCCGCGATCGCGTTCGACGTCGTCTTCGCCGAGCCCGACCGCACCTCGCTCGAACAGGTGTTGGCGGGGCTGCCGCCGGAGCAGGCGGCCGCACTCGCGCCCGTGGTCGCCGGCTGGACGCCCAAGGATCAGCGCTTCGCGGCGGCGATCGGGGCTGCGCCCGTCGTGCTCGCCGAAACGCTCACCCATGTGGAAGGGAGCGGCGCGCCGTTCCCGGGCAAGGCCGCGTTCGCGGTCGCGGGCGATGATCCGCTGCCGTTCCTGCGCGGTTTCAGCGGGCACACCGGGAACCTTCCCGAGTTCACCGCGGCCGCGACGGGACTTGGCGCGATCAACTGGATTCCCGACCGCGATCAGGTGGTGCGCCGCGTGCCGCTCCTCTTCCGCGCGGGCGATGTGATCGCGCCCTCGCTCGCGGCGGAGGCGCTGCGCGTCGCGCAAGGGGCGAGCACCTATGTCATCAAGGCCTCGAACGCGAGCGGCGAGGAAGCCTACGGCCAGGCGAGCGGCGTCAACCATGTGCGGATCGGGGCGGTGGATGTGCGCACGGACGCCGATGCCGGGATCTGGCTGCGCTACCGCCTCGTGCGGCCGGTCGATCTGGTGCCCGCGTGGCAGGTGCTCGCCGGCGAGGTGCCGCGTTCCGAGATCGAAGGGCGCATCATCCTCATCGGGACGAGCGCGGCGGGGCTCGTCGATCTGCGCGCGACGCCCTTGGAAGAAACCGTGCCGGGCGTTGCGATCCATCAGCAGATCATCGAGCACCTCCTCACGGGCCAGGGCCTCACGCGGCCCGACTATGCCGCCGCGCTGGAGCTGACCGCGCTCGCCGTGCTGGGCGCGGGGCTCGCCGCGCTCTTTCCGCTCGTCTCGGCGCAGATGGCGGCGTTCAGCGGGCTCGTCGCGATCAGTGCGCTCAATCTCGCCGCGTGGCTCTTATTCAGCCGCAGCGGCGTTCTGCTCGACCCGCTTTATCCCTCGCTCTGCGTGTTCCTGCTCGGCACCTCGGCGAGTTTCTATCTCTACCGGCGCACGGAAGTGCAGCGTCAGGAGATCCGCCGCGCCTTCGGCCAATACGTCTCGCCCGCCGTCGTGCAGCAGCTGATCGCGCAGCCCGAGCGCCTCAGCCTGGGCGGCGAGGTGCGCCCGCTCACCCTCCTCTTCAGCGACGTGCGCGGCTTCACGAAGATTTCCGAAGGCCTCACCGCCGCCGAGCTCACGCGCTTCATCAACGAGCTCTTCACGCCGCTCAGCGACGTGGTGATGGGGCACGCAGGCACGATCGACAAATATATCGGCGATGCGATCATGGCGTTCTGGAACGCGCCGCTGGACGATGAAAATCACGCGCGACACGCGCTCCAGGCGGGCGAAGCAATGCTGCACAAGGTCGCCGAACTCAACCGGCGATGGGGGGAGGAAGCCAAGCGCGCCGGGCGCGATTTCCGGCCCGTCTCGCTCGGCATCGGCATCAACACGGGCGAGTGCTGCGTCGGCAATCTGGGATCGGTGCAGCGGTTCGACTATTCCGCGATCGGCGATGAGGTGAACGTGGCCTCGCGCTTCGAGAGCCTCACCAAACAATACGGCGTGCCGCTCCTCACGGGCGAGGCAACGCAATCGCAAGCGGGCGACCTGCCGCTCCTCGAAATCGACCTCGTGCGCGTCAAGGGCCGCGAGCGGCCGTCGCGCATCTTCACCCTGCTCTCGGTGTTCGACATTCCGCCGTCGCGCTACGGCGCGGTGCGCGCGGCCCACAAGGAGCTGCTCGATCGCTATCGCGCGGCGGATTGGGCGGGCGCGGAGGCGGCGCTTGCCACCTGCCGCGGGCTCGGCTTTCACGGGCTCGACGCGCTCCACGACGTCTATGCGGAGCGGATCGCCGATTTCAAGGAAACGCCACCGCCGGCCGATTGGGACGGCGTCTTCAGGGCGACCGAGAAATGAGACCGGCGCGCCCAGATTCTCCCAGGCAGCGGGCGGTACGATGATCGAGGAGCCCTGGCTGCTGCTTCAAAGCTACGCGCTGTTCCAGCTCAAACACTATCTCTGCGACTACCTGCTCCAGTTGAAATATCAGCGCCGCCACAAAGGCACGTTCCTGCATCCGGGCGGCCTCCTGCATGCGGGCCTGCACGCGGTGGGCTCAATCCCGGCGATGCTGCTGCTCGCGCCGCCGGTCTGGCTCATCGGCGTTCTGATGGCGGGCGAGTTCGCCGTCCACTACCTGCTCGACTGGACGAAGGAGCAAACCGTGAAAGCCTATACGTTGTCGACCGAGGATTACGCGTTCTGGCAGGCGCTCGGCATCGATCAGATGGCGCACCATCTCACCTATGGCGCGATGCTGGCCGCACTCGTGATCGTCTAGAAGCGCGTCGCGAATGAGACGATGAAGCGGTCGCCGACATAGTCGGACTGATCATCGTTCGAATCGTTCCAGCGGTAGCGATAGTCGAGGATCACATCGCACGCGCAGGGCAGCACCTCGGCAATCTTCACATTGAGGCCGGGCGAGACGTAGAAATCGTTCCGCTTGTCGCCGCCGGTATCAGTCTTGAGGAACAGCCGCTCGCGGCCGCGTACCGTGACGCCGAGCGTCACGTCGTCAATTACGGTGATGTAGTAGCCCGCCTCCAGGCCCCATTCGACGTAGCGGGCGGGCGAGACTTCCTCGTTGAGCCCGTTGATGACGGTGCCGTCGATACCGCTCCAGCGTGCCCAGGGTGCGAGCACCGCCACACCCTTTAAGCCGAACGCATCTGGGAAATAGATCTGCCCGACGAGATCGGCGAAGAAGCCCTGATCGGCGGTCATATCCTCGCCGTAGGAACGATAGCCAATACCAAGCCGCACGCGCTCGAAGACGCCGCCGAAGCGGCCTTCCATCGCAAGGCCGGCGAAGGTCTCGGCGAAGTAGAGCCGCTCGTCCAGCGAGGCGACGCCGCCGCCGAAGGAGGGATAGACCGTGACGCCCGGACTCACGTCGAAGAGCGGACCCGTGCGTGCGCCGAGATAACCGTAGTTCAGATCCTCATTGCCGGTCGTGTATTCCGCCGACAGATTCGCCGAGGTGCGCCAGCGCATCGTGTCGATTGGGCGCTCGTCGCGGATGTCACCGATAAGGAGAATGACGACCTCATCGCTGCTGCTGTCCTGATCGTTGCGCGGATTGGTATCGACGCCCGCACCGACCTGAAGGCGCACCTGCGTCGAGGGCGGCTGCAGGAGCCGGCGCACGCGCTGATAGCCTTCGCGCGCCTCCTCATTGTCGGGATCGTTCAGCAGCACGCGCTCATAGGCCGCGAGCGCCAGGCGCGGCTGGCCCTCGGCTTCCGCGCCGCGCGCATAGCGCAGATTGAGCTCGGAATTCTCGGGGTCCTGCATGATCTGCATGTACAGATCGCGCTGTTCCTGCGACACGCGTCCGGCGGCGTGTACCGGCACCAGCGACAGCGCAGCCAAAAAGACCACGCCCAAGGCGCATGTCGCCGGCCACCCCCGCTGCATTCGCCCCACCCTTGTGCAACGCCCCAATGACAATGATTCCATAGGCGCCCGGAGCGCGCCAGTGGCATTGTGAAACTATCAACACAAAAAGGACTGCTCAAAAATTCGGCATGCGAACTCGCCGTGTGCGGACGAAATACCGCCCATTGCCAAGTCATCGACAGTAATGAATGATACACAATCGGCGGGGATTCAGGTGGGGACCATGAGACCGTTAATGGCGACTCTGGGCGCGGGGGCGATGCTGTTCGCGCTCGGCCTTGGCGGTGCGGCCAGTGCGTCGACGCCTCAGATCGGCGTCGCGGCCGCGATCAAGAACGACGTGCGGTCCGAGATCAACGGCCAGACGGAAGTCACGCGGGTCGGCGCGAACGTCTATCAAAACCAGCTGATCGAAACCGGCGAGAAGAGCACGGCGCAATTGCTGTTCCTCGACCAGACCTCGCTCAGTATCGGGCCGAACGCGGCCGTCAAGCTCGACCGCTTCGTCTACGATCCCGACCGTACGCAGGGCGACGTCGTGCTGGAGGCGAGCCGGGGCGCGTTCCGCTTCATCTCCGGCTCGCAGGACCCCGCGAGCTACACCGTCAAGACGCCGGTCGCGACGATCGGCGTGCGCGGCACGGTGATCGACTTCATCCTGATCGCGGGCGACCTCGTGCTCATCCTCGATGAGGGCAGCGCCTTCATCACGCTGGAGGACGGCACGGTCGTCGAATTGAAGACGCCGGGCGATTACATCGTCGTCAAGGGCGACGGCACCGTGATCGGCCCCAACACCTGGGAAGGCGCGATCGACACCGTGATCTCGGCCGCCTCGTTCCCGCTCTATGGCTTCCATTTCGCCGAGACGCCGTGGGAGCCGGACGGCGGCAGCGATATCGACTACGCGGACCTGACCGAAGAGCTCGCCTCGCGCTCCATCGTCTCGATCATGGACGACATTCCAGATGAAGGCGAAGGTGAGGGCGAAGGCGGCTACGAGTGCGACCACGAGTATTATTATGAAGGCGAAGGCGGCTAAGCCGCTTTCCTTCGGCCCCGCCCTCAGTTGAGCCGGCGGTCGTTGCCCGCGAAGGTGCGCGCGAAGAACGTGCGCATCACGCTCAAGAGATCGCGTTCCCCGATCGCCCATTGCTCGGCCTCGTCGCGCCGCGCGTGAAGCTGCGCGTCGCGGGCCGCCAGGATCTTGCTGAAGCGTTCCAGCAATTCGGGCGCGGTCTCGAAGAGATGCTCGATCGCGTCCTTCGTGATGACGAGCGCCCGCAAGGGCGTGAGCGCCGTCACGGTCGCGCTGCGCGGCGCGCCGGTCATCAAGGACATCTCGCCCACGATGTCGCCGTTGCAGAGCACGGCGACCTCGGCGGCGCTGTCGGGGCCGTTGGTCGAGACCGTCACACGCGCGGCGCCCTCGAGGATGACGGCCATCGAGCTTTCCTCCGCACCCTGCGTCATCAGAACCGCGCCCTGGTGATAGGTGACCGGGCTGCAGCGCAGGGCGAGCGCGCGCAGTTGTTCCGTGTTCAGCGTCTCGGCGAAGAGCGGAATGGCTTCGAGCGCTTCCCTGGCCGTTAGATCCTCCTCGACCCGCGCGGTCGAGGGCTCGCTCAGCTCGATGTGCTGGACCGGGCGCGGCAGACGCGCGCGCGCCGCCGCGTCGTGCAGCGCGGCGAGCACGCGCGAGCAGGCCTGCGAGGGGCTGATCAGATCGGGATCGGCGTAAAAGCGCACGACATAGTCGCTCTCGTCCCGGTTGACGCGGGCAAGCAGGACGCTGGGCGCGGGATCGACGCAGAAGCCGCGCGCGTGCAGCACGCGGTAGGTTTCGCCCAGCAGCAAGCGGATCGCACGCTGGGCGGGAATGCGCACGTCGAGGCAGATCTCGACGCTGAGGCGCTTGGGCGTCTTGGGGCTCGAATGATTGATGACGGGGTTCGACGTCACCACCCGGTTGGGCAGGAGGACCGTCCGCCCGTCCTCCAGGCGCAGCGTCGTGCAGCGCCACGACATGCCCTCGACCTTGCCGTAGAGCGAGCTTTCGCGCATCGGCTCGGCGAAGACGGTCAGCCAGTCGCCGATCTTATAGGTACGGTCAAGGCTGATCGAGAGGCCGCTGAAGACATCGAGGATGATCGTCTGGAGCGCAAGACCGATGACGACAACCGTCGCGCCCGAGGCCGCGAGCAGGCCGACGGGCGAGAAATCGAGATCGACGTAAAGCCAGATCGAGACGGCCAGCACCAAGAGCACCGCCGTCGTCAGATCGCGCAGGAGTGCGGGCGCCTGATAGCCGCGCACCGCGGCGAAATAGGCGCGCCAATAGAGCCGGCGGATCAGGGCATCGACCAGCACCGCGAGGGCAATCGCGATGGCGAAGCCGAGCGCGACAATCGCGATCGAGGCAGCCGGCTCGGGCAGTTCGACGCGGATCAGGGGCTGCCCCCAGACCCGCAACCCGATTAAGAGCCCGGCGATGGCGGCGTAGATGAAGAGCATGGAGGGGTGAGCCGTCTGCGGGCGGAGCGCCCTGGTCGGGGAGATCGAGCGCTGTCCTTAGCTCCAAGTTCGCGCGCCGCTCAACTGAAAAAACCGGCAGAGAACCGGGCGTTATTCCGGGTCCGGGCGAAATGCGCACGCCGTGCGATACCCCAAGGCGCACCCCGTGCGGCGAGACTGATCAGCGTTCGAGCGAGCGGATGTGGCTATTGGCGCTGCGCAGGCGCGCTGAGAGATCATGCGCGAGGTTGGTGAGGATCGCGGTCCACAGCTCGGGGTTGCGCGTCGCGTGCGCCTTTAGGGCCTCGATCGAGAACGCGTAACAGAGCGTGCGCCGGTCGGCGACGACGTCGGCAGAACGGCGCCCGCCGTCGAGCAGCGCGAGGTCGCCGATCGCGCCGCCCGCGCCCACGGTGGCAACGCGCACCGCCCGCTCGCCGTCGAGCCTGAGGCGCACGCTCGCCGAGCCCTGCGCGATCACGAGGAAGCTGTGGCCGACATCGCCCTCGCGCAGGATCTGCTGGCCGGCCTCGAAGACCAGCGCCTGCGCGATGCCTTCGAGCACGTGCAAATCCTCGACCGAGAAATCCTTGAAGAGGTCGATGTATTTCAGGGCGAACTGATCCTCCGCGCGGGGCGCGGGGTGTTGCGCGATCAGCTGATCCTCGCACCATTCGAGCGCGAGGTCGCGGCTGGGAAAGAGCATCGGCTCGTGCCCCGTCTCGCAGAGGCCGGAATGCAGATTCCGCATGAAACCGGCGGGGCTGATATGCGCGAAGAGCAGCGTCGCGTGGCCCGCCTCGCGCGCGAGCCTCAGGATCAGCGCCACGGCCGCCGCGTCCGCCTGATAGACGCGCCGGAAATCGATGATGAGGAAATCGTGGTCCGGCCGCATCCGGTTGACGGTGCGGAGCAGTTTCTCGGTCGAGCCGAAGAAGAGCCCGCCCTGCGCCTCGATGATGCCGATGCGCTCGCCGCAGCCGTCGAGGATCTCGCGCTCGCTGGCGCTGCGGCGGCGCTTGGAGCGCATCTCGGCACCCGTCGCCTCGCTGCGGATCGCGGCGCCCGCGTCGGGCGAGGCGCGAAAGACGTGGAGGCCGAAATCGGCGGCGATGCGCTTGCACGCCACGATGCCGCGCACGCTGTTGCCGAGGCGGTCAAGCGGCGGCGCGAACGCCGCGATGCCGATCTGGCCGGGCACGGCCGCCATGATGCTGCCGGAAACCCCGCTCTTGGCGGGCACGCCCACCTCGTAGGACCATTGACCGGCGTAATTGTACATGCCGCAGGAGTTCATCACCGTCAGCACGTCGTGGATGTAGTCCGATGACAGCGCGCGCATTTGCGTGACCGGCTGGACGCCGCCATTCGCGAGCGTCGCGGCCATCAGCGCCAGATCGCGGCACGTGACCAACACGGAGCATTGGCTGAAATAGAGATCGAGGATTTCGTCGCGGTCGCCCTCCAGCATGGAGGCGCGGTCCATCAGCGCGGCGATCGCCTTGTTGCGCTCGCCCGTCTCGCGCTCGGACTGAAAGACCGTCTCATCGATCGCGAGCGCGTGTCCGGCGAAGCGTTCCAGCAGCGCGCGCATCGTCTCGCGCCGCTCGGCGTAGGTCGCGCCCTTGACGAGCGCGGACACCGCGATCGCGCCCGCGTTGACCATCGGGTTGTAGGGGCGGTTGTTCTCCTCATCGAGAACGATCGCGTTGAAGGCTTCGCCCGTCGGCTCGACGCCGACATGCCTGAGCACATCGTCGCGGCCGCGCTGTTCGAGCGCGAGACCATAGAGGAAGGGCTTCGAGACCGACTGGATCGTGAAGGGCACGTCCGCGTCGCCTGCCGTGTAGACGTGACCGTCGACGGTCGCGATACACACGCCCAGCCACTTGGGGTTGGCCTTCGCCAGTTCGGGAATATAGGTCGCAACGTCGCCGCCCTGGACGCGCCGGACCTCTTCCAGCAGCTCGAGAAGGTAGGTCTTGATCGGGCCTTCGGATGCCTCGACCGCCTCCAAGTCCGTGATGCCCTGCTCCATCGCCCCCCGAAAACCCGCCGCCGATTACGCTCGCCCGGCGAAGTGTGACAGAAAAATTTCGTCCTCACACTAGAGGGGACTTTTCAATCTTGAAGCCGCCTGCCGCCCTTAGTTTTCGACCTCGGCGGACGGCGTCCGCCGATGCTCGCGGGATGAGGCCCCGCCCCCGAATGGGCGGTCCAACCCGTGGCGGGCGAGCCGGAGCTACTGCGCCGCCGGCATCAGGCCCGCAGCGGTCAGACGCTCGACGACGATCGGCATCAGTTTTTCCGGGATCTCCGGCATCGGCGGATGGGAGGTGAAGACGCGCGATTCCGAGAGCACGCGGTCGCCCTTGCGGATGACGAAGCCCTCGTAATCCTTGGCGGCGACCTGGCGGCAGATTTCCGTGTAGGTGTTGAGGCCGCCCGCATAGGGCATGAACATGCGCGGCTTGCCGGGAACGTTCGCGCCCATGTACCAGCTGTTCGCCTGCGGCATCAGTGTCGGCGTCACCGCTTCGGCGACATGCCGGCACCAGGCGGCTTCGGCCTCCTCGCTCGCCTCGATGCTCGTCTGTTGACGCTGGTTCAGCGACACCAGGCAATCGGCGATCCACTCCACGTGCTGCTCGATGGAATTGATCATGTTCGTCAAGACCGACGGGCTGCCCGGCCCGGTGATCGTGAATAGGTTCGGAAATCCGGCGACCATCAGCCCCAGATAGGTGCGCGGCCCCTCGGCCCAATGATCCTTGATCCGGCGGCCGCCGACGCCGCGCAGATCGATCCGGTCGATCGCGCCGGTCATCGCGTCGAAACCCGTCGCAAGCACGACGGCGTCGAACGCGTAGTCGTTCGCTTGGGTCGAGATGCCGGCCGGCGTGAAGCCGACGATGGGATCGGCGCGCAAATCCACCAGCGACACGTTGGGCCGGTTGAACGTCGCGTAGTAGCCGGTGTCGACACAGGGGCGCTTCGTGCCGAAGGGATGATCCTTCGGCGTCAGCAGATCCGCGACGGCCGGGTCGGCAACCTGCTCCCGGATCTTCTCCGCGACGAATTCCTGAATGATGCGGTTGGCGGCCGGATCGATACCGGTGTCGGCAAAGGCGCCGAGGATGCGGAAGCCGCCCCACGCCCAGCGGCGCTCGAGCTCGGCGCGAACCTCTTCCGGCGCTGTCTCGGTTGCGAGCGTCGTCGTGTTGGCCTCGTTCTGGAAGCCGCCGATCGTGTCCTTCGACGCGGCGCGATAGGCGCGCGGATCCTTGGCCCAGGCCTCCAAGTCAGCCTGCGGGATCGGGCCATTATGGGCCGGCATCGAGTAGTTGGGCGTCCGCTGGAACACCGTCAGATGCGCCGCCTGTTCGGCGATCACGGGGATCGACTGGATCGCGGAAGACCCCGTGCCGATGATCGCGACCCGCATGCCCGAGAAATCCACGCCCTCATGCGGCCAGCGCGACGTGCGGTAGACCGGACCCTTGAACGTCTCCATGCCGGGAAAGGTCACATCGGTCGGAATCGACAAACAGCCGGTCGCCAAGATCAGATGGCGGCCGCGATAGCGCGCGCCCCCCTCCGTTTCGATCTGCCAGAATTGCGACGCCTCATCCCAATGCGCGGCCGTGACGCGGGAATGGAAGTGAATGTCGCGCTTCAGGTCGAAACGCTCGGCGACGTGATTGGCATAGCGCAGCAATTCGGGCTGCGGCGCATAGCGCTCCGACCAGCGCCACTCCGCCTCAAGGTCTTCATCGAATCCGAAGCAGTATTCAAGGCTCTGAATGTCGACGCGGGCACCGGGATACCGGTTCCAATACCACGTGCCGCCGACGCCGCTGCCCGCCTCGAGCACGGTCGCGCTGAATCCCAGTCCGCGCAGTTTGTGCAGCATGTACATCCCGGCGAAGCCGGCGCCGACGATCACAGCGTCGATCGGTTGGGTGTCCGAAGAAGGGCGTGCTGGCGCGTTGGTCATGGCGGTTTCTTTGTTCTCGTTGGGGGCGTTTCCCGCATCACAGCGCAATCCCGCCAACAAATAAAGCGCGCGGTCGCGCGTGGCATCGGCGGCGGCTAACGGTCAATTCCCGGGAAACGGCGGCCTCAACACAGGTGGAAACGGGTGTCGCTCGCGACCCCGTTAACGAGTATGTCTCTGAAGGGAATGGTACCGCCTCCCCGGATCGAACGGGGGACCTCTAGATCCACAATCTAGCGCTCTAACCAACTGAGCTAAGGCGGCCCGGCTGAAGGGCGGGAAATTAGGCGCCCGGGCGGCCGCGCGCAAGGCCGCTTCCGGCCCCTCCCATTGCGCTTCGCCAGGGCATCGGCATTATGCGCCCTCCCATGGAAAAACTGCCCGAACCCGTTCTGCCGCCCGCCCGCCATGTCGCGGCGAACGGCCTTAGCTTCGAAGTGCTGGAGGCCGGCGACGGCGACCGGCTCGCGCTCCTCCTCCACGGCTTTCCCGAGCTCAATTATTCCTGGCGCTATCAGATCCCGCTGCTCGTCTCGCTCGGCTACAAGGTCGCCGCGCCCAATCTGCGCGGCTATGGCGGGACCAGCCGGCCGAAGGGCGTTGCCGCCTATCACATCGACAGACTGGTCGAGGATGTCTCGGCGCTCATCGATCACTATGCGCCGAAGGAGACCGTTCTCATCGCGCATGATTGGGGCGCGATCATCGCGTGGCATGTCGCGATCCGCAAAGCGCGGCCGCTCGCGAAGCTCGTCATCATGAACGTGCCGCATCCGGCCTGCGCGATGCGCGAGCTGCGCACCTGGGCGCAATTGAAGAAGAGCTGGTACGTCTTCTTCTTCCAGATCCCCTGGCTGCCGGAATGGGTGTTCCGGCGGAACGGCGGCCAGGCGATCGGCCAAGCGTTCTCCGGCATGGCGGTCGACAAGAGCCGGTTCCCGCAATCCGTGCTCGCGGTCTATCGCAGCGCCGCGGCCGAGCCCGGCGCGCTCACCGCCATGATCAATTACTACCGCGCGGCGATGCGGGCGGGCAGCGCCGTCATGAACCCGCAGCCCGGCACAGTGGAGACGCCGACGCTCATGATCTGGGGCGAGGAAGATTCCGCGCTCGGCAAAGAAACGACCTACGGCACGGAAAACTACGTCAGCGATCTGACGCTGCGCTATCTGCCTCGCGTCTCGCACTGGGTGCAGCAGGAAGCGCCCGAGACGGTCAACGCGATGCTGGAGGCCTGGCTCACCGGCGCGAAGGTGCCAGAGGCGGGCGTTCCCGACCTACCCTGACGCGCGCCTCCCGGCGCTGTGCTAGGCTTTCGCCCTCATCAAAGAGGGCGCGGGCGGCGCGCCCCACCGGGAGGCACTCATGGCCAGCGCGATTCCATCGACCTCGCTTCACCTGCGCACGCTCATCACGGAAGGCGGGCAGTTGGAAATCTCGCTCGCGCGCGAGCCCGTGAAGCAGCCGGGCGAGGACGAAGTGCTGATCCGCATCGAGGCAACGCCGATCAATCCGTCCGACCTCGGATTATTGGTCGGCCCCGCCGATGCCTCGAAGGGCGAGGTGACGGGCTCCGGCGACAGCCTTCTCTACCGCGCGCCGGTGCCGCAGGCCGCGATGGGGTTCCTCGCGCGGCGCGTCGGCCAGAAGCTGCCCTGCGGCAACGAGGGCGCGGGCATCGTCGTCGCGGCCGGCAAGTCCGCGGAGGCGCAGGCGCTGATGGGCCGCACCGTCGCGCTCGTCAACGGCGCGATGTACGGCCAATACACGCTCGCGAAGGCGCGCGATCTCCTGGTGCTCGCGCCCGGCACGGCGCCGGCGGACGCGGCGTCGAGCTTCGTCAACCCGATGACGGCGCTCGGCATGGTCGAGACGATGCGGATGGAAGGGCACACGGCGCTCGTCCACACGGCGGCGGCCTCCAATCTCGGGCAGATGCTGGCGCGGCTGTGCGCCAAGGAAGGCGTGCCGCTCGTCAATATCGTGCGCAGTCCGGCGCAGGCGGAGATCCTCAAAAAGCAGGGCGCGAGCATCATCTGCGACAGTTCCTCGCCCTCGTTCCTCGCCGATCTCAACGCGGCGGTCGCCGACACGGGCGCGACGCTCGGGTTCGACGCGATCGGCGGCGGCAAGCTCGCGAGCCAGATCCTCACCGCCATCGAGGCGGCGGCAAGCCGGGGCAGCGCCTATAGCCGCTACGGATCGAGCGTCCACAAGCAGGTCTATATCTATGGCAGCCTCGACACGGGGCCGACGGAACTGACGCGCAGCTTCGGCCTCGCGTGGGGCGTCGGCGGGTGGCTGCTGACGCCCTTCCTCATGACGATCGGCATGGAGGCGATGATGAAGCTCCGCCAGCGCGTGGCGGATGAATTGAAGACGACCTTCGCCAGTCACTACAGCCGCGTGATCTCGCTCAGCGAGGCGCTGCAGCCGGACATCGTTCGCGCCTATAACCGCCGCGCGACGGGCGAGAAATATCTCATCGCCCCGAACCAGGGGGCGTGAGGTTCAGCGCGCCGCGAGCCTTGCCGCCAGCTCGCGCAGTTCGACCGCCTGCTCGGCGAAGGCGCGCTCCGTCTCGGCCATATAGGCATCGTGACGGGAGAGCGCTTCGGTGAGATCGCCGGCGGTCAGAAGCGCGCGCGTCATCTCGAAGTCGCGGCGCAGATTGGCCTCGGCGAAATCGACGAGCAGCAGGCTCACCAGCGCCCAATCGCGATCGGCGCGCGCGGCCGGCCAGGGAAGCGCGCGCGGCTTCTCATAGAGCGACGGCGGTGGGGCGTGAGCGACGGGCGGGTGCTGCGGCGATTCGCGGGGCGGCGGGTCGCGGTGCGGGGGCGGCGCCGCCTCCTTCTCGCCGCCACGCTCGCGCTCGGGCCGCGAGAGCGCGGCGAGCCGCAAGGCCGCGGCGCGCCGGCGCTCGTTCGCGGCGTGGCGCGCAGCCGCCGGATCGGGCGGGCGGTCGGGATGGGCCGCCTCGTCGCGGCGCGATTCGTGGGAACGGGGATCGTGAGAGACGGAAGCGATCGGCTCGCGCGGAGCGGCCTCCAGCCGAATGGCCGGACGTCCGGCCTGCGGCGACAATACGGGCATCGGTCAGCCCCCTGAAAAGGGTTGCCACAATGTCCGCCCTGGCCGCGCCCCACCCCTTTTTCGCCGTACAGCGATCGACAGGCGCAACTGGAAGGATTGTGTACACTATATCTTGACCCGGCGCAAATCTCAGACGCTACTGATATGGACGTATTGCCCTGCACCATCGAAATTGCCGGGCTCAGCGGGGACGGTTAAATCTCATACGCATGGCCGAGGGATTCGCATCCGAGTGGCAGCGCCAACTCGCGGCTGCCGATGCCGCGACGGACCCGGTCCTGCTGTGGGACGACGGGCGGCGGCGTTTCGCGGGCGCGAACGCGGCGGGCCTCACCCTCCTCGGCGAGCAATCCGTTCTGGAGCTGATGCGGCGGGCGTTTGCCGCCAACGCTCCCTTCGTTCAGGCGCTGGCACAGATCGCCGGGCGGCTTCGGCCCGATGGCACGGCGCAGGAATTCCTGCTCTTGCCGGGCGACGTGCCGGTGCGCGTGTCGGCCGAGATCGCGCGGGCGGGCCTGCCCGACGGGCGGATGGGCCTCAAATTGCGCGTCGTCGGCGTCGAGGAGAGCCCGCTCGATCCCGCGCGCGAGGCGATGAGCGCGGCCTTCCAGACGCTCAGCCAGCCGGCCGCGATCTTCGCGCTCGACGGCACGCTCGTCGCGGCGAACGAGGCCTATCACAGCGCGCACGGCATCGAGGGCGATCGCGCGCTCGAGCGGCTGATCGGCTGCGGCTACACCGTCGCCGACCTGATCGAGCAGGTGATGGGGCTGGGCGATTTCGCGCGAACCTTCCCGGTTGCCTCGCGCGTCGGCCCGCGCGAGACGCGCGTGATCGCGCGGCAGCTCACCAACATGGCGCGGGGCGCGGGCCAAATCATCCTTGAGCTGAGCGATGTCGCGGACGAGCGCGCGTTCCTTGCGCGCGCGACGGCTGAGGATGCGCGCGACGTTCCGAGCGCAACGCCCGCGATGGAAAGCGGGCCGTCCGCCGACAGCCAGGCCGCGCCGCTGATCGAAGCGCTGCCCGATCCCGCGCTGCTGCTGGGGCCGGGCGGCCTTATCCAGGCGCGCAACCGCGCGGCCGAACGGCTGCTGCCCGCGGCCGCGCCGGGCGCGCGGCTCGGCGATTTCCTTCCCCCCGCGATCCGCGCCGATCTCTCCGATCTCCTCGATGGCCATAACGGGCGTGGGCTCTCGCGCAGCTTCGAGGAGGGACGCGAGGTCGCCCTCGCCGAGCGCGCGGCGCCGATGCTCCTCATCGTGCGCCGCGTGGCGGTGCCCGATGTCCAGTCGCTCGCGATCCTGCGCGATACGGCCGCGACGCACGAGACCGTCGCCGCACTCACCCGCGCACGCGAAGCCGCGGATGCCGCGAGCGCGCGCAAATCCGCCTTCATCGCCGCCGTCAGCCACGAATTGCGCACACCGCTCAACGCGATCCTGGGGTTCTCGGAGATCCTGCGCGATTCGCGCTTCGGGCCGCTCGGCGATCATCGGTATACGGAGTATGCGCGTGACATCCACACGAGCGGCGAATTGCTGCTCAGCCTCGTCAACGAGATCCTCGATCTCTCGAAAGCCGAAGCGGGGCGCATGGAGTTGCGCTTCGAGGGGATCGATCTCCACGAATTGACCGCGCTGGCGACGCGGCTCGTTGCGCCGCTCGCGGAACGGCGGCAGATCTCGATCGAATCGCGGCTGGACGAGGCGCTGCCGCGCGTCGTCGCGGACCGGCGGAGCGTCACGCAAATCCTCCTCAACCTCCTCTCGAACGCGATCAAATACGGGAAGACGGGGGGGTCGACCTGCGTTACCGCCACGACGCTCAGCGATGGCGGCGTCTCGCTTGCGGTGAGCGATGACGGGCCGGGCATGAACGAGGCGGAGCTCGAAACCGCGCTCAAGCCCTATGGCCGCGTCAACGCGGAAGAGACCGAGGGAACGGGGCTCGGCCTCACGCTCGCCAAAGCGCTCGCGGAGGCCAACCGCGCGGAGTTCACGATCCAGAGCTCGCCCGCCCGCGGCACCCGCGCGCGGCTGGTCTTCCCCTCGCCGCTCGTGCTGGCGGATTAGGGGGACGCATTCTCTTTTTTCCGTCACCACCCGCGCCTGCGGGTGGTCCATGCTGTCCGGATTTTCCTGAAGCCATGGATCGCCCCGACCGAGCCGGGCGATGACGGGGGAGACGGTCAATCCCTCCACGGCCTTCCTCCTCCCCCGTTCACGGGGGAGGTGTCGCGAAGCGACGGAGGGGGAGAGTCTGAGGAACGTGCCCCCTCCGGCCCTTCGGGCCACCTCCCCCGCATGCGGGGGAGGAAAGAAGGGCTTCTCACACAAAGCTCATTTGTCATGGCCGGGCTTGTCCCGGCCATCCATCGTCCCCCGATCGGCGGGAGATACCGGGAGAGCGGAGGCATGGATGGCCGCCACAAGGGCGGCCATGACAATCGTTGGAAGGTCGTTCAACCCTGACTTCCTCCTCCCCCGTTCACGGGGGAGGTGTCGCGAAGCGACGGAGGGGGAGAGTCTTCAGAGTCTGCCCCCACCCCGGCTTCGCCGGACCTCCCCCGCATGCGGGGGAGGAGCGAGGGTCGACACCGACCTCCCCCGCACGCGGGGGAGGAAAGCAAGGGCTTCTAACACAAACCTCATTTGTCATGGCCGGGCGTGTCCCGGCCATCCATCGTGCCCCGATCGACATGAGGCGCAGGGGTGGCTGAAGCATGGATGGCCGCCACAAGGGCGGCCATGACAAATCAGGGTGTGGCTGGCTCACTGCTCGCTATCCCCACATTATCCGCGTGCGGAGGACCGGAAAGCGAGGCGCATCCTCGCTCACAGAAAAATCTTATCCCCGCGCCCTCTGGCGCCCCCATATTTGAGAGACCGCGGCCGACGGGCATTGCCGGATGAGGCCTGGCCATGGGCCGCGGGCGGCTGACTGAGGAGCGCACCCGCGGAGGCGCTGCCTTGGGGCCGGGCACGGCGATGGATTGGACCACCGATGGGCCTGACGGGCATTGCGCTCCGTTCCTACCGATCTCCGATCGCATCCCGGCCAAGACTGCCGCGTGAGGGCGCCGGTTGGCCGCTCTTTCTGCTGCACGTGCCTTCGGCCGCTAAGGCCGGCGCCCTCGCCCCTTCTTTCAGGGGCACCGACTATGCTCAAACGCCGGGCGGAAACGCCGCGGCGGCGCTGGCGCGTGCTCTCAACGCCAGCCTCGAATCGCGGCGCGATGCCCGGTAGAGTTCGCCCGTGAACGCCGCCCTTCAAACGCTGATCGATCTCGTCGCGCCGCGCCGCGCGGGCGGAAGCTATGCGCTCTCAGGCTTCGCGCTGATCGTCGCGGGCCTGGTCGCGCTGCCGATCGGCGCGGTGCTGATCAATCTCATCCTCCCGCCCTCGCCCGTCTGGCGCCATCTGATGGAGACGGTGCTGGGCGCGTATCTCCTTAACTCCCTCATCCTTTCCGTGCTGGTCGGCCTTGGCGTGACGATCGGAGGCGTGGGTGCGGCATGGCTCGTCACGATGTGCCGATTCTGGGGGCGGCCGGTGCTTGAGATCCTGCTCGTCCTGCCGCTCGCGATGCCCGCCTATGTGCTCGCCTATGTCTATACGGATTTCCTCCAATTCGCGGGGCCGGTGCAAAGCGGCTTGCGCGCGCTCACCGGCTGGGAGCACGGCGAATACTGGTTCCCCAATATCCGCTCGCTGCCGGGCGCGGCGATGCTCTTCGTGTTCGTGCTCTACCCGTATGTCTATCTGCTGGCGCGCGCGAATTTCCTCGAGCAATCGGTCTGCGTGCTCGAAGTCTCGCGCTCGCTCGGGCACGGGCCTTGGTCGACCTTCGCGCGCGTCGCGCTCCCCCTCGCGCGGCCGGCGATCGCGGCGGGCGTTGCGCTCGCGCTGATGGAGACGCTCGCCGATTACGGGACCGTCGCCTATTTCGGCCTGCCGACCTTCACGACCGGCATCTACCGCGCGTGGATTTCGATGGGCGACACGGTCGCGGCAGGGCAATTGGCGAGCGCGCTTCTGGGCACGATCGCGATCATCGTGCTGATCGAGCGGGTGAGCCGGGGGCGCCAGCGCTTCCACCACACGAGCCAGCATCTGCGCCCGCTGCCCGCGCATCATTTGACCGGCTGGCGCGCGGCGGGCGCGATCGCCTTCTGCACGCTGCCGTTCCTGCTCGGCTTCGTGCTCCCGGCGCTGCTGCTCATCGAGCTGTGGCTCGGCACCGGGCGCGGCATGATGAGCGAGCGGTTCCTTGCCGCGTTCGGCAACAGCCTTTTGCTGGGGTTGGGCGCGGGCGCGATCGCGGTCGGTGTCGCGCTCGGCCTCGCGCTCGCGCGGCGGTTCTCAGGCTCGCCCCTCGTTCAGGCCGCGAGCAGCCTCGGCGCGCTCGGCTATGCGGTGCCGGGATCGGTGATCGCGGCGGGCGTGCTGCTGCCGTTCGCCGCGATCGATGAAACGCTCGGCGCGCTCGGCGAGGCGCTCACCGGCGCGCCGGTGGGGCTCGTCATCTCGGGCTCGATCGCGGGATTGCTGTTCGCCTATGTCGTGCGGTTCCTCGCCGTCGCGCTGCAGAGCGTGGAAGCCGGGCTCGGGCGCGTCACGCCCCATATGGAGGACGCCGCGCGCGCGCTCGCGCGGGGACCGGTCGATGCCTTCGCGCGCGTCCATCTGCCGATCATCGCGCCCAGCCTGTTGACCGCCGCGCTCATCGTCTTTGTCGACGTGATGAAGGAGCTGCCGGCGACACTGCTGCTCCGCCCCTTCAACGTCGAGACGCTGGCCGTTCAGGCCTATCATTTCGCGGCGGACGAGCGCCTCAGCGAGGCGGGGCTGCCCGCGCTCGCGATCGTCGTCGCGGGGCTCGTGCCCGTCATCCTCCTCATGCGCGAGATCGCCGGCGCGCGCGTCGGCGGGGGTGCGGCCAGCGGCGCCGTGCCGGTGGCGGCGGCGTGACAATTTCAGGATGTCATGGCCGGGCTTGTCCCGGCCATCCATGCGGCCGCTCCTCCGGCATCAATGGATGATCGGGGAGCGATGGATGGCCGCCACAAGGGCGGCCATGACAGTCAAGGAAGGGGCGCTTCCCTGACGAAAAAAGCCCCGCGCCGGTTAAGGACGCGGGGCAGTGTTACCGGTACGAGGAGGATCGGGTTCTCGAGGCCGGCCAAAACTCTCCGTCAGCGGACAATCCGGAGCTCATCCTTCGAGGGCCGCTTCGCGGCCGCCTCAGGGTGAGGATCGACCACACCCCTCATCCTGAGGTGCGAGGCGAAGCCGAGCCTCGAAGGACGGGGCGCGCTCATCGCACTTTTCGCGCGCCGTGTCCGAAAACCGGTTCCCCCATTTCGGGGCGCGCTCATCTCTTTCATCGCGCGCCGTGTCCGAAAACCGGTTCCCACTTTTCGGGGCGCGCTCATTTCCACCCCGCGCGGTCGACAAGCGCCTGGGCGAGCGGCTGGTTGCGGCCATAGGCGGCGACGTTCACGGGATCGATCTTGAAGCTGCCCAGCGCCTCGGCCGCGCCGTTGGGCACGCCCGCGACGACGGGAAACTCGTTGTTGCCGTTGGCGAAATAGGCCTGCGCCTCATCGCTCGCCAGATACTCGAGGAAGCGGATCGCGTTCGCCTTGTGCGGCGCGTTCGCGGTAACGCCCGCGCCCGTGATGTTCACGTGCGCGCCGGCGCCCTCCTGATCGGGGAAGACCACCTCAAGCGCGTTCGCGACAGCCTGATCCTCCGGCTTATCGGAGCGCAGGAGGCGCAGATAATAATAGCTGTTGGCGAGCGCGATATCGCACTCGCCCGCCGCCACGGCCTTCAACTGATCGGTATCGCCGCCCTGCGGCTCGCGCGCGAAATTGGCGACGACGCCCTTCGCGAACGCCTCGGTCGCGGCCTCGCCCTCGTTCTCGATCATCGCGCCGAGCAGCGAGAGATTATAGATGTTACTGGACGAGCGGATGCAGACTTTGCCGCGCCATTTGGCGTCCGCCAGATCGTCATAGGTTTTGATGGCGCCCTGATCGACGCGGCCCTTCGCCACGAAGATCAGCCGCGCGCGCGTCGAGAAGCCGAACCACAATCCGTCCGGGTGGCGGAGGTTCTCCGGAATCCGCTCGCTCAAGACGGGCGATGAGACGGATTGAAAAAGACCCTTTTCCTCCGCGCGCCACAGATTGCCGGCATCGACCGTCATGAAGATGTCGGCCGGGCTCGCCGCGCCCTCCGCCTCCAGGCGCTGGCGCAGTTCGTCGGAATTCGCCTCGATGAAATTGACCTTGATCCCGGTCGCCTGCTCGAAGCCTTGATAGAGCGCTCGATCACCCTCGTAGTGGCGGCCGGTATAGATGTTCACTTCCCCGGCGGCGGACGCGGTGCCTGCACCGAGTGCGAGACCCAGCGCGGCAACGATCAGCGGTTTGGTAATTCGACCCATTGTCATGGCGGCGGCGCGCTCCCATGTTTTCCACATAGCCCCCGCACGAGCCCGGAGGGCGCGGCGGGGTTTCTTCTTTCCAGCGCGATCTCCTAGCTCAATTGATAATGATTATCAAGAGCAGTGCCCGATTTGCGGCAGTTTGCCGCGAAACTGCCCGTTTTACGTGACCCTGTTGTCGGGCGTTCACCACAAATCGGCTATCGTTCACGCTTCGTCGTCGGCATCCCGATCGACATCAATCGAGGTTCCCCATGGCACGTATCCTCACCCTCCTCGGCATCGTGGTCGTTGCGATCGTCGGCGCGGCGATCGCGGCGGTGCTGCTGATCCCGGTCGATGTCTATCGCGGGCAGATCGAAGCCGCCGCCCAGCAGGCGACCGGACGCGAACTCAAGATCGCGGGCGATCTCGGGCTCACGTTTTATCCCACGATCGGCATCCGGGCCGAGCAGGTGACCTTCCAGAACACGCCCTCGGGCAAGGCGCCGCGCATGGCGGAGATGGACAGCCTTGTCGTCGGCGTGCAGGTGCTGCCGCTCCTCAGCGGCGATCTGCGGATCACCGAGCTCGTGCTCGAAAAGCCGGTGATCAATCTCGAGATCTCCAAATCCGGCAAGCCGAACTGGGAGTTCGAGACGCAAGGAGCCGCCCCGGCGGCGGCGCCCACCGGCGGCGAGGGCGAGCCCAGCAGCGGCGGGGGCAGCAGCGTTTCCGAACTCTCCTTCGGCGACGTGCGGATCGTCGACGGGACGGTCAGCTACAGCGATCTTGGCGCGGGGACGACCGAGACGATCGAGGCGATCAATGTCTCGATCGCGCTGCCGAGCCTCGATGATCCGCTCGAGGCCGACGGCTCGCTCACCTATAAGGGTGAGACGCTCAACATCGATGCGAGCGCCGAGACGCCGCGCGCGCTGCTGGAGGGAGGCGCAACGCCCATCGCGCTGGAGATCGCCTCGCGGCTGATCGATGCGACGTTCACGGGCTCGCTCGATTCGGCCAAGACCGCGCTCAATGGCGGGATCTCGCTCTCGGCCGATTCGGTGCGGGACCTTGCGACCTGGCTCGGCACCGCGCTTCCCAAGGGCGAAGGCTTCCAGGCGCTCTCGCTCAAAGGAACGATCGCCTCGGCGGGCACGCGCGCCGACTTCAAGGATCTCACGCTCAGCTTTGACAACATGGCGGGCACGGGCGCGCTCGCGCTCGATACCGGGGGCGCGGTTCCCTACCTCTCCGGCGCGCTCGACCTCAACCAGCTCGACCTCAATCCCTATCTCGCCGACAGCGGCAGCGGCACCGGCGCCACGGCCTCCAGCGCCCCGCTCAGCGGCGGCGGCAGCTCGGGTGGCGGGCGCTGGAGCAGCGAGCCGATCGATGCCTCGGGCCTGAAGGCGATCAATGCGGATCTCACCTTCACGGTCGGCGCGTTCCGCGTGCAGAAGATCAACATGGGCAAGAGCCTCGTCACGCTCGTGCTCAAGAACGGCGTGATGACCGTGAACCTGAAAGAGCTCGACCTCTATCAGGGCAGCGGGGCCGGCGTCTTCGTCGTCGACGGCTCGCGCGGCGCGCCCACCATCCGCACCAAGATGACGCTCGATGCGATCCAGGCGCTGCCGCTCCTCACCGATGCGGCCGACATGAGCTGGCTGGAGGGGCTCGGCACCGTCACGCTCGACGTCGCGGGCACGGGCGGCAGCCAGGCGGCGATCATGCGCTCGCTCACCGGCAACGGCGCGATCAGCTTCGTCGACGGCAGCATTCGCGGCGTCAATCTCGCCGAGATCGCGCGGAACATCGAAGGCGCGCTCACCGGCTCGGCGATCGGGGAGTCGGCCAAGACCGACTTCGCGCAGCTGGGCGGCACGTTCAAGATCACCAATGGCGTCCTCACCAACACCGACCTCTCGCTCCTCAATCCGTTCGTGCGGATGCTCGGGAACGGGGCGATCGATATCGGCGCGCAGACGATGAAATACCGCGTGGAGCCGCGCGCCGTTTCCAGCATCGAGGGTCAGGGCGGGCAAGGCGACCTTGCGGGCGTCGGCATTCCGTTCCTGATCTCAGGGCCCTGGAACAATCTCTCCTTCGCGCCGGACCTTGAGGGCGTCGCGAATCAGGCGATCCAGGACGCGCTCTCGGGCAAGGGAATCCAGATCCCGGGCCTGCCCGGCCTTGGCGGGCAGACGCCCAGCGAGGGTGAGGGCGCAACCGGGCAAGAGAGCAAGCCTGCGAGCCCGATCGACCTGCTTCCGGGCCTGCTCGGCGGCCAAAAACCGGCCGAAGAGAAGCCCGCGGAGGAAAAACCGGCAGAAGAAAAACCCGCGGAAGAAAAGCCGCTCATTCCGGGATTTCCAGGCCTCACGCGCTGAGCCCCCGTGGCACGTGTCGTGCTAGACGCAACTCGTGCTAGACGCATCTTGTGCTAGAGGCGGACGCGCAAGGGGAGCGGCGGTAACGAATGCCTGATGCGGCGATGGCGGGCGAGCGGCCGGGGGGAACCGGCAGCGCAGTGCGGTTCGAGGCCGTCTCGAAATCCTTCGACGGGACGAGCCTCGTCGTGCGCGATGTGACGCTCAGCGTCGCGCGCGGGGAGTTCCTGACGTTCCTGGGGCCCTCGGGCTCGGGCAAGACGACCTCGCTGATGATGCTCGCGGGCTTCGAGGCGCCGACGCGCGGCGAGATCTATCTCAACGATCAGCCCGTCACCGCCATGCCGCCGCATAAGCGCGGGCTCGGCTTCGTTTTTCAGAACTACGCGCTGTTTCCGCATATGAGCGTCGCTGAAAACCTCGCCTTCCCGCTCGAGGTGCGCAAGGTCGACCGCGCGAGCATCAAGGCGAAGGTCGACCGCGCGCTCGCAATGGTCTCGCTGCAGGGCTTCGAGGAGCGCCGGCCCGCGCAGCTTTCGGGCGGGCAGCAGCAGCGCGTGGCGGTTGCGCGCGCGCTCGTCTTCGAGCCCTCGATCGTCCTCATGGACGAGCCCTTGGGCGCACTCGACAAGCGGCTGCGCGAGCAATTGCAGCTGGAATTGCGGCGCATCCACCGCGAACTCGGCGTCACGATGATCTACGTCACGCACGACCAGAGCGAGGCGATGACGCTCTCGGACCGCATCGCCGTCTTCAACCAGGGACGGATCGAGCAGCTGGCCGATCCCGCCAGCCTTTACGCCAATCCGCAAACGCTGTTCGTCGCGAGCTTCATCGGCGAGAACAACGCCCATGAGGGCCGCGTGATGGGCCGCGAAGGCGAGCATGTGCGCGTCGCGCTCGATGCGGGCGGAACGTTCCTTGCCCGCGCCGCCGCGCCGCTCGCGCCCGACACGCGCGTCAGCCTCAGCGTGCGGCCAGAGCGGCTCACGCCCGGCGAGGGGCCCAACACGATCCGTGGACGGATCGAAGAGCGGATTTTCCTCGGCGATCACGCGCGCCTGGTGGTCGCGGGGCCGGCGGGGGATCGCTGGGTCGCGCGGGTCGATCCGCGCGTCCATGGCGGGGCCGATGAAGGCGCGGAGGCGAGCTTTGCCTTTTCGCCGGACGATGCCCAAGCTCTCGCGCATTCATGAAGGACGCCTATCGCTTCGCCATACCGGCCGCCTGAGGGGGACACGCCATGAACCGGACCATCATCATCGCCGCCGTCGTGATCGCGCTCGCCGCGATCGGGGGCGCGATCCTCTTCACGGGCGGCGGCAAACCGACGCTCACCGTCGTGTCGTGGGGCGGCGCCTACACGAAGAGCCAGATCGAGGCCTATCACAAGCCGTTCACCCAAAGCCGCGACGTCTCGATCGCCTCGGTCGACTACAACGGCGACATCGCGCTCATCAAGGCGCAGGTCGGCAGCGGCAACGTCACGTGGGACATCGTCGACTTCGAAGTGGCCGACGCGATCCGCGCGTGCGACGAGGGCCTGCTCGAGACCATCGATCCCGCCAGCCTGCCGCCCGCGCCGGACGGCACGCAAGCCGTCGATGATTTCCTCAAAGGAACCGTCACGCCCTGCTATGTGCCGACGATCGTCTTCAGCCACGTCATCGCCTACGACACCTCGCGGCTGGCGGGCCGCGCGCCGCAGACGGCGGCGGATTTCTTCGACCTCGTCACCTTCCCCGGCAAGCGCGGGCTTCGCAAGACCAGCCCAAAAGTCAATCTGGAGCTGGCGCTCCTCGCGGACGGCGTGCCGTCGGATCAGCTCTATGCCGTGCTCTCAACGCCCGAGGGCATCGACCGCGCCTTCGCCAAGCTCGACAGCATCAAGGGCAGCGTCGTGTGGTGGGAGGCGGGCGCGCAGCCGCCGCAGCTCCTCGCCGACGGCGAAGTCGCGATGACGACCGCCTATAACGGGCGCATCTTCGATGCGATGGTCGCGGGCAAGCCGTTCAAGATCGTCTGGCGCGATCATCTGCTCGACCTCGATGTCTGGGGGATCGTCAAGGGCACGCCCAACAAGGACCTCGCGCTCGACTTCCTGCAATTCTCCACCGACACCGAGCGGCTGACCGAGCAGGCGCGCTACATCTCCTATGCGCCGGCGCGGCAATCCTCGCTGACGCGGATGGCCGAGCTCGACCTCAAGCACATCGCGTACGGCATCCCGATGCTCGAGCACATGCCGACCGCGCCGCAGAACATGGCGAACGCGGTGCCGCTCGACCATCGCTGGTGGGCGGACCATCAAGACGAGCTGTTCGAGCGCTGGAGCGCATGGCTCGCGAATTGACGCCCCCGGCGATCGCGGCCGACTACGCCCGCGCGCGGCGGCGGGGGCGGCTGGAATCGCTCGCGTTGGTGGCGCCCCTCCTCGTCTTCATCATCGTCACGTTCGCCGCGCCCATCGCCGCGATGCTGACGCGCTCGTTCTATACGCCCGAGTTCGCCGACATCATGCCGCGAACTGAAGAAGCGCTCAGCGCCTGGCAGCCGGGCGCCTTGCCCAGCGATGCGGTCGTCGAAGCCGTCAGCGCCGATCTCATCGCCGCCAACGAGGCCAAGACGATCGGGCGCGCGGCCAGCCGGTTCAATTTCGAGTTCCCGGGCGGGCGCACGCTCCTCACGCAGACGGCGCGCGCGCTTGGCGGCGAGCCCGCGCGCACGCTCGCCGATCTCGTCGCGCTCGATCCGCGCTGGGGGGCGCCTGCGACCTGGGCGGCGATGGCGCTCGTCGCCAAGCGCGTGACAGGCATTCACTACCTCGCCGCGCTCGACCTCAGGCTCGATGACGCGTACGCGATCGTGCCGGAGAGAGAGCAGAACCAGATCTACATCACGCTCTTCCTGCGCACGCTCTGGGTGGCGGGGCTCGTCACGTTCCTCTGCCTCGCGCTCGGCTATCCGGTCGCCTTCGTGCTCGCGCATCTGCCGATCAAGATGAGCAATCTCTTGATGATCCTCGTTCTGCTGCCCTTCTGGACATCGCTCCTGGTACGGACGACCTCGTGGATCGTGCTCCTGCAAAGCCAGGGCGTCATCAACGATCTCCTGGTCGGCACCGGCTTCATCGCCAACGATCAGCGCCTCGCGATGATCTACAACGCGACCGGCACGATCACCGCGATGACGCATATCCTGCTGCCCTTCATGGTGCTGCCGCTCTACAGCGTCATGCGGACGATCCCCTCCTCCTACGCGCGCGCGGCGCGCTCGATGGGGGCAAGCCCGATGACGACGTTCCTGCGGGTCTATGCGCCCTTGACGCTGCCGGGCGTGGGCGCGGGCGGGCTTCTCGTGTTCATCCTCGCGCTTGGCTATTACATCACGCCGGCGCTGGTCGGCGGGCAGTCGGGCCAGCTCATCTCCAACATCATCGCCTTCCACATGCAGAGCTCGCTCAATTGGGGGCTGGCGGCGGCGCTGGGCGCCATTCTGCTGGGCGGCGTGCTCGGGCTCTATCTCGTCTATGCGCGCGTCTTCGGCGTCGAGCGGATGCGCTTCGCATGACGCCGAACGGGGGACCGATCTGGGTGCGGATCATCGCGGGCGCGGTGCTCGCGTTCCTGATGCTGCCGATCCTCGTGATCGTGCCGCTCTCGTTCAACGCGGAGCCCTATTTCACGTTCACGCCCGCGATGCTCTCGCTCGATCCGGACGGCTATTCGCTGCGCTGGTACCGCGACATCTTCCAGAACCCGCAATGGCTGCAGGCGATCCAGAACAGCTTCATCATCGGGATTTCCGCGACCGTGATCGCGACCGGGCTCGGCACGCTCGCCGCGCTCGGCCTCGCGCGATCGGAGCTGCCGGCGCGCGGGCTCATCATGGGGCTGCTGATCTCGCCGCTCATCGTGCCGCTCGTCATCGCGGCGACGGGGATGTTCTTCTTCTACTCGAACCTTGGCCTGACGGGCACGACGCTCGGCCTCGTGCTCGCGCATGCCGCGCTCGGAACGCCGTTCGTCGTCGTGACGGTGCTGGCGACGCTCTCAGGCTTTGATCGCAGCCTGCCGCGCGCGGCCGCGAGCCTTGGCGCCGATCCGCTCACCGTCTTCACGCGCGTGACGCTGCCGGTGATTTTTCCAGGTGTCGCCTCGGGCGCGCTCTTTGCCTTCATCACGTCCTTCGATGAAGTCGTGATGGTGCTCTTCATCGGCGGCCCCGAACAGCGCACGATTCCGCGGCAGATGTGGGCGGGCCTGCGCGAGCAGATCAGCCCGACCATCCTCGCGGTCGCAACTTTGCTCATCGTGCTCTCGGTGATCCTCCTCGTTTCGATCGAGGCGCTCCGGCGGCGTTCCGCCAAGCTGGCCGCGGCGAAGCTGAACGGCGGCTGAAAAGAAACGCCGTCCCTGTCAAGAAAATTTGTCGGCATCAGGGTGTTGAGGCGCGCCAATTCGTGCTTAATTCGATGGCAGGTGCGAGAGGGTGCGCATCCGTGCAGTGGCGAATTCCGCAATAGGGGGCGGGCGCCGCGCGGACTCACCCGTTTTCATCCGCCTTTATGTGAGGAGAACAACAATGACGAAATCTTCCGGGGCCGTGCTCGCCATCGCCCTCTCCGCCCTCTTCGCCGGTACCGCCTATGCGGGAGAGAACGCCGTGCAAGGAGCCTTCGGCAATTCCTTGAAAGTCGCAACGCCGTCTGGCGAGTCCGTCTACTTTTTCGATCCGAACGGCACGTTCACGCGCAAGGGCGCCGACGGCGAAGCCGAAGGTCTGTGGTCGATCAAGGGCGACAAGGTCTGCGTGCAGCCGGCCGGCGGATCCGAGGAATGCGAGATCGCGGCCAACTACATGGATGTCGGCCAGAGCTGGCAGCAATCCTACAAGGGCGCGCAGGCGACCGTGACGGTCGGGGCCGGCCGCTAACGCGGCGGCGCACTCGCAACTGAAAAGAGCCCTGACCGCACGGTCAGGGCTTTTTCGTTTTGCGATGCGGGCGATGCTCTTTCCCACGCCCTCATCCTGAGGAGCCCTTTCGCCTCCCCCTTCGAGACGCGCGCTCCTCAGGGTGAGGCGAAAGGGCGCCGCGAAGGATGGAAGCGAGCGATGCTACGCCGCCAGCAGCGCGGCCTTCGCGGCATCGTATTCGCGGCGCAGGCGCGCGACGACGTCTGCGACCGGCTCCACCGCATCGATCTGACCGACGCCCTGGCCTGCGCCCCAGATGTCGCGCCAGGCCTTCGACTTCATGTTGCCGCCCGAGCCGAAATTCATCTTCGACTTGTCGCTCTCGGGCAGGTTCGCGGGATCCATGCCGGCCGCGACGATCGAGGGCGCGAGATAATTGCCGTGCACGCCCGTGAAGAGGTTCGTGTAGACGATGTCGGCCGCGGTCGTTTTCGTCAGCATATCCTTATAGCCCGGGTCGGCGTTGGCCTCGGTGGTCGCGATGAAGCGCGTGCCGATATAGGCGAGGTCGGCGCCCATGGCCTGGGCGGCCAGAACCGACGCGCCGCTCGCGATCGAGCCCGAGAGCGCGATCGTGCCGTCGAACCATTGGCGCACTTCGGGCACGAGGGCGAGCGGCGACAGCGTGCCGGCATGGCCACCCGCGCCCGCGCAGACGAGGATCAATCCGTCGACGCCTTCCTCGGCCGCCTTTTTCGCGTGGCGGATGTTGATGACGTCATGAAGCACGATGCCGCCCGAACCGTGCACGGCCTCGATCACTTCCCGGGGAGAGCGGAGCGAGGTAATGGTGATCGGCACCTCCAGCTTCGCGCAGACCTCCACATCGTGCATCAGCCGGTCGTTCGAGTGATGCGCGATCTGGTTGACCGCGAAGGGCGCCGCCTTCTTGCCGGTCTCGGCTTCCCATTCGGCGAGCTCGCGCTTGATGCGCAGGATCCATTCGGCGAGCAATTCCTGCGGGCGCGCGTTCAGCGCGGGAAACGAGCCGACAATGCCCGCCTTGCATTGCGCAATGACGAGTTCGGGCCCAGATACAATAAAGAGCGGCGAGCCGATCACGGGGATCGAAAGCCGTCCTTGAAGGACTTTGGGAAGGGCCATGCGTGTCTCTCCTTGGGTTGCGATAATCAGGGTCGGGCGGCGCGGCGGGGTGCCGCGCGCGCCGGTTTCTCGGGACGGCGATCGCCGAATTCCTCGATGATGGCGGCAAGGAACGCGCGCACGCGCCCGGTCTCGCCTTCCGCCGCGCGCGCGAGGCGCCGCTCGATCTCGGAGAAATGGTCATCGGAGGCGAGCAGCGTCGCCTCGCCCTTCTTCGTGAGGCTGACCGCGACGGCGCGCGCGTCCGCGGGATCGGGCCGGCGCTCGATGAAGCCCATCGCCTCCAGCCGCGCGGCCATGCCGGTCATCGCCGAGGCGTTGATGCCGAGCGTGTCGGAGACAATCGAAAGCGAGCACACGCCATGTTCGGCGATCGTGCGCAGCGCGCCGCCCTGGGCGGAGGTGATGCCGAATTCGGCGAGCGCGCGCGCATCGACCTCGCGGACGAGCTGGTGATGCGCCTTGCGCAGCAGCGAGAAGAGCTGATCGCCGGTCGCGCCGCGCCGCCGCAATGCCAGCTGAAGCGTCTCGTTTGCCATCGGCGCCCTTCTTCGCCGCCGGGCCTTCTTCCGCGCCCGGCCGCCAGATACTACGGATGCGAAGTATTTACTTCGGAGGCGTAGTATCTGTCAAGCGGCCAAGGGGAAGGCCGTCAGGCGACGGCCTTGGCGGCGCGCAGATCGGCGATTTCCCCAGGCGTGCGGCCGAGTTCGGTCAGGATCGCGTCGGTGTCGGCGCCAATGGCCGGCGCGGGCTCCATGGGGATCTCATCCTGCGTCGAGAAGCGCGCGGCGGCGCGCGGCGCACGCATGCGCCCGGCGATCGGGTGGACCGTTTCGATCAGCGTCTCGTTGGCGATGACCTGCGGGTCGCCCGCGACTTCGCCGCGCCGGTTGACGCGGCCGTGCGGCACGTCGTTGGCGGTCAGGCGATCGGTCACCTCGGCGGTCGTCATCGTGGCGAGAATGTCTGCGATGATCTCGTTGAGGACGACGGCATTCTGGCTGCGCACGCCGATCTCCTTGAAGCGGCCGTCCTCGCTCAGCTCGTCGCGGCCGAGGGCCTTGGCGAGCGCGCGGAACTCGCCGTCCGACACCGCGATGACGGTTACGAAGCCGTCCTTCGTTTTGTGGATGCGGTAGAACTTTGCCAGGTCCGGCGCCTCGCTCACGCCCTCGCCGATCAGCGTTTCGGCATAGAAGGCATCGGGCCAGAGGAAAGCGATCGCCGCGTCGAGCATGTTGAGCGTCACGTGCTGGAAGCCCGCGCCGTTCGCCCGCGCGAGAAGGGCGGCGGTGATCGCCTGCGCGGCGGTCAAGGCCGTCACCTTGTCGCACGCGATCGTCTGAATGAGGCGCGGCGTGCCGCTCGCGCCGTCCTGCTGCGCGTCGCAAAAGCCCGAGACCGCCTGGATCACGGGATCATAGACGCGCCGCGTGGCGTAAGGCCCGGTCTGGCCAAAGCCGCTCATCGAGACATAGATCAGCCGCTCGTTGACCGCCTGCACATGCGAGGGGCCGACCTTCATGCGGTCGACGGCGCCCGGGCGGAAATTCTGCACGAACACATCGGCGCCGCGCACCAGATCGAGCAGCACCGCGCGGGCGCGCTCGTCCTTCAGGTTGAGGGCGATCGCGCGCTTGTTGCGGTTGGTGGCGAGGAACATGGCGCTTTGGCCCGCGCGGCGCGGGCCCAGATAACGCACCGTGTCGCCGACGCCGATCGGCTCCACCTTGATGACGCTCGCGCCCTGATCGGCCAGAAGCTGGGTCGCCATGGGGCCGGCGATGATCGCCGACAAGTCGATGATACGCGTGCCGGCGAGCGGTCCCCTCATGACGATTCCTCTTCGTTCTGCGTTATGGTCTATGGGATAGCTCAAATCCGGAAAAAGGGTGAGCCCCATGCGTCCGACCGTGCCCATGCCCCAGCAGAAGGGCCCGCGCTTCGAGGTCGAGCCGCTTTCCTATCCCGCCCAATTGGCGCGGCTGGCGGGCCAGATTCCCGAGCCCGTGCTGCAGGTCGGCGCGCGCGCGCAAGTGCTGGACGAGCGCGACCTCTCCTGGCGCAAGCGTTTCGCAGGCAAGCGCTTCGTGGGCATCGATCTCGAAACGGGGCCGAATGTCGATGCGGTCGCCGACATCACGCAGCCGGTCGAGGCGCTGAAAGCCGCGCTGCCCTATCCCCAGTTCGGCGGGATCCTCTGCTCGCACGTGCTCGAGCATGTGCGCGATCCGTTCCAGGGGGCGGCGAATCTCTCCGCGCTGCTGGCGCCGGGCGGGCTCATGTTCCTGCAATCGCCCTGGGTGCAGGGTTTCCACGCTTTCCCGAACGATTACTGGCGGTTCACGATTTCGGGCCTCGAATTGCTGTTCAAGGATCTGGAGATCGTGGACGTGTTCTATTCGGGCGGGTCGAGCGATGTCGCCTACCGCCTCAAGCGCGGCGGCAAGCCGGATTGGTCGATCGAGGCGCAAAAGGCCGAGGCCAGCCTCTTCCAGGCGGTGCTGCCCAAGAGCGATGCCGAGAAATTCATCCGGGGGCTGAAGGAGCGGCGGCATTATCTCAGCCGGGCGTATTATCCCGTGATGGTGTTCAACCTCTTGTTCCGCAAGAAGCGGGCTTAAGGGCCTCCCCCGGCCTAGCCGCGCGGGTGCCATTTTGCTATGGATTCTGCCAGCGGCGCGCGGCCGCCCCTCCAGCGACAGGACGCGGCACAGACGGTATGATCGGTTACGTGCTTCGTCGTCTCGCCGGCGCCATCCCCACGCTCTTCATCATCGTCGCGGTCGCGTTTTTCATGATGCGCGCCGCCCCCGGCGGCCCGTTCGATGGCGAGCGCAAGTTGCCGCCCGAGATCGAGCGCAACATCAAGGCGGCCTACGATCTCGACAAACCGCTCGTCACGCAATTCGGGCTCTATCTCGGCCGGCTGCTGACCGGGGATTTCGGGCCCTCGTTCAAGAACAAGGATTTCTCCGTCGGGGAATTGATCGCGGCAGGCGCGCCGGTCTCGCTGAGGCTTGGGCTTTCGGCGATCACGATCGCGGCGCTGATCGGCATGGCGCTCGGCATCATCGCCGCGCTCAACCAGAACCGCGCGACGGATTTCTCCGTGATGAGCGCGGCCATGATCGGCATTACGATTCCAACGTTCGTGACCGCGCCGCTGCTCACGCTGCTGCTCGGCGTCTATGCGGGATGGCTGCCGGTCGCGACGTGGAACAACGGCGCGCTCGCGAACATGATCCTGCCCGTCACGGTGCTCGCGCTGCCGCAGATCGCCGTCATCTCGCGGCTCACGCGCGGCTCGATGATCGAGGTGCTGCGCTCCAATTTCGTGCGGACCGCGCGCGCGAAGGGCCTTAGCGAATTCACGGTCGTCACGCGCCACGCGCTGCCTGCCGCGCTGCTGCCGCTCGTGTCCTATCTGGGGCCAGCGACGGCCGCGCTCGTGACGGGCTCGCTCGTCGTCGAGCAAATTTTCCAGTTGCCCGGGATCGGGCGCTATTTCGTGCTCGGCGCGCTCAACCGCGACTACACGCTCGTCATGGGCGTCATCATCCTCTATGCGAGCCTCATCATCGCGCTCAACCTCATCGCCGACGTGCTCTACGCGGTGCTCGACCCGAAAGTGAGGCTCGCATGAGCCTTGCGGGGCAAGCAGCGCCGGGCGACGCGCTGGAGCCGATCAAGGGGCGCTCGCTCTGGGACGATGCGCGGCGGCGCCTCTTCGCCAATCGCGCGGCGGTCGCGAGCATGATCGCGCTCGGCACCATCGCGCTGATGGCGCTGCTGGCCGACGTGCTCAGCCCGCACGCCTATTACGACATCGACTATGACCGCATCGCGATCCCGCCAACCTTCGATGAGCAGCATTGGTTCGGCACGGACGCGAACGGGCGCGACTTGTTTGTGCGCGTGCTCTATGGCGCGCGCGTCAGCCTCGCCGTCGGGATCGTCGCGACCGTCGTCAGCCTCATCATCGGCGTTTTGTGGGGCGCGGTCGCCGGGTTCGTCGGCGGGCGGGTGGACGCGATCATGATGCGGATCGTAGACGTCCTCTATTCCCTCCCCTTCATCTTCTTCGTCATCATCCTGATGGTGGTGTTCGACCGGAACTTCATTTTGATGTTCGTCGCGATCGGCGCGGTCGAATGGCTGACGATGGCGCGGATCGTCCGTGGGCAGACGCTTTCGATCCGCCAGAAGGAATTCATCGAGGCGGCGCGCGCGGCGGGGGTCGGCACCTTCACGATGATCCGCCGGCACGTGATCCCCAATCTGCTCGGCCCCGTCGTCGTCTACGTGACGCTGACGATTCCGGCCGTCATCCTCGCGGAGAGCTTCCTCTCGTTCCTCGGGCTCGGCATTCAAGAGCCGCTCACCTCCTGGGGCGTGCTCATCTCGGAAGGCGCGAACGAGATGGAAACGAAGCCCTGGATGCTGTTTTTCCCTGCGCTCTTCATGGCGGTGACGCTGTTCTCGCTCAACTTCATCGGCGATGGTCTGCGCGACGCGCTCGACCCGAAGGATCGCTGAGCGTGACGGGCGACGCGCTGCTCAGCGTTCGCGACTTGTCCGTGCGGTTCGAGACGCCGGACGGCACGGTGAACGCCGTCAACGGGATCGGCCTCGACGTCGCGCCGGGCGAGTGCGTCGGCATCGTCGGGGAGTCTGGCTCGGGCAAGTCGCAGACCTTCCTCGCGCTGATGGGCCTCATCGCGAGCAACGGCACGGTCACCGGCTCCGCGCGTTTTCAGGGGACGGAGCTCGTCGGGCTTCCGCCGCGCAGGCTCAATCAAATTCGCGGCGCCAAGATGGCGATGATCTTCCAGGACCCGATGACGAGCCTCACGCCCCATATGCGCGTGTGCCAGCAACTCAGCGAAGTGCTGGTGCGCCATCGCGGCCTCAGCCATGACGAGGCGCGCGCCAAGGCCCTCGCCGCGCTCGATCAGGTGCGTATTCCCGATGCCAAGAACCGGCTCGATCAGTACCCGCACGAATTTTCCGGCGGCATGCGCCAGCGCGTGATGATCGCGATAGCGCTGCTCTGCGAGCCGGCGCTCCTCATCGCGGACGAGCCGACGACCGCGCTCGACGTGACGGTGCAGGCGCAGATCCTCGATCTGCTTGGCGATCTGCGCCGCCGGATGGGCATGGCGATCATCCTCATCACGCATGATCTGGGAATCGTCGCGGGCCTCTGCGACCGGGTGAACGTGATGTATGCGGGCGCCTTCTGCGAGACGGCGCCCGTCGGTCCGCTCTTCCGCGCGCCGCAGCACCCCTATACGCGCGGGCTCCTCTCCTCCGTTCCAAGGCCCGATCAGCGCGGCGGCGCGCTTACCGCGATCGCGGGCCAGCCGCCGAACCTTCAGATGCTGCCGCCCGGCTGTCCGTTCGCGCCGCGCTGCGCCTATCGGTTCGATCGCTGCGACACCGAACGCCCGCTGCTGCGGGAGGCGGGCGCGCCGGCCCATCTCAAATCCTGTCACCTCGGCGGCTTCACCGAGAGCGGCGCGGTGCTGCCATGAGCGAGGCGCCGCTCCTCATCGTTGATGATCTGAAGGTGCATTTTCCGGTGCCGCAGCCGGGCCTGTTCAGCGCGCCGCGGCCGCTCAAGGCCGTCGATGGCGTTTCCTTCACGCTCGCTTCCGGCGAGACGCTCGGCGTCGTCGGGGAATCGGGATGCGGAAAATCGACGCTCGGCCGCGCGATCCTGCGGCTCATCCCCACGACCGCCGGGCGCGCCATTTTCGCGGGCGAGGAACTGACGGCGCTTTCCGAAGCGCAGATGCGGCCGCGCCGGCGCGACCTTCAGATCATTTTCCAGGACCCGCTCGCCTCGCTCGATCCGCGCATGACAGTCGGCGACATCATCGCCGAGCCGCTGCAGAGCTTCCTGCCAGAGCTCGACGCCGCCCAGCGGCGCGCGAAGGTTTCCGCGATGATGAACCGCGTCGGGCTCTCGCCGCAGATGATCAGCCGCTACCCGCATGAATTCTCGGGCGGCCAGGCGCAGCGCATCGGCATCGCGCGCGCGATGATTCTGGAGCCGAAACTCATCGTGTGCGACGAGCCGGTGAGCGCGCTCGATGTCTCGATCCGCGCGCAGATCCTCAATCTCCTGAGCGATTTGCAGCGCGATTTCGGCCTCTCGCTGCTGTTCATCAGCCACGATCTGGCGGTGGTGCGGCATGTGAGCCACCGGGTGCTGGTGCTCTATCTCGGCAAGATCATGGAGCTTGCTGAGACCGAGACGCTCAACCGCCGGCCGCGCCATCCCTATACGCGCGCGCTGCTCTCGGCCGCGCCGATCCCCGACCCCAGCCTCGAGCGCGACAAAGAGCGGCTGATGATCGGCGATGATCTGCCCTCGCCGCTCGATCCGCCGTCGGGCTGCGTGTTCCGCACGCGCTGTCCCAAGGCGGCCGAGAAATGCGCGCACGAGGTGCCCGCGCTCGCCGCGCGCGGCGCCGAGGACGGGAGCGTGGTTGCGTGTCATTTTCCCGATTAGGCCCCCTAGGAGAAGGGGCGCCAGGGCGGCTATTCTCTGCTCCGTGATCCAGCGCCTCCTCCTAGCTTTCGCCCTCGCCGCGTTCGCGCTCGTCAGCGCCGCGCCGCCGCACGCCCTTGCGATGAGCGAGCTCAAGCGCGGCAATACTTCCGAGCCGGATTCGCTCGACCCCCACAAGGTCACCGGCCAGTGGGAGAACAACCTCATCGTCGACCTGTTCGTCGGCCTGATGACGTTCGACGCAAAGGGCGAGCCGATCCCCGGGGCGGCGGAAAGCTACACGGTGAGCGATGACGGGCTCACCTATACTTTCACCATCCGCGAGGGGCATGTCTGGTCGGATGGCGTGCCGGTGACGGCGGATGATTTCGTCTATGCGCTGCGGCGGATCAACGATCCCAAGACCGCCGCGCAATACGCCTCGCTCACCTTCGCGGTGAAGAACGCCGAGGCGGTCAATGCGGGCGAGATGGCGCCGGACGCGGTCGGCGCGCGGGCGATCGATCCGCGCACGCTCGAGATCACGCTTGCCTATCCCGCGCCCTATTTCCTCCAGCTCCTTACGCACTACACGATGTATCCGGTGCCCAAGCACATCGTCGAGGCGGAGGGGAAGGACTGGTCCGGCCGGCCGGGGATGGTCAGCAACGGGCCCTACACGCTCGATGAATGGGTGCCGAACGATCACATCCGGCTCGTCAAGAACCCGCTTTTCTATGACGCGGCCAACGTCGCGCTCGATGCCGTCAGCTACTTTCCCACCACGGACGGCGAGGCCGCGCTGAAGCAATTTCGCGCAAGCGAACTCGACCTCAACAACGATCTACCGATCAGCCAGCTCGAGTGGCTGCGCGACAATCTGCCGGACGCCGTCCGCATCCACCCTTTCATGCTGACGACCTATGTCGTCTTCAATCTGAGACATCCCCCGTTCGACGATGTGCGCGTGCGCCGCGCGCTCACGCTCGCGATCGATCGCGACCTCCTCAACTACGCCGTGCTCAAGGGCATCCAGGTGCCGGCGATGGCGCTCGTGCCGCCCGGCATTCACGCCTATCCGGGGACCGCGCGGATCCAGGGCGCGGAGGCCGAGATCACGGAGCGCCGCGAGACCGCGCGCGCGCTGCTGGCGGAGGCGGGCTTTGGCCCCGACAAACCGCTGCGCGCCAATATCCTCTTCTCGAACACGGCGGATAATCGCCGCATCGTCGTCGCGCTTCAAGACATGTGGCGCAAGATCGGCGTCATAGCGGAACCGCAAGGCTCGGAAAGCCGTATCCACTACACCAATCTGCGTACCGGCAATTTCGATATCGGCTGGGCGGGCTGGATCGCGGACTATAACGACGCGCGGAATTTCCTGTTCCTCGCCGAGACGCGCTCAGGGCAGATGAACTATGCGGGCTATTCCAACCCGGCGTTCGATGCGCTCGTCGCGGAGGGCGACCGGACGAGCGATCCCGTGGCGCGCGGCGCGATCCTCACGCGCGCCGAGCAGATGCTGCTCGATGATCTGCCGATGGCGCCGGTCTATTTCGGCACGTCGCGCAATCTCCTCCACATGACGGTAAGGGGCTGGGTCGACAATGTGGTCGACATCCATCCGACCCGCTTCCTTGACCTCAAACCCTGGACCGGGCCGGAGCGGGAAGACACTTCCCCCGACGCGCCGCCTAAGGAAGTCGGGTGGTGGGGCTGGTTCATGAGTTTTTTCCAATAACGGACGACACGCCGAAGGGATTGCGATGCGCCTGACGTTCCTGCCTCTCTCGATGCTCCTCATCGCGCTCACGCTCAGCGCCTGCGACAGCGGCGGGGAGACGAATGTGCTTCGGCGCGGCAACGGCGCGGAGCCGGAAAGTCTCGATCCCCATCTCGCCGAAGGGCATTGGGAGAACAACATCATCGGCGAGATGCTGATGGGCCTTTTCACCGAGGACGCGGCGAGCGAGCCGATGCTGGGCGCCGCTGAAAGCTATTCGGTGAGCGATGACGGGCTCGTGTGGATTTTCACGATCCGCGATCATAAATGGTCGGACGGCGAGCCGGTGACGGCGGACGATTTCGTGTTCGCGTGGCGGCGCATCCTCGATCCGGCGACGGCCGCGAAATACAGCTCGATCCTCTATCTCTTCAAGAACGCGAAAGCCGTGAGCGCTGGCACGATGCCGCCTGAGGCGCTGGGCGCGCGCGCGATCGATGCCAAGACGCTGGAACTCTCGCTCGAGCATCCCGCGCCCTATCTGCCCCAATTGCTGATGCACCACACCGCCTATCCTCTTCCCAAGCATGTCGTCGAGGCGAAAGGCGATGATTGGGTGAAGGCCGGCAATTACGTCGCGAACGGGCCCTATCTGCTCGCCGAATGGCGGCCCAACGACGTCGTGCGGCTCGTCAAGAACGAGGTTTTCTATGACGCAGCGGCGGTTTCCATCGCGGAAGTCGATTTCTATCCGACGGAGGACCCGTCTGCCGCGTTCAAGCGGTTCCGCGCGGGCGAACTCGACATGCAGAGCCGGCTGTCGAGCCAGGACCTCGATACCGTGCGCGCGGAAATTCCCGAAACGCTCCGCGAGGATCTCGCGCTCACGCTCTCCTATGTCGCGATCAACGTCACCAAGCCGCCGCTCGATGACCGGCGCGTGCGCGAAGCGCTCAACCTTGCCTATGACCGCGAGACGATCGGCACGCGCGTGCTCGCGTTCAATGACGAGCCGGCCTATTCGATCGTGCCACCCGGCACGGCGGGAACGACCGGCAAGGCCCGCATGAGCTTCAAGGACATGCCGCAGGAGGCGCGGATCGCGCGGGCGCAAGCGCTGATGAGCGAGGCCGGGTTCGGGCCGGAGAACCGCCTGAAGCTGCGGCTCGAACAGGGCAATTCGCCCGACGCGAAGCGCGTCGCGGCTGCCGTCCAGGACATGTTCAAGGCGATCTATATCGATGTCGAGCTGCGCGCGTCGGAAGCGAAAACGCTCTACGTCTATCTGCAGGAAGGCGATTTCGAGCTTGGCGGAGCGGGCTGGATCCTCGACTACAACGACGCGGAGAACATCCTCTTCCTGTTCGAGACCGACACCGAAGGCTTCAACTATGGCCGCTGGTCGTCGCCCCAATTCGACGTGCTGATGGGCCAGGCCAAGCGCACCGCGGAAGGAGCGCGCCGCGCCGAATTGCTCGAAGAGGCCGAGCAGCTGATCCTCGACGACTACGCGATCATCCCGACACGGTTTCCGAAGAACCGCAATCTCGTTCAGACCTATGTGAAGGGCTTCCAGGGCAATCTGCGCGACACGTACCGCACGCGCTGGCTGCGGCTCGAACGGGAGGCGAGCTGATGCTGCGCGTCCTTTCCGGGTTCCTGATCGCCCTCGCGCTTGCGGGTGTCGGCGCTCTGCCGGCAGGGGCCGAAAGCGTCCTTCACCGCGGCAACATGAACGAACCCGACACGCTCGATCCGCAACGCGCGACCGGCAGCTGGGAGAGCAACGTCATCGGCGACATGATCCTGGGACTGATGACCGACGATCCGAAGGGCGATCCGGTCTACGGCGCGGCCGAGAGCCATACCGTGAGCGCAGACGGCAAGGTCTACACGTTCACGATCCGCGAGGGACATGTCTGGTCGGACGGCGTGCCGGTGACGGCGGATGATTTCGTCTATTCCTATCAGCGCATTCTCGCACCCACCTTCGCCGCCGAGTACGCCTCGATCCTCTATCCGATCGCCGGCGCGCAAGCCTATAATTCCGGCGAGGCGGGGCCGGAGGCGCTGCAAGTGCGCACGATCGATCCGCGCACGCTCGAGATCACGCTCGCGCATCCCGCCTCCTATTTCCTTCAGCTCCTCACCCATTTCTCGCTCTTCCCCGTGCCGAAACACGTCGTCGAGACACAGGGCGCCAATTGGACGAGCCCCGGCGTCATGGTCTCGAACGGACCCTACGTGCTTCAGGAATGGCAGCCGAACGGGTTCATCCGGATCGCGCGCAACCCGCTGTTTTACGACGCGGAGAACGTTTCGATCGACAGCGTGGTCTTCTATCCGACGGATGACTCGGAGGCTGCGCTCAAGCGCTTCCGCGCGGGCGAACTCGACATCAACGCCGGCATCCCGTCCCAGAAAATCGAGTTCGTGCGCGCCGAACTGCCCGAGGCAACGCGGATCGCGCCTTTCATCAATACGCGCTACATCGCCTTCAACATGTCGCGCGCGCCGTTCGACGATGTGCGTGTGCGCGAAGCGCTTTCGCTCGCCATTGATCGCGGCGTGATTGTCGAAAAGATTCTCAAGGCCGGCGAGCGGCCGGCCTATGCGCTGGTGCCGCCGGGCATGGCGCATTATTCCTCCGGCGCGCAACTCCGCTTCAAGGACGAGCCGCAGGAGGCCCGCATCGAGCGCGCGAAGGTCCTCCTCGCCGATGCGGGCTTCGGGCCGGGCAATCCCCTCCGCTTCAGCTACAATGTCATTTCGGATCCCGATTCACGCCGCGTCGCGGTTGCGCTCGCCTCGATGTGGAAGGCGATCGGCGCGGATGCCGAACTCCTCGTCAGCGAGAAGAAGGTCCACTACGACACGGTGCGCGGCGGGAACTACGATGTCGGCGAGGCCAATTGGATCGCCGATTACAACGATGCGAAAAACTTCCTCTTTCTCACCCAACCCTCATCCGGACGGATGAATATCCCGCGCTACGCCGATCCGCGCTTCGAAGTCCTCATGGAACAGGCGGACGCGGAAGCGGACGCGACGGCCCGCGAAGCGCTTCTCACCGAGGCCGAGCAGTTGATGCTCGATGCGCATGCCGTGGCGCCGCTCTATTTCGGCGTCTCGCGCAATCTCGTTCAGCCCTATGTCACGGGCTGGCACGACAACGTAACGGGCGTACACCGCACACGCTATCTAAGCCTGACGCCCGGCCGCGACTAACGCAGTTGCTGCGGCGGCATGCGCGCATCGCCCGGTTCCGTGCTCACCGCGTGCAGGATCGCGTAAGCGGCATCGGACTCCAGGAGCGGGCGCAGGCTGACGAGCACTTGCATCGCGCTCGACGCGCCGCCGAACATTTCGGCCAGCGCCTCAAGCGGCGATTTGGGGTGGGGGAAGGTGCGCAGCTCGATCTCGGCGTCTGTCGTCAGTCCCAGCATCTCGCGCGTCGCGGAAAGCGCAGCCCGCAAGCCGCCGAACTCGTCCACAAGGCCCAGCGGCTTCGCATCGGCACCCGTCCACACGCGGCCGCGTGCGATCTGGCGCACGCGGGCGACGGACATGTCGCGGCCTTCCGCCACCTTGTTGAGAAAATCGCCATAGACTTGATCGATCATGCGCTGAATGGCGGCGAGCTGCTCGGGCGTATAGGGATCGACCGAGTTTTGCATCGTCGCGGCCGGCCCGCCAACGGCGACGCCTTCAATGTTGATCCCCAGCAGCGCGTAAGTACCGCCGGTCGCAACCTTTCCGTAGACGACGCCGATTGATCCCGTGAGCGTCGATGGCAGCGCGAAAATCCGGTCTGCGGCGGCAGCCACATAATATCCGCCCGACGCCGCGACAGATCCCATACTCACGATCACAATTTTACCCGCTGCGCGCGCCTTTTTCACCGCGTCGAGCACCTGATCGGAGGCGATCGCCGAGCCGCCCGGCGAATTCACGCGGAAGAGAATCGCCTTGACGTCCTCATCCTCTGTCGCGTCGCGGATCGCTTGCGCGACCGTGTCGCCGCCGAAGATCGCTTCCCCGCCGAAGGGATCTGGGCCACCCTTGCCCTCGACGATCTGCCCGTCGCCGTTGACGAGCGCGACCACGGCCGCTCCGCCAAAAGCCGGTGCGTAGGGCCCTCCTTCGCTTTCGAAATAGGTCCACAGACTCGTGGGCTCGGCGCCGTTCGCTTCGTCCTTGGCGGCCGCAAGCGCATCATCGTCATAGCCAAGCTGATCAACGAGTTTCGCCGCAACCGCGTCCGCCGCGGTGTGGGGCGCAGCTTCGAGCAGCGCCTTTACGGCGGGCGGCGCCATGTCGCGCCCGTCGGCAATGCCGGCAACAGCGTTTTCATAGATTGAGGTGATCAGCCGCGTCGTCGCCTCGCGATGCGCGGGCGTGTAGTCTGACTGCATGAACATGTCGGCCGCGCTCTTATATTCCTCGCGCTGGGCCAATTGGGGCGTGGCGTCGATCTTGTCGAACAGGCCACGGAGAAAAGGCGTGTAGCTCGCCACGCCCGCTGCGTCGACCTCGCTGCCGGGCTGCAGCCAAATCGCGTCGGCGCTCGAGGCCAGATAGTAGTCCGCAAGCCCGTTCGAGGCGAAGCTCTGCGCGTGGACGATCACGAACTTGCCCTTCGCGCGGAAGGATTTGATCGCTTCCCTCAATTCCTCAACATGACCGTAGGAAATGCCGCCGGAGCCCAGCCGGATGAAAAGCCCGCGCACGCGGTCGTCATTCTCGGCCTTGGCAAGCGCCAGCACCGTGTCAATAGCCGAGGGGCGCTGCTCCCCGAAGCCGGGGAAGGCGGCGGGCTGCGGCTGGTCGAGGAAGCCCTGGCGGGCATCGAGGGTGAGTAGCATGCGGCCGGGAAGCGTGGCGCCCGAAAACGCGCCCAGGAACCCGGAGAGAAATGCGATGATCATGACCATCACGACGATCGTCAGTAACGCCTTGAATGCATTCGCGAAAATGCTGAAAATCCAGCGCAGGATCGCTCCCAGGATCGCCATTCGCGCTCGCTCCACGTTGATTGGTCCGCCCCGGACCACGTTTCTGGACAAATCGTTGGTGCCGCGCCCCGCCTCGGCGGCCGCCCGGCCATGCGCGGCGACAGACGTACCTTAGTCTCAGCTTCCCTACCCGTCTATTTCACGAGGTTCACCTCGGCTTATCTCCTATTGGTTGTGTTTTCTTGTTTACGCTCTTTTTGTTTGTTTCATTAAAGATCGGTTGGTTTCTTGGGACCCACACAGCCGATGCCTCACCTCCAACCCAGTGCCCTGCCCCTTCTGGACCCGAGCCGATACTTCGCCGGCGATGTAGCCCTGGCCTTCCTCATCGGGGCTGGCATCGTGGGCGCATTCGTCGCCATGCTCGGTTTCGTCGCGCTCGCCCTGGTCTATGGGCGCGGCGGCACCGGCGAGCGCTGGTTCCTCAGCGACGCCGTCGAAGGTATCTGCGTTGGCATCCTCGCCTTCGACCGGCGGGGCCGGCTCGCCTATGCCAATCCGATCGCGAAGCAATCCATCCCCCGATCACCCGAATTCCTGCACCGCGGACAGAGCTTCCTCGACATCATGCTGGCGCTCTCCCGCCAAGGCATCCTCGACCTGACGCACGAAGGCGTGACGGCGGAAGCTTTCGCGCGCGATGCCGCGAGCGATTTCCGCGCCGGGTGCTTCACGCGTACCATGCGCACGCTGGATGCGCGGGTCTATCGCGTCGAGCAGCGAAGCGCTCACCGCAACCGCCAGATTCTCACGATCGCTGACATCACCGATTTGCATCGGCGCGAGGCGCAACTCGTCGATCTCAACCGGCAGAATCGGCTGATGGCGATCGCGATCGATGCGGCGCCAAGCGCCCTCTACGTCTTCAATCCAACACTGCCGACAAACCCGATCGTCCTCGTCAATCCTGCCTTCCTCGCCATGACGGGATCAAAGCCCTGCGATGTGCTCGGCCAATCGTTTGATTTCCATCTCGCCGATACGACGGGCGGGGCCGAGCGGAACGCCCTCCGGGCCGCGATTGCGCACGGCAAGCCGCTTGCAATCGATCTCCGCGCGACGCGCCACGATGGCACGACGTTCCTCTGCTCGATCGCGATCGCCCCGATTTTCGGTCTAGACGGCACGCTCGAGCTCTATGTCGCGACGCAAACCGATCTCAGCGAGCGTCATTCGGAGATGGCCAAGTCTCAGCAGAGCCACCGGCTCGAATCGCTAGGCGAACTCACGAGCGGCGTCGCGCACGAGTTCAACAACCTTCTCTCCATCATCGAGGGCTATGCCACCCTCATCCGTTCCGCGATGGCGCGGGGCGAAATCGAGAGCGAATACGTCGCGCCCATCATCGAAGCGGCGCGGCGCGCAGCTCTCGCAATCGCTCCTCGCCTTCGGCCGGCGCACGGTGCCCGAAATGGGTACGTTCGACCTCGTCGCCTTATTGCGCCAACAGGAACCATTGCTGCGGCCGCTGCTCGGCGAGAACTATCGCATCGCGCTTCACCTACCCGATCAGGCCGTCCCTGTGCGCGGCAGCGAGCAGATGCTGGCGCAGGCGATTCTCAACCTCGTGATCAATGCGCGCGACGCCATGGCGAATGGCGGCACAATCACGATCGATCTCAACGTGCGGCCTGCCAGCGAGCATGACGGTTCGCCGGGCAAAGCGATCCTCGCCGTGAAGGATACCGGCGTCGGCATGGATGCCGAGACCGCACAACATGCGTTCGAGCCCTTCTTCACCACGAAAGACGGCGGCAAAGGTACCGGCCTTGGCCTGCCGCTCGTCGCGCGTATCGTTGAGGATTGCGGCGGTACCGTCGCGCTCCATTCCGCGCCGACGCGCGGGACGACCGCCACGATCACCCTGCCGCTGCAAGCGAAGCTCATCGCCACGGGCCCCGAGTCAGGCTTCGCACGACCGCGCTTCGAGGGACGGCGCGCGATCGTCGTCGAAGACGAACCGGCCTTGCTCGAATTGCTGCGGCGCGCCCTCCAAGAGATCGGCATTGAGGTGCATGCAGCGGCGAGCGGTCACGAAGCTCTCGCGGTTCTCGATACGGTCGGTGTCGTCGACCTCTTGATCACCGATCTCGTGATGCCAGAGATGAGCGGGCCGCGTCTCGCCGCGCTCGCCCAGGCCCTGCAAACCGACATCGCCGTCGTCTATGTCACCGGCCACACACTCGATGCGGCGCCCATGACGACGATGCTGCCGCGTGATGCGATCGTGGTCAAAAAGCCTTTCCCGCACGAGGCTCTGGCTGCGGGTGTCGCGCGGGCCCTGGAGCGCATTGGCGAACCGCGGCGGGAGTGCGCCTGATGATGCAGACGCTCGAGGATCTTCGCATCATCATTATCGACGACCAATCCACGGCGCGCGCGATGCTGCGCGCGATGCTGAAAGAAATCGGCATCAATCAGGTGTTCGAGGCGCCGGACGGACGCGACGGACTCACCTTCCTCGACAACGCCGGCGACATGGTCGACGTCGTCATCTGCGATTGGAACATGCCGAAAATGACGGGCGTCGAATTGCTGCGCCAGGTCCGGTCCGCCGGGATCGACATTCCTTTCCTGATGGTGACCGGGCGGACCGATCGCGAATCCGTTCTTCAAGCAAAGACGGCCGGCGTCACCGGCTATATCGCCAAGCCTTTCAGCTACCGTCAGCTCGAAGCGAAACTCCGCGCGCTTCTGGGGCGGACGCCCGCACCGCGATTCTGATCAAGGGAGCCACGCGGCGCGCTAGAAGCCGCTCTGCAATTGGCGGCCGAGCACCCGGCTGAACGCGCGCGTCACGAAACGGGGCTGCCACCTGAGCCATTCGATGCCGGCGCGATAAGCAAGGCCATTGATATGCACCTCTTCGCCGGCAGAGGCTGCGCGATAGCCGGCGAGCGCGACATCGCGCGCTGTCGCCTTCATCATGCTGGGGACAAGCGCACGCGGCTTGGAGCGGCCGGTTGCGACCTCTGAAAACTCCGTCTCCGTCAGTCCCGGGCACAATGCCGTCACGGTGACGCCCGTGCCTTCGAGTTCGGCCGCCAAGGCCTGAGAGAGCGAGAGCACATAAGCCTTCGTTGCGCCGTAGACAGCGGCAGAGGGCGCAGGCGAGAACGCCGCAACCGATGCAATGTTAAGGATGCTGCCGCGGCCGCGCTTGATCATCTCCGGCAGAAAGAGATGTGTCAGCTGCGTCAGCGCCACGACATTCAGATGCACGACGCTGGCGTGTTCCGCCATGCGCGTGTCGAGAAAGTCGCGGAAATGCCCGAAGCCCGCGTTGTTCACGAGCACGTCAATATCGATCCGCGCGCCGACCGTGCGATCAAAGAGCACTTCAGGCGCCGCGGGATCGAGCAGATCGAGCGCGATGGGAATGGCCCTCACGCCATGGGCCGCCGACAGTTCAGCGGCAAGCGCCTCGAGCCGGTCCTGGCGACGCGCGACGAGAACGACATGATGGCCGTTCTCGGCATAAACGCGGGCCAGTTCCCGTCCGATACCGGATGACGCGCCGGTGACGAGCGCCGTCGGCCGGCGCGGCGTCTCGCGTCGAGTCATGATTGCGATATCCTCGCGTCGTGGTCGAGATCGCAATCCGGAGCCGGAAGATCCGGCTCCGGACACTCCATGCTTGCTTAGGCCGCCTTGCGAACCTTGCTGACGACTTCCGAAACCGTCTCGGAAATCGGCGTAATGGCCTCGCGAGTCGCTTCGATGCTCATTTGGCCAATTTCGCGGGCCTGGCGAACCTGCGTCTGGAACTGCGTGCGGACGAAATCGCCTTGGATCTCGAGCGCTTCCTTCACCGAGCCCGCGCCGAACACGGCCTTGACCATGTCGAAGAAGCGGTTGGCGTCGTCCTGCGCAAACTCGAGCGCCTGAAGATTGACCTCGCGCACGCCCTTGCCGGCGCGGCCATAGCTTTCCTTGAGGGCCTCGAGGGCCTCGCTCGCCGTCTCGCGGGCCGCTCCGAAACCGCCGCCGACCGAGCCAAACGTCTCGCGCACACGTTCTGCCGTGTCGGCGAAGCGCTCGCGGATTTCGTCGGAGATCTTGTCGAAGGCCGGGAACGTGAAGACTGCCGACATGCCTTCGCCGGAGGCCTTGGCGGCCTTGCGAGGCGCAGCCGCGCTCGCCTTCACCGTCTTGGCCGCCTTCGAGGGCTTGGCAGCCGGCTTGGTGGTCTTACGGGCCTTGGGAGCCTTCGCGGGCTTCGCGGCCGCCACGGTCGCCGGGGTCTCGTCCGCGGCGCCATTCATCGAGATATTTTCAGCCATTTTTTTTCACCTCGTGAGGGCCACCCCGGGCCCAGATTTTCCATGTCTTTCAACGGGGGAGAAGGCGCAGAGCCAGCGGCAACCCCATCCGTTGCGCAACTCAGAAGGCGCCTTACGTGCGCCGCAGCATATCTGTGCTGCACCGCAACAAATGTCAACCCCGCGAGGACCGGGATTGGGGGCGCTAAGCCACTGAAATCGGACCATCCTCGGGGAACATCTGCGACGCGACGTCGCGTGCCCGGCGGGGATAGGCGAGAAAGGACAGAAAGCGCAGCGGCCCCTTCAAATAGAGGTCGGGATCGAAGGGGCGCCAATGAGCGGGATCAACCGTCAGCCTGTCAGTGATCGCCAGCAGCGCGATCGGGGCCACCCCCATGCCGCAATGGCTGCCCAGGATTTCGATGTTCTCGCGCGGCACACCGTCAGACTGCTGAAGATCGGTGGAGGGAATGAGCGCGGCCTCCGGCGCGACGACCCCATCGAGCGCGCTGAAGATCGACACCAGCGGCACCTTGGGCGGCGCCTTGTGGATCTCGGTGAGGCGCGCCAGCTCCGCGTGCTCATCGTGGCTCTTACCGGTCGAGAAACGCGCGACGGAATCAACGAGCTTGTTGATCGTCATGATCCGGTTCGCGCCCAGATAGGCGGGGCTGCCCAGCGTGATGACGCGATCGACGAGATCGGGCGCCGCGCGTGCCACCTCGCGCGCATAGATGCCGCCAAGACTCTGGCCGATGAGGGAGACCTTGCGCTCGTGAATGTCAGCCAGGCGCTCGATCTTCTTGACGACACGCTCGGTCATGCGATCGAGATGCGCGGCGCTGCGCGGGCCGCGATTGGTACCTTGCCCCCAGCCGATGGCGCGGAAGCCCTGCGCGTTCAGGAACCGGTTCAGCGGGCGGAGCGTCACTTCCGGCCCCGCGAAGCCAGGTATCGTCAACACCGGATGCCAGCCGTCGCCCATCGGGCAGATCTGCCGCAGAAACGGCTCGGCCAACAGTTTCGAGCCCCACTCACCGGTGGCCCAAGCCACGTCCGCCTGAAAGCGGACAAGATCCAACGCCATACGCCCGGGCATCGACGCGCCCCTCCCGTTCTGATTCTCGCATGATAAGTGGCGCGCGCGGCACAGGAAAATCGATTTGTGCGGCAATCCCTCCCGGCGGGACGGTGAGGGTGCTGGTGCCTGGGGCCGGAATCGAACCAGCGACACACGGATTTTCAGTCCGTTGCTCTACCAACTGAGCTACCCAGGCCTGCCTGCGGGCTGGGCCCGCCGCGAAAGGATTGGCTGTTTAGGGGGTTTGAGGACCCCTGTCCAGACGCCCCCCGGCCGCGTCCTCGTCGGTTTCCTTGGCCGTTTCGCCCGGAATGCGGTAGGCGCCCTTCAGCCAGCGCGAGAGATCGACATCGGCGCCGCGGCGCGAGCCGAAGGGGCGCATCGCCTCGATGCTCGGACGGTCGCAGACGGGGCAGCGCCGCGCGCTCACGAGCGTTGCTCGGCGATATCGTGGCGCATGCGCGGCCAGCTCTCGCGCCGATCGACGACGTAGCGCGCAACGCCGCGGCGGCGCAGCGCCTCCTCGATTGAGGCGGCGTTCTCGCCGAACCAGCCGGCCAGCTCGGGCCCGACGCAGACCGTCAACGCCCGGCCGGGCCGCGCGCGCGCCTCGCGCTCGAGCCGGCGCAGCACTTCGCAGCCGAGGGTTTCGACCGTCTTGATGCGCCCGCCGTAACACCCTTCGAGAGGCTCGGTCAGGCATTTCAGCAAAGGGTCGCGCGTACGCTTGCGCGTGAGCTCGACGAGGCCGAATTCGGAAAAACACGAGATCTGCGTCGGCACCCGGTCGCGGCCCAACCCCATCGCGAGCGTCTGGAGCACGCAGGCGATGTTCTCCGGGTCGCCCATATGGATGAAATCGATGACAACAAGCCCGCCGATCCCGCGCAGCCGCAATTGGCGGCCGATCTCGGCCGCCGCATCGAGATTGGTGCGCACGCTCGTCTCTTCAAGGCCGGTCGTGTCGGTGAGGCTGCCGGAATTGACGTCGATCGCGGTCAACGCCTCGGTCGTCTCGATCGTGATCCAGCCGCCGCAGCGCAGGCCGACACGCGGGCGCAGGAGCGCCTCGATCTGCGGTTCGAGGTCGTAGAGATCGAAGAGGAAATCGGGGCCGTTGTGAAGCGTGACGCGCGCCTCGGCCTCCGGCATCGCGCGGGCGGCGTAGGCTTTCGCCTGCGCGAAGGCATCGGGGTCATCGATCAGCACACGGCCGGTTTCATCGTCGACGAAATCGCGCAGCGTGCGCTCGACCGTGTCGAGGTCGTAATAGAGGGTCGCGGGCGGATGCGCGCCCTGGCGCTTCAAGGCGAGCGCACGCCAGGCCTCGGCCAGGCGCTCGGCATCCTCGGCGAGTTCGGCCTCGTCGCGCCCGACGGCGGCGGTGCGCACGATGTAGCCGGCGCCCGTGATGAAGCGGCCCTCGCCGTTCGCGATCAGCCGCTCAACGATCGCCTGCAGGCGCGCGCGTTCCGCCTCGTCCTCGATGCGGCGCGAAAGCGCAAGGCCCCGCTGGTTCGGCACGAAGACGAGCAGGCGACCGGGCAGCGTCACGTTTGCGGAGAGCCGCGCGCCCTTATCGCCGATCGGGTCCTTCACCACCTGGACGAGGAGCGCCTGACCTTCCAGAAGCAATTTCGAGATGCAGGGCGCCGCGCCTTCATGAAAGCTCGGCAGGTCGGCGAGGCAGCGCGCTTCCTTCGCGCCTAGAAAGCCCGCGCGCTCCAGCCCGACATCGACGAAGGCGGCCTGCATCCCCGGCAGCACGCGCTGCACGCGGCCGATGATGATGTTGCCGAGCAGCGAGCGCCCGGCGCGCCCGCCAAGCGCGTTCGGGCCGATCGTGCGCTCGAGATAGAATTCCTCCAGCCGGCCATCGGCAACGACGGCGACACGGGTTTCCCCGGCACCGACATTGATCAACACATCCTGGGCCATCCATGCCCCTTAACCGAATTACGCAGCGTCTAGATCAGCACATCATTGCCCAGGGGGAAAGCCGTGCGCGGCCAGGAGCGCGGCCGTCTCCAAGAGCGGCAAGCCGACGATCGCGGAACAAGATCCGTTGATCGCCTTCACGAAGGCGCCCGCGCGGCCCTGGATCGCATAGCCGCCCGCCTTGCCGATGCCTTCACCGCTCGCGGCATAGGCGGCGATCTCGCGATCGCTGAGGCGCTTCAGCGTCACGCGCGCCAGCACGACGCGCACGGCGGGCATGTTCCCGCCGGCGGCGAGCGCGATCGCGGTCATCACTTGATGGCGCCGGCCGGAGAGGAGCGCCAGGCAGTCGCGCACCTCGCGCTCGTTTTCCGCCTTGGGAAGAATGCGCCGCCCGCACGCCACGACCGTGTCGGCGGCCAAGATCAGCGCGCCTGCATCGCCGCCCTCGGCGCGCCAGGCGCCAAGTGCCGCCGCGCGCTTCCCGCCCGCCATGCGGATCGCATAGGCGCGCGGGAGTTCGGCCTTCTTGGGTGTTTCATCGATCGCGGGGGCGAGCACCCGATCGGGCGTCACGGCGATCTGCGCCAGCAAGTCGCGGCGGCGCGGGCTCGCGCTCGCCAGGACGAGGAGCGGGCGGCTCATCGCACGCTATTTGAAGCGATACGTGATGCGGCCCTTGGTGAGGTCATAGGGCGTCATTTCGATGAGAACCTTGTCGCCCGCCAGCACGCGGATCCGGTTCTTGCGCATCTTGCCCGCGGTATGCGCGATCACGACGTGCTCATTCTCAAGCTGCACACGGAAGGTCGCGTTCGGCAGCAATTCAAGGACGGTTCCCGGGAATTCCAGGAGTTCTTCTTTCGACATCCAGCACCAATTGTTTTTGTCGGGTTTGCGGGATCACGGCCGGCCCAGCCTTGCCCCACACGCCGCAGCCCGGGACATTGCGCCTCTGACCTCAAAAATCAAGGGTTGAAGCCTTCGGCTTCACGGCGGCGGCTGGCTCATGAAGCGCTTCTTGATGCGCGCGGCCAGTTGATCGCGCACGGCGCGGTAGGCATCGAGCCGCTGCTCGCGCGAGCCCTCGATCGCGGTCGCATCGAGGGTCGGCCAGAATTCGACGTCGGCCGCCATGGTGCGCGTGAGCTCGACCGCCTTGTGCTGCGCCTCGGGCGAGAGGGAGACGATCAGATCGAACGAGCTGTCGTCCAGCTCCTCAAAGCTCCTGGGGTGATGCCCGTGCATGTCGATGCCCCATTCGTTCATCACCTCGACCGCCATCGGATCGAGATCGCCGGGGCGCACGCCCGCCGAGGTCACGTAGAGAAAGCGCCCGAGATAATGCCGCAGGAGCGCGGAGGCCATCGGCGAGCGCACGGCGTTCTGCGTGCACGCGAACAGCACGGCGTCCGGCAGATCCTCGCCGTCGGGCCCGCGCGCCAAGCCCGTTCAGCCCTTGAAGTGAAGGGCGCAAATAAGCGTGAAGAGACGGCGCGCGGTGTCGAAATCCATGTCGATCTTACCGTCCAGCCGTTCCTTCAGGATCTGCGAGGCCTCGTTGTGCAGGCCGCGGCGGCCCATGTCGATGGCCTCGATCTGCGAGGGCGTCGCGGTGCGGATCGCCTGATGATAGCTCTCGCACACCATGAAATAGTCCTTGATGACCCGCCGGAACGGCGTGAGCGATAGCATGATCCGGCCCTGCTCGCTGCCCGTCTCGTTCTTGATATCGAAGACGAGGCGGTTTTCCTCCAGCGCGAGGCGCAGGCGGTAGGGCCCGCCTTGCGAATTCATCGGGCGGAACGAATTTTCCTCGATCAGGTCGAAAGCCGCGACCTTGCGCTCGTGCTCGATCTGGGGATTGGCCGCGACGAAATCTTCCTCGTCGAGCACGACCTCCGCGATGCGGAAGGGCGATGTTTCCGCCGAAATCTCGCTCATGGCCGACACAGGGACTTCATTACAGTTCCGTCATATCCCATGGGGCTTGCCCTGGGGAAGGGCAGGATTGCCGCAAGCGTAAAGACCGCATGGCTCCCCTTTGCCAAACGCCAGCGGCGCCGCGGCGTTCCGCCCGGCGGGATTCGGCAGCTCTGCCCCTCACGCGAGGGGGCGGGGGCGCCGGCCGGGGCCGGGCCATGGCAAACAAAAACGGGTTGGCGACCCCAAGCGGTGCGTCCCCGCGCGGCCTCGTAACCCGGCGTATCGAGCAACCTCTGCGTCTTCGGTGGGCCAGATCCTCATGGAGGCTCGGCGCCTTGTCCTCGACTGTGCGCAGGTGTCGCACGCCAAATCCCAGAGCGATGGGCAAGGCCGCGCCCCGCGCTCCGGTCAGCCGTTCGCCTCCCGCATGCCAGGGCCTTAACCGGTCATGCGCCCCGCGGGTGCGATAGCGCCATCATCGCGCGGGTTGGACGGGCGGGGACAAAATGGGGATTTCTTTTCCACACGCCGCGGCGCGCGGCGGGAATTCGGCGCGAGGGGCGGGGATAGGGCGCGGTGAGTGTGGACACCCTAATCTGTCATGGCCGCCCTTGTGGCGGCCATCCAGGGTGCCGACGCGCGTGCGCCTCTCGTCGATCGGGGCGCGATGGATGGCCGGGACACGCCCGGCCATGACAGTTTCGGGCCGCCTGTCAGGGCCGCTTGTTGAGGCGGATGGCAACCGACCGCGCGTGCGCGTCGAGCCCTTCGGCCTCGGCGAGCGTGATCGCGGCCGGGCCGATCGCCGAGAGCGCGTCCGGCGTGCAGTGAACGATCGTCGTGCGCTTCAGGAAATCGAAGACCGACAGGCCCGATGAAAACCGTGCCGTGCGCGCGGTCGGCAGCACGTGATTGGGGCCGGCGACATAGTCGCCGATCGCCTCGGGCGTGTGCCGACCGAGGAAAATCGCGCCGGCATTGGCGATGCGCGCGGCCAGGGCCTTGGGATCGGCGGTCATGATCTCGCAGTGCTCGGGCGCGAGCGCATCGATCAGGCGCGGCGCCTCATCGAGCGAGGCGACGCAGATGATCGCGCCGAAATCGCGCCAGCTCGCGTGCGCGGTGCCGGTGCGGGGCAGCGTCTTCAGCGCGTCCTCCACCGCGCGCGCGACGGCATCGGCGAATGCGCGATCGTCCGTGATCAGAATGCTTTGCGCGTTCGCGTCGTGCTCGGCCTGGCTCAAGAGATCCATCGCCGCCCAGGCGGGATCGTTCGCGCCATCGGCGACGATGAGAATTTCCGAAGGGCCCGCGATCGAATCGATGCCGACCTGGCCGAACACCTGGCGCTTGGCGGTCGCGACATAGGCATTGCCCGGGCCGACGACGACATCGACGGGCGCGATCGTCGTCGTGCCGTAGCTGAGCGCGGCCACGGCCTGCGCGCCGCCGACGCGGTAGATTTCAGTGACGCCCGCCAGATCGGCCGCCGCCATCACGAGCGGGTTGAGCGCGCCGCCCGGCGTCGGCACGGTCATGACGCGGCGGGAAACGCCCGCAACCCGTGCGGGGATCGCGTTCATGAGAACGGAGCTTGGATAGGCGGCCGTGCCGCCCGGCACGTAGAGGCCGGCGGCGGCAACCGGGCGCCAGCGCAGGCCGAGCTCGACGCCCGCATCATCCGTATAAAGATCATCGCGCGGGAGCTGGCGGCGGTGGAACGCCTCGATGCGCGACGCGGCGAGCGTCAGCGCGGCCATCCGCTCGGCCGGCACCTTGGCGATCGCGTCCTTGATCTCCTCGCCCGTAAGCCGCAGCGTTTCCGGCGTCAGCGTCACGCGGTCGAAGCGGGCCGTGAGGCGCACGAGCGCGGCATCGCCCTCCGCGCGCACCTCCGCGATGATGGCCGAGACCGCGGCGCCGACATCCTCCGCCGTTTCGCGCTTGAGGCGCACCAGCGCGGCGAAATCGGTGTCGAAGCTTTTGTCGCGCGTGTCGAGGCGGAGCGCCATCACGCGCCCCCCTCGTGCTGGGGCTTGTGCGCCGTCGGCCAGGGCTCGGACAAATCGTGCAGCTCGGCCTCGATGCACTCGGCCTCGAGCCGGATTTCGCCGCCGCCCGCCAGGATGATCGCGATCTCGCCGGCGCCGTCATTCGTGGGCTGGAACTCGATGGCCAGCAGCTCGAACACGCCGTCCGGCGCGTCGCGGCGCAGGCCCCGCGATTTCGCCTTCAGGATGCCGCCGAAATGGAGCCCCGTCCGCACGCGCGTGAAGGCGCCGTCCGCGTCCGCCTTCTCCCACTGGAAGCGGTTCAGAACGAGGGCAAAGCGGCGCTGCTGCGGCAGGAAGGCCAGATCGCCCACCTGCCCCACGGCGTCCTGCAGATGGGCGGAGAGGATCTTCAAATCCTCCCCGTCCTCGGCACGCAGATGCAAGGCTTTCGTCATCGCCGCCGATATCTAATCCTTCAGGCGGACAATGTCAGCGCCGCATCGACCGAGCTTTTCCTCGATATGCTCAAAGCCGCGATCGAGGTGATAGATGCGGCTGACGATTGTCTCGCCCTCGGCGACGAGACCGGCGATGACGAGGCCGACCGAGGCGCGCAAATCCGTCGCCATCACGGGGGCGCCGTGCAGCGCCTGCACGCCCGTCACGGTCGCGCTCTGGCCATCGACGTGGATCTTGGCGCCGAGGCGCGTCAGCTCGGGCACGTGCATGAAGCGGTTCTCAAAGATCGTCTCGGTGATGTGCGAGACGCCGTTGGCGGTCGCGGCCAGCGCCATCAATTGCGCCTGGAGGTCGGTCGGGAAGCCCGGATAAGGCTCGGTCGTCACCTCAAAGCCCGTGAAATGGGCGCCGTTCCGCGCGACCTTGATGCCGCGATTGGTCTCGCCGATCGACACGCCCGCCGAGCGCAGCAAGGGGATGATCGCGCCCACCGTGTCGGCGCGCGCGCCGATGAGTTCCACCTCGCCGCCCGCCGCCGCGACGGCAAAGGCGTAGGTGCCGGTCTCGATCCGATCGGGCAGCACGGTGTGCCGCGCGCCGTGCAGCCGGGGCTTGCCCGCAATCGTCAGCGTGCGGGTGCCCAGGCCCTCGATCTCGGCGCCCATCGCGATCAGGCAGGCGCCCAGATCGGCGATCTCGGGCTCCAGGGCCGCGTTCTCGAGCACGGTCGTGCCCTTCGCCAGCGTCGCCGCCATCATCACGTTCTCGGTCGCGCCGACCGAGACATGGGGGAAGCGATAGCGCCCGCCCTTCAGGCCCCCCGGCGCCTCGGCGATCACGTAGCCGTCTTCCAAGGTGATGCGGGCGCCCAGCGCCTCTAGGCCCTGGATGTGGAAATCGACCGGGCGCGGGCCGATGGCGCAGCCGCCGGGCAGCGAGACCTTCGCATGGCCGGCGCGCGCGAGGAGTGGGCCCAGCACGAAGAAGCTCGCGCGCATCTTGCGGACGAGATCGTAGGGCGCGGTCGTCTGTGCGATCGTTTTGGCGGTCAGGGTGAGCGTGCGTCCAGGCGCGCCGGCCGAGCTGGCCGTGCCGTTCTGTTCGATCGAGACGCCCAGAAGCCCCAGGATTTCCGCCATCTGGGCGATGTCGGCCAAATGGGGGACGTTCGCGAGGACCAGCGGCTCCTCAGTCAGCAGGCTCGCGACCATCAGCGGCAGGGCGGCGTTCTTCGCGCCCGAAATGGGGATGTCCCCCACGAGGCGATTGCCGCCGCGAATACGGATGCGGTCCATGATGGTGCCCTCCCCGGCTGGCCGTGACGCGGTCTCGCCGGGCCCCTCTTGGCCCCGTTTACCGCATCACACGCCGCACCCACAAGGAAAGCGGGCGCCGATGACCAATCCGTTACGCAAAAGGCAGGCCGAGGGCCGAGAGACGGCGAAAATGCGGCGGGCGGTCAGGCGCCGTCGCCGCCGGGCGCCTTGCGGGCGCGGTCTTGCGCCTTCCTGCGCTTCAGATTGGCGCGCAGCGCCTCGGCCAGCCGCGCCTCGCGCGGATCGGCGGGGCGGGCGTCTTGCGGCGACGCGGGCGGCGTGCCGGCAGACTTTTTCTCGGCCTCGTCCATCGGCCGACTAAGCGGCGCGGGGCGGCTTTGCGTCAACCCGCGATCGCGCTATAGACGCCGACCTTCCCGCGTTCGCTGCCGTAGCTCAGTGGTAGAGCACTCCCTTGGTAAGGGAGAGGTCGTGAGTTCAATCCTCACCGGCAGCACCATTTCCCCAATCCTGCTTGAAATTTCAGCGGATTGCGCCCATATATGCTCCACGTGGCTCTCAACGTGCGTCATCCGTCGAACGAAGCGCTCTTTGTTTTCACTGCCCCGCTTCTTGGCGCACTGGACCCAACAGACCCCTTCCCGCAACGGATACGCCCTCGGTGCCACGCCCATCCACGCGTTGTGCGCGGATGGACAATCCAGTGACTAGAAAGACCTGAAATGACCATTGGTACCGTGAAGTTCTTCAACACCACGAAGGGCTTCGGCTTCATCTCTCCGGAAGGCGGCGGCAAGGACGTGTTCGTGCACGTCTCGGCGGTCGAGGCGGCCGGTCTGCGCACCCTCTCCGAGGGCCAGAAGATCGCTTTCGACATCCAGCCCGACGCGCGCGGCGCGAAGGCGACGAATCTGCGCGACGCCTAAGGACGCAGATTGACCAACGCGGTTGCGGATTCGTCCGCAACCGCCTCTGCGCTCCCTCAGTGAAAGGAGAGACGCAATGGATACCAGCTCAACGAAATCCCGTTTCAATTCGCTGACCAGCGGCACCCGCAGTCAGGCCGACCGCGACGCCGCGCGCGGCCGGGCCCAGAAGCATTTCGCCTCGCCCACCGCGCGCGACGCGGCCGTGATGGACGAGATCGCACGCGAGAACGCGGCGCGCGACGCCAAGACGGAAAAACTGAAGGCGCTGCGCCTCGCCAAGGAGCAGGACGACGCCGCGAAGGCCGCGGCCGAGGCCCTCACCAATCCGCCCAAGGCGAAGAAGGCCACCCGCGCAAAGACCAAGAAGGCCGGCTAGCGCGGGCGTGGCGCCCTTCGCGGCAGCCCGCGCCTGCTGCCCGTAGCCTTTTCCTAGCCCGCGACGAGCCCCGGCTTGCCGGCTTCCATCACGAACGACTTCGTCTCCGCGATGCCCGCGCCCTCCTGCGTGATGTCGGAGAGCGTGTGCATCCGCGCCTCCAGCCGCTCGGCCCGCGCCGTGCAGGAGACATAGCCGTTCACGCGGCCGCGCACCTCGCGCAGTTTCGGATTATCGGCGCGCAGCGCGCCCATGAAGTCGTCCGTCATCGGCCAAGGGAGCGATGAGATCGATGAGCAGACGAGTTCGGCCGCGATCGTCTCGCTGTCGGTCTTCACCGCATCGCGCGCGACATCCCACGCCCAGAACGAGTGCACATCGCCCGTGAGGATCAGCGGGTTCTTCGCCTTCGTCTCGGCCAGGCGGTCGAGCAGGCGCTGGCGGGCGGCGGGATAACCGGACCAGAAATCCGTCGCGCGCGCGCCGCCGCCGAATTCGACATCGCAGAACATCACCGATTGCGCGATGACGTTCCATTGCGCGCTCGCGCGGCCAAGACCATAGGAGAGCCAGGTCTCCTGCTCCGCGCCCAGCATCGTGCGGGCGGGATCGTAGAGTTCTTCGCACGGCACGAGGCGCCGGTTCGCGCCGCGCTTGTTGTACGTGCCGCCCTGCGCGCCGATGCAGGCCTGATCGCTGCGGTGCTGGCGCGTGTCGAGCACCCAGAAATCGAGGAAATCGCCATAACGGATGCGGCGGTAGAGCTTCATCGCCGTCGCGTCGGGCAAGGCGGAGAGGCGCAGCGGCATCGCCTCGAAGAAAGCCTGATAGGCGGCCGCGCGGCGCGCGAGGAAGAACGCGGGGTTGTGCAGATCTTCCGACTGGTCGGCGGCGTAGTCGTTGTCGACCTCGTGATCGTCCCAGGTGACGATCCAGGGGGCGGCGGCGTGCGCGGCCTGAAGATCGAGGTCGCGCTTATACTCGGCATAGCGCAGGCGATAGCCCGCGAGATCCGTCGGCTCCGCACTCGTCAGGGGGCGGATCTTCTGCTCCGGCTTGCCGTAGGTCACCTCGTAGATGTAGTCGCCGAGAAACAGCATCGCGTGCGGGTTCTCCGCCGCCATCGCGCGATAGCCCGCGAACGTTCCGTGCTCGTAGTGCCCGCAGGAGGCGAAGGTGAAATTGAGCGTCTGATCGCCCGCGGCGCCGGGCGCGAGCGCCGTGTGCGTGCGCCCGACCGGGCTCTCCGCCCCGCCCGCGCGGAAGCGATACCAATAGGGGCGGAAGGGTTTCAGCCCCTCCACCTCCACATGCACGGCGTGGGCTCGCGCGGCGGGCGCGATCGCGGTGCCGGACTGGACGATTGTGGCGAAGCCCTCGTCCTCGGCGACCTCCCATTCGACCGGCACATCGCCGAGGCTCTCGTCCAGCGGCTCGAGCGGGCGCGGCGCGATCCGCGTCCAGATGACGGCGCCGGTCGGCCAGGGATCGCCCGAGGCGACGCCCAGCGTGAAGGGGTTCTCGGTGAAACGCGTCTGCGCGTTCACACGCAGGATCGGCGGCGCGATGACGGCGAGCGCGGCGACCATCGCGGCGCGTTCGAGGAGCGAGCGGCGGGTGAGGCGCATGTGAGATCTCCGGCGCGAGGACGTGTGATCCAGCATGGCCGCTTCGCCCGACAGTTTCGCGACAGCGCGGCCTCACGGCATCGCGGTCGGGTCCCAGGCGTAGAGATGCTGCGGCTGGCCGACGCCGCGCAGCGCGAAACGCCCGACCGAGACCATGTGCTCGCGCGCGCCGGGGGGCAGCGCCTCGGCGAAGGCGGTCGAGACCAGCATCGGCTGTTCGACCGAGCGGCACATGGAGGCGATGCGACTCACCTCGTTCACGGCGGGGCCGACGACGGTGAAATCGAGCCGGTCGTCCGAGCCGATATTGCCGTAGAAGACCTCGCCCAGATGAAGCCCCAGATAGGCGGCCGTCACCGGGCGGCCCTCCGCGCGGCGGCGTTCGTTCAATTTGCGCAGATTGACCGAGAAGGCGCCGGCGGCGCGCAGCGCGCGAGCGGTGGCGTCGGTCGGATCGTCCGCGCGGAAGACGGCGAGCACGCCATCGCCGATCAGCTTCAAGACGTCGCCGCCCGCGCCGTGGATCGCGGCGATCGCGGTCTCGGCGTAGTCGTTGAGGAGCGGGATGATCTCGCCGGGCTCGGCCGTATCGGAGATGCGGGTGAAGCCGCGCAGATCGGAGAACCACAAGACCGTGCGGATGGGATCGGCGACGCCGCGGCGCATGTTGCCGGAAAGCACGCGCTGGCCGGCATCCTCGCCTAGATAGACGCGCACGAGCGTTGCCGCGACGCGGGCGAGCGACATGCTTTTCAGCGCCAGCGCGAAGGAGGGCAGAACCGCGCGCAGCGCGGCCAGATGGTCGTCCGAGAAACCGCCCTCCGCGCTGGTGGTCCAGTGCGAATAGACGCATTCCATCTCGCCGATGACGCCGAGCCCTCCGAAGCGATGCACGTGCGCGACGTAGTCGCTCTGGTTCTCGACGTTCATGCGCGAAAGGGCGGTCGCATCCGCCTGCATCGGACGCGGCACGCGCAGTTCGCTCTCGCCGCTCTGAAGCAATCGGAAGAAGGGGCTGCGCTGCCAATTCGCCTGAGCGTCATCCGATTCCGTGCGGCCATATTCGACGAGCGGGTTCTCCTCGCGCCCATCGCGGCGCCAACGGATGGCGCGGCCCTCATAGACCGGGTGGAGCGTGTCGATGAGCGCCAAGCCGTGATCGAGCGGGACGCCCGCCGCGTTCAACTGCGCGCACAGGCCATACAGGAGATCGACCTCGGATTCGGCGGTGAGACCCTCGGCAACCAGCCAGGCGCGGATGCGATCGATCGCGTCCGGCGTCATGGCCTATCCCGCCACCGCCGCGCGGAGCGAATCTTCGAGGATCTTCAGCCCCTCATCGATGATCGCGGCGCGCGCGTTGATCGGCACGAGGATGCGCACGCCGTTGCCGTAAAGGCCGCAGGTGAGGAGGATCAGCCCGCGCTCGCGCGCCGCCGCCATCAGCCGGCGCGTCGCGTCGGGATCGGGCTCATCGGTGCCGCGCGCCTTGAGGATGTCGAAGGCGACCATGCTGCCGAGGCCGCGGATCTCGCCGATCGGCAGAAGATCGTTGCGGCGCGAGAGTTCGTCCAGCCGCCCTTTGAGCTTCTCGCCCAGCGCCGTGCTCTTCTCGAGGATCTTCTCTTCCTTGATGATTTTGAGGACCGCCAGGCCCGCCGCGCAGGCGAGCGGATTGCCGGCGTAGGTGCCGCCAAGGCCGCCGGGCTCTGGCGCGTCCATCAGCGCCGCGCGGCCGATGACGCCCGACAAGGGCATGCCGCCGGCCAGCGATTTCGCGGTCGTGATGAAATCGGGCTTCAGGCCCGAATGCTCGATCGCGAATAATTTTCCCGTGCGCCCGAAACCCGACTGGATCTCATCGGCGATGAAGAGGATGCCGTGCCTCTCGCAGATATTCTTCAGCGTGCGGAGGAAATCCGGCGGCGCCACGTAGAACCCGCCCTCGCCCTGCACGGGCTCGATGATGAGGGCGGCGACGCGCGCGGGCTCGACCTCCGTCTTGAAGAGCCAGTCGAGCGTCTCCAAGCTCTTTTCCGCCGTCATGCCGTGGCTGCCCATCGGGAACGGCAGGCGATAGATGTCGGAGGGCAGCGGGCCGAACCCTGCGCGATAGGGCACGACCTTGCCGGTGAGGCCGGTCGCGTAAAGCGTGCGGCCATGAAAGCCGCCGGTAAAGCTGATGACGGCCGAGCGCCTGGTCGCGTAGCGCGCGATCTTGATCGCGTTCTCAACGGCCTCGGCGCCCGTCGTGAAGAAGATCGTCTTGGCGGGCCCCTCGACCGGGGCGAGCGCGTTCAACTCTTCCGCAAGCTGAATATAGCTTTCATAGGCGTTCACCTGAAAGGCGGTGTGCATGGCCTGATCGAGCTGCGCCTTCACCGCCTCCACCACGGCCGGGTGGCGGTGGCCGGTGTTCTGCACGCCGATGCCGCCCACGAAATCGATGTAGCGCTTGCCCTCGACATCCCAGATTTCCGCGCCCTCGGCCTTGGCGGCGAAAACGGGATGGGCGGTCGCGACGCCGCGCGGCACGGCCGCCTCGCGGCGTTTCTGCAAGTCTGCATTGGTCGTCATGAGAGGAAGCCTTTGGTCGGCGGCCCGCCTTGGTTCAATTCTTGGCGAGCATGAGGAAGATGATCGTGAACGCGGCGCCGATGATGGTGAGCGCCAGCCAGAGCGGCGTGCCTCGTCGCGGCCGGCGCGTGGAGAAAGACGGGATCTTCGGCAGCGGGCCCGCGAAGCCATTGAGGCCGCCCGCATGGCCGCCCTCGCTCAGCCATCGCTCGGCCTCGCGATGGTCGCCGTCGCTGACCGCGACGCGATAATCGATCGCGCGTGCCCCCGCGCCGTCCTTCGTTCTGCTCATTGCTCAGGCCCCTAGTCCACCCATTGCGAGGTATTTGATCTCGAGGAAATCCTCGATGCCGTATTTGGATCCCTCCCGGCCCAGGCCGCTCTCCTTCATGCCGCCGAAAGGGGCGACTTCCGTCGAGATGATCCCCTCGTTGATTCCGATGATGCCATAATCGAGGCCATCCGCCACGCGCCAGACGCGGCCGAGATCGCGCGCATAGAAATAGGCGGCAAGACCGTATTCGGTGTCGTTGGCGAGGCGGACGGCCTCTGCGTCATCCTTGAAGCGGAAGAGCGTCGCGACGGGGCCGAAGATCTCCTCGCGCGCGATCGCCATGCCTGGCGTCACCTCCGTCATCACGGTGGGCTCGTAATAGGTGCGGCCGAGCGCGTGGCGCTTGCCTCCGGTCTTGATCTTGGCGCCCTTCGCCTTCGCGTCGGCGACGAGTTCTTCCACCTTTTCGACCGCGCCCTCGTTGATGAGGGGGCCCTGCGCGACGCCCTCGGCGAGCCCGTCGCCGACCTTCATCGCGGCGGCGGCCTTGGCGAGCTTTTCCGCGAACGCGTCATAGACCTTGTCCTGCACGAGCAGGCGGTTCGCGCAGACGCAGGTCTGGCCCATGTTGCGGAATTTGGAGGCCATGGCGCCCGCGACGGCCGCGTCCAGATCCGCGTCGTCGAAGACGATGAAGGGCGCGTTGCCGCCCAGCTCCAGCGAGAGCTTCTTCACGGTCGTCGCGCATTGCGCCATCAGCCGCTTGCCAATCTCGGTGGACCCGGTGAAGGAGAATTTCTTCACGCGCGGATCGCTCGTCAGCACGGCGCCGACCTTCGATGAATGCTTCGTCGTCAGGACGTTGAACACGCCCTTGGGCAGCCCCGCGCGATGCGCGAGTTCGGCGATCGCGAGGGCGGAGAGCGGCGTCTCGCCAGCCGGCTTGATGACGATCGGGCAGCCGGCCGCCAGCGCCGGCCCGCATTTGCGCGTGATCATCGCGTTGGGGAAGTTCCAGGGCGTGACCGCCGCGACGACGCCGACAGGCTGCTTGACGACGATAATGCGCCGGGCGGGCACGTTCTCGGGGATCACGTCGCCGTAGATGCGTTTTCCCTCTTCCGCGAACCATTCGATGAAGGAGGCGCCGTAGGCGATCTCGCCCCGGCTTTCGGCGAGCGGCTTGCCCTGTTCGGCCGTCATGATGATCGCGAGGTCTTCCTGGTTCGCCATCATCAGGTCGAACCATTTGCGCAAGAGGCTCGCGCGCTCCTTCGCGGTCTTGGCGCGCCAGGCGGGGAAGGCCTCCTCGGCGGCGGCAATCGCGGCCGCGGTCTCGGCCTCTACCATGTCGGGCACGTTCGCCAGCGTCTCGCCCGTCGCGGGGTTGGTGACGGCAAAGCGCGCGCCCGAGGCGGCGCCCACCCAGGCGCCGTTCACGTAGCAATCCTCTTTGAGCAGCGATGCGTCCTTGAGCGTCAGCATGGCTTTTCCTCGTTCGTGCGGCGGAGACGGGCCAGCATAGCCTTCCCGCGCGGCTTTCGAAACCGCGCGCGCCGCTTGATCGCCGCACCCTTCGGCCCTAGCAATGGGCGCAACGCTTCCCGCTCGCGGTTCCCATGATCGACCTGCTTTCCTCGCCCGAGGCCTGGGCAAGCCTTGCCACCCTAACCGCGCTCGAAATCGTTCTGGGCATCGACAACGTCATCTTCCTGTCGATCGTCGCGGCCCGCCTGCCGGAAGCCCAGCAGCGTCCAGCCCGCCAGATCGGGCTCGCGCTCGCCCTCATCATGCGGGTCGGCCTCCTTTTTTCGATCGCCTGGATCGCGAGCCTCAGCGCACCCATCGTCACGCTCGCGGGTTTTCCGCTTTCATGGCGCGATCTAGTGCTGATCGGCGGCGGGCTCTTTCTCCTCACCAAGGGCACGCGCGAGATCCACGCGATGATGGAGGGCGAGGAGGACGCCCATGGCGGCGGCGGCGGCACGACCTTCGCGGCCGCGATCGCGCAGATCGTCGTGCTGGATGTTGTGTTTTCGCTCGATTCCGTCATCACCGCTGTCGGCATGGCGCAGGATCTTGAGATCATGGTGGCGGCGATCGTTATCGCGATCATCGTGATGCTGGTCGCGGCGGAACCCGTGAGCGCCTTCGTCAACCGGCACCCGACGGTGAAGATGCTGGCGCTCGCCTTCCTGCTCCTCGTCGGCGTCGCACTTATCGCCGACGGCATGCATTTCCACATCCCGCGCGAATACATCTACTTCGCCATCGCCTTCTCGGCCGGCGTCGAGGCGCTCAATCTCCTGGCCGCGCGCAACCGGCGGGCGAGACGCAAAGCCCCGTGACCCTCGCGCCCGATCCCGCCTCGCCTGCATCGCCCGAGCCGGCGATCGCGCCGGAAGACAGGCGTACGTCGGAAATCCTCGTCGCGCTCTTGAAGGCGCATCCCGAGCGCCGCATCCGCGTGCGCGAATTGCTCGCCGCCCTGAAAGAGCGCGGCTTCGGCTTCGCGATGCTGCTCTTCGCGCTCCCCGCCGCGCTGCCGATCGCGGGCCTCAACTCCATCATGGGCGTGCCGCTCATGCTCTTTGCCGTGCAGATGATCTTTCAGCGCCGCATGCCATGGCTGCCGCGCTTCGTCGCCGACCGGCAGATCACACGCGATGATCTGCTCTCGCTCGTCGAGCGCGGCGTACCGCTGCTGCGGCGGATCGAGCGGATCTGCAAGCCGCGACTCTTGTTCCTCATCGGGCCCACCGGCGAACGGCTGCTCGGCCTCTTGATCTTCATCCTCGCCTTCGTGATCACGCTGCCGGGGCCCTTTACCAACGGGCCGCCGGGCATCGCGGTCATCGTGCTCTCGATCGCCATGATCGAGCGCGACGGGCTTGCCGCTCTTATCGGCGCGATTGTTGCAGTTGGAGCCTTGGCACTCGCATTCGCCGGGCTGGCTGCTTTCGGGTATATCATTTGGGCTGGCGTTCAGTCTTTGTTCTAGAGGTGATCCCATGACGACACAGGTTTCCTCGCCATGCGGCCCGGCCAGCTGCATGCAGCCTGTCCTCTGAACACGCGCGTCCCCCCGATTGCAGGCCCTATTCCGTGAGTGAAGCGTTCTTCATGTACGCCGCCATCGGCTTCGTCGCGCAGGTGATCGACGGCGCACTGGGCATGGGCTTCGGCGTCATCAGCGCGGCCGTTCTGGGCGCAACGGGCGTTTCGCCCGCAACGGTGAGCGCGAGCGTGCATGCCGCCAAATCGGTCACGACGGCGGCGGCCGGGCTCTCCAACGTCTTTTACCGCAATGTCGAATGGCGGCTCTTCATCCGCCTTGCCATTGCCGGCGTCATTGGTGGCATCATCGGCGCCTATTTTCTCGCCAAGGCGGACGGTGAAATGGTCCGCCCGTTCGTCGCCGTCTATCTGGCGATCATGGGCGGCCTCATCCTTTATCGCGCGATCACGGGCGTGCGCCCGCAAGTGAGCGTCAATGCGGTGACGCCCATCGGCTTTGCCGGCGGCACGCTCGATGCCATCGGCGGCGGCGGCTGGGGGCCGATCACGGTGACGACGCTGCTCGGGCGCGGGGGCGAGCCGCGCTTCGTCATCGGTAGCGTCAACCTCGCCGAGTTCTTCGTCTCGATCGCGGTCGCGGGCACGTTCATCGGGCTCGGCGCGGTTGCTCAGACGGACGTCATTTTCGGGCTGATCGCGGGCGGGCTGATCGCCGCACCGTTCGCGGGCTACACCGTCCGCATCGCGCCCGCGCGGCCGCTGATGGGCGCGGTCGGCGCGCTGGTCATCTCGCTGAACGCCTATACGATCGTCACCGCGCTCGATCTCCTCACCTAAGCCGTTCTGGCGAGCGTGCCCGTCTCGCGCGCCTCGCGCGCCGCCTGGATCCGGCCGAGCGCCCGCCGTTCGGCGATGGCCGCCGTCGTCTCGCCCGTGGCCGCAGCATCCGTGAAGATCGCGCCGAGCGTTGCCCCGATCGCGCGCACCCGCGCCTCGATCGCCTGATCGCTCCAGCCGTTCAGCTGACCCGCGACGCGGATGATGCCGCCGCCATTGATGACGTAGTCGGGCGCATAGAGCACGCCCTTCGCCGTCAGCGCGGCGGCAACCTCGCCCGATGCCAATTGGTTGTTCGCGCCCCCCGCAATGACACGCGCTTTCAGGCGATCGAGCATGGCGCACGCAATCACGCCGCCAAGCGCGCAGGGCGCGATCACATCAACATCGCTCAGGAGGATGTCCTCGGGCGATGTCTCGTGCGCCCCCAATTGCGCGACCGCGCGGGCGACGCGCGCGCGGTCGAGATCGGCGACGAAGAGCGTTGCGCCGGCCGCGTGCAGGCGCTCGCAGAGATCGAACCCCACCGCGCCCAGGCCCTGGACGGCGATGCGCAAGCCCCGCAGATCATCCGTGTGCAGACGGTGCCGCACAGCGGCGCGCAGGCCCTCGAACACGCCGAGCGCCGTCAAGGGACCCGAATTGCCACCGGTCTTGCCGGGCTGATCGAAGCCCGAGACATGCACCGTGCCGCGCGCGATCGCTTCCATGTCGCCGGGCGTCATGCCGACATCCATCGCGGTCACGTAGCGCCCGCCCAGGCGGTCGATCGCGCGGGCATAGGCGGCGAGGAGCGCCGGCGATTTCACGCGCGGATCGCCGATGATCACCGCCTTGCCGCCGCCCAAGGGCAGATCGGCGACGGCGCTCTTCATCGTCATCGCGCGGGAGAGGCGCAGCGCATCCGTCAGCGCCTCGGCGCTGCCCCGATAGGCGCGCATGCGCGTGCCGCCGCAGGCGGGGCCGAGCGTCGTGTCGTGCACCGCGATGATCGCGCGCAGGCCCGAGGCCTCGTCATAGGCCGCGACGATCTCTTCGTGACCGTCGAAATCGGGATGTTCGAAAACCATCAGCCCCCCTACTCGGCCGCGTCGCGCCACGGCAGGGGATCGAGCGCCGCGCGGAGCGCCGGCTCTTTCTCCCGCATGCGTTCATACAGGGCGCGCTTAACGGGGCCAAATCCTTTCACCTCCTGGACGAGCCGCGCGAGCGCGAGCGCGGCATCGTGGTTATAGGGGGTCAAGCGATCGGCGATCACGGCAATGAGCTCTTCGTAGTCGTCGCGCATCTGGCGCTCGAGTGCGCGGTCTTCCTGACCGGCGAAGGGATCGAACGGCGTCTCGCGCAGCCCCTTCGCGCGGGCGAGGAGGCGCAGGAGCGGACGCGACCAGGCGCCAAAGGCGCGCTTCCTCGGGCGGCCGCGCGCGTCGGTGCCGGAATTGAGGAACGGCGGGGCGAGCAGCGATGTCAGCGTGAAGCGGCCTTCGAAGCGCGACTGGAGCTGCGCCTCGAAATCCTTGTCGGTGAGAAGGCGGGCGACTTCGTACTCGTCCTTATAGGCCATCACCTTGACGAGCCCGTCGGCGACGGCGCGGGCGAGTTCGTCCGAGCCCGGACGGATTTCCTTCTCACGCGCAGCGATGAGGCGCACTTGATCTTCATAGCGCGCGGCATAGGCGGCGTTCTGATAGGCCGAGAGCCGCGCAACGTGGCGGGCGATCTTCTCGTTCAGCGATTCTGGCAGCGTTTCGGGAGCGCGTTCGCTCGCGTGGCCGCCCGTCATGGCCTTCAGCCGATCGGGCGCGTGAACGGCAAGCCGGCCGAGCGCGAAGGCGCGGCGGTTGCGGGAAACATCGGCGCCATTGAGCGCGATCGCCTTCTCGATCGCCTCTGCTGAGGCGGGCACGAGCCCGCGCTGATAGGCGGCGCCCAGCAGCAGCATGTTGGCAAAGATCGTGTCGCCCAGAAGCTCGCGCGCGAGCGCATCGGCGGCAAGGCTGGCCGCGATCGTGCTGGCGCTCGCCAAGCGCGCGCGGCGCCGCGCGGCGACATCCCCAGACGGCAGTCCCACCGCGATCTCGCTGGCGGTCGGGGCGACATCGCTGTTGAGAATCGCGCGGGTGCGCTCCGCCGCCGCGTGGGCGAGGCTCTCGGGCTTGGCGGCGACGACGAGGTCGCACGCCAGCAGCAGATCGACGCTGCCCGCCGGCGCGCGCGGACCGGAGAGGCTTTCAGGATCCTTCGCGATGCGCACGAAGCTCGTCACGCTGCCGCCCTTCTGGGCGAGGCCCGTCATGTCGAGGGCGGCGACGGCGAGACCGTCGATATGCGCGGCGGTCGCCAGGATCGCCGCGATGGACGTAACGCCCGTGCCACCGACGCCGCAGATCATCGTCTCGTGCGGGCGTGCGGCGGGCGCCGGCCGCGCGGGTTCGGGCAAGGGACCGATCGCTTCATCTGAGAGGGCCGGGCGGGCGGGCGACATTTCGCCCTCCAGCACCACGAAGGACGGGCAGAAGCCGTCCGCACACGACGCATCGATGTTGCAGGCGGACTGATCGATGCGGCGCTTCTCGCCATCCGGTGTCGCGACCGGCGCGACCGCCAGGCAATTCGATTGCACGACGCAATCGCCGCAGCCCTCGCACACCGCCTCGTTGATGACGATCCGGCGCGCGGGCTTCGGCGCCGTTCCGCGCTTGCGGCGGCGGCGCTGCTCGGCCGCGCAGGTCTGATCGTAGATGAGGACCGTCACGCCTGGCGTCTCGCGGAGCGCGCGCTGGACGGCGTCGAGCTCGGCGCGGGGCGCGACCTCCAGTGCGGCCGGCCAGGCGGGATCGGCCTCGGTGCGGGCGGGATCATCGCTCACGACGCGGATCGCCGCGACGCCCAGCGCGCTCAGCTCGCGCACCAGGCGCGCGACGGTGAGGCCGCCTTCCGGCGCCTGGCCGCCCGTCATCGCGACCGCGTCGTTGAAGAGGATCTTGTACGTGATGGTCGCGCCGGCCGCGACCGCCTGGCGGATCGCGAGGCTGCCGGAATGGACGTAGGTGCCGTCGCCCAGATTGGCGAAGATGTGCGGTTGCTCCGTAAACGGAGCGATGCCGATCCACGGCACGCCCTCGCCGCCCATATGGGTGAAGAGGTCCGTCGCGCGGTCCATATTGCGGACCATGTAGTGACAGCCGATGCCGGCGAGCGCGTGGCTTCCCTCCGGCACGCGGGTCGATGTGTTGTGCGGGCAGCCGGCGCAGAAGAAGGGCGGGCGGTCATCGAGCGGCACGGCGCGCGCGGCGGGGCGCGGCAGGCGCGCGAGCGCGGCGCGCATCGTGAGCGGATGATCGCTCTCTGGCACGAGGCGCGCGATGGCGCGGAGGATCGCGGAGGGATCGAGCTCGCCCAGATCGGAGAGCAGCGGCCGGCCGTCCGCGTCGCGCTTACCCAGCAACACCGGCCCGCGCCCCCGCCGGTAGAGCGCGGAGGCGAGCTGCGGCTCGACGAAGGCGCGCTTTTCCTCAACGACAAGGACGGTCTCAAGGCGGCCCAGGGCGTCCGCGATGAAGGTCTCATCGAGCGGCCAGGGCATGCCGATCTTGACGAGGCGGATGCCAAGCCGTTCGCGCGCGGCGGCATCGAGGCCCGCCAGTGTCAGCGCTTCCAGCGTATCGGCATAGGCCTTGCCGACGGCGAGGATGCCGAGGCGCGGGCGCGCGGCATCGGCCGCGATGCGGTTGAGGCCGAGGGCGCGGGCGAGCAGCGTCACGTCGGGCAGGCGCTCGTCGCGCAGGCGCCGTTCCTGATCGAGCGGGCGGTCGCCCGAGCGGATGCCGAGGCTTTTCACCGGGTGAATGTCCGCGACCGCGCTTCGGGCGCGCTCCTCCGCCGCGAGATCGCAGGACGCCGTCGCGTCGAGGATGTCGGCGAGCGTTACCATGCCGATCCAGGTGCCGCAGGCGCGCGAGAGCGCCCAGCCCATCAGGCCGAAGGGGACGATTTCGGCGACGCCGGAGGGCGCGAGGACCGGCATTTCGAGATCCTGAAACGCGAATTCGCTGCCGCTCGGCAGGGTCGATGATTTGCACGCGTGATCATCGCCCACCACGGCGAGGACGCCGCCGCGCCGCGCGGTGCCGGCCGCGTTCGCGTGGCGCATCGCATCGCCCGAGCGATCGAGGCCCGGCGCCTTGCCATACCAGAGGCCGAAGACGCCCTCGACCTTGGCGCCGGGAAAGAGGCCCACTTGCTGCGAGCCCCAGACGGCGGTCGCGGCCAGATCCTCGTTGAGGCCGGGCACGAAGCGGATGTCGTGCGCGTCCAAATGCGCGCGCGCGCGTTCCAGATGCTGATCGAAGCCGCCGAGCGGGGAGCCGCGATACCCTGAGACGAACCCGGCCGTGTTCCAGCCGGCCTGCCGGTCGCTTCGCCGCTGGACGAGCAGCAAGCGCACCAGGGCCTGAACGCCCGTGAGGAGGACGCGTCCTTCCTCGCGCGTGTAGCGCTCCTCGAGCGTGAAAGTCGATGCGGCCATGGGCGCGCCTCCCTTTCCTTCCTCAGCGCGAATCCTAGGCCGGTTTCTCCTCCAATCGGTTTCCGGTGAAACCGTTTGCACGACACGATGCGGGGGTCCGCGTCGTTTTTTGCGCAATTTCGGATCGCGTCGTTCCCCCTTGCATCGAGCGTGCAAGGTGACGGCGGCGTCAGGCGGCGAAAATTGTGCGGGTGCTAAGGCGAAGGCGCGGGCGCGTTCGCGCCTGCGAGAGTCGTCGTCGCCAGCGCCTCCAGCACGATGCCCTCGGTGAGGATCTGGGGGAGGATCTGCGCCTCCTCATGGCCGGGCGCATAGAAGAGATAAAGCGGCACGCCCGCGCGATCATACGCCTCGAGGATGCGCGTGATGACAGGGTCGCGGTTGGTCCAGTCGCCCTTCAAATACGCGACGCCGCGCTCGGTGAAGGCGCGCGCGATGGCGGTCGAGGAGAGCGCGAGCTGCTCGTTGATCTGGCAGGTGATGCACCAGGCGGCGGTCAGATTGACGAACACCGGCTTGCCGTCATTGCGCAGGCTCGCAAGGCGCTCCGGCGTGAAGCGTTCGGCGATTGGGCCGTTGCCGGCTTGCGCGGCGATGGTCGAGCGCGCGGAGGGTACGGGGTTCGACGGCAAGATCCACAGCAGCGAGAGGGCGATGATGGCGCCCAGCCCCGCGCCGATCACGCCGAGGGGGCCGCCCTCGCGCTGGCTGACGCCGAAGGCCCAGGCGGCGAAGGCGAGGAACACGGCGGCTGTGAGGACGGTGAGGATGCCGTCCGCGCCCAGCTGATCGACCAGCACCCAGACGAGCCAGCCGGCCGAGGCGTACATCGGGAAGGCGAGCAGCTCTTTCAGGCGCACCATCCAGGCGCCCGGGCGCGGCAGCAGGCGAAAGAGCGGCGGGATCGCGACGAGCAGCAGGAAGGGCGCGGCCATGCCGAGGCCGAGCGCGGCGAAGACCGCCTGGCCGAGCGAGGGATCCTCCAGCACCGCAAAGCCGATCGCCGCGCCCATGAAGGGCGCCGTGCAGGGCGAGGCGACGACGACGGCAAGAACGCCGGTGAAGAAGGCGCCCACGACGCCGCTCTTCGTCGTCAGTTCCTGGCCCGCATTCTGGAAGCGGCCGCCGAATTCGAAGACGCCCGAAAGGTTGAGGCCTATCACGAGGAAGAGCAGCGCCAGCGCGCCGACGATGAGCGGAGATTGGAGCTGAAAGCCCCAGCCGATCTCGGCGCCCGCTTCCTTCAACGAAACGAGCAGCCCGCCGATCAAAAGGAAACTGCCGACGACGCCCAGCGTATAGGCGAGCGCTTCGATCCGCGCCTGACCGATCTCGCCGCCCGCTTTACCGAGGTAGGCCATCGCCTTCATCGAGAGGACCGGGAAGACGCACGGCATCAAATTCAGGATGAGACCGCCGAGGAAGGCGAAGGCGAGCGCGAGCGGCCAGGTCATGCCGGAATCCGTGACGCCCAAGGCTTCCTCTGAAATCTCGAGCGTCGGGATCGGGCCCTGCGTCGCGCTCACGCGATAGGCGCTGCCCGGGCCGTCCGCGCTGGAGCGCACGACGAGGTCGCCCGTAAACTCGCTTAGCGGCTCCGTGCCCAGGCGATTGTCCGTCAACAGACGACCGGCGGAGGTGCGGATCAACAGCCCTTGCGCGCGTGCGTCGGCGCGCTGGACCGCCGCGTTGACGATGATATCCGGCCGGTCGGGAAAGAAGCTCGCCTCGGCGATACGGATGCGCGCGAGCTCCGGCGCTGCGATGAAGAGGTTCAAGACCTCGTTGTCGACGAGGAACGTCGTGAGCCAAGGCGTTGCTGCCGGCAGCGCGGCGCGCGCCTTTTCGAATGCGGGCGCGAGGGCGGAATCCTTCAGCGGTGGGCCGTCAGTCGCCGGCAGAGTCAGCGCAAACTCGCCTTCCTCGGGGATGCAAACATCCTCGCAGACGAGCCATGTCGCGCGCGCGCGCAGGGTGACGAGGGCGCCCGGCGCAAGATTGTCGGGCGCGGTCAGCTCGCTCAAGAGCAGCACCTCGCCCGAATAGCCGAAATTCATCAACGGTCCGACCGGCAGCCGCTCGGGATGCGGCCATTGCATCGGGCCGACCGTGAAGCCTTCGGGCAGATCCCACTCGACCGCGATCGGCTCGCCGGAATCGCCAGGATTCTTCCAGTAGGTGTGCCAGCCGGGACGGATCTTCTGCAGGAACCCGACCGTCAGCGTGCCGCCCGCCTCGATCGCGCGCGCTTCGGAGACCAGCGACGCCTCGACGTGATCGGTGCGCACGACACTGCCGCCCGCCATCGCGGGGGCGGCCAAGACCGATAGCAGCGCCGCCAGAGCAAGTGTGAGCAGTCGCAGCATAAACCCCAAAGCTCTTGTGTTGGACGACGCGGTTATACAGACTCGCCTGCAAGCTTTCGACCAATAGGTCCACGCGTCGCGCGAATGTGAAGGCCCTCGACCTCCCTTAAGAAGCCCCAGGATGTGCCACAATGACACGACCCAATCGCGTCTGGCGCCTTGCCAAACGCCCGATCGGCGAGATCGCGCCGGGCGATCTCGTTCTCTCCGAGGAAGCGGCGCCGACGCCGGGGGCCGGGCAGATCCTGGTGCGCAACCTCTATCTCTCGCTCGATCCGACCAACCGGATCTGGATGAGCGACCGCGACCAGTACATGCCGCCGGTTGAAATCGGCCAGGTGATGCGCGGCGGCACCATCGGCGTCGTCGAGCAATCGAACAATCCGGCCTACACGCCGGGCGAGATCGTCCAGCCGTTCCTCTCGGGCTGGCAAGACTACACGGTGGCCGACGGTGCGCAGAAGCTGCCCGTGACGAAGGACCTGCCGCCGCTCGCCTTCATGAGCGCGCTCGGCATGACGGGGGCGACCGCCTATTTCGGGCTGCTCGACATCGGCAAGCCGCAGCCGGGCGAGACGGTGGTGGTTTCGGCGGCCGCCGGCGCCGTCGGCATGATCGTCGGGCAGATCGCCAAGATCAAAGGCTGCCGCGTCGTCGGCATCGCGGGGTCGGACGAGAAATGCCGCTGGGTCGTGAAAGACCTCGGGTTCGATGCGTGCATCAATTACCGCAGCGAGAACGTCGAGGCCGCGCTCAAGCGCGAATGCCCCAAGGGCATCGACGTCAATTTCGAGAACGTGGGGGGCGACATTCTCGATGCGGTGCTCGCCAATCTCAACCTCAACGCGCGCATCGCGCTCTGCGGGCTCATTTCCACCTACAACGCCAAGGAGCCGGTGCCGGGGCCCTATCGATTCGATGCGCTCCTCATGAGACGCGCCCTTATCAAGGGATTCATCATCATTGATTATTTTCCGCGAATGGGTGAGTTCATGGCCGAGATGGGACCGTGGGTCGCCTCTGGCAGGATCAAATGGAAGGTCGATGTCGTTGACGGTCTCGAGAACGCGGTCACCGCGCTGGACAAGCTGTTCACCGGCGGCAACACGGGCAAGCTCGTCGTGCGAATCGCGCCGGAGCCGTAAGGGGGCGGCCGCCGCCCTTGTCGCGGCGGCGTTTCTGTCCGGGTGCGGATTGTTCTTTCCGGAGTCGGAGTATCCCTGCCGCGGCGAGACGCTGACGGAGACCTCGCTCTATTTCGGCTTGAGCGGACCTTACGGCCCGATCTCGGGCGAGCAGTTCGACCGCTTCATCGAGCGTGAAGTGACGGGGCGCATCCCCGACGGCTTCACGATCCTTCCCGCGAGCGGCGCGTGGCGCGGCGCGCAAGGCCAATCGATCCGCGAGGAATCGCGCGTGCTCGTGTGGCTGCATCCGCCGGGGGGTGCGAGCGAGCCGGCGCTCGAGACGATCATCCAGCGCTACAAATCGATGTTCTCGCAGGACGCCGTGCTGCGCGTCGACCGGCCGGTCTGCGCGCAGTTCTAGAGCGCGACCTCGCGGACGGGGTCCTTGCCGTCCCATCCCCTCGCTGCCCTTGAGCCTTGCCGTCAACCGCCCGGCCGCGAGACGTCCTTGCGCATGAAGAGGCGCCGCGTCATGTCGAGGCCGTTCGCCTCGTGGTGGCGCCAAACCGCGTCATGGCCGGGACATTCCCGCGCCTCCGGCCATTCGTGATAGCCGTGGCGCGCGTACCATGGCGCGTTCCACGGCACGTCGCGAAAGGTTGCGAGCGTGACGGCGGGAAGGCGCCGCTCGATGGCGCAGGCCTCGACGCTTCGCAGCAGCGCGGCGCCGACGCCCTGGCCGGCGGCTTCCGGAACGACGTCGATCTCCGCGAGATAGAGCACGCCGTCTAGCTCATCGGCGCAGGCAAAGCCGACCGGCACGGCGTTCTCTTCCGCTAGCCACAGAAGACCCGCCGCCGCGCGCGCGCGAAGGAGGGCCAAGGAGACGAGATCCTCGTCCTCCGGCGCGGCGAAGTCGGGCATGCCGATCTCCGCGAACCGGACGGCCGCGCGCGCCTCGATCCGGCGGCAGACGTCGATGTCCGCCGCCGCGCCGAGGCGTACGATCAGTCCTGTCAGTGAACGATCTCGAAGAGACCGGCCGCGCCCTGCCCGCCGCCGATGCACATCGTCACGACCGCGTATTTCGCCTTGCGGCGGCGGCCCTCGAGGAGCGCGGCGCCCGTGCAGCGCGCGCCCGTCATGCCGAAGGGATGGCCGATCGAGATCGAGCCGCCGTTGACGTTCAAGATCTCGTGCGGAATGCCCAGACGATCGGCGCAGTAGAGCACCTGGCTCGCGAAGGCCTCGTTCAGCTCCCACAGATCGATGTCGCCGACTTTGAGACCGTGACGCTCAAGGAGACGCGGCACGGCATAGACCGGGCCGATGCCCATCTCGTCGGGCTCGCAGCCCGCGGTCGCGAAGCCGCGGAAGATGCCGAGCGGCGTCAGGCCGCGCTTCTCGGCTTCCTTCCTCTCCATGACGACACAGGCGGCGGCGCCATCGGAGAGCTGCGAGGCGTTGCCGGCGGTGACGAATTTGCCTTCCTTCACCTTCTGGCCGTTCTTCAAGACCGGGTTCAGCGATTGCAGGCCCTCAAGCGTCGTGTCGGGACGATTGCACTCGTCCTTTGTGACGGTATAGGCCTGCATCGTCACTTCCTTCGTCTCCTTGTTGACGACGGCCATGGTCGTTTCCATGGGGACGATCTCTTCGCCGTATTTGCCGGCCTGCTGGGCGGCGGCGGTGCGCTTCTGGCTTTCCAGCGCGTAGGCGTCCTGGCGCTCGCGGCTGATGCCATAGCGATCCGCGACGATTTCCGCCGTCTCGATCATCGCCATCCAAAGGGCTGGCATCTGCTGCAGCAGCTTTTCTTCCGTGATGTGGAAGGTGTTCATCTTGCCCGACTGGGAGACGAGCGAGATCGATTCAACGCCCGCGCCCACCGTCACGGGCGCGCCGTCGTTGATGACCTGATGCGAGGCCATCGCGATCGCTTGCAGGCCCGAGGAGCAGAAGCGGTTGATCGTGACGCCGCCGGTCGAAACCGGGCAGCCCGCCCACATCGCGGCCAAGCGGCCGACATTCATGCCGGTCGCGCCTTCGGGATTGCCGCAGCCCATATAGACGTCCTCGACGAGGCCCGGCTCGATCTTGGCGCGCGCGATCGCGTGCTTCACCGCGTGGCCGCCCATCGCGGCGCCGTGCGTGTTGTTGAAGCCACCGCGAACGGATTTCGCGAGGCCCGTGCGGGCGTAGGAGACGATGACAGCTTCGCGCATCTGGGACGTTCCTCTTTCATCTTCACGTGGCGGCGCTGCGGGCCGCGTCTGGTTCAGCCCGGGCATTTCACATTTCCGGGCGCGCCGCCCTCGCGGGCTGGTTTTCTCGCTCGCGTTCCTTAGGCTCTCGCCAGCGTCTGCGCAACCGGGCCGCCCTGCGCGGCCTCTCGAGAAGGGATCACCCCCATGCCCACGCCGCCGATCTTCCGCACGCCCGAGGAGCGTTTCGCTTCGCTGCCCGGCTATTCCTATGCGCCGCACTACCTCAACGATCTCAAGGGCTTCGAGGGGATGCGGCTGCACTATGTCGATGAGACGGGGGGCACGCCGTCCGCCGCCACGCAGACGATCCTCTGCCTCCATGGCGAGCCGAGCTGGGCCTATCTCTACCGCAAGATGGCGCCCATATTCCTGAAGGCCGGTCACCGGGCGGTCGCGCCCGATTTCTTCGGCTTCGGGCGCTCGGACAAGCCGACCGAGGACGCGCTCTACACGTTCACGTTCCACCGCACGATGCTGCTTGCCTTCATCGAGCGGATGGACCTTCGCAACGTCACGCTCGTCGTTCAGGATTGGGGCGGGCTTCTGGGCCTCACGCTGCCGATGGCGTTCCCGGACCGCATCAAGCGGCTCATCGTCATGAACACGGCGATCGCGCAGGGCACCTCGCCCGGCGAGGGGTTCAACGCATGGAAGGCCTTCGTCAAGGCCAATCCGGACCTCGATGTGGCCGCGCTGATGAAGCGCGCGACGCCCATCCTTTCCGACGCGGAAGCAGCGGCCTATGGCGCGCCCTTCCCGACCCAAGAATCGAAAGCGGGCGTGCGGCGCTTCCCTGAACTCGTGATGGTCGAGCCGGGCATGGACGGCGTCGAGATCTCGCGCAAGGCCGCGCAGTGGCTCAAGAACGAGTGGACCGGCCAGAGCTTCATGGCGGTCGGCGAGCAAGATCCCGTGCTCGGCGCGCCGGTGATGGCGCAATTGCGCGAGACCATCCGGGGCTGCCCGCCGCCGATGATGGTTGCCGATGCGGGCCACTTCGTCCAGGAATGGGGCGCCCCGATCGCGGAGGCGGCGCTGGCCGCGTTCCAAAGGGGCTGACACGGGCCCTTCCAGGAGTCGACGTTGAGGACAGCGCGCGTCTCGCGGCAGATTCTGGCCGTCCTCGCGGCTTTGGCTCTGCACGCATTGCTGATCCTCTTCATCTGGCAGGGGATCGCGCCGCCCGGCTCGCAGATCCGCCGCGGCGAGGCGGAAGGCCAGCGGCTGGTCGCGATCCAGCTCGCCCCGCCGACGCAGGCCGCGCCCGCGCCCGTCGCCCGGCAGAGCCGCGCGCCCGCGCAGCTTCAATCCTCGCCCAAGCCGCTGCCGCCCGCGCCCGCGACGTCGCGCTCAGGCGCAGGCGACGCCGAAGTCTTCTGCTTCGAGCGCGCGCCCGTGAACGGCACGATCCTTTATGATTGCGTGCGGCTGTGGGGGCCGACGGCGCGGCTCGATTTCTCGCTCGGCGGCACGCGCGTTGCCCCGCGTGCGGCGCGCGAACCGCCGCCGGTGCTGACCCTTTCGCCCTTCGCGCTCGAAGATCTGGTCGAGCGCGGCTGGATCCCGCAGACCCGGTCCCGCACGCGCACCCGCGATCCCGTGCAGGATCAAAGCGTGCGCAACCCAACCGATGAGGTGCTGGGGCCCTCGCCCATTCCCGATTGAGGGCTTTGCCTTCGCCGGCCAAAGAAGCTAGGAGAGCCCATCCTCCCATTGCCGTTGCGATTGATGACCGACGAAGCGATCCCTGCCGGCTACGAGCCGACCATTCCGACCGGATTCAACGGCTATATCGGCCCGGTCCTCATGAAGAGCGGGAGCGCGCCCGAATCCGAGCGGCGCTTTCGCATCACGGCAAGCGGCCATCGCCTCAATGGCGCGGGCATGGCGCATGGCGGCTTCCTGATGGCGGTCGCCGACACGATCATGGGCTTCACCGCGAACGAGGTGATCGAGGGCCAAGGGGCGAGCACCGTCACGCTCAATTGCGATTTCGTCGCCGGCGCGAAGGACGGCGAGATCATCGAGGGGACGGTCACGATCACGCGGCGCACGCGCTCGCTCATCTTCCTTTCCTGCACGCTGATGGCGGGCGAGCGGCCCGTGATGGCCGCGACCGGCATCTGGAAGATCATGGGGGCGCCGTGAGCACGCCGACGCCGACGGGCTGGACGCTGCCCGGCACCATTCCCGAGCACGACCTGCCGATCCCGGAGGGCTACGCCACCTCCGAATTGTTCGATCCGTTCGAGATCTATTGCGGGCCGTTCTTCGATCAGACGCGCACGAGCGGGGGGCTGCGATTTGCGTTCCGCGTCGATGAGCGGCACCTCAATCTCGCAGGCGTCTGTCACGGCGGCATGCTGCTGACGTTCGCCGATTCCTCCTTCGGGCTGACGGTCTGGTCGGCCACCGACAGGGCGCCGTGCGTGACCGTCGAGATGCAGGCGCAGTTCCTCAGCCCCGCGCGCAAGGGCGACCTCGTGGAGGTTGCGCCCGAAATGCTGCGCCGGGGGCGCGAGCTCGTTTTCCTGCGGGGGGATTTTCGCGTCGGAGAGCGCGTCGTCCTCGCGCTCAACAGCGTGTGGAAGCTGCTCACGCCCGCCTCCTAAGTTTCTGATTTCCTTTCGCGATTTCCGTCGGCGCCGGCATTAACGGCGTTTCGACACTCTTGCGCGAGGATGGTTCCGCCTCAGCCCGCCCCTGGGCCGCACAAGGCGTTCACAGGCTTGGGATTTCCCCGTGACCCTGCCGTCGGAAACAAAGGTTCCAGTCGAGACCAGCCGCATGCCCCGCCGGGCCTGGCTCGGCCAGGGATTGAACCGCATGGCTCTCATCCGACGCCCGCGCCTTTCCGCCGATGCGGGCAGCGCCGATTCCCTGCTCGAGCGGCTGCGCGCGTCGCGGCTCTTCCAGGACGTGAAGGACAAGGCGCTCCAGACGATCGTCGCGGAAGCCTCCTGGTTCACGCTGCCGGGCGGCGCGACGCTGCCGCGCGACGGAGACAACGATCAGGCGATGTTCCTGGTGCTGACGGGTTCGGTCGGCGTGTTCGTGCGCAGCGACGGCGCCGACGACATGATGGTCGCGAGCGTGCCGGCCGGCGAGACCGTCGGCGAGATGGCGCTGCTCTCGGGCGAGTCTCATTCGGCCTCGATCGTGGCACTCCGCGACAGCGAATTGTTACGTATCCCCAAGGACCTCTTCGATGCGATGGTGATGAAAGAGCCGCGCATCATGCTCAACCTGACGCAGCTCTTGATCCAGCGGCTCCGCGAGACGACGCGGCGCGCGGCCAGCCGGCAGGGCCCAAAAACCTTCGCGTTGATTCCGCTGCAAGCCGGCCTTCAGTGTACGGAGCTCTGCGAGGCGATCCGCGCGCACGCCCAGAGCCTTGGCCTGCGCGTCATCCGGCTCGATTCGCGCGCGCGCGACGAGGCGAGCGACTGGTTCCAGCGGATCGAAACGCAGCACGACATGGTGCTCTATGAGGGCGACGCGCCGGAGAGCTCGTGGACGCAGCTGTGTCTGCGCCAGGCCGACCGCATCCTCCTCGTCGCCTCGTGCTCGCGGAGCGTGCCGATCCACCCGATCACCTCGGGCGCGACGACCGGGCTTCGGCGCAACATGCCCGAGACCATTCTTCTGCACGAAGACGGGACGCTCTCGCCCGGCCGCGCGGCGCCGCTGCTCCAGGTGATGCCGAGCGCGCTCCACCATCACGTGCGCGCGGGGCGGAAGGACGATCTGGAGCGGCTCGCGCGGTTTCTCTCAGGCCGCGCGGTCGCGCTGGTGCTCGCGGGCGGCGGCGCGCGCGGCTTTGCGCATCTGGGCGTCATGGAAGCCCTCAGCGAGATGAAGATCCCGATCGACATCCTGGGCGGTGCCAGCATGGGCGGGATCGTCGCCGCCGGCATCGCGATGGACTGGTCGATCGAGGAATTGACGCAGCGATTGAAGCGCACGTTCGTCGATACGAACCCGCTCAACGACTATACGTTTCCGCTGTTCTCGCTCGTCCGGGGGCGGAAGGTCACGCGGCTGCTGCACGAGAATTTCGGCGACCACCACATCGAAGACCTCGCGCGGCCGTTCTTCTGCGTGTCGTCGAACCTCACGACCGGGCACACGAACATCCATCGCGGCGGCCTCGTGTGGCGGGCGCTGCGCGCGAGCGTCGCCATTCCGGGGCTCCTGCCGCCCGTCATCCAGGACGGGCAGATGCTCGTCGATGGCGGGCTCATGAACAATTTTCCCGTCGACATCATGGCGCAGATCGCGCAAGGCCCGATCATCGGCATCGACGTGTCGGGCGATTCCGGGATCATGGCGGATGCGGATTACGACGAGCGGCCGTGGCTAAGCCTCTTGCGGCGCGGCGCGCAGCATTCACCGACGATCGTCTCGATCCTCATGCGGTCCGGCACCGTCGGCAACGAGGCGCAGCGCCGCTCCGCGCGCGCGATGACGGATCTGCTGTTCGATCCGCCGCTCGAGGGCGTCGGCCTTCGCACCTGGCGGCGGTTCGATGCCGCGATCGAGGGCGGCTATCGCCACGCGGTCGACGTCATCCAGTCCCAAGGCCTTCCTCCCGCTCTCGCGCGCGCGATTCCGGGCGTGTGACCGCGGCGCGGCGCGCGGCGAGCGGCCGCTCGATCCAGCGATAGACCCAATCGGCGACGATGAGCACCACCGCGAAGCGCGCGGCGAGGTGCAGATCCAGCGCCTCGGTGCGGTAGAGGAGCCCGATCAGCGGCGGGTTGATCTCGCCGATCACCTGGAAGGCGAAGAGCACGAGCCAATGCGTCATGAAGATCGCGAAGGCGCGCTCGCCCAGCCATTGCATCGGCCGTTCCGTCAGCCATCGCGAGAGGGTGCCCTCAAAGCCGGCGATGGCGATCAGAAGACCGGCGAGCGCGGCGACCGTCAGCGCGTCTGGCGCGCGGGCGATCATCAGGATGAAGACGGAGACGAGGAGTGCGATCTGTACGGCGCTGCGGTCCCTTCTTGATTCGGTGATGATGAGCCCGAGGGCGACGCCGAACGATGCCTCGAGGAGCGCGCGGAACGGCGCCAGATCATGCGGCGATGGCAGGAGCTTTTCGCCATAGACGATGTGGAGCGCCAGCATCCCGGCCAACGCGAGCGCGCCAAGGATCCATGCGCGATTGCGGGTCGCGGCGATGCGGATGAGCGCCGGCGCCAGCGCGATCGGCAAGACGAGCGCGCTCACATACCAGGCGGGGATGTTCCAGGTGAGCTTGTCGTGCAACCCCCAGGATTGGAGCAGCAGAAACGTCGTCGGGATCGTCTCAAGCGTCGCGCCCGGCCGCTCGAAGGGCTCGAACCGCAACTCGAAGACACCGAGGGAGACACCCAGCCACAAGGCGCCTTCAAGCGCGATCGCGGCGCCGAGCGTCAGCCAATGGAGCGGCAGAAGCCGCCAGGCCCGCCGCGCGGCATAGGCGGCGAGGTCGTCCCGCGCGATGCCGCCCCGAAAGGCCGGCGCATAGGCCTTGGCGAGCGCGAAGCCGCTCAGCATGAAGAAGAGGTCGAGCCAAAGATACGTCTTCACGAAGGCCGGCGCGGTGAGGCTCAGCAGTGGCGCGTAGGCGAAGCTCGGCCACATGTGATAGAGCACGATCATCACCGCGCCGAGGCCGCGCACGCCGTTCAGCGCGGCCCGCGTGTCCGCCTTATCCCCCACGCCGCAATCGCGCCGGCGCTCAGCCGCCCGGGACGCGGCGGTCGGGCAGCAGATCGTCGAACTGCGGATCGCGCTTCTCGGTCTTCGCCTTGAAGCTCTCGGCCATGTCGACGCGCGGGTTGTACATGCCGGCCTGCCACATCGCGATGTAGTCGAGCGCATCGGCGATCGAGTGGTCGCGCGCGTAGTTGATCATCTGCTTCGAGCCGGTGACGGCGAGCGGCGATTTCTTCGCGATCTCGCGCGCGGTGCCGAGCGCGTGGGCGACGACATCCTCATGACTGTCGAAGAGCTCGTTCACGAGGCCGATCTCGAGCGCCTTCTGCGCGGGCAGGCGGCGGCCGGTATAGGCGAGCTCGCGCACCCAGCCCTGCGGGATCAGATGGCACAGGCGCGGGAACGTGCCGACATCGGCCGTCATGCCAATGTTGATCTCCTGGATGACGAAGAATGCGTCGCGCGTCGCGTAGCGGATGTCGCACGCGCTCGCCATGTCGACCGCGCCGCCGATGCAGCCGCCCTGGATCGCCATGATGACCGGCATCTGTGCCTGATCGAGGCAGTTGAACGATTTCTGGATCTCCAAGACCGCGCGGCGAAGCGCGGCGCCTGCGCGGCCGCGTTCGGCCTCGCGCGTCGTCGCGCCGTTACCGCCGCCGAAGACTGCGAGATCCATGCCGGCTGAGAAGTGCTTGCCGGTGGAGGAGATCACGATCGCGCGTGCCTTCGCGTTCGCGTCGATGTCGCGCACGATTTCCGGCAGCTCGCGCCAGAAGGCCGGCGTCATCGTGTTGAACGCCTCCGGCCGCTTCATCTGCAGATGGGCGACCTTGTCCTTGATCTCGACATTGAACGTTTCGTAAATGCGCGCTCTCCCGTCAGCATTCCGCGATATTTCCTGGGGCGTAGCCTAGCACGGCCACGCGACATCCGGCGAGGATCGGGCTTGACCCTACGGCAGGGCCCCGCCACGCCCTCTCTTGCCCTGTCCCCTCGAGCGACGTTTACTTCGGCCCAGAACATATCTGAAAGCGGGAGGCTCCCATGGCGATCATCTACGACGAGATCATGAAGCTCGAATCGAAGGGCGACGTCTTTTCCTATGGCGATCGCGAGACGATGCTCTATGCGCTGGGCGTTGGTTTCATGCGCGATCCGATGAACGAGGCCGAGCTTTCCTACACCTATGAGAGCAACCTCAAGACGGTGCCGACGATGGCGACCGTCATCGCGTGGGGCCAGCGCACGCTCGCGAACGCGGGCATCAATTATCTGATGGTCGTGCACGGCGAGCAGCGGCTGACGCTGCACAAGCCGCTGCCGGCAGCGGCGACGATCAGCGCGGACGGGCGCGTCGTCGGCGCCTATGACAAGGGCGCGGGCAAGGGCGCGCTCATCCTCACCGAGACCGTCATCACCGACAAAGCCACGGGCGAGAAGCTCTGCACGCTGGGCTCGACGATCTTCGCGCGCGGCGATGGCGGGTTCGGCGGCCCGTCGCAGGGCGCGCCCGAGCCGCACGCGCTGCCCTCGCGCGCGCCGGACATGACGCTCGAGGCCGACACGCGGCCTGACCAGGCGTTCCTCTATGCGCTTTCGGGCGACCGCAATCCGCTGCACCGCGATCCGAAATTCGCGCAAGCCGCCGGCTTTCCGCGGCCGATCATCCACGGCCTTTGTACCTATGGCACCGCGTGCCGGGCGATCCTGCGCGACGTGTGCAACTACGACCACACGAAGATCACGAGTTTCGACGTGCGCTTCTCCGCGCCGGTCTTTCCCGGCGAGACGATCCTCGTGGATGCCTGGAAGGACGGAAACACCGTTTCGTTCCGCGCGCGGCTGAAGGAACGCGACGTGACCGTGCTCAACAACGGGAAGTGCACGCTCGCGGCCTAGGGCGCGCTGCGCTTCAGCCCGTCGATCAATTGCGCCATCGCGGCGCGCATCGCGGCCGATTCCGCCTTGCGGTTGGAGGCGGCCGCGATGGCGAGGCCGGCCTGCGTCGTCGCGCCGAAAAGAATTCGCGCAAGCGGTGCGATGCGCGCGGGCTCGATCAACCCTGCCTCCGCCCAATGGCCGAGCGCGTGTTCGAGGAGCGCGATCAACCCCGCCTCGCGCAGCAGCGCCTCCCAGGCGGGCGCGCCCAGCACGACCGGCGCGTCGCGGAGCAGGAGGTCTGCGACGTCCTTCCGTGCGAAGGCCTCGAGCAGGAGATCGACACCGATGCTGAGTTCCGCGACGCTGTGCGCCGTGCCCTCGCCCGCCGGCGCGCGGCGCATCGTCTCGCGGTCGAGCCAGACCGCGAGCTCGCCCAGAAGCTCCAGCAGCACCGCGCGGAAGAGCCCCTTCATGTCGCCGAACTGATAGTAGAGCGCGCCGCGCGTGAGGCCGGCGCGCGCCACCACCTCCTCGCCCGCCGCATCCTTGAAGCCGACTTCTATGAACAGGCCGCGCGCGGCCGCGAGCAGCCGCGTGCGCGTCTTAGCCGTCAGTTCCGCGTTCGTGCGCCGGCCGGCGGCCGCCTTCTTCGCCGCTGCCTTGACAGCGGGTGTTACTTTCTGCTTTCTCATTCGTACAGACTGTATGACAATTCATTCCGTTTGAATGAGAAAGCTCTAGCAGGTTCGATCATGTGGGTCCGCAGCGATCTCGCTTCGCCCCGTCCCGCCGCCGTTGGAGCGGCCTTCTTCGCCTTCCTCGGCTCCGCGATCGGGTTTGCGGTCGCGGGCGGGTCGCTCCTCGCGCACGGCACGGAAAACTGGGGCTGGCAGATGGCCGCGCGCTATACCGCGCGGGCGAGCTTTCTCCTCTTCATCCTCGTCTATCTCGCGCGGCCGATCGCAACAGCGCTGGGCGCGGCCCTTGGGCCCCGGATCCTCGCCGCGCGGCGCGGGCTCGGGCTTCAGTTCGCCACCGCGCATTTCGTCCATCTGGGCGCGCTCGTCACCTATCTCATCGTCTCGGAGACACCACCCTCGCCCCTCACCGCGCTCTTCGGCGGATTGGGTTTCGTCGTGCTCGCCGCCATGGTGCTCACCGCCAACGATTCCGGGCGGCAGAGGCTCGGCGAGCGCGCCTGGCAGCGGCTCCACGTCCTCGGGCTCCACTATCTCTGGTTCATCTTCGCCTTCACCTATTTTGGGCGCATCCAGCGCGCGCCCGAAATGGCCGAATATTGGGTGCTGCTGGCCGTTGCGCTCACGCTGCCGGTCATCCGCCTTGCCGCCGGGCGGGGCGCGGCGCGGGGACGATTGGCGTAAAACGTTGGTTCTTTGTCGTTTCCGCCAAGGCGGGACCGGCATAGGCTTCCCCCATGCTGCGCCGACCTGCCACCCGCTCCGTCGTCATGCTCTCCTTTCAGGACGCGCAGATCCTCGACGTCGCCGGGCCGATGCAGCTCCTCTCGGCCGTCAACGATCTTCGGCCCGACGCTCCGCCCGCCTATCGCCTGCGGCTGCTCGCCGAGAAACCTGGCCCGGTGCGCACGACCTGCGGGCTTTCGCTCGTCGCGGACGGGCCCTATCGCGAGCTCCTCGCGCTCGGCAAAGGCGATCTCGACACGCTCATCATCGCGGGCGGCCAGGGTTCGCGCGTCGCGCGGCACGACACGGCGCTGATCGCGGCCCTCAAGCACGGCGCGCGGATTGCGCGGCGCGTCGTTTCGATCTGCACGGGCGCGTTCCTCCTCGCCGAGATCGGCGCGCTCAAAGGACGGCGCGCGACGACGCATTGGGCCTCGATCGATGCGCTGCAAGACGCGGCGCCGGGCGCCGCGATCGACCGCGACGCGATCTTCGTGCGCGACGGGAAATTCTGGTCCTCGGCGGGCGTCACGGCCGGCATGGATTTGACGCTCGCGCTCATCGCCGCCGATCAGGGCGATGAGGCGGCGCTGACGATCGCGCGCTGGCACGTGATGTACATGATCCGGCCGGGCGGCCAGTCGCAGTTCAGCGCGCGGCTCGATGCGGCGGGACGGCGCGGCTCGCGCTTCGCCGATCTCCTCGCCTGGATGGGCGAGCATCTGACGGACGATTTGAGCGTACCGGCGCTCGCCGCCCGCGCACGGCTCTCCGAGCGCAGCTTCGTTCGCCACTTCAAGGCCGAGATCGGCGAGACGCCCGCCAAATATGTCGCCGCGCTGAGGCTCGAAGCTGCGCGCGCGCAACTGAGCGCGCAATCGATTTCGGTCGATCAGGTCGCCGGGCGCTGCGGCTATGGCACCGCCGAGGCGATGCGCCGCGCGTTCCAGAAATCCCTGAAGATCAGCCCCGGCGCCTATCGCGACCGGTTCACCACCGCCCAGGAGGCGCTTTCATCATGACCAAATCGATCGGCATACTGATTTTCGACGACGCGGAGGAGCTCGACTTCGTGGGACCCTGGGAGGTCTTCACGATGGTCAACGCCATCATCGATTTCACGCAATCCTCGCAGCCCAAGCTTTCCGTCTTCACGGTGAGCGCGAAGGGCGGCACCACGCACTGCGCGAAGGGCCTCAAGGTGATCGCCGATCACTCCTTCGCGACGGCGCCCAAGATCGACGTGCTGCTGGTGCCGGGCGGCCAAGGGACGCGCCGGCTCGCCGACGACGCGGCGCATCTCGCCTTCATCGACAAGGTCGCGGGCGGCTGCGAGTGGGTGACGAGCGTGTGCACCGGCGCGATGCTGCTCACGGCCGCCGGGCCCGCGCGCGGCAAAATCGTTACGACCCATTGGGCGTACATCCCACAATTGCGCGAGCGGAACGAGGCCAAGGCCGTGCGCGACGATGTGCGCTATGTCCGCGACGGCAATGTCGTGACGGCCGCGGGCGTTTCGGCCGGCATCGACATGGCGCTGTGGCTGGTCGGGCAGCTTTTCGACCCGGACACCGCGCGCCTGGTGCAGAAGGGCATGGAGTACGACCCCGCCCCGCCCTACCAGGCGGCGGTCTAACGCCTCAGGCGAAGCTGTAGCGCACTGGCAGCGTCTTCAGCCCACTGACGAAATTGGCGCGCGTGTTCTTCGGCTCGCCTGCCAATTCGATCGACTTGAGGCGCGGCAGCAGCTCGTTGAAGAGCGACTTGATCTCCATGCGCGCCAAATGCATGCCGAGGCACAGATGGATGCCGTAACCGAAGGCGACGTGGCGTGAAACGTTACGGTCGACTTTGAACTTGAAAGGGTCTTCGAAGACGTCCTCGTCGCGATTGCCGGACCAGTAAAAGAGGCAGAGGCCGTCGCCTTCCTTGATCGTCTTGCCGCGGAGCGTGTAGTCGGCGGTCGCGGTGCGCATGAAGTGCTTCACGGGCGTCACCCAGCGGATCATTTCTTCCACCGCGTTGGGGAGCAGCCCCAGATCCGCCTTCAGCTTCGCCATCTCGGCCGGGTTCTTCATCAACTGCAGCAGCCCGCCCGAAGCGGTCGAGCTGGTAGTGTCGTGGCCAGCGGTCGCAACGATGATGTAATAGCTCATCGCCTCGCGGTCGCCGATCGGCTGGCCGTCGATCATGCCGTTGGCGATGACGCTCGCGACATCATCGCGCGGGTTCTTGCGGCGATCGGCGGTAACCTTGCCGAAATAATCGTAGAGCGCGAGCGCGGTCTGCATCAGGTCGACCGATTCACCTTCCGCGCTGAAGGCGCCTGAATCTGTCTTGGCGGTTGCCGTCGCCGTCACGTCGGGGTCGCCCGGGCCGAAGATCTCCTGCGTCATGCGCAGCATGAACGCCTCGTCTTCGGGCGGCACGCCCATGATCATCATGATCACGCGCAGCGGATACCACAGCGCGACTTCCTTCACGAAGTCGCACTGGCTGCCCAGATCTTCCATGCGGTTGACGTGATCCTTCGCGATCCCCGCGATGCGCTCCTCCAGCTTCTTCAAATTCGGCGGCATGAACCAGCTTTGCGTCAGCGCGCGCAGCTTCATGTGAATCGGATCGTCGAGATCGACGAGCGTGCGGAAAAGATGCGTGTCGCCAGTGGTCTTGAGGATCCAATCCTCACCCTGCTTGGGCGAGAGATAGGTGCGCAGCCGGTTGACGAAGATCTGATGGTTCTTCTCCACCTCCTGAATGTCGGCATGCTTGAGCACCGACCAGAAGGGGCGAAAATTTTCAGGCTGCGTCAGGTGGAGCGGGTCTTCCTTGCGCAGCTTGGCGTAGACATCGTGGATCTCTTCCGTTGCGTAAAGGTCGGGGTGGACGATCTCATCATCGATCGTTTTGCGCGTGTACCCTGGAAAGGTCGGCATCGCCTCGGCTTGCGAACTCATATCGTCTCCCTTCGGCCGGCCGTCTGGCGGCGACCTATTTTTGTCGTTTGCATCATGACCTTAGTCGGCGCCCGCCGCGCGAGGCAAGGGTTCAGCCGGCCGCGCGCCGCTTGGCGCCCAAGAGGATGAACGCCATCACCGCCGGCTTGCCGGAGCGGTTGCGCCAAGCGTGCCATGTGCCGGTCTGGACGACGCAGCATCCCCGCGTCAGATGCACCGTGTCGCCGCTGTCGAGCTCGAGGTCGAGTTCGCCCTCGATAACGAAACCGAAATCGACCGAATCCGTCGCGTGCATTCCCGGCGCTTCGGGATCGAAATGCGACAGCATGCCGGGATAGCGGCGCTCTGTGTCCGCGGCCGCCGCGGCGATATCGATATCGGGCGCGCCGGCCGCCTCGGGCGGGAAGACGCAGAAGCGGGCGATCACCTCGTCTTCTTCGGGAAAGAAGCGCGGCGCCCCGGGCGTGCCTGAGGCGTGCTGTACGCGGCGCTCACCTTTTTCGGACCACAGCTCATAGGCCGCAAAGCCGGGCGCCTGGATGAGCGTCGTCGCGGGCACCTCCTCGTCACTGCGCACGATCGATTTGCCGGCGAGATCGTGACCGGTCACAATTCGACGAAACAGCATGGGGCTCCTCCTTTGTTTTCTCGGAGGAAAGGATGCCCCGAGCGCAGCCGGGAACGCCAGAAGAACGCGCCATGCCGAAAAACACGCCGATCACCTTCGATTCAACGAAGCCGCCCTCGCCCTTCTTCAAGGAGACGCATAACGAATGGCGCCAGCAGCTGCGGCGCTGGCTCGCCAAGGAAGTCGCGCCCCATGTCGATGAATGGGAGGAGGCCGGCGAAATTCCGCTGGAGCTGTTCGCGAAGGCGTCAGACTTCGGATTGCTGCGCATGGGCTATCCGGAAAAATTCGGGGGGCTCTCCGAAGGGCTCGACCGCTTCCATGGGATCGTCACATCCGAGGAGACAGCGCAGATCGGCGCGGGCGGCATTTTCGCCTCGCTGATGTGTCACGGGATCGGGCTGCCGCCGATCCTCGCGCTCGGCACCGAAGAGATGAAAGAGCGGATCGCGCCCGCCGTCCTCAGCGGCGAAAAACGGATCAGCCTTGCGATCACCGAACCCTCGGGCGGATCGGACGTCGCGCAGCTGAAGACGCGCGCGGTGCGCGAGGGCAACGAGTACGTCGTCAACGGCTCCAAAATGTTCATCACCGGCGGCATGCGCGCCGACTACATCACCGCGGCCGTGCGCACAGGCGGGCCGGGCACGGGGGGCATCTCGCTCCTCCTCATCGAGACGGACCGGCCGGGCGTCAGCCGCACGAAGCTGCAAAAGCAGGGCTGGTGGGCCTCGGACACGGCGGCGATCTATTTCGACGACGTGCGCGTGCCGGCGGAGAACCTCATCGGCGGCGAGAACATGGGCTTCATGGGCATCATGCTCAATTTCAACGGCGAGCGGCTGGGCATGGCGTCGAGCGCGAACGGCGCCGCGCGCACATGCCTCGTCGAGGCGGCCGCCTGGGCGCAGCAGCGCGAGACGTTCGGCAAGCGGCTCGCCGATCATCAGGTGATCCGGCACAAGATCGCCGACATGCTGCGCCAGGTGAACGCGACGCAGGCCTATCTCGAGCATTGCGCCTGGCGCGTGCAGAACGGAGAGACGCCGGCAGCCGACCTCGCGCTCCTCAAGGTGCAGGCGACGCTCACCATGGAATATTGCGCGCGCGAGGCGATGCAGATCCTGGGCGGGTCCGGTTACATGCGCGGGCCCAAGGTCGAGCGGATCTACCGCGAAGTGCGCGTCAACGCGATCGGCGGGGGGTCAGAAGAAATCATGCGCGACCTCGCCGCGAGGCAAATCGGGCTTTAACCGTTCAACCGGCTCTAGCGGCCGATGACGTTGTAGCCGCGGCCCTGCATGCAGTTCATGACGATCGTCTCCTGCTGCGTGTGGCCTTCATAGCCGCCCTTGAGCGCGCCACCCGTGCCGCCGACGGCCGCGCCGATGCCGGCGCCCTTGCCGAAATTGCCGCTGAAGCTGCCGATCACGCCGCCAACGAGGGCGCCCGCGACCGCGCCGACTGCGGCGTTCTCAACGGTGTTCTCGACCGGGCTGCGCTGGGCCGCGAGCTGCTGGCACTCGGCGAGGTCCTGCGAGTAGTTCGCGCCGCCGTTCGGCGACGTGCGGTAGTCGATCACCGGCGAATAATTCCGCTGCGCCGCCGTGCAGCCCGCCATCGCCACGCATGCGGCAACGGTCATGAGTTTCGTGAGGGTCGAAGGCATGAGGTCACTCCACGCGATGGGGGTCGGGCGTGTATTCCGGCAAAAATTGGCCCGACTTTGTGGCCATAAAATGACGCGGACGATGAACGGAGCCTGAAGACCCTTCACAGCGAATCTCCCCTGGGGCAGTTTCGTGAACAACGTTCTGATTCGCGGGGGATTTTCCTTTGGTTGCCGAGAGATACGAGCGGCGGGCCGCCGTTCAGGACTTCAAGCGCAAAGCCATTCTGGCCGCTGCCCGGGCGGTTTTCGCGCGCAAGGGCGCGACGGGCCTCACCATCCGCGCCGTCGCGACGGAAGCGGGTTATGCCACTGGGGCGGTCTATACCTATTTCGACAACAAGGAAGATCTGCTGGCCGCGCTCGTCAGCGACGAGCTGGCCGCACTCGCCAAGCGCCTGCGCTCGCGCGATGCGCCGCTCACCAAGGCGGATGCCGCCGCGCGGCTCGCCGCGATCGGCCAGGAAGCGTTCGAGGCGTTGACGGGGGAACGCGGTCTCCTGCCGCTCGTCAGCGAGACGTTTGAGGGAGAGCTGTCGGGCGAGACGGAGCGCCTCCTCAACGGGCGGCTGATCGGCGCGCTCGGTGCGCTGGGCGTGCCGCTCGAGCTCGAAGCCGTCGATCCTGCGCAGCGCGCGCAGCTGACAATGGCGCTCGCCGCGTTCCTCCTCGGCGCCGCGATGCTGGAGCGATCCGGGCGGTTCCGGGGCCTCGGGCTCGACGGCGACCGGATCGTCCAGCTTGGCGTTGAGCGGCTGGCCGGGGCCGCCTAAACTCGGCGAACCCGTTCCTCGCACCGCGTTCGCCCTTCCTCATGACGCTGCCTTTCGTCTCCTATCGCGGCTATGTGAACGCCTGGGAATGCGACGAGATGGGGCACATGAACGTGCAGTTCTTCCTCGGCAAGGCCGAGGAGGCAACGCACGCCCTCGCCGCGCGGCTCGGCCTGCGGCCGGCCGATCCGGACGGCGCTCTCCTTCGCGCGCGCAGCCATCACATCCGCTTCCACCGCGAGATGCGGCCGAGCGACCTCGTCGTCATCCGCTCGGGTGTCGTCGAGACGGCGGGCGATCGCGCCCGCGTTCTCCACACGCTCGAAGAAGGGCTCTCGGGCGCACTCGCAACGACGCTGACGCTTGAGGCCACGATCATCGATCGCGCCGGCGACGCACGTCCGCTTCCCCATGACGCCGCAATCTCGCTCGCCACGGATACGATCCCGCAAGCCGCTCCCCGGGCGGCGACGCTCTCATCCCTTCCCGCCGCCGATCTCGCGCAGGCGGACGCCGACGGGCTCATCGAATCCATCCGCAATGTCGTTCAGCCCACGGAGTGCGATGCCGCCGGCGCGATGACGCCGCGCGCGGTGATGGGGCGGTTCTCCGAAGCGCAAGGGCATTTCTGGGCGCATATCGGCATTCCGCGTCACGAGCAGGCGGCGCGGGGCCTTGCGACCGCGACGACGGAATACGCGATCCGCTATCACGCGCTGCCGCGCGCGGGCACGTGCCTTTCCGTCCGAACAGGGCTGGCGGGCCTCACCCAACGTACCGTCCGCATGCGGCACTGGGTGTTCGATGCGATGACGGGCGCTGCGCTCGTCAGCGCCGAGGGGATCGCCCTTCTGATGGACAAGGCCGTGCGCCGCGCCGTCGCGATTCCCGATGACGTCCACGCGCGGATGGCCCGCGTTCTCGCTCCTTCCGCATGAGGCTTCCCCCATGATCGAACTCGCCCGCTCCAGCGTGCAAACCTGGGAATGCGATCAGATGGGCCACATGAACGTTCAGTTCTATGTGGCGCACGCAACGGCGGCGAATGCCGCGCTCGCCTCAGCGATCGGCGTCGGGCCGAATTATTCGCGGCATCACGATATGACCTTCGCGCCGGTCGATCAGCACATCCGGTTCCTGAAGGAGTTGCGGCCGGGTGCGCCATTCTTCGTGCGCGGGGGCGTGATCGCGGCGCGCGACCATTCGCTTCGAAGCTATGTCGAGCTCTGTCATTCGCTGACGCAAGAGCCGTGCGCGACCATCACCACGGACAGCGCGTTCGTCGAGCGCGTGACGCTGAAGCCGCGCACGCTGCCGGCCGCCGCGCTCGACAAGGCGGAAGACCTGAGGATCGCGCTGCCGGACCACGGCGCGCCGCGCGGGCTGACGCTGACACCGCCACGCCCGGCACCGACGCTCGAGGAAGCCGTGCGGATCGGCCTCGTTCCGACCTTTCAAGGTGTCGTGCTGGCGCGGGATTGCTCCGTCGACGGATTTTACGATACCGCCGCCTACATGGCCCGCGTGTCGGACGCGATCCCCAATCTCATCGGCGCGATGCGCGGCGAGGACCGCTCCCGCGACAACCGCGTCGGCGGGGCGGCGCTCGAGTACCGCTTCGCCTTCCGCAAGGCCGCACGCGTGGGCGACGTGCTCGCTTTGCGCAGCGGGCTCAAGTCGATCGGATCGAAGACCTATTGCTGGTGCCACTGGATGTTCGACGTGGACACGGGCGATGCGATCGCGACCGCCGAGGCGGTCGCTGTCTCGCTCGACCTGACGACGCGGCGCGCGATCGAGAACCCGCCCGAGCTCAGAGCGGAGCTGGAACGGCTGATCGTTCCGGGACTGACGATCTAGCCGCCAGGAAGCGCGCGATCTCCGCACGCACGGGGCCGGGATACTCCATCGGCAGGAAGTGCGAGGCGCCGGCGAGCGTGATGATTCGCATCTCGGGCCGCAGCCGCTGCCAGAGGGCGAGGCGCGCGCTTGAGACCGTCGAGTTCTCGGTGCCGGCCATGACGGTCGCAGGACAGCGCAACTCGCGCACCTCAGGGACCAGCGAGCGGCCGCCCAGGCGGTAATTCGCCGCTTCCCAACTGGGCGCGCAGGAGAGCCGCCAGCCGCCCGTTCCGTCGGCGGTGAGACCCGCTTCGACGTAGTCCGCGACCATCTCCTCGGGCCAGGTGCGGAACGCGCCGCGGCCGCGATAGGATTTGAGCGCCGCCGCCTTGTCGGGAAAGGTCGCGCGGCGCCGCACCGTCATCTTGACGAGCGGGAGCGCGCGATCGATCAGCCCCAGGCGGCGCAGCAGCGCCATCCACGCGCGGCGCGGCCAATCGCCCGTGACCGGTTCCAGCATCAACAGGCCCGATGCCAGATCCGGGCGGCGCGCGGCGGCCATCAGGCTCGCGACCGCGCCCATCGAATGTCCAACCAAGAGCCGCGGGCGCGGGCCCAGCGCCTCAAGCACCGCGATCAGGTCATCGCCATAGATGTCCCAGGTCTCCATCTCGTCGGGCTCGGCACGCAGCGTCGTTGCGCCATGGCCGCGCAGGTCGCTCGCGGTGATCGCCCAGTCGCGCGCGAGCGGGCGCAGGAGGCTGCGATAGGTGCGGGCGTTGAAGCCGTTGGCATGCGCGAAATGCAGTTCGGGCGCACCGGCGGGGCCATCGTAGCGTTCAATCGCAACGGTGGCGCCGGCGACACTCAACGTATCGCCGGCCGGTATCGGATCGTCACTCATGCAGCCATGGATCTCAGCGGAATCGCGCCGGGCGCTTATCCAAGAAGGCGGAGACGGCCTCCTTGTGCTCCGGCGTCGGCCAGCAGGCCTTCAGATAGTCGTTCTCGCGGCGCTGGGCGAGAGCCAGATCCTGCTCGCACGCGTTCTGCGTGAGCAGATCCTTCGTCATGCGGAGCATCGGATCGGGGTTGGCGGCAATCTGATTGCCGACCTCGAAGGCCTTGTCCATCAGCGCATCGGCTGGTGCCAGCATGTCGGCAAGGCCGCGCTCATAGGCCTCCGCGCCGCCGATGATCCGTGCCGAGAGCATCAGCTCGCTTGCGCGGCCCCAACCCATGCGGCTGACGAGGAAATGGCTCGACGCCAATTCGGGCACGATGCCCACCTTGACGAAGACGAGGCCGAAGCGCGCGGCGTCCGAGGCAATGATCACGTCGAACGGCAGGATCATCGTCACGCCGATGCCGACCGCCGGGCCGTTCACGGCAGCGATGAGCGGCTTCGATTTGCGGCAGAGGCCGATCCAATCGAGGCCGCCGGGCATGCCGCCCGAATTGCCGGTGTCGTTGCCGGGATCGACGCCGTCGAGCCGCGATTTGAACGTCGCCTCCATGTCGGCGCCTGCGCAAAAACCCCTTCCGGCGCCGGTCATGACGATCGCACCGATCGCCTTGTCGGCGTTCGCGCGGTTGATCGCGTCCGCCTGTTCCTCGCTCATATGGGGGGTCCAGGCGTTCAGGCGATCGGGGCGGTTGAGTTTGAGGAGCGCGACCGGCCCCTTTGTCTCGTAGGTGATGGTGTCATACGCCATCGGCGCTTCCTCCGCTGTTCTTGTCGCGTCAGTCTACCAACCGGGTCGGGCAAAACCGAAGCGGAAACAGGCCGCGCCGGCCAAGGCCGGCGCGGGCGCGGCGCGGCGCGGCAGCGGGGCCGCCGTGTCAGGGCTGCGCGGGCGCCTCTTCAGGCGGCAGGGCCTCGATTTTCAGGCCTACGGCATCGATCGCGGCGGCGGGATCATCGCCTTCCATCAACATCATGAACATCATCGCCGGCAGCGGCTCCGGCGGGCTCGCCGTGATGGCGAGCGTGCCCGGGTTCTCCAAGAACGCGGCCAACGCGTCGGCGAGCATGATGGTCGCGGGATCCTCCGGATCGCGCAGCGCCTCGATCTGCTGGCGGGCCATCGCCATCGCCTCTTCGACGGTCATGCCTTCGTCTTGAGCCGCGAGTGCGATCACCTTTTCGGTGCCGCCATTGTCGATGACCTTCAGCGCCGCCCCCGTGATCGTCACTTCGCCGGGCAGATTCATCGCATCCTCGGCGCTCGCGAAATGCTCAAGCCCAAGGCTGCCCAGGCCGAAGCCGACATCGAAGCCGTAGAGGCCGCCGAACTTCATCCCGTAGCGCTCAAGGGAGGCGGTCGCGGCGTCCGCGTCGTAGCGCCAGTCGAGCGCCACCTCGAACGGGAAGGACTCCTGGTTCAGCGATTCCATGAAGCCCTTCAATTCGGGATCAAGTTCTGCGTTTGGCGTCAACGTGCCGACCGCAGAGAACCGCAAGTCCGACGGGATGAGCCAGGTGAAGCCCACCGGCTCGATCCGGTAGTTGTCGATCTTGTAGGAGAAGACGTCCGGGATCTCATAGACCATGTTGGTCGCCGAGCCTGCGCCCATGCTCAGAAGGTCGCGCTCCGTGATGGGCGGCAGCTCCGCCTTGATCATGTAAGGCAGGACCTTGCTGTAGTCGGCGCCTTCGCCTTGCGAAACTCCCGCGGTCATGTTGACCGGCATGCCGGTCGTCGGATCAATCATTGCGAAGGTCATGCCCTCCGCCTTGGAAGGCCCGAAGCGGCCGCGATCGATCCCTTCCTGCAGGAAGCGCTTCCACGCATAGGTAAGGCCGATCGAGGGCTCACTCACGTTGACATCGCTTACCTCGAGCCTTGAGACCTTCAGCGAATCGACGATTCCGCCTAAGGCCTGGATCGGCATCAGGTCTTCCGAGACGAACTGGCTCTCGAAATTCTCGCTGCGCGGCACGAAGGGGAATTGCTTCATCTCGAGCCCGCTGACGATGAGCGTGCCGACGGAGAGCGCCGGCATATCCCCACCGGACTTCGTCGTCAGGCCTGAGATCGTGACGAGCTGCGCGAGCGTCTTGAAGGTTTCATCCGGCGTCTCGCCGTAACTCGCGGCATCGAAGACGCTCTCGAAGGCCGCGACATCGACGCCGAGGGCTTCCAGCCGGGCGATCGAGACCTTCTGCTCCGGGTTCGCGACGTCGGCGATTTCGAGGCCCTGGATGATGGTCGTGCCCTTCGCCTCATCGAAATTCACGGCCTGGTACGACGATTTGACGTCGCCGGGCAGCCGCGCCAGCAGCGCATCCACGTCGAGCCGGCGCGGATCGCCGCCCTGCAGCGACGCCAGTTCAGAGTCGATAAAGGATTTCACCTCGGGCTGGGTGGTATAGGCCCAATAGCCGCCGCCGATGAGTGCTACCAAGACGAGCAGAACGACAATCAGACGCATAATGAGGATCCCCCCGATCGAGATGCGCCTCCCTTAGCAGGGGCGCCGACCCAAACGCGAGCAAAAGCGACGATAACGACAGGAATAAGGCGCGGCTGCGTCCGCGCGGTCATGGCTTAAGCGAGCACGAGCTTGAAGTTACGGCGCGTGAGGCGCGATTTCACCGAAAACTCTGAGAAAACCGCCGCGCCGATCTCGGCGAGCAGGCGATCGGCGGCGGCCCGTCCGGCGCCGGTCAAGGATCTGTGGAAATCGAGGGGGCGCTGCAGCATCCACAGCGAGAACGTCATGACTGCGCGCTCGCCGGCCGCATCGGCAAGTGTGAAGCGATGCATGCCGAGGGCACGGGGGACCGGGGCACCCGGCGGCTGGTCCGCCGCCCAGTCGTCGAGCTTTCGGCCGGCATCGGCGAGCACCGGCATTTGCTCGCGCATCATACGGCGCAGGATGGGGAGAAGCGTTTCCGGCACCTCGTCGTTCGGCAGGAACGTGCCGCCGCGGGGGCGCGGCGGGCTGACCATTCGCTCGACCCATTGCGCCACGCGTGGCGCGCGCGCCTTCATCAGCTCGCCCGATTTGGGGTCGCGGTAGAGATGCGCATAGAGCGGGCCCAAAAGGCCGAAATCGCCGATCGAGGGGCGCGATCCGAAACAATAGTCGTACACGGAGAAATGGCGGTCGAGGCCATGCAGCAGCGCCAGATAGGAGTCTTCGATCGCGGGGATCGTCTCAGGCGTCACACCGAGGAATGGCAATGCGCCGGCGAAGGGGACGGCCGCCTTCTCGCCAATCGCGCGCTGTTCCTCAGGCGTCGCGTTGGGCGCGGACGTCTTGCCGAACTCGCCCACAGCCCAATCGCGGTTGAAATTCCAGCGATAGTGCATTGCCGGCAGCACCAGCCATTCATCGCCATAGACTTCGAGCAGCAGCGCGGCGAGGCGCTGCGCGGGCCCTGAGGGGTACACGGAGGGATCGGGCTCGCGCGCCTCGAACGCGTCGATGATCTCGGTCGTATCCTGGAGCGTCGTGTCATCGGGGAGGACAACGACCGGAATGACAGGCCAGCCGACGCGCGGCAGGATGACGTTCTTATAGACCTCGCGCGAGGCAAGCTCCTCGCGGTAGGGCACGCCCTTCCAATCGAGATAGGCACGCGCCTTGCCCGTGTAGTAGGAGATTGGCGCGCCGTAGAGGATTGCCTCGGCCGTCATCCCTGGTGTCTGCCCCCCTGTGGTCACCTGACAACCTTAGCGGTGCCTGGCCGCGGCGCAACGGCCGCTGTGGCAGGCACAAAAAGGGCCTCCCGGCTCGGGAAGCCCCTTCTGCAAGGCTAGCGCTGTTGCGATCAGGCCGCTTTCTTCTGCGGCGCGAAGCGGCTGTAGAACGTCTCGCCCTTCGCCGCCATGTCGCGCAGCAGCGCGTTGGGGGCAAAGCGCTTGCCGTATTTCTGCGCCATGCGATCGCATTCCTCGACGAATTTCTTCGCGCCAACCGTGTCGATCACCGAGAGCGGGCCGCCCGTCCAAGGCGCAAAGCCCCAGCCGAGAATGGCGCCGACATCAGCCTCGCGCGGATCGGTGACGACGGTTTCCTCAAAGCAGCGCGCCGCCTCGATGGCCTGGCGGTAGAGGAAGCGCTTGCGCAGTTCCTCGACCAGTTCCGCGTCGGTTTCAGTCACCTTGATCGAGACGATGTCGGAGAGGCCCGGCCAGAGACGCTTCTTGCCCTCGCTCGGGTACTCGTAGAATCCCTTGCCGTTCTTGCGGCCGAAGCGGCCGAGCTTGGAGACCATCGTCTCGATCAGCGCGTCGGAGGCGCCGGGCTCGTACTTGTCACCCAGATCCTTTTTCGTCTGTTCACGGACCTTGTACGCGAGATCGAGCGCGACATCGTCCGCGAGTTCCAGCGGGCCGCGCGGCATGCCGGTCATGCGCCCGACATTGTCGATGATCGCGGGCGCGATGCCCTCGGCCAGCATCTCCTGGCCTTCGCCGACATAGGTGCCGAAGCAGCGAGAGGTATAGAACCCGCGGCTGTCGTTGACGACGATGGGCGTCTTCTTGATCTGCTTGACGTAGTCGATCGCCATGGCGAGCGCCTTCTCGCCCGTCTTCTTGCCCATGATGATCTCGACGAGCTGCATGCGGTCGACGGGCGAGAAGAAGTGGATGCCGATGAAGCTCTCTGGGCGAACGCTCGCCTCGGCGAGGCCGCTGATCGGGAGCGTCGAGGTGTTCGAGCCGAAGATCGCGCTATCGGCGAGAACGGCCTCGGCCTTCTTCGTCACGTCGGCCTTGACGTCGCGATTTTCGAAGACCGCCTCGATCACGAGATCGCAGCCCTTCAAATCGTCGTAGTTCGTCGTCGCCTTGATGCGGCCCAGCACCTCGGTTTTTTTCTGCTCCGTCGCACGGCCCTTCTTGATCTGGCCGTCGAGGAGACCCGTCGAATAGGCCTTGCCCTTGTCCGCCGCCTCTTGCGACGTGTCGAGGAGGACGACCTCCATCCCGGCATTGGCCGAGACATAGGCGATGCCCGCGCCCATCATGCCCGCGCCCAGGATGCCGAGCTTTTTCACCTTGGCATCGGGAACGCCGGCTGGGCGGCGCGCGCCCTTGTTCAGATCCTGCATCGAGAGGAAGAGCGAGCGGATCATGTTGCGCGAGGCGGGCTCCATCAGGAGCTTCGTGAAATAGCGCGCCTCGATGCGCAGGCCCGCCTCGATCGGCACCTGCAGGCCTTCATAGACGCAGGAGAGAATGAATTTCTGCGCCGGGTAGTTGTTGAACGAGGTCTTGCGGTAGAGCGCGTTGCCCATCGTGAAGGTCGTCGAACCGCCGGGCGCGTGCGGGCCGCCGCCGGGGATCTTGTAGCCCTTCTTATCCCAGGGCTGGACCGCGTCCGGCGTTTCCTTGATCCACTTCTTGGCTTCGGAGAGAAGCGCCTCGGCCGGCACGACCTTGTGCACGAAGCCCATTTCTTTCGCCTTCATGGGATCGCTCGGGTTGCCCTGAAGAATCAGGGGCAGCGCGGCCGCGGCGCCGATGAGACGCGGCAGGCGCTGCGTGCCGCCGCCGCCAGGCAGCAGGCCGACCTTCGATTCGGGAAGCCCCAGCTGGATGCGCGGATTGTCCGCGACGATGCGGTAGTGGCAGGCGAGCGTCACTTCCAGCCCGCCGCCGAGCGCCAGGCCGTTGATGGCCGCGACGATCGGCTTGCCGCAGGTCTCGAGCTTGCGCAGCAGGAGATTGAAGCCGAGATTCGCATTGTAGCGATCGCGGATGCGCTCCTCTTCCGATTTGGGCGCGCCCGCGCCGCTCGCGGTGCTCTCCATCTCATCGAGCGCGGCGCCGGCGCAAAAGCCGTTCTGCTTGCCGCTCGTGATGACGGCGCCGTTGATCGCCTCGTCGCTCGCGATCTTCTCGATCACGGCGGCGATGTCGCGCAGCGTCTCGCCCGAGAGCACGTTCATCGTGCGCTTGGGGTCGTCCCAGGTGAGCGTCACGATGCCATCGGCATCCTGGTCCCATTTGAAGCAATTGAGGTTCATTGATCGATTTCCTGAAATGGCAATTTCGTCTGTATACCCCCACCCGGCTCGCTCCGCTCGCCGACCTCCCCGCGAGGGGGAGGTTTGTCTGCCCCTCCTCCTTGCGGGGAGGGGTTAGGGTGGGGGTCGATGTCCTAAACGCGCTCGATGATCGTCGCCGTGCCCATGCCGGCGCCGACGCACAGCGTGATGAGCGCGGTGTTGAGATCGCGGCGCTCCAGCTCGTCGAGCACGGTGCCGAGGATCATCGCGCCGGTCGCGCCCAAGGGGTGGCCCATCGCGATCGCGCCGCCGTTCACGTTCACCTTCTCATGCGGGATGTCGAGCTTCTTCATGAAGCGCAGAACGACGCTGGCAAAGGCCTCGTTCAGCTCGAAGAGGTCGATGTCCTTCGTGGTCATGCCGGCGCGCTTCAAAACCTTCTCGGTGACGAGCGCGGGGCCCGTCAGCATGATGCAAGGCTCAGAGCCAATCGAGGCAAAGGCGCGGATGCGGGCGCGCGGCTTCAGCCCTTGCGCCTTGCCAGCCTCTTTCGTTCCGAGCAGCACGGCGGCGGCGCCATCGACGATGCCGCTCGAATTGCCGGCGTGGTGGACGTGGTTCAGCGCCTCGACTTCGGGGTAGCGCTGGAGCGCGACCGCGTCGAACGCGAACTCGCCCGGGCCCGCGAAGGACGGCTGGAGCGAGGCGAGCGACTGCATCGTCGCGTCCGGGCGCATGTGCTCGTCCTTGTCGAGGACGGTTTGGCCCAGAATGTCCTTCACCGGCACGACCGATTTCGAAAAGCGGCCTTCCTTCCAGGCGGTCGCGGCGCGCTTCTGGCTTTCGACCGCGTAGGCATCGACATCGTCGCGGCTGAAGCCGTCGATCGTCGCGATGAGATCGGCGCCGATGCCCTGCGGCGTGAAATAGCTCTTGATCGCGATCGCGGGGTCCGTCGCCCACGCGCCGCCCGAGGCGCCCATGCCGACGCGGCTCATCGATTCAACGCCGCCGCCGATCGTCATGTCGGACTGGCCCGACATGACTTGCCCCGCCGCCATGTTGCAGGCCTCAAGGCCGCTCGCGCAGAAGCGGTTGATCTGCACGCCCGCGACGCTTTCGGCGTAGTCCGCGTTCAGCACCGCGATGCGCGCGATGTTCGAGCCCTGCTCGCCCACCGGATCAACGCAACCGAAGACGACGTCGTCGACGACGCTCGTGTCAAGGCCGTTGCGGTCGCGCACGGCTTTGAGCACCTGCGTTCCCAGTTCGAGCGCCGTCACTTCGTGGAGGGCGCCGTCTTTCTTACCCTTGCCGCGCGGCGTGCGCACGGTGTCGTAGACAAAGCATTCGGCCATTGGTCGTCTCCTCTTGCGTTTCTCAATCGTCGTCCGCAAACGCCCTCAAGACGTTTGGGGGAAAGTCGCCGCCTCGATCTTGTTGCCGTCGAGATCGAGGACGAACGCCGCGTAGTAACCGGTGAGCGCCGCCTGGCGCGGGCCCGGCCCGCCATCGTCCTTGCCGCCACCGGCGAGCGCGGCGGCGTGGAACGCCTTTACCGCGTCCTCGCTGCGTGCGCGCAGGCAGACATGGGCGCCGGTGTTTTCATCCGTGGGCGAACGATTGGCGCGCTGGTTCAGCCAGATCTCGGGGTAGCGCTTGCCGAACGCCACGCTCTGCGGCGCATCGACGATGCGGTGATAGCCGAGCGGCGCCAAAATCGCATCGTAGAACGCCGCGCTTGCGGGGATATTCTTCACCGCCAGCGAGACATGGTCGATCATAGGCTTCTCCCGATCAGCACCTTCATGATCTCGTTGGTGCCGCCATAGATTTTCTGCACCCGCGCGTCGCGATACATCTGCGCGATAGGGTATTCGTTCATGTAGCCGTAGCCGCCGTGCAACTGCAGGCACTCATCGATGATCTGGCACTGCATGTCGGAGACCCACATCTTGGCCATGGAGGCCTTGACGGCATCGAGCTTGCCTTCGAGCAAAAGCTCCGTGCAGTGATTGCAGAAGACCTTCGCGACGGTCGCGATCGTCTTGGCCTCGGCCAGCTTGAACTGGGTATTCTGGAAATCAAGGATCTGCTTGCCGAAGGCCTTGCGTTCCTTGACGTACTTGATGGTCTCTTCCAGCGCGCGTTCAATCATCGCGATGCCTTGCAGCGCGATTTGGAGACGCTCGGAGGGAAGCTGCTCCATCAACTGGATGAAGCCGCGCCCCTCGTCGTTGCCGAGGAGGTTCGCCGTCGGCACGCGCACGTCGTCGAAGAAGAGCTCGGACGTGTCCTGGCCGTGAAGGCCGATCTTGTCGAGCTTGCGGCCGCGGCGAAAACCGTCGGCCTCGTCGGTCTCGACGACGACGAGCGAAGTGCCGCGCGCGCCGCCGGCTGGATCGGTCTTTGAGACGACGATGATGAGGTTCGCCGTCCCGCCATTGGTGATGAAGGTCTTGGCGCCATTCACGACGAGTTCGTTGCCGTCACGCTTCGCCGTCGTCTTGATCGATTGGAGGTCGGAGCCTGTGCCGGGCTCGGTCATCGCGATCGCGCCGACGAGCTCGCCGGTCGCGAGGCGCGGAAGCCAGCGTTTCTTCTGATCCTCGGTACCGTAGTGCTTGATATAGGGCGCGACGATGGCGTTGTGGAGCGAAGCGCCAAACGCCGTGATGCCCTTACGCCCGAAGACGTCGATGATGACGGCTTCATGGGCGAAGGTGCCGCCCGCGCCGCCATATTCCTCCGGCATCGAGGCGCAGAGGAGACCCGCCTCGCCGGTCTTGCGCCAGATCTCGCGCGGAACGATGCCGTTCTCTTCCCATTCGGCCGTGTGCGGAACGAGTTCGCGGTCGCAGAATTTCTCGACCGCGTCTTCGAAGATCTCCAGATCCTCGGTCATATAGCTCGGCTTGGGTACGTTCAGCACGCTCATTCCGTCTGTCTCCCTCTACTTCCCCCTGGCGAATCCCGCGCGAGCGTCAGAACGCATCGGCGGGCAGCGCCATCACCGGGTCCGCGCCCGATTTGATCTTGGCGAGATGCGCCGATGCCTCGGGCAGCACGCGTTCGATGAAATAGCGCGCAGTGTGCATCTTCGTCTCGTAGAAGCGGTCTCCCGCCTTGTCGTTCGCGAGGCGCGCGTTGGCGACGCGCGCCATCTGCGCCCACATGAAGGCAAGACCCGTCAGCCCGAACAGATAGAGATAGTCCATCGATCCTGCACCCGCGTGATCGGGATTGGCGAGCGCGTTCGCCATGAACCAGGTCGTCGCCTCCTCGAGCTGCATCCGCGCAAGGCGCAAGGCATCGCAATAGGGCGCGAGTTCCGGCGTCGCCTCGGTCTCTTCGAGGAACGTGTCGATGAGGCGGAACCAGGCAAAGACCGCGCGCCCGCCGTTGGTCGCGAGCTTGCGGCCGACGAGGTCGAGCGCCTGAATGCCATTCGCGCCCTCGTAGAGCATCGCGATGCGCGAATCGCGGACGAACTGCTCCATGCCCCATTCGGCGATGTAGCCGTGGCCGCCCAGAACCTGCTGGGCGTCCGTCGCGTTGCGGTAGCCCATGTCGGTGAAATAGCCCTTGATGACGGGCGTCAGCAGCCCCATCAGATCATCGCCAAGCTCGCGCTCCTTCGCGTCGCCCGATTTATGCGCGAGATCGCCTTGCATCGCCGTCCAGAGCATGAAGGCGCGCGCGCCCTCGTTGAACGCCTTGATGTTCATCAGCACACGGCGAATGTCGGGGTGGACGATGATCGGATCGGCCGGCTTGTCGGGCTCCTTGGGGCCCGTCAGCGAGCGGCCCTGCAGGCGATCCTTCGCGTAGGTGCGCGCGTTCTGATACGCGACCTCGGATTGCGAGAGGCCCTGCAAGCCCACACCGAGCCGCGCCTCGTTCATCATCGTGAACATCGCGCGCATGCCCTTGTGCGGCTCGCCGATCAGATAGCCCGTCGCGCCGTCATAGTTGAGCACGCAGGTCGCGTTGCCGTGGATGCCCATCTTGTGCTCGAGCGAGCCGCAGGAGACTCCGTTGCGCGCGCCCAGCGACCCGTCCTCGTTCACGAGAAATTTCGGCACGAGGAAGAGCGAGACGCCCTTGATGCCTTCCGGGCCGCCCGGAATCTTCGCGAGGACGAGGTGGATGATGTTCTCCGCCATGTCGTGCTCGCCGGCGGAGATGAAGATCTTGGTGCCGGAAATCTTGTAGCTGCCGTCGGATTGCGGCTCGGCCTTCGTGCGCATCAATCCGAGATCCGTGCCGCATTGCGGCTCAGTCAGGTTCATCGTGCCGGTCCATTCGCCGGTGACGAGCTTGGGCAGATATTTCTTCTTCTGTTCGGGCGTGCCGTGCGCGTGCAGCGCCGAATAGGCGCCGTGCGAAAGACCTGGATACATCCCGAACGCCATGTTGGCGCTCGACATCATCTCGCTGAAGAGACGCGTGACGACTTCGGGAAAGCCTTGCCCGCCGAATTGCGGATCGGCGCCGATCGCGGGCCAGCCACCTTCGACGAAAAGCTTGTAGGCCTCCTTGAAGCCCTTGGGCGTCGTCACGCTGCCATCGGCGTGGCGCGTGCAACCTTCCACATCGCCGACGCGATTGAGGGGGGCTAGAACCTCGCTCGCCAATTTCGCGCCTTCCTCCAGCACCGCATCGACGACATCGGGCGTCGCCTCGGCGAAGCCGGGCAGATTCTGAAAGCGGCTGATCTCCAGAAACTCGTTCAGGAGGAAGCGATATTCCCGCAACGGGGCGTCGTAGGTCGGCATCGGTGATCCTTTCGGGCGCGGGCCGCAGCGCCAGGTGCGGAGAGGCGTTCTTGCGCCTCGCCCAGCCGGGCTCGCTAGGAGGAGCTGCGCTCTGGCATCGGCATGACACCGTAGCCGATGACGCGCGGTTGCGCGCGCTCCTCGGCCTCGGCGACGCTCAATTTTTCGTCGATATAGGCGATACCGCGGGCCAGTTCGGCGATCGCTTCCTCGATGTCGAGGCGCTGACGCTTCAAGGTCTCGACCTGCTGTTCGAATTTGCGCCGGCTGATCTTGAACTGCGTGGTCTGCCCGTCGCCCAGATCGTAGAGATCGAGCATCTCGCGGATTTCCGCGAGCGAAAAGCCAACGCGCCGCCCACGAACGATCAGCGCCAGACGGGCGCGGTCGCGGGCGGAGAAGACGCGGCTCTGTCCTTTGCGGGCCGGGGCGATCAGCCCCTCGTCCTCATAGAACCGAATGGCGCGCGCGGTGAGACCGAATTCGCGCGTCAGATCGCGGATCGTGAAGGTTCGCTCCATGGCGCCCTCCTTGGTTGAACGTATCCCTCCCCAGGGACGGAGACGACATAGCTGACGTTGACGTAAACGTCAAGTCGCAAGCGCTCAGCCATATCTTAACGACTGGACGCCTAGGCTGGACGCGGTGGGTTTGGATGGGCGTCAATGCGTCTTCTTGGGGTTCTCCTCCTCGTTCTGGCGGCATCGATCGGCGGTTGCGCGACCAGCTATCCGCGTCCGCTGCCGGTCAACCTGCCCGCGCTCGAGGGCGATCTGGCGGCGTTGCAGACGCAGGTCATGGCGCTCGCCCTCGCCGAACGCCGCAAGGCCGGCATCACGAGCGATCTCCGCATCGACCGCCGGCTCGAGGCGGCGGCACGGGCGCACTCGGAAGACATGGCGCGGCGGCACTATTTCGAGCATCTGAGCCCTGAGGGGCTGGACGCGCTCGACCGGCTGCGGGCCTATAACCCGCGGTTCGTCGGGCTCCTCGCCGAGAATATCGCGGCCCAGCGCTACGTGCCCGCGGCCGGGTTCAACCCACACACTTTCGCGATCCGGATCGTCGATGCCTGGATGACGAGCCCCGGCCACCGCCGGACGCTACTGCGGCCGGGGTTCCAGGCGACGGGCATCGGCGTCGCCCGCTCCGGGGGCGAAGTCTTCGTCACCCAGCTCTTCAGCGGGCCCCTCGACCGCTACGCGGTCGTCGATCGGCGGGACTAGGCGGCCCGCCACGGCGGCCATTTTTCCCCGGATTGGTTGCACAGACTTGCTTAGCGTTAACGCCCTGGAAAGCCCGAAACGGCACAGTGACACTGAGGGGGCGAAGCTATCCCAAGCGCTTGGGAATGCTCGTCAACTTTACACCATATGGTGTGGTGTTTAGCGTCCCGAATCGAGGGCGATGATTCGAAATGGCTTCGCATGGCGCGCCAGGGGGGACCAGTTTGACCGCAAGTGCGCGCGAGCTCGCAGAAGCCGCCGCCCGGCGAGCCGGTCTCTCGGTCAACGAGTGGCTGGAGCGGGCCATTCGCGCGCAGCCCGATGTCGTCCATGCCGTGATGCGCGAAGCCAACGCACAAGGCGATCCCTCCGCCGCGGCTGGCTCGATCATTTCCGCGCTTCAGGACGCCGACCGCCGTGTCGAATCCGGTTGGGGCTACGATAGCCGTCCGCAAGCGCCGCTGCCCTCCATGGGGCCGCCCCTCGAAGACCTGCCGCCGACCGCCCATTCACTGATCCATTCGATCGGGCAATTGTCGCGGCGTCTCGATTCCGCCGAGACACGCACCGCGGCGGTCATGACCTCGATCGATCGCGCGGTCTCGGCGATCTCCGCGCGGCTCGATTCCGCCGAGCGGATCAAATCCGTCTCCGACAACGCGATCAACGCGGCCGCCGATGCGCTGTCGCGCTCGACGCGCGAGCAGTCGCAAGCGTTCGAAGCCCTCGAGGGTTCACTCTCGATGCTCGCCAAGCGCATCGAGCGCATCGAGCGACAGGGGATCAACGCCAAGGTTCCCGAGGAGTTGCGCGATTCCCTCTCGCGCGTGACCGATCAGGTCGATGCCGCCGAGAAGCAGACCAATCGCGCGATCGGTGCTCTCGCGGCGTCAGTTCACAATCTCACCTCGGCCGTCGACTCGATCCAGAAGGGTCAGGGCGACACCGTCAACGAATTGCAGTCGAGCCTGTCGAGCCTTGCCCAGCGCGTCGAGCATGTGGAGCGCACGGCCGCGCGCGCAAAATCTTCGGCGCCCGATGCGGACGCCCTCGTCGCGGTCGCCGCGCGTCTCGACGCACTCGCGCGCGAAGTCGAAGCGGGCGAGCAATCCGCGCTCGCCGAGAACCGCAAGCTGCGCGAGCGCCTCGCCCAGATCGAGGCGCGCGTTGAAGCGCCGCGCGGAAGCGCACAATCGGCCGCCGCCCTCGCCAATCTTGAAGCCGCGCAGGAACGCCTCGCCGAGCGGTTCCAGGCGCACGAGAGCGAATGGCGCTCTGCGCTGAATGCAATCGAGGCCGCGCAGAAGCGGGTGGGCGAGCGCCAACACGGCGAAGGGAGCGAGCTGCGCGCCGCGCTTGCCGCGCTGGAAGCCGCCCAGAAGCGGTTCGAGGATCGTCTGCAGTCTGACGGAACGGAATTGCGCGCCGCCCTCGCGGCCCTCGATGCCGGCCAGCGCCAGTTAGGCGACCGTCTGAAGACGAGCGATCACGAGCTCCGGCGGCTGCTCGAATCGAGCCGACCCGAGCTCGCGCATCAGGCCGAGGCGCTGGCGACACTTGAGAGCGGGCGCGGCGAGCTCATCAAGCAGATCAAGGGCATCGACGCGCGCCAAAACGCGGCCATCGAGCGGCTGACGCGCGCGCAGAACGAACTTGCCGAGCAATTGAAGGCGCTGCACGAGCAGGACTCGCTCAATACGAGTTCACTCTCCAAAGCGATCGCGGGGCTCACGGACCGGATCGCGCGCGGGGAACACAGCGCCCGCGAGCAGCACGCCGCTTCAGCCGCCCTGGAAGCAAAGGTCGAGGACATGGCGGGGCGGCTGTCGCTCAGCGAAGCCTCGGGCGATGCGCTCGCGACGACGCTGGAGATCCTGCGCGAGGACATCACGCTGTTGCGCGGGGAGCTGGAGCAACAGCGTGCCGCAGGCTTCGCGCTTCCCCCGCCGCCGCCGATCGCTCAGGCCGCGCGGGCAACCGTTGCCGCCGCCGAGCGCAAGCCGCCGCAACCAGGCGATTTTAGCCCCAACGATTTTGCAACCGAGGTGCGGGCTCGGTTCGGCCTGCCGGAGCGCGACGCCGAGCCGCCGCCCCCGCCCGGCCCCACCGCCAAAGCGCCCGACGGTGCATTGCCGCCGCCAGGCGTTCTCGATCCGCAAGACGTCGCGCGGGCCGCACGCGAAGCGGCCCAAGCGCTTGTCATCGAGGACGAGGACGCGATCGTGGGCGCGGCACCGGCCAGCCGCGAATCGTCGCTCTCCAGGTTCGTCACACGTCTTCTATGGCTGCTCGTCATCGCCTTTATCGTCATCGCGGCCGTGGTGCTCGGCCTCTATATGCCGTTCCGCGGCGGCGAAGCGCCGCTCGGGCGGCCGATGCCGGGCCTTAGCCTCAAGGATTTCATCGGCAGCGGCGAGACATTGCGTGTGCCGCCGCCTCCGGCGGCTGCGACCGAGGAGCCGGCCGTCGAAGCAGCGCCCAACGCCGCCGAGAGCGTGGAACCGGAAGCATCGCCCGCCGAAAGCGAGGCCGAGAGTGAGAGCGCGCCCGTCCCAACACCCGCACCGCGGGCGAATGCGGCGACAATCGAAGACATCATCACGGCAGCGGAAGCCGGCAACGCCAAGGCGCAGCTCATGCTCGGCGCGCGCTACGCGGACGGCCAAGGGGTCGCCAAAAGCGAGACGAAGGCCGCCGAGTGGCTGGAGAAGGCGGCCCTGCAAGGCCAGCCGGTCGCGCAGTTCCTCTACGGCCTCCTGCTGGAGCAGGGACGCGGCGTCGACCGCAATCTGACCGAGGCGCGGAACTGGTATGAGCGCTCGGCCCAGGCCGGCAACCGCAAGGCGATGCACAACCTCGCCGTTCTCTATGCCGAAGGGACGGCCGGCGCGAAGGACTACGCCCTCGCCGCGCGGTGGTTCAAGACGGCGGCCGAGCTGGGCAACAAGGATTCGCAGTACAATCTTGCCCTGCTCTGCGAACGCGGGCTTGGCGTCGAGCTCAACCTGGCGGAAGCCTATAAATGGTTCGCCGCCGCGGCCGCGCAGAACGATGCTGATGCCAAGCGCCGGCGCGATGAGATCTATGGCCGACTCGACGCCGGGGCACGGAGCGAGGCCGAGCGGGCCGCCCGAGCGTTCGAGGCGAAGCCGTTCGTGACGGCCGCGAACGAAGTGCCGGAGACGTTCGCGCCCTAAGCGGCGTCCTGCCCCTCGACCCGGCGCGCGCTTCGCGTATAACCGGGTGGCGGTGCTTGCCTCTTCTCCCCTCGATGCCTTCGCCCGCCGCCGAAACTCGCCAATGCAGATCTATCTCCCGATCGCCGAAATGCCGGTCAACGCACTCCTCATCCTTGCGATGGGCGCGGCGGTCGGTTTCCTGTCGGGCATGTTCGGGGTCGGCGGTGGCTTCCTGATGACGCCGTTCTTGATCTTCGCGGGCATCCCGGCCGATGTCGCGGTCGCGACGGAGCTGACGCACATCATCGCCTCCTCGGTCTCGGGCAGCATCGCGCATTGGCGCCGACGAACCGTCGATTTCAAGATGGGCGCCGTCCTCATCACGGGCGGCATCGTCGGCTCGGGTACGGGCGTCGTGATCTTCTCGCTCCTGCGGGAGGCCGGGCAGATCGATCTGCTCGTCTCGCTCACCTACGTCATCATGCTCGGCACGGTCGGGGGGTTGATGCTGTGGGAATCGGTGAGCGTCTTGCGCGCCCAGGCGCGCGGCGCCCCGCTTTCGCTCGAACGCGGGCGCGCGCAGCATCTCTGGCTGCATGGGCTGCCGTTCAAAATGCGGTTCCGCCAGTCGAAGCTCTATATGAGCGTGATCCCGCCGCTCACGATCGGCTTCGTCGTGGGCGTGCTGGCGGCAATCATGGGCATCGGCGGCGGGTTCATCATGGTGCCGGCCATGATCTACATCCTGCGGATGCCGACGAGCGTCGTGGTCGGCACCTCGCTCTTCCAGATCCTCTTCACGACCTCGTTCACGACGATGCTGCACGCGATCAACACGCAGACCGTCGATGCGATGCTGGCGCTGCTCCTCATCCTGGGCGGGGTGATCGGCGTTCAGTTCGGCGTGCAAGTGGGCGGGCGGCTGCGCGGCGAGCAGTTGCGCGCGTTGCTCGCGCTCCTCGTGCTCGGCGTTGCAGTGCGTCTCGCGCTCGATCTCGTGATCCCGCCCGGGGAACCCTTCAGCGTCGAAGTCAAAATGGGGACGTAGGCCATGCAACCCCGCCTCATCCTCGCTATCGCCGTCCTCTTCTGCGCCGTCTGGCCGGGACGCGCGGAAGAAATCCACGCCGGGCTGACAGAGCCTTTGATCCGCATCACCTCCAATTTCACGGGCGCGGAAATCGTCTTCTTCGGCGCGATCAGCGCAGAGGACACGTTCGCGTCGCGCGAGGGGCGCGATCTCGTCGTCGTCGTGCGGGGGCCCGAAGCAAACCTCACCGTGCGCCGCAAGGAGCAAATGGCGGGAATATGGGTGAACGGGTCGCAGGCGACGTTCAGCGGCCTTCCCGCCTATTATTTCGTCGCGAGCACGCGGCCGCTCGATCAGATCACGACGCAGGAAACGCTCGAGCGCTATCAGCTGGGTCTTGCGGGTTTGCACTCGGCCGCCGAGACCTCGCTTAGCAGCGGTGATGTTCCCGAGTATCGTGCCGCCGCCGTCGAGGCGCGTGCAGCCCAAGGGCTCTACCGCGAACTGAGCGGGGAAAGTGCGATCGAAATCATCGGCAACACGCTCTTCCAGGTGAAGATCCCATTGCCAGCAGAGGTGCCGGTCGGCTCCTACGAGGCCGAGGCGTTCCTCTTCCGCGACGGGAATGTGATGTCGGGCTATACGGCGCCCTTCTTCATCGACAAATCAGGTCTTGAGCGCTGGCTCTTCGAGAAGGCGCATGACGAGCCGTTTTTCTATGGCCTTACCTGCGTGCTCCTGTCGATCGGCGCGGGGTGGCTCGCGACCGTGATCTTCCAGCGCGCGTAGGCCCTATTCCGCCGCTTCGGCGAGGCGGGATCTTGCGATCCGGTAGACACGCTCGCGGCCCAGCATCCAGACCGTCACCGAGCCGCGAAAATAGGGCGCGAAGGCCGCATCGCGCACGTCGAGGCCGCCGGCATAGGCGCCGAACGCCGGCAGGATCGCGCGCGCGCCATCGGCGATGAAGCAGCGCCGGCGCACCGACCGGCCGCGCCGCCGCACGCTGGCGCACGGGTGAAGATGTCCCGCGATCTCGCCGGCCGCGCGGCCCGCGGTCGGCTCATGACGAAAGACGACGGCGCCCAGCGCCAGCGTCTCGGCGATCCGCCCGCCCAGATCGGAAGGCGGTTCGGGGTCGTGGTTGCCGCAGATCCAGATCCACTCGTGCGCGGAGGTGAGGCGGCGGATCGTCTCGATCGTCTCGAGCGCCAGGCGCTCGGCCGCCGCGCGGTCGTGGAAGCTGTCGCCGAGCGCGATGACGCGGGCGGGCCGCAGCCGCGCGATCGCCTCGTCGAGGCGCTCAAGCGTCGCGCTCGTGTCGTAGGGCGGCAGGAACTGACCGCGCGCCGCGAAGGCCGAGCCCTTCTCCAGATGAAGATCGGCGACGATGAGCGTTTCGAGTTGCGGCCAGAAGAGCGCGCCCGAGTGATCCGCGACAAGCGCTTCGCCGGCCAAGTCGATCGCCGCGCTCACGCCATTGCCTCCGAGATCAGGCCATCGGCCGCCTCGGCAAGGATTTCCTCGTTCGCTTCGCCGTAGATCGGCTCCTTGCCGATCTCTAGCATCACGGGCACGGCGAGAGGCGAGACGCGCGGCAGATTGACGGTGACGATGCGTCCCTTCACGCGGCGGAGCAGTGCGCCCAGGCGCGCGATATCGAGAAGGCCGGTCGCAGCGTCCTCGTTCGCGGCCTCGAGCAGAATGTGGTTCGGCTCGTGCTGGCGCAGCACGTCATAGATGAGGTCGGAGGAAAAATTCACCTGGCGTCCTGATTTCTCCTGGCCCGGAAAGCGCCGCTCGATCAGTCCTGCGATCACTGCGCAATTGCGGAACGTGCGCTTCAGGAGATTCGATTCGGCGAGCCACGCATCCAGATCATCGCCCAGCATGTCCTCGTCGAACAGGGCCGCCATGTCGATTTTCGCAAGATCGCCGAGCGCCCAGACCGCGAGCGCATATTCGCTTGCGACAAACCCCAAAGGCCGCATGCGCATCCGCTCCAGCCGGCGCGTCACCAGCATGCCGAGGGATTGATGCGCGAGGCGCCCGTCAAAGGGATAGCAGACGAGGTAGGATTTTTTTGCGCGCGGGAATGTCTCGACGAGCAATTGATCGGGCTCGGGAATGCGCGAGCGCCAGGCCTGGATGCGCAGCCATTCGGCCACGTCGGGTGGGAAGCGGCGCCAGGAGCCTTCATCGGCCACCATGCGGCGCACGCGATCGGCCAGATAGGTGGACAAGGGAAACTTGCCGCCCTGAAAGCTCGGTACCATGGGCGGTTCATCGCCCGCGGGCGTCACGACCACCTCGGCTTCCTGCATCGCTTCAAAGCGAAGCGTCTTGCCGGAAAAGAGGAACGTGTCGCCGGGCGCGAGCTGCTCGATGAAATATTCCTCGATCTGGCCGAGGATGCGCCCGCCGACGCCGGCTCTCCGCGTGTCCATCGAGCGCACCAGCCGCACTTTGAGGAGCGGCGCTTCGACGATCGTCCCGACGTTCAGGCGATAGCGCTGCGCGACATGGGGGCTGGCGACACGAAGCCGCCCGTCCGGCATCTTCCTCAGCCGCGCGAAACGCTCGTAGGTGCGCAGCGCATAGCCACCGGTCGCGACAAAATCGACGACGCGGTCGAAGGTCTCGCGCGTGTAGTGCGCATAGGGCGCGGCGGATTTTATCTCCGTATAGAGATCATCGGGATGGAAAGGACCCGCGCTCGCAACGCCCAGCACGTGCTGCGCCAGGACGTCGCGCGCGCCCTTGCGGTTGGTTTCGCCGTCAAGCACGCCCTCTGAGACCGCGTCGCGCGCGGCGACGCATTCCATCACCTCGAAGCGGTTGGCCGGTACGAGGAGCGCGCGCGAGGGCTCGTCCAGGCGATGGTTCGCGCGGCCGATGCGCTGATGGAGGCGCGAGCAGCCTTTGGGCGCACCCACCTGAATGACGAGATCGACATCGCCCCAATCGATCCCGAGATCGAGCGTCGAGGTGGCGACGACCGCGCGGAGCCTGCCCGCCGCCATCGCGGCTTCCACCTTGCGGCGCTGGGCGACATCGAGCGAGCCGTGATGGAGGGCGATCGGCAGATTCAGCTCGTTCAGATGCCAGAGGCTGCGAAAGATGATCTCGGCCTGGCTGCGCGTGTTGACGAAGACGAGCGCCGTCTTGGCCTGCGCAATCGCCGCGTAGATCTCGCCATAGGCGTGGCGCGCGGAATGGCCGGCCCAGGGCACACGTTCCTGCGAGGCAAGGATCGTGAGCGCGGGGTCCGCGCCCTTCGCGCCCACGATGAGCTCCGAGAGCGTTTCCTTGCCCGCGGTCTGCGGCATCAGATAGCGGCGAAGGCTGTCGGGATCGGCAACCGTCGCCGAGAGGCCGACGCGGCGCAGACCCGGCGCGAGCGCGGTCAGGCGTGCGAGATCGAGCGCGAGCAGATCGCCGCGCTTCGACGTCACCAGCGCGTGCAGTTCGTCGAGCACCACGGTCTTCAGGCCCGAGAACATCTCCTCCGCCTCGCGGCTGGCGAGAAGGAGCGCGAGCTGCTCGGGCGTCGTCAGCAGCATTTCGGGCGGCGCCATCTTCTGGCGCTGGCGGCGATGGACGGGCGTATCGCCCGTGCGCGTCTCGATCGCGATCGGGAGGCCCATCTCCTTCACCGGATCGCCCAGATTGCGCGCGACATCGACGGCGAGCGCCTTCAGCGGCGAGATATAGAGCGTGTGGAGCGGCGAGCCGGGGCGCGGCGCGGGCTTCCAGCTCTCCAGGCGATCGCCCGTCCGCGCGATGGCGGGCGCCGGGCGCTTCTTGAGGGCCGGACGCGCCGCCAGTTCGATGAGGCTCGGCAGGAACCCCGCCAGCGTCTTGCCGCCGCCGGTCGGCGCCGTCAGCAGCACGCTCGCGCCGCGCTCGGCGGCCTCGATCATCGCCATTTGATGCGCGCGCGGGCGCCAGCCGCGGCTCTCGAACCAGCGGGCAAAGACGGGCGGCAGCATGGTCGCAGGCAGGCGCGCTTCCATGCCTATCAATGTCCTCATTTTGTTCTTGCGGGCAAGGCGATCCATGCGCACATCAAGGTCATGGACTCCTTGCTGCTGCGCCCCGTGCCCGGCGGGCTCTATTGCGAAGCCGGGGATTTCTACGTGGACCCGACGCGCGCGGTCGCGCGGGCCGTGATCACACACGGCCATAGCGATCACGCGCGGGCGGGGCACGGCGCGGTGCTGGCCACGCGCGAAACGCTGGCGATCATGGCGGAGCGCTATGGCGAGGGGTTCGCGGGCACGACGCAGGCGCTATCCTACGGCGAGGGCGTCACGATCGGCGGGGTTTCGGTGCGGCTGGCGCCCGCGGGCCACGTGCTCGGCAGCGCGCAGGCGGTCGTCGAGCACAAGGGCATGCGGATCGTCGTCTCGGGCGACTACAAACGCCGGCGCGATCCGACTTGCGCCCCGTTCGAGCCGGTGCCGTGCGACATCTTCATCACCGAGGCGACGTTTGGGCTGCCCGTGTTCCGCCATCCGGAGGACGCCGGCGAGATCGCCAAGCTGCTCCATTCGGTGCGCCTTTTCCCGGAGCGGGCGCATCTCATCGTCGCCTATTCGCTGGGGAAGGCGCAGCGCATCATCGCGCTCCTGCGCGAGGCGGGCTACGCGGAGCCGATTTTTCTGCACGGCGCGATGGCGAAGCTCTGCGCGCTCTATGAAAAGCTGGGCGTCCCGCTCGGCGCGCTTCGCCCGGTTATGGGCGCGCCTAAGGGCGAGCTCGCGGGCAAGATCATCCTCGCGCCGCCATCCGCGCTCGGCGATGTCTGGTCGCGCCGCCTGCCCGATCCCGTCGCGTGCTTTGCCAGCGGGTGGATGCGCGTGCGCGCCCGCGCGCGCCAGCGCGGCGTCGAGTTGCCGCTCATCCTGTCCGATCACGCCGATTGGGACGAACTGACAGGGACCCTGCGCGATGTCGGCGCGGGCGAGGTGTGGGTGACGCACGGCCAGGAAGACGCGCTCGTTCATCAGGCGCGCAAAGACGGTTTCCGCGCCAAGGCGCTTGCCCTTGTCGGCTATGGCGATGAGGGCGAGCCGTGAAGGCCTTCGCCGCGCTCATCGATGCGCTCGTTTATCAGCCGCAGCGCAATTTGAAGCTCCGCCTGCTGAGCGATTATCTGGCGTGCGCGCCCGATCCCGATCGCGGTTATGCGCTTGCCGCGCTGACCGGCGACCTCGATTTCCCGCACGCGAAGCCCGCGCTCATTCGCGGATTGGTGGCCGAGCGGTGCGACCCGGTGCTGTTCGATCTCTCCTACGATTATGTCGGCGATCTGGCGGAGACCGTCGCCCTCATCTGGCCAAAGAAACACGGCGCGAACACCGCGCTCTCGCTCGGCGAGGTGGTGGAAGTCTTGCGCGAGACCGGGAAGGCGGGGCTTCCGGCCGCTTTGGAGCGGATGCTGGACGCGCTCGAGCCCGCGGAGCGTTTCGCGCTCCTCAAACTCATCACGGGCGCGATGCGCGTCGGCGTTTCGGCGCGGCTCGCCAAGACAGCGGTCGCCGCGCTCGGCATACTCGACGTCAACGCTATCGAGGAAGTCTGGCCGGGGTTGTCGCCGCCCTATGAGACCCTCTTCGCCTGGGCGGCGGGCACGGGGCCGCGCCCGGAAGGCGCCCGCGCGCTCTTCCGGCCTGTCATGCTCGCCCATCCGCTGGAGGAGAAGGACCTCGCCGAATTTCCGCCGACGGATTATCTCGCCGAATGGAAGTGGGACGGCATTCGCGTGCAGGCGGTGAGCGATGGCGGCACCCAGCGGCTCTATTCCCGCACGGGCGAGGACATCGGCGCGGCCTTTCCCGATGTGCTCTCCGCGCTGCCGGAAGATGCCGTCATCGACGGCGAGCTGCTCATCCTGCGGGATGGGGAAGCCGACAGCTTCAACGCGCTGCAGCAGCGCCTCAACCGCAAGAGCGTGTCGGCGAAGATGCTCGCGGCCGCGCCCGCGGGCATTCGGGCCTATGACCTTCTCTTCCGCGACGGCGAGGACATGCGCGAGCATCCTTTCGAGCGGCGGCGCGGCGCGCTCGAAGGCCTGATCGCGGCCAGGGGATCGCCGCGCCTTGACCTCTCGCCGCTCGTGCCGTTCGCGACGTGGCAGGAGCTTGCCGCGCATCGCGCCAGCCCGCCCTCGCCTGCCATCGAGGGCGTGATGCTCAAGCGACGCGACAGTTCCTACATGCCAGGGCGCGTGACGGGGCTCTGGTGGAAGTGGAAGCGCGATCCGCATCTCATCGATGCCGTTCTCATGTACGCGCAGCGCGGGCACGGCAAGCGATCGTCCTTCTATTCCGACTACACGTTTGGCGTATGGCAGGGCGAGGCGTTGGTACCGGTCGGCAAGGCCTATTTCGGCTTCACGGACGCGGAACTGAAGCAGATCGACAAATTCGTGCGCGACAACACGGTCGAGACATTCGGGCCGGTGCGCGTGGTGGCGCATCAGGACGGCGCGGGCCTCGTGTTCGAGGTCGCGTTCGAGGGGCTCGCGCGGTCGGCGCGGCACAAATCGGGCGTCGCGATGCGGTTTCCGCGGATCAACCGCATTCGCTTCGACAAGCCGGCGCGCGAGGCCGATACGCTGGAGGCGCTGCAGCGCCTCCTGCCCTAGCGGCATGCTGGCCAGCGCGCGGCGGGCGCTCTAACTTGAGCGCAACAACGCCAGGGAGGCCCACATGCCATCGATGTTCCGCAGCGACCTGCTCAAGGGAAAGCGCATTCTCGTCACCGGCGGCGGCACCGGCCTTGGCAAGGAGATGGCCGACGAATACGCGATGCTGGGCGCGGAGATCTATATCTGCGGACGGCGCGGCCCCGTGCTGGAGGAGACCGCGCAGGAAATCTCCAAGACGCGCGGCGTGAAGGTAACGCCCCTCATCTGCGACATCCGCGTGCCGGAAGCGGTGGAAGACACCGTGCAGCGGATCTTCAACGAGGGGCCGCTCGACGGGCTCGTCAACAACGCGGCGGGAAATTTCATCAGCCGCACAAAGGATCTCTCGCCGCGCGGCTTCATGGCGATCAGCGATATCGTGTTTCGCGGCTCGTTCTTCATGACACTCGCGTGCGGCAAGCGCTGGATCGAGGCGAAGCAGAAGGCGAACGTGATCTCGATCCTGACGACCTGGGTGTGGAACGGCGGGCCGTTCACCGTGCCGTCCGCGATGTCGAAGGCCGGGCTCAACGTGATGACGAAATCACTGGCGGTCGAATGGGCGCCCTATGGCATTCGCCTTAACGCGATCGCGCCCGGGCCCTTTCCCACCAAGGGCGCGTGGGAGCGGCTCAACCCCGGCTCGATGCGCTCGAAGGAAATGGGCAGCACGGAGGATGCCTCCTCCCAGACCAACCCGATGGGGCGCGTCGGCGAGATGCAGGAGCTGCGCAACCTCGCCGTCTTCCTGATGGCGGACGGCGTCGATTATCTCTCGGGCGAGACGATCGCGATCGACGGCGCGGGGTTCCTCGCGGGCGGGGGCAATTTCTCGCAGCTCGCCAAGCTCACGGACGCGGATTGGGATTCGATCCGCGAGATGATCAAGGGCGCGAACGAGAAGGACAAGGCAAAGCGGACGGTTTAGCCGCCGCCCATCTCAATCACCGTTTTGCCGATGACCTCGCGGCGCGCGAGCGTCTGCATCGCGGCGACGGCCTCGCTCAAAGGAAAGCGGGCGTGAATGTGCGGGCGGAGCTTGCCCTCCGCCGCCAGCGTATCGATGGCCGCGATGTTCGCCTTGCCGCGCTCGGGGAACTGACGGCCGTATTCGCCGGCGCGCGCGCCGACGACGCTGAAGCCCTTGATGAGAGGCATGTTGACGCTGATCGTCGGGATCCTCCCGCCCGCGAAGCCGATGACGACCAGGCGCCCGTCGAACGCGATGCAGCGCACGCTCTCATCGAAGACATCGCCGCCGACGGGATCATAGACCACGTTCGCGCCGCGGCCGCCCGTCAACTCTTTCACGGGTTCGCGAAAGCCCGCCGGCTCCAGCACGTGATCGGCGCCATAGTCTTTGAGGAACGCGCGCTTCTGCGGCGTCGAGGCGGTGGCGATCACCGTCGCGCCCAATTGCTTGCCGAGATCGACCGCCGCGAGGCCCACACCGCCCGAGGCGCCGTGGACGAGCAGCGTCTCGCCCTTCTGCAGCAGCCCCCGGCAGACAAGGCCGACCCAGGCCGTCAAATACGCGGCGCCATAGCTCGCGACCTCCGCATCGTTGAGTGCGGCCGGCGCCTTGCGCACGGTCGCGGCGGGCACCACCACCTCCTCCGCATAGGCGCCGTAGCGCATGCCCGCGACGACGCGATCGCCGATGTCCACATTCGAGACGGCAGCGCCCTTCTCCACCACCTCGCCGCAGCCTTCCTTGCCCGGCGTGAAGGGGAGCGGCGGCTTCAACTGGTATTTTCCCTGGATCATCAAGAGATCGGGAAAGTTTACGCTGGCCGCCCGCATTTTGAGGCGAACGTCCGCCGGGCCAAGCGGGGGTAACGCCAAATCCTCTAGCTTCACGGAGGCGATATCGTCCGAAATCGCGCGGCAGAGTATGGCCTTCATGGTGGGGGTTTCCTTTTTGGCGATTGTGGTACGCTTTAGCCAACACGCTAAAGAAGATGCGGGAGGATGACCATGAGCGAGCCCTTCGATCTCGTGATCCGTGGCGGCACGATCGCCGACGGACAAGGCGGCGACCTCATCGAGGGCGATATCGCGACGGTGAAGGGGCGGATCGCGGCGGTCGGCAAGGTCGAGGGTCGGGGCGTTGAGGAAATCGACGCGCGCGGCAAGCTGGTGACGCCGGGCTTCGTCGACATCCACACGCACTATGATGGCCAAGTCACGTGGGACGAGCGGCTGACGCCGTCGGCCTGGCATGGCGTGACGACCGCCGTGATGGGCAATTGCGGCGTCGGCTTCGCGCCCTGCCGCGCGGAAGACCGCGACCGGTTGATCCGCCTGATGGAGGGCGTCGAAGACATCCCCAATCCCGTCCTCACCGAGGGGCTGCCCTGGAACTGGGAGAGCTTCGCCGATTATCTCGATGCGGTCGAAGGGCGGCGGCACGACATCGATTTCGCCGCGCAGATGCCGCACGGGGCGCTCCGCGTCTATGTGATGGGCGAGCGCGGCGCGAACCGCGAGCCCGCGACGATGGAAGACATCGTCAAGATGGCGGCGCTGACGCGCGAGGCCGTGCGGGCGGGCGCCGTCGGGTTCTCCACCTCGCGGACGCTCAACCATCGCACCAGCGACGGCCAGCCGACGCCGACGCTGACCGCCGCCGAGAACGAGCTTCTGGGCATTGCGCTCGGCCTGCGGCAAGCCGGCGAAGGCGTACTGCAGGTCGTCTCGGATTTCGCGGACCCCGAACAGGAAACGGCGATGCTGGCGCGGATCGTCGAGGAATCGGGACGGCCGCTTTCCTTCTCGCTCCTCCAAAGCGACCGGGCGCCCGACGCCTGGAAGTTCCTTTTGAATTGGGTGGACCAGTGCGTCGCGCGGGGCCTGCCCGTGAAAGCGCAAGTGTGCGGCCGGCCGGTCGGTCTGCTTCTGGGGCTGGGCGCGACGCTCAATCCGTTCTCGGCGCACCCCTCGTTCGAGGCGATCGCGGATCGTCCGTTTGCGGAAAAACTGGCGATCCTCAAGACGCCCGAGATGCGCGCGACGCTGCTCGGCGAAGCGCCGCGCTCCGACAATCCGTTCGTCAAGGCGGTGCTGAGGAACTTCTCCAAGATGTATCCGCTCAACGATCCGCCGGACTATGAACCGCTGCCGTCGCAGAGCCTCGGCGCCCAGGCGGCCGCGCGCGGCGTGCGGCCGGAAGAGCTCGCCTATGAGTGGATGCTTGCCGACGAGGGCAAGGCGCTCATTTTCTTCCCGTTCCTCAACTACTCGGACGACACGCTCGAGCCCGCGCGCACGATGATGATGCACCCGAGCACGATCCTTGGGCTCGGCGACGGCGGCGCGCATGCCGGCATGATCTGCGACAGCTCGTTCCCAACCTCGATGCTGACCTATTGGACGCGCGACCGCACGCGCGGCGAGAAGCTCTCGCTCCCTTACGTCGTCCAATCGCAGACGCGCGACACGGCGGCGGCGGTCGGCCTTTACGACCGCGGCGTTCTCGCGCCCGGCTATAAGGCCGACATCAACATCATCGATCACGACAAGCTGACGCTGCACCGGCCGATCATCGTCAACGATTTGCCGGCCGGCGGGCGGCGGCTGGTCCAAAAGGCGGACGGGTATGTGGCGACGATCGTCAGTGGGCGGATCGTCTATCGGGACGGCGCGCCGACCGGCGCTCTGCCCGGCCGGCTGGTGCGCGGGCGCCGGGAAGCCCCGATGGCGCGGGCGGCGGAGTAGCTAGACTTTTTTCACCGCGCCGATGCCGCCCAGGAACAGGCGCGTCGCGAATTCCGCGGCGGCCTTGGGGTCCGGCGTCTCGCGCTTCATCATGATCTCGGCGACCTCGAAGGCGACGCCGACCATGGAGGCCATGAGGAAATCCGCATCGATATGCGGGAGGAGCCCCGCCTTCATCGCCTTGACGATATCCTCGCGCAGTTCGTCGAAGCCTGCGATGATCTCGGGCGTATCCATCCGTACGCGGATCGAATCCGTGTTGCGGCGGATCGCACGGAAGGAATCATGGTCCGTCGCCACGTAGTCGAAGAACGTGCGGAACGTACCGGAGATGAAGTCCTCGATCGAACGAGCGCGGATACGCTCGGCGCGCAGGCGCGGGCGGACACGCAAGGCGGTCTCGTCCTGGATGGCCTGGAAGACCTCTTCCTTCGATTTGAAGTAGTTGTAGAACGTCCCCGATGCGAGGTCGGTCGCGCGGATGATGTCGCGTACGGTCGTCGCGCCATAGCCGAGCTCGGCGAAGACGCTGCGCGCCGCCTCCAAAATTGCCGTGCGGTTCGCGAGCTTGGTCTGCTCGCGCTTGCCGCACGGGGCCGCAATCGGGGACTCGCCTTTGGTCTCAACACTCACGCCGCCGCTCTCCCGCCTCGATCAGGGCGCGGACAATACTGATTCGTGACGGAACGTCAATTTTTTTGACAAGTGCGGCGGCGGCGCCCCGCCCCCTCACACTTTGGGGACGGCGAGACCCTTCACGACCGCCGGGCGATCGCCCACTGCTTTCAGCCAGCGTTCGATGGCAGCGCCGTCAAGCGCATCGCCTGCCGTGCCCTTCACGGCCGCGTAGGAGAGAATGAGCCAGGGATAGGCCGCGATGTCGGCAATCGAATAGTCGCCGGCGATGTATTCGTTATTCGCCAGCTGGCCGTCCAGGACCTTCATGATCCGCAGGCTCTCATCGCCGAAGCGCTTGATGGCGTAGGGGACCTTCTCCGCCGCGTTCATGAAATGACCGAGCTGGCCGATGATCGGGCCGACGGCGCTCATCTGCCACATCAGCCATTCCAGCGTCTTGGCGCGCGCCGCGCCCGAGGCGGGGAGGAATTTTCCCGTCTTCTCGGCGAGGTAGATGAGGATCGCACCCGATTCAAAAACCGAGATCCCCGTGTCGCGATCGAGGATAGCAGGGATCTTGTTGTTGGGGCTGAGCTTTAGAAACTCGGGCGCGAATTGTTCCTGCTTGCCGATATTGATGGGGTGAGCCGTATAGGGCAGCCCCGTTTCCTCGAGCATGATGGAAACCTTGCGGCCGTTCGGCGTCGTCCAGGTGTAAAGGTCGATCATGGTCATCTCTCCTTCGAAAGCGCGTTCGCCTTCCTAGCGCGCCGGGGACCCAAGCGCCGCTCACAAGGTTTTGCCTTGACGCCCGGACCTCCCCCTCGCGTTGACATCGATCCTTAGACCGCTTCCATTCCTTCCATGAGTCAGAATCCTCCACGCGAGCATCCCCCGCACCGGCCCGGCTTCGTGCTGTCTGGCGTTCCCCATGCCGGAGCCATCCAAATGACTCTGCTGGAGGCGAGCGGGGGAACGGCGCTCTGCCGCGTGCCCTATGACGAGAAACTCATCGGCAACCCAGAGACCGGCGTCATCCACGGCGGCGTCATCACCTCGCTGCTCGACAATACGTGCGGCATCGCGGTCGGCGTCAAGACGAAACTCGTCGGCGCGATCGCGACGCTCGACCTGCGCATTGACTACATGAAGCCGGCGACGCCCAAGCAAGACATCCTCGCCTTCGCCGATTGCTACCGCGTGTCGCGCAACATCGCCTTCGTGCGGGGCCTTGCCTATCACACCGACAAGGACGATCCGATCGCGACGTGCACGGCAGCCTTCATGCTGGGCACGAAATCCTTCCGCGGCGCCAATCTGCCCGCGAAGGAGGGCGAATAATGCAGATCCTGAAGGCGGCGGCCGCCGAAGGCCGCAAAGTCGATCTCCAGGCGCTGGTCGATGCCATCCCCTATTGCCGATTCCTTGGCATTCGGGTGGACCGCAAGGGCACGGAGCTGACGACGATCCTCACCTTCTCGCCGCATCTCATCGGCAACCCGGTGCTACCGGCGCTCCACGGCGGCGTGATCGGCGCGTTCCTGGAGACCACCGCGATCATCCAGACGGCGTTCGAGATCGGGGGCGCGAGCCTTCCCAAGCCTGTCGACATCAATATCGATTATCTGCGCTCCGGCCGGCCGGTCGACACGTTCGGGCGCGCCGTCATCACCAAGCAGGGCCGGCGCGTCGTCAACGTGCACGCCGAGGCCTGGCAGGACGAGCACACAAAGCCGATCGCGGCGCTGCGCGGCCACTTCCTCGTCGCCAGCGACGAGGCCGAAAGCTAGCGCGTGCGCTTGGGCTTTCCCGCCCCGCCGCAGAAATGCGCGTGGAGCGTGCGGACGATCTTTTCCGCCGGGCCCGGCGCCAGCGCGTAATAGACCGTCTGACCTTCCTTGCGGCCGACGACGATGCGATCGCGCCGCAGCACCGAGAGGTGCTGCGAGACGGCCGGGTCCTTCAGGCCAAGCTCGGCCCCCAGATCGCCGACTGAGCGCGGCCCCTCGACCAGATGACACACGATGAGCAGCCGGTTGCGGTTGCCGAGCGCCTTCAACAAGCTTTCGGCCTCGCCGACGCTCGCTTCCATATCTTGAACGTTCATGACACCTTTATTTTATAACTTGCGCAATTGCGCAAGTACACTATCTTCCGAGAGCGGCGTCCGAGAATGCCGCCCGACGGGAGAAACCTCATGTCCATCCTTACCGCCAAAGCCTGGTCGCCCTATGCCGCGGGCGTCGTGATCGGGCTCCTGCAAGTGCCCGCTTTCATTCTCATCGACACGGCGCTCGGCACGTCGTCCGCCTATGTGACCGTCTCGGGCGCGCTCGGCCAGTCCTTCCTGCCAAGCCTTGCCGAAAATGACTATATCGCCAAACACGTCGCCTATACGGCCAAGAACATGTGGCAGCTCGCGCTCGTCATCGGGATCGCACTGGGTGCGTTCCTGTCGGTGCGCCTCGCCGGCACCGGGCGCAAGGCCATTTCCCCGATCTGGGAAAAGGCCTTGGGCACGTCCTCGCCGGCGGCGCGCTTCGCGCTCGCCTTCGCGGGCGGGTTCATCATGCTCCTGGGCGCACGCCTCGCGGATGGCTGTACGTCCGGACACGGATTGTCGGGCGTCGCGCAGCTCGCCGTTTCCTCGACCATTGCCGTTGCCGCCATGTTCGGCGGGGGCATCCTCACCGCCAATCTCTTCCTGCGCCGCATCTAGGCCCCTTCGAAGGATCATTCCCATGTCCGTTGAACTCGCCATCCTGACCGGTGTCCTGATGGGCATCGTCTTCGGCTTCGCTCTCGAAAAAGGCCGCGTCTTCGAGCCCGGCGTCATCGTCGGCCAGATGCAGCTCTCCAACTTCATCATGCTGAAAGTGTTCCTGACCGCTATCGCGACGGGCTCGCTCGCGCTCGCGGCGCTCACCGGTTTCGAGATCGTGACACTCCACCCCAAGGCCACATTCTACGCGGCCGACGTGATCGGCGGCGGGCTTCTGGGCGTCGGCATCGCGCTCGCGGGCGCGTGCCCTGGCACCGTGCTCGCGCAGGCGGGGGCGGGCTATCGCGACGCGCTCTTCACCCTCGCGGGCGGACTTGCCGGCGCCTTCGTTTATTCGATCGCGCGGCCCGCGATCGAGCCGGTGCTGCTCGCCGAGGGACCCGGCAAGATCACCTTCGCCGATGTTTCCGGCGTCGCATTTCCGGTTCTGGCCGTCGGCCTTGCGGCGGTGGTCGCGGTCGTCCTCTTCGCGCTCGAACAGCGCGAGGCTTGGGCCCGCGAACTCAGCCGCAGCGGCGTTCCCGCCGCCGCCTGACACCCTCTAGCCACGGCCGCGCGCGGCAATTGTCGCCGCGTCGCGGCCGACGGCGTCAGAGATTTTTTCGATGCCGTCGGCCGCCAAGAGCGCGTCCAGTTCCCGCGCGATCCGGGCGGCGAGGCCCGGCCCCTCATAGGTCATGGCCGTATAGAGCTGGACGAGCGAGGCGCCGGCGCGGATTTTCTGGTAGGCGTCCGCGCCGCTGGCCACGCCGCCAACGCCAATCAACTTCACACGGCCGGCGGTCAAGCGATAGATCTCGGCCAGGCGGCGCGTCGACAGCGCGAAAAGCGGCCTGCCCGAAAGACCGCCCGTTTCGGTTCGCGCGGGCGATTTCAGATCCTGCGGCCGCTCGATCGTCGTGTTGGAGACGATGAGGCCGTCGACCGCGCCCGCCAGCGCGATCTCGGCGATCGCGGCAAGCGCCTCCGCGTCGAGATCGGGCGCGATCTTCAAGAGCAGCGGCTGCGTCGCGCCGCAGGCGTTCCGCTCCTCGTTGAGGCGGCCGAGGAGTTCGGTGAGGGCGTCCTTGTCCTGAAGGCCGCGCAGGCCGGGCGTGTTGGGCGATGAGACGTTGATTGTCACGTAGGAGCCGAGCGCGCCAAGCGCGCGGAACGCCGCCACGTAGTCGGCGGCGCGATCGACCGTCTCCTTGTTCGCGCCGATATTGACGCCGACGATGCCGGGCCGGCCCTGCCGCGCCACCAGCCGCGCACGGACCCTCTCCATCCCCTCGTTGTTGAAGCCGAGGCGGTTGATGACAGCACGATCCGCTGGCAGCCGGAAAATGCGCGGCTTGGGATTGCCGCCCTGGGGGCGCGGCGTCACCGTACCGATTTCGACGAAGGCAAAGCCGAGCCCCAGCATCGCGTCCGGCACATCCGCGTTCTTGTCGAACCCGGCGGCAAGGCCGATCGGATGGGGGAAATCCATCCCCAGCACGCGCGCGGCGAGGCGGGGCGAGGTCGGCGGCGCGGCGCGGGGCGCCAGGCCCGTCTTCAGCGCCGCAATCGTCGCGCGATGGGCGGCCTCCGCCGGGAGGAGGCGCAGCAGCGCGGCCGCAAGTGTCATCATAGGCGGACGCCCACCCAATCCGGCAGGCGGTGCGTGCCCGCAGGCGAGAGCGCGAGCGGCGCCTCGCGCGTTACCTCATGGGCCTCGAGCGCGCGGTAGAGATGGGGAAAGAGCGCGCCGCCGCGGCTCGGCTCCCATTTGAGGGCCTCGCCGAGCGCCGCCGTCTCGACCGCGAGGAGCACCAGATCCTCTCGCCCGGCGAAATATTTCGCGAGCGTGCCGGGCAGCTGCTCGCCGGCCGAGAAATGGATGAAACCGTCGCGGCGATCATCGGGCGAGCCGTCATAGCGGCCGAGGCGCCGTGCCGCCTGCCATTCTGCCTTGCCCATCACCTTGAAGATCATTGCGGCGTGGGGGGCGGCACGCGGCGGGTCGGCACTCGTCATCGGCGCTCCCTCCTTGCTCTTTCGGTCCCGCCCCAATAAGGAAATATTCCTGTCATTCCCAGCGCACGGGTTCAAGGCCGATGGTCTCACATCGCCAGATCTGGGCGGCAATCGACGCGCTCGCGGCCCGGCACGGGCAGTCGCCATCCGGCCTTGCCCGGGCGGCGGGGCTGGACGCGACGACTTTCAACCCCTCCAAGCGCACGGCGCCGAACGGCAAATTGCGCTGGCCATCCTCGGAGAGCATCGCGAAGATTTTGAGCTCCACCGGCGAGAGCTTCGATGCCTTCGCCGCGCTCGTCCTCGAAGCGGGAACCGGCACGCCGCCGCGCGCGTCCGTGCCGCTGATCGGCTTCGCCAAGGCGGGCGCGGACGGCTATTTCGACGATAGCGGCTTTCCGACCGGCGGGGGATGGGAACTCGTGCCCGCGCCCGGCGTCGCCGACCCGCACGCCTTCGCGCTCAAGATCACCGGCGATTCGATGGAGCCGGTTTACCGTTCGGGCGATGTCATCATCGTCTCGCCCGGCGCGCAGGTGCGGCGCGGCGACCGGGTGGTCGTGAAGACCACCGCGGGCGAGGTGCTGGCGAAGATCCTGAGCAAGCGGACGAATGCCAGCGTCACGCTCTCCTCGTTCAATCCGCAGACGGACGACCGCGTGCTCGCGGCCGGCGATATACTGTGGATGTCTCGGATCCTCTGGGCGAGCCAATAGGCCTAGGCCGCCACTTTCACGAATTCGCCCGCGAGCGCGCGGCGGATGAGATCGGCAGCCTTTCGGGGGCCATAGATCGCGGCGAACGTGCCGAAGCGCGGGCCCTGCTCCTGGCCGAAGGCGACCTCGTAGATCGCCTTGAACCAGTCGCGCAGCGGCTCGAAGGCGTGGCGCTTGCCGATCTCGTAGATCTCGAACTGGATCTTCTCCGCGTCCTTTTCCCCGACGAACCCGTCGAGCGCGGCGGCGAGTTCTTCCAGCGCGGCGCGCTCCTTGTCGCTCGCCCGGCGATAGCGCTTCGTGGGCTTCACGAAATCCTCGTAGTAGCGCACCGCGTAGCCGACGAGTTCGTCGAGCTTCTTGTTCTTCTCGGGCGAGACGCCCGGCGCGTAGTTGCGGATGAAGCCCCAGAGCGTTTCGCTGCTGGCGGTGCCACTCGCGCTCACGAGATTGAGAAGCAGCGCGAAGCTCACAGGGAAGCGCTCCGCCGGCACGCGATCGCCGTGGATGTGGAAGATCGGGCTTTCGAGGCGTTTCACGCCCTCTTCCGTGTCGTACTTCTCCAGGAAGGCCGCGTAGTCATCGACGGCCTTGGGGATCACGTCGAAATAGAGGCGCTTGGCGGTCTTGGGCTTTTGATACATGAAGAGCGCGAGGCTTTCCGGCGAGGCATAGGTCAGCCATTGCTCGACGGAGATGCCGTTGCCCTTCGACTTCGAAATCTTCTCGCCCTTGTCGTCGAGGAAGAGTTCGTAGTTGAACTGAACCGGCGGCTCGGCGCCCAGGATGCTGCAGATCTTGGAATAGATGACGCCGTTCGTGAGGTGATCCTTGCCGTACATTTCGAAATCGACGCCAAGGCCCGCCCAGCGCATGCCGAAATCGGGCTTCCACTGCATCTTGCAGCGCCCGCCCGTGACGGGGAGCGTCATTTCCTCGCCGTCCTCGTCGTCGAAGGTGACCGTGCCGGCCGCGGCGTCGATCCGCTTCATCGGCACGTAGAGCACGCGCCCCGTCTTCGGGCTGATCGGCAGAAACGGCGAATAGGTCTTTTGCCGCTCCGGCCCCAAGGTCGGCAGCATCACGGCCATGATCTCATCGAACTTTCCGAGTGCGCGCAGCAGCATCGCGTCCAGCGCGCCGGAGCGATAAAGCTCGGTCGCCGACTTGAACGTATACTCAAAGCCAAAGCTGTCGAGGAAGGCGCGCAGCCGCGCGTTGTTGTGCGCGCCGAAGCTCTCATGCGTGCCGAAGGGGTCGGGCACGTCGGTCAGCGGCTTTTGCAGATGCTCCTTGAGCATCTCGTGGTTGGGCACGTTGTCGGGGATCTTGCGCATCCCGTCCATGTCGTCGGAGACGCAAAAGAGCTGCGTCGGCACGCTGTCGCCCGTGAGGAGGCGGAAGGCGCGGCGCACCATCGTCGTGCGCGCGACCTCGCCGAAGGTGCCAATATGGGGAAGGCCGGAGGGGCCGTAGCCCGTCTCGAACAGCACATAGCCCTTCGCGTTCAACGCCTTGTCGACGCGCGGCAACAGCTTCTTGGCCTCGTCGAACGGCCAGGCCTTAGCCTCCAGGGCCGCCTCGCGAAGCGCATTGAGTGCGTTATCCATTGGTTAACCCTTTGGAAATCCTAGCAACACTAAGATTTCGAGGCCTCTTCCGTCCACTGATTCGGCCCCGCCACCGATGATCTCACCGACCGGCCCCCTGTCGCCCGCCGCGCTCGAGCGCCGGCTTCGGTGTGACCAAATCGCGATCCTTTTTACCCCTTCGCGCACCACGCGCTATGGACCTTTCGCCGCGCTGGGCGCGCTCTTGATCTTCAATTGGGGGACGCTGCCGCTGTGGATGGCGCTCCTGCCGATCGTGCTCCATGTCGCGGCTACCCTGCTCTATGAGCAACAGCGCGCGCAGTTTCGCGCGACGCCCCCACCGATCGACTATGAAGTGTGGGGAATGAGCGCGATCGGCCAAGCGACGATCGCGGGCCTCACCTGGACCACCTCGACGCTCGTCTGGTTCAATCCGAACTCCGTCGTTTCGCAGACGTTCCTCGCACTCGTGCTCGTTGGCATCGCGACTGCTTCGATGGTTGCGCGCGCGTCCTATCTGCCCGCGTTTCTCGCGCATGTTTGCTTCGTCGTCTTTCCCATCGTCATCCTTTTCGCCGCGCAGGGAACGCTGCTTGGCTGGCTCACGGCGATGCTGGGCCTCGTCTTCGTCTTCTTCCTGTTCGGCTGGGCGCGGCGCATCAACGATATCCAGTCCGAGGCGATCCGGCTCTCGATCGTCAATTCGAGCCTCATTGAGGAATTGCGCCGCGCGAGCCACGACGCCGAGAGCGCGCGGCGCGCGGCGGAGAAGAGCCGCGACGCGGCGGAAGCCGGCAATCGCGCAAAGACGGAATTCCTCGCCACCATCAGCCATGAGATCCGCACGCCGCTCAACGGCGTGCTCGGCATGGCGGATGTGCTCCTCGCCAGCGACCTGACGCCGACGCAGAAGGATGCGGCCGAGACGATCCGTGAATCCGCGGAGGCGCTCTGCACCATCCTCAACGACGTGCTCGAGGTCTCGAAGCTCGAGAGCGGACGCTTCCACCTCGATCCGCAGCCTTTCGATCCGCGCGCGATCGTGCAAGGCGTGCTGCGTATTCTCCAATCGCGGGCGTGGGAGAAATCGCTCGCGCTCAGCGTTTCGGTCGATGAAGACGTTCCCGATTCGCTTACCGCCGATCCGGGGCGTCTGCGGCAGATCCTGATCAACCTCGTCGGGAACGCGCTCAAATTCACCGACGCCGGGGGCGTGACCGTCAAGATCGCGCGCGACGGAACGAACGCCCACATGCTCCGCTTCGAAATCACGGACACGGGGATCGGCATTCCGCGCGACGCGACGGCGAAGCTCTTCAAGCCGTTCAGCCAGGTCGATCAGTCCTATTCGCGGCGTTTCGGCGGCGCCGGCCTCGGGCTTGCGATCTGCAAGCGGCTCGTCGAGCTGATGAACGGCGAGATCGGCGTTTCCAGCGATGTCGGGAGCGGTTCGACCTTCTGGTTTACGATCCCAATCGATGCGAGCCAGGCGGCGCCCCTTCCGACCGTCGATCCCAACGAGGCAAGCGAGGCAGCCGAGCCGCTGCTCGCGCCGCTCAACATCCTCGTCGTCGAGGACAACGCGATCAGCCGCCGGATCACCGAGACGATCCTCGTTGCGGCCGGCAACAGCGTCGTCTTCGCCACAAACGGATTGGAGGCGCTGCAGGCGCTCTCCACCACGCCGTTCGACTGTATCCTGCTCGACATGGTGCTGCCGGAGATGAGCGGGCCGGACGTCGTGCGCATGATCCGGGCGCAGCCGGGCGTCAATGGCCGCATCCCGATCGTCGTCGTGACGGGGCACGACCCGGCGATGCTCGTTCAAACGCATATCGCGAACCTGATCGACGGGCATGTGCAAAAACCGGTTGCGCCGAACGATCTCCTTCGCGCCATCGCTGAGGCCGTGGCTCCCGAACCGATCGAACTGGACGTGCCCGACGCGGCGGACGGGCTGATCGACATCGCACAGCTCGACACGCTCGGCGACAGCCTGGGCGAGCCGATGCTGCTCGACGTGCTGAAGAGCTACTTGACGACACTCGATGAGCGGCTGAGCCAGGTTCAAAGCGCGGTCGAGACCGGCGACGGCCCGCTCGCTGCGCGCTCGGCCCAGGATCTCATCGGCGCCTCGGGCGACCTGGGCCTGATCGGCCTCTCGCACGCGGCGCGCGCGGTGACGCAAGCCGCCAGGCTGAACGAGGGCGAGAGCGAGATCGCCGAAGCGGCGGCCGTGCTGCACGCAACTGCCGCGCGCACGCGCGAGATGCTCCTTGAGCGCTTTCCGCAAGCCGAGGCGCAAGCCGCCTAGCGTTTCCGTTCGCGCGCGCGGCGCGCCCGATTATAGTCGGGCGACCCATGCGCCCCGAATCCCATCCTCCCCCGCCGCCTGCCGCGCTTGCGGTTGGGCGCAGCGATGCCGCGCTCGTCGATGCGGACGGCGAGGTGCGGATGGTGTCGTTCGCGGAAGCGCGCACGGCGCTGAGCGAGGGGCCGCATCTCATCTGCCATGCACCCAGCCTGTTGCGGCGCCTGGAGAGCGCGCCGCCGCAGGAATTCCTGCTCGACGTGCTCGAACTTTTCGCCTTCGTGCGGCCGGGCGAGACGATCCTGCCGAGTCCACGCGGGCTCGCGAGCGCGGTCGGATTGCCTCCGCCCGACGACCTCGGCGATGCGGCGGGCCTTCTCCATGCGGCGGCCGCGCGGCTGCTGAAGGACCTTGCCCGGCTCGGGCCGGAAGAGAGAGCGCGCGCGACCTCGATCGCCCATGCGCTCGACCGCGCGGGCTGGCCGTGGGCACCGAGCGTGCTCGCCGTCATTGATCCACGCGGCGAGGGCCGCGCCTCGCTCGCCGCGTGGCTGCATTTGCCCGAGTGGGATGAGCGCCCGCCACGTGGCCAGCCGGGAACGGCGCTGATCGACCCGGAGGAAAGCGTCCAGCGGCTCGCCGATCTGCTCGGCGCCGAGGACGATCTGCGCGACGGGCAGCGGCGCTATACCGCGCTCGCGACCAATGCGTTCAAGCCGCGGCGAGTCGAAGGGCAGCCCGAGATCGTTCTCGCGGAAGCGGGCACCGGCACGGGCAAGACCGTCGGCTATCTGGCAGCGGCCGGCCTGTGGGCGGAGCGGAACGACGGGGCCGTCTGGATCTCGACCTATACGAAGGCGCTGCAGCGGCAGGTCGATCAGGAACTCGAGCGGCTCTACCGCGACCCCGCGCTGAAGGCGAAGCGGGCTGTCATCCGGAAGGGCCGCGAGAACTATCTTTGCCTTCTCAATTTCCAGGAAGCGGTCGAGCGGGTGGGCTTCGGCCTCGGGCGCGGGGCGATCGTGCTCGGCCTGATCGCGCGCTGGCTCGGCGCCACGCGGAGCGGCGATCTCATCGGCGGCGATGCGCCCTCGTTCCTCGTTGCCGAGGCGCAGCGCTTTCAGCTGACCGACCGGCGCGGCGAGTGCATCTACGCCGCGTGCCCGCATTACCGCACCTGCTTCATCGAACGGAGTGTGCGCGCGGCGCGCGGCGCCCATCTCGTCATCGCCAACCACGCGCTCGTGATGTCGCAAGCCGCGCGCGAGATGGGTTCGCCCGATGCGGCGCGCGACCGGGCGAGCCGCTTCGTGTTCGACGAGGGCCATCATCTGTTCGCGGCGGCGGATTCGATTTTTTCCAGCCGGCTTTCGGCACGCGAGGGATTCGAGTTGCGCCGCTGGGTGCGCGGCGGCGAAGGGGCGCGGCGCGGACGGGGCCTGCGCCAGCGGCTGGGCGATCTGGTGACGGACGAGGCCGGCGAAGCCGCGCTCGAGGCGGCGCTCCGCGCGGCGAGCGCGCTGCCCGGCGCGGGCGCGCTCTCGCGCATCACCGAGGGGCAGCCCGCGAGCGTGATGGAGCGGTTTCTCGCGCTCGTCCATGATCTCGTGCGCGCGCGCAGCGCCGATGCGGACAGTCTCTATGATCTCCAATGCGAGATCGCGCCCAGCGATCCTGAGATCATCGAAGCCGGACGCGACCTCGCGCGGGGGCTCCGGGCGCTCGAAAAAGCGCTGGCCTCGCTGGCCGCCAACCTGCGCCGCACGCTCGATGAGCAGGCCGAGACGCTCGACACCGCGCAGCGCGGGCGGCTCGACGCACTCGCGCGCGGGCTCGAATGGCGCGCGCGGCTCGTGCTCGCGCCCTGGAGCGTGATGGCGGCCGGGCTCGATCAGCCGACGCCGGAGGCATTCGTCGATTGGTTTCAGATCGCGCGCGAGGGCGGGCGCGCCGTCGATTGCGGGATGGAGCGGCACGCGCTCGATCCGACGATCCCGTTCGCCGAGACGATCCTCAAGCCCGCGCACGGCGTCCTCATCACGTCGGCGACGCTGCGCGATGCGGCGCCCGCCGGTGAAACCGACGATTGGCGGAGCGCGGAGATGCGGACAGGAGCCTCGCATCTTGCGATGCCAGCCGAATTCGGCAGCGTCGCCTCGCCGTTCGACTATGCGCAGCAGGCGCGCGTCTTCGTCGTGCGCGATGTCGAGCGGCGCGATCCAGATCAGCTGGCGGCGGCCTATCGCTCGCTCTTTCTTGCGTCGGGCGGCGGCGCGCTCGGCCTCTTCACGGCGATCCAGACCTTGCGCCAGGTGCATCAGCGGATCGCGCCCGCGATCGATCAGGCGGGGCTCACGCTCCTTGCCCAGCACATCGATCCCTTCGATTTCGGCGTGCTCGTCGACATGTTCCGCGCGGAGGACGATTCCTGCCTCCTCGGCACGGACGCCGCCCGCGACGGCGTGGACGTGCCGGGCCGCGCGCTCCGCCTCATCGTCTTCGACCGCGTGCCGTGGCCGCGCCCCGACATCCTCCACAAGGCGCGGCGCGCGGCGTTCAACGGGCGCCAGTACGATGAGATGCTGACGCGCGGGCGCCTCACCCAGGCGTTCGGGCGGCTGATCCGGCGGCGCGACGACCGCGGCGTCTTCGTCATCCTCGATTCCCGCACGCCGACCCGCCTCCTCGGCGGCCTGCCGCCGGCCGCGCCCCTCCAGCGCTGCGGCCTTGCGGAAGCGGTCGCGGAGACGCGCGCCTTCCTCGCGCGCTCGTGAGCAGTCAACGTCTGGCCTGGGTTTTCCTTTGCGCCCGGGCGTTCTAGTGTCCGCGCGAAAACGCGACCCTTTCGACGTGCGAGGTCCAACCCCCATGCGTTCCGTTCTTTCGAGCTCTTCCGCACTCATCTACGTGATGGTGATTACCTCGGCGTCCGACGCGGAGATGAGCGACCGCGAGTTGCACGCCATCGGCGAGATCGTGAAAACCCTGCCCGCGTTCTCCGGCTTCGATCCGAACAATCTGCTGCCGGTCGCCCGGGAATGCGCGACAGTGCTCGGCGAGAGCGACGGGCTCGACCAGGCGCTGGGGCTGGTCAAGGAAGCGCTGCCGCCGCATTTGGCCGAGACTGCCTATGTGCTCGCGCTCGATATCGCATTGTCGAGCGAGCCCGTGCACGTGGAAGAAATGCGCATCCTCGACCGGCTGCGCGTGACGCTCGGCCTCGATCCGCTGGTGAGCGTGGCGCTGGAGCGCGCGGCCCGCGCGCGCTTCCAGCGGCCGTGACCGTGCGATGTTCGAGACCTTCCTCGCGAGCGATGCGGCCCCGCGCCTGGGGATCTTTCTCGGGCTGATGGCGCTCCTCGCGATCGGCGAGGCACTGTTCCCGCGCCGGCCACGTGCGATGACACGGCGCCAGCGTTGGCCGACCAATCTCGCGATCATCGCGCTCAACACGGTTCTCGCGCGGCTCGTGCTGCCGGGTGCGCTGATCGGTCTCGCGGTGCTGTTCGAGGCGAACGGTGTCGGTCTCTTCAATTGGGTCACGGTGCCCGGCTGGTTCGCGGTGATTGTCAGCATCGTCGCGCTCGATCTGGTCGTGTGGGCGCAGCACGTTCTCTTTCACCGCGTGCCGTTCCTGTGGCGGTTCCACCTCGTGCATCACGCGGACCGCGACCTCGACGTGACGACGGGCTTGCGCTTCCATCCCGGCGAGATCGTGATCAGCCTTGCGATCAAGGGTGGCGCGATCGCGCTTCTCGGCGCGCCGGCGCTCGGCGTCCTCATCTTTGAGGTCATCCTCAACGCGACGTCGATGTTCACGCACAGCAATCTGGTCTTGCCGCTGTGGCTGGACGCGGCGCTGCGGCGAATTCTCGTTACGCCCGACATGCACCGCGTGCATCACTCGGTTCTGCGCGCGGAGCACGACAGCAATTACGGCTTCAATTTCTCGCTCTGGGATCGCCTCTTCGGTACCTATCGCGCGCAGCCGGCGGAGGGGCATCTCGGCATGCGGATCGGCCTTAGCGAGCATCAGGACGAATCGCCCGCGCGGCTTTCGTGGCTTCTGGCGCGTCCCTTTCAACGCGACGGAGCGGAGCCGTGAAGACGCTCCTCATCCTTCGCCATGCGAAATCGAGCTGGGACGATGACCTGCCCGACAAGGACCGGCCGCTCGCCAAACGCGGGCACGCGGCGGCGCCGGCGATGGGGCGCTACATCGCCCAGCAAGGCTATGAGCCGGATCTGATCTTGTGCTCGACCGCGCGGCGCACGCTCGAGACGCTCGATCTCGTGATGCCGGCGCTCGGGCGGCGAGTCTCGGTGCTCTACGAGGAGCCGCTCTATCTGGCCGAGGCGAAGAGCTTGCTCGAGCGCGTGCGCTGGGTGGAGGACACGGTCGAAACGGTGATGATCGTCGGCCACAATCCGGGCCTCGAGGAGCTGGCGCTTCTCCTCTGCGGCATGCCGATCGAGCCGGCGGAGCGCGAGCGGATCGCCGCCATCAAGGAGAAGTTCCCAACCGCCGCCCTCGCCGTCTTCACTTTCGCGGCGAAGCACTGGCGCACAATAGGCCCGGGGCGCGGGCGCCTTGTCGATTTCAAGCGGCCTCGGGACCTTTAGCACGGCGCCCCGCGATCGCCTCGCGCACCAACCGAGAGAGGCGGTCGGGATCGATCGGCTTGCCGACAATATCGTTCATTCCGGCGTCGCGGTAGCGCTCGCGATCGGCGGGCAGCGCGTTCGCCGTCACCGCGATAATCGGCACGGCGCCCGCGCGGCCGGCAAAGTTGCGGATCCTGCGGGTGGCTGTCACGCCGTCCATGCGCGGAAGCTGGATGTCCATGAGAATGACATCAAAGCCGCCGGATTCGGCGGCCGCGACCGCGTCGATACCGTTTTCGACGCCAGTCACCTCATAGCCGTCCTTCGCCATGAGCACCGTCAGAAGCTCGCGGTTGATATGGTTGTCCTCGACGATGAGCACCTTGCCCGTGCCCCAATCGGCAGCCGAGTTCTCGACCTCATCTTCGTCCGTGTCCGGCGCTTCGAGGGGGACGAGCTGGCGCAGGATAAGCTTCGGCCGGTCGCCGACCGAGAGGACGGACATCATGACATCACAATGCAGGAACGAACCGTCCGCGCAGTCGATCATCTCGTCGCGCTGGCGCGTATCGTGCGGATTGCGGATGAGGTGGGCGATGTCGGCAATGGCGGCGCGCAGACCCGCCGGCCCGATGATCGTCTCCAGGCCCTGCCCGATCAGATCGCACGGCGCGCGGCCGCGGATCTCGGCATAGGTGCGGTTGACCGCGAGGATCGTTCCGTCGGCGGTGAGGATCACGAGACCGATCGGCGCTTCGACGAACGCCGCCAGGAGGACGTCAGCAGCCTCGCGCACGTCCGGTGCGGCAAAGGCGGCGTAGTCATTGGGGGAAGTGGGCATGAGAAAAACGGTCCGGCGCGGCGCGTGCGACAGACTGCCATCGGCGCTGTTGCGAGACCGTTAACCGATTTTTTCAGCCGCCCCTGGGCGCGCGCTGGCCGCCGAGGGAGGCGGCGAGGTTGTCCCAGCCGAACGCCACTTCCCGGACGGGTGCCCCGCCCAGCGTCCCGTCCCGCTCGGCGATGGTCCGGCCGCCCTCCGCCTCATAGAAGAAGCGGGCGGGGTTGCCGGCCAGCGCCCAGATGACGGCGGAGCCATAGCCGCGCTCGGCCAGCAGGCGGAAGGCACCGGTCAAGAGCGCGCTGCCAAGGCCGCGCCCCTGATGATTGGGATCGACGTAGAGCGCGTAGACCTCGCCCGTATAGCGCACGAGACCGCGATCGCGGGAGGGTCCGAGACTCGCCAGCCCTGCGATGCCATAGCCCGGCAGGTCGATCACGAGGACCGCATGCTGGGTGCCGGCCGTGCGGATCTGGGCTTCCCACTGCGCGGCCTGGCGCGCGGGGGACATGTTGATCAGCACGTGATCGGGCAGAAGGCCGGGATAGGTCTCGCGCCAGGATTCCACATAGACCCGCGCGAGGCCCGGCCCATCGCCGGGCCGGGCGAACCGCAAGATGCGCGTCTGGCGTTCCGAATCACTCGTCATCGCACTCACGCTCCACCACTTGAGGAGATCGGCCCTCGCGCGAGGTCGCGCGCGATCAATAGGTCCCCAGGCGGTCCATGGTGGCCGGTCCTGCGATCCCGTCAACCTTCAAACTCTGGGTGTGCTGATAGGTTTCCACCGCCGCGCGAACATCGGCATCGAATACGCCATCGACCGGGCCTGTATAGACGCCCGCATCCGCCAGGGCCTGCTGCAGCACCTCGACCTCGTAGCCCTTGTCGCCCTCCTGCAGCATCTGCAGCGCGCGCTTGCCGTCGCGGCCGGAGAAGATGCGCAGTTTCGAGGCCTTGATGTAGGCTTGCGTCGCCTCGGGGGACGGCGCGGCGGCGGCCGTCGCCATCTGTTCCTGCTCGACGCGCAGGGCCTCGATCTTGTTGGCGACTTCCTGGTTGGAGAGCGTGGCGTTGGCGCTCGTCAGGTCGCTCGCGAGGCTGCCGAGCATCGCGTTCGCCTCATCGAGCCGCCCTTCCTCGAATGCCTTCACGGCCGCGGACTGCGTGCGTTCCGCCTCGACCAGCATCGCCTGGGCGCGGGCCTTTTCGTTGATGGAGCGCGCGGCCAGGTCGCTGTCGAGCGTTACGTCGATCGCGATGGGCTTTTCGAAGATTTTGGGGTCGGCGCCCGAGACGTCGGTGTAGTGGACTTGCAGCGTTCCCAGATCCATCGGCCCCACGGCATCGGCCGCCAGCTCGAACCGCACGACGAGGCCACGCTCCTCTCCCTCGTAGAAATCGCCCCAGTCGAGCGAGAGATCCTCGCCCGCGACGTCGTAGCCGACGATTTCGGCGGATTTCACCCGCGGCGTACCATCGAACTCGATCCGGACGTCGCGGAACGCGGTGCGGAACGTCGCGTTCAATTCGCGCTCGAAGACGCGGGTCAGCTGATTGGGGTGCTCGACATAGTAGTAATTTCCGCCACCCATCTCCGCGATGCGCTGAAGCAGATCCTCGTCGTAGTCGCGCCCGAGGCCGAGCGCGGAGACACGCACGCCCTGTTCGCGTGCGCGGCGGACAAGATCGCCGATAGCGCGCGGGTCCGTCAGCCCGACATTCGCTAGACCATCCGAGAGCAGAAGGACGCGGGACATCATCGTCTTGTCGCGCGCGTCGAAATCGCGCACCGCCTCGATGCCGCGCGTGAGGCCGCCCGCAAGGTTGGTCGAGCCGCGCGGCTCAAGGGCGTCGATCAGCCGTTTCACCTCGCGCGTGCTTTCGACATGCTGAGCCGGCCACATGAGGGTGATCTCATCGTCGTATTCAACGATCGAGAGCACGTCGCGCCCGCTCAGACGGTCAACAGCCATATGCGCGGCGGGGCGCAGGAACTTGATTTTTCCGTCGTCAGCCATCGAGCCCGAGCGGTCGAGCACGAGGCCGAGATTGACCGGCGGGCGCTCGGACTCAACCACCGCGCCCTCGGGCGCCTTCACTTCGATGAACACGTAGACTGGCGTGGTGTCGCCCTTGACGACGAAGGGGCGGTCGACCTCAACGGTGACGCTCAGCGTGTCTGGCGCCGCATCGGCCGGGGAGCAAGACATCCCCAGGGCGATGAGCGTGCCCGCGGCCCAGCGGCTCGGATTCAGGTGTGACTTGTTCGCATCTTGTCCGACACCTTCGAACATCGCTGAAACTCCTTCGTCATGAGTTGGTTTCGCTCGGAGACAAAGAGGCTTGCTTTGGAATGTGGCAGCGGCTGGCGGCAATTTGGGCGTTCCTGTGACGCGTCGAGGAAAGCTGTATGCCGCCGGTGTTGCGTGCCGCGCGCTTTGCGAAAGGCTGACATGGGCCTACACTGCTCTCGAATCATGAGACTGAGGCTGGCGGCGTTCAGCGCGCACTCTTGTCGTTGTGACGTCGGCACCGTCGATGAGGGGGTGCGACCATGATCGGATACGCGACTCCAGAAGAACCTCGACGCGCGGCCGGCGCGGACGCTGAACGGCTGCCTTCTAAACCATCACCATGGCGTGAGAAGCGGCAAGTTTTGCGCGCTGCCCCATGGTTAAGCATTGCTTCATTCGGCTCTGAAATTATCTCTTTAGAAGCGGACTAGTTCTTGCACCTGTCAGACACCGCGCATAGCCGGACGCCGACCCTGACAGGCGCGCGAGCCAACGGTGAGTGGACCTGACCCCATGAGTTCCGAACTCGACGTCTTCCAAGCCTTCACAAAACAATATGCCCGCGAGCGGCACGAGACGATGTCGCTCCGCGACTTCCTACTCGCCGCGCGCGACGACGCGATGCTCTACGCGAGCCCCGCGGAGCGGATGATCGCGGCGATCGGCGAACCGGAGTTCGTGGATACCTCGAAGGATCAGCGGCTCGGACGGATCTTCTTCAACCGCACGATCAAGCTCTATCGCGCGTTCGAAGGCTTTTACGGGATGGAAGACACGATCGAGCGGATCGTGGGCTATTTCAAGCACGCCGCGCAGGGCCTCGAAGAGAAGCGTCAGGTGCTCTACCTGCTGGGCCCGGTCGGCGGCGGCAAATCCTCGCTCGCCGAGCGGCTGAAGGATCTGATGGAAGTCCATCCGATCTACGTGCTCGCGGCGAATGGCGAAATCAGCCCGGTGTTCGAATCCCCGCTCGGCCTTTTCCGGTCGAGCGACCTCGCCTCGCTCCTTGAAGACAAATACGGCATCGAGCGGCACCGCCTGTCGGGCGTGATGAGCCCGTGGGCGATGAAGCGGCTGGACGAGTTCGGCGGCGACATTTCCAAATTCGAAGTCGTGCGGCTCTATCCCTCCAAGCTGCGACAAATCGCCGTGTGCAAGACCGAGCCGGGCGATGAAAACAACCAGGACATCTCCTCGCTCGTCGGTAAGGTGGATATCCGCAAGCTGGAGCATTTCAGCCAGAGCGACGCGGACGCCTATTCGTTCTCGGGCGGGCTGTGCCGCGCGAACCAGGGCCTCCTCGAATTCGTCGAGATGTTCAAGGCGCCGATCAAGGTGCTTCACCCGCTGCTGACCGCGACGCAGGAAGGCAACTATATCGGCACGGAATCGCTCGGGCCCATTCCCTTCAACGGCGTCATCCTCGCGCACTCGAACGAAGCCGAATGGCAGATGTTCAAGGCGAACAAGAACAACGAGGCGTTCCTCGACCGGATCTGCGTCGTCACGGTCCCCTATTGTCTGCGGGTCAGCGATGAAGTCGCGATCTACAAGAAGCTGATCAAGGGATCCGAGCTCGGCCAGGCGCCGTGCGCACCCGAAACGCTGACGATGCTGTCGCGCTTCTGCGTGATGTCGCGCCTCAAGGAGCACGAGAATTCCAACCTCTACTCCAAGATGCGGGTCTATGACGGCGAGAAGCTGAAGGACACCGATCCGAAAGCGAAGACCATCCAGGAGTACCGCGACGCGGCGGGCGTCGATGAGGGGATGACCGGCATCTCCACGCGCTTTGCCTACAAGGTGCTGTCGGAGACCTTCAACTACGACACGACCGAAGTCTCGGCCGACCCCGTGCACCTGATGTTCATTCTCGAGCAGGCGATCCGGCGCGAGCAGATGCCGGATGAGACCGAGAAGAAATACATCGAGATCATCAAGGGCGAACTCGCGCAGCGCTATGCCGAATTCATCGGCAAAGAGATCCAGAAGGCGTATCTCGAAAGCTATACCGAGTACGGACAAAATCTCTTCGACCGCTATATCGCCTATGCCGACGCCTGGATCGAGGAGCAGGACTACAAAGACCCCGATACCGGCCAGCTGATGGACCGCTCCGTGCTCGATCAGGAACTCTCGAAGATCGAAAAGCCGGCGGGCATTGCGAACCCGAAGGATTTCCGCAACGAGGTGGTGAAGTTCTCGCTGCGCGCCCGCGCGGCCAACGAAGGCAAAAACCCGCATTGGACGTCCTACGAGAAGCTGCGCAACGTGATCGAGAAGCGCATGTTCAGTCAGGTGGAGGACCTGCTGCCCGTCATCTCGTTCGAATCCAAGAAGGACAGCGACACCCAGACGAAGCACAACGAGTTCGTCAACCGCATGATCGCCCGCGGCTATACGCAGCGCCAGGTGCGCCGGCTGGTCGAGTGGTACATGCGGGTCAACAAGGCGGGATAATCGACCCTCTCATGAGCGGCCCCAAGCCCGCGCCTGTCGTCGCGCTCGACGTGCCGCCCCGAGTAAAGCCTTCACGCTACCCCGAACCGTTCGCGAGCCGCATGGCCGGGCGCCTGAAACGAGGGCTTGCCGACGCCGTCGGTCCAAAGAACATCGGAGTTAACCTCACGATCCTGGCGCCGGGCGGCGAATGTGCCCTGCTGCATCGCCATTCCCGTCAAGACGAGTTCGTCTATGTCCTTGAAGGCGAGGTGATTTTGGTCACCGAGGAGGGCGAAGCGACGCTGCGGCCGGGCATGTGTGTCGGGTTTCCCGCCGCGGGCGCCGCGCACCAGCTCGTCAACCGATCGCAAACGCCAGTCCACTATCTTGAGGTCGGCGACCGGACGCCTAGTGATATGGGTACCTACCCGCGCGACGATCTCGCCGCTCACCTCGGCCCGGATGGGGAATGGGTGTTCACGCACAAGGATGGAACGCCCTATAGTTGATGGCGTTAAACGAGCAGGCCATGCCCACGATCATCGACCGACGCCTCAACCCGAAAGGGAAAAGCCTCACCAACCGGCAGCGCTTCATCCGGCGCGCGCGGGCGCAGATTCGCGAGGCCGTCCAGAAATCGCTGAAGGACGCGACGGTCACCGATTTCGCCAAGGACCAGAAAATCCGCATCCCGACGAAATCGACGAAGGAGCCGCGCTTTCGGCTCTCGCACTCGGGCGGCGAACGGGAGTGGGTGGTTCCCGGCAACAAGGAGTTCGTGCCGGGCGATCAGATCCAAAAGCCCCGCCAGGGACAAGGCGGGCAGCGCGGCAAAGAAGCTTCCGATTCCGGCGAGATGGAGGACGATTTCGAGTTCACGCTCTCCCAGGACGAGCTGCTCGACATCTTCTTTGAGGATCTCGAGCTGCCGAACCTCGTGAAAACCTCGCTGAAAGAGTTGAAGACGCATTCCTGGTCGCGCGCGGGCTTCACGACGGCGGGCTCGCCCACCAACATCAATCTCGTGCGTACGATGCGCAATTCCTTCGGGCGGCGGATCGCGATGCGCCGGCCGAAGGCGAGCGAGATTGAAGCGTTGGAAGGCGAAGTCGCCGCGCTGCGCGAGCGGCCCTATAGCGAGGGCCGGGACGACAAGATCGCCGTGCTGACGGCCGAGATCGAGCGGCTGGAGAAAAAGCGCAAGTGGGTGCCGTTTCTCGATCCGGTCGATGTGCGCTTCAACGCGTTCCAGCAGGTGCCGAAACCGACGACGCAGGCGGTGATGTTCTGCCTGATGGACGTCTCGGGCTCCATGGGCGAACGCGAGAAGGATCTGGCGAAGCGCTTCTTCATGCTGTTGCACCTCTTCCTCAAACGCCGCTACGAGCGGCTGGACGTCGTCTTCATTCGCCACACCCACGAGGCGCAGGAGGTGGACGAGCAGACGTTCTTCTATTCACGGCAGTCCGGCGGCACGGTCGTCTCGACCGCGCTCGATGAAATGCTGACGATCGTTAAAGACCGCTACTCGACGGCCGATTGGAACATCTATGTGGCGCAGGCGAGCGACGGCTACACGCAATCGGGCGACGCACAACGATGCGTCGAGCTGCTCAACACGGCCGTGATGCCGCGCTGCCAGTATTACGCCTATATCGAGATCCTCGACGAGCGTGAAATGGAAGTCTTCTCCTCCGAGGAATCGGGCGCCGAACTCTGGCGCGCTTATCGAACCGTCGCCAAGGGGTGGGCGAATTTCGCGACGACGCGCATCTCCAAACCCGCCGACATTTTTCCCGTCTTCCGCGAACTTTTCGCGCGCGACCGCGAGGCCGCCCAGGCATGAGCACGAATACGGGCAATCTTCCCGCGACACGCCCGCTCTTCGAGGGATCGGAATGGGATTTCGAGACACTCGAGCGCGCCTACAAGGCGATCGAAGACATCGCGCTCAACGACCTCAAGCTCGACGTCTATCCCAACCAGATCGAGATCATCGCGTCGGAACAGATGCTGGATGCCTATTCCAGCCACGGCATGCCGCTGATGTATCAGCACTGGTCGTTCGGCAAGCTGTTCGCGCGCGAGGCGACGCTCTACCAGAAGGGCTATACGGCGCTCGCCTATGAGATCGTGATCAATTCCAGCCCCTGCATCTCCTATCTCATGGAAGAGAACACCATGACGATGCAGGCGCTGGTGACCGCGCATGCGGCCTTCGGGCACAATCATTTCTTCAAGAACAACTACCTCTTCCGTCAGTGGACGAACGCGGAGGCGATCCTCGATTATCTCGCGTTCTCCAAGCAATATATCGCGCGGTGCGAAGAGAAGTATGGTGCGGCTGCGGTCGAGCAGGTGATCGATTCCGCTCACGCGCTGATGGACCAAGGCGTTTTTCGCTATCGCCGGCCGCCCCGCCCCTCACGCGTCGCGATGGAAAAGCAGCGCCAGGCGCGGCTGCGCTATGACGAAGAAAGCTTCAGTGAATTGTGGCGCACGCTGCCGGAATCGCAGGCGATCCGTCAGCCGGACGACGAAGAGGAAGATCCCGCGTTCGAGGGCGGCGCCTCGCTCCTCAAGCTGCCGGAAGAGAACATCCTCTATTTCCTCGAGAAGCACTCACCGACGCTCCGGCCCTGGCAACGCGAGATCCTGCGCATCGTGCGCAACCTCTCGCAATATTTCTATCCGCAAAAGCAAACCAAGGTGATGAACGAAGGCTGCGCGACCTTCGTTCACCACTACATTCTCTCCACGCTCTTCGAGAAGGGGCTCATCACCGAAGGATCGATGCTGGAATTCCTGCATAGCCATACGAGCGTCGTCTTCCAGCCGGGGTTCGACGATCCGCGCTATGGCGGCATCAACCCCTATGCGCTCGGCTTCGCGATGATGGCCGATATCCGCCGCATCTCCGAAAATCCGACGGCGGAGGATCGCGACTGGTTCCCGGATTTCGCCGGCAAGGGCGATTGGCGGGATGTCCTGAAGAACGCCTGGGCCAATTACCGCGACGAGAGCTTCATCCTGCAGTTTCTCTCGCCCAAGGTGATGCGCGATTTCCGCATGTTCGCGGTGCACGACGAAGCGGAGTCGCCCAATTACGAGGTCTCCGCGATCCATTCAGAGGGCGGCTATCAGCGCGTTCGCGCGCGGCTGGCCTCGATGTACGAGCTCGGACAGCTGGAGCCGAACATTCAGGTGACGCAAGCCGATCTCGACGGCGACCGGACACTCTCGCTCGTCCATTATCGCCACCGCGGCGTGCCGCTCGCCGAGGCAACGCGCGACCTCGTCGTCGCCCATGTCGAGCGGCTCTGGGGCTACGGCGTCGAGCTCGACGAAGTGGACGAATAGGCGACACCTCTACCCCATCGGGTAGAGGATCTCCTTCGTCACCGCGTCGATTGCCTTCATCACATCGTCGGGAAGCGTGATCTCGCCGGCCGCCAGAATATCGGGAAGCTGATCCTCGTGCGTCACGCCGACGATCGTCGAAGCGACGAAATCGAGCTGCTTACTCCAGGCGGTCGCGAGCGTCACGGGCGGCATCCCGGCCTCCGCCGCAATCTTCATGAAGCGTTCGGTCGAGGCAAGCGACTTCTCATTGACGAAGCGCTTCGCCATCGCGGCCTGGCGGCCACCCATCTCAAGATAGCGGGAGAAGCGCGCACCCTCGGGCCGCTTGCCGTCGTTGTATTTGCCGGAGAGCACACCGCCGCCAAGCGGTGAATAGGGAATGAGGCTGACGCCTTCCTTGCGGCAGGCGGCAGCCAGCTCGTCCTCGAAGCGGCGATTGTTGAGGCTGAAATTGTTCTGGATCGTCTCGTAGCGCACGGCGCCAAGGCGCGAAGAGGCCTCGAGGCTCTTCATGAGGCCCCAGGTGGTCTCGTTGCTGCAGCCGACGATCCGCACCTTGCCTGCGCGCACCAGCTCGTCGAGCGTTTCCATCGTCTCGTCATAGGCCGTGCCGTGATCGGGCCAATGGGTCTGATAGAGATCGACGTAGTCCGTCTGCAGACGTTTGAGGCTCGCCTCGAGCGCACGGGTGATGTTGTGCCGGTCGAGCGCTGTCATGCCGGCTCGCATCGAGCCGCGGATCCAGCCGTGGCTCGGACCGCATACTTTGGTTGCCAGGATGATCGCGTCGCGGTTCTTCGTCTTCATCCAGCGGCCGACGATCTCCTCCGTCTGGCCGGCCCATTTGGGGTCCGGCGGCACAGGGTAGTTCTCGGCCGTGTCGAAGAAATTGATGCCGGCATCGAGCGATTTATCGAGCACGCGATGGGCCATCTTCTCATCGGCGCCGCTGCCGAAGGTCATCGTTCCCATGCAGATGTCGGACACGGCGATCGCGCTGCGGCCCAGGCGACGTTGTTTCATCTCGGCATTCCTTGAGCTGAGGCAGGCGCGCGCGGCGCCCGCTTGGCTTGAAAGATCGATGGCCTCAAGTCTGGCGAAAAGCGATGCCACAAGGCAAGGCGCTTGGAGCGGGTGAAGGGAATCGAACCCTCGTCGTAAGCTTGGGAAGCTTCTGCTCTACCATTGAGCTACACCCGCGCGCGGAAATGTGATTAGCACGCCGGCTAACCGCTCCTCAAGATAGTCCTATGCGCCCGACAACCCTTGCCGACCGCCGCCCGACGCTGGACCCCGCGAAGTTTCAGGACCCGGAGCGCACCGCCACAGGCGAGGCCCGCGCCCAGGTGCCGCTTCAGGCTCTTCGGACGCTCTGGTTCAACACGGGCACGCTCTGCAACATCGCGTGCGCCCATTGCTATATCGAAAGCTCGCCGACGAACGACCGGCTGGCCTATCTGAGCCTTGCCGACGTTCGCGCCTTTCTCGACGAGGCAGACACGCGCGCCGACCGGCCGAGCGAGATCGGCTTCACGGGCGGCGAGCCGTTCCTCAATCCCGCGTTTCCGGCGATGATCGCCGAAGCGCTCGGCCGCGGCTTTTCCGTCCTCGTGCTGACGAACGCCATGCAGCCGATGGCCCGCAGACCCGTACGGGCCGCGCTGGCGGCGCTCCCCGAAAGCGACCGCGTGCGGCTCGTCTTTCGGGTGAGTCTCGATCATGCGAGCGCGGCTATTCACGATGCGGAACGAGGCGCCGGCGCCTTCTCGAAGTCGCTCGAGGGGATGCGCTGGCTGAGCGAGAACGGCTTCCGTCTCGCGGTCGCCAGCCGCAATTGGGCCGAAGAGAGCGAGGACCGGGTGCGGGACAGTTTCGCGCAATTGTTCGTGCGTGAGAATTTAGCGATCAATGCGCGCGATCCGGGCGAACTCGTGATCTTCCCCGAAATGGACGCGGCCCGAGACGTTCCCGAGATCACGACATCGTGCTGGGGCATTCTCGGCAAGGACCCAGCCTCCATCATGTGCGCGAGCTCGCGCATGGTCGTGGAACGGCAAGGCGCCGCAAGACCCAGCGTCCTTTCCTGCACGCTCCTTGCCTATGACCGGCAATTCGAGATGGGCTCTACCCTCACCGAAGCGTCGCGGCCGGTTGCCCTCAACCACCCTCATTGCGCCGCCTTCTGTGTGCTGGGTGGAGCCAGCTGCAGCGCGGGCTAGTGGCGTCCTGCGCCGGGCACTCAGAATCGGCGGAAGTGCTTGGAGAGCTTCAGGCCCTGGCCCTGATAGTTCGAGCCGACCTGGCCGTAGAGCGCGCCCGGCGCCTCGATCATCCGCTCAAAGACGAGGCGGCCGACTGTCTGGGCGTGCTCCAGGATGAAAGGCACTTCGTGGCTGCGCACTTCCAGAACCGCGCGGCTGCCGGCGCCGCCCGCGTCCGAATAGCCGAACCCCGGATCGAAGAAGCCCGCGTAGTGCACGCGGAACTCGCCGACCAGCGGATTATAGGGAACCATCTCGGCAGCAAATTCGGGCGGGATCGACACGGCCTCGCGCGAGGCGAGGATATAGAATTCCTGCGGATCAAGGACGATCGCGCGCGCCTTACGGGCGTGGACTGGCTCCCAGAAATCCGCCGCGTCATACGCAGCGACACGATCGACATCGATAAGGCCGGCATGGCGCTTGGCGCGGTAGCCAACGAGACCCGTCACTTCGTCTCCCGTCAGATCGACGGTGAGCGCGATTCCGTCGTCGATGTCGACGGGGCCCTGGACGACACGCTCTTCCTCCTGAAGCTTCTTCAAGGCCGTATCGGAGAAAACGGGCGAGCCGCGCCGCAGGCGGATCTGGTTGAGCCGCGAGCCCATGCGCACAAGGATCGAGAACGTCCGTGGGCTGATCTCCGCATAGAGGGGGCCGTGATAACCGGACTCGACGCGGTCGAATTCCTTGCCATTGTCCGTGACAAGACGCGTGAAGACGTCGAGCCGGCCGGTCGAGCTTTTCGCGTTCGCCGTGGCCGAGGTGCGATAGCCGAGCGCCAATTGCTCGATCAGCGGCACAAGATAGACGCAGCCCGTTTCGAGCACGGCGCCTTTCGTGAGGTCGATCTCATGGAGCGCGAGATCGGCCAGCTTATCGCGGACGCGCGCCTCGCCGGGCAGGAAGCTCGCGCGGACCCGATAGGCAATCGGCCCTAATCTCAGATCGAGCGAGGCCGGCTGGATCTGGTCGTCGGTGATGTCGGGGCCTGCCACGATTTCGCGCGAAGCGATCAGTCCGCGCAGGTCATGGGCGGGCAGGAGGCCGGTCGAGTGGCGCGCGCCCGCGGCGGCCGCGTCCGCCGCTCCGGCCATCGCAAAGAGGGTGCGCTCGCCCATGATTGATCCCGACTCGTTGACTGTCTCAGGGCATCATAGGGCGGACGGGCGCGAGACGCATGCGATCGTTCTCCCCAGAGATATCTCCAATCGGCGCCTTGACCCGGCCGCGGAGTGGGCCTAAAGACCCCCGCACGTGGCGATTTGAGCCGGCCGGCTTCGCGGCCACGTTAAACATCCTGCTAAAAGGCCGGGCGCTCGGAGACGAGCCCCCTCGCCCTATGTCGCAGGGGGCTTTTTTGTTGCCGAGGACCGATCGATGCAGAAGAACCCCAACCCCGCCAATTGGCGCGCCAAGACCCGGGCCGTGCGCGGCGGCACCAAGCGCTCCGAATTCCAGGAGACGAGCGAAGGCTTGTTCCTGACGTCCGGCTATGCCTATGCGAGCGCGGAATCCGCCGAGGCTCGCTTTAGGCAGACCGAGGACGGTTTCGTCTATTCGCGCTTCGGCAACCCGACCGTGCAGATGTTCGAGGAGCGGATGGCGCTCCTCGAAGGCGCGCCGGTCGCGCGGGCGACGGCGACGGGGCTCGCGGCGGTGACGGCGGCGTTCCTCTGTTTCCTGCGCGCGGGCGATCATGTCGTCGCCGCGCAGGCGCTCTTCGGCGGGTGCCGCTACATCGTCGAGGAAGTGCTGCCGCGGTTCGGCATCGCGACGACGCTGGTGCACGGACCCGATCTCGCCGCGTGGCGCGCCGCCGTTCGCCCAACGACGAAGGCCTTTTTCCTGGAGACGCCGGCCAACCCGACGCTCGAGATCATCGATCTGGGCGAGGTCGCGCAGATCGCGCACGCGGCCGGCGCGAAGCTGATGGTCGACAATGTCTTCGCAACGCCCGTGCTGCAAAAGCCGATGGCGTTCGGGACCGACATCGTCATCTATTCGGCGACGAAGCACATCGACGGCCAAGGGCGGTGCCTCGGCGGCGTGATCCTCTGCGATCCCGAGTTCCTGAAGGACCATTTGCAGGTCTTCCTGCGGAACACCGGGCCGACCCTCTCGCCATTCAATGCGTGGGTGCTGCTCAAGAGCCTTGAGACGCTCGATCTGCGCGTGCGCGAGATGTCGCGGCACGCCGAGGCGGTCGCGGATTTCCTCGGTCAGCATGCAAAGGTGGAACGCGTCCTCTATCCCTTCCGCGACGATCATCCGCAGGCGGCGCTTGCCCGTGCGCAAATGGCGATGGGCGGATCAATCGTCACGTTCACTGTCGCAGGCGGCAAAGCCGCGGCCTTTCGCGTGGCGAACGCGCTTCGGCTCATCGACATCTCGAACAATCTGGGCGATGCGAAGAGCCTCATCACGCATCCCGCGACCACCACGCATCAACGCCTCGCGCCCGATGCGCGGGCCGCGCTCGGCATCTCGGACGGGATGCTGCGCCTCTCGGTCGGGCTCGAGGATCCAGCCGATCTCTGCGAGGACCTGGCGGGCGCCCTCGCCTACGCTTAACCTTGAGCGCATGATATCGGCCCTTGTGCACGCGGGACGGGCCGTTCACCTTCCGGGGCGCTGGACACAGAGAGCCAGCGTCCCTAAAAACATCTGCCGATGGGCGCTGCGTGGGGCGAGGCCGGCGTTACCTCTTATGTACGAGCAAATCACCCGAGACATTATCGTTTCCGTCGAGCCGATGTATCTCGACGATCAATCGACACCGGACGAAGACTACTACGTCTGGGCGTATACGGTGCGGATCATCAATAACGGCCCGGAGACGGTGCAGCTGCGCTCGCGGTTCTGGCGCATCGTCGATGCGCGGGGCGGTGTGCAGGAAGTGCGCGGCCTTGGCGTCGTGGGCGAGCAGCCCGTGATCAAGCCAGGCGAGAGATACGAATATACGAGCGGGGCGCCGCTCTCGACGCCAACCGGGTTCATGGTCGGCAATTATCAGATGCAAACCTCAGGCGGCGAGATGTTCGACGTCTCGATCCCTCTCTTCTCGCTGGACAGCCCGCACCAGCCGCGCCGGCTCCACTAAGGGCGCGCCGGCACACGGATTTGTCAGTGGCCTGTCACCAGCCCCCTCACTAACCATGCGGGTGAAATCCGGAAGGGAGCCCGCGGCCTTGATCCGGCACGGGGTGGCCTGCGTAAGATTGTCCGGTACAGTTTTTCCCCAACTCGCCTGGAAGGGCCGCCCGAGCGGCACCTTCCCCATGAAGGAGGGCGGCATGGCCACCTCAAACCGAAAGACACCGATCGCGCGCGCCGTGCTGCCGCAGCCCAGCCCGACCGGGCGGCCGACGCGCGAGGAGGCCGAAGAGGCCGTGCGTACGCTCCTGCGCTGGGCCGGGGACGACCCGGACCGCGAAGGACTGATCGACACGCCCGCGCGGGTCGCGCGCGCCTACGAAGAATGGTTCCGCGGGTATGCGGAGGACCCCGAAGATTTCCTCAAGCGCACGTTCGAGGAAGTCGAGGGCTATGACGAGATGATCGTGCTGCGCGACATCCGTTTCGAATCCCATTGCGAGCACCATTTGGCGCCCATCATCGGCAAAGCGCATGTCGGCTATCTGCCGACAAAGCGCGTTGTCGGCATCTCCAAGCTCGCCCGCGTGGTTGAGACTTACGCGCGGCGCTTCCAGGTTCAGGAGAAGATGACGGCGCAGATCGCCAACTCGATCCATTCCGTGCTCGAGCCCAAAGGCGTCGCAGTCGTCATCGAGGCCGCGCATCAATGCATGACGACGCGCGGCGTCCACAAGCCGGGCGTCACGATGGTGACCTCGACGATGCTCGGCGCCTTCCGCAAGGATCCGATGACGCGCCGCGAGTTCCTCACCATCATCGGCAATCCGGCCTCGACCTTCGAAGGATAGGAGCGCGTGACGTCGGAGCGATGGACGACCCTTCAGATGCTCGAGCGCCTGATCGCGTTCGACACGACGAGCCGCAACAGCAACCTGTCGCTCATCGCGTTCGTTGAGGAATATCTGTCCGGGCACGGCGTCGCGACGTGGCGGGTTCCCAATGCGGACGAAACGAAGTCCGGACTGATCGCGCGTATCGGGCCGGATGCGCCGGGAGGCGTGGTGCTCTCAGGGCATTCCGACGTCGTGCCGGTCGACGGGCAGGCCTGGTCGAGCGACCCCTTCACGCTGACGCAACGCGGTACGCGCGTGTTCGGACGCGGCACGTCCGACATGAAATCCTTCGCGGCGTGCGTCCTTGCGCTCGTGCCCGAGCTTCTATCGCAGCCGCTGACCCGCCCGCTCCTCTTCGTTCTCTCCTATGATGAGGAGATCGGCTGTCTCGGCGCCTCGCCGCTCGCGGCGGCGCTGCACGCGCATGGGTTCAAGCCATCCGCGGCTATCATCGGCGAGCCGTCGTCAATGCGCGTCGTCAACGCGCACAAAGGCATTCGCGCGTTTCATACCGAGGTCACCGGCCACGAAGCGCATTCGAGCAACACGCACAAGGGCGTCTCCGCCGTGATGGTGGCGGCCGAGCTCATCATGGAGCTGAAGCGCCTGGGCGATGAGATGGCCGCGCGCGGCGATGCGAGCGGGCGGTTCGATCCGCCGTTCACGAGCGTTCAAGCGAGCGTCATCCGCGGCGGCACAGCGCTCAACATCCTCGCCAAGCAATGCCGGTTCTCGTGGGAGTATCGCTCGCTGCCGGACACGGACGAGGAGGAGGTCGCCAAGCGCTTCACCGCCTTTGCGCAGGAAACCGTGCTGCCGCGCATGCGCGCAATTTCGCCCGATACCGATATCGTCACCGTTGCGCGATCGACCGTGCCGGCCTTGCGGCCACTGGCGGACTCGCCGGCCGAGACGCTGGCCCTCAGCGTGGCCGGGCAGAACGGCGCGGAAGCCGTCTCCTATGGAACGGAGGCGGGGATTTTCCAGAACGCCGGCATCCCCTCCGTTATCTGCGGGCCGGGCGACATCGCCCAGGCCCATTCGCCCGATGAATTCATCGAGATCTCGCAGATCGAGAGCTGCACGGCGTTTCTCAAGCGGTTGGGGGTGCGTCTCAGCGCCTAAGCGTCGGTTCCGTCGAGCCGGTCGGGATCGAAATCATACTCACTGCCGCAGAATTCGCACGTCATGCGGATGACGCCGCCCTCGATGAATTCTTCGAGTTCCTCGCGCGTGTAGCTGCGCAAGATGTTTGCGACGCGCTCTGAGGAGCACCGGCAACCGAAGGCCAAAGGCTGCGCCGGCAGCGCGCGCACGCCCTGCTCGTGAAACAGGCGATAGGCGAGCGTTTCGGCGGCGAGGGTCGGGTCGAGCAATTCATCGTCGGTGACGGTCTTCATCAGCAGCTCGAGCGTCGTCCAATCATCGTCCGCCATCGGACGAAGATCGCCGAAGCCGCCCTCGCCCGCGACGCGCTGGAGGAGAATTCCGCCGGCGCGCCATTCAAGTGCTTTACCCGGCGCATAATGCTGGCCGACGGCGAGGCGCAGGAGCGTCGGGATCTGCTCGGAGCGATCGAAATATTCGAGCGCGGCACCGGTGAGCGTTCCTTCCGCCAGCGGCACGATGCCCTGATAGCGATCCATGTCGCCGCCCGGGTCGATCGTGAAGGCGAGCGAGCCTTCACCGAGGAGAGGCGCGCGATCGGTTTCGTAATTGTAGCCCTTCTCGTATTGGGCAAGGCCGCGCAAGGTTCCAGGCGAGCGGAAATCGGCAACGAGCGTGTGAAGCGGGCCGTCGCTGCTGGTCTGCAGCGTCAAGGTCGCCTCGATCTTAAGGCCTGTTCCGAGCATCGAGACAATGACGAGCCCCTCGCCCACCGCGCGCGCAACGGCCGCAGGATAATTGTGCGGCGCGAGCACACGCTCGACCGTCGCGCCGAGGCGGACGATCCGGCCACGCACCGGCAAGCCCTCGATGGAAAAGGGCAGCGCGAGATCGTCGGCAACGGTCGCGCCCGTCATCCCTCGAGACAATTGAGCAGGATGGCCTTCTGCACATGGAGGCGGTTTTCCGCCTCCTCCCACACGAGCGATTGCGGCCCGTCGATGACTTCGGCCGCGACCTCTTCCCCGCGATGCGCGGGGAGGCAGTGCAGGAAGACCGCGTTCGGCGCCGCCTTCGCCATCAGAGCCGGAGTCACGCAATAGGGAGCAAGCTTGGTGTGCCGCGAGGAGACGACGTCGGCGGCGATCTGGCCCTCCTCTGTCACCGAGACCCAGGTGTCCGTGACAACGCAAGCGGCGCCCGCGACGATCTTTTCCGAATTCTCGCCGAGCGTCACCTTCGCGCCGTTCGCCCGCGCCCATTCAATCAACTCAGGTCGCGGCCCCTCGCCCGCCGCGCAAGCAATTCGTAGATTAAACCCAAAGCGTGCGGCTGCGTGGATGAAGGAGGAGGCAACGTTCGTGCCCGAGCCGATCCAGGCGACATTCTTCCCCGCGATAGGTCCGCGCGCTTCCTCGAACGTCATCACGTCGGCCATGACCTGGCAGGGATGCGAGAGATTGGTGAGGCCGTTGATGACCGGCACGGTCGCGTTCAAGGCGAGCTCAAGCAACGTCTCGTGCTTGGCCGTGCGGATCACGATGGCATCAACGTAGCGCGAGAGGACGCGCGCGGTGTCGGCGATGGTTTCGCCCCTGCCCAGTTGGAGATCATAGCCGTTCAGCACGATCGTCTCGCCGCCGAGCTGGCGGATGCCGACATCAAAGGAAAGGCGCGTGCGTGTCGACTGCTTCTCGAAGATGAGCGCGACGATGCGGCCCTTGAGCGGCGTCGCGCGATCGGGCGTGCCGCGTGGCGCGCCGGCGCGCGCGTTCTTCATCGTCTTGGCGCGCTCGATCAGATCGCGCAATTCGGCGCCTGTGAAATCCGTTAGATCGAGGAAGTGCCGGACGGCGGGCGCCCGGGTCATCGTGGTCGCGGCGATGCTCATGCGGCGCTCTCCTTTTGCGCGCGCGTCAGCGTCATGGCCATCGCGTGGAGGGCGTCCATCGCTTCGCCGATATGCTTCTCCTCGATGATGAGCGGGGGCAGCAGCCGGATCGTGTTGTCGCCGCCGCCCACTGCCAGCAAATGCTGGTCGCGGAGCGCCGTCAGAATCTCCGTGTTGGGGATCGCGCATTTGAGGCCGATCATCAGTCCCTCGCCGCGGATCTCCTCAAAGAGCATGGGGTAGGTATCGATAAGGCCGGCGAGGCGCTGGCGTAGCAGCAGCGCCATGCGGCGGACATGTTCCAGAAATCCGGGCGCGAGGATGACGTCGAGCACCGCATTCGCAACCGCCATCGCGAGCGGATTGCCGCCGAACGTGCTGCCATGCGTGCCGGCGGTCATGCCGATGGCGGCGCGCCTGGTCGCGAGACACGCGCCGATCGGGAAGCCGCCACCCAACGCTTTCGCAATCGCCATGATGTCGGGCGTGATTCCCGCCATCTCATGCGCGAAGAGCCAGCCCGTCCGTCCCACGCCGCACTGGACTTCGTCGAGCACGAGCAGAAGGTCGTTCTCGTCGCACACCGCACGCAGGTAGCGCATGAATTGCGGGCTCGCTGCGCGCACGCCGCCCTCGCCCTGGATCGGCTCGATCAGGATCGCTGCCGTTTCCTGCGTGACCGCCTTCTTCACGGCCTCGCGGTCCTCGAACGGGACCTGATCGAAGCCGTCGACCTTCGGGCCGAAGCCGGCGAGGTGTTTCTCTTGACCGCCAGCGGCAATCGTCGCGAGCGTCCGGCCGTGAAAGGCGCCTTCGAAGGTGATGATGCGCCAGCGCTCGGGATGACCTGTCGCGCTCTGGTATTTGCGCGCCATCTTGATCGCGGCCTCGTTCGCTTCGGCGCCGGAATTGCAGAAGAAAGCAACGTCCGCGAACGTTGCCGCGGCAAGACGCTCGGCGAGCCGCTCCTGTCCCTGAATGCGGAAGGTATTGGCGGTGTGCCAAATCTTCCCCGCTTGCTCGCTCAACGCGGAAACGAGGTGCGGGTGCGTGTGACCCAGCGCATTCACAGCGATGCCGGAGCCGAAATCGAGATATCGGGTTCCGTCGGCCGTGAAGGCATAAACACCCTCTCCCCGCTCAAACGCGAGATCGGCACGGGCGTAAGTCGGCAATACGGCGCTCGTCACGGCGGAAAATCCTATCGCGGGGGCCGTTCCTGGCCCCCTTCGACAGCGGGTTGCCAATTCCGTTTGACGGATTCCGGCGGGCCCTTCTCGTCACGCCGAACCCGTTAAGTATCAGAGGCGAGGGCCAGTTTTGTCAACGCGGGAGGCGACTTTGGGGTTCGGTGGCCCACTTGTCCACAAGTCGAACCGACCTACAATATCTCGGTCCCGGCGCAATCGCTTGTGGAGAAACATGCCTCATCCACAGCTTTTTGTGGCGCCATCGCTTGTGTTAACGCGCTCCTTCGCTACGATATCTTGTGGATACTGTGGGAATGAGGAGGGCGTCGCAATGGGGTGGACGGACGAGCGCGTCGAGCAGCTCAAACAAATGTGGACGGAGGGCCTTAGTGCCAGCCAGATCGCCCGCGCGCTCGGCGGGGTGACCAGGAACGCCGTGATCGGCAAGGTTCACCGCCTTGGCCTCTCGGGCCGGGCGAGCCCCACACGGCCGGAGCGCCCCCGGATCCGGAGCGTCGCACCCCGCCCGTTGCTGCCCCGACCGGTCCTGATCGAGCCAGTCGAGGTCAAGGCGCCGCTCACGACGGCGGAGGGCGGCAACATCACGGTCGCGAATATCTCGCGCAACCAATGCAAGTGGCCGATCGGCGATCCGAGCGACAGTGACAGCTTCCGGTTCTGCGGCCATGGCGCGCGCGCCGGCTCACCCTATTGCGAGGCGCATTCGCGTATGGCGTTCCAGCCGATGCAGTCGCGTCGCGACCGCGAACGGCGGCGGAACGCGAGCTAGTCGTTCGCTCAGGCGTTGGTGATGGCGCGCAGGCCGCGCTCGCTCTCGCGCATATAGGCGTCATCGAGCGCGTAGCCGGCTGAGCGCACGGTCCGGATCGGATCGGTGAGGCCATCGATGTTCAGCGCCTTGCGCAGGCGGCCGATATGCACGTCCACCGTGCGGGCCTCGACATAGACGTCCGAGCCCCAGACGGCATCCAGCAATTGCTCGCGGCTGAAGACACGGCCGGGATGCTGGATGAGGTGATCGAGCAAGCGGAACTCGGTCGGCCCCAGGTGAATGTCGCGGTCAGCGCGGCGCACGCGGTGGGCGGCGCGATCGACGATCAGGTCGCCATATTCGATGACGTCATCCGCCAGCGCGGGCCGGATCCGGCGCATCACGGCGCGGATTCGCGCGAGCAGCTCCGACATCGAGAAGGGCTTGACGATGTAGTCGTCCGCGCCCGTGTCGAGGCCGCGGATGCGGTCAGCTTCCTCACCGCGCGCGGTCAGCATGATGATTGGCAGGTTGCGGGTCTCGGCGCGGCTGCGCAGGCGGCGGCACACCTCTATGCCGGAGAGCTGCGGCAGGGCCCAGTCAAGCACGACGAGATCGGGGCGGTCCTCGTCGGCGAGCATCAACGCTTCCTCGCCGTCATGCGCCTCGGCGACCTTGTAGCCCTCGCGCTCCAAATTGTAGCGCAACAACGTTGCGAGCGAGGTCTCGTCCTCCACCACCAAAACGTGCGGCTTCTTTGCCCCGGTCATGCCCACTCCCTTCGCGCGTTCAGCTCTTCGTCTGGAAGTCGATATTCGTCGTCGAGGTGACGTCGCTCTTCGGGCGCTCGTCAGCCAGATACTCGCCCTTCACAAGGAAATGCACCGTCTCAGCAATGTTGGTCGCGTGATCGCCGATGCGCTCGATGTTCTTGGCGACGAACAAAAGATGCGTGCAGTGCCCGATCGTGCGCGGGTCTTCCATCATGTAGGTAAGAAGTTCGCGGAACAGGCTGTTGTAGTGCTCGTCGATCTCTTCGTCGCGCAACCACACTTCTTGCGCGCGCGCTGGATCGCGCTGGCTATAGGCATCGAGCACCGAATTGAGCTGGCTAAGCGCCTGACGGCCCATGCGCGCGAGACTTTGTACGACGCGCAGCGGCGGTTCGCGGTTCAGCACCAAAGCGCGCTTGGCAATGTTTTTTGCCAGATCGCCAATGCGCTCCAGGTCCGAAGCAATCTTCAAGGCCGCGATCGTCTCGCGCAGATCCATCGCGACAGGCTGGCGAAGCGCCAGCAGGCGCACTGCGCGGCTCTCGGCTTCGCGCTCCGCTTTGTCGATGCGGACATCGGAGGCGATCGTTCTTTCTGCGAGCTGCGTGTCGCGGCGCGAAATCGCCTCGATCGCGTCGGCGAGTTGGGCTTCGGCCTGACCACCCATTTGCGCAATCGTCGCCGACAAGCCGTCGAGTTCAGCGTCAAACGCCCTGACGGTGTGTTCGGGCATTGGCTCTCCTGCCGACCAATTGCGTTTTGTCATGTGACAGCACGTATCCTATCGCCCGGCTTCTAGCCAGCTTCCCCGATGGTTTTGTTAATGTTTGATGTCAATCTCGCGACAGTGTCCCGCGACGCGAGGAAAGGCCGGTCCGAAGGCCCACGCTATGCTTTTGCCGCCTGGCGCTCGGGCGCGCCGAGGCTGCGTGACGTGCCCGGCAAGCCGGGCAGAAACACCGTAAAGGTGCTCCCTTCCTCCAGCTTGCTTTCGATCGACAGCCAGCCCTGGTGGCGCACCAGGATATGCTTAACGATCGCGAGGCCAAGCCCGGTGCCGCCACGTTCCCGGCTCATTTTGGCATCCACACGATAGAAGCGCTCTGTCAGGCGCGGCAGATGCTCGCGCGCGATGCCAGGGCCGTTGTCCTTCACCGCGACGAAGATGATCATCTGGTTCTTCGCGTTGCCGCCGGGCGGTGCGGCCCTATCGCAGGTGACCGTCACATCGCCGCCGCTCGCGCCGTATTTGATCGCGTTGTCGATGAGGTTCTGAAAGACCTGAACGAGTTCATCGCGCTCGCCTTTGACCAGCGGAAGATTATCGGCAACGACGAGGCGAACGCGGATCTTCCGCGTCGCGGCCACCGGCGTCAGCGCGTCAATCACGTCGCGCAGCACGGTCTCAACGTCGACCTCGCCGCCGGGCGGCACGTGCTCGTTTAGCTCGATCCGGCTTAGCGAGAGGAGATCATCGATGAGGCGCCGCATGCGCTTGGTCTGCTCGTGCATGATCTCGAGGAAGCGCTCCTGCGCCTCGGGATCGTTGCGTGCGTGACCGCGCAGCGTCTCGATATAGCCGGCGACCGAGGCGAGCGGCGTGCGCAATTCGTGGCTGGCGTTCGCGACGAAATCGGCGCGCATCTGATCGACGCGGCGCATGGCGGTCAGATCGTGCATCAACACGATGGCCCAAATCTCACCTTTCCGGCTGCCCGGCACGGGGAAGATGTCGGCCTGGAAGTGCCGCTCAAGCGGTACAAGAAAAGAATATTCGACCGTTTCGGCCGGCCCTCCTTCCAGAACGCGCGTCACCGCCTCCAGCACGGACGGGTTGCGGATGACACCGGAAATATGGCGGCGCAGGCTTGGTCCGCCCAAAGCGCGCATCGAGGCGCGATTCGCCAGCACGATGCGGCCGGCTGAATCGACGACAAGAAGAGGATCGGGCAACCGATCGAGCGATTCCGCCGCCGTTCCAGGCAGGAGGCCATCCTCGGCGTCCGCGCCCTCGGACGCGCGGCGGCGCTCTGAACTTGCCGCGTCGGCGGCATTCGCGGCGCCGCGGACAATCGCCACGGCAAGAAAAATCGCGAGGGCGGCGAAACCGGCGATCGTCGCGCCAAGAAGCGAAATGAAGCCGAGCGCGGCCAGGACCACGTGCATGGCGGTCACGCCGAGGGCGGACCAGAACAAGTCGCGGATCCGGGCGCTCGCCATCAGCGCGCGCGCATGGCGGCCAAGCCCGGCTAGATCCACTCGCTCGTCACGCAGCGCCATTACTCACAAATCCGCTCCCCGCGCGCCAACCCAGGTCAGGGCCGATCCTCACCTCACGCGACCCCATGAGACTTGAACCATTCTAACATGCGCGTCCAGCCGTCCTGGGCATCGGCCTCGCGATAAGACGGCCGATAGTCTGCGTTGAAGCCGTGCGGTGCGTCCGGATAGACGATGATCTGCGAGGGATCGTCTGCGGCCTTCAGCGCCGCACGCATCGCCTCGACCGTCTCCAGCGGAATGCCCTGATCTTGCCCGCCGTAGAGGCCTAGCACCGGCGCCTTCAATTCCCCAGCCAGGTCAACGGGTTGCTTCGGACGAAGATCGGATGCCGGACCGACCAGGACCAATCGTCCGTACCAGGCAACGCCAGCCTTCAGCGCCTCGCTATGAGCGGCGTAGAGCCAAACGATCCGTCCACCCCAGCAGAAGCCCGTGATGCCGAGGCGGCTCGTGTCGCCGCCGTCGCCTTCCGCCCAGGCGACCGTCGCGTCGAGATCGGCCATGACCTGCGCATCGGGCACTTTCGCGACCACCGTGTCGACGATCTGCGAAATCTCCGTCATCGCCGACACGTCGCCCTGGCGGACATAGAGGTCGGGCGCGATCGCCAGATAGCCTTGCTTAGCGAGGCGGCGGCAGAGATCCTGGATATGCGCATGGACGCCAAAGATCTCCTGCGTGACCAGGATGACGGGGAAAGGGCCCTCGCCCGCGGGCTTTGCCCGATAGGCGGGGAACGCGCCATCGCTCGTTGGAACCGCGACTTCTCCCTCGATCAGCCCTTCGCCGCTCGTCACGATTGCGCTGGCCGCCACCGGGCCGGCGGCAAGGGTAAATCCGAGGCCCAAGGCGCCCGCGCCGAAGCCGCGGCGGGAGAGCCGAAATCGATTGCTGGTGTGCTGCGTCATGTCCGGGTCCTCTCCGATTCGTCCATGATTAGGTGCTTCGCGTGACCGTGTCGCGACATTGCGTCGCGATCCCAGGCCGCAGGCCTCAATAGCCCAGCTTGCTGGACAAATCAGAATCCCGTTCAGTGACGCCCGGCTTGTACATGCTCGGGGAGGAACGGAACCATGGCGCGGGCAACGGCAATCATCACGGCGTTGGTCGTCTTGATCGGACTGCTGATCCTTAATGACGGATGGTTCACGATCGATGCCCGCGAGCGCGGCGTCCTGCTGCGCACCGGCAGCGTCATCGGCGTGGCGGAGCCCGGGTTCCATTTCAAATTGCCGCTGGTCGATTCGATCGTGCGGATTTCGACGCAAGAGCAGAAGCGCCGATACGAAGACCTCTCGTCCTATTCGAGGGACGTGCAGGAGGCCCTCATAACCGTCTCGGTCAATTTCCAAATTCTGCCGGGCGCAGTGGACAAGGTTTACGAACGCTATGGCGCGGACATCATCGACCGGATCATCGATCCGATCGTGCCGGACCGGCTGAAGAAAGTGTTCGGCGGCTATCAGGCGACGACCGTCATCGCGGAGCGCGCGCGGCTGGGCGCCGAGGTGGAGAAGGCCATCCAATCGGCCATGCCCACGGACGTCGTGCGCGTGCTCTCGGTGCAAATCGAGAACATCACTTTCTCGTCCACTTACGAGGCGGCGATCGAAGCTGCCGCCCGCGCGGAAGCTGCCGTCCGCCAGTCGCGCAACGAGCTTGAGCGCCAGAAGATCGAAGCGGAAAAGGTCGTCGTTGACGCCAAGGGTCAGGCTGATGCGGTGCGCGAGGCCGCGCAAGCGAGCGCCGATGCGATCCGCCTCAAGGGCGAGGCCGAGGCGCTTGCGATCAAGGCGAAGGGCGATGCGCTGCGCAACAATCCAGGACTCGTCACGCTGATCGCGGCCGAGCGCTGGAATGGCGTTCTGCCGACGACGCAAGTACCGGGTGCGGCGGTGCCATTCCTCGAAATCCCGATCGGCTCAGGGCCAACCGGTCAGAAATAGACGCGCGCCGTCCAGAGGAGCGCGATCGCGGCGAGCCAGGCCGCAACGGTCTGGATGATCCAGCCGCCGCCGCGCGCGACGAGGCGCTCGGCACCCTCATAAGCAAGGCCGAGGATCACGACGAGCGCGGCCGCGCCGCCGAACGCGAAGAGCGGGGCCGACCCGTCGGTCTCGCGCGCGAGGACCCACCCGAAGAGGACGGCGGCGAGAAGCGCTTCGGTGAGGCGAACGGCGCGCGAACCCGATGCGCCGACGATCACCGATGCCGCGAGCGCAAGGACGATTGCGCCCACGATCGCCGGCGCGATCGGCGGCGCGCCGACCATTGGTGCGAGCAGTGCGGCGGCGAGGGCGATGCCGCCCGCGCCGATAGTCTCCGCCCAGGGATAGCGATCGCCCGGCGCGCGCGGCGCGATCAGGCAGGCGAGCGCCAGAGCCAGGAGCGCCAGATCTGGTACCAGCACGACATGGCCGGCGCCCTGCCAAACGCTCGAGGTCGTGCCGAAGGCGCCATGCGCGGCGGCGGGCGTCGCCGCCACGCTCGCGAGCGCAGCGCCGAGGCCGAGACGCAACCTCATGCGCCGGCAAGCGCCCCGAACAAGAAATAGCCACCTGCCAAGGTTGCCGCCACGCCGAGCCCGCGCACGGCCTGGCGGCCATAGGGCACCTGCAGCAGGAGCCCCAGCGCGATTCCCGTCATGTGCAGGAGGCCCGTCGCCAGTACGAAGCCGATGCTGAAATCGAGTGCGGCAGCTCCTTCTGGGAGTTCGAGGCCATGCGCATTGCCGTGAAGCAACGCAAAGACGCCGACGATGCCGGCCGCGATCCAGATCGGCGCGCGCACCGAAAGGCAGATCATCAGTCCCAGGATGATCGCGGAGGCCGCGATGCCGATCTCGATCGCCGGCAGTTCGACGCCCGCCATGCCGATGACGCTACCAACCGCCATCACCAGCGGAAAGACAATTGGTAGAACATAGATCAACGGCCGACCGAGCACCGCGCCCCAGAGACCGACGGCAACCATCGCGACCAGATGATCGAGCCCGAAGATCGGGTGCGTGAAACCGGAGACGAAGCCACCTCCCTCTCCGCCGCCCGAATGCGCCAACGCCGGTGTCGCGGCGAGCGCGAGCGCCGCCGCCAAAGCCCAGAGCCTTGCTTGTGCTTCAGAGTGCATCATGTCTTCTCCCCTATCCGACCCCGAACACGCGGGCCGTAAACCAATAAAACCCGATCCCGAATACAGTCGCCTCGATCGCGCGGCCGGCAAGGGCGCGGCCGGGGGGGCTCAAACGACGCGCCCACAAGGCGGCGAGCAGGCCGACAGGCGCCGCGACCATGATCTGGCCGATCTCGACGCCGACGTTGAAACCGATGAGCGCGGCCGCCAGCGATTCCCTATCGAGCTGCAAGGGCACCAGCGCCTCGGCAAAGGACGAGCCATGGATGACGCCGAAGCCCGCGGTCAGCGCGAGCATGACGGCGAGGCTCTCGCCGCGGCGCTGGAGGCCGAGAAACGCGGCCGCGATCAGAGCCATGCCGAGAAACGTCAAAGTCGGGACGACCGTTCCAACCGCGAGCGCGACGAGTGCCATTGCCGCCAGCGCAAGCAGCACGATGGCGATGAAATCTGGCGCGCTCGCCACGCGGCGCACCACGTTGCCGAGGGGCACGAGCAGGATCGTGAAGGCGATGAGCACCTCGACCGGCGCGGCGCTCACGACCGTCACGCCGGTCACGGACGCCGTCACCGCGACCGTGTGGCCGAGCGTAAAACCCGTGAGCGCGAGCGCGAGGCGGCCGATGCTAGACGTGCTGAGCATCAGGGCGGCGAGGAATGCCAGATGATCAATCCCCTCCAGGATATGCGCGATGCCTAGCCCTGCGAAATCGAGAACCGTGGCGGTGGCAGGCTCCTCCGCGCCCGCTGAGACCGGGACGCGCTGCGTTCGCGTCGCGCGCGTGAAAATTCGCTCTTCGCTCGATCCGTCGGCGCGGAAGATCCGCGCAAGATTGACGTGGCTCGTGACGAGATCGAAGAACGCGTCATTCGAGAGGCGATAGGCTGCCGCTGGTGCCGACGGACAGAGAAAGCGCGCCTCGACGGTTGCGAAATCCTTCCGTCCCCGGAGGAGTCGGGGCGGTCCCTGCATCGGGCAGGGATGCCCGTCCGTCTCGACTTGGAGGGCCGCGATCAGATGCTGTGCCAAGAGGCCTTCGAGCCTGAGCGCGCCGTCCGTCTCATCGGCCGGGAGCCGCGTCAGCTCGCGCAGCGGCGCGGAAAAGACGACGCTCACGTTTTCGCCCTTGAGCGTCCAGGTCGCGTAGGACTGACTGCGCGTGTGCGCGGCCGCGGGCGAGGCGGCAAGCAGGGCGAGAAGCATCACGGCCAGGGCCCCTTGCCAGACGCGGGCGAGAACGATCATTCGGCCAAGGCAGGATCAATGACGACCGCCGTGCGATCCCGCAGGCGTTCGAGCATCTGGGCGAGTGCCTGTTCACCGGCCTGCGTGCGCATGCGCTCCAAGACCGCGTCGCGCACAGACTCGAACGGCGGCGCGGCGGCGCCACGCCGTTCGCGGAGGACATAAATCTCCCAACCATTCGCCGTTTCGATCGGCGCAGTCGCCTTGCCTTCCGTCAACGCCAGCACCGCCGCAAGCGCGCCCTCGCCGACATAGTCGCGCAGCTTGGCGGCCGGCAGCAGGCCATCGGGCACCGCGAGCGCAGTGGGATCATTGTACTGCGCCGCCACGTCTTCAGGCGGCCTTCCCGCCGCGAGCGCCGCGATTGCCGCGTCCCGGCGTGCAGGTGCCTCCGGCGCCGATTTCGCGATAACGATGCGCGTGACGCGCAATTCCGGCGGCGGCGTGAAGAGCTCGCTGTGCGCCTCGTAGAAGGCGCGCAGCGCGGCTTCATCGGCCTCGCCTTCCTCCTCGGTCGATATCGTATCCAACAGCGTGCGGACCATCTGCTTGCGGATCGCGGGATCGTATTCATGAAGGTTGAGCTCGCTCGCGCGCTGAAAAAGCAACTCCTCATCAATCAGGCGGTTGAGCACGTGGCGCTGATCGCCCTTGGAGAGCGGCGCGCGGCGATCAGCAGCGAGAGCGTCTCGCGCGCGCTCGAAATCCTCGCGCGTGATGACGCTGTCGCCGACGGTCGCGACCGCGTCAGGACCGATCGTCCAGGACTTGCCGGGCGAGACGATCGGCGCGAGTGCGGCGAGAAAGCCGAGCACAGCGCCCGCGATCAAAAGGCGCTCATTTCCGAGGAGCCGCTCCATCCAGGCTCTCATCCCCCCGGCGCCCAGAGCAGCAACGCGCCGATGCCGATCACAAAAAGACCGCCGATGGCCGCAAGCGTGCGGTAGACGCCCTCCGGCACGTGCGGGCGCGTGCCGATGCCTCGCGCCGACCAACCCGCGAGGAGGCCGATCGCCGCCAATGTGATCGCCATGCCGGCACCGATCGCGAGAATGGACGCAAGGCCAAGCAGCGCGAGGCCATGGCCGACCGCGACCGCCAGAATGAGCGCGGCGCCCGTGCAGGGCACGAGCCCCATCGCCAGCGCGGTAGCACCCGCCGCGAGAGGCCCGTGTGCGCCAGTGTGCGCATGGCCATGGCTCGCCGCGGCGAAGAGCGCGCGAACAAGGAGGAGCGCACCCACCGCGATGACAAGCCCCGCGCTCACTAAGCGCAGGACCGCCACCACATCGGCGCTGTCGCCTTCCGCCACGACGGCGGCACCGAGGACCAGCATCAGCGCGAGCGCACCCGCGACATGGACGAAACCCGCGAGCCCCGCACGCCAGAGGATCGCGGCTGCGCCGAGGCGCCCGGCGAACGCATCCGCCGCGATGATGAGCTTGCCATGCCCCGGCCCCAAGGTATGCGCGACGCCATAGCTCGCGCTTAAGAGGAGCGGCGTCGCCGCGCCTAGCACATTGCCGCTCGCGAGCGCGCCGTTCGCCGCGTTCATCGATTCGATGAGGCTTGCATGCATATTGCCGGCGAGCCAGGTGAGCATATAGCCGGTGGAGAAATCCAAGCCACCGCAATATTCGCACGCGGCCGCGTTCCCGGGCGAACCCGTCCAGATCGCTGCAGCTAATGCCGAGACGACGACCGCGCGCGCCCGTGCGGCCCCTGCCCTCCCCATGCGCGTCGGCTCCTTGCCCGATCTAATGAGATACATTATGCATGCCTCTCATGGAGAGTACCAGAGGGCATGATTTGCTGCTATCGGCCGCCGAACGCCTTTACGGGGCGCGCGGGCTCGATGCCGTCTCCACGCGCGACATCTTGAGCGCGGCACGCCAGAAGAACCAATCGGCGCTGCAATATCATTTCGGCTCGCGCGAAGGGCTGCTGCTTGCGCTTCTCTCCGATCGCTTCAAGCGCATCGACGCAAGGCGGCAAGCGCTGCTCGCGGCGCGCTCTAACAGCGCAGCGCCCAGCGATCTTGCGACGCTGCTTCACGCGATGGCCGCCCCGCTCGCCGAGGATGTCGAGATGCGCGAGGGCGGGCCCGAGTTCGTGCAGTTGCTCGCGCAACTTATCCACCGGCCCGGCATCGATGTCATCGCGCTGATGAGCGAAGGGCACTATTCGGGCCTCCAGCGCATCGTCGTCGAGCTTCAACCGCATTTGCGGCACCTCGCGCCGGACATACGCGTGCTTCGCAGCCGAATGCTCCTCACGCTGATCGTTGGAACGATCGCGCAATGGGTGCAATATCATCGCAACCGGACCCCGCTTGGCGAGATGGTGAAGGATCTCATCCAGGCGGGGTGCGAGATCGTTCAGCAATCGAGCGCCATCAAGCCGGCGCGAGGCACAAAACAAGGCTGAAGGCTACAAGGGGGGGAGCGCATGTACCGGATTGCGATCGGCGTCGCGGCTGTAGTGGTCCTGCTCGCGGGAGCGGCCGGATTCGTCCTGACGGGCTTTGCCTATGGCTGGTTCGGCACCCTGAACGGCCCCGGTACGATCGAGGGCGAGGCGGTTCCCGCGACGGTCATCGGCGAACGCATGGCTCAGACGACGCGCATCGCCGGCAGCCTTCAGGCGCCGTCAACCAAACAGATCCTGTTCGGTGATTTTCATGTGCACAGCACGTATTCGCTGGACGCCTATCAGATCAGCCTGCCGTTCGCGAGCGGCGAGGGCCTACATCCCGTGTCAGACGCGTGCGACTACGCGCGCTATTGTTCGGCGCTCGATTTCTGGTCGATCAACGACCACGTGGAAGGCATGAGCTCGCGGCAGTGGCGCGAGACCAAGGACGCCATCCGCCAATGCAATCGCGTGGCGGGCGACACGTCGTCACCCGACCTCGTCTCGTTCCTCGGCTGGGAGTGGACGCAGGTCGGCACACGGCCCGACAATCACTATGGCCACAAGAACGTCATCCTGCGCGATCTCGACGAGGACAAGGTTCCAGCCCGTCCAATCGCGTCGGAAGCGGCGGACCCTGCGCTTGGCTCGCTGCTGATGGGGCCGACGCCCTGGCAGCGCATGCAACTCGCGCTTTTCTCGCCCGAAGGCCCGCGGGAGCGTTATCTCGATTTCGGCGCGGTTACGGCGGAGCGCTATTCGCTCACCACCTGCCCGAAAGGCGTGCCGGTGCGCGACCTGCCTCCCGATTGCATGGAAACGGCTGGAACACCTGCCGAGCTGCACGGGAAGCTGAACGATTGGGGATTCCCCGCGCTCGTCATTCCGCATGGCACGACATGGGGTTTCTACACGCCGGCGGGATCGAGCTACGACAAGCAATTGGTCGGCGACATGTACGACCCAAATTTGCAGAAGCTCATCGAGATCTTTTCCGGCCACGGCAACAGCGAGGAATATCGCCCGTGGCGCGCGATTCTGATCGCGGAGGACGGTACGATGACGTGCCCGGCGCCCTCAGACAATTACATGCCGAGCTGCTGGCGGGCCGGTGAGATCATCGAGGCACGCTGTACGGCGGCGGGCGAAAGTGCCGAGACCTGCACAGCGCGCGCCGAAGAAGCGCGGAACAACTACGTGACTGCCGGGCTCTCCGGATTCATCACGGTGCCGGGCCAGACGCCGCAGGATTGGCTCGATTCCGGTCAGTGCCAGGATTGCTTCCTTCCCTCGTTCAATTTCAGGCCCCAGACGTCGGTGCAATATGCGCTTGCGCTCACCGATTTCAGCGGGGAGGAGCCGCGGCGCTTTACGTGGGGCTTTATCGGGTCGAGCGACAACCATTTCTCCCGCCCGGGCACGGGCTACAAGGAGATCAACCGCTTCGAAAACGTCGAAGGCGGCGGGACGTCCCGTCCGGGTGGATTCTTTGACCCCGAGCTTCTTCGCGGCCAGCCCGAGCCCGTTTCGCGCCCGTTCGATCGCGCGGGAACGAACCTGTCGAGCCTGCAGCTGATCGAGTTCGAGCGGCAGGCCTCGTTCTTCATGACGGGCGGGCTCGTCGCCGCGCACACCGAAGGGCGCAACCGCGAGGCGATCTGGGACGCTCTGCAGCGCAAGGAAGTCTACGCGACCTCCGGCGATCGCATCCTACTGTGGTTCGACCTGGAGAACGGCGGCGGCGGCAACAATCGCGTCGCGATGGGCGGGCAGACTTCTCTCGGCGCCGCGCCCGTCTTCACAGTGCGCGCCGCCGGCGCCTTCAAGCAAAAGCCAGGTTGCCCCGAGACGTCCGTTAACGCGCTCTCGCAGGACCGTCTGACCGCGCTCTGCCAGGGCGAGTGCTACAACCCGAGCAATGAGCGCAAGCTCATCACGCGAATCGAAGTCGTGCGCATTCGCCCGCAGGCGACGCCCGGCGAGCCGGTCGACGAGCTGATCGAGGATGTCTGGCGCAGCTTCACGTGCGAGCCCAACCCGGAGGGCTGCACGGTCAGCTTCTCTGACGAAGAGTTCGCAAGCGCCGGGCGCGACACGCTCTACTACGTGCGCGCGATCGAAGAGGCGTCGGACGCCGTCAATGGCGGGCATCTGCGGTGCGAGCGCGACGCGGACGGCAAGTGCGTCAAGGTGCATATCTGCACGAAGGATTATCGCACCGACCGGGAAGACGATTGCCTCTCGCCCGTCGAGGAGCGGGCGTGGTCCTCGCCGATCTATATTAGCTACGACGCAAGCGCGGCACCCGCCGAGGAGACCACCGGCGAGGGCGCAACGGGCGAGGACGCGGCACCGATCGACGATGCCGCGCCAGTCGACGAGACGACGCCCTGAACTTTAGGGGGCAGCCCGTTCCTCAGTGGACGGACGGCCCCGAGCCTAAAATCTTTCCGGGGTTAAGGATGCCCTTCGGGTCGAGCGCCGATTTGAGGAGACGCATGGTTGCGATTTCCTCAGGACTGCGCGTCAAGCCCAGGTAAGCACGCTTCTCAAGCCCGATGCCGTGCTCGGCGGAGACCGAGCCCGACCGCGCACGCAAGGGCTCATAAACGATCGATTCGACCGAACGACGCGCGGCGGCGCTGGCATCGCCGACGCCGACGATGACGTGCAGATTGCCGTCGCCAAGATGCCCAAAAATGACGTGGCGCGCGGAGGCGTGGCGCCGCGCGAGTTCGCTCTCGAACTCGGCGACGTAGGTCTCCATCGTGCTGACCGGCATGCTCACGTCGAACGTGAAGATCGGCCAGAACTGCGCAACCTGGAGAACATCGTCGCGCAACCCCCAGAGCGCGTCGCGCTCGGCCGCCGATTTAGCGATCACCGCATCGGCCACGAGGCCCTGTTCGAGTAGCGTTCCCAGGAGCGCCTCGAAGCGCGCCATGTCGTGCTCGGGCTCGCCGCCCTGCGCCTCGATGAGGACGTAATAGGGATAGGGATCCTTGATCGGCGGGCGGCCCTTGGCGGGGGGTTGCGTCACGAGATCATAGAAGCTGCGCCACATCACCTCGAACGAAGAGAGCGTGCCGCCAAGGCCCTTGTCGACCGCGCGCAGAAGCGCGATCACGCTCGCATAGTCCGATATCGCGAGGAGCGCCGTCTGTTCGCTCGCAGGCGCCTCGCGCAGGCGCACTACGGCGCGCGTGACGACGCCCAACGTTCCTTCCGAACCGATGAAGAGCTGCTTCAAATCGTAGCCTGCGTTGTTCTTGATCATCTGGTTCATCGAGGAGAGCACCGTGCCGTCGGCGAGCACGGCCTCGAGACCCAGAATATTCTCGCGCGTCATGCCATAGCGGATCACGCGATTGCCGCCGGCATTCGTGCTGATGTTCCCGCCGATCGTCGCGCTGCCGCGCGCCCCCAGATCGATCGGGAAGAAGAGACCCTCAGCGGTCGCGGCCTCCTGCAGCGCCTGCATCGGAACGCCTGCCTGAACAAAGGCTATGCGGTTCTGCGGATCGATCTTCTCGATGTGGTTCATACGCTCGAGAGAAAGGACAAGCTCGTGAGGGCTCGCCTCCTGCCCTTCAACAAGCCCCGTTCCGCCGCCCAGGGGAACGATCGGCTGGCCTGCCTCGTTGCAGGCGCGCAGGACGGACGCTACTTCCGCCGTCGTGTGCGGGCGCAGGATCGCCGCCGCCTCGCAGGGCTTGGCGCCTACCCACCCAGAATGCCGCGCGCTCACATCGGCGCCCGTCAGCACGGCCTGCGGCCCCAGCACGTCGCGCAGCTTGCTCGCGACCTCGGCCGCGCTCGCGGAACTCTTCATCGCCGCACCTCCCTTTCGACGTCTTCTTGGTGGCGATGATGTCCCGATCGTGCGGTCGGGTCCAGTTGCGGCGAACCGCGGCGTCAGCCACGCGGGCGCAGACCCTTCTGCCGAAGCCGCCAGATCAGCGCGTCAATCCGGTCCTGACCGAAGAATGGCTCGCCCGCATAGGCAAAGGTCGGCACGCCCCAATGGCCGGCCGCCTTTTGCGCCGCCTCGTTCTCCGCGATCGCGGCCTCGTGGCGATCGGGCGCTGACTCGATCGCGGCATCGAGTTCCTTCAGATCGAGGCCCGCACGCTCCGCAGCCTTCGCCAGATGATCGCCCTCGTGCCAGTTCGGCGTCGTACCGCCCCAGATAACACGCGAAATCTCCGAGACGAACGGCAGGCCCTTCCCGCGCTCCGCGGCCGCGATGCCAAGGCGCGTCAGGCGGTGAATATAGGGCTGCTCCTTCGGCACATCGCCCGTTGCGAGGTTCATCTGGATCGGATCGGGATTCGGCCAGCCGAAGGGAATGGCGTGGCGCTCCGCCTCGCGCATCACGTCGCGCACGAGATAGCCGACCCACATCGGATTGACGTTCTTGAACCAACCCTCGACTCGCACCGCGAGCGGATAGACAGGGCGGATGGCGAAGGCGACGTCCCACTCCTTTTCAAGCGCCTGCATCTGCGGCGTCGCCAGGTAGGAATAGGGGCTGCGAAACGACCAGAAGACGTCCACGGACAATGTCATGTTGTGCTATCCTCCGCTCAGGGCGCATCCGCGATGTCGCCAACCTCGATCTCCTTTGAGTCGGCGGGCAAGGTCACGAGCATGCCGTCATAGGCCATCTCCCAGCCCTCCGAGCGTATCTCAGAGAGGCCCCGCGTAAAGACCGCTTCGGTTATCGCGTTCTGAACGGGCGGCGTAAAATGGGTGAGGATCAGCAATTTCACGCCGCCGTCATTGGCGATACGCGCCGCCTCGATGGGAGTCGTGTGGTAGGTGGTAGGTCGTAATGTCGCTCAAGATCTTTGCGAGCCGCGCATTGCCGTTCTCGATTGCAGCGTTGCGGATGCGCATGACCATCTCGTTCGACTGCGCCTCGTGCACGAGGACGTCGGCGTCCTTCGCCGTCGCGGCTAGCGGCGGATGGTAGGCCGTGTCGCCGCTGACGACGACGGAGCGCCCCTTGTAGTCGAAGCGCCAGGCATAGGCGGGCTCGATCGGCGAGTGGCTGACCTCGATCGCGGTCACGGTGAGTCCGTCTTCCTCGAACGCTCGAATGGTGCGGTTGCGCGTGACGACCGGCGGCCCCTCGAACCGAACCGGCATGGCTTCCATGCGGCCCTTGGCGGGATCGAGCAGCTCGGCGCCGTGGTGGGCCGTGCGATAGGAGCTGTCGAGCGCGTAGGCCTCAGTGAAGCCCGCGACCACGCGTTCGACACCCGGCCCACCGAAAACCTTGAGTGGTCCCGGGCGGCCGAGCGCCCAGGAGTTCATGTTCACCTCTCCCAGCTCGCCGATATGGTCGGAGTGGAAATGCGAGAGGAAGACGCCGCCGATGCGTTCCGCCGGGACGCGCCACGTCATGATATTCTCCCACATCTCGGGACCGGTATCCACGAGGTAGAACTTGCCGCCCGCGATGATCGCCGTGCAGGATTTGGCGCGCGTGCGATCGGGCATCGGCGAGGAGGAGCCGCATATCAAGACGCGAAGCGCGTCGTCCGAGAAGAGATCCGCGCGATTTAGATCCAATTGGGCACGGACCGCGCGATCCATCAGCGCGTCTTGCAGGCTCGGCACATTGAGAACTGCCAGCCACGCGGCAAGGACCAGCGCCACGAGCCCGCCTAATACGATCGCACCGCCCCTGATCCACCCGGCCATCGCTTCCCTCCCCTTGTTCTACAAATTGTCTAATGAATACCATTAGCACGTTGGAACGAGGTGGTGAAGGAGAGGCTATCCGCGCAGCTGGGGGACGATCTGGCGAGACAGGCGGTCGTTGAAATCGACGATATTGGCGACCGCCTCATAGGAGAACGTCGCCCCGGAGTAGAAGGTGCGGTTCGCGCCCTGAATCGCGTTCATGCGGGAGAGCAAGCGGTCGCGCACGGCGGCAGGTTCGTATCGTGGGAAATACTTCCAGCGCTTCTGGAGGATCGCGCTTTTTAAGCGACCGCCCTTGCGCGCGATGCCGGCGGCGAGACGGTCGAGCAATTCGGGGGCGGATTGGCCGTCGCCATACTGACCGGTCAGGTAAATGTCTGTCGATACGTTGCGGCCGCCAAAGCTACGTGCACGCCGCGCCGAGAGCACCGCGCCCGGCTCGGCCGAGCGCTCCCACGCATCGGTAAAGCCGTCAATCTCGAAATTCTTGAACCAGTTCTCGACATGGCAGAGCGTGACCGCATAGGTGCGCCAGCGGACCGCTTGCTGGATGTAGCGCTCAGCCTCGGTGAGTTCCGTCACGCTCGCCATGTCGTCGAGCGGGATCGTGGTCACAAGATGCGTGAAATGATGTTCGCCCAAGGGATCTGTGATCGTCACGCCGCGCGCCGTGCGATCGATCGCCTTTACGGGCGCGCCGATCCGCACGTCAATGTCGCGGGCGACTTTCTCCCAAAAAACCTGCCAGCCCTCGATCGGCATTTTTAGTTGATGAAGAACGCCCGTCAGGATGAGCGCGGGCGTGCACCAGCGCAGCGCCTGGCACGCCGCGATGTCATCGAGATAGCCGTAACCGATGGACGTCAGTGCACGGAGCATGAAGCGGCGAATGCGAACGAAACGGTGACGTTCTAGCCAATCTTCAATCGGCATTGCACCTTCAACAATGACGTCCGGATCATCCGGCGTCAACTGGACCGCCCGGCGATAGCGATGCCACAGGCGGATATAGCGCAGGCCTTCGGAATAGAGCGACTCGCCCTTGCCGCCCCGGACATAGGCCATCAGCGGTTCACCGTCGACCATCTGGCGGCCGACTGAAACTTGGCGCACACCCAGATCGCGCATCCAACGATTGGTGATCTGATAGGCGAGCGTGGAGTAGCACGTGCCCATGTCATGGGTGAGGCCACCGTGGTGAACGGTCATCGACTTGCCGCCGATGCGGTCTTCGGCCTCGAACACGGTGACGGAGCTGACACCTTGATCTTTGAGGAGCCGCGCCATCGACATGCCGGCCGGGCCGCCGCCGACGATCGCCACCTTCGCGTCAGCCAACGCCACGTCACCCATTACACCACCCTTTGCCAATCCCTGGCTTGTTGCGGCGAGACTCCGACAAGTCTTAACCTCTTGTCAACGTTAAGATTTGTGCCTTTCTGGCACAGTGACGCACAGCGCGCGCCTCGCAGCCCGGCGCGTTAGGTCAATAGCAAGCATGCCCGCGTTCAGCGGCCTTCGGTTGCGCCTCCACCCGCCGCTTATCGAATTTTCAATCGGTCTTAGGGCTTCATTACAGCTGCAAGTGCTTTTGCGATGGTCCGCTTCGCTTTGAACAAAAAGACCAAAACGCGCCCTCAGTGGCCTGAGGAAGTGGCGGCGGAAATTCGCCGCCGCCAGCAGATGTTCCTTGTGCGTCAGGTGCCCACGATTGCGGCCGTCAATTTCATCAACGGTTCGCTGACTGCGCTGATCTTCTGGGGCATGGCCAATCCCTTCCTCACGTCGCTGTGGTTCATCGCGATCGCCGCGGGCTCGCTGCTACAATTCCTCGGATGGTTGCGGATCGCGGGCAAGCCGACGCCCGCGGTCGTCTCGGGCCGCAGCTTCGAGCGCGCGAAGGGCTGGTCGTGGGTCATGGGCGGCGTGTGGGGCGCAGCCAACATCGTGCTGTTCACACCCGATTCCATCCCCCATCAGATGTTCCTGGGCGTCGTGATCGCGGGCATGTGCGCGGGCACGGTCAGCTTTCTCAATCCGCTGCCGCAGCTCGGCGGGCGCTTCGTCATCGCCGCGCTGGGGCCGTTCGTCATCGTCTACGGCGCGACCGGCCAGCCGCTGCAGATGGCAATCGCGATGATGGGGCTCGTGTTCGGCGCGACGATCGTGCGGGGCAGTATCCATAGCCACCATCAATTCGTCGGCATGGTCGCTTCTTCGTTCGAGGCGTCGCAGGCCAAGACCCATCTCGCGAATGCGATTGAGGCGACCAACGATGCCTTCGCGATCTTCGATCAGACGCGCGCGCTCGTGCTCGCCAATTCGCGGTTCTCGGCGTGGTTCCCCAATCCGACGGAGGCGTTCCTCGAACCGGGCGACAATTCCGTCCGCCTGCTGAAAAATGGCCTGTGGGTGCAGGGATCGATCCGTCCGATTCCGGACAAAGGGTATGTCTGCGTCTACACGGATGTCAGCGAGCTCAAGCGGCGCGAGCAGGACCTCGTGCGCGCCAACCAGGAGGCCGAGGAGGCGAACCGGGCGAAGTCGGACTTCCTCGCCAATATGAGCCACGAGCTGCGCACGCCGCTCAATGCCATCATCGGCTTCTCGGACGTCATGAAGGGCGAGATGTTTGGCGAGCTGAAGCCGCGCTACAAGGACTACGCGAACGACATCCTCGTCAGCGCGACGCATCTTCTGTCGATCATCACGGATATTCTCGATCTCTCGCGGATCGAATCGGCGACCTATCGCATCGAGCCGGAAGAGGTGGACGTGCGCGACGCGCTTCAATGGGTGGTCAATCTCGCGCGCGGGCAGCCGAAATTCGCGGAGCGCGACATCACCGTGGAGGTGACGGAAGGGGCCGAGCGCCTGTTCGTCGATCTGCGCGCGTTCAAGCAGGTCGTGCTCAACCTCGCCAACAACGCGCTGAAATTCACGCCCGAAGACGGCAAGGTCGGCATCCGCGCCGAGCTCACCTCCAGCGGCGAGGCGGCCGTGCGCGTGTGGGATACCGGCATCGGCATTCCGGCCGACAAGATCGATCACGTGCGCAAGCCCTTCCAGCAGGCTGAGGGCGTCTTCCATCGCAAGTACCAAGGCACGGGCCTTGGCCTGTCGATCTCCTCGGCGCTCGTCGAGTTGCATGGCGGGCGCATGGAGATCGAGAGCGTCGTCGATCAGGGGACGACCGTGTCGGCGCTCTTCCCGCCCGAGCGCGTGCGGCCGAGCGCGCGGCAGCGGCGCGTCGCCTAGCCATTAGTGGAAATCGCGGCTCTTGGGGAGCGCTGCCGCCGCATCCGCGCGGGTGGCGCGGGCCGCCATGCGCTCCATCATGCGGGTGCGCGGATCCTCGCTCCAGCGATTGACCTCATCGGCGCGGGCGAGCGCTTCCATCTGGGCCGCGTAATCTTCATCGAGCACGATGAGATCGTCCGAGCGGTCGATCAAGCGCTCGACGACGAGATGGATGACCTCGCCTTCGCGCTGCACGCGGCCTTGCGCCTCGAGCACGCGCGCGGTGAGCACGACGCGGCGATAGGCCTCGAAGACCTTCGGCCAGACGATGAGGTTGGCCGCGCCGGTTTCATCCTCGAGCGTGACGAAGATCGTTCCCTTCGCCGTTCCCGGGCGCTGGCGCACGAGCACGAGACCCGCCAGCGTCGCGCGCGCGTTGTTGCGGATGGCCCGCAGCGCCGCGTTCGGCACGATGCCGGCCTTCGCATAATGCTCGCGCAGAAACGCGACCGGATGCTTGCGCAGCGAGAGCGAGAGCACCGCGTAATCCAGCGCGACATGGCCCGCCTCGGGCAGCACGGGTAGCGGGGCGGTCTCGTCCCCACCCGCCCGCTCGCGCGCGATTGCGGCGGCAAAGAGCGGGAGCGGCGCCAGATTGGAGGCCGCGCCCGTGCGCGCGGCCGCGCCTTCCTCCAGCCCCCGGATCGCCCAGAGCGCCTGGCGGCGGTCCAGCCCGATCGAGCGGAACGCATCGGCATCGGCGAGCTTCATCAGCGCGGAGGGCGGGATGCGCGTGCGCAGCCAGAGATCGCGCATACTCACGAAGGGCGCGCCCACGCGGCGGGCGACCGCGACGGCGCGGCCATGTTCCTCGGCGAGACCCTTGATCGCGCGAAAGCCGAGGCGGACGGCATACCGGGTGCGGGTCGTGGGATTTTCCCCCACCCGGCTCGCGCCGCTCGCCGACCTCCCCACAAGGGGGTGGTCGGGGTTAGCCCTCCCCCTTGTGGGGAGGGGTTGGGGTGGGGTGGCCGCCTCCAGCACCGCGTCCCACTCGCTGTCGTTGATGTCGGGGTGGCGAACGGTCACGCCGTGATCCTTCGCGTCACGGACAAGCTGGGCGGGCGCATAGAAGCCCAAGGGCTGCGCGTTGAGGATCGCGGCCAGGAACACATCCGGGTACCAGTTCTTCAGCCACGCCGAGACGTAGACGAGCAGCGCGAAAGAGGCCGCGTGGCTTTCGGGAAAGCCGTATTCGCCGAAGCCTTCGATCTGGCTCCAGCATTGCTTGATGAAGCCCTCCTCGTAGCCGCGCTGGCGCATGCCGGCGATGAATTTCTCCTTCATCGTGTGGATGATGCCGACGCGCCGGAACGTCGCCATCGCGCGGCGCAGGCGATCGGCCTCGCTGGGCGTGAAGCCCGCGCCGACGACGGCGATGCGCATCGCCTGTTCCTGAAACAGCGGCACGCCCATCGTCTTGCCCAGCACCTCGCGCAGCGCCTCGGAGGGGAACGAGATGCTTTCCTCGCCCGTGCGGCGGCGCAGATAGGGGTGAACCATGCCGCCCTGAATGGGGCCGGGGCGCACGATCGCGACCTCGATCACGAGGTCGTAGAAAGTCCGCGGGCGCAGGCGCGGCAGCATCGACATCTGCGCGCGGCTTTCGACCTGGAAGACGCCGATCGAATCCGCCTTGCCCAGCATGTCGTAGACGGCGGGGTCGTCCTGCGGGACGGTCGCGAGATCAAGGCTCACGCCATACTCGCTCTTCAAGAGCGCGAACGCCTTGGCGATGCAGGTGAGCATGCCGAGCGCCAGCACATCGACCTTCATGAGGCCGAGCGCGTCCAGATCGTCCTTGTCCCATTCGACGAAGGTGCGGTCCGCCATCGCCGCGTTGCCGACGGGGACGAGCTCCTCCACGGGCCCGCGCGCGATGACGAAGCCGCCGACATGCTGAGAGAGATGGCGGGGAAAGCCGATCAGTTCGTGGGCGAGCGTGAGCGCGCGGGCAAGGTTCGGCTCGTCGGGATCGAGCCCGACCTCGCGCACATGGGCGGGATCGATGCCGTCCGATGACCAGCCCCAGGTCGTCTTGGCAAGCGCGCCGACCGCATCGAGCGAGAGGCCGAGCGCCTTTCCGACATCGCGGATCGCCGAGCGCGCGCGATAGGTGATGACGGTCGCGGCAATGCCGGCGCGGTGGCGGCCATATTTCTCGTAGATGTACTGGATCACCTCCTCGCGGCGCTCGTGCTCGAAATCGACATCGATATCGGGCGGCTCGCCGCGCTCGGCCGAGACGAAGCGCTCGAAGAGGAGATCGATCTTGGTGGGATCGACCGAGGTCACGCCAAGCGCGAAGCACACGGCCGAATTGGCCGCCGAGCCGCGGCCCTGGCAGAGGATGCCGCGGCCGCGGGCGAAGCGAACGAGATCATAGACGGTGAGGAAATAGGGCGCATACTGAAGATGCTCGATGAGATCGAGCTCATAGGCGATCGTCGTGCGGATCTTTTCCGGCACGCCGTCCGGAAAGCGGCCCCTCGCGCCCTCCCAGGTGAGGCGGACGAGCGTCTGCTGCGGGGTCTCGCCGGGGGCGACGACTTCCTCGGGATATTCGTAGCGCAGCTCATCGAGGCTGAAATCGATCTGATCGGCGATCATCGCGGTGCGGGCGAGCGCGGCCTCATAGCCCTTGAAGAGGCGCGCCATCTCGGTGGGCGATTTCAGATGCCGCTCCGCGTTGGCGGCAAGGCGAAAGCCGGCCTCGGCGATCGTGCATTTCTCGCGGATGCAGGTGAGGACATCGGCGAGAACCCGGCGCTCCGGCGCGTGGTAGAGCGCATCGTTCACCGCGACGAGCGGCGCGCCCGCCCCTTCGGCCAGATCGGCCAGCGCGACCAGCCGGCGGCGGTCCTGGGCACCATAGGGCCGGCTCGCGCAGAGATAGACGGGCGAGCGGGAAACGCGCGCGACCTCCTTCAGCGCCTCGGCGAAGGCGGGGGTGAGCGCGGACGGGGGCACGACCAGGACGATCAGCCCTTCTTCTTTAAAAATCTCCTCGCGCGCGAGGTGGCATTCGCCTTTCGGCGCGCGCCGGTTGCCGCGTGTGAGGAGCCGGCATAATCGTCCGTAGGCGGCGCGATCCTTCGGATAGGCGATGACCTCGAACCCGTCCTGCGCCACCAGCCGCGCGCCGACGAGAAGTTTCAACCCCTCTTCCTTCGCCGCCTTGTGCGCGCGTACGACGCCCGCGAGCGTGTTGCGATCCGCGATGCCGATCGCGGTCATGCCCAGCGCCTTGGCGGCGGCGACCATTTCCTCGCCATGCGAGGCGCCGCGCAGGAAGCTGAAATTCGTCTGCGCGGCGAGCTCGGCGAAGCGGGTCACGCAAATAATCCGTGGACGTACCATCGCGGCGCGTCCGTTTCGCGCTCGAAGAGTCCGTCGCGGTAGAGCCAGAAGCGGCGGCCTTCCTCGTCCTCCAGGCGGTAATAGTCGCGCGTGCGCGCGCCATCGCCCTTCCACCATTCCGGGGCGACGCGCTCGGGCCCCTCGGCCTTGGCGACGCGGTAGGTGACGCGGCGCCAACGGAACTGGCGGGGCGGGCCTTCCGGAACCTCGGCCGTCACTTCGGCCGGCTCGGCGGAGGGGAGCATCAGAAAGGGACGCTCGCGCGGCAGGCTGGCCCAGGCGGCCTGCGCCCAGGCGGCGGCCTCGTTCGGCGCGTGCGCGGCGGCGGCCACCGGCGCCCAGACGACCGCGCGTTCGGGAATGTGGCTCTCTTCCCCTTGCGGGCGCGTGACGGTTTCAAAGCCCATCCGGGCGCCCAGGCGATCGAGCAGCACCGTGATCTCCTCGGCCGCGCTCGCGGCCTCGCCGTCCACCAGCGCGTGCTGCTCGCCCGCCATCTCCTCGTGACGCAGGCTCGAAAGCTGCAGCGCGTCGATGCCGAAGCCGGGATCGAAACGATCGGCGAGGCGATCGAGGCGCTGCTTCAAGAGCCGGGCGAGATGAGGCGCGTGCGCGCTCGGGCTTGCCGTCCCGATGACGAGGCGTACCGCATCGCCGTCCACGCGCGTGAGCACAAGCTCGAGCTGGCGCGTGCCCTTGGCCTGATCGACCAGCAGGCGGGCGAGATCCTTCGCGGCCTTGTCGATCGCGCGGGTGACCTGCGCCTCGCTGATCAAGGGTTCGGCGAACATCGTGCGGATGCGGTAGGAGGCAGGCGGCAGTAGGGGCGACAAGGATTCCGGCTCGCGGCCGAGCATCTGATCGAGCCGGCGCGGCAACGCGGCGCCGAAGCGGGCCGTCAGATCGGCGCGCTTAAGGGGCAACAGATCGCCGATCCTCTTCAGCCCCAGACGGCGCAGGACGCGCACCATGTCGTGCGGCAGGCGGAGCGCGGCCACGGGAAGCGCGGCGAGGCCGTCGCGCGCGGCCGCGCCTTCCAGGATCTTTGAAGGGATGGCGGCGAAACGCGCGCGGGCATGGGCCGCGCCGATCGTCTCGGCGAGCGCGAGGCGGGCGGTCAGGCCTTGCGCGTTCAAGGTTTCCTTGATGTCGGCGAGCAGCGGTTCTTCCCCGCCGAAGAGATGCGCGCAGCCTTCCACATCGATGAGCAGGCCGGCCGCGCCCTCCTCCTCCGTCTCGCCCGCGACCCAGGGCGACCAGCGCGTCGCGCGCAGCGCGAGGTGGCGGATCGCGGCGCGGTCGCGCGCGGGGGCGTGCTCCTCGGTGATCAGCGCGGGGACGAGCGCCTGCGCGTCGGTCAGTAAATGGCCCGGGCGCACGCCCGCCATCTCGGCCGTCTGATTGGCCGTGACGATCCGAAAGCCGCCAGCCTCGCGCGCGATGAGCGCGAAAGGCTCATCCGGCTCGACGTCTGGGTGCCCACGCTCGATCGCGAAGCGCGGCAACCAGACGGAGACGATGCGAGGCATGGTCCCACTCCATCAGCGTTTCAGTCTCGCCGGCTGGCCCTTGCGCGCTGGCCCCGCGGCGCCGGCGGCGCAACAGGCGAACGCGCCAGCAGGCGTCGCCCACCCCTTCGTCCGGCGAGGGCGCGGCACGCACCTGCCAGCGCGTGGCGGCAACGGTCGCACCCGCGGCGTGCACGGGAAGGAGCAGCGCCGCCGTGCCGCCGCCCGCCTCCGCCGCCAGCAACAGGCGCCGGCTCGCCGTCAGGGACAGGGGGCGCGCGAGGGCCGCCACCACGCGCAACTCCGCGCGGGCGCGCAGCGCCTCTTCCAGGCCCCAGAGCATGTCCCCCTCCCGCCTTACCCTCACCCTGATGAGGCGATTCGCGGCGAACCCCAAACGGGCAAGGCCCGGGGGGTAGGGCTCGCCGAAATCATCGCCAGGGCCAGCGAACCAGAGGAGTGGACGTGCGGCACGATCCTCCGGGCGGTCGAGCCCCGCCAGAGCGGCCAGCGCCAGGCCGAGCGAGGCTGGGGTTTCGGCATAGGCGGCCGGGAGCACCTCGTTGAGCGAGGCCCGCTCGAACAGCCCTTCTTCCGCCGTTTCGCGGGGCGTGCGCGCGCTTGCCCGGCCCTCCAGGCGGGCGAGACGGGCCTCCAACAACGCCAAACGAAACCGGCGATCCATGCCGCGACCGAGCCCTAATGTTCCTTCTTTGTTCTCATTGAGACTCGGGAGGGGGTCGCGAGTCAATGGGGTGGTGGCCCCGTTCGTCGTAGGGCACGTTGCGGCACGCCGATGCAAGGCCGCCCGCGCTTGCCGTCAGAGGCCCCTCATTGCCTCGGCCTTCTGTTTGAGCGCGCGATTCATGGCTTCGAAACCGCGCCTCGTCATGCCCGCACCGATTAAGCCGACGAGCCAGCCGCCAGGGCCGAAGAACACTTCGTCGTGATCGAGGCGGACGCGACCGGCCGCCGTCTTCGTCAAACGAAAGATGTGTTCACCCTTGGCGAAAAAGCGATGAACGATAGCGCCCGTCCAGGCGAATTCCTTGCCCTCGACGAAGCGTGTCACGCTCGCGTCGAACGAGACCTGACGTTTCTCCGCCAGAAGCGGCAACAGCCGGATCGAGGCCGCTTCGGCGATGCGCCCTTGCGCCTGGATGATGAACGGGTTCCATTCGTGATACCGGTCGAGATCGATGAGGATCTCCCATATAGCCGAGGCTGGCGCCTCGATTTCGATCTGTGTACGGATCGTATATTTGACCATGGTCAGACTCCTCCCGAACTCTTGGGCGGATTCTTGCCGCCAAGGCATTGATCCAAAAAATGCAACTGATCGGCGACCACGCGCTCAAACGCTTCGTCGAGATAGACGTCGAAATGATCGGCGTCGTACGCGATGAACGTGCCGTTCGGAATCACACCGGCGACGCGCTTCGCCGGTTGAAACGGCGTGGTTCTGTCGTTACGCGCAGCCTGAATGAGCGCCGGCGCCCTGATCTTCTCAGCTCGCCGGCCAGGGGAATAGGTCAAGACCTGGAGAAGCCCCGACGCGGTGATTGCATTGTGCCGATCAAAATAGGCCTTCCAGCCGTCCCCTCGCGTCGCTTCGACACCTTTCGGAAGTGTCCGGATCATCGAGCGATAAGCGCCCGGCGAGCTCATCGCCGCGAGGCTTCCCTCGGGACCGAACGCCTTGACGTATTGCCGCCGCCCGAAGGGACGCAACAGCACATCCGCTGCGGCGACCGCAGAAAGGCGCAACGCCGACCAAACGGGAAGCGCCAGAAGCGTCGCAAGACCGCTGACATGCGGGACCTGCGCAATGACCGCGTCGAGATCGCCCCGCTCGGCCGCCAGGTCAAGCACATGCCCGCCCGCGAACGACGTGCCCCAGAGGACAACACGCCGGTATCCGAGTGCCCGGGCGTGCGCGATTGCGGCGCGCCAATCCTCCTGTTGTCTCTTGACGTCAAGCAGCCCGCGCGGCGCGCCGTCGCTGTCGCCGAAATGCCGGTAATCGAAGACGAGGCAGGCATAGCCGGCAGCAGCAAATTTCTCGGCGAACGACGCCAAACCATAGTGCTTGGTCGCGCCGAAGCCATGCGCCATGACGATGCAGATTGGCTCCTGCGCTGCCGGCGACCGATAGTGCCATGCCGAACACCCAACGCCCCCGGATGGGAAGCGAACGTCCTCGCGTGTCACACCGAGACGCCTTTGGCCGAACGCTTTCTGAAGATGCCGGCCAGCAAGAGCAGCACCACACCGAGGAGCGAGGGGAGGAAGAGAATCCATTTTCCCGTCGATGCCAGCGTGCTGATGACCGGCAGCGGGTCGATGATCGCCTGAAAGCCGGGCGCACTCAGAAAGACATGCTGCAGGCCATTCTCAAACCAGTCCTGAATGCCGGCGAGGGGCGGACAGATGATGATCCAGTTCCAACGCTCTCCCGCGCCATTCATGTTGAGACCGAGCGCAAGCCCTGAACTCAGAGCCAGCGAATACCAGATCCAGTGAACATCATCGAAGATGAGATGTGCGCGGTAGAACGCGAAGACGCCAGCCTCCTGCCAGATCGCGAAAGCCCGCTGATAGTCGGCGACCGAATACCCTGTGACCTGAAGCTCGACCATACGGGCGGAATCCAGCGGATGGACGAGGACCGCTATGATGATCTGCGAGACGACGTAGATGCCCGCGAACAGCAGGAAGAGCGGCCAGCTCGCCAGTGTCCGACGGATGTGATTGAGCGGCATGCAACCCCTCCCCTTTCGATGCGGCCGGCTTAAGCAGCCCGATAACAACAAATGTAGTTTTACTGGATGAGGCTTGCCTTTGTCAACTACATCGGTAGTTTTTTGCCATGACCATACCTAAGAACGAACCACGCAGCGAGCTCGTCTCCCGCGTGGCCACGATTGTGCTGGGCGAATTGGGCAGCGGTGGACTTACCCACCGCGCCGTAGATCAGAGGGCCGGACTGCGCGAAGGCTCGACCAGCAACCTCTTCAGAACGCGTTCGGCGCTGGTCGCGGCGGTCTGCGAATATCTGACGCGCCATGACCTCGGCCAGATGCGGGAGGCGGCGGAGCGTTTCGCCCGCCGGCCGGGCGGCACCGTGCAACAGGCTGCCGCCGAGCTGGCGGGTATCGTCGAGGCCTGGGCCGATGAGAACGCGACCTATACCTGCGCGCGGCTGGAACTCTTCTTGATCGCCCGCCGCGACAAGGCGGTCGCCGCTGATCTGGGTCGGGCGCGCCAGGCCTTCCGCGCGTTCACCGCGCAATGGCTCGATACGCTTTCGGCCGGCGCCGCTACACATGCAGCCAGTCTGATGGCCTATATGGAAGGCTTGACGATGTTGCAGCTCTTCCATCCCGGCGAGCGGCTGTCGCGAAAGCGAATGGAATCTGGTCTTGCCAGATTGCTCACGGCGATGCTCGCATCGTAGACACGCGCCGCCTCCAGCCTGAAATATGCGTGCTCAACAGCCCTGGGCGCTTTCCATTCCGGGCCGGGGACCCACGGGTTCTTTCGGCAAATCATCAATTACGTCGTCGCCCCGCCTGCTGCGTCCGTGTGCGGATGTTTCGCCATCGCCTTTGCCGCCGGCCCGATGGTCGATCGCACGCGGCGTTGACACAGGAAGCGGCGGCCCGCTTCATGGACGTGAACCGGTTCCAGGATGCTGCATGTCCCCATACAAGACCAAGCCGCTCACTGTGCAGACATGGCCAGCGTTCGCCCGATTGGTCGAGGCGAACAACGGTGTTTGGGGCGGGTGCTGGTGTCTCTGGTATCACGCCGAGGGGGCCGACGCCGATCAATCGCCGGCACAAAAGCGCCGCGCGAAGGAGCGCCTCGTCCGCGAAGGGCGCGCGCATGCCTCTCTCGTCTTTCAGGGCGATGAGTGCGTCGGCTGGTGCCAGTTCGGCCCGCCGAAGGAGCTGTCGCGCATCCACAATCAGCGCGCCTATCTGGCAACCAATCCCACGCTGCCGGATTGGCGGATCACGTGCTTCTTTTCCGGCAAGGGCCATCGCGGCACGGGCGTTGCGTCCGCCGCGCTCGAGGGCGCGATCAAGCAGATCGAGAAGCTCGGCGGCGGGCGCATCGAGGGATACCCGGAAGACACTGACGGCCGAAAGGCATCGCCCGCCTTTCTGTTCAATGGCGCGCTCTCCACCTTCGAGCGCCTCGGCTTCGAGCGCTCGCGCCTGATCGGCAAGCACAAATGGGTGGTGACCAAGACGGTAGACTGAGCGCTCATGGCGGCGCTTCGTCGTTCGACACGGCTCTCCTGGACCATTTTTCCGGTGAGGATGCGCAATAGTTGACGGAAATTGCGACCTTCTCGCCGTTCCGGTGTACGGTTCCGAGAGACTGCCGCCCCGCCTGACGCGTTGACGCCGGTCAATCCAATTCGGCACGCCAGCAGCCATATGCAACACAGCATGGACAGCCAGGATGTCACCTCATGATCGCCCTGACGATCAATGGACGGCGTGTCACGGTCGAGGATGGCGCGACACTGCTTGATGCGGCACGGGCCGCGGGCGCGCATGTTCCCACGCTGTGTCACTATCCGGGATTGCCGCCGCACGCCGTCTGCCGCATGTGCCTCGTGGACATTGCGGGCGAGCCCAGACCGCAGCCCGCCTGCCGCACGCCCGCACGTAACGGCGACAAGGTCGAGACAGAGACGGCTTCCTTGCGCGCGTTTCGCCGCACCAATGCCGAATGGCTGCTGGCGCGCCACCCCAACGACTGCATGCGCTGCGAGGTCAACGGCTCGTGCCGGCTGCAGCGCCTGGTCAGCGAGAACCAATGGGACGAGCGATGGGGAAAGGTCCCGGCGGAATCCCCGGAACTTCCCGCGCCTCTGACCGGCGACCACACCTCCCCCAGCATTTGGCGCGACCTTGCCAAGTGCATCGAGTGCGGTCTGTGTGCAGACGTTTGCGGCGACGCAGGCCAGCAGCAATTCGTCATCGGCTTCGCGGAGCGGGGAAGCGATCGTCGGCCCGTCACCGTTTTCGACAGACCTTTGAGCGAAACGCATTGCATTTCCTGCGGGCAGTGCACGCTCGTCTGTCCCGTCGGCGCGCTGGTCGAGGCCCCGCATTGGCACGACGTCTTGCGCATCCTTAATTCGCGCCGGCGCATCTCCGTGGTTCAGGTGGCGCCCGCCACGCGCATCGCCATCAGCGAAGAGTTCGGTCTAAAGCCAGGCACCGTGAGCACTGGCAGGCTGATCAACGCGCTGAGGCAGCTTGGTTTCGACTATGTCTTTGACACGAATTTCGCAGCCGATCTCACGATCATGGAGGAAGGGACCGAGTTCCTGGCCCGCCTCGAGGCCAAGACAAACCTGCCGCTGTTCACGTCGTGCTGTCCGGGCTGGGTGAACTGGGTCGAATTGAACCGGCCCGACCTCCTGCCCCATCTGAGCACGGCCAAATCGCCCCAGCAGATGCATGGTGCGATCGCCAAGCGGAGCGGCTTCGCGCGCTCGCTCGGGCCGGACTTCGCGGAGGGGCGATGCGAGCCCTACGTCGTCAGCGTCATGCCCTGCACAGCGAAGAAGGACGAGGCCGCCCGGCCCGGCCTGTCAGGCGATGTCGATCACGTGCTCACCACGCGCGAGCTCGCCAGAATGATCCGCTCCCGCGAGATCGCGTTCGGCGCGCTGCCGGAAGACGGCCGGTTCGACAGCCCGCTGGGGGAAAGCACAGGCGCCGCGCAGATCTTCGGCGCCTCCGGCGGCGTCATGGAGGCGATGGTGCGCACGGCCGCCCATCTCAAGGGCGTGGAGAGCTCGCTTCCGCTGGAGTGGCATCAGCTGCGCGGCGTCCGCGAGGGCGTCAAGACGGCCGAGATCCCCGGTGTCGGTGTCGTGGCCGTCTGCAACGGGATCGCCGCCGCGCAACGCATGCTGGAGACGGACGCCTGGCGAAGCGAGTATGTCGCCGTCGAGGTGATGGCCTGCGTCGGCGGCTGCCTGGGCGGCGGCGGCGAGCCCAAATCCATGGACCCGCACATCCTCCAGACGCGCAGCCAAGCCATCTACGCCGTCGATCAGAAGGCGCCGCGGCGGCGCTCCCACGAGAACCGGGATGTTCAGCGGCTTTACGCCGGGGAGCTGACGGCGCCCAATTCTCCCGCGGCGCACGACTTGCTCCACACCCACTATTCCGCCAGGGGGTCCAAGCGTTCGCTGTTGATGCGCTTTCTCGATTGCGTGGACCGGCGGGATGGCGCGGGCGCGGCGGGCTTGTTCCACCCTGATGGCGTGTGGTCGACCGCCTCGGCGTTCGGCGACATTCGGGGCGCCAGCGCGATCGCGGTCTTCATCGAGACCCGCTTGCCGCCGCGCAGCTATGGCCCCCGATACAAGCGGCACCGCATGGCACGCGCCGCAGACATCAACGATCTCGCCGTCATCGCGCCCGACGGCCAGCGCTGCACCTTCGTCATGGATGTGTGCGCGATCGGGGACGGGGGGAAGCCGGGGACGGCGATCAAGAGCCTCGCGCGCCACGTCCTTTAAACCCGCCTTTGGGATTCGCGACGCAGAACCGGGCACGGCTTCGCGTTCGTCACTGGCCTTTCACTTCATGGCGCGGGCCCCTAAAAGGGACCGCCATGACCACGCTCGCCGACCTCCTCCGCCCGCTGCCGCCCGCCGATCCCGCGCTTGCCGCCGCGATCGACAAGGAGCTTTCGGCTAAGACGATGCCGCCGGGCGCGCTCGGGCGGATGACCGCGCTCGCCAAGCAGATCGGGCTTGTGCAGGGAACCGTGAAGCCGCGCGCGGAGAGCGCGCATCTCCTTCTCTTCGCGGGCGATCATGGGATCGTCGCGGAGGGTGTCTCGGCCTGGCCGCAGGCGGTGACGGCCGCGATGGTGATGAATTTCGCGAACGGCGGCGCGGCAGCGAACGTCTTCGCGCGGAGCGTTTCGGCGAGCCTTCGCGTGATCGATGCGGGCGTCGCCACGCCCCTGCCGGAGCATCCCGCGATCATCAGGGCGGCCGTGCGTGCGGGAACGCGCAATGCGCTCCACGAGGATGCTCTGACTGCGGAGGAAATCGCGACCGCCCTCACCAAGGGCGCGGCGTTCGCGCGGGGCGCGATCGAGGAGGGTGCCGCGATCGTCGCGCTCGGCGAGATGGGGATCGGGAACACCGCCTCGGCGGCGCTCCTCGCCCACGCGATCGAGGGGATCCCGCTCGACATTCTGGCCGGACCGGGCGCGGGGCTGGACGAGCCCGGCGTCGCGCACAAGCTCTCCGTCCTCAGGCACGCGGCGGCGCGGCGGCCCGCGCCGCTCCAGCCGCTTGATGCGCTTGCGGCCTTCGGCGGCTGCGAGATCGCGATGATGGCGGGCGCGCTCCTTGGCGCCGCGCATGCGGGCGCGATCGTTCTCGTCGACGGATTCATCGCGAGCGCGGCCGCGCTTGCGGCACTGCGCCTCGTGCCTGGCGCGGAGCGGTTCTGCGTCTTCGCGCATCGCTCAGCCGAGCCGGGGCACACGGTAATTCTCAAGGCGCTCGACGCCGCGCCGCTGTTCGATCTTCATATGCGCCTCGGCGAGGGCACCGGCGCGCTGCTCGCGGTACCGCTGATCCGGGCTGCCGCCGCGCTGCTCAGCGAGATGGCGACGTTCGACAGCGCGGGCGTGCCGGAGCGCGAACCGTGAGCGCGCTCGCGCATCAAGTCCGTCTGTTCCTCACCGCGCTGCAGTTCCTGACGCGGGTTCCCGTGCCCGCGTGGGTCGGCCACGCGCCCGACCAGCTCAATCAATCGGCGCGGTATTTCCCGCTCGTCGGCCTTTTCGTCGGCGCGGTCGGCGCGGGGGTCTTCGTCGCCGTCGACTGGGCGGCGCCGCAGGCGGTCGCGGCCATTCTGGCGATCGCGGCGACGGTTTTTCTTACCGGCGCCTTTCACGAGGACGGGCTCGCCGATACGGCCGACGGCGTCGGCGGCGGGCAGACGCGCGAGGACGCGCTCGAGATCATGCGCGATAGCCGGATCGGAACCTATGGCACCGCCGCGCTCGTCGGCTCGCTGGCGCTGCGGGGCGCGATCCTCGCAACGCTGCCCGCAAGCGTCGTTCCCGCCGCGCTTCTCGCCGCGCATGGCGCGGGGCGCGGGGCGGTGCTCTGCGTCATCCGCCTCGGCGTCTATGCACGCGCCAAGGGGACGGCCAAGCCGCTCGCGCAGCGGCTCACGACCGCTGAAATGCTGTTCGGCGTTTGGATCGCGCTCGCCGGCGCGCTGCCCGCGGGGGCGGCCGGCGTCATCGCCGTTTTCGCCGCCCTCTGGGTGGGGCTCTTCGTCTATGCCCTCCTGTCGATCAAGCTTGGCGGTTATACCGGCGACGGGCTCGGCGCGATCGAACAGATCGGCGAGATCACCGCCCTCCTCATGATCGGGCTCGTGCGATGGAATTGATCCTCATCCGTCATCCCCTGCCAGACGTGCCGCCGGGCACCTGCTATGGCCGGCTCGACATTCCGGCGGGGCCGAGCCTGCCGCTCGACATTCACCGCGTCTCTGAATCACTGCCCGAGGGCGTGCGCCTGGTCTCGAGCCCGGCGCTGCGCGCGCGATCGCTCGCCGAAGGCGTCGCCGCGCGCCGCGGCCTCGACCTCGCGATCGATGAGCGCGTGCACGAGATGCACATGGGAGACTGGGAAGGCCTCTTGTGGCGCGAGCTGCCAAAGGAGTTGACGACCCATTGGATGAGCGATCCCATGACGCTGTCGCCGCCGGGTGGGGAAAGCTTCTCCCAAGTGATCGCGCGGGTGAGCGCAGCGCTGATCGATCACGGGCGCACGGCGCCGGTCGCGATCTTCTGCCACGCGGGCGTCGTGCGCGCGGCGGAAATGGCGCTTACGGGCCGGACGTTCAAGCAAGTCTTTTCGCGCGATATTCCGTATGCGGAGCCCATCTCGTTCGCGCTCTCGCTGCTTGAAAGGTTGCAACGGTGAGGCGCAGCGACAGCATCCTGGTGCTGGGAGGTGCGCGGTCCGGCAAGACGGCGCGGGCGATGCATCACGCGTCGGGGCTCGCCGAGCGCGTCTATCTGGCAACCGCCGAGGGGCGGGACGACGAGATGCGCGCGCGCATCGCCGAGCACCGCGCCGCGCGCGACGCAAGCTGGGAGACGATCGAGGTGCCCCTCGATCTACCGGGCGCCATCACCGCGCATGCGGGCGCGGGCCGCGCCGTCGTCGTCGATTGCCTGACGCTCTGGCTCTCGAACCTCATGGAACGCGGCGCGCCGCTCGATGCCGCGACGACGACGCTGATCGGCGCGGTCACGCGCGCGCCCGGCCGCGTGATCCTCATCTCCAATGAAGTCGGCCTCGGCCTCGTGCCCGAGACGCCGCTCGGCCGCGCCTTCCGCGACGCGCAGGGCCGGCTCAATCAGGCGGTCGCCGCCGCCGTCGAGCGCGTCGAGTTCATGGCGGCGGGTCTTCCCCTCACCCTCAAGGGGAAGGGGTAAGACCGAGGATCGCCAGTTGCGCGTGGCCCTCGATGGTGTTCGCCGCCGCGCGGACGCCGAAGATCGCGGCAAGACGCTCGGGCGTCAGCACACTCGCGGGCGGTCCTTCCGCCGCCAGGGATCCCTGCGACAGGACTGCGACGCGCGAGCAATACTGCGCGGCGAGCGTCAGATCGTGGATCGCGACCAGGACCGCGCCGCCCGCATCCGCCCGCGCGCGGAGCGTCTGCATCACGAGATGGGCGTGGCGCGGATCGAGCGCGGCGGTCGGCTCGTCGGCGACGAGAATGGGCGTCTCGGCGCAGAGTGCGCGGGCAAAATGAACGCGCGCCGCCTCGCCGCCCGAGAGCGTCTGGACGGAGCGGCCGCGAAGGGCCTCGATGTCCGCCGCCGCGATGGCGCGATCGATCGCGGATTTCGCCTCCGCGTCGATGGTCTCGCGGCGCCCGGCCCCGAAGGCGAAGCGGCCGAGCGCGACGACGTCCTCGACCGGTAGGCCCCAGGCCACCGTCCGCACCTGCGGCAGATAGGAGGCGCAGCGCGCGCGCTCCAGCGGCGTAAGGTTCGTCGTCTCGTCGGCGCCCATGCGCGCGGCGCCGTCCGACAGCTCGACCAGCCCCAGCACGGCGCGGATGGCGGTCGATTTCCCTGCGCCGTTCGGGCCGACGAGGCCCAGAAGCTCGCCGGGGCGAAGATCGATCGTCAGACGGCGGATGAGATCGCGCCCCTCAATGCTCACGCTTGCGTTGTCAAGGGCGAGGGCGGCGGTCATTGGCCGAGCGTCCGCACGCGCGCCGCGATGGCGATGAAAGCTGGCGCACCGATGAGCGCGGCCGCAACGCCCAGTTTGAACTCGAAATCGAAGGGCAGCAGGCGGACCGCGATATCGGCGAGAACGAGGATCGTTCCGGCCAAGAGCGCGCTCGGCAGCAGCAGAGCGGCCGGATCGTACCGGACATAGCCGCGCACGAGATGCGGCGCGACAATGCCGACGAACCCGATCGTGCCCGCGATCGCGACACTCGCGCCCGCCAGGAGCGCCGTTCCAATGACGACGCGGCGCTGAAGGTCGGTGACGTTGGCGCCGAGCGCGGTCGCGGTTTCCTCGCCGAGGCTCAGCGCGCGCAGGCCCGGCGCGGCCGTCGCGAGGAGGCCCGCGCCCACGATCCAGAAGGGCGCCGCGAGCGCCAGCTCATCGAGGCTGCGATTGGCGACCGAGCCCATCAGCCAATTGACCATGTCGGCGAGCGAGAACGGATTGGGCGCCAAGTTCATGACGAGCGTCATCATCGCGCCGGCGAAGCTGGAGATGCCGACGCCGATCAGGATCAATTGCGGGACGCTCACGCGGCCGACGCCCAGCCAGAGAACGAGGCTTGTCGCGACCAGCGCGAGCGCGATCGCAAGCACGGGCGTCGCCCAAAGCGAGAACGCGGCGAGGTTGAAATAGATCGCGATGACGGCGCCGAGCGCGGCCGCCGCCGAGACGCCAAGCGTGCCGGGCTCGGCCAGCGGATTGCGCAGCATGCCCTGAAGCGCCGCGCCCGAGAGGCCAAGACTCGCGCCGACGCCGAACGCCGCGAGCGCGCGCGGCAGGCGGATCTCCCAGACGATCGCGCGGCCGATCGCATCGCCGAAGCCGAACAATGCCGCCAGCGCATCCTGCGGCGTGGCCGCCGAGGAACCGACCGCGCAAGCGAGCAGGATCGCAAGCGCGGCGCCCAGCGCGAGAGTGAGGTTGATCCTCATCGCGCGGCGCGCGCCTCGGCCCCGACAACCGGGGCGCGCAGCGCCGCGCGGATCTCAACGACCGCATCGGCGAGATACCAGGCCGCGCAGGTGATCGCGGCGCCGGACACTTCCACGCGATCGCCGCGCGCGATCTGGGCTTCGAGGACGGGGTGGGCGGCGGCCGTCCAGGAATCGTGCGTGTTCGTGTGCACGTCGAAATAGCCGAGCACGAACACATCCGGCGGATCGCGCAGGATCTCCTCGAGCGGCACGGTGCGCCAACCGCGATAGCCAGCCTCGGCAATGCTGTTGCGCAAGCCCGCCAGGGTGAGCATCTCATCCATCAGCGTGCCCGCGCCGGAGGTGACGCCCGAGGCCGTCAGATACATCGCGCGGCGGGGCGCCGCCGGAGGAACGGATGCCAATTTTGCTTCTGTGGCGGCGATCACTTCCTCGCCCCGACCGGCATGGCCGAGTGCGGCAGCGATCTGGCGAACGCTCGCCTCGACATCGCCCAGCGTTTCGGCAAAGCCAAGCTGGATCTCCTCGATGCCCAGCCGCGCATAGAGAAGGCGGCTACGCTCGCTCCCGCCCCAGAGACGCACGATCGCGTCAGGCTTCAAGGCCAGCACATCCTCCGACATGTCGCGGACGATCGGGATGCCCTGCGCGCGATCGCGCAGATAAGAGAAATCGCGCGCGGCATCCTGCGAGACGGCCAGGATCTGATCGCGATCGGCGAACTGCAGGACGTATTGATCCGCGCACACATCGAGCGAGACGACACGCGGCAAGGCGTCCGCCGCCGTCGCCGGGCCATAGCCCAGCGCGGCAAGGAGTATGAGAATTGCCGCGCGCCGCGTCGTCACAGCCGCACACGCGTTCCGATGAAGCCGGAGAGCCCGGGCGTGCCGTAGGTCGATACCTCCTGATAGTCCTCGTCTAAGAGATTTTCGATCCGGCCATAGAGATCGACACCCTGCGAGACCGTCCACGTTCCCGCGAGGTCGACCCGCACCCATTCGTCCACGATGGGATCGAAGCTCGTGCTGACTTCCTCACTGCGATAGAGAACGGCGATCGTCGCGGAGAGGTCAGGCGTCATATACCATGTCGCATCGGCATCAGCCGTGTGTTGCGGCACGCGCAAGATGCGCTGACCGGTCGTTCCGTCCCGCGCCTCCAGATAGGCATAAGACACGCGCAACGCGAGGGCCTCGATCGGCAGCCAGCTCGCTGCCACCTCGACGCCTTCGCGGCCGGCCTTCGCGACGTTGACATAGCCTGGAACGCCGAAATCGTAGTCGATGAGATCGGTCGATTCCGCGTCAAAATAAGTCACGTCGATCTCGCCCGCGCCGCCGTCGAAGCCGAGCGTGACGCCGACGTCGTAGCCCTCGCTCATTTCCGGCCGCAGATCGGGGTTGGGGAGCACGAACACGCCGCCGTCGCCGAAGGTTTGGTAAAGGGAAGGCGCCTTGTAGCCTTCGCCATAGCTGGCGTGCAGCGTCAGCCAGTCGGCCGCCGCGAAGGCACCGCTCACGCGGGCCGTCGTCTCGCCGCCGAAGGCGCTGTCGTCATCCCAGCGCAGGCCGCCCGAAATCGTGAGGCGATCGACCGGCTTGATTTCGACAAGCGCGAAGGCGCTGTCGCGGTCGCGATCTTCGTTCGCGTACTCGGTCGTCTCGCGCTCGACGCCGAAGGCCGTCGTGAGCCAGGACGCAAGGTCAGCGGTGCCTTCATAGCGATAGGTGTCGCGGTACCCCGTGAATCCGGAGCCGCCCGTTACCCGCTCGATCTCGTAGTAGGAGGCTGAAAGCTCACTGCGGAAACGGCCGTCCCACAGATCGAGCGACGCGACGAGGGCGGCCCGGGTGTCCGTTGAAGAACTCGTTTCCAGCGTGTCAGCGAATGCGAAGCTCGGCGGGGGAAATCCATCGATGTCGAACTCGGAATCGCTGTAGCCGCCCAGGGCGTCGATGCGAAAATTCTCCGTGAGCTGAACGCCTAGCCGGCCGCTGAGCGAGAGCTGATCGATGCCGTCGTCTTCCGTGTTCCCATCGTCCTCGTCCGCCTTGGAAATACCATCACTCGTCAGACCACTGCCGGCCAGGCGAAAATCGAGGGTCTCGTAGCCTCCCGACACGGACGCCCCGCCCCGCCAGGTGCCGAAGCTGCCGCCCTCCACAAAGCCGCTCGCGGACAAACCCTGTTCCGGGCGCTTCGTTAGGATATTGATGACGCCGCCGATCGCATCCGCGCCCCAAAGGGTCGACTGGGCGCCGCGCAGCACTTCGATCCGCTCGATGTCGGCGGTGTCGAGGAAGGCGAAATCGAAACCGCCTCCCGTGCTCGTCGGGTCGTTCACGTTGATGCCGTCGATGAGCACGAGCGTCTGATCGGAATCGGCGCCGCGGATGCGAACCGATGCCGTGCCGCCAGCCGTGCCGCTGCGGTCGATGGTAACGCCTGGTGCAAGCCGCAACGCCTCGATGACCTGCGTGAACTGGCGACGCTCAATGTCCTTGTCCGTGATCACGGTCACGGACGTTCCGCTTTCGCCAGCGGTCTGTGGAATACGCAGGCCCTGGACGATGATCGTTTCAACCTCTCCCGCGCGGACGGCGGTCAAGGCAGACGTGGACAGCAAGACGGACGTCACAAGCACATTGGTGCGCGACATGGATGAGGTCCCCCAATCGTGCGGGCGACCCGAGGTCCCGCGACATGAACAGCGACAACCGCCCCGCCTGCTCGCGCAGGCCCGGATCGGACGGTGTGTCGCTGCACCGGAGAACCCCCGTGCCGCCGGACTTTTCCCGGTCCGCGGACGAGCGACGGCGGTGGCAGGTCTCCTGGCTTGCGGGTCTTGGCACCGGCGCCGCCTTCCCGGAGCGCTTGGGCTCCAGTGGCATGATTGGCGCGGCACTCGCCGCCTACAGTTGCGGGTACAGCAGCGGATTTGGGAGATCTCTCCCGCACCGCGTTCCCTCTTCACCCCCTCAGCGGGGGAACCACCAATGAAAACTATGCCTTGGCGAAAACTTATCGTCAATTTATCCGACAGCGTCTGCGCCATTGCACAATGGATCGTCGGATGCCTCAATCGCGCCAAACGCGTCTGGGCGATGGCGCGAACGATTGGGAGGTGACGATGAACGGAGCACAGGCAATCATCCATACGCTGGAGGGAGCGGGCGTCGATGTGTGCTTCGCCAATCCGGGCACGTCCGAGATGCAACTCGTCGCGGCCATCGGCGAATCCGACAAGATGAAGCCGGTGCTGGCGCTCTTCGAGGGTGTGGTGACGGGCGCTGCCGACGGCTATGCGCGGATCGCGGACAAGCCGGCGGCGACGCTCCTCCATTTGGGCCCGGGCATGGCGAACGGGCTCGCCAACACGCACAACGCAAAGCGGGCGCGCTCGGCCAGCGTCAATCTCATCGGCGACCACGCGCTCAGCCACAAGAACGCGGACGCGCCGCTCGCCAGCGACATCGAGACCGGCGCGCGGCCTTTCCATACCTGGGTGCGCTCGATCCAATCGATCGACACGGCGGGCAGTGATGCCGCGGCGGCCGTGCTCGCCTCGCAGTCGAACGTGCCGGGGCCCGTCGCGCTCATCGTTCCCGCCGATGTCGCCTGGACCGAGGGCGCGTCGCCCGGCAAGCCGCTCGCGGTCCCAGCACGCCTGAAGGCCGCGCAGGCGGGCATCGAGAGAATTGCCGTCCAATTGCGCGACGCGGGCGAACGCGGCGCGCTTCTCCTTGGCGGGCGCGCCACGACGCGCCGCGGGATCGAGGCGGCCGGGCGGATCCGCGAGGCGATCGGCACGCGGATCATCTCCGACACGTTCGCGATCAAGACCGCGCGGGGCGCCGGCCAAGTCGGCATCGAGAAGCTGCCCTATTTCGCCGAGCAGGCGACGGAAGCCCTCGCCAATGTTTCGCCGCTCGTCACCGTCGAGACGAAGCCGCCAGTCGCGTTCTTTGCCTATCCAGGCAAGCCCGGGCGCTTTGCGGCGCCGGGCGCCCCGGTCCTCTCGCTCGCCTTACCGGAAGAAGATGGCCTTGCCGCCCTCGAAGCCCTGGCCGAAGCCGTGGGCGGCCCGCGCGAGGCCGTCAAGCGCAACGCGCTCTCCCTGCCCGACGCGCCGCGCGCCGGCAAGCTCGACGTCATGGCGATGGTGACGAGCGTCGCGCGGCATCTGCCCGAGGATGCGATCGTGATCGATGAGTCAATCACCGCCAGCATCTTCTTCCAGGGCGTGCTCGCGGGCGCGCGGCCTTACGATCACTGCGACCTGATGGGCGGGGCGATCGGCTATGGCCTTCCCGCCGCCACGGGCGCCGCGATCGCCGGGCGGGGCCGCAAGGTCGTTTGCCTCGAAGGCGACGGGTCGGCGCTCTATACGATCCAGGCGCTCTGGACGCAGGCGCGCGAAAATCTCGACGTCGTCACCGTCATGGTGTCGAACCGCACCTATGCGATCCTCAACATCGAAATGGCACGCGTCGGCGCGCAGAACCCTGGCCCGAAGGCGCTCTCGATGCTGCGGATCGACGAGCCGACGCTCGACATCGCGCAGATCGCGCGCGGCATGGGCGTCGAGTCCGCCCGCGCCGAGACGGCCGAGGCGTTCGAGGATCTCTTTGCCGCCGCGATGAAGCGCAAGGGCCCGTTCCTCATCGAAGCCGTCCTGTGATCCGCCGCCGAGTTCGAAATTGATGTTCACCCGTCTCCTCATCGCCAATCGCGGCGAAATCGCGATCAGGCTCGCCCGCGCGGCCGCCGATCTCGGCATCACGACGACCGGCGTCTATTCCGACGACGATGCGCTCTCGCTGCACGTGAAAGTGCCGGACGAGGCGATCGCGCTCGTGGGCGTCGGGGCGCGGGCCTATCTCGACGGGGCGCAGATCATCCGCCTCGCGAAGGAAGCGGGCGCCGACGCCATCCATCCCGGCTACGGGTTCCTCAGCGAGAACGCCGCCTTCGCGAGCGCCTGCGCGGAGGCGGGGATCTGCTTCGTTGGGCCGAACCCGCGCGTGCTCTCGCTCTTCGGCGACAAGACCCGCGCGCGCGCGCTGGCGAAGGAAAACGGCGTGCCGATCCTCCCCGGCACCGCACACGGCGCGAGCCTCGATGAAATCGGCGCCTTCCTTGCCGGCGAGGGCGCGGGCGCGATCATGCTGAAGGCCGTCGCGGGCGGCGGCGGGCGCGGCATGCGCATGGTGACGGCGCCCGAGGATTTGGCGGACGCCTTCGAGCGCTGCCGCAGCGAGGCGAAGACCGGTTTCGGCGATGACCGCGTCTATGCCGAGCGCCTTATCCGCAACGCGCGGCACATCGAGGTGCAGATCATCGGCGACCGGCACGGGTCGATCACGCATGCCTTCGAGCGCGATTGTTCGGTCCAGCGGCGAAACCAGAAAATCCTCGAGATCGCGCCCGCACCGTTCCTGGCGGCTCCGCTCCGCCAGCGGATCATCGAGGCGGCGCTCGCGCTTGCCCGTGCAGCGGAAGTCGACAGCCTAGCGACGATCGAATTTCTGGTCGATCTCGATCGGGACGACAGCTTCTTTTTCATCGAGGCCAATCCGCGACTTCAGGTCGAGCATACGGTGACCGAAGAAGTGACGGGGCTCGATCTCGTCGCCACGCAGATCGCGATCGCGGCGGGCGGTACGCTGGAGTCGCTCGGCCTCTCAAAGCCCCCCTCGGTGCGGGGGCACGCGATTCAAATGCGGATCAACGCCGAGATCGTCGCGCCCGACGGCATGGTGAAGCCGGCCGGCGGCGTCATCACCGCGTTCGAGCCGCCGTCCGGGCCCGGGCTTCGCGTCGATGCGTCGGCCTATGCCGGCTATGCGATCAATCCAAATTTCGATTCGATGATCGCAAAACTGATCGTCCGCAATCCGAGCGATGATTTCGCGGTCGCCGTCGCGCGCGCCTCCCGCGCCCTTCGCAGCTTCCGCATCGAGGGACCGGCGACGAGCCTGCCGCTGCACGCGAGCCTTCTTGCTCATCCTGCGTTGACGAAGGGGCCCGTCGCGACGCGGTTCCTTTCTGACAACCTCGCCAAGCTCGCGGCGGCACCTGCGCCGGCGCCCGCCTATTTCGAGGGCGCGGGGCCGCTTCATCCAGCCGATGCGGCGGAAGCGCATATCCACGCAGCGCCCGAGGGCACGATCGCCGCGGCGGCGCCGCTGCGCGGCACGATCGTCTCGATCGATATCGCGGAGGGCGATGCTGTCACGCGCGGGCAGACGCTCGCTATTCTCGACGCGATGAAGATGGAGCACGTCGTCACGGCCGGCGTCGCGGGGACGGTCCGCCTCATCGTCGCGCGGCCCGGCGACACGCTGAGCGAGGGTCAGGCGATCCTCTTCATTGCTCCAGGGTCGCAAGACAGCGAGGCGGCGGCGGATGCGCAGGCCATTGATCTCGATGCCATTCGCCCCGACCTTGCCGAAGTGATCGCGCGAACGGCCGTGACGCTGGACGAGAACCGGCCGGACGCGGTCGCGCGGCGTCGCAAGACCGGCCAGCGCACGGCGCGCGAGAACGTCGATGATCTCTGCGATCCCGGCAGCTTCATCGAATACGGCCAATTGACCGTCGCGGCGCAGCGCCGGCGCCGGTCGATGGAGGAACTCGTCAAGATCAGCCCGGCCGACGGCATGGTGTGCGGGCTGGGCGCGGTGAACGGCACGCTGTTCGATGAGACGCGCGCGCGCACCGCCGTCCTTGCCTATGACTACACGGTCTTTGCGGGCACGCAGGGCCACATGAACCACAAGAAGACGGACCGCGTGCTCGAAGTCGCGGAGAAGGCGGCCCTGCCCATCGTCTTCTTCGTCGAGGGCGGCGGCGGGCGGCCCGGCGATACCGACGGCGCGGGCGTCGCGGGTCTCGACGTGCCGACCTTCCACACCTTCGCGAAGCTTTCGGGCCTCGCGCCGCGCATCGCGATCAATTCAGGGCGGTGTTTCGCCGGCAATGCCGCGCTCTTTGGCTGCGCGGACATCACGATCGCGACGATGGATTCCACCATCGGGATGGGCGGACCGGCGATGATCGAAGGCGGCGGCCTTGGCATCTTCAAGCCCGACGACGTCGGTCCGATGGACATGCAAACGCGAAACGGAGTCGTCGACATCGCGGTCGCGGACGAGGCCGCCGGGGTGCGGGCCGCAAAGCAGGCGCTCGGTTACTTCCAGGGGCCGGTCGCCGATTATTCGTATGCGGATCAGCGGCATCTGCGGCGCCTGATCCCGGAGAACCGTCTGCGCGTCTATGACATTCGGCCGGTCATCGAAACGCTGGCGGACGAAGGAAGCGTGCTCGAACTTCGCCCGCTCTACGGGCAAGGGATGATCACCGCCTTCATCCGCATCGAAGGGCGCCCGTTCGGGCTCATCGCGAACGATTCCCGCCATCTCGGCGGCGCGATCGATGCGACGGGGGCGGAGAAGGCCGCGCGGTTCCTCCAATTGTGCGATGCGTTCGACGTGCCGATCCTCTCGCTCTGCGACACGCCGGGTTTCATGGTCGGGCCGGACAGCGAGCGGGAAGCCGCCGTCCGCCGCGTCAGCCGGATGTTCGTTGCCGGCGCGAATGTCTCCGTGCCCCTTTTCTGCGTCGTGCTCCGCAAAGGTTATGGTCTCGGCGCGCAAGCGATGGCCGGCGGCAGCTTTGCGCGGAACGCCTTCATCATCTCCTGGCCGACCGGCGAATTCGGCGGCATGGGGCTCGAAGGGGCGGTGCGGCTCGGCTACCGCAAGGAGCTGGCGGCCGAGACCGATCCAGACAAGCAGAAGGCGCTGTTCGATAAGCTGCTCACGCGGCTCTACGACGCAGGCAAGGCGATCTCGATGGCAGCCGCTCTCGAAATCGACGCCGTCATCGATCCCGTCGAGACGCGCGCCTGGGTGATCCGGGGGCTCAAATCCTGGGCGCCGCCACCGGCACGCGTCGGCAAGAAGCGCTCTTTCATCGACACGTTCTAGCGCGGCGCGGAAGGCTTCGGTTGGCGCCGCAGGGGCGATCGCCTAGTGTTCAATGGACAACATTAACGGCGGCGGCGCAGGTCCGACCGGCGATGAGGGGAGGATGCGATGATCGATCTGGGCACGGTGATGGGGCTTGCCTGCGCGGGCAGCTTGCTGGCCATGGTGGCGGTCGGCGCGGCCACCGCGGGCACCGCCTCGGACGTAACAAAGGCGGCGAACGCCGCGCTTCTCGATCAGCTTCCCTTCGAAAACGAGCAGGATTTCGAGTTCGCCGCGCGCGGCTTCATCGCGACACGGAGCGATCCGAAAATCCGCGCGGCGGACGGGCGCGTCGTCTTCGACCTCAGCCGCTATGATTTCCTCAAGGACGATCCGCCCGCGACAGCCAATCCAAGCCTTTGGCGCCAGGCGCGGCTGTTGACGCGCCACGGGCTCTACAAGGTCACGGACCACATCTATCAGGTGCGCGCGTTCGATGTCTCGACGATCACCTTCATCGAGGGCGACACGGGCTACATCGTGCTCGACCCCCTGCTGACCGCGGAAGTCGCGGCGGCCGCCTATGATCTCGTCAAGGAGCATGTCGGCGACAAGCCCGTCGTCGCGGTCGTCTATTCGCACAGCCACGCGGATCATTTCGGCGGCGTGCGCGGTGTCATCTCGGACGAGGATGTGCGATCGGGCAAGGTGCGGGTGATCGCGCCCGAAGGGTTCCTCGAGCACGCGGTTTCAGAAAACATCATCGCGGGAAACGCGATGAGCCGTCGTGCGCGGTATCAATTCGGCCTTTTGGAAGGCTCCAGCGCGACAGGTGAATTGACATCAGGGCTCGGGCCGGCCCTCTCGCGCGGAGCCATCACCCTCATCGCACCAACCGATATCATCAAGACGACCGGTACGACGATGACCATCGACGGCGTGACGATGGAATTCCAGATCACGCCCGGCACAGAAGCGCCGGCGGAGATGAATGCCTATTTCCCACAGTTCCGTTCCGTCTTCATGGCCGAGAACGCGAATGCGACGCTCCACAACATTCTGACGCTGCGCGGCGCGCTCGTGCGCAACACGAAGGCATGGGCGGACTATCTGACCGAGTCGATCCGTCTTTATGCGGACAAATCCGATACGATGTTCGCCGCGCACGGCATTCCGCGCTTTGGCCAGGCGGAGATCGCGGACTACCTTCGCAAGCACCGCGACGCCTATAAATTCCTGCACGATCAATCCGTGCGGATGATGAACCAGGGCCTCACCGGCATCGAGATCGCCGAGGAATTCACGCTCCCCAAAGCGCTGGCCGATCAATGGTTCAATCGCGGCTATTATGGTTCCTATTCGCACAACGCCAAGGCCGTCTATCAATTCTACATGGGTTGGTATGACGGCAACCCGGCCTCGCTCCATCCCCATCCGCCCGAGACGACCGCGCCGCGCTACGTGGAGGCGATGGGCGGCGCATCCTCCGTGATTGCGCGGGCCAAGACCGCCTACGAGGCGGGCGACTATCGCTGGGCGGCCGAGCTGCTCAACAAGGTTGTCTTCGCGGCGCCGGAGAACACCGACGCGAAGTCACTCCTTGCCGACACCTACGAGCAGATGGCCTATCAGGCGGAAAGCGGCGTGTGGCGGAACGTCTACCTCACCGGTGCTCGCGAACTCCGCGATGGCGTGTTCGTGGCGCCCGCCGTCACGCTCAGCCTCGACATGATCCGCGCGACGCCGACCTCGATGCTGCTCGATTTTCTTGCGGTGCGGCTCAACCCCGACCGCGGCAAAGACAAGAGATTCTCGATCGATCTGACGCTCAAGGATTTCAATGAGCGCCACATCCTCACCTATGAGAACGGCGTCCTCGTTCATGAGGAGGATGTGCCGGCGCCGGATGCCGATGTGCGGCTGACGATGAACCGCGCCGATTTCCTTCAAGTCGCGCTCGCGGGCGTGCCCCGGCTGGTCAAGACGACGGACGGCTCGATCACCTTCGATGGCGATATCGGCGCGCTCGATACGTTCCTTGAGCTGATCGATCCGCTCGATTCGAATTTCCCGATCGTGACGCCCTAGCCGCACGCATCGAGTTCCTTGAGGAAGAGGCGCATGGCCGCTTCCGCGAAGACGATCATGTTCTCCGCGCGTTCATCGGAGCCCGTGCGGAGCGTCTCGACCGCTTGGCGCGGACCGTCGACGGCAAGGCAAGTATGACCCGCTGGGTCGCCATAGCCGTTGCCTGTCGGGCCGGCGGCGCCTGTTTCGGCGAGGCCCCAATCGGCGTTCAGGCGCTCGCGAATTCGCATCGCCAGCCATTGCGCATAGGGCTCGCTCGATGACCGGATACGGCGCGCGCGCATTTGCGCGATCTCGATCCCGACCAGGTTCTCGATCGACTCGCGCGTATAGGCAACAGCGCCGCCCGAATAGAAATCCGACGCTCCTGGCACCGCAAGGAGCGCCGCCGATATCAATCCGCCTGCCGATGACTCGCCGATTCCGACCTTTTCGCCTCGCTTGCGCAGCCTTTCGCCGATCGCGACCGCGAGGGTGGTCAATCTAGGATCGAGCGGCACGGCGAGCCTCCACCTGATAAGTCAACCAGTTCGCAACTTCGATGCGGCGGCGCGCCGGATCAATGACATCATCGTCGAGACCCAGCACGAAACGCAAATCAGAGCGATCCGGAGCGCGGTGAAGCGTTTCGAGCGCCTCGATATAGGCGTCGGCGGCCGCCTCGTCGGCCAGCAGACCCTCGCGAATGAGGGCCGCGCGTCGACATCGCGCGAGGCTAGCGACCTCGTGCAGATCGTATTCGGGATGAAACTGAAGCCCCCAGAAGGTCCCGCCCTCGTGCGCGATCACGGCTGACTGAATCGGCGTCATTGCGTTCCCGGAAAGCGATTCCGCACCCGCGGGAAGACTGGAAACGACATCCAAGTGCGACGTGAAGCCGTCAAACGCCGTGGCACGACCGGCGTGCAAAGGGTGTGCGCGGCCACCATCCGTCAGCGTGATCTTGCGCGCGACGCCGAACTCGCGGCCGTTGGGATTGCGCCGACACGAGCCGCCCGCCGCAACCGCTGCAACCTGCAGGGCCCAGCACGATCCGAATTGCGGGACGCCCGAGCGGAACGCCTCCCGCGCCAGCGCCACCTGCCGCGTCACCCTGGGCTCATCGTGATAGACGGTGAGGCTCGATCCCGTCCATGCGAGACCATCGAGCTCCGCGAGGCTTGCGCCGTTCGGCACAGCGCCGTCCGGGTCGGCCGCCTTGATGATGATCGTCTCCGTGTCCGGACGGAGTGTCTCCAGCATCGTGCTGTAGAGTTTTCCGGCCTCCGTGCAGCCGGCCGCGGTGATCTCTGCGCGGCCCGCGCTGTCATAGGCCTCCACGACGCCCAGGCGAAGCTTCACGTGCTCACCGGGGTTTGTCGCCCTTGACGGTCACGCGATACATGACGCGCTCATAGGCCTCGTAGTCGTCGAGCGCGTTGTGCATGACGGCGCGGTTGTCCCACACGGCGATTGCACCCTTCGTCCAGCGGAAGCGGCAGGTGAATTCCTCGCGCGCTGCATGCACGTAAAGAAACTCAAGGAGCGGCCGCGCCTCCGCCTCCGTCATGTCCTTGAGGCGCAGCGTGAACATCGGGTTCACGTAGAGCGCCTTACGCCCCGTCTCAGGGTGGGTGCGAACAACAGGATGCTCCACCTCGGCGGACATGGCGTCCGACATCTGATAGGCGAGCGTCGATTTGCCTTCCCATTTCTCCTTCGTCGTCGGCGCGCTGAAGGCCGGCCCTGCGCCATGGATCGCGACGAGGCCATCGAGCAGCTTCTTCATGCCGCTCGACAGGCGCTCATAGGCGCGGGTCTGAAATGCAAAGACAGTGTCGCCGCCGAAGGGCGGGATCACATCACCGTAGAGGACAGAACCAAGGCTGGGTTCGACCATGTAGGAATTGTCAGAGTGCCAGCCCACGCCGAAGGTCGCGCTCTCGCCCGCGCGCTTGTGGATCTTGATAACGTCCGGCCGGTCTTCCATCCCCTTGACGATGGGGTGCTGGTCGATATCGCCGAAATGGCGTGCGAAGGCGACCTGCGCGTCGAGATCGAATGGCTGATCGCGGAAGAAGATGACACCGTAGTCGAGGAAGGCGCGGTGGATGTCCGCGAAAATGGCATTCGACAGGCCCCTGGCAATATCGACGCCCAGTATTTCCGCCCCACCTGAGCCTGATAGCGGTCGGATCTCCATCGCCTGTTCCCCTGTCGCGAGCACGCGGGGGAACGTTGCGCATTCAGCGCTCCCGTTGCAAGAGGCGCCGGTGTTGCGTCGCTCCGGCCCCTGACGCAAGGTTTACGAAAAGTCAGGGAGGACGCCATGGCGATCGAGGTTCAGCCATCAGGCATGGCCTGCGGGGCAACTGTTCGAGGGGTCAACCTTCGGGCGCCCTTGCGCACCCGAGACATCGAAGCTCTCCGGGCCGCCTGGCTTGACCATCTCGTTCTCGCGTTTCCCGACCAGGACCTTGACGACGATGCCCTAGAGCGGGTGACCCTCGCTTTCGGGCCGTTCGGCGAGGATCCGTTCATCGCGCCCGTTCCGGGCCGCCAGCACGTCCTGGCCATCGAGCGCCGGGCGGACGAAGCGACGCCCCTCTTCGCGGAGGTCTGGCATTCGGATTGGAGCTTCCTTGAGGTTCCGCCCGCAGCGACCCTGCTGCACGGCCGGGTCATTCCCCCGGTTGGCGGGGACACCCTCTTTGCCAATCAATATGCGGCCTATGACGCGCTCGATGACACTATGAAACAGCGGCTCCAGGGTCTTCGCGGGATTCACTGTGCCGCGCGCGGGTATGCCAAGGATGGCCTTTATGGCGAGAAGGACATCGGCCGTTCAATGGCGATCCGACCGTCGGACGATGCAAAACAGAGCCGGACGCATCCGTTCGTCCACACCCATCCAGAGACGGGCCGGAAATGCCTCTTCGTCAACATGGGCTATACGACAGGCATCGAGGGGCTTCCCGCCGACGAGGCCCATGACCTACTCCTTGCCATCTTTCGTCACCAAGCCGAGGAGCGGTTCCAGTACCGGCATCACTGGTCGACGAACATGCTCGTCATCTGGGACAACCGCTGCGTCACGCACAAGGCCACCGGCGGGTATGACGGCCACGCGAGGCTGCTCCATCGCACGACGGTTGCCGGCCCCTAAGAACCCGGCCGTTTCGATCTAATTTCTAGGCACATTGCTCAACAAATCGCCTGCAGATCATTGTTGCATCGGGCGCAGAGTGCCTGATGCTTGCGAGATGGCTTTTTGGGCTTAATCTTGCACTCAAGAGATATCGTGACCGAAAGCCAAAGCAGCAAACCTGCCGCCTACGACGAGATGTTGGGTTTCGACGGTAAGATCCGTGAGCCCTATCGGGACGTGCAGGCTTGGCTGGCGGCGCAAGACGCGGACATTCTGGGGAAGAAGAAGCGCGAAGCGGAAGCCCTCTTCCGCCGCATCGGAATTACTTTCGCCGTCTATGGGGCGGACGGGGCGAGCGAGCGCCTCATCCCGTTCGACATCATTCCTAGGATCCTCAGCGCCGCGGAATGGCGCAAATTGAAGGCGGGAATCGAACAACGCGTGCGGGCGCTTAACGCGTTCCTCTACGACATCTACCATCGCCAAGAGATACTTCGGGCGGGCGTCATACCCGAAGAACTGATTATCCAGAACGAGGCGTTTCTGCCCGACATGATGGGGGCTGAACCGCCCGGGGGCGTCTATTCCCACATCATCGGGGTCGATCTCGTCCGCACGTCGGAGAACGATTTCTTCGTGCTCGAAGACAATACGCGCACTCCCTCCGGCGTCTCCTACATGCTGGAGGATCGCGAGGCGATGCTCCATTTGTTCCCCGAGCTCTTCAGCCGGCACCGCGTGCAGCCCATCGAGAACTATCCCGATCTGCTGCGGACGACTCTTGAGAGCGTCGCGCCTCGCGGCGTTTCCGGCGAACCGACGATCGCCGTGCTGACACCCGGTGTCCACAACAGCGCCTATTTCGAGCACTCGTTCCTTGCGGATCGCATGGGCGCAGAGCTTGTCGAAGCGCGCGACCTCGTGATCGCCGACGGTCATCTACAGATGAAGACCACACGAGGCCTTGCGGTTATCGATATCCTCTATCGCCGCATCGATGATGCCTATCTCGATCCGCTTGTCTTTCGTCCAGACTCAATGCTGGGCGTGCCAGGGCTCTTCGACCTCTATCGCGCCGGCCGCGTGACGATCGTCAACGCGCCCGGAACCGGGATCGCCGACGATAAGGCGATCTACGCCTACGTGCCGAAGATCATCTCCTTCTATACGGGGCGCCCTCCAATTCTGCCGAACGTGACGACCTATGATTGCCGCAATCCGGATGATCTTGCCTACGTGCTTGAGAATCTCGATGAGCTGGTTGTGAAAGAAACGCATGGTTCCGGCGGCTATGGCATGCTCGTCGGTCCACGCGCGACGAAGGAAGAGATCGCCGAGTTTCGCCAGCGCCTCAAAGCGCGCCCGGAGGCCTATATCGCGCAGCCGACACTCGCACTCTCAACGAGCCCGACCGTGGTCGCTGACGGGATCGCGCCCCGACATCTCGATCTGCGCCCTTTCGTTCTCTTCGGCGACCGTGTTCGCATGGTGCCGGGAGGGCTTACGCGTGTCGCAATGCGCGAAGGCTCGCTCGTCGTGAATTCGAGCCAGGGCGGCGGCACGAAGGATACTTGGGTGCTTGAGGAATAATCCGTAGGCAGAAAACGTTTGGAATGCTTGGGCGAACGGCCAACGACCTTTTTTGGATGACACGCTACATCGAGCGCGCCGAGAACATGGCGCGCCTGCTCGATGTCGGCTATCGCATCGTCCTCTTGCCCCGCGCCGATAACCCGGATCAGGAGGGCTGGCGCTCGACGCTCCTCAGCGCCGGCTGCGATGATGGTTACCGGGCGAAATACGACGACTATGACACCGCGCACGTGCTGCACTATCTGCTGTTCGAGCCGGAAAATCCGTCCAGCATCTATGCGTGTCTCACGGCGGCGCGGCGAAACGCGCGCATTCAACGAACGGCGATCACGCGTGAGATGTGGGAGAACGTCAATCGGACGTGGCAGGAGTTTTTTGACTTTGATTCCTCACGGATCACGCTGAACGAGTTGCCGCAGGTCGTCGATTGGATCAAGGAACGTTCCGCTTCGTTTCGCGGCGCCTTGCTTGGCACGATCCTCAGAACAGACGGCTTCCAGTTTTGCCAGATCGGAACATTCCTGGAGCGGGCCGACAACACGGCGCGGATCCTGGACGTCAAATACTACGTGCTGCTGCCGCAGGCCGAACTTGTCGGCAGCGGCATCGACTCGGTCCAATGGGCGTCAATTCTGCGATCCGTGTCGGCACATCGCAGCTATGGCTGGGTCTATCGCGGCGGATTTCGACCCTGGAATATCGCTGATTTTCTCATCCTTAGCCGTAAGATGCCGCGGTCGCTGTGGTCATGTTACCAGGAGATCATGACCGCCCTTGACGCGCTCGTCGTGCCCGACAGCGGGCCACCCGCCTGCCACCAGCTTGCACGCGAGATCGTTCAGGATCTCGCTAACGCCGAGATGACCGAGATCTTCCAAACCGGCCTCCACGAGTTCCTGATCGACTTCATCTCGCGCAACAATCGCCTGGGTCACGAGATCGCGGCGGCCTACCATTTCAATCTTTGAGATTGCCGATGCTCCTGTCGATCCGCCACCAGACCATCTACCGCTACGCTGCGCCGGCGACATTTTCGGTCCAGAGCTTGCGGCTTACGCCGCCCAATTTCTACGGTCAGCACATTCACAATTGGTCGGTCGTCACCAAGGGCGCAGAGAGCGTCACGGAATTTCGAGATGCGATGGGCAACAAAGCGCACCTCGCGGTCTACCCTAATCCGCTTGATGCCATCGAGATCGAAGCGTTCGGCATCGTCGAGACCGAGGACCGCAACGGCATCTATCGAAGCGCGAGCGAGTTCGTGCCAACACGCGTGTTCCTTCGGGAGACTCCGCTCACGAAGGCCGATGCTTCCATCCGCGAACTCCTGAGCGATTTGAGCGGCGAAAGCCGCCTCGCCGATCTCCACGCCCTCATGGACATCATCCGAGGTCGCGTCACCTATGAGCCCGGCTTAACCAATAGCGATACAACGGCGGCAGACGCGCTGAGTGCCGGGCATGGCGTTTGTCAGGACCACGCCCACATCTTTATTGCCGCAGCCCGTTACGCCGGCATTCCCTCGCGTTATGTGACCGGCTATCTTTGGTGCGGTGAGGGTGATGATTCTGAAGCCCACCACGCCTGGGCAGAAGCCTATGTCGACGATTTGGGTTGGGTTGGGTTCGATGTCGCCAATCTCGTCTGTCCGACTGCGGACTATGTCCGCCTGTCCATGGGTCTCGATGCGCCGAGCGCCGCACCGGTGCGTGGCGCGCGTCATGGCGGCGACCAGGAATCGCTTGATGTCTTCGTCGCGGTTCAACAAGCCAATGCTCAACAGCAATAGCAGTCCGCGCGTTTTCGGAGATCTCCTTTGACCTATTGCGTCGCGATTACGCTGGAACGCGGCCTCGTCTTCGCCGCAGATACACGTACCAACGCCGGCATCGATAGCGTCGCGCAGTTTCGCAAGCTCCATCATTGGAGCTGGCCCGGCGACCGCGTGCTCGTCCTGCTCGCCGCCGGAAACTTGGCGGTTACCCAGTCGGTCGTCAGCCTGCTGAACGAACGGCTCGGCCTTCCGCATGACAAAAAAACGCCAAGCCTTCTCACCGTACCATCGCTCTATCGGGCGGCTCGCCTTGTCGGCGATACGCTGCGCGAGGTGAGGCGCACCGACGGCGCAGAACTGGAAGCAAGCATCAGTAGCTTTAGCGCCTCTTTCATTCTGGGCGGGCAGATCGGCACAGAAGCGCCGCAGATCTTTCAGATCTACCCGGAAGGAAATTTCATCCGCGCGACCGATGACACACCGTTCCTCCAGATCGGCGAGCACAAATACGGCAAGCCGATCCTCGATCGCGTCGCGCAATCCTCAATGCGCCTCGGCCAAGCGGCCAAGCTCATGCTGCTCTCGTTCGACTCAACGCTTCGATCGAACCTGTCGGTCGGATTGCCGATCGACATCTTGATCTACGAACGAGACAGCCTCGAAGTCCGCCGGCAGAAGCGAATCGGCGCGGACGACGAGTATTTTCGCAATCTCTCCGCCGCGTGGTCAGACGCGCTGCGCAATTCGTTCGCGCAACTCGACGACTTCGACGTCTAAGAACCCCTAGACGCTAGCCTTCGCGAACGCGTCCTTCAAATCGCGCTTCATGATCTTGCCGTTCGGATTGCGCGGTAGCGTCTCGTGCCAGAAAGAAATCTTCACAGGCACCTTGAACGCGGCGAGGCGCTGAGCGACGAAATGGCGAAGCTCCGCTTCGTCAGCGGACATCCCCGGCTTCAGAGTCACGACCGCCGCCGGCTCCTCGCCCAAGGTCTTGTGCGGGATTCCGATGACCGCCGCGTCCATGACCGCTGGATGGTCGTAGAGGGCATTCTCTACCTCGACGCAATAGATGTTCTCGCCGCCTCGTATCAGCATATCTTTCGCGCGATCGACGATATAGACGAAGCCCTCCTCGTCGATCTTCGCAAGATCGCCGGTCTTGACCCATCCCTCAACAAAGGTTTCTGCGGTTGCTTGCGGTTTGTTCCAATAGCCGCGCACGACGATCGGACCCTTGTACCAAAGCTCGCCGACCTCGTTCGGCGGAAGAACCTTGCCGTCCGGCGCAACAATCTTGGCTTCGCCAGAGGGTGCGGGAACGCCGCAGCTGGCGGGCTTGCGTACATAGTCTTCCGCGAAATTCGACACGGCTGTCGCGGAGGTTTCCGTCATGCCCCAGCCCTGGCCTGGCTGAACCTTTGGAAAGCGTTCCTTGATCCGCTTGACGAGTTCGGGCGCGGCTGGCGCCCCACCGTACGACACGCCCTCGACAGAGGAGAGATCGAACTCATCGAAACGGGGATGTTCGACAACTTGCCAGGCAATTGTCGGGACGCCACCGAAATTCGTCACCTTCTCGCGCTCCATGATCGCGAGCGCCTGATCGACATCCCAGCGCCTTTGGAAGATGAGCTTGCCGCCGGACAGCATCGCGGGAACCATGACGGCAAAACATCCCGTCGCATGGAAAAGCGGAACCGAAACCAGTGTCGCCTTCTGAGGGGCCGCCGGATCGGGCATGGGCGGCATCTCGCCGCGCCGCAGGAAACTGCGCGCCTGGGCCGAGAGCGCGTTGAACACGTTGGAGACAATGTTGCGATGCGTGATAACCGCACCCTTCGGCTTCCCCGTCGTGCCCGATGTGTAGAAGATCGTCACATCGTCGTCCGCGTCGAGAGCGACCGTCGGCAGAGGCTTCGGCGCGAGCGAGGCCCATTGGCCGGCCGCGCCGATGATGTCATCGAGCCGGGTCGCACGCGGATCGGCGATATCGTCGGCCTCGCGGGCGACATAGACCTTCTTCAGCTCCGGGCACGCATCGATGTGTTCGCGCACACGCTCCCAGCGCTCCGCGTCGACGATGGCAATCTTCGTACCCGAATCTTGCAACCCGTATTCCAGCTCAGGGCCGGTCCACCATGCATTCAGCGGCGTCACAATTGCCCCGCACAGAACCGCGGCCCAGAATGCGACGCTCCATTCGGGAAAATTCCGCATGACGATGGCCACGCGATCTCCCTTGCGCACACCATCAGCAATCAACTGCGCCGCGAGGACCGTCGCCGCCGCATTGTGTGCCGTAAACGTGATGCGTTCGCCCTCGTAGACAACGTAGGTGCGCTCCGCGAAGGCAGCGCTCGCCTCAAAGACGACGCGTAGGCTCTCTGGCGCATTCTTCCAGGTCCGCGTACGGACACCGCGAATGTCGCGCTCCTCGATCTCCAGTGGAGACCCGGGTCCCGTCATTAGCTCATGCGCGTCAGCGATCGACATCGCAGGGAAGGTGGAGGCAGGCGCTGACATCGTGGTTCCCTCGGTCATATTTTTCTTTCCCCCCTTATATAGGGTGCGGGCCCAATAAGAAGTACCCGCCTCAACTCCGCATATGACGCTCCCCTGGCGCCGGCGGGTCAGCGGGGGCACCCGCAAAACACTGAGCGATGGCCATCCATTGCTCCGCATTCGGCCCCCGCGTCTTCAGAGCCGTATCCTTAATATTGCGAACCTGGGTCACCACCTGGCAGAACTCGTTGGCCGACCCTTCCACACAATTGTCCGCTTGCGGCTCGTTCCATTCCCAGATCGCCCCTGACGGCGCCGTCAGGCGGACATAGGGCACGGGTTCGGGCGGCGTCTGCTTGCGATTGACGAAGGTCCAGCCATAGGTCGTCACACCCAAGTGGGCAATGTTACGGATGCGATCACTATCGCGCCGCAACACGCCGAGAACGTCGAAGACTTCCTGCCCGTGTGCCCACGTCTCCATCTGGCGGGCCGTGATGCATGAGCGCGCGCTCATGTCTGGGCCGGCCCATTTGAGGCGCGCTCTTGGGTCGACATCGTGGTAGTTCTCGGCCGTACTGCGATAGGCGTCCCGCCACGTCTCGAAGAGCGCACGACCGCGCGGGGCTGGTAGCCAGGCGTTTTGCGCGGCCCGCAGTCCGCCCCCGCCCTTCATCAGGCGCCCGATCTCGGTATAGAACGCGACGAACTTCGCGCCGTCCTCGAGCGTCATATTGGCCGCGAGGTTGAAGACGTGAAGATGGACCAGCACGTCGTTTATCGTCCATCGCTTGAAGAGCGTTTCCTGCTCGAAGGCGGCATCATCGAGCGGTTCAAGAATCGCGGCGAGTGTGTCGCTCTCCTCGCGGAAGTCGGTTGCCTCCTTCAGCATCGCTGGGCTTACTCGGCAACCGTCGCGTCGAGACGCTCGACCGCGCGGAGATAGTCCTCTTTGAACTCCTGAACGACTTGGCCGGCTGACATCGCCTGGTTCATGAGGCCGACACCCTGGCCAACCCAATATGTGGCAAGCTTCTTCGCACCTTCGTGCCCGCCCTCGCTCAGCTTGTCGATCTTACGCAGCGCCGGCTCGGTGACGAGCGACTGAAGCGGCATCGGCAGCGGCGTCGGCCCTTCCTTTTCCCACGCGTCCGTCCAGACTGAGCGCAGCTGACGCGAATGCTTGCCCGTGCGGGCGCGCGAGCGGACCGTGTCACGCGAGCTGGCGGCTAGCATCTTGTCCTTCACCACGGGATTGGTCTCGGCTTCCGCCGTCGTCAGCCAGACAGAGCCCGTCCAAGCGCCAGCCGCGCCCATCGCCATGCAAGCCGCCATCTGGCGCCCCGTCACGATGCCGCCTGCCGCCAACACCGGAACGTTACGAATCGGCGCGATCGCCTCGATCACCTCCGGTACGAGCACGAGCGTTGCTACGTCTCCGCAATGGCCGCCCGCCTCACCGCCAGCCGCGATGAGGATGTCGACGCCCGCCTGCACTTGCCGAATGGCATGTTCTTTCGCGCCGACGAGCGCAGCGACTGCCACGCCATGCTTCTTGCCCATCTCCAGCATGATCGCGGGCGGCACGCCAAGGGCATTGGCGATGAGCTTGATGGGATGGCGGAACGCCACTTCCAGCGATTTCGCCGCGCCTTCCTCGGTGAGGTTTTCACCGAACTGAAGCGATCCCTTGCGCACCTCTTCAAGATCCGCCGCGTCAATGTCATGCGCCTTGAGGATGCTTGCGGCGAAAGCCTTGTGTTCCATGGGCACGGAGGCGATGACCTGATCGGACGAGAGCTTCTGACCCTTGCCCTCGTATTTGTTCGGAACGATGAGATCGAGGCCGTAGGGCTTGCCGCCGATATGATCATCGATCCAGGCGAGCTCCTCCTCGAGCCGGGACGGCGGCAAACCGGCTGCGCCGAAGACGCCCATGCCGCCGGCCTTCGAAACCGCCGTCACTACATCGCGGCAATGAGTGAAAGCGATCAACGGGAACTCAATGCCCAGCATGTCGCAGATTGGCGATTTCATCGGTTCCTCCAAAGGACAATCATCGCGGCCTTGATGCCACGTGGTTTTCCATATCTGACCACCGTACGCGCGGACGTGTCTAGCCTGACGCCGCGGAACGCGGGCTCGTTCAGGCCGTCTCGTCCTTGAAGACGAGGCCCGCCCGCTCGAGACGGGGCTTTAGCTTTGCCGCCATGGCGGCGGCCGGCGTCCACATGCCGCCCGGCACCTCGACGCCATCGCGCGCCAGGCACAGGGCGCTCTCTGCGATCATGCGCGAAGTGGAGCCGTAGCCCGGATCCGGTCGCCCTGAGACGCTCGCTTGAACCGTCCGGCCGTCAGCCGCGACGCCGATAAAGAGGATGTCATACGAGCCGGAATCGCGCTCTTCCTTGGTCGGGCCCTCGCCAGGTTTGGGGGACCCTTCGCCCAGCATCGAGGCATTGCCAGCGGCGACGGCCTTTGCCATTTCCTCGCCTTTTTCGCCGGGGCCCGTCAGAACCATCTCGTCGTAGGTAAACTCCCTGCCGAAGGGATGGCCGAGGAGGAAGTTCGTCCGGTGAACGTTCCGCGTGTTGATCGCAGCCATGATGAAGGGTGCCACCCAGGACTTCGTCGCCCCGTCGAATCTCGGCTTGTCATCCGCCGGCTGGTCCGGGCCCTTAGAGCCGGGCGTGAGCGCAAACGGATCCATCATCAAGGGGATGAGGGAGGGATCCTTTCGGACCGCCGCCATCATCACTCTCATGCTTTCCGCGGTTCCGCCCGAAAACTTGCCGACCATCGACCGCACGCGGCCGTGGATGCGGGGTACGGGTTTGCCCAGACGCTTCTTGGCCGTCTCCTGCAAGTACCAGACGCCCAGATCGAAGGGGATGGAGTCAAAGCCGCACGAGAACGCAATTCGAGCGCCGCTCTTTTTTGCGGCCGCCTCATGTGCATCGATCATGTGGCGCATCCAATAAACTTCGCCGCTCAGATCCACGTAGTCGGTTCCGCGTGCGGCGCAGGCCACGACCAAGGGTTCGCCGTAGAGTGCGTAGGGACCGACAGTCGTCAATACGACCTTGGTGCGATCGGCCATCGCGGCCAAGGATTTCGGTGCGCTCGCGTCGGCCTCGATGATCGGCGTGTCGGCAGGCGCGCCAACGAGACTACGGACTTCGGCGAGCTTCTCCTGATTGCGGCCGGCCATGGCCCAGCGCACATCACTCTTGCCGTAGGCTTGGACCAAATACTCGGCGACTAGGCGGCCCGTATAGCCGCTGGCGCCATAGACCACGACGTCGAATTCCTTTTTGTCCGCCATCGCGCCCCTAACCTCCCGGTGATATTTATTGTCTTCGGCAGCCTGCCCGGAACATGCGGGTATGGCAATTCGCCGCTAAGCCCGTTCTCACGAGCCTGCTAACACCGATGAGCGTTCGCATTCAGGTAACGTCGTCGCTCTCGATCCCGCCTTCGGAGTTCGAAGAGGATTTCATCCGCGCGAGCGGACCGGGCGGGCAGAACGTCAACAAGGTCGCGACGGCCGTCCAATTGCGCTTCGACGTCGGCGCTTCGCGTTCCCTCACCGAGGCCGTGCGTCAGCGATTGCTGGCGCTGGCCGGGCATCGCGTGAACGCCCTCGGCGTGCTCGTCATCACGGCACAGCGGTTTCGCACATTGGCGCGCAATCGCGAAGATGCGCGCGAGCGACTCGCCGAGCTGATCCGTCAGGCGCTCGTCGCACCAAAGACACGGCGTGCGACGCGCGTTCCCCATAGAGAGCGCGCGCGACGGCTAAGCGACAAGGCTCGTCGTTCGTCGGTGAAGGGGATGCGCGGAAAGATCAGCGACCGAGATTAGTCTCAAGGATCGGGATCGATTGGGAAAGCATCGCCCGCAGCACAACGGATTGCCTCACCGAGGCGGCGACCGAGGGCGGCGGCCTCATCACGCGGGGCGGCGCTCAACGCCAGTGTCGCTGTCTCGGCCCAGCGGAGCCGGCCATCGGCGCTCAAGACTTCGCCGGAGAAATGGAGGGCCGATCCCTCGACCCGCGCGAAAGCCGCGATCGGCGTGCGGCACGACCCGTCGAGCGCGTCGAGGAAGGCGCGCTCGGCGGTGACGGCGACCCAGTCCTCCTCTTCGGCGATCGGCGCAAAGAGTGCGCGGGCCTTCGCGTCATCCTCACGCGCGACGATAGCGAGCGCGCCCTGACCCACGGCCGGAAGCATTTCGCTCGTTTGAAAAATACGGCGCGCGTGTTGGGCGAGTCCCAAGCGCTTCAACCCGGCGAGCGCGAGAAAAGTCGCCGCGACGCTTCCTTCCGCGACGCGCTTCAATCGCGTCTCTACGCTTCCGCGAAGGGTCTCGACTTTGAGATCGGGTCTGCGATGAAGCGTCTGCGCCTGTCGCCGCAAACTTGCCGTGCCGACGAGAGCGCCCGCAGGCAAGTCGGCAATGTCGGACGCCGTTGCGCAGATGAGGGCGTCGCGCGGGTCCTCGCGGGCCGGGACACAGATCAACGCAAGGCCCGGTGGGAGCTTTGTTGGCAGGTCTTTCATCGAATGGACGGCGACATCGATGCGTCGATCGAGGAGCGCCTCATCCAGCTCTTTCGTGAAGAGTCCTTTGCCGCCCGCCTCGCGCAGACGGCGATCTTGAATGGCATCGCCGGTCGTCGTGATACCGGAAATGGCGAGATCGTCGTCGGCAAGGCCCTGGACCGCGGCGACCATGGAGCGGACCTGCTTGGTCTGCGTCATCGCCAGCGGCGAGACTCGCGAGCCAATCCGCAGCAGCGCGGTCATGCTGCCCGGGGTCCTAAATGATTCCGCTGCAAATCAGGCCGCCGCCGCTGTCCGGGCCAACGCACATTGCGACCAGATGTCCGACAGGGCGTGAACGAGGCGATCGATGTCTTCGTCCGTATGAAGCGGCGTCGGCGTGAAACGCAGCCGTTCGGTGCCCTTCGCAACAGTCGGATAGTTGATGGGCTGGACATAGATTCCATGATTGTCGAGAAGCCAATCGCTGATCATCTTGCACTTCTTGGCGTCACGCACCATCACGGGAATGATGTGGCTCGGGTTGTCGAGCATGGGAATGCCGATTGCCTGCAGCCGCGCACGAACCTTTGCCACCCGGTCGCGATGGCGCAACCGCTCCACCTGGCTGACCTTGAGATGTTTGACGCTCGCGCGAGCGCCAGCGGCGATCGCGGGCGGGAGAGCCGTCGTGAAGATGAAGCCCGATGCGAAACTGCGAACGAAATCGCATAGGGCCGCACTCGAGGCGATGTAGCCGCCCATCACGCCGAACGCCTTGCCGAGGGTTCCCTCGATCACCGTCAGACGGTGCATGAGCCCCTCACGCTCGGCGATTCCACCGCCGCGCGGCCCGTAGAGGCCAACGGCGTGCACCTCGTCCAGATAGGTCATCGCGCCGTAAGTCTCTGCCACGTCGCAGAGTTCGGCGATCGGCGCGATGTCGCCATCCATCGAATAGACGGACTCAAAGGCCACGAGTTTGGGGCGTTCCGGTGCGATATCCGCCAGTTTGCGCGCGAGGTCTTCGGGATCATTGTGCGCAAACACACGGCATTCGGCCCGACTGTGGCGAATGCCTTCGATCATGGAGGCGTGGTTGCTGGCATCGGAGAGCACCGCGCAATTGGGAAGGCGCGACGCCAGCGTCGACAACGCCGCCCAGTTCGAGACGTAGCCGGACGTGAAGAGAAGGGCCGACTCCTTGCCATGCAGGTCGGCAAGTTCCCGCTCGAGTAGGACGTGATCGTGATTGGTGCCTGAAATGTTGCGTGTGCCGCCCGAGCCAGCCCCGCACCGGTCGATCGCCTCATGCATGGCATCGCGAACGCCTTGATGCTGGCCCATCCCTAGGTAGTCGTTCGAGCACCACACAGTCACCGGATGAGCCGTCTCGCCGACGTATCGGGTCGCGGCAGGAAAAGCTCCGGCTTTGCGCTCCAGATCGGCAAAGACGCGATATCGCCCTTCGTCGCGTAGCAACGCCAGCTGTTGCTCAAAAAAACTCTCGTAGTCCATCGTTCCGATCCTCCGGCACCCCGGTGTGGCGCTTGAGCGCTTCTCCCGCGACGCGAGCCGTCTTGCGCAGCCCGAAGGACCGCGCCTTTCCTACGCTTTGAGAGCGTATTTTGGAGATCCCATCAATGCGTAAATTGGCGCATGCGTCACTGATTCAAGTGATTTCGCACCTGCGAAGGACGCACGAATGGTCGCGTGGCGTTCATGGATCGCCCTACTGGCTGGGCTGCGCGCTCATCAGACGTCTGCGGACGAACTCAGGAAAGCGCATCGACTCGCCATCGATGGAGAACGCAGCCTCGCGCCAGTTCGTGGCGGTACCGGTCCCGTAAAACTGCTCGAGCGAAAAGTCAGGAATCTCGGCGTTCGTCGCTAAGGCGAAGCGCCCGCCGACGAGCACGCCATTTGGGCCGACGGCATAGTCAACCAAGCGCAAAGGGCGAAAATTGACGAACCCGGCCCCCAATTTCACGTCGCTGCGCGGGAAATGTCCACCATAGACGCCGCGCGTGACCGTCCGGTCGGGATTGGAGTCGACATAGTGGACTTCGCCGTTCGGCGACACCTTGTAGACGATGACCACGTGCCCGTTGATGTCATAGATGACCGTGCCCGGCCGAATGGAACCTGGGATGATACGCGGCGAATAGAAATCGCTCGTGCTGAAGCCCTTGTCGTAGGCGGACTCCACGCGAAACATCGCGGTCGAGACGATGCCGCCCAGACGATTGAGGATGTCAATCGGATTGGTCTCGATCTGCCAGCGCCGTTCATAGCGCGCGACGACCATGTTGCCTGACTGGTTCCAACGGCCGTCGTCGCGCAGGTCGCCGGTACGCGGCACGACATAGAGCGCCATCGAGAAGGGGAGCGCCTTCTTCCAGGCATAGTAGCCGCGCAGCTGATAGACGAAATCCGCGCAATCGCCGTCCATCAGCAATTCGACTGGATCGGTGGAGCGGAAGGGATTTGCGGAACCCTGGAAACAGGCCTGAGGCGTTGCGCAGGTGCTCTCGCCGATCGAGGCGACGAAGCGCCCGAAATCGGCTTCATCGGCGGCGTCCCAATGGTCCTTGCGGATGGTCCAGCTCGCGTCGGGGAGCAGCGCGCGGGCAGCCGCTGGTACCGCTATCGTAACGGCCATAAGAAAAGCCAGCCCGAGACCCGTCAGTCGAATGATCATGAACGCCCCCCAACCCAGTCGTTGGAATATTACGCGACATCGCGCAGCGAGGCGAGTTCGATCGAAGAAACCGCGTTAAGAATGGCCTAAAGGCCAAGCCACTAGCGTCCTTGCCGCGATTTGGAGGGACAACGCAGCGGCGATCCGGACTTTTTTGCCCAAGCGATGCGCATGTAGGCTGACAGTGCAATGAATGCGAGGCGCGCCACAAATAGGCAATTGCACCAGCCAAGGAGGAACGGTTGAGGGAGGCTAACAAGGCACCCGACCGGCGGGCCATCTTTCGGACGGAGGGCCTGACGAAGGTCTATCAACTGGGCGAGATCGCCGTACAAGCGCTGCAGGGCATCGACCTCGTCATCGCCGAGTCCGAGATACTTGTGCTACTCGGACCTTCTGGTTCCGGAAAATCGACCTTGCTCAACATCTTGGGTGGGCTTGACCGTCCAACCGCCGGACGCGTCTTTTTCAAAGAGCATGACCTGACGCGTGCCAGCGACCGTGAGCTGACCCAATTTCGACGTGCCTCAGTCGGCTTTATCTTTCAATTCTACAATCTCGTGCCGAGTCTCACGGCCCGGGAGAATGTCGCGCTCGTAACGGAAATCGCGCGCGACCCGATGCGCCCAGAAGAGGCGCTCGATATGGTCGGGCTCACGCCTCGTCTCGATCATTTTCCCGCACAACTCTCCGGTGGTGAGCAGCAACGCGTCGCAATCGCCCGCGCGATCGCGAAGCGGCCGGAGGTTCTTCTCTGCGACGAACCGACAGGCGCGCTCGATTCAAAGACGGGCAGCCTTGTGCTTGAGGCCATCGCCAAGGTGAACGAGGATCTGAAGACGACGACCGCAATCATCACGCATAACGCTGTCATCGCTGAAATGGCCGACCGCGTGATCAGCTTCGGCGACGGGCGCATCGTAGGCGAGCAGCGGAACCCACGGCGGCGCGCGGCAAGCGAGCTGACATGGTGACGCGATGAAAGCTCTCGATGCAAAATTGTTTCGCGATCTTTGGCGTATTCGCCTGCAAGCCCTCGCCATCGCCCTCGTCATTGGGTGCGGCGTCGCTGTCGTCATCATGTCTTTCGGCGCGATGCGCTCTCTCTCAGAGACTCGCGACGCCTATTATGACCGCTACCGGTTCGCGGACGTCTTTGCCAAGCTCAAGCGCGCGCCGCTCACTCTCGTCGACGACATCTCGGCACTTCCCGGTGTCGCACGCGCGGAGCCGCGTATTGTTCACTATGTAACGCTCGATATTCCCGGGCTCGACAGACCGGCGGTCGGCGAGCTGGTCTCGTTGGCGGAAGAAGGCAAGGCAGCGCTCAATGCCATTCTTCTCAAGGAGGGGCGCTATCCTCGCCCGGGTCACGGCGAGGTGATTGTCAGCGAAAACTTGGCAGAGGCGCACGGATGGCATCCCGGTGCGGCCTTTCAGGGCATTCTCAATGGGCGCAAACGCACCCTCGTCGTCAGCGGCATCGCGCAGTCCCCGGAGTTCGTCTACATCCTCGATCCCGGCCAACTCGTGCCCGACAACAAGACCTTCGGCATTCTCTGGATGCCGCGCGAGGAGTTAGAAGCGACATTTGATCTCGATGGGGCGTTCAATCAGATCAGTGTCACGCTCATGCGCGGAGCCTCGGAACCCGACGTCATCGAGCGAATGGATAATCTGCTCGCGCCTTACGGCGGGACCGGCGCGTATGGCCGCGACGAGCAGCTCAGTCACGCTTTTCTCGATCAGGAGCTGCAGCAACTTCGCACTATCGCGACACTCATTCCCCCAATTTTCCTCGGTGTCGCGAGCTTTCTCATCAACATAATCCTTTCCCGACTTGTGGAGACGGAACGCGAACAGATCGGCCTCCTGAAAGCCTTCGGCTATGGTGCGGGCGAAGTCGGCTGGCACTACCTAAAATTCGCACTGGTCATCGTTATCGGCGGACTCGCCATCGGCGCAGCTGTCGGACTTTGGATGGGTGTCCAAATGACGACGCTCTACCAGCAATATTTCCGGTTTCCCTTCCTCTACTATCGGATTGACCCCTTCGTCTTGCTTGCATCCTTTGCGGTCAGTCTCGCGGCCGGAATGCTCGGCACCATAGGGGCGGTCCGCGCGGCGACTCGCCTTTCGCCAGCCGTCGCGATGGCGCCGGCTCCGCCGGCTACCTATCGCCGCTCGCTCTTTGAGTTCATCGGCGTTGCGCAATGGATTCCGGCTCAGACGCAAATGATCATCCGTCATATCGAGCGCTGGCCGCTTCGGGCGTTGACTACGAGTTTAGGTGTCGCGTTGTCTGGCGGGCTTCTCGTCATGACGTTCTACTTCTTCGATGCCATCGATGAATTGATCGATAGCTACTATTTTCGTAGCAATCGACAAGACGCCACCGTCGATTTTCTCGAACCGCTCGACCCGCGCGCTGTCGGCGAAGTGGGTCGCATGCCGGGCGTGCGGCTCGCCGAACCATTGCGGGAGGTGCCGGTACGCCTGCACTTTGAGCACCGCGAGAAGCTTGTGCGCATTTACGGCATACTTCCCAACACGACTCTGAAACGCTTCATCGACGTCGACGGCAAGAGCTTCGACGTACCGCCGGAAGGCATCGTGCTTGGCGACCACTTGTCGCGCACTCTGGGCGCGCAGGTCGGCAACACCATCAGAACCGACATTCTGGAAGGACGGCGAGGTGTAGGAGAAGTGCGGGTCGCTGCGATCGTTCGAGAGAACGTAGGGCTTTCCGCCTACATGGAGGCGGACGCCCTCAATCGTCTCATCGGCGAAGGTCCGGCAGTCACCGGTGCTCAGATCATGATCGATCCGACGCAAACGAGCGCCTTCTATGGGACGCTCAAAGAAACGCCAGCGACGGGAATGGTGATGCTGCGTGAACCGGCGATCGCTTCCTTTCGAGACACTTTGGCAAAGAACATGCTCGTCGTAATCTCATTTTATGTTGTGTTTGGTGTGACGATTACTTTCGGCGTGGTTTACAACGCGGCGCGGATTATGCTTTCAGAGCGCGCGCGGGAGCTCGCATCCCTTCGTGTTCTCGGCTTCACCCGTGGCGACGTCGCCTACATCCTGCTTGGGGAACTTGCGCTCCTTGTCGCAGTGGCACTCCTGCCTGCCTGTGCACTCGGCTACCTCCTCAGCTGGGTCATGAGTCACGCGATGGACACCGATCTGTTCCGGATCCCTCTTGTCGTTCGTCCATCCACCTACGCTACGGGAGTCGTGATTTTGATCCTCTCCGCGGCAGCTTCCGCGCTCGCGGTCGCTTGGCGTGTTAATCGCCTCGATCTTATCGCCGTTCTGAAGACGAGAGATTGAGCGGATGTCGGGACAATGGAAGCGGGCCCTCTTCTGGTGCCTCGTTAGCACCTTGGTTCTCGGTGGGATTGCTTTCGGATTCTGGCCACGCCCAGAACTCGCTGATCTTGCGGTCGTCGCGAGGGGACCTCTCGTGGTCACGATCCGCGAAGAGGGGCGAACACGCGTCCGCGAAGTCTATACCGTTTCCGCACCAGTGGCCGGGCGCCTTCTGCGCGTGAGCCAAAACGCGGGAGACCCTGTCACCGCGGGGCAAACCATCGTTGCGCAGCTCCAGCCCAGCGATCCGACATTCCTCGATATCCGTACACGGACTCAGGCCGAAGCCGCCGCGAAGGCCGCTGAGGCCGCCCTTACGCTCGCCAAGGCTGAAGTTGAGCGTGCGCGGGCCGCGCTCCAGTTCGCCGAAGTCGACCTCAAGAGATCTGCGACGCTCGCGCAACGAGGGACTGCTTCTCAAGCCGAACTCGATCGCGCTCGCCTTCTCTATCGGACACGAGTCACAGAAATGGGAACCGCCGAGGCTTCCCTCCAAGTCAAGGAGTTTGAACTGGAGACGGCACGCGCGCTGCTCATAGACCCCAGCGAGGAAACCAAGACTGAACTGAGTGCCAACTCCTATATCTCCATTACCGCACCGGTAACCGGCCGCGTCCTTCGAGTTCTCCAGGAGAACGAGACGATCGTTCCCGCGGGTACTCCAATTCTTGAGATTGGCGATCGGAAGGACCTCGAGGTGGTGGTCGACCTCCTGTCCACGGAAGCAGTAAAGGTGCAACAAGGTGCCTCCGCGCGCCTCACGGATTGGGGTGGCGCAGAGGCGCTCAATGCCCGCGTTCAGCGCGTTGAGCCCTACGGTTTCACGAAGATCTCGGCTCTCGGCGTTGAGGAACAGCGCGTCAACGCCATTCTCGATATCACCTCGCCTCACCATGAGTGGACCGCGCTGGGACACGGCTTCAAAGTCGATGCTGTCATCTCGATCTGGGAAGGGGCCGATGTCGTGGTCGCGCCCCTCGGCGCGTTTTTTCGTCATGGTGGGCGGTGGGCCGCCTTTGTTGTCCGCGATGGCGTCGCACGACTGACTTTCGTCACCCTCGGCCACGTCACGGACACGCAAGCCGAGGTCCTGTCCGGCCTCGTCCCGGACGAAATAGTCGTCCTCCACCCGAGCGATCGGATCGAAGACGGCATCGGCGTTGTCGCCAGGGGAATGTGACTCTCGTAACCACGGTAAGACGACAGCGGCTGTCATGAGACGGTCACTTTCTCGCGGCCACCATCCATGGTCTTCAAAGGAAACGCGTCACGAGGCCCCTCCATAATGCCTCGCGGCGTTCGCAAGGCAAAACAGGGTGCCGATTTGACGCTCAATCGCCCTTTTTCATCTCTGCCGCTCCTGCACATGCGCGTGCCGGGGCGCGCTCGCGTCGCCATCCCGGGACTGCTTGGCCAGCCCGCGAAGGCTTTGGCCTTCGAAGCTGTCTGTAAGTCGCTTCCTGGCATCCGTCGCGTTGAGGCCCGTGCAATCAGCGGCCATGCGATCATTCATTTTGACCGTTCGATCACTCACGAGACGATCGCAGCGCGCCTTGCGAACGCGTGGGCATCGCATGGAGAGAAAGTCGATTCCCCGATTGCGCCGCCCGCACGTATGCCCGTACAGCCGATCTCGCCTCTGGCTCCTGCTTTCCCCGGGGGGAGTGGATGGCACACCTTGGCACTCGAGACGATCTCTCGGGAGTTAGCGGTTTCACCATCGATCGGCCTTTCGTCCAACGAGGCTAGGGCCCGGCTGCGAACATGCGGCCGAAACGTTTTGCCGCGCGATCCAGGGCGTTCCGAACTCGCGATCCTTTTCACCCAGTTTCAGAGCCTTCCGGTCGCACTCCTCTTGGGATCTGCGGCGATCTCCTTCGCAACCGGGGGCGCGGCGGATGCCGCAATTACGCTTGCCGTCGTCGCGGTGAATGGCGCGATCGGCTTCGTAACGGAACGCAGCGCGGAGCGCACGATCCACGCGCTCGCTGATCCTGGCATGCACACCGCGCTTGTGCGGCGCGACGGCGCGGAGCGTACCGTTCCCGCCGATGAAGTGGTGCCTGGCGATCTCATCGTTCTGCAGCCCGGGAGCTTTGTGCCGGCAGACGCGCGCGTCGTCTACAGCCACGGACTGGCGGTCGATGAGTCGAGCCTGACTGGCGAAAGCGTTCCTATGCAGAAGGGATCGGCCACGCTCCCGAGCGCCGCGATCGCCCTCGCAGATCGCGACAACATGCTCTTCATGGGCACGGTCGTCACCGGCGGAAGTGGCGAAGCGATCGTCGTCGCGACTGGTCTTGCGACCGAGATCGGCCAGATCCAAACACTGGCCGGCGCGGCGGAGCGGCCTGTGACGCCCGTCGAGCGACAGCTGGACACTCTCGGACAGCAGATGGTTATGTTCTGCGGCGCCGCTTGCGCGGGGATCTACGCGATCGGGCTGATGCGCGGGCAGAGCCAGCTTTCGATGCTCAAGAGTGCGATCGCCCTTGCGGTTGCCGCCATTCCGGAAGGCCTTCCAGCCATCGCGACGACGACGCTTGCGCTCGGCGTAACCGGTATGCGTCGCCAGGGCGTGCTCATTCGCCGCCTTGAGGCGATCGAGACCTTGGGTGCGCTCGAAGTCATCTGCTTCGACAAGACGGGAACACTCACCGAAAACCGCATGGAAGCGGTCGCCGTCCACGTCGATGGTCGAACCTACGACGTCTCGGACGGCAAAGTTGAAGCGCTGCAGGAGTCCCTGCACGTGACCCGGCCGATCCGGCATCTCCTCGAAGTCTCTGCGCTCTGCAACGAAGCGAGCGTCGATGACGCGGCCGGCTCGGAAACGGAGCGCGCGCTGATGCGCCTCGCTGCGCGAGCAGGGATCGACGTCGTCCATCTGCGCGGGCAGCGACCTGTGCGGCGGACCATCTACCGCGACGAGCGCCGCAAGCTGATGACAACCCTCCATGACCGTCATGACACCGGCGGCATGATGCTCGCGGTCAAGGGCAGTCCTGACGATGTTCTGGGTCGCTGCGTCTCCATCGAGGACGGCGCCGTACGCCCGATCACCGACGCCGATCGCCAATCCATCCTCGATGCCAACACCCAGCTCGCCGCGCGCGGATTCCGCGTTCTCGGGTTCGCCTATCATTATCAGGGCGCGGACATCGATCACCCCGATCACGCGCTTATCTGGCTCGGCTTGGTCGGGCTCGCCGATCCGATCCGCCCTGGCATGCGGGAACTGATGGGCACCTTTCACCGTGCGGGCATGCGTACCGTCATGATCACCGGCGATCAGGTTGAGACGGCCCGCGCCGTAGCGGGTGCGCTCGATCTCTCGCGCGGCGAGCCGCTCAAGGTTCTCGATGCCGTCAGCCTTGCGTCGATGAGCGCCGACGAGCTTGCCCAAGCGGTCATCGGCACGCACGCCTTCGCGCGAGTGAGCCCGGCCGACAAGTTGAAAATCGTCGAAGCCCTTCAACGTGGCGGGCACGCCGTCGGAATGACCGGCGACGGCGTCAATGACGGACCTGCGCTCAAGAAGGCCGATCTCGGCATCGCGATGGGCAAGAACGGCAGCGACGTCGCGCGCTCTATTGCCGACATCGTGCTCGAAGACGACAATCTGGCCACGCTGGCGAATGGCATCGCGCGCGGCCGCTCGATCTACGCGAATATCCGCAAATCGCTTCACTTCCTGCTTGCGACCAATCTCAGCGAACTCTTTGTGATGGCGGCGGAGGCCGTGCACGGGCCGAACGAACTCGAGACGCCGATGGAGCTCTTCTGGCTCAATCTCGTGACGGACGTCTTGCCGGGGCTGGGCCTCGCCCTGTTGCCGCCCGATCCCGATATCTTGAACCAGGCGCCGCGCGAGGCGGCCGCCCCTATACTCTCGCGCGGCGATTTTACAACGCTCGGGATTGAAGCGAGCGTCATTGGCGTATCCGTGCTCGGCGCGCATGCCTATGGCCTTGCGCGCTACGGCCCGGGCCCCCAGACGCGCGGCGTGACGCTGATGAGTCTTGTCGGCGCACAGTTGCTTTATGGATTTGCCTGCCGGAGCGATCTCTCGGGTAGCGCTCCTGCACCCGGAATTTTCAGCAGCAATCGCCTCAACGCGGCGATCGGCGCGTCAATGGCGCTGCAGGCCATTCCGTTGCTGGTCCCGCCGGCGCAGCGGCTGCTCGGTATCGCGCCGTTGCGCGCGACCGATTTCGGCGTCGCGGCGGTCGCGAGCCTCATTCCCTTCTCGATCAATGAGCTCGCTCGTCGCGTGCGGCGCGCGCCATCTCGGCCGCTTGGATGAGGAGCGCAAATGCTGACGGCAGGAAACTGCCGCGCGTCGCCTGGTACAGCGACAGCGCAATGAGGGCAAAGGTGTAGAGCGGCTGCGACGGCGTCGGTCGCGGTCCCGCCGCGATGATGTCGTCACTTTCGATGGCGAGCAGATCGGCCGCCCGGCAATGCTCCACGATCGCGGAGAGTTCGACCGTGTGGTGCAGCAGGATCTTGCCCGTCAACGCATTTGCCGTGGCGGAGACGACACCGGGCACTTTGACGAGTTGGCCGACCAGCACTGTAAGCGCCGCGCGATCCGGCAAGCCGCCGGCCATCCGAATCCGCGTTCTACCGGGCGTTGCGTGGATCACGCACGCGCAGGCCGTGTCTTTCTTGTGTGTCATGGTCGCTCGTCGCCGGGGGCTGCGGCAGGCTTGATTCCCGGCTCCCTGTCGGCGGTTGCCGCGCCTGCGGTGAGTTCGAAATTGATCTCGGCGGCGAGGTCCTCGACTTCCTCGACGAGTTCGGCCCATTGGCGCTCAAAGGCAGCGATCGCAACGAGCCCGCCCTTGACCGCGTCCTTGACCATCGGGCGGATCCGACGGCGGACGGAGGGAATCAGCGCCACCGCAACGACGGCGCTCGCTGCACCGCCAATCATGGCTGTCCGCGCCATGAGTGATAAAAGGCTCATCGCTCTCTCCCTTGCGTGTCCTTGCACACCCGCATTTCAATCATCGGTCGAACATGGCGACGAGCGGCGCGTGATGGGATGCGACAGATCGGCCCGTCTCGTCGGTGGGGGAACCGGTGAGGTCCATGTTCATGATCGCAAGACTCTGAAAGCGTTCGGAAAGCGCCTGCGACACGAGAATGTGGTCGACCCATAGGCGACGATCCTCATGCAACACGGTGAACGCCGCCTCGTCTTCTGGCGGCGCAAGCAGCCGAAGCGAGCGGCCAGCGAGGGACTCGTCGCCAGTCTCGGCGGGATCGCAGCGTAGGATCCGCAACGGGATCTCATGCGGTTCGGCGTTGAAATCGCCGGCAACGACAATGCGCGCGGCGGGCTCCGCATCAAACAGGCGATCGATGAGGCGGCGCAGTTCCAGCGCCTGGCCCGCCCGCTTCAGGGACGCGAGATAGAGGCCTTCCGCGAAGCCTTCGGCCGAGCGCCAGCTGTCGGCGTTTCGTTTCAGGCCCGGCACGGGCGCCGCGAGCGGGGCGCGCAGATGCGCGTTGATCACGTGCAGGGTCGCCCCGTCCGGACTCTCGATCTCGACATGCAAGGCCGGGCGATCCCAGCCGATCGCCACCGGCGGGCTGGATCCCGCCGTCACATAGCGATAGGTGAGCGGGGGCACGAGATCATTGCAGAGCTGCTCGGAGCGCCTGATCGGCCAGCGGGTGAGGATGGCCAGATTATGCCGGTCGGCCGGGGCCTGCGTGTCCTTGCGCACGCTGAGGGACGACACGAAACCGGCATAGCGGGTTCCTTCAATCAGGCGCGCGAGGCCTTGCGCCACGCGGGGCGCGCCGCCGGCGCCGTGGGCGGCGTTGATCTCCTGCAGGCAAAGAATGTCGGCGTCCAATTCCTCCAGCAGCGCGCGCAACCGCGGCAGGCGCGCCTCGAGGCTTTCGTCCGGACGGTCGGAAGGGCCCAGATCCTCGACGTTGAAAGTGGCAAGGCGCATCCGATGCCTCATCCCAGCGCGATTCCGCAAACCACGAAATAAACGAACAACGTCAAGACGTCCTGGAGGACCGTCGCGATCGGCCCTGAGCCGAGAGCGGGATCGGAGCCCAGGCGATCGAACACCAGCGGCAGGAGAAAGCCTACCGAGCTCGCGATCGCACTCGCGAGCGTCAGCGTCGCCGCGATCGCGATCGCGAGATTGGGATCGCCGAACGTCGCCCAGACGAGACCGAGCGAGACCAAGCCGAGCGTCAGGCCAATGAGGAGGCCCGTTGCCAGCTCGCCCGCGAGCAGGCGCGCGACGCTTGCGCCCGTGAGTGAGATGCCGCGCACGGCGGCGGCCTCGGTCTGCGTGCCGACCGCATCGGCCAGATAGACGATGGCAGGCACGAAAAACGCCACCGCAATATTGGCGTTCAGCACCGCTTCGAAACTGACCATCATCGCGGTAGCGGCCGCACTTCCGGCTAAACCGATCAGAAGCCAGGGCAAACGGTAGAATGCGCGGCGGTGCGGAGGGCCGGTCAGCGCGTCCTGCGCCGCGTTCGAGCGCGCCAGGATGCCGACCATGTGGTGGAGATCCTCCAAATGCTCGTCGCGCAGCACCGAGAGCAGCGCACCGGGAGGGACCGCGCCGATGAAAGTGCCGTCGCCATGACAAACTGCGAGCATCAGCGCGTTGCTGCGAATGGCGATCGAGGCCGCGTCCTCGCGGTCGAGGTCGGGCGCGACCGTCGCGAGGAGGCCCGTCTCGAGCAGCGCGGCCATGGGCGTATCGTCGTGCGCCGGCAGGACTTCCGTGACGCGCACGCCGCCCACGAGCTTGCCGGCACCATCGATCACGAAGACGACCGAAACGTCGGTGAAACGCTCCTCGCCCAGGCGCGTCTTAACGCGGCCGGCGCGCCAATCGGGGCCAGCGGTCGGGACAGCCTCCGTCCGATACTGCGCGATCGCCTGCGCCGCCTTCGTGTCAGCCATCGCTCTCACGCTCCCGCCCTGCCCGTCCGGGCGGACGATGCCAGGAGCGGCGCGGCTTGGCGACACGCAGGATCGCCGCACCGCGGCCTAGCGGAATTGTTTTTTGATATTTGTTTTTCGTTTGTCGTTTTTCGTTTTCGAATTGCGTTCTTCGCCGCTCGCCCTTTCGTGCCTTGCCTCATGACCCCATTGTCGCATGGGGTCCGCGCTGTCGGACAAGTTTGGACTGGCCCCGCGCAATCCCGCGCGAAACCGGGCTTTTTGCCGGGGATAGATTCACGCCGCCGACCCGGCGCTCAGCCCAGCCGCTGCTCAGGCCGTCACGTCGAGACCATAAATCGAATCCTGCCGCGCCGCGATAAGCGAGGGCGCGAGCCGCCCTGCCAGCCACATCGGCCCATAGGTCGTAAGGCGCCCGAGCGCGGTTCGCTGATGGAAGCGCTCGCCGTTCGCGCGCGCGCGCGCCTGGACCGAGGCCGTCCGCGCGATCCGCGCGGCAAAATACGCCTCGAGGGCCGAGGGGATGTCGTCCTGCCCTTCCGACACGCGCCGCGCGAGCACATAGGCATCCTCGATCGCCATCACGGCCCCTTGCGCCATGAAGGGGAGCATCGGATGGCACGCATCGCCCAAGAGCGCGACGCGGCCGGCGCTCCATTGCGGCAGCGGCGCGCGGTCGAACAGCGCCCAGCGGAATTGCGCGTCTGCCTTTTCGATCAGGGTGCGGATGATCGGGTGCCAGCCCTCGAAATCGCCGAGCACTTCGGCGCGCGTGCCCCTCGCGGTCCAGGATTCCTCGCGCCAATCGGAACGCTCGACGACGCCCACAAAATTGGCGAGCGTGCCGCGCCGCAAGCGATAGGTGACGGCGTGCCGCCGCGCGCCGACCCACACGCAGGCCGTAGGCGGCGGCGCGTCGGCGCCCAGGCGCTCCATGGGCACGACCGCGCGCCAGGCAAGATTGCCGGTGAAGCGCGGCGCCTCGGGCCCCAGCATCTGCGCGCGCACGGCCGAATGAATCCCGTCCGCGCCAATGAGCGCCGCGCCCGCGACGCGCGCGCCGTCGGCGAGGAGGACGGTCACGCCCGCGCCATCCTGCTCATAGGCGACGACGCGCGCGCCCAGGCGGATCGCGCCCGGCGCCCGTTCGTTGAGCGCGGCCTCGAGCGCGGCGATCAAATCCGCGCGGTGGAGGTGGAGATAGGGCGCGCCCCAGCGCCGCTCCGCCGCCGCGCCGGCGGACACGCGGAAGATCGTGCGGCCGGTTTCCCCAAAGCGCATCTCCAGCGCTTCGGGGCGAAAGGCCAGCGCCGCGACCCGATCCGCGACGCCCAGGGCGCTTAGCACCTTCATGCCGTTGGGGCTCAGCTGGATGCCCGCGCCGACCTCGGCCAAGGCGGCCGCCTGTTCCAGCACGCACACCTCGAAGCCGAAACGGTCGAGCGCGAGCGCCGCCGCCAGCCCGCCAAGTCCGCCGCCTGCAATGAGAATCCGTTGATTTGCCATCGCGGGGGCACTTATCCCGGCAGGCCGCGCGAAGACAAGGAGAGCCCAAAATCAGCCCGCCAAATTTATTGACCGTTCGGTCGATTTATTTTAGAAATGAAGCTCCGGAGGCCTCATGTACACGACCGATCTCAGCGGAAAGCCCGCCGGCCAGGCCGAGCCGCCCAGCGAGGAGCCGGCCGAGCTGCTCGCGCGTTTCGAGGCGCGCGTCGCGGCCGATGAATTCATCGAGCCGAAGGACTGGATGCCCGAGGCCTATCGCAAAACGCTGGTCCGCCAGATCTCGCAGCACGCGCACTCCGAAGTCGTCGGCATGCTGCCGGAGGGCAATTGGATCACGCGCGCGCCCTCGCTGAAGCGCAAGGCAGTGCTTCTTGCCAAGGTGCAGGACGAAGGCGGGCACGGACTCTATCTCTATTGCGCGGCGGAGACGCTCGGCACCAGCCGGCAGGAGATGATCGACGCGCTGCATTCGGGCCGCGCGAAATATTCGACGATCTTCAATTATCCAACGCTTTCGTGGGCCGATGTCGGCGCGATCGGCTGGCTGGTCGACGGCGCGGCGATCCTCAACCAGGTGCCGCTGCAGCGCACGTCCTATGGACCTTACGCGCGCGCGATGGTGCGCGTCTGCAAGGAAGAGAGTTTCCACCAGCGCCAGGGCTACGAGATCATGATGACGCTCGCGGCGGGCACGCCGGCCCAGAAGCGCATGGCGCAGGACGCGCTCGACCGCTGGTGGTGGCCGAGCCTGATGATGTTCGGGCCGCCGGACGAGGCCTCGCCCAACAGCGCGCAATCGATCCGTTGGCGGATCAAGCGCGAGACGAACGACGAGCTTCGCCAGAAATTCGTCGACATCACGGTGCCGCAGGCCGAGGCGATCGGCCTTCAGGTGCCCGATCCCGCGCTTTGCTGGAACGAGGCGCGCGGGCATTATGATTTCGGCGCGATCGATTGGGAGGAGTTCCGCGCCGTGATCCGAGGCGAGGGACCGGTCGCGAAGGAGCGGATGGCGGCGCGCACGAAGGCCTGGGAAGACGGGGCGTGGGTGCGCGCGGCGGCTGAGGCGCATGCCGTCAAGCAGGCCGCGCGGCGCCAGGCGGAGGCCGCCGAATGAGCGCGGATTGGCCGCTCTGGGAAGTCTTCATCCGTGCGCGCGGCGGGCTGTCGCATCGCCATGTGGGATCGGTGCACGCGCCCGATTCCGCCATCGCGCTCAAGCATGCGCGCGATGTCTATACACGGCGGATGGAGGGCGTTTCGATCTGGGTCGCGCGGTCGAGCGAGATCGCCGCATCCGATCCGGCGGAGGCGGGGCCGACCTTCGCGCCCGCCGAAACGAAGGTCTATCGCCACCCAACCTTCTATTCGATCCCGCCGCACGTGAAGAACATGTGATGGACGACCCTATCTTCACCTATGCGCTGCGGATCGGCGACGACGCGCTCGTGCTCGGCCAGCGGGTGAGCGAATGGTGCGGCACCGCGCCGACGCTCGAGGTCGATCTCAGCCTTGCCAATGTCGCGCTTGATCTGATCGGCCAGGCGACGCTGTTTCTCGGCCTCGCGGGCGAGATCGAAGGCGCGGGGCGGGACGCGGATCGCCTTGCCTTTTTCCGCGATGTCGATGCGTTCCAGAACGCGCTGATGGTGGAGCAGCCGAACGGCGATTTCGCGCGCACGATCGCACGGCAGTTCCTGTTCTCGACCTATCAGGAAGGGTTCTACGGCGCGCTTTCTCACAGCGCCGAGCCGCGCCTCGCCGCGATCGCCGCCAAGGCGGTGAAGGAAGTGCGCTATCACGCGGCGCTCGCGGGCGATTGGATCGTGCGGCTGGGCGATGGGACGGATGAAAGCCGCCAGCGCATGATCGAGGCGCTCGACTGGCATTGGCGGTTCGTCGATGAGCTGTTCGCGATGGACGCAGGCGAGCGCGCACTGCTGGAAAAAAGCATCGCGGTCGACCGCGCGGCGCTGCGCCCGGCCTTCGATGCGGCGGTGGGCGCGATTCTCGCGGCCGGCGATCTGCCCGCGCCGCGTTATCCGCAGCGCCCGGTGATGGGCGGGCGGCGCGGCCATCACAGCGAGCATCTGGGACATCTGCTCGCGACGCTGCAGCATATCCCTCGCTCCTACCCGGACGCCCGGTGGTGAGCGGCGGCGATGATCGCTGCGCGCGGATCGCGCGCGTGCTGGCGGAGGTGCCTGACCCGGAAATCCCGGTGCTCTCGGTCGTCGATCTCGGCATCGTGCGCGACGTGGGCCCCGCGCGCGTGACGATCACGCCGACGTATTCGGGCTGTCCCGCGACGCACGCGATCGAGGCGGCGATCCGCCAGGCGCTCGACGCAGCGGGGTTTGAGGGCGTTGCGATTGAGACGGTGCTCTCGCCGCCCTGGACGACCGACTGGATCAGCGCGGACGGCCGCGCGAAACTCTCCGCCTACGGCATCGCGCCACCGACGATGGCCGCGTGCGCGCCCTGCCCGCGCTGTAACTCCAGCGACACGGAAGAAGTGAGCCGGTTCGGCTCCACGCCCTGCAAGGCGCTGTGGCGGTGCCGCGCGTGCCTTGAGCCCTTCGACCGGTTCAAGTGTCACTGACGATGCCGAGCGCCTTCCACAGCCTCACCATTGACGATGTGCGGCACGAGACGCCGGATTCGATCTCCGTGCGGTTCGCCGTGCCGGATGCGCTCGCCGCACGCTTTACCTTCAAGGCCGGCCAGCATTTGACGCTGCGCGCGGCGATCGCGGGCGCTGAGCTGCGACGGAATTATTCCGTGTGCGTGGCGTCCGGAGCCGGGGAGATGCGGATCGCGATCAAGCGGATCGCGGGCGGCGCTTTTTCAAGCTGGGCGCTCGAAACGCTACGCCCCGGCATGGCGCTCGACGTGATGCCGCCGCACGGCACGTTCACGCTCGAGCCCGATCCGGCGCGCGCCGGGCGCTATCTCGGCATCGCGGGCGGCTCTGGCATCACGCCGATCAAATCAGTGATCGAGACCGTGCTCACGGCCGAGCCGCTCAGCCGCTTCACGCTCTTTTACGGCAACCGGGATTCACGCTCGATCCTCTTCCTTGAAGATCTTGCCGCGCTGAAGAACCGCTTCATGGGGCGCTTCGCGCTCTATCATTTCCTCGAGGCGGAGATCGATGAGGAAGCGCCGCTCTTCAACGGGCGGCTGGACGGCGAGAAACTCACCGAGGCGCTCGCGCTCGCGGGCAATCCCCAAACGCTCGACCGCGTGTTCCTGTGCGGGCCGCCGGCAATGATGGCAGCGGCCGAGCGCGCCCTCGAGGCAGCCGGCGTTCCGCCCGCGCGCGTGCTCGCCGAGCGGTTCCTCGCCGACCGGCCGGACGCGGCGAGCCTTCACCGGCAGGCCGAAGCGCGCCGCGCGGCGGAAGGCCGCCCGCTGGTGTTGCGGATCGACGGGCGGCAGCGGCGTCTCGCCTATGACGGCGCGAAGGGCAGCATCCTTGAGAACGCGCAGGCCGCCGGCATCCCGGCGCCGTTCGCGTGCAAATCGGGCGTCTGCGCCACGTGCCGCGCGAAGCTCGTTTCCGGATCGGTTACAATGGCGGTGCAGCACGGCCTCACCGCCGACTCGGTCGCACAAGGCTATATCCTTACCTGCCAGGCCGTCCCGGCGAGCGATGACGTGGTGCTCGACTACGACGCGTGAGCGGGGCCGAGGCCGCCGGCGCCGCGCGCAGCGTCTCGACGCCGCCGAGCATGATGCTGGTCGCAAGGCGCGCGATTTCCTCCGCATCGAGCGGGCCGGACGGATCCAGCCAGTTGCTCGTCCAATTAATCATGCCGAAGCAGAGCATCGTCACCGCGCGGGCGCGCCGCGCGTCCTTCGCAAGATCGGGGCGGACCGCGGTCAACAGGCGCTCGACCGCCGCGATCACCGAACGCTGCTTGGCGATGATCTCCGCGCGCCGCGCCGCGGGCAGGCTGCGCAGCTCGTTCAGCAGCACCTTGTGCCGCGAGGCCGCGCCCACATAGATCTGCAGGAACCGCGTGACGAGCCGCGCAAGGCGCTCTGGCGCGCCGCCCTCCGCCACCGCAAGGTCGCTCGCCGCGCCCAGCAGCGCATCGATATGCGAGGACATCACCCAATAGAGCAGATCCTCCTTGGACGGATAATAATGATAGAGCAGCGATTTCGAGGTCTTGCAGGCCTTGGCGAGGTCGCTGATCGAGGCGCCCTCGAACCCCCTCGCCGCGAAGAGATTGGCGGCATGGTCGAGGATCGCTTCGCGGCGGTCTTCGTAGTCGGCGGCTCTCGTGCGGGCCATGGATCCATCCGCTCATCACTTCGGTGCCGACCCCGCGATATCATCGTGCGAGCGTCCGGTCTATTTAATCGCGCAAGGCCGCTGCTCGATAAACAGCCTCTCGGAGATATCTTCCCTTAATTCATCGGCCAATCGGCCGATTTATGGTTCACTGATCGAAAAACCAGGGAGGGTTTCATGGAATACGAGACGATCCTGTTCGACCTCTCGGGCGGCATCGCGCGGCTGACGCTCAACCGCCCCGACCGGCTCAACAGCTTCACCGGCCACATGCACGCGGAAGTGCGTGACGCGCTGACGCGCACGGCCAGCGAGGGCGCGCGCACGCTGATCCTCACGGGGGCGGGGCGCGGCTTCTGCGCGGGACAGGATCTTTCCGATAGCGCGGTCTCGCCGGGCGGCGGCGACATCGATCTCGGGCACGCGGTCGAGACGCACTATAATCCGCTGATCCGCCAGATCACCGGGCTCAACATGCCCGTCATCTGCGCGGTCAATGGCGTGGCGGCCGGCGCGGGCGCGAACATCGCCTTTGCGTGCGACATCGTGATCGCCGCGCGGGGCGCGAAATTCATCCAGTCGTTCGCGGCGATCGGGCTCCTGCCCGATTCCGGCGGCACCTGGGTTCTGCCGCGCCTCGCGGGGCAAGCCCGCGCGCTCGGCCTTGCGCTCACCGGCGAGCCTCTCAGCGCCGAGCAGGCCGAGAGCTGGGGGCTCATCTGGAAATGCGTCGATGACGACGCGCTGGCGTCAACCGTCGATGCGCTGGCGCAGCGTTTCGCGATGGGCGCGACGCTTGGCTATGCGGCCACCAAGCACGGGATCCGCGGCTCGATGGCGCGCACGCTCGATCAGGAACTCGATCACGAGCGCGACGAGATGCGCCGCCTGGGCAAGACGAACGATTACAGCGAGGGCGTGCAGGCGTTCCTTGAAAAGCGCAAGCCGCGCTTTACGGGATCGTGACGCCTGAGCCGCGTCTGTCGCTCAACCGTTCACGCGATGCGCCAGGCGATTCCGTCATCGTTCCGTGTGCTGATGAGCCTTAGATGACGGTTGTGGACCGAGAGCGCGCCGACCCAGAGTTCGTTCCAGGCCGCGAACGCCGCCGGGGGCGTCTCAATTCCCTGCATCAGCCGCCAACCCGCCTGCCGGACGGTCGCGGCGTTCTTCGCCGCCTCGACGGTCACCGTTTCGCCTTGCGCGGCGGCAAGCGCGGCCAGATACGCGGCAAAGCCCGCGGGCGTTCCGGCGGGCGTTCCCAGAAGCGCTGCGGTCTCCTCATAGAATTGCATGCCGATGAGCCGGGCCGCGTGGCCCAGATGCGCGCGCGTTTCCTCCGGCCCCAGAAGATCGAGCAAGGTCGGCACGAGCGAGCGGACATATTCCATCGCGTAGGCGCGCTCGACCTTCTTCAGCCGCTCGTCTGGCCAGCTCGCGCTGTCGAGCTTCGGCGCCTTGGCGGGATCGAAATCGGGCGCGCGCTCATCGGGCGCGAAGCGCACGCGCTCGTCCTCCGTAATCTCGCGGCCGTAATCGTAGTAATAGCCCTCAAGCCCCGGATCGCCGGTCACGGTCTGGCCGGTGCAGACGAACCCCAGCCGTGGATTGCCGAGCGAGACGCCGTTGTGGCCGTGCCAGCCATGCAGCATCGCCTCGTTCACCTTGGCGGGAATGCCGCAGATGGCCGTGCCCTGCCAGATCCAGCGCGGCGGGGGATAGCGCACCCAGGCCTTGGTATCGCTCTCGGGCATGAATTCCGTCTTCACGCCGCCGAGCGCGTTTGAGAAATAATGATACTGCGCGCAGGCGACGGCATCCGGCAGGCCATCGAGCCCCAGCTTCTTCAGGCCGGGCAGGAATTTTTCGAGATGCTGGCGGCGGAAATGGCCAAAGACAAACTGCGCGGCGACATCGGTGCCCGTGCGGCTGACGAGCGCGAGCACGAGCCCGGTCATCAGCGCGTTATAGAGTTTGGAGACGGCCTTGTAGCCTTCGAGCGTCGGTTGGATCGGCATCGCGCCCTCTTCCGTGTGGCGGAGGGACGCGCGATCCTATTCGAAAGAAACCGCCACGTCGCCCAGGCCCTGATCGAAGCGGCAGACAATCTGATCGCCCGCCTTGACGGGGAGCGCGCGCACGAAGGAGCCGGTGAGGATCACCTGGCCGGGCTCGAACGTCACACCAAACTCGCCGAGCTTGTTCGCGAGCCAGGCGACGGAGGTCACCGGATTGCCGAGCACGGCGGAGGATTCGCCCTCCACTTCCGTCTTGCCGCCGCGGATGAGCGCGCCCCTCACGCGGCGCACGTCAATCTGATCGAGCCGGCGCGGATTGGCGCCAAGGATGACCGCGCCGCAATAGGCAAGGTCCGCCACATTGTCGATAAGGTTCATGAGGCCGCCGCCCTTGCGGTCGTAGCGGAAATCGACGAGCTCGATCGCGGGCAGCACGAAGTCCGTCGCGCGGACGACATCGACCGGCAGAACGCCCGGGCCCTTCAGTGCCTCCTTCATGACGAAGGCGATCTCGATCTCGATGAGCGGCCCGAAGAAATTCGCGATCGGATAGGTGCCGCCTTCTGCCAGGAAAAGATCATCGGTCATGGCGCTATAGTCCGGCTCGCTGGAGCCCGCCATTTCCTGCATGGGCTTCGACGTGAGGCCGACCTTGTAGCCCTTGACCGTGCCGCCGGCATCGACGCGGCGCTGAACGAACGCGTGCTGGATGGCATAGGCGTCGTCCAGCGTGATGCCGGGATAGGCCTTGGAGAGCAGCGGGATCGGCTTTTTCGTTTGATGCGCGCCGATCAAATCATCGACGATCGCGCGACGGATGTCCTCGGCCAGCATCGGGCGTTCCCCTCGTTTCTTATTTCTTCTGCAAGGCCGCGAGATCGGCCCGCGCCGCCGCCATGAGCGCGACGGTGTCCGTCGTCAGCGAGATCATCTGGAAACCCTGCTCAACACGGCGCGGCGCCACTTTCGGGTTGGAGAGGACGGCCGTCGCGATGCCCGCGCGCTTGGCGGCCTCGCTCACCTTCGCGATCGCCGCGTCGAACGCGGGCTTGCCGTCATTGTCTCCGGGCGGCAGGCCCAGCGCGATCGAAAGATCGAACGGGCCGACGAAGAGCGCATCGACGCCCGGGATCGCGGCGATCTCATCGACCGCGTCCAGCGCCTCGCGCGTTTCGATCATCGGGATGACCGCCACGCGCTCGTTCGCGGTCTGGAAATAGCCCTGCCCGTCGCGCAGGCCCACGCGCACCGGGCCGAACGAGCGGCGCCCGGCGGGGGGATAGAGCGCGGCCTCGACCGCGCGCCGCGCATCCTCCGCCGTCTGGATCATCGGGATCAGCACGCCGAGCGCGCCGGCATCGAGCACGCGGCCGATGATGCCGGGATCGTTCCAGGGGACACGGACGATCGGCGTCGCCGGCGTCTGGTCGAGCGCGCGGATCATGCCGAGCGCCGTCTCATAGTCCATGCAGCCGTGCTGCATGTCGATCAGCACCCAATCATAACCCTGGCGGCCGAGGATCTCCGCGCCCATCGCGCCCGGCATCATGCACCAGGCGCCGAAGGTCACCGCGCCTTCCTTCCAGCGCGCCTTCAGCGCAGGCGCCGCAGTCATTTGAAGGCGCCGAGGGCGACGCGGCGCACCGCCTCGCTGTCGGTCGGCTGGTGGCCGACGTCGTGCTTCGGTGCGGGGATTTCCTGCACCGTGTTGGAGACGCGGCCGACGCCTTCGACCTCCACCTCGACGACATTGCCCGGCTGCATCGGGCGCGAGTTCGAGGGCGTGCCGGTGAGCACGATGTCGCCGGGGAGGAACGTGATGTGGCGCGAGAGATCGGCGAAGATGTAGTCGATCGGGAAGGTCATGTCGCTGACGGGTCCGTCCTGCACCACCTTGCCGTCGATGAAGGTCCGCACGCGCGATTCGCGGATGTCGACGCCGCGCACGATGCCGGGGCCGATCGGGCAGAAGCCGTCCTGGCCCTTCACGCGCAGCATCGAGCCCGCATCGGTGTCGCGGAAATCCTGCGCGCCGACATCGTTCGCCGCCGCGAAGCCCGCCAGATGATCCCAGACATCCGCGCGCGCGACGTTGCGCATCGGCTTGCCGACGATGGCCGCGATCTCGCCTTCGTAGTTCAAATATTTGCAGTTGGCGGGCCGGTTGAGGAAGCCGCGATGCGAATTGAGCGTCGTCAGCGGCTTTTGAAAATAGGTCGGCGTGACGAGCGGCGGCGCCTTGAACTCCACGCGGCGCGAATCGTAATTGAGGTGTATGCAGATGATCTTGGTCGGGTCACAGGGCGGCATGTAGATCGCGTCCGCATCCTTCAGCGTGCGGCCGTCGCCCAGATGGAGCGTCTCGCCCTCCGGGCGCACCCATTGCGGCGTGCCTTCAAAGAAAATGCGCCGCCATTCCTCGCGCGGACCCTTCAAGACGGACATGGGCGCCCCTTCAATGCTGTGCGAACGAGTCCTTGCGGACCGAAACGTTCTTGATGTCGGTGTAGAAATCGAAGCTCCACACGCCGCCCTCGCGGCCGATGCCGGAGTTCTTGGCGCCGCCGAAGGGCGCGGCCAGATCGCGCACGAAGAAGCAATTGACCCAGAGCGTGCCCGTCTTGATCGCGCCGGCAATGCGCATCGCGCGATCCTCGCTGCGCGAATAGAGCGAGCCGCCCAGGCCGTAGGGGGAATCGTTCGCCATCGCGATCACCTCATCGTCGCCCGCGAACGTATACCAGTTCAGCACGGGGCCGAAGACCTCCTTCTGGTCGATCTCGGAATGGCGCGCGACGTTGCCGACCATCGTCGGCTGATAATAGAGCTCGCCGAAATTATGGCCGTTGCCGCCCCACATCATTTCCGCGCCCGCTGCCTTCGCGCGCTCGACGAAGCCCGAGACGCGCTCGAAATGCTCCTTGGTGATGAGCGGGCCGACGCGGGTTCCCGGTTCGCGCGGATCGCCGACCTTCATGTGGCTGACCGCGCCCTTCACCTTCTCAAGGAAGCTTTCGGCAATTTTGCGCTCGACCATCACGCGCGTCCCGGCGAGGCAAACCTGGCCCGCGTTCATGTACTGGCCCGCGACCGTTTGCGCGGCGGCGTCGAGATCGGCGTCGTCGCACACGATGAGCGCCGACTTGCCGCCGAGCTCGGCGCTCATCGGCGTGATCGAGCGCGCGGCCGCCTGGCCGATGATGCGCGCGGTGTCGGTGGAACCGGTAAAGCTGATGCGGTCGATGTCCGGGTGATTGACGAGTGCGTCGCCCGCCACCTCGCCGATGCCTTGCACGATATTGAGCACACCGTCGGGCAGGCCCGCGGCCTGCGCGATGTCGGCGAGGAGCGAGCACGTCAGCGGCGCCCATTCCGGCGGCTTGACGACGGCCGTGTTGCCCGCGGCAAGGCACGGCCCGATCTTCCAGGTCGTCAGCATCATCGGCGCGTTCCACGGCGTGATCAGCGCGGCGACGCCGGCCGGATCATAGCGGACGTGGTTGACGACTTCGGGCGAGTCGATCGCATGGCCCTCGAGCGTCAGCGCCCATTCGGCGAAGAACTGAATGTTGTGCGCCGCGCGCGGCACGATGCGATGGAGATTGCCGGCGAGGAGCGAGCCGTTGTCCATCGTCTCGACGGCGGCAAGCTTTTCCTTGTGCGCGAGGATGCCTTCCGCGAAACGCCTAAGGATCGGCAGGCGCCCCTTGGGGCCGAGCGCCGCCCAGGCGGGAAAGGCCTTGCGCGCCGCGGCGACCGCCGCGTCCATCTCCGCCTTGCCGCCGGCCGAGACCTTCGCCAGCAGCAACCCGTCGACCGGCGAATAGACCGGGAAGCGCCCCTTCGAGGCGACGCGCTTGCCGGCGATAAAATGATCGGTCGAGACGGCAACGCCGGCGATGGTCGCGGTGCTCTCGCTCATTGGACGGGTTCCTTCAGGAAGCGATCGACGAGCCGATCGGCGCGCGCGCGGTCGGCGGTGCGGTGCGCGACCTGCTGATTGCGGGCGCCGGAGGCCAGATAGAACCGCTCATATTGTTCGCCGCGGCTGGCGAGCGCGCTGCCCGTGAAGTCCCATGCAAGGCGGAACACTCGCGCGCGCTCCTCTGCACTCACATTGCCGGCGCCGCGCATGTAGCGCTCGATCAATGGGCGCAGCTCCGGATCGGACAATTGGGCGTATGTCGGCGCCGCGAGAAGATTGTGCGAGCCGAGAAGGCGAATGATCTCGTTCACGCGCGGGAACCAGGCCGGCAGGTTGGCGCGCAGGGCCGTCAAGGGCGCGCCTTGTGGGAACCACACGCCATTACCGAACTCGTAAGCGTTTTCCTCCGCGCATTGAATGCAGGCACGCGCGAATTCCGCGTACGTCCACATCTCGCCCAGCATCTGCACGTTCGGCGGCTGCAGCGCGTTGATCGATTCAAGCATGCGCGTCGCCAGCCCCCAGGCGAACTCGAGCTTGGCCTGCGCGCGGATCATCGTCTGCTGCATCACGTTCGGAAACCAGCCGGTGCTCATCACCTGATTGTAGACGGGCACGTTCGAATCGATGAAGACGCGGTCCCACGGCACCTCGACGTCATCGAAGATGACGAAGGCGTCCTGCTCGTCGTAGCGGCTCGACAAGGGATGATCGAAGGCGTTCTGCGTGGGCGCGGCGCAGCTGTCGCGCGAGATGAATTTTAGCCCCGGCGTCGCCATCGGAATGCAGAACGACAGCGCATAGGCGTCGGCGCCCGGCACGAGCGGGTGGGCCGGATAGACCGCCAGCTCGTCGGCGAAGGGCGCGAGCGTCGCCAGGATCCGCGCGCCACGCACGATGATGCCGTGCTCGCTCTCACCCACCTTGTGCAGCGCCACGTCGTCGCCAGGGGCGGGCGTGTCGCCCTTCGCCTTGTCGATCGTCGGATTGATGATCGTGTGGGTGAGGGAGATGTCATTGCGGCGCAGGAATTTCTGATACTTGACCAGGCGTTCGGCGCCCGCCTCGTTGCCGTTCGCGCCCCATTCATCGCTTCGCCCGGCAAACCCGGCATATGTCACATTCATATAGTCGGGCGTGCGGCCCATGACGCCGACCGTATGTTCGGCCATCCGCTCCAGCCCGCGATGACGGCGCTGGATATCCTCCTTCGAGCGGGGGATGAGATGGCTGACATTGATCGGCTCACCGGTCTCGGGATCGGGCACCAGGCACTCGGCCGCGTGGCGATGCTGAAGATCGAAGACCGCGGCGAGGCCCTTGGCGGCGCCTGCAAAGGCCGGATGGCTGGGGACGTCGCAGACCTTCTCGTTGCCGATCCAGATCTCGCGCTCGTCCTTCAGGCCGCGCAAGAATTGCTCGCCCGTGCGTGCCGGCATGGAATCCTCCCTGGTGCCGCGGCCGGTTGGTCGTTCCGGCTCTACCTGGCTGGCCGCGCCCGACGGCCTCTTTTAAAACTGAGCGCACTCATTTTATGACGGGCGGCTTTCGTGTCAATTTTTTTCTTCGGCGCGGCGCAGGAGATGTGAGAAACAAGGCACGCAGGGACGGACCGATGAAAGCCTCCGCAGTGGCCAGACGAACGAGCAACGGAACGGCAGGCGCCAAGGCGCCGGCCGCGCGGCGCGCGCCAGCCAAGCCTGCGCCCGAAGGCCGGCGCGAGCGCAACAAGCGCGAGAAGCTTCAGCGGATCGTCGCGGCCGCACGCGCGCTTTTCCGGGCGCAGGGATTCGACAAGACGACCACACAGGAAATCGCCGAGGCCGCGGGCATCGGCTCGGGCACACTGTTCCTCTATGCCAAGTCCAAGGAAGACCTTCTGGTGCTCGTCTTCCGCGACGAGATGAGCGAGCTGATCGAGCGCGCGTTTGAGGAAATCCCCGATACGCTGCCGCTGCTCGAGCAGACAACGATGCTGTTCGACCGCTTCATCGCCTATCACCGGCGCGATTTCGCAATCGCACAATCGCTCCTGCGCGAGCTTTCGTTCCTCAGCAACCCCGCGCGCCGCGACCCCGTCAACGCGATCCCCAATCTGATCGCCAACAACCTTGCGCCGCGCGTCGCGGCGGCCCAGGCGCGTGGGGAAATCCGCCGCGATCTCGATCCCAGTACGGCCGGGCATTGCCTGTTCTCGGTCTATTATCAGCAATTGCTGATCTGGGCGGGAAGCTATGCTTCCTATGCCCAGTTCAAGCGCAATCTGGGCAAGCTGCTCGAGTTCGTCGTCGAGGGGATGCGCGCACGCTGAGGCGAGGCGGTATCAGAGCCGCGTTATTAATGAGTGCGCTCATTTTTCTATTGCGCGATCGCGCGGCCCTTTCTAGTCTGCGGCTAATCACCCGCGTGAGGTTTCGCGCCACGCGCGCAACGTCATGACAAGGGGTTCGATCAGAAGGGAGCGAACACGCGATGACCCACGTGACGGAACTGGGCTATGTCGGCCTTGGCGTGAAAGACCTCGCGGCCTGGGAGCGGTTTGCGGCCGAGATCGTGGGCCTCGAGGTCGTCGCGGGCGAAACGCCCGCCAGCCGCTTCCTGCGGCTCGACACTTGGCATCACCGCATCATCCTCGAAGAAGACGGGACGGACGATCTCTCTTTTCTCGGATTGCGCGTCGCAGGTGTTCTCGAGTTCCGCGCGATGCACGACAAGCTCCGCGATGCGGGCATCGCCGTGCGCATGGGCCATTTCGAGGAGGCGGCCGCGCGCCATGTGCTGGAGGTTATGTCGCTCGAGGATCCCAGCGGCATTCCGCTCGAGATCTTCCACGGTCCGCACGTCCAGCCCGACAAGCCGTTCTATCCCGGCCGGCGCATGCATGGCCGCTTCAAGACGGGCGATGGTGGGCTCGGCCATCTCATGATGCGCCAGACTGCCGGCCTTGAGGCGACGCACGCGTTCTATTCGCTGCTCGGCATGCGCGGCAGCATCGAGTACCGAATCCCGGTGCCGAACCTGCCGCGCCCGTTCGACCTCATGTTCATGCACTGCAACAGCCGCGATCACACGATCGCCTTCGGCGCGCCGGGCAAGAAGCGCATCAATCATCTGATGTTCGAGTTCGACTGTTTCGACGATGTCGGCCTCAGCCACGAGATCGTGCAGCGCAACAAGGTGCCGGTCGGCATCGCGCCGGGGCGGCACGCGAACGATGAGATGTACTCGTTCTACTTCATGAACCCGTCGAACTGGATGATCGAGCTCGGCTGGGGCGCGCGGCCGGCGACGCATCAATCCGAATATTATCAACGCGATACGTATGGCCATGAGGCACAGAGCGGCGTCGTGAACGCCAATATGGAGCCCGTAACCAAGGCAGCGGAGTAGACCTGAGGTAGAGTTGACGGGGAGCCGGCTCGGACCCAAGCTGACCCTTAAGACCAACGAGAACATCTTCAGGGAGAATGCCCATGCATGTCGGAACGGCTCTGATCTTCCAGGGCGGCTATCCGGGCGTCGACGACCGCGCCGTCTATTCGAACGAATTGCGCCTCGGCGACCTCGCCGAGCCTCTGGGGTTCGATTCACTCTGGGGCGTCGAGCACCATTTCACCGACTACACGATGTGCCCGGACGTTCTTCAGTACCTCACCTATTTCGCGGGCCGGACGCAGTCGATCAAGCTCGGCTCGATGGTCGTCGTGCTGCCCTGGCACAACCCGATGCGGGTGGCCGAGGAAGTCTCGATGCTCGACCATATGTCGAACGGGCGGTTCATCCTGGGGCTCGGGCGCGGACTCGGGCGCGTTGAGTTCGAGGGCTTCGGCGCCAATCAGGAAGAGAGCCGGGAGTTCTTCGTCGAGTCGGCGCAGATGCTGCTCGAAGGTCTTGAGAGGGGCTATTGCGAGTTCGACGGACGGCTCGTCAAGCAGGTGAAGCGCGACATCCGCCCGAGACCATTCAAGAGCTTCCGCGGGCGCACCTACGCGGCGGCCGTGAGCCCGGAAAGCTCGGCGATCATGGCCAAGCTCGGCATTGGCCTCCTCATCATTCCGCAAAAGCCGTGGGAAGCGGTGGAAGCCGAACTCGGCGCCTATCGCAAGATCTACCGCGAGACGGTGGGCGCCGAAGCGCCCGCGCCGATCAACGCGGGCTGGGTCATTTGCGACGAGGACGAGGGCCGCGCGCGCGAAATGGCCGTGAAGTACATCGGCGGGTATTGGCAGAGCGTCATCAAGCACTACGAATTCAAAGGCCAGCATCTGCAATCGATGAAGGGCTATGAATCCTATCGCGAGATGCAGAACGCTGTGAACGCACCGGGCGGCGACGAGGCGATGGTCGAGTTCTTCCTGTCGTTGCAGATCTGGGGCACGCCCGAGCAGTGCTACAACAAGATCCTCGACTGCACGAACCGCTGCGGCGCGGACAGTTTCACCGGCGTCTTCAGCTATGCCGGCATGGACTACGGCTACGCGGAGAAAAACATGCGCACCTTCGCCAAGCACGTGATGCCGGAGCTGAAATCCTATCGCCGCCAAACGAAGGCGGCCGCCGAGTAAGTGCGAAAAGAACGGCAGGAACGGGCGCGGGAGTGATCTCGCGCCCGTCTCTCATTCCGTGTTCGGCCCTTCGATGAGGTTCTCGAGCGCGCCAAGGCCATCGACACGGATCGACACGCGGTCGCCCGCCTTCAGATAGATCCCCTCGGCCGCCGTGCGCGCGATATAGGCTTCGACGACGTGGCTCGCGATCGTCTGCTGGCAGAAGCCGGCCAGCCAATCGAGCACGCCCCAGGCATAGTCGGACGTCGCAGGGCCGTTGAAGACGGTGCCCGCGGGCGTGCCGGCCAGAACGAGCGTGCGCGCGGGAACCGCGCCCCTCTCGTCGAACGGCAGGCGCGCGGTGCCGCCCCAATAGTCCCAATTCGTCTGGCGGCGGCCCCGCGCCTGAGCGAGGATCTCATCCAGATCCCAGATCCAGTCGCTGACCGGCGCGCGCTGGCGCTCCTCGCCGTTGACGGAAAGCTGGAGCGTGCGCGCGGCGGCGAAAGCTTTCAGGTCGCGCGGAACGACGAAGAGATCGCCGACCGGGAGAAATCCCGGCGCGCTCTTGCCGGACGTGAAGCCCTTGCCGGACTGAGGGTCGCTGGGATCGATTTTGCGCAGAAGCGTCGCGCGATCCGTCACGTCATTGCAGAGGATGAGCCCGCCCGCGGCCGGGGCGCCATCGGGCAGGGGCGCGAGCGTGACGAGGCACAGCTCGACCTCGTAATCGAGAAGTCCGCCGGTCGAGGGGATCGGGGCGCGCGCAGCGGTCGGCGCCACGTATTTCGGAAACAGAAACGGTCCTCCGTTGACGGAGGATTCTTCCGCGTGCTCGCGGTAGTTCGTTCCAACCGCGATGTGCTCGCTCGCGAGGCGGACGGGCATGTCCAGCGCCTTGACCGCGACGTCGACGGGCGCGGCCGCGGCTTCGATCGCCGCGCGAAGGGCGCTCTCGCCGTGGCGCGCGAGCAGATCGATCGCATCGTCGGAAGGCGCGCCCTTCAGGCTCTCCAGATCGATGCCGCGAACGCGGCCGGCCTCGTACGATGTGACGGCGATCACGCGGCCGTCGGCCGTCCGCGCAAAGGTGAGTGCTTCGTCCAGCGGCGCGATGGCGATCGCGTCCGGTTCGGCGTGCGCCATGCTTGAACCCCAAAGAAGGAAGCCGAGCAGCACGGCCAGACCGCGCGCCGCCATCAGATCAGACCCCGATAGGAGCCGCCATCGAGCTGAAGGTTCTGGCCGGAGATGAAGCCCGCCTGGGCGGCGCAGAGGAACGCGCAGGCATCGCCGAATTCCTCCGGACGGCCGAAACGCTTGGCGGCGATCGAGTCCGCGATCTCCGCGCGCGCCTCCTCGTAGGTAATGCCCTTCAGCGCGACGGCGAGCTGCGCCATCTTTTCCTGGCGCGGCGTATCGAACCGCTCGGGCAGGAGATTGTTGATCGTCACGTTGTCGGCGGCGATTTCCGGAACGAGCGCCTTGCAGGCGGCCGTCAGCGCGGCGCGCGCGGCGGTCGAGAGGCCCATCGGTGCCAGCGGTGTCTTCACCATCGCGCTCGTGATGTTGACGATGCGCCCGAATTTGCGCGCGCGCATGCCCGGCAGCAACCCCCGGATCAGCATCAGCGCGGGAAGCATGTTGGCGTTGACGGCGCCGAGCCAGGCAGCCTCATCCCAAGTCTCGAAAAGACCGGGCGGCGGACCCGCATTGTTGGTGATGAGGATGTCGCTTTCTCCGCACGCGGCGATGAGCTCGCCGCGCGCCGACGCGTCGGTCAGATCGGCCGCGATCCAGCGGAGCTCGCCGCCGGTCGCGGCGGCGATCGCGGCACTGGCATCGGCGAGCTTGGCGCGGTCGCGGCCGTTGATCGTCACGATCGCCCCCTCGCGCGCGAGCGCCGTCGCGCAGGCATAGCCGAGCCCTTGCGACGACGCGCAGACGAGCGCTTTGCGTCCCTTGATGCCGAGATCCATCAGGCGGCCCCCACTAAGCGTTCGGTGCCGGTGACGCCCACATAGTCGCACAGCGCGGCGCGGAGCGCCTGCGGATCATCGAGCACGGCAAGGATGTGTCCGTCCGGGCGGACGATCACGATCGCGTTCGCCGCCAGCCCCAGCGCGCGGGCGAGGTCGCCCTCCGCCGCCGCGATCTCGCGGCCCTCACGGAGCAGCGTCAGCGGCACGGGCGCGGCGCCCAGATCGCCGGGCGCCTCGCGTGCGCCGCAGAGGATCACGGTGAAGCCGCTTGCGGCGATACGATCGAGCGTCGAGCGTCCGTCGGCCAGCGGCACGTGCGGCAGGCGCGCGCCCGGCACGGATTTCGGCGTGAAGGCCGAGATCGGCAAGGTGGCGTCGGCGTCCAGCGCCTTGCCATAGGCAAAGCCCAGCTGGAGACGCAGGCTGTCGAAATGCTCCTTCTGATCGGCGACGGCGCTCTCGATGCGGGCGCGCGCGGCGGGATCGGCAAGGCGATGCGCGAAGATCGCGGGATCAACTGATTGACCCGGCGCGTAGCCGAGCGCCTCGAACAGCACGCCGAAGCGCATCGCGTTTGCCAGGCTCTGGCCCATGTTCGCCTGCGCGATCGCGCGGCGTTCCGCCTCGTAGGTTTCCAGGAGCGCGGGCGCGGCCCAGCCCTCCTCCACCGCCGCGATCTTCCAGGCGAGGTTGTCGATGTCGCCGATGCCGGTGTTGAGGCCGAGGCCGCCGGTCGGCGGGAAGCGGTGGCCGGCATCGCCGACCAGGAACGCGTTGCCCGCGCGATAGCGCCGCGCGACCTGCGCCGACATCACCCAGGACCGCGCGCCCTTGATGACGAGATCGGGCACCGGGGCGCCGATCGCGGCCTCGACCAGCGCGCGCGCACGCTCCGGCGGGAAGGCGTCCGCCGTCTCGTCCGGGCGGCAGGGATGCATCAGCACCCAGGTCTTGGCGATGTCATAGGCGATGAGGACGCCGCTCGCGGCGGGGCCGAACAGGAAATAGAGAATGGCGGGGCGATCCGCGACAAGCGCGCGAAGATCCGCCTCGAAATGGATCATCATGTGGGTCTGAAGGGCCTCGGGCCCGTCCATCGGGATGCAGAGATCATCGCGCACGACGCTGCCGGCGCCATCGGCCGCGATGAGATAGCGGCTGCGGATCGTCGTCTCGGTGCCGGTCGCGCGATCCTTAAGCACCGAGATCACCGCATCGCCGATCTGATCGCAGCGCAGCCATTCGAGCCCGCGCCGCAAATCGACGGCGGGAAGGCCCGACACTGCCTCTTCCACGACCGCCTCGAATTTCGGCTGCTCGATATTGATGAGCGGCCATGGCGTGAGCGCGCGCACGGCCTCGTCCTGGCGCTCATAGGGAAGCACGCCGATCTCCTCGCCGGTGAGCGCGGTTACCATGCGCACGTCGCGGCCCTCCTCCGTGCGGGTCGCGACGGCGTGGATCGCGTCCATCGGCAGGCCCGCCGCCGCGCAGATTTCCAGCGAGCGCGGATTGAGCGCGTGCGCCTTGGGCGCCTCGAGGCGGGCCTCGTATTTCTCCGCCACCATCACCTGGATGTTGCGGCGGCCGAGCAATTGTGCGGCGAGAAGGCCAACCGGCCCGGCGCCGACGACAAGAACAGGAACATCGATCTTCGACATCGTTGGGTCCCCCTAACGCGGCTGCGGCGCGATGGTGCGCCCGAAGGTCGGCGGCGGATTGGGCCCCCATTGGCTCGCGGCGCCGACATCGATCGAATGATCGCCGACCGGCACGCTCGCATCGAGCTGATCGCCATCCGTCCAGTGTTCGTGGATGTGACCCCAGGGATCGCGCCAATAGTCGAACACCTGGCTGCCGAGCAGATGGCGGCCGATGCCCCACTCGCGCGCGCGTTTCTTCGCGGCCAGGTGCTCCGCTCCCGCCAGAAGATCATCGATGTCGCAGACCTCCCATGAGAGGTGGTTGAGCCCGGGCATCCCGCCCGAGCCCATGTCGCTCGCAAAGAGAATGGAGTGATGGTCGGCGGGCTCCGCGCCGCGATCGCAGCGTGTGAAGATCGCAACCGGCATGCCGGGCGCAAGGTTGATCCGGTCGGATTCAAGAATGCCGAAGCGCGCGCGGTACCAGGCGATCGAGGCCTTCACGTCGCGCACGTTCATCGCGAGATGGCCGAAGCGCTTGATGCGGCTGGGGCCCGCCTTGATGCGCTGCACCGTGCCGATGCGCTCGAATTTCGTTCCCATGTTGAGCGGGCGCGGCGCGCTGTCGCCCAGCGGGGCGGCAGGCGCGATGCCGTGGACGACCTCCACCGCGACGCCGTGCGGATCGGTCACGCGCGTGCGCCAACCGCCGCCTGGCGCTTCCAGCGGCTCGACGGCGGAGAAACCTTCGCTCGCTGCGATGCGTTCGAGGTCCTCGCGCGTTTGCGCCTCGAACGCGAAGCCGATGAAGCCCGGCTCGCCCCGCTCGACCACATGGACGTAAGGCGCCGGCCCGACGCCGCGCATGTAAAGCGTCTCGTCGGTGCGATGCGCGCGCACCATGCCGAAATCGATGAGGAACGCCTCCATCGCATCGAGATCGGGCGCGCTCAGCCGCGGGAACGCCATCTCGCGCACTTTGATGATCGGATCGCCTTGCATGGCCCTCTCCTTCTTGTGGTTTGGCTGATTTGCGGTCAGGCCGGACAGGATCGCCTCTCCAATAACTGGGATATATCCCATTTCTGGGAGTCTTGTCAATTTCAGCGAAACGGGTAGAGTTGACCGCATGGCCATCAGCAAGACTCGGGCGCTGGCGGGCGTCTTCGCCGACGAGGCGCGGCATTTGGGCAAGAGCGCGCGCACGCGCGCGCGGCTGATGGATGCCGCCGTCGGCGTCTTCGCGCGTGACGGGTTCGAGGCGGCCTCGGTCAACGAAATCGCGCGCGCGGCGGATGTCGCCAACGGCACGTTCTATCTGCACTTCAAGGACAAGGACGCGATCGCCACAGAAGTGGCGCTGCGGATCGCGGGCGATGTCGCGCGACGGCTCGACGCGGCGATGGTCGATCTCGACGATGCGATCGAGCGGACCAGCCGCGCGACGCGCCAATTCCTCGAAATCGCATGCGGGCAGCCGGAATGGGGTTGGGCGCTCCTACGCGCGATGTGGTCGCTCCCTTCCCTCCGCAAACAAATGGCGAGCTATCTGCGCGCCGACCTCAAACGCGGCGTCCGGCAGGGCGCCTTCACGGTGAAGGTCGATGATCTGCTGATCGAGGTTTTCACCGCGATGGCGGCGAGCGCGCTGCTCGCGCGCCTCAACGGGGAGGCGGGCGCGGAAGCGGGATCGAAAGTCGCCGAGCTACAGCTGCGCATGCTCGGCGTCCCGGCCAAACGGGCGGCGGCGACCGCGTGGCGGCCGCTCGCGCCAGAGGCGTTGCCCGGCTAGTTACGCCGGGGGATGACCACTTTCATCGACTCGTAGCCCTTCACGAAGGTCGAATAGACGCGCTTGGGCTCGCCCACGAGGATGACTTCCGGGAAGCGCTTCAGGATCTCTTCCCAGATGATCGTCAATTGCAGCTCGGCCAAGCGATTGCCGACGCAGCGGTGAATGCCGAAGCCGAAGGAGATGTGTTGGCGCGGGTTCTTGCGCTCGATGTCGTAGTCGTTCGGGCGCTCGATGACTTCCTCGTCGCGATTGCCCGAGACGTACCACATGACGACCTTGTCGCCGGCCTTGATCGCCTTGCCCTTGAACTCGATGTCCTCAAGCGCGGTGCGGCGCATGTGGGCAAGCGGCGTCTGCCAGCGGATGGTCTCTGAGACCATCGCGGGGATCAGCGCCGGGTTCGCGCGCAGCTTGGCATATTGATCCGGGAACTGATTGAGCGCGACGATCGAGCCGGAGATCGTGTTGCGCGTCGTGTCGTTGCCGCCGACCGTCAAGAGAACGATGTTGCCGAAATACTCGCGCGGCGCCATGTCGCGCGTTTCGGGGTGATGCGCGAGCATCGAGATCAGATCGCCGTGCGGCGCGGCGTTGACCTTCTGATTCCACAGATCGGCGAAATAGGCGTTGTACTCGGAGAAGATCGCGATCTTCTCCTCGAACGTTTCAACGAGCGCGCCGGGCGCGGGAATGGTCGTCACGACATCCGACCAATAGGTGATCTTGCGGCGATCGGCCTGGGGCGCATCGAAGAGCGTCGCGAGCGTCATCGCGGTCAACTCTTTGGAGACGAGATCCACCCAGTCGAATTCCTCGCCGATCGGCAGGTCGTCGAGAATGCCGGCGGCGCGCTCGCGGATCTGCGGCGCCATCTCGGCCAGCGCGGGCGGCGCGACGGCGGGGCTCACGGCCTTGCGCTGCACGTCGTGCTTGGGCGGGTCCATCGCGATGAACATCGGCAGCGGCTCAAAATCCGTCCGGCCGTTCTGGATCGTGATGCCGCCTTTCAGGAAGTCGGACGAGAACACCTGGTGGTTCGTGTCCACCGCCATGATGTCGTTGTACTTGGTGATCGACCAATAGGGCCCGTACTCGCTCTCCGGCGTGAAATGGACCGGGTCCTCCCGGCGCAGGCGCTCGAAATAGGGCCACATCGCATCCGCCTGGAACAGGGCGGGCTGCGCCGGGTCCAGCGTCTCCAGCGGTTCCGCATAGGCCGCCTCGCGGTTCGCCCGCTCCTTCACGGCAGGATTGCTCATCGGTCTTCTCCACGCATCGGGGGTCGGCGATCGTCCGCGCGATCGCACACGCCCCGGCATTATAGCGCAAGGCGGTTTCACCCCCTAGGCGCACATGACCCCCTGGAGAACGTCGATGACCCGATCGGCCTGGAACGCCACACGCTGCGTCAGCGGCGGCGTGGGCGTCGGAAGGCCGGTTGTTGATTGCGTCGGACCGCTCTGCCATTCCCGCCTCGCGGCGGCGGCCCAAGGCCGCCTTGCCGCGCGCCGGACTAGCGGCCTTCGGTGATCGAAATCGACAGCGTGTCACCGTTCTGATCGGTCGTCTCCCAGGTATCGCCCGGATTCTTCCCCTCGACGAGGCCGGCGCAATAGGCCGGCGCATCGGGCGCGCTGGGCTGCGTGCAGATGGAATGACCCTCGATCGACCATGTGCCCGACGTCTCGCCGTCGGCACTCTTCATCGTGTAGGTGTTGTCGCCGTTGAAAAGCCACGTCGAGACGGCGCCGGTCTTCGTGTTCGTGATGGTCGTCGAATTCGCGAAGGTGCTCTCCATCGTGCCCGCCAAGGCTGGTGCGGCCACGAGCAGCGCCACACTCGCGGCAATCACTCTCTTCTTCATTGCGGAAACTCCCTGATAGCCCGGCTTTTGGTGTCGCGGGCGCGGGTATTAATCATCACGGCGGGAGCGCGCGACCCCTTCGAAAGAAGTGCCCAGACGATGCGGCCTAATTGCCGTAGCGCATCATCGCCTGGTGCGTGAGATAGCGGTCGAACGCCGCCTGGTCGTTGACCATCATCGTATGGCCGCCGGCGACGCTGCGCACCTGCTCGATCCGCGTCATCTGATCGGTCTGCACATTATGCGCGTGCAGATGCGTCCAGGACCAATAGGTGTGCGCGCCATCGCGGACGCTGCCGATATCGGATTCGTAGAGCGAGTACGCCCCGTCGAAGAACCGGAAAACGTCGCCGCGGCGATCGTAGCTCACCATCGCGAAGGGCAGCATGGTGCGCGCGTCGATCCACACCCGCTTCTTGCTTACGGGAGCGCGCGGGAATTTCACGGGCTCGGCCTCGACCACCAGCGCCTCGGGCACCAATTCCACCTTGGTATCCCAGAAGGTCTTGCCTTGCGGGCCGCCATGGACCGCATGTTCCCAATTGGGATGATCGGCCTGCCAGCCGCCCGACAGCGACGCGAGCGCGGGGCCTTGCGCGACGATGCGGTAATTCCCCCACGTCAGAAATGGATCGCCGGCGGCCCATGCATCCGAGAGATAGAGATTCGACCCTGGAATAAGCGGCTCGAACCGCTGATTGGTCGGGAAGCGGCGAATGCGCTTGAAGGCCGGTAGATAGCCTTCGAGCTCGGGAAACTGGTTCTGATCGTACGGCCAAATGTTGAGATACGAGGTGCCATTGACTTCGTTCGGCGAGGTGAAAAGCACCGATTGAAAGCGAAGCTTGTCCGCGTGCTCGGGCCAAACCGGCATCGGCGGCACGGCGACGCGCGCGACGGGCGCGAGTTCCGTCCAGACCGATTCATAGGTGAAGGACACATCGCCGCCGACATCGAGATCGTACTCGCGGCCCGCATAGACCGAGATGTCATGGCGGCCCCAACTCAGCGTCAGGGCGGCAAACGCCTCGATCGCCGATTTTGGGTCGGGGAAGGGATTGCCGCCGATCCACGGCTCGCCCTGGGCGGTGACGACATTACCGCTCGCATCGAAGCGCGCCTGGCCGGCATTGCGCAGCGTAGCCTCGACATACTCGTATGGACTGAGGCGATGGAGCGCGCGGGTCGGGGCGACCAATTCGAGCGTGCGCCCCATCTCTCTCACGTGGCGGTAGCGAACCGGATCCAGCAAATCGCGCACGAGATCGACGTTGTCGGCCGTAATGCGCATGCCTGGGGCCAGCGCGCCCTTGGTATATTCCTCGATCGCGTTGAGCTCGTCAGGATAGGCGGATACCGCCTCGCCCGTTTCGGCCAAGACCCGCCATAGCGGGCTCAAGATCCCGGTGGCGATCACGCCCGCCCCGAGACGCTCGAGGACGATCCGCCGGCTGAACTCTCGATCGTATCGCTTGATCCACATCTCGCCTCTGCCCCGAACGGGGCGGGCGGCGCGCCCCCGGAGGAACGGAGTGCGCCGCCCGATCGTTCAGACGCCGGGTGAGGGGCGTCAGAACTGGAACGTTATGCGCGCCGCGATCTCATCGACGAAATCGATCGTGTCGATGATGTCGTCATTGCCACCGTCGGTCAGCGTGAAGTTGCCGTAGAGCTCGACCGCGAACTGATCATTCGGCTTCCAGCGCACGCCCGGCTGAATGAGCGCGCCGCCGTTCACATCGGCGAGCACTGACAAATCCGCGCGCCAGATGAGGTTCGGGAACGGCTGTTGGGCCGCCAGCACAAAGGCGTGGAAGCCGTCGTCGCCATCGGGCGTCGAAGTCGGCGAAGCCCCATTGCCGTCCAGGAGCCGTCCGAAGAGATCGCTGTCGGACTTGTAGAGATACTGGAAGACGAGGAAGGTCGCCGGGAAATCCTCCGAGAAGCGCTGGTACTTCTCCAGCACGAACGAAGCCGCGACTTCGTCGCGCTCCACGAACTGCCGGCTGAGCGAGGGGCTGGTGAATTTCTTGTCGGGCGTGACCGTCGCCTCGGCCCGCACGACAAGCTGGTCGAGCCAGGAGCCCGGCTCATCGAAGATCAGGTAGTTCGCGCCAAGGCCAAAGATGTTCTCTTCGGGATAGACGCGCTCGATGTGACCGCGCAGGCCACCGAAAGCCTGGAAGAAAAAGTCCAGCTCCGCCGAGGCCAGAGCGAAATTGCCGGCTTCGAAGGCACCGAGGCCGCCCGTGACCGGCTGGAAGTCGCGCACGGCGGCGTTGAGGCCGCCCACGCCATCCAGACGGACCATGCTGGCATAGGTGAACCATTCCTGCGCCGAGCGAACGCCCGTCGTTGAGATTTCGAACGGCGTGCCCGCGAGCGGACCTGCGCCCGAATCCGTCCAGCGGAAAACGCCGTCCGGGTTGGTGCGGTGGACGGCAATCGCCTGCAGGGCCAGCTCGCCGATCTTGGTCTGCAGGCGACCGCCGAAATTGATGTCGTCCTCGGCGTCGTCGAAGCCCTCTTCCTGATGCACCGTGAACTGTGTCGGAATGAGATTGTAGGGCGTGTTCGGGTTGGGAAGGATGCTCGGGTTAAACAACTGGCCGAACAGCTCAAGCTCCGTATCCTGACCAAATCGATAGGACCCTCGGATGCCCGGCGAAGGGACGCGCTCGTCGGCATATTCCTCCGCCGCCCAATCGAGAATTAGATGGCGGCGCAGATCGAGGCCATTGGGGACATCGAGCACGCGGAAGAACAGCGATTCACCCCAGGCGATCTGCTGGTTACCGAGACGGATCCACAAGGGCCCCTCGTTGAAGTCGAGATAGAGCGCCTGCAGGTCGATCATGTAGTTGGAATCGGCGACTTCCAGCCGGTTCGCCCGATCGCCGTGGAACGGCACGTTGAAGAAATTGGGATCCTCGAAATCATCGTAGAACCCGGGGTCGTAGACCGCGCGGATCTGGGCGTAGCCGGTCAAGTTCGAGGTGAAGTTCGCCGTCACGTCGAGTTCAGTGCGCACGGTGAAGAGGTTGAGCTCGTTGTCACCGTTGCTGACATCGCGAACGACCGTGTCGGCTGCGCCGGCGATCAGCGTTGAATCCCGCGCGACCGTGTAGCCGTTGAACAAGTTCCCATGCTGATTATACGGGTTCTCTGTCCCCGTGAAACTCACCGCCGTTTCCTGGCGGACGAACCCCTGCACATCGATGTCAACGGCCAGTGCGGTCGCCGGTATCAAGGGTCCGGCAACGCCCACCAACAGCGCCTTCAGCTTCCACGTCGTGTTCATGACACTTCTCCCCCTTTCGGATGCCCGCTCAGCGGGGTCCTTCTTGCTGTTCGTCAAATGCCAGAATGCGGCCCGCATGCCCGACGGTGACCGGTACCGGTTTGGCTTCGGTGCCCCGCCGCGGCGCACCGATCGCCTGGTGCCAGCCCTGCGCGAGCCCCGCCTCGCTGGTTTGGGTCCAGGTCTGTCCGCCATCGCGGCTGGTCGCCGCGTTTCGTACACCGACGAGGACCGCCTCGGCGCCGCTCAGCCAGACATCCAGGAGAATGCCGTCGAGGCCGGAAGACACGGAGCGCCACGTTGCGCCGCCATCGTCCGAGCGCAGCACGGCGCCATCCTGTCCGACGGCTAGCCCCCTGGCACCTTCGACCGCGATGCCGAACAAGGAGGCCTCGCCCTTGTGGACGGTCTCCCAGGTCAGACCTTGATCGCGCGAGCGCAGGATCAAGCCGAACTCGCCGATGCACAGCACGTTGCCGTCGTCGAGGACCGCGATGTCGTAGAGATGCGGCTCGAAATCATCACCAATGATCGTCGGCCAGTCGGGTGCCACGGACGCCCATGTCCGTCCGCCATCGGATGAACGAATGAGCGTGCCAAAGCCGCCCGCTGCGACCGCAACCCCGCTGGTCACATAGGCCACCGCGAGCAGGCGGTTTTGGGTGCCGGTGTCCACCTCCTCCCACGCGCCGCTGCCAATGGCGCGGAAGGCCTTACCGAGCTGACCGACGACGAGACGCGTGTCACCGCGCATTGCGGCCGCCAGCAAGGTCAGATCGGTGGGGGCCGAGTCCGTTTGCGACCAGGTCGCACCGGCATCGCGCGTCTGCAGGACGGCCCCCAGCGCACCAACGGCGATGCCGTCGACCCCGTCAAACGCCACCGCATAGAGCGCCTCGTGCGGCGTTCCCTGGCGCAGGAGCCGCGGCTCCGCGCCCGCGGCGGCGGCGCCCGCCGCCACGCATAGCAGGCAAAGAAGCGACGCGCGCAGGGGCGACACCATGTGCCGCCCCAACGCCGCGATGCGCGCGCGCCGCCCCATCGTCACGCTCCCAGACGACGGAGCGCTTGTTCCGTCATGTACTGATCGAAGATTCCCGGGCCCGTGTTGTACTTGCTCTCGAACCCGTTCGAGATCTTGCGGACCTGGGAGAAGCGGCTCATGCGATTGGTCTGAACGTCGTGGCTGTGGACGTGAGTCCACGACCACAGCGGATGGCCGCCATCCATGTGGGAGTTCGTTCCATCAGAGTACTGACTGAACGCCGGCTCGAAGGATTTCCACGCTTCGCCGCGGCGATCGAACGTCACGTAGGCAACGAACATCATGTTGCGCGTGTCGATCCAGATGCGCTTCTTGCCGACGGGCGCGCGCTCAAAACCGGTGGGCTCGGCCTCGACGACGAGCACCTCGGGGATCAGCTCCTTGTAGTCCTCGAAGAAGGTCTGACCCTGCGGTCCGCCGTGAACCTCGCGCTCCCAATTCGCGTTTCTGCCGCCCGACCAGTTCCCGGAGACGGAGCCCAGATGCGGCTTGGAGCCGACGAGCTTGTAGTTGCCCCAGGTGAGCGCCGGGTCCCCCGCCGACCACGCGTCGGACAGGAAGAACGTCACGCCCGGCACCAGCGGCTCAAAGCGCTGGTTGGTCGGGAAGCGCCGGACCCTTTTGAACGCCGGCAAATAGCCCCATAGGTCGGGAAACTTCGCCTGATCGTAGTGCCAGTGATTGAGGAACGCCGTGCCCTTCACGTCGGTCGGCGACGTGAACCAGACCACCTGATAGCGCAGCTTGTCCTCATGACCGGCCCAATAGGGCTCCGAGCCATTCACCAGGCCGATCGTGTTCTGCTCGACCCAGACGAAATCATACTCGTAGGAAAGCCCACCCGCCGGGCTGATGTCCCAATCGCGTACCGCATAGAGCGACTGATCGTGGCGGCCCCAGGAGAGAACCAGATTGTAAAAGGCCTGAATGCCGTCCTTCGCGTCGGGGAAGGGATTGCCGCCGATCCACGGCTTGCCGTCGGTGGTGACGACATTGCCGGTCGAATCGAGCGCGCCCTTGCCCTGGTTGCTGAGCGTGGCCTCCAGATATTCGTGCGGATAGAGTTTCGTGACGTCGGTGGTCGTGGGAACGATCGTGAAGCGGCGCCCCATCTCCTTGACCTGCATGTAGCAGATCGGATCGACGAGATCCTTCACGACGTCGATGTTGTCGGCGTTGATCACATCGCCAGTCTTGATCTTGCCCTTAGTATAGGCGTCGATCGACAGGAGTTCGTCCGGATAGGACTTGGTGATCGTCCCCGAGCGCGCGATCTCCGGCCACAACGGCGAGAGGATTCCCGCCATCGCGACCCCTGCCGCCGCCTTTTCGAGGAATGCCCGGCGCGTGAACTCGGGCCCGAACTTTCTGATATGCATGAGGCTCCTCCCTTTACCTTCTCATTGCCGGCCGCCTGGTCCGCGTCATTCGACTGCCTCGGCCGGAACAAGGCCGTGTGCGGACGAGTTGATGTGCTGGTTTGCGCGGTTGCGGCGCCCCTCGGCCGCGAGCGCCTCGAGATCGATGCTCTCGCCGACCAGTAGGTCCTTCTTGAAGACGAATGCCGGGCGGAACAGCCAGACGAGCAGCGGCACCACGAGGAGCGCGATCACCATGTTGATCAGCATCACGACGACCAGCAGCAATCCCATATCCGCCAGGAACTTGAGCGCGGAGAGGTAGTACCAGGGCAAAATGCCCAAGAGCACGATCGTCGCGGTGAAGAAGATCGCCTTGCCGGTTGTCGTCACGGAGGCGCGGATGGCGCGCGCAAGATCCCTCGGATCGCGGGTCTCTTCACAAATCCGGCTCAGGAGATAGATCCCGTAGTCGATCCCCACGCCGATGCCGATCGCCGTGATCGGGAGCGTGTTGACGTCAAGGCCAAGGCCCATCTGCGTCATCACGGCGCCCAGAAAGAGATTGGAGAGATTGACCGGCACGATCAGGAGCAGCCCGGCCGCGATCGAGCGGTAGGCGAAGCTGCAGGAAATGATCATGACGAGGTTCAAGAGCGCGAGAATGATCCACTGATAGTAGTTGACCGCATCATTGACAGATTGCTGAAGCGCAATGGTTCCCGAGCCCAGACGCACGCGGAAGGCCTCGAACTCGGTGCCGATCGCGTCCACCGCCGCGCGCGCGGCGGCGAGCGCGCCGTCGACCGTCTCCTGCTTGTTGTCCTTGAACCAGAAGGAGACTGTGCCGTTGCGCTGCTCGAAATCGGCAACGTGCGAGAAGGCCTTTGGTCCCGTGCCGAGCATGAGCGCGCTGGTCGCCGCCTCTGTCGCGGTGTCCTCGGGATCGAGCGGCGCCCATTTCGGGTTGCCGCCGGCGAACAACCGGCTGGCTTCGCCCAAATAGTCCGCGAACGAGAGCGAGGCCTCAGGCCGGTGTTCGCTGGTCTCCATCAGATATTGGAGACGCTGCATCGTGCGCACGGTTTCCGCCTTGCGCATGACGCGATTGAGCGGATCGTCGTCGCGCGTCTCGAATATGACCTCAAGCGTGTTGAGTCCGGGGAAGCCCGAATTGATCTCCGCGACGGCAACGTTGTATTCGGAATCCTTCCACAGAAGATTGGATCCCTCGACGGGGTTGCCGATCTTCATCTGAAGCACCTGACCGACCGCCAGGACCGTTAGAACGACGACCGTAATCGTCGTGACGGGCGCGAGCGGGCCGTGCGTCAGCCGCGACATCACCGAGAGCAGGCCCTTGATGAACCGGTCCAGCAGCGAACGCTGCTCGTCCGCCCGCACATGGCGCGGCATGGGCAGCCACGTGAGGATGATCGGCGACAGAAAGACGTTGGTGGGGATGAGGATCGCCGCCCAGAAGCCGCAGAAAAAGGCGAGACGCTCAAGCGCTGGAATCGGCGCGACGGCTATCAGAAACAGGCCCGCCGCGTCGGTGACGATCCCGAGTACGCTTGGCGCGAACATCACGCCAACGGAAATCTCCGCCGCGCGCTGGCGGTCGTGCACGACCTCCAGGACCTCGTAGTAACGCTCCGTGAACTGAACGCAGTGGCTGAAAGCCCGCGCAACAAGCAGGAGCGGCACCACCATGACAAGCGGCTCGATCGGGTCCTGCAGCCAGCCGACAAAGCCAAACCCCCAGATCGCCGAGATCGTGCTGACAACGAGCGGCGTGACAACGCCCGCCAGTGAGCGCGTATAGAGATAGAGCGCGACCACCAGCGCAACCCCCGTGATCGCGAAGATCATGAGCATTTGAAGCTCGTGGCGGTACACCCAGCCGGTCAGAACTGGCTGGCCCGCCATGTGGATCTCGTGACGATCGTCGCGCGCCTTCTCGACGAGCGTCTGGAGGTATTCGAAGGTTTCGCCGTAATCGAGCAAGCGCTCGATAAACGTCGCCTGGATGAGCGTGCCTGTTTCGTCGCTCGAGATCATGAAGCGCGCGACATTGGGCGACTTGCCAATGCGCTCCCGCAGCTGAGCGATCTCCTGCGGCGTCGCGGGCGGGTGATCGTCCATCAGCGGCTGCGTCTCGATGCCGTAGGGCGTCGCTTCGGCATAGCGCGCCTTTTCCGTTGCGATCGAGAGGATCTGATCGTGATCGACGGCCGGCGCGAGATCGACGTCGCGCGTCAGGTCCCATACCTTGCGGAGCGTCTCGGGATTGTAGATGTCGCCATCGATCCGCTTGACGAGGATTGTCACCGTCAGCGGGTTGCCAAAATTTGGATGATCCTTGTACGTCTGAACGTAGGGATGCGATTCCGGCAGCAGATCGCTGAAGATCGTGCGTAGCTCGACATTGACGAGACCGACGGACAAGAACGCCGTGATCGCGCCGAGGATGCCAAGGGTCAGCCAGCGACGCCTCACAACAAAACGCGCGATGCTAAAAC
>WGNU01000009.1 GCA_016124385.1 Alphaproteobacteria bacterium | reverse complement strand
GCCGCGAAGACAAGCCCCGCGCCAAACACCCAACAGACCAGGCCGGCAACACCCAGCCAAACCAGATCAGCAGAAACGCCACCGGCCCAAAACCGCCCGCGTCTCCCTTCCCTTTCCTACAATGTCAATCAGCATGGACCCCAGACCAGCGATACTCCGAGAGCCGACGATGCTTGACCCCTGGGCCGAAACCCGAGGTTCGAACACGCGGCCTAAACGAGAAAGCTGGCCTAAAAGGCCCTGAGAGCCGACACGCGACGGATTCGTCCGCCCCGAATCGCCTCTACGGAACATTAAGTAAATAGCCAGCACCATGGGAAAGTCAAGGGAGAGAAAGCGTTAAGAATCACGTATTGACTTGGTGGTGCCCCGAGGGCACGGTCCGGCCGCCTCGCCGAGGGCTCCGGCCCGGGCGTTGAGGGAAACCTTGCGATTCGGCAAGCCGATTGCGACGATCGCAACGAAAAAGAGGTCTGGCTTGACTCACCCCTCCACGCCGGCGACGTCGAACCAGCACACTGCGCTCCGCCAGGCGGAAACCCCTCACATTTGGACACTCGCCTCGAGTGCGATCGCTGGTTTCGTGCTGCTTGGGTTGGCCATCGTCTCTGGACCTGCCTGGAACGGACCGGCCCAGGCGAGCCCGCCAGCCGTTCCCCTTGACGCGAAACAATTATGGGAGGCGATCGCCAACCACCGCCGCCAAGCGGCGGAAGCCTCGCTCCAGAACCCAGGGCCCGCCGGTGCGCCGCTGCTGCTCGAGCGAGAGGGAACGATCGCGGGGGAAGCGAAAGCGGAAATCGACGCGGTCTCGGCGGTGTTGCCCGATTTCGCCAAGCTATTCGCGGGCGCCGAGGGCCCGAGCGATGGCATCACGATGGAGGGCAACGATGTCCGCCTCGTGACCGTCGAGCGCGGCGACACGCTTGCAAGCCTCCTCAGCGAGGCAGGCGCAAGGGACAGCGATGTGCAAGGCGCACTTGCGGCGCTCAAGGGCGTATACGATCCGCGCCAGCTGCGCCGCGGGCAACGCGTGCTCATCGAGTTGAAGCCGGAAGAACATGCCGCCGCGCCGCGCGATGAGACCGATGGAGACGCGCCGGCGCTCACCGATATCGACAGCGTCGTCCAACGCGACCTCGTCTCGGTCACGATTAAACAATCGGTTGAGCGCGAGATAACGGTCCGCCGCGATGCCGAACTCAAATTCGCCGCCACCGTCACCGAACGCGAACTCACTGCCAAGCCGATGTATGCGGCCTCGGTGATCGAATCGAGCCTCTATTTATCGGCCGCCAAGGTCGGTGTGCCCGAGTCCGTTACAGCCGAACTGATCCGCCTCTTCTCCTACGACATCGACTTTCAGCGCCAGATCCAAAACGGCGACAGCTTCGAGATCTATTACGACCGCTACTACGACGAACTCGCGGGCCCGGTGAAGGACGGTGAAATCCTCTACGGTGCACTCACACTGTCGGGAAAATCCTATCGCCTGTACCGCTTCACAACGAACGACGACGACGTTGTCGACTACTACGACGAAAATGGCGAGAGCGCGCGGAAAGCGCTGCTCCGCACGCCGATCGATGGCGCGCGCATCTCATCGCGCTTCGGCATGCGCCGCCACCCGATCCTCGGTTATTCGCGCATGCACAAGGGCATCGACTTCGCCGCCCCGACCGGCACGCCCATCGTCGCCGCAGGTAATGGCACGGTCGATTTCGCGGGCCGCAACAACGGCTATGGCAACTACGTGCGGCTGAACCACGACAATGGGTTTCAGACGGCCTACGCCCACATGTCGCGCTTTGGCCAAGGCATCCGTCGTGGCGCACGCGTGCGCCAGGGCCAGGTGATCGGCTTTGTGGGAACGACCGGCCTCTCTTCGGGACCGCACCTTCACTATGAAGTGTTGAAGTCCCGAGCGCAGATCGATCCGACATCGGTTCGCATGGCCACGGGACGCAAGCTCACAGGCGGGCAGCTCCGTGCCTTCCTGCGCGAAAAGACACGGATTGACGAACTCATCGCTGATAAGCCGCTGGATGGCCCGATCGCAACGCTCGATGCGATCGCGCCCGCAACGCCCGTTCCCTAACCGCGCACGAAGACGCGGTTCCAGCCGCTGCTAAAGGCGCGATCCTCGCGCAGCCCAGCTTCCATGAGGAGGCGTATCGCCGCCTCGTCCTTTGACTTGTCGCTGAAGGCCGCATCCAGCTCCACCAGGACCGATCTGACGGTCTCGAGCGACTTCCGCGCGCCCTGGAGCACCTCAAGCTCATTGCCGTCGACATCGATCTTGATGTGCTGGGGCGCGGGCGCGCCGAACATCGTGATGAAATCATCGATGCGAAAGCTCAACGTCGCCTGCCGGAACGCCGGCGCGAACACACCCCGCAGATTGACTGGCGCTCCGTAGGCATTGAGAGCTTCACCAGCTTCAGTCGCGTGCAGGAAGAACTCGCCCCGCGTTGTCTCGTTCGCCAGCGCCAGGCAAAAGGCCTGCACCCGCTCGCCCAGACGATTGAGGGCGATGTTGCTGTAGAGCACGCCGAACGTTTGGGCGCTCGGCTCGAAGGCTACAACGTGCGCGCGGCGCACATGGGCGGCATAGAGCGCGAAGGTGCCGATATTCGCCCCCACGTCCCACATCACATCGTCGGGACCAACGAGCGCGTCGATCCAGCGCGCCGTTTCCGGCTCGAGGTGGAAGAACGACATCGGCATGCGGGCTGCCGCACGGGTCGGACAGGCAAATCGGATGGGTCCGGCCGGCGTCGCGAGCGCATAGTGCGGCACCAGTCGCTCCGCCGCGTAGGCGCGGATCTTCGTGCCCTCTTTCGTCCCGAAGGGAAAGGCCAGCGCCGAACCCAGGGCAGCGATGGCCCCGCCAAAGATCTTACTGCCTTTCATCTCCCCTCCGCGCGCAATGGCGCGCGAGAGGAGACGAACCAGAATGCGCCGTCAACTGATCACACCGTCAGTGGACCTGACGGCGCGGCAGCCTGGTGACGAGGTCATCCTTCGCGTCCGAAAAGTCGCGGCCATTGATGAGGAGCCCGTTCGCTCCCGTCGTCACCGCGACAGTCTCGCCCTCGCTCACCACGCCTTCAAGCAGGAGCTGCGCAAGCGGATCCTGCAGCCGCTTCTGGATGACGCGCTTGAGCGGCCGCGCGCCATAGACGGGGTCATAGCCCGCATTTGCCAGCCAGACTTTTGCCTCCCGGTCGAGATCCAGCGTGATCTTGCGGTCGGCGAGGAGCTTCTGCAGATGCGAGACCTGGATCTCCACGATGCCGGCCATCTCCGCCCGGCCCAGCCGGTGGAAGAGGATGATTTCATCCAAGCGGTTGAGGAACTCCGGCCGGAACCGTGCGCGCACGGCCTCCATCACCTCGCCCCGCACCGCATCGCTGTCCTCGCCCTCGGGCTGGTTGGCGAGATATTCCGCCCCCAGATTGGACGTGAGGATGATCAGCGTGTTCTTGAAATCGACCGTCCGGCCCTGGCCATCCGTCAAGCGCCCGTCGTCGAGCACCTGGAGCAGCACGTTGAAGACATCGCCGTGCGCCTTTTCGATCTCGTCGAACAGGATCACCTGATAGGGTCGCCGCCGCACCGCCTCGGTGAGGACGCCGCCCTCTTCATAACCGACATAGCCGGGCGGCGCGCCAATCAGCCGTGCAACGGAGTGCTTCTCCATGAACTCCGACATGTCGATGCGCACCATCGCCTGATCGTCGTCGAAGAGGAACGCGGCGAGCGCCTTCGTCAGTTCCGTCTTGCCGACACCGGTCGGCCCGAGGAAGAGGAAGGATCCCATCGGCCGGTGGGGATCCGAAAGGCCCGCCCGCGCGCGCCGCACGGCGTTGGAGACGGCCTCCACCGCTTCGACCTGGCCGATCACCCGCTTGCCGAGAGCGTCTTCCATCGCGAGCAATTTTTCCCGCTCACCCTGCATCATCCGGTCGACCGGAATGCCCGTCCAGCGCGAGACGACTTGCGCGATGTGCTCTTCCGTGACGACCTCATCGACGAGCCCGGCATTGGGCTGCGACTCGGCCTCGCCGAGCTGGCGCTCGAGCGCGGGGATCTCGTCATAGGCAAGCTTGCCGGCGCGTTCGTACTCGCCGCGCCGCTGAGCGACGTCGAGTTCGTGCCGCGCGGCCTCCAGCCGCTCCTTGATCTTCTGAGCCTCGCCCAGCGCATCCTTGTCGCGCTTCCACTGCGCGGTGAGCTCGGCTGAACGCTCTTCGATCTCGGCGAGCTCGCTTTCGAGTTTCACCAGCCGGTCCTTGGACGCGGTGTCGCTCTCTTTCTTGAGCGCCTCGCGCTCGATCTTCAGCTGAACGATGCGCCGGTCGAGCTCATCGAGCGCTTCGGGCTTGGAATCGACCTGCATCCGCAAGCGCGACGCGGCTTCGTCCATGAGGTCGATCGCCTTGTCGGGCAGGAAGCGTTCGGTGATGTAGCGGTTCGACATCGTCGCCGCGGCAACGAGCGCGGCATCCGCGATCCGCACGCCGTGATGAAGCTCGTATTTTTCCTTTAGGCCCCGCAGGATCGAGATCGTGTCCTCAACGCTCGGCTCATCGACGAACACCGGCTGAAAGCGCCGCGCGAGCGCCGCGTCCTTCTCGACGTGCTTGCGGTACTCATCAAGCGTCGTTGCGCCGACGCAATGCAATTCGCCGCGCGCCAGCGCCGGCTTGAGCAGGTTCGAGGCATCCATCGCCCCGTCCGCCTTGCCCGCACCGATGAGCGTGTGCATTTCATCGATGAAGAGGATGATCCCGCCCTCGGCCGCCGTGATCTCGTTGAGCACGGCCTTGAGGCGCTCCTCGAACTCGCCGCGGAATTTTGCACCCGCAATGAGCGCGCCCAGATCGAGCGCCATCAGCGTCTTGTCGAGCAGGCTTTCCGGGACGTCACGATTGACGATACGCAGCGCCAGACCCTCGACGATCGCGGTCTTGCCGACGCCTGGCTCGCCGATGAGAACAGGATTGTTCTTCGTGCGCCGCGAGAGCACCTGCACCGTGCGTCGGATCTCTTCGTCGCGTCCGATCACAGGATCGAGCTTGCCCTCGCGCGCAGCCTCGGTGAGGTCACGCGCGTATTTCTTCAGCGCATCGTACTGGTTCTCAGCGGTCGCCGAATCCGCCGTCCGGCCCTTGCGCAGCGCGTTGATCGCCGCGTTGAGTGTCTGCGGCGACACGCCGCCGGCCTTCAATGCCTCGCTCGCCGCGCTCTTCTCGATCGCGAGCGCGAGCAAGAGCCGCTCGGCGGTGACATAGCTGTCGCCGGCCGTTTGCGCGGCCTTCTCGGCCGCCTCGAACACCCGCGCGGTCTCCGGCGCGAGATGGAGCGAGCCTGCGCCCGCACCCTCGACCTTGGGAATTTTTTTCAGCGCCGCCTCGGTCGCCGCGAGCGCTTGCTCGGGCTGTCCGCCGGCGCGGCGGATGAGATTGGCTGCCAGCCCCTCTTTGTCGTCGAGGAGCACTTTCAGCACGTGTTCGGGCAGGAAGCGCTGGTGACCCGAACGCAACGCGAGCCCCTGGGCGGCCTGCAGGAATCCCCGCGACCGTTCGGTGTAGTTCTCGAAATCCATCTGGCCGTCCTCGAAATGAAGCCCATGCCGGCGCCGTCCTTGTTGAGACCCGGCGCCCTCCCTAATGTTGTGTCGCCGAGACGACACACAAGGGGGCTAGGCGAAAGATGGCGCGGATTGAAGGCCTTTACCGCTATCCCGTGAAGGGCCTGTCGCCCGAGCGCCTGGCGCGCGTGACCCTTGCGGCAGGCGAGCCGATCCCCTTCGACCGCGCCTACGCGATCGAAAATGGCAGCCGCGATTTCAGCCCCGAGGCGCCGCAATATTTCCCGAAGGTTAAGTACCTCATGCTGATGCGGGACGAGCGCCTGGCCACGCTCGAAACCGCGTTCGAGGAAGACAGCCAAACACTCATCGTCCGCCGGGCGGGCAAGCAGGTCGCCAAGGGCAAACTCGACACCCCCCTCGGCCGTCAGATCATCGAGCAGTTTCTGGCCGCCTACATGAAGGACAATCTGCGCGGCGCGCCGTGCATCGTCTCCGCGCCTGGATTCTCGTTCTCGGACGTGCCGGCGAAAGTCCTCTCGATCCTCAATCTGGCGAGCGTCGCGGATCTGAAACGCGTCGTCGGGCGCGAAGTCGAGCCGGAACGCTTTCGCGCGAACATCTGGCTGTCGGGGTTGCCGGCCTGGGCCGAGAAACATTGGGAGCCGGGCAGCGAACTGCGCGTCGGCTCAACCCGCCTTATGGTCGATCAAGGGATCGTCCGCTGTGCGGCGACCAACGTGAATCCGACGACTGCGGAGCGCGATCTCAATCTACCGCACACGCTCGAGCGCGCCTTCGGCGGCAATCTGATGGGCGTCTATGTGCGGGTTGCCGCAGGCGGCGCGATCGCCGAGGGGGATGCGATGACCGTGCCCTAGGGCACTACGCCGTCGCATCCTCGCTGTCTTCTTCGTTTGCCGAGGAATCTTCGCCCTCGTCGTTGCCAAAGGCGGAACCGGGCAGCCCTGGAAAGCCACTCTGGGCTTCTTGATCCCCAAACCCGCCACCTTGATGGCGACCGTTGGAACCGTTTTGTCCACTTTGACCGGACGCCTGAAGGGCACCTTGTGCCGCGACGATGACGCGGTAGTAATGCTCCGCGTGCTGAAGATAGTTCTCGGCCATCACCCGATCGCCCGTCGCATTCGCGTCGCGTGCGAGCTGCTGGTACTTTTCGTAGATGTGCTGAGAATTGCCGCGGATCTTCACGTCGGGTCCGTTCGACTCCAGCGTACGATTGCTGTTGTTCTGCGGCTTGTGGCGGCCGCGCCCGCGCGAGCGCTTCATTCCCTGCCCTTGCCTCTTATTGTCGTGCATCTGCATCGTTGGGATAAAACCCTCCGTTCCGGCCGTGCGTTCAGCCGCGCGGCGTTCGCCTCATATTCCGAAAGACCAAGTCGCCTCTCCTCATTGCGCCCTAGGTCGCCATATCCGTCATGCTGCGCGCTCAGATCGACACTGGTCGAAACCAGGAGGCGTCGGCGCGGGTTGCTGTGACGGGGCGGTGCTTTCAATCGGCGCCCGCGGGGTCAAGCCCTAAACCGGCCACTTGGTCGGTACACGGAAGGGTCAACCTCACGAGAGCGTTAGCCGAACGACAGCGCAAACGATCCCCAGGCACGATACTTAGCGATTCGCATTTCACACTCCAAGAGTTTTTTTGAGGGTTAAGAAGGGCTTATTCGCAACCGATGCGGCAACGACACTGCGCGGGCGCCCGCTGAGGTCATTGATCGGCCCGGCGACGAGGAGCCCCTCCGCCGCGAAAATCCCTTTGAGCGCTTGCGGTTGGTCCGCACCGCATTCGAAGATCGCCAATCCGTCAGGGTCAAGATGATCGCCGAGACGCGGCGCGATCGCGCGATAGGCCGCGAGGCCATCGCCTCCGCCATCGAGCGCAACACGGGGCTCGAAATCGCGCACGTCGCGCGCAAGACCCGCGATCGCGCGGTCTTCGATATAGGGCGGATTGGCGAGAACGAGATCGAACGGTGCGGCAAGCGCGGCCATCCAATCGCCGCAGGCGAACCGCACCCGCGCCGACAGGCCCAGTGCGTCGGCGTTCCCGCGCGCGACAGCGAGAGCGGCAATGCTGCGATCGATACCCAAGCCAGTGGCATTGCGAAACGCGCAGAGCGCGGTGAGCAGCAGCGCGCCGCTCCCGACGCCGAGATCGAGGATGGTGAGCGCCGCATCGCGATCCGGAAAGGCAGCAAGCGCCGCGTCGATCAGAGTTTCGCTGTCCGGGCGCGGGATGAGCACGTCGGGCGTCACGCGGAACGAGCGTCCGTAGAATTCGCGCGTTCCCGTCAGATAAGCGATTGGCTCGCCTCGGATCCGCTGCGCGATGAACGCCTCCAAACGGTCTCGCGCATCCCCCGCCAACTCGCCGCCATCGTTCATGATCAGGTCTTCGCGCGTCGTGCCACAGGCATGCGCCATGAGTAGCCGCGCTTCGAGCGCAGCCGCCTCGATCCCCGCCGCCTTGAGGGTCCGCGTCGCCTCGCCGAGCGCTTCGCGGATGCGCGTCACAGCGCCGCGTCGACCTGCGATAGCCGGCTCGCCTGATCCTCGGCGATCAGCGCATCGATGATCTTGCCGAGCGCTTCGCCGGCGATTACGCGGTCGAGCTCGTAGAGTGTGAGATTGATCCGGTGATCGGTCACACGCCCTTGCGGGAAATTATAGGTGCGGATGCGCTCGGATCGGTCACCGGAACCGATCTGACCTTTACGATCGGCAGCCCGCGCATCGTCGATCCGTTCGCGCTCGGCCTCGAACAGTTTGGCGCGCAGGATCTTCATCGCCCGCGCCTTGTTCTTGTGTTGTGACCGCTCGTCCTGCGTCGCAACGACGATGCCGGTCGGCAGATGCGTGATGCGCACGGCCGATTCCGTCTTGTTGACGTGCTGTCCGCCCGCGCCGCTCGCCCGATAGACGTCGATCTTGAGGTCGCTGTCGTTGATCTCCACATCGACATCCTCGGGTTCAGGTAGCACGGCGACCGTCGCTGCGGACGTATGAATGCGTCCCTGCGCCTCGGTTTCTGGCACGCGCTGGACGCGATGAACGCCCGATTCGAACTTCATCCGCGCATAGACGCCGCGTCCACGGATATTGACGATGGCTTCCTTCACGCCGCCGAGGTCACTTTCCGAGATCGAGATCGGCTCGACCGACCATCCCTGAAGCTCCGCATACCGACGATACATCGCAAGCAGATCGCCCGCGAAGAGCGCGGCCTCATCGCCCCCCGTGCCGGCCCGGATTTCGAGGATCACGCTCGCATCGTCCGCCGCGTCCTTCGGCAAGAGGAGGATGCGCAATTGATGCTCGAGCTCCGGCAGGCGCTCCTCGACGGCGGCAAGCTCGTCCTCCGCGAGCGCGGCCATCTCGCGGTCGCTCTCCGCCTTGATGAGCGCTTTGAGGTCGTTCGCTTCCTTTTGCGCGGCCATCAGCGCGCGTACGCCTTCGACCACCGGTCCGAGATCCGAATATTCCTTCGAGATCTTCGCGAAGGACGATGAGATCGTCGGCGCGCCGAGCTGCGCCTCGAGTTCGGCGTAGCGGTGCAGGATACGATCGAGCTTGGGTTGCGGAATCACGCGTGCGGTCTGACGAAAGAGGAGCGCAGGGGTCTATTGGGCGGCGTCGGGCACACGCCCGGCCTCGATCTCGGCGGCCTTGTCCTCGCAGAGCTTGACGACGTGATCGATGAGATCGGCGTTGCCGAGCTTATAGGCCGGCGCGCCGTTGAGGTAGATCATCCCCGAACCGGCGCCCCCACCGGTGAAGCCGAGATCGGTCTCGCGCGCTTCGCCCGGCCCGTTGACAACGCAGCCGATGATCGAGAGCGTCATCGGCGTTGCGATGTGCTTCAGCCTGTCCTCGAGCGTTGCGACCGTCGCGATCACGTCGAACCCCTGCCGCGCGCAGGAAGGGCACGAGATGATGTTGACGCCCCGATGCCGCAGATTGAGCGACTTGAGAAGATCAAAGCCGACCCGGACTTCTTCGACGGGATCGGCCGAGAGCGATACGCGGATCGTATCGCCGATGCCCGACCAGAGCAGCATGCCGAGCCCGACCGAGGATTTGACGGTTCCTGGAATGAGGCCGCCCGCCTCCGTGATGCCGAGATGGAGCGGGTAGTCGCACGCCTCCGCGAGGCCTTGGTAGGCCGCCACCGCCAGGAAGACGTCGGAGGCTTTCACGCTGATCTTGAACTCGCGGAAATCGTTGTCCTCGAGGATCTTGGCATGGTTGAGCGCGCTCTCGATCATCGCCTCGGGGCACGGCTCGCCGTAGCGCTCGAGGAGATCGCTCTCGAGCGAGCCGGCATTGACGCCGATCCGCATCGAACAGCCGTGATCCTTCGCGGCCTTGACGACGTCGCGCACGCGCTGCGCCGAGCCGATATTGCCGGGATTGATCCGCAGGCACGCGGCGCCCGCTTGCGCCGCCTCGATGGCGCGCTTGTAGTGGAAATGGACGTCGGCAACGACGGGTATGCGCGCGGCCTTGACGATCGCCTTGAGGGCCGCCGTCGCGTCCGCGTCCGGCACCGAAACGCGCACGATGTCCGCGCCCGCCTCTTCGATGCGGCGAATCTGATCGATCGTCGCCTTGGCATCGCCCGTCACCGTGTTCGTCATCGTCTGCACGGTGATCGGCGCATCGCCGCCGACCGGAACGGAGCCGACGGTGATCTGCCGACTCTTGCGCCGGGCGATGTCGCGATAGGGGCGAATGCTCATGCTTGCTCCAGGAGCACATTCAGCGGCGGCAAATCAATCCCCTGCCCGCGCCAAGTGCAAGCGACGGGGGCCTATTCCTGCGCTTGGGCGCCGCGCGTCTGCAGGAACCGCGGATTGAGCGGCATGCCCGTAAGGACCATACCGCTGGGCCCCGCCGCGCCCACGCCCGCGCCGTCGACAAAGAGGTCGAGCGAGCCGGCGTCCCGCGCAATGAGAATGAGGCCCGGCCGGTTCGGCGCGCGATAGGCATCGCCTGCGCGGATCGAGCGGTTGATGTAGACTTGGCCCGACTGATCCTCGATGCGCAGCCACGTGTCCTGCTTGGCGACGACCACGATGCGCGCATCGCTGTGCTGGGCACCGTAAATCTGTCCGGTCGCGGAGGACGGAACGACGGACGCCGTCTCATCCGCGGCGGGCGCCGCGTCCGCGGGCGCCGGGCCGACGCCTTCAGGTGCGGTCGGCGCGGTGTCCTCGGCCTCGGCGGCAGCCGGATCGAGCGCCGCTGTCACGGTGTCGCCCGCGCCCTCTTCATCGGCGGCGGCAGCCTCTTCCCCCGTCGCGGCGGCGGTTTCACCCTCGGCCGCCAGCCCAGGCGAGCCCTCGGTGGCGACGGCATTCTCGCCCGTTGGAAGCGGGGCCGGCGCGACCGCGACGGCGTTTGGCGCCGGCGTGGAGGCCTGCAAACGCTCCGGCACATCCGGCACGACTTCGCTGACGACGCGGTCGCCGGAAACGGACAAATACCAGCCGCCCCAGATGCCCGCGCCGAGAAGGACGGCGAGGAGCAGGATCGAGCCCTGGCTCAGCTTGGCGTCATCGCTCGGATCGGGAAAAACGAGATCCGCGCGCTCGGTCTTGGCGCCGATCTCTTCCTTGAAGCGGCGGACGGCCTCGACCGGGTCCAGCCCCAGATACTCGGCATAGGCGCGCACGAAGCCGATCGCGTAGGTCTTGCCCGGTAGCCCGGCCAGGTTGCCCGCCTCGATCGCCTCGATATGCTCCTTGCGGATGCGCAATTGCTCGGAGATCGAGGCGACGTCTTCGCCCAGGCGCAACCGCGCCGCGCGCAGCTCTGCGCCGATCGTCTCCTTCGGCGCCGAACCATCGTCCGCGCTGTCGCGTGTGCCGGATTTGCGCCGGTCCGTATCGGCCGCCGATCGGCTCGCTTTGCTCATGACACCCGAACTCTCCGGCTGGTTGAGGGGAAGCACGCGTCGCACCGCCCTATTCTCTCAACCATCCCTGAAGCTTGCGTCAATAAAGCAAAGCAGGGGGTTAATGGCAAACGACACCGCGTTGCGCCGGGGGAACAGGCCCTAGAGCGCAACCCCTTGGGATGCCGCGATTTCCTTGAGTTTTGCCCGGATCGAGGCGTCCTGGCCGGCCAGCGGCTCGCTTAGGGCCGCGCTAACCTGCGCCAAGGGGAGCGAGCGAACCATCGCCTTGACCGGACCGATACTGGCAGGCGGCATGGACAACGCGCGAAATCCGATCGCGAGAAGCGCCATGGCTTCGAGCGGCCGCGCGGCCATTTCGCCACACACTGTTGCAGGGACGTTACGAGTGTTGGCGGCATCGGCCACGCCCGCCAGCGCTCGCAGCGTCGTTGGCGAGAGCACGTCGTAGCGCTCGCCGACGCGTGGGCTGCCCCGATCGCTAGCGAAAAGAAACTGCACGAGATCGTTCGTGCCGATCGAGACAAAGTCTGCGTGGTCTAGCAATTGCGGCAGCTGAAAGAGGAGCGACGGCACTTCGATCATGGCACCGATGTGCAAGGGCTCGGGCGGCGCGAAGCCAAGCGCCCTGTGCCGCACGACCTCGCGCTGAAAGACGGCGCGGGCGCGGATGAATTCATCGACCTCGGCGATCATGGGAAACATGACGGACAGGGGCCTCCCCGCCCCTGCCTGCAGAAGGGCCCGCGCCTGGTAGCGCAGGAGCGCCGGCCGATCGAGCGCGATCCGGATGGCACGCCAGCCTAGCGCGGGGTTCTCCTCGCGAATGCCCTTGCCATAGGGCAGCACCTTGTCGCCACCCAGATCGAGCGTGCGGAAATTGACCGGCCGATCACCCGCAGCATCCAGCACGCCGCGATAGAGATCGACGAGCGCCTTCAGCCGCGGCATTTGCGGCGTGATCATGAATTGGAGTTCGGTCCGAAAGAGACCGATGCCAGCCGCGCCCGTCTCATCGAGATGCGGAAGATCTGCCCGCAGACCCGCGTTCAGCGACAGCGACACGCTCACGCCGTCCCGCGTGATCGCGGGTTCGTCGCGCAGCAGGGCATAGGTTGCTTGCCGCTGGGCGCGCAGCGCCACCTTGCCCTCATAGGCCGCGACCACCTCCGCGGGTGGGCGCACATGCACATCGCCCGTCTCGCCGTCGACGATGATGGGATTGCCCGTCTCGCAGCGATCGAGCAGTTCCGCGCAACGCCCGACAAAGGCAATGCCCAAGGCCCGCGCGACGATCGCAACGTGAGACGCCGGCGAGCCTTCCTCGAGCACCAGCGCACGGATCCGCGTGCGGTCATAGTCCAGCAGTTCCGCCGGACCCATCGCACGCGCGATGAGCACGCTGTCCTCGGGCAGTGTCAGGCGCGAGGCCGTGTCGGCGACGCCCGCCAGATGCCGCAGCAAACGGTTCGAGAGATCATCGAGATCATGCAGCCGCTCGCGCAGATAGGCGTCGCTGTGGCGGAGCAGGCGCGCGCGCGTCGCGCTGTGGACGCGCTCGACCGCGGCCTCGGCCGTCAGGCCGGTCTCGATCGCTTCGCGAATACGCTCCACCCAACCGGAGTCGTAGGCGAACATCTGATAGGCCTCGAGCACGTCGCGGCTTTCGCCCTCGAGCATGGAACCGCTCGCCATCAACTCGTCGATCGAGGCGCGCAGTTCGGCGATGGCGCCGTCGAGACGTTCGCGTTCGCGAGCGACATCCTCCGCGATCAGTCGCTCGATGCCGACGCGCGGCCCGTGCCGCCCACCATGCCCGATCGCGATCCCGTCGGCGAAGGGCGTACCGCGAAATCGGAAAGGCCGATCGCGCCGGATCCCGGTTTCCTCGAGCACCATCGGGTCGACGAGGTCGCCCGCGCCGACCAGTTCGGCCAGCACCATCGCGACGGTCTGGAGCGCCTCCAGTTCCTCTTCGTCGTAGTTACGGCGCGTTTTGTTTTGGACGACGACGACGCCAAGGGCCCGCCCGCCGCGCAGGATCGGCACGCCCAAGAAAGATTGGAACGGGTCTTCCCCCGTTTCTGGGCGGTATGAGAACCGGGGATGGTGCTGCGCATCCGGAAGACTGAGCGGCCGCGCGTTCAGGGCGACATCGCCCACCAGACCCTCGCCCCTGCGCATCCGCGTCTTGTGGACAGCGCTGGGATTGAGGCCCTCGGTCGCGAACAGCTCCAATTCGCCGCCCGGCCGCAGGAGGTAGATGGAACAAACCTCGGCGACAAGATTGGCCGCGATCAACCGCACGGTCTTATCGAGCCGCGTCTGGGCGGACGTCGGCTCGGCCATGACCCCGCGCAGCCGGCGCATCAACAGGCGCGGCCCTTGCGGCCCCTGCGGACCCGGTGTCGTCATGTCCTCTGGCCCCGCGCCATGGACGCTCCTTTCATGCGGCCGCCCCCGCACTGAGGGCGTTGCGCGACGCTCCTTCGTCCGGACTCGCGCCGGCCGAAGTCTATCGGAGAGCGGCCCTAAGCCGCATCCAATCCATAGGCGGTATGCAGCGCCCGAACGGCAAGTTCCGTGTACTCGGTGGCGATGAGAACGCTGACCTTGATTTCCGACGTCGAAATGACCTGGATATTGATGCCTTTCTCGGCAAGGGTCTTGAACATGGTTTGCGCAACGCCCGCATGGGCGCGCATGCCGACGCCGATGACCGACACCTTCGCGACATTGGTGTCGGTGAGGATCTGCCGATAGCCGATCTGGGCGGCCGCTTTTTCGACGATTGCCCGTGCCCGCTCGAAATCCGTGCGGGTGACGGTGAAGGTCATGTCGGTCGCCAGGCCGTCTTCCGAGACGTTCTGGACGATCATGTCGACATTGATGCCGCCCTCCGCCAGCGGTCCGAAAATGGCAGCGGCAACCCCTGGCTTGTCAGCGACTTTCAGGAGGGTGATTTTCGCTTCGTCGCGGCTATACGCGATGCCGCTCACCAATCTCTTTTCCACGATGTCGTCCTCATCACAAACGAGGGTGCCCGGCGCGTCGATGAAGCTTGAGAGCACTTGGGTCCGCACCTGATAGACCATGGCCAGCTCGACCGATCGCGTCTGGAGAACCTTTGCCCCCAACGACGCCATCTCGAGCATCTCTTCATAGGAAATCCGGTCGAGCTTCTGCGCCGCCGGGACGATCCGCGGATCAGTCGTGTAGACCCCGTCGACGTCGGTGAAGATGTCGCAGCGCTCGGCCTGCAGCGCAGCGGCAAGCGCGAGCGCGCTGGTATCCGAGCCGCCGCGTCCGAGCGTGGTGATCCGGTTGTCCGGGCCGATCCCCTGGAAGCCCGCGACGACCGCCACCTGGCGCTGCGTTGCAAAACGCTCGAGCAGCACTCTGGTGTCGATCTCGGTGATCCGCGCCGCGCTGTGCATCGCGTCCGTCTGAATCGGGATTTGCCAGCCGAGCCACGAGCGCGCGGGAACCCCAATGCGGTCGAGCTCGATCGCGAGGAGTCCCGCCGTCACCTGCTCGCCTGCGGCGACGATGACGTCGTACTCCCGCGCATCGTGAAGGGGCGAGAGGTCGCGGGCATAGCCAACGAGCTTGTTGGTCTCGCCCGCCATCGCCGAGACGACGACCGCGAGATTATCGCCGGCCTCCCAGGTGCGTTTGACACGCTGCGCGACGGCACGAATGCGGTCGAGATCCGCAACTGACGTTCCGCCGAATTTTTGAACGATGACGCTCATGGACGATCAACCGCTTGCCCGCGGTCTTCGGGGCGATACGCAAGGGAGGGCCGACAAACCGGAAACGGGGCGGCGAACCGACGCACGCACCCGCTGTCGTGTGGCCGCAACGGACGTTTGAGATGAAGCTGGCCGCGCCCTAAATAGCGGGGCAGGAGGCATGAGGCAATGGCGGACCCGAACAACGGCGCGGCACGATTGGCAGACGGCGATTCCCCAAGCGGCACAGTCGATCCCGCTGAAATCGCCCGGTTTTCGGCGCGCGCCAGTGAGTGGTGGGACGCCAAAGGCAAGTTTGCGCCGCTGCACAAATTCAATCCCGTCCGGCTTGCCTATATCCGCGAACACGCCCTCGCCCATTTCGGCCGGGACCCGAAGGCACGCCGGCCCTTCGAGGGTCTATCGCTCCTCGACATCGGCTGCGGTGGCGGCCTCCTGTCCGAACCGATGGCACGCCTGGGCTTTTCAGTCACGGGCGCCGATGCCAGCGAAGCCAACATCAAGACGGCCGCAATCCACGCCGAGGAACAGGGCCTTTCGATCGACTATCGCGCGACGACCGCCGAGGCGCTCGCCGAGGAAGGCCGCACCTTCGATGTCATCCTCAACATGGAAGTGATCGAGCATGTCGCCGATACGGCGCTGTTTCTCGGTTCGTGCCGGGCAGTTCTGAAGCCCGGCGGCATGATGGTTCTCGCCACCCTCAACCGCACGCTGAAGGCCTATGCACTTGCGATCGTGGGCGCGGAATACGTGCTCGGCTGGCTGCCGCGCGGCACGCATGAATGGAACAAGTTCATCACGCCGGCCGAGCTCCGCACGCGGGGCGAGGCGGCGGGATTTAGCACTGTGGATTTAGCGGGCGTCACCTACAGCCCGATCGCCGACCGCTGGCGCCGGTCGCTCGACACGGACGTCAACTACATGGCGTTGATGGTGCCAGCGGCCTAGCGCGCCGCGCCTAGAGCTGCGTGGGGTTGGGCACGTCGCCGTAGACCTCGAGCGGATCGAACGTCTTTTCGGCTTCCTTGTATTCGAGCAGGACTTGGCCGCCTTTGCCCGTCGGCACCGCACGGTAGAAGCACGACTTGAAACCGACATGACAGCTCGCGCCCGAGCCCGCGACCTCGACCTTCAGCCAGACGGCATCCTGATCATCGTCGATCCGCATTTCGGTCACGCGCTGCGTGAGCCCGCTGGTCGCGCCCTTGCGCCAGAGCACCTTGCGGCTGCGGCTGTAGTAATGAGCCTCGCCGGTCGCGATCGTGAGCCGAAGCGCCTCGTCGTTCATGTAGCCGAGCATCAGCACGTCGCCGGTGCCGGCATCGGTCGTCACGCACGCGATAAGGCCGTCCGCGTCGAATTTGGGCGCGAGGACATTGCCCTCCTCGACCTCTTCGACGCTGACGCGCCGTGCAAATGTGATGGTATCGGCTGCGCCGGCCATGAAACCTCGTCCAATCGTTGTGCCGTCAGGCGTCACCGCGCTCGATCCAGGGAACGGAGGCGACCGGAACGCCTTCCTCCGCCAGCGCGGCGGCTTCTTCGGCCGATGTTTCGCCGTAGATACCGCGCTCTTCGGCCTCGCCATAGTGGATTTTCCGCGCCTCCTCGGCAAACGCGGGGCCCACATAGTCGTGCGTCGCCTCGATTTGCTTGCGCATGGCGAGAAGCATCGTGCGCATGGCCTTGGGGTCCTTCGCGGCCGCCCGCTTTTCCCCCGACCGCGCGACCGCGGGCGCCATCGGCGCCCGTTCGATCGCCTTCGAATTGCAGGTCGGGCAGGACAGCCGCTTCGCCGCCACTTCCACCTCGAACGCGGCGCTGTCGCGAAACCAGCCCTCGAAGGCGTGGTCTTTCTTGCATCGCAATGTGTAGTGGATCATCGCACCTGCCTCACAGCCGCCGCACGTCCTTGGCACTCAAGATGGGTCATTGCCAGCCAACCGGCAAGACCCGGCGCGTTAACCCTCGAATGGCCGGTCGTGCCGGAGCGAAGGCACGCGCGCCCGCGCGGCCGTGACGGCCGCCAAATCGAGGTCGGCGAGGATGACGCCGGGTTCGGTCCCGCCCTCGGCGAGGATTTCGCCCCACGGCCCGATGATGAGGCTATGGCCGTAGGTGGCGCGCCCGTTCGCGTGCATGCCGCCCTGCGCGGGCGCAAGCACATAGGCCCCGTTCTCGATCGCCCGGGCGCGGAGAAGCACGTGCCAATGGGCCTGCCCGGTGGTCTGCGTGAAGGCCGCCGGCACCGTCAGAAGCGTCGCCCCGCGCTGCGCCAGCGCGCGGTAGAGCTGGGGAAAGCGCACGTCGTAGCAGACCGTCAGCCCCACTTTGAACGGGGGCACGTCGGCGAGCTGGAGTTGGCTCCCCGGCGCGACGGTCCGCGACTCGCGATAGGTCTCGCCGGACGGCAGATCGACGTCGAAGAGATGGACCTTGTCATAGAGGGCCGCGATCCGCCCCTTGGGATCGAAGAGATAGGACCGGTTCGCGGTCTTATCGGCGCTCACGCGAATGGCGAGCGAGCCGATCAAGAGATGGATCGACAATTCCTCCGCGAGGGCCGCAAGAGCCGGGATCGCAGGGTCGCTCTCGGCCGGATAGGTCTTTTCGAGTTTCGCCCCACCGTCCGGCGCCATCAGACACGTGTTTTCGGGCGTCGCCACGAACTGCGCTCCCTTGGCCGCTGCCTCGCTGATGAATGCGCTGGCGGTGGCCAAGTTCTCGGCTGGATCATCGCTCGAGCGAAGCTGGACGCACGCTGCGCGAAGGCGCTCGCTCACGCGGCCCCGCTAGAGAGCAGCGGATCGAGCTTGCCGCCAGACTCGAGTGCGAAGAGATCGTCGCACCCGCCGACATGCGTCTCGCCGATGAAGATCTGAGGCACCGTGTGGCGGCCCGACCGGGCTTCCATCTCGGCCCGCTTCGCGCGGTCCATCGTCACGTCGACCTCTTCGAAAGCGACACCCTTGCGTGCGAGCAGCGCCTTCGCCCGGGAGCAGAACGGACAGAAATCAGACGAATAGACGACGACGCGAGCCATGACTCAGGAATCCTCGACCAATCCGCGCAGCATAGCGATGACATAAATAGTTTGGAATAGTTTCAAGTGAAGAGGGTTAGGAGATTTCGCCAGGCCGCAGCACCCGAGCCAGCACCAGCACGGTGACGGCCTCGGCGCCCGCCTGCCGCAGGGCCCGCGTGGCCGCGTTGAGGGTCGCGCCGGTCGTCATCACGTCATCCACCAGGAGAATGCGCCTGCCTCGCAGCACGGGACGTCCGGCGGGTGGCACGCGAAAGGCGCCGGCGACATTCCGCCGCCGGGCGCGCGCGGAGCGCATCTCGCCCTGGCTCGGGGTGGCCCGCACCTTTTCGAGGGAAAGCGGCGCGACCGGGAGCCCGCTCAAGCGGCCAAGCGCCTGCGCCAGAACTGCCGCTTGATTGTAGCGCCGCCGGAAGAGCCGCCAGCGATGGAGCGGGATCGGCACGATGAGATCGCTGGCCGCGATCAGCGGGGACCCGACCCGCGCCATCCATCGCGCGAAGGGCGGCGCATGGTCGAGCCGGTCGCCATGCTTGAAGGCGAGCACCATGCCCTTGCTTGCCTCGTCATAGACAAAGACCGCCCGTGCCGCGTCGAACCGGGGCGGCCGCGCGAGACACGCGCCGCAGACATTGCTGCCGGCGAAGGCCCCATCGAACGGCAGGCTGCAGCGAGGGCAATGCGGCGCCTCGATGAAGCGGATCTTTCCCCAACACGCGGCACAGAGCGCGCCCGTCGCGCTCACCACGACACGGCAGGCGAGACACTGTGGTGGATAGAGCGTTTCGATGAGGGCCGCGCCAAACGGCCTCGCGCGGGCAAGCGCCTGCGTGATAAGCCGGGGAGGGGAGGCACCGACCCATGACATGCGCAAAGACTAGCGCGGACCGGCCGCGACCGTGAGTGCGAACAATTCGCCGCCCCGCATCTTCGACCGCCCCCACTTGCGTCGCCGGCTTGAACTCCGGCCTCACCGTACGCTGGCCGGCACGATCCTCGCCGATCGGGTCCGCGCCGAACTGTTGGATCGCCTGGATGCCTCCAAAGCTGCCTCCGGTCTCGCGCTCGATGTCGGCGGGCTCGTCGCGCCGCTGCCGGGCTGGCAGACAGTTGCGCTCGCGCCGTCTCTGCCCGCCGCGAAAGGCTTGCACAACGGTGGCGTCGCGGCGCTGGTCGGCGACGAGGAACGCCTCCCCCTCGCCTTTGGCCGGTTCGCCATAATTGTCAGCGCCTTCGCGCTCAGCGCGGTGAACGATCTGCCAGGCAGCCTCATTCAGATTGCCCGCGCGCTGCAGCCGGGCGGGCGCTTCCTCGGCGCCGTCTTCGGCGAGCAGACGCTGCAGGAGCTTCGCCGCCACATGGCCGAAGCGGAGATCGCCGCAACCGGTGGTGTATCGCCCCGAGTTGCGCCGTTCCTCGATGTGCGCGACGCCGGCGCGTTGCTGCAGCGCGCGGGCTTTGAGGAACCCGTCGCCGACCGCGATCTGCTGACGCTGCGCTACGCCGATCCAGGCGCACTCCTGAAGGAGCTGCGCCAATGGGGCCTCGCCAACCCACTTGCTGAACGCAAAAAAACCCCTCTCAGCCGTTCGGTGCTAGCCGAGTTGGCGCAGGCCTATAGCGCCGCCGCCTCGCCGGACGGGCGCATCGCCGCAACCATCGAGATTGTCTTTTTGAGTGGCCGCGCGCCGGCTCAGAAGCCGGCTTCGACGTCTGTGTAGAGTTGCGCAAGCGTCAGGCCGAGCGCGTTGACGGCGCCGATAATGACCGCCGCGATCCCGCCGATGATGAGCGCGTATTCGATGGCAGTTGCACCGCGCTCGTCCCCAAGGAAGGACTTCCCGGCCTCGATCAGATGGGTCATGGGGACGAACCTCCCTTAGAGAAAATCACGCAGCATCGCGACCAGCGGCCGGTCGGCCGGCGGCATCGGAAAATCCTTGAGCGCGTTCGGGCGTACCCAGCGCAACGTCTGCCCCTCCAGGGCGCGGGGCAGACCCTGCCATTTGCGGCAGAGATAGAGCGGCATCAGCAGATCGAAGGACTCATAGGCATGCGAGGCAAAAGTGAAGGGCGCGAGGCACGCGGCATCCGTGACGATGTCGAGTTCTTCCCTCAACTCGCGGATGAGGCACGCCTCCGGCGTCTCGCCGGATTCGATCTTGCCGCCGGGGAATTCCCAAAGGCCCGCCATGCTCTTCCCTTCCGGTCGCTGGGTGATCAGCACCCGGCCGTCGACATCGATCAGCGCGACGGCGGCGACTAGGACGAGCCGGCGCGGGGCCGGCGGGTCAGCTCGATCCGCCATCGCCGCCATCCTCTGCCATAGGCCTTAACGGAAGGTAATTCTTCGAATTTGAGGGATTGGGCGCCAGCGCGTGCCTAGCTGCGATAATCGGCATTGATGCGGATATAGCCCTCGGTGAGGTCGCAGGTCCAAACACGCGCCTCCCCCTTGCCGACCCCGACATCGACGGTGATCGCGATCTCGGCCTTCTTCATATAGGCCGAGACCTTCTCCTCGCTGTACTTGGGGTCCCGCCTTCCCTCATGGGCGACGCGGTGCGAGCCAAACGAAATGGCGAGCTTGTCGCGATCCGCTGCCTCGCCCGCCTTGCCGACCGCCATGACAATGCGGCCCCAATTGGCGTCCTCGCCGGCGATCGCCGTCTTCACGAGCGGCGAGTTCGCGATCGACAGCGCGATCCGCTTTGCCGCCGCGTCGTCCTCTGCACCTGTGACGGTGACGGTGATGAGCTTGCGCGCTCCTTCGCCGTCGCGGACGACCTGAAGCGCCAGCGAACGTGTCACCTCGTTGAGCGCGGCCTTGAATTCCCTGAGGCGCTTGTCGTTCGCCTTGGTGATGGCCGGATGCTTCGCCCCCCGTCCGGTCGCGAACAGCAGCAGCGTGTCGCTGGTCGACGTGTCGCTGTCGACCGTGATCGCATTGAAGCTGTCATCGGCCGCCTCCGCTAGAAGCGGCTGCAGCACGTCGGCGGGTAGCGCGGCATCGGTGAAAAGGAACGAGAGCATCGTCGCCATGTCGGGCGCGATCATGCCTGAGCCCTTGGCAATGCCGTTGATCGTGACCTTGGCTCCCTCGATCCGTGCGGTGGCGCTGGCGAGCTTGGGAAAGGTGTCGGTGGTCATGATCGCCCGCGCCGCGCCCAGCCAGCCGGTCGCGGCCGCGCGCGAGAACGTCTCTTCCAACACCTTGATGATCTTGCCATGCGGCAGCGGCTCACCGATCACCCCGGTCGAGGCCAGGAACACCCGGCCGGCTGGAGCGCCGACGATCCCAGCGGCGGCTTCGGCAACCTTCCGGACGCTTTCGACTCCGGCAGCCCCTGTGAAAGCGTTGGAATTGCCCGAATTGACAACGAGCGCGCGGGCCTCGCCGCCTTTCAGCGCCTCACGGCACCAAAGAACAGGCGCTGAAGCGGTCTTCGACTGGGTAAAAACGCCGGCGACCTGGGTTTCGGGGGCAAGAACAGCGACGAAGACATCCGTCCGATCGCGATATTTCACACCCGCTGAACCGCTTGCGAACCGAACGCCGGCCAGAGGCGGCAGATCGTCGGGAATTTTCGGGGCGAGCGGAGAGATAGGATGGTCCTTTGCGCTCGCCGCAGCGGGCGCAGCCTTCTCCGCCTTTTTCGATGCCTTCGCCCGCGCAGGTTTGTCACGCTTCGCCGCGCTCTTGGCCCTCAGCGGCACGACGGAATCCTTTGGTTTCGCTCCCATGGCGCGCCCCAATGCCGAGGGCCCCCTTTATGATATGGGCGGAGTGTGGTCATAAGTTGAGAAGGCGCACAAGGCCCTGGTGTTGCAAAATCGCAAGGTTTCCCCGCGACTTAACACGAATGTGTGGCGCGTTGACTAAGCCTGCCGCCGTCCTTATCTGTGTCGCTGGCTTGAAGATCGGCTCGATACCTCGTCACGGCGGTTTCGGACCAATTCCAATTCGCGCGGCCGACGGGGTGAACCTTCCGATCACGCCGTCCTCGAGACAGGGTGGCGAACGGCGTGGCCGCATGGGGCCGCGCGGCGCTTGATAAGGTGATCTAAACGATGCTTGGGCTCGGCGCGATCGCGCGGCGTATTTTCGGCACATCCAACGACCGCAAGCTCAAGGCGAAATTCGAGCGGGTGAAAGCGATCAATGCGCTCGAGCCGGCGATGGCCGCGCTCAGCGACGAAGAACTACGCGCCAAGACGGCGGCCTTCAAGGAACGCGTCGCAGGCGGCGAGGATCTCGATTCCCTTCTGAACGAGGCCTTCGCGGTCGTCCGCGAGGCGGCCAAACGCACGCTCGGCCAGCGCCACTTCGACGTTCAGCTTGTCGGCGGCATGGTCCTGCATGAGGGCAAGATCGCCGAAATGAAGACCGGCGAAGGCAAGACGCTCGTCGCGACGCTTGCCGTCTACCTGAATGCGCTCGCTGGCAAGGGCGTTCACGTCGTCACCGTGAACGACTATCTCGCCAAGCGCGACGCGGAATGGATGGGCCAGATCTACCGCTTCCTGGGGTTGACGGTCGGCTGCATCGTTCACGGGCTGACAGACGAGGCACGCCGCGCCGCCTACGCGGCCGATGTCACTTACGGCACGAACAACGAGTACGGCTTCGACTATCTGCGCGACAACATGAAATACAGCCTCGCGCAGATGGCGCAGCGCGGTCACCATTTTGCGATCGTCGATGAAGTCGACTCGATCCTGATCGATGAAGCACGCACGCCGCTCATCATCTCGGGCCCGACGGAAGATCTCTCCGAGCTCTACCGCAAAATCGATACGGTCATTCCGCTTCTCCAGCCGGAGCATTTCGATCTCGACGAGAAGCAGCGCTCCGTCCACCTCACCGAGGAAGGCAACGAGCGGATGGAGGAGCTGCTGCAGGAAGCGGGCATGCTTCAAGAAGGCACACTCTACGACATCAACAACATCAGCCTCGTCCACCACGTGAACCAGGCGCTGAAGGCTCACACGCTTTTCCAGCGCGACCGCGACTACATCGTGAAGGACGACAAGGTCATCATCATCGACGAGTTCACGGGCCGCATGATGGAGGGCCGGCGCTATTCGGACGGCTTGCACCAGGCGCTGGAAGCGAAGGAGAAGGTGAGCATCCAGCCCGAGAACCAGACGCTAGCCTCGGTCACGTTCCAGAATTTCTTCCGCCTCTACGGCAAGCTCGCCGGCATGACGGGCACCGCTGCGACCGAGGCAGAGGAATTTTTGAACATCTACGGCCTCGACGTCGCCGAGATTCCGACCAACGTCGCCGTTGCGCGTGAGGACCACGACGACGAAGTCTACCGCACGGCTGAAGAGAAGTACGACGCGATCATCGCGCTCATCGAGGAAGCGCAGGAGCGCAAGCAGCCTGTTCTTGTCGGCACGGTGTCGATCGAGAAATCCGAAACGCTCTCTGCCCTTCTGAAGAAGCGCAAGATTCGCCATGCCGTTCTGAACGCGCGCTATCATGAGCAGGAAGCGCAGATCATCGCGCAGGCCGGCGTCCCCGGCATGGTGACGATCGCGACCAATATGGCCGGGCGCGGCACCGATATTCAGCTCGGCGGCAATGCGGATTTGCGCATCGCACAGGAAGCGCAAGACATTGAGGATCAAGCCGCACGCGAGGCGGCGATTGCCAAGATCCGGGCCGAAGTCGCCGCAGCGAAGAAGGAAGCGCTCGCAGCCGGCGGTCTCTACGTCGTCGGCACCGAGCGCCACGAGAGCCGGCGCATCGACAATCAGCTGCGCGGCCGCTCCGGCCGCCAAGGCGATCCGGGCGCGTCCAAATTCTTCCTCAGCCTTGAAGACGATCTGATGCGCATCTTCGGGGCCGGCCGGCTGGACAGCATCTTACAGCGCCTCGGCCTCGAAAAGGGCGAGGCGATCATCCACCCTTGGGTGAATGCCGCACTGGAGCGCGCACAGAAAAAGGTCGAGGCACGCAATTTCGACATCCGTAAGAACCTGCTGAAGTTCGACAACGTGATGAACGATCAGCGCAAGGCGATCTTCGAACAGCGGATTGAGCTAATGCGGGCGACCGATCTGGCCGAGATGGTCGTCGACATGCGCCACCAGGTGGTCGAAGAGCTGGTCGCCAAATACATGCCCGAGCATGTCTACGCCGAGCAGTGGAACACCGACGGCCTGGCGGGAGAGATCAAGGAGATATTCGATCTGGAGCTCCCAATCGTCGATTGGGCTTCGGAGGAGGGTATCGCCGACGAGGAAATCCGCAACCGCTTGAACGCGGCTGTCGACCGCAAAGCCGCCGAGAAGGCTGCACAGGCCTCTCCCGATCTGATGCGCCAAGTAGAGAAATCGCTGCTCATTCAGACGCTCGACCACAATTGGCGCGAACACCTCGTGATGCTCGACCATCTGCGCCAGCACGTCGGCCTGCGTGGCTATGCGCAGCGCGACCCATTGAACGAATACAAGGCAGAGGCGTTTCAACTCTTCGAGGGACTGCTCTCGAAGCTCCGCCACGACGTGACGCGGAACCTGATGCACATTCGGTTCCAGGTCGAGAACGCCCCGCCGCCGCTCGAGGCCCAGGCCTTGCCCGAGATGCACGCCACGCATATCGATCCCCTCACGGGCGAGAACGAAATGGCGGACCCCGCTCCCCAGGGACCAGCGCGCAATATCCCGCGCGTTGCCGGAAGGCCGCTCTCGCCGAAGGCCGACGATTCCGCAACCTGGGGCAAGGTCTCGCGCAACGCGCCCTGCCCGTGTGGCTCCGGCAAGAAGTTCAAGCACTGCCACGGCGCGGTTACGGCCTGATCGCCACCCCGCCTAGTCGGCGAGTTTTTGAACATAGAGCTGCGTCAGCGGCGCGTTCAGCACTCTCACTTTGTGGAAGAACAGATTGACGAACGCGTCGATCGCCGGCTTGGGACAGCGCAGGGGGTCACGCCCACTAGGCAGTTTTTCCGTCCACAGATAATCGTCGAACGCGATCACACCGCCAACGCGCACGAGCTTGAAGGCGAGCGCTGCGTCGACGAGAACATCGGGCGCTTGGTGCGATCCATCGACATAAACGAAGTCGAAATGGTTGCGCTTGCCTTCGACAATCAGGTGCGCGAGCACCTCGTCCGACCGGCCCTTGTGAACGACCAGGTCGACCGGGTTCGCAGCCTTGCCGCGCGCAATCGCGATATTGGCATGGAACCGCTGCTCGACGGCCGCCATGTCATCGCCGACCGCCTTGTGTTCGAGACTCCCTTCCCACGTGTCCACACAGTGGAGCTCGATCGGCGATGTGGCTCCCAGGAACTCAATGAGGAAGCAGGCGCTCGCGCCTTCGTAGGACCCGATCTCCAGGAGCGTCGTCGGCTTTACCCTGGAGAGCAGCTGCGACCAGAGCGATTGGATCCGGGCCTTGAACCAATCGTTGGTGAACGAATAGCTGTCCATCTCGGCCACCTAAGCTGCGCCCTCAGGACTAGACGAAGATGCCGCAACTGACAACGACACCGGCGCCGGGCGCGGTGACGGCGCCGAAGAGGCAGGCTAACGTCGCCCGGTAAAGCGTTAGAAAGGGAGACGAGCGCATGTCGATGACGTGGAAGGCCCTGTGCGCGGCGGCGCTGACGATCGGCCTGACGGCCTGCGCAGACGTGACGGCCCGTCTCGACCAGCTCACGGGCGTGACGCCAGCCCATGCCATGGTCACGGCCGCAAACCCCTTGGCGACCGATGCCGGCTACCGCGTTCTTATGCGGGGCGGCTCAGCGCTCGATGCAGCAATCGCGGTCCAGTCGGTTTTGACGCTCGTCGAGCCGCAATCATCGGGCCTCGGCGGCGGCGCGTTCCTTCTCTACTGGGACGCAGGGACCAAAACGCTTCACGCCTATGACGGCCGCGAGACCGCGCCTGCGAGCGCCGTTCCGGAGCTCTTCCTCAAGCCCAGCGGCCGCCCTCAGACGCTGCGCGCGGCGATCGTTGGCGGTAAGTCTGTCGGCGTGCCAGGTGTCGTTGCGATGTTGAGCAAGGCGCACGGAGAGCACGGCCGCCTGCAGTGGTCGTCCCTCTTCGATGACGCAATCCGGCTGAGCGAAGAAGGGTTTGCAGTCTCGCCTCGCCTAGCTGGCCTCATCGAAACCTTCGCGCCGAGCCTGAAAGCGATGCCCGAGACGAGCCGCTATTTCTTCAAGGAGGACGGAACGCCCCTTGCGGTCGGCGAGACGCTGCGCAATCCCGCCTTTGCGGAGACGCTTCGGAGCCTTGCCACGGGAGGCGCCGAAGCCTTCTATGAAGGCCCAATCGCCGCCGCGATTTCGGACCGCGTGACAACTGCGCCCGTCAACCCGGCGGTCATGACGACAGACGACCTCGCCGGCTACGAACCGAAGGAACGCGAGCCCGTTTGCGCGCCATTCCGAGTCTATCGCGTTTGCGCGATGCCTCCACCGACCAGCGGCGGCGTCACGGTGTTGCAGATTCTGATGCTGGTGGAGGCCGTCAGCCTGGAGCCGCTGAAGCCGGGTACAGTCGAAACCATCCACCTCGTCGCGGAGGCCGAGCGCCTCGCTTACGCCGACCGCGCGATCTATCTCGCCGATCCCGATTTCGTCGACGTCCCGATGGGCCTGCTCGATCCCGCCTATATCGGCGAACGGGCGAATCTCATTCGCGTCGACCGCGCCATGCGCAAGGCGGATGCGGGCGTGCCGCCCAGTCTCACCGGCCTCCAGCGCTACGCGCCTCACCGCTCACCCGAATGGCAAGGCACGACCCATTTCAGCATCGTCGATGGCGCTGGCAACGTTGCCTCGATGACGAGTTCGATCGAATTCGTCTTCGGCTCGCAACTCATGGCGGGCGGCTTCCTTCTCAACAACGAGCTGACCGATTTTTCCTTCGAGCCGTCGCGCCGCGGCAAGCCGATCGCGAATGCCGTCGCCGCAGGCAAACGGCCGCGGAGTTCGATGGCACCCGTCATCGTTTTCGATGCCGCGGGCACGCCGATCCTCGCCATCGGCTCGCCCGGTGGCGGCAACATCATCGGCTATGTCGCGCAGGCGCTGATCGACATTCTCGATGGCGGGCTGTCGCTGCAGGACGCGGTCGCGGCACCGCGCTATCTCGATACTGGCGAGGGCTTGAAGATCGAGAAGGGTACCGCGCTCGAAGCGCTAGCGCCACGCCTCGAACGCCTCGGCCATACCGTCGAGATTACGGATCTGACAAGCGGCCTTCATGCGATCCGCATTTGGCCCGATCGCCTCGAAGGCGCCGCCGACCCACGGCGCGAGGGAACCGTCGCGGGGCATTGATTCAAATCCGCGCGCGGTTCACCGTTCGCGCAATTAAGAATACGAGGAACCGCCGATGCCGACGCCCTTCACGATCAATGTTCCCCAGGCCAAGCTCGACAAGATCATGGCTCGCGTCAAAGCCTTCGAGTGGCCGGACGCACCGGTCGGCGGCCCGGGCGGCGAATGGGCCTACGGCGCGAACCTCTCCTACATGAAGGAACTCGTCGCCTATTGGTTGTCGGGCTTCGACTGGCGCAAACAGGAAGCCGCCCTCAACCGGTTTCCTCAATTCCGCGCGACGGTCGACGGTCTAGAAATCCACTACATCGCCGAGAAGGGCTCCAATACGAAGCCCCGGCCGCTCATCATTTCCCACGGCTGGCCGGGATCGGTGCTCGAGTTCATACACGTGATCGAGGCGCTCGCACACCCTGAGCGGTTCGGCGGCAAGGCCGAAGATGGCTTCGACGTGATCGCGCCCTCGCTGCCGGGCTACGGCTTTTCGGGCAAGCCCGCCCGCCCCATCGGCCCCCGCACGGTCGCACGCCATTTCGATCGTCTGATGACGGACGTTCTCGGCTACAACAGCTATCTCGCCCAGGGCGGCGACTGGGGTTCGGCGATTTCGGGATGGCTCGGGTATGAGGGCAAGGGCTGCAAGGCGGCCCATCTCAACATGTTTGGCTGGCGCGCACCGGGCGTCGTGCCCGAGACGGCGGAGGAAATGAAATGGGCAGGCGAATCGCTCGCCATGTTCGAGGCCGAGGGCGCTTATTTCCGCATGCATACGACGAAGCCGCTCACGCTCTCCTACGCGCTCATGGATTCGCCGGTCGGCGTCTGCGCCTGGATCATCGAGAAGTTCAAGACCTGGTCGCATCTGGAAGGCGAGAACATCGAAAGCGCCTATACGAAGGATCAGCTTCTGACCAACGTGATGATCTATCTCGTGACGGACACGTTCGGCACCTCGACCTGGCTCTATCGTGGACTGGCCGAGGATCCGGGCGCGCCACTGCCCAAAGGCGCCAAGATCGAACGCCCAGTCGCGGTCGCCAATTTCCCGCACGATTTCATCGGCTGGCCCCCGCGCTCGCTGGTCGAAAAACAGATGAACGTGCGCCGCTGGACCGAAATGGGGGAAGGCGGCCACTTCGCCGCGATGGAGCGCCCTGAAAAATTCATGGGCGACGTTCGCGCCTTCGCGCGCGACATCGATCTCTAAATGAAACCCTTTCGGATTGCCGTGGCCGATGAGGCGATCGCCGACTTGAAGGCCCGCCTTGCCCGCACGCGCCTGCCCAACGAGCCGGCAGGCAACGAGAATTGGGCGTGGGGCACGAACCTCAGCTATCTCACGCGCCTCCTCGCTCATTGGGAGAAGGAGTTCGACTGGCGAAAGGCAGAAGCCTCGCTCAACCGGTTTCCTCAGTATACGGTCGACCTCAAAAGTACGAACGGCGAAACGCACACGATCCATTTCGTCTATGAGAAGGGATCGGGCCCATCGCGCCGGCCCCTCATTCTGACGCATGGCTGGCCGTCCGCCTTCCGTGAGTTCCTCGATGTGGTCGAGCCACTCGCCCATCCCGAGCGTTTCGGAGGCGATCCAGCGGACGCGTTCGATGTCGTCGTCCCCTCGCTGCTTGGCTTTGGCTTTTCATCGAAGCCGCGCACGCCCATCGGTCCGGCGGCCATCGCCGAACTCTGGCACGCGCTGATGCATGATGTCCTTGGCTATCGGCGCTATTTCGCGCAGGCCGGCGACTGGGGCAGCTTCGTGACCTCGCGGCTCGCGCTTCAGCACGCCGACAGCCTCGGCGCGATCCACCTGACGATGCTGCCGCTAAGGCCGAACCTCAAACATCCCAGTCAGCCACCGGTCACGAATGAAGAAGCCGCCTGGATCAAGAAAATGCGCGCCTGGTGGTCCATCGAGGAAGGCTACCGGGTGATCCAGTCGACGAAGCCCATGGCCCTCGCGCCGGGGCTGATGGATTCGCCCGCCGGTCTCGCGGCGTGGCTCGCCGACAAATATTTCCGCCTCGGCGACACGAAAAAGGACCATCCCTATCGCGGCATGGAAGAGCGCTTCCCGCACGACCTCTTGGGCACGATGCTCTCGATCTATTGGTTCACCGGCACCATCAATAGCGCGAACATGCTCTATCGCGCGGGACCGGCCGAAGGCTCGGCGCTCCTGAAGCCGGGCGAGCGCGTGACGGTGCCGACGGGCTATGCGGAATACCCGATGGATACGCTCCCGCTGACGCCGCGCAGCTGGGCAGAGCGGAGCTACAATTTGAAAGCGTTCGAGATCATGCCGCGCGGCGGGCATTTCGCGGCGATGGAGGAACCGGAACTCTTCGCCGCCAATGTGCGCGATTTCTTCCGCACACAGACGCTTTAGCCGGCAGGCACCGTCCGGCCGATGGCGAGATAACGCTCCCGGCGCCTCCGCTTCAAATGGTCCGGCGAGAGCTTGAGAAGCCCGTCGAGCACGTTGGCAATTTCGTTGCCGGTCGCATCGATGACGGTCGCGGGGTCGCGGTGCGCGCCGCCCACGGGCTCGGTGATGATCCGGTTGACGACTTGCAGGGACAGGAGATCCTGCGCGGTGATCTTCATCGCCGCGGCTGCTTCTTGCGCCTTTTCCGCCGAGTGCCAGAGTATGGACGAACACGCCTCGGGCGAGATCACCGCGTAGACGGCATGCTCGAGCATCATCACGTCATCGCCGGCCGCGATCCCGATCGCGCCGCCTGACATGCCCTCGCCGATAATGACAGAAATGACCGGAACATTGAGCGTTAGGCACCGCTCGGTCGAGCGCGCGATGGCCTCGGCCTGGCCGCGCTCTTCGGCGCCGATGCCGGGATAGGCGCCGGGCGTGTCGACGAGCGTGAGGACCGGAAGCCCAAACCGCTCGGCAAAGCTCATCAGCCGCACCGCCTTGCGATAGCCCTCCGGCATCGCCATGCCGAAATTGTGCTGGAGGCGCGTCTTGGTGTCGCGACCCTTTTCATGGCCGATCACCATGACAGAGCGGCCCCGGAAACGCCCAAGCCCGCCGATGATTGCCGCGTCCTCCCCATAAACGCGATCGCCCGCCATTGGCGTGAAATCGACGATCAGCCGGTCCACGAAATCGAAGAAATGCGGCCGGTTGGGGTGCCGCGCGACCAGCGTCTTCTGCCAGGGCGTCAGCTTGCCGTAGGTGTCGCTGAGGAGTTGCGCGGCCTTTGCTTCCAGCCGCTTGACCTCATCGGCGATATCCATGGACGGATCTTCAGCGGCCAGCCGCCGCAATTCGACGACCTTACCTTCCAGTTCGGCGATCGGTTTCTCGAAGTCGAGATAGAAATGCATGGACCGCGCACAACTCTCGCAGGTTCGGGGGCGCTTGCCGGACTATCTCAAGCGTCGAAGCCGTTAACGATGGCTAAAGGGCGACCGGTTGGCCCTTCGCAAGCGCAGCGAACCATACAAACGTGCGACATCGTGTCAATCTTTCCTCGGGAGGGGCACCCCGCGGTCACAAAACCGCGGCGGCGCGCGTCAAGTGTGCGACGTGCCGGCAAGAATGGGAGAGACAACGATGGCTGGCCATTGGCTCTGGAGGGGCATTGCGACCGTGATCGCGATCTCATTCTTGGTGAACGCGGTTCAGATGATCGCGACGCCCGCGGGCTGGTACGAGAGCGTTCCTGGCGTTCCCGGCACGGGCCCGTTGAACACGCATTTTGTGATCGACATCGGACTCGCCTATCTCGTGAGCGCCACGGCGCTGGCCTACGCCGCCGCACGTCCCGCTGAGGCGTTTCTCTTCACCGCGTTCAGCGCCGCATGGCCGACCCTTCATGGGCTCTTTCATGTCGTGGAGTGGCTGGAGCACGGCCTGCCCCACGACAGCGAAATTCTCGCCACCGAGTTCTTCGGGACGATGGTCCTGCCCGCCATCGCGATCGCGCTCGCGCTGACCGCACGTCCCACGCTTCGCGCCCTTCGCACCTGATGGAGGTTCCCGTGTTGAACCGTTTACTGCACAACCAGATCGCCAAGTTTGAACGCCGCTTCGGCTACGACGCGACCTACATGCACGAGATCGCAGACATCTCCAGCAGGGCGTTCCGTGTCCTGTGGATGGGGACGCAACTCTCGCAGTACCGCGAGGATCTGCCAAAGCCGCTCTGGTACATCGCCAAAATCGGCGCCGCCCGCGCCGATGATTGCGGGCCCTGCACGCAGCTCGTCATCAACATGGCGCTGCAGGACGGCGTCGATCCCGCGATGCTCCGCCACCTCTTGGCCGATGAATGGCACCGTCTGTCGCCCGAAGAAGCGCTCGTCGCCTCCTTCACGAAGGCGGTGATTAGCCACACTGAGGCAAGCGAGATGCGCGAGGACATCGAGCGCCGCTGGGGCAAGCGCGCGCTTGTCACCTTGGCCTTCGGGATCGCGGGATCGCGCATCTATCCACAAATGAAGCACGTGCTCGGCCACGCAGAGGCCTGTGTGCGCGTTGAGGTGGACGGCACGACGGTCGCCGTTCCACGCGCGGCGTGAGCGGCGATCCGACCGACCTCTTCGAGCGCGAGCGCCCCCGTTTGACGGCGCTCGCCTACCGGATGCTGGGCGAGCGCAGCCTCGCCGAGGATACGGTTCAAGAAGCCTGGCTGCGCTGGCAGGCGGTCGATGTCGCAACCTTGCGCTCACCGGCCGCCTGGCTGACGACGGTGACCACCCGCCTGGCGCTCGATGCACTCCGCCGTGCCAAGGCCCGCCGCGAGACTTATGTCGGCCCCTGGCTGCCCGAGCCGATCGCTGAAGATGCGTTCGCGCCGGAAACGCTCGCGGGCGACCTGTCGATCGCGCTCCTGCACGTGCTGGAGCGACTCTCGCCGGACGAGCGCGCAGCCTTCATCCTGCGCGAGGCCTTTGACTACGACTATGAGGAAATCGCGGCGGTCCTGGGCAAGACCGAGGCCGCCTGCCGCAAGCTCGTCTCGCGGGCAAAGCCGCGCCTCGCCAACGCACAGCCGCGCTTCCCCGTCGACCGGGCGATGCACGTGAACCTCCTCGAGCGCTTTGCCGCGGCCGCCGTGTCCCAGGACGTCGCCGCGCTGACCAGCCTCTTGAAAGAGGACGTGATCTCCTACAACGACGGCGGTGGCCGCGTGGCGGCCGCGCTCAACCCCATTCGGGGCCGCGACAGGGTGCTGCGCCTCTATTTCGGTCTGGCCGGCAAGCTGGCCTGGAAGAACCGCGCAAGGCTCACGATCGGTCAGGCGAACGGCGAACCCGCGCTCTTTCTCTATGAAGCGGATCGGCTGGATTCCATTTTTGCGATCCAGGTCGAGGATGGCGCGATCGCCGCCATTTTCAACATTCGCAACCCTGAGAAATTGGCCCATCTTGCGGGTGCTGCGCTGCACTGATAGGCACCGGGCTCTGCCGTACTCGCGCCCGAGAGGCCCCGCCAATGAAGCTGCCGCGTCAATTTTTCAAACCTCTCGCTGCGGGGGCCCCCGAACCGCTCCGCGAGCTTCCGGTTCGCCTAGAGCGGATGATCCATTTCGTGCCCGCGCATCTGGAAAAGGTGCGCGCCAAGGTCCCCGAGATGGCCCGCGACGTCGATGTCGTGCTCGCCAATCTGGAGGACGCGATCCCCGCCGATGCGAAGGACGCCGCCCGCGCGGGCGCGATCGCCATGGGCAAGGCGACGGATTTCGCGGCGCTGGGCGTCGGCTATTGGTCGCGCATCAACTGCCTGAACTCGCCCTGGCATTTCGACGACGTGACGGAGCTGGTCGGCGGGCTTGGCGACAAGCTGGACGTCATCATGGTGCCGAAGGTCGAGGGCCCCTGGGACATCCACTACATGGATCAGATGCTGGCGCTGCTCGAGGCTCGTCATGGCGTGACGAAGCCGATCCTGCTGCACGCCATTCTGGAAACGGCCGAAGGCGTCAACAATGTCGAGGCCATCACGGTCGCCTCGCCCCGCATGCAGGGCATCAGCTTGGGGCCGGCCGACCTCGCAGCGAGCCGCAAGATGAAGACGACGCGCGTCGGCGGCGGGCATCCCTTCTATCAGGTGATCGAAGACCCACGCGAAGGCCAGCCCCGCGCCCGCGCGCAGCAAGACCTCTGGCACTACACGTTCGCCAAGATGGTCGATGCCTGCGCGGCGGCCGGCATCAAGGCATTCTACGGTCCCTTCGGCGCGATCGACGATCCGGAAGGCTGCGAACAGCAATTTCGCAACGCGTTCCTGATGGGCTGCTCGGGCGCCTGGTCGCTCCATCCGAGCCAAATTGCGATTGCCAAGAAAGTATTCAATCCGGACGTCGAGGAAGTGAAATTCGCGATCCGCATCCTTGAAGCGATGCCGGATGGTACCGGCGTCGCGATGCTGGACGGCAAGATGCAAGACGATGCCACCTGGAAGCAGGCCAAAGTCATCGTCGACCTCGCGCGGCTCGTGGCCTCGAAAGACCCCGAGATGGGCAAGGCTTACGGCCTCTAGCTGCCGACGAGCATGCGGCTCGCGTTTCTCCCCGCGCGCAGCCGCACCCACCGCGCGAATGCCATTGGCGCGATGATCGCCAAAGCCGAGAGCGCGGTGACCGCGAGCAGTGAGGCCGGCGGCCAGATCGATGTCTGCGTGATGAAAACGAACTGTGCCTGCACGAAATAGTAGTGCAGGAAATAGATGCTGAAGCTCGCATTCGCCAATTCATCGAACCGCGCGCCGATCGCGCCCTCGTGCCGGCTGAGCAGGCCGAGGAGCGCGAACGTCAAAAGCGTCTTTTGCACCGTGTCGAGATTGATCACGTAAAAGCCCGTCGGATCGGTGAGCGGGTTGAACGGCTTTCCCGTCTGAAGCACGAGCGCGATCTGGATGAGGATCAGCGCGCCCGTGAGTCCGAAAAGCACGCCGCACGCGCGCTGACACCGCGGGATCACGACATCGCGGTACCGCGAGACCGCCATGCCAAGCACGTAAATCGGCAGGAACAGCGCGAGCGCGTGAAGCGGATCGAGATTATAGGCCGGCCGCGGCAGCACGATCGAGACGATCAGAAGCGCCGGCAACAGCCAATAGAAGCGCTGGTCGCGGTCTGCCCACGCGAGCACAGGCGCAAGCAGATAGATGATCGCGATCATCGGAATGAACCAGAACGGTCCGAGCATCGCTCCGGTCGCATAGAACCAGACGATCTGCCCCGCGAGCGACCAGCTCGCCATGTCCTTGGGATACATCGGCGGCAAGCTGGGCCCCGACAGGACGAGAACGATCGCGGGCGCTCCAAGGATGAGATAGGGCACGATCACATTTCGCAGCTTGCCGCGCAAATAGGCGATTGGCTCGTAGCGTGGCAGCAGATGCTGAAACAGAAATCCCGCGATGAAGACAAAGATCAGTGTGCCGTTGACGGCCACGGTCTTGAGGACGAGTGCCGTCAACGGCCGCTCCGACCAGTCGAACGGATCCATCGCGTGCGTCACAACGATCAGGATGATCGCCAATCCGCGAAGCTGCTGAATATAGTGAACAAGCATGCCGCCTCTCGCCCCGCGGCAGTCTGGCGCAATTCAGCCTGCGGAGGAACCCGCATCGCGGTGGCGGCGCTTAACTCCCAACCAGCATCCGGCTTTTGGTCGATCCCGCCACGCGCTGAACGAAGAGTGTGATGGCGATCGAACCAAAAAGCGCAACGGCTGTCATTACCGCATAAGTGAAAAGATTCCCCGGAATTGGCGGCCACAGCCGATCCGTGAGAATCCACGTCGCCTGCACGAAATAATAGTGCAGAAAGAAGATGCTGAAACTCACATTGGCGAGAAGATCGAGACGTCTGCCGATCCATGTCTCATAGCGGCTGAGCAGCCCGAGCAGCGCGAAGGTGAGCGCGATCTTCTGTATGCGCACGATCGCGATCACGTCGTCGTGCGATTCGAACATCGAATCTGCCGCCATGTTGCCGTGCGAGTCGAAGGCGACGAGCTGCAACACCGCCAACCCGACCGCCACACAGAGCAACGAATAGGCGTAACGCTCGCACATCGGAATGATGCGCGTGCGGTAGTGCGAGGCCCACATTCCCAAGAGATAGATCGGAAAATAGATGATGAATCCGACCCAGGCCGTTCCATCGCGCGGCAAGAACATGGACCCGGCCACCAGGAACGGCATGACCCAATAGATTCGCGCGTCGCGGTCCGCCCATGCGAGGAGCGGCGCGAGCAGATAGATCATGGAGATCATCGGGATGAACCAGAGCGGCGCGAGCATGTCGCCGGTCCCATAAAGCCAGGCGATCTGCGCCACGAACGGCCAATCGCCGAATGCGTCGGGCAATTTCTCCGGCCATTGCGGCGCCGCAAAAACGATCGTGATCGCCGGAACCGCGATGAGCAGATAGGGCACGATCACGTAGTTGAATTTCTGCAGCAGATAGCGCTTGGGCTCGTAGCGCCGCAGCAAATGCTGAAAGAGAAACCCTGCGATGAACACGAAGAGCAGCGTGCCGTTGCTCGTCGTGACTTCGATTGCCCGCCACATGAACTCCGATTGCGACCAATCGAGCGGATCGGTCGTATGGCTTGCGACCACGAAAAGAATCGCGATCGCGCGAAATTGCTGGATGTATTGCAGGTACATCGGCCCAGCCGAACCTTTCGCGACGCACGGCGCCACACTGCGAAAGGCGAGGTGCGCCGCATGGCCGACAGCGCCCCCGACGCGCGCCTGCATCCGGCCCAAGAGCCACCCTAGGTTTTGCCGCATTCCTTGTGAACCGGGGACGGGCTCTGCCGACGATGAATTTTATTCGTTGGTTAACCAAGAAAGGCCTGTCTCAGGCTCGCCGTCGGCCGCGCAGCGCGAGCGGATGCGCCTCGAAGACCGCCGCCTTCAGCCGCGCATCAGCGACGTGCGTATAGATCTGTGTCGTCGAAAGGTCGGCGTGGCCGAGCAATTCCTGCACGACCCGGAGGTCCGCCCCGTGGGCGAGGAGATGCGTCGCGAAGGAATGGCGAAGCACGTGCGGGTGCACCCGTTCGGGCGCGAGCCCGGCGCGCAGGCCAAGCGCCTTGAGCATTTGCCCGAACCGCTGCCGCGTCAGGTGCCCCGGAGTACCGCGCGAGGGGAAGAGATAGGGCGACGCCTCTGACGAACCTGTCTTCTTCGCGCGCGGCAGGAACGTGTCCCGCACGCGGAGATAGGCTTCAACGGCCGCCCGCGCCGCATCGTGCACGGGAACGATCCGCTCCCGCCCGCCTTTGCCCTTGATGCGCAGCGGCCCGGCCCGGCGCACCGCGCTCATTGGCAAGGAGACGAGTTCGCTCACCCGCAAGCCCGCCGCGTAGAGCAGTTCAAGGAGCGCAACCAGCCGGAGATCGTCCGGCCGGCCGTCGCCGCGCGCCGCCTCGATCAGCGCGAGGGCTTCCTTTTCGCTCAGAACGGCAGGCAGCGTTCGCGCGCGGCGCGGCGCCTCAAGGCCCGAGGCGGGATCGCGCGAAATGGCGCCCGAGGCATAGAGGAAGCGATAGAACTGCCGCAGCGCCGAGCGGTGCCGCGCCAGGGTTGCCGCCGCCATGCCGGCCGCGCCCAGTTGCGCGAGAAAAGCAGAAAGATCGTCCGGGCTTGCCGCCGCGAGCGACGTCTTGCGTTTGCGCAGAAATGCCGTTAGGGCAGAAAGGTCGCGCCGATAGGCCTCGATCGTATTCGCCGCCGCATTACGCTCGACCGCCAACATTTCAAGGAACGCGTCGAGCTCCGGCAGGTCTGCCGCCCGCCCCGCGCTCACGACGTCGAGCCGAACGGCCGCGCGAGGAGCGCCTCGAGCGCGATCGCCCGCGCATCAGCCTCGAGGCCGACCAGCTTCAACGCGCGCACGACGGTGGCAATGGTTTGGGGATGGCTCGCGGCCGGCCCAAGCTGACCGAGGCCTGCGAGCGCATAGAGCGCCGTCTCGCCGACGCGGTTTTCCGAGGATGCCGCCGGAAGGCCGGTCATCACCGCCGTCGTTGGAATAAAGCCCTGCCCGCCGAGCGGCCCTTGTAGCACCTGCGCGCGCACGTCGCCCGGCACCGGGAAGCCGAGTGCGTCCATGATCCCGACCTCGAGTTCGACACGCCGCAGCACCGGATCACCCGGCGCGCGCGTCGTCGCGGCGGCGACGAGCCAGGAAAGCGCCTGTTGCGTCCGCAGCAATTGCAGCGCATTCGGATCAGCAACCGCGAGGCGGATTTCCGCCGCATTGAGGATTTCGCCCTCGCCTTGGCTTGCGTCTGCAATCACGTTCGTCCAGTCGCGGGCGCGCGCCCGCTCGCCCGCCAGCAGCAGCGCGCGCACGATCTCGGGCGCTTCGGCCGCATGATCGGTCGCCGGCAGGATTTCCGCTGCCGCCTTGCCGTAGACTTGCGCCAGCATGGTGAAGGCGCCCTGCGTCCGCGCGAAACGCAGTGCCGCGCTGAGCGCGGCAACCTTGCCGGCATTCGTTTTGGCGCGGACGACCGATTGATAGAAAAGCGCGTTCGCCTCGGGTGTCGTGAGCGCCGCGGCGCTGCCCGCGACATTCGCGAACAGCTTTTCCTTGAAGCTGAGCGCCGCATAGAGCGGGATCAGTTCCTTCGGATCGATCGCGCCGACATGCGCGGCGCCCTCGGCGGCCGCCAGCTGAATGTCCCGGCTCGCGGTATGCAGCCGCGCGATCGAGGAAAGCTCGCCAGGTTCCGCGTCTTTTAAGACATCGGCGGGAAGTGTGACGTCGGCCAGCCGAAAAAAGGCAAGGCCGAGCGGGCTCGGCGAGCGGTAGGTCGAGATCTTGGCGGGGAAGCCCTCCGCGATCTGCACCGCGAGCGCCTCGACCACGGGATCGCCCTCGCCGAAATTCTTCATGAGCTCAAGCGTGAGGCTGACCCCCGGGGCGTTGCCCTCGACCGCGTAGCAATAGGCGCGGACCATCAGCCAATAGGGGTCGTTCGAGGCAAGCCGGAGCGCAGACGCGTCGCCGCACGCGAGATCGTCCCGCCCCTCGAGAAGAAGTGCATCGACGGCCTTGCGCCGCACGGCCTCGCTCGGCTCAACGAGGCGCGCGACCAGATCGCCGATCGCGGCGTTTTCGCCGGCGGCGGCCAGGCGGTCGATTCGCAGCTCGATCAGCGAGGCGCCCTCCTGCCGCGCGCCCCGGGGCGCGGAACCGCCTGAAAGCAGCACCCGCCGCCCGAGCGCGTTGACGGCGGGCGAGCGTGTCGCGACCGGCATGGTTGCGAGCAGCGCGGCGATGGTCGCGCGCGACGAGCCCTGCCAGAGGTCGGAGCCGAGGCCACCCTCGTCCGGGCTCAAAAGGCCGACCGCCGAATTATCGACGCTGTCGAGCGTGCCAACCTCGACGGAAGGCGCGCCAGCGGCCCCCGCCTGCCCTGGAATGGTTTGGAGCGGCGCCGCCTCAAAGCCGCTGGGCGCCGAGGCTGGCGGATAGGGTGTCGGCCCGCTCTGCGGATAGGGCGAAGCGGGCGGCGCCGGTTCGCTGGGCGGCGGCGGTTCGCTGCGCGGCGACGGCACGGGAATAATCTGCCGCGGCGCGCCCGGCGATTGCGCATGGGCGGCACCCGCGGCCAGCGCGGCAGCGATCAGGAACGCAAACGGCCTAACGCGGAAACGTCTCATCGGGAATGGTTTGCTCGATCGTGGTCGTCGGACGCTCGGTTGTCTCGGTGATGTAAACGAGCGCACCGATACCCGCGAGGATCAGCACGCCGATTGCAAGGGCCACTCGGCCGGCCATGGTTGTCCCCCTGTTTGCGACGCAGTGACGAATCTCGCCGCAGAATTAAGGCCAAAATGGGTTCGCGCCTAGACACGGCGGCAGGCCCGCTTGGCCCAACCCCAGCGTCTGGGTTAGGAGATCGTTTAAGTGATGGGCTCTTAAGAAAACGCGAACCATGAGTGCAACGCCGGCCAGCTTGAGCGAAGGGCCGCTCCCCGCGCGGGAGCGCTCGATCGTGCTTGTCGGCCTGATGGGCAGCGGCAAGTCGACGATCGGCCGCCGCCTGGCGAGCGCGCTGGGGCTGCCGTTTCACGACGCCGACGTCGAAATCGAGACGGCGGCGGGCTGCAGCGTCAGCGAATTCTTCGAGAAATACGGCGAACCCGCCTTTCGCGCGGGCGAGCGGCGGGTGATCGCCCGCCTGCTGGACGGGCCGCGCCACGTGCTCGCGACCGGTGGCGGCGCCTTCATGGATGCCGAGACGCGCGCGCTCATCCGCGCCAAGGCGGTCTCGGTCTGGCTGCGCGCCGACCTGGACGTGCTGATGGCCCGCGTCTCGCGCCGAAACACGCGCCCGCTCCTCGCCAAGGGCAATCCGCGCGAGACGATGGAGCGGCTGATGCGCGAGCGCTATCCGCTCTACGCGGAGGCCGACATCACGATCGAAAGCATCGACGGCCCGCATGATCAGGTCGTCCGCCAGGTTCTGGGCGCGCTGGAGAGTTTCATCGCAAAGGACGCGCCGTGAGCGGGAAGAAGATTGAAACCGTGCCCGTCGCGCTCGGCGACCGCGCCTACGAGATCCTGATCGGCCCGGGCCTGCTTGCAGAGGCGGGCGTGCGCATCGCCCCGCTCTTGAAGCGCGGCAAAGCCGCCATCGTGACGGACGAGACCGTTGCCCGCCACTACGCGCCGATGCTCGCTGAAAGTTTCGCGCGCGCGACGATCGCCGCGACGACGATCGCGCTTCCGCCCGGCGAGGGCACGAAGAGCTTTGCGGGATTGGAACGGCTGAGCGAGGCGCTGCTGGCCGCCGAACTCGAACGCGGCGACATGATTGTCGCGCTCGGCGGCGGCGTGATCGGCGATTTGGCAGGCTTCGCGGCCGGGATCCTCAAGCGCGGCATCGATTTCGTCCAGATCCCGACGACCTTGCTCGCGCAGGTCGATTCCTCCGTCGGCGGAAAGACGGCGATCAACGCGACAGCCGGCAAGAACATGATCGGCCTCTTCTATCAGCCGCGCCTCGTCCTTGCCGACACTGGCGTGCTCGCAACCCTGCCCGAGCGCGAAATGCATGCCGGCTATGCCGAGATCGCCAAATACGGCCTTCTGGGCGATGCGGAATTCTTTGCCTGGTGCGAGACGAACGGCAAAAAGGTGTTGGCGCGCGATCCCGCCGCCCTCGCCTACGCGATCAAGCACAGCTGCGAGATGAAGGCGCACATCGTCGCCAGGGACGAGCGCGAGGGGGGCGTCCGCGCGCTCCTCAATCTCGGCCACACCTTCGGGCATGCGCTGGAGGCCGAGACCGGCTATTCCGCGCAGCTGCTGCACGGCGAGAGCGTCGCGATCGGCTGCGCGCTCGCGTTCGATCTGTCGGCGCGCCTGGGCCTGTGCTCGCCGAACGATGCCGCGCGGGTCCGCGCGCATTTCCGCGCGCTGGGCCTCAAGGCCGCCATCGCCGACATCGAGGGCCTGACCGCCGATCCGCAGCGCCTCATCGCGCACATGGCGCACGACAAGAAGGTCGCGGGCGGCAAGCTCACCTTCATCCTGGCGCGCGGCATCGGCGAGGCGTTTATCACGCAGGACGTGCCGATGGACGCGTTGGTTGCGGTTCTGGCCGCGCGCTAGCGCCATTCGTTTGTCGTTTTTCGTTTTGCGATTGCGTTTTTCACCCGCCGCTTCGTCTCCTGTGACCATCCCGCTGAATCTAAGCGCTCCGGGGAGCTCGGGGATAACGTTCGGATAAGAAAAATCGCAAACGGCGCGCCGCGGCGGCACGCGCCGTCAAACGCGGGGATAAAAAGGGGACTAGGCCACCTCGGCCGGCGCGGACGCGTGCAGCGAGAGCGCGTGCACCCGCTCCTTCAATTCCGCATCGAGAATTTGATAGACCAGCCGTTGCCGCGCGAGCCGGCTCATCCCTTCGAAACGCGGCGAGACGATGCGTACCCGGAAATGCGTCTCCCCGCCGGGGCTGTGCCCGGCGTGGCCTTGGTGGCGTTCACTCTCATCGATGATTTCGAGCGCCTGCGGCTGAAACGCCTCGGTCAGCTTCGTCTCGATGCGCGCGCGAATGCTCATGAAAGAACAAGCCTCCATCACTTTTGCGCGCTGTCAAGCAAGGAGCGTTTCTTGTCTTGTTAAGCGGCGATCCCCATACTTGAAGCATGGCTGAACGCATGCGCACGAAGGAACGCCAGTTCGATTTCACCGCCAAGCTGCGGGTGGAAGAACTGCGTCCCGAGCACACCTGCGAGGCGCCGGGCTGTGGCGCCCCCGCGCCCCATCGCGCGCCCAAGAGCCGCATGGCGCTCGGCCAGTACCGCTGGTTCTGCCTCGACCATGTGCGCGAGTACAATCAGTCCTGGAATTATTTCGCCGGCATGAGCGATGCCGAGATCTGGAACTACCAGAAGGCCGCGCTGACCGGCCACCGCCCGACCTGGGGCCTGGGCGATCGCCACGCGCGCCCGGCCCAGGCGACCGCCTCCCTCGAGGGCATGATCCACGACGTCTTCACCTTGTTGGACGACGGGCCGAGCGGCTATCGCGCGCATACCCGCCCCGAGGTGACGGAACGGAAACTCACGAAATTGCAGGAAGATAGCCTCGCCGTCCTGGGTCTGGAGGGCCAGCCGAGCTTGAACGAGATCAAGGCGCGGTATAAGGAACTCGTGAAGCGCTACCATCCCGACGTCAATGGAGGCGACAGGGGGGCGGAGGAACGCCTGCAACGCGTTATCGCGGCTTACGGCATCCTCAAATCCAGCGGTCTTCGTTAGGGACGCGCCCGCGCCTCCCCGCGAGCATCGTCTTGTTGCCCGCCCGACGCCTATCATCGGCGGCGGCTATGCAACGGACGGAAAGCAAGAACGACAATGACAGAGGCGATGAAGGGCGACACCGATCCGGGCGTGCCGGAATTGATGATCGACGCGCGCGAGGTTTTCGGTATTGAGACGACGCTCAAGGTGCCGGCCTTTGCCAAGCCGAACGAATACGTGCCGGACCGCGATGAGGCCTATCGCTTCGACCGCGAGACGACGCTCGCCATTCTCGCGGGCTTTGCCTTCAACCGCCGCGTGATGATCCAGGGCTATCACGGCACCGGCAAATCGACGCATATCGAGCAGGTCGCCGCGCGCCTCAACTGGCCGTGCGTGCGCGTCAACCTCGACAGCCACATTTCGCGCATCGACCTCATCGGCAAGGACGCGATCGTCCTGAAGGAAGGTCAGCAGATCACCGAATTCCGCGAAGGGATTCTCCCCTGGGCGCTGCAGCGCCCGGTCGCGCTCGTGTTCGACGAATACGACGCCGGCCGCCCGGACGTGATGTTCGTCATCCAGCGCGTGCTCGAGCAATCGGGCAAGCTGACGCTGCTCGACCAGAACAAGGTGCTGCGCGCGCATCCCTTCTTCCGGCTCTTCTCGACGACGAACACGATTGGCCTTGGCGATACGACCGGCCTCTATCACGGCACGCAGCAGATCAATCAGGGCCAGATGGACCGCTGGTCGATCGTGACGGCGCTCAACTATCTGCCGCACGAGAAGGAGGTCGACATCGTGCTCGCCAAGTCGCCCACCTACGCGACGCCCGAGGGCAAGAAGAAGATCGCCGCCATGGTCCGCGTCGCCGATCTGACGCGCGCGGCCTTCGTCAACGGCGACATCTCGACCGTCATGTCCCCGCGCACCGTCATTACCTGGGCGGAGAACGCGGAGATCTTCGGCGATGTCGGCTTCGGCTTCCGCGTGACGTTCCTCAATAAATGCGACGAGCTGGAGCGCCCGACGGTCGCCGAGTTCTATCAGCGCTGCTTCGGCGAGGAGCTTCCCGAAAGCGCCGCCAAGGTGATGGTGGCCTGAAGGTAGTCGGCGAGTGACCAAACCCGAGACACCGGTGGAACGCTTCAAGCGGGCCCTTGGCACCGCGACGCGCTCCATTGCGGAAGACCCAGAGCTGGAAGTCTCCTATGGCGCCGAGCCTCCGGCCCTGCGCGGTCACAAGGCGCGCTTGCCATTGCCCAGCCGCGACCTGCCGGCCAAGGAGATTGCGCAGATCCGCGGCCAGGCCGATGCCTATGCGCTGAAGCTCGCCTTCCACAACGAGAAGACCCACCGCGATTTGCTGCCCGAGGGCGCGGCCGCGCGCGGAGTCTTCGAGGCGGCCGAGACCGCGCGCGTCGAGGCGATCGGCGCGAACGCGATGAAGGGCATGGGCGACAATCTCACTGCTTCGCTGGAAGCGCGTTGCGCGACCAGAGGCTATGAGCGGTTGAAGGACCGCTCCGAGGCGCCGATCGCCGAGGCCGTCGCGCTCCTCGTGCGCGAAAAGCTGACTGGCCGCCCCGTGCCCGCGAGCGCGGAGCGTCTCGTCGAGCTCTGGCGCCCCTGGATCGAGGAGAAGGCCGGCGCCGATCTCGACCGGTTGAGCGATGCGATCAAGGATCAGCAGGCCTTCGCGAAGGTGACGCGCGCGATCATCCGCGACCTCGACATGGGCGATGAGCTGGGTGAATCCCCGGACGACGACAGCGAGGATTCCGACGATCAATCCGAGAGCGAAAGCCAGGATCAGCAATCCGAATCCGGCGAGGCGCGCGAGGCAGAAGGGGCATCCTCCGAGGAGATCGAATTCTCCGAGACCGAGGCGCAGGAGGGCGACGAGCAGGCCGTCGAGATCGACGCGGACGATCAGACGACCGGCGAGGATTCCGAAGACCTGACCGACGGCACGCAGCCTTTCCGCCCGGATCCGCGCAACGGCGATCGCTGGAACGAGCCGAGCTACCGCGTCTTCACCGGCGCCTACGACGAGACGATCGAGGCCGAGGAGCTCTGCGACACCGAGGAGCTGACGCGCCTGCGCGCCTATCTCGATCAGCAGCTCCAATCGCTGCAAGGCGTCGTCTCGCGGCTCGCCAATCGCCTGCAGCGGCGCCTGCAAGCGAAGCAAAACCGCACCTGGGAATTCGATCTCGAGGAAGGCATGCTCGACGCGGCGCGCCTCGCCCGCGTCGTCATCGATCCGACGAACCCCTTGAGCTACAAGATCGAGAAGGACACGACCTTCCGCGATACGGTCGTCACGCTCCTCCTCGACAATTCGGGCTCCATGCGCGGCCGCCCGATCACGGTCGCGGCGATGTGCGCCGACATCCTCGCGCGCACGCTCGAGCGGTGCAGCGTCAAGGTCGAGATCCTGGGCTTCACGACCAAGGCCTGGAAGGGCGGCCAGTCGCGCGAGCGCTGGCTGGCAGACGGCAAGCCGCCCCAGCCCGGCCGCCTCAACGATTTGCGCCACATCATCTACAAGCCCGCCGAGGCGCCCTGGCGCCGCGCGCGCCGCAATCTTGGCCTCATGATGCGCGAGGGTCTCCTGAAGGAGAACATCGACGGCGAGGCGCTCATCTGGGCGCATCAGCGCCTGATGGCGCGGCCCGAGCAGCGCCGCATCCTGATGGTCATCTCCGACGGCGCGCCGGTCGATGACTCAACGCTCTCCGTCAACGCGGGCAATTATTTGGAGCGCCATCTGCGCCAAGTGATCGAGGAAATCGAAACGCGCTCCTCGGTCGAACTGATCGCCATCGGCATCGGCCACGACGTCACGCGCTATTATCGCCGCGCGGTGACGATCGTCGATGCCGAGCAGCTGGGCGGCGCAATGACGGAAAAGCTCGCCGAATTGTTCGACGAGGAATCGCCCGCCGATCGACAGATCGCGGTGCAGAAGCGCGCGGACCCGCGCGGCGCAAGCCTGCTCGCCCGCCCGGGCGCCAGACGCGAACGCGTGACCACTGGCCGCAAGGTGAGCGTCTGATCAATCCGATTTTTTTGGAGTCGCGGTGGATGCCCAATAGCCTCTCGATCGCGGTTTTTTTGCTCGCCTTGGGCACGGCCGCCTGCGCGGCCGAGCCCGATTTGCCCGACGGGCCGATATCGGTGTCGGCGGTCTCGGTGCCGATCGCGCCAAACGATCCCGATACGGACGATGTTGGCGCGCTCGAGTATCGCGGCGGTCTGGTGCTGAGTTCCCCCGATGCCCGCTTCGGCGGCTATTCGGGCCTGCTCGTCGCGCCCGATGGCTCCAGCCTCCTCACGGTGTCGGATCGCGGCTATTGGCTGAAAGCCGATCTCACCTATCTCCACGGCCGCCTGAGCGACGTGACGCATGCCGAGACGGCGCTCCTCTGGAGCGAGAACGGCCAAGCCAATCGCTGGAACCGCGACTACGACGCGGAGGCGCTCACCTGGTCGGGCGAGCCCGGCGATTTCTCGAAAGTCGCCCTCGCCTTCGAGCAGCGCCACCGCATCGCGCTCTATGATTTCGCGGAAGAAGGATTTTCCGCCCGCCCTGCCGAGACGCTGCTGCCCACCGCCTTCGTTGGCCAGCCCGGCAATGGCGGCATCGAAAGCCTCGTGCGGTTTCCGGACGGCCGCTTCCTTGCAATCTCGGAAGACGCGCTCGATGAAGCCGGCAACACCCGCGCCTGGCTCGTCACGCCGCCTGTGGACGACGAGGAGCCGCAGACCGAGACGCTCGCCACGCGTCGCATCGAGCCCTTCGCGCCGACCGACGCGGCGCTTCTGCCGAGCGGCGATCTCCTCGTCGTCGAGCGGCGCTTCTCGCCGATGGCGGGCGTCGGCATGCAGCTGCGCCGCATCGCGCGCGACACGATCGCGCCCGGCGCCGTGCTCGACGGGCCGGTGCTCGCCAATCTCGCCATGAGCTACAGCATCGACAACATGGAAGGCCTCGCCGTGCGCGAGGGCAAGGCCGGCGAGACGCTGATCTATCTGATCGCGGACGATAATTTCAACACGCCCATCCAGCGCACGATGCTACTAATGTTCGCGCTGAAGGAGCCGTGAATAGAAATCGTGTCGTGGTCCGCGAAGGCGGACCACCCACGGATTGCTGAACGATCAAAGCCAAAGAAGAAGGCGTGGATGCTCCGCCTGCGCGGAGCATGACAAGGCGAAAGGGTCTCGGCCCCGCTTAGTACCCGCCGAAGCCCGAGAGCGGGCGAATGACGGGCCTGAGGATCCAATAGGGAATGAGGAGCGCGAAGGCGCCGGCCACCAGCACGCCCAGATGGACGATCGCGTGCGTGATCCACGGTCCCCCGATCCCCGCATAGGCGGCCGGATAGAAGGCGAAGCAAAAAACGATCGAGCCCCACAGCGCGCTATAGAGCGGCGCCGTCCACCACACGACGCCGCGCGTCCAATCAAAGACAAGCGCGGAGAAGAGCAGCCCGAGCACGAGCGCGCCGCCGAACGCCGCGCCCATCCGCAAGGGCGGCACCGGGATCGCCGAAAGCGCCGGGATCGGCGCGACGGCGGCCGCAACGACCACGGCCGCCGCGATGATCGCGGTCGCGAGCACCTGGCCCACCGCGATCGGCGCGCCATAGCGCCGCCCGACGAGGCTGACGGCCAGGAACGTGAGCGCGAGGAGCGCATGGCCGAGCGTGAGCCATTGGCCGGGGCGCAGCGCCGCCGGCTCGGCCGGAAAGAACGGATCCAATTCCCGCAAGGGGATCGGCAGGCCCCAATTCGCCGCCGCCAGCGCCGCGATCAGCGCCGTCACCGGCAGGATGAGGCGCAGGGCCGTATAGAACGCGGCGACGGCGGGTCTGCGTCGGCGTTGCGGAATGGCGATTGCTTCGTGCGTCATCGGCATAACCCCCACGCCGCCAAGACTAGCCAAGACGCGCGTCCTCATTCAAGGCGGCGCGGTCCCGGCCCCGTTTGCGCAAAGGAGCCATGCGCGAGGCCCGCTTTCAAGGGGCGCCGCGCGGTAACGGTAAACGGCGGAGAGAAAGGCGCGGCCTTCAGCCGGCGGCGGCGGTCTTCGCCTTGGCGATCTCGCGCTTCAACCGGCGCGCGAAGGGCGAGAGATCCGTCTCCTTCGCCTTGGCGAGGAACGCATCGAGCCCGCCGCGATGATCGACGGTGCGCAGCGCCTGGGTGGAGATACGCAGGCGCACCGAGCGCTTCAGCACGTCCGACGGGAGTGTGACCTCCGTCAGGTTCGGCAGGAACCGGCGCTTGGTCTTGTTGTTCGCATGGCTCACGTGATTGCCGACGAGCACACCCTTGCCCGTGAGTTCGCAGCGCCGCGCCATCGCACCAAGCTCCCAAAGACCGCCGAAGTGGCGTCGCACAAGAAGGTCCCACTCCACGGCGGCCAGGCCGCCCGCGCGGGGAGGGGCTTCGGTAAGGAAAACCTCATCGGAAGTCAAGAAGCGCGGGCAGTGGCAGTGGCAGCGTCGATGTGAAATGGACCCGAGCGAACCACGGGAACAGAGGCTTAAAAAAAAGTTCTCCTTCAGTGAACTTTTTTCTTGCGCTTCAGGCCCCTGTGACCCTATGGTTCTCTCGTTCGATACCCTTCGGGGTCGGAACTAAGTCTTTAAACCTTGGGCCTTTCGGGGCTCGTGGAAGGAGCGATCCTTCTAACGCTTGCTGGGCCCACGGCCCCGGCCGCTCGACGACCGGTCCGCAGACCAGCGAAGCAGACACGGCGAAAGACACGCCGTGTCTATGCATGATGGTGAAGCCGTCGTGTCCGCCTTCTGATCGGGAAAGACCTCTCACCAATTCCGGTGGGAGCGATCAGAGGAGACATGAAAATGTCCGGTACGATTGAACCACGGTGGCAGCGACTGAAGCGGAAAAGGGGGCAATGGCCAAAATGGCTGCGCTCGAAACACCTGATCCGTTGGCTCTTTGTATTAGGGCCTCTCGTCTTTCGACTGATACGGATTTTCCGTAATTTGTTTGATTATGGCGGGTAAGTCGCTAACCTGATTGTATTTAGCAGGAAGGGCGTACGATGGTGTTGTCAGAAGCATTGAGGTTGTTGCGAGTGTTTCATGATATGAAACAAATCGAGCTTGCCGATCAAATTGGTCTTTCAAAATCTTATATTTCTGAGATTGAGAATGGAAATAGAACTCCATCTCTTGATGTAATTCAAAAATATGCAGAGATATTCAAGATACCAGTTTCGTCCATTATGTTTTTTTCGGAACAAATGGAAGCAAAGAACGGAACAAAAACCCGTTTGGTAGATGTACGAAATGCAATTGCCACAAAGATTCTGAATTTCTTAAAAGTGATTGAGGACAGGACGTCTGCGCATGAAGAAAGTTGAGTCCCAAGGATATGCCCTTCGGGATTGTGGTCTATACAACATCCAAACGAAGGCAGTGCTCGCAAAGCGGCTCCTGGTCAGCCCATCACGCTTAACGAGACTCACGAACAAACAGGATCGTTATCGTTGCTGGACCGAACCCAAGAAGAGCGGGGGAACTCGGGAGATTGAAGCACCCCTGGACGACCTAAAAGACGTTCAGAAACGCATTTCGGAACTACTGGGCCGCGTAAGAGCACCAAGCTATCTAATGGCTCCGGTGAAAGGCCGCTCGTACGTGGACAATGCAGCTATTCATGTCGGCTCACAGTGCTTCAGGTTACTCGATATCGAAGACTTTTTCCCATCTTGTACAGAAAAACGAGTATTTTGGTTCTTTAGAACGGTCATGCGTTGCTCAGTAGATGTTGCGGCAGTTCTAGCTCGCCTCTCGACTCGAAATGGCCGCCTTCCACAAGGAAGCCCATGTAGTCCAATCCTAGCTTTCTATGCATATTTTGACATGTGGGAGACAATCAACGCGACAGTCGAATCAAGAAAGTGCTATCTTACTGTTTATGCAGATGACATTACTATTTCAGGTGAATCGATCCGAGAATTCGACGTATGGAGAATTAAACAAACGCTCTTCAAGTTTGGCCATCGATACAATCGGAGCAAGGAACGTGCGATCATCAATCGGCCGGCGGACATTACAGGGGTCATCGTAAGGGGCGACATTTTGCTGCTGCCGAATAGGCAACACAAAGCGCTCACTGAGGTCATACGAAAACGAAGCTCCGCCGGTACGAGTCTTGAGCGGAACGCAATTGATCGTCAAATTCGCGGCCGCATCGCTCAGGCAGGGCAAATCACACGACATCTAGAAAAAATAGGCGCAAAGATCGCGTCAGCGTAACTCGTGCAAGCCGGAACCAGCATTTCCTGCGAACCCCGGTCGAACAGTTTCGCCTGTAACCGTCGCATGATGTTTACTTGCGACCTGCACCAACCCTCGCAGTCTCCCGCTCCACCCGCCCTACATCCCCGGCTCGATGGGCCGGTCGATCGCGCCGCCGCTGTCCACCCAATCCTTGAAGGCGCCGAGGTTGAACACCTTCTCGTAGCCCATGTCCTTGAGCGTCTTGCCCGAACGCGCCGGGTCGCTCGCCGGCAAAGAGGCGTTGAACTCGGGAAGATATGTCCACGCCGGGATCGGCGGCGCCTAGCCCTCTAGGAGCAGGTGGGCAGCCCGCCATCACGTCATCAGCGCTGCATCCCCTCACGCACCGTTGCCTGATCGAAGCTTCTCCAGCAGATCGCGGCCAAGTGCGCGATGGAGCGCGACGGCCACGGCATCGTCCCGCTCGATCAACTGACGCAGTTTCACCGTGTCGAAGCAAAAGATCCGTGCCTCCTCTGCCACCGTCACTGTGGCGGAAGCGGTCTGTCCCGATAGAAACGCCATCTCGCCAACGAAGGCTCCGCGACCGAGCCGCGCCATCACGCGCCCGCCGGCTTCGACTTCGGCGCGCCCCGACACGATCAGCGTCAAGGCATCCACCGGTTCACCCTCTTTGGTGATGGGCATGCCACTGGGCAGATCACGCCAGGACCCCGTTGCGGCGATCCGCGCGAAGGCGGCGTCCTGGAGGTCTGCGAGTGGCCCAATCCTCAAATCGCTCACTTCGCCGAGATGCCGCAAGCGGATACGCTCGGCGACGAGCCAATAGATCTGGTACGCGTTGATCGCAATAAACACGAGGTTCCACGCGATGCCCGTATGCATCGCTCCGCCAGAGAGCGAGAAATAGAGAATCTCGAAGGAGAGGCCCACCACGGCCATGACGCGCAGCCAATAGATGTTGGTGAGCCAATACGACAACGCGATCAATGTGTAGGAGATGGTGCCCGCGATGTCGTGGACATCGAAGGGAATGTCGCTGAATGGCATCGGACAACCTCACCAGGTCAGAGATGAGCCGCAGGCATGATGCAAGAGATTGAGCATATCCAACGGAGCGGCGACTTGCCCGCGAACGCCAAGGCTATGCTTCACTCAGAAGGCGCCAGCACGAGGCGGGCGGTCACTGAAAACTGACGAGCACCGATAGGCGAAGGGCATAGGCGCGGCCGCCTCGCCGCCCGCCCTACATCCCCGGCTCGATGGGCCGGTCGATCGCCCCGCCGCTGTCCACCCAATCCTTGAAGGCGCCGAGGTTGAACACCTTCTCGTAGCCCATGTCTTTCAGCGTCTTGCCCGACAGCGCGGAGCGCCCGCCGGACGCGCAATAGACGAGGATGGGCGTCGTCTTCGAGAAATGGCTGTCGTGATAGGGCGATGCCGCATCGGCGCGGAATTCGAGCATGCCGCGCGAGACGTGGAGGGCGCCCGCCACCTTGCCGGATTTCTCAACCTCCGGCGCGTCGCGCACGTCGACCACGAGGACGCCGCCTTTGGCGATCATCGCGCGCGCCTCGGCCTGCGTCACGCGCGGCACCGCGGCGTTCGCGGCTTCCATCATCTGTTTCAGGGTTAGGGCCATGGACGCACCTCGCTCGATGGCGGTTCTGTGCCGCCTCACGCCATCGGAATAGCACGCCGCCTTGGCCCACAGAAGCGAGCGCCAGCGGAACCGTAGCGCGCGTCACATCTTCCCGAAGACGGCCTCGAGCAGCTGCCGCGCCGCGGTCGCGGGCGTGAGCCTGCCCGCTTTCACTTCCGCCTCCGCCTTGGCGACGGCCTCGCCCGCCCGCGCGGCAAGCGCGCCGTCCAGCCCCTCGTGGAGTTCGGAGCGGAACCAGGACAGTCGCTGTTCATTGCGCAGCGCCGCGAGCGCGCCGGATTTGTCCATCGCTTCCCGGTAGCGCCCGATCGCCTCCCAGATCGCGGGCAACCCCTCGCCCTTCAGCGCCGAGGCGAGCGCGATTTCCGCCGTCCAATAGGGCGTCTTCGGCCGCATGAGGTGGAGCGCAGATTGGATGTCGCTCGCGGCCCGGCGCGCCGCCGGCAGCAGATCGCCGTCCGCCTTGTTGACGACGACGAGATCGGCGAGCTCCATGATCCCGCGCTTGATGCCTTGAAGGTCATCGCCCGCGCCCGGGCTCGCCAGCAGCACGAACATGTCGACCATGTCCGCGACGGCCGTCTCCGATTGCCCGACGCCGACCGTCTCGACGATGACGACATCGAACCCCGCCGCCTCCACCAGCAGCACCGTCTCGTGCGTGCGCCGCGCGACGCCGCCGAGGCTCCCCCCCGAGGGCGAGGGGCGGATGAACGCCTTCGGGTCGCGCGCGAGCTGCTCCATCCGCGTCTTGTCGCCCAGGATCGAGCCGCCCGAGCGGCGCGAGGACGGATCGATCGCAAGCACGGCGACGGTGAGCCCCTGGCCCGTCAGATACCGCCCGAACGCCTCGATAAAGGTGGATTTGCCGGCCCCCGGCGGCCCTGACAACCCCAGCCTGATCGCCCCGCCGGTTTTGGGCAGAATGCGCTGGAACAGCGCCTCCGCGTCCGCCACGTCCTCAGGCCGCGCGGATTCGATGAGCGTGATGGCCTTCGCCAGCGCCCGCCGGTCGCCGGCGATGACGCCCTCAGCCAAGGCCGCGCCGCTGGCGGTTTCGCGCCGTTGCCGCATGTTCAGGCGCGATCGGCCAGGATGCGCAGCCGTGAACGAAGCGCCGCGCGGTAAGGGGAATCGGTCATGTTTTCTCCACAATGGCGGGCAACTTAAACGCCCAGCGGGACGCTCGCCAAGGCGCACGTCCCGCCCCCCTGTCGCGGCATTGTCAAAGGTGACCAACGATGAAGCGAACGACATCGATTTTAGCTCTCGTGACCGCCCTCTCGCTCGGCGGCGCCTCGACGGGCGCGCTCGCCGCGGGCGGCGGCGCTGCCGACACCGAGGCGGGCGTGAAGAACACCAACCTGCAACTCATCTGGGGCCTTTATCTGGGCGGCATCGCGCTCGGCAAGATCGGCTTCAACACGACGATCGACGGGCCGACCTACAGCGCCTATTCGCAGCTCGAGACGCAAGGCATCGTCAATTCGTTCTGGGAAAGCCGCATCCGCGCGGATTCGACCGGCGAGGTGCGCGAGATGCGCCTCGTGCCAAAGGCGTATAATTCCGATTACGTCTCCGCCCGCTCCACCCAGATCGTCAATCTGGGTTACGTCGACGGCTTCCCCGCGCGCCTGACCGCCGAGCCCGAATATGATCTGAAGCGCTTTCCCGTGCCCGACGCCGACAAGGACGGAACGGTCGATCCCTTGAGCGCGATGGTTTATGCGGTCGCGGGCGTCACCGCCTCGGAAGGCGCGCCATGCGGCACGGAGATCCCGGTGTTCGACGGGCGTCGGCGCTACAACATCAACCTCGACTATCTCCAGACCGTCGCGGTCGATCACGAGGACTACAAGGGCGGCGCGCTCGAATGCACGATGGAGTACGAGCAGATCGCCGGCTTCAAGCCGAACCTCGATCCCGACAAGCGGCCCTTCCCGACGATCCACGCGATCCTGGCCCCGGTCGAGCGGATCGATGCGCCAGGCATGCTCGCCTATATCCCGCTGAAGGTCTGGGCCGAAACGGCGTTCGGCGTCGCGGTGGCCAATGCGCGCCACGTGACGGTGAACAACGCCAAGCCCGTCCCCGCCCTCGCCGCGCCCCAGACGGCGGAGCGGTGAGAGCGGCCTGGCGGCTGGCCGTCATCGCCGCCGCTGGCCTTGCGACGCCCGCGACAGCCGACGCGCTTCGCTACGATGTCTACGCGGGCGGATTTCGCGTCGGCCAGATCGAGGCCGCCGCCAATCTCTCCGATCGCGCCTACGACGCGCGCGCGCAATTCACCACCGAGGGAACGCTCGCCGATCTCTTTCCGGTGCGCTTTGTCTTCGCGGCGGAGGGCACGCGCAAGTCACCGGCGCTCCGCCCGCGCCGCTATCACTCGCAATTCTTCGGCTTCGCGGGCGATCCCGTCCAGGACGTCGCCTTCGACGGCAAAACCCCAACCCTCGAGCCCGATTGGACGGGCGGGATGGGACCGGGCGCGGTGCTGCGCGAGCCCTTCGGCACCGATCCCGTGACCGCCGTGGTCGCGGCGCTGCTGCGCGCGCCCGAGACCGCGTGCGACCGCACGATCCGCCTCTTCGATGGCATCCGCGTCTATGAGATCGCGCTCGGCCCGCCGCAGGGCGATACGCTGACGCGCTACGCCGAGACCTATTTCGCGGGCGAGGCGCTGCGCTGTTCGTGGACGTATCGCCTCGTCTCGGCGCGCAAGGGGGATTGGGCGAACGATCTCTTCGGCGCAACGCCGCCCTCGGGCGACATCTGGTTCGCCGAGCTGCCGACGGGCCTGACGCCCGTGCGCTTCCTCGCCGAGACGCCGATCGTCAACGTCGTCGTGCATTTGATGTCCGTAGACGGAGGATTGAGCGAAAATCCGGCGGGCGGCGGTTGAAAAGGGCCCGCCTCACCTCCCCCTCGCGGGGAGGTCGGTGGGGCGAGCAACGCGAGCCCCGCCGGGTGGGGGGACTGAGGCAAGGCAACATCGCCCGCTTTTCTCTCCTCCCCTGCAAGCAGGGGAGGAATTGAAGAAGGTCTACGCCGCCACGCCCGGCCGCTCGCGAATGAGCTTGACGACCTTGCGCGCGGCCTCGGGAATGTTGGTGCCCGGCCCGAAAATGGCCGCGACGCCCGCCTTTGTCAGCGCGTCGTAATCCTGGGGCGGAATGACGCCGCCGCAGATGACGAGCACATCCTCCGCACCCTGATCTTTGAGCGCCTTGATGAGCAGCGGCACCAGCGTCTTGTGCCCGGCCGCCTGGCTGGAGACGCCAACGACATGGACGTCCGCCTCGATCGCGTCCTTCGCGACCTCTTCGGGCGTCTGGAACAACGGACCGATATCGACGTCGAAGCCGAGATCCGCGAACGCGGTCGCGATCACCTTCGCGCCCCGGTCGTGCCCGTCCTGGCCCATCTTGGCGACGAGAATGCGCGGACGGCGCCCTTCCGCCTTCTGGAACTCCGCGATGTCCTTCTGGATGGCGGCAAAGCCGTCATCGCCCTCATAAGCCGCGCCATAGACGCCCGAGATCGAGCGGATCTCCGCGCGGTGCCGCCCGAAGACGCTCTCCATCGCGTCGGAGATTTCCCCAACGCTCGCCCGCGCGCGCGCCGCATCGACCGCGAGCGCGAGCAGATTGCCCTCGCCCTTCGTGCCCTCGCGGAGCGCCGCGAGCGCCGCCTCGCACGCCGCCTGATCGCGCGTGCCCTTCATCTTCTGCAGCCGCGCGATCTGCTGCGCGCGCACCTTGTCGTTGTCGATGTCGAGCACCTCGACCGGCGCCTCGTCCTTCAGGCGGAATTTATTGACGCCGACGATGACGTCTTCGCCGCGATCGACTCGCGCCTGGCGCCGCGCAGCCGCTTCTTCGATCTGCAGCTTCGGCCAGCCGGACGCGACGGCCTTCGTCATGCCGCCCATGCCCTCGACCTCATCGATGAGCACCTGCGCGTGGCTGGCGAGCGCCTGCGTCAGCGCCTCCACATAGTAGGAGCCGCCCAGCGGATCGACCACTTTTGTCACGCCCGTCTCGTGCTGAAGGATGAGCTGCGTGTTGCGCGCGATCCGCGCGGAGGTCTCGGTCGGCAGCGCGATCGCTTCGTCGAACGAGTTCGTGTGCAGCGACTGCGTACCGCCCAGCACCGCCGCAAGCGCCTCGAACGCCGTGCGCACGACGTTGTTGTAGGGGTCTTGCTCGGTCAGCGACACGCCGCTCGTCTGGCAATGCGTGCGCAGCATCATTGATTCCGGGTTCTTCGCGCCCAGATCCTTCATCATCTTCGCCCAGAGCAGGCGCGCCGCGCGCAGCTTCGCCACCTCCATGAAGAAATTCATGCCGATCGCGAAGAAGAACGAAAGGCGCGGCGCGAACGCGTCGAGATCGAGCCCCTTCGACATCGCCGCGCGCGCGTATTCGATCCCGTCCGCGAGCGTGAAGGCGAGCTCCTGCACCGCCGTCGCGCCCGCCTCCTGCATGTGGTAGCCCGAGATCGAGATCGAGTTGAAGCGCGGCATGTTCTTGGCCGTATAGGCGATGATGTCCGCGATGATCCGCATCGAGGGCTCGGGCGGATAGATATAGGTGTTCCGTACCATGAACTCTTTGAGGATGTCGTTCTGGATCGTGCCCGAGAGCGCCTCGGGCTTCACGCCCTGCTCTTCGGCCGCGACGATGTAATTGGCGAGGATGGGGATCACCGCGCCGTTCATCGTCATCGAGACGCTCATCTTGTCGAGCGGAATGCCGTCGAAGAGGATCTTCATGTCCTCGACAGAATCGATCGCGACGCCCGCCTTGCCCACATCGCCCGCGACGCGGGGATGATCGCTGTCATAGCCGCGATGGGTCGCAAGATCGAAGGCGACGGAGAGTCCCATCTGCCCCGCCGCGAGGTTGCGGCGGTAAAAGGCGTTGGAATCTTCCGCCGTCGAGAAACCGGCATATTGCCGGATCGTCCAGGGCCGGCCGGCATACATCGAGCCGCGCACCCCGCGCGTGAACGGGAAGAGCCCCGGCAGCGTGTCGGTATCACCCAGCGCCTCGAGATCGCCGGCCGTATAGAGCGGCTTGACGGCAATGCCCTCGGGTGTCGCCCAGGTGAGGCTGTCCGCCCCCTTGCCCTTCAACTCCTTCGCGACGAGCTTTTCCCATTCCTGAAGGTCGTGCCCCTGCCGCGCCATCGCTTGTCCTCTTCGATCGATCGTTCCCAAAGTGACCTATCGCGAGTGCCGCCGCCGCGCAAATGAGGGCACGCCGCGGCGCCCCGCCGGACCTTCGCGTTCATCTCTTTCTAAACGCCCTTGTGCCGCCCGCCACCTTGACCGCAACCTCTTGGGCGTGAACGAAAACCGAAAGCGCACCGCAAAGCGATTCGGACATGATCCGTTCCGTCCCCGTTCCCGCCCTTTGGGGAAAGCGTCGGAAAACCGACATGACGCCTCGGTAACGACGGTTAACGCTTGCCAAGGCCCGCCCCGTTGCGGAAAGGTCCGCCCCGCATGAGCCTGTCACCCCATGACCGCCCGTCGGATCGCGAGGAGGCCCGCCGCGCCTCGCGCGTGACGGCGGTCCTTGGACCCACGAACACCGGCAAGACGCATTACGCGATCGAGCGCATGCTCGCGCATCGCAGTGGCATGATCGGCCTGCCGCTGCGCCTGCTCGCGCGCGAGATCTACGACCGCATCGTCCAGCAGAAGGGCGAGAGCGAAGTCGCGCTCATCACGGGCGAGGAGAAGATCGTTCCGCGCGGCGCGAACTACTGGGTCGCGACCGTTGAATCGATGCCGCTCGACGTCGAGGTCGAGTTTCTCGCGCTCGATGAGGTCCAGCTTTGCGCCGACCCCGAGCGCGGCCATGTCTTCACCGATCGCCTGCTGCGCGCGCGCGGCACGCACGAGACGGTGTTCCTCGGCGCGGAAACTATGCGCGGCGTCATCGCGCGGCTGGTGCCGCATGTGCGCGTGATGACGCGCTCGCGCTTCTCCGATCTGGCCTATATCGGCGAGCGCAAGGTGACGCGCCTGCCCCGCCGCACGGCGGTCGTCGCCTTCTCGGTCGATGCCGTCTACGAGATCGCTGAGTTGATGCGCCGCGAGCGCGGCGGCGCCGCCGTCGTCATGGGCGCGCTCTCGCCGCGCACGCGCAACGCGCAGGTCGCGCTCTATCAATCGGGCGAGGTGGACTTCCTCGTTGCGACCGATGCGATCGGCATGGGCCTCAACATGGATGTCGATCACGTGGCCTTCGCCGCGCTCGATAAATTCGACGGTCGCACGCAGCGCCCCTTGCGCGCCGATGAACTGGCGCAGATCGCGGGCCGCGCCGGCCGCTATCGCAATGACGGCACGTTCGGCGTCACAGCCGGCGCCGCGGGCATCGATCAGAACCTCATCGAGCAGATCGAGAACCACCGCTTCGATCCGATCCGCACCCTGCAATGGCGCAACGCCAATCTGGACTTCCAGAGCGCCGCTTCGCTCATCCGCAGCCTGGAGGCGCTGCCGCCCGCCAAGGGCCTGGCCCGCGCGCGCGAAAGCGATGATCTCGTCGCGCTGAAGCTCCTGAGCGCCGATCAGGCGATCGCGGAACGCTTCGCGGGGCCGGGGGGCGTGAGGCGCCTCTGGGATGTCTGCCAGGTGCCGGACTTCCGCAAGCTCACGATCGACGAACACACCAATCTGCTGCGCCAAATTTTGGGCCACCTGAGCGGCCCGGATGGCGTCATCGCCGAGGACTGGATCGCGGGCCACGTCGCCCGGCTGGACGAGGTGGAAGGCGAGATCGCGCAGATCGCCCAGCGCATCGCCCATATCCGCACCTGGACCTATGTCGCGAACCGCGCGGGCTGGCTCACCGATCAGGCGGCCTGGCAGGAGCGGACGCGCGCCGTCGAGGATCGCCTCTCTGACGCGCTCCATGAAAAACTAACGCAGCGCTTCATCGATCGGCGCACCTCCGTCCTAATGCGCCGCCTGCACGCGGACGAAGATTTCGCCGCCACCGTCGATGAGGGCGGCGAATGCCTCGTCGATGGCGAATATATCGGCCGCATCGAGGGCCTGAAATTCGCGCCCGATCCGCGCGCGACCGGCATCGGCGGCAAGGCGCTGAAGGCGGCCGCGCTGCGCGGCCTGCAGGGCGAACTTGCCGCCCGCGCCTATCGCCTCGCCAATGCGCCCGACAGCGATCTCACATTGTCCGAACACGGAAAGATCTGGTGGGAAGGGAGCGCCGTCGGCTATCTGGCGCGTGGGCCGCACGCGCTGAAACCCCGCGTCGAACTCATCGCCGAGGACCAGTTGACGCCGACCGCCAGGGCCCGCGCGCAGGACCGGCTCGATGAATGGACCCACGCGCATATCGCGCTCCACCTCGCCCCGCTGTTGAAGCTCGGCGAAGTCGGCAACGGCGCGGCGGCGGAGATCACCGCGCCCGCGCGCGGCATGGCGTTCCGCCTGTTCGAGGCGATGGGCGCCCTCAACCGCGCCGAGGCGGGCGATGAGATCCGCGCCCTGAAGCCCGAAGACCGCGCGAGCCTGCGCGGTTTGGGCGTTCGCTTCGGCGAGCAATCGGTTTTTCTGCCCGCGCTATTAAAGCCAGCGCCCGCGCGGCTGAACGCGCTGCTCTGGGCGGTCGCCTCGGGCGCGAGCGACATTCCCCCGCCCCCGCAGCCCGGCCTCACCTCCGCGCTCGCCGATCCCGCGATCCCGCCCGCCTTCTATCACGCCGCCGGCTTCCGCGTGCTGGGGCCGCGCATCGTGCGCCTCGACATGCTCGAACGCCTCGCCGACGTGATCCGCGAGAAGCAGAAGCCCGCGTCCAAGGCCGCGCCGCCCGCCGCGCCCGCGAGCGACGCTGCGCCGGAGGCCGTCGCCACGCCACCCGCCGAGGCCGCGCCTGCCCCAACGGAAAAGCCGCGTCCCGCCGGCTTTGCCATCACGCCAGACATGCTCTCGCTGCTCGGCTGCGGCGAGGACGATATGGCCGAGGTGCTGCGCGCGCTCCGCTACCGCGAGGTAATGGAGCCCGGCGAGGACGGCAAACCCCACCGCCTCTTCCGCCCGCGCCATCGCCGCGAGGGACCACCGCCCCGCCGCCGCGAGGGGCCGCGCAAGCCCGAACCGCGCGCCGAGGGCAAGCCCGAGTTCGAGCGCCGCCGAGAGCACAAGGGAAAACGTCCGCAGACGGATAAACGCCCGCCCCGCGAGGCCGCGCCGAAGCCGCACCAGCCGAAGCCGCAAAAGCCGGTTCGCGAGGTGAAGATCGATCCGGATTCGCCCTTCGCCAAGCTCGCGGTCCTCAAAGGCCAGAAATCGTGAGCACCGTAGCGCGAACGCGATGAACGAGAAGGCGGTCCAGCGCATCGACAAATGGCTCTGGCACGCGCGCTTCTTCAAGACGCGTGGCCTCGCCGCGACGATCGCGGCGAGCGGGCGCCTGCGCGTTAATGGTCAGACGATTGCGAAGGCGAGCTATGCGGTTCGCCCTGGCGATGTTCTCACCTTCGCGCAAGGCCCGCGCGTGCGCGTCGTCAAGCTTGTCGCGACGGCGGAGCGGCGCGGCCCCGCGACCGAGGCGATCCGCCTCTATGAAGATCTGGCGCCGCCCGCGGCGAAGCCCAAAGCGGACGAACCGGCCGCCCGCGCCGCCAATCCCGCGCCCGAGGGTAAGCCCGGCAAGCGCGATCGGCGTGCGATCGCGCGGTTGCAGGGCGGGAGCGATCCTGGCGACGCTTAGGGCTCTGCGTTGAAGTCGCCGTTACGGATCTTTTCGCGCATTGCGGCGCGGCGCTCGTCCTGGATTGCGTCAAGCTCGGCGAGCTGCTCGGGCGTGAGGATCGGGGCAAGGTCCGCGCGCATCGCGGCGCGTGAGGCCTGCATCTGATCGCGCAGGGTCATCAAGGTCCCGCGACTGGGCTTTTGGCCAGGCGCGAGTCCGGCCCGGAAGTCGCTAAGGATGGTCATCCGCGCTTGTGTGTGCTCCTCGACGATCGGTTTGGCTGCCGCGATTTGCTCATCGCTCAGTTGCAGCCGCTGGACCATGTCCTGCCATTGCTGCTCGATCCTTGCCCGCATCGCATCCGGATCGGGCTGCGCGGCGAATGAGGCGGACAGCCCGCCGAGAAAGACGAAAACGATGAGCGCGAGATGACGAATGAAAGAGCGCATGGCAAACGCCTCCTGAGTTTGGCGGCGGCGCCGCCCATGCATGCTTGAACGCATGGGGCCGCCGCGCTCCGTCGGCGCTTTGATTTGTGGCTCCACCCCCCACGTGCTAGGCGGAGGGGATGCTCGACAAATTGAAACGCCTTCTCCTCGGGGAGGCGCCCGAGAAGACGGCCGAGATCTTCGCGGATCGCGACATCGCCATTGCCGCCCTCCTCTTCGAAGCCGCGCGCGCGGATGGCGCGCTCAGCCAGGCGGAGGAAAGGCTGATCGCCGGACTCATCGAGCGCAAGCTCGGCCTCCCAAGCGACCGCGCTGCGGCCCTCGTCGCCTTGGCGGCCAAGCGGGTCTCCGAAAGCGTCCAGCTCTACGCCTTCACACGCGCCGTCAACGATGCGCTTTCTGCCGAAGAGAAGATCGCCCTCATTGAAATGGTTTGGGAGGTGGTCTATGCGGACGGTCGCTGCGACGAATTTGAGGATCAACTGGTGAGACGGCTCGCGGGCCTCATGCACATTCCCGACCGGGACCGGGCCGAGGCGCGCCAGCGGGCACTCCGCGACAGAGCCGCCGCCGGAAAAGAGACGCCATGACCTATGTTGTGACCGAGGCGTGCATACGCTGCAAATACATGGACTGCGTGGAGGTCTGCCCCGTGGATTGTTTCTACGAGGGCGAGAACATGCTGATCATCCACCCCGATGAATGCATCGATTGCGGGGTTTGCGAACCGGAATGTCCGGCCGAGGCGATCAAGGCCGACACTGAACCAGGGCTTGAGAAATGGCTCAAGCTCAACCAGGAATACGCGTCGAGCTGGCCAAACATCACCACCAAGGGTGAGCCGCCGGCCGATGCAAAGGAGTGGGAGGGCGTGCCGAATAAATTTGCGGAGCATTTCAGCCCGAATCCGGGAAAAGGGGGCTAGCTCCGCTGCACTCCCAAGAACGTCATGGGCTCTGACCTTCTAGGTCAGGGAGCGTGCCTCTTTGTGCGCTTCCCCTTGTGGAACGGCAGATCTTGTGTTAAATTCGTAACACTACGGAATGAGCCGATTTCTTCACAGTGGAGCGGACGGGTCGGGCAGCGTCGCCGCGAGGGACGGTTGCCGGAACGGTTCAGCGGCACGAGAGGCGTTTGGGGCGTCGTTGCCGGCCGAAGGGGGCTGGGAGCGGCGTCTTTGGCCGCGCCGCCCATGACGGGGAGATCGGGTTGTATCCGTTGCCTGTGTAACGGCACGCGCGTTGGGCATGTGCCAAGAGGAAGCGGCAGGACTTCGTAACGAAGGCCTGAAAAGCAATGGCGACGACAAAGAAGCAATCCACGCCGAAAACCAAGACGGCATCAAAATCGAAATTGGCGCAGAAGGCCGCTGCCAAGCCGGCAGCCAAGGCCAAACCGGCGGCGAAAGCCAAGCCGGCTAAGGCGAAGGCCCCTGCTGCGCGACCCGTGAACAAGGCAAGCGAGGCGAAATCGGTGGCGAAACCTCAGACGAAACCGACTGCGAAGGCGATTCCGGCCGTCAAGGAAGAGCCGGCGGCCGCCCCGGCCCCGGCGAAGAAGCCGGCCGTTGCCGCCTCCAAGACGTCGGAGTTCCGGGTGAACGACTTCGTGGTCTACCCCGCACACGGTGTCGGGCAGATCCTCTCGGTCGTCCAGCAGGAAGTCGCCGGCACGAAGCTGGAACTGTTCGTCATCGCCTTCGAGAAGGACAAGATGACCCTGCGCGTCCCCACGGCCAAGGCGAACGCGGTCGGCATGCGCAAGCTCGCCTCGCCCGACGTCGTTCAGAACGCGCTGCAGACGCTCAAGGGCCGCGCGCGCATCAAGCGCACGATGTGGAGCCGCCGCGCGCAGGAATACGAAGCCAAGATCAATTCCGGCGACCTGATCTCGATCGCCGAAGTCGTGCGCGATCTTCATCGCGGCTCCGGCCAGCCCGAGCAATCCTATAGCGAGCGCCAGCTCTACGAAGCCGCGCTCGACCGCATGGCCCGCGAAGTCGCCGCCGTCGAGCGGATCGACGAGGCGGCCGCCATCAAGCGGGTCGAGGTCGCGCTGCAGCGCGCGGCCTGATCGCATTGCAAAGAGAAGGGGAAGCGGCGGCGCCCAGGGCGCTGCCGCTTCCGCTTTTTTGGAATTGATCCAAACTAAGTGGTCACCCGTATCCCTCCTCGAAAAGCAGAAGGGGACGGCCCTGTGACCCTGATTGATACAGACGAGGCGCGGCGCGCCCACCGGCGATTTGTCAAGACGGCGATGACGCGAGCCCTGCTCTCGCCGGAGGAGGAACATGAACTCGCCCGGCGCTGGCGTACCAGCAACGACACGGCGGCTCTGCACGCGCTGACGACAGCCTACATGCGCCTTGTCGTCGCCATGGCGACGCGCTTCAAGCGCTCGGGTCTGCCCGTTGGCGATCTTGTTCAGGAAGGGGCCATCGGGTTGATGCAAGCGGCGGCGCGCTTCGAGCCGGAGCGCGGCGTGCGATTCTCAACCTACGCCAGCTGGTGGATTCGCTCCACGATCCAGGACTACGTCCTGCGCAACTGGTCGATCGTCCGGACCGGCACGACGGCGACGCAAAAAGCGCTGTTCTTCAATCTGCGCCGCCTGCAGGCAAAGATTGCCTCGGCGACGGGCGAAACGGACGCCGCGGCCGCCCGCGCCGCCATCGGTATGCGCCTAGGCGTCACGGTGGGAGAAGTCGCTGCGATGGAACACCGCCTCGCCGCCCCCGATCGCTCGCTCAACGCGCCTGCGGCTGCAGAGGGCGAAACCGAGTATCAGGACCTCCTTCAAGACGATCGGCCCGATCCCGAGGCGATGGTGATGGAAACGCATGACGCGGCCATCCGAGCCAACTGGATCGCACGGGCGCTGCGCCGCCTCAGCCCGCGCGAACGGGCGATAATTCGCGCCCGCCGGTTGGCGGATGAGACGACGACGCTCGAGACCTTGGGAGAGCGCTTGGGCATCTCCAAAGAGCGAGTGCGTCAGATCGAGAGCACGGCCTTGTCGAAGCTCCGCGAGGCACTCATAAGCGACGTGCGCCCCGACGAATTGCGCGAGCTAGCGGCCACATAACGCAAACAGGTGCAGGAAGGCCTGGTGACGTATCGGCCCCGTTGAGATTGGTCGAGCAGAACACCGAGCCGGCAACGATGGTGAAGGCAAGCGCGCGCAGCCGCCCCTCGTCCGCTCCACCGTGCACGAGCGCCTCGCAAAAATAGGGCGCGAGAGCGGCGGGACCTTACCCCGCCGTTGTCGTTTGCGCGCGGCGTCTCAGGGGCCCTTGGCGCCCGCACGCCAGAGCGGTCCGGCGTCGTAGAGGTTCGATGAGAAGAAAATCGCGCCCGCGAGGAAAACGAGCACGAGCGCGCGCACCGGGCCTTCGGCGCCCGCGCCCTGCACGGCCGCATCGGCGATGAAGGCCGCGAGCACCAGGAACGCGATTGCGAACCCCTTGAGCGCGAGCGCGGCGATGGGCGAGCGCGCCGCGCGCCGGGGCTGGGCCGTCAGATCCTTTGCCGCCTGGCGCAGCGCCTCGTGCGGCGCGCGCAGGAACGCACCCGCCCGCGCGAGCGTCATCTCGGGCGCCCCGGTGCCGAGCCGCGCGGCAAGCGCGGTGAAGGTCGCGGCCTGCTCCGCCTCCCCGATCTCGCGCGCGAAGACGGCATCCTTCGGCCGCGCGAGCCAGAGTTTGGAGATGACGCCGCGAAAGATCTCGGGCGCGAGCTCCGTTGGCATCCGCAGGGTTTTGAGCTCGCGCTCCACGGCCCGCGTCACGAGACCGACCGAATAGGGATGGAGCGCCCGCGCGAACCCGTCCTCGCCGCGCGGCGCGTCGATCGCCAGCTGCGCGGCGATCTGATGGGCGAGCGCGGCTTCCGGCCCGCTCAACCGCTTGTTGGGGTCGCGGAAAAGCCCCGTCTCATAGTCGAAGACCTGCCGGCGCCGGTCGTTGTCGCGGGCCTTGACGCGCGCGAGCGCCGCGATGAGCGCGCCCTGCGCCGAGGCCGGCACACTGCGGGACAGCGGCGCGAACGCTTGGGATGCCTCGCGCAGATCGGCATACGCGGCATCGAGATCGCTTAAGTACTCGAAGGCGATGAGCTTGACGGGGCGCTTCGCGTCGCGATTGAGCCGGCGAAGGCTGATTTCCGGCAGGCGGCGCGTCGGGACGACGCGGAGCGGCCCCTCGACCGACAGCCGGCGCCGCGGTGGCACCTGCACAAGCATCAGATACCCGCTGCGCATGCGCGTGCGACCCCAACCCCCAAAACGACCCGAATGAAGTTAACATGAGGGGATCGGCCAGCGGAACGCCGGATTGCGGCGGGCGCGCCGGATTGCGCCGCCTGACTGTCATTCGTGCGACAGGCGGTGGCGGAAGGCGGCGATCGAGGCGAACCCGGACTTGTCGTTCCCGCGTGGCGGAGAATCCATGCTAGGAGGCTTGGCCTTCGCCGGGCGCACGACCCCGTAGCTCAGCAGGACAGAGCAGCAGTTTCCTAATCGGCTGCTCAGCGGAGGAAAAGGCGTTACGTATCATGCGCTTGTTGCGACCGAGGTCGAGGTGAGTACCGAATAAGCACCGGACGGCTCG
>WGNU01000007.1 GCA_016124385.1 Alphaproteobacteria bacterium | reverse complement strand
GCCGCGAAGACAAGCCCCGCGCCAAACACCCAACAGACCAGGCCGGCAACACCCAGCCAAACCAGATCAGCAGAAACGCCACCGGCCCAAAACCGCCCGCGTCTCCCTTCCCTTTCCTACAATGTCAATCAGCATGGACCCTTGCGGATCTTCCGACAGACGAAACCACCCTGTCCGCGCCCTTTTGGAGCGCGGCCAATGTCGAAGCGCCGCTCGGGAGGCGCGCTTATAGGGTGGGTGACGCGCGCCTGTCAAACGCCTTTTTTCACTACTTTGACGTTCTCCACAGCATTCCCGCGCGGAGAGAAAAACCAGCCGTGCATCCAGGCCTTGCGCACCCGAGACAAGCCCGCACAATGACCGGATCAGCCCACGGAATCGACGAGGACAGGCATGGCGCGGCCCGTTATCGGCCTTGCACTCGGCGGCGGCGTCGCCCGCGGCTGGGTCCATATCGGCATCCTGCGCCGCCTGATCGCGGCCGGCATCGAGCCCGACGTGGTCGCCGGTACCTCGATCGGCGCGGTCGTCGGCGGCCTCTACATGGCCGGTCATCTCGACGCCATCGAGGAATGGGCCCGCAGCCTCACCCAGCGCCGGTTATGGGGCTATTTCGATGTCAATTGGGGCGGCAACAGCCTCATCTCGGGCGAGCGGCTCGCCGCCCTCCTCGATGAACGCCTGGGTGAGAGCTGCATCGAGATGCTCTCGCGCCCCTTCGCGACGGTCGCGACGGAGCTCGGCACCGGACACGAATTCTGGCTCCGCCGCGGCCTCATGAGCGAAACCATCCGGGCCTCCTATGCCCTCCCCGGCGTCTTCTCGCCGGTCAAGGTCGACGGCCGCTGGCTGGTCGATGGTGCGCTCGTCAACCCCTGCCCGACGTCGGTTGCGCGCGCGCTCGGCGCCCGTTTCGTGATCGCAGTGAGCCTGCACGCCGACCTCTATGGACCAACGACGGGCGATGATCCTGTCACGCGGTTCCTAGGACCCCACGAGCGCGCGGAATCCGCCTGGGCCCGCGCCGTCCAGACCTTGCGGCCCGATCGCCTTCTGCTGCGCCAGCTCTTCGGCGCGAGCGAGGGCAAACCCTCGATGACCTCGACGATGCTCAGCGCACTGAATATTCTGCTCGACCGCGTCTCAAGAGCGCGCCTTGCGGGGGATCCACCGGACGTCCTTATCGCGCCGCGTATCGCCCATATCGGGCTGCTGGATTTCCACCGCGCCGCGGAAATGATTCAGATGGGCGAGATCGCCGCCGACATGGCCTTGCCCGAGATCGAGGAGCGCATGGCGCTCCTCGGCTGATCGTTCGCTCAGCCCGTGGCGATATACTCGCGCATCGCCACGACCTCGAGTTCGGCCGCCTCGATCTTCCGGCGCACGACGTCGCCGATTGATACGATCCCAACCAGCCGATCGTCCTCGACGACAGGCACATGACGGAACCGTCCGCGCGTCATCATCTCCATGATCTCTTCGATGGAGTCATGAAGACCACACGTGACAACACGCTCGGTCATGGCGCGCGAGACAGGCTGATCAAAGCCCGCGTTGCTCTCCTGCGCGAGGTGCCGCACGACGTCGCGTTCGGAGAGCACGCCCTTGACGGCGCCGGCCTCATTCGTCACCACGACCGCGCCGATCCGGTGTTTGGCAAGCACGTCCACCGCATCGCGGATCGATTGCGACGGTTGTACCGTGACAACGTTCGTTCCCTTGAACTTCAAAATGTTAGCCACGCTCATCCGATGGGCCTCCTCTCGAAGGGTCCGCGCCCAAAACGCCGGCGGACTTTCAACTACAAAAAGAGTGTGGTCACGCCGACAGCGTTGGCAAGTCAATAATGTGCTGCGCTGCAATGTTACGCTTGCACGGCAAGATCATACACGACGCGAACGCAATCTAAATTAATCATTTGCTATATCTAAGACTGCATAGCGGCGGCTTCTGCCACCTTTCGCAATGCCGCATCCGTGGCCGCGTCGGCCGGAACGAAGACCTCGAGCCGCAACTCGTCGAGCGTGATGTCCTGGGGCGAACCCAGCAACGCGAGCATGGTCGTGAGCTTCAGTTCCAGCCCGTCACGCTGCAGATGAATGGAGATCGTCGGGTTGCGATCGTCGCGCGATAGCGCCGCCGTCGGTGTAAGGGGCCCGAGTTGCTCGCGGACCTCCTCCAAGAGCTGCTGGCGTTCAGGCGTCGCGCCGAACTCCTCAATCTCGCGGGAGAGACGCAGATGCATGTCGCGCGCGACCGCAGGGAAATTGACGATGTACGGGCGCAGGCCGGCCGGATCGACGACGATCCGCATCACGTTAATCGGATCGCCCGATGTCATCAGCTCGGGCGACAGGAAATGGCTGAGGACGGCGAGATTCGCAGCATTGGAGAGCACGAGGTTCCAGTGCCGGTCGATCGCGACGGCCGGATAGGGCTCAAGCTGCCGTAGCATGAACTCGACGACCGTCCGCATATGGGCAAGCGCGGGCGAGGACAACGACGTCTCGCCAAAAGCGCGCGCATGGCCCGCCGCTTCCAGGAGCTGATTGCGATCGCGCAGGGGCAGTGCCAGCCGCTCGCAAAGCGCGAGCACCATGCCGCGGCTCGGCCGCGAGCGGCCCGTTTCGATGAAACTCATGTGGCGCGGAGAGACGCCGGCAGCCATCGCAAGAGCCATTTGGCTCAGGCCACGCGCCTGGCGCCACCCCTTCAAAAGGCTCCCGAACCCTTCAGGCTTGAGCATGACATCCGACATGGCCGCCTCCTTCCGATTTCGAAGGAGCGTAGCCCGTCGGCCTGCCGCTCGGAATTACCTCCAGCGTCATCTTTCTCCCGACCAGATCGGGTGACGCGTTGCAGGCCTCCCGAATTCACGGTATCGAGGTCGCCCGTCCGACCTGGCTCGATGGGAAGCGGAGCTGTGGCCGAGAGGCTGAAGGCGGCGGTTTGCTAAACCGTTATACGGTCAAAAGCCGTATCGAGGGTTCGAATCCCTCCGGCTCCGCCAATTCGCAAAAGTTCGCTACGCTTCTCCGATTGTCGCGGGCTCACGCAGAAACCTGTGGCAGAAATGCGCGGAACTTCGCCCAACGCATGTTCACGAAGAACTCCGACATGAAGAATGCGAAGTGGCAAGCGGCGAGCGACGCCGCTACACCAAGCCGCGAAACGCCAGCGCTGACACGGCTTCTGCCCTGCATACCATCGCTGATTTAATTTCCGCGCTCAGCAGGATCGAAGATATCCTAAGACGGCCCGCTGGACCCGGCGCTCCAAGTCCTTTGCATCAGATTCCCCGGCAAAGCTGGCCCCGTCGACCATGCCCTTGACAATCGAAAGTACGTCTCGCGCCGCCGTCTTGTTGACTGGGCCAATACCTGCCGCCCGATGCTCCCCAAGAAACAGGCCGATCAGCGCAAGTAGGCGATCCTCGTAGGATTTTAGCTCAGTATCATCTGGCATCTCCGTCTCGAGGGCGTCCATAATGCGCGCCAGGTTCGGCCGAACCATCTGTTGGGCGACACCGGCCTGAACCAAACGACGAAGGCGCTCATCAAATGGCCGGTCTGCCGTACTGGCGAAAATTGCCTCTAGTGCATCAGCGGTTTCGCGTTCTGCCTTGCGAACCAACTCGGCGAAGATCGCCGCCTTATTCGGGAAGTACTGGTAAAGGGAACCGACGCTGACACCGGCGAGATCGGCGATTGCGTTTGTGTTTGCAGCCTCAAGGCCGCGTGTCTCTAGAATGTGAGCCGTCGCTTCCAGAACCGCCGTATAAGTTTCCATCGACCGCGACTGGCGTGGCCGTTTTCTGGGGTCTCTGCCTTGCTTGCCGACCATGAATCAATGCGAGTACGAAATCCAAGCTTTTACTCACATTATGCTCCCTGCGTAGACCACACAAGGAGCGACACATGAACAGCCTCACTGACCCCGCGATCGCCGCCGTCCTCGACAGTCTGCATCGCAAGGCGCGGGGCGACACCTTCGTTTTTCTTCGCGCCTTGCCGGCTGTGGTTTGGGGGGCGTTCCAAGGTCGCAGCGTGGTTGAATCCGCGAAGCCCTACCTCAAGGATGCCTATATCCCGATCGACCGCGCGCAGGGTCAGGCGCTCTATCAGTTTGCGCGGGCACGAGGCGCACGACGGGTTGTCGAGTTCGGTGCTTCGTTCGGAATCTCCACGATCTATCTGGCCGCTGCCGTCCGTGACAACGGTGGCGGGTCAGTTGTTACAACGGAGATGGAACCCAAGAAGATCATCCGCGCACGCGAGAATTATGCGCGCGCCGGCCTGCAACGCGAAATTGAACTGCTGGAGGGGGATGCCCTTGAAACGCTACGATCCGTTGATGGTCCGATCGATCTCGTGTTTCTCGATGGCTGGAAGGATGCGTGTCTTCCCGTTCTGCAATTGCTTGAGACGAAACTGTCAGCTGGCGCCTGTATCTTCTGCGACGACATCAAGGGATTCCGCAAGACGCTTAAGCCCTATGTCGACCACGTGAGGGCAAATCCTGCGCGGTACGCCTCAGTGGAGTTGCCTCTTGGAGATGGTCTCGAGTTCTCCGTTGTTCTTTGAGTGGAAAATCGCAGAAAGCCCAGAAAGATCTTGTGAAATACTGATGTCTCAGCATTGACTGTTCTCTTCGTAGCCAGCGTAATGCTGAGCATAGGCGGACGTTCGAAGAAATGGGCTGGACCTCCTCGCGTTTCTACTCAGCTTTTCAGAGAATTGGAGGATGAGACCTCTCCCTCCGCCAATCACCATTCGTTTGACGTGAGCCCGCCAAGCAGCATGAGCGGTTTTTTTTTGCTGACCCCAATCTTTGATCGGTCAACGGGCTCGTGGATGGCCTCAATGTCCCACTGGCGGCTGGCATGGGGGGCCCCCTCGATGAGCGAGAACAGTCGCTTTTTTGCCTACCGAGCACGGCATCACGGGGTAGCTGCCCCTGGCGACGCCGTCGCCTCGCAAATGGGCGACACCGCCTCGAGCCAATCGAGATTCAAGGCCGAGATGCCGTAAGCGGCGAGGTCATGCGACAGCCTCCAGCCCGCGGGTGACCGTTGCGGCCTCGACGGGCTTCCATTCGAGATCGCCTGCGTAACGCCAGGCAAGCCGTCCCTCCCCGTCCATGGCGAACAGATGGAGCCAGCGATTGTCGAACAGGGCGCGCACCTCCTCGTGACGCTCCAGGATGTCGGTCATGGCCTCGCGCGGCGCCTCGATGCAGACTGAGAGCCGCAACGGTTCGTGAACGTAGTCTTCACCGTCATGGACCGACTGCCAGGGCAAGCCGGCGCGCATGGCGCCACCATTGCCTTCGAGGACGCCAACGCCGCCGACCACATTGTGCAGCAGCTTGTTCCCTGAGCCGAAAGTCCCGGGCGCGACGGTCGAGGCGTAATATTGAAGACTGATCCAGCTCGCCACGACGACCGGCGCCGTCATGATCAGCTCCAACACACCGAAGCCGCGCTCTCGGTCCTGACGCCAGTCATAGTCGTGCAGAAAGGCGCGGCCCTCAAGGCTGCGGCCGGTCGTGCGGGTCCGAGGCGCGGCGATGAACGCCTTGCAGCCAGCAAGCGCCCATTCTGGACGGACCTCGGCCCAGTCGCGGGCGCGCTTGGCGATATCGCCCTCGCCCGCCGCACGCGGCAAGCGCAGCGCGCGTTCGCCGCGTGCCACTTTCCCGGCCGCCTCGAGCCATTGCCGGACCTGTTTGAGGTCGGCGGCATGGTCGCGCACTGCAAGATCGCGATCATAGAGCGTGACCCTGTCCGTTGTCGTGTCATGCAGCGCCGCGACGAACAGCGTATCCTTCGGCACCGCGATGCCGCGAGCGCGCAAACCATCGCGCACGTCGACGTCGTTCAGGAGCTTGGCCAGCAGGCGCGCGTTGACCTCGCCCGAATACCCGCCGCAGGCGCCGCAATGCAGTCCGCTCGCATGGGGGTTGTTGACGACGTTGGCGCCGTGCCCCGCAAGCAGAACAACCCGCGCGAAGCCATTGGTCAGCGACATAGCGCGCAGCACCGTCTCGGCCGCTCGAAGGCGAGTTTCGAGGTTGAGCCCCGGGTCGAAGCGCGGCGCCGGATCGTTCGGGACCGGCATGGAACTGAGGCCTAGCCCATCGCGCACCAGCTTGCCGATATAGACGGGACCCATCGCCTCAACGAAGGCGAAGGAAGAGACGGCTGCAAGCTTGAAGCGGCCCCACGCGCGTTTGGCGCGCGCCCGATAGCGCGCTGCGAGATCGGCGGGTCTGTCGACATCGTCGCCTGAGGACGAGTCAAAAGTCGGGTTGAGCAGCACCGGCAGGCGCAACTCCTCGTCGTCGGAGGCGAAGCGCCGATGCCTAGTGAACACGCCGAAGAACCCGGCGAAACCGAGAGTGCGGATCGATGGATCGACCTGTTCGAGCGCGCGGCGGAGGACCTCGGAGCGTACATCGATGCAGAAGGCCGCCTGTAGCGCGGGCCGGTCATCCATGGTTTTGGGTACCGGGGCGGCGAGCGTCCCCGCGAGGTCGCGTTGGACTGCGCGTTCAGCCGCCTCCTGCAGGATCTCGCCGACGATGCCGTCCTCTGACGGCGCAATGGGCGTCTCGTGACCGATACGCACCGCCGCCCAGTCCTCGCCGATCGCCGTCTCGTATTGTGCAAACAGCGCCTCCTCCCAGTTGAGCCGGATCGCCAGGAGGTCAGTTATCGTCGAGTCAGTGCTGTTCGCGAGTTCGGCCCGCCAGAGTCCGTAGCGGGCAAACTGCGCCCAGCCGCCGAGCGAAAGCAGGAGCTGATGAAAATAGGTGTCGAGCGCCGCCTCGCCGAGACCGAGCCTTTCGACTGCGCGCGCGATCGCGTCCGCAGGACGTTCCGGCGCGTCCGCGACGAAGGCCGCGAAGCGGTCAAGGCCCATAATCTCGGGGGTTAGGTCGTGGGTCGCGTACGCGCGCCAGGCGCCCCAAGCCGACCGTCCGCGTGGCGCGGCCCACAGCGCCTGGCCGCGGTCGAAATAGCCTCCCGCCCAGGCACCGATGCGATCAGCGACAATGCCCACCCAGTCGATGGCGCTCGCTCGCGTCGCCAGATCTGCGACGGTCGGTAAGGGGTCAAGAGCTGGTCGTTCACTAGAAATCGCGGCCTTCAGCGCCGCAAGACTGCCCGGCTTGTCGGCGTGAGGTGAGGCGGAAAGCGCCGCAGCCAAGTCGTCGTTCGTGATCTCTCCGCTGGCGATCCGGTTAAGATACCAACGCCTCGGCATCGTAATCGAGACGCCGCCGACACGGGCGAGCCGGGCGCCAGCTTGCGCCAGTGTCACCGTTGGCTGACCCAGAAAGGGGTTGACCGCGACATGGGAGGCCAGCGGCCAGACAGGCGGGATGTGCCGCGCCGCCGCGTTGGCGGCATTCTCGAGCGCCTGGAGGTCGATCGGCGTATTCTCGGATTTCTTCGTCATAGTTCATCGTCTCCAAGGCATCAGGACGGGCGGCCGGTGGACCAATTGCCGACGAGCCGGTCGAATACCGCGTTAGCGTAGAGGCCATTCGACAGATGCACGCGCAGGCCCGCAGCCGCTGGGTGGTTCGACCAAAGCGGGAACATCGCCTGCGCGAGAGCAACGAGGCCGAAGCTGACCAAAGCGAGCACGACCAGCGCCCACTCGAGCGGGCCTGGCGCGGGCGCCACCGGAAGTATTCCGGCGGTAAGCCATTCGGCGGCAGTCTGCAGCACGAAGTAGCTCACCGAGGCTGCGACCGCATAGAGCGCGATGCGCCTCGTCAGCGCCCGCGGCGCCGCGTCGGCGAGCCCCTGGGCGAGCAAATAGGCGACACCGAAGATCAGGATCGCACCCAGCGCAATCGCCTGGGGCGACTTGGTCTCAAAACCGAAGCTAAACCCGATGACAGCATAGACTGCCAAGGCCACCACGAAGGCGCGCAATACCGCCGGGCCGTTCGGGATCGCGATCGGACCGGGCCTGCGGATGGAGGCGACCAGCTCGACTGCGGTGCCAGAGGCGAGGAAGGCGTGGGCCTTGTAGAGCGAATGGGCGACAATGTGCAGGAGCGCCAGCGGGAACAACGCCAGCCCACACTGCATGATCATGAATCCCATCTGGGCGATGGTCGACCAGGCGAGCGAGTTCTTGACCGCCGACTGGGAGAGCATCGCGAGCCCGCCGAGGAGCGCGGTGAACCCGCCGACTATGACCAGTAGCGCCAGTACACCGGGCACGAGTAGCATCACGTCGGCGAAGCGGATCAGAAGAAAGCCGCCTCCATTGATTACGCCAGCATGCAGCAGCGCGGAGACTGGCGTAGGCGTCTCCATCACCTCGGTCAGCCAGCCATGGACTGGGAACTGGGCAGATTTGAGGATCGCCGCGAGCGCCAGCAGCCCAGTGGCGAAGACTACGCTGGTCGGCATGACTCCGTCGCGCGCCGCAGTCAGAATCGACGCGATATCGAGCGTCCCGTAGCCGACGAAGAGCAGAACAGCCGCGCCGATCAGGGCTGCATCGCCGGTCCGCGCGACAACGAACTTTTTGCGCGCTGCCCTTATGGCCTGGACGCGGGCACCATAAAAGAGCAGCAACCGGTGCAAACAAAGGCTCGTTGCGATCCAGGCGAGTACAAAGTGGACGAGATTGCCCGCTTGCACGAGGAGAAGTACCGCGGCGAGCGTCGCCGCCATCCAGCCGAGGAACTCTCCCTGCCGCGCCTCGCCGTCGAGATACGACCTTGAATAGCGCAGCACGATCCAGCCGACGAAGGCGACAAGCACCAGCATGATCGCACTCACCACGTCGAGACGGGTCGAGAGACCGATCCCACCCAGGCCGACAATCGGGCCGGTATTGGCGCCTGCCCCGACCAAGAGCGCCGCCGATGCGATGGCAGCGGCTAGCGCCGCCAGCGCCGCTCCTTCGGTGAGTTTCGAGACCAAGGGCGGGCGCCTGCCTGGCCGCAAGAGACAGGCTAGCGCGGCCAGCAGCAAGACCGCAGGTGCGATCAGCGGGACGAGGACGTAGTTCATCGGCAGGGTGTTTTCCGAGACAGTTTAAAACCGCCTCGGTTTTATTCTGCGCTACGTCGTTACGAAAAATACATTGTTCCGAAGTTATCGTTCTGTCTATCTGAACGATATGAACGAGCTAAATTTCCGGCATCTGCGCTATTTCCATACCGTGGCGCACGAGGGAAACCTGACACGCGCAGCGGAGCGGCTGAACGTGTCGCAGTCCGCGGTCTCGACCCAGATCCGGCAGCTCGAGGAGCAACTCGGTCAGTCCCTGTTTGAACGTCGCGGGCGGACCCTCTTCCTTACAGAGGCGGGCCAGATCGCGCTTGATCATGCCGACGCCATCTTCGCGGCTGGCAAGGAGCTGCTGAACACGCTCAGCGAACGGCCCTCCGGCCGGCGCGAGGTGCTCCGCGTCGGGTCGCTGGCGACGCTGTCGCGGAACTTTCAGATCGGCTTCCTGCGGCCGCTGCTCGGGCGCGACGATGTCGAGATCGTCATCCGCTCAGGCGCGCTCAGCGATCTACTCAAGAACCTCGAAGCGCATAGGCTAGACGTGGTCCTGGCGAACATCGCGCCACCGCGCGACGCCGCGACGGCCTGGATATGCCACGCGATCGCCGAACAGCCGGTGAGCCTAATTGGGACGCCCGAGCAGGTCGGTACGCACGCCGCGTTCGAGGACCTGCTCGCGCGCGCGCCACTCATCCTGCCAACAGTCGAGAGTAGCATCAGATCCGGCATCGACGCGTTGTTCGACCGCCTCCACGTCCGCCCCCGGATCGCTGCGGAGGTGGACGACATGGCCATGATCCGCCTTCTGGCACGCGAGGGTGTTGGACTTGCGGTCGTTCCGCCGATCGTAGTCAAGGACGAACTCGCGAGCGGACGGCTCGTCGAGGTTGAGCGATTCCCGCAGCTGAGCGAGACTTTCTACGCCGTCACGCTTTCACGACGTTTTCCGAACCCGCTTCTAAGGCGGCTGCTCGAAAGTGCCTGAGCAGTGCCGCGCTTGGCCTCTAAGGATAGTGACACTTGGCGTTTCGTGTCCGGCCTAGCCGACAGCGTCCCGCCTGGATAGGTTGTGCGCGCAACGACAAGAGTTCTTGATAGGGCTTGGTCACCTCCGGCCTTTCTCGCAATTGTCGACTGCCGTCTCGGCTGCCTTCCCCATACCCGAAGTGATGTGCACCTGCATTCAGGATCGGTGGGCGCGAAGCAAGCGTGTGAGACCGATCCCATCCCGTTCAATTTTCGATCTCCATTCTTCGCATTATGTCCGAGCCGTGGCCCTGAGTGCCGCGTAGCGCGACGTCGCATTTTCCCAGTTGAGACATTCGAGCGTGACCTGCTCAAGGAAGGTGCCCCGATCGTTGCGATGGTCGATGTAGTAGGCGTGCTCCCAAAGGTCACAGACGAGGAGCGGCGTCAGATCCTTTAGGAAGATAGGTACCGCGTCATGCGTGTCCACGACTGTGAGCGCGCCGCCCTTCTCGGCAGCGAGCCAGACCCAGCCACTCGCAAAGTGGGCACTTCCGATGTCGATGAAGGTCTCGCGGAACCCGTCGAGACTGCCGAATGCTTTGTCGATCGCTAAGGACAACGCGCCGCCGGGCTTTCCGCTGCGATCCCTCGGCGCGAGACTCTCCCAAAAGAACGCGTGATTGAAGGCCTGCGCGCCGTTGTTGAAGACGCTTGAATCGCCCTTCGCCGATGCACGCCGAACCGCCTCCTCAAGCGAGAGGTCGCAATAGGCCGTCTCTTCGACGGCCGCGTTGTACTTCTTCACGTACCCGGCGTGGTGCTTGCCATGATGGTACTCCAGCGTCTCGGCGGACATCACGGGCTCGAGGGCGTTCTTTGCGAAAGAAAGAGGCGGGAGCGTCAAGGGCATGAGGGCATACTCCACTGGGTGTTTGGAAGCGGACGGGCCGGCTCGCGCAAAGGGGCCATGCGGAGTCGCTCGCGATCAATGTCACAGTCGCGAAAAACCCGCGTGACACCGCCGCTTGTTGTTGAATGTCAGGCAGTCGCGATTGTTCCCCAGAGCGCGCGATTCACGCGCACCGCAGACCGCGACGCTGAGGCAAGTCTTCTCCCCGCCGCTACCTAGCTGCGATTGGCTGGCCGCGCGCCCGCAACGTCGAGGGCAGCCTTCCGCGCGCCTGGCATGTCGTAGGCGCGATGCATCATCACCCGCTGCGCGAGGAGACCGCCGCCTGCCTGAAGCGCGACGACCTGCTTCCAGCCGCCATAGGCATCGGCAGTGAGATCGCGAATGGCGTTGTAGACGCGCATACGCGTCTCAACGTCGGTGTCCTTCACCGCATGCATGTATTTCCGCAAATAGGGACCAGACTCGTTCGAACGCAGATCGGCCTCCTCGGGAAGCGTCAGCACGAGGCCACCCGCAAGATCGTGCAACACCTTCACCATCTGGTGGAACTGACTGGCGAACTGATATTTCGCGACATTGATCGCAAGGACGTTGGGATGAACCATGCCGGAGGGGGTGCGCTCGAAGTTCCGGCAGGCATGCTCGAGGCTCATTCGCATCGTCTCGGCGAAGGCGATGAGCTCGGCAACGCCGTTAAGCGCCTCCGGCTTTCTGCCCTTGCCCTGCATCTCCGAGACGAGCTGCGCCAGCCCGACCATGATGCGCCCCGTCTCGACCGCATCGACGACGCCGCCTGTGCGCTCCCACAGACCAAGCGAAGAGGCGAACAAGCCGGCAAGCTTCCATTCGCCTGCCAGGAACACGCGATCCCATGGCACGAACACGTCATCGAAGATGACGAACCCTTCCGGCATCGAATGGTGCGAACTCGCGGGATAGTCGAAGGAATTGAGAGTCGGCGGCGCGAAGCTTCGATTGATGATCTTCACGCCCGCAGTGTTGGTCGGAATGGAGAAAGCGACGGCGTAGTCCTTCTCTTCCTCGCTCATGGATTTCGTCGGCATGACCACGAGTTCATGCACGAGCGAGGCGGCCGTGATGTGAAGCTTCGCCCCACGCACGACGATGCCATCCGGCCGCCGCTCGACGATCCGCGTATAGAGATCGGGATCGTCCTGCTCATGGGCCTTGCGCGCGCGATCGCCCTTCGCATCCGTGATGACCTCGGCTGCCCGCAGATCTTTCGAACGCGCCTCCTTGTAGAGCCGCTCAACATTGTCGGCAAAATCTGGCCGCTCCTTGCGCAGCTCATCGACAATCGAAAGCAGCGCCATGAAGACACCGGTCACCCCGCCGACGATCGACATGTGCGGCATCATCTCGAGACGCAGCCGCAGGTCTTCTTCCGATCGCGGCACCTGATAGACGCGGTGCGCGAGAGAGCCATCTTCGGTCCTGTAGGTGATCAGGTCGCGCTTTGCGTCATCGCCGTAGTCATAGTCGCGCAAGGCGACATCGATCGGCACACGGAAGCGAGGGTGCGATGGTACATCTTCGATCCTCTCGCCGCCCCAGAAAATGACGCGCTCGTCACGCAAGGAATCGATATAGGCGTCCTTGGACATCAAAGGCATGAGCTGTCTCCCCGCCGATCTTGTTATTGTTCGATCGGATCATGAGAAGACAAGCAGGTGGACTTGGCAACCCGCCGCGCCCAGCCAGGCTAGCGCAGAGCGACCGTCTCGCCGGCCGCGAACATTTGGACAGAAGCCCTGTCGCGGCCGGACACCGTGGCAACCTGCGGGGCCGGACGGTGAGCAAAGCGCTCGATCGCGGAAAGCGAATACTGAGGCGCATAGTACCCGATCGCTGATTGAGTGCGCACGTCGTCGAACGACGTATCAAGCACGTAGGTCGCCCCAGCATGACCGACGAGAAGAACCGCGTGCGCAACGCCACGCGACTCGTCCATGACGACCGTGAGCCGCAGCGCGGATTCGGGGAACCCCAGATGCCGCAGGCTCGCCATCTTGAGGAGCGCGAAATCCTCGCAATCCCCTTCCCGCGCTAGGAACTCGAGCGACGTCGCCCAGAAATCGCTCCGCCCCCAGAGCTGCTGGTCGCTCACATGGGTGCGCACCGAGTTGACGAATCGGTTGACCTCGCGGATCTGCGTCCAGGCATCGCGCCCGCGAAGCCCCTCGAGCGCGCGCGACCACGCGGCCGCCCCCTGGCTAGGACACGCGGACGCATCCGCCAGACATGCTGCAACCTGGCGCGCCTCGTGGGCCGAGCGCGTGAGGTAACTCGCATATTGTGGCACATCCTGCGGCACCCCGCGACGCGTCGCCTGCGACCCGAAGACGTTGAGGGTGGTGACGACGGCCGGGCGCACCCGTGCCGCGCTGACGCTCGCGAGCGCTTCTTCTGCGCGCACGCTCGTTGCGAAGATCCAGTTGAAGGCGAAAGCGCCAAGACCCGCGAAGAACCCGCGAACCGCCTGACGCACCGCCTTGAAGGTCATGACTTCGGTCATGGGATTGTCCTCAAGGAACTCGGGTCAGCGTTCGCGAAGAGCCTCGTGTCGGGCGCGCGTGATCGGCTTCATCAGATAGGCAAGTATGCTCTTCTCGCCCGTGATGATGTCAACACTGGCAACCATGCCGGGGATGATCGGAAGCCCGGAGAGCCCGCCGCCCGCCGCCGGCTGCGTCGTCCGCACCGTGATCGTGTAGTAGCTCTCGCGCGATTGTGCATCGACAATGGCATCCGCGCCGATCTGCTCGACCACGCCTTCAAGTCCGCCATAGATCGTGAAGTCGTAGGCAGTCAGCTTCACCATCGCGCGCTGACCGGGGCTGATGAACGCGATGTCGGCGGGACGAATGCGCGCCTCGACCAGAAGCGCATCGTCGAGCGGTGTGATCTCGATGAGATCGGCACCGGGCTGGACGACCCCACCAAGCGTTGCAACACGCATGGCATTGACGATGCCTTTGACGGGCGAACGGATATCCGTTCGGGCGACGCGATCCTGGGCTGCGCGAAGGGATTCTTCGATCACGGCAAGCTCCGACTGTCTCGTTGTCAACTCTGCCTGAGCTTCGCGCTGAAATGTTAAGTCGGCGTCCTCCAGAAGTTTCAAACTTTCACGAACGGCGGCTTCCGCCGCCACGAGTTGATTCACATTTGAATCAAGTTCGCTTTGAATGTCATTGACCTCGCGCTGCAGGCGCAAATAGTCGGCGCGCGGAACAATCCCTTTGGTGACAAGGGGGGCATTGAGCGCAAGCTCCTGCTTGGCGAGGCCGAGGCTTCCCTTCAATCGTTCAACGCGCCCCTGGAGCTGCGCCAGTTCCTGTTCCCGCTGAACCTTTCGCTCCAACAGAACGGCTTTCTGACCATCAAGGTCGCGCCGGCGAATGTTGAAAAGGGCTAATTCGCTTGCAACGGCCGCTGCAGCCGTTTGATTCAAATTGTCGCCAAAGTCGATCCTATCAGAGCCCGCCGCCTCGGCCTCCAGCCGCGCGATCTGTGCCTGAAGCGAAGACCGCCGCGCCTTGAGCTCGCCGAGCGTCGAGGCAAAGCCCGTGTCGTCGATCCGCAGCAGCAGATCACCCTTCTCGACGACCGCGCCGGTGCGCACGAGGATCTCCTTGACAATTCCGCCCTCGAGGCTTTGCACGATCTGCGTTTTTGTCGAGGGGATCACCCGCCCCTCCCCGCGCGTCACTTCTTCGACCGTCGCGATACTCGTCCAGATGAATCCGAGAAAGAGGAAGAGGATCATGCCGACGAGCAGAAGCTTGGGCGCCCGCCCGGCGCCGTAGTACCGCGCAGCGACGAGATCTTCCGTGTAAGCCATGTCCGGCACGTCGGCGATCAGCCAGCGAAACCCGCGAGCGATCTCGTTCCGCACACGCTCCAATAGCGTGCGCGCGCGGGAGGAAAGGGAGCCGGTCGATGTCATCGCCTAGAGGCCCTGCAACCGCGCAAGGATTTCGTCCTTTGGCCCGTCAGCGGCGACGGTTCCCCGCTCGAGGATGATCACGCGATCGACGAGATCGAGCAGGCTGCGGCGATGCGTCGAGACGATGAGCGTGCGCGGCCCTGCATCGAGCACGAGCTTCATGCGCTCGATGAATTCGCGCTCGAAACGCGGATCCATTGCCGCCGTCGGCTCGTCGAGGAAAAGGATAGGCGGATCGTGGAAGAGCGCGCGCGCCAGTGCGATTGCCTGGCGCTGTCCACCCGACAGAAACTGGCCGCGCTCGCCGACAGGAAGATCATAGCCTTGCGGATGCTCGGCAATGAACCGGTCGGCACCGGCAAGCCGCGCGGCACGCAGCACCTGCTCGTCGCTCGCCCATGGCGTCCCGAAACAGATATTCTCGCGCACCGTGCCGGAGAAGAGCGTCACGTCCTGCATGAGGAGTCCGACGCCCCTGCGCAGATCCGCTGGATGATATTGCCGTAGATCGACCCCATCGATGAGGACCGTCCCGCCCGATACGGGGTAGAGGCCGAGCAGCAGCCGTCCAAGAGTCGTCTTACCCGAGCCGACACGGCCGAGAATGGCCACCCGCTCCCCTGCCTTGATCGTAAGAGCGAGCCCGTCGAGCGCGGGCGTGCGCGCGCCAGGATAGGCGAATGTTACGTCGCGAAGTTCGATCGCGCCGTGGCCGACCTGTTGATGAAGCGGTGTCTTCGCTTCAGGCGTCTCCCGCTTCAGCTGCATGAATTGATCGAGGCCCTTGAACGCGACCAGCGCCTGCTGGAGCCGTACCAGCATCCCCGCAAGACCGCCCAGCGGCGCAACGCAGCGCGCCGAGAGCATCACACTCGCGATGATCGCGCCCATTGAGATTTCGCGCGCCGCGAAGAGATAGGTTCCCCAGATGAGGATCGCGACGGTCACACATTGCTGAATGAAACTCGTCGCATTGAGCGCAAAGAGCGAGATCTGCCGGGTGTCGCGCGATGTTCGTGCCGCGGCCGAGACGATGCGGTCCCAGCCCCGCTGCAACTGGCCTTGCGCATTGAGCGACTTGACGGCTTCCAACGCAGAAATCGTCTCGACCAGATGCGCGTGCTTGAGCGAGGCCTCCCGGTCCGCGCGCTCGAGATTGCGTTTCAGCGCCGGCTGAACAGCGACACCGATCGCGACGACGAGAACGATTGCCGCCAGCGGCACGAACGCGAGGAGACCGCCGACCCAGAAGAGCACGGCGATGAAGACCAGCATGAAGGCGAGGTCCGTCAACGTCGCAATGGTCGAGGACGTGAAGAACTCGCGGACGATCTCGAAATCCTTCAGCCGGTTGGCTAGTTCGCCCGCCGTACGTGGACGTTCCGCAAGCTGAAGATCCACCAGATGCTCGAACATCTCGCTCGACAGGATGAGATCGACCCGCCGCCCGGCGATGTCGACGAAGAGGCCGCGGAGACTTCGCAGCAGGAAGTCGAAGAAGAGGACGATCGCCACGCCGATCGCGAGTACCCAGAGCGTCGGCGTCGCGTTGTTCGGCAACACGCGGTCGTAGACGTTCATCGTGAAGAGCGGAATGGCGAGCGCCAGCAGATTGACCATCGCTGCCGAGAGGATTGTCAGCGTGTATTCGCCGGCCATCAACTTGAAGACGTTCCGGAACCAATCCTGCGGCCGGCGGGTCGCGCCGCCATCGCGCGCATCGACATGCGTCGCAATCGGCTTAACGTAGATGAGGTGGCCGGAATAGCGCCGCGCCAATTGGGCAACCGGCAGCGTGATTTCGCCCTCACCCATTTCGGGAAAGAGAATGACCGCCTCTCCGCGCCGCCGCGCACGGAAGATGCAGACCGACCCATCGCGCAGCATCAGAACGACCGGCAGCGCCAAAGCGGGTATGCGGTCGAGCGAGCGCGCCTGAATGGTCGCATCGAATCCGATCCGTTCGGCTGCGCGCAGAAAGAGCGCGGGCGTCAGAAGTCCGGATTCGGGAAGCGGCAGACCCGCCGTCAGCGACCCAGGCGACGCCGCGAGCCCATGATGCTTCGCGAGATACAGCAGCGCGGCACGAAAGCCGTCGTGTGCTTCGGGGGGGCCGTCGGGAACCTCGAGCGAACCGATGGGCGCACCCGGCGCCAAGGCGTCAAGGTCCGCTTCGCCGGTATCGTCAGGCGATGTCACAGCGCGCACGGCATTCGACAATTCGGCAACGTCCTTGCGTCATGCGGACCGCGGGCAGCAGACGGAATCGAATGCTGCCTCGCGTTCAGCGACCGGCGCTGAAGGAAGCCGCCTCCGCCGGTCGGTCGACACCGACAGTGTCAAGCAACCGGCCGGCAATCGCAAGCACGCGGTATTCGGCCAACATTTCAGCATACCGCGCCGTTGCGTAGTCGACTTGGGCGCCGACAAGGGCATTCTGAGCGTCGAGGCTGTCGAGCAGCGCACGCCGGCCCACCCGAAACTCTTCGCCGTAGGTGGTGACGACGTCCTTGCTGACGCTGACCTGGCGCTCCAGCAAGGCGCGGCGTTCGCGCGCACGATCGAGTGAATCCCAGGCGTTGCGCATCAGCTCTTCAACTTCGCGCTCGCGGCCCGCGAGGCGCTGCTGCGATTCGGACTGCCGATGCACCTGTTCGCGTAGGTTGGCAGTATCGATGCCGCCCCGGAAAATATTGTACCGCAGGACCAAAAGCGCCCGCACGTCGCTATCCGTGCCGGTGTTGTCGCCCTCGAGGTCTTCGCCGGTCCGGCCGGTCACTTCCACATTGACCGTCGGATAGAAGCGGGAATCCGCCGCGTCGTACTCCGCCCGCGCCGTATCGACGTCCGAGCGTGCGAGGCGCAGCGTCGGGCTGGATTCACGTGCGATGGAAAGCGCCTCATCGAGGCTTCCCGGTAAAGACGCCGAGACCGGCGAGGGAACCACGAGCTCTTCCGGCAGCACGCCGAGAAGGCGGCGGAACCGGTTGCGGGCTTCATCGAGCGAACGGGCGATTTCGACCGCGGTGACCCGGGCCGCTTCCAACCGTTCCTCTGATTGCTGACGATCGGCAAGGCGCCCCACACCGCCTTCCGAGCGGCCGCGCAGATTGCCGCTCAGCCGGTCATGGTACCGCACGTTCTCGGCTGCGATCTGAACGAGTTCGAGCTGCCGCAGAACGTCGAGATAAGCCTCCGTGACGTCGAGCCCGATGAGTTCGGTACGCTCCATCACACGATACGAGGCCGCATCAAGCCGGCTCGCCTGACGATCATATTCGGCGTCCGTGCCGCCTCCATCGTAGAGCAATTGGCGCAGCGACAGCGAAGCATCGCGCCGCGTAAACCAGTCGCCGTCCGTGCCCGCCAGCCGCGTGTCGCGCGAATCGCGCAGCTCGGGTCCAATCGAGGCTTCGAAATCGACGGACGGCAGATAGAGGCCGCGCGCCTGCTCGAGTTCCTGCTCCGTTGCGCGCCTATTGGCGATCGCCTCGCCGATGTCCGGATTGTCCTTGACCGCGATCGACAGGGCCTCAGGCAGGTCCATGCCGAGCGCCGGCGAACACAGCACGCTCAGACTCGCGGCGGCCATCAAGAGCTGACGCACGCTGAGCGCATTGCGGGGGGAGGCAGACATCTCGAACTCCTTATTGCTCGCCCGCCAAGAAACCCGCCGGGCGACCGGGTCGTACGCCAAACGCAAACGCCGCACCACACTAGCGCCTGCGCCGTTCACGGACCGTTGCGCCGACCATAAGGCGATTCGGCATGACCAAGCAGCGAGGCGACAGTCCTGGTTTCGTGCCAGAACGAGACACGCAAACGCGCGATATGTTTACGCTGATCGAGAGATGATTTTGATTAACCAAGTGTAAACGGACCATACTGAATTGAGAAAATTTGCCAAGACCGGCGCCCGGGCACGGCGGCGTCATGGCTCAAGCGGCATCGCTGATCCCATGGAATTGCAGCGTCTCAGGCGGAAATCGCGACCCGAATCGGAGAGAATGCGCGCGAACGAGAGTGGCCCCGTTGCTGCAGCATGGTAGAGATAGACTACTCGACTTCAATCTTGGCGTCCCGCTGCGGCACAAACCCGTGCACAAGGCGGTAAGGAATGGAGTGGCCCCGACCGAGGGCCAAGAGGTGTAACGAAGATGGGTATCAATACCACGCCGAGCCTGAAGGACGCCGTGATGGCGGGCGTCCATGATCCGTTGATCCGCGTTGACGGAATGGTGGCGCCCCACGAGGCGGCCGCCGAAAGCGACCCTAGCGTGAAGACGCGTATCATGGCGAGCGAAGGCGGCCGTCTCGTTCTTCCGCCCGGCGCAGACCTCTCCAATCCTTCGATCGACGGGCGCGACATCGTTTTCACGCAGCCCGACGGCTCCAAGATCGTCATCGTCGACGGCGTTGGCTCGGACGCGACGATCACGGCGAACGGCGAGGAAGTGCCGCTTGCGCAATTCGCTGGTGGTCCGGCGTCGGAGCAATTCATTGAGCCGGCCGCCCCGCCTCCGGGCGAGGTTGCCGAAGGTCAGGGCGTCGGCGGACCCCTCGGCGAGCCGGAAGCCTTCGTCGAGCCGTCCGCCGCGCCGCCCCAGCTTACGAACGCCGGCACGGGCGACAACGGACCGATCGGCCCGCGTCAGGGCGGCGGCAATTTCACGCCAATTGAAATCGACCGGCTTGGCGACGGTGACATAGCGCCGACGAGCCTGCTCGACCCCACGTCGCGCGGCTTCGAGAACCCCAAGACGCGCGAACTCGACCCGGGCCTCGACGACGAGAACCCTGGAAACCCGGACAACCCTCCCCCACCTCCCCCGCCGGATGAGGTGAAAGCCGTCTTCTGCATCAAGGATTGTTCCTGTACGGACGGTGAGATCGTTGAAGGCGAGACGGCGAACTACCGAATCGAGTTGGACACCGGTGGCAAGGGCCTTGCCGAGGGTCAGACGGCGTCGGTCGTCGTGACCATGAATTTCGGCGACACGGGCCCGGCAGACTTCTCCAAGCGCCTCTACGACGCGATCAAGAACGCGGCGGAAAATGCCGGCGTGATCGTCGAGATGATCAGTAAGGACAAGGTCCGGCTGACCTTCACGAGCGAATCGGACGAGTCCTTCAAATTCTCGATGAAGGCGAAAGACGGCGATACCATCGAGAACGATGAGACCTTCTCGATTTCGCTGAGCGAACCGGCGGGCGCGACCGTCAAATGCGAGGCGGTCCAGACAACGATCCATGATAACGACCAGGGCTCGTTTTCGATTTGCGGCGACGTGAAGATCTGCGAAGGCGACGTTGCGAAGTACACGGTCAACTTCAAGACCGGCAGCGACTATGGCCTGCCGCCCGGCGCAAAGGCGTCCGTCGTGCTGACGCACGAATTCGGCGAGACGGGTCCAGCCGACTATTCCAAGACCCTCTACGACGCGATCAAGACGGCAGCCGAAGCGGCTGGCGTGACGGTCGAGAAGATCTCGAACCAGCAGGTCCGTCTGGTGTTCGACGAGAATTCCGACCCCAGCTTCAGCTTCAACCTCAAAGCCAAGGACGGGACGAGCGTCGAGGACGACGAGACATTTACACTCAAGCTGAGCGATGCGGGCGGTCGCGGCGAAATCGACACAAGCAAGGACAAGGTCGACACGACGATCATCGACAATGATCGCCCAGACGGCCTCTTCTGCTTGACCGGCGAAACGACGGTAAAGGAAGGCAAGTCCGCCTGCTACACCGTCACCCTCCAAGATGAAGGCGGCAAGCCCTGCGGCTGCGGCTCATCGAAGGAGCAAAGCGTCGGCCTTCAGTTCAAGTTCGGCGACACGTGCAGTGCGGATTTCAAGAACACGTTCCTGCAGGCCGTCACGGTTGCGGCCGCCCTCGCCCATGTCTCGGTCGAGCAGGTGAACCCCAACCTCTTGAAACTCACGTTCACGGGCGAGTCCGATCACGCGTTCGAGTTCCACCTGAAGACGTTCGACGACAAATTCGTTGAAGGGAACGAACAGTTCTCGATAAAGCTAGTCTCGCTCGAGGGGGCCGAAGGCCCGATTGATGAATCGTCGAAGCAGGTCAAGACGACGATCATCGACAACGATGCGCGCGTGACGTGCGAACCCCAACATTACGACAAAAAGAGCCTCTGGGACGGTAAGGACCAGAAGGATCACGATGATCACGACAAGCCCAAGAGCGACAGCAAGTCGGACGATCACGACAAGCCCAAGGCGTATGCGCAGTCGAACGATCACGACAGCCATCACAACCCCAAGAGCGGCGGCAAGTCGAGCGATCATGACGATGGCAATGAGCCTAAGGCCAAGGGCAAGGCTGGCGGCGAGGATGGCAAGGGTCATGAGAAGTCGCTGAACGGTAAGGGCGGCGATTTCCTCGACAACGACCACAAGGACTGGTTCGGAAAGGGCGGCCCAGACGACGAAAGCGACAAGTCCGGCAAGCACGGCAAGGGCCATTTCGACGGCGAATTGCTGAAGCAATCGGGCCTGTCGGGCAGTGACCTCGTCACCGACAAGGACGGGAAGGACACGCTCGACCTCTCGCATTTCTCCAAAGGAGACGGAGACCACTGTCCCAAGAGCGGGTACGAGGGTGCCAAGTTCGCCGGCGGCGAGCAGAAGCAAGGCGGGGGCAACCACGATTTCGGCTTCGGCGGCTTCGAAGCGGCGATCGGCGGCCTCCACCAGGTATCGAACGACCATCACGCGCACAACGATACGAGCGCGACGGCGGTCGCCTAACGGCGGCTGCGACGCGTCTCCGCTTGGCCGGCGTGCGGTGACCCGCTAAGGAAGGGCTCCAAAATTCCTCTGCCCTCGCGATGGAGCGCGGTTCCATGCGGCACATACAACGAGTGGCGATGCTCGCGCTGGCACTTCTTGCGGCCGCTGCCGGCGCGGCCCGTGCCCATCCGCACGTCTTCATCGACTCGAGCAACGACGTCCTCTTCGACGACGGGGGGCGGATTGCCGCCCTTCGGATTTCCTGGACGTTCGACCAGTTCTATTCGGTGTGGGCGATCGAGGGCCTCGATACGGATGGCGACGGAAAATACTCCCGAGATGAGCTGGCAGGACTCGCGCGCGAGAATGTGACCAACCTCGAAGAGTACGACTACTTCACCAAGATCCGCGTCAACGACGCGCCGGCAACCTATGGCGAAGTCACTGAGTACTACTCCGAGCTGACTGACAACCAGCTCTCGCTGCACATGACGCTGCCGCTCGCAACGCCCGTCGACCCGCGAATCGAACGCGTCGCTTTCTCAAGCTACGATCCGACCTTCTATATCGCGATGATCCTAGCCGAGACAAATCCGGTCACGTTCGACGGTGCGGCACCGCCAGGATGCGGCTTCACAATTCGCGAACCCGAGCAAAACGCGCAAGGTGCCTACGTCCCGGACGATCAGATAGGAACCGGCACCTATGTCGATATTGGCGCGAGGTACGCCCAGACGGTTTCCATTGTCTGCACGGAGAGTTGAGCATGGCAGCGTGGTGGAACCGCGAGACCGTGCTTACCCTGACCCTGCTCGGCGGATTGTTGCTGCTCCTCGCCGCAATCGGCTACGCGATCTCGGATAGCGCGGCCTGGCATTGGGCGCTTGGCTGGGTGCAAGCCCAGCAGCGCGCGCTGCATGGCATGCTGGCAGACGCAGTGCGGGCCCTGAGGGAAGAGGATTCCGCCCCCGCGCTGTGGGCTCTGATAAGCCTCTCGTTTCTCTATGGCGTGCTGCACGCGGCCGGGCCCGGCCACGGAAAGGCCATCATCTCAGCCTATCTGGTGGCGACGGGCGACACCGTCCGCCGCGGTATCGTGCTTGCCTTCCTGGGCTCCCTCGCCCAAGGGCTGACGGCTATCGTCCTCGTCGCTGGCGCATCGTGGATCTTGGGAATCTCCGCACGCGCGATGACGCAAGATGCCTCGGTCCTAGAACAGGCAAGTTATCTGCTGATCGCCATGCTGGGACTATGGCTGTTTGTCCGCGAAGCCCGCCCGCTGCTCTTCACAATGACGAATCCCGATGCCGCGAGCCGCCATGACCACGCTCATGGAGGTGAATGCGGCCACGATCACGCGGCAGAAGCACGTCTTGCCGCGAACCCGCTTTCCCTCACAGCAATCGCGGGCCTCATCGCCTCGGTCGGCATTCGGCCGTGCCTGGGCGCCCTCCTCGTCCTCATCTTCGCGTTCGGCCAAAGCCTCCCGCTAGCGGGGATCGCCGCGGTTCTCGCGATGTCGCTCGGCACGGGCACAATGGTCGCCGTGCTCGCGGCCGCGACGGCAACCGCCCGCGGTCCGGGGTTGGCCGCAATGTTCGGCGGCGGAACAGCCACGATGCTGGCCGCACGAGCGCTAGGACTTGGCGGCGCGCTCGCTCTCACGCTATTCGGCGCTGGGCTCTTTCTGGCCAGCACCGGAGCGCCCCCCTCGCCCTTCGGGCTTTGACGGGAGCGCTCCAGATCAACCTTACTGGACCCGAGCCTGCTGTTGATTGCCGCGCAGATCGTGCTTGCGAAGCGGCAATTCGCGGATGCGTTTGCCGGTGAGACTGAAGACCGCGTTCGCGACTGCCGCTCCGATCGGGGGTGTGCCGGGTTCTCCCGCCCCGCCGATTGCCGCGCCCGACTCAATGAGCTTAACGGTTATCTGCGGTGCATCCGCCATCCGCACCATCTCGTAGTCCGGGAAGTTCTGCTCGACGACGCGGCCCGCTTCGATAGAGATTTCGCCATACAGCGCGGCGGTGAGGCCGTAGATGATGCCGGATTCCATCTGCGCGGCAAACGTATCGGGATTGACGACCTCGCCCGGGTCGGCAACGCACCACACGTGATGCACGCGCGCCTGCCCGCTCTCGTCCAACGAGACTTCTGCGACTTCGGCGACGATCGACCCAAACGATTCCTTGAGCGCGATGCCGCGCGCACGGCCGGCCGGCGCTGGCTGATCCCAGCGGGAAAGTGCAGCCACCGCTTCGACGACCGCTTTGTAGCGGGGTGCCTCGCCAAGGAGCGACAAGCGGTATTGCACCGGGTCCTGCCCTGCCTCATGTGCTAATTCGTCGATAAAGCTTTCAATGAAGAAAGCATGATGGCTGTTGTCGACGCTGCGCCAAGGACCAAAGGGGATCGGATCTGTCCCGTTCGCGAAGCGCGCCCGGCGATCGGGGATGCCGTAAGGGATCCATGTCGCATCCGGCGGATCATGTTTCTCCGTATAGTCATAGAGCCAGGAAACGGCCTTGCCATTTGCATCCACGCCCGCGCGAACCCGCGCAACGGAAGCGTTGCGGTAGTAGTCTTGAGTCATGTCTTCCTCGCGCGTCCACGTGAGGTTGACTGGAACGCCGACCGCTTTTGCGATCTCAATGGCCTGTAGGAGTTGGTTCGCTTGATACCGCGGGGCCTCCGCCGGATCGGAGGCAAGCATCACCGCGCGCCGCCCGAAGCCACCGCCCATCGTCGTATGATGGACTGTCACATTGTCCATCGACATGCCGGTCAGCGTCGCGGCGCTGGCCCGCGCGCCGAGTGGATCCTGGAACCCGGACCACAATTCAAGCTTCCCGTCCTTGTACGAAGCCGTGCAGCTCATAGGCTCCATCGTCGCGTGCGCAAGCCATGGCACGCGATAGGTGGCCTCGAGTGTCCTCACTGCGCCTTGGGTGGCACCTTCCACGTCGCCAAAGGAGAAATCATCCGCGAGATCCGACTCGATCACGGCCTTCTCCATTCCCGCGAATATACTCTCACTGGAATGCGCCGCGCCTGCCCCTTCTTCCCATTCGACGGTGATATCATCGAACGCGCGGATGGCACGCCACGTATTGTCCGCGACGACGGCAATGCCGTTCGTCACTTGCATAACCGCCTTGATGCCGCGGCGACCCTCGACTGCGCTCGCATCGAAGCTCTTGACCGTGCCGCCAAACACGGGACAGGCCTTCACCGTCGCGTAGAGCATGTCGGGCAGGCGCGTGTCGATCGCGTAGGCCGCCTCGCCCGTGACCTTGGCTGGAATGTCGAAGCGTTGAACAGGCCGCCCGATGATCTGGTACTCACTCTTGGCCTTGAGCGGAAGGTTCGTGGGCGGATCGAAATCAGCCGCCTTGGCCGCCAACTGGCCATAGGTTGCGGTCTTGCCGCTCGAATGGCTAAGGATGCTCTTAGCGGCCTGGATTTCTTCGGCCGGGACCCCCCACTCACGCGCCGCCGCCTGAACGAGCATCCAACGTGCCGCCGCGCCGGCCGGGCGCATGCCGGCCACGCCCGTCATGCGGACGGAGGTGCTGCCGCCGGTGATCTGCACGGTCAAGTACTCGGCCATCTTGCGGCCAAAGAAATCCGTTGTGCCCGCCAGCCACTGTGGAACCGAAGCGGCATCGCCACCGGAGAGGAACGCCTTGACAAGCGGTCCATTCGCGAACGCCATCTCCGCTGGCGCCTGCTCCATTGTGACGAGGGACCAATCGGCGTCCATCTCTTCCGCCAGCATCATGGGCAGCGCCGTATGCACGCCCTGCCCCATTTCCGAGTGCGGAACGATGACGACGACACGATTGTCCGGAGTCACTTTCACCCAGGTGACGAGGAGGTTGGAACCGTCCTTCTGCAGCAGATCGCGCGCTTCGCCGAGCCGCGAGAAAGGCGCCAGCGCATAGCCGATGCCGAGAACCAGCGCGCCGCCGACGGCGGCCGATCCGATGAGGAGGTTGCGGCGTGTAATGAGTGCCATGATAGGTCGCTCCCCTTAGGCCTTGGCGGCGGAATGGATCGCGGCGCGGATCCGGCCATACGTGCCGCAGCGGCAGACATTGGTCATCGCCGCATCGATATCGGCATCGCTGGGGCTCGGATTCTCATTGAGGAGAGCGACCGCCGCCATAATTTGCCCCGACTGGCAATAACCGCATTGCGGCACCTGATGCGCGACCCAGGCCGCCTGCACCTTGTGAAGTGTCTCGCCCCGCGCGAGCCCCTCGATCGTCGTAATTTGTGCGCCCTCGACCGCAGAAGCCGGCATGGAGCAGGACCGCACGGCCGCACCGTTCACCAGGACCGTGCATGCACCACACGCCGCAACGCCACACCCATACTTCGTCCCTGTCATCCCCAATTCGTCGCGGATGACCCAAAGAAGCGGCATGTCTTCCTCGACCTCCACGGTTCGAGGGGTCCCGTTTATGGTGAGTTGCATGATTTCCGATCCCATGTGCGGCCCCGGCGCCGGGGCTCGTCGGTTTGAATGAGGGGAGACTATACTGGATGACGAATTTGGTCATCTAGTTTTGTGAATGTCATATTCGCAGGCGCAGCGTCTTGATTGGCGCCTGCTGCCCGGGCTACCAGTCGGAACACTTCCCCCGACAGGACGCGCGAATGCCCGCGAATTTGGCTGAATTATTGTCGCTTCTCGACCTCGAACCGATTGAAGTAAATATCTTCCGCGGCGTGAGCCCGAAGAATCGGTCGGAGCGCGTGTTCGGTGGTCAGGTGCTGGCGCAGGCCCTCGTGGCGGCAAACCGGACCGTCAACGACGACCGGCTCGCCCACTCTTTGCATGCATACTTCATCCTGGGGGGCGATCCAAAAGCGCCCATTCTCTATGAGGTCGATCGCAGCCGCGACGGTGGCAGCTTCGCGACCCGCCGCGTTGTCGCGATCCAGCACGGACGGCAGATCTTCAATATGGGGGTCTCCTATCACATCGACGAGCCGGGTCTTGGCCACCAGTTCGGCATGCCCTCCGTCACCCCGCCGGAGGAATTACCCTCCGAAGGCGATCGCCGCGCGGCCCTCGCGGAACGCGTTCCTGAAAAGGACAAGCATTGGTTCGCACGCGAACGTCCGATCGAGCAGCGGCCGGTCGAGCCCGTCGATTTCTGGGAGCCGGAGAAGCGCGAGCCGATCCAGAACATCTGGCTCAAGGCCAATGGCTCCCTGCCAGACGATCCCAAGCTCCATCAATGCATCCTCGCCTACGCGTCTGACATGAGCCTGCTCGATACCTGCCTGCTGCCGCACGGGCTCGGCTGGATGTCCGGCAAACTCATCATGGCGAGCCTCGACCATGCCATGTGGTTCCACACCCGCTTCCGTATGGACGAGTGGCTGCTCTACGCGCAGGACAGCCCCGCCGCTGGCGGCGCGCGCGGCTTCAATCGGGGCTCCGTCTTTTCGCGAGACGGCAATCTCGTTGCAAGCGTCGCTCAAGAAGGGCTGATGCGCCTCAAGACCCGCTGACTTCGAACGTCAGCAGGTAGGCGTAGCCGCGCATGTGCTCGCGATAGGTCATCCGTCCCCGGCCAGCGCGCTGTTGCGCCTCGAACCAGAGACGGATCTCGGGGCGAAAGCGCACATGGAACTGGTCAAGCCAACCCTTGAGCAGCGACTTGAACCAGCTTGGCAGTCCTGCTTGATCGCCGAAATCGACGATGTGGATGAAGCCGCCCGGACGCACCTGCGTAAATGCGTGCTCAAGCGCGGCTTCCCATTCATCGATCATCGAGAGACTGTAGGAGAAAAGAAGCCGGTCGAATTTGCGCTGCAGACCGAACAGTGCGCCGCCGTCGAAATTCTGTGCGAGCGCGACCGCGAGCGACACGCGGTCGCCAACGCCAGCTTGCGCCATGTTGGTCGTCGCGGTTTTGAGCATCTCGGTTGAGGCATCGACGCCATAGAACGAGGCGCCAGGGTTCCGTTTGGCGAGCAAGGCGAGATTGCGCGCCGTCCCGCACCCCACCTCGCACAGCGTCTCCCCGATCTTGACCGGCAACTCGGCGATAAGCGTGTCGCGGCCGAGAAGGTAGTATTTTCGCGTGAGGTCGTAGATGTGCCGCTGGGCGCGGTACATCCTGTCCATGAGGACATGTGGCTCTGCTTGTGGCGGCATCCGGCTACGCCGCCGCCTTCACATAGATGTGGAAGCCTCCATAGATCGACGAACGATCCTGGTCGTGGAACGCACGCGACTCTTCGGCTTCGTAGTGCCACGCCGCGAGGATGTCGTCCGGGAGCTTCTTCTCCAGCGGCGATTCCGCCCCGGCCGTCCGGAAGATGACCCGCGCGTCGGGGCTTGCTGTTCGGGTGATCTGCCGCCACAGCGCCGTGATCTGATCCGTGGTCATCCAATCCTGGGCATCAAGCAGGACATACCGATCCCGGCTTCCAGCCGGCAGACCTGCAAGATAGTCCGTCATGGAAGCAAGATGTGTCTCGACCCGGTCGACCCGCTCCTTGTTGAGCAGATACGTGTCTTCGCGCAGATAGTCCGGCACCGCCGCCCGGGACTCGGTGTCATAGCTGCGGCTGAAGGCCTGCCAGGCGAAATAGTTTTCCGAGATTGGGAAGTCACAGGCGAGCTTCTCCAACCGCTCGCGCAAGAGCGCCGCCATGTTTCCGTTGGAAGCCGCGACCAACTCGTCGTGCTGGGCCGGCGGGATCCCAAGCGCGTAGAGAGAAACCGGCAGCTTTGAGAGCGCGCGGATGATCCGCTTCTCGAAGATTGGCGCGATGATGCGGTCGAACGCAGCACGTTGCTCCTCGGGCGTACGGGCCTCCAGCAGCTCCTTGGGGTTCTTGCCCGAAAGCCGCGCCATCACGTGCAGCAGGCCGATGAACCGGCCAAGCAGGCTGTAGCGGTAGAGGTTCCGGGCGAACATGTTGATTCGCCTGCCATGCAGGCGCACACGATGTTCCCAATATTTCCGGGTCGCCTCGTCCAGGTTCGGCTTAATGAAACGATCGTAGGCGGCAAGGTTGCCCTTGTAGTCGCCCATCCCGAAGAAGCGGAAGAAGTCCTCGTAGGTTGGCAAATGCCTGAGCGCCGCGAGTTTCAAGCGCGTCAGGGCAATATGATTCGGATTGAGATCGACCGCCGTGATGGATTGCGGGTCGGCCGCGAGGTAGTTCAAGACGTTGCATCCCCCGGACGCGATCGTCACGATGCGGGTCGAAGGACCCACCCGCATGGCTTTCAGATCGACAACCGGGTCTTCCCAGATCTGATTGTAGACAAAGCCTTGAAACATGAGTGTGAAGAGCCGCTCAAGCATCCCGCGCTTTGACATGGCGGGGCGGGAATGGGCGGCACGTTCGAGGAGCTTGTTGCCCATGACGCGTGCGAGGTCTCGACTGAAGCGGGGCAAAAACGCCCCCTGGTTCGACGCTATTTAGGACCAAACGGCGGTGGAAAAAAGCCAGAAGCGACAAGCCCTTTCACCTTGGGCCAGAACGGCGACGATCGAGGCCCTCGATCGCGTGCTGCAGAAGGGCGCCCCGGCCGACCGTGCGATCACCGAAACCTTGAACGAACGCCGGATTGAGCCTGCCGAGGAGCGCTGGCAGGCGCGCCGGAAGCTGCAAGCGACCCTCGCCGCGCGGGCCCGCCTGGGCTGGTGGCTGCGGCGGATCGCCGTTCCTGACACCCCCGTCAACCTCCTTGCGGCGCACGAGGTGATGATGCGGGGCGTCTCGCCCGAGGCCGCCCTGACCGCTTGGCGCCCGGCGGAACCGGAGCGACGGACGACCTCATCGCAGCTTCTGAGCGCCTTCGAGCCGCTTGCCGGCGCGCCGATCGATCATCCAGAGATGGACACGCTCGCCGCGCTCGAGTGCCCGGCCGCCTACGAAGCGCCCTTCCGCCGTGCTCTTGGCGACACGATGGCGATAGAACTACGCACCATGCAGACCGCTCCGGAGCGGCATTTGCGGGTGAATATCCTCAAGGGTGACGTCGCGAGCGCGATGCGCGTCCTTGAGAGCGAAGGCATTGTGACGCGCCCAACCAACCGCTCGCCTATTGGCCTTCGCATACTGCGCGGCCCCGACATAGCGGGAACACAGGCCTTCCTCTCGGGCTATGTCGAAGTACAAGATGAAGGCTCGCAGCTCGCCGCCCTTCTGCTCGGCGCGGAAGCGGGCGAACGCGTCCTCGATTTATGCGCCGGCGCGGGCGGCAAGACGCTCGCGCTCGCCGCCGCGATGGCTAACAAAGGTCAGATCGGCGCCGTCGACCGTAGCGAGGGGCGCCTGCAACGCGCGCGACAGCGTGCACGGCGGGCCGGCGCCAACAACATTCTCTTCCACCATCTCGACGCCGACGGCCGCAAATGGCTGAAACGCCAGCGCGGACGCTTTGACGCGGTCCTTGTCGACGCGCCGTGCTCCGGCACCGGTGCTTGGCGGCGCAATCCCGACGCCCGCTGGACGCGGCCTGTCCCGGATCTCCCGGGCCTCGCCGAAACACAGGATCGTCTCCTCGCGGATGCGGCAAAGCTGGTTCGGCCAGGCGGTCGTATCCTCTACGTGACCTGTTCGCTGCTGATGGAAGAAAATGAAGACCGCGTCGCCGCTTTCCTGGCCGCGCATCCCGACTTCTCGCCCGCCAATATCGCGGTGCAATGGAACGCCGTCGCGAACGGCCCCTGCCCAGCCAGTGACGGCCCGGTGCTGCGCCTAACTCCGGCGCGCCACGGAACAGATGGATTCGGTATCGCCTGTCTTCGCCGCGATTCCGTCACACACTAAGGCGAGACTCGACGCGGCTCACGCACTAGAGTGCCGCCTCCCTCGACCACCGGGGTCCGTTTGTACCATGCGCCCTCCGCTCTATTCCCGCCAACTGCGCCAGGATCTCGATGAGTGGATCGCGCGCGGCTGGGTACCTCAGACGAGCCGGGACCTGATCCTCGGCCAGGTTGGCGCGCTAGGACCGAGCCGCACCTTGCCGAGCATCCTGGCGATCATGGGGGTCGTGCTCTTGGGCGCCGGCGCGATGTCGTTCGTCGCGGCGAACTGGGCGATGATGGGCAAACTCGTGCGCCTGATCCTGCTGCTCGGCAGCATGGCGGCGGCCTACGGCTTCGCGATCTCGTTGATGGCGCGCGGTCAGGCCGCGCTTGCGCAGGCCGCGATTTTGCTTGGTGTCGCGCTTTTCGGCGTCAGCATCATGCTTGTCGCGCAGACCTATCATATCAACGCGGGCTTTTCTGACGGTCTCTTGATGTGGGGCGCGGGCGCGCTGATCGCGGCCGTGCTCGTGCCGTCGCGTCCAGCCATGACAGCGGCGATCCTCATCGGTGCGGCCTGGACAATCGCGGCCGTTGAGGAAACGGGCTACGAGACGCCACATTTCGCCTTCCTCGTCTATCTGGCCGTGCCCCTTGTTCTCGCCCATGTCTGGAATTCGATGGGCGAGATGCATCTGGTCATTCTCTCGCTCGTGGTCTGGGCGGTTCTCAACGCGGTCTCGATTTCCGACACCTATGATTGGTCGGCCGCCGAAGTTATTTCCGCCTTTTCACTCTTCACGTTCGCGATGTGGACGATCGGGCGCGTCACCTCCCACACGCGCTATCCTTTCTCGCAGGCCCTCGCGCGCTATGGCCTCATCCTCACCGGCTTTGGCCTCGTGGTCCTTCATACCTTAGGCGATGAGGCCTCGAGCGGCACGATGGTAACGGCAGGATGGATTTACGCGATCGCGATTCTAGGCGGCATAGCGGTTGCAGCCGTGACTGCCGCCCGCATCCGTGATGCTCTCACGCCACCTGAGCTCGCGATCGCCCTCGCGATCATCGCCGGCATCATCGCCTTTCCCGTGCTGGTCCTGTCGATGGGCGACGGTCCGCTTGAGTTGCCGGTCATCGTGCTGATCGGACTCTTCATCGTGTGGGTGATAGCCCATGGCGTGCGCCTGGAAGATCGTGTGCTGACGAATTCGGCGTTTGTCGGCTTCGGCGCCTGGGTCCTTTACGTCTATGTCGACGTTTTCGGCACGCTGCTCGACCAAGCGACGTTCTTCCTCATCGGCGGCGTAATCCTCGTTGTCACGAGCATCGCGCTCGAGGCCGTACGCCGAACGGTCGGCCGCGACCACGCGATTGCAGGTTAGGAGGCAGATCATGATCATGGTCCGCATCCTCGCCGTCGCGCTGCTTCAGATCGCAGCGATCGGAGCGATGATCTGGGAGCGTGTTCAGATCTTGAACGACGGCCGCGAGGTCACCCTCAACGTCGAACCAGTCGACCCGACCGATTTCTTCCGGGGCGACTATGTGATCCTCACCTACGAGATCAGCCGGATTACGGATTTTCCGCCTGAGAATGGCTCCGGCCCCTGGCGGCCCGGCGATCTGGTCTATGTCACGCTCGAAGGAGAGCAGGATCGCTGGCGTGCAGGCCTCGTCTCCCACGATCCGCCTCTGACCGATATCGGCCCAATGATCCGGGGGCGGATCGACTACGTTGAACGCGATTGGACCACCGCGACGGAGGCTTGGGCCGAAGAAGGTCAGCCAGGGTTCTCTCCGCCTGCCGAGCAAAAGCCGGCGCGGCTTTGCGATGGCGGTTGCCCCACCACCTTGCACATGAGCTATGGCATCGAAAGCTATTTCATCCCGCAAGGCGAAGGGCGCGCGATTGAGAATATCCGAAACGACGACCGAGTTTCCATCCGCGTTGCCTTGGCGGCCGACGGGCGCGCGGCGATCAAGGGCCTGATGATCGACGGCGAACCCGTCTACGAGGAAACCCTGTTTTGAGCGGGCCAGCGATTGCGTTCGACGCGCAGACAAGCGCCCGCGTGGAAGCCCTCTACCGGACACCGGAAGTCGTCGGTCAGCGCGTAGACGTCCTCCGTGCACTCAATCTCGCGGTCGGCGAAAGCGTCATCGACATCGGCGTCGGGCCGGGCTTCCTTGCCGAAGACATGGCCGCCATCGTCGGTGAGAGGGGCCGCGTCATCGGCGTTGATCCGAGCGAAGCGATGCTCGGCCTCGCGCGGGCGCGCCTGAAGGCGCACGCTTGCGTCAGCCTCAAACAGGCGGACGCGGGCACATTGCCGGCGGACGATGCCTCGCTCGATGCCGCCGTCTCGACGCAAGTTCTGGAATACGTCCCCGACATTCCGGGCGCGTTGGGCGAGATCGTCCGTGTGCTGAAACCGGGCGGCCGCGCCGTCATCATCGATACGGACTATGACGGCTTCGTCCTCAACAGCCGCGACGCGGCAATGACCGCGCGGGTCTTGAAGGCCTGGGACGCGCATTTCATCCACCGCGATCTGCCGCGCCGCCTCTCTCCCTTGATGCGCAAAGCCGGGTTTGCTGCACCCGATGTGTTGGTGATCCCGATGCTGGCGACGCATTTCCAGCCGCATTCCTACGCCCACGGAATGCTTCACCTCATGGCGAATTTCGCCGTAGGCGCCAAGGCGCTGTCGCGCGCCGAGGCCGATGCCTGGATCGCTGATTTTGCCGCGCTCGAGCGCGACGGCGCGTTCTATTTCTGTTTGAACCGGACGCTCTTCAAGGCCGTGCGCCGACCGTGAACCCTCAGCTCGCTCCGCTCGGGAACGGCGCAAACGGGAACGGCTTTTCGTCGCGCGCGAACGTGATATAGCCGAATACCTCGCGCAGATACTGCGCAATGTTCCGCGTCACCGCCTTCAGCTCTTCATTCGGCCGCCGCTCGATCGCGACATAGATGAACTGGATGAGGGCGAGACCTAGTGCGATCCAGAACGCGAACCAAGCGATCAACGAAAAGAGCACCGCAAAGATCAGCCGCTTCCAGGGGAAACCGTACCGCTGCTCGCTCTCGAGCGGTTCGCTGCCCGCTCCCGAACCCACGGATTCGGGCGGAATGGCGGTGCTGGGATTGCCGGTGTCGCTCATCACCTAACGGGCCTCCTCGCCCTTGTTTCTCAACCACAGACGAGATGTGGGAATTATCCGGGCCGGTTCAAGAGGCCTCAGATCATCGTATTGCGCCGGCGGTCGAACAATGGAAAGAGCAGCAGCCCGAAGAAATAGCCCCCCAGATGGGCCTCCCACGCGATCCCTTCGGCGGCTTGGTCGGGATTGATGGCCGCATAGCCGAAGAGCAGGTTCACGCCCACCCACGCCAGCGTGAAGGTGACGACCCGGCGATGCGTGAGCGGCATCAACGGCGGCTCGTATTCGGGCCATAACCGAGGGCGGAGCGCGAAACGGATCGCCCCGCCCATAAGCGCCGAGATCCCGCCTGACGCGCCGATCATGCCGAGTTCTTGGCCCCAATGCGCCGCCAGGTGAGCCACCGCCCCCGCCAGCGCGCCGAGCACGAAAAGCAGGAAAAAGCGCGCTGCACCCACGCGCCGGGCGATCGGCGCGCCGAAGGCGATTAGCCACAGCATATTGGTGATGAGGTGAAGCAAGCTCGCGTGGAGCAGCATGTGGCCGAAGAGCTCGCGCAGCGCCATGCCCCAGGCGAAGCGTTCCGGCAGGAAGTCCGGCGGATAGAGCACGAATGGCGTGATGAGCTTCGCCGCGAGCTCGCTCGGCAGCGCGACATGCGTTAGATGAATGAGGAGGAGGATGAGCGCACCCCACAACACGACCATCGGCGCTTTGAACAATGGTTCGCGGTGTGGTCGCGGCGGCTGAAAAAAAGCCACCGGGGTTAGGCCCGCCCCGCGAGCGCGGCTTCGACAAGCGGCAGCCTGTCGTTCCCGAAATACATGTCGTCGCCATTGACGAACATCGTGGGCGAGCCGAAGCCGCCGCGCGCGATCAGCTCGTCGGTGTTGGCGCGCAGCGCGTTCTTGATGGAGTCTGTCGCGATCTCCGCCATCATTTCATTGGGATCAAGACCGACGCGCGCAAACACGCGCGTGAGCACGTCGTCCTGCGAAATATCTTCAAGATCGCCCCAATAGGTTTCGAACAGCGCTTTTGCGAGCGGCAACAGCTTACCGAGCGGCTCAGCCGCGATCACCGCGCGCATCGCCTTGAACGAGCGAACGGGAAAGACCGGCGGCCGTCCGATCGCAAGCCCGACATGGCGCGTCCAATCCCTGAGATCCTTCTCGTAGTAGCGGTGCTTGCGCGGATCGGGATTGGCACGCCGCTCATAGACCTCTTGATTGACCGCGTTGAAGACCCCGCCGACGAGAATGGGGCGCCACGCGATCTCGGCCTTCGTGCGCGCGATGATCGGCTGAACCTGCGTGAAGGCGAGATAGGTCCACGGCGAGGAGCAATCGAAGAAGAATTCAAGACGTGCCATCACGAACTTCCCTGCACCCGCTCGGCAACGTTAACGGTTCCGCGTTCTGAAGCAAACCGCGCTGGCACCGCGATTGCTTTGAATAGCATGGGTGCTGCCTCACGGTGGCACGGGGAATGCCAAACCAGTCGATGCGCGCCCTCTGTAGCCGCGTCAGGGTGATTTGAGGGGACATCGGGGGGGCGGGCTTAAAGCCCCTCCCCCGATGTGTTTTGCCGCGCACGGTCGCCGTCACGATTGCATCGAACTCGACGTGAAGGGGTGCCTCTTTCTGGCCCAAGCGCCTAGACTAGGGATTGCCGCCCTGCCGCGCCGAACCAAGGACCGCGCATGATCCCGCTCTACGACGACAATCCAACGCGCCGTCTTGCGATTGTGACTATTGCGATTGTCACACTCTGCATCGCGGCGTTTCTCTGGCAGTTGTCTCTTGGCGAGATCGAGTACGAGCGTGCCGTTTTCGGTCTCGGTTTCATTCCCGCCGTGTTTTTCAATGGTGCCTCGCTGTCGCCCGACCTCGTCAGGGTCCCAAAGGAAATAACCCTGCTGACCTCGATGTTCCTGCACGGTGATGTTTTGCACATCGGCGGGAACATGCTTTACCTCTGGATTTTCGGGAACAACGTCGAAGACGCGATGAGCCGCCTGCGGTTCATTGCCTTCTATACGTTGTGCGGTGTGGCGGCGGCCTTCGCACAAGCCTATGCCGAGCCATCTTCTGAGATTCCGATGATCGGTGCGTCGGGCGCGATTTCCGGCGTACTCGGCGCTTACCTTATTCTCTATCCGCGCGCGACGGTCACAACGCTCGTTCCCTTGGGGATCATCCTGACGACCTTCCGCCTGCCGGCCATCGTCGTCCTCGGCTTCTACATCCTCATTCAGGTCGTCAGCGCGGTCCTGACGCCTGCGGGCGAGCCCGGCATCGCCTGGTGGGCCCATATTGGCGGCTTCGGGGCCGGCATTCTTCTGATCCCCTTCTTCAAGGATCGCGATATCCCCTTCTTCGCGCCACCCCGCGCGGTCCAATCCGCCCAGCCGACGGTTAACCAACGGCGCGGCCCCTGGGGCTGAGACCCCGAGGCGGACGGCCGCTGGCACGTCCCATGCTCCCTAGCGCGCAGGAACGGCGCGAACGCCATTTTGCTGGCCCAAGGCGGCACAGCGACTTGGCAAGGGATCGGGATGGGGGCCCAACTGGGCATGCGGCATCGCAATACGGAACTGCTCTTCGGCTATTGGACGAAGCTGCGTGGCGGCCGCCGCGTGCCAAGCCGCGCCGATGTCGAGCCGCGCGCGATCAAGCGGCTTCTGCCGGATCTCTTCATCATCGATCGCATCGGCCGCAACCGCTATCAATTCGCCCTTGCCGGCACACGGCTGTGCTGGCTCTACGGCCGCGAGCTGAAGGAATCGAACTTTCTCAGCCAATGGAACGGCCCCTCGGAGCGCCAGATCCGCGACCTTCTGGAAGAATCGCTCCGCGCCGCGCAGCCGATCGCGATCTATGCGATCGCCGAGACGCCCGATCACCGCACGCTGCGCATCGAAATCATCGTCCTGCCCGTCGCAGACTCGCGCGGCGCCATCAACCGCTTGATCGGTGCGGTCACGCCGCTCGATCCGGTCATGGCGCTGGGCGAACGCAAGCTCGTCCATCAATGGCTGGTCGCCTCGGACCGCCTAGGCGAGCCGTCCGCAGTGCAGGATATTGAAACCCCACCCGACAACCCCGGCGGCCCGACCGGCCCATCCTTCCGCGCCTCGCAAGTGCCTTATCTGCGCCTTGTCGTTTCGCGCGATGAGAACCAGGCCGCCCCGAAACTCATCGGGTACGATGGCGAATTGCCGTTCCTGAGTTTTCTCATGCCGGGTATGACCCCTGCCGACGAACGATAGGGGCCTTGGTCGCACCTAGTATTGCGGCGGGACAAGCGTGTCCTGTGTTTCCAGGCGTTCGTATTTCAGCACGCGATCGGCGTGGCGCTGATAGATGAATTGCGCCTCGTAACGTTCGATCGTGTTGCGGAAGACCACGAACTCCGCCTCATCGTCCGGCCGACGCTGCGTGCAGCGCGCCTCGTCGAGCTTGGCCTCATCGAGGCACCAGCGCTCGAACGTGATGAGGTCGGTCGCAGGCATGCGCAGGACGTCGGGCTTCGTATCGGCGGCGACGGCAGGCGCGCAAAGGCCGCCGGCCAGGACCAGTCCTGCTATCAATCGACCACGGCGTGTCATCGGCATGTGCTCCTGCGTATGCGCTTCGACGATAAGGACAAAACACCCTCGCAGGAAGCCCGGTTCCGTTGCATGGACGCGACAGAGACCCACCGATTGCCGTTTTGCGCCCCAAACGGGGACTAGGCTGCGCTCGCGACACCCGAATCCTCGGCGATGCGCACCGACTGCGATGGTAAAGGCGGCCGGCCCAGGATCATGTCGCTCGCTTTTTCCGCGATCATGATGGTGGGCGCATTGGTGTTCCCGCCGATGAGCGTCGGCATGATCGAGGCATCGACGACCCGAAGGCCGATCACGCCTTTTACGCGGAGCTGCGCGTCGACCACCGCCCCGGCGTCGGTTCCCATCCGGGCCGTGCCGACCGGGTGATAGATCGTGATCGCGGTTCGCCGGATAAAATCATCGATCTGCTCGTCGCTCTGGACGTGTGCGCCGGGGTTGAGCTCGGGCCCCCGGTAGGGGTCGAAGGCGCGCTGCGCGACGATCCGGCGGGCGATCTTCACCGACTCGCGCAAGGTCCGCAGATCGTTGTCCGAGGCCAGAGAGTTGGGCTGGATGAGCGGGGGAACCATCGGATCGTTCGACTTGAGCGCGACATAGCCGCGGCTCTCTGGCCGGAGCGCGCAGAGATGGAGGCCAAACCCGTGCCGGTCGGCGAGCTTGCGCCCGTGATCGGAGAAAGGTGCGTTGAAGAGGTGAAGTTGCACGTCTGGGACTTCGAGCTCCGGCCGTGTCTTGAGAAAACCTCCCGCCTCAAGTCCCTGCGTCCGCCCGGCGCCAGTTCCAAAGAGCAGATACTCGATCCCCGTCAGCGCCGCGCGCAGCGGGTTGGATGCCTGCGCATAGGCCGTCACCGGTTGCGTGCACTCGTATTGAACGTTGACGTCAAGGTGATCCTGAAGGTTCTGCCCGACGCCCGGCACATCCGCGACCACGGGAATGCCGAAGCGCCGCAGATAGTCGCCCTTACCGATACCTGAGAGGAGCAGCACTTGCGGCGTGTTAATGGCGCCGCCCGATAGGATGACTTCGCGCTCCGCCCGCGCGTGGACGACCTGCCCGTTCTTCACATACTCCACGCCGACGGCGCGGTCCTTTTCAAAGAGAACGCGCGTCGTGTGTGCCTCGACCTCGACAGTCAGGTTGGGCCGCTCCATCGCTGGCTTCAGGAACGCCGTTGCCGTGCTGTGCCGGCGCCCGTTACGCGTCGTCAGCTGGAAATAGCCGACGCCTTCCTGCTGGCTGCCGTTGAAATCGTTCGTGAACGGGTACCCGGCCTCGCGCGCGGCCTCCACCATCACCCGGAACAGTGGCGCGTCGAGCCCCGGCGTCGTGACCTGCAGCAGCCCGTCCTCGCCGTGGAAATCATCGCCGCCTTTGTCGTTCGTCTCTGAGCGCTTGAAATAGGGCAGCACGTCGGCATAGGCCCATCCCTCGAGGCCCAGTTGCCGCCACTGGTCATAGTCTCGCGCGTGGCCGCGGATATAGACCATCCCGTTGATCGAGGACGATCCGCCGAGGCCGCGCCCGCGTGGCCAATAATCTTTGCGGTTGTGGAGCTTGGCGCTCGCTTCGGTCTCAAAGCCCCAATTGTGCTTACCCTTTTTTTGGATGAGGCGGGCGACCCCGGCCGGCATGTGGATCAGGATCGAGCTGTCCTTCGGCCCTGCCTCAATCAGCAGGACGGAATGGGCCGGATCGGCCGAAAGGCGATTGGCGAGAACGCACCCCGCGCTTCCCGCGCCAACGATGATGAAGTCGAACGATTTCATGGAAGACGATCTCTTTGTCGAAGGCTGGGCCGAGCTCCCGGCAATTGGCCCGAAAAGCTGGCCTTTTCGAGTACAGGCCCGGGCCAAGCCGCGCAACCGGGCTTCGTGAAAGAGACAACGTCATCTTTACCCTTCCACGCGTATTCTCCGTCGGTGACGAATTCTTAGCCGGTCCGGGGAACACTATGCGAGGTGTCGAAGTTGCGCATCAGCCGCTAGGTCGGCGGGAGGCAATTGCAATGGGACGCATGCCTGATCAACGGCGCCACCGCCGCATTAGCGTCCGGCTGGGCGCCCGCTTCTTGCTGCCCGATGGGACGGAGCACGCTGGTGAACTGGTGGACATGTCCGCCGGGGGCGTCGCGATCGAGAGTGCCGTGCGGCCCGAACTCGGCGCCAATGTCGTCATCTACATCGATCAGATCGGCCGTGTTGAGGGCTGCGTCGTGCGCCAGCACGAGGCAGGCTTTGCCGTTCTCATTTCCGCAACAGCGCTGAAGCGCGAACGCATTGTCGAGGCGCTGACCGTCGCCGCGAACCGCGAGCAGCTCGGCGGTGAAGATCTTCGCCGGCATGACCGCGTGGCAAGCGGCGAGGTCACACAACTGCACCTCCCCGATGGGCGCACGATCGAATGCCGGATCCTTGACCTGTCGTTGTCGGGCGTCTCGCTGGAGATCCATCCCGCTCCCGCGATCGGGACTGAGGTTCACGTGGGCAAAATGAAGGGCCGCGTCGTGCGTCTCCACGATCACGGAATCGGGATCGAATTCATTGACATGCCGCGCACCCGCGGCAGCCTTGCCAATCAGCTCGGCGAGCGCACGCGCCACTAGCGAAAGGCGCTCTTTGGGGCGGCCCCACTTCCCGTTTAACCTTGTTCATGCGACGTTCAGCGCCGGCGAGACACCGTTGCGCCGATGACCGGGATTGCCCCGGTGGAACTCCATGGACGGTGCGCGTGTTCCGATCGGGCACGCTCACGGGAAGGACACGGACCCGATGCTGAGAAACCTCTCGCTCCTTGCGGCAGGCGTGGCGATGACGCTGACGGCGGCGATCGCACCGGCGTCTGCGCGCGACGACGGCTATTACGGCTACGGCGAACCCTACTACGCGGGCTACGACAGTAGCTGCGAGGATGAATTCGGCAAGGAAGCCTTGATCGGCACGGCGATCGGCGCGCTCCTCGGGGGCGTCACTGGCAACCAGTTCGGCAAGGGCTCAGGCAACGACGCAGCGACGGTCGTTGGTGCGCTGATCGGCGGCTTCGCCGGCAACTATTTGACGCGTCAGATTCGCTGCGACGATCGCCCCTATGCGCAGGACACTTACTACGACGCCTATCAGTACGGGTCCAACGGGCGCCAATATGAGTGGCGCAACCCGCGCAGCGGCAATTACGGCTATGTTACGCCGACGAGCTGGTACGAGAACGGCCGTGGCGATGATTGCCGCGAGTTCCGTCAAACCATCTACGTGGACGGCCGCCGCGAGACGGCCACGGGCACGGCCTGCCGCAACGCGAACGGCACCTGGCGCATCGTCCAGTAGCCGATCCTGACACGATACCATTGGCCATGCGGCGCGGAGCGATCTGCGCCGCTTGTGCTATGAGGCGGCATGGATCCCGTCGCCGCCCAGTATGAAGGCTACCCCTACCCGGACCGCGACCCGGCCGATGAGCGGCGTAGGCTCTGTCTCGGCTCGCCGAGCCACCTAGCCGAGATCGATCACATATTCTTCGCGGGGCGTCGAGATTGGTCGCGCCCCTTTCGCGCGCTGATCGCCGGCGGCGGAACAGGCGATGCGCTTATCATGCTCGCCCAGCAGCTCGCGTGGGCGAAATGCCCGGCCGCAATCATCTATCTCGATCTCTCGCGCGCCAGCCGCGCCATTGCCGAGGCGCGCGCCCGCATTCGCGGGCTCGCTGCCATCCGCTTCGAGACGGCATCGCTCCTGGAGGCATCCGCCTACGGACCATTCGACTACATCGATTGCTGCGGGGTCATCCACCATCTGCCCGATCCGCTCGAGGGTTTGCGCGCGCTGACGGTGGCGCTCGCACCCGGAGGCGGAATCGGCCTCATGGTCTATGGCGCGATCGGTCGCCGCGGCGTCTATGACGCGCAGGCGATCCTCCGCGCGCTCGCGCCGGAAGGCCGCCCGCTGGCGTGGCGCTTGGCGCGGGCGCGTCACGTTCTCGGCCAGCTTCCAGAGAGCAACGCGTTCCGCCGCAATCCCTTCGTCGGCGACCACAAGACGGGCGATGCCGGCTTGTTCGACCTCCTCCTGCACGCTCGCGACCGCGCCTATGAGATCGAGGAGGTCTTGGCTTTGGGCGAGCAAGCGGGCCTCCGGCTCGCCGCGCTGGCGCCAGCGGCGCGCTATGACCCCAAGACCTATCTGAAGACGCGCGAGTATGACGGCGAGATCGCGGCGCTCGCTCCGAACGAACATTACGCGCTCGCCGAACGGCTCGCCGGCGACATGGCGACCCACGTCGCCTACTTCACCCGCGCGGACGATCCCCCGCCGACGCCAGCGATCCTTAACGACGACGCGATCCCCGCCCTGCTCTATGGCAATGGCGCGGCCCTCGCCGCCGCCGTTGAGAAGACGAAGCAGCTCGCGGGCAGCTTTCGCGGCGCGCGCATCGCCCTTCCCGCGCCGAAAGCGCTCGCCCCGCTCCTCCGCGCGATCGACAATCAGCGCCCCTGGGGCGAGATCGCACCAGGCCTCGGCGACGCGCATGCCGCTGCCGAAGCCTTCTCGTTGCTGAGCGGAATGGGCCTTGCCGCGATCAGCGCGTCGCGGCTACCGCTCGATCCGCGTTAGCGCCCTTTCCATTTCGGCGGCCGCTTCTGCGCGAAGGCGAGCGGACCCTCGATCAAATCCTCGCTCTTGAGCATTGCGGTCACCGCAGGGTATTTCGCCTGGCCCTCGAGGGCCGCGCGCAGCGTCGGCTCGTCGAGCCCGCGATAGACGGCATCCTTCGACGCGCGGATCGACATCGGCGAGCACTTGAGGATCAGGTCCGCCCAGCGCTTGGCCGCGGTCATGAGTTCAGCTGCCGGCACGACCTCGTTGACGAAGCCGAGTTCTTTCCCCTCCGCCGCACTCACGCGCCGCGCGGTCAAGATCATGCCGAGCGCGCGCTTGAGGCCGATTTCGCGCGGCAAGCGGTGAAGACCGCCCGCAAGGGCCGCGAGGCCGACATTGGGCTCTGGCAGCGCGAAGGTTGCGGTGTCGGCGGCGATGATGATGTCGCAGGCGAGCGCGATCTCGAACCCGCCGCCCATCGCAAGGCCGTTCACAGCCGCGATGACGGGCTTGGTGAGATCAAAGCGCGAGGTCAGTCCCGCGAACCCGCTGGGCGGCATGCTCACCCGCTGGCCCGAGGCCTGGAATTTAAGATCGTTACCGGCGGAGAACGCCCGATCCCCTGCCCCGGTCACGACCGCGACCCACAGCTCCGGGTCATTGGCGAAGCTATCGAACACCTGTGCGAGTTCGAGATTGGCCGGGGGGTGGAGCGCGTTCATCACCTCTGGCCGGTTAATCGTTACCTTCAGGAGATGGCCGTCCTGTTCGGTCGTGCAGAATTCGTGTGCCATTCGAGATTTCCCCCATTTGTCATTGATTAAGGCTGTGAGGCCAAACTTGTGCATCCTTGCGGCAGAGAGGCAAGCGCACCTGGCCCTGGATTTGCGACGACCCTACCGTCCTGGCCCAAAGGGGGACACGGACGCCATTCTCGCCAGGGGGCGAAAGGATGATTGAGTCGATCAAATCGCCGGTTGAGGCGCGTTTGGACGGGCGCTGGTACGTTCGCGTCGGGGCCGACATCTTTGGTCCGTACACGGGCGCGCAGATGCTCAGTTTTGTGGCCGAAGGACGCGTCCAGCGCAATTCGATCGTCGCTCTCGAAGGCGCGCGCGAATGGACGACCGCTGCGGAAGACGCGGCGCTCAGCCCCCATCTGAGGGAGGAAGAGCCGGCGCCGCAGGCCGAGGCTCAGCCCGCCGGCCTCGTTTCGCGCAAGAACCCGCGCAGCGAAGAAGAGATCGAATCATCGAACTTCGTCATCATCTATCCCCAGGGCGCGCGTTCCGTGACGCGCCTTGAGCAGACGATCATGAACCTCGGCCCGGCCTGCAAGCTGTCGCCGCACACTTGGCTCGTTTCCTCCCGCGAGACGGCCGGCGCCATCCGCAACATGCTGACCGAGTACTTCGGCCGCAACGATTGCCTGCTTGTGGTTGATGCCTCGCGTGGCAAGGCGGCCTGGTTCAATTTCGGCCCGGAGCTCGAGGCGCGCATGCGCCGGGTGTGGCAGCGCGGCGACCGAGCGTCCCTCTAGACCTGCCCTTGGCGGCCCGCCAAGCCTCCCCTAAGCTTTCCGGCAAACGGAACAAGCGTAGGGAAGGAGAATCCCCGAATGGACCTGCGATCGAGCGCAGAAGAAATCGCGTTTCGCGCCATGGTGCACGAAACGATCGAACGGCTGCTGCCGAAGGAACTCAAGGCCAAGGTTGAAAGTGGCGCACGCCTGAAAAAGGCCGACGGCGTTCAATGGCACAAGATCCTCGCCGCCCATGGCTGGGGCGCGCCCCACTGGCCGAAGGAATATGGCGGCTGCGGCTGGAACCCGACGCAGGTCTACGCCTTCGAGGAGGAACAGGCGCTACTAGGTGCGCCGCCGATGTCGCCCTTCCCGACCAAGATGGTCGGCCCCGTCATCATCGCGTTCGGCACGCCCGAGCAGAAGGAGCGCTTTCTGCCGCGCGCCCGCAACGGCGAGGATTATTGGTGCCAAGGCTATTCTGAGCCGGGGTCGGGCTCCGACCTCGCGAGCCTGCAGACGAAAGCCGTTCGGGACGGCGATGACTACGTCGTCAACGGCATGAAGATCTGGAACTCATTCGGTCATGAGGCCGATTGGATGTTCGCGCTCGTGCGCACCTCGAGCGATGGCCGCGTCCAGGAAGGCATCTCAGTCCTCCTCATCGACATGCACTCGAAAGGCGTATCGCATCGCCCGATCATCACGATCGACGGCGCGCACATCCTCAACGAGATCCGCTTCGAAGACGTGCGCGTGCCCGTCGCCAATCGGATCGGCGAGGAGAACAAAGGCTGGACCTACGCGAAATTCCTGCTCGGCAACGAGCGCGCGCTGATCGCGATGATCGCGCCCTCGACGCGCCTCGTCTCGAAGCTGAAACGAATCGCAACGGAAGAGCGCGACGGTTACGGCAACCGCCTGATCGATGATCCCGATTTTCGCGGCAAACTCTCCTCCCTGGAGGTTGAGCTTGAGGCCCTGCGCATCACCAATCAGCGGGTGATGTTCGAGGCGCGCTCCGGCACGGCCGGCAATGGAGGCGCAATCCTCAAGTCGAAGGGAACGTTTATCAGTCAAGGCTTGAGCGAGCTTATGGCCGAGGCCGCGGCCTATTACGGCAATCCTTGGATCCCCGCGGCCCTCGATGCCTCTTGGAATGAGCCGCCCATTGGGCCGGCCTGGGCAAAGGGCGCTGTGCCGCTCTACATGCGCCAGCGCGCCAATACGATCGAAGGCGGAACCGAGGAAGTTCAGAAGAACGTGATCGCGAAGCAGATCTTGGGGCTCTGAGAAAAGATCGGGCGGCAGGGAGTGCCCCCTCCCGGCCGCCCGATCGTTAGATCAGTCTACGGATCAAGGCGTCTCGAAGATCTTCTCTTCGAATGAGGTGAGCGCCACCTTCCACCAGTCGATATTCTCTTTGATCGCCTGGCGCGTGAGGCCGCCCTGGACCGTCACGCTCATGTCGAGCGACGTGCGGCCGTCCTTGTCGATATAGGCCTGCCCGAACCGGTTGTTCGTGTTGTAGGCGTTGACCATCTCCAGCGTCACCGGCTTCTGGAACGCGAACTCGGAATTGAACTGGAGATCGAGGCACTGCTTCGGCGTCTCATCGTTGCAGCGATAGAAAAAGAGTGTGTACGCGACGCCTTCGATCTGTCCGTTGATCATGGGCTCGCCGACATTGTCGACGCCAAGCTCGGCGGTGTAACCGACCTCGGTAAGGATCTCGACAAGGTCATCGCCGGTCACCGATTCATAGATCTGCTGAGCGGACGCGGCGGCAGGCGTCAGGATGAGGGCAGCGGCGATGGCAGCCGCCCGAGTAATGGAGGCGATCATGTGGAAGGGTATCCCCCGGATTGGTGCGCTGTCGGATTTGGCAACACACAAGGTTAGCGGACGTGCCCCGGACCGGCCAAGAGAGGGAGAATGTATCCGGGCCACATTTTTGATGTGCCGCCGCATCGGGGCAAATTTATGGCGCAACCGGGGCGGCTCGGCCCGAATAACGGTCGAGTATCGCGCCCGCATCCTGCCAGTTCTTGAGCGCCTCCGCTGTGGCAACGCCAGCCGTCTTGCAGGAGGCTTCCGGCAGTAGACCGCGATCGCATTTCAGCAGCCGGACGAGCCCCGCACGGTCGTCGCCCGCCGCCCGCTCGAAGGCGGGACGTTGACCGGCCGCCTCGACCGCCGCCACCTTGTCGAGAATCTGTGAGCAACTGAGTGCCTGACGCTCGGCGATTGGGGGCGGCGCCGGCACGCCGCTCTCGCAACCCCGGACAAAGAGATCCGTCTGCAGGACGCTGAAGATCGACAGCAGCTCCAGCCGCGGCGCGCGCAAGGCGCCCAGCGCCCGCCCGGCGTCGGCCTTGCTCCAATGCGGATAGGACTCGAGAAACACAAGAAGGTCGATAGTCTGGCCGGCCGCCGGCGGAGGCGGAGCCGCCGGCAGGAGCGTGATCGGATCAGGTCCCGATTTCGACAATGGGATCTGTCGCGCGGCCACGAAATTGGGCTGGCCGCCGGCGCCCGCCGGAACAAAGGCAAAGACGAGCCCTTCAGGCCGCTCCTGTAGGACGAAATACGCGGCGCCCGAATAATCGGTGAGCGTGCCGTAGGCGCTTGAGCCATAGCGCCGCCCGCTCAGAATCCAGGCCGTACCGTCTGCGTCCCGAAACGCGCCGCGGATCCGGTCATCCTGAAGCGCGAGCGAGAGCGCGACCTCGCTGTCGGCGCTACCGTAATACGCGCCCGTCAGTGCGGCCTGCGCGGTCGACACGCCAAGCCCGAACACCACGGCCGCCACGAGACCGAAGAAGCGCCCTGCCGTCATGGAGATGAAACCCATTCTCCCGTCCTCATCGCGAGGCCCCCGCACCCTGGCGGGACCCTAGCCACTTTGACGAGCCGCGCAATCGCGCCTCGTCTCAGACCGGCCGGTCGGTTAACCGCCGATTATGTCCCCATCCGCCTGAGTGATCGCTACGATCGACGGCCGCGCGGGAAGGCCAACGGTGAAATCCGGCCAGAGCGGCTCTTTAAGATCCGTCGGCGCGTTGTCCTCTGGATGCTGCACCGCAACAAACAACGTGGTGCCGTCCGGCGTAAAGGCGGGCCCGCACAACTCGGCGTCGCGCGGACAAGCGAAGAAGAACTTCAGAACCGCCCGCCCGGGCCCGTCAAGGTCGCACGCGAAAAGCCCGGCTGTCGTCTTCGTTAGCGTTCCGTCCAGTACGTGGTCGGTTGCGATCCAGAGTCTCCCCTGCCTGTCGAAAGCGCAATTGTCGGGGTTCATGAGCGTGACTTCCGTGCCCGCTCCATAGCGACCACTATACGGCGGCAAGCGACCCTCCGCGTCGCGCCGCTTCGATTCGGGACCGGCGAGAAAAAGGACGTCCCACGCAAACTCTTGCGCGGCATGGTCGAAGGTCCCCTCACCGGCGCTTGGGGGGATCAGCTCCAGGACATGACCATAGGTATTCCAGTGTCGCGGATTTGCCGCATCCACCTGCCAGGTCCGCCGGTCCGGGTTCCCCGTCAGCATGACATAGACACGCCCGGTCGCGGGATTGACCTCGACATCCTCTGGCCGATCCATAGGCGTGGCACCGAGCAGGCTGGCCGCCCGTCTAGCCTCGATCAAAACATCAGCTTGCGAGGAGAACCCATTCTCCAAAGTCAGCAATCCTTGGCCGTGGACTAGCGGAAGCCAAGTCAGCTTGTCGGCGTCAAATCGGGCGACTGACAGCACGCCATCGTCAAGTATATCTTTCGCAGTTTCAGGCTTTTGTGGATCGAAAGTGCCCTTTGACACGAACCGGTAGATGAACTCAAACGCCTGATCATCCGCGCTGTAAACGACAACGCGCCCATCGGGATTGAGGACCGTCGTGGCGGCTTCGTGCTTGAAACGGCCGAGCGCCGTTCGTTTGACTGGCACTGCTTCCGGATCGTACGGATCGACTTCAACGACCCAACCGAAACGATTGACTTCATTGGGCTCAATCCCACGATCAAACCGTAAATCGTGCCGAAACCAGGGAAAGGGCGGACGCTCAGTCAAGCCCAAACGCACGAGATAGGCGCCCTCTTGCGTCTGTTTGGGAAGCGCGCCTTTGAAGTACCCGTTGAAGTTTTCCTCACAGGTGAGAACTGTTCCCCAAGGCGTTGTTCCACCTCCGCAATTATTGACTGTACCAAGGACCCGTCTGCCCGTTGGGTCTGCCTGGGTCTGCAGACGTCGATTGCCCGCCGCCGGACCCGAGAGTGCGATTTCGGTCTTTGCGGTAATCCGCCGCGCATAGGCACTTTCTGGAACGACCCGCCAAGTGCCGCCTTCACGCTTCACCTCGATGACCGAGGCTCCGGTCGCCGCCATCTCCAAAGCGGTGTGCTCTGGACTGCGGGGCTTCGCCTGGTCCGGCGTTAGCATTGCGCTGGCGGCGGCGTATTCGTGATTGACGAAGAGGAGGCCGTGATCGCTCGCCTGGCTGCCTCTTGGCAACGTCATGAAGGCGACGAAATCGTTGTTGAACCCGAACTGGCCTGCCTGCACTTCGGCGTTCTGGCCTCGCGGGTCGAACGCCGGTGCGCCCTTCAGAATCGGATCGCCCCATCGAATGAGTATATCGGCGCGATAGCCCGGCGGCACGTGATGCGTTTCGGTGATCGCTTGCGAAACGTTGTCGAAAGCCAGCGTTGATGGCGCGCCAGTGGCAGCACCATAGGCAGGCCTTGCAAGACCGCCCAGCGAAAGCACCGCCCCGGCAGCCACCGCCGAGCGCAACACATCGCGGCGGCTAAGGCGAGCCTCGACAAGAGCGCTGAAGGAAACGGCCTCGCTGCCGCCCTCCACCTGACCAGGCACAAGCCGACGATCGCCTTTATCCATGCGCAAACGCCCCTTGATCTGAGAATTGCGGCGCTAACTTGCCCCGCGCGCGTGTCAAGTCCGTGACGGCTCCCACGGCCGCAAGTCGGCCCGGTAGCGCTGCCAGTTCTCCACGTAATGCTGCGCGGAATAGCGCAGCATGGCGGCCTGCTCCTCGTTCACCGGCCGCACGATTTTGCCGGGCGAGCCCAGCACCATCGAATTGTCGGGGATCTCCTTGCCCTCGGGAATCAGAGTATTCGCGCCGATCAGGCAGTTCCGCCCGATCCGCGCGCGGTTGAGGATGACCGAACCGATGCCCACGAGCGAATTGTCCCCGATCGTACAACCATGAAGCATCACGAGGTGACCCACCGTGACGTTCCGGCCGAGGGTCAACGGCGCGCCGGGATCGGTGTGAAGGACCGAATTGTCCTGAACGTTCGAGCCCTCGCCGATCGTGATCCACTCATTGTCGCCGCGCAGCACAGCGCCGAACCAGACACTCGCGTCCTTGAGGAGCCTGACCCGGCCGAGCACCACGGCGTTTGGCGCCACCCAATAGTCGCCGCTAGCCGGAAGATCTGCCGCCGCATCCCCCAGCGCATAGATTGTCATCGACGCCGCTCCCTTCGATCGCATAGACCATCAAGCCGCGAAGATCGGCGGCTTTCGCCGGCAAGACAAGACAGACAAGGAGCAGCCCCATGGCGGATGTCGGCATCGAGGCGGTCGGCTTCCTCGCGGCGACCCTGACGACGGCTTCGTTCCTGCCCCAGGTCGCCAAGACATGGCGAACCGGGTCGGCTGATGATTTTTCAATGCTTTGGATCGCGCTCTTCGGAGCGGGGCTGAGCTGCTGGCTGGGCTATGGCCTGCTGATCGGATCACCCGCCATCGTCATCGCAAACGGCCTCACTTTGGCCTTGGTCTTGTCGATAGGCTGGATCAAGACCACATCTGCGAAATGACGGGGCGGGCTCCATGACGGATCGAGAGACGGCGGCAATGCCGGCGGGCCTGCCGCCAAGCGTTGAGGCACAGACTGTCCGCGCCATCGTTGACGAGGCGCTGGCCCGCTATTTCGCGGAGCGCCGCCGCCGCGTCCCTGACTTCATCGAGCGCACTTACAGCCTTCGCGGCGCGCTTCAAACCCACCGCAAGGCCTTGGGGCACGACCTCTGGCGTGCCCCACTGAACGCGGCCCTGGTCGGCCCAGCCGTCGCCTTGAAGGGCATCGCCTGGGGCGCCGAGCGCTCGGGCCGCCGCCAGGCGGCGCAATGGCTCCGCGCGCGGCAGGTCTTCATGGAAACCGATGTTGCGCGGGAATTGAGCTGGCGCCTTCACACCGAACTGTTGGAACTGCCCTTCCAGGATCGCAGCCGGGTCAGCCGCAAGGACGCGCTGGCCGATGAAATCCTCTCCGATCCGCGCGTCGCCCCATGCCTTGCCCAGCTAGAGGGCGCCTGGGGTCTCGCCGAGCGCGAGCGGATCGACGCCCGCCTCGCCGAGGCGAGCGCGATTTATTCAAATAGCCGCGTTGCCGCGACGGAAGTCGCCAATCTGATCGTCACCTCCGGCATCGGCGCGCTGACGATCCACCAGGTGACGCCCGGCGTGCTGACGCTCGGGCCCGCACTCGCGAGCGCCCTTGCTGAGCGCGCGGCGGCGGCAAGCCTTCCCCCGGGCTTGGCCATGGTCTGGCCGCTGATCGCGCCCGCGACGCCCGGCCTCACGGCCAGCGCGGCGACGACGGCCTTCGTTCTGGCGACATCGGCCCTCTTCTCGGCCGTCGCGGGCGTCGTGCTCGATCCGATGCAAAAGGCGCTCGGCCTCCACGAGCGGCGCCTCGAAACGCTGTTAACGGCCCTCGAGCGCGGCTTTCGCGGCGATGGCGACGCGCGCTTTGCGGTGCGGGAGGAATATGTCGCCCGGCTCGGCGACCTCTTCGACCTCGCCGCGACGGCCTGGCGCCTCGCGAAGCACTAGCGCGTCCACCCAGCCTTAACCCTAACCGGCCGATGCTGGCCCTGCGTCAGGGAAACGTCACGCGCACGCGACCGCGATGATCGTTTTGTGACGTGGGGAAAAAAGGGCGTGCCGCCTCCGTGTGTTGCACTACCCTCGTCATATTGGACCCGATTCGGGGGGATTGGTCGGCGTGGTTGCATCCAGTGCCCGTCCTAAGAAGCGAAGCCCAAAGCGTGCGGCTTCCGGCGTCCGATCTGCTTTTCCCAAAGTTTCATCGAAACCGTTCGCCATTGGGGAGAACCGCATGGCCAAGCGCCATAGCCGTGTCAAAACGCGTGATCAGGAATCTGCCGAGCCTGCCAAGATTCATCGCCTCTACCCCCCGAGCGCGGGCTGGAATCCGCTCGAACATGACAACCGAGACCGCGGCTATGTCCGCAACGTGCGTCCCTGCGGCGAAAACCAGAAGGCGTTCCTAGAGGCGATCGATAGCCGGAACCTGATCTGCGCCCTCGGACCGGCCGGCACGGGCAAGACGTATCTGGCGATCGCCAAGGCCGTCGAGGCGCTCGAGAGCGGCAAGATCGGCCGCATCCTGCTTTCGCGTCCAGCCGTCGAGGCGGGCGAAAATCTGGGCTTCCTGCCGGGCGACCTTGAAGACAAGCTCGCACCCTATCTACGCCCCCTCTACGACGCCCTCTCGGAACGTCTGGGCGCGAAGAAGCTCAAAGCGATGATCGCCGATGGCTCGATCGAGATCGCCCCGGTCGCCTACATGCGCGGCCGCACGATCAACAACGCCTTCGTCGTGATCGACGAAGCGCAGAACTGCACCTATGGCCAGTTGAAGATGCTGCTCACGCGGCTCGGCTGGCACTCGACGATGGTGCTGACCGGCGATCCGGATCAGACGGATCTCCTGCCGGGCATGAGCGGCCTCGGCGATGTCGCGACGCGGCTGGAAAAAGTCGAGGACGTCACCGTCATCCGCTTCACGCAGGGCGACATCGTGCGCCACCCGCTGGTCGCGAGCATGCTCGAAGTCCTCTGAACGAATGAGATGAAGCAGCGGGTCGGCGCGTGCGCCGGCCCGCTTTTTCGTGCGGTTTCTAGGCGGCAACCGCGCCCAGCACGACAAGTCCCGCCAGCGCGGTCGTTGCGACAAACGAATAATAATGGGCCTGGCTCGCATAGGAGCGCGGCTCGAGAAACAGGGCCTTGAGCGTCGGCCAGAGCGGCGCTCCCTCCCGCGCATAGAGGAGGCTCGCCGCGTACACGACCGCGATGGCGATCGAGGCAAACGCTGCATCGCCCGGCGCCAGAACGCCAGCCTGCATGCCGATCAGCGCAAGAGCGATCAAGAATGCCGAGACCGCGCGGAAAAGACTAACGACCATGGGGAAGTCCCACTACATTGCACGCGCGAACACAACTGCTGCGTCGCAGCATGACAAATAGTCAGTAAATGACCAGAATCAAGCCCTCCGCGAAGGAAATCTGGATGGGAGCGCTCAGACGGCGGAGCTAGGAGAACGGATTGACGAAAACGCCGCCCAACTGGGCGACGCGCACGACAAGAACGCCGATCAAGAAGCTCCACAGGAGCACGATGAGAAGCGCAAGCGAGAGCGCGACGGCCGATTGCTCGGCATTGGCCTTCGCCTTGAGACTGTTCTCAAAAAGCACCGCAGGGCCTGTGATCGTCACCAGCGAGAGGGCGAGGAGACGTTGAAGATCGGTTCGCGGGCTGAGCCGCAGCACCCCGGTTTGCCCCAAAACGAAGCCGGTCAAGCTTGCGATGGCCTGGGACGTCGCAAACCCCATGATGATGCAGAGCGTAAATGTCCCAAAAGAACTCATATCCCCCGCTCCGACGGCCCCGTTGAGCCGACAAAGCGAGGTGCGTGCCGCCGCGCGCTAAAATCAGCCGTGCGGGAGACCCCCCGGTCTCACGATGCCCCCCGACTCCGCAGGAAAGGAGAGCCGGCCATGTCCATGAATGAAATGCCGCCCGCGCCGGACGTCGAGACCACCCCTCAGCAACGGCAGCGCGTGAAGCTCGTGGGCCTCGCGCTCCAGGGCGGCGGCGCGCACGGCGCCTTCACCTGGGGCGTGCTCGACCAATTGCTGGAGGAAGAGAAGATTGGCATCGAGGCGATCTCGGCTACGAGCGCGGGCGCAATCAATGCCGTCGTCCTCGGTGAAGGCTATACGACAGGCGGCCGCGCTGGCGCGAAAGCCAAGCTCGATGAATTCTGGCAGCGCGTCGCCAAGGCGGCACGCTTTTCACCGCTCGCACCGACACCCTGGCACCGCCTCACCCACAGCCATGATATGAGCTGGAACCCTGGCCACATCGCCTTCGATCTGATGACGCGGTTTCTCTCGCCCTATCAATGGAACCCGCTCAATCTCAATCCGCTGCGCACGGCGCTGGAAGAGACCGTCGATTTCGATCGCCTCCGCGCCGAATGCCCGATCAAGATCTTCCTCTCCGCCACCAACGTACGCACCGGAAAGCCGCGCGTCTTCCGCACGGGCGAGCTGACGGTTGAAACCGTGCTCGCCTCGAGTTGCCTGCCCTTCATGTTTCCCGCGGTCGAGATCAACGGCGAAGCCTTTTGGGACGGCGGGTACATGGGCAATCCCTCGCTCTACCCCCTCATCTACAACCGCACCGGCAGCCGCGACGTTGTCGTCGTGCACATCAATCCGATCCACCGCCCGGATATCCCCAAGACCGCGACCGACATCATGAACCGCGTGAACGAAATCACGTTCAACGCCTCGCTGATGAAGGAAATGCGCGCGATCGAATTCGTGTCCCGCTTGATCGATGATGGGACGCTCACGGACAATTACTATCGCCGCATGCTCATTCACGCGATCGACGCGGAGGAATTCATGCAAGAGCTTGGCGTCTCATCGAAACTGCACCCCGATGGGGAGTTCCTGGAGCACCTCAAGCGCGTCGGGCGCGAGGCTGCGGCACGCTGGGTCGCCGATTCCGCTGATCGTCTGGGCAAGGAATCAACGGTCGACGTGCGCGCCCGCTATCTCTGAAGGGCAACGCTTTGTCCCCGTATCGCCGCGGCACGAGCGTCACGCGGTTCCGGCATTGGCGTGTTCATGGTAACTTGTCGAGCGGTCGGGTGGGGCGATCAAGGGAAGTGACATTGCGATGACGAATTTATGGACCCGCCGGGGTGTCCTCGGCGCACTGACGATCGGCGCGACGGCGCCGGCGCTCTCGAGCTGTCAAACGAACAGGGCCTTAGGACGCCAGCAATTGATTGCCGTATCGGACGGTCAGCTCGCGCAGATGGCCGCTTCGTCTTGGACCCAGTATCGCCAGCAGCACAAGGTCTCAGGCAATTCGAGCTACAATTCGCGCGTCCGCACCGTCGGCCAGCGGATCGTCGCCGTGTCGGGCCTGCCGCAGAGCGGCTGGGAGTACACGGTCTTTGAAGACAGCGCGATCAACGCGTTCGTACTTCCAGGCGGAAAAGTCGGCTTCAACACCGGCATCTTGAAACTCATGAGCAACGACAGCCAGCTCGCAACGGTTATGGGGCATGAGGTGAGCCACGTCCTCGGCCGTCACGCGGCGGAGCGCTATAGCCAAGGACTCGTCTCCAATCTTGCCCTTCAGGGCGCTCAGGCGGGCGGCGCCAGCGCGGGCGTCGCGCAGATCCTGGGTTTGGGACTCCAAGTCGGCGTGCTTCTACCCTTTTCGCGCCAACACGAAACCGAGGCCGACATTCTGGGTATCCGCCTGATGCATAGGGCCGGCTACAACGTGAACGAAGCGGTCACGTTTTGGGAGAAGATGGCTGCCGAGAGTCGCAAGCGGGGCCGTCCGCCCGAGTTCCTCTCGACGCACCCCTCTGATGAGACGCGCATCGCCAACATCCGCCGCGTCATCCAGCAGCTTTCCTCGATCATGGGGCCGGAGGGCGCACGCCGCTTCGCCGAAGCGCGCGAGGCGGCGCGTGGCATAGCCGAGGCGCCTGCACGCAGGGACGCGATCGGCGGCCTCATCGGCGGCTGTCTGGGGTGCCTGCCGCAGAGTGGTTAACTTCGTGCAACGCTTCGGCAACGATTCGTTCGTAATCCTCGCTTTTTGAGGCGATGTGCCTCACTCGTCACGCGCGGTTCGGCGCGGGCGGCTTAGATTTGGGGACTGGCGGCACATCGCCGCGAACGGACAGAAGCGAGCGAAGCGACCGTGAGCCAGGGCCCCTCCGCAGGCGGTGAAATCATCAAACGCCACTCCGCGTGGCGCTGGCCGTTCTTTATCTCGCTCGGCGTAACCGTCCTCGGCGCCGGCGTGATGGCCTATTATTTCGCGCCGGCCCCCGGCGATATCACAGGCACGAACCCGAAGGCGACGATCTCGACCGCACCGGTCAATCTCACGGTCGGCGGCATCGATTTCGAGATCCCGGCGAACTACACGCGGATCCCCAAATCACGCGCGGGCGGCAAGCAGGAAGAGGTCGCCCTCCACGCGTTGTTGCCGGATCTCGCGCCGGCAACGGCGGCGAATGAGGCCGAGTTCGCGGACTCGAGCCCCACGGCTCGGCGCGTGATGATGCTAATCCATCTCAACGGGACGCCGCTGACCGAGCGCGACCGCTTCGTGCGCGTCTTTCAGAACCAGGTCGTGGATCCCGAGGGCGAGGACGGTCCCTATGGCCTGACGCTCTACACCTTTCAGCCGCGCTCGGGCTATGCGGGGCACGATCTTTTTACGGGCGTCGACGCGCGCGGCCAGTTGGCCGTGATCCGCTGCGCCATCGAGGCACCGGACCTTCCCGCACCCGAGTGCCAGCGCGACCTCGACCTCGCGCCGGGGCTCAGCCTCTCCTATCAGTACAAGCGCGAATTCCTGACGGACTGGAAAAAAATCGACGCCGACATCGTCAATCTGGTGACTGGCTTTCGTTCGGTTCAGCTGCGCTGAAACTAGCTTTTGACGACCGCCGAAGGGTTGGGCAGATCCATTTCCAGGATCGCCATCTGGAAGGCGTAGGAAATCTCGCCATCCTCTTCGTCTTTGAAGACGACGCCGATGAATTCGTCGCCCACATAGACCTCGACCGAATCCGATTTATTCGTGCGCTTGCGCAACTCGATCGTGTCGAGACGGAACGTGTCGCGCAGATATTTCTGCACACGGAGAATTTCGATCTGATCCATCGCAAATGGGCTCGCGGAAAGGAACGGGCGGGGACCTTCCCAGACTTCGGCCCCAAGGGTCAACCCTTCCCAGCCTCGCCCGGGAAGGCGAAATATGCTTCCCTTCGCCGGCCTGCCGGGCGGGCGTAGCGAGAGCCGAACATTGCCGCCAAACGCCACCTACTACGATGCGACCGCCAACGCGCGGACAGCCCACTCCCCGCTCGCGGGAGATACAACGGCTGACGTCTGCGTCGTCGGCGCGGGGTTCACCGGAATTTCGGCGGCGCTCAACCTCGCTGAGCGCGGCTATCGCGTCGTCGTGCTGGAGGCCGGGACGATTGGCATTGGCGCATCCGGACGCAATGGCGGGCAGATCCATTCAGGCCAACGCGTCGATCAGACTGTCCTCGAGGCGCAGGCCGGCCTCGATACGGCCAAGCAGCTTTGGTCGATCGCGGAAGAGGCCAAGGCCGAAGTTCTGGCGCGGATCGAGCGTCATGCGATCCGCTGCGAGCCGCGTGCGGGTCTGCTCACCGCCGCCTGGAAGAAATCCCACGTCCCCCTGCTCCACGCCGACGCCGAACATCTGGAGAAAATCTACGGCTACAAGAAGCTGCGCCCTCTCGACCGTAGCGAGACGCGCGCGATAGTCGCGAGCGAGCGTTATCACGGCGGAGTCTTGGATTGGGGGGGCGGACACCTGCATCCGCTGAACTATCTCCTCGGCTTGGCCGACGCGGCCGTTGCAGCCGGCGCGATTATCCACGAGGACAGTGCCGTCACGGCGATCGAGAATGGACCCGAGGCGCGCGCCGTCACCGCCAACGGCTCAGTGAAGGCGCGCTTCCTAGTCATCGCCGGCGATGCCTATCTCGGGCGCCTCGTGCCCGCGCTCGCGGAGCGGTTGTTCCCGATCAAGACTTACGTCGTCGCGACCGAGCCGCTGGGCGAGGAGCGCGCCGCTGCCCTCATTCGCGACGGCCTGGCCGTCGCCGACACCAAATTCGTGCTCGACTACTATCGGATCGCGCCCGACACGCGGCTGATCTTCGGCGGCGGCGAAACCTACTCCTCGGGCGAAGCGAAGAACATCGCCGGCATCGTGCGCCCGCCGATGCTGCGCGTCTTCCCGCAATTGAAGGACGTGGCCATCGAATACGCCTGGGGCGGCCATGTCGGTATCACGCTCAATCGCCAGCCGCATTTCGGCCGGCTCGCGCCGAACATCTTTTTTGCGCAGGGCTATTCCGGCCACGGCGTGGCTTTGGCGAGCCTCGCTGGGCGTCTCATCACCGAGGCGATCGCCGGCACGGCCGAGCGGTTTGATGTGATGGCGAGCCTGCCGGTCCCACGATTTCCCGGCGGTCCCATGTTCCGATGGCCCGCGCAAGTCTTCGGAATGATGTTGGCTGCGATCCGCGACCGCCTCTAGCGCCTGCTCGATTTAGATCGCGTAATCGTCGGGCGCCGCGTCGATCATCTGGTTCATCGCTCGGCTGGGCTTGTCGCATCCAGCGCCGCCGACGACGCGCGCGGGAACGCCGGCGACCGTGCAGCGCGCCGGAACCGGTCCAAGGACCACCGCACCCGCGCCGACACGCGAATACTCGCCAACGACGACGTTGCCGAGAACCGTCGCGCCAGCGCCAAGGAGCACGCCGCGGCGGATCTTGGGGTGCCGATCGCCGCGCTCATGGCCCGAGCCGCCGAGCGTGACGCCGTGCAACATCGAGACGTCATCGCCCACGACCGCCGTCTCGCCGATCACGACGCCCGTGCCATGATCGATCATGACGCCACGGCCGATCTTGGCGGCGGGATGAATGTCGACCCCGAAGACTTCGGAGATTCGGTTTTGCAGGAACACCGCCATCGCTTCGCGCCCCTTGCGCCACAGGCGATGGGTGAAGCGATAGGCCTCGAGTGCGTGGAAGCCCTTGTAGAGGAGAAAAGGCTGCGCATAACCGCCTGCGGCGGGATCGCGCGCGACGACGGCAACGAGATCGGCCCGAACCGCCTCGCCGATCATCGGGCTGTCGCGCAGTGCCTCCTCGAAGATCTGCCGCAGCTGCATGGCACCGGCGTCTTCGTTGCCGAGTTTCTTGGCGAGGAGATAGGAAAGTGCCGCCTCAAGCCGGTCATGGGCGAGGATCGTCGCGTGCACGAAGCTGGCAAGCGCCGGCTCGCGCCCCGCGATCGCGAGCGCCTCGTGACGCAAATTGACCCAGACTGGATCGACCGTCTGTACGCGTTCCGCTGTACGCGGCATGTGAGCCCTCGGCGATTGTTCAATGACTGATTGTCGCAGCTTACAGTGCGCCGGCGCGCCGCGCCAAGCCCGAAGGCACGTCACTGTTAATCACCAAATGGTGCTTGCCATCAGGGGATTGAGCCAGGAGATCCCGAGAAATCTGTGATGGTCGTCACTCGCTGGAGAGCGGCATGCGCCCTCAGTCGGCCAGGATGGCACGCGCGAGGTCGGCCGGGAGGTCACCCGTCCGCGCCATGCGGTCGACGCGCAGGAGCAGCGCCACCGAGATTGCGTCGGTGATGGTCCCCGCATCCACCATCGCGAGGGCACGTTGAAAGGGAACCCGGTCGAGCGCCAGCACTTCGCTTTCCTCGGGCTCCGCTTCGCCCTCCGTCAAACCGTGCGCGAGAAATCCGTAGGCGACCTCGTCCGTCAGCATGTTCGAGAGATGCAGCGTAAGGATCTGCTGCCAATGTCGGGCGGTCAGCCCGGCTTCCTCCTTGAGTTCGCGCTGGATGGCCTCAAGCGGCGCCTCGCCTGGCTCCGCGCCACCCTCGGGCACTTCCCAGCTATAGATCCGCAGGGGAAACCGATGCTGACCGACCAGCGCCACGCGTCCCGCCGCATCGATCGCAACGACGCCCGTGGCGGCGCGTTTGATGTGGATGGTCGAGTAGAGATGAGGGTTGCCCGCGACGTTCAGCACGTCGTGCGTCGTCAACCGCAGCCAGCGATTATCGAATTCTTCCTGCGAGCGGAGGATCGTCCAGGGGAACGGCGGAATGGTCGACATGGCGCCTCTTCAAGGGTGAAGGCGCCCTGCCCTCACTGCCAGGTTCCGCGGCGAACAGCACGGGCGAATTGCGCGCGATCGAAGGCCGTGTCGAGACGCGGCTCGCGGATCGGCCGCGCCTGCTGTCGGACGACGATGAATGCGGCAACGACGACAGAGAGAAAGAGCTCGGCGACGAAAAAGGCACTCAGCATCGCGATCGGCTCCTCAGATTAGGCGATTGAAAGACGTCCCCGCTCGGCAACAAGGCTGTCTGACTCGCGATCACCGTGCAACGGTGATTGCCTTGATCGGGAAGCCCGCGCGGCCTAAGGGAGAAAGAAAGCTACATCGCCGCGAGTAAAAGCTTCGCCAATGCCGACGGACACGCCGCCTGCCTCGTTGAATCGGCCCGCGCCTCAGACGCTCGATCTGCTTCTGTCGCGCCGGTCGGGATCGGCCAAGGCGATGACGGGCCCAGGCCCCTCGCCCGCCGAGATCGAGACGATGCTGCGCGCCGGCGCGCGCGTGCCCGATCACGGCAAGCTCGCACCCTGGCGCTTCATCCTAATCGAGGGCGACGGGCGCAACGCGCTGGGAACGGTGCTTCTCGGGGCGCTTGCCGAAACCGAGCCGAACGCGTCGCCGGAACGCCAAGCGCTGGAGGAAGGACGTTTCCTGCGCGCGCCTCTCGTCATCGCTGTCGTCAGCAGCGTGCGCGAAGGCGTGCCGATCCCCGAATGGGAACAAGTGCTCTCCGCGGGCGCCGTCTGCCAGAACATCCTGATCGCCGCCCACGCGCAGGGCTTCGTCGCGAACTGGATTACGGAATGGTACGCCTATCACCCGAAGGTCGCCGCCGCCTTGGGACTCCGCGCCGGCGAGCGCATCGCGGGCTTTCTCTATGTCGGGCGCCCGGCGATCCCCTTGGAGGAACGCGTCCGCCCGCGCCTCGATGATCTCGTCAGCCGCTTTCGCGGCGCGCTGCCATCGACCCAGTCGTAGACGACCACGTTCCAGAATTCGGCGCGGTGATTGCCGTGAGTGCGCCGCCAGCCCCGCAGCCGCAAGAGCCGCCCCAGCATCGCATTGAAATAGCCATGCGCGACGACCACCGCGTAGCCGTCGCGCCGCGCCGTTCGGGTGACGAGCCCGAAGGCCCGCGCGATCCGCAGACGCGCCTGAGCCCAAGTTTCGATTCCAGGCGCATAGCCGCCATGCCAGGCCACGCGCGCGACGACCGCCCAAGCAGGGACCTTCAGCCGCAGGCCCCGGAGCGGCGGTGAGACAAGGGGAACCTCCGTGAAGAGCCGATCCGAAATCGACTCGGCGTCCGGCAGGAGCCGGGCCGCACTCTCGATGGAGCGCGGCAGATCGCTGACGAAGACCCGTTTGGCGCCGCGCACGAGCGCGGAAAGGTCTGCCGGCGGGTCGCTGTCGCGGGCGAGCCCTGCTTCCTGATAGGCGTCGATGAAACGTTGAAAGGCACCCGCATTCAGCCACGCGCCCCGCTCCAGGTCGGGGCGACCATGCCGGACAAGCACGATGCGATGACGAGCCGAAGCCGGCCGCACGAGCGTCATGACGGGACGATGCCTGAAATAGGGAACACGGACGGAGCGAAAGCGCGCGAGGTCCCTTTTGCGGCGAACGCGCCCATCCCGCAACCATGGCGTTGTCGCAGCGATACAACTAGTCTGGCCGACAGCGAAAACACATGGGCCGAGGGGGCGAAACGATCGTGAATTTGAAGGGCAAGGCTGCCATTGTAACCGGATCGGCGACGGGCCTTGGGGCCGCAGTGGCGATCAAGCTGGCCGAGCGCGGCGCCGATGTCGCGATCAACTATTCAAAGAGCGAGGCCGAGGCGAAGGAAACGCAGGCCCTGTGCGCCAAGCTCGGCGTGAAGGCGATCCTCGCCCAGGGCGATGTCGGCTCGGATGAGGGTTGCCGCAAGGTGGCCGACGCCGCGCGCAAGGCCTTCGGGCGGATCGACATCCTCGTCAACAACGCCGGCACCACGAAATTCGCCAATCACGCCGACCTCGACGCGCTGACGGCGGAAGACTTCCTGTCCATCTACCGGCTCAACGTCGTGGGCGCCTACGAGATGATTCGCGCCGTCGCGCCCGATATGAAGCGCCAGGGCTTCGGCGCTGTCGTCAACATCTCATCGATCGCGGGCGTGACCGGCATCGGCTCCTCGATCGCATATGCGGCATCGAAGGGCGCGCTCAACACGATGACGCTGTCGCTCGCTCGGGCGTTGGCTCCCGAAATCCGCGTGAACGCCGTCTGCCCCGGCTTCATCGGGACGCGCTGGTTCCGCGATCGCTTCGGCGAGGAGGGATTCGCCTCCATCGCCAGGCAGCAGGAATCCACGACGCCCCTCAAGCGCGCGGGAACGCCGGAGGACATTGCGGATGCCGTCGTCTTCTTCTGTGCCGAGGGCGCCCAGCACATTACGGGCGAGACGCTCCTCACCGACGCCGGTCTTCATTTGAGCCTGACGCCGCTCAGCCAACGTTAACTTTGCTACAGGCGGAAGCTGCCGCAAAAAATAGCGCCGTGCCTAGGAGCGAGGCAATTAAAAGCGAAGAAATGGTGACAGTCGCCATTTGACACGTTGATGTGCCTAAGATGTCACAATTTGCGCGACGTTTTCGTTGTCAAACCCGTTGATTCTCAACAATGTCAGGCATGCGGCAGATCGGCGGGGGTCACTCCGCGACAGAGTTTAAGGATTTGGCAACGAACTTGGTCAAGGGTCCGCCAATTGGCGCCGTACGGGCCTGATGAGAGAGGGTTGAAAATGAAGGTTTCAGTTTTGAAGTCTGCGGTTTGCGCTGCAGCATTGATGGTCGTGGCGGCGCCCGCCGCTATGGCGCAGGAAGAGGCGTCGAGCCCGTTTAGCTTCTCTGGCAGCTTGACACTGACGTCGGACTACGTGTTCCGCGGCATCAGCCAGACGCAGAACGACCCGGCCCTCCAGGGCAGCTTCGATGTGTCGCACGAATCGGGCCTCTATGCCGGCGTGTGGGCGTCGAACGTCGATTTCAATGACGCGACCGATACGAACCTCGAAGTCGACTTCTACGGTGGTTTCGCCAACTCGATCGAGGCGTTCTCGTACGACATCGGCGTTCTCTACTACGCCTACCCGGACACGTCGGGCGTGGATTACGACTACGTCGAGTTCCTGCTTGGCCTCGGCTATGATTTCGAGGTTCTCTCGATTTCGGGCGCCGTCTACTACTCGCCGGATTTCTTCGCCGAGACGGGTGATGCGTACTACGTCACGGCCGGCGTGGCGGTCCCAGTTCTCGATTGGCTGACGCTCGACGCGAATGTTGGCTACCAGGACATCGACGACAACGTGACCTTCGGTGCGGATGACTACACCGATTGGAACGTCGGCGCGACCGTTTCGGTCGAGGGCTTCGACTTCGGCGTCCGCTACACGGACAACGATGCGGAAGTTCCCGGCGGCGGCGACCTCGCGAACGACATCGCGGACTCGAAGGTCGTCTTCTCGGTCTCGCGCGCGCTCTAAGCGTCGCGACGTTCGTCCAGAACGGGTCAAGCCCGCGGCCGCAAGGCCGCGGGCTTTTCCCTTTGTGACGCCCTTTTCTTTTCGCTCAGCCCTCAAGGAAGGCGATCGCGGCCGCCTTGGTATTCCTGTCGCCGACCGCGGACATGTGATCCTTGCCGGGGATCGTCACGAGTCCGCCTTGCGCGAACGCCGTCGCCAGCGGAGCGCCGGACCCCGTGACCGTGTCCATCTCCCCGCAGATGACCAGAACAGGCGTCTGGATCCGCTTGAGGTCGGCGGGGCTAAAGGCCTTTCGCGGCCGCCGGAAGCAAGCCGCCATCGCTTTCAGGTCGTTCTTCTGGCGCTCGGCAAAGGTACGGAACCCCCGCGCGACCGGATCGGCCACCGCGTCGGCATTGGGCGCAAGCATCGCCTCCGCGACGGCTTCGGTGTCCACGCTGACCGGGGCGAAATAGTTCTCGCCAATCCCCGCCAGCACGGCCCGTTCGACCGCGCGCGGCGCATCGACCATCAGCCGGATCGCGATGAAGCTCCCCATGGAGTAGCCGATCACCGGCGCGCGTTTAATGCCCGCGTGCCCCATGAGATTGACCACGTCCTTGGCGAGCAACCCCTCCTCGTAGGCGCTCGGCTCATGCGGCTTGTCGCTTGCCCCGTGTCCGCGCACGTCCAGCGCGAGCACACGATGGCCGGCGCGCGTAAGGGCGTCGTACCAGCTCGGGAAGCGCCAATTCGCCTCGCGATTGGAGGCAAACCCGTGGATCAAGACGACGGGCGGCCCCTCACCCACATCGTCATAGGCAATGGACAGCCCCCGCCCGAACAGGCCGGCACCCTTGGAAATAAATCTTCTCACCGGACCCTCCAACACCGGCCACTCTATCGCGGCACGCGCCGCTTGGCCCGGAAAAGCCGCAGGAAATGGACAGAGATGAGCCGATCCGGCAGCGTCACCTACTGATTGCAGTCACACACGACACGACTTATGGGTGAAAGAGCCCGTTAAGGTTGTTTGGCCATACTCCCAGTTCAAGACGTGCGACCGCTTGGCCAGCCGTCGAACATTTGATCGGGGGATCGCCATGTCTAACGCAAACGTCTCGTCGAATGGGATGTCGACGCTCTTCACCCGGCTCAGCCTGCGATATCAGCTTGCTGCCCTCCTTGGGCTGTGCGGCCTCGTCGCGGCCATGGCGGTCTTTGGCATCTTTCAGTTTGAGCGCGCGAACGAATTGGCGGAGATCGATCCGGCCCTCCTGGATGTCGTTGGCACGCAAATGCTGCTCGGCACGATCATCGTCGCGGTGCTGATCGCGGGCCTTGGTTTCATCGTCGGGTCTTATTTTGCGCGTCCCATCGGCACCATCGCGGAAGCGATTGAGCGGCTATCGCAAGGTGAGACCGTAGACCTCCCCTACGCGGCACGCGGCGACGAAATCGGGCTGATGGCGCGCGCCTACGCGAACCTCTCGATAACGGTCCAGCAGTCGACGCGCCTGACCCAAATGGTCAACGACGTACCGATGAACATCATGACCGTCGACGTCGAGAACGACTTCCGCATCGACTACATCAACAAGACGTTCTACGAGACGCTTCGGCCGTTGGAATCTCATCTGCCCGCGCCTGTCGACCAGATCCGCGGCAAATCCTTCGACATCTTCCACAAGAATCCGCAGCACCAGCGCACCATGCTGGCGACCCCGGACCGGCTGCCCCACAAAGCCAAACTGAAGATAGGCGATCAGACCTTCGTCGTCACCGTAACGGCGATCCGCAACCGCCTCGGGAAATACATCGGCGCAATGGCCAGCTGGAACAACATCACCGATCAGCTGAGGGTCGCCGACGATTTCGAACTCAACGTGAAGGGCGTGGTCGATGCGGTGTCCTCCGCGTCGACCGAGCTGCAGGCGAACGCTGAAGGCATGTCGGCAACCGCCGAAGAGACCATGCGCCAATCGACGAATGTCGCTGCGGCCGCCGAACAGGCGAGCTCAAACGTCCAGACGGTTGCGTCGGCGACCGAAGAGCTCACCGCTTCCGTTGCCGAAATCTCAACGCGCGTGCAGGAGGCTGCTCAAATCGCGAGCAAGGCGGTAGACGAGACGAACCGCACCGACGCCGTCGTGCAGGGCCTCGCCCAGGCGGCCCAGCGGATCGGCGACGTCGTGAGCCTAATCAGCGACATCGCGAGTCAAACCAATCTTCTCGCCCTCAACGCCACCATCGAAGCCGCGCGCGCGGGCGATGCCGGCAAGGGCTTCGCGGTCGTTGCATCCGAGGTGAAGACGCTAGCCAACCAGACGTCCAGGGCGACGGAAGAGATCACGAGCCAAATCGATGCCATTCAGGCTGCGACAAACGATGCCGTGGCCGCGATTCAGGGCATTGGCCGGACGATCCTCTCGGTGAACGAAATTTCGACCGGCATCGCGACCGCCGTCGAACAGCAGGGCGCGGCCACCCGCGAGATCGCCCAGAATATCCAGGAAGCCTCTGCCGGAACGGCGGACGTCTCGCGGAACATCACGGGGGTCACCGAAGCGGCCGGTGAAGCCGGACGCTCGTCCGGGCAAGTGCTGGAGGCGGCAGGCGAGCTCTCGACCCAGGCCGCGCGATTGCGCCAGGAAGTCGACAAATTCCTGGCGAATGTCCGCGCCGCTTAGCGCGTGAGGCCTTGGTGAATTCGAGGGGCGCTTCGGCGCCCCTCAACCATTTGGGTACCCGACCGCGGCACACAGCTCAGAGGTGTTGCGGGAAAAGCGCAACGCGCGGCTCGCCCCCCATTGCAATCACAGGCGGATTCGGGGCACTTGTCCCTGGGGCGAGCAAGCGGCGCTGTCGGAATGTGCGGCCCGCGGTTCGAGGGGGCGCGATAGGCCGATGCAGGCGCCGATAGAAACAGGGTGGCTAACCCTGACAATCCTAGGCGACGCCCTCGTGCCGATCGCCTTTGCGCTCTTCGTGGCTGCGCTAGTGGTGATTGGCCTGTTAGCGGGCCAGCTGTTGTGTTTGCTGGTGCTTTTCCTTCGCCATCACGAGGACGGGAGCAAAGCCGACCGACGGGCAGAGGCCTATAGCCTGCCCGCCGATCTGCCCCATGTCCTCATTCAATTGCCCACTTTCAATGAGCCAGCGGTCGTCGGCCGCGCGCTGGAGTCGGCAGCTGCATTGGACTGGCCGAAGGATCGCCTCCACATCCAGCTCCTCGATGATTCAACCGACGAGACGACGCAGATCGCGCGCGAAAAAGTCGATCATTTGAGGGCCTTGGGCTTCGATGTCGAACTCCTCCACCGCAAATCGCGTGCGGGATTCAAGGCCGGCGCGCTTGCTGCAGGGCTTGCCCGCAGCGAGGCGACTTTCGTGGCGATCTTCGACGCGGATTTCGTTCCGCCCCCCAACTACCTCCGCCGTACGGTCCCTGTCCTCTTGGCAGATGAGGGGCTCGCCTTCGTGCAAGGTCGCTGGGAGCACCTCAACGCGGGCAGAAGCCTCCTCACGCGGGCGCAAAGCCTCTCGCTCGATGCCCATTTCGTCGTCGAGCAAAGCGCGCGGTCCTGGAGTGGCCTGCCAATGTCGTTCAACGGCTCCGGCGGCATCTGGCGTCGCGCCGCCATCGATGATGCTGGCGGCTGGCAGTACGATACGCTCACGGAAGATCTCGATCTCTCCTGTCGTGCCCTGCTCAAGGGCTGGCGCTCGCGCTTCCTCCGCGACCTGAGCGTGCCGGGCGAGTTACCTGAAACCGTGACCGCCTGGCGCGACCAGCAGTTTCGGTGGACCAAGGGCTTTGCTCAATGCGCACGCAAGCTGATGCCAGCGATCTGGGGGACGCCTGACCTTCCGTTCTCGCACAAGGTTGCGATCACGGCGCAGTTCCTTCAGGGGTGGGTTTATCCCGCCGGCGCGATCGCCTTGATGATGGCGCTGATGCTGATCGCGCTCCAAGGCGGAATGCCGAGTACCGAAATCATTCTCGGGCTTCTCTCGTCGACGTCCGGCCTGATGGCGGTCGTTGCGATTATTGCGGTAGCACGGTGGGATCGAGGAAAGGCCCTCGATGCGAGGACGCTTATCGGCATTGCCGCGGTCCTTGCACTCAATAGTGGTCTCGCGCTCTCCAATTCGCGCGCGATCTACGAGGCCCTGATCGGGCGGCAATCGGCCTTCATCCGTACCCCAAAGCGGGGCGACGGTGCGGGTACCCAGGCGCGCGCGAAACCGGCCCTGCGGCACTGGCGCAGTGGCCTGCCCGAAATGGCGCTCGCGGTCTGCGCGATCGCAATCGCACTCACTTACAACGCCTGGTACTCGCCATTTCTCGTGCTGACGGTGACGGGGCTGACGGTCGTGGGTACGGCAAGTCTCTCAGGATCGCGCGACCGCTGAACGCCCACTGCACCCATCACTGCAAGCGGCGCACCGAGGAAATTGTGTTGCGGTAGTCACCGTAAAGATTCGTCGAGCGATCAACGACAATGCAGCCGCCCTTATACTTCTTGTCGCGGCACAGCTGCCAAACACCACCGTCCACCCGCACGCTCTGCGCCCGGTCGTTGAAAGCGTTTTTCAGGTCGTTATAGGAATCGCGGATCTCGATGCGCTGGCCGCGGCCGTTATCGCGCTCGAAGAGAACGATCCGTGCGGACCCGCGGTGATCATCGCCGCTGCACGTCAGCCGGCCGTCGTCGTTGTAGACGCTCGCATAGCCGCAGCGATCGAGATCGAGTGAGGTTTCGCGCAACCGCCCGCGCCGATCCTGGCAGCGCGCATAGAGCACGTCGCCATCGAAATAGGCGTCACGACATGTCTGCTGCCATGACCCGCCGGGAAGATAGCCGCGCCCATCACCCCTCCGATCACCCCACTGTCCTACATAATCCTCTTGGCGTGAATCTTGGTAGGTCTCGCATGCTAGGAATCCGTCGCGATTGTAGATGTCCGAGCGGCAGGCCTTGTACTCGAGCGTCGAGCGGATCCAGCGGTTGTTGCGCGTGCGGCAATCCGCGATCAGCAGCGCGTCGCGGAACAACTCTCCTTGGACATAGGCGTCCCGACACGTCTGGAGATAGGTGCCCCGGGGCACGCCTGATATTGCGGGCGATCCGGCAACGCCGGAACCCGCCTCGGCGGCCGAAACACCGGCGCTGAAGGCGATCAAAAGTCCCGCTAGTGCGCCCCGAACGCGTTTGAACTGGCTCATTTTCGTTGTCTCCGACTTGTCGCCACCCCGTTACGAGATGAGGAATGCGCGGACCCCGCTGAACGGTGCATGAAGGCCTTCTGCGCGATAGTCTTGCGACAATCGGGGTGCGGCCGCGCCGCCGCGGCCATCCGCGGCCGCGAGGAGGGCGGGAACATGGGGCGAACATCGATCATCCTGCTGACGTTGGCAGCCGTGGTTCTCCTGCCCTGGCTTGTCGGGCGCTGGATGATGGCGGATCAAGAAGAAAGCCCCGCACCGCCCGATCAGCCGTGGCCGGGAGCCGCCTATATTGCCCTTCCGTCCGGCCGAACCCACTTTCTTGATCTCGGCCCGCGCGACGCGCCGGCCATTCTGCTCTTCCACGGCAGCGCGCGCGGCATCGCTGATTGGCAGGAGGGCCTGGCGGGCGCCCTTGCCCACCGCTACCGCGTCATCGCGTTCGACGACTACGGCAACGGCTTCTCTGATCGAGGCCAAGGCTGGTCATACGGATACGATCTGTGGGCCCGCCAGGGGATGGAATTGCTCGATGCCCTGGGGGTCGATCGGGCGGTCTTCGTGGGCCATTCGGTCGGCGGGATCGTCGCAGCGGCGGCCGCCGCCGACAATCCCGGCCGCGCGGTCGGGCTGGTCACGATCGGCACCGGCGCGGCAATCGATCCCGTCCAGATCCTCCCGCTCATCCCCGGCCTTGGTGAGATCGTGGTCGGCGCCTCGCCGCGCCTCAGCGACACGTTTTCGCCCGCCCACATGCGCTTCATCGATGCGGCTCACGCGATCGCGGGCACGCGGGCGGCCTATCTCGTCTATCTGCGCCGACAATATACGTTCGATGGCCTGCGAATCCTGAACGGTCTGATTCGCGAAGTCGCCTGCCCGATCCTGCATGTGAGCGGCACGCGCGACGCGTCCGTGCCGCATGAGGCGGCAAAGTCCTTCGCCACCGAATCGGGCGGAACGTTCCTGGCATTCGATGGCATCGCCCATGACGTGCACGTCGAAGCGCCGGAGGCTCTGGCCGCCGCCATCGCGTCGTTCAGCGCCGGGCTCGACTGGACCCGCCCCGCAGGGGCTGGTGCGGACGGAGGGACTCGAACCCTCACTCCCTGACGGGAAACGGATTTTAAGTCCGTTGCGTCTACCGGTTCCGCCACGTCCGCGAGTCGGCCCGTCGCCAGATAGACGCGAAGACGCGCGCCCCGGCAAGGCACGGCGCCGATCCTTGAGTGATTCGCCGAGTGGCCCTCAGAATCGAAACGGCGGTCCGCTCGTCAGAGGGACCGCCGTCCGCCGTACCCGCATCGGGAACAGCTAATTCCTCAGGTCTGCTTAGACCTTGCCCTGCCAAAGCGGCCAGCACTTACCCTTCGCCTTGGACTCTTCATAGGCCTTCATCTGCGCTTCCTCGGCGCTCGCGCCGTCAGCGGTCGCCGTGTAGCTCGGGACCCCGCCCGTGCACCACACATAGAACTGATGCGTTCCGGACGCATAGTAGTTCTCGCGAGCGGCGTTCGGTTCGGCAGACGCCGCTCCGACCATAGAGACCAGTGCCATACCGGCCGCGATCCCAAAAACAGTGAGCTTCTTCATCGATTTACTCCCTCGAGCGGTCTTCGTTTGGCTGGGCTCTTCCCCCGCGAACGGACCTTCCCCGCTGAAGACCCGTCTCGATTGCAGCCATATGGGCAACGAGAACATCATGTTTCGGCGAAACGCGCAAGAAGTGGGGCGCGTTAACGTATTTCGCCGTCAACAGGTGTGATCCCGATACCGCTTAACCGCCGCGCGAGGTCTCCAGCGGCTTCTTGGAGCCGTTCCGGCGAGTCGGTCCGCAGGACGAGGCTCGTACCGTAGCGCTCCTGTCGGTAGAAGGGATAGCTGCCCATTGCAACGTCCGGATACGCGGCCTGGGCGTCCGAAAGCGTGCTGGCGATCGTGCCCTCGCCCGCGAAAACGCTGAGCGTATGGGACAGGAGCGGCGCCCCGCCGGTGAGGCGCGGCCGCAGCGACACCAGCATCGCCGCCATCACGCGCGGGATCCCCGCCATGACGAAGACGTTGCCGATCTGGAAGCCCGGCGCCTTCGAGATGGGGTTGTCGATGAGCGTGCCGCCCTTCGGCACCCGCGCCATGCGCCTTCGCGCCTCGTTGAACTCGCCGGGCCGGTAGTGGGCGTCCAGAATGGCCAGCGCCTCGGGGTGGTGCTCGACCGGGACGCCGAAGGCGAAGCCGATCGAATCGGCCGTGATGTCGTCATGCGTCGGCCCGATCCCGCCGGTCGTGAAGACATAGGTGTAGCGGGCCCGCAGCGTGTTGACCGCCTCGGCGATTTCCTCGGTGACATCGCCGACGACCCGGGCCTCTTTCACCGGAATCCCGATGTCTCCCAGAAACCGCGCGATCGTGCCCAGATTCGTGTCCTGCGTGCGGCCCGAGAGGATCTCCTCGCCGATGATGACGACCGCAGCGGTCGCCTTGGCCTTGGTCGTCGGGCCGTCTGAGGGGGATGTGTTGTTCATGGGTTGATGACTATATGGTGTGGCTGAGAAGGATGAGGGTCGCGGGCGGAAAGGCAAGAGCATGGCGTTCATAGAATTGGGCGAAACCGAGACGCGCACCTCCAGCGGAATCAAGCTCCACAGCGCTGAGGATTTCGCGGGCATGCGCCGCGCCGGCCGCCTGGCGGCCGAGGCGCTCGATTTCTTGACCCCCCATGTCGTCCCGGGCGCGCAGACCGGCGCGCTCGATACCCTCGCCTATGATTTCATCGTCGCGGCCGGCGCGCTGCCCGCAACGCTCGGCTATCGCGGGTATCGCCACTCGAGTTGCATCTCGATCAATCACGTTGTTTGCCACGGCATCCCGAGCGAAAAGCGCCTGAAGGACGGCGACATCGTCAACATCGACATCACCGTGATCGTCGATGGCTGGCATGGCGATACCAGCCGCATGTTCCTGGTGGGCGATGTGCCCCTGCGCGCGCGCAAGCTCGTGGACGTCACATACGATGCCATGATGCGCGGCATCGAGACGGTCCGCCCGGGCGCAACGCTCGGCGACATCGGCCATGCGATCCAAAGCTATGCGGAAAGTCAGCGCTTCTCGGTCGTGCGCGATTTTTGCGGCCATGGCCTCGGGCGCGTGTTCCACGACGTGCCGAACGTCGTCCATTATGGCGAAGCGGGCCGCGGTCTCACCCTGCGCGAGGGCATGTTCTTCACCGTCGAGCCGATGATCAACGCCGGCCGGCCGGAGGTGAAAATCCTCTCGGACGGCTGGACGGCCGTCACGAAAGACCGTGGCCTCTCCGCCCAGTTCGAGCATTCGGTAGGCGTGACGGCCGAGGGCGTTGAGATCTTCACCCGCTCGCCCAAGGGCCTCGACCGGCCGCCCTACGCGATCTGACCCCGCCCGAGGGCGCCCATGCCGAACCGCTCCAAGGCCAAGCCCCCCAAGGCTCAGCTGAACGGCATGGCGGAGGCGCCGCATTTCATCGGCCATCGCGATCGGCTGCGTGAGCGCTTCATGGCGGGGGGCGCCGATGCCCTGCCCGACTATGAGCTCCTGGAACTCATCCTCTTTCGGGCGATCCCGCGCCGCGACGTGAAACCGCTCGCCAAGGCGCTCGTTGCGCGCTTCGCAAGCTTTGCGGGCGTCGTCTCGGCACCGGCTGAGCGATTGCTCGAGGTGGAGGGCATGACCGAGGGTATCGTCCGTGAGCTGAAGATCGTCCAGGCCGCCGCGCTCCGCCTCGGCAGGCAATCGCTGCTCGACCGCCCGGTGATGAGCTCCTGGCGAGATCTTCTGGCCTATTGCACGGCCGCGATGGCGCACGAAACGAAGGAACAGTTCCGCGTCCTCTTCCTCGACCGCAAGAACGCGCTCATCGCCGATGAAGTGCAGCAGGAAGGAACGGTCGATCACACGCCCGTCTATCCACGCGAGATCGTCAAGCGCGCGCTCGAACTCGCGTCGTCCGCGATCATCCTCGTGCACAATCACCCCAGCGGCGATCCGACGCCCTCGACCGCCGATATCGACATGACCAAGACGATCCAGCAGGCCGCGAAAAGCCTCGGCATCGCCGTGCACGACCACCTCATCATCGGCCGCTCCGGCACGACGAGCTTCCGGACGCTGAAACTGCTTTAGCGGCTCAGTTCATGTGCCAGCCGTGGCTAACGATGACGGATTGTCCCGTCAGCGCGTTGCTCTCAAAGCTCGCGAGGAACACCGCTACGCGTGCGACGTCCTGAACGGTCGTGAACAGTTTGTCGACCGTCTCGCCGAGCATGATCGTCTCGATGACGTCTTTCTCGGAGATGCCGAGATCGCGCGCCTGCTCGGGGATCTGCTTCTCGACGAGCGGCGTCTTGACGAACCCCGGGCAGATGACGTTCGCGCGCACGCCGTGCTTGCCGCCTTCCTTCGCCATCACGCGCGCCAGGCCAAGGATGCCGTGCTTCGCCGCGACATAGGCGGATTTGAGCGGCGAGGCCTCGTGGCTGTGCACCGAGCCCATATAGATGAGCGAGCCCGATTTCTGCTTGTACATGTGCTTGACGCACGCCTTTGTCGTGAGGAATGCGCCGTCCAGATGAATCGCGAGGATCTTGCGAAAATCGGCGAGCGGAAATTCCTCGATCGGATGAACGATCTGGATGCCGGCGTTGGAGACGAGCGTATCGATGCGGCCCCATTCCTTCGCGACGCGGTCGACCCCGTCATTGACCGCCTTCTCATCGGTCACATTCATCTCGACGCAGATCGCCTCGCCGCCCTTGGCGCGGATCATATCCTGCGTTTCCGCTGCGCCCTTCATGTCGATGTCGCAGATCGCGATCCGCGCGCCCTCATCCGTGAAGTGAAGCGCGATCTCGCGGCCGATGCCGCTGCCAGCCCCCGTGACGACCGCGACATAATCCTTCATGCGCATGAGATTTCACCTTCGGTTGGGAAAAAACGAGGAAGGCGTCGCGGACTACAAGAGTAAACGGGCGCGAGCCCCCTGGATGGCAAGCACCTCCCTGCAAGCCATTCAACTAGACCTGTCGCGCGATGCGTGCCAGGGGAAGTTCATGACAATTTGAAGCACTGCGGACGCCGGCGCAGGTGCGGTGTTCTAAGCAACGCCCGCTTGCGCCAGCAGCCAGCCGATTACTGTCGCGCGCTCGTCAAGAAAGCCGAGTCGGCCTGAGGCCCCCGCATGGCCCGCTTCCATTTGCACTTGGAAGAGAATGGGGTTGGCGTCGGTCTTTGTCGCGCGCAGACGTGCGACCCATTTTGCGGGCTCCGCGACGCTCACTTGCGTGTCGTTGAGCCCGGCGAGAACCAGCAGCGGCGGATAATCCGCTTGCTGAAGATTATCGTAGGGGCTGTAGGCGAGCATCGCCCGGAACTGTTCCTCGATCGCCGGATTGCCCCATTCCTCGTACTCGAAGGTCGTCAGCGGCTGATCGGGGTCCGACATGGTCGTCACGACATCGAGGAACGGCATTTCGAGGACCGCGCCGGCAAGCAGACCCGGCGCCTGGTTGAGCACCGCGCCGATCAGAAGGCCGCCCGCGCTGCCGCCCCAGCCATAGAGACGGGTGGGATCGGCGATCCCCTCCGCTTTCAGCGTCTCGCCGACCGCGATGAAATCCGAAAAGCTGTTCTGCTTTTGCAGCATGCGCCCTTCATCGTACCAGCGCTGCCCGCGTTCGAGCCCACCGCGCCCATGCGCGATGGCAACGACGAAGCCGCGATCCACCAGTGACAGCCAGGTCAGGCGAAAGAGCGGCTCCTCGCTCATGCCATAGGCGCCGTAGCCCATGAGTAAGGTCGGCCGCGGGCCGGCGCAGGCTGCGGGCGCGACGAGCGTCGCCGGCACCTCCTCGCCGTCCGGCGCTCGCGCGTAGAGCCGCTGGACGCGGTAGCGCTCCGCCTGCACCCACCGCGCGGCCGGATCGCGCTTGAGTACGCGGCTGGCGCCAGTCTTGAGGTCCGCCTCGAAAATCGTCTCGGGCGTCGTCGGCGCCGTGAAGCCATAGCGCAGCAGGCTCGTTCCCCCCTCGACATTAACGGCATCGCCGAAGGCGGAAAAGCCCATGACGCCGATCATGTCGGGCCGCGGAAGCGTCTCCTCCGCCCCCGTCGCGCGGTCGATGACGCGGAGCGAGACGACAGCATCATGCTCCTCCTCGATAGCGAGATAGCGGTCCAGCACTTCAAAGTCGCTGAGGTGAATGCTGGGGCGCTCCGGCACGATCTCGCGCCATTGCTCAGGCCCGGTTGCGGCCTCTTCTGCTTCCATCAGCCGAAAATCCGGCGCGCCCAGGTTCGTCTGGATCACGAAGCGCCCGTTCCAGTGATCGGCGAAATGCCGCACGCCATCGACGCGCGGCGCGAGCGGGCGCGGCATCGCGTCCGGCCGGTCGGCGGGGATGACGTAAACGGTCGCCGTCTGCGAGTGAAACGCGGCGATCTGAAGGAACTTCTTCGATTTCGTGCGCCCAAGCGAGAGCGAGAAGCGCTCATCGCCCTCGCCGAAGACCAGCAGATCGCGCGCCGGCTCCTCGCCGATCACGTGCCGCCAGACCTCCGCGTCGCGCAGCGTCTGCGGGTCGGGCCGCACGTAAAGGAGCGTCCGGCTGTCGGCTGCGAAGATCAGCTCGTCGGACACATCGGTGAGGGAGTGATCTACCACCGCCCCGGTCGCGATCTCGCGGACGATCAGTTCGTGCCGCCGGTCGCCGCTGCGATCGAGCGCATAGGCGACGAGCCGATGATCGGGCGAGACCTCCCAATCATTGACGTGGAACTGCGGCTCGCCCGCCGCGAGCGAGGGGATGTCCAGCACCATCTCCTCCGGCCCGCCGGTAACAGGCCAGCGCAGGATCTGCGGATAGTCGGCCCCCTCGGCAATCCGCTCGACATAGAAATAGTCGCCGTCGCGATAGGGAACGCTTTCCTCGGCGTCCGACAGTCGCTCGAACAGTTCTGCTTTCACGTCCGCGATGAGTGGTGCGAGCGGGGCGAGCATCGCCTCGGCATAGCGGTTCTCGGCCGCCAGATGATCTAGCGTTTCTTCGCTCTCGATGTCGCCCATCCACGCGAACGGGTCGTCCCGCGCAACACCATGCGCCAGGCGGCGAATGGGGCGCGCGAGGGGACGGGGCGGTTCGGAGGCGGCCATAGCCTTGCGATACCAGATTCCGCGGGCAGGGCGTATGGCGAGGCGGCTTGACCGGACCTCGCCGATCCCGTAACGCGCAAGGGGCTGCCGCCACAGGACCGAACACCGATGATTCCGCGCTATTCCCGCCCTGAAATGGTGACGATCTGGGAGCCGGAAACCAAGTTCCGCATCTGGTTCGAGATCGAGATCTGGGCGGCGGCAGCGATGGCGCGCCTCGGCCTCATCCCGCGCAAGGAAGCCGATTTCACCGCACTCCTCGATCGCCCCTTCAAGATCGATGTCGCCCGCATCGATGCCATCGAGCGCGAGACGAAGCACGACGTCATCGCGTTCCTCACTTTTGTGCAGGAAATCTTCGGCGAGGAAGCCCAGTTCCTCCACCAGGGCATGACGTCCTCCGATGTGCTCGACACCTGCCTCGCCGTCCAGCTCGGCCGCGCCTTCGACCTTCTCATCAAAGACGTGGAAAAGCTCCTCGCCGTCCTCAAGCGGCGCGCGTTCGAGCACAAGCGCACGCCGACCATCGGCCGCAGCCATGGCATCCATGCGGAACCCACGACGTTCGGCGTCAAGCTCGCCGGCTTCTACGCGGAATTCTCCCGCGCGAAGGAGCGGCTGGAACGCGCGCGCGGAGAGATCGCGACCTGCGCGATTTCGGGCGCCGTCGGCACATTCGCGAACATCGATCCGCGCATCGAGGCGATCGTCGCTGAAAAGCTCGGCCTGACGCCCGAGCCAGTCTCGACGCAGGTCATCCCGCGCGACCGCCACGCGATGGCGTTCGCGACCCTTGGCGTCGTCGCCTCTTCCCTTGAGCGCCTCGCTGTCGAGATCCGCCATCTACAGCGAACTGAGGTGCTGGAGGCCGAGGAGTTCTTCTCGGAGGGCCAGAAGGGTTCCTCCGCGATGCCGCACAAGCGCAATCCGATCCTGTCGGAAAATCTCACCGGCCTCGCGCGCATAGTGCGCGGCTACGTGACGCCGGCGCTTGAGAATGTAGCCCTTTGGCATGAGCGCGACATCTCGCATTCGAGCGTCGAGCGCCTGATCGGCCCGGACGCGACGGTCACGCTCGACTTCGCCCTCAATCGTGCGGCCGATATGATGGACAAACTCCTCGTTTACCCCGAACGCATGCAGCGGAACATGGACGCGCTGGGCGGGCTCATCCATTCGCAGCGCGTGCTCCTCGCACTGACCGAGGCCGGGATCCCGCGCGACACCGCCTATAAGCTCGTCCAGCGCCATGCGATGGCGGTATGGGCGGAGGGTGGCCACTTGCTTGATCGCCTGAAGGCGGACAAGGACGTCACCGCCACGGTGCCGGCCGAGAAGCTCGCGGGCCTTTTCGATCTCGATCATCATTTCGCTTGCGTCGACACGATCTTCGATCGCGTGTTCGCAGCTTCGTGAGCCTTGCGCGGCCGACTGCGTTTGCGCTACCTATCGTCTCGCTCGGGGCACAGCAGACCCCCGGGCTTACGCCTAAAGACGGGCAACCGTCCAAGCTCTGCAGTCCACCCATCGTGGGAGGCAGGGCAGGTGGCATCGACATTCAAGAACCAGAAGCTATCCGGCATTATCGGCATATCAAGCGGGCCATCGCACTGGGTCACCCGCGAGCGGCCGAAAATCGATCGTATCGCGTGCCCCTGGCTGATTCTTCGCTTCATCGACCCTCACGCGCAGTTTCATTTTGTTCCAGCAGTGGAAGTCTTGAGTGCGGCCGATCGGCTGCCCGCCCTCCCCTTCGACGTACCGAACGTCCGCTTCTCGCATCGCGGCGATCATTGCTCGTTCGATGCCTTCATCGCGGATTTCGAGATCGATGATCGGGGCGTGAGACAGCTCGCGATCATCGTGCGCGGCGCGGACACTGTCCGCCTCGACCTGGCACCGCAGGCCGCGGGACTCCTCGCCATTTCCTTGGGTCTTTCGCAGAGGTTCGAGGACGACCACGAGATGTTGGCACACGGTCTGACTGTCTATGACGCGCTTTACGCATGGGCGCACTACGCACGCGGAGAAACGCATGGCTGGCCTCCCACCCACGCCTGATCGCACTGACGTTTATTCGCGTGTTCCATTCGGCGAGAGCGTACGCCTTTGGGCCAAGGTCGGCGTCCTCAGCTTCGGCGGCCCGGCCGGCCAGATCGCGCTGATGCACCGCCTGATCGTCGATGAGAAGAAATGGCTGGGCGAGACGCGGTTTTTGCACGCGCTCAATTATTGCATGCTCCTGCCGGGGCCTGAAGCACAGCAGCTCGCGACCTATATCGGCTGGCTGATGCATGGGGTCTGGGGCGGTCTGCTTGCAGGCCTCCTTTTCATTCTGCCCGGCGCACTCGTGATGTTGGGGCTCTCGCTCCTCTTCGTCACCTACGGCGAGTTGGCCCTCGTGCAGGCACTCTTCAACGGGCTGAAGGCCGCTATCCTCGCCATCGTGATCGAGGCGCTACTGCGCATCGCGCGCCGCGCGCTTAAGGACAACATTCATTGGATCATTGCCGGCGCTGCGTTCGCCGCGCTGTTCTTTTTCGCCGTCCCCTTCCCGCTCGTTGTGCTCGCCGCCGGATTGACGGGCTTAGCGGCGCTGCGTGCCGGCAACCCGCGAAACCACGAGCCATCGCCCACGACCGAAGGTCTCATCGACCGCCAGATCGCCGAGGGAGCGCTCACGCATATTCGACCGACGATCGCCGGCACTCTTCGCGCCGTTGCGCTCTGGGCGCTGATCTGGCTGGGGCCGGTCGTCGTCCTCATCGCCGCGCTTGGGCGCGATCACGTCTTTAGCGACATTGCGGTCTTCTTCTCGACGATGGCGATCGTGACGTTCGGCGGAGCCTATGCCGTGCTGGCCTATGTCGCGCAGGAAGCCGTTACAACCTATGGCTGGCTAGGCCCCGATGAGATGTTGAAGGGCTTGGCGCTTGCGGAAACGACGCCCGGGCCGCTGATCCTCGTCCTTGAATTCGTTGGCTTCCTGGCCGCCTTCCGCGACGCGGGGGGCTTGTCGTCCTATGTGGCCGGCATTCTCGGCGCCGCGCTGACGCTCTGGGTGACGTTCGCGCCGTCCTTCCTGTGGATCTTCGCGGGCGCGCCTTACGCCGAACACCTCCGCGACAATCCCGCGCTCCGCGGCGCGCTAGCGGCCATCACGGCGGCCGTCGTCGGGGTGGTGCTTAATCTGACCCTCTGGTTCGCGCTCCACGTGCTCTTCGCGGACGTTCAGCAGGTCGCTTGGGGCCCCTTCGCGACCCATCTGCCCGTTCTGGGTAGCCTCGATGCGTCGGCTCTCGTCCTATCACTTTTCGCCATCGTGCTGGTCTTTGTCGCGCATGCGCCGCTGCTCGTCACCCTCGCCGCCCTCGGCGCCGCAGGGGTCGCGGCATCGGCGATCCCCACTTAGTTCGGCAGCCGGAAGGCGACGATCGAATCCCCAAGCGTTGTCGTCGAACGCGAATGGCCGCCCGCGGCGATGACGACATATTGCTTGCCCTCATAGACATAGGTCATGGGTGTCGCTTGGCCTCCAGCCGGCAGGCGTCCGCGCCAGAGTTCCTTGCCGCTCTGAACGTCATAAGCGCGTAGATAATTGTCCATCGCCGCCCCGATGAAGACGAGACCGCTGGCCGTCACGATCGGCCCGCCGAAATTGGGCGTCCCTTCCGGCAGAACCCAATCGGAAAACCAGACGAGATCGGCCGTCGTGCCGAACGGCACCTGCCAGAGGATGGAGCCGGTCCGCATGTCGATCGCATGGAGCATCCCCCACGGCGGCGGATTGCACGGCATGCCGATCGTATCGGAGCGAAGCAACTCCCGCTTCATTCCGAAGGGCGTGCCGGCTTGCGCCGAGATTTCGAGCTGCGGCTGCGCGCGTTTGGCGGCCGCGAAATCCTCGCGGCGAATGAGCGTGATCTTGTGGAGCGCGCTCGACGTGTTGACGATGACGATCTGGCGCTGCGGATCGAACGCAAGCCCGCCCCAATTCACCCCGCCGCCGGAGAAGGGATAGGGCAGCGTTCCCTGTTCGGACGGCGGCGTGTAGAGCCCTTCTGCGCGCGCTCCTTCGATTTTGGCGCGGCATTCGCTGGCATCGAGCCAAGTGAGGCCATAGGCATCGTCCGGCGTCATGCGATCTGGCACCAGCATCGCGGGCGCGACGGGAAAGGGTTGCGTCGCCGAGACCCATTCGCCGAGCGCGGCTTCCTGCGGCACGGGGCGCTCCTCGACCGGGATCACCGGTGTGCCGGTGTCGCGATCGAGCGTGAAGATGAGGCCCTGCTTGGTCGCCTGGATGACCGCGTCGACATCGCTTCCCTGATAGGCGACGCGCGCGAGCGTCGGCTGAGCAGGGATATCGTAGTCCCAGATGTCGTGGTGCACGGTCTGAAAGGACCACGCGACCGCCCCCGTCTCCGCGTCCAGCGCGACCACCGAATTGGCGTAGGAATTATCGCCCGGCCGGATGCCGCCATAGAAATCGGGGCTCGGGCTCGAGGTCGGCAGGAAGACGAGCCCCCGCGCCTCATCGCCCGACATCGGCGCCCAGACATTCGCGTGACCGCTGCGCTTGGCACTGTCGCCGAGCCAGCTCTCCGCGTTCGGCGCATTGTCGCTCCGCGCGATCGGATCGAACGTCCAGAGCGGCGCGCCCGAATGTGCATCGAACGCCCGCACCACGCCGGAGGGCGCCTCGGCGCGCGCATTGTCGCCGATCGAGGAGCCGACGATGACGACACCGCGCACGACGATCGGCGGCGACGTGATCTGGAACTCGCCCGGATAGAGGAGCGCCATGCCCGGATCGATTGGCACGATGCCCGACGCGCCGAATGCGCTGCAGGGTTTGCCGGTCTTGGCATCGAGCGCGATCAACCGGCGATCATTCGTGCCCATGAAGAGCCGCGTCGCGCATTCGCTCGAGAGCGGGGCCAGCGGATCGCGCCACGCCACGAGCCCGCGGCAGACATATTGGTTCGCGTAAGTGATCGTGAGGTCGATCTTCGGGTCGTACCGCCAGAGCTGTTCGCCAGAAGCCGGATGAAGCGCGACGACCTCGTTGAAGGGCGTGCAAACGATGAGCCGCCCGTCGATGAGGATCGGCGTTCCCTCGAAGGCGCTCCGCCGAACGGCATCGGCCTTCGTGTCGAGGTCGCCAGTCCGATAGACCCAGGCCTCCTCCAGATCGCCGACATTGGCCGGCGTGATGTCGTCGGCCGGGGAATAGCGGGTGCCGCCTTCATCACCGCCATAGTGCTCCCAGCCCGGCTCCAGGACGGTTTCCTGGGCCAACGCGGGCATTCCGGCCGCGATGGCGGCAAGCCCTGCGGCGATCCCGATAGCCCTCCCCAGCATGCGCATGCGCCCCTCCCTTGACCGCGTGGCAGAAGCCCACAATAATTGAATGAGTCATTCATTCAAGGATTATTCGCGTGCCTCGAAAGCGCTCCGTTCGTCGGCTCGACGATGTGGCCGACGCCGCGTTGAAAGTCTTTACCGCGCGCGGATTTGCCCGCACGCAGGTGAGCGACATCGCCAAGGCGGCTGGCGTCTCGGTCGGCGCGATCTATCTCTACGCGACATCGAAGGAAGCGCTTTTTCAGCTCGCCTTCGCGCGCGCCAAGGGAGACCCCCTCCCCGACCACCGCCCGGTGGTCGCCGACAACATGAGCGGCGTCGCCGCCGCCCTCGAGGCCTATGTCGATGCGACGCCGCGCTGGCCGCATCTGCGCGCGGCGCTGAAAAGACCGGGCAACGCAGCAGATGATCTTCGCGCGATCCTCGCCGAACTCTATGACTCCCTTTTCGACAGCGCCCCGCTTGCTGCGCTCGTCGACCGCTCGGTACTCGACGTTCCCGAGCTTGCCGCGATCTTCGGCGAGCGCCTCAAGGGCGCCTTCATCAAGGATTGGACGGCGTTCGTCACGGCTGGGATCAAGGCGGGACGGTTGCGGCGTGACCTCGATCCGGTCGCGGCCGCAAGGGCAGTCATGGAGATGGTGGCCTGGATGGCGATGCACCGCCTGCGCGATTCCGCGCCGCCCGACATCACACCGCAGGCCGCCCGATCGGCAGTCGTCGCACTGGGAAGCGCGGCACTCTTGCCCGAAGGGGCCTAAGCCCTATTTCTCGGCCATGACCTGGTCGATCGCGACCTGCATCAGAGATTCCATCTGCTGGCGGATCTCATGATCGGAGATCTGAATGCCTTTCGCGTCCAGATCGCGCCGGACCTTGCGGAAAACGTCTTCTTCGCCGGCTTCCTCGAGGTCGGATTTGACGACCTCGCGCGCATAGGCCTCCGCCGCCTCGCCTTTGAGGCCCATCTTCTCGGCGGCCCAGAGTCCCAGAAGCTTATTGCGCCGCGCGGTCGCACGAAACTTCACCTCGGCATCGAGGACGAACTTGCTCTCCGCGCCCTGCCGGCGCTTGTCGAATTCGGACATGGGAACCGCCTGACCTCGCTGGTCTCTGTTTGCTTGGGATGGCGCGCGCGCCGGTTGCTCGCCAGGAACATGCGATCCCACCGGCCGCTTATCAAGTCGCTTGGGGACCCGGTCGGTCGCGAATTGTGCGGCGCGCCACGATCCGCTAACGTCCCCGCGCGAAAGAGACCCCTCGTTCCGAGTCCCCGCCGACCCTGGCCACGCTCACGGCACCGGCGGCGCCTTGGCGGGCCCGGCTCAGGAACGTGACATGAAATCCCGCCGATTAGTCTATGAAGGTAAAGCGAAAATCCTGTACGAGGGGCCAGAGCCTGGCACCCTGGTGCAGTATTTCAAGGACGACACGACGGCGTTTGACGCGACCAAGAAGGCGGTCCTCGAGGGCAAGGGCGTCCTCAACAATCGCATCTCCGAATACATCATGCAGCGCCTGGCGGAGATCGGCGTGCCGACGCACTTCATCCGCCGTCTCAACATGCGCGAGCAACTCATCCGCGAAGTTGAGATCATTCCGCTAGAGGTTGTCGTTCGCAACATCGCGGCCGGCTCGCTCGCCAAGCGCCTCGGGCTCGAGGAGGGGTTTCAGCTCCCCCGCTCGATCATCGAGTTCTATTATAAGAACGACTCGCTCCATGATCCGCTGGTGACCGAGGAGCACATCACTGCCTTCAACTGGGCAACGCCCCAGGAAATGGACGACATCATCGCGCTCGCCGTCCGCGTGAACGACTTCCTGTCCGGCCTTTTCCTCGGCATCGGCATCAAGCTCGTCGACTTCAAGGTCGAGTTTGGCCGCCTCTGGGAAAACGACATGATGCGTGTCGTGCTCGCCGATGAAATCAGCCCCGATTCGTGCCGCCTGTGGGATGCCAAGACCGGCGAGAAGCTCGACAAGGATCGCTTCCGCCGCGATCTGGGCGGCGTCACGGAAGCCTACGCGGAGGTCGCGCGGCGTCTCGGCATCCTGAACGACCAGCCGGGCGGCGAGCGCAAGGGACCGGTCCTCGTCAAATGAAGGCGCGAATCCATATAACGTTGAAGACGGGCGTGCTGGACCCGCAGGGCAAGGCTATCGGCCATGCGCTCGAAGGCCTAGGGTTCGAGGGCGTGAGTGAGGTGCGGCAGGGCAAGGTGATCGATCTCGACCTAGCCGAAACCGACGAAGCCCGCGCCCGCGAGCAGGTCCGCGCAATGTGCGAGCGCTTGCTCGCCAACACGGTCATTGAGAACTACGCGATCGACCTATCGCAATGAAATCGGCTGTTGTCGTTTTTCCGGCTTCCAATTGTGATCGTGACGCGGCGGTCGCCCTCCAGCGGGCGACGGGCAAGGCGCCGCGCATGCTTTGGCATGCCGAAACGGATGTTCCCGACGATCTCGATCTGATCGTCCTGCCCGGCGGCTTCTCCTTCGGCGACTATCTGCGTTGCGGGGCGATGGCTGCGCATTCGCCCATCATGCGCGACATCGTGCGCCGCGCCCGCGCGGGTACGCCCGTGCTCGGCATCTGCAACGGCTTCCAGATCCTTTGCGAAACGGGGCTCTTGCCCGGCGTCCTCATGCGGAACGCGAGCTTGCGCTTCGTCTGCAAGCCGGTCGCGCTGAGGGTCGAGGAAACCCAATCGCTCTTCACACGCCGCTTTAAGAGAGGCGAGGAAATCAAAATTCCGGTGGCCCACGGCGACGGAAATTATTTCGCCGACGAGGAAACGCTCGACCGGATCGAGGGTGAGGGCCGCGTGGCGCTCCGCTATGCGCCCGGCGCCAATCCGAATGGCGCGGCGCGCGACATCGCGGGAATCCTCTCTGAGAACCGGCGGATCCTGGGGCTGATGCCCCACCCCGAGCGCGCGGCCGACGCCGAACTCGGCCTCACCGACGGCTCGAAAATGTTTGCGAGCATCCTCGAGGCCCTGCCGTGACGGTGCCGATGGTGAGCCTTGAGACCGCCCTCGCCCATGGGCTTTCGGCGGATGAATACGCCAAGATCGAAGACCTGCTCGGCCGCACGCCCAATGTCACCGAGCTCGGCATCTTCTCGGTCATGTGGTCGGAGCATTGCTCCTACAAATCCTCGCGCATCTGGCTCAAGACCCTTCCGACCGAAGGCCCGCGCGTTATCCAGGGGCCGGGCGAAAATGCCGGCGTCGTCGATATCGGCGATGGCGAGGCGGTGGTCTTCAAGATGGAGAGCCACAACCATCCCAGCTTCATCGAGCCCTACCAGGGCGCAGCGACGGGCGTCGGTGGCATCATGCGCGACGTCTTCACGATGGGCGCCCGGCCGGTCGCGATGGCGAACGCGCTGCGCTTCGGCGCGCCGGATCATCCAAAGACGCGCCACCTCGTGGCCGGCGTCGTCGCGGGCATCGGCGGTTACGGCAATTGCATGGGCGTGCCGACGGTTGCCGGCGAGGTGAATTTCGATCCCGCCTACAACGGCAACATCCTCGTCAACGCGATGTGCGTCGGCATCGCCAATACCGACAGGATATTTTTGTCGGAGGCGAAGGGCGTCGGCAATCCGGTCGTTTATGTCGGCTCGAAGACCGGCCGCGACGGCATCCACGGCGCGACCATGGCCTCGGCTGAATTCGACGAAGCATCCGAGGAAAAACGCCCGACCGTTCAGGTCGGCGATCCGTTCACGGAGAAATTGCTGCTCGAGGCCTGCCTCGAACTCATGCAATCGGATGCGATCATCGCCATCCAGGACATGGGCGCGGCCGGCCTCACCTCCTCCTCCGCCGAGATGGCCTCGAAAGGCGGCCTCGGCATCGAGCTCGATCTCGATCACGTGCCCCAGCGCGAGACGCACATGACGGCCTATGAGATGATGCTCTCCGAAAGCCAGGAGCGCATGCTCGTCGTGCTGAAGCCCGGCCGCGAGAAGCAGGCCAAGAAGATTTTCGACAAATGGGGCATCGATTTCGCGGTGATCGGCCGGACGACCGACACGGGCCGGATGGTCGTGCGCCATCAGGGCCGCATCGAGGCCGATCTGCCGGTCTCGGCGCTCGCCGACGCGGCGCCCGTCTACGAACGTCCCTATGTCGAGCGGAAACCGCCCGCCCCACTTGGCGAGATCGAGCCGCCGGCCGATCTCAAGGCGACGCTCAAGCGGATGGTGGCCCGTCCCGATCTCGCGTCCCGCCGCTGGATCTGGGAGCAGTACGACTATTCTGTCATGGCCGACACGGTGCAGGCGCCGGGCGGCGATGCGGCGGTTGTGCGTGTCCACGGCCGCCGCAAGGGTCTGGCGATCACGACTGACGTAACGCCCCGCTATTGCCGCGCGGACCCGTACGAGGGCGGCAAACAGGCCGTCGCCGAGGCATGGCGCAATCTCTCGGCCGTCGGCGCGCTGCCCCTTGCCTTTACGGACAATCTCAATTTCGGCAATCCCCAGAAGCCTGAGATCATGGGAGAGTTCGTCGGCTGTGTGAAAGGCCTAGGCGACGCCGGCCGTGCGCTCGACTTCCCAGTCGTCTCGGGCAATTGCTCGCTCTACAATGAGACGAATGGTGCGGGCATTCTCCCAACCCCCGCGATCGGCGGCGTGGGCCTGCTGCGCGACGTCGCGCGTATGGCGACGGTCGCTTTCAAGCGCGCGGACGAGGTAATCGTTCTCCTCGGCGAGACGCACGGTCACCTCGGCCAATCGATCTTCTTGCGCGATGAGCTGGGGCGGAGCGACGGCCCCCCGCCGCCGGTCGATCTGGAGGCCGAGAAGCGCAACGGCGATTTCGTCCGTGGCCTCGTCGCGGACGGGCATGTGCGCACCGTGCATGATTGTTCGGACGGTGGCCTCATCCTCGCGCTCGCCGAAATGGCGATGGCCGGCGGCCTCGGCTGCCGGATCGAGACCCCGGCCGGCATCGCGTCCCATGCCTTCCTTTATGGCGAGGATCAGGCGCGTTATGTCGTCTGCATGACGGCGGATCGCATGACGGCCCTGGTTGCGGCGGCGCGCGAGGCGGGCGTCCCGACCACGCGGCTTGGGCTAGTCGAGGGAGATCACATTCGCGTCAATGGCGAGGATTGGGGCTCTGTGGCAGAGTTGAGGGACGCGCACGAAGCTTGGCTGCCCGACCTGATGGCCCATCCGTGACCGAAGGAACCCAATTATGCCGATGATCGCGCGGGACATCGAACGCCTGATCAAGGAAGCGTTTCCTGACGCTGAGGTCACCATTACCGATCTGGCTGGCGATGGTGATCATTTCGCCGCGCACGTTGTTGCGGATGCCTTCAAAGGCAAGTCGCGCGTGCAGCAGCATCAAATGGTTTACGCGGCCTTGAAGGGGCGGATGGGGGGCGAACTCCACGCCCTCGCCTTGCAGACGACGGCGCGGGAATAGTCCGCCACCTTGACGCTCGGTCCCCCTCGGCTTACCTCAACCAAATGACCCTGAAAGGGAGGCGGCCCTAAGCCGCATGCCACGATGTCCAATCCCGCCTTCGAACGAATTCAGTCGATGATCGGCGCCAACGACGTCGTGCTCTTCATGAAGGGAACGCCGACATTTCCTCAATGCGGCTTCTCGGCAACCGTCGTGAAGATCCTCGATCACCTGGGCGTCCCCTATACGGGCGTCAACGTTCTTGCCGATGATGAGCTGCGCCAGGGCATCAAGGCGTTCTCCGATTGGCCCACCATCCCTCAGCTCTATGTCCGCGGCGAGTTCGTGGGCGGATGTGATATCGTGCGCGAAATGTTCGAGGCGAGCGAACTGCGCGATTTCCTGGCCGAGAAGGGCATCGCGCTCCAGGACGCCTGACGCGCCCGCCTCCGGCCGGAGAGACGCCCATGCGCGCGTTCGTGCTTTCCCTGATCCTTGTCCTGTGCGGCTCGTGGCCGGTGCTTGCCGAAATCGGTGCCGATCAGGTGCTGCGCGAACTTTATGCGCGCAAGATCGCGGCCGATCAGGCCGGCGACTTCGTCGGGGGGCGGGCGGTTTTTGAGGCCGCCTTCACCACCGATCTCCGCAAGGAATATGAGGCTGGCTTGGCGCGCGGTCAGGCGCTCGAGATTCCGGTCGTCGACTTCGACATCGCCTATGGGGCGCAGGATTTCGACGTCCGCGAATTCGATGCCGCGACGTTTCGCTTTGAGCTGGCCGATCTTGATTCAGGCCGCCTCGGCATCACGGCGATCTTCACCCTCTACGAGGAAGAGCGCCGCGTCCGCTACGTGATGGTGCCGGATGCTGAAGGCTGGAAGATCGACGACATCGACTACGGCGATGCCACGCTCCGCGAAATTCTCGTCGCAGAGCCGTGAGACGGCCCAGCCACGCGACCCTTAGCGCGAATAGAACTCGACGATGAGGTTCGGGTTCATCTGAACCGGATAGGGCACGTCGAGGATCTTCGGCACGCGCAGATAGGTGGCGACCCCCTTGCCCTCGTCGACCTCCACATAGTCCGGCACGTCGCGCTCGTTCGACTGCATCGAGGCGATGATGAGCGCCATTTCGCGCGCTTTTTGCGTCAACTCGATCTTGTCGCCGACGCGCAGCCGCATGCTCGCGACATTGGCCTTGCGTCCATTCACCGTGAGATGGCCGTGGCTGATGATCTGCCGGGCTGCGAAAACGGTCGGCGCAAATTTCGCACGATAGACGAGCGCGTCGAGCCGGCTCTCGAGCAACCCAATCAGGTTCTCGCCCGTGTCGCCCTTGCGCCGGTTCGCCTCCGCATAGATACCGCGGAACTGCCGCTCGGTGATGTTGCCGTAATAGCCCTTGAGCTTCTGCTTGGCCTGCAGCTGCACGCCGAAATCCGACAGCTTGTTCTTGCGCCTCGCGCCGTGCTGGCCGGGGCCGGGCTTGCTGCGGTTGACGGGGCTTTTTGTACGGCCCCAGAGATTCTCGCCAATTCGGCGGTCGATCTTGTGCTTTGTCGTCAGGCGCTTCGTCATCGCGTTCCTTGGCCGGTTGGCTGTGATTGATCGCGCCCTCCTCTGCCCCTCTCGGAGCCGACAGACGGGGCGCCCGAAGGAGCGCCCGGCCACGGGCTGAGCCCCTGCCGGCCAGGGCCGACAAAGGGAGGCGGGACTATAGGGAGCCGAGGCGGCGTGTCAATCCGCGCCGCTGAACCGCCTGATCTCACCGGCAACGAGATCGGGGCGCTCGTGGATGACCCAGTGCGAGCCCTCCGGCACGCGCAGGATCTCAACACCGGGCACGAACGCATCCAGCCCTTCGATGCACCCAGGCAAGAGCGCATGGTCCTGCTCGCCCCAGATCACGAGCGTCGGCACATGGACGGTCAGGCGCGCGGGATCGTAAGGAGCGACTGCCGCGGCGCTGCCATCGGGACGCGGCGGATCGATCCGCATCGCGCGGTACCAGTTGAACATGCCCGTGAGCGCGCCCGGTCGCGCCCAGGCTTCCTTGTAGAGGCGCTCGTCATCATCGCTGAGATGGCCACTGGCCTTCACCGGCGCGAGCGACGCCCAAAGAAGTGCGAAATCATTGGCCGCGTAGCGCGTTTCCGCGTCGGCGGCGCGAAGGGCATGGATGTATTGGCTGGCAGCCGCCTGATCGGGGTTGCGCGCGACCTCGCGCTGGAAGGCGCCTGGATGAACGGCGTTGACGATGACGAGCCGCCGCAACCGCTCCGGCCGTTTCAGCGCATAGGCCCAGGCGAGCGCGCCGCCCCAATCGTGGGCGACCAGTGTGAAGCGGTCGTGGCTCGGAAAGGCATCGACGAAGCGGTCGAGGTCTTCGATTAGCCGTCCCATGCGGTAGCGCGCGGTGTCCGTCGGCTTCGAGGTGAGATTGTAACCGGTAAGGTCAGGCGCGACGCACAGAAAGCGATCGCTCAGCCGCTCCAGCACCGATTTCCAGCCGTACCAGAATTCCGGAAACCCGTGCGCGAAGACGAGCAGCGGCGCCTCGCCGGAGCCCGTCGCGGCATAGTGCCAAGTGACGTCGCCGACATCGGCGAAGCCATGCCTAATCATCTGATGAGCCCCCCGAAGCCCGCACGCGGATGCCCGATAAGGCAGTTACGATCCCTCGTAAAGTGCGAACATCCTGCTCGAGGAGTCCGGCGCGTTGCCACATGGCACGCAGACTGAGGACCATCGAGGCTCGCTTTTCTTTCGGAAAAAGAAAGCCGCCCTCATCGAGCGCGCTTTCGAGTTGAAGGAAAAAGCCGTGCAGCTCGCCTTTGGTCGCAGGAAGCGGACCGTCAGTGACCTTGATCGGCGCGTCTCCCGTGCGGTGCCATTCATAACCACACAAGAGAACCGCCTGAGCGAGATTGAGCGAGGAGAACCGCTGCGACGTCGGAATGGTGAGGATGGCATCGGCGAACGCGACGGCATCGTTCGCAAGACCCGCCCTCTCCGAGCCGAAGAGGAAGCCGACCGCCCCCGGGGCGCTGAAGGCGCGCGCCTGCGCAGCTGCCTCGGCGGGTGTCACGGAGGGCTTGAGCATCTCCCGAGACCGCGCCGTGGTCGCAAAGACGAGCCGCAGGTCGCCGAGCGCTTCGCTCAGGTCGCGGAACACCTCCACGCCGTCGAGCACGAAGTCGGCGCCTGCCGCCATCGGCTGGGCTTTCGGATTGGGCCAGCCGTCCCGGGGCCGCACGAGACGCAGACGCGACAGCCCGAAATTCGCCATTGCGCGGGCGACCGCGCCGATATTCTCGCCCATTTGCGGCTCGTGGAGAATGACGACGGGGTTGGTCACTGGACGTAGTCCTGGCCTTTGAGCCCCTGGCCGCCAATGCTATAGCGGGCGCGCATTCCCGATCGGCCCAACGCTAGGGCAATTCGTTTCATGTGGTTCAAGAGAAAGCGCGCCATGCCAAAGATCAAGGTGAAGAATCCGGTGGTAGACCTCGATGGGGACGAGATGACGCGCGTCATCTGGAGCCTCATCAAGGAGAAGCTAATCTTCCCTTATCTCGATATCGATCTGAAGCTCTACGACCTTGGCGTCGAGAACCGCGACAAGACCGAGGACAAGGTGACGGTCGAGGCGGCCGAGGCGATTAAGCGCTACGGCGTCGGGGTCAAATGCGCGACGATCACACCGGACGAAGCCCGCGTCGCCGAATTCGGCCTTAAGAAGATGTGGAAATCCCCCAACGGGACGATCCGCAACATCCTGAACGGCACGGTCTTCCGTGAGCCAATCATCTGCAAAAATGTTCCCCGCCTGGTGCCCGGCTGGACTGACCCGATCGTCGTCGGCCGTCATGCCTATGGCGACCAATACGCCGCGACCGATTTCGTCGTTCCGGGCGCCGGCACCTTGACCATCACCTTCACGCCGAAGGACGGCTCTGCGCCGATCGAGCGGAAAGTCTTTGAATACCCCGGCGGCGGCGTCGCGATGGCGATGTACAACCTCGATGAGTCGATCCGCAATTTCGCCCGCGCCTGCATGAACTACGGCCTTCAGCGCGGCTGGCCAGTCTATCTCTCCACCAAGAACACGATCCTCAAGGCCTATGACGGCCGCTTCAAGGATCTCTTCCAGGAAGTCTTCGACGCCGAATTCAAGAAGGAATTCGACGCCAAGAAGATCACCTACGAACACCGCCTGATCGACGACATGGTCGCGGCCGCGCTGAAATGGTCGGGCAAGTTCGTCTGGGCGGCGAAGAACTACGACGGCGACGTGCAGTCCGACACGGTCGCGCAAGGCTTCGGCTCGCTCGGCCTCATGACGAGTGTCCTCCTGACGCCGGACGGCCAGGTGATGGAGGCCGAGGCGGCGCACGGCACGGTCACCCGCCACTACCGCCAGCACCAGAAGGGCGAGGCGACCTCCACCAACTCGATCGCCTCGATCTTCGCCTGGACGCGCGGCCTTCAGCACCGCGCCAAGCTGGACGGCACGCCCGACGTCGCGGCCTTCGCACAAAAGCTTGAGAAGATCTGCGTGGACACCGTCGAGAGCGGCTTTATGACGAAGGATCTCGCGATCCTCGTCGGCCCGAACCAGAAATGGCTCTCGACTGAAGGCTTCCTCGACAAGGTCGACGAGAACCTTAAGAAAGCGATGAAATAGCGCGCGCGGCGCGTTGGCGGCGGGGAAGGACACGAGATGACCGACACGGTCCATGGCTATTGCGACGAACGGTTCGCGCCCGTGCGCGAGGCGTTGGCAGGGAGCGTGCGGTCCGGCGATGATCTCGGCGCTTCCTTCGCCGCCACGATCGACGGCGAAATGGTGGTCGACCTCTGGGCCGGCCATGCCGATGAGGCAAAGACCCGGCCCTGGGAGCGCGACACGATCGTCAACGTCTATTCGACCACGAAGACGATGACGGCGCTGAGCGCCATTCTCCTTGCCGATCGCGGCGCGCTCGACTTCGAAGCGCCCGTCGCGCGCTATTGGCCCGAATTCGCGGCCGCCGGCAAAGGCGATGTCCGCGTGAAGCACCTGATGGCCCACGCGGCGGGCCTCTCGGGTTTCGCCGAGAAATTGCCGGTGGAGGCGCTCTATGATTGGGAGCGTATCTGCTCGCTCCTCGCCTCCCAGGAGTCGTGGTGGACGCCCGGCGAGAAACCGGGCTACCACGCGATCACGCAAGGCTATCTCGTTGGCGAGGTCATCCGCCGCGTCGCGGGCAAGTCGGTCGGCACGTTCTTCCGCGAGGAGATCGCCGAGCCGCTGGGCGCCGATTTCCACATCGGCCTCGCGCCGGAGCATGACGCCCGCGTCGGCGAGCTGATCCCCCCTAAGGAGGGCCTCGGCGCGACCGCCGACCCCGGCTCGGTGGCCGGGCGAACGCTCAACAATCCCAAGCTCACCGCACTCGAGCCCCGCACGCGGGCCTGGCGCGCGGCGGAGATCCCCGCTGCCGGCGGCTTCGGCAATGCGCGCTCGGTCGCAACAGTCCAGACCGTTCTCGCCAATGGCGGCGTCTCGAACGGCAAGCGCATTCTCTCCGAGGCCGCCACGCGCATTCCCCTCCAGGTCCAGGTCGAGGGGACGGACATGGTGCTCGGCATTCCGGTGAAATACGGGATGGGTTACGGCCTGCCCAACCCCTCCGTTCCCTTGCCCAGCCCCAATTCGTGTTTCTGGGGTGGCTGGGGCGGCTCGCTCGTGATCGTCGATCAGGATCGCCGCGCGTGTTTCTCCTACGTGATGAACCGCATGGGCGAAGGAACGACGGGCGATTTGCGCGCCTTCCAGCTCGTCATGCCGATCTATCAGGCGCTGATGGCCGGGTGAGCCCTAGTCGGCGTCGTGCGAGGCTCAGGTCTGCGGAGCCTCACGCGACCGCCGCAGCTTGAAGATCGCCGATCCGCGCAGCACGTCGCGGGTTTCGGTGTAGAGCCGCCCCTCGACGAAGACGAGGTCCTTGGTCGTGCGCGTCGCCCGCCCCTCGCCGAACACCCACTCGCCCTGCCGCGCGGCGGCGAGGTAGTCGAGGCCGAGATGGATCGTCACGGCGCGCGCACCGGACGCAAGGCTCGTCGCGTGGCCGAGCACGCCGTCGAAGAAGGTCGCAAGCATGCCCCCATGCACAATGCCCATTCGATTGCAGTGACGCGGCAGAACATGAAAGGCGTGCGTGAGGCCCCCGCCCTCCTCGGGCCGCACGAAAAAGGGGCCGTTATGGGTGGAAAAAGGCCCGCGCTTGGCGAGGACGAAGCCTTCAGGCGGCGGGGGAATGTCGGGATCGCTCATGAAAGGGCTTGTGGCGGGCGGCGGCGGCGGCGTCAACCGGGCCGCCCTTGCCCTTCGCTCCCCCGACATTTAGGGGAAGTAGAGAAAGGGCGCCGGCCCGCCGGCGCGGACGAAAAGGAAGAGTGACATGAGCATAGGACGGCTGAACCACGTGGGCATCGCCACCCCTTCCATCGATGACGCGGTGAAGGTCTATCGCGACATGCTGGGCGCAACGAAAATCACGGAAAAATGGGCGATGCCCGAGCAGGGCGTGTGGGTGTGCTTCGTGGATACGCCGAACTCGCAAATCGAGCTGATCGAGCCCTACGGCGACAAATCGCCGATCACGGCGTTCCTCGCCAAGAACCCCAAGGGCGGCCAGCACCACGTATGCTTCGAGGTACCCGATATCATCGCGGCGCGAGATGAGATGCGCGCGAAGGGCGCGACCGTTCTCGGCACCGGCGAGCCGCGGATCGGCGCCCATGGCACGCCGGTCATCTTCGTTCACCCGAAGGATTTCGGCGGCGTGCTGGTCGAACTGATGGAAACGCCGAAAGAGGCGCACTGAGCGTCACTTCGCGCTGAAGGTCTCGCCCGTCTTGGGATGGCGCACCCGCTCGGCGGGCAAGACGTCGCCCTCTGCCTGATCGAGCCCGAGTGCGGCCGCATGTGCGGCTATGGCGGCGGCGATCCGCTGCTTGAGCAGCGGCCGGCGTTTCATCAGCGCTTCGAAATCGGCCGCCTCCAGCTCGAGCAGATCGCTCTGCGTGACGGCGGTCGCGGTGCCGCCGCGCCGCATGGCGCCGAAGAGCGAGAGTTCGCCGAAGAAATCGCCATCGCCTAGCGTGATCGTTGAATGCTGAAGGGCAAGCTCGACTTCGCCCGAGGTGATGAAATACATGCCGTCGGCCGCCGTTCCGCCTTCCGCGATCACCTCGCCTGCGCGGGCCGTGCGGGAGCGCAGGATCTGCGTGATCTCGGCGATCGCCGCCGCATCGAGAGAGGCGAACAGCGGCACGCGCGCAACCATCCCCCAGGTGACAACAAAGTCGCGCTTGCGGATTTCGTTGATGTAGCCGTTCGAGATGATGCCGACGGGGAGCGCGAAGAGTCCAAGCCCAATGATCATCGTCAGGGCACCGATCATGCGCCCAAGCGCCGTCACCGGCACGACATCACCATAGCCGACGGTTGTGAGTGTCGTGATCGCCCACCACATCGCATGCGGCACAGTGCCGAACGCCTCGGGCTGGACGCGCCCCTCGATGATCTGCAGTAGCGAGGCCGAGACGATCGCCGCGCCGAGCATGATGATCGCCGTGCCGAACAGCGCCCTCGCCTCGGATCGGATAACCCGCCCGAGCGTCGCGAGCGCCGGTGAAAACCGGGCGAGCTTCAGGAATCGCAGGATTCGCAAGATCCGCAGAAACCGCGTGTCGAGAAAGCCGAACATGCCGAGCACGAGCGGCGAGATGACGACGAGATCGATCAGCATGTCCGGCCGCGCCGCGAAGGCGAGCCGCCCAAGGATCGGCCCCTGCCGGCGCACTGGCGGATGCTCGATCGAAACCCACAGGCGCACCAGGTATTCGATGAGGAAGATCCAAAGCGAAACGAGATCGAAGAATGCGAACGCCTCGCCCCATGTCGCGGCATAGGCAGGCACCGTCTCGAGCACATAGGCACCGATATTCGCGAGGATGAGCGCGCTCATCGCGACTTCGAAGACCCGCGCGGCCAGATCGCCGTGCCGGCCGATCTCGACGATCAGATAGAGCCGCTGCCTGAGTGGCGCCCAGCGCGAGACTGGCGCGGGCATCACTAGGGCGCCGCGGCCAGCGCCGCGCGGACCGCCGCGAGCGCCGCCTCGGCATTGGCCGCATCCGGCCCGCCCGCCTGGGCCATGTCGGCGCGCCCACCGCCGCCTTTGCCGCCAATGGCGGCGGCCGCGGCGCGAACGAGATCGACCGCAGAGACGCGCTGCGTGAGGTCATCGGTCACCCCGACGGCGACCGAGGCTTTGCCGTCCGCCGTCGTCACGAACGCGACGACTCCCGAGCCGAGAGAGCTTTTCGCCTCATCGACCGCGTTGCGCAGATCCTTGGCCGCAATCCCCTCCAACGTCCGGGCAATGAACGCGACGCCGTTGATCTCCTCTCGTGCTTCCGCCTCGCCCTTCGAGACGCCGCTCAGCGCCAGCGCGCGCTTGGCATCCAGCAGTTCACGCTCGAGCCGCTTGCGCTCCTCGACGAGTTGGGTAAGGCGCTGCGGCAGGTCATCGACGCTCGTGCGAAGCGCGAGCGCTGCCTCTCGCGCCGTCGCGATATGACTGTCAGCATAGTCGCGTGCGCCCCGCCCCGTGACGGCTTCGATGCGCCGGATACCCGAAGCGACCGCGCTCTCCGAGACGATCTTAAAAAGGCCGATATCGCCGACGCGCGCCACATGCGTACCGCCGCACAGTTCGACCGAATAGGGCTTGCGCGCGTCCCCGGGCAGTGCGCCCATCGTCAGCACACGGACTTCATCTCCGTACTTCTCGCCGAACATCGCCATCGCGCCGGCCGCGATCGCATCGTCCGTCCCCATCAGGCGCGTGGAGACGGCTTCGTTCTCGAGGATGATATCGTTCACTTCCGCTTCGATCGCGGAGATCTCCTCTGGGCTCAGCGGCTTTGAGTGCGAGAAATCGAAGCGCAGCCGATCGGGCGCGACGAGCGACCCTTTCTGTGTGACGTGATCGCCGAGTACGCGGCGCAGCGCAGCGTGAAGGAGATGCGTCGCCGAGTGATTGCCGCGTGTCTTGGCGCGCCGCAGACGATCGACCCGCATCTCGACGGCATCACCGATCTTGAGCGTGCCGCGCGCGAGCGTTCCTTCATGGACATGGAGCGCGCCCAGTGCCTTTTGCGTGTCCGCAACGACGAACTCGGCGCCCTTGGCGCTGAAGAGGATGCCGGCATCGCCGACCTGCCCCCCGGATTCGCCGTAGAACGGCGTCTGGTTCGTGAGGATCTGCGCCTTGGTGCCGGCCCCGATCGCGCTCACCTCCTGCCCTTCGACAAGCAAAGCGGTAATGATCCCTTCCGCCTCCTCGGTCTCATAACCAAGAAATTCCGTGGCCCCCAGCCGTTCGCGAAGCGCGAACCAGACCTGCGCCGTCGTCGCCTCGCCCGAGCCCGCCCAGGCCGCACGCGCCTCTTCACGCTGACGCGCCATTGCGCTGTCGAACCCCGCGCGGTCAACGCCAAGGCCGCGCGCGCGCAGCGCGTCCTCCGTCAGATCGAGCGGAAATCCGTAAGTGTCGTAGAGCTTGAACGCGACCTCGCCGGGAAGCGCGGCGCCCGCGCCGAGCGGCGCCACGGCTTCGTCGAGGAGCTTCAGGCCGCGCTCGAGCGTCTGGCGGAACCGTGTCTCTTCCAGATGCAGCGTCTCAACGATCAGCGCCTGCGCGCGGACGAGTTCGGGATAGGCCGCGCCCATTTCGCGCACGAGCACCGGAACGAGGCGGTGCATCAAGGGATCGCGCACGCCCATCAAATGCGCATGGCGCATCGCACGGCGCATGATGCGGCGAAGCACATAGCCGCGCCCGTCATTGGCGGGAAGCACGCCGTCCGCGATAAGGAACGAGGAGGCGCGCAGATGATCGGCCACGACCCGGTGGCTAACCGCATGCGCGCCGTCAGCCGCCTGCCGCGTAAGATCGGCCGAAGCCTCGATCAATTGCCGGAACAGGTCCGTGTCGTAATTATCGGTCTTGCCCTGAAGGATCGAGGCCATTCGCTCGAGGCCCATGCCGGTATCAATGGACGGCTTGGGCAGCGGGCGGCGCGTCGTTGCGTCCACCTGCTCGAACTGCATGAAGACGAGATTCCAGAATTCGACGAACCGGTCGCCATCCTGATCGGCGCTTCCCGGCGGCCCGCCGGGCACACTCTCGCCATAGTCGAAGAAGATCTCCGAACACGGCCCGCACGGCCCCGTTTCGCCCATCGACCAGAAATTGTCGCTCGTTCCGATCCGGATGATTTGGGAGGCCGGAAGCCCGGAGATCTTGCGCCACAACGCGAAGGCTTCTTCGTCATCGGCATAGACGGTGACCAGCAGCCGCTGAGCGGGCAGCTCGAAATGCCGCGACACCAATTCCCAGGAAAAGGCGATCGCCTCTTCCTTGAAGTAATCGCCGAACGAGAAATTGCCGAGCATCTCGAAGAACGTGTGATGCCGGGCGGTGTAGCCGACATTGTCGAGATCGTTGTGCTTGCCGCCGGCCCGCACGCATTTCTGCGACGACGTTGCGCGCGGCACGGCCCGGCTCGCAGCACCGGTGAACACGTCCTTGAACTGCACCATCCCCGCATTCGTGAACATGAGGGTGGGATCGTTGCGCGGAACGAGCGACGAGGACGGCACGACCTCATGCCCCCGATCGGCGAAATAGCTCAGGAACGTCTTGCGAATGTCGTTGAGGCTGTTCATTCCAAATCTCGCTGGACGCCGATGACGGGCCGGAATCACCAGCGCCGCCGAGGGTCTGTGCGGCATCTAGCCGACCCAGCCGAACTCTGTCGAGATAGCCGGTGGACGCGCCAGATCAAGGGAACAAGGGCTTGCTGCGCGGATCCGGCCCGCCCCTCGCTTCACCCTCTGACCGGCACATAAAAACGAGGCGCGCCGGATCCGTCCAGCGCGCCTCAGTCTACCCGATCGAGTCACTCTCTCTCGCGTCGGGGTATCTCGCGTCCGCCCTATCCCTCGGCGGCCTTCGCGTCCGGCTCGTCCTCGTCGGCGCCGCCCTCGACCATTTCGGCGCCAATGATCCCGACATTGCCGCGGATCGCCGATTCAAGCCGCCCGGCGACATCGGGATTGGTCGCCAAGAAACTCTTCGCGTTCTCGCGGCCCTGCCCGATCCGCTGACCGTCATAGGAAAACCAGGAGCCCGATTTCTCGACGATGCCCGCTTTGACGCCCAGATCGATGAGCTCGCCGGTCTTGGAAATGCCAGACCCATACATGATGTCGAATTCGACGGTTCGGAACGGCGGTGCCACCTTGTTTTTGACGACCTTGACGCGCGTCTGCGACCCGACGACCTCCTCACGCTCCTTAATCTGACCGATCCGCCGGATATCGAGGCGAACGGACGAATAGAATTTGAGGGCATGCCCCCCGGTTGTCGTCTCCGGGTTGCCGAACATCACACCGATCTTCATGCGGATCTGGTTGATGAAGATCACGCACGTATTCGACTTGGAGATCGAGGCCGTCAGTTTGCGCAGCGCCTGGCTCATGAGGCGGGCCTGCAAGCCCGGCAGCGAATCGCCCATCTCGCCATCAAGTTCGGCTTTGGGCGTCAGCGCCGCCACGGAATCGACGATGATAACGTCGACCGCGCCCGAACGGACGAGCGTATCGGTGATCTCGAGAGCCTGCTCGCCGGTATCGGGCTGCGAAATGAGCAGCTCATTGAGATCGACGCCGAGCTTGCGCGCATAGATCGGATCGAGCGCGTGCTCCGCATCGACGAAAGCGCTGATCCCGCCGCGCTTCTGCGCCTCGGCGACGATGTGGAGCGCGAGCGTCGTTTTGCCTGAGGATTCCGGCCCGTAGATCTCGATCACCCGCCCGCGCGGCACGCCGCCGATGCCAAGCGCAATGTCGAGCCCGAGCGAGCCCGTGGGCAGCGCCTCGATCTCCACGATGTGATCGCGCTGCCCGAGTTTCATCACCGAGCCCTTGCCGAAGGCCCGGTCGATCTGTTGCAAGGCAGCGTCAAGCGCGCGTTTTTTGTCCACTTCGGGCCGATCGACGAGACGAATGGGTGAAGACGACATGCGGTTCGATCCTTATTTCACGGGCCCGCCAGGGGCGCAATGACTCAAATGTACATGATTTGTTCCGATTGGCAATAGGTCTCTAAAGCGTTGATACTTTTACACTTTCAGGCCGATCTTCGAGTTTTGTTCTTCAAACGCCGGCCGCCTGGGAAACGCCGTCCATCACGTCCTTCACCTTGGCGGCGAGCTGCTTGAGCGTGAAGGGCTTGGGGAGGAACGCAATCGTCTCCATCGGCTCGTCGGCCCGCCGGAATGCATCCTCCGCATAGCCCGAAATGAAGATCACCTTGAGCGCGGGATAGATCTGCCGCGCCTCCTTCGCCAGCGTCGGCCCGTCCATGTTCGGCATCACGACATCGGTGATGAGGAGCGCGATCTCGTTCGCCCGTGCCTGCATGATCTCGAGCGCCGCCTCGCCGCCATTGGCCTCCAGCACTTCGTAACCGCGCATGGAAAGCGCGCGCGCAGCGAAGCTTCGCACGGCGTCTTCATCTTCTACGAGAAGGATCGTGCCCCGCCCCGTGAGGTCGCGCGGCTGCGCGCGCTCACCCTCCTCGCTCACCGAGACGCTCTGCTCGCTGCCCAGATAGCGCGGCAGATAGATGCGGAAGACCGTGCCCTTGCCCATCTCGCTGTCCGGGAAGACGAAGCCGCCCGACTGCTTGACGAAGCCATAGACCATCGAGAGGCCAAGGCCTGTCCCCTTTCCCTGACCCTTGGTCGTAAAAAAAGGTTCGAAGATCTTGTTCAAATTCTCTTTTGGGATGCCCGTGCCGGTATCGGCGACCTCGATCAGAACGTAATCGCCGGGGGGCACCTCGAAGCCTTCGTTGCGGAGCGCCTGCGCGAGCGTCACATTTGAGGTTGTCAGCGTGACGGTCCCACCGCGCTCCATTGCATCCTTCGCATTGAGCGCCAAGTTCATGATCATATTAGAGAATTGGCTCTCATCGACCTTGATGGGCCAGCTCTCGCGCGCGAACTTGGTGACGAGCTTAACCTCCTCCGTCAGGACCCGGCGCAGCATGTCCGACAATTCGTTGAGCAATTCATCGGAATAAAAGACCTTCGGCTGCAGCACCTGGCGCCGCGAGAAGGCGAGCAGTTGGCCGACCAGCCGCGCCGCGCGGGAGGCGTTGTTCTTGATCTGCATGAGATCGGCAAAGGAGGGATCGCCCGGCTTGTGCCGCTGCAGCAACAACTCGGCGAACCCCAGAACAACGGTCAGCAAATTGTTGAAATCATGGGCAACCCCGCCCGCCAGCTGCCCAACCGCTTGAAGCTTCTGGGCCTGCGCGAATTGGTTCTCGATCGCTTTTTGAACGCTCGTGTCCACGAGATAGCAGATCACTTGGTCCTCGCCGTCGAGCCGCGCGACGAAGATCCGTCCGGTCCGGCTCGAATCGATTTGCGCATGGAATTCGACACCGGGCGCGGCCTCGCCGCGAAAGGCGGCATCGAGCGCGGCTCCCACCGCCTCCCGGTCCGCCGGCGCGACGAGTTCGGGCACCGTGCGGCCAATCAGCGTCTGCTCACCGCCGACCAGTGCCTCGAAGGCCGGGTTTGCGCGGGCGACCTTGCGATCCTGCGTCAACAAGGCGACGCCCACCGGTGCCGCCTTGAAGTATCGCGCGAGGATTTCCTCGTAAATCTCTGTCAGACGCTTCCCCTCGCCGTCAGAACCGCTCGCCTCGGCGAACGGCCTCAGCGGCACGACATTGCCGTCGTCTCGTGCGCTCATGATAATGCCCTCCGGCGGGATCGCTATCCTCCAGACCGACGACCCGGCCCGCGCGCCGAGTGCCGAAACGCTGACGAGAAGCGGCGCGCCGCGATGGCTGGCGGCCGCTGGCCCCGCGATCATGGGAAGCTGCGAGGTCTCCCCCGCGAGTGCGGCCCGTTGCAGCCGAAAGAGTCCCGATGCGGTCTCATTGAGGCCGCCGAGCACCACTTCAGGGGTCTGAAGCGCGCCGTCCGGCTCACGGAAACACTCCTGGTAGGCCTCGTTGGCGAAGATGACGGCGCCCGCCTTGTTGAGAACGACGATCGGATCGGGTAGCCGCTCGAGCACGCCGCCTTTGAAGCGCCCCCGCCGCACGCCCATCGCCTCGGGGGATTGGAGGCTGACGAAGGTGAGCCCCGCCCCCGTCAGCGTCAGCGCCGCCAGCACGCCAAGGCCCACGATGCCGACATTCGATCCGAAGATGAGGACGCCGAGAACCGCCGCCACGGAGATCGAGAAGAGAATGACGCCGGGCAACGGCGACGTCAGCCACTCGGCCGGGTGCCACAGCGATTCCATCCGTCGAGGAGCGGCAAGAGCCTCCTCGGCCGCCGTTGCCTGACGCGGGTTGGCAGACATCAGCGGCATGAGGCAGGCCTCACCAGCGCGCTCGAACCCTCACCCGCCCGCCTAGCGCCGCGCCGGAAGAGGCCCGCGGCGCAGGCGCATGACGTAGCCGATGATCTGCGCAACGGCCTTGTAGTGTTCGGGCTTGATCGCCTCGTCCACGTCGACCGTTGCATAGAGTGTCCGCGCGAGGGGCGGGTTCTCGATGATTGGAACACCATGCTCTTTCGCGACGTCCCGGATACGCATCGCCACTGCGTCGACGCCTTTGGCGACACAGACTGGTGCCGCCATCTTGCCTGATTCGTACCGGATCGCGACGGCATAGTGCGTCGGGTTGGTGATGATGGCCGTTGCCGTAGGCACGGCTGCCATCATGCGCCGGCGCGAGCGCTCCTGGCGAACCTGGCGAATCTTGGCGCGCACATGCGGGTCGCCTTCGGATTGCTTGAACTCTTCCTTGAGCTCCTGCTTGCTCATGCGCAGCCGCTCGAAGCGTTGATAGCGCTGATAGGCGTAGTCTAGTGCGGCGATGATCGCGTAGGCCGCGAGCACCGCGATGAAGAGCCGGACCGCGATTGCGAGCGCATGCGGCAGCAGCGCGGCGGGATCGAGCGTTATGAGCGCGTCGAGGAACCGCCGCTCCGGCCAGAGCACGAAGGTGGCCGTCAACCCGACGGCGGCGACCTTCAGCAGCCCCTTGGTGAAGTTCGCGATCGCATCCATGCCGAAGATGCGCTTGAAACCCTTGATCAGCGACAGCTTCTCAAGCTTGGGCTGCAGCTTTTCGGCGGAGAAGACGAGCGGATGCTGCGCAAGATTGCCAACGATCCCGGCCACGATCAAAAACCCGAACGGCAGACCCAGCGCCGAGAGGATCAGCCAGCCCACATCCCGTAGCAACATTCCCATCGTCGCCGAATCGAGGACGATGGCGTGCGGCGCGGCGAGGAAAGTCGAGAGCCCCCTGGCAAGCGTGCCCGCCGCGTAGGGCCCATAGAGCGCCATTAGCGCGGCCGCAACCGCCAGCACCGTCCAATTGACGACGTCCTGACTCTTGACGACGTCGCCGCGTTCCAGCGCGTCCTGCAGCCGTTTCGCTGAGGGGTCTTCTGTTTTTTGGGAACGATCCTGCTCTTCGGCCACGGCCTAGCCGACCCCTGCGAGCGGCGCGATCCCGGATTGGAAATGCTCAGCGAACCACAGCATCGCCGCGCCGATGCCCAGCATCATCAGAACGAGCCCGAAGAGGATGCTCGCGGGCATCGCGATGAAGAAGATCGGCATTTGCGGCATCAGCTTGCCGAGAATGCCGGCCGCGAGATTGAAGAGGAGGCCGAACACGAGGAAGGGTGTCGCGATCTGAATGCCCAGCAAAAAAGCATCGGCAACAGTACGTGTGACCAGCGCGACGACATCGGCCACGGGAAAAGGGCTCGCCGGCGGGAAGATCCGATAGGATTCCTGAAGCGCGACGAACATGGGTACGTGAAGGTTCGTGACAAGAATGAACGTGAGACCCGTCAGCGAGAGGAACGTGCCGATCAGCGCGCCTTGGAGCCCGTTCGTCGGATCGACGGCCTGCACGAAGCCCAACCCCGTCTGCATCGCGATGGTCGAGCCCGCAACGGAGAGCGCGCTGACGACAAGCCGCATGATGAGCCCGAGTGTAAGCCCGATCAGGATCTCCTGAATCAAGAGCGACAGCATTTGGAAGATGTGCTCCGGAACGCTGGGATAGGTTCCAATGACGCTTGGCCCCAGCGCCGCGGTCACGGCAACCGCTAGGGAGATGCGCGCGCGCGGGCTCACCGACATCTCGCCCACCGCCGGCATCAGCATCAGAACCGACGAGAGCCGCGCGAACGCGAGCAGGAACGCGAAAACCGTCTGCGGCAGGGTCCCTTCGGCGAAGGCAACGGAGAGCATGGGGCTCGGGTCCTCGCCGCTCAGAAGGCGGCGATGCGTTCGGCGATCTGGCGCATGTAGTCGTTCATCACCGCGCCCATGAACGGCAGCGCGATGAGGAGCGAGACGAAGATCGCGAGAATCTTCGGCACGAAGACGATCGTCATTTCCTGCACTTGCGTGAGCGCCTGAAGGAGACCGATCGAAACGCCGACGATGAGCCCGACCAGCATGATTGGCGCGGCGAGCAGCAGCAGCACGTAGATCGAATCCCGCGCGACGTCGAGAACCTCGGCGCCCGTCATGACGAACCTCTTGAGCGAAGCGGCTGAACGGACTCCACTCTGCGCCCGTCAAGGTTAAGGCGGCGTTGCCGGCCCTGCGCGCGCCGAGGCGCACCAAGGGGTTAGATGGGCATCTTCATGACTTCTTGATAGGCCGCGACCACGCGGTCGCGCACCGCGATCACGGTCTCGAGCGTCACCTCCGCCGCCGAGATGGCGGTGACGACGTCGACCATGTCGGCCTTGCCCGCCGCGCCCGCGACGATGCCGGCCTCGCCGGCCTTGCCGGTTGCGACTGCATCGGCCATCGCATCGCCGACGAGTTTGGCAAACGCGCCGCCGTCGCCGGCGTCCGCGCCCGGCGCGTCCTTGGAGGCCATCGCCTTTTGATAGGCGGCCGCCACGCTCGTGGGATTGACGCTCATCGTTTTCTCCTTCTAGCGGCCTAGCGGCGCAGCAGCTCGATCGTCCGCGCGAGCATGGAGCGCGCGGAATCGATCACGCTGACATTCGCGTCGAAGCTGCGCTGCGCTTGGCGCATGTCCATCATTTCGATCAGCGGATCGACGTTTGGCAGCTTGACGTAGCCTTGGGCGTCTGCAGCCGGATGGCCGGGATTATATTGCTCGCGAAACTCCGAATAGTCCGAAACCGTGCCTGCCATGTGAACGAGCGGCACGTTCATTTCCCGGTTGAGCGTGTTCTCGAAGGTCGGAACCTGCCGGCGATAGGGATCCTCGTCCGGGCTGTGCGCGGTGGAGTTCGCATTGGCGATGTTTTCCGCGATGATCCGCATCCGCTCGGTCTGCGACTGCATGCCCGCTGCTGCGATCATCATCGACTTGGCGATTTCCATGGGGACCCATCTCCTGAAAAAGGCGAAGGCTTAGCGGTTGCCGACCGCCGCGAGGCGCAACATGTTCAAAGCCTTGCGGTAGAGGCCGGTTGCCGCCGCATAGTCGAGCTGCGTTTCCGAAATCTTGAGCATCTGCTCCTCGAGCACGACCGAATTGCCGTTCGGCGAGGTCTGCGTGCCCGGCGCATCGATCCGCTCGAACGTCATGGCCTGCGTACGCCGCGTCGCGGCCGCCGCACTGTGCCGGTTGAACGAGTCCTCGCGCCGCGCGTCGCCGCGCTCATGCGCCTCGAGAATGTCTTCAAAGGGCAGGTCTTCAAGGTCCTGCGCCTGGAAACCCGGTGTGTTGGTGTTCGCGACGTTCTCTGCGATCACCGATTGCCGCGCGCTGAGCCACGCCATCTTTTGGCGCAGGACGTTCAGCACGGGAATGTCGAAGAGATCCATCGCTCCCCTTCCAGGCGCGCGTCGCCAATCTCACCTGGCGGCACTCTCGAGCAGATGCGCTTAAGGCTGGATTAAGACCTCAAAAAAAATTTGTCGCGGATCCACGAAATCCAGGAAAGGGAGCGTTGACCTTAAGCCTCGCTTAAGCGCCGTCCCTGAGGATAACGGCGAAGGCGGCAAGAATTGCCGGTCTTAAGGGGCGCGAACCGCCGATGGATGAAATCGACCTGATGCGCTTCATCGGCGCCTTCGCGCTGGTGATGGGCCTGCTCTTCGGCTGCGCCTGGGCGGCGCGCCGCTTGGGGTTTACGGCCATGACCTTGCAGGCGGGCACGCAGCGCCGTTTGGCACTGGTCGAGACGCGCCGTCTCGATGCGCGCAACACGCTCGCGCTCGTGCGGCGCGATGGTGTCGAGCATCTTCTCCTGATCGGCCCAACGGGCGCGACGCTCATCGAGGGCGGCATCGCCCCTGCCCCTGACGCGGCGGAGGCACCAGCGAATGCGGCGCCCGTGCCGACGCTGGTCTGGCCGCACGCGCGCGCGCCCCAGATCGTCCGGACCGAGCCGCTGCCATGATCGCCCGGCTCGCCACCTCCCTTGCCGTTCTCGTGCTGATGACGCTCCCCGCCGGGGCGCAGGAGATCGCGCTCAATTTCGGCGAGGACGGCGCGCTGACCGAACGGATCGTCCAGATCCTCGCGCTGGTGACGATCCTTTCGCTCGCGCCCTCGATCCTCATCATGGTGACGTCGTTCGTGCGGATCGTCGTCGTCCTCTCGCTGCTGCGCACGGCGATCGGCGCGCAGCAAAGCCCGCCCAACACCGTCATCGTCAGCCTTGCCCTCTTCCTCACCGCTTTCGTAATGGCCCCCACCTTCGATGCGGCCTATCGCGACGGCATCGCGCCATTGCTGGCCGAGGAGATGGACTTCGAAACGGCCTGGCCAAAGGCTGCAAAGCCTGTTCAGACCTTCATGCTGGCCCATGTCCGCGATACGGATCTCGAACTTTTTCTCTCGCTTGCCAAGGAAGAGACGCCAGCCAACGCGGAGGCCGTTCCTTACCGCGTGCTGATCCCCGCCTTCATGATCTCAGAGCTGCGCCGCGCCTTCGAGATCGGCTTCCTGGTCTTCCTGCCGTTCCTGGTGATCGACCTTGTCGTCGCCTCGATCCTCATGTCGATGGGCATGATGATGCTGCCGCCGATCATCATCTCGCTGCCCTTCAAGCTGATCTTCTTCGTGCTGGTCGATGGCTGGCACCTGATCACGGGCAGCCTCGTTCAGAGCTACGCGCCCTAGTTCGTAGCGCCCGCCGCTGGCACGCCGAACCGCTCGCGGAAGCCGGACATGAACGCTTCCAGCGTGTCGGAACTCGCGACCTGCCGGGCGAACTCGCGGAAATCGACGCCCTGGCTGTCGATCGGCGCGCTGACGACCTCGAACGTGCGCGAATCCTCGCTCGCCGACATCTTGGCGGCAAAACCCGCGTGCAGCCGCGCAAGCCCCGCCGCGTCGTCGGCCAGCGAATAGGCGATCGCCGCGCGGATGACGTTGAACCGGGCGTCGCGCTCGAGCGGCTGGCTGCCCGCCTGGAGCGGGGTGACGAGCGCCTCGAGCTTAGCCGCCGCCGCAGGCCAGTTGCGCGCCGCCCAATAGATGTCGGCGCGCAGTCGCGTCGTCTCGCTGTCTTCCAATCCGTCGACGACATCGAGCGCGGCTTCGTATTGGCGCAGTTCGCTCAAGGCCCGCGCTTCGAGCAGCCGCCGTTCGCGCGCTAGCGTGTCGGGCAGCAAGGTCTGGCGGGATTGATGAATCGCGGCGAGCGCCTTCTCCGGCTTGCGGTCGAGCAGATAGACGACCGCGAGGCGCGTCGCGACCGAGGCCTTGGCCACGCCCTGCAGACGATTGTCCACCTGGTGCTGCAGGAGTTCAGCGGCTTGGGCCAGGAGGTCGACACTGATCAGCCGGTCGACGAGGCGCCGGATCATGTCATCGCCAAGACGCCCGATCGGCGTCAGTTCCTTGAAATCGTAGTAGAGCCCGAGCGCCTGCACCGGCGGCATCTTATCCGCCGTACCGCCGACGAAGAGCGTCTCGAAGATCCGCCCCATCTCGTCGCGCATCTCGCGCGCGAGCGGCGATTTCGGAAAATTCGTGACCGCCGCCCGCATGATCGAGAGGCCGTTGCGCGGATCGCCGACCTCGATGTGTAATTGCGCGAGGCGCCGCAGGATGGCGAGCTCTGTGTCATCGCCGCGCCATTGGAACCGCAACCGGTCGAGCTGTTCGATGGCCTGGGTTGCGCCGAGCGAGCCCGTACGGCTGCGCAGATCAATCTCGGCAAAGGTCGCTCGAACACGCAAGGGCCGGTAGTCCGCCGCCGCGACAGCCTGATAGGCCTCCAATGCATCGGCCGTCCGCCCGAGCCGCTCCATCATCTGGCCGCGCAGCAGATCGGCCTCGAGCCGGAGCGGCAGCGGCAGATCGCCCTGCGGCATCCGCGACAACAGCCCGTCGAGCGATTCGATGTCGTTGACGGCGAGCGCCGCCTTCGCGGCCGCGATCATGAGCCGCGCCTGCCATTCGAGCGGATAGCGGTCGATCGCGCTTTCGCCGAACGCGAGGTTGCGCCGCACGGCGCCCCAATCTTGCGTCTCGGCGGCGAGCAGCGCGCGCCACAGCGCCGCATGCGGATCATTGACCAGCGCATTTCCCGTGAGGTCGCCCCGCGCTTCGTCGTAGCGGCCCATGAGCAGATAGACGAGGCCTCGCATGGCATGGAACGCGGGGTCCTGCGCGGACGTCCGATCGCCTTGCTCAAGAAGATTGAGGACGCCCAGCGCCTCGGGCGCGAGGCCATAGGCCAGATAGAACCGCGCGAGATCGAACCGAGCCTTCGTCATATCCGCGTCGGGATCGGCACTGCGCCTGAGAAGCGCCTGGCGTGTGTCGAGAAAGCTTTGACCAGGCGGGCCGCGCCAGGCCGTGAAATCCATGAAGCCCGGGGCTTCGATCGGGCCGACCGTACTCGAAGTCTGGGTCGGCTGGGCGACGCTTCCCGCCGAGAGCGTGAGGCCTCGGCCGGTCGAGATGACGACGCCCGCCGGCTCGATCGACACGTCTAGATCGTCCGTCAGCGGAAGGATCGCGAGGCCGTGCGCGCTGCCGAGCGCCTGAAACTCGACGAACCGGCGCGGCGCCGCGAGCCCTTGCGCGGGGCCCATGGCCGTCACGACAATGACGCGGTCGCCCGCCTCCGGATCGGTGAGGCTGAGCACCCGGCTCGCGTTGGTAAGCGTCGCGGTGACGCTCGCCTCGCCCACCGTACGCGGCTGGCGCGTCAACGTGATGGCCGCTGGCGGCTCCGCCAGCGTCTCGGTAAGGCGAACGGCCCATTCCTCCCCGGCGGGCGCAACGCTCGCGAGGATCGTTGGCGCCAGCGTCAGCCGGACGACGGTCGCCTCCTGCACATTGATCTGGTCGGCCTGCGTCACCGTCGAGAAGAAGCGCTGATCGATCGCCGAGAGATCGATGAGCGCGCTGCCGTCGAAGACTAGCCAGAGATAGGGCCCGCGCCGGAAGGCGGCCGCCCCGACCGGTTGAGGGAAAGGAAAGGTGAGCGAGAGGCCATCCGGGATCGAGGCCGCGATAACGACATGCGGCGGGCGCTTGACGGGCGCGACCGCTTCCGCCGCCGCCGCATCCGTCGCCGGAAGCTCAGGTGCCGGCGCGGCGGCAGGCGCCTCGGCGTGCTCCTCGATGGGCACGCCGGTCGCGGCATCGACGACCGGCAAGTCTGCGTCGGAAGCCGCCGCAACAACTGGGGCCTCCGCCGCCGCCTCGGGCTCAGGCGTAGGTGCGGGCGGCGCCGCTTGCTCGACCGCAGCGATGGCCTCGGGAGCCGCCTCGGTTGCCTGTGGCGGACCGACGGACGCGGGCGGAGCGCTCTCTGCCTCCGGGGTGGGGGCGGCAACCGCTTCAGCCTCCGCCGTTGCCGCCACGGTCTCGCTCGGCGGTACCGGTGTTGCGGCGGCGGGCGCAACCGGCGCGGGCGGCGGCCCCTCGGCGTCGGCGATCGGCGCCTTGATGTCGAAGGCGATCTTCGGCCCGTCGCGGAAATGATGAAGGCCGGCGGCGGGATCGACCGTCAGCGTGATGCGCAGCTTCGTCCCCTCGATCGCCCAATTCGCGCGGCGCACCCAGGCGGGTGGCGCCGCGTTCAGGCGCTCGAGATCCGGCCGCATCGGCCGGTCGAAAAGAATCGAAAGCTTCCCGTCCTCGGTCGAGAAGCTGTAGTCGACGAGCTCGGGAAAATCGAAGACGACGCGGCTGAAATCGCGGTGCTCGCCAACCCGGACCTTGAGCACGGGCATCCTATCGGGATCGGTTTCAGGCGGCGGCGGTGTCGGCGGCGCCGGCAGCGGCGGCAGGGCGGGCGGTAGCCCCGGATAGGCGGGCGGCACGATGTCGATGGCGACGCGGTTGTCCGCCGCGCTGGCGGCGGTGCGATAATCCGTTCGCCGCAGCGCGACGCGCAGCCCCTCGCCGTTCGCATCGGCGCGCACCTGCGTCGCATAGGCCGCGAGCGCGTTCTCAACCGCCTCCGGATCGAGCGCGATCGGCCGGTCGAACGAGACGACGAGGACGCCCTCCTCGATCCGGGCTGTGGCGTTCAGCGGCTGCGCGGCCTCGAGGATGAGCCGTGCATAGCCGTTGCTGAGTTCCGCCCGCATCGAAACGTCGTCAGCCGCCATGGCCGGCGTCACCGCCGCGATTGCCATCGCCAACGCCGCCGCGATCCGCGCCGTGGCGCGTGCTGCACGATGGAAGGGAAGAAAAAACTTAGTTCGCATCAGGCGTCGGCATCTTCGAGCTTGGTCCGTGCGCGCCGCCCCGCGCCCGGGATCGCGCACGTCAGGTTTCCCGCGAATCGTTGCGCCGGCTGCCAGACCATAGTCTCTGCGGCCGCCAACTCGAAGACGCTGCGACTAACCCGGCGTGCCCGGCGCAGGCGTTGCGGGCGGGTTCGGAGCGACTGTCTCGGCTGTCGCCGGCGGCAAGGTCAGCCGGCTCGCCAGGCGGACCGTGAGCAATTGGGCCTGCGTCGGCTCCATCGCCGCGAGCACGAGTGCGATCTTGGCCGGCTTCATGCGCTGCGCGACATCGAGGAGCACATCGGGATCGAGCTTCTCAAAGATCCGCGCGGCATCCACCGGCTTCATGGTTTCGTAGACTTTGACGAGGCTCGCGATTTGCAACTCAGCCTGCTCATCGCGCGTTCGCATGAGGGATTCGATGTGCGTTTCGATGGCCTTGAGATCGGCGATGCGTTCGTTGACGCGCTTCTCGGTGGCGGCGAGCAGCTGATCGCGCAGATCGAGCTCGCGCGAACGCTCCTCCAACTCCGCGCGCCGGGCCGAAAGCGCCTGCAGCACCGCGATCTCCGAAGCGCTCATATTCGCAGGGTCGACGACGAACGCATCGCCCGTCGTCTCCGTCTCGGCCGGCGCCTCCACCGCACCTTCGTCCGGCGCGGCCACATGCGGGGCCTCCTCGGGCGGCGGAGCATCCGCCGCGATCGCAGGCGAGATCGAGGAGAGTCCGGAGGCGACCTCGGCCAGTTTCATCGCGAGAACCAGTGCGGCACCGATCGCCAAGGCCGGGAAGAATCGAGGTTTCAACATATTATCGAACCTCTCTAAGAATTTGTCGAAGCGGCGCAGCGGGATCGTCTACGCCGGGACGCGCCGTTTCGAGGCGCTCGGCCAACCGCGAGCCTGTTTCGACGAGAAGCGAAAGTTCGTCCGACAAGGCACGGGCGCTCTTCACGTTTTCCTGAAGCTCACTCACCTTGTCGCCTGATTTCGCGCGCAACGTGATGATCGATTGCTCCGCTCGTGCGGTCGCCTCCGTGAGATCGGCGAGAAAGCCTTCGAGCTCGCCCTGGCCTGCCCGTACCGCGCGCAAGCGCCGGTCGAGGATCGCACAATAGGCGATCAGCGCCATGAGAAGTGCGACGAGTGCGATATCGAGCACGAGCGAAAGGTCCAAGGCTAGGCCCTCGCCTTCGGCTCGGTGCTGCCCTCGCGCTTGATCTTCTGATCGACGCGAACGGCGATGCTCTGGTTGATTCGGCCCATGCAGCCTTTGAGGAGCGGCACGCCGCCACAGCGCATTTCGATATGCGCGTCAGGCCCGCAATTGAGCATGAGCGTCTGGCCGACCTCGAACGACATGACTTTCGAGAGCGGCATCATCTGCTCATCGAGTACGGCATCGATTTCCACCGACGTCGACCAGAGCTCGGTCGCAAGATGGCCTTCCCAGATCGAGTCGCGCCCGAACTTCTCGCCCATGAATTGCTGCAGCAGCAGCTCGCGAATGGGCTCGAGCGTGGCGTAGGGAAGCAGCAGCTCGATCCGCCCGCCCCGGTCCTCCATGTCGATCCGAAGCTTGACGAGGATCGCCGCATTGGCCGGCCGCGCGATCGCCGCGAATCGCGGGTTCGTTTCCAGCCGGTCGAGCGTGAAACGGATCGGCGAGAGCGGCTCGAACGCCGCCTGCGTGTCGGCGAGCACGACCTCGATCATCCGCTGCACGAGGCTGCGCTCGATGGTCGTATAGGGCCGCCCCTCGATCCGCATCGCGGCCGTGCCGCGCCGCCCGCCGAGCAGGACGTCGACGATCGAATAGATGAGGTTGGAATCGACCGTATAGAGCCCGTAATTGTCGAGTTCTTCCGCGCGGAACACCGCGAGGATCGCCGGCAGCGGGATCGAGTTCAGATAGTCGCCGAACCGGATCGAGGAGACGTTGTCGAGACTGACCTCGACATTGTCCGAGGTGAAATTGCGCAAGCTCGTCGTCATCAACCGCACGAGGCGGTCGCAGACGATCTCCAGCATCGGCAGGCGCTCATAGGAGACGAGCGCCGAATTGATGATCGCGCGGATGCCGCTCTTTTCGCCGTTGCCGTCGCCGCCGGTGTCGAAGCCGAGCAGGCTGTCGATCTCGTCTTGATTGAGCGCGCGGTCGGAACCCGCGGCAAGATCCTCCTCGCCGCCATTTTCGACCATCGCCTCCCAGTCGGCCGCGACGTCGCCATCGGACGGCTTGTCCGCAGACGCCTCTCCTTCTGCGGCCCACTCCTTGGCGAGCGCGTCCTGGTCAACTTCCTCGTCCGGACCCGACATCGACGGCGCGCGCTCCGCAACTACTGGATGATCATCTCTTTGAACAGGACGTCTTTCACCTCGGCCGGCGCGACCGCGAGATTGACGCGCCGCACGAGTTCCTCCTTCAGGCGGAACATGCCGGCGGAGCCCTGGAGATCCTCCAGGCGCAGCTCGCGGAGATAGACCTGAAAATTGTCGAGCACGCGCGGCATCAAAGGCTCGATCGCGTGCTGCGTCTCGGCATCCGGCAATTCGAGCGCGACCGCCAGCTTCAGATAGGTCGGCCGGCTGCCGCCCGAGGCGAGATTGACGAGCACATCCGGCAGATCAAAGAACGCGGCATGCGGCATGTCGCCGGCGGGTCCGTGTCCATCGGCCGAGGCCGTACCATGCGCGTCGCCATGGCCCGCACCCTCGGCGGTCTGCGCTTCATCGCCGCCGCTGAAAAGAAAGAGATAGGCGCCGACGCCTGCACCGATCACGACGACGGCCGGCGCGCCCACGAACAGCAGGAGGCTCATCAGCGACCATTTCTTTTTCGCTGGCGCCGCCGCGCCCTCGCCCTCTTCGGGCGCGTCCTCGCCCTGGGGCTTCGCGGACTCCTTCGCCATCGCCTGAACTCCCTGCCGCAGTGCTGGCTGAACAGCGCTCAAAATAAGAAGCCGCTGGTTAAAGAAGGGTGTGAGGGACCGGCAGTATTTGCCGGATCGAACCTGCCGCCGCCGCTCGGCACCTGAAAGCCGCGCGCGCCAATCCCCTTATCTGCCGTGCGATCCGGCGTCCCGCGCCGCTGGCATATCGAGTGCAAGAGGGCTGTGCCCGCCACGCGTGCGGTGGGTGGCGTAACGAAATCTCAACGAAGGCGGCCAATGGACAGCGCCCTCATCGTCAGTCTGTCGAACCAGATGGTGCTCCGTCGCAAGATGGACATCATCGCGAACAATCTGGCGAACCAGTCGACGACGGCGTTCAAGCGGGAGGAAGCTCTCTTCGAAGAGCTGACGACACCCGTCGAAGTGCGCGACGTCGAGGGCGGCGAGCCCCGTACGGTGCAAGTGCGCTTCGTGCGCGACTGGGGCGTGATCCGCGACCTAAAGGAAGGCCAGTTCGTCGCGACCGAGGCTCCGCTCGACGTCGCCATCAAGGGCGAAGGCTATTTCAAGATCGCGACGGACGATGGCGACCGCTACACCCGGAACGGCCACTTCAAGCTCGACAGCCGCGGCCGCATCGTCAGCAACGAGGGCCATCCGGTCCTCTCCGACGGCGGCGGCGAGATCCTGCTGTCGCCCGGCGATGAGCCGATCAAGATTGCCGGCGACGGCACGATCTCGACGCGCGCAGGCATCATCGGCCGGATCGGCGTCGTCGAGTTCGAGAACGAAGGCGCGATGCGCAAGACCGGCGAGAACCTCTACGAGACGGAGGAAGCACCGATCCGGTCGACCAACTCCAAGCTCGTACAGGGCATGCTCGAGCGCTCGAACGTCGAGCCGATCATCGAGATGACCCAGATGATCGAGGTCATGCGCGCCTATCAGCATTCGAGCGAAATCATTCAGTCGAGCGAGGACATGACGCGTCGCGCGGTCCAGAAGCTTGGCGAAGTCAAAGTATAGCGAGAGGACCCTCCCATGAGAGCCATGAGCATCGCGGCGACCGGCATGCTGGCCCAACAGACCAATGTCGAGGTCATCTCGAACAACATCGCCAACATGAACACGACGGGCTTTAAGCGCCAGCGCGCGGAGTTCCAGGACCTGCTCTACCAGAACATCGAGCGGATCGGTGCCGCGTCGTCGGATTCCGGTACCGTCGTACCCAGCGGCATTCAGATCGGCGTCGGCGTGAAAACGGGAGCCGTCTACCGGGTGAACGAGCAAGGGAATCTCATCCAGACCGAGAACCAGTTCGATCTCGCGATCCAGGGCAAGGGCTATTTTCGCGTCCTTCTCCCGACGGGCGAGGAAGCCTATACGCGCGCGGGCGCGTTTGCGCTTTCGCCGGAAGGTCAACTCGTCACACAAGACGGCTTCGTCGTCCAGCCCGCGATCTCCATCCCGCGCGAAGCAATCGACGTCTCGATCAGCGAGACCGGCCTCGTCCAGGTTCGCGTGCCGGGTCTTACCGCGCCGCAGACCGTTGGTCAGATCGAGCTTGCGACCTTCTTCAACGATTCAGGGCTCGAGGGCACGGGCGACAATCTCTTCCTCGAATCGAACGCCTCCGGGGCGCCCTCACTCGGCACGCCCGGCTCAGTCGGTGTCGGCACGGTCGTTCAGGGCTTCCTTGAAACCTCGAACGTCAACGCGGTCGCCGAAATCACGAACCTCATTACCGCGCAGCGCGCCTACGAGATGAACTCGAAAGTGATCTCCACGGCCGATGAAATGCTCTCGATGACCTCGCGGATCGCGAAAGGCTAGGAGGAAGGCTAATGCGCATTGGAGTGATCGCCCTCGCGTTGCTCGTCGCACTGCCCGCGCTGACGCAGAACGCCATGGCCGCCGGAACCGATCCGGAATCGCGGATCGTGCTCGCGCGCGACGTGCGCGCCGACGACATTCTAACAGAAGCCGACCTGACCCTCGTCAACGCAGCCGGCCGCCGCTGGCCGATCGATGCGATCGATGACGCGAGCGCGATCGTTGGCATGGCCGCCAAGCGGCGGATGCCGGCGGGTGAACCGCTCCGCCCGCTCGATCTGCGCCGCCCGATCGTCGTGCGCAAGGGCGATTTCGTCGTCGTCTCCTATGAGACGGCGGGTCTCAGCCTAACCGCCCATGCCCGCGCGATGGAGAACGCGTCGAAGGGCGACGTCATCTCGCTCGTCAACAACCAGTCGCATCGCTCGATCGAGGCGCGCGTGGTCGGCCCCAACCGGGCGATCATCGAAACGCAAGCAACGATCGGCGCAACCTCCTCTGCAGAACCGGCCAATGGAGCCGCCCGATGACGAAGTCCCTCGGTCGCGTCCTGATACTCGTGGCGCTGATAGGCCTGCCCGGCTGCGGCGCGCTCGATCGGCTCGAGCGTGTTGGCAAGCCGCCGTCGTTTGAGCCCGTGACCTCGCCAATCGCGCTCCGCGGCTATGCGCCCCAGCGCATTCCGATGCCGATGACCGAACCGGTCGTCTTCCAGGCGAACTCGCTCTGGGCGAGCGGCAGCCGTGCCTTCTTCAAGGATCAACGCGCGACGCGCGTTGGCGACATTCTCACCGTCGAAATCGAGATCGACGATAACGCGAAGGTCGCCAACACGACATCGCGGTCGCGCGACAATGCATCATCGACCGACGCCGGCGCGTTCTTCGGCTTCGAGGGATATCTTGGCAGGCTCTTGCCCGGCGACGTGACACCCGAGGCGCTTGTCGATGTCGGCTCCTCGACCGAGCAGACGGGCGCGGGAACGGTGGATCGCTCGGAAGCCATCACCTTGACCGTCGCCGCGATCGTCACCGACGTTCTGCCGAACGGCAATCTGGTGATCCAAGGCAAACAGGAAGTGCGCGTCAATTTCGAGCTGCGCGAGCTTTTGGTGTCCGGCGTCGTGCGGCCCGAGGACATCTCCAACATCAATACGATCCGCCACACGCAGATCGCCGAAGCGCGCATCTCCTACGGCGGACGCGGTCAAATCACCGATCTGCAGCAGCCGGCCTACGGCCAGCAGGTGATTGAGATCCTCTCGCCCTTCTAGCGCCGTCTACTCGTCGCGGTAGACCTTTTCGCGCCGCTCGTGACGCTCCTGGGCTTCGAGGCTGAGCGTCGCGATCGGCCGCGCCTCGAGGCGCCGGATGGTGATCGGCTCGCCGGTCTCCTCGCAGAACCCGTAGGAGCCGTCTTCGATCCGGCGAAGCGCGGCGTCGATCTTGGCGATTAGCTTGCGCTGGCGGTCCCGCGTGCGCAGTTCCAGCGCCCTTTCGGTTTCCGAGGAAGCGCGATCCGCCAGATCGGAATGCTGCGTCGTGTCTGCCTGCAGATTCTCCAGCGTTTGACGGCTCTCGCGGAGAATATCTTCCTTCCACTGGTTCAGCTTACGGCGGAAATACTCCCGCTGACGCTCGTTCATGAAAGGCTCGTCCTCGGAGGGACGATAGTCCGGCGATAAGGTCACTCCCATGAACGTCCGCTCCCGGCTTGGGGGATGATCTTTAGGCCCCTTCTAACGCGGCCGGTGTATAGCGGCGCTCGGAAAATTTCTCAATGCCTATAAGGGCGGTATCGGTAATTCAGAAGGACGCGCCGAGCTTGGCCAGCTCGACCTGGGCGCGCAATTCGATCTCGTCGAGGATCGTCTGGAGGCTGGGTTCGGTGAACGCTTCCCGCCGGGCCTGGACCAGGCGCACGAGCTTTTCGACCAGGGCTTGGGGAATCGCACCCTCCAGGAGCCCGATCCGGATCTGTTCCAGCAAGTCCAGCATGGATTCGGCGCGTTTGAGGGCCTTGGCCCGCCCCGTCTGAGCCTCCGATACACCTTGCAGCGCCAGCAGTGCATCCACGGCTGCAACCGCAGAGGACTGAAGGAGCGGAGCGGCAGGCTCAGGCGTCACAACGCGCTCGGCCGCGAAGCTGGCCGTCTTCGACGTCGCGTCCCGTCCGCCGCGTACGGACGTCGCGCGCGACGTGGCTCCTGTCGGTCCAACACGCATGGCGGTAGCTCTCTCCCAGGCCCGAGCTTGGCCGCCTGGCATTAAGAACCGGCTAATACGTGGCAAATTTTGCCCATCGGCGAGCTTCACCGGGCCCGAGACGCCGGAAGCTGGAAAATAGATCATTAGATTCAAAGAGTTAAGGCGCCGCTCGATGGCACGAAACTCGCGAGAGAGAACGTCGACGAAACGCTCAGGGAGTCCGGCCGCAATGCTCCGTCTCTTGCGCCACAGCAAAAGCGTGACGGTCCTGCTTCTGGCGGGACTCCTCATGCCGTTCGCGGCGGCGCCGGCCGGCGCCTTTTCCCGGATCAAAGATTTGGCGGACGTCGAGGGCGTCCGCGAAAACCTGCTTGTGGGCTATGGCCTGGTGGTCGGCCTTAACGGCACGGGCGACGGCCTGCGCAATGCGCCCTTCACACGCCAGTCCCTGCAATCGATGCTCGAACGCCTCGGCGTTCAGACGCGCGGCGTCGATATCAATACGAAGAATGTCGCTGCCGTGATGGTGACGGCCAACCTGCCGCCTTTCCAGACGCAGGGCACGCGGATCGATGTGTCGGTGAGCGCCTTGGGCGATGCGAAATCGCTTCAGGGCGGGACCCTGCTGGTCACCCCCCTTCTCGGCGCGGACGGCGAGATCTATGCCGTGAGCCAAGGCCCGATCGCGGTGGGCGGTTTCCAGGCCGGCGGCGAGGCGGCTTCAATTGTCCGGGGCGTGCCGACCAGCGGGCGCATCTCCAACGGCGCGATCGTCGAACGCGAAATCCGTTTCGAGATCGCCGATCGCGGCGAACTGCGCCTTGCGCTCCGCAATCCCGATTTCACGACCGCCCGCCGCATCGCGCAGGCGATCAACGCCTATGTCGGCCTGCCGACGGCGGCCCCGACGGACCCCGCGACCGTCAGCGTGACCCTGCCCAAGGGCTATACCGGCAACATGATCGCGCTCGTGACCGACATCGAGCAGCTTCGCGTCGCGCCCGATCTGCCGGCCAAGGTCGTCGTCGATGAAGGCTCGGGCATCATCGTCATGGGCGCGGGCGTGCGCATCTCCGATGTTGCGATCGCCCAGGGCAATCTGACGATCCGCGTCACCGAAACGCCGCAGGTCAGCCAGCCGGCTCCCTTCTCCGAGACCGGCACCACCGAAATCGTGCCCCGCACGCTGGTCGACGTCGATGAGACGAACAACAAGCTCGTCGTACTGCAGTCGGGCGTCAGCCTCCAGGCGCTGGTCGATGGCCTGAATGCCCTCGGCGTCGGACCGCGCGACATGATCGCGATCCTCCAGGCGATCAAGGCCGCAGGCGCGCTCCAAGCCGAGATCGAGGTGCTCTGATGGATCTCGACTCCAAAGCGATCGGCGTCCTCACCGACGCGCGCAACCGCATCGACAAGGCGAGCGAGGGCGTGCCCGGCGCCGGCGCCAAAACGCGCGCCGAAGCCAAATCCGCCGCCGAGGATTTCGAAGCGGTCTTCATCACACAGATGCTCGAGCAGATGTGGGCGGGCGTGCCGACCGACGGCCCCTTCGGCGGTGGTCATTCCGAGGGCGTCTTCCGTTCCTTCATGCTGCAGGAATACGGTAAGTCGATCGCCCGGAGCGGCGGCATCGGCCTGGCCGACAACGTCTATCGCGAGATCCTCGCGCGGCAGGAGATCCCCAATGAATGAAGCGGCCACAAGGCGCGTGCGCGAGCTGCTGGCGCTGACAGAGCGCCTGCTCGATGTGATGGCGCGTGAGAGCGAGATCATCAACGGCCGCCGGCCCTCCGAATTCGCTCCGGTCGCGGAGGAAAAAGGGCGCATCGCCGCCATCTACACACGCGAGCTGATGGCCGCCAAGGCCGCTGCGGCATCGCTGGAAGGCGCGGATCCGAAACTCTTGAATGCACTCCGCGACGCGACCAAGAAGCTTCACGAGACCATCGAGGCGCAGACCCGCCTGCTCGGCCGTCTACGGCGCGTGAGCGAGGGCCTCGTCAAGGCGATTGCCGATGAAGTCGCCGAGCGGCGCCAGCCGACCCTTGGCTATGGCCCGGGCGCGAGCCGCGAGAAGGCGGGCGGGCAGCCTGCCATCGCCATCGACAGTACCGTCTAAACTAGAAGAGCGATCCGCTCGAGGAGCCCGAGGTCAGGCGCGCGAGCCCGGCCTGATAATTCGCAAGTTGGCCGCGCAGATAGGCCGGCACCGTTCCCCGCAATCGGGCCTGCTGTTCGGCCAGCGCATCGAGCGCCGGGTCGCGCGTGATCTCGCGATAAGCCCTTCGCAGATCCGCGAGCGCATCATTCAGCGCTTCCTGCGCCGTTGCGGCGGATGACTTGTCGAGCAGCGAGAACCGCTTGTCGAGACTGAGCCCGAAGATGGTGCTGCGGGAGGCGGTATCGTCCTCGCTCTCCTCTTCCTCACTCGTATCGCTGCTCGCGGTACTGGGCTCGTTGATGATCCGCGTCGCGCTGAGCCCCAGACCCTCGAGCGCATCAAATCCCTCCGGCCCTCGTTTCAACTCGATGCTCTTGCCCTCGCGGGCGGTGATCTTGAGCGTGTCCGTGCCGTCCTTGCGCACGATCTCGGCCTTGCCGGAAAGCAGCAGCACATTGTTGATCTTGTTGGCCAGGCTGCGCAGCGTGTCGTCGGCCTCGATGCGGATGCGGCGATCGGCCCGCCCGTCGACCGAGAGATAGAACGACTCGCCCGCCCGAACGCTGCCATTCGCGGTGATGCGGTTGGAGACGCTCTCGGACAGCGTGCCGCGCGGCAAGCCGAGCTTGTCGAGGATGGAGGATCCCGTGCTGTCGAAGGCGATCGAGAGCCCGCTCGCCTCGCCGTTTTGGCCGCCGAATTGTTTCGCCCAGACGAGACCGCCCGAGGCATCGAGCTTGGCCGCAAAGGCGTTGGTGACGCCGCTGCGCGTCTGAAGCGCACCCGGCAATTGCCCGCGCGTCTCGCCGGTCAGATAGATGTCGCCACCCGAGACTTGCACGCCGGTCACCCGGTCGAGCCCGGACGTGCCGACATAGGAGAGCATCTCCGCCGTCGCCGAATTTCCCCGATCGTCGATCCGCAGCACGAACCCGTCGAGCCCGCCATTGTGGCCGGCCGCGATGCCCGCCTCCCCGCCCACGGTGAGCGCGGTGTTGCCGGTCGAGCCGACGACATAAACCTTGCCGTTCGACACCGTCAGCCCGCCGAGCGTACCGCCGGAAATACTGCCGAGCGTTTTCTCCCACAGCGCGGCGGACGTACCGTCGGCGGAGGAATATTTCCGCACGACCGCTATCCCGTCCTCAAGGCTGGAGACGATGAGATTGCCGTCATCGGCGATCGCGATCGAAGACGCGCGTTCATCGCCGGAGCCGCCGAATTGCCGGTTGAAGACGAGCGCACCATTGCTGTCGAGCTTGGTGACATAGCCGTCGCTGCCGCCGCCATGCGCCGCAACGCCCGCCAGCCGCGCCTTGGTGTATCCCGAGAGATAGATCGAGCCGTCGCTCGCAACGCTCACCGATGTCGCGCCGTCCTCGACGACGGGCGCGAGTTGGCGCGTGAAGAGCTCCTGGCCGGAGCTGGAGAATTTCGCAACGAAACTGTCGCCCTTGCCGCCGACCGCGATGGTCGAGAGCTTCGAGGACGTGCGCCCGGCGATGACGACGCTGCCGTCGCTGCCGACCGCGAGGCCAAGCCCGTCCGCGCTGTCCGCGGCGCCGAGCACCTGCGACCAGAGAAGCGCGCCGGCGGAATCGTATTTCCGCAACACCACGTCCTGTGTGCCTTTGACGACGTCGCCGTCGATGTCACCGCTCGATGTTCCCAGCACGAAGAGATTGCCCTGCGCATCGGTCGCGCTCGCCTTGGCGGCGGTCGTCGCGGTCTCGCTACCGAAAATCGTGCGGCTGCCGGCGGTGGGCGATGCGGAATCGAGATCGCTGAGCTTGATTACCTGGCCGAGTGAGCCCGTGCCGACGCCGCTCGTCCCGACGATATAGGCGGCGGGCGCGGCATCGCTGCCGATCAGCTGAATCGTTTCCGTCGGCACGCCTTCGATCTGGATCCCGAACGCCTTACTGACGCCATCCTCGTCGCGCTCCGTCGTCACGCGCTTGAGCTTCGTCACCATGCCGGCGTTCGAGAGCACCTCGTTCGCCTTCTCAACGATCGCATCGAGCGTCAGCGGTCCCGAGATCGTCGCAAGATCGAGTACGACGTCGGTCGTCCCCGCCGATTTCGTGATCCGGAAAGTAATCGTCTCCGTGCCCGTGAGGCCCGCGACCGGACTGTCGAACGCGCCGCGCACGGCATCGCCGCCGATATAGGTGGAGGCCGGCCGCGCGACACGGATCGCGGATTCGACGCGCGAGGTTTTCTGGCCCGCCAGCAGTGTCAGGGCATCGAAGCTCGTCTCGTTGACGAACGAGACAATCGTTTCAAGGCCCGTCTGAAAGCGCCGGTCGAGCCCAGCCCGCTGACCGGAGAGCGTACTCGTCTCGGCCGCCTCCTTGGCGAGCGTCGAGAGCGTATTCAGCGCCTTATAGAGCGCGAAGAGCTTGCGGTGATCTTCCGGAAGGTCGCGGCCCTGATAGGCAGGGTCGCGCAGATTGATGGTGATCGGCTGGGCCAGCGCCTCGCGCAGCCGCCGATCCTCGCTCGGTTGCTCGACGCGAACGTCCCAGGGCGGCCGCACTGTCGTCGTCTGGGCCGCGCTCGCGCTCGTTCCCCCGCTCGCGCGCGTAGCAAGACGCGCGGTGTAATAATCTTGGAGGAACGAGATATCGAGCAAGAATCCAAATCCACCGTGGCGTCACGGGCACACAAACTCCCGGACTTCACACGAAAGTGTCGTTCATCCCGGTTAATCGGCACTGAAGAAGGGCCGCGAGTGTTAGGTTAATCGTGCGTTCACGAGGACGCCGCTGATCATCCTGCAAAGGCCCTTTGGGCGGCACGCGAGACGAGGCCCACAGAATGCCCACGATCAACGAGACCGGTCTGAACCTCCTCAAAACCTTCGAGGGTCTGCGCCTCGACGCCTATGTCGATCCGGTGGGCGTCGTCACCGTCGGCTATGGCCACACCAGCACGGCAAAGCTTGGCCAAACCATTACCGAAGAACAGGCCGAGGAACTCCTGCGCAAGGATCTCGCCTGGGCGGAAGAGGCCGTGCAGAAGAACGTGAAGGTTCCCCTCAACCCCAACGAGTTCTCCGCCCTCGTCTCACTCGTCTTCAATATTGGCGAGCGGAACTTCAAGAACTCGACGACGCTGAAGCGCCTCAATGCCGGAGATCGCGCAGGGGCCGCCGAAGCGATCGAGCGCTGGAACCGCGGCACCGTGAACGGCGAGAAGGTGGTCCTGAACGGGCTTGTGCGGCGCCGCTCGGCCGAGCGCGCGCTCTTCCAGACACCGGTCGTCGAGGGTCCCCCGCCACCGCCCGCAACCGACATCGAGAACGCGACAAACGTCAAGCCGGACAAGGAAGTCTCCAAGAACCGGCGCGAAAAGCTGAGCGAAAGCCGCACGCTGCAAGGAGCGGGCGCGGCCGGTGCCGCCGGCGCCGCTGCCGTCGGCACGAGCGTCGCGCAACAGGAAAGCGAGGAGCCGTCAACCCTCTCACCGATCTTTGAGTATCTCTCGGCCCACCAATCCGAGATCATCATGATCATCGGCATCATCGTCCTCGTCGCAGCGCTTTGGATTGCCTATGCGCGGATCGATGATTGGGTGAAGGACAAACGCTGAGCCTTTAGGGTTCCCTTAACCAAGCAATGGAAGCGTGGCCGCCATGGCCGCGCCCCTGCCCCGTTCGAGTTCATCCGCCTATCGCGAGGGCTTGACCCACGCGCGCGAGGGCCGTTGGAGCGAAGCCATCGCCGCGCTGGAACGCGCCCTTCGTGCCCAGCCGAACGATCCCGCGATCCTCATCGCGCTCGGCGAGACCGCCTCGGCGATGGAGATGACCGACGCAGCGATCGGCTTTTTGACCCGCGTGCTCGCGCTCGAGCCGTCGCGCGTCGAGGCGATCGCAAAGCTCGCCAGCCTCTATGTGCGATCGCAGCGCGTGGACGAGGCGCAGGGCCTTCTCTCCGATGCCCTGAGCGCGGCACCCGAAGAAGCCTCGCTCTGGCACGCGATCGGCCTCGTGCGCCGGGCCGCCGGCGACAATCTGAACGCGGAGACGTTTTTCCGCGAGGCGCTGCGGCTGAAGCCCCGCTTCCCCGAGGCGCTCGGCAATCTGGCCGATGTCCGCTTCGATCTGGGTGCGCGCGAGGAAGCGGTCGAGCTTCTCGACCGCGCGCTGCGCCAGAAGCCCGATCATCCACAGCTCCACCTCACGCGCGCGCTCTATCGTCTCGAAGCCGGCGATCTGCGCGGCGGCTGGGACGACTATGAATGGCGCCTCAAGGTGCCCGGCCAGCGCCTCGCGCGCGATCATGGCCTTCCCCGCTGGACGGGAGGCGCGCGCAACAATCGCCGCCTGCTCGTCTGCGCCGAACAAGGCATCGGCGATCAGATGCTCTTCGCCTCGTGCCTGCCGGATCTTGCCGCCGCCGGCCCCGTCATCGCCGAATGCGAGCCGCGTCTCGTGCCGCTCTTTGCCCGTTCGTTTCCGGAGATCACCGTCCACGCGGCGCAGATCGAGACCGAAAACGGCCAACGCCGCGCGAGCTATCCCTGGCTGAAGGAAGCCGGCGGCGCCGCGCTTGCGATCGAACTTGCGAGCCTTCCCCGACATCTGCGCGCGACGCGCAAGGCCTTCCCGGATCGCACCTCCTACCTCACCGCCGACGAGGCGGAGCGCGACCGCTGGCGCCAATGGCTCGCCGCGCGGGGCGAGGCACCCCGCATCGGCATTTGCTGGCGAAGCGGCAAGCTCAGCGGCGCACGGGCACTCCAATTCGCCCCGCTCGCCGAATGGGGCGCGTTCCTAGGACGCGCACCAGGAACGCTGGTCGTCCTTCAATATGATGCGCAGGCGGACGAAATCGCCGCACTTGAACAGGCCGCCGGCCGCCCCCTTGCCGTGCCTCCGGATCTCGATCAGAAGAACGAGATCGACCGCACGGCGGCGCTGATCGCGGGCCTCGATGCCGTGGTGAGCGCGCCGACAGCGGTCGCAAGCCTGTCGGGCGCGCTCGGCATCCCGACCTTGAAGATCCTCTACGACACCACATGGACCGCGCTCGGCGCCACGCGCGAGCCGCTTCAGCCGCAGGTGAGCTTGATCCGCCCCGCCCGCGCCGGCGATTGGCGCGAGACATTCGCCGCCGCTGAAAGAGACCTCAAGACGCGCTTCTGAGTGCCGGAGAGGTCTCGCGCTCGCCGAGCCGTTGCGCGATGAGCCCAGCGACGCGTTCCGCGCCCTGCCCATCGATCAGCCGCCGCGCCGCACGCGCCATCGCCGCGCGCTTCTGCGGGTCATCGACCAGCGCGCGCACCAGGCCCGCCAGGCGCTGGAAGCTCTCCGCCGTCACGCGGCCGAGCGACAGGCTGGCGCCCGCCTCGACGAACGCGCGCGCGGACGCCGCATCGTCACTGCTCCGGCAGAGCGTGATCGCGGGCCGGCCCGCCGCCGCCAGTTCCTGCGCGGTGACGCCATAGGCAACGACCGCCATGTCGCAGGACGCGATGAGCGGCGTAAGCGTTTCGGGCGCGACGTGAATAACGGCGCCCGGCAACACCGCGCGGATGTTTTCCGATACCGCGTCTGCGCCCTGAACTCCCGGCCCGATCACGAAATCGAACGTGGCGGCGGAGGCGATGGTTGAAAGCGCCTGCGCGGCCGGCACCAGCCATTGCGCGGGATCTGAGCCACCCATCGAAACGAGCACACGCGGCCGTGACCGCCCATCGCCGTTCGCAGGCAAGCGGACGGGAGGCGATCCGAGAACGACCCATTGCCAGCCGCTGAGAATCTCCGGCGCGCCCGCACGCCACGCGAGCGCGGGGAGCTGCGGCACGGGCGGATAGATCGCAAGATCGAAGGCATGGCGCCGCTCGCTCGCATCGTCATAGCCGACGACATAAACGCCCGATTGCCTGAGGCGCGTGAGGTCGGCCTCGCCGAGCGAGGAGCGCACATCGCAAATGAGCGCGCGCGCCGCCCGCTGCCGGCAGAGCGCGGCAAGCCACGCGCCCTCGTCCGCGCCCTCTTCCATCAAATCGATCGGAAACCCGTCCGCCCGCACGCGCGCCAGCGCCTCTTGCGCCTCGGCCATCGCGAAGACGACGCCGTAGCCTTCCTGATCGCGCAGCACGCGCCCCAGCGCCAGCATCCGCGTCACATGGCCAAAGCCGATGCGCGCGCCGCCGTCGCAGCGGATGATGATCGTGCCGCTCAATTGGCGCGTCGTTTTCTGCCGGACATGCCCGTTGATCGCAAGGAGGCTTGGGTCCTGTCGCAAGAGCGCGATGAGATCGCCGAGCGAGGCCTCGCCCGCCTGCGCCCCGAGCTTTTGATAGACGGCTTCGAGGAACGCAACGTCCGCCGGGCAATCGATTGAGAGCCGTGCGCCGCGGAACTGCAGCGCGGCAGGCGTCGCCGCGACCGCAATCGTCACAGCGTCAGGGTGATGCTTGAAGTAGCTCGTCACATGCTCGCGCGCGACCCGGTCCTGCCGCGCGTGCTCCGCCAGATAGAGAAGCGCGCGCCGGCTGAACGGATCGACGCCTTCATGCGCACACGGAACATCGCCGGGAACCGTCACGAGATCGGCGTTCCGCGCCTGCATCGCCTCGATCAGATGATCGATGAACGCTGGATCGATGAGCGGCGAATCTCCGCAAACACGCACATAGGTTTCGGCCTTGAAACGCGCGTCGACGGCCAGAAACCGCGCGAGCACGTTGTCTTCAGAGCCGCGCACGACCGCAATACCGAAGCCCTCCGCCGCTTCGGCGAGCGGATCATCGAGCGGCGAATGGCTGGTCGCGAGCACGATGTCGGTGATGGACGTCGATTGGCGCAGCCGGTGAATGACGTGCCAGAGAAGCGGCCGGCCGAGGATGGGGCGCAGCGCCTTGCCCGGCAGGCGCGTCGATCCCATCCGCGACTGGATGATGGCAACGACGCTCACGCGGCGCTCTCGGCGCGATAGCTCGCCCGCACCGATTTGAAGGGGCGAAGGCCATCGGAGGGATCCGCGCGCCACGGGCGGTCCGGCTTTTCCGATGGCGCGGGGACTTTCAGCCCATGCCCGTCGGCGGCAAACCCGTCCCGCACGTTGCCGATGAGGGTTGCGATCTGCTGCGGCAGCCAGCAATGGCCGGGCGCGAATTCCGCGCCCTCGCCGTCGAGATCGAGATGGAATTCGATCGCGCTCGCGTCATAGCGGTGGATCGCGCGCAGCAGAACGCCCGGCGACACCGTGTGATCGGACCAGCCGACGGGGAGTCCCGTCGCGTTCCGGATCGTCTCGATCGCCTTGAGGTTCGCATCCTCCGGCGGCGTCGGATAGGCCGAAACGCAATGGAGCAGCGTGATGCTTTCGGCGCCCGCCTTGCGCAGCACGTTCGCCGCGCGAACGACCTCATCGAGGCTCGCCATGCCGGTCGAAAGGATCACCGGCTTGCCGCTTTCGGCGCACGCGCGCAGCAGCGGCTCATAGAGCAGCTCGTAGCTCGCGATCTTGAAGAACGCGACATAGGGCTGAAGCGCCGTCACCGCCTCCAGATAGAACGGCGTGCAGCCGAAAAGGATCTTCCGGTCGCGGCACTTCTCCGCGATCGGTTCGATGAAGGAGAGCGGCAGTTCCCACGCCGCCCGCGCGCGATGCTTCGGGCTCTGCGAGAGGATCTCCGGCGCGAACATTTTCTCGATACGGAACAATTGGAACTTGACCGCATCGCAGCCCGCATCCGCCGCCGCGTCAATGAACGCGAGCGAGCGGCCGAGATCCTGGCCGTGATTGGACGAGACTTCCGCGATAAACGAAACCGGCATGCTGTACGCTCTCCCGATCGTCATCATCGCGGTTGAGCTTTAAGAGCGCGCTAACGACGTCGGTTAAATCGTCTGAAACCATGTTCGCCGTAGCGAGAGGGGGAAGAGGAGAAGCGATGACCCCCACCCACGCCGCGATCCGTGCTGATGCCGAGCCCGCGCATGAGGGGCCCGTGATCGATCGCGCGAACGGCCACGACATCATCGAATGCATCCCTTGCGGCTTTCGCCACGTCGTGCCGCTGCCGGGCGCCGAGACGCTGGCGGGCCTTTATCGCGAGACCTATTACGCGGACACGAAGCCGAGCTACCTCGTCCATGCGCGCGAGGATGCCGCCTGGTCCGCGCTCGCCGATGCCGATCGCCTGGCCGCGATGGAAGATCTCCTCGCCGGCGAGGCGAAGGCACCGCTTCGCCTGATCGAGATCGGCTCAGGGCCCGGCTTCTTCCTGGCAGAGGCCATGCGGCGGGGCTGGAACGCAATCGGCTTTGAACCCTCGGCGCAGGCCGCCGCCCACGCCCGCTCCCTCGGCGCGACGGTGCGGGAGGAATTCTTCACCGCCGCCGCCGCGCACGATTGGGGCGCGGTCGATGCGATCCACCTCAACAACGTGCTCGAGCACGTGCCCGATCCCGCGCGGATCCTGAGCGAGGCCGTCGCGTGCCTTGGCCCCAATGGCGTTCTCTGCGTGAGCGTCCCCAACGACTATAACGGCCTCCAGCGCGCGGTGCGGGCGGCCGGCACCCGGCCCTGGTGGCTCGCCCCGCCCCATCACCTCAATTATTTCAGTTTCGTGTCGCTCGAGCGTCTGCTCCGGCGCATCGGGGCCGAGCCCCAACAGCGCCTGACCTCGTTCCCGATGGAGCTCTTCCTCCTGATGGGCGATGACTACGTGGACGATCCAAGCCTCGGCCGCGCCTGCCACAAGCGCCGTGTGCGGAGCGATCAGACGCTCGAGGCGCTCGATGAGGGTGAAACCCGCCGCCGCCTCTACCGCGCCCTCGCGGAGGCGGGCCTTGGCCGCGACGCGACAGTGATCGCGCGCCGGGCCCCGGCGGCGCCTTAAGCCGGAATTAACCGTACGCCTCTGAAATGCCCGTCGGACCTGCCAGGGAGGCGTCCGATGACCGAAGAGATCTGCGACCTGTGTGGAAATGCGGCGGTGGAGCCGGCCTGCGACATGGTCGCGGGCGCGCGCGGCCGGCGCATGTTCCTGTGCACCCATTGCGGCATGGTCCGCGCCGCCCCTATCGCCAACGCGGAAGAGCGCCAGGCCCGGCTCACCCTCTGGTCAGACCTCGACCTTGAAGTCTCCGCCGCCCAATCGCACCTCGTCCTCGCCCGCCGCCATCTCGATTTCGACGCCGCGCTGGAAATCCTCGATCTGGGCGCCAAGCGCGGTCACTTCCTCACCCGCGTTCTCGCCGGCGCGCCGCACGCCCATGTGACCGCGATCGAGCCGAACCCGCGCCTCACCTGCGCCTATCGCCGCGACCCGCGCGTCTCCTTCATTCCCGAGCGCCTGGAAGACGTGACGCTTCCGCGCGAGCATTTCGACCTCGTCTATGCCGCGCGCACGCTCGCGCATCTGCAAAGCCCGCGCGCCGCGCTGACTAAGCTTTGGCAGGCGCTGAAGCCGGGCGGCCGGCTGCTCGTCCAGGTGCCGAACCTGCGCGTCATCGCGAACGCGGATGCTGAGGAGACCTATTTCGGCGAGGAGCCGCGCTTCCACTTCGCGACGGAAACGCTGCACCGCCTCCTCTCCTGCGTCGGCTTCAAGCTACTGGAAGATGCAACGCCCAAGGTCGCCCGCAGCCTGACGATGATCGCAACCAAGGTCGACCGGGCGCTCGCCCCCGTCGCCGCCATGCCGCGCGAAGTGGAAAACGCGGAAGCGCTGCTGGCCGCCTATGCCGCGCTTCCCGTCCGCCGCGCGCCGGAATTTTCACAGGCCGCCACCGCATGACATTGCTCGCCGCTGAAACCCTTCCCGAGACGCTGGCACCGCACGCGGTCTCGTTCCCCTATCTCGCGAGCCTCGCTGTGACCACCCGCCGCCTCGCGATCGCGGGCATCTTTAACGCGGGGTCCGGCCATCCGGGCGGCTCGCTCTCGAGCGCCGATCTGCTGGCCGCCCTCTACGGCGCCGAGCTCTATATTCCAGGCGGCGATGCGACCAACCCCGTGCGCGACCGCTTCGTGCTCTCCAAGGGCCACGCCGCGCCCGCGCTCTATGGAATCTGGGCCGCGATGGGCTGGCTCTCGCCGGAAGAGGCGGTGACGCTCCGCCACCGCGACAGCCGCTGCCAGGGCCACCCGCACGTTCTCGACCTGCCCTTGAGCGAGGCCAGCACCGGCTCGCTCGGCCAGGGCTTCTCGGTCGCCATCGGCATGGCCCTCGGCACGCGCATGAAGGGCCTCTCCTCGCGCGCCTACGCGCTTCTGGGCGACGGCGAGTTGCAGGAAGGCGAAGTCTGGGAAGGCGCGATGTTCGCCGCCCATCACGACCTCTCGAACCTGCTCGCCGTCATCGATTACAACAAGCTGCAGAGCGATGATCTAAACGCCAATATCTGCGGGCTCGAGCCGCTCGCCTCGAAGTGGCGCGCCTTCGGCTGGCACGCGATCGAGATCGACGGCCACGACCTGCCCGAGATCATCGGCGCCTTCGCCGCCGCCTCGCGCGTGACCGATCGCCCGACCGTCGTCATCGCCCACACCGTGAAGGGCAAAGGCGTTCCCTACATGGAGAACGAGGCGCCCTGGCACGGCAGCGTGAAACTGACGCGCGACCAGGCAAGCGAAGCGCTGTTGGCGCTCGGCGTTGCCGCGGATCGTCTTGAGGATTGGATCCATGGCCGCATCGCCTAACGCCGCGCCGCAGCTCATCGGCACGAGCGGCGATTCCCTGCGCGAAGCCTTCGGCAAGGCCCTCGCCGACCTCGCCGACCGCGACCCGCGTATCGTCGTGCTCGACGCAGATATCGCGGGCGGCACGGGCGCGCATCATTTCCGCACGCGCCACCGCGATCGCTTCATCCAATGCGGCATCGCCGAACAGAACATGATGGCGATGGCGGCGGGCCTCGCGGCGACCGGCCATGTGCCGGTCGTGACGACCTTCGCCGTCTTTTGCCTTCGCGCGATCGAACAGGCGCGGCTCTCCATCGCCTATGCGCGGCGCAACGTGAAAATCGTCGCCAGCCATCCCGGCATCGATGTCGGCCCCGATGGCGGCTCGGCGCAGGCGCTGGAAGATCTGGCCGCCTTCCGCGCGATCCCCGGCATGACGGTGCTCTCGCCTGCCGATCCGCTCGACATGGCGGCGGCCATCGAGGCCGCGATCGCCTTCGACGGCCCTATCTACATGCGCACCGGCCGCAGCCCCGCGACGCGGATTTACGAGCGGCGCGACGATTTCGAGATCGGCAAGGGTCATGTTCTCCGCGACGGCAAGGACGTCGCGATCATCGCCTGCGGCGTGGAAGTCGCCCGTGCGCTCGCTGCCGCCGATCTGCTGGCCAACGACGGAATCGCCGCCAGCGTCGTCAACATGGCGACGATCAAGCCGATCGACCACGCGCTGCTTGAGGAATTGAGCGCGCGCACCGGCGCCATCGTCACCGCCGAAGACCACAACACGCTGGGCGGCCTTGGCGGCGCGGTCGCCGAAAGCCTTGCCCTCCACCGCCCCTGCCCGGCCGAGTTCGTCGGCGTGCGCGACCAGTTCGGCCGCTCTGGCGAACCGGGCGAACTCGCCGAGCTCTTCGGCCTCACCGCCCCCGCGATCGCGGCCGCCGCGCGCCGGGTCATCGCCAGAAAATCCCCATGACCGAGCACACTCTCGACGGACGGCATGCCTTCGTGACCGGCGGCAGCCGCGGCCTTGGCCGCGCGATCGTCCGTGGGCTGAGCGAGGCCGGCGCCAAGGTCTCCTTCACTTTCCGCACGACCTTGACGGAGGCCAAATCGCTAGAGGAAGAAATCGCGGCCACCGGCGGCAAGGCGCGCGGCTATCGCATGGAGGTGACGGACCGCGCCCAGATCACGCGCGCGATGGACGAGGCGGAAGCCGCCTTCGGCCCCTTGCGCGTTCTCGTCAACAATGCCGGCATCAACAAGCCGACCGATTTTGACCAGGTGACGGACGACGACTGGGACGCGATCCTGGCAACCAATCTCAAAGGCCCTTTCATCTGCTCGCAGCTCGCCTTGCCCCGCCTCGCCAAGGCGGGCGGCGGCGCGATCGTCCATATCGGCTCTGTGAGCGGACAATATGGCGGCCCCCGCACCGCGCACTACGCGGCATCCAAGGCGGGCCTCATCTCGCTGGCGCAAGTGATCGCCCGCTTCGGCGCGAAGGATAACGTGCGCTCGAACGTCGTCGCCGGCGGCCTCATCGCGTCTGAGATGGCGGCGGCGGGCCTTGCCGCGCAATCGGTGCAGAAGGCCGCCGAAGGCATCGTGCTCAAGCGCCTCGGCGAACCGCGCGAGATCGCCGACGCGGTCGTGTTCCTCGCGTCCGACGCGGCCTCCTACATCACGGCGCAAACGCTCAACGTCAATGGCGGGCTCTATTTCTGATGGCCGAGAAGAAAACGCTCCTCATCGTCTGTGGCGGCATCGAGGCGGTGCATGGCATCGCACGCGCCAAGGAAATGGACCTGCACGTCGTCGTCAGCGACCGCGACCCCGACGCGCCGGGCTTTGCCATTGCCGATGATCGCCTGATCGTCTCGACGTATGACGCGGAAGCGACCGCCCGCGCGGCCGGCGACTATGCGCGCACCGTGCGCCCGATCGACGGCGTCGTGTGCATCGGTGCCGATGTTCCCGTGACCGTCGCGACAATCGCCGCGCGGCTGGGCCTGCCTGGCATCTCGCTTGAGGCCGCGCGCCTTGCCACCGACAAGCTCGCGATGAAGCAGCGCTTCGCCGAACGCGGCGTGCCGATCCCCTGGTTCGCGTCCGTCGAGAGCCTTTCCTGTCTCGAACGCCATGTGGCCGAGCGCGGCCGCGACCTCGTCATCAAGCCGGTCGATAGCCGTGGCGGGCGGGGCGTACAGCGGCTCAACACGAATATCGACCTCGCCCTCGCCTTCGAGCGCGCGAAGGCGGAATCCCCGACCGCCCGCGTGATGATCGAGGCCTATTTGAGCGGCCCGCAGGTCTCGACCGAATCGCTGATGCTGAACGGCATCTGCCACACGCCCGGCTTTTCCGACCGCAACTACGAAATGCTCGAGCGCTGCGCGCCCTGGTTCATCGAGAACGGCGGCGATCTGCCGAGCCGCCTGCCGGAGGACGTGCAAAGCCTCGTCTGCGACACGGTGCAGGCCGCCGGCCGCGCGCTCGGCATCGCGAACGGCAACATCAAGGGCGACATCGTCGTCCATGAGGGCCGGCCCTATGTGATCGAGCTCGCCGCGCGCCTCTCGGGCGGCTATTTCTGCACGCGCGAGATCCCCCTCAACACGGGCGTCGATTTCGTCGGCTGTGTGATCCGCATGGCCCTCGGCGAAGCAGTGAGCCCGTGCGATCTGGAGCCGCGCTTCCAGCGCGCGGTCGTCCAGCGCTATGTCTTCCCGGAGCCCGGCCGCATCCTCGCCATCGAGGGCGTCGATCGCGCGGCCTCCGTTCCGGGCGTCGATGAGATCGTCGTCAGTGCACGGACGGGCGACGTTGTGCCGCCCGCCACCTCCTCGCACGCGCGCGCCGCGATGGTACTTGCCTCCGGCACGACCTATGACGCGGCCTTGGCCGCCGCCAGCGCCGCCGTCAACGCGATCCGCATCACGACCGCCGCGTCCCCCTCATGAGCGAACAGGCAGCGCCTTCCGTCGGGGCGATGCCCGAGGCGGCGACGCTGCTCGGCTTTGCTCTCTTTCACCTCAATCTCTGCTTCTCCTCGATCGAAGAGGAAGACCGCGACCGTGTGATCGCGCGCTGCTATCACCCGCTGCTCGACCTTGCCGAGCGCGACGCGATCCCCATCGCGATCGAAGCCTCCGGCTATACCCTAGAAGAAATCGCCCGCCGCGATCCCCCCTGGGTGGCGCGGCTGCGGCGCCTCATCGCGAACGGCCGCGTCGAATGGATCGGCGCCGGCTACGCGCAGGCGATCGGCCCGCTGATGCCGGCGGACGTCACCGCCGCCAACCTCCTCCACGGCCACCGCGCCTATGAGACAATTTTGGGGCTGCGCCCGACCATCGCGCTCGTCAACGAGCAGGCCTATTCGGGCGGGCTTGTCGGCCTTTACCGCGAGGCCGGCTACCGCGCGATCGTGATGGATTGGGACAATTGCGCGACGCCCCACCCCGAATGGAACCCGCTCTGGCGCTACTATCCTCAGCGCGCGATCGGCGCGGACGGCAGCGAGATCGCCCTCGTCTGGACCAACACGATCGCCTTTCAGAAGCTTCAGCGCGTCGCGCATGGCGATTTGGAGATCGAGGATTATCGCCGCTTTCTCGCCAGCCATGTGGCCGAGACGCCGCGCGCCTTCGCGGTCTATGGCAATGACGCGGAGTGCTTTGATTTCCGACCCGGCCGGTTTGCGACCGAGGCCGCGTTGCACGCCGAGGGGGAATGGGCGCGACTCGCGGCAACGCTCCGCGCCGCTGCCGGCGAGAGCGGCTTCGCCTTCGTTCAGCCGACGGACGTATTGGGTCTCGCCGATCATCCGCTCGCCGATCAGCCCTTGGTGCTCGAGACGCCCGAGACGCCGATACCGGTTAAGAAGCAGCCCAAATACAACGTGACGCGCTGGGCCGTGACAGGACGCGACGATCTTGCGATCAACACGGCCTGCGCGCGAGCCTACCACCGCCTGAAGGCGCGCGGCACGCCGCTCGAAGCGCCCGAGTACCGCGAGCTTTGCTACCTCTGGTCGAGCGATTTCCGCACCCACATTACCGAGCGGCGCTTCGCGGCCTACCGCGCACGCCTCGCCGCCCTGGATGAGCCAAGGCCTTCCCCCTGCCCCGTGGCGGCCCCCAAACGCGCCACGGCACCGGCCATCACGCAGACAAAGCGCTGGATCGACATCGCCGCGCCGGAAATGACGCTGCGGCTCGACGCACGGCGCGGCCTCGCGATCGATGCCCTCGCCTTCGGCGAGGACCCCCAACCGGTCGTCGGCGGCCTGCCGCACGGCCATTTCGCGGACATCGCGCTCTCGGCCGATTGGTATACCGGCAATTTCGTCTTCGAGGCGCCGAGCCTGCCGAAGGTCACTGACCTCGAATGGACGGTGCCGACGATCGCGGCCGATGAAGAAACCGGTCAGGTGACGATCGCCGGAACGATCCAATCCCCGCTCGGCCCCATCGCGAAGCGCCTCGTGATCGATCCCGCGAACCAGCGCGTCGAGACGACGATTGAGATCGACTGGAGCGACCCCGGCCGCGGCGCGCTGCGCGTCGCGCACATCACGCTGCAGCCGGACGCTTTCGATTGGAGCCGCCTGACGCTCCGCACCCACAATGGCGGCCGCGTGCCGGAGCGCTTCGCCCTTGCCGGCCACACGATCGATCACGGCCACGCGGTCTCGTTCCTCGTCTCGGCGACGACCGCTCTCGGCCTCACCGAAGGCTGGGCGGAAATCTCAGACGGGCGGCGCGGCCTCCGTGTGACCGTCGATCGCGAGGAAGCGGCTCTTGTCGGCCTCCTCACGCATCGCACGGTCGGCGGCAGCCTCTTCTGCCAGCTCCAGCTTTCGGCCATCGAGCTCGACGAGACGCGCCGCCCGACCGGCCCCCTCGGCAAGCGGCGATTCCGCTATGCGCTGTCACCCGCCTCGATCTGAGACAGGTCCCTTCGGGCTTAATTTACGCTTTCCCGGCAAAATTGTTCGTGGATCAAACAGGGCCCCGCGAACACGATGCAACCTGCCTCCGTCACCACTCCCGCGCATGACCGCCATCAGGCGCTCGATGCCTTCCAGAAGCGCCTCGTCGCGCTCTTGAACCAGCGCGATTTCGCCAAGCCCGAGATCGACCTCAACGACAAGACGGTGCTGGTCACCGGCGGAACAGGCTCTTTCGGGCGCCATTTCGTCGAGATGGTGATCGCGCGCTTTCAACCGCGCCGGCTCATCATCTTCAGCCGTGACGAGTTGAAGCAATTCGAGATGGCGCAGATTTTCCCGGCCGAGCGCTATCCTTTCATGCGCTATTTCATCGGCGACGTGCGCAACCGCGACCGGCTGGAGCTGGCGATGCGCGACGTCGACTACGTGATACACGCGGCCGCCCTGAAGCAGGTGCCGATCGCGGAGTATAATCCCCTTGAATGCATCCACACGAACGTGCTGGGTGCCGAGAACGTTGTCTATGCGGCCCTGCGCCGCGACGTGAAGAAGGTGGTCGCGCTCTCGACCGACAAGGCCGCTAACCCGATCAATCTCTACGGCGCCTCCAAGCTCGCCTCCGATAAGATCTTCGTCGCCGCGAATAATTTGAGCGGCCGTGACGGGACGCGCTTCTCGGTCGTGCGCTACGGCAATGTGATCGGCTCGCGCGGCAGCGTTCTGCCCTTCTTTGCCAAATTGATTGCCGAAGGCGCCGAGACGCTGCCCATCACAGATCCGCGCATGACGCGCTTCTGGATCACGCTCAATCAGGGCGTGAACCTCGTGCTCTCGAGCCTTGCCATGATGCGCGGCGGCGAAGTCTACGTACCGAAAATCCCTTCCATGCGCATGACCGATCTTGCAACACTCATGGCCCCTGGCCTGCCGCAGAACACGATCGGCATTCGCCCGGGCGAGAAGCTGCACGAGATCATGGTGCCCGAGGATGATGCCCGCCAGACGGTCGAGCTGTCGGATCGCTACGTGATCCTCCCCGCGGCCTCAAAGCTGCGCGATCTCTATCTCGAGGCCGGCGCGCGCATTCTGCCAGAGGGCTTTGCCTATGCCAGCGACCGCAACCCCGAATCGATGGATGCGCGCGGCCTGCAGGAGATGCTCGCCAAATGCTTCCCCTAGGCGCCCCGCTCTCCGAAGCAAGCGCCGAGGACAGGCCGACGCCGCCCCTGCCCTATGGCCGTCATCTGATCGAAGAGGATGATGTCGAGGCAGTCGCCTCCGTCCTGCGCAGCGCGAGCCTGACGACCGGCCCGACGGTTGGCGCGTTCGAGCGTGCGCTTGCCGAGCGCGTCGGCGCGCGCGACGCCGTCGTCTGCGCGAACGGTACCGCCGCCCTCCATCTGGCATTGCGGACGTTGGGCGTCGGCCCCGGCGCGACCGCGATCGTGCCCAGCATCACCTTCGTGGCCACGGCCAACGCGGTGCGCCTGACGGGGGCCGAAGTCATTTTCGCCGACGTCGATCCGCACACGGGCCTCATGGGCCCTGAGCAATTCGAACGCGCGATCCCCAAGGCCCCGGCCCCCACGCCCTCCGTCGTTCTGCCGGTCCACATGAACGGTCAGTGCACGGATCTGCCGGCCTTGGCCGCGATCGCGCGCCGGCACGGCATCCGCGTCATCGAGGATGCCGCCCACGCGATCGGCACGACCTATCGCGATGGCGCGGGCCACGCCTATGCCGTGGGCAGCGCCGCGCACAGCGACCTCGTCTGCTTCTCGTTCCATCCCGTCAAGACGATCGCGATGGGCGAAGGCGGCGCGATCACGAGCTATGATACCGGCCTGTCGCAGGCGCTCCGCCGCGATCGCAGTCACGGCCTCATCCGCGAACTCGATCATTTTCTCAATCCCGATTCGCTTGACGCGACCGGCGCGGCCAATCCCTGGTCCTACGAGATGCACGAGCCGGGGCTCAACTATCGCGCCTCCGAGATCCAATGCGCTCTAGGGCTCTCCCAGCTCGCCAAGCTCGAGCGCTTCGTCACGCGCCGCCGCGCGTTGACGGCCGAATACGACCACTGGCTGAGTGACTTTCACCCGCATGTGCACCTGCTTGGGCGCTCCCCCTTGTGCAGCCCCGCCTGGCATCTCTACGTGATCCAGCTCGATTTCGCGCAATGCGGCCTGGACCGCGCGACAATTGTGCGCCGCCTCGCCGAGTTCGGTATTCTGACGCAAGTGCACTACTACCCGGTGCACCGCCAGCCCTATTACGTCGCGCGCTACGGCGCGCTCCGCCTGCCGGGTGCGGATGCCTACTACGCGCGCAGCCTCACGCTGCCGCTCTTCCCCACGATGGATGCCCGCGACGTGCGCCGCGTCGTCGATGCCCTCCAAGCGATCCTGCCGCGCTGAACGAAGCCATTTGAAACGCAGAACGGGCCGCCCGAGGGCGGCCCGTTTGCGTGGTGCGTGGTGGAGAGGGTGGGAGGACTTAGCGGCCGAACAGCGAGAGAATGATCTGCGGCCGCGTATTGGCGATCGAGAGGGCCTGAACGCCGAGCTGCTGCTTCACCTGAAGGGCCTGGAGCTTGGCGCTTTCATCCGCCAGATCCGCATCGACCAGGTTACCGATACCGGCCGTCACCGCGTCTTCCAGCTTCTGGACGAAAACGAGGTGGGTCTCGAGCTTCTTGGCCGTCGAGCCGATCCGCGCGAGCGCCGCGTTGACGTTGGCAAGGCTGGTGTTGAGCGCCGACAGCGCCGAGGAAGCGGCCGTGATCGTCGAGAGATTGGCCGTCGAGGCGAGCGTGATGATGGAACCCGAGACACTCAGATCTTCCGCCTGCAGCGTGATCGTGTTGAGCGCGTCGGCGTCCGCCAGGATCGCGATAGAAGTGATCGAGCCGTCGAGCAGGTTCGCACCGTCGAACACCGCATTCGCCGTGACGGTCTGGATCTGCTCGAGCAGCGCCTGGAAATCTTCGTTGAAGGCCGCGCGCGAAGCGGTGTCGAGCGAAGGATCGTTCGCTGCGACGACCTTTTCCTTCATCTGAACGAGAAGGTCCGAGATCGTCTCGCCGGCCGCGAGCGACACGTCCACGATGGAGGTCGCGCGATTGACGCTCTGCATCACCGCCGAGAGGGCGCTCACGTCAGCCCGCATGTTCTGCGCGATCGCGTAGATGGCGGCGTTGTCTTCGGCGCCGTTCACCTTCAAACCGGTATTGATGCGCGTCTGCGTCTCATCGAGCATCCGCGTCGTCTGGTTGAGGTTCTGCAGCGCGACCATCGCCTGCACGTTGGTGTTGACCGACATCGCCATGGGCACTTCTCCCTTTCCACACGCTTGGCGTGGGAACGCCATGCTGAAATCCGCAAAGGCAGGGAGCAATGGCGATGCCAACCGCCGGATGGCACCATAGAGCTTTGATTTTATTATCGTTTTGCGGTTGGCATGACGGCGTCGGGGCGGCCTAAGGCGCGCATCGGCCCGGCAATTTCTGACCATCGAGGCGATCTTTGCCGCCTCGGCGAGACCTGACCGCGCGAGCTCAGGCCTTCGCGTCGACGATCAAGCCTTCGACCTCGCGCAGATGCCGCATCGCATGCAGCACCTGGTCGGCTGGCCATTGGCCGAGCACTTCCCCGGTCTCCCGGTCGATTGAGCGATAGATAAAGCGCTCGACCTGGTCGTCCCGGTCGATCGACAGGCGCGACCGGCCGGCGTCAAAGCTCGGCTCGATCGAGACGATCGCGGCTTCGATGGCGGCGCGGTTGGCATCGCTCAAGCTAACGGGAGCGGCGCCCGCTGAAGGATCGGCGGGGGGTCCGCCATGCGGCTGCGGCTCGCCGGACTGACCGCCCGGGCGATGTCCATCGCTGATAGGTGCCGGCCGAACAGGCGGCGGCAAGGCTCCATCGGTCGAGAGTCGATGGATCATGGGTCACATTCGCCGGATAAGAGGCGCCTCCTTGCTCATTCGGTCCGGCCGGGCGCGGTCCGGCAGGGCCGCGAAGCCGGAGGAGTCGGGACGGGGCGTGGCGCCCCGTCCCGGTCCCGTTACCTAGACTACCGGAACAGCGCGAGGATGGTCCCCGGCGCGCTGTTGGCGATCGACAGCGCCTGGATACCCAGCTGCTGCTTGACCTGCAGCGACTGCAACCGGGCGCTTTCGGCAGCCAGATCCGCATCGACGAGATTGCCGATACCAGCCGTGAGGGCGTCGGAGAGCTTCGAGACGAACGTCGAATGCACTTCGAGCTTCTTCGAACCGGTACCGAGCCGCGCGAGCGCCTCGTTGATGTTCTGGAGCGACGTCTCCACCGTGCTGATCATGCCGCTGGCGTTGGTCAGCGTGGAGATGTTGCCGGTCGCAGCGATCGTGATCACCGAGCCGCTGAGCGAGAGGTCCTCGCCCGACACGGTCAGCGTCGCGGTCCCGTCGGCATCGGCGAGCGCCGTGATCGACGTGTTCGAACCGTCAACGATGTTGATGCCGTTGAACGAGGCGTTCCCAGCGATGGTCGTGATCTGGTCACGCAGCGCCTTGAAGTCCTCGTTCAGAGCATCACGGCTCGCGGTATCGAGAGAGGAATCCGATGCCGCCAGCGCCTTCTCTTTCATTTCGATGAGAAGGTCCGAAATGGCCTCGCCCGCCGCCAGAGCCACGTCGACCGTCGAGATCGAGCGGTCAAGGCTCTGTTGCACGGCGCGAAGACCCGCGACGTCCGAACGCATGTTTTGCGCGATCGCGTAGATAGCGCCGTTGTCCTTCGCGGACGCGACGGCGAAGCCCGTGTTGATGCGGGACTGCGTCATCGCCAATTGTTCGTTGGTCTTATTGAGGTTCTGCAGCGCTACCATCGCGCCGACATTGGTATTCACTGTGGCCATTTTGGCCCTCCGTTCTGGTGACAGCAAGTCGAGCGTTTTGCTCGGGGAGCGTTTTGCTCCGGCCAGGGAGTGGCAATCGGCGTGCCGGTTTTACCGTATACGGAGAATTTACGATTGTGACGCGCGGAATTGCGTGCGCCGCCCGCAACGATATCGTTACGAACGCGCATCGAGGGCCCGGCAGGACTTGCCGACCCGGCAATTTATGCCCGGCAAAACCTGCCGGTGGCTGGAAGGAACGCCGGGGCCGGCGTCGCGGCCGGCCCCGGCTGTGGCGAACTTACCTGAACAGCGCCAGCACCGCCTGCGGGGCGGCATTGGCGATCGACAAAGCCTGAAGGCCGAGCTGCTGCTTGACCTGGAGCGACTGAAGCTTCGCGCTGTCCGCCGCCAGATCCGCATCGACGAGATTGCCGATACCAGCCTGCAACGCATCCGACAGTTTGGAGACGAACGTGCGGTGAATCTCGAGCTTCTTCGAGTTCGTGCCGAGACGCGCGAGCGCCTCGTTGAGATTCTGCAGCGTCGTCTCGACCGTCGCGATCATGCCGCTTGCGTTCGTCAGCGTGGAGATATTGCCCGTTGTGGCGATCGTGATAACCGATCCGCTCAACGAGAGATCTTCGCCGCTCACGGTGATGACGGAACTACCGTCCGCATCGGCAAGCGCCGTCAGCGTGGTCGTCGACCCGTCGACGATGTTGATGCCGTTGAAATTGGCATTGCCATACATCGTCGCGATCTGGTCGCGCAGAGCCACGAAGTCCTCGTTGAGGGCATCGCGGCTCGCCGTGTCGAGTGAGCTGTCAGAAGCGGCAAGGGCCTTTTCCTTCATCTCGATGAGAAGGTCGGAAATGCCTTCCGCCGCGGACAGCGCGACATCGACCGTGCTGATCGCCCGGTCAAGGGTTTGCGTGACCGCCCGCAGCCCCGCGACGTCAGAGCGCATGTTCTGGGCAATCGCGTAGATCGCGCCGTTGTCCTTGGCGCTCGCCACACGAAAGCCCGTGTTGATGCGGTTCTGAACCATCTCGAGGTCGCGATTGGTCATGTTCAAGTTCTGGAGGGCAACCATCGCCCCCACATTGGTGTTCACAGTCGCCATTGCAGTTCCTTCCATTCTGGATATGGACCAGGCGTTTTGCCTGGTTCCGGGCTTCTGACCCGACGGCGGCAGGCGCAAGGGCCGTGCCATCGCGCGCCCCGGAAGGCCGCTCAAGCTATTGATTTTACGAGGATATTTTCGCCCCTTTCGGCCGCGGAATGCGACCGCTGGGCAGGTCTTGCCGATCGGCAGAAGGGAGCGCTCGAAACGGGCTTGGCGGCGGCATCGCGGGCGGCTCAGCCGCGCCGCTCGAGGCCCTGCATGATCAAGCGGTTGATGTCCACGAGCGGCATCATGTCGGCGTTTTCACGCATCACCTGGCTCGAATAGCGCGCAACCCACAGCGACAGCGAAATGATCTGCCCCCGGAGCGACGGCAAGAGCTGGTTTTCCGGGCTCGCGCAGTCGTTGGCGAACGCCGACCACATGCGCCGGTTCCAGTCGATGGCATCGATCACGCGGCGGTCCGTCCGCGGCAGTGCCGCGGCGTCCAGCAACGCGCGCGTCACCTGCCCGAACAGCCGGTACTCAGCGTCGCGCGGCGATTCAACGGTTCGCTGCGTCCGCTGGTACGCTTGAAGGGACATAGGAAAGCCTCGTCTGCTCGAAATCGAACAATTTCCGGCACTTGATCAGTGCCTTGTAGTACTGCCCGCTCATCACGTCCTTCGAGATCGCGACGCACGTCGAGAGCGCCTCATGGTTCGTCACCGCGTTCATGAACTCGGTCATGCGCAGGGCGAACTCGTTGTAGTGTGCGGTGCTGTCTTCCGGCCCGAGATACATCATCATGATAGCGAAGTAGATGCGCTTCGAGGGCGTGTTCGCCTCGTCCTGGTGAAGAATGTCTTTCTCACGCAGGATGGCTGCCTTGTTCTCGACGACCAGGCTGGCGCGGCGGTCCCCATTGGTGAGGACGACGCCGTTCACGACGAACTTTTCGTGCGGTTTGAGCGAGAGCTTGAGAGGCATCGGCTTCCAGTTTCTTGCCTGCGACGAACGGCGCCACGCACCGCACGTCTTGCATGCGCGAGGCCAATCCTCACGCGGCACGGGAACTTTAGGAGGCGAGCGTTAAGAAAGACCGACCAAGTCGCGGCATCGGGTTTAACGCGTCTTAACCACAAGCATGGCCAGATCGCGCGAACGCCAGATCCCAAGACCAGACCCGAATGCGGAGAGACGATGCCGACCGCGCGCGACAATGCCGACCAGCCGCTCCTGAATAAGGTGCCCGCTCCGCTCGATGCTGGGATCGCCGTGGGCGGGATTGGCGCGGCGAACGAAGTCGTCGCGCGGCTGAAGGATCTGCTCGCGAAGAAGAACCAGCGCGAGACGCCCGCCCGCCGCAAATCGAACGAGCTGCTGCGCAAATCGCTCCGCGCCCACGCGAAGGAGAACATGCGCGAGGCCGCGCTCCTCGCGCTCGATGCCACTAAGATCGACCCGACGAGCGGCCAGGCCTTTCACATGCTCGCGATCGCGCTCGAAAAGCTGGGCGAACTCTCCAAGGCCTTTCACATGTATGAAAAGGCCTTCCAGATCGATCCGACCGACCCCGAACTCTACCTCAATCTGGGGCTCGCGGCCTGGAAGCTGAAGATGCTCGACGGCGCGGAGAAATTCTTCCGCGTCTATATCGACATGCGCCCGGACTCATCGTCCGGCTACAACAACCTCGCGGCGGTCCTGCGCGACAAGGGTCAGTTCGAAGAGGCGATCACGACGCTGCAGGCCGCGATCGCGCGCCTGCCCGATCAGCCCAATCTGTGGAACACGGTCGGCACCGTGCTCGCCGAGCGCGGCGATTTCGATCAGGCCGAGACCTTTTATCGCGAGGCGCTGCGCCTTGAGCCGAAGTTCGGCCGCGCGCTGCACAACATCGGCTTTGCGCGCAGCCACCAGGGCGATCTGGAAGAGGCCGCGCGCTATTACGAGGCCGCGCTGCCGCAGGCGGAATCCGAGCACGACCGGCTGGAGATCAATCACGCCCTGGCGATGTGCTGGGTCGGCCTTGGCGATCTCAAGCGCGGCTGGCCGCTCTACGAGACGCGCCTTCATCCGCGTTTCCGCTCATCGCTCCTTTATGGCCTGCGCGCGCCCAAATGGACGGGCGAAGACCTGACCGGCAAGACCATGCTGCTCGTTGGCGAACAGGGCCTTGGCGATGAGATCATGTTCGCGAGCGTCATCCCCGATCTCCTGGAGCGCCTCGGCCCAACCGGCAAGCTCCTCATCGCGAGCGACAAGCGCCTCTCGCCGCTTTTCGCGCGCTCCTTTGCGGGCACGACCTGCGGCAACCACATCGACCGCCGTCACAACGGCAAGGGCCTGCGGCTCGTCCCCTGGGCGACCGGCAATCTGGCGCCTGACGTGTTCGCGCCGTTCGGCAGCGCGCTGCCCTTCCTGCGCACGAACCTGGAGGCCTTCCGCCTCGACCGCGGCTTCCTCGTGCCGGACACGGCGCGCGTTGCATCCTTCCGCGAGCGGATCGCGGCGCTGGGGCCCGGCCTCGCGCTCGGCGTCTGCTGGCGCTCGATGATGCTGACGACCGAACGGCAGAAATATTACGGCGCCCTCTCCTATTGGGCGAAGGCGCTGAAGCAGGACGGCCTTAAGCTCATCAACCTTCAATACGGCGATTGCGCGGCCGAGCTGAAGGAGGCGCGCGAGCGCTATGGTCTGGAGATCCATCATTTCGAGGATCTCGACCTGAAGAACGATCTCGACGGCGCGGCCGCGCTCTCGGCCGCCTGCGATCTGATGGTCTCCGCCCCGACGGCCGCCGCCGCCCTTTCGGCCGCGGTCGGCACGGACACCTGGTTCCTCGTCGCCGGCAGCGTCTGGCCGCAATTGGGCACGGATCACTACCCCTGGTATCCGCGCACGCGGGTCATCAGCCCGAAGATCTTCGGCGACTGGGACGATGCGATGGCCAAGCTCCGCGCCGCCCTCGCCGCCCGCCTGGATGCCGCTGCGGCAGCCTGACCGCCTCCCCCGCCGCCTTGCCAGTCTTCCGCGCACGCCCTAGGGTTTTGCGCGTTGCACCATTGCCAAAAGACTTGAGGACAAGACATGCGTTTCGAGGGGACGACCAATTACGTCGCGACGGACGATCTGAAGATTGCGGTCAACGCCGCCGCGACCCTGGAGCGTCCGCTCCTCATCAAGGGCGAGCCCGGCACCGGCAAGACGCAGCTCGCCTTCGAGGTGGCCGGCGCCTTCAAGGCCCCGCTCATCACCTGGCACATCAAATCGACGACGAAAGCCCAGCAGGGCCTTTATGAGTATGACGCGGTGACGCGCCTGCGCGACAGCCAATTGGGCGACGAGCGCGTCAAGGACGTCCGCAACTACATCAAGAAGGGCAAGCTCTGGGAGGCGTTCACGAGCGCCGAGCGTCCGATCCTCCTGCTCGATGAAATCGACAAGGCCGACATCGAATTCCCGAACGACCTCCTGCTCGAGCTCGATCGCATGGAGTTCTTCGTCTACGAGACCGGCGAGACGATCAAGGCGAAGGTCCGCCCGATCGTGATGATCACGTCGAACAACGAAAAAGAGCTGCCGGACGCGTTCCTGCGCCGCTGCTTCTTCCACTACATCAAGTTCCCGGAACGCGAGACGATGGAGCAGATCATCGCGGTCCACTATCCGGACGTGAAGCAGAAGCTCGTCGCCGAGGCGCTGAACATCTTCTACCAGATCCGCGACGTGCCGGGCCTGAAGAAGAAGCCGTCGACGTCCGAGCTGCTCGACTGGCTGAAGCTGCTCATGAACGAGGACATCGACGCCGACACGCTGCGCGAGCGCGATCCCACGAAGCTGATCCCGCCGCTCCACGGCGCGCTCCTGAAGAACGAGCAGGACGTGCATCTGTTTGAGCGTCTCGCCTTCCTCGCCCGCCGCGAGCGGAACTGAGGCGGATTGGACATGCGATCATCCTTCGAGGCTCTTTCGCCTCACCCTGAGGTGCGCGCGCAAGCGGCCCTCGAAGGGCGAGGCGAAAGCGCACCTCGGGATGAGGTGGGCGGCTTGAAGCTCTGAAATAGGGACGGACACTTATGTTCATCAACTTCTTTGACGAGCTGCGCGCGGCGAAGATCCCCGTCACGCTGAAGGAATATCTGGCCCTCATGGAAGCGCTGTCGAAGAACGTCATCGACCAGCGCGTCGAGGATTTCTACTACCTCTCGCGCGCCGTGCTGGTGAAGGACGAGAAGAACCTCGACAAATTCGACCGCGTCTTCGGCCACGTCTTCAAGGGGCTGGAGGGACTGGACGCCTCGCAGACCGCCGAGATCCCGGCGGAATGGCTCAAAGCGCTGTCCGAGAAATTCCTCACCGATGAGGAGAAAAAGCAGATCGAGGCCATGGGCGGCTTCGAGAAGCTGATGGAGGAACTCCAGAAGCGCCTCGAGGAACAGAAGAAGCGCCACGAGGGCGGCAACCGCATGATCGGCACGGCCGGCACCTCGCCCTTCGGTGCGCAGGGCTATAACCCCGAAGGCGTGCGTATCGGCCAGAAGGAAGGCCGCCACGGCAAGGCGGTCAAGGTCTGGGACAAGCGCGAATACAAGAACCTCGACGATCAGGTCGAGCTCGGCACGCGCAACATCAAGGTGGCGCTGCGGCGCCTGAGGAAATTCGCGCGGCAAGGCGCCGAGACCGAGCTCGATCTCGACGACACGATCAAGCAGACCGCGCACAAGGGCTATCTCGACATCAAGCTCGTGCCCGAACGCCACAATACGGTGAAGGTGCTGATCTTCTTCGATATCGGCGGCTCGATGGATTCCTACATCAAGCTCTGCGAGGAACTGTTCTCGGCCGCCAAGACCGAGTTCAAGCACATGGAGTTCTTCTACTTCCACAACTGCCTCTATGAATCCGTGTGGAAGGACAATCGCCGCCGCCACGACGAAAAGACCGCGACCTGGGACGTGCTCCACCGCTTCCCGCACGACTACAAGGTGCTGTTCGTCGGCGACGCGACGATGAGCCCCTACGAGATCACCTATCCCGGCGGCTCGGTCGAGCACTGGAACGAGGAAGCGGGCGCGGTCTGGATCGACCGGCTGGTCAACATCTACGAGCACGTCGTTTGGCTGAACCCGGTGCCGCAGAAGCACTGGGAGTACACGCCGAGCATCAACCTCGTGCGCCAGCTCATCAACGACCGGATGTTCCCCTTGACCCTCGACGGCCTCGACCGCGCGATGCGGGAGCTGAGCCGGTAGGCCCTACCGCGCCTGCGAGCCGAAAATGCCTTCGAGCACGCTCTTGAAGAACCAGATGAGGAGCGCGAGCACGACCACGCGCGCAAAGAGGATGAAGAGCGTGAGCGTGATCTCTGCATCGCTCACCCCGACCTCGAAGAAATTGGCGACCGTATTGCCGTAAGGCACGTAGTTCACGAAGAACTCCTGCACCCATTCCTTGGTGTCGCGCGAGAAGCCGCCGACCAGCCGCACGACCTGGCTGTCCGAGATCGCGAAATAGACGATCAGCCCCCACGCCAGCACCACGGCGACCACGCTCCGCCACGTCTGGCCAAAGGCGCCGAACAGCGAATTGAGCATGGGCTATCTCCTCAGGGTGGGATGGAGCACGGCACCGGTCGCGGCCATCTTACGGGACCGCGCGTCCCTTGACCTGCCTAAGTCCGCCTCCAGAGGCCGGTTCCCTCGGCGGCGTGCCCCGGACGCAACGCCACTCCCCTCATGAGGGTCGCAGAAGCCGCAAAGCACGCAGCGCGTGCAACATGCCGCGGCGTCAAGGCCATCGCCCCGAGCGTGACGGCCGCCACTTTATCTTGCGCGCGCGAAGGCATTGAACTGCACCGCATCAGCGACCAAGTCCATTGCGCACGATATGGCGGGGAGTGTGTCATGCAACCGGAAACCGGCTATGTGCCCGCGCTGGGTCACCCGCGGCTGACGCCGTTCTATGACCGCGTGACCGCCCTCATGACGCGCGAGGGCACCTGGCGCCGCCTCCTCTTGCAACAGGTCGCGCCCCGGCCGAGGGACGTGATCCTCGATGTCGGCTGCGGCACCGGCACGTTCGCGATCCAGATGCGGCGGGCGAGCCCCCGGGCGCGCATCATCGGCCTCGATCCCGATCCGCAGGTGCTGGCCGTCGCGCGGGCGAAGGCGGCGCGCGCGAACGCGGCGATCGAGTGGCGCGAGGGCCTTGGCCAATGCGTCGCCGGCCAATGCGACGACATCGTCCCGACGAAAATCGTCTCCAGCCTCGTCTTCCACCAGATCCTGATGCCGGGCAAGCGCGACGCGCTGCGGGCGATCTTCAACATCCTGCGCGAAGGCGGCGAGCTTCACGTCGCCGATTACGGCCTGCAACGCACGGCCTTGAGCCGGCTGTTGTTCCGCCAGGTGCAGACGCTCGACGGCTTCGAGCCGACGGCGCCGAGCGCCGACGGCCTCCTCCCCATCCTCATGGAAGAGGTGGGCTTCGAGGCGATCCGCGAGAACAAGGTGATCATCACGCCCACGGGCTCGATCTCGCTTTACTTCGCCCGTAAGCCTTAAGAAGCGCCGCCGCCGGCACGGTATAGCCGTGCCGGCGATTCCGGCGTAAAAAGCGCCCCTGCGCTAAAGGGGGAATGACGGTCTGTCGCCGTCGATGGCCATCCGCGCGCGCGAGGCGATGCGAGAAGCCGGCCCCATACTCTTCGTGATCGGTCTGATCCTGACCGCCATCGCCGCCGCCAAACTGGCGACGGCGGCCTTCGGCGTGGCGGTGGGCGATGACGCGGCGCCCGCGTTTCTGCTGGGAGCCTTCATTACCGCGTTCGCGGGCGGCGCGCTCGCCATCGCCTTTCGCGTGCCCCGGCTCGAGATCAGCCAGCAGCAGGCGTTCATCCTGACCGTCCTCACCTGGGTTGCGGCCTGCGCGTTCGCTGCCATCCCCTTTACGTTGATCGAGGAATGGTCGCCCGAGCGCGGCACGATCTCCTATGCCGACGCTTTCTTCGAGGCGATGTCGGGGCGGACGACTACGGGCTCCACTGTGTTCTTCCACCTCGACCGCGCGCCGCCGACCGTGATGCTCTGGCGCTCAGTGCTGCAATGGATGGGCGGCATCGGCATCATCGTGATGGCGATCGCGATCCTGCCGTTTCTTCAAATCGGCGGCATGCAGCTCTTCAAGACCGAATCGACCGACCGCTCGGAAAAGGTGATGCCTCGGCCGGGCCAGATCGCCAAGGCAACGGCCCAGATCTATCTGCTGCTGACTGTGCTTTGCGCAATCACCTACTTCATCGCGGGGATGGACGCGTTCGACGCGGTCAACCACGCCTTCACGACGGTCGCGACCGGCGGCTTCTCGACCCATGATGCCTCCTTCGGCCACTACGAGGAGCACGCGATCCACTGGACCGCGACGATCTTCATGCTGCTGGGCGGCCTGCCCTTCGTGCTCTTCGTCAAGGCGATCCGCGGCGCGCCGGACGAATTGCTGCGCGACCCGCAGGTGCGGATGTTCTTGCTGATCACTGCCTCGGGCGCCGCCGCCGTCGCGGCCTGGCTGGTGCTCGCCGGCCATGCCGGGATCTGGCAGGCGCTCCGCCTTGCCGCGTTCAACACGACCTCGATCATCACGGGCAGCGGCTTTGCGCTCGGCGATTTCTCGATCTGGGGCACGTTCCCCGTGATGATGATGTTCCTCTTGATGTTCATCGGCGCCTGTTCGGGCTCGACCGCCGGCGGCATCAAGATCTTCCGCATTCAGCTCATCATCATCGCGACGCGCACGCAGTTCCGCCGCATGGTCCACCCGCACGCCATCGTTCCGCGCCAATATGGCGGCGTGCGCCTGGACGACGACATCATCGCCTCGGTGCTCGTCTTCATCGCGATCTACCTCCTCACCGTCATCGCCATCGCGATGCTCCTCTCCTTGACCGGCATCGACTACGTGACGGCCCTCACCGGCGCGGTGACGGCGGTTAGCAATGTCGGCCCCGGCCTGGGCGAGATGATCGGGCCCTCCGGCAATTTTGCTGCCCTGCCCGAATCGGCAATCTGGGTGCTGTCGGCGGGCATGCTGCTCGGGCGGCTCGAACTCATGACTGTCTTCATTCTCCTCTCGCCCGCGTTCTGGCGAAACTAGATGCGATCCTCCGTGTACGAAGGCGGAACCCGATGAGTGCCATGGTGCGGCCCGCCACGCGCGCCGCGAAGCTGTCGCCGATCCTCTACGTCATTGGCCTCATTCTGCTCGCGCTCGCTGCCGCGATGACGCTGACCGCCCTCGTCGGCCTTTCGATCGACCCGCGCGGCGTCGACGCCTTCATCTGGAGCGCGTTCGCCACGGCCTTCATCGGCGGCGGCATGGCGGTCGCGAACCGAAGCCCGCGCCTCGATTTCGAGCCGCGCCAGGCCTTCGCCCTGACGGTTCTCAGTTGGGTCGCGGCGGCCGCTTTCGGATCGCTGCCGTTCCTGCTGATCGATCCCTGGACCAACGAGATCCCCCCCCTCAGCCTCTCGCACGCGTTCTTTGAATCGATGTCGGGGCTGACGACCACCGGCTCGACCATCCTCGTGCGTCTCGACCGCGCACCCCACACATTGCTGCTTTGGCGCGCACTGCTTCAGGGCATGGGAGGGATCGGGATCATCGTCATCGCGATCGCCGTCTTGCCGTTCCTGCGCGTCGGCGGGATGCAGCTCTTCAAGACAGAATCATCCGACCGTTCAGAAAAGGTGATGCCGCGTCCCGGTCAGATCGCGGCGGCGACGGCCCAGGTCTATTTTCTGCTCACCGTGCTCTGTGCCATCGCCTATCTGCTGGCCGGCATGTCTCCGTTCGACGCTGTCGCCCACGCGCTTCCCACGATATCAACCGGTGGGTTCTCCACCTATGACGCCTCCTTCGCGCAGTTCGAGGAACGGCCCCTCATCCATTGGCTCGGCACGTTGTTCATGCTCTTGGGTGCGATGCCTTTCGTGCTTTTCGTGCGTGTGGCGAACGGACGCGTCATGGAGCTGGTCAATGATACCCAGGTACGCGGATTCGTGTTTGTTGTTGCCGTCGCCACGATCGCTGTCGCCGCCTGGCTGGTGTTTCGCTTCGAACTGCCGATCACGACCGCGCTGCGTCTCGCCGCGTTCAACCTGGTCTCCGTGCTAACGACGACGGGATTTGCGGCAGGCGACTACACGACCTGGGGCGGCTTTCCCGTCGGCGTGGTCCTGCTGCTCACGTTTTTGGGCGGCTGTTCGGGCTCGACGGCGGGCGGGATCAAGATTTTCCGTCTTCAGATCATCTTTGTCGCCGCGCTGGAACAGGTCAACCGGCTCGTCCACCGCCACGCCGTGCGGCCACGCCAATTCAACGACCGCCGCCTCAGCGATGAAGTCATTGCCTCTGTTCTCGTGTTCTTCGCGATCTACCTGACGACGGTAATCGCCTTTACCTTGGTTCTCTCGGCATGCGACCTGGACGTGCTGACCGCCTTCACCGGCGCGGCCACGGCCGTTGGCAACGTGGGCCCCGGTCTTGGCACGATCATTGGCCCCAGCGGCAATTTCTCCACGCTTCCAGAACCTGCCATTTGGGCCTTGAGCCTAGCGATGCTGATGGGCCGTCTGGAGCTATTGACTGTCTTCGTGCTCCTGATCCCGTCCTTCTGGCGCGGCTGAAAGAGCGACGGAAAGTCTCAACGCGCCCGCGCCGAGCCCCAATAATTGAAGCCCGCGAAACGCGGTGTGCTGGGCAGGTACATCGTTTCCATCTTCTCGATGGCGAACCCGCCCGCCTCGATCAGCGAGGGGATCGGGCGGCCGAGATGGCACCCGCCCGCCAGCCGCTTCCAGACGGGCGTGATCCGCTCCTGCCAGCGCCGCACGCTATCATCGGGGGCCTCGCCGTGCTCGCAGAACAGCAGCCGCCCGCCCGGCTTGAGCACGCGGCCCATGCCCTGAAGCGCCGTATGCACGTCGCCGATCGAACAGAGCGTATAGGTGACGAGGACGGTGTCGATGCTCGCGTCCTCGAGCGGAATGCGCTCCGCCTCCAGCCCGATGAACTCGACGTCGAGAGGGGTGCTCGCCGCGACCTTCCGCGCGCGCTCGACCATCTCGGGCGCGGGCTCGAGGCCGAACAGCTTCGTCACCTTCGAGGCATCATAGAAGGGCAGATTGTGCCCCGCGCCGACGCCGATCTCCAGCACGCGGCCCTCCGCCTGCGGAACGATCTTCTTGCGCTGATAGCGGATCGGCTTTGCCCCCATCGCGAGGCTGAGCAGCGGCGGCAGAATGAAATGATTGTAAAAGCCCATGGGCGTCCCCGGTCTTCGTTTTTGTTTCCGGGGGACAGTCTAGTGGCACACGGAGCAACCGCCAAAGGGGACGGCTAGGCGCTGCTCGGCTCGTTGTCGCAGCGCGCGATCGCCTCGTTGAGCTGCGTGGAGAGTTCGATGCCGATCTTGCCGCCGTTGCCCTTGATGCGGCCCTTGATGACCGCGCTCATGGCGTCGAGATGCGCCTTGACGAGCTCGACATGGGAATCGCTGATGGTCGCCTTGGGGCCGGTGAAATCGTAGAGCGAGGCCGCAAAGCTCGTGATGAGATGATAGCCAAACGTGCCGCCCTGCCCCTTCATGTCATGGGCGAGGCTCTGGATCTCTAGAAAGATCTTGGCACGCGAAGCCGGCGTGTCGACGCAGCGCGCGTGCATCTCGCGCAACTGGGTGATGTTCTGCGCGACCCAGTCGGGGTAGTCCTCCGACATCTTGTCGAAGGCTTCCTGGACTTTCGCGAGCGCGTCTTCAGGCAGCGTGAAGGGACCCGGACCGCCGCCCAGCTTGTCCTTCAGGCGGTTGCGAAACCGGTAGAGACGCACCTTTGGGCCGCTAGCCGTCATAGACCACCTCCACGCCCTCGCTCTTCTCGGTCAGAAGGCGGCGCTCGGGAAAGCCGATCGCGCGGGTCTGGCGCCGCCGGTCGGGGCCGAAATAATCGCGCGTGTGAACGAACTGCCTCGGCCGATCGATGATCGCGGTGAGCTTCTGGGCGAGCGCGTGAACGGAGAACGGCTTGGTGAGGAATTCGGTCGCGCCCAGGTCCCGCGCCTCGCGCACGCGTTCCGGTTCGGAAAAGGCGGAGATGAAAACGACGGGCAGAAACCGGTCGGGCGTGTCCGCACCGCGCCGGATCCAGCGCAGCAGCATCAGCCCGTCGACCGGGCTCATCTGCCAATTGCTGATCACGAGGTCGACGCCCTGGATCCCCGCCTTCATCGGATCGGTCTTGGTGAGGCGCAGGAGATCGATCGCATCGCCGCCGTCCTCGGCGATCTTGACCCGGTGGATGCCGATCGCGGTGAGGCACGAGACGATCAGCGACCGCATGAACGTCGAATCCTCGACGACGAGGCAGGTCAGGCGATCGAAATCATACTGGCTCATGCGCCGACGGCCGCAGGGTGAGACGATCCCCCCTTGTCGCGCCTGACCGGTAAATCACCGGTTAAGGGTGCCGGCCTCAGCCGGCAACTTATGATTGAACTGCTCAATTTAGAGCGAGTCTTCGGCCAGCGTGACCGTCAATCCGTCGAGCTCCGGCTCGAAAACGATCTGGCACGAGAGACGGGAATTGTCTTCGACCGAGAGCGCCATGTCGAGCATGTCGGTCTCTTCGTCCTTGCGCGGCGGCAGGCGGTCCATCCACGCGGCATCGACATAGACGTGGCACGTGGCGCACGCGCAAGCGCCGCCGCATTCCGCGCGGATCGGTACGCCCGCGTTCTTGATGATCTCCATCACCTGCCAGCCGATTGTCGCCTCGATCTCGCGCGTCTCGCCGTCCGGCATCTTGATGACGATGTTCATGCGACCCCCAGTTTCTTCTGCAGATTGCTCGATGACGTCGTGTACTGGAAGCGCAACTTCTCGCCCGGGCGCGCGATCTTGAAGGCGGCTTGCGACATGAGCGCCGCTTCGTGGAAGCCCGAGAGGATGAGCTTCAGCTTGCCGGGATAGGTGTTGATGTCGCCGATCGCGAAGATGCCCGGCGTCGAGGTCTCGAATTTCTCCGTGTCAACCGGCACGAGGTTCTCTGCGAGATTGAGGCCCCATTCCGCAACCGGCCCCAGCTTCATCGTGAGGCCGAAGAAGGGCAGCAGCACGTCGCAGGGAACATCGAACGTGCCCTTTTCCTTCGACGTCAGGCTGACCGAGGCAAGCCGGCCGCCCTCGCCGTGGAGGGCGGCAACCGAGGCCACGTGGAACGCCATCTTGCCCGCATCGACCAGCGCCTTCATCTGATTGACGCTGTGTTGCGCCGCGCGGAACCCGTCGCGGTGATGCACCAGCGTCATCGACTTGGCGATCGGCTGAAGGTTGAGCACCCAGTCGAGCGCGGAATCGCCGCCCCCCACGATCACGATGTCCTTGCCGCGATAGGACTCCATCTTGCGTACGGCATAGAAGACCGACGTGCCCTCATAGGCCTCGATGCCTTGGATCGGCGGCTTCTTGGGAACGAAGCTGCCCCCGCCCGCCGCGATCACGACGGCCGCCGCTTCGATGACGGTGCCGGCATCGCTCGTCACGCGCCAGCGCCCGCTCGGCAGTTTCTCGAGCCCCGCCGCCATCTGCCCGACATGGAACGTCGCCCCGAACGGCGCGATCTGCTCCATCAGCCGGTCGGTCAATTCCTGTCCGGTGACGATCGGCAGGCCCGGAATGTCGTAGATCGGCTTTTCGGGATAAAGCTCCGTACACTGACCGCCCGGCCGGTCGAGAATGTCGATCAGATGGGCCTTCAGGTCGAGAAGCCCCAGCTCGAACACCGAAAAGAGGCCGATCGGCCCCGCTCCGATGATGACGACGTCTGTTTCGTGGCGCTCGCCCGGCGGCGTTCCTTGAAAGGCCATCTGGATCCCTTTTTACATCAGGATGATGTGATAGAAGACGTTGTCGCAAGGATATATGTAAAAAGGCTTGGCGCCGCAAGCCGCATCGCGAAAATATGACGAACGCTGGGCGGGACGCGTCAATCCGCCCCGTCCTTCGCACTTGCAACCAAGCGGGCGCGCGATGAGATAGAGTGAAGCGGCGCGAGGAGCTTTTCGATGCGACATACCCCCGCCTTGTCCCCCGTTACACCCCCGTCCCGGCGCGCCGAGGACTGCGCCTCGATGCCCGAGATCCGCGCCGAGATCGACCGGATCGATGAGGCGCTGGTCGCGCTCCTGGCCGAGCGGATGACCTTCATCGAGCGGGCGGGAATCGTGAAGGGCGAACGCGGTGCGGTGCGCGACGAGGCGCGGATCCGCGACGTCCTGACGAAGGTCGAAAAGGCGTGCGCGGACGCCGGCTTCCCCTTCGCGATCGCCGAACCCTTGTGGCGCCACCTGATCGAGGCCTCGATCGCCCACGAGTTCAAGGTGTTCGACGCGCGCGCGCAAGCCCCGGCCGCCCGGGCGAGGCGTTGAACCTCCTTTTCATCACCGCCGATCAATGGCGCGGCGATGCCCTCTCCGCGCTTGGCCATCCCGTCGTGAAGACGCCGAATCTCGATTCTCTGGCGCGCGAGGGCGTGCTCTTCGCGGCCCATTACGCGAACACCTCGCCCTGCTCGCCCAGCCGCGCGAGCCTCTACACGGGCCTCTACCAGCACAATCACCGCGTCGTCTCGAACGGAACCCCGCTCGCCGACCGCCACACCAATTGGGCGCGCGAGCTGGTCAAGGCGGGGCGCGAGCCCTGGCTGATCGGCTGTACTGACCAAACGCCCGATCCGGCAGGTCTCCCGCCCGATGATCCGCGCCTGCGCACCTATGAGGGCCTGCTCCCCGGCATCGTGCCGCTCGCCCATGTGACGATGGAGCGCCCCGGCCCCTGGGGCGAGGCCCTGCGCGCGCGGGGCTATGAACTGCCGGCCGATGAATGGGCGGTCCTCTGGCAGCGCGAGCCCGGCCCCGACTATGAAGATGGCGCGCCCGCGCCCAAGCCCTGGTTCATCCGATCTGAGGACACCGACACCGCCTGGTCGATCGATTCCGCGATCGCCGCGACCGCGCCGTCGGCCGCGCCCTGGTCGCTTCACCTCTCGCTGCTGCGGCCCCATCCGCCCTGGATCGCGGCCGAGCCCTGGAACACGCGCTACGACCCCGCCGCCATGCCCGCGAGCATCAACGCCGACGGTGCGGCCGGGATCGTTCATCCCTGGCTGACGCGCGAGCGGACCCTGCCCCTCAGTGCCGCGCCCCGCGATCCGCGCAAGCTCAACCGGATGAAGGCGCTCTATTTCGCCCTGATGAGCGAGGTCGATCATCATCTGGGCCGCCTCTTTGCCCATCTAAAGGCGACCGGTCAGTGGGAGACGACCTTCATCGTCTTTACGAGCGATCACGGCGAAATGCTTGGCGATCATGGCATTTTAGGCAAGGACGGCTTCTTCGAGGCGGCCTATCACGTGCCCCTCATCATCCGCGATCCAAGGTCCCTCGCCGCCTCCGGCCGCGACCGGATCTGCGAGGCGCTGTCGGAAAGCGTCGATCTCCTGCCGACCATGCTGGAGGCGTTGGGTTTGACGCCGCCGCCGACCCTGGACGGCCAATCGCTGGCGCCCCTCCTCGCTGCGCCGTCGGCCGATACGGGCCGCGCGGCCATCCACATCGAGTTCGATTTCCGCGACCTCGAGGCCCCACCCGACGAGGCGCCCTTCGGCCTTTCGCCCGAGGACGCCCATCTGACGATCCGCCGCGAGCGGCACTATAAATTCGTCCATTTCGCGGGGCTGCCACCGCTCCTTTTTGATCTTCAGAACGACCCGCACGAGCTTGATAATCTTGCCGAACAGCCGGGCGCCGCTTCCCTGCGCCTGGCGATGGTCGAAGCCCTGCTCGCTTGGCGGACGCGGACCAGCGAACGCGCCTACAGCCACCTGAAGGCGACGCCCTCGGGTCTCATTCAACGGTGAAGGATCGGGGATTAATCCCCTGATTCATAGGAAAGAGCGACCGCGCTCGCCTGCGCGTAGGCATCCGCAAGCACGGCGATCGCCGCGCGGCGGGTGGCGGCCGGCGCCTCGCGCACCTGCTCGACATGCTGGGCGGCTTCCGCGACCGCCCAGGCGCCCACGGCCCGCGCCGCGCCTTTGAGACTATGCGCGGCGTAGCGATAGCCCTCGTCGTCTGGCTCGCTTTGGAGCTGCTCCAAAAGCTGCGCGCACTGCCCGCGAAAGAGCTTCAGGACCTCCCGGTTGAGCGCAACGTCACCGCCCGTATAGAGGCCCAGATGCTGGAAATCGATGGCGCTCGGTTCGCTGATGTCAGGCAATCCCATGGGTTGTCGGCTCGCGTTGAAGAAGATGTTCAACGGCGCGAGCTTAACCCGCGCCATGTGCTTGAAGGGTAAAGGTCCTCAGGCGAAGGGCACCCAGCCGCCCGGAAAGGGCGAGGCGCTGAAGAGCCAGGCATGTGCGAAGAGGACGACGAGGAAGAGCGCCACCGCGACCGCGATCCGCCAAAGCCCGATTTCGCAGAGCGACAATGCTGTGCGGCCCGTCAGGATCGCCGCGAACGGCACGTTGGAGCTGCGCGCGGCGAATCGCGACCAGGCCTGCCCGAACTTGGCGCGGCGCTTAGCATCGATCGAAAATGTCCCTAATATCGTGAGGATAAGGAACGTTCCAAAAAAAATGATCGAAGCCGCATCGCCATTGGCCAGAAGGTGAAATCCGGCCCAGATCGCCGCCCCCCACAAGAAGGGGTGCCGCGTGATCCGCAACATCCCTTGCACCGGCTCGGGGCTTTCGAGCAATTGAGCCTGGCCGATCGCGGTCGGCGAGGGCGTGAGGAGCCCCGGCACCACCAGAAGAAATGAAAGGAGCAGCACCGGGATCCCGAGATGGCGCACGCCCGGCCCGAAATCCCACACTTGGTAGGTCTCGCTCGCGAATGCGGCGTTATAGGCCATGACGAGCCAGATGATCCCGGCGATCGAGGCGAGCGAGAAGAGACCCATATAGACGCCCTCGCCCAGGATCCCGACGGCGATGCCTCGAATGCCGGTCCCCGCGACCAGGAGATGCAAGGCCAGAAAAACCGCCGCAGCGGCCAGCAGCAGACCCATGACGAGGTCCTCCCGATAATTCTTGCCCGGCCACAACCGGGGTACCCACAAAAGCGATTGCGCCCGCTCTCGGCAACCCCCTGTTAAGCCTTTCGGCAGGTCGGCGCGCTTCGTGCACCCGATTCACACCGCGTCGCGAAGATGTTACGAAAGAAGACTCGGCACACGATCGGTGCGCCGCCGCCATGCACCGTCCCGGGGGGCCGGGGGGTCTTGGGTCGACTTGGGCCTCATTGGCATTTTGAGGGGATGCGTCACATGGGGCCTCGCAGGGCCGACGCGGAGATGAGCCAGCCACGGGGCGCCGACAAGCCGGCGCCGCGCAAGCTGGACGTGCCGCCCTTTCATCCCGCGCGCGTGGCCCCGCCGGAGAGCGGTGCGCGCCGCCGCCGCGTGACCCGCAAGAAGCCCGGCGATACCGCGACCCTGCTGGCGATCGTCGGCAGCGGCCTGTGGATCGGCGTCATCGTCGCCTTCGCCTGGGGCTATATGGGGCCGAACGGCCTGGGCTCGCTCGATTTCATCCGCCTGATCCTGCTCGTCGCGGGCATCGTCCTTCCCGCAGCCCTCATTCTGCTGGCGGGCGTCATAGCCTACCGCGCCGAGGCGCTGCGCTTGACGTCGGAAGATCTGGCCAATCTCGCCAACCGGCTGACCCGCCCGGAGGAGACCGCTGCCGGGGAAGTCCAGCGCGTGGGTACCGCCGTCCGCCGCGAGACCGACGCACTCAATGCCGGCATCGAGAATGCCCTGTCGCGCGTCCAGGCGCTGGAAGGGATGCTCAACGAGCGCACGACCGATATCGAAAGAACGACCCTCAACGTCGCCGAGCGGGTCGATGAGATCCGCTTCCGTCTGCGCGAGGAGCGCGAGCGCCTGGGCGAGATCGTGAGCGGCCTGAAGGCGGACGCGGATCAGATCGGCGTCGCCATCGGCCGCAGCGCCGGGGACATTAAGGGCGTCGTCGAAAGCGCGGCGCGCGAGATGACGGGCGTTCAATCCGCGCTGAACGCGGACGCGGAGCGTTTCCGCAATGCGACGCTCGGCGCGGTGGAGGGCGCGCGCCTGGCGGTGAAGGAAATCGAACAGGAGGCCGCGCGCTTGGAGACCGCCGCCGAGGAGACGTTCGCGCGCACCGATAGCCTCCATCAGCGCACCGAACGCCACCGCGCCCTCCTGCAGGAAGCGGTGGAGCATCTGCGCAACGAAGGCCGCACGATCGATGCCTCCTTGAAGGCGCAGCGTGAGGGCCTTGAGCAATTGGGCGCAACGCTCGCCGACCAGTCCGAGCGCATGGAAGGCTTGATCGCGGAGGGCACGCGCAAGCTGGACGCCCTCGCCACGCAATTCGGCGGGCGGATCGATCAGCTCTCCTCGGGTTTCTCGCGCGAAAGCGAGCGCGTGCGCGTCTCGGGTGATGCCGCCCGCGCCGTGCTCGATGAGACCAAGCGCGCGCTGGAGGAATTGCTTTCCGGCGCAAGGGCTGGCCTTGCCGCTGAAGCGCGCCAGGCGCAGGAGCGCCTCGAAGCCCTGATCGCGAAGTCCGCCGCCGCCCACGAGGCCGTGACGGCAACGATGGGCGATGTAACTGAGAAGGCCGATGCGACGCTGACCGCGATCGATGAGGCGGCGACGCGCCTGCGCCGTCTGATGGACGGCTTGCCGGATGAAGCGGGTGCGCACGCTGCGCGCGTGCGCACGATTATCGAGCAGGAAGTGAGCTCGCTCGTCGCGCTCACCGATCGCCTGGTCGCGGTCGGGCGCGAGCCGGCGGCGCCGCCCGCCGCCAGTGCGCCCGAGCCGGTGCAGCCGCGCGCGACGCCCAAGCTCGCCGCCGTTCCACGCGTCGAGCCGAGCCTTCAGCCGACACCGCTTGTCGTGCGGTCTGAGCCGAAGGCCGCGCCTGTCGAGCGGGCGATTGCCGAAGCGCCTCCGCCTCAGATCGCCCCCTCCCGCGCGAAGGCGTCGCAACGCGGTGCGCCGCCGCTCGTCGCGAGCCGTCCCGAGCCGGACGAATCCGAGGAAGAACCCGAGCGCGCGGAGCCCAAGCTCGCGCCGTTGTCGCGGCCGCGCGTCGCCGACCCGATCACGCAGAAGGCGACGCCGACCGGCGATCGCGGCTGGCTCGGCTTTGCCAAGCGATTGACCAGCGGGCGCAGCGAACCGAGCGCTGGCGGGGCGACCCCCTGGCGGCTCTCGACGGTGCTCGCGGCCGCCGACCGGGCGCACGCGGAATCCCCCGCGACCGAACGCTCGCGGCTGCTCTCGCTCGTTGCGCGCGTCACCGAAGCGCTCTCGGCGGAGGGGATCGACGTGCCCCGTGCCCTCGAATTCGACATCCCGATGCGCGACTGGGAAGGCCTTCGCCACGGCGATCGCGAGCCGCTCGTGCGCCGCGCCGAGGATGCGATCGACGGCGTCGACCGCACCGCCCTCGACCGCGCTTACACCGGGAGCGAAGCCTTCCGCACGATCGCGGACCGCTATCTGCGCCAGTTCGATTCGATGCTGGAGGCGGCCGCCGTCGTCGCCAATGGCTGGCACGAATTGGAGCGCGACCTGACCGGCGATCCCGGCCGCGTCTATCTGCTGATCGCGCAGGCCGCCGGCCGCCTCGACGAGTAGAGCGCGCTGAGCTAAGGCCGCGCGAGGCGGCGCGTCTCGAACGCCTCACCTTCTCTCAGCGTCCAGGTGACCAGTTCGGCGAGCCGCGGGCCGACCGCCTGATCGAATGCCGCCACGATGTCGCGCGGCTGGTCGCTCGCCGCCGTCGCCACGCCGTCGAAGGAACGCGAGGCGATGATCGTCCCGCTCAAGACGCGCAGCAGCTTGGCGTGCAGGCGGAAGTGAATGGCGGTCTTGCCCTCCGCCGTCCGCTCCGCCTCGAACGCGCGCAGATCCGATTTGAGGATGTAATCGCCTGAGAGCCCGATGACGCGCCGCCCGACGGCAATGATGCCGCCCGAATTCTCGAACGTCTCGACGAGCAGCGTCTGAATGAGCGCGGGCGCGCGGTCCGCCCATTTTGCGCCGGCGACATATTTGACCTCGCGCGGCGCCGGCCGGATCGCGATCCGGTCGGTATCGATGCTGTTGGGCGAGGACGGCTCCTCGATGACGAGCTGCCAGGAAACGGGCGCCGCCCGCGCGATATCGGGGTGGGCGGGCGTCAGATCGTAGAGATCGTCCGGCTCGCCGCCCTGGATGAGGCCGACCGAGCAACCCCCGAGAGCGAGCGCAAACGCGCCCGCAGCGAGCCAGCGAAACGATTGCATCATGTGCCCCTACTCCCGCCGCGCCGCGCCGGGCACGTATTCAGGGGCGCCGCGCCCGAGCAGGAACGCGCCCGGATCGCTTTCGAGACGTGCGACGAGCCGCTCGAGCGACATCATCAGCGCGCGCGCGTCCTGCACCAGCAGCACCACTTGCGGCAGGCCTCCGCGCGAGAATTCCTCGAGTGCCGGCCGCGTCTCGCGCACCGCGAGCTCCGCCTCGCGCGAAAGGCCCGCGAGGCTCGCGACCGTCTGGTCGGCCGATTGCGTCACCTTCTCGATATTGGCGGTAATCTCATCGATCCGGTCGCTCGCCTCGGCCAGCTCGGCGGCGATGCGGTCCGCGTTCGAGAGGATCCGCTCGATCTGGCCGGAGGATTCGCCCAGCGTCCCCGTGAGGTCGCGGATATTGCCGACGATCTCGCCGATCGCGTCGGCATTCTCCTGGCTCGCGATCGCATTGAAGCGCTCGAGCAGCAGATTGCCCTGCTTGATGAGCTCCGGCGCCCCCGCCACCAATTGCTGAAGCGGCGTGCGCTCGCTGCGGATGAGGGGCACGTCGTTGCCGGGCGCCGGCTTCAGCTCGCGCCCGAATTCCGAGCCGCCAGAGATCCGCACGACCGAAAGGCCGGTGAGAACCCCTGTCTCCAGCTTCGCCACGGAATCGGTCGAAACCGGCGTTGCGTCATCGATCCGCACACGGATGCGCACGTTGTCCGGGTTCGCGCGGTCGAGCTGGACGTTCGTCACCTGCCCCACCTTGATGCCTGAATAGAGCACGTCCGAGCCGACATCGAGGCCCGTCACCCCGCCAACGAACACGATGTCGTAATCGCGCGTGCTGCGCGAATAATCGTTGCTGCCCAGCCAGATCGCAAAGAGCGTGAGCACGAAAAGCGCCCCCAGCGTCGAGGCGCCGATCAGAACGTGATGCGCACGTGTCTCCATGGGGTCCCCCTTCGGGCCTCAACTCTCAGACCGCTGCCGCGCCGCCTCCGCCGCGCGGGCCCGCTTGCCCTGGAAATACTCGCGGATCCAAGGATGCGTCTGGTGCATCATATCGGCGACACTCCCCGTCACCAACACGTGCCGCTCCGCCAGCACCGCCACCCGGTCGCAGATCGCATAGAGTGAATCCAGGTCGTGCGTGACGAGGAAGACCGTGAGCCCCAGCGTCTCCTGAAGCTGCTTGACGAGGTCGTCGAACGCCGCCGCCCCGATCGGATCGAGCCCTGCCGTCGGCTCGTCGAGAAAGACGATCTCAGGGTCGAGCGCGAGCGCGCGGGCAAGCCCCGCCCGCTTGCGCATGCCGCCCGAAAGCTCGGAAGGATATTTGGCGCCCGCCGAAGCCGGCAGGCCGACCATCGCGAGCTTCAGCGCCGCCAGCTCGTCCATCAGCGCCTGCGGCAAATGGAGATGCTCGCGCATCGCGACCTGAACGTTCTGCGCGACCGTCAGCGAGGAGAAGAGCGCGCCGTCCTGGAAGAGCACGCCCCAGCGCCGCTCGATCTGCCGGCGCGCCTCATCGTCCAGCGCGCGCAGATCCTCACCGAACACGCGGATTTCGCCCGCCTTCGGCGTGTTGAGTCCGACGATCGTGCGCAGGAGAACCGATTTGCCCGTGCCCGAGCCGCCGACGATCCCCAGCACCTCGCCGCGCTGCACGTCGAGCGAGAGATTGTCGTGCACGATCTGCGCGCCGAACTGGTTACGCAATCCGCGCACCGCGATGATGGGATCGCCCGTCATTCAGATGCCCAGCTGCAGGAAGACGATCGAGAAAATCGCATCGGCGATGATAACGACGAAGATGCCCTCGACGACTGACTGCGTCGTCCGCCGGCCGACGGATTCGGCCGTGCCGGTCACGCGCATGCCTTCAAGGCAGCCAATGATCCCGATGAGGAAAGCGAAAACTGGCGCCTTGACGATGCCGACCCAGAAGGCGGCGGGGGTTACCGCCTCGCGGAGCAGCGAAATATAGGTCGCGGGCGAAAGGCCCAGATCGCTCCAGGCGACCATCGCACCGCCGATCAGCCCCATAATGTCCGCAACGAAGCCGAGCAGGGGCAAGGTGAGGACGAGCGCGATCACGCGCGGCAGCACGAGGAGGTCGAGCGGATCGAGCCCGAGCGTGCGGATCGCATCGATCTCCTCGCGCATCTTCATCGAGCCGAGCTGCGCGGTGAACGCACTGCCCGAGCGGCCCGCCACCATGATGGCGGTGAGGAGGATGCCGATCTCGCGCAGGATCGAAATGCCGACGAGATTGACCGTGAAGGGCTCTGCGCCGAAGCGTTCCAACTGGCCCGCCCCCTGAAAGGCGAGCACGGCCCCGATCAGGAACGACATGAGGCACACGATCGGCACGGCTTTGAGGCCCGTCTCCTCCATGTGATGGACGATCGAGGTCACGCGCAGCCGGCGCGGCGAGACGATCGCCCGGCCGATCCCCTCGATCACCATGCCGCCGAAGGCGAGCATCTCAAGAAGATTGTGCCATTGCGTCTCCATGGCAGCGCCCGTGCGCGCAAAGACGCGCACGAGGAACGATCCTTCTTCGGCTTCGGGCTCGGGCGCGCCGACCTTGATCGCGCGCACAGCGGCGATCAGCGCGCTCGCCGATCCCCCGGCGTTCCGGATCGCGACCGTGCCGCCCGCCGCCTCGAAGAGGCCAGCCGTCCGCACGATCAGCCACGCCCCGGCCGTATCGAGATGCGAGAGCGCGCCCAGATCCCATTCGAGCGATCGCCGCCCCGGCGTCAGCGCGCGGAGCGAGTGATCGGCGGCAGCGATCGACCGCACGGTCCACGCTCCCGCCGGTTGCAGCCGCAAGGCCGCACCCTCCTCGAAAATCGTGAGTGTGGCCTCGTCGGGGTTCTTGCGGGTCGCGGGCGGCATCGGCATGGTCTCTCGAGCGACAGATCGTTGGGTCCCGGGGGGCGGGCGCACGCGCTCATCCTAGCATCCGCGCCGCGCGGGGGGTGCCCGACGGGCGATGGGGGCGATCCGGGATGACAGATGATCTGCAGGCCCACGCGGCCGATCACGCGATTCCGGTGCGGCGGTGCGACATTCTCGCCGCACTGGCTGAGGAAATGCCCGCCCATGCCGAGGAATTGTGCCGCCTGGGCGCGCTCCTGGCGAGCGTCCTCCACTTCGAATTTCACCGCCCGCTCGAGGCGTTGCGCGACAATTACTTCTTCTTCGACCCGAGCTACGCCGGCACGCCGCTCTCAGCGTCGGAGGCCGCCAAGCACCGCGCGGAACTGATCTCGGCATTCGAAGAAACCATGCGTGCCGGCAACTTCATTGAGATCGCTCCCGAAGAAGTCGAGGATGCCGAGCGCACCTTCGCCTTGCTCCCGGTTCAAACGAAGATCTCGAAGGAAGATTTCGCGTTCGTACGCTTTTTCCGCCGCGGCAAGCACCGCGACATGGGCGTGCGCAAGACCTGGCTGGGGCTCCGCCGCCAGAAGGTCGCCTTCGATGTCTATGACAACGTCGTCGTCTTCGTCGCCATGAGCGACACGCCGCCCAGGCGCGGCCGGCGCGGCGGCGGCCTTCGCGTGCACGCCCGCCCCGGCTCCATCCTCATCAAATACTTTCAGAACATCCCGCAGCCCGATCTGAACATGCTCTATCCGGGCGTCCGCGTCGCAATGCGCACGGAAGACAAATTGATGCTGGGTGTGCCTGCGCTGGCGGGCGGCATTCCGATCCTTCTGAACATCGTGCCCGCGCTTAGCGTCCTTATCCTGGTCATCGGCTTCTATCTGGGGCTTGTCGGTTCGATCGAAGGCGATCGCCTGAAGCAGGCGGTGGCCGCGATCAGCGCGCTCGTCGCGCTCGGCGGCTTCTCGATGCGGCAATGGATGTCCTACCAGAACCGCCGGCTGAAATATCAGCAGGTGCTCGCCGACCACATTTACTTCCGCAACGTCTCGAACAACGCGGGCGTCTTTGACTATCTGGTCGGTGCCGCCGAGGAGCAGGAAACCAAGGAGGCGATCCTTGCCTACGCATTTCTCCTGAAGGCGGGCGCCCCGGTCACGAGTGCCGCGCTCGATGAAGCGGTCGAAGCCTGGCTTAGACAGCGCTTCACGATTGATACCGATTTCGAGCACACGGACGCGCTCGCGAAACTACGCCGCCTCGGCCTCATCATCGAGAGCGAGACCGGTATCGCCGCGCGCCCGCCCGGCGAAGCGCTCGCGGCCCTCGACGCGGCCTGGGATCGCTTTTATGACTACCCGCCCGAAGGCCGCCGCGAATCGGTGTGAGCGCTGCGGGCGGCCGCGGCGGCAATCTGCGACGCGAGGCCAAGACGGGGGGATAGAGACGCGATGCGCGCCGGGCGACCGAACATTCTGGTGACGGCTCTGCCCTTCCTGATCGTCGTGTTGGTGGCGGCAACGACGATCGCCGACCCTGAGGGCGTGCTCGCGCGTGGCCGCGAGGCCGTCTTCGATGCCTTCCAGCAGCTGAGGCCGCGCCAGCCCGCCGAGGCAGACGGCCGCCCGCTCGTCCCCATCCGCTATATCGATATCGATGAAGAGAGCCTGCGCCGATTGGGCCAATGGCCCTGGCCGCGCACGATGCTCGCCGGGCTCATCGAGAAGACGCGGCTTGCCGGCGCGCGCGCCATCGTCTTCGACATGGTCTTCCCCGAACCCGACCGCACCTCGCCCGAAGTGATCGCGGGCCTCTGGCCGCCGGACGCCGCCTTCACGCCCGCGCGGGAGGCGCTGATCCGCCTGCCCCGCCACGATGAGCACTTCGCCGATGCGCTGACGACGATGCCCTCGGCGACCGGCTTCATCCTCACGAACGAGGATCGCCTCGCCGAGCCCATCATCAAATCGAGCATCGCCCAATCGGGCGAGGGCGATGCGCGCCTCGCCGCGCCGCTGTTCGAGAGCGCGACCGTCAATGTCGACGCGATCGAGGACGCGGCCTCGGGCAACGGCGCGCTCAACATCGTGACGGGCGCGAGCGGCGTCGTTCACAGGCTCCACCTCGTCTTCACGATCCGCGATCGGCTGGCCCCCAGTCTCGTCGTTGAAGCGCTCCGCCTCGTCAGCGAACCCTCGGCGATCCTCGTCAAGACGGCGGCTCGCGAGGCGTTCGCCGATTTCGTCACCGGTCCGCGCATCAGCGCCGTGCGGATCGGCGCCCTTCCCGTCGAGACGGACGCGCAAGGCGCGGTCTATCTCCATTTCGCGCCCTCCGATCCCGCGCGGCGCGTCTCCGCGTTTGACGTCATCAACGGCACGGGCAATGCGGCGAGCCTTGAGGGCGCCCTCGTCTTTGTCGGAACGAGCGCGCCGGGCCTCGCGGACCTCCGCCCGACGCCGCTGGGCCCAAGCATGCCGGGCGTCGAGATCCTCGCCCAGGCGAGCGAGCAATTGCTCGATGGAACCTATCTGCGCCGGCCGGACTATGTCGCGGGCATCGAGGCGCTGGCCGCGCTCGTTCTGGGCGCCATCGTCGTCGCATTGGCGCTCTGGGCCTCCGCCCTCTGGACGCTGCCGCTGGCGCTCCTCGCGATCGGCGCGATCGCAGCCGGCTCCTGGACGGCCTTTGCCGATTGGCGGATGCTGGTCAATCCGGTCGCCCCCAGCCTTGCCATCGCGGCCGGATTTCTTACCGCCGCCTATATCGCCCATGCGCGCCATGATTCGCAGCGCCGGTTCGTGCGCGAGGCGTTCGGCCATTATCTGGCACCCTCGGTCGTCTCGGCGCTCGCGCGCGATCCGCGCCGGCTGAAGCTGGGCGGTGAGACGCGCACCGTGACGATCCTCTTTTGCGACATTCGCGGCTTCACGACGATCGCGGAGGAGATGCAGGACGACCCGCAAGCGCTCACCCGCCTCGTCAACCGCATCATGACGCGCCTGACCGATGTCGTGGTCGCCCACAAGGGCACGGTCGACAAATATATCGGCGACTGCGTGATGGCGTTCTGGAACGCGCCGCTCGATGATCCCGCGCACGCCGAGAACGCCTGCCGCTGCGCGACCAAGATGGTCGAGGCGATCCACGCCCTGAACGAGGAACTGGAGCGCGAGGCGATGAAGGCGTCGCGCCCCTTCAAGCCGATCGAGATCACGATCGGCATCAACACGGGGCCCTGCGTCATCGGCAATTTCGGCTCGGAGATGCGCTTCGACTATACGGCGCTGGGCGATGCGGTGAACCTCGCCGCGCGCCTTCAGGCCTATGCGGAAAATTACGGCTCGGCGATCGCGGTCGCTGAGGCGACCCGCAAGGCCGTCAGCGATGCCTTCGCGCTCCTCAAGATCGACTATCTGACGGTGCGCGGCCGCACCGAGCCGCTGGAGGTCTATGCCCTGCTCGGCAATCCGATCGTCGGCGCGAGCCCGATGTTCAAGGCGCTCGATGCCTTCCACCGCAATATCTTTGCCGCGCTCAGCGAGCGGGATTGGGACCGGGCCGGCGCCTTCATCGCCGAATGCCGCAAGGCCCGCGGCGCGAACGAGCGGCTCTACGACCTCTATGAGCGGCGGCTGGAGCGCCTGCGGGCCTCACCGCCCGGGGCCGGCTGGAAAGGGGCATGGCCTGCAGCGGAAAAGTGACACTCCGCGCGCTCTTTGTGGCTTTCACCCCCTTTCCTTAAGCCATTGCTTGCATCCATGGGCGATGATGCCTAACGGCGAATCGAGCATTTGAGGCAAGACATGCTGACAACCTTGAACGATTTCAGAAAAGCCGGTGTTGCGGTGCTCGCCGCGTTGATCTTGGCAGCGGGTCTTGGCGGCCAGAAGGCCCAGGCGGCTGACACATCGCTGTCCGCGGAATCGGCGACAAGTTTCGTCTCGGCGCTCGCGGAACGTGCAATTACGACCCTGTCCAGCACCGGCTCAAGCGAGAGCGATCGCCGCACCGCGTTCAACGCGCTGCTGGAGGACGGCTTCGAGCTGGACGTCATCGCCCGCTTCGTGGTCGGGCGCTATTGGGCCGCGGCAACCCCGGACCAGCAGGCCGAGTACCTCAAACTTTTCAAGAATTTTGTGCTTAAGAAATACACAACCCTCTTGAGCACCTACTCGGGGCAACGCTTCGAATTGAACCGTGCCATCGAGGTTGGAGCCCGGGATGTCATCGTATCGACGCGCATCGTTGGCGGAGGCCAGGACCCCATCCAGGCGGATTGGCGAGTGCGCTCCTATGACGGACGCCTTCGCATCGTCGACATCAAAGTCGAGGGAATATCGATGCTTACCTCGCAGCGCGAAGAATTTGCTTCAATTCTTCAGCGCTCGGGTTTCACCGGCCTCATCGATGTTCTGCGTGCCGAGAGCCAAATTCAGGCATTCATGGACTTGCCATCAACGCCCCGGAAAGCAATTTAATGCGTCAATGAGGAAACGATTCGTGAGGCAGGGCGGATGAAGGCGGGGCTCTTGCGCGCCGGTGCGGCGATTCTGTTCTTGGCATTGGCCGCAACCGCCGGCCACGCGCAAAGCGCCTTCTCCAGTGGCTATGACGCCTATCGTGACGGTGATTTCGAGACCGCCCGCTCGCTCTGGCAGCCGCTCGCCGATGCTGGCGATGCCCGCGCCCAGTTCAACCTGGGGGTGCTTTATGCCGAAGGCCGCGGCGTCGAGCGGGACATGCGTCTCGCCCTCGCCTGGTGGCAGAAATCCGCAAAGCAAGGCCATGTCCGCGCCGCCCACAATATGGGCCTCGCCCTGATCGCCGGCGAGCCGCGCGGCGAGGCGGAAACGCTCGAACCCGATTTCAAGGGTGCCGCGCATTGGCTGCGCATTGGAGCCGAAGCTGGCTACGCGAACTCGCTCTACACGCTCGGCCGCCTCTATTTGGAGGGTCTGGGCGTCGAGCGCGACACCGAGCGCGCGGCCCAGCTGGTGCGTGACGCCGCCGAGCGCGGCTTCACCCGCGCGCAGTTCCTGCTCGGCAAGCTCTATGAGACCGGCGACGGCGTCGATACCGATCCGGAATCGGCGATCTACTGGTACCGCGAGGCCGCGAGCCATGGCAGCGCGCAGGCCCAGACCCGCATGGCCGAGAGCTTCGCGCTCGGCCAGCTTGTTGAACGCAACGACGTCGAAGCCCTCAAATGGGCGCTGATGGCCGACGCGCAGGGCTCCGCCCACGCGCATCAGCAGGTGATCGCGCTCGAAACCCGCATGACGCCCGAGCAGGTTGCCGAGGCGAAAGTGCGCGTCCAGACCGAGGCGATCCGCGCCGAGCCCGTCTCGCTGCGCCGCTAGCGGAACCGGGGGCATGCCCCCAACCCTCACCCTCACCTGGTCGATCGAAAGCTGGCCCATCGCCGGTACGTTTCGCATTGCCCGGGGCGCGAAGACCAGCGCCGAGGTGATCGTCGCGACCGTCACCGACGGCACGCAGGCAGGACGGGGCGAATGCGTCCCCTATCGCCGCTACGGCGAGACGCTCGAGAGTGTGACCGGGACATTGGCGGCGATGGCGCGCGCGCTCCCCGGCGATGATCCGCGCGCGGCGCTCGGGCGCGCCTTTCCGCCCGGCGCCGCCCGCAACGCGGTCGATTGCGCGCTGTGGGACCTAGAGGCGAAGCGCTCCGGCCACCCCGTCTGGCAGAGCGCGGGGCTGGGGGCTCCCAAAGCCGTCATCACCGCCTTCACGATCAGCCTCGATACGCCGGACGCGATGGCCAAGGCCGCCGCTGCCGCGACCGGCCGCCCGATCCTCAAGCTGAAGCTCGGCGAGGCCGGTGCGGACGCCGAACGCGTGCGCGCCGTGCGCGGCGCGGCGCCGAAGGCGACCCTCATCGCCGACGCCAACGAGGGCTGGACGATGGAGGATCTTGCGCGGCTCGCACCCGCGCTCGCGGAAGAGGGCGTCCGGCTTATCGAACAGCCCCTCCCCGCCGGTGCGGACGCAGCACTCGCGGATTTCGCCTCCCCCATCCCGCTCTGCGCGGATGAAAGCGTCCATGACCGCGCCTCTCTCGACGCGGTCCGCGGCAAATACGCCGCGATCAACATCAAGCTCGACAAAGCGGGCGGCCTTACCGAGGCGATCGCCCTCCTCCGCGCCGCTGAGGCCGAGGGCCTTCAGACGATGATCGGCTGCATGGTCGCAACCTCGCTCGCGATGGCGCCGGCCACCCTCCTCGCTGGTGCGGCCGACTGGGTCGATCTCGACGGCCCGTTGCTCCTCATGAAAGACCGCTCGCCAGCGATCCGCTACGATGGCGCCCGGATGGAACCACCGGATCGGGAGCTATGGGGCGGCTGATGGGAGCGAGCGATTATTTCTCACGCGACTATTCCGACGCGCGGGCCAAATTCCACGATGCGGCGAGCGCGGCCGGCGCGAGCCTGACCGCGCATCTGAACCCGCATGTCAAAGGGCCGGGGGGCGAGGATCTGGCGATGGATGTGGCCGTCCTCGGCGATCCGAACGCCGCCTCCGCATTGCTGGTGACATCCGCCACGCACGGCGTCGAGGGCTTCGCAGGCTCGGGCGTCCAGATCGCGATGCTGAAGACGGGCCTCGCCAAGGCCGCCGCCGAAAATCTCAAGGTCGTCCTCATCCACGCGCTCAATCCCTATGGCTTTGCCTGGCTGCGCCGCGTCAACGAGGACAATGTCGATCTCAATCGCAACGCGGTCGATCACGGCGCGCCCCATCCCGTGAACGCGGGCTACCGCGAGCTGGCGAGCGCCATCGCGCCCCGCGAATGGGGCAAGGGCAAGACCGCGGCGCCGAACGCGGTCCTACGCCAATACGTGCAGGACAACGGCGCCTTCGCGCTGCAGGAGGCGATCTCGGCGGGCCAGTACGAATTTCCGGACGGACTCTATTTCGGCGGGCAGTTCGAAACCTGGTCGCTCGGCACGTTCGGCCATGTCGTGCGCCGCGCCTTTCCGCGCACGCGCAATCTCGTGCTGCTCGACGTGCACACGGGCCTGGGCGCGCGCGGGGCGCTCGAGATGATCTCCGAATGGGCGCCGGAATCGCCTGCCTATCGCCGCGCGCGTGATTGGTGGGGCGAGCGCGTGAAGACGACGGCGACAGGCGAATCGCTCTCCGCGCACCTGAGCGGCACGCTCGACACGTTCATCCCCGGGCTCCTGCCCCATGCCGAGGTCACGCCCATCGCGCTCGAATACGGCACGCACCCGACCGAGGTGATCTTCCACGCGCTGCGGGCCGATAATTGGTTGCACCAGCACGCCGACCCGCAGGGGCCCGAGGCGCCCGCCATCAAGGCCGAAATCCGCGATGCCTTCTACGCCGACGCCGATGACTGGAAGACGCTCGTCTGGCAGCAGGCCGAGGACGTCATCGAGGCGACCGTGAAGGGGTTGAAAGCTTAAAGGCGCCCAAGGCTTGCCAGACCCCGGCCGCGCACCCTATTCTGCGGGCAACAAAAGGGAGCTCACCATGGCCTGGAAGAAACCCCGCGTGACCGAGATCGCGGTCGGCATGGAAATCAATTGCTACGCTTGCGCGGAACTGAAGCGCTAAGCGAACGCGCTTTCTAAGGACGCGGTGTCATGCGCCTGATCATTCTGGGATCGGGCGCCGGCGGCGGCATTCCCCAATGGAATGCCAACAATGTTTTGTCGCGCCGCGCGCGCGCCGGCGATCCGGCCGTACCCCAACGCAATCAGACCTCCTTCGCCGTCAGTACCGACGGCGCGGCATGGCTGTTGGTGAACGCGGCGCCCGAGCTGCGCCAGCAGATCATCGCCTCCCGCGCCCTCTGGCCGATGGGGGACGCGAAACGCACCAGCCCCATCAAGGCCGTCGCGCTGACAGGCGCCGATGTCGATCAGGTGGCGGGCCTCCTGACGCTCCGAGAGCGCGAGCCCTTCGCGCTCTACGCGACCGCCCGCGTGCACGAAGCCTTGCGCGCGAACGCGATCTTCAACGTCCTGGCGGACGGCGTCGTCGCGCGCCACACGGTAACGCTCGGCACGCCCTGCGAAATGCTGCCGGGCCTCACCGTCGAGGCGTTCGCCATTCCGGGAAAGATCGCGCTCTACCGCGAGGATCTCTCGCGCGCGGATTTCGGCAGCGCCGATGAGGATACGGTCGCCCTCGCCATCCGCGAGACGGCGACCGGCCGCAGCGTCGTTTTCGCGCCCACCTGCGCGCGCATCCCGCCGGATCTGATCGCCCGCGCGGCCGACGCCGACCTCCTCCTCTTCGACGGCACGTTCTACACGGACGATGAAATGATCGCCGCTGGCGAAGGCGTGAAGACCGCCGCGCGCATGGGCCATGTCGCGATCGCGGACCCGCAAGGGCCCCTCGCCGCGTTCGGCCGGAAGACAAAACCCATCCGCCGCTTCATCCACATCAACAACACGAACCCGATCGCCGCCGCGGATTCGCCCGAGCGCCAGGCGATCGAGAACGCCGGCTGGGGCCTCGCCCAGGACGGCGAGGAGTATCGCCTATGACCGCCTCGATGAGCCCCGACGAGCTGGAGCACGCGCTGCGCGAGATCGGCAGCGAGCGCTATCACGACAAGCACCCGTTCCATCACTTGCTCCACACCGGCAAGCTCAACAAGGGTCAGATCCAGGCCTGGGCGCTCAACCGCTACATCTATCAAAGCCGCATCCCTATCAAGGACGCCTCGCTGCTTGCGCGCTGCCCGGACATGGCCGTCCGCCAGGTTTGGCGACAGCGCATCATCGATCACGACGGCGCGCCGGGCAGCGAAGGCGGCATCGAGCGCTGGCTGAAGCTTGCCGAGGGCCTTGGCCTGTCGCGCGAGGACGTCGTGGGCGAGCGTCTTGCGCTGCCTGCCACGCATTTCGCGGTCGAGGCCTATGTTCGCTTCGTGCGCGAGAAGAGCCTTCTGGAAGCGATCGCCTCCTCGCTCACCGAGATGTTCGCGCCCGGCATCATCCGGACACGGATGGATGGCATGCTCGCCAATTATGCCTTCGTCTCGCGTGAGACGCTCGCCTATTTCGCGCACCGCACGAGCGAGGCGCCGCGCGACGCGGAATTCGCGCTCGCCTATGTGAAGCGCCACGCGACCACGCGCGAAGACCAGCAGCGCGTGCTCGATGCGCTCACCTTCAAATGTCAGGTCCTCTGGGCGCAGCTCGACGCGCTCCATTTCGCCTATGTCTCGCCCGGCCTGCCGCCGCCCGGCGCCTTCGTTCCGGACGCCCCATGAGCGCGCCCGCCTTGACCGGCGCCAGCCGTCCGCGCCTCGCGCGCGGCGTCAAGCGCGACATCGACAAGGCGCGTGGCACGCCGATCCTTCAAGCGCCCGAGCGCGTGCTGGTGCTCGACGAGGTGGCGGACGCGATCCTTCAGCGCTGCGACGGCGCGGCGTCTGTCGCCGAGATCGCGCTCGACCTCGCCGCGATTTACCATGCGCCGCGCGAGACCATCGAAGCCGACATGCTCGAGCTCTTGGAGGATCTGCTGGAGAAGGGATATGTGCAGGCATGACCGCGATCCAGCCGCCCCTCTCCATGCTGCTCGAGTTGACGCATCGCTGTCCGCTGCAATGCCCCTATTGCTCGAACCCGCTGGAGCTCGCGCGCGCCGACCACGAACTGCCGACCGAAACTTGGTGCGACGTCATCACCCAAGGCGCCGAAATGGGCATGCTGCAGGTCCATTTCTCGGGCGGCGAACCGGCCGCGCGCACCGATCTTGAGGATCTGCTCGCGCACACCAAGGCCAAGGGCCTCTATACGAACCTCATCACCTCCGGCGTCGGCCTGAAACCGGCGCGGCTCGCGCGGCTCGTCGCGCTCGGTCTCGATCACGTGCAATTGTCGCTGCAGGACGCCTATATGAAAGAGGCGGACCGCATCGCGGGCCTCAAAGGCGCGTTCGCGACGAAGCAGGCCTTCGCGGCGGAGATCATCGAGGCTGGCCTTGCACTCACGATCAACCTCGTCGTCCATCGCCACAACATCACCCGCGTCGGCGCGATGATCGAACTGGCGGACGCGATGGGCGCACAGCGCGTCGAGGTCGCGCACACGCAATATTACGGCTGGGGCCTTGCCAACCGCGCGGCGCTGATGCCGACGCGCGAGGAGGTCGAAACCGCACTCGGCGTCGTTGAGACCGTGCGCGCCCATTATCGCGGCCGCATGCGTATCGATCACGTGATCCCCGACTATTACGCCGATCGCCCGAAAGCCTGCATGGGCGGCTGGGCGCAGCGCTTCCTTGTGATCGATCCGTCGGGCGACGTGCTGCCCTGTCACGCCGCGAAAAGCCTGCCGGGCCTCACCTTCGACAACGTGCGCGAGAAGCGACTGTCGGACATCTGGACGGGCGGCGCGGCGTTCGAGGCCTATCGCGGCACGCAGTGGATGCCGATGCCCTGCCGCGATTGCGATCGCAGGGAAATCGATTGGGGCGGCTGCCGCTGTCAGGCCTTCGCGCTGACGGGCGATGCGGCGGCGGTGGACCCCGCCTGCGGGCTCTCGCCGCGCCACGCGACCGTGCGCGACCTGGCGACGAGCGAGGCCGCCGCCCCGCCGCCGCCCTTCCGCTATCGCCGGATGACGCGCTGAGCGCTCAGACGCCCGCCGCGCGGGGAGTGAGCTGCCCGCCTTCCCAATGCGCCGCGAGCACGATCGCGCACGCGGCCGAGACGAGCGCGAGCCCGCTCATCGCCAGGAACCCGAGCGCGCCCACCGTCTCGAACAGAAACCCCGACACGAAGCTTCCGAACGCCATCACGATGCCGAACGCGGTGATCGCGTAGAGGCTCTGCGCGGTCGAGGAAATGCTGTCGGGCGTCGCCTTGAGGATGAACTGCATCGCGCCCAGATGCGCCGCGCCGAAACTTGCCGCGTGGAGGATCTGCGCGACAACGACGAGCGGCCAGGCCGGAAGGAACGCGAGGATCGCCCAGCGGATGGCCGCCAGAACGGAGCCGATCAGCAGCAGCCGCAGCGCGCCGACGCGCGCGAAGAGCGGCCGCGCGAAGGCGAAGAGCACGACCTCGGCGGCGACGCCCAAACTCGTCAGCAGACCGATCGTCTCGCGCGCATAGCCGTCCGCCTCCAGCGTCAAGGTGAAGAAGACGTAGTAGAAGGCATGACTCGCCTGCACGCAGCTCGCCGCGCCGAGGAAGATGAGGAACGTCGGATGGCGCACCAGCGCCTCCGCTTCGCGGAGCGTCCGCGCCAAACCGGCCGAGAACGCGCTGCCGCGCGCCCGCTCGCCGATGCCCGCCGGCAGCAGCAGCCCCGCGCCGATCGTCAGCACCAGCGTCACGATGAGCGCGGGCATCAGCACGTCGATCCCGAAAGCGCCGACGAGGTAGCCCGCCCCGGCGGTCGAGCCGATAAAGGCGAGCGATCCGAAGAGCCGCACCGTCCCGTAGTCGAACCCGTAAGGTTCCGCGAGCCGCATCGTCGCGGCCTCGACGAGCGGGCCAATCCCCGCATGGCAGAGCGCGCCCATCACGGCCGCCGTCGCGATGAGCGCCAGCCACGGTGACAGAGTCGCGGTCGTCCAGAAGACCGTGCAGCCGAGCGCCAGCACGACGACGACGCTCCGCCGGTCGTTACGGGCATCCGCGAGGATTCCCGCAACCGGTGTCGTGAAAACGCGAAGGAGATTGACGGCCGCGAAGATGAGGCCGATCTGCTCGGCGTCGAACCCGCGCGCCTTCAGCCAGACGGGGAAGAAGCTCAGATAAGCGCCCGCAAAGAGCGAGATCGCGCAGAGCGCGATCCCGAGGCGAACCGAGACGGGAAGGAACACCATGGCGGTGGGGGCGCGCGGCGCGCGTGGTCCTGAAGGCGTGAAATCGGGCCGCACGGTCTATCAGAGCGCGGGCCGGGCGCCTAGATGCCGCCCGCTCAGCCGAGCCGTGCCCGCGTGCTATAGCTCGCGCAACGCTCAAAACCCCCGGGGGAAACGCCGATGATGGCCCGTGTCTGGATCGTCCTTGCCTGCGCGAGCGCCGCGCTCTCGCTCGTCGTCGCCGCGCAATTTCAGCACGGTGTGGCCGAAGCGCCCGCCCTCGCCCAACGCCTCACCTTCGACGTGGCGAACGACATCCACATGATGCACGCGCTGGCCCTGCTCGCGATCGGCATCCTGACTTCGGTCTTCGGCAACCGCACGCTCGTCCATCTGGCGGGGATTTCTTTCGCGCTCGGCACGATCTTTTTCTCCGGCGGCATCTACGCGAGCTTCAATCCCGACCGCGCGGCCGAGATCGGCCGGCTGATTCCCGTCGGCGGCTTTCTGCTGATCGCGGGCTGGGTGATCCTGGCGGCGAGCGTCGTGACGCTCGACCCGCCGCGGCGCTAGGGCGCGTTTTCGAGCGAAGGGGGAACCCATTCGCGTGAAGACAACGCGCTGAGGGAATAACTAGGCGCGGCGCAGAAGCCCGAACGCGCAGCCGCCGAGCAGTCCCGCGAAACCCTGTGCGAGGAAACCGACATCTGAGCGCGCGCCGGCGATCGGGATGATCCCGTCGAAAACGAAGATCATCGTCGTGATCGCGACGAGCACCGCAACGCCGCCTGCCACCGAAAAGACGAGCACGCGAAAGCCCGGCACCAGCCAGTCGAGCAGCGCGCCGGCGAGGAACGCGATGAGGAACCCGCCCGCGATGATCGGCAAATAGAGCGGCGCCATGCCGACAATGTCGCCGAGCACCATCTGGATGGCCTGCCCCGTCGGCACCGGCGCGCCCATCGCATCCAATTGCGCAAGGACGCTGACGCTGGAGGCGACCGTGCCCGCGACGCCCGCGACAATGACGGCGATGATGAATGCTGCGATGATCCACACGATGCGCATGTATGCCGCCTCCCCGATTGAAGCATTCCCTTATTGCCTTAAATCGGGTGTCATGTCTCTCAAAGAGGAACCGCGCCCGCGCGAGGAGGAAAATTCGCCGTGTCACGCCATTGGACGATTAGGATCGCCGCACCGGCCTTGGCGCTGAGCCTGCTGGCCGCGCCTGCGAACGCGGCCGAGGAGCCCTCGGAGCCGTTTACCTTGACGACCGTTGCAGAGGGCCTGCAATTCCCGTGGTGCCTCGCGTTCCTGCCCGACGGCGCGATGCTCGTTACCGAGCGCGGCGGCACGCTGCGCATCGTGCGCGAAGGAACGCTTGAGGATACGCCCATCGCGGGTGTGCCCGAGGTCTACGTGAAAAGTCAGGCCGGCCTTTTCGACGTGTTGCCGCACCCCGACTTTGCGAACAACAAGCTGCTGTTCCTCTCTTTCGCCCATGGCACGGACGAGGAGAACGCGACGCGTGTCGTGCGCGCGACGTTCGACGGCACGAGCCTGTCGAATGTCGAGACGATCTTCACCGCCAGCCCGACGAAAAACACCGCCGCGCACTACGGCGGGCGCATGCTGTTCCTGCCCGACGGCACGCTGCTGGTAACACTTGGCGATGGATTCAATTTCCGCGAGGAGGCGCAGAATCTGGGCTCGCATTTTGGCGCGATCGTGCGGATCAACATCGACGGCACCGTGCCGCCCGACAATCCCTTTATTGGCAAGGAAGGCGCGCGGCCTGAAATCTGGAGCTACGGCCACCGCAACGTTCAAGGCATCGCGCGCGATCCGGGGACGGGCCGCATCTATGCGAACGAGCATGGTCCGCGCGGCGGCGATGAGGTGAACATCATCGAGCCCGGCCTCAATTTCGGCTGGCCGGTCATCACCTACGGCGTCGACTATACTGGCGCACGGATTTCACCGTTCACGGAATATCCGGGCATGGAACAGCCCTTCCTCGACTGGACGCCCTCGATCGCGCCCTCGAGCCTTGCCTTCTATACGGGCGATGCCTTCCCGAAATGGAAGGGCGACCTCTTCACCGGCGCCCTCGCCTTCCGTGAATTGCGCCGCGTCGATCTGGAGGACGGTAAGGTCGTCGGCGAGGAAACGCTTCTCCGCGATCTCGACGAACGCATCCGCGATGTACGCCAAGGCCCGGACGGCAAGCTCTACGTCCTCATCGAGGATGCCGAGGACGGTAAGATCGCGAGGCTGGACCCGGTTCCATAAGGCGGGGTGCTGGACGCTGGCCGGCAAAATGACTATTTGTCATTCCCGGTCGCGCCGGGCGCGCCAGCCAAGGAGCCGTGAGCCAAGGAGCCGTCAGAATGCCTGAACGCGTCATCGTCGTGGGGGCGGGCATTGCCGGCCTGAATGCCGCCATGGCGCTCGGCAAGACGGGGCGCGAGGTCATCGTCCTCGACCGCGATCCCCCGCCGGCGGACGACTATTCGATCGACGACGCCTTCTATCGCTGGGACCGCAAGGGCGTGACGCAACTGCGCCACAGCCATGTCTTTCTCGGCCGGCTCTATTGCACGATCCGCGACCGCTACCCCGACCTGCTCGACTCCCTGAAGGAGGCGGGCGCCCGCGAGACCATGCTGATGGACGGGCTCTCGAGCCTCCTTCGGCCGCAATACAAACCTGCCGACGGCGACCGCGATCTCGCCTTCCTGTTCTCGCGCCGCACGACGCTCGAACTCGTCATGCGCCGCTATGCGCAGGACAAGGCCGGCGCGACCTTCCGCACGGGCGCCCTCGTGCACGGCCTTGAGGTCGCGCGCAAGGCGGGACGCTTGACCGTCACGGGCGTCAAGGTCCGCTTCGGCGAGACGGAAGAGATCATCCGCGGCGATGTCATCGTCGATGCGACGGGCCGCACGACCGTGATGCCGCAATGGCTGATCGAAGCCGGCGCCTATATTCCCGAAGAAGAGAGCCCCGCCGGCATCCTCTATTTTACGCGTCACTATCGCCTGCGCGAGGGCGTCGAGGAACCCGCGCGCACGGATGTGCCCACGGCCGGCGACCTCGGCTACATCAAGTACGGCATCTTCAACGCCGACAACCGGCATTTCTCGCTGACGATCGCGGTGCCCGAGATCGAGCACGAACTGCGCAAGGTGATCGTCCGCCCCGAGATCTTCGACAAGATCGCGAGCCTTTTCCCCGGCGCCGCGCGCTGGACGGACGCGGAGCGCGCGGAAGGCGTGAGCAAAGTCTTTTCCATGGGCAATCTCAAAAGCGTCTGGCGCCACTACGTCGCCGACAACGAGCCGACGGTGCTGAACTTCTTCGCGATCGGCGATGCCGCCGTGCGCACCAATCCGCTCTATGGCCGCGGCTGCTCGATCGGCGCCGTGCACGCGCACGTGCTCGCCGAGGCGCTCGAGCACACGAAGGATCCCATGACGCGCGCGCGGTACTACGCCGCTCGCTCGCGCGAGGAGGTGCGCGGCCATTGGGAATCGATGATGCAGCAGGACCTCGCCGCGATCCGCCGCGCTGAGGCCGCGCAGAACCCGAATTACCGCCCGAGCCTGCGCGCCCGCATCCTCAGAAGTTTCGTCGAGGACGCGATCGGCCCCGCGACGCGCGGCGACCTCGCCGTCCTGCGCGCCATGATGCGGCCCTTCCACATGCTGGAGGCGCCGGACCGCTGGCTGCGCCGCCCCGCCATCCTCGCCCGCGTCCTGTGGGTCTGGATGCAACCCAAGGCGTTGAAGAAAAGGTTCTATCACGACAATCTCGGGCCCAACCGGGAGCGGATGTTCGCCGCCCTGGGGATCGTGCCGACGCAAGCCCCATCGCCCGAGGCCGCCGCCTGAAGACCAGCCTCCCGTTCGAACTGGACGGCCGGGCCCATGACAACGAGAAGGAAACGTCCATGACCTTGCCGCCCTGGCCGGAACCGCACTTCGTCGAGACCAACGGCATTCGCATGGCCGTCTACGAGGATGGCCCCAAGGACGGAACGCCAATCGTGCTCTGCCACGGCTTTCCCGAGCTCGCCTATAGCTGGCGCTATCAATTGCCCGCGCTCGCCAAGGCCGGCTTCCGCGCGATCGCGCCGGACATGCGCGGCTACGGCAGGACGTCGCGCCCCGCGACGGTCGAGGACTACGACATCCACCATCTGACGGGCGACCTCGCGGGCCTGCTCGATGCGCTGGAAATCGAGAAGGCCGTCTTCTGCGGTCACGATTGGGGCGGCATCGTCGTCTGGCAGATGCCGCTGCTGCAGAAAGCGCGCGTTGCCGGCGTCATCGGCGTCAACACGCCCTTCATGGCGCGCGCGCCGATGGACCCGATCGAGGGCATGCGCCTGATGTTCGGCGAGAACATGTACATCGTCTGGTTCCAGAAGCCCGGCGTCGCCGACGCGGTGCTGGCGAAGGACGTCGGCAAGACCTTCCGCTTCTTCATGCGCAAGGGCGGCATGACGCTCGAGGAATTCGAGAAGCAGCCGCAAGAGCGCCGCAACCTTGAACTCGGCGTCGCGCTCGCAGGCGACGAGGCGATCTGGCCGGGCGAACTCGTCATGAGCGAGCCTGAGCTTCAGGTCTTCATCGACACGTTCGAAAAGACGGGTTTCACCGGCGGCATCAACTGGTATCGCAATTTCACGCGCAACTGGAAGACGACGGAAGGCGTGGAGGAAAAAGTCACCGCGCCCTGCCTCATGATCATGGCCGAGAACGACGTTGTGCTGCGCCCCTCGATGGCCGATGGCATGGAGAAATATTGCCCCGACCTCGAAAAGCACCTCGTGAAGAATTGCGGCCACTGGACGCAGCAGGAACATCCCGACGAATTGAACGAGGTGATGGTCTCCTGGCTCGTGCGGCGTTTCGGAATCCGCTGATGCCGCCCGAGACCGTTTTCGCGATCGCCAACAACGCGATTTTTCTGCCTTGGCTGCTCTTGATCGCCGCGCCGCGCTGGGTCGGTACGCAATGGATCGCCCATTCGATCGCCGTGCCGATGATCCTGGGCGCGACCTATCTCTGGTTGGTTGCGGGCGGCGCCTTCTGGGGACCGGGCGTGCCGGCGGACGCGAGCTTCTTCTCGCTCGAGGGCGTCATGCGCATGTTCACGGTACCCGAAGCGGTAGTCGCCGGCTGGGTGCACTATCTCGTCTTCGATCTCTTCATCGGCGCCTGGGAAGTGCGCGACGCTGAGCGTCGCGGCATCCCGCATTGGGCCGTGATCCCCTGCCTTGTCCTCACCTTCGTGCTGGGACCGGTCGGGCTTCTGGCCTATTGCATTCTGCGCGCGGTGCTGCGGCCGGGCTCCTATCTGCTCAGCGAGGCCGGCGCGTGACGACACTCGTAACGGACGGCACCGGCATCCTCGGCAGCAAGCGCGTCGAGACGGAAGGCGGAGAGACGCGCGAGACGCCGCTCGCGCGCCCCGCCACCCCGGAGGCCGCGATCGCGGGCGACCGCCCCTTGCGGATCCTGATCCCCTCCTATCGCTCGGACCCCTATACCGGCGGCCAGGGCGTTTATCTCCGCCATCTGACGAAGGCGCTGAGCGATCAGGGCCACAGCGTGGACGTGATTTCCGGCCCGCCCTACCCCGTGCTCGATCCGCGCGTCGGCCTTATCAAGCTGCCCTCGCTCGATCTCTATTCGAAGCCGAAGAACTGGCTGGGCGTGCCGGACTATCCGCGCGATGAGATCCGCGACGAGATCGACCGCGGTGAATATTGGACGCACGTCTCGGGCGGGTTCGGCGAGCCGTGGAGCTTCGGCGAGCGCATGGCGAAATGGGCGCCCGCCCATCGCAGCGATTACGACGTCGTCCACGACAATCAGACGCTCTGCTACGGGCTTCTGAAATTGCGCGCGCTCGGCATGCCGGTTGTCGGCACGATCCATCACCCCATCTCGATGGATCGCCGCATCGCCATCGCCCATGCCGGCAGCTTCAAGCTGCGTCTCCTGATGCGCCGCTGGTACTCGTTCCTCGGCATGCAGAAGAAGGTCGCGCGCGCGCTCGATATCATCACGACCGCGAGCGAGAACACGAAGAAGGACACGGCGGTCGATTTCGGCGTCGATCCCGCGAAAATGCACGTCGTCCATCTTGGCATCGACGTCGCGCAGTTCCGCCCGATCCCCGCGATCGCGCGCAGGCCCAACCGGCTGATGGCGACGGCGAGCGCGGACGTGCCCTTGAAGGGCCTCATCTACCTCGTGCGCGCCTACGCCGAATTGCTCCAGCGTTACCCCGATCTCGAGTTGACAGTCGTCGGCCGCTTGCGCGAAGGGCCGACGGAAAATCTCCTGCGCCAATTGGGCATTCGCGACCGCGTGAATTTCGTCTCTGGGCTCACGGACGAGGAAATCGCCGAACGCTACGCCGAGGCGACCATCGCCGTCGCGCCCTCAGTCTACGAAGGCTTCGGCTTCCCGCCCGGCGAGGCGATGGCGTGCGGCGTTCCGGTGGTCGCTACCGCCGGCGGCTCGCTCCCCGAGATCGTCGGCGATGCGGGGATCGTAACGCCCGTCCGCGATGCAAGCGCGCTCGCGGCCGGTATCGCGAGCCTTCTTGAGAACCCGGAAAAGCGCGCGGAGCTGGGCGCCAAGGGCCGCGCCCGCGTGCTCGACAAATTCCAATGGACGCGCACGGCCGCCGGCGTCGTTCGGGTCTACCGCCAGGCGATCGCCGATGCGCACGCTCGATCTTGATCGTTTAGGCCTGAAGGACGGCATGCGCGCGCTCGATCTGGGCTGCGGCGCCGGGCGGCACGTGCACGCGATGTTCTATCACGCGCAGGCCACGATCATCGGCGTCGATCTGGGGTTCGAGGACGTCAAGCGCACGCGCCAGGGCTTCGAGGCGTCGCCCGATCTGGAGGCCGGCTCGCGGCGCCGCTTCGGCCTCGCCGTCGCCGACGCGCTGCGCCTCCCCTTTCCCGATGGCGCCTTCGACATCGTCATCTGCTCCGAAGTGCTCGAGCACATTCCCGATTACGGGGCCGCGCTCCGCGAAATTACGCGCGTCTTGAAACCCGGCGGCCGCTTGGGCGTGAGCGTGCCGCGGTATTGGCCCGAATCCCTCAATTGGCGGCTGGAAGAGCGCTATCACCGCGCGCCCGGCGGCCATATCCGCATCTTCCGCCCACGGACGCTCGAAAAAGAGATCCAAGCGCACGGCATGCGCTTCACCGGTCACCATCACGCCCACGCGCTCCATTCACCCTATTGGTGGCTGCAATGTGCGCTGTGGGACAGTCGCGACACCAGCGTGCTCGTTCGTGCCTATCGCCGGCTGCTCGAATGGGACATTCTCAAGCGCCCCGCCTTGACGCGGGGCCTTGAAGCCCTCTTAAACCCCGTAATGGGGAAAAGCATCGCGATGTACTTCACGAAGGCGGCGGCATGAAGGGGCTTTATCTGGCGGGGCGTGCGTTGCCGCCTGGATATTTCGATGGGGCCGTCCGCCGCATTCTTGCGCTTCAGACGAGCGAAGGCGCGATCCCCTGGTTCGATCGCGGCGTCTGGGATCCCTGGAACCACACCGAGAGCCTGATGGGCCTCCTCATCGCGGGCAAGCGCGAGGAAGCCGACCGCGCGATGGCCTATCTCATGCAGACGCAGGAGAAGGACGGCTCCTGGTGGGCCGAATATGGCAGCGCCGTCTCTCTCGAAACCGGCAAATACGAAGGCACCGGCCGCGAGCCCAAGCGGCGCGACACGAATTTCATCGCCTATCCGGCCGTCGGCGTCTGGCACCATTTCGCGATCACGGGCGATGAAGAGGCGCTGCGCCGCCACTGGCCAATGGTGGAGGCCGCGAGCGAATTCGTCCTCGCCCATCAATCAGACCACGGAGAAATCCGCTGGGCGGCCGATGACGCCGAAACGCGTGAGAACGACGCGCTCCTGACCGGCAACGCCTCGATCTTCAAGAGCCTTGAATGCGCGATTCTGATCGCCGAGCGGATCGGCGCGCCCCGCCCCGCCTGGGTGAGCGCCCGCGCGCGCCTGGGCGAGGCCGTGCGCGGCAAGCCGCATCGCTTCGACCGCACCTGGGAGAAGAAGGATTACTTCTCGATGGACTGGTACTACCCGGTCCTCGCCGGCGCGGTGACGGGCGAGAGCGCCCGAGCGCATCTCGCCAAACGCTGGGACGAGTTCGTCGAGGAAGGCCGCGGCTGCCGCTGCGTGCTTGGCCAGCCATGGGTGACGGTCGCCGAAGGCTGCGAACTGACGCTTGCGCTCCTCGCCGCCGGTCAGCCGCAAAAAGCGCGCGAGCTCTTTTCCTGGCAGCACCAGTGGCGCAGCGATGACGGCGATTATTGGATGGGCTGGCAGTTCGAGGAGAACGTCCCCTGGCCGCAGGAGCGCCCTGCCTGGACCGCGGCCGCCGTGCTCTTGGCGGCTGACGCGCTCACCGGCGCCAGCGCCGCCTCACGCCTCCTCATCGACCATATGAGCGCCGAGCCGCTCGAGGAAGCGCAGCGAGCGAACCCCGCCCGCCGGTCGAAACAGCCCTGAGGCGAGCGCGCGCTCGTAGATCTCGAAGGGCGGCCGCCCGCCATCGGCGGGATTTTCGAAGACGTCGTGGATCGCGAGCAGCCCGCCCGCCATCACATGCGGCGTCCACCCGCGATAGTCGCTGAACGCGTTCGCGCGGCTGTGCCCGCCATCGATGAAGAGGAAGGAAAGCGGTGTCCGCCACAGGCTCGCGATCCGCGCCGACGGGCCGACCAGCGCGACGACGTGATCCTCGAGCGCCGCGCGGCGCAGCGTATCGCGCAGGAACGGCAGCGAATCCATGGCGCCCGCGCTTTTGTCCCAGGTCTCGCGGTCGTGATGCTCCCAGCCCGGCTGCATCTCTTCCGAGCCGCGATGGTGATCGACCGTGAAAAGAACCTGGCCCGCCCGCTTCGCGGCGGTGCCGAGATAGAGCGCCGACTTGCCGCAATAGGACCCGATCTCGAGGAACGGCCCGAGCGCGCCGCGGCTGAGCGCGCGGTCATGCAGCGCCTCGCCTTCCTCGGGCGCGAGGAACCCCTTGACGCTGTCGGGATCGATGGGAAGGCGCAGGCCCACCTCAGCCGAGCCCCGTCAGCTTCGACGCCTCGCGCCAGAGCTGATCGCCCAGCTCGATGTCGTAGCTCGCGGGCGCGGTCTTCTCCGGCCGGCACTTGGCGAAATAATAGCCCGAGATCCCGGCAACCGAAGGCGAAGCCGCAAGGAAGACGGGCGTCCTCGCCGTCGCGGCCTCGTCGTCCCCCCCGGTACCGGCACCCGTCCGCGCGGCGCGCGAGCCGAACAGCATCGTCATCAGCCCCGGCCGCGGCGGCGCGATGGGCGCGGGATCGGGCTCGAGGCAATTGACCGTGACGCCGCTCCCCTCCAAATGCCGCGCGAGCGTATAGGTGAAGAGCACGTTGCAGAGCGCGGCCCGCGCGAACGCCTTCTCGCCGTCATAGCGCCGCTTGAGGCGCAGATCGCCGAGATCGAGCTCCCCCGCCTGATGCGCGCCCGAGGAGGCAACGACGATGCGCGACGGCCGGTTGGCCTTCAGCCGGTCGAGCAGCAGATTGGTGAGGAGGAAAGCGCTCAGGAAATTCGCCGCCAGCGTCATCTCGATCCGATCCGCGCTTTCCACGCGCCGGCGATAATGCCCGCCCGAGGCATTGACGAGGACCGAGAGCTCCGGCGCGAAGCGGTGCACGTCGCCCACCAGCTGCCGGACCGCCTGGAGGGACGTGAGGTCCGCCACCAGCGCCATCAGGTTGCGATTGCCGGTCTCCTGGCCGATCGCCTCGACGGTCGCGAGCGCGGTCGGCGAATCCGCGCCGACGATGAGAACACGCCATCCCTTCGCCGCGAGCCCGAGCGCCGCCTCGCGGCCCGTGCCCTGCGTCGCCCCGGTGACGAGCGCCGTCCCGCTCATAAACGGCCTCCTGCGGCCCGCCGGGCAGGCGGCAGCGCACGGCAAAAGGCGAAAACGGCGGCGATCAACGGCATGGCGCGGTTACCCTAGCCTGACCCGCAAGGGCGATGCCAGCGCGGCAACCCTGACGCGCAACCCACCGCATTTTTTCCGTTAAGCTCTTGTTAAACATGAAAGAAATCAACCAATCCGCAATCCTTCTCCGCGATAGTGCCCCACGACCTGCCGCTTCCAGGTGCTTAGATTTCGGGGAAACACGATGCGCGTTCTTGTCGTCGACGACTACAACACGATGCGGCGGATCGTCCGCAACCTGCTCAACCAGATCGGCTACAACGACGTCGACGAGGCTGAGGACGGCCAGGACGCGCTCGCCAAGCTGCGCGCGAAGGACTACGGCCTCGTGATCTCCGACTGGAACATGGAGCCGATGACCGGCTTCGAGCTCCTGAAGGAAGTGCGCGCCGACGACAGATTGAAGGCGACGCCCTTCATCATGGTGACGGCAGAATCCAAGACCGAGAACGTGGTCGCCGCGAAAAAGGCGGGCGTCGACAACTACATCGTCAAGCCGTTCAACGCGGCGACGCTGCAATCCAAGATCGATGCGATCCTGCCGGGCGGGCAAAAATGACAGCCGCAGCCAAGACGGTTGAGCGGACCGATGCGTATTTCGCGGCGGTCGAGGACGCGGTCATGCAGACGCCGCGCGGCCGGTGGTTCCTCGCCGAATATGCCCGCCGGTGCCGCGCCTTCGAGAGCCAGCGCATTTTGGACGCGATCTCGCGTATCGACGAACGCCTTGGCGAGGAGCGCGAGCACGGACAGATCGACATTCTGCGCCGCGAGCTTCAGGAGATGTCGTCCGCCATCGTCCAGACGCGCCGCGAGATCGCCGCGATGCGCCCGGAGGATCACGGCTCCAACCGCATCATGGCCGCGACCGAAGAGCTCGACGCGATCGTGACCGCGACGGAGCGCGCGACCTCGGAAATTCTGGGCGCCGCGGAAAAGATCCAGGCGCTCGCCAATCAACTCCGCGAACGCGGCGCCGAGCATGGCGCCGAACAGGCCGACGCGCTCGATGCGGTCGCGACCGAGATCTTCCTCGCCTGTTCGTTCCAGGACATCACCGGTCAGCGCACGACGAAAGTCGTCAATGTGCTGCGTTATCTCGAGCAGCGCGTGAACTCGATGATCGAGATCTGGGGCGTGACGGAAAGGGACGGCGAGGGCGCCGAGCCGATCACGAAGGATTCGCGTCCCGACGCGCATCTCCTGAACGGTCCTCAGAAAGAGGGTGAAGGCGTGAGCCAAGCCGACGTCGATGCCCTTTTCGGCGGCGACACGCCCGCGACCGTCAACCAGGACGAGATCGACAACCTCTTCCCGTAAGGGTCCTCCCGCCGCGTTCACGGTCTTGTTTGGGACCCGTGATTGCCTTTTTTTGCGTCCTCGCGCATGAGGATGCTCGCATGGTCGACGCGGTCACATGGCGCGAGAGGCGCTTCATGCCGGGCCTGAGAGCGGCCCTGCACGTCGCCGTTTTGGCCTTGAGCGGCTGCTCGATCCCCGGCCCCAGCGCCGATGATGCGGCGATCGAGGCGATGCCGACGCAATTCGCAGAACCCGAGGGCCTGTCCTATCCCATCGCCTATGTCGAGGCCGGCGACCCCGAGGGCCAAAGCGTGCTCTTCGTCCATGGCACGCCCGGCGAGAAGGAAGCCTGGGCGGATTACCTCCTTCACGTTCCGGAAGGCCTTCACTACATCGCGATCGACCGGCCAGGCTTCGGCGAAAGCGGTCCGGAAGGCGCGGTACCCGATCTGAAGGAACAGGCCTCTGCGCTCAGTCCGTGGCTGATGGCGAAGGACGGCCCGCCCGTCATCCTCGTCGGCCATTCGCTGGGGGGCCCCATTATCGCGCGCGCGGCGATCGACTATCCCGGCCGCGTCGCGGCGCTCGTGATCGTGGCCGGCTCGCTCGACCCCGCGCTCGAGGAGGTCATGTGGGTGCAGTACATGGGTGACTGGTCGGTGATCTCCTGGGCCTTGCCGCGGCCGATCCGCAACGCGAACCGCGAGTTGATTCCGCTCGAGGGCGACCTCGCCGCGATGGAGCCGCTCCTCTCCGAGATCACGGTGCCGGTCATCATCGTCCACGGCACCGAGGATGATCTCGTGCCCTACGCCAACGTCTCTTTCATGGAGAAGATGATGACGTCCGCGAGCCCGATGGAGGTGCGCACCCTCACGGGGCAGAACCATTTCCTGCCGTGGAATGCGAAATCCGAGATCGACGCCGCGATCCGCGAGGCGGTCGCGCGCGTGACGGGGCAGCCCTGAGCCATGCTGTCGTTTTCCGCCATCGCCGTGGTGGCGGCCTGGTTCTCGGGCGAAGCGGCGCTTCTCCTTGCACTCTTCCTGGCGACCTTCGTGCTGGAAGACGCGGCGACCGTCAGCGCCGCGCTGCTCGCCTCGGGCGGCATGGTCTCGACCGGCCCGGCGCTTGCCGTGCTTTACGCGGGCATTTTTCTCGGCGACCTGGGGCTTTACGCGCTGGGCTTCCTGGCCGGTCGCAACAAGCGCCTGCGCAAATGGATCGGCATCGGGCGCATCCGGGTCGGCCGGCGCTGGCTCGGCCGGCGGCTGGTGCCTGCCCTCATTGGCGCGCGCTTCGTGCCGGGCCTTCGCTTGCCGACCTATACCGCGAGCGGCTTTTTCCAGGTCTCTTTTGTGACCTTTGCGCTCGTCGCGGCCGGGGCCGCCGGCCTCTGGACGACGGGGCTCTTCTGCCTCGTCTATCTCTTCGGTGAGACGGTCTTGCCCAATGTCGGGCCGTGGCGCTGGGTGCTGGCGGCGCTCGTGGTCTTCATCATCATCGGCCTGCCGCACGTGATCGGCATGCGGCGCCTGGGCGCTGGACTGGAGCCTAAGCCATGAGCGGGGCCGCGTTGGAAGGGAAGTCCCATTGGCCGGTCATGCACGCCGGGATGCCGCCCTTCGATCCCTCGGGACCGCCCCTCTCGTTCTACGAGTTCTGGCGGCCGAAATATTTCTACGTGCCGGTCTTCCTTCACTGGGTCTGGCTGTCCGTCAAGCATGGGGGGCCGACGCTGCCGACGATCGCCAACCCGCTTTTTCCGATGGGCGGGCTGGTCGGCGAATCCAAGCGCGCGATCCTCGATCAGGTAGGCGCGGAGGGACGCCCATTCGTCGCACGCTATATCAGTCACGCCAAAGGTTTAGGCGGCGATCCAAAGAAAGAGGCCGAGGATGTCATAGCGAGAGCCGCGGAGGTGGGCATCGCGATGCCCTTCGTCGCCAAGCCCGATATCGGCTGCCGGGGCGTCGGCGTGCGCAAGATCACCACGCTCGAGGCGCTCGCCGCCTATGTCGCCGCCTACCCGCCTGATCACACGATCATCGTCCAGGAACTGATCGATCTCGAACCCGAGGCCGGAGTCTTTTATATCCGCGAGCCGGGCGAGGCGCGCGGGCGCCTGTTCTCACTGACCCTCAAATATTTCCCCTATGTCGTTGGCGACGGACGTTCTTCGCTGCAGGAATTGATCGCGCGCGACCCCCGCGCCGGGCGCATCGCGCATGTCTATTTGCCGCGCCACCGCGAACGCCTGGAGCGCGTGCTTGCGCCGGGCGAACCTTTCCGCCTCGCCTTCGCCGGAAGCCACAGCCGCGGCACGATCTTCCGTGACGGTGCCCCTTATGTCACCGAGGCGATGACCGAGGCCTTCGACCGCATCGCCAAGACCATCCCCGAATTCTATTTCGGCCGTTTCGACGTGCGCTTCACGGACATTGCTGCACTGCAAAAAGGCGAGGGCTTCCGCATCGTCGAGATCAACGGCGCGGGCGGCGAGGCGACCCATATCTGGGACCGAAAGACTTCGATCTGGACCGCGTACCGCACGCTCATGGAGCAATACGCGATCCTCTGGCGGATCGGCGCGGCCAACCGCCGGCGCGGTTTCCGGCCGGTAACCCTATGGCAGCTTTGGCGGGCCTACCGGTCCGAGCAGGAGATCACGCCCGATTATCCGCTCAACGACTGAGCCATTGCCCGGCGCCGCGGTTCTGCCAATCTAGCCGGATTCGCGCCACCGGCCCGCTCCATGGAAACCGATCTCAGCCTCGACCAGGACATAGAGACCTTCTCCTACGCGACGAGCGACGATTCGCGCCTGAAGCGTCTCTTGATCCGCGCGATCGAGCGCGCGACCGGCCAGCCGCACCTGAAGCGCCTTTATCTGCAGTTCCACGAGCGCCCGGGGGGCGATGAGACCTTCTGGCAGGCGGCGGTGCGCCTCCTTCACCTGCGCATCCAGGTGAACGCGGAAAAGCTCGCGGCCCTCCCCCGCACCGGCCCGCTGATGGTCGTCGCCAACCATCCCTTCGGCGTGCTCGACGGCATCGTCATTTCCTATCTGGTCGATCAGGTGCGCCCCGACTTTAAGATCCTGACGAACGCTGTCCTCAACCGCGCGCCAGAGGTGCGCCGCTGGCTGCTGCCGGTCGATTTCGCGGAATCGCCCGATGCGCTGGCGACGAACCTGAAAAGCCGCGCGCTCGCCCGCGATCATCTGGTGGCGGGCGGCTGCGTCATCGTCTTTCCGGCGGGCGGCATCTCGACCTCGCCCAAGCCCTTCTATGGCGCCGCGATCGATGCCCCCTGGGGCAATTTCGCGGCCGGCCTCATCCATCAGGCGAAGGCCCCCGTTGCGCCCTTCTATTTCGCGGGCCAGAACAGCCGTCTCTTCCAGATCGCGAGCCACGTGAGCCAGACGCTGCGCATCTCGCTCATCTTCAAGGAGGTGCATGACCGCATCGGCACGGACCTTCCGATCCGTGTCGGCGACGTCATTCCCTATGCGGCGCTGGAGGGCCTCAAGGACCGAAAGGCCCTGATGGCCAATCTACGTGAGCGCACCTATGGTTTGGCCGAGACGTTACCGGTAGAGGCGCGCCGCCGCCCCCGCAGGAAGAGGCGCAAAGCGTGATGCAAAAGCAAGAGTTCGAGCGCCTGGTCATGGCGCCCGGCCCCGATTGGCTGGACGAGATCGCGCCGGCCGCCGCCGCCATCCGCGCCATGAAAGGTCCGGCCGAAGGCCCCGCGACGGCCCTCGCCGCCGCGTTGCTACGCGCCGGGTTCGCCGCGCCCGATTTGATAGAGCCGGTTTATGACCGCCTCGCCGCCGGCTTCGGTCTTGCCCCCGCGCCGGACGCGAGCGAGGCGCCGCACCTCGCCGAGATCCCTCGTGAGCAATGGCGCCGCATCTGGCACGCGATCGAGTGGGGTCCCACGGCCGGCGCGAAGGGCATCACCGAGGCCGTGACGGTCGCGCTCGGCGCCGCCGCGCCCGGCATGGGCGAGGCCTATGAGCGCGCCGCGCGGCGCTTCCCGGGCGTTGCCGAAAACGCGGCGAACTACGTGCCGCTTCCTTACAATATCGAGACGCTCAGCGATTGCGCGCCCGACACGCTGGGCGCCGCCTTCTATCGTCTCATCGTCGACAACGGCTTCGACGTCGAGGTGCTGGACCGCGAGGCCCTCGCCCTCGCCGATCTGCCGCCGGCGCTGCGCTTCACGAACACGCGCATCCTTCAGACGCACGATCTCTTTCACCTGGTCGCGGGCTACGAGACGACGGCGCTGCACGAGATCGGCATCTCCGCCTTTCAGCTCGCCCAGTTCGGCCACGCCTATTCGGCGGCCTTCCTCGGCGTCGTCGCGGCGATCACCGCGCGGACGGCCGGCGCGGGCGGCATCGTCTTCTTCGATACGGTCGCGCGCGCCTGGGCCCATGGCCGCGAGACGCCCGCGATGATCGCGCTGCCCTGGGAGACGATGTGGCACGAGCCGATCGCCGCGATCCGCCACCGCTGCGGCATTCAGCCTTTCGTTTCGCCCTTCCCCGCCGATGTGATCGAGCAGGCGCGCGCCGCCTAGAGCGAGGCGAGATAGGCCCGCCAGCCGCCGAAGCCGGTGATCTCGACGGCGCCCTCGGCCGCGACCGGCTCGGCGATGAAGCCCCGGACGCTCGTTCCATCCTCGAGCACCACCGCGCCGATGCCGAGCGGCCGGGGGATCGCGGCGACGAACCGCCCGAAGCCCGCCGCCGGCATCATCCAGATTTCGCATTCGATGCCCGGCCCTGAAAATCCCGGCTCCCGGATGAGCCCGGGCCGGCGCGGCCCCGCCCCCGCGAGCGCGTAGAAGCGGTAATCGCTCGCTGTGCAGGTCGTCCGCCACAGCCGCCCGCCGCAATCCGTGAGCTGATGATTGAGCGGCTGGCCCGTCAGATGCGCGCCGACCACCGCGAGCGGAATGAGCCCCAGATGCTCGGGCGCATCGCTGAGCGCGGGCGCGATGGCCTGATGACCCGTCGCGCCCATGGGAACGCCCAGCCGCCGCGAGAGACGATCCGCGAGCACGCCAAGCGCCGCGTCGCTGTCGCCGCGCGCGATGAGGCTGACGCCGAAGGGAACACCCGACGCATCCGCCCCGGCCGGCAGCGCGACCGCCGCGAGCCCCGCGAGATTGACGAAATTCGTGTACGTCCCGAGCGCCGCGTTGACGCCGATCGGATCGGCGGCGATCTCCGCGATCGTCGGATGGAAGGGCGCCGTTGGCAGCAGCAGCGCATCGACGCGCTGGAGCAGCGGCACGATCTCGCGGCGAAGCGCAGCCAGGCGCGCCTGCGCGGCGAAGACATCGGCGCCGGAGATCTTCATCGCGCCTTCAAGGATCGTTCTGACGCTCGGATCGAACGCATCCGGATAGGCGGCGAGCGGCGCGCTGAGCGCCGCCGCGCGTTCGGCCGCGAAGGGACCATAGAGCAGCGCCGCCATCGCGGCGAACGGGCGATAGTCGATCGTCTCGAGGCTGGCACCGATCGCCTCCGCTGCCGCGCCGGCCGCGCCGTAGAGCGCGCGGGCCGCGCCGCTGAGGCGCGCGAGGTCGCGCTCGGCGAGAATGCCAAGGCGCGGCTGGCGCAGCTCGATCACCGACGGCTCCGCCCGCCGGCTGAAGGGATCGGCGGCATCGAACGCCTCGATCTGGCGGCGGACGAGATCGCCGTCGCTGACCGTCAGCGCGAAGACCGAGACGCAATCGAGGGAGCGGCACGCCGGCACGACCCCGCGCGTCGACACGCGCCCCGGCGTCGGCTTGATGCCGATGAGGCCGTTGAACTGCGCGGGCACGCGGCCCGATCCCGCCGTATCCGTGCCGAGCGCGAAACTGACGAGCCCTAGCGCCACCGCGACCGCCGAGCCCGAGCTCGACCCGCCCGCGCAGAGCGCCTCGCTGTAAACGGAATGGGGCACACCGAAGGGCGAGCGCGTGCCGACGAGGCCGGTCGCGAACTGATCCATGTTCGTCTTGCCGATGAGGATCGCGCCCGCATGGCGGAGCGCCGCGACCGCCGGTGCGTCTTCATCGGGCGTGTTCGCGAAGGGCGCACAGCCCGCCGTCGTCGGCAGCCCCGCGCAATCGATGTTGTCCTTGACCGCAAAGGGAATGCCGAAGAGCGGCCGGCGCGCCCGCGCCTCGGCAGGCAAACCCGCCAGTTGCTCGGCTTCCGCGAGCGCGGTCTCCTCCGCCACCCGCGAGAGGAAGATCGAGCGATCCGGCAGCGCGCGCAGGGCGGCCAGCACGTCCGCGATCACTTCGCGCGGATCGAGGCCCCCGTCATAGGCCGCGCGCAAGGCGGCGATCTCGAGCGATCTCATGGGCGGGCCTCTTCCGGCAGGATCGCGGCGATGACATCGCCGGCGGCGACCGTCTGTCCGGGCCGCGCGAGAATCTTGGCAACGCGACCCCCGACCGGCGCGGGGATCGCGATTTCCATCTTCATCGATTCGATGACGAGGAGAACGTCGTCCGCCGAAACGAGATCGCCCTCGCGCACATCGACCGTCCACACATTGCCCGGCACGTGGACGCTGACGGCGACCGCGCCTCCGGGCAGCGCTGCGCCGGCGGCCTTCGCCTCGCCCGCCGGCGGCGCGGAGGCGGCGCGGTCCTCCGCGCCCCAGCGCGCGCGCTCGGCCTCGAAGGCCTCCTGCTGGCGCTGCTTGAAGGCGCGGATCGAGGTCTCCTCGGCGCTGAGGAAGCGGCGGTAGTCCGCCATCGAGAAGTGGCTCTCCTCGACCGCGATCAGGTGATCGCCCTGGCGGAACCGCGCGCGCAAATCGTCCAGCTCCTCGCTGGTGACGGCGTGAAAGCGGATCTGATCGAAGAAGCGCAGGAGCCACGGCTTGCCGGCCGCAAAGCTTCCCTCCTGCCGCCACGCGCTCCAGACGGGGAGCGTGCGCCCGACGAATTGATAGCCGCCCGGCCCTTCCATCCCGTAGATGCAGAGATAGGCCCCGCCGATGCCGACGGCGTTTTCCGGCGTCCAGGTGCGCGCGGGATTGTATTTCGTCGTGACCAGCCGGTGGCGCGGATCGAGCGGCGTTGCGACCGGTGCGCCCAGATAGACGTCCCCCAATCCCAGCACCATGTAGCGCGCCGCATGAACGATCGCGCGGACGTCTTCTTCCGATGAAAGCCCGTTGATGCGCCGGATGAACTCGATATTGGACGGGCACCACGGCGCATCGGAGCGCACGAGCTCTTGATATTTACGGATCGCGAGCCGCGTCTGCGGGTCGTCCCACGCGAGCGGCAGATGGACGATCCGGCTGGGAACGCTGATTTCCTCCGTCTGCGGAAGGTCTTCGAGCAGCGCCTCGATCCGCCGCGCCAGCCGCTCGACCGGCATCGCGCGCCCGTCGACATGCACCTGGAGCGAGCGGATGCCGGGCGTCACATCGATGAGCGCCGGCGGCCGGTCCGCGAGGAGCCGCTCCATCAGCGCGTGCGCGCGGAAGCGAAGGGCGAGATCGAGGACGGGCGGCCCGAACTCGACGAGGAGCGCATCCTCGCCCGAGCGGCGGAGCGTCACTTCCTCCGCACCCTCGCCGTAGCGCGCGAGCACGGCGTCGCACGGCCCCGTTCGCAGAACCGTGGGAGCGGCGGGCGCCGCCGGCAGCGGCTTCAGCGCGTGCAGCGCCGTGTCCTGATCGTCCCGCGCCTGCGCCGCTAGAGGCGGATCGACCGCGACGAACCGCACAAGGTCGCCGGGCGCGAGTTGGCCGAGCTGCCATTGATCGGCCCCGATGACGACGGCCAGGCACACGAACCCGCCAAGGCTCGGGCCATCCGGTCCCAAGATGATGGGCATGTCGCCCGTGAAATCGATCGCGCCGATCGAATAGGCGTTGTCGTGGATGTTCGAGGGGTGAAGCCCCGCCTCGCCGCCATCGGGCCGCGCCCAGGCCGGTTTGGGACCGATCAGCCGGACGCCGGTGCGCGCGGAGTTGAAATGCACTTCGTAAGCATGGCTGAGGAAGGTTTCGACGTCCTCGACGGCGAAAAAATCGGGCGCCGCGTGCGGACCGATCAGCACACGGAGCGTCCAGTCGCGCGTGAGGGGGGGTCGCAGGTCCTCGGGCAGCGGAACGGAGACTGGCGCCTGCGCGGCGCGCGTGCCGATCCGCAGCACATCGCCCGGGCGGAGCGCGCGGCCGGTTGCCCCGCCGAACCCGCCGAGCATGAACGTCGCGCGCGAACCCAGATAGGGCGCGGCATCGAACCCGCCGCGCACCGCGAGATACGCCCGCTGCCCCGGCCCCTGAATGCGCCCGATGGCGAGCGTTTGACCGGCCTTGACGGCGATCGGCGCGAAGGGCGGGACCGCCTCGCCGTCGAGAATCATCGCCATCGCGGCGCCCGCAAGCGCGACGGTTGCATCGCCCCGAAACCGCAGCCGCGCGCCCTCGATCGTCATCTCGAGCGCGAGCGCGCCCTCGGGATTTCCGACGATGAGATTGGCAAGGCGCAGCGAGAGCGCGTCCATCGGCCCGGATGGCGGCACGCCGACATCCCAGAGGCCGAGCCGCCCCGGCCATTCCTGAAGGCTCGATTGCGGCCCGCCAGTGAGGACGTCGATCTCGGGCAGCGCGGGGACGAGGTCCTGCAGCGTCCGCGTCGTGTGGCGCGCCGCGGCGAGCGCCGGCAGCGCCGCGACGGCCCGGAGATAGGCGAGATTGCTCGCGACGCCCTCGATCTGCGTCTCGCCAAGCGCCGCGCCGAGCCGCGCCAGCGCCGCGTCGCGCGTGTCCCCCGCCGTGATCACCTTGGCGAGCAGCGGATCGTAGAAGGGCGAAACCTCCGTCCCCGGAGCGATCCAGTGATCGACGCGCGCGGTGCCCGGAAACGCCGCATGCGTGATCGTCCCCGCCGAGGGCGCGAAGTCGCGGCCCGGATTCTCGGCATAGATCCGCGCCTCGACGGCATGACCCTTGGGCTCCGGCAGCGCATCGAGCGGCAGCGTCTCGCCGGCCGCCAGCCGCACCATCCACGCGACGAGATCGATCTCCGTGATCGCTTCGGTGACGCCGTGCTCGACCTGAAGCCGCGTGTTGACTTCGAGGAAGTAGAAATCGCGCCGCGAGACGTCGTAGAGGAACTCGACCGTCCCCGCCGAGCGATAGCGGACCGCCTCGCCGAGCCGCACCGCCGCGTCCGCGAGGTGCCGGCGCTGCGCGTCGCTCAATCCGGGCGCCGGTGCCTCCTCGATCACTTTCTGATTGCGCCGCTGCAGCGAGCAATCCCGGTCGCCGAGCGCGACCACACGGCCCTTGCCGTCGCCGAAGATCTGCACCTCGACATGGCGCGCGTCCGGCACGAAGCGTTCCAAATAGAGCGAGCCGTCGCTGAAATTGTTGCGCGCGAGCGTCCGCACGACATCGAAGCGATGCGCGAGCTCGCTTTCATCGGCGCAGCGCTGAAGCCCGATGCCGCCGCCCCCCGCCGTGCTTTTCAGCATCACCGGATAACCGATCCGCGCGGCCTCCGCGCGCGCTTCGTCGAGGCTCTCGAGCAGCGCGCTGCCGGGCAGCAGCGGCACCTCGGCGGCCGCCGCCAGCTCGCGCGCGCGGTGCTTGAGGCCGAACGCCTCGATCTGTTCGGGCGTCGGCCCGATAAAGGCGATGCCCGCCGCCTCCAGCGCGCGCGCGAAACGCGTGTTCTCCGAGAGGAACCCGTAGCCCGGATGCACCGCCTCCGCGCCGCTCGCCTTCGCGGCCGCGAGCAGCGCCTCGACATTGAGATAGCTTTCGCTCGCCGCCGCCGGCCCGATGCGGATCGCCTCGTCGGCCAACTGCGCGTGGCGCGCGAAGCGGTCGGCGTCCGAATAGACCGCGATCGTCCGCACGCCGAGGCGCCGCAGCGTCCGCGCGATGCGGACCGCGATTTCGCCCCGATTGGCAATGAGGACGCGGCTGAACATGGATGGTCGGCTCAGGCCATGGGCGGCCAGACGAGCACGCGGATCGGGCTCGGATCGAACCCGTTGCAGGGATTGTTGATCTGCGGGCAGTTCGAGATGACGCACAGAATGTCCATCGCCGCGCGCAGCTCGACATAGCCGCCGGGCGCCGATTGCCCATCGACGATCGCGAGCGTGCCGTCGGGCTCGATCGGCACGTTCATGAAGAAATTGATGTTCGAGACGAGGTCGCGCTTGCCCATGCCGTATTTGGCGATCTCGACGAGGAAATTTTCCCGGCACGCCTCCATGTAGCGCGTGTGATGGCCAAAGCGCACCGTGTTGCTCTCGCAGGAACACGCGCCGGCCGACGTGTCGTGCCGCCCGCCCGTATTCGCGGTGATGGTGGCCATCACGCGGCCCTCGCTCGACATGAGTTTGGTGCCGGTGCCGAGATAGGGCGCGCCCTGGGCCGCGACGGTATCCTGCGCGCTGTAGCGCTCGGCGAAATCGTGCGGATTGTAGAAGAGCGTATCGACCGCCTGCTGACCTTCCAGGTCGATGATGCGGAGCGTCTCGCCCTTCTTCATCACATGCGACCACGGGCGGCGCGCGGCGACAATTTCGTTGAGGCGCGCGAATTCGGGACGGAGCGCTGCGGACATGATCGCTTCCTTCAACCGGCGAGATAGGCGTCGGTGTTCTCGAACGCGCGGACGGCTTCCTCCGTCCGCGTACGGCAGAAATCGCCGAGCGCCGCATCCGCGCACTCCCCAATCGCGAGCCGGACCCCGCCCTCGCCGCTCCCCGTGGGCGCCAAGGGGTGCGGCGTGTTCGAGACGATGAGGAGGAGATCCATCGCGGCTTTCAAATCCACCCGCGCGCCCTCGGCCGCACTCGTCCCCCAGTGGAAGCGCTCGTCCGCGCCGACGCGCACGTCGGAGAAGAAACTGATCGCGGGGTGAAGGTCGCGCTTGTCGAGGCCGAGCTTGGCCGCGCCCGCGAGGAAATTTTCCCGCGCCGAGCGGAGCGTCTCATCGCCGAACCGCGCGCGGTTGCTGGCGGGCGAGGAAACGCCCGAGACCGCATCGTTCCCCGGCCCCGTATCGGCGAGCATCGAAAAGAGCACGCGCCCCATGTCGGAAAGAAGCAACCGCCCGGCGCCCAGCGCCGCGCTCCATTGGACCTTCACCGTGTCGCCCGCGTTGAACCGCTCAGACGGGTCGCGCGCATTCCAGATTTGCGCCGCCACCTGAAGCCCGCCCGCGAGCGTCTCGATCTGAACGATCTCGCCGCGCGAGACGGCGAGCGCCACGTACCAGCCGGCGGGTATGTCGGTCGTCATCCGCACCCGGTCGAGCGCGATCGTGAGGCTGGGCACCGCGCCCGCCTCGCGCGTGCGGCCCTTGGCGAAGAGTTCCTCATAGCGCGCGCGCGCGGCCGCGACGCCGGTTGAAGAGGTGGAAATGTCGCTCACGAGCGAGGCTCCCTGCGCTGAGGCCGGCCGCGCATTGCGCGGGTCGCGGCAAGCGCTGGGTCGTCCCAGCCATGGTCCGCACTTTGGGCGAACGCGCCGTGCCGGGTCGTCCCGGCCGGACCGAAGCCGCCTCCTAGCAACGCCGCGCGCGCGATGCAAGTCGGCGTCATGGCGCGGCCTCCGCTACGGGCGCCTGCGGAACCATGGTCTGCCAGCGCCGCTCGGCTTCGAGATCGACATCGAAGGTGATCGTCGCGCCATAGGCGGCCTTTTCCTCCGGCCGGTTGCGCAGGCGATCGAACGCGATCACGCGCGTCGCGAGCGTGAAGGCTTCCGGCAGATCGTGCGTCACCATCAGCACCGTCATCTGCGTCTCGCGCCACAGCCTGAGGAGCAGCGCGTGGATATCCTTGCGCGTGCCGGGATCGAGCGCGCCGAACGGCTCATCGAGCAAGAGGACTTTCGGCTTGGTGATGAGCGCCTGCGCGAGCGCGAGGCGCTGCTGCATGCCGCCCGAGAGCTGCGCTGGATATTTCGACGAAGCGTCCTTGAGGCCCACGTGATCGAGCATCTCGGCCGCCGCCGCGCGCGCCTGGCGCCGCCTGCGCCCGAACAGGCGGCCGAAGAAATTCCCGTCCCTGAGTTCGAGCCCGACCAGCACGTTTTGCAGCGCCGTCAGATGCGGGAACACCGAATAGCGCTGAAAGACGATGCCGCGCTCGGGCGTCGGCTCGGGGGGCAGCGCCTCGCCGTCGATCGTGATCGTGCCGCGGCTCGCGCGCTCCTCGCTCATGAGGAGGCGTAGGAACGTCGACTTGCCGCAGCCCGACGGGCCGACGATCGCGACGAACGCATGCTCGCCCGTCTCGAAGCTGATCCGCTCGAGCACGACCTGCGTCTCGTATTCCTTCCAGACATTGTCGACGACGACATTGCTCACGGCGCCTTGGTCTCCCCGCGCGCCCAGGGAAACGCCCAGGTGCGCAATAGCCGGAGAAGGAGATCGCTCGCGACCGCCAAGAGCGTGATCCAGAAGACGTAAGGCAGGATCACGTCCATCGAGAGATAGCGCCGCATGAGGAAGATGCGGTAGCCGAGGCCCGATTGCGCCGCGATCGCTTCGGCCGCGATGAGGAAGAGCCAAGCCTGCCCCATCACGAGCCGCACGGAATCGATGAGGCGCGGCAGCACTTGCGGCAGCACGATGCGCCAGACGATCTGCCACGTGGAAGCACCGAGCGACTGCGCCTTGATGAGCTGCTCGCGCGGGATTTCCGCGACCCGCAGCGCCAAGTCGCGCATGATGACGGGGCCGATGCCGATCGCGATGAGCGCGATCTTGGCGGTCTCGCCCAGTCCCAGCGCGATGAAGAGGATCGGCAGCACCGCGAGCGGCGGCACCATCGCGACGGCGGTGACGAACGCTGAGAAGACGCTCCCCACCACGGGCACGAGCCCAAGGCCGATACCGAAGACGAGCGCCACGAGGGTCGCGATCGCGACGCCGCTGCCCAGCCGGTAAAGGCTCGCCAGCGTGTCGCTCCACAGGAGATAGTCGCCCGTCCGCACATCGGGCTCGAGCACGTAGCGCTCGAACGTCTCCACGAACGAGCTCGGCGCCGGCAGCACCTTGTCGTTCGGATTCTCGGCAAGCCGCGCCGCCGAGAACACGAGATAGATGAGGATCGAGAGAATGAAAGGCAGGGTGGCGAGCGCGATCGCCACCCTGCGATTGGGCCTCAGATTGATGAGACGTGAGGCCATGGGGAATCCGGGCGGGCGCTTAGAGCGCGCCGTCCGCCGCCGCCTTCATGTAGGTTTCCGTGAAGCGCAGCTTCACGTTGTCCGCATCGCCCAGCACCGTGCCGCCCGGAACCTCGATGCCGATGAAATCGGCCGAGCCGGCGTCCGCGCCGAGGAGTGCATGCTCGAAGAGGAACGCGCGCACGAGGTTCATCGTGTCGGGCAGTGCCGAGCTCGTCGTGAACTCGACGGCCGAGGCGGGCGTGTAGAACATCTTCGTGGCCGCGAGCTGTGCCTCGTAGCCCTCAAGATCGGTGCCCGAGGCGGTCCCCATTGCCGCGCGCGCTTCCGCTCCCTCAGGCGTGTCCGCCGACATGAGGCTCATCGTCTCGTACCAGATGCCCGCAAGCGCCTGGGCGAACTTGGGGTTGTCCTTCAGCGTCTCGGTATTGACGACCGCCATGTCGATGATCTCGCCAGGGATCTTGCTCGAATCGAACACGTTGGTCGCGTTCGGCATCGCGAGGATTTCCGCGACCAGCGGATTCCACGTGACGACCGAGGTCACTTCCGCCGTGCCGAACGCCGCCACCATGTCCGCATCGCTCGTGTTGACGACCGTCACGTCCTTCTCGGTGAGACCGATGCTCTGCAGCGCGCGCGCGAGCAGATAATGCGACACGGAGTATTCAACGAGATTGACCTTCTGCCCCTTTACGTCCGCGAGACCGCCCTCGCCTTTGAGGATCAGCGCGTCGTTGCCGTTCGAGAAATCACCGATGATGATCGCCGTCGTGTCGACGCCGCCGGCCGAGGGGATGGAGAGCGCGTCCATGTTGGTGAGCGTCACGCCGTCGAAGGCGCCGGCCGTGTACTGATTGATGGACTCGATATAGTCGTTGAACTGAACGACCTCGATCGTGATGCCGTATTTGTCGGCCCATTTCTTGACGATGCCGGAATCGGCCGCATAGCCCCACGGCATCCAGCCCACATAGATCGACCAGGCGAATTTGAAGTCGGTCTTTTCTTCCGCCTGCGCCGGCGCGATCACCAGCGCCGCGGCAGCCACCAGCCCCAAACCGGCTGCGATGTACTTTGAAAATCGCTGTCTCATGCTCAGTCCTCCGACCGCGTTGCAACGACGATGCGGAGAAGAGGACCGGGCCGATGACGGAAGCCCCGGCGCGCACCCGCACCTCTTTGGCCTCCCGGGCTTTTGTCCCGCCGTGTACCTGCGCAGAAGGATGCCCCCGCAGGCAGCCGCTCTCGGACCAGTCACCGCCGCGCGCGGCCGGAACCCTAGCGCCTTTGCCGGGTCGCGAAGCAAGCCATGTGCCAGAACCGGACAGGGGCGCATCCCCTGCTTCTCGCGAGGCACACGCGCCCCGTGGCGTGCATTTGGGCACGATGACGCGCGATCGGGCACGATGACGCGCGGGCTTTGCTTTCACCGCCGCGCCATGCCCGCTAGGCTGCGGCGCGACAGGCGCCGGATGCGCTCACGACAACGATAAAGGGGGGCGGCGATGAGCAAACCGATCTGGCAATGGTCCGCGAGCGAAATCGCGGCCGCCGTGCGCGGAAAGAAAATCGCCGCGAGCGAGGTGGCCGAGGCCGCGGTCGCGCGTATGCGCGCCGCCAACCCCGCGATCAACGCCGTCACGCGCGACACCGGCGACACCGCGATGACCCGCGCCCGCGCGATCGACGCCGCGCTCGCCGCCGGCATCGATCCCGGCCCCCTCGCGGGCGTGCCCGTGACGATCAAGGACAACGTGGACGTCGAGGGCCAGTCCTCGCCGAACGGCATTCCCGCGCTCAACGACATCAAGGCGCCCGCGAATTCCCCCGTCGTCGATAATCTTCTGAACGCCGGCGCCGTCATCATCGGCCGCACGAACACGCCGGAATTCTCGCTCCGCGCCTTCACGGACAATCCGCTTTTCGGGCCGACCAAGAACCCCTGGAACCCGGCCGTCACCTGCGGCGGCTCCTCGGGCGGCGCGGGCGCGGGGCTCGCGGCCGGCATCGGCGCGCTCGCCCACGGCAACGATATCGGCGGCTCGCTCCGCTTTCCCGCCTACTGCAATGGCGTTGCGACCATCCGCCCGACCTTCGGCCGCGTGCCGGCCTATCTCCCGTCCGCCGTCGCCGAGCGCCCGCTGATGGCGCAGCTCCTCTCTGTCCAGGGCCCGCTCGCGCGCCACGTGGATGATCTGCGCGTCGGCCTTGCCGTGATGGCGGCGCGAAGCCCGCTCGATCCCTGGTGGGTGCCGGCTCCGCTGGAATTCCCCCGCCCGGTGAAGCCCATCCGCGTCGCGCTCGCCAAGGCCTCGCCCTTCGACCGCGCGGTCCACCCCGCCGTCCTCCACGCGCTCGACCGCGCGGCGGGGATCCTCGAGAAATCCGGCTACGCGATCATCGAACGCGAGGCGCCGGATCTGCGCCGCGTCGGCGAACTCTGGATGGATCTGATGGTGACCGAGATCGAATCGCTCCAGCGCCCCATCGTCAACCAGATGGGGAGCGGGAAGATCCGCTTCTTCCTCGACGCGCTGAAGCGCCGCTCGCAGGTTCTCCCGCGCGAGGGCTACATGGCTGGCCAGATGGAGCGCACGGCCCTTTTGCGCAAATGGATGCTGTTCTTTGAGGAAACGCCCCTCCTCCTCAGCCCGATGTCGATCTTGCCGCCCTTCCCCGTCGATCTCGATGTCCGCGACGACGAGGGCGCGGACGAAGTGATCGATTGCCTGGGCTATTCGGTCGCGATGAATCTGCTGGGCTTGCCCGCCGCGATCGCGCCGACCAGCCTTCACGACGGCGCGCCGATCGGCGTTCAACTCTCCGCCGCGCGCTTCCGCGAGGATCTCTGCCTCGATGCCGCCGAGGCGATCGAGCGTGACGTCGGCCTTCTCACCGAACGGCTCTGGGCGCGAGAGGCGGTCTAGCGCGTTTTGCGGTCACATTGATCCGCCTCATCCTGAGGTGCCCGGCCCTCGTTCTTCGAGGCGCTTCGCGCACCTCAGGGTGAGGGCCGGGCCTCGAAGGATGGGGGTTCGGGTTGATCGGAACATGCTCTAGCGCTCACGACGAGAACGCGAGTTCGCGCGCGGCGGCCTCGGGCAGGACCGGCGACGGGAGTTCGCCGGGCGAGACCGGCAACCCCTCGCCCCAGGAATCGGCCAGCGCGGTGAAGCGCTCCGGCTCGTCGAACGGCGCGGCCTCGCGCGCCGCGACCGCCGCCACCCGGTCCGACACATCGCAGAGAATGCGCGCGCAGGACGGATCGGGATCATCGCCCGCCAGATACACGCGGCACCGGTCGAACTGATAGAGCGAGGTGTCGAGCGCGAGCATCACCTCCCCCGCGAAGCGCCGCTCGATGATCTCGCCCACCGGCTCGCCGTTCTTGTTGACGCGCTGCACCATGGTTTTGAGCTGGTCGAGCTTGTGCGTCCAAAGCTCCTTCACGACAAACGCGGATTGACGCTCCAGCCCCTGAACGAGCCCCTTCACGAGCGCATCGCTGAGGCCGCCGACGGCGCTGAGCTTCTGCAGGTGATGCAGCACGGTCTTGTGGCGCAGCTGGTCCTCGCCCAGCCGCGACGTGTTGACCTTCGTCTCGACGATGCGCGCTTCATAGCCGCCATTCGCGCGCTTGCGCACGAAGAGCCCGTCGAGGCCGCGCTGCTTTTCATAGTGGGAGGGGATCGAGGTCCAGCCCTCGGCGGCGAGCATCACGCCGGTCAGCAGCTCACCCAGATCGCCCTTCGCGTTGCTGTTGCGGAAATCGCCGAAATGCTTGGGCGCGACGCGCACATCCGTGTCGCCGAGACGCATCGGCCTGTCGCGCCTCAGCCGCGCGAGAAAGATCAGCCCCGCCACGACGACAACCGCGATCGCGCCATAGAGCCACGCCGGCGGTAAGGTCTCGACCATCGCACGCCTCCCCCAAGGTGCCGATGGCGCTAGAAGGCGCAGCCGCGCGCCTCAGGCAAGCAAAAAGAAGCCGAGGCTTCGGCCGATCGAGCGGGAGGCAGGCGGTTTTCTGGACAGGGTGGCGGCGGTCTGCTATCAGGCCCGCCTTCCAGCGCGGCGATGCCGCCGGCGGGTGATTAGCTCAGGTGGTAGAGCAGCTGACTCTTAATCAGCGGGTCGAAGGTTCGAGTCCTTCATCACCCACCAAATTCTGACAGCCTTCCATTGACTTGCCCCGCCCGGGTGGACTTGGGCGCGCCTCCCGTGAGAGAACGCCCCCGCGTTTTGGGGCGCTTGGGGAAAACCGGCATGATCCGCGTCTTCATCGGCTATGATCCGCGCGAGGCGGTGGCCTTCAGCGTGCTCGCGCACTCGATCCATCGCCGCGCCAGCCGCCCGGTGAGCGTGACGCCGCTGATGCTCTCCCAGCTCGGCGCCGAGATGACGCGCGAGCGCCACCCGCTGCAATCGTCCGAATTCTCCTTCTCGCGCTTCATCGTGCCCGCTCTCTGCAACTACGAGGGCTGGGCCCTCTTCATGGACGGCGATATGATCATGCTCGACGACGTCGCCAAGCTCTGGGCGCTGGCCGACCCCGCCTATGCCGTCATGGTCGTGCAGCACGACCACCGCCCGCGCGAGGACATGAAGAAGCTGGGCGCCGTCCAGACGAGCTATGAGCGCAAGAACTGGTCGAGTGTGATGCTGTTCAATTGCGCGCGCTGCCGGGCGCTGACGCCGGACTATGTCAACACGGCCTCGGGCCTCGATCTTCATCGCTTCAACTGGCTGAAGGAGGGCGAGATTGGCGCCCTGCCCGCGCGCTGGAACCATCTCGTCGGCTACGACCCGGGGGAGCCGGCCGAAAACCTCTCCGTCCTCCACTACACGCTGGGCGGGCCTTATTACGAGGGCTTCGAAAATTCTCTGTATGCGGATGAATGGCGCGCCGAAAACGCCGCCATGAACGCGGTCGCCAAGCGCTAGCGCCTTCTCCGATTGGCCCATCCTTCGAGGCCCTCCTGAGCTTGTCGAAGGGCGCCTCATCCTGAGGGCGAGCGCAGCGAGCGTCTCGAAGGGCGAGGCGAAAGGGCACCTCAGGATGAGGACATCCCTCCATTCAACAAGAGCGGAAAAGGCGCGCTAAGAGACCCTCGGCGCCACGTGGTCGAGCGCGGCGGCGGCCTCATCGATCACCGGCGCCCACTCATCGGCGCGCGCCTGTCGGATCATCTGCAGCGAGGGATACCAGGGCGAGGGGCTCTTGCCCCCGAACCAGAACCATAACGGATGGATGTGGAGCAGGATCGCGCCGGGCACGCCCAGCGCGCCCGCCATGTGCACGGTCGTGTTGGAGATCGAGACGATGAAATCGAGCGCGGCGATCTGCGCGGCGAAATCATCAAGGCTCGCCATCTGATCGATTGCTTCATCGTCGTGGATGAAGGCGCCGTGTGCGGCCTTGGCCGCCGCGATGTCGCTGGCGCACTCGCCGTACTGGAGATTGATGAACACCGCCTCGCGGCCGGAGAGGATCGGCCCCCAGGCCTCGAGCCCCAGCGATTTCTCGATGCCCATTTCCTTGTTCGCGCTCCGCCACGCGATCCCGATCAGCGGCCCTGGCGCGAGCGCGCGGTAGCGCGCGCGGATGGCTGAGACTTTTTCCGGGTCCGCCGTCAGATAGCCGCGATGGCTGGGAAAATCCTCGAACCGCCGGCGCTTGAAGATGGCCGCGTCCGCCATCGGGATTTGGAAATCGGGCGCGAGCGCGGCGATCGCGGGATCGGGCGGGTCCTGCTTGGCGAACACCCGCGCGCCCGCGAAGGAGCGCTGGAACAGCGGCACCAGCCGCGCGTCCGTCTCGATGGCGATGGTGCCCTCCTCGCCCGCCAGCAACTCGGGAACGAGGCTCGCCGCGATCACGTGATCGCCCGCGCCTTCCTCGCCGAAGAGGAGCAGCGTCTGCCCGCGCAGCGGCTGCCCCCGCCACAGGCGATACGAGAAAGCCTTGCGGCCCGCCGGGCCGTAATCGGCGCATTGCCAGCGCCATTCGCGCTCGCGGAAACCTTCCTGGATCTGGCCAACCTGAAGCAGCATGTGCCCAAGATCGCGGTGATAGCGCGGATCGACGGGCGCGAGACTGACCGCCTTTCGCGCCAGCGCCAGCGCTTCGGCATCCTCGCCGCGCCAGCGCAGAATGTCGGAGAGATTATGCGCCGGCATCGGGTCGCGCGGATCGAGCGTGATGGCGAGGCGGAGCGCCGCTTCCGCCTCATCGAGCCGGAAAGCGCGCCGGAGCGCCTTGGCAAGGTTCGCATGCAGCCGCGCGCGTTTGGGATCGATGCGGATCGCCCGCTCGAAATAGGCGATCGCCGCCGGCAGATCGCGCGTTTTGGTGGCGATGAGCCCCAGAAGATTGAGCGGGCGGATGTCCTTGGGGTCGAGCTTGCGCGCGGCTTCGCCGAGCGACTGCGCTTCGTCCAGCCGGTCGGCATGAAAGGCGATCTCCGCCGCGCGGAGAGCTTCCTGAAGGCGCGCCGCGCGCGAACCGGCCATGGGGCGGGGCCCCCCTAGAAGAACGCGCCGGAGTGGCGGGCCATTTCGACGTTGCGGTGGACATGCGCCGACATCAAGAGTCCGAAGCCGAACATCACGGTCAGCATCGCCGTGCCGCCATAGGAAACGAGCGGCAGGGGAATGCCGACGACCGGAATGAGGCCCATCACCATCGAGACGTTGATGAGGATGTAGAAGAGCAGATTGAGCCCGATGCCCATCGCGACCAGCCGCGCGAACTGGCTGCGCGTATCGAGCGCGATCGAGACGGCCGAGGCCAGCACGAGCACGTAGAGCACGAGCAGCAGCCCCGCGCCGATGAGGCCGAATTCCTCGCCCACGATGACGAAGATGAAATCGGTATGCTTCTCGGGAAGGAAATTGAGGTGGCTCTGCGTCCCGTTGAGGAAGCCCTTGCCGAAGACGCCGCCCGAGCCGAGCGCGATCTTGGCTTGCAGGATGTTGTAGCCCGCGCCGAGGGGATCGCGGTCGGGATCGAGGAACGTGTAGACGCGCTCTTTCTGGTAGTCGTGCAGGAATTGCCACGCGACCGGGATCGCGGCGAGGCCCGCCATGATCGTCGGCACGATGATTTTCCAGGAAAGTCCCGCGAGGAACAAGAGGCTGAAGCCCACGAGCGCGATGATCGTCGCGGTGCCGAGATTGGGCTGCATGAGCACGAGCCCGGCCGGCAGGCCGATGATGAAGAGCGCGGGCAGCAGCTGGAACGGCCGCGACACCTCATCGAGCGTCAGCCCGTGGAAATAGCGCGCGAGCGCGAGGATGAGCGAGATCTTCATGAACTCGCTCGGCTGCACCTGGATGGGCCCGAGATTGAGCCAGCGCTCGGCGCCCCCGCCCATCTCGCCCGCGAGCTCGACCGCGATGAGCAGTACGATCGACATCGCATAGGCCGGATAGGCCAGGCTCATCCAGATGCGGATGTCGATGAGCGCGACCGTGATGAGGATGATGAGGCCCGCGGCGAAGCGGATCATCTGTTTGGAGGCCCACGGCTCGAAGCTGCCGCCCGCCACCGAATAGAGCATCGCGAAACCGATGCCCGCGATCACCGCGATGATGCCGACGAGTCCCCAATTGATCTCGGAGAGCTTGTCGATGATCCGCGCCTCGCGGCCGGCGGGGGCAAAGGTGAAACCGGCCATGTCAGCCCTCCTCCGTGCCGCGGCGGGCTCGCGCGATCGGCGGAATGGCTTCCATGCGCGAGGGATCGCGCTGCAGCGTGAGGAGCATGATGTCGCGCGCGGGCGGAGCAGCCGCCTTCGAGCCCGATCCGCCATGCTCGACAATGAGGGAGATTGCATAGCGCGGCGCCGCGACCGGCGCATAGGCGATGAAGAGCGCGTGGTCGCGCCGCTCCCAGGGCAGATCCTCGTTCTTGATGACGCCGCGCGCGCGTTCCTCGCGCGTGATCCGGCGCACCTGGCTGGTGCCGGTCTTGCCGGCCATTTCGAAGCCCTCGATGTCGATGCGCGAGCGTGCGGCCGTGCCGCCCTCGTTCGTCACCGCGTTCATACCGTTCATGACGAGCTGGAGTGCGCGATCCGACAGTCCCATCAGGTCGGCTTCCGGGCGCACATGCGATTCCGCGCCGACCGAGCGGAAGATGTGCGGCATGACTTTCCGCCCGCCATTGGCGAGCCGCGCGGTCATCACGCACAGCTGCAGCGGCGTCGTCAGCACATAGCCTTGGCCGATACCGGTGATGAGCGTTTCGCCCTGCTGCCAGGACTGGCCGGTCGTCGCCTGTTTCCAGCCGCGGCTGGGAACGAGTCCGGTCTTTTCGCCCGGCACCTCGAACTTGAATGTCTCGCCGAGCCCGAAGCGGTGGCACATCTCCTCGATCCGGTCGATGCCGAGGCGCCGCGCCAACTCGTAGAAATAGATGTCGCAGGAATGTTTCAGCCCGCCGATCAGATTCATCGCGCCATGCCCGCCCTTCTTCCAGCAATGGAACGCGTGGTTGCCCAGCCACGTCGCCCCGCTGCAATGGATGGCGGTCTCCGGCGAGATCACGTTGTTTTCAAGAGCCGCGAGCGCGACCAGCGGCTTGAAGGTCGAGCCCGGCGGATATTGCCCCGCGATCGCCTTGTTGATGAGCGGCAGCTTGGGATCGCTGAGCAGCGCCTGGTAGCTCGCATGGCTGATGCCGCGATTGAACTCGTTGGGGTCGAACCCCGGATTGGAGACGAGCGCCAGCACGTCGCCCGAATGAACGTCCATGACGACGCAGGCCGCCGCTTCCTCGGCAAGCCGGGCCTGCGCGAATTTCTGGATCTCCATGTCGAGCGTGAGGACGACGTCGTCCCCCGGCTCGCCCACGCGGCGCGAGAGCTCGCGGATCTTGCGTCCCGAGGCGTTCACCTCCACCTGCCGAACGCCCGCCTTGCCGCGCAGCGCCGGATCGACCTGCCGCTCGATGCCGAGCTTGCCGATCCGGAAGCCGGGAATGCGCAGCACCGGATCGGGATCGGCGAGATCCTTCTCCGAGACGGCCGCGACATAGCCGAGGATATGGCTGAGTTTATCCGCATACGGATAATCCCGCGTCTCGCCGGCATCGAGAATGAAGCCCGGCAGTTCCGGCGCGTGGAAATTGATCGCGGCGAATTCCTCCCAGCTGAGGTTCTCCGCCACCGTGATCGGAACGAAGCGCGGGTTGCGCCGCACTTCCTTCAAAATCTTCTCGCGCTGCGGCGCGCCGAGGATGATGTATTGCGACACCCGGTCGAGCGCGCGCTCCACGGAATCGGTCTGCTCGGGAATGAGGATGACGCGGTAATTCTGCCGGTTGGTGGCGAGCGGCACGCCGAACCGGTCGAGGATCCGCCCGCGCAAGGGCGCCAGCAGCTCCATGTTGATGCGGTTGTCTTCTGCGAGCGTCGCGTAGCGGTCCTGCTCGAGCACCTGGAGCTGATACATCCGCGCGAGCAGGCCCGAGAACAGCGCGAGCGTGCCGCCTGACAGGATCAGCGAGCGCCGCGAGAAAGTCTTGAAGCGCACATGGTCGCGGCCGTCATTGAGGAGCGACATGAGGGCCTACCCAAGCTCGCGCTGGATGCGCAGCTGCAGGAAGTGCAGCACGCGCTCGATGAGCGGATAGACGACGACGGAGACGAGGCATTGCACCATGAAGGGTGCGGGCGAGAGTGCCTGGCGCGCGACGACCGAGCCCGCGAGCCAGCCGATGACGCAGGCAATGCCCATCGTGATCGCAAACCCGACCCAGGGCTGGTGCATCAGCCGCGCGAGGATGAGTCGCCGCTGGCTGAGCAGCACCGCGTAGGTCGCCAGATAGACGAACGCGTAGAGCCCGACTGGCCCGCCGGAGAGAATATCGAAGCTCAGCCCGATGAAGAAAACGGCGAGCGGCGGCATCAGATCGGGCCGCACCAGCCCCCAATAATGGATCGCCATCAGGGGGAGCGCCGGCACGATCAGCCATCCGCCCGTCAGATCGAGCGGAAGCAGGCTCATGATCACAAGCGTGAGCCCCGCCAGCAGCGGCGTCAGCAGCGACAGCGATCGGGTGAATTGGCCGAACAGCGGGGTCATCGGGACGGGTTTTCCTCCGCCCTACTGCAAGCTCTCGCCCACGGCGTCCGGAACAGTGGCGACCGCGGCGGATCCCGGCGTTTCGACGTCACGCGGGAAATCGTAGCGCAGGATCCGCACGTGATCGACATGCGCGCTCTGCGCGAAGGGCAGGACGCCCCAGTCGCCCGCCTCGCCCGCCACGACCCCGACCGGCAGACCCGGCGGCAGGAGCCCGCCATCGCCCGCCGTCACCACCCGGTCGCCCAGGTTGACGGTCGCCGTGGAGGCCAGATAGTCGAGCCGCGGCTGGCCGGAGCTGTCGCCGATCAGAATGGCGCGCGCGCCGCTCGGCTCGACGACGACGGGAATGCGGCTGTTGACGTCCTGGATGAGGAGGATGCGCGAGGCGGCATCGCCCGCGCCGACGACCCTGCCAACGAAGCCGGACCCGCTGATCGCGGCCTGCCCGACCGCGACGCCATCGCCCCCGCCCGCGTTGACGATGAGCGTGTAAACGAACGGCCCGCCCGCTTCGGCGATCACCCGGCCGGTGACGACCGCGGTCGCCGGATCGGGTTTCAGATTGAGCAGCGCCTGATAACGCGCGACTTTTTGTTCAAGGCCGAGCGCGACATGCTGCCATTCCTTCAGCCGCTCGTTCTCCTCGCGCAGCCGCTCGTTCTCGCTGTAGAGCGAGGCGAGCGCCCCCACCTGCTCGACGCCGGATTCGATCCAGTTGAGCGGCTCGGAGGCGAGCGCGAGGCCGGGCGCAAGGAAATCGGTCGCGCCGTCGCGCACGTCCGTCACGAACTGGGCTTCGGAGCGCGACAGCAGCAGGAACGCGGCCGAGAGCACCAGCAGCACGAACAGCGCGACGCGATGCCAGATCGCATCGAACGTCCCCTGGATCCGAAGCGTGCGGTGTTTTCGCTCTCTCGTCAGCACGTTACGCCAACCTCCACGCCGGATCTCTTAACCCAAGATCCCTTAATACGCCGTGGTCAGGATATGCCGCATTGTCTTGATATGCTCCAAAGCCTTGCCCGTCCCCAGAGCCACGCATGACAGCGGTTCATCCGCAATAATAACAGGAAGACCGGTCTCTTCCCGAAGAACTTGGTCAAGATTCGATAAAAGCGAGCCGCCACCGGTCAGCACGATCCCCTTATCGACGATATCGGCCGCCAATTCGGGCGGTGTCGCCTCCAGAGCGACCTTCACGGCCTCGACGATCGCCGACATCGGCTCCGCCAGGCTTTCCGCGATCTGCCGCTGGGAGATGGTGATCTCCTTTGGCACACCGTTGAGAAGGTCTCGGCCCTTGATTTCAATTGTAATGCCATTGCCGTCGGGCGGCGGGGCGGCCGAGCCGACTTCCTTCTTGATCCGCTCGGCGGTCGCCTCGCCGACGAGGAGGTTATGGTGCCGGCGGATATAGGCGATGATCGCCTCGTCCATCTTGTCGCCGCCGACCCGGACCGAGCGCGAATAGACGATGCCGCCGAGCGAAAGAACGGCGACTTCCGTCGTGCCCCCGCCGATATCGACGACCATGGAACCCGTCGGCTCGGTGACGGGCAGCCCCGCCCCGATCGCGGCCGCCATCGGCTCTTCGATGAGGTAGACGCGCCGCGCGCCCGCCGAGAGCGCCGATTCCTGGATCGCGCGCCGCTCCACCGCCGTCGAGCCGGAGGGAACGCACACGATGATCATCGGGTTCGCGAACGAGCGCCGGTTATGCACCTTGCGGATGAAGTGCTTGATCATCTCTTCGGCGACTTCGAAATCGGCGATGACGCCGTCCCGCATCGGGCGGATCGCCTCGATGTTGCCCGGCGTTCGCCCGAGCATCTGCTTGGCCTCGTTGCCGACGGCCAGCACCTGCTTCTTGCCGGAGCGGTTGATGATCGCCACGACCGAGGGTTCGTTCAGCACGATCCCGCGACCCTTGACATAGACGAGCGTGTTGGCCGTCCCCAGATCGATGGCCATATCGCTCGAGAGCACTCCTAGGAGTCCACCCAGCATCGCGTCCGCCTCGCCCCTTGACGGCGCGGGGCGTTGGGACGCCGCGCGCTCCATGATGATCTCAACCGGGGCGAGGGCCGGGCGCGCGAACGCCCGGCTTTCTCCCCGTCGCCTAGCCGGAAAGGCTCAAGGCCTCCGGCGCCGTCTTCTGACGCTTCACAAGCAGCTTGTTCAGCGCGTTCACATAGGCCTTGGCGGTCGCCACGAGTGTGTCCGTGTCGGCGCCGCGGCCGGTTACCGTTTTTCCGTTCTCTTCCAGCCGCACGCTGACTTCGGCCTGCGCGTCCGTCCCCTCGGTCACGGCATGCACCTGGTAGAGTTGAAGGACCGCATCGTGCGGGAAAATCTTCTTGATCGCGTTAAGAACGGCATCGACCGGTCCATCGCCGCGCGCGGCTTCGCTGTGGACCGCGCCGTCGATGGTGAGTTCGAGCTCCGCCGTCTGCGGGCCCCAGGTGCCTGCGACGACCCGCAGATTGGCGACCTGAATCCGGTCGCTGCCGCGCGCCATCTCGTCGTCGACCAGGGCAATGATATCTTCGTCAAAGACATAGCGCTTCTTGTCGGCAAGGTCCTTGAAGCGGGTGAAGGCATCCGCGATCGCGTTGTCACCCAGATCATAACCCAACGCGGTTAATTTCTCGCGGAAGGCATGCCGGCCCGACAATTTTCCAAGCACCAGAGACGTCTTCGCAACGCCGACGGATTCGGGCGTCATGATCTCGTACGTCTGCGCATTCTTGAGCATTCCGTCCTGGTGAATACCCGATTCGTGCGCGAACGCATTCTTGCCGACGATGGCTTTGTTGTACTGGACGGGAAAGCCGGTGATCGTGGAGACGAGCTTGGACGCGCGCGCGAGCTGCGGCGTCGCGATCCGCGTCGTGAAGGGCAGCACGTCATGGCGCACATGCATCGCCATCACGACTTCCTCCAGCGCCGCGTTGCCCGCCCGCTCGCCGATGCCGTTGATCGTGCACTCGATCTGCCGCGCGCCGTTGGCAACGCCCGCCAGCGAGTTCGCAACCGCCAGCCCCAGATCGTTGTGGCAATGCGTCGAGAAGCGGACCTTCTCCGCCCCCGGCACCCGTTCGATCAGCCGCGCGATCAGCGCGCCATATTCTTGGGGCACCGCATAGCCGACCGTGTCGGGGATGTTGATCGTGGAGGCGCCCGTTTTGATCGCGGCCTCGACGCAGCGGCACAGGAAATCCCATTCCGTGCGCGTCGCGTCTTCGGGTGACCACTCCACATCCTCGACTAAACTACGGGCAAGACTCACACTTCCCGCGACCGCCTCCAGCACCGCATGAGGTTCCATCTGAAGCTTGTGCTTCATGTGGACGGGGCTGGTGGAGATGAACGTGTGGATGCGCTTGCGCTTCGCCGTCTGCAGCGCCTCGGCCGCGCGGTGGATGTCCTTCGCGCCCGCGCGCGCCAGCCCGCAGATGATCGGCTCTTTGAGAAGTTTGCCAATCTCTTGAACCGCTTCGAAGTCGCCGTTCGAGGAGATTGGGAACCCCGCCTCGATCACGTCGACGCCGAGCGCTTCCAATTGCTCGGCGATGCGCAGCTTTTCCTCGAGCGACATCGCCGCGCCGGGCGATTGCTCGCCGTCGCGCAAGGTCGTGTCGAAAATCAAAACGTGGTTCGGATCGCTGGTCGTCATGGTGTGATGTCCTTTATCGCTTAGTCGCCTGTCTCGTCGCTCGCTTGACTGAGATCCCCTAAGCACCCAGCTTCGGACCTCGAAGCCAGACGGCGCCTAGGGGCGGCTAAGGAGGAGGACGTCTCCGAGGAGGGCGGCGATGGCGGCGGAACGTGGCTCAGCGATCCCGCCGAAGCGGGTCATGCGATCAGAAGGATGTCCTTCGAACGCCATGGCCGACAAATCCTTAGCCTCCGACCTCTGAAACTTCCGGGCAAACACTGAAGTCCGGAAGTTGAGAGAACATTAAGCATCGCCCGGCGCGCGGGCGTGCGCATCGTCTTAAGCACACCTTCGCGCTTTTGCAAAGTCCGGCCAGCCCCGGCCGGGCGCCCGTCCCTTGCCTTTTCGCACCCGGCTTAACCGGAGCCAAAGATTGTTGCGCTTGGATAACGCCTTGGAGGGGGTCGGGCACCCTGCCCACCCGCGTAAAAGGCATGCCGCGCGATGTCTGAGCTCAGTTCGGCCGATCATCCCGGCCCGGCGTCCCGCTCCCATGCGGGCACGGCCGCGGGCGCGGGCGTAGCCGGCGTCGCGTCCTTCTGCGCGATGACCCTCTTCGGCTGGACCCTCCCTTGGATGGGTCAGGCCCTCGTCATGAAAGAGGGCGCGCCCGCCAGCGCCTGGTCGATCGTCTTGATCCTCCTGCCCGCCGGTTGGGCCCTCGCCAATCTTTACGGCCTCATCCTCACGCGCATGGCCCGCCTTCCCCGCCAGGGCGCCGTGCATCTGGCCGTGCTTGCCGCCGCTCTGGCGCTCCTGCCGACTGGGATCCTCGCCCAGCCACTCGGCACCGCGCTCGACTGGCCGCTTGCCGACATCGCCTTGGCCCTCGCCCCGGCGGCGCTCCTCGCGCTCCTCGCGACCGCCGGAACCGCGCTCCTCCTGCAGCGCTGGTATCCCCACCAGCTCGCGACGGCGGCGACCGGACCCACCCCGCACGCGATCGCGGGTGGCATCGGCCTCCTCATCGGCCTCCTGCTCGACCCGCTGCTGCTCTCCCCGCTCGCGGGCCTGACGCGCGAGGGCGATCTCTGGGCGATCGGCCTCTTCGCGCTCGCCCTGCTGTTCCTCGCAACGCTGATCCCGGTGCTGCGCGCCGAGTTCGACGCCAGCGCGGGCGACGCGGAAGATCTCCGCTCTCTCCTGCCGCAAACCGCGCGCGTGAGCGCGAGCGATCGCCTGCGCTGGGTGGCGCTGAGCGCGGGCCCCGCCGCGCTTCTCGCCATCACGGTGCATGACGCCGTGACGCGCCTTGCCCCGCTCGCCCTCGTCTGGGTGATGCCGGTCGGGCTTGTGCTGCTCGTCTATCTGCTCGCGCAATCGGGCCGCCCGGCGATCCGCCGCGGCGTCCTTCTGAATCTGGAGGCTGTCAGCCTCGTCGGCCTCGCCGCGCTCGTCTGCCTCGGCAATCTGGGCGCGGTCGGCCTCTTCTGCCAGATGACGCTGCTGTCGATCGTCGGCTTCGCGCGCTTCCACGATCTCGCCGACCTCGCGCCCGATGAGAGCAAGCGCCTCGATTTCGGCCTCTGGACCGGCATCGGCGCGCTCATCGGCATCGGCGCCGTGATCGCGAACGGCCCCAGCCCCTCGATGATCGCGCCGCAGATCGCGGGCCTCGCGCTCGTCGCGACCGCCATGGCGCGCGCGATCCGCCCGCTCGAAAGCGTCTTCCGGTTCGACGCGAACGATTATGCCCTCCCCGTGCTCGCCGCCGCGCTGAGCGCGATGGCGCTGACGGTCAACCTCGACATCGCGGGCCTCCACGCGGGGCTAAAGGCGGTCTTGATCGCGCCGTTTCTCTTGACCGCGCTCATCTTCCGCGAGCGCACGCTCCGCTTCGCGCTGGCGCTGGCCGCGCTTCTGGGCATGAACGCCGCGCTATCGGCACCCGTCACCATGACGAGCGAAACGCGCACGGCCTTCGGAGACTACCGCGTGCTCGCCGATCCCGCGACCGGTGCGCGCCGCCTGATCGCGGACGGTGATCTACGCGACATTCAGTGGATGGCGATCGGTGAGGCCGAGGCGCCTGATCCCGGCGCCGTCGCGCGCCTGGGCGATGTGCTGCGCCTCGTCCGCCAGGAAGACCGCCCCGAGCGGCTGGCCCTCATCGGCATGGGCGCCGGCACGATCACCTGCGCCGCGCAGCTGGAGGATCACTGGACCGTGTTCGAGCCGGACCCCGAACTTGTCCGCATCGCGCGCGCGCCGGAGAATTTCACGGCGCTGCGCCGCTGCGCGCCCGATGCGCGGGTCGTGACCGGCGATCCGCGCCTCGCGCTCACAAAGGCGAGCGAGGGCGCCTTCGACATTATCGTGCTCGACGAGCCGAGCGCGGGCGTGCCCGCCCCCCGGCTCTACACGAAAGAGGCGGCGGCGCTTTACTTCTCCAAGCTCGCCGATGACGGCCTCCTCATCGTCAACGCGGTGACGGGCGCGCTCCGCCTCGATGGCCCGCTCGCGCGCCTCGCGGCCGCCGAGAACCTGACCGGCCTCGTTCAGATGGAGCGCGGCGCGCTCGGCCAGCGCTGGATCATCCTCTCGCGCAGCGAAGAGCGCCTGCGGCCCCTCATCGGCGGCACGGGCTGGCGCGCGCTGCCCGATGCCGCGGGCGCGCCCTGGAGCGATGATCACGTCGATCTCCTGAACGCCCTGCGCTGAACCCGCGCTTGGTCGCAGCGCCGCCCCTGTGGCACACTCGCGCGAAACCGCGAGGAGCGCACAATGGCCGACACACCCCTTCCCAAAGGCGTCGAGCTGACCGAGTACGATCCGCAATTCCGCGCCGATCCCTATCCGCGCCTGAAGCGCCTGCGCAGCGAATGCCCGGTCTATGACGATCCCGAATTCAAGCACGTGTTCCTCACGCGCTATGACGACGTGCGCAGCCTCATCAACGAAAAGATGCAGCTGCGCCATCCCATGCACGCGCTCGAGGGCTCCGTGATGGCCGAGGCGATCGGCAATGGTCGCGACCGCATGGTCAACGGCGAAATCATCGAGCGCGAACAGGGCATCCTCTTCATGGACGATCCCGACCACACGCGCGTGCGCGGACCCATCCAGAAAGCGTTCTATAAGCGCGTCGCGAAACTGAAGCCCGAGACCGAGCGCATCATCGCGGGCGTGCTGGATGGGCTCGAAGGCCGCGCCGAATTCGACGTGCTCGCCGATTTCTCGATCCCCGTGCCGATCCTCGTCATCGCGCATGTGCTGGGCGTGCCGAACGACCGCATCGCGCAATTCCGCGATTGGTCGGAAGGGCTGATCCTCTCGCTGAACCCGCTGCGCGCGCCTGAGGAAAGTCTGCGCATGGAGGCCGCGCAGAACGCGCTGCTCGATTTCTTCCAGCGCGAGCTCGATCTGCGCCGCCACGCGCCGCGCGATGATCTCCTGACCGATCTCGTCCAGCTCCAGGCCGAGGGCGCTGAGATCTCCGACATGGAGGTCGCGGTGAACGCGATCGGTCTTCTGGTTGGCGGCAATCTGACCACGACCGACCTCATCGGCAACGCGGTCTGGCTGCTCCTCACGCATCCCGATCAATTGGCAAGGCTGAAGGCCGACCGCTCCCTCATCAACAACGCGGTCGAGGAAGTGCTGCGCCTGCACGGGCCGGTGATGATCACCTCGCGCGTGATGCCGGACGATCGCGAGATCCGCGGCTGCCCGGTGAAGCAGCGCGCCTGGGCGGTGACCTCCCTCGCCGCCGCCAATCGCGACCCGGAGATCTATCCCGATCCCGACCGCTTCGACATCACGCGCCGCGAGGCGCCGCACGTGGCCTTCGGCGGCGGCACGCATATGTGCATCGGCGCGCCGCTCGCCCGTCAGGAGGCGCAAGTGGGCCTGCTCGCGCTCTTCGACCGCTTCCCGAACCTCAAACTCGCCGAAAGCGAGATCGCCTGGAAGTCGCTGCCGTTCTTCCACGGCCTCGAGCGCCTGCGCGTGCGGCCGTAAGGACTTTGGGAACGTCACGACCCTCCTCCCCCGTTCACGGGGGAGGTGTCGCGAAGCGACGGAGGGGGGAGAGTCGCCAGAGCCCGCCCCCTCCCCGGCTTCGCCGGACCTCCCCCGTAAACGGGGGAGGAGAGCGGGGCGTCTCACCCCAATCAGGAGTGTCATGGCCGGGCTTGTCCCGGCCATCCATCGCGCCCCAATCGGCGAGAGACACGGGGAGAGCGGAGGCTTGGATGGCCGCCACAAGGGCGGCCATGACAGAAATGACTTGGCAGGCGCAGGGCTGGCTATCCCCACATTATCCGCGTGCGGAGGACCGGAAAGCGAGGCGCATCCTCGCTCACAGAAAAATCTTATCCCCGCACCTCTGCGCGCCCCCATATTTGAGAGACCGCGGCCGACGGGCATTGCCGGATGAGGCCTGGCCATGGGCCGCGGGCGGCTGACCTGGGCGCGCGAACGCGTGCGTGCGACCCGGGGGCCGGGCACGGCGATGGAT
>WGNU01000003.1 GCA_016124385.1 Alphaproteobacteria bacterium | reverse complement strand
GGTGGTCCATGGTCTCAGGATCGTCCGGCGCGCATGGATCGCCCGGACAGAGCCGGGCGATGACGCGCCAGTTTTATAGCGCTAGCTTCTTGCGGAGCGATTCGATGGGAAATTCACGCAAACATCATTTTGTGCAACGAGCCCACTTGGCAATGTTTGCTGATGATAGTGAGCAAGTCGTTGTATTGTCTAAAGATGGTCGGCGCTTTCGAACATCTATAAGCAACATATTTGCCCAACGTGATCTATATTCTTTTGAAAACAATGGCGCCATTAGTACGATTTTTGAGGATGCAATCTCAGTATTAGAGGACGGTGTTTTTCCTGTTTTGAAAAAAATTTGCAATCGTCTCAGCATTCAAGATGAAGATCAGGAATTGATCGCCGCATACATGGCCTGTTCTCTATTGAGAAACCCCGGTTTCCAGAATCATGTTCATGAATTCTACAAGATGCAATTACGAGGCAGAGTCGATCTCCTCGAGAAGCTTGGGCGCCTTCCTGCCTATCCGAAAGAATTTGGAGGTAGCACGCTTACTGAATTGATCGATAGCGGAAAGATAGAAATTGAAATAAATAACTCAAAATATCTTGATATTTTTAAGAAATGCTTTGCTGATTTGATCAATGTTCTTATGACTTTCCAATACTCCATCGTTCATGTTCCCAACGGCAATTTAATTATTGGTGATCATCCTCTCACATTTTTCCATCCGGGGCAGGAGTTTTTTGAGATCGGACCTCCTCTCGGGGGAGCCAGTTGTGAATTGATGTTTCCACTATCTAAGGAAGTTATTCTAATTGGACAGTGGCGTAAGGCAATAATAGACTTCGATCCTTCTTTGGTCGCGGCGCAGTCAAATTTGCGCCAAGCTATGTTTTCTTCGATGTTCGTTGCGGGTAACGACGAATTCCCGGAAATACCAAGCTATCTAGAGCGGTATCGTGAGTTGTCTTTTTCGTACAACGTAAGCGTCATTCCGCATGAAGCGGGGTTTCACACCGTTATGCGCCGCGGGTTGTTCCCATCCAGCAAAAGACAGAAAGTGTGGGCCGATATTGTGCCATTTTCTGAACTTTGCGCGGGGAATTCATCTAGATCTTAGGTGGTGAGTCACTTCTTTTGTACCGCCGCCACCTTCTTCCGTGGCCGTTTCTTCGCCCGGGCGATGCCTTCGCTGACGAGCGCCTCGGCCTCGCGGGCGTCGACCCAGCCGTGGCTGATGACCGTCTTGCCGGGCTCCAGGTCCTTGTAGTGCACGAAGAAATGCTCGACCTGGCGCAGCAGCACGCCGGGCAGATCGCGGTAGGAGGTCACGCCCTCGTAGAACGGGTGCAGCTTGTCGACCGGCACCGCGAGGATTTTCTCATCGCCGCCCTTCTCATCGGTCATCACCAGCGCGCCGATCGGGCGGCAGCGGATCACCGCGCCCGGCACCACCGGAAACTGCGACACGACGAGGATGTCGACCGGATCGCCATCCTCCGACAGCGTGCCGGGCACGAAGCCGTAATTGCCCGGATAGAACATCGCGGTGTGGAGGAAGCGGTCGACGAAAAGCGCGCCCGAGACCTTGTCGAATTCGTATTTCACCGGATGCCCGCCCTGCGGGATCTCGATGACGGCGTTGAGGTCGTGCGGCGGCTTTTGGCCGGTGGGGATTTTGGCGAGATCCATGGCCGGCGGACGCTAGCCAGTTTCACGCACGCGCGCCAGCGGGGCGGAAATCCCCGCCGCTGGGGCGCGCGATCCGCGGCGGGCGGCCGGGTGCGCGCGTGCGCGTCCCCGTCTTATCCCCGCCCGGCGCGGCGCGGATAGACTCAGCGTCCCGGGATAGGCCCAGGGGCGCGGCGCACGGGCGCTGCGAGAAAATCGCAAATGGAAAACGAAAAACGACAAACGACTCTCGAGAGACGCCGGTTCTCTCCGCAAACGATCACGGCCGGCACAGGGCCGGCCGTGACGTCGGGGGAGGTGAGGCGGCCGGTGAGGGTTCCGGCCGCCCCGGGGGGACTTCGTCAGGCCGCGCGCGTCAGGCGGCCGTGGTCGAGGCAGGCGGCGGCGATCGCCTCGACATGGCGGTGATCCGTGCCGCAGCACCCTCCGAGGACGGCGAGGCGCGGCAGCGCTTCCAGGAGCACGCGGTAGCGCGCGCCCAGATCCGCCGGATCGCCGGGGTCGAGCGCGGTCGCCTCGTCGAGTTCGGCGTGGCTCTTGGTGCTCGCGTTCGCGCGCAGGCCCGCGATGCGCTGCGCCCAGGGCGCCTTGCGGTCGATCGCGTGCGCGAAGTGAACCGGATGCGCGCAATTGACCATGAAATAGGCCGGCGCGGCGTTCGTCTCTTCGTCCACCTGCACGATCGCCTCGCCCAGAAGCTGGCCGCTCGGCAGGCGGCCGTCGGTCTCAGTGGTGAAGGAGATCGCGCAAGGCAGGCCCGCCTTCTTCGCCGCGCGCGCGATGCCAATCGCCTCCTCCACATAGGTCAGCGTGAAGGCCGCGACCATGTCCGCCTCGGTCTCGGCGAAGATCCGCATCTGCGGCGTGTGATAGCGCTCGGCCGCATCGGCGCTGAGCTGCGTCGCCGGGGAATAGGCATCGCCCTGCGGGCCGACATTGGCCGAGATCACCATCGGCACGCCGGCATTCGCGGGGTCGTCGCGGAGCGCGCGCAGGAAGTCGATCGCGTCGCGGTTCACGCGGTCGAGCGCGGCGGCGTCATAGCCGAGTTTGGCGCCCCAATCGGCGCTCGCGCGCCAGGTCGGGGCCTCCAGCACGAAGCCGGCGCCGTTCGCGCGCGCGATCTCGATGTGCTGCTGGTAATAGCGGCGCAGGCGCGCGCGGCCCGCCTCGGTCTCAAGGAGCGGGAACGACGCGAAGCAGGGCAGGTCCATTGCGTCCTCGAAGACCAGCGTCGTCTCAAGGCCGCTGTCGGTGAGGAAGGGCGTGCCCGCCAATTGGGGCAGGGCGCTGCGATAACGGGGCATGGGTCTCGTCCTTCGGCAAATGCGGCACGCGGTGTTGCGTGCGGGATAAGCCGAATGCACCCGCAAATCTGTGATCGCGATTACGTCTTAGGGAAGGTGGACGGAACAGGCGCCGCGTTCGTGACGGCCGTCACGGCCGGCGCGCGGGCGTCAGCGGATCTTGTAGGTCTGCGCGGCGCTCGCGATTTCCTGGCACATGAGCGTGTAGTCGCCGGTCTGGCTCGCGCGCGTCTCGCCGCGGCCGACCTGGGTCATCAGCTTCACGTACTGGTCGAAGGTCAGTTCGCCTGCGCGATAGGCATTGGCCACCTTCTTGGTGAAGCCGGCGCGGACGTAATCGGCCGCGCCCTTGTTGATGCAGGACGACGTGTCGACCGTCATCGGCTCGGGCTCCAGAATCTGGTCGCAGGCGCCCAGGCCCGCCGCCAAAACACATGCCAAAGCCACACGGCGCATCCCTCATCCTCCTCATCGGCGTCGGCGGAGCGGGCGCCCCAGGCGCGCTCGTCTCCCCTCGGATTTCTAACATTGCGCGAAATTGTGGCAATCGCGAGTCCGGCGGGAGCCCCGTTTTGAGGGTGTTCCGGCGGGCGATCAAGCCACCCTTCGCGAATCTGGTTGACCCCCCGGCGCAAGGGCGCTTCCCTTGCGGCAAGCGCCCCGATCCAACGAGGGCGTACGGTTGGGAGGATCCATGCTGCGCGCGACCGCGACAGGTCTGCGAGGGCGAGGGAGGCGATGTCTTTCGCCCGCGCCAGAGCATTTCGCGCACGCGGCTCCCTTCACGGCAAAGCCTCGCTCTCCTGCCGCAAACGTATCGCCGCTTCTCACGCCCGCGCACTGGCCCGCGCCGTCACTATCCTAGGAGTCCTGCCATGGATCGCCTGTCCGGCCTCGATGCGATGTTCCTCTATCTGGAGACGCCCCAGACGCCGATGCACATCGCGAGTCTGATGGTGTGCGAGCCGCCGGAGGGCTACGAGGACAACCCCTACGATGCGTTCCGCGCACAGATCGCGAGCCGGATCCATGAAGTGCCGGTTTTGACGCGCATCCTCCAGCCGACGCCGCTGCGGCTCGATCATCCGGTCTGGGTGAAAGCGGAGACGATCGATCTCGACTATCACATCCGCCGCGCGGCACTTCCCAAGCCCGGCTCGGCGCAGCAGCTTCGCACGATGGTGGAGCACCTCCACACCCAGGTGCTCGATCGCACGCAGCCGCTCTGGCAGTACCACGTGATCGAGGGGCTGGAGGGCGGGCGCTTCGCGCTCTACCTGAAATCCCATCACGCAAGCCTCGACGGGGGTGGCGGCGTGCTCGCGCTCGACATTCTCTCCGATCGCGCGCCGACGCCGCGCCCGCCGCTGCCGACGCCGCAGGTGCGGCTCTTCACGCGCAAGCCCGGCTTCTTCGAGATGCTCGGCCATGCCTATGGCAGCCTCATCCAGCAGCAGGTGAACGCGGTCGGGCGGCTGCCGGCGCTCGCACGGACGGTTGGGCGGATGGTGCGCTCGGCGGTGCAGGACGGGACGTGGTCACTGGGCGACTTGAAGCCCGCGCCGCACACGATCTTCAACACGCGGATCGGGCGGCGTCGCGCCTGGGGCATGGCCTCGATGCCGCTCGCGGACGTCAAGGCGCTGGCCAAGGCAACGGGCTCGACGCTCAACGATGTCGTACTGGTCGCGTGCGGTGGTGCGCTGCGGCGGTATCTGACCGCGCACAAGGCACTCCCGGAGGCCTCGCTTGTCGCGGGCGTGCCCGTCTCGCTGCGCGAGGTCGGCGACAATAACATCGCCAATCAGGTGACCAGCGTCTTTGCCAAGATCGGCACGCATATCGCCGATCCGATCGAGCGGCTCGCCTTCGTGAAAGAGTCGATGCAGCGTGCCAAGTCACAGCTGAAGGACGTGAAAGACATCGTCCCGCGCGATTTCTCCGTGTTCGGGGCGCCGGCGATCGTGCCGCTGCTGTGGCAGCTGATCGAACGCAGCAAGCTCACCGACATCGCGCCGACAGTCGTCAATGTCGCGATCTCTAATGTGCCCGGACCGCGACGGCCGATGTATTTCGCTGGCATCGAGGTCAAGGAAGCCTATCCTGTCTCTATCGCGGCGCATGGCGCGGCGCTCAACATCACGCTCCAATCCTACGTGAACCGGCTCGAGTTCGGGCTGACAGCGTGCCGCGAGGTCTGCCCGGACGTGCAATCGCTCACCGATGGCATCGTCGAGGAGATGGAAGAACTGCGGAAGGCTGCCGCCGGTAGGGGGCCCGTCACGCAGCCCACGGCGGCGCGGCCGCGGCGCAAGCGTGCTGCTACGTCCGCGCGCGGTGCGCGGCCGAAGGGCACGAACGGGATGCGCGCGCCGGCCGGATCGGAGGGCTAGCCGCCCGGCTGCAAGGTCCAGTGGAGCGCGCTCGTGTTGTAGCCGTAGCGCTCCAATTCCTCGAGCGCGCGGGCTCGCACCGCGTCGTTGATCTGCGGCGTGCGCGCGAGGACCCAGAGGTAGCGGCCCTCGGGCTCACCCACGATCGCCCATTGGTAGTTTTCCTCGAGCGCGATCACCCAATAGTCCCCCTCGAAAAGGCCAAGCGGATCGAAACTCACCGCGAGCTTGGCGTTCGTCTGCGTGTCGACGAGGCGGGCCGTTCCTTGCGCGATCTCGACCGCGCCATCGAGGACGTGCTTACGGCAGGTGTTGGTGACGGCGATCGCCCCATCATCCTTGCGGGCGTATTCGGCGGTGACGCCGACGCAATCATCCTCAAAACCATTCTCGAAGCGCGCGATCTCGTACCATTTGCCAAGATAGCGCGAGATATCGAGCGACTCGACGCTGCGCAGCGGCACTGTGCCGTCGCGGTTGACGGGCGGTGCCGTACACGCGCCGAGCAAGAGTGCGGTTGCGATGATCCACGGTCGTCTCATGCTATCCTCCCAATCGTGCACTGCCGACTTGACGGTCGCGCCGCCGATCCGCCTCGATCCAAAACGCGATCTCATGCGATACGCAACGCGGCGCAAAGGGGATCTTCTGCGATGGAATTTCCCGTGCGAAAAGGAGGAAGACGCCATGCTCATCGTCATTGCCGAAGCAACGATCGATCCAAGCCAGCGCGAGGCGATGCTCGCGCTTGGAAAACCGATGATCGAGGCGAGCCGCGCGGAGCCCGGGTGCCTTGGCTATTCCTACGCATTCGACCTCTTATCGCCGCCGACGATGCGCATCACCGAGCTGTGGCGCGACGAGGCCGCGCTCAAGACGCATTTCGCGACTCCGCACATGGCCGCGTTCCAAGCCGGGCTCGGCAGGCTCTCGGTTTCCAATCTCGTCTTGAAGAGTTATCTGGTGGACCGCGAAATTCCCTTTCCACGGTGATCGCGTTTACCAAGCAGCGGTTTGGTTTTGGCGTGTGACTTTGGCGCGACCTTAAGATTTCCCGCCTGCGTGTTAGAATTCCGATGCTGGTGAGGCGCTTTGCCTTGACACTGCACGGGGGACTGCCATGCGGATCTTTCTGCTCGTCCTGCTCCTGGTCGTCGCGGCCTTGGCCGGCTACGGGTTTACCTTGCCGGAGCAGACAACGATTTCGCGCTCGACACTCATCAATGCGTCGCCGGAGCAGGTTTTCGTCGAACTCAATTCCTTCCAGAACTTCAATCAATGGTCGCCGTGGCACGCTGAGATGCCGGCCGACGAATATGGCTATGAAGGCCCGCCGGCCGGGGTCGGCGCGACGATGACCTGGTCGGGGGGCGATTCGGGCGAAGGCCGGCAGACGATCATCGAGAGCGTCCCCAACGAGAAAGTCCGCACCAAACTCGACTTCGGCATCATGGGGACGCCGCACGCGACGTTCACGCTGGCGCCGGAAGGTGAGGCGACAATGGTTACGTGGTCGCTCGATGCGCACTACGGCAACAACATCCTGCAGCGCTACGTGGGCGCGTTCTTCGTCGAGCCGGGCCTGCCGCGCTTCTATGAGAAGGGCCTGGGCAGCCTTAAATGGTTCATCGAGGCGCGCGTCCAAGAAGAACGTACGGCGGCGGCTGCCGCCTTGGAGGCGGCGATGAGTGATGCCCAGGCGCTGGCCCCTCAAGTGATGCCGGGCGCGCCGCCCGAGATCGTGACGCTTGATCCGCGCGCGATCGCGTATATCTCGAGCGAAGCCGACATGACGAAAGCGGGCGACGCCGGCCGCGCGCTCGCCGAGGCGTTCGCGCAGATCGGCGGCGTTGTCGCGAGCGCGGAGATCGAATTGGCGGGCGCGCCGCTGTCGGTCACGCGCGCGTTCGATCCGGACGGCAAATGGGTATTCGATGCGGCGTTTCCGGTGGCTGCGTTGCCAGTAGCCGCTCCGGCCGATTCAGGCGATGTCGCGTTCGGCAAGACGCCGGGCGGGCGGGCCGTCCGCATCGTCCATAAAGGGCCCTATGAGACGCTCGCGGACGCCTATACGGCGGCCAAGACCTTCGCGGACACCGAGGGCGTCTCGCTCAGCGAGACCGCGATCGAGGAATATGTGAGCGATCCGGAAGAGATGCCAGAGGCGGAATTGCTCACGAACGTTTACATCTTTGTGAAGTAGCGTCGCACACGAGTCCTTACCTCGACTGGTGATCCGCAAGGAGCGCGCGGCCGTAGACATTTGCGTGAGTGCGATCGACACAGACGCACTCGCTCTCATAGAAGGAACCCCCCATGCGCTCACTCCGAGTGGTGGCCCTCGCGGCTGCCTTTACGATGCCGTTTGCAGTTGTTTCCCTTCCGGCGCATGCGGACATGCACGCCGCAGCGACGCCGACCGTCGTTGGCGTCGCGGCCGCCAATGAAGATTTCTCGACACTGGTTGCCGCGGTGAAGGCGGCCGGTCTTGTCGACACGCTCAACGGAGATGGTCCCTTCACCGTCTTTGCACCGACGAACGCCGCCTTCGCGGCCTTGCCTGAAGGGACACTGGAAACCTTGCTGAAGCCCGAGAACAAGGACCAACTCGTCAGCATCCTGACCTATCACGTGGTGCCCGGCGCGGTCATGGCCGCCGATCTGGCCGGGACAACGAGCAATGTCGCTACCGTTCAGGGCGCGACCGTCAAGGTTGATGGCACCACCGGCGTGAAGGTGAACGATGCCACCGTGACGACCGCCGATATCAAGGCATCGAACGGCGTGATCCATGTCATCGACAAGGTGATCCTCCCGCCGCAGTAAGAGCTCACGTCGGTTTCTCGTTGCGTCCCTGTGCCCAGAGCGCGTTGCCCGACGCTCTGGGCACATTTGCGTCAACCCGCGGGAGCCAGTCTCGCGAAGGCTCGCCAGCGGCGTGCGCTTGCGTTAGAATTTTTTTATGCGTCCCTGGATCCAGTTGAGCGAAGCACAGGCCGAAGCGCACCCCGCCTTTGGGCGCGGCGGGCTGGTGGGGCTCTTTCTCGTCCTGCTGGGTTTCCTGCAGATCGTGCTGGCGATCCAGATCGACTGGCCGGGCCTCAGCGATCCGGTCTTCTATGGTCTCGTTGCACTGTTTGCGCTGGTCGCCAGCACGTTCGCGCTAGGCATCACTTTCGGTGTCCTCTTTCCGCAACTCGGGTCCATGCTCGCGCTCCTGGCGGCGGGACTTCTCGCGACGGCGGCCGTCATCATCTTCGTTGCCGGGCCGACCGAGGTGGCGCAGGCGTTCGTCTCGCTGGGTGCGAGCCTCAATCTCCCGGTCCCCGCACTCGCCGTCGAGGATCCGCGCGCGCTCGCCATCGGGCTTGGCGGGGCGGCGCTCGTCTTCTTGTTCTTTGCCGCCTATCTGCGGCTGTCGCGGCGGGTGAATGTCACGTACCTCGCGCGTGTGCGGCGCGGCGACCCGTTTCTGCTCAAGCTCGGGCTATAGATTGCCGGGAAGCGGCGGCGGGCCGAATTCGGCGACGCGCTCCAGCGGAATGCGGTGCGTGAGCGTGCCGTCGCTATAGAAGTGAAAGATCATCCGGTCGCGCGCGGGCTCGTACTCGAAGAGCACGCTGTAACCGCCCTCGCGGCGGATCTCATCGCCCGAGCGCTCCACGCGCCAGGGCGCGGTTTCGGCCCAGCCGCGATCGAGCTCGGCCGCGACGCGATGGAACGCGGCGATCCGCTCGCCCAGCGACATGCGCGCATAGTCCGAACGAAGATTGGGCGCGCTCATCCGCACCACATTGTCGGGCCGCGCCTCCAGGCGGACAGCCACCATCCACTTGCCGTCGAAGAGCGTCCCTTGCCAGCGACCGGGCGGGACCGCCGTCTCCCCGCAGGCCGCGAGGAGCGCCGGAAGCAGCATTGCCGTGATCAGCCGTCCCAGTGACCGCATGGCGCCAGCGCCTCACTTCGATCGCTTGGCGGGTCATAATACGGCAAGAATACTTACCTGTTCGTTAGAGGCGCCGGTGCCGCGTCGGCTGCGGTGCCGACAGGGCAAGGCAGAAGAGCGTCATCGCCAGCATGACAATGACGACGCCCGTCAGGCCGAGGCGGCTGGTGGTCTCAAGGGCGCGCGCGCTTGCTGCCGCCCGGGGCGAAGCACGCGGGACCGGCGGCACGGCGATCGCGGCTACGGGCTCAACGAAGAAGAAGGCCGGCGTCGATTGCGCGCGCGTCGCAGGGACCGTCGAAACGGCCGGCGCGGCAATTGCCGGGTTCAAGGCGAGCACGAGGAGCATCGCGGCAGCGAGGCCAAGCCAGCCCCATTCCTTCATCGTCCGCATCGATCGCACTCCCCTCGCTTGTGACTGCCGTCTGTGGCCAGAACAGCCAGCCATCGGGGCGAAGACGGGGAGGGGTGATGGCGAAACTGTGGCGCGGGATTACAGCTGCGTCACGTGCCCGCTCCCTTGTGGCGGCTTTGCGTTTTCTGATACGTGATGACGCGCACGGCGCCGGTTCGGGCGCCGCAAAGGCCCAGAAGGACCAAGCGATGGCGATCCTCTCGACGCTCTTCGGCCGCAAAACCAAGCAGGAGGCCGTGACGGTGGCGCTCTCCTCCAAGCCCAAGCCGGGTTTGCCGGCCGGCTTCCTTTCCGATTCGCTCAACCGCATCAAACCCTCACCGACGATCGCGGTGACCCAGAAGGCGCGCGACCTGAAGGCGCAAGGGCGCGATGTCATCGGCCTGGGCGCGGGCGAACCCGATTTCGACACGCCGGACAATGTGAAGGCGGCCGCGATCGCCGCGATCCAGCGCGGCGAGACCAAATACACGCCGGTCGAGGGCATTCCCGAATTACGCCAGGCGATCGCGGCGAAGTTCAAGCGTGAGAACAATCTCACCTACACGCCCGCGCAGTGCTTCGTCGCGCCGGGCGGCAAGTCGATCATCTATGGCGCGATGCTGGCGACGCTCAATCCGGGCGATGAGGTGATCGTGCCCGCGCCTTATTGGGTGTCCTATCCCGATATCGTGCTTCTGGGCGGCGGCACGCCAGTCGTTCTCGAAACGACGCTTGCGGACGGGTTTCGCCTCACGCCACAGGCGCTCGAGCGGGCGATCACGCCCAAGACGAAGTGGCTCATCTTCAACCAGCCATCCAACCCGTCGGGCGCGTGTTACACGCGCGCGCAGATGAAGGCCCTGACGGACGTGCTGATGCGGCATCCCCATGTCTGGGTGCTGACCGACGACATGTACGAGCATCTCGTCTATGACGGCTTCAAATTTTCTACCATCGCCGACGTGGAGCCGGGGCTTTACGACCGCACGCTCACGATGAACGGCGTGTCGAAGGCCTATGCGATGACGGGCTGGCGGATCGGCTATTGCGCGGGGCCCGAGCCGCTCATCAAGGCGATGGCGAAGCTGCAATCGCAGAACGCCTCCAACCCGGCCTCGATCTCGCAATGGGCCTCGGTCGAGGCGCTGAACGGGCCGCAGGATTTTATCGCCGAGCGCGCGGCCGCGTTCCAGAAGCGGCGCGACCTCGTCGTTTCGATGCTCAATCAGGCGACCGGCATCAAATGCCCGACGCCGGAGGGCGCGTTCTATGTCTATCCCTCGATCCAGGGGCTGATCGGCAAGAAGACACGGACGGGCAAGGTGATCGCGACGGACGAGGATTTCGCGGCCGAGCTGCTGGAAGCGGAAGGCGTCGCCGTCGTGCACGGGGCGGCCTTCGGCCTCTCGCCGTTCTTCCGCGTCTCCTACGCGACCTCGGAACAACTTCTCGAAGAGGCCTGCGCGCGAATCCAGCGTTTCGCGGCCTCGCTCACCTGAACGCTTGAGGATATCGACGATGCGGCAGCGGCAATTCGGTGCGAGCGCGATGCTCGTGCTCCTCCTGAGCGCGTGCGCGAGCGAGGAGGTCGCGGTCGATGACGGGCTGCCGCCGCCGGGCTCCGTTCTCACCTTCACCTGTTCGCAAGGGCGCTCGTTCGTCGCGTCGATGAGCCAGGACGGCGAAACCGCGCTGGTGAAGCTCGATGGGCGCGAGTTTACTCTGAGCCGTGAGCGTACGACGACGGGCATTCAGTATACGGACGGCAACGCGATCTTCTGGTCGAAGGGCAGCCTTGGCATGCTGAAGGCCGGCGGGGGTCTCATCCTCACCGATTGCCAGACGTCCCTGCCGGTCTTGCCTGCGGCGCCGGTGCCGGAAGTTTCCGCACCCGAGGCGATCCCCGAGCTTGCGCCGGCGCCTGCCGAAGGGACGCCGCCGCCGTCGCCCGAAGGCCAGGCGAGCCCGACGCCCTAGCCCGCGCCCGCGCCCGACAAGGAGACGACCGGGCTTTCCTCCTGCCATTGGCTCGGTTCGTGACCATAGATCACGCGCACGCCAGGGATCGCATCACGGAGCCTGTAGAGCGCGTCCAGCGAGGCGAGGGCCTTCTCACGGTCGACGAAGGCCCCGGGCGGGATGCGGTGATCGAATCCGTATTTCAGATGCGCCGCATCGAAGGTGAGGAGAAGCGGGGCGGGTGCGGCATTCACGAGCGCGGAGATGTGACCCGCGGAGTGCCCCGGCGTCGCGATCAGCCAGAGTGAGCCGTCGCCATAGAGGTCAAAGGCCCTGATCGCCGCCGGACGGGAGACGAAGCCGCCGTCGATCGTGCGCAGATTGAGCGGGCGGCGCATCAACTCATCTTCATAGCCCGACAGCATGCGCCACCAGCTTTGCAGTGCAATCGCTTCCGCGCGCGTCGTCAGTACGGGAACGGACGTCTTCTCCTGCAGCGGATCGAGGCCGCTCACGTGGTCGCCGTGAAAATGCGAAACGACGACCAGCTTGAGATCGCTTGCCTCGAGGCCGCGCTCGCGCAGGCGGGCAGTGAGGTCTCCGCCTGGCGTCGCGCGGCACGGCACCCAATAGAGCGGCGGCGTGCCGTAGGCGCAGTCGCCACTGCGCACGCCGGTGTCGAGGACGACCGGCTTCTCGCCCTCATGCTCGACCAGATAGGCGATCGAGGGAACCCAGCGGCGATGACGCTCGCTCTCGGGAAAACGGGGGTCGCGTGGATCGAGAAGAATTTCGGGACCCGCCTCGACCCAACCGGTGACGAAGGCCGTGACCGTGAGGCGTGGCGCGCGGGCGAGCGTTTCCGCCCAGGATTCATCGGGCGCGGCGGGCGCTTCGGCGGCCACAGGGGCAACCGACACCGGGCCGCTTTCGCTCGAGAGCGCGATCGCGAGCCCCGCGATCGCCGCCAGCCCCATGGCCGAGAGCATTGTATACCGCAAGATCATGGCACGGCTCCTTCCTGATGAGTGAGGTTGCATTTCGCGGGCGCGCATGACATGTCGCAAGACGCATAATGTGAATGAGTGGAATGCATTTTTGATATGGCAATCGATCCCCTCGCGAAGCTCGACACCAATCTTCTCGTGGTGCTGGACGCGCTTTTGAAGGAAGGCGGCGTCACGGCGGCCGCCCTGCGCCTGGGCCAGACGCAGCCGGCGGTGAGCCGCGCGCTCGGACGATTGCGGCAGCATTTCAACGATCCGCTGTTCGTGCGCACCCGCGGGCGGTTCGCCGCGACGCCCCGGGCCATCGCCTTCGCTGAGCCGCTCGACCGCGCGCTTGCGGGCCTGCGCGATATCGCGGTCGCTGGACCCCAGTTCGATGCCGCGACCTCGCAGCGCCGCTTCCGGATTCTCGCGTCCGACTGGCTGGCGCCGCTCGTCGCCGCGGCGTGGCGCCGGCATGTGGTCGCGGGGGCGCCGGGGCTTGCGCTCGATCTGCTCGCGCCCGCGCCGGAAGGGCTCCAAGCCCTCGCGAGCGGGGCGATCGATCTCGCCTTCATGCCGGCACTGGCTCTCGCCTCGCTGCCGCAAGGGGCCCCGGTCGACCGCTTCGTGCGGCGCGCGCTCTTTCGCGACCGCTTCGTCACCGTACTGCCTCCGGGGATCGCCAAGCTGTCGCGCGCGGCGTTCTTGCGCGAGTCCCATGTTGTCTATTCGCCAAGCGGCGGGGGAGCGAGCGCGCTCGATGAGGCGCTCGCGCGCGACGGTGCGGCGCGGCGGATCGCGCTGCGCGTCGCTTCAGCCTCGCTCGCATTCGAGATTGCGCAGCGCGAGCGGATGCTGGTGACGCTGCCGTCACGCTTCGTCGCGCTCGCCCGGCCGCGCGCGCGCGTTGCGGTTCCGCCCGTCGCGCTCGCAGATTTCGACGTGTTCGTCGCGTTCGATCCTTCGCGCACGATGGATCCGGGCCACCGGTTCGTGCGCGAGCGATTGCAGCAAGGCCTGCGTTAGGGTTTTCCGCGTGTTCGCCATCGACGCGCAATTTTTGCGCCGCAGCGACGAAGCGCCCTTGCCAGCCGCCCGCTGTGGCGCGACGATTTCTCCCACAAGCAAAGGGACGCGTGACGCGGCCCGTTTCCGGGATCCCCGCGCCCGCCGCGCCCCTTCCCTCGCCAAGGGAGGCGCACTTCATGTCAACCCGACACTCCGAAGGAGGGCAGGGGCCACGCATCGTGGCCCTGGTTGGACCCTATGCCAGTGGCAAGACGCTGCTGCTTGAGAGCCTGCTCGCCGCGACGGGCGCGATCTCGCGCAAGGGCGCGGTCGCGCAAGGCAACACGCTGGGCGATTCCTCCGCCGAGGCGCGTGCGCATCAGATGTCGGTCGAGCCGAACGTCGCGTCGATCGAGTATCTCGGCGACCGTTTCACGATCATCGATTGCCCTGGCTCGGTCGAGTTTCAGCAAGAGGCGCTGAACGCGCTGCCGGTCGTCGACATGGCCGTCGTCGTCGCGGAACCGGACGGGGCGAAGGCCGCGATGCTGCAGCCGATCCTCAAGCTGCTGGGCGATCTCTCGATCCCCCATCTCATCTTCATCAACAAACTCGACAAGGCGCAGGGGCGCGTGCGCGATCTCTTGACCGCACTCCAGGCCGTGAGCCCAAAGCCGCTGGTGCTGCGGCAGATCCCGATCTGGACGGACGGCGCCGTTACCGGCGTTGTCGATCTGGCGCTCGAGCGCGGCTATCACTGGCAGCCACATGCCGAAGCGAGCGTAACGGACATCCCGGGAACGCTCGCCGAGCGCGAACGCGAAGCGCGGTTTCAGATGCTCGAGCGTCTCGCCGATTTCGACGATCATCTGATGGAAGAATTGCTCTCGGACGTCGAGCCGCCGCGCGATGAAGTGTTCGCGGATCTCACGCGCGAATTGCGCGAGGGTCACATCGTGCCGGTGCTGCTTGGCTCTGCGGAAGGCGACAACGGCGTGCGGCGCCTCCTCAAGGCGTTGCGGCACGAGGCGCCGAGCGTTGCGGAGACCGCCGCGCGACTTGGCCTTGCGGCCGATGCGCCGAGCGCCCTTCACGTGTTCAAGACGCTCTACGGCACGGGCGGCAAGCTCTCGCTCGCGCGCGTGCTCGCCGGAAGCATCAAGGACGGCGCGACGCTGACGCGGAGCGACGGCTCGAGCGTTCGGGTCGGCGGGCTCTTCACGCTGATGGGCGCCAAGACGAGCAAGATCACGGAAGCGGGCATTGGCGAGATCGTCGCGCTCGGCCGGCTCGACCCAGTGGAGACGGGCGAAGCGCTGACGACAGAGCGTGTGGGCCTTTCTAAGCTTGCCCCGCGCGCGGCGGTGCCGCCGGTCTTCGGCCTCGCCATTCTCGCGAAGGACCGCAAGGACGAGGTGAAGCTCACCGGCGCGATCGCCAAATTGCGCGAGGAGGATCCCTCGCTCGACCTCACGCATAATCCCGAGACGCATGAGATGGTGTTGCTCGGCCAGGGCGAGATCCATTTGCGCGTCGCGGTCGAGCGGCTCCAATCCAAATACGGGCTCACGGTCGAGACCAGCGTGCCGCGCGTGCCCTATCAGGAAACGATCCGCAAGACCGTCACGCAGCGCGGCCGGCACAAGCGGCAGACTGGCGGGCACGGGCAGTTCGGCGACGTCGTCGTCGAGATCAAGCCTTTGCCGCGCGGCAGCGGGTTCGTCTTTTCGGATCGGATCACGGGCGGGGTGGTGCCCAAGCAATGGATTCCCTCCGTGGAGAAGGGCGTGCGCGATGCGCTCTCGCACGGGCCGCTCGGCTTTCCGGTGGTCGACCTTTCGGTCACGCTGACGGACGGCTCCTATCACTCCGTCGATTCCTCCGACGGCGCATTTCAGACGGCGGGGCGGATCGCGATGAGCGAGGGATTGCCGGCGGCGGTTCCTGTCCTCCTCGAGCCGATCATGGCGGTTTCGATCCATGTACCGTCGGATGCGACGGCGCGCGTGAACGCGATGGTCTCCAGCCGGCGCGGGCAGATCCTCGGTTTCGATGCGCGCGCGGAGTGGCCCGGGTGGGACACGGTCTCGGCGCATCTGCCGGCCGCGGAACTGCACGATCTCATCGTCGATCTGCGCTCCGCGACCCAGGGAACCGGAACGTATGTCGCGCATTTCGATCACATGGCCGAACTGACAGGAAAACTGGCAGACCATGTGCTCGCGACCGCGCGCGCGGCCTAGCCGGGTCTGCCTCATCACTTCGTTAACAACCTCTGGCATGCTCCGCTGCGGCGGAGAGCCCGGGGGGGCAGGGTTGAACTCCGCCCCATCATTGATTAGAATAATTCTAATCAGAAAGGCAGGTGACTTATGGCGCGCAAGGCAAAGGCAGAGAGTATCGAAATCGGGATCACGGCGGCGGATCGCAAGGCGATCGTCGACGGGCTCGCCCGCGTGCTGGCGGACACCTACACGCTCTATCTGAAGACGCACAGCTTCCACTGGAACGTGACGGGGCCGATGTTCAAATCGCTCCACGAGCTGTTCATGACTCAGTACACGGAGCTTTGGACCTCGGTCGATGAGATCGCCGAGCGCATCCGCTCGCTCGGGCATTTCGCACCGGGCAACTACAAGGCCTTCGCCGTCCTCACGCAGATCAAGGACGAAGAGGACGTGCCGGAGGCAACGAAGATGCTCCGTCAGCTGCTTAAGGGCCATGAGACCGTCGCGCGGACGTGCCGCGAGGCGTTCCCGGCAGCGGAGAAGGCGGGCGATCAGCCGACGATGGATCTCCTCACAACGCGGATGCAGGCGCACGAAAAGACGGCGTGGATGCTGCGCAGCTTGCTCGCGTAAGGCGCTAGTCCGTCAGGCAGGCGGGATCGAACGCGTAAACGCCGTCCAGCCAGTCCATGATCTCATGCGCATACGGTGTCCGGCGGGCGCCGTATGTTTTTGTGAGGGCCTCTCGCTCTTCATCGGAGAGGTGATCCAGACCTTTGTCCTGGAGCAAGGAGAGATCGCGCGCGAGGGCGGCCGCCGTCTCTTCGCCGAGGATCGCGCGGGCGGCCTCGGTGAAGGCGGCGCCAGGATCATACGCGCCGCCGCGATAGAGGGCGCCCAGCGTTGCGAGCGGAATGCGCGAGAGCCAGATCTGGTTCATCGGATTGGCCGCGTGGCCGGCGAGGAGCGACCGGTTCTGCGCCGTGCGGCCGGAGAAGGCGCGCAGTTGGAGATGCTTCGACATGCGCGCGCCGTCGTTGACCGGGTAGTTGTCCCAGAGGAACGGCTTGCGCCCCAACCGCGCGATGACGCTTTCCAAGTGATCGGGCGTGATGTCCGCCGAGCAGACGCGAGGGCCCGTCCAGAAGACATCGATGGCGGGGGCAAGGCGCCGGCCGAGTGCCTCAAGATAGGATTCCGGCGGCGTGCCGAAGACGCGCGCGAGCACGGGGTCATCGGAATAATAGGTCGGACAGAAAATGATGCGCCGCGCGCGCGAGGCACCGGCGACGGCGTCCATGATCTCGGCCTGACGGGCGGCGAGATCGGGCGTATCGCCGCGCATGTCATCGAAGAGAATGCCAAGGGTTTCCGTGCCGATCGCGTCGAGCTCGGCGATCTTGGCCGCGAGATCGGCGCGAACCGCCGGGCCCCAGTCGCGCCAGATCTCAAAGGGACTGAGACCGACACCGAAGGCAAGGCCGCTCGCGCGCATGCCGTCCGCGAGGCGGCCGAGAAAGGCTCTGTGTTCGGGCACAAACGGCGCGCGCCAGGATTTTCGCAGGCTCGCATCGCCCTTGGGCGCGTAGATGAAGGCATCGTAACCGTTCTCTGCCAAGAATGGCGCGAGCGCGAGGCGATCCGCCTCGCTCCACAGGCGGCCATAGAATCCCTCGATCACGGCGAGCGAGAAGCGCTCCTGCGATGGGCCGTTCGCGGTCATGCTCGCTCCGTTGACGCTTCCGTGATTGGTTCGCGATGGCGTGGCTCGCCTATGGTTCTCGCAAATCCTCACGCGTCAACCGCTTGAAGAGGAAGCGATGCTCATCCGGATTGCCAAACGCTGGGAAATACCCGAACGGCTCGCGACGCCCGAAGCGGTGTTCCTCAATCGGCGCGGTCTCTTGAAGGGCCTTGGATCGATCGCGGCCGGGGGCGTTCTGCTCGCGGCGTGCGACGAGGCGCCGACCGCGGCGTCGGAAGCGCCGAGCAATGATCCGACGGCTGATCTTTATCCGGCCAAGCGCAACGAGATCTACACCCTCGACCGCGCACTAACGGATGAATCGGTCACCTCCACCTATAACAATTTCTACGAGTTCGGTTCGCACAAGCGGATCTATTCCGCCGCCGAGGCGCTGAAGACGCGGCCGTGGACCGTTCGGCTCGACGGCGACGTCGAAGAAGAGCGCACGGTCGATATCGACACGCTCATCCGCGCGATGCCGCTCGAGGAACGGCTCTACCGGCATCGCTGCGTCGAGGCGTGGTCGATGGCGGTGCCCTGGACGGGTTTTCCGTTGAAGGCGCTCGTCGATTTTGCGCGACCGAAGACGGGCGTGCGGTATCTCCGCTTCGAGACGTTCTACAATCCCGACGTCGCGAGCGGGCAGCGCCAGAGCTGGTATCCCTGGCCCTATGTGGAGGGCGTGACTCTTGCGGAAGCGACGAACGATCTCGCGTTCCTCGCAACGGGCGTCTACGGCAAGCCGCTCGCCAATCAGTTCGGCGCGCCGCTTCGCCTCGCGCTGCCGTGGAAATACGGCTTCAAGTCGATCAAATCCATCACGCGCGTGACCTTCACGGCGGAGCGTCCGGTCAGCTTCTGGGAGGAGATCGGGCCGTCCGAATACGGCTTCTGGGCGAACGTCAATCCAGAGGTGCCGCATCCGCGCTGGAGCCAGGCGAGCGAGCGCGTGCTCGGTAGCGGTGAGCAGGTGCCGACGCAGCTCTTCAACGGGTATGCGGAGGAAGTTGCGTCACTCTACGCGGGGCTCGAGGGCCAGAATCTCTATCGGTGAGGATGTTCACCCTCCCTTGAGGGGGAGGGTCGCGCGCCGCGCGGGGTGGGGTGAGACCTCCACCTGGCGCCGCCGGACTGACGTCCGGTGTCGCCGACCTCCCCGCAAGGGGGAGGTCAGATCATGTTGATGCTCAGCTACTCCGCCGCCTCGGCCGTTTCTTCGTGGTGGGCGAGGAATTTTTCGGCTTCCAACGCGGCCATGCAGCCCATGCCGGCGGCGGTGACGGCCTGGCGATAGACCTTGTCCTTTACATCGCCCGCGGCGAAGACGCCGGGAACGCTCGTCGCGGTCGAATCGGGCTTCGTCAAGATATATCCCTCGGCGTCCATTTCCAGCTTGCCGCGGAAGAGTTCGGTTGCCGGCACGTGCCCGATCGCGACGAAGAGGCCATCGATCGGCAGCGATTGGGTGTTCTCGCTCGTCACGTCGCGCAGCTTTAGCTCCGTCGCAGCGAGCGGTTCGTCCGTGCCCTGAATTTCATCGACGACGCTGTTCCAGACGACCTCCACCTTGGGGTGCTTGAGGAGGCGCGTCTGGTTCGTCTTGTCCGCGCGTAGCTCGTCGCGGCGATGGATGAGCGTCACCTTCTTGGCGAAGTTCGTCAGAAACAGCGCTTCCTCAACGGCCGTGTTGCCGCCTCCCACGACGGCGACGTCCTTGCCGCGGAAGAAGAAGCCGTCGCAGGTCGCGCAGGCGGAGACGCCATGGCCCTTGAAGCGCTCCTCGCTCGGCAGGCCCAGCCAGCGCGCCTGCGCGCCCGTCGCGATGATCAGTGTATCGGCTGTGTAAATCGTGCCGCTGTCGCCCTTCAGCCGGAAGGGGCGGCGCGTGAGATCGACATCGATGATGATGTCCTGCTCGAATTTGGCGCCGACGTTCTCGGCCTGCGCCTGCATCTGCTCCATCAGCCAGGGGCCCTGGATGGCCTCGGCGAAGCCTGGATAATTCTCGACTTCGGTCGTGATCGTGAGCTGGCCGCCGGGCTGAATGCCGTGCACGACGAGCGGCTCGAGCATCGCGCGCGCGGCATAGATGGCGGCCGTATCACCGGCGGGCCCGGAGCCCAGAATCAGCACGCGCGCGTGGCGGGTCGTCACGGCCGCCTCCTTTCATCGAGCGGTTCGCGCCTTAGATAGACGCCGCGTCAGGAGGCTGCAAGGCGACCGACGTCACTCTTTGGCGCGGCCTGATCGAGGCCCAATTCCGCGCGAATCCGCGAGGCAACGCGGGCCGTCTCGTTGAGGGGCAGATAGCGCCAGGATTCGAGGTGGCCGTTGAAGGGGCGCGTCACGCCCCGTTCGGCGAGGCTGTCGTGGAAGCGGTCAAATTTTGGGGCGCCGCCGGGCAGGGGAAAGACGTGGACTGGGCGCCCGGTCGCGCCCGCTTCCGTCGCCATATTGACCGAATCGCTCGTCACGACGATCGCGTCCGCCCAGGCCAGCATGCCGAAATAGGGGTTGGGGCCCAGATTGTTCCACACATAGGCACCGGCACGCTTGAGGATGTCAGTGAGGATCGCGGCGCTCTCGGGCGGTGTGCGGCGCGAGATCGTCACCATCAAGCTGGCGCCGCCGCGTGCGCGCGCGGCCAAACGCTCGGCGAGCTCGTGGGCGATGGTCGGGGGCAGGTCGTGCGCTTTCGAGCGCCCGCCAATCAAGACCGCAATGCGCGGGCAAGGGTTCTCGCCGAAGAGCGGCGCCCAGCGCGTCTTCGCCTCGGCGAGCCGCTCGGGCGTCACGCGATTGGGCGAGCCGATGATCGGCATCACGTTGCCGCCGGACACCCTGTCGTGTTCGGGCGGAACGACGAGATCGAACCAGCGCGGGGAGATGCGCGGGTCCTGACATTGCACGGTGAAGGTGCGCCCGGCGCTCGCGCGGCGAATCGCGATCGAGAGCGGCACGCTTTGCCGGCCGCACGCGATCAGCAGGCGCGGCCAGGGCGGCGTCAGGGGTGTTGCCCCTTTTTCGAGCAATCGAAGCGGATTGAAGAGCGTGTACGGCGCCATCCAGCGCCAGGGACGTGCCAGACGCGCGCGTTTCGTCTCGAAGGGCAGGCCAACGGCTTCGGCCAGGCCGACGACCTGGTTCTCCATGCCGGCCTTGCCTTCACTCAACACCCACACGGGTGCGCAATCGCTCTCACTCATTCGCGTGATGCCAACTCGACTTTTCAAAGCGCGCGTGCGATGCCCGATGCTTGATGCGCGCGCGGCGGCAACGCAAGGTGCGCGCCGCCACATCTCAATGCCAAAGCACCCATGAAACGGATCAAACTCGACAGTATCGACAAACGTATTCTGCAGGAATTGCAGGCAGACGGTCGCATGACGAATGTCGAGCTGGCAAGCCGGGTGCAGATTTCGCCGCCGCCGTGCCTCCGGCGCGTTCGCGGGCTCGAGGATGCCAAGCTCATCACCGGCTATCATGCCGAACTCAACCCCAAGGCACTGGGATTCGAGATCACCGTATTCATCACCGTGGGGCTCGCCAGCCAGAACGAAGTCGACCTGCGCGCGTTCGAACACCGGGTGCGCGAATGGCCGCTGGTGCGCGAATGTTACATGCTCAACGGGGAGGCGGACTTCATCCTTAAATGCGTCGCGCACGATCTCTCGGAGTTCCAATCGTTCCTGACCGAGAAGCTGACGGCGGCGCCGAACGTCGAACACGTGAAGACGTCGCTCGTCATCCGCGCGGCAAAGCAGGAGCCGGGCGTGCCGGTCGAGATGGTTCGATTGCCGGCCTAACGACTAGCGGTATTCGACTTTGACGATCTCGTAGGAGCGTGAGCCTGCGGGCGTCATCACCTCGACCGCTTCGCCGACCGACTTGCCGATCAGCGCGCGCGCCATGGGCGAGGAAATCGAGATCTTGCGGTCCGCAAGGTCCGCCTCGAAATCGCCGACGATCTGGTATTTGCCCTTTTCGTCAGTGTCTTCGTCAATCACGGTGACGGTCGCGCCGAACTTGACGGATTTGCCCGACAGCTTGCCGACATCGATCACCTGGACGCGCGACATCAAATCCTCAAGCTCGAGGACACGGCCCTCGATGAAGCCCTGGCGTTCCTTGGCGGCGTGATACTCGGCGTTCTCCGAGAGATCCCCATGCGCGCGCGCCTCCGCGATCGCGCGGATCACCGACGGGCGCTCAACCGACTTCAGACGCTTCAATTCCGCTTCGAGCTTTTCCAGCCCGGCGGGGGTCAAGGGAACCTTTTCCATCACGCTCTTCCTCTCGACATTCAGCCTATCGCCCTTCGGCGGGTTGGCCAGACCTTTCGCTTCGACAACACCATCATGGCCCACGGCCCGATGAGAGGCCCTTAACAGGCTCCAACCGGGCGCCGAGGGCGCGCCTACCTGCACTATCGGGTTTCGGGGGTCGCCTCCATCCGGTCTTGCCCCAGGGAACCCGGGGGGACAGGCCGCACAGTCAATCAGTGTAAGATTGCAGCGGCCTGACTTCAAGAGTCCCGGCTTTCAGGCAAGCAATCCCAAGGGTCGCGGCCCGCGCGCCGGAAACCGTTGTGTAGTATGGAATTTTCATGAGCAACCCGGTCCGGCGAATGCTTGCCGAATCCTTAAGTGCCTTGGCACCCTCAGTCGTATTGAAGACGAGCTGGATCTCGCCCGATTTCATGCGATCGACGATGTGCGGGCGCACGCCTTCGTACACTTTGGGAACGAGATCGACCTCGAGACCCTTCGAGGCAAGGAAGGCCTGCGTTCCGCTCGTCGCGACGACCTTGAAGCCGAGCATGAGGAGCGTGCGGATCGGCTCGAGGATGCCGTCCTTGTCCGCGTCGCGCACGGAGACGAACGCGGTGCCCTCGAGCGGCACCTTCGTTCCGCCCGCGATCTGGCTCTTCGCCCAGGCGCGGTCGAACCGCGTGTCGAGGCCCATCACTTCGCCCGTCGATTTCATCTCGGGCCCCAAGATCGGATCGACGCCGGGGAAGCGCGCGAAGGGGAAGACCGCTTCCTTCACCGCGATGTGGTTGAGCTTGCGCCGGGTGAGGGCGAAGCTCGCGAGCGTTTCGCCCGCCATCACGCGCGCGGCAATCTTGGCGATCGGCGCGCCGACGGTCTTTGCCACAAACGGCACCGTGCGGCTGGCGCGCGGGTTGACCTCGAGCACGTAAATCTCGCCCGCCTCGATCGCGAACTGGACGTTCATCAGCCCACAGACCTTGAGCGCGCGCGCGAGACGTTCGGTCTGGCGTTCGATTTCCGCGATGGTGTCGGGCTTCAAGGAATGGGGCGGGAGCGCGCAGGCGCTGTCCCCGGAGTGAACGCCCGCTTCCTCGATGTGTTCCATCACGCCCGCGACATGGACCGTCTCGCCGTCGCAAAGCGCATCGACATCCACCTCGATCGCCTGGTTGAGATAGCGGTCGATGAGAACGGGGCTGGTGCCGGAAATCTTGAAGACGTCGGTGCTCGCGAGCGTTTCGCGCAAATGCGCCTCGTCGCGCACGATGACCATGCCGCGCCCGCCCAGCACGTAGGAGGGGCGCACGACGACGGGATAGCCGATGCGCGCGGCGGCGGCGATCACGCCCTCGGCCGTGCGGCCGGTGCCGTTCTGCGGCTGCTTGAGGCCCTCGCGTTCCAAGAGCGCCTGGAAGCGTTCGCGGTCTTCGGCCAGATCGATCGCGTCCGGCGTCGTGCCGAGGATTGGCACGTTCGCGGCTTCGAGCGCGCGGGCGAGCTTCAAGGGAGTCTGGCCGCCAAACTGGACGATGAGGCCGGCGAGCGTTCCCTTCGATTGCTCGACGCGGACGATCTCGATCACGTCCTCGGCGGTGAGGGATTCAAAATAGAGGCGGTCGGAGGTGTCGTAGTCGGTCGAGACGGTCTCGGGGTTGCAGTTGACCATGATCGTCTCGATGCCCGCCTCGCTGAGCGCGAAGGCGGCGTGGACGCAGCAATAATCGAACTCGATGCCTTGGCCGATCCGGTTGGGGCCGCCGCCCAAAATCATCACCTTGCGGCGTTCGGAGGGCGCGGCCTCGCAGGCGGGCGCCTCGCCGACCGGGCTCTCATAGGTCGAATACATATAGGGCGTGATAGCCGCGAACTCGGCGGCGCAGGTATCGATGCGCTTATAGACCGGATGTACGGCGAGGCGCGCGCGGTGGCGGGCAACGTCCTCTTCGCTCCGTCCACTGAGGACCGCGAGCCGAGCGTCGGAAAAGCCCATCGCCTTTAGCTGGCGCAGGCCGTGGGCCGTCTCGGGCAGGCCTTTCGCGCGGACGCGCTCTTCCATCGCGACGATGCCCGCGATCTGGTCGATGAACCAGGGATCGAACGAAGTCACGTCGCAAATCTCGGCAACGGTGAGGCCGCGGCGAAGCGCCTCGGCCGCAAGGCGCAGGCGGTCAGGTGTGGGCTTGGCGAGTTCGGCCTTTAGGATGTCCTTGCCGTTCTCGGCGCCAAGGCCCGGCACTTCCATCTCATCGAAGCCGCTCAGCCCCGTCTCAAGGCCGCGCAGCGCCTTCTGGACGCTTTCCTGGAACGTCCGGCCAATCGCCATCACCTCGCCGACGCTTTTCATCGAGGTCGTGAGGAGCGGCTCTGCCCCCGGAAATTTCTCGAAGGCGAAGCGGGGAATTTTCGTCACGACATAGTCGATCGTCGGCTCGAAGCTCGCGGGCGTCGCCTTCGTGATGTCGTTGTCCAGCTCATCGAGCGTGTAGCCGACGGCGAGGCGCGCGGCGACCTTGGCGATCGGAAAGCCCGTCGCCTTCGAGGCGAGCGCGGAGGAGCGCGAGACGCGCGGGTTCATCTCGATGACGACCATGCGCCCGTCGCGCGGATTGATCGCGAATTGCACGTTCGAGCCGCCGGTCTCGACGCCGATCTCGCGCAGCACCGCGATCGAGGCGTTGCGCATGCGCTGATATTCGCGGTCGGTGAGGGTGAGCGCGGGCGCGACCGTGATGGAATCGCCCGTGTGCACGCCCATCGGATCGACGTTCTCGATCGAGCAGATGATGATGGCGTTGTCGGCGCGGTCGCGCACGACTTCCATCTCGTATTCCTTCCAGCCGAGGACGCTTTCCTCGACCAGCACCTCGTTGACGGGGCTCGCATCGAGCCCGCGCTCGATGATCTCGAGGAATTCCTCGCGGTTATAGGCGATGCCGCCGCCAAGGCCGCCGAGCGTGAAGGAGGGGCGCAGGATCGCGGGCAGGCCCACCATCTCGAGCACGGCGAGCGCCTCGTCGCGCGATTTGGCGATGCCGGAGCGCGGGCTTTCGAGCCCGATCTTTTCCATCGCCTCGCGGAAGAGGAGGCGGTCCTCGGCTTTCGCGATCGCCTTCGCGTTCGCGCCGATCAGTTCGACGCCGTGGCGGGCGAGCGCGCCCGATTGCTCGAGCGCGAGGGCGGTGTTGAGCGCGGTTTGGCCGCCCATCGTCGGCAGCAGCGCGAAGCCTTTTTTGGCGTTCGCCTTCTCCTTGGCGATGATCTTCTCGACGAATTCGGGCGTGATGGGCTCGATATAGGTCGCGTCCGCGAATTCGGGGTCCGTCATGATCGTCGCGGGATTGGAATTCACGAGGACGATCCGATAGCCCTCCGCGCGCAGGGCCTTACAGGCTTGGACGCCCGAATAGTCGAACTCGCAGGCCTGACCGATGACGATCGGCCCCGCGCCGATGATGAGGATCTGGTCGATGTCGGTGCGTTTGGGCATGGGTCAGCCTCCCGTCGCGCCGAGCGCGGCCCGTTCGCGGGCGATGTTCGCGCGGGCCTGCCGCGCGAAAGCCGCCTCGAACGCGTCCGTGTGGAAGAGGCGGCTCTGACCGGCGAGGCTGCTCAGAAACGCGCCGCGGCCGCGCGCCCAGGCAGCCTCATTGAGGTGCGCATACTCCGCGCGGACATTGCGCACATAGGCATCGTAGTCCTCCGGCGGGGCACCGATGATCGCCAGATCCGCATCGAGAAAGAGATTGTCGTCGGGATCGCCGCCGCCGGCGGTGTGGTTCTTGGTCGCGCGAATGAGGCGCGCGACGCGCTCGGCGAGTTCGGGATCGGCGCCCAATTCGGCCAGCTCGGCGCAGGCGCGCTCGGCGCTTTTTTCCTCATTGTCTGCCGCGCGCGGATCGTAGATCACGTCATGATACCAGACCGCGAAGGCGACGCGGGGCGCTTCGGCAATGTCCTCGCCGTGTTCTTCCAGGAGCGTGAAGAGCGCGCCCAGATGATCGAGCGTGTGATAGTGGCGCTGCGTCTCGCGATAGGCGGCGGTGAGCCCATCGAACAGACGGCCGGTCAGATCGGCCGAAAAATTGCCGATCATCGAGACGTGCACGCGCCAGCGGGACCTGAGGGCGGGAACGAGAGCGGTGTCCCTCACGCGCGGCGCTCCATCATCTCAGCGAAGCGGTCGAAGAGGTAGAAGCTGTCCTGCGGGCCGGGCGAGGCCTCGGGGTGGTGCTGGACGGAGAAGACGGGGCGGCCCTCAAGCGCGATGCCGCAATTCGTGCCGTCGAACAGCGAGACATGCGTCTGAACGACGCCCTTCGGCAGGCTGTCGCCCGCGACCGTGAAGCCGTGGTTCATCGAGACGATCTCGACCTTGCCGGTGCTCAGCTCCTTCACGGGATGGTTCGCGCCGTGATGGCCCTGATGCATCTTCTCGGTGCGGCAGCCAAGCGCCAGCGCCAGCATCTGATGGCCAAGGCAGATACCGAAGATTGGCTTGCCGCTCTCGACCAGCGCCTTGATCGTCGGCACGGCATAGACGCCGGTGGCGGCGGGATCGCCCGGGCCGTTCGACAGGAACACGCCGTCCGGCGCCAGCGCCAGGATGTCGGCGGCGCTCGCATCGGCGGGGACGACTGTCACGCGCGCGCCAATCTCGGTGAGCGAGCGCAGGATGTTACGCTTGGCGCCGAAATCCATCGCGACGACGTGGAAGCGCGCATCCGGCTTCCCTGAGAAGCCTTCCTTCCAGTGCCAGCGCCCCTCGCTCCAGGAATACCGCTCGCGGGTCGAGACGTCCTTGGCGAGGTCGGCGCCGATGAGGCCGTTCCAGCCGGCGGCGGCGCGGCGGAGCGCGTCCTCGTCGAACCGGCCGGAGGGCTCGTGCGCGATGACGGCGTTCGCGAAACCCTGATCGCGGATGCGCGCGGTGAGGGCGCGCGTGTCGATGCCCGCGAGCGCGACAATGCCGCGCTTCTTCAGCCAGACATCGAGGTGGTTGGCCGCGCGCCAATTGGAGGGCGTCGTCACGCCCGCGCGCAGCACGGCGCCGCGCACGGCGGGATGGGCAGCTTCCTCGTCCTCGTCGTTGGCGCCGACATTGCCGATATGGGGAAACGTGAAGGCGATGATCTGGCCGGCATAGGAGGGATCGGTCAGGATCTCCTGATAGCCCGTGATCGCGGTGTTGAAGCAGACTTCGCCCACCGCCTCGCCGGTGGCGCCCAGGCCCGTGCCGCGAAAGATCGTGCCGTCGGCGAGCACCAGGCGTCCCGTCAATAGCGCCGGCCCCCAGGGATCCATCGGCTCGGGGGCGGGTGACGCCATGCTGCAGGCCCTTTTTTACTTGTGCGCGCGCCTGAACCGGGCGGCTTGCGCCCGGCCTTCGACTCGGCCGATCTCGGGTCAAACGCGCGGAAAGTAGGGATCGGCCGGGACAGAGTCAAGCCAATGACGCACTGCAAAAAATACAGTTAAAACAACAGCTTGACGCTAACATCTCGCATTTGCGTCATGACCCCTCAGTGCGATAGTCTCCCGCCCCTGGTAATCCCGGTGAAGGAGTTGTGCTCGCCATGTCGAGCCTTCGCGCGCAATTCAGCGATGGCCTGAAAGAGGCCATGCGCGCCAAAGATCAACGCCGCGTCTCCACGCTCCGTCTCATCCTCGCCGCGCTCAAGGACCGCGATATCGCGGCCCGCACCGATGGGCGCAACGAGGGGGTCGGCGAAGAGGAGGTGCTGCAGCTGCTGCAGAAGATGATCAAGCAGCGCACTGAATCGATCGAGACCTACGAGAAGGCGGGGCGCATCGATCTCGTCGAGCAGGAAACGGAAGAACGCGAGATCATCGAATCCTATCTGCCGCGCCAGCTCTCGGCGAGCGAGACACGCGCGGCGGCGGAGGCGGTGATCGCCGATCTGGGCGCGGCGGGCCTGAAAGACATGGGCCGCACGATGACCGAGCTCAAAACGCGGTACGCCGGCCAAATGGATTTCGGCAAGGCGAGCGCGGTCGTGAAAGAATTGCTCAGCGCGGCGTAGACTGGCGCGTATGTTTCTCCGATTCGAGGCGCCCTCCTCCCCCGCTCGCGGGGGAGGTCCGGCGTAGCCGGGGAGGGGGCCAATTTAAAGATGCTCCCCCTCCGTCGCTGCGCGACACCTCCCCCCTTGAACGGGGGAGGACTGAATAGGTGGAAACAATGCCTTGACGGTCCAAGACGAGATCCGCGCCCGATTGAGCCTCGCCGACATCGTCGGGCGAAAAGTGCGGCTGGTGCGCAAGGGCCGGGAGTATGTCGGTCTCTGTCCCTTCCACAACGAAAAGACGCCCTCGTTTGGCGTCGTCGAGGAGAAGGGCTTTTATCATTGCTTCGGATGCGGCGCGCATGGCGATCTCTTCACCTTCGTGATGGAGACCGAGGGCCTTGGCTTTCGCGAGGCGCTGGAGCGCCTCGCCGATGAAGCCGGCGTCGCGCTTCCCGCGCCCAGTGCGCAGGGGCGCGAGGAAGCGCAGGCGCGCTCCGGCGTCATGGACGTGCTGGCCGAGGCCGCCACATTCTTTGCCGACGAATTGCGCTCGCCGCGCGGCGCCGAGGCGCGGGCCTATCTGAAGGGCCGCGGGCTCGACAGCGCGGTCGCGACGCAATTCGGGCTCGGCTATGCGCCCGGCACCGGCACAGCGGTGATGCAGCACTTCAAGGCGAAGGGCATGCCGATCGAGGCGCTGCGCGAGGCGGGGCTGCTCATCCGCGAGGAGGAGGGCCGCGAGGCGCGCGATCTCTTCCGGCACCGCGTGATGTTTCCGATCCGCGACGCGCGGGGCCGCGTGATCGCGTTCGGCGGGCGCGCGCTTTCGCCCGATGCCAAACCGAAATACATCAACTCGCCCGAGACGCGGGTCTTCGACAAAGGCCGCACGCTCTACAATCTCGACAAGGCGCGCGAGCCGGCGCACCGCGCGCGCGAGATCATTGCGGCCGAGGGTTATCTGGACGTGATCGCGCTCACGCGGGCGGGCATCGGGCAGGCGGTCGCGCCGCTCGGCACGGCGCTCACCGAAACGCAGCTTGAGATGATGTGGCGGATCGCGCCCGAGCCGACGCTCTGTTTCGACGGCGACGCGGCGGGCCTGCGCGCCGCGCACCGGGCGGCCGAGCGCGCGCTGCCGCTTCTGAAGCCCGGCCAGTCGCTCCGCTTCGTCCTTCTGCCCGAAGGGCGCGATCCCGACGACATCCTCCGGGACGAGGGCGCAGAGCCCCTCAAATCGCTCGTCAGCGAGGCAATGCCGCTGATCGATCTTCTCTGGACGAAGGAGCTCGCGGGCGTCGATCTGCGCACGCCCGAGCGGCGGGCGGGGCTCGAGACGCGGCTCTTCCAGATGCTCGATGCGATCGGCGATCAGACCGTGAAGGGCCATTACCGGGCGGATTTCAAGGCGCGGCTCGATCAGTTGTTCGGACGCGGCGCGCGCGAGACGCCGGTGCGTTCCGAGCGGCGCTGGCCGCGCGATGCTGCCGCCCGGCCGCGCCCGGTCGGGCCCGATCCGGTGCTCGCCCAGAACGCCCTCGCACGGCGTGCGCGACAGGGTCTGGGCTCCGGTGGGCTCGCACGGGAGGAGGCGCTCCTGCTTGGAATTCTGCGGCATCCCTTCCTGCTGGATGCCCACTACGAGGCGATTCAGGCGATTTCGCTTTCCGGCGAAGCGATGACGCGTCTGCGCGACGCGCTGCTGGGCCTCGCGGCGGAGGGCCTAAGCCTTGACAGTCAAGGCGTTTGTGACCACTTAGCGCAGAGGGGATTTGCGGAGACGATTAAGCGCCTCATGGCGCAACCTGCGCTTGCACTCCTTCGCTTTACACAAGCGGATGCGAGCGCCAAAGACGTCGAAGGCGGGTGGCTTGCGACCCTCGCGCGATGTCAGGATGAGGCCTTATTGAGAGACGAGCTGCGACAGGCCCGCGGAGCCTGGGCGCGAGATCCTTCCGAGGCGAACAGGGCGCGCATGAACGACATCGAACAGCGACTTTCTCGATTCGAGCGCCCCATGACCGGGGAGGCTGGCACCCGTGCCGCCGCGCCGCCCGACGCCTAAGCCAAAACCCAAACCTGGGGCGAGCGCCGTACCGGCGTCGCCCTTTTTCGCCCTTTTGACGACTTTCTTCTTACCAAGGTCCACCGGTTCGATGCCCACGAAGCAGAAAGACACGAAAGACGCGGCGGCCGAGAAGCCGGCGCGCGCGCGGACCAGCAAGGCGGCCTCGGCGCCCCAACCGTCCGCGAAGTCGCCGGCCGAGAGCGTCAAGCGCGCCCCCGCCGCGCCGACCGCCGCCGCTGCCGCCGCAACGGGCAAGGCCGCGAACGGGAAGGCGGCCGCGCGCCGCGCCGGCACGGGAACCGGCGGGCGCGAGGAGCGCGAAGACGCGCCGCTGCTCGACCTCACCGATGCCGCCGTCAAGAAGATGATCGCGAAGGCCAAGAGCCGCGGCTACGTCACCTATGACGAGCTGAACAAGGTGCTGCCGTCCGAGCAGGTCGGCTCCGAGCAGATCGAAGATACGATGTCGATGCTCTCCGACATGGGCATCAACGTCATCGAATCCGAAGAGCAGGAAGAGCAGGAGCAGGACAGCGAGGCCTCCCAGGAGGTTGCGCGGACCGATGTTCCGGCCGTGCGCGGCACGACCGAGGTGCTCGACCGGACGGATGATCCCGTGCGCATGTATCTGCGCGAGATGGGCTCGGTGGAGCTGCTCTCCCGCGAGGGCGAGATCGCGATCGCCAAGCGCATCGAGGCCGGCCGCGAGACGATGATCAACGCGCTCTGCGAAAGCCCGCTCACCTTCGAAGCGTTGATGGAATGGCGGGACGACCTCAACGAGGGAAAGATCCTGCTGCGCGACATCATCGACCTCGAGGCCACGTATGGCGGGGGTCCGGACGGTGCGGCGAGCGATGCGCCGCCAGTTGCGGCCACGCCGGCGGCCACCCCGCAGGGTGCTCCCGCAGCGCCGCGCCCGGCGCCCGCGCGCGCGGCCAATGAGGACGGCGCCAGCGAAGAGACCGGCGGGGAAAGCCAGCCGCAGGGCGAAGAGGACATCGATGACGACGACAATTCGCTCTCGCTCTCGGCGATGGAAGCGGCGCTGAAGCCGCAGATCCTTGAGAAACTCGACGAGGTCGCTGCGACCTACAAGAAGCTCGGGCGCCTTCAGGATGCGCAGGTCGAAGGCGCGCTCGCGGGCGATGAGCTTTCGACCAGCCAGGAGCGGCGCTTCAACAAGCTGCGGCTCGAAACGGTCGAGCACGTGAAATCGATGCGCCTCAACAACGCGCGCATCGAGCAGCTGGTTGAGAAGATGTATACGCTCAACAAGCAGCTCACGAGCTACGAGGGGCGGCTGCTGCGTCTCGCCGAGGCGCATGGCGTGAGCCGCACGGAATTCCTCAAGCAGCATTTCGGCGAGGAGCTCGATCCCAATTGGGCGCGGCGCGTCGGGCGCCTGACCGGCGCTGGCTGGAAAGATTTCGTCCAGGAAGAGCGCGACAAGATCAAGGAGATCCGCGGCGAGATCCACACGCTCGCGCTCGAGACGCGCCAGCCGATCACCGAGTTCCGCCGGATCGTTCAGACCGTGCAGAAGGGTGAGCGCGAAAGCCGGCAGGCGAAGAAGGAGATGGTGGAGGCGAATTTGCGCCTCGTCATCTCGATCGCGAAGAAATACACGAACCGGGGCCTGCAATTCCTCGATCTCATCCAGGAAGGCAATATCGGCCTCATGAAGGCGGTCGATAAGTTCGAGTATCGGCGCGGCTATAAATTCTCGACCTACGCCACGTGGTGGATCCGCCAGGCGATCACGCGCTCGATCGCCGATCAGGCGCGCACGATCCGCATCCCCGTGCACATGATCGAGACGATCAACAAGCTCGTGCGCACGTCGCGCCAGATGCTGCACGAAATCGGCCGTGAGCCGACGCCGGAGGAGCTGGCAGAAAAGCTCGCGATGCCGCTGGAAAAAGTGCGCAAGGTGCTGAAGATCGCGAAGGAGCCGATCTCCCTCGAAACGCCGATCGGCGATGAGGAAGATTCGCACCTCGGCGATTTCATCCAGGACCCGAACGCGATCCTGCCCATCGACGCGGCGATCCAATCGAATTTGCGCGAGACGACGACGCGGGTGCTGGCCAGCCTCACGCCGCGCGAGGAACGGGTGCTGCGCATGCGCTTCGGCATCGGCATGAACACCGACCACACGCTCGAAGAAGTGGGGCAGCAGTTCAGCGTCACGCGCGAGCGCATCCGCCAGATCGAGGCGAAGGCGCTCCGCAAGCTCAAGCACCCGTCGCGGTCACGGAAGCTGCGGAGCTTCCTGGACAACTAAGGTTGGGCTAGGCTTTCTCCATGGGCGCAAAGACAAGCATCGAGGTCGACGCGGAAACCGCTGAGCGCGCGCGGCTGGCCGCGGAAGCCACTGGGCTCACCGTCGGCGATCTGGTCGAGCGCGCCATGGAGGCGTGGCTCGACGACTGGGCCGAGGATTTGCGCCGTCTTGACGAGCCGGGCGAGGACGTCGCCGCCGACGTTGCGCTTGAGACGTTCCGGCGCCGCGTCGCCGAAGGCGTCGGCCCGGCGAAGTGAGCCGGCCGGTCCGGTTTCGGCCGTCGGCCGTCAAGGACCTTGAGCGTCTTGCCGATTTCCTGATTGAGCGAAACCCCGCCGCAGCGGTGAGTTTGTCCGTGCGCATCAGCGAGGCGGTTCAATCGCTCGGCAATCTGGCGGAGCGCGGCAGGCCAGGGCCACGCCGTGATCTGCGCGAAATCATTCTTCGCTTCGGGCGCTCCCGCTACATCATCCGCTACCAGGTGCGGGACGACGCCATTGTCATCATCCGCCTGTGGCACGGTCGCGAACGGCGCGGACGCTAACAACACCCGCTTGAGGCGGTAGTTGCGGCCTCGTCGTACGGCATCATCGTTCCGCAGCCCGCGAAGATGCCGAAGTGGCGGGACGTGTCTCCGATGAACTCGAAGTGCGGGGCCAAGCGGCTTTCGTTCAGCATGCGGAAGGTGTTGCCGCAGACGGGGAACACTTTGCCGGTTTCGATCGCGTGATGCTTGTCGAGCGTGAATGCGTGGGCGTGGTGCGGGATCGTGCCCTTGTAGATGACCGCCTGCCCATAATCCTCGCAGGCGGGCTCCAGCCCCTCGATGTTGAAGAGCCGATAGGTCGCGGAGAAAAACCGCGCGGCGCCGAGGCGTTCGCGGATGGCGGCATCCTCCACCGTCACTTCGCGATCGGCGACGAGGCGCGGATCGCCGAAGCCCACCGCCTTCGCCATGGTCTGAAAATCGTTCCAATAGAGTGCGCCCGCGAGGCACTCGCCATGCAGCACGGGATCGTCCATCAGCCCTGAGGGAAGGCGCCGGTCGGCGTAGATGTCGGCGAAATAGATCTCGCCGCCGGGCTTTAAGAGCGTCCGCGCGCCCGCCAGCACCGCGCGCTTGTCGCGGCACAGATTGATCACGCAATTGGAGACGATGATGTCGAAGCTCTGCGGGCGAAGGCCGCGCTCGCCCAGGCGCTCGATCTCGCCGTCGAGGAAGGCCGTGTTCGCGTTCTGATAGCCGAAGCGCGTGCGGTGCCAATCCTCGTGCGCGCGGGCGACCGCCAATTGGCCGGGCGTCGCGTCGATGCCGGTGACGTGGCCGCGCTCGCCCACGAGCTGGGCCAGCAGGAACACATCGCGCCCCGCGCCGCAGCCGAGATCGAGGATGCGGGCGCCCTCCAGCGCCTCGGGCAGTACGAGGCCGCAGCCGTAATAGCGGGCGAGCACCGCGTCATGCACGTTGGCGAGCGCGGATTTGGCAAGCGCGGGCATCGCGTCGGGCGTGCAGCACGCGTTGGTCTTCAGGCTCTCAGATCCCTGAAGGATCTCGCCGTAATAGGTCCGCACGTTTTCGATCGTCACGCCGCCGCTCCCGCCCATCGCCCATTGCAAGGAGTGAACGGCGCGGCTCCCGGCACGCGCAAGTCACATCTGTGTCAGGCTGGGACGGTGATGCGACAATCCGCGGCCTACCGCGCGGGGCCGCGGCACGCCACCTAAGGGGGCGGTTCCTCTCACGGCGAGGCGGCATGGCGATGACGGGTGCGATCCTGCGCGGGCTTTCCGGGCGCTGCCCCAATTGCGGGAAGGGCTCGCTTTTCCGCGCTTATCTCAAGCCCGTCGAGGCCTGCGCCGCGTGCGGGGAGCCACTCGGGCATATCAGGGCCGATGACGGGCCGGCCTGGCTCAGCATCCTCGTGATCGGGCATGTGCTCGTGCCGATCGCGATCGGCGTCGAGTACGTGGCCGTCTGGCCGATGTGGATGCCGATGGTGCTGTGGCCGCTGGTCGGCCTTGTGGCGACCCTGTGGTTTCTGCCGCGCGCGAAGGGCGCGTTCGTCGCCATTCTCTGGGCGACGGGGGCGCCGGGCTCGGAGACGGACGAGGCGATCTAGCGGGCGGTTTCCTTGTCGGCCAGCGCGTAGTTGAAGCTGACCGAGAGGCGGGGCGATTTCGCGCCGTTCGCCGGCACCTCGTGCCGCAGCCAGCTTTCCCAAAGAAGCAGCGATCCCGGCCGCGGCGCGCGCGCGATGAAGCGCTGGCGCGCGGCGGGCGCGGTGGCGCGGGGCGGGGGCGCCGCCATCATCAGGCCCAGACGCGGGTCTTCGAAGCGGATGGCGCTCGCGCCCTTCGGGATCGCCACGTAATACGTGCCGCTGATCAGGCTCCCCGGGTGGATGTGCCCCGAATGCGCGCCGCCGGCCGCTAGCGCGTTCACCCAGAGGCTGTCGCAGAGAAGCGTCCTGCCGCGCATCTCGAGCGCCAGGGCGCGGACGAAGCGGCGCACATGCGGCGCGATCAGGCTTTCCAGTTCGGCGAAGACCGGATCGCGCCAGGCGAGATCGTTCAAAGACCCGTAGGACGTGTATCCGGGATAGGCGTTCTCGCGGCACCAGGCGATGCCCGCGCCATCGTCGCGCGCGAGCGCCGCGATCGAGGCAGCGAGGCGGCGATTGAGCGCGCCCGTGGTGACTGGCGGCAGGGCGGCCTCATAGATCGGCGTTGCGAAATAGCGTGTCAGCGTCGGCATGGCGGGGGACAGGCCGCAAACACTTGATCCCTGTCAAGGGTGGCTCACCCTTCCAGCGGGAGAATGATTTCATCTCGATCTTCTTCGACACAGGAAGCCGACCATGAGCATAACCGCTATCGCGCGCCAGCATTTCGAGGCGGCCCGCGCTGAGGCTGCATCCACAGGCTATGATTCCGACGCGCTGGCGCGGGCGATGCTTTCGCTCGCCGTGACGGCGTTTCTCGAGAGGCGGCCGGTCGCGGATGTGCGCCAGGAATTGCTGGCGGCAGCCGAGAATGTCGATCCGGATACGGATTACATGTTCATGCGGCCTTGACTTCGCGTGCCAGGACCGCAGGTTTCACTCTCCGCGTAGAGGAGTGTGGCGAGGATGGATCAGCTGGTCGAGGGATATTTCCGGTTTCGCCAGACGGCGTGGCCGCGCCAGCAGCAGCTCTATCAAACGCTCGCCGAGGGACAGCGCCCGCCCGTCTGCGTGATCTCGTGCTGTGACTCACGCGTGGAGCCGGTCGCGATCTTCGATACGCCGCCCGGCCAGCTTTTCACCATCCGCAACGTGGCCAACCTCGTTCCGCCCTACGAGCAGGGCGAGGGCCTTCACGGCACGAGCGCCGCGATCGAGTTCGCCGTGCAGGTGCTGCGCGTCGGCCTGATTCTCGTTCTCGGGCATGAGCGCTGCGGCGGCGTTGCCGGGGCGGTTCATGGCGTGGAAAACGAGGAGCTCAGCTTCTTGAAGCAATGGATCGCGCTTCTGGAACCGGCTAAGGCGCTCATGCACGCCTATGGCGATGATCCGTGTGCGGCGCTGGAGCGCGCGTCGATCGTCGTTTCGCTCAACCGCCTGAGAGGCTTTCCATTCGTCGCGCGCGCCGAAAAGGAGGGACGGCTGGCTCTCCAGGGGGCGCGCTTCAGCGTCTTCACCGGACGGCTGGAGTGGCTGGACGAGGCGAGCGGCACCTTCCGCGATATCGCGGGCGGCGCTTAGAGGGGCGTTCGCTCACATCAGTTCGCGGCGCCCCTCACGCCTTTTTTTGTCGCAGCGCTTTGCGGAAAACCGGTAACCACTTTTCCGCGCGTTGCTCTAGGGATTGCCGGCACGCAGCCTTTCATAGGCCTCGACCAAACTCGTATAGGGCGAGACGAACGTGAAGACCTGGCCTTCGCCGGTGTCGATCGCTTCCTTGATCTCGAAATGGAGATGGATGGTCGTGACGGTCGATCCGAAATCGTTCGAGACGAGGCCGATGCGGTCGCCGCGTTTCACCTCCTGCCCGACGATCACGTTCAAGCGCCCCATGTCGAGGTGGAGATAGCGGAAGAGACGGCCTGAATCGGCGGTGAGGAACACCGTATAGGTGCCGATGTTGGTGATGCGGCCGTCTTCCGCCGCGACCGCCCAATGAACGGCCTTCTTGCACGTCGCGGGGCGGATGTCCTGGCCCTGATGGCCGACGGCGGCGGGACACATCAGCGTGTTGTGGGAGCGCGTCTCGCAGAAATTGTCGCGCCAGGGATAGGCATAGTTGCGCGTATCGCACTGTCCGTTGCCGGACGGCCCCTGGCTGCCACCGACGCCATAGACCTGACTGTTGAGATAGGCTGGCGCGCTCTCGAGCGGAAAACGCATCGCGGGCGCCCAGACCGTGCCGTCGGTCTGGCCGGTGCCCGAACCCGCTTGCAACTCGCCGGTTGGGCGGAAAGCGAAGTCGGGTTCGGCGAGATCTTCGTCCGCCTGTTCGCCTGGCGTTTCCTCGGGCGGGGTTTCCTCGGGCGGCGTTTCTTCCGTCGGCGCCTCGGGCGTGGGGGACGAGGCCGTCTCCTCACCCACGATCCCGGCATAGAGCGCCCACACAAGACCGATCATGATAACGAGCGAGCCGACGCGGATGAAGCTGTCCATCATTGCTGCTCTCCGGCCGCCTTGCCGAGCACCACGCCCATGCCCTCATAGAGCTCGCGCAGGTAATCCTCCCGCCGGCAGCGCTCGTCGCGGATGAGTTCCGCGCATTCGATCGTCATCGAATAGGCCGCGCCGAAGCGCGAGAAGGAGAGATCGAACCCCGTCTCCGTCCGCTCGATAAGATAGCCGCGGGCCCGCATGTCCTTCATGCGGCGCGCCAATTGCTCTGCCAACGGACCTTTGGGCGCCGTCGCCGCGAGGCGCGTGCCGACGATCTCGATCGTCGCGCCGTCCTCGCGCGAGGAGAGCACGTAGGTATCGCCGGTCGACATCAGCCGCATGCGATCAAGGAGCGGCCGGCGCGTCGGGATGAGCAGGGGGAGCCGCGTCTCATCGATCGCGCGCTGGTCGAGCCGCGCGAAGGCGTTGATGGCGGCGGTGCGCTGGGTTTTCTCGCTTTCGGCGGCCGCGCGGCGCGCCTCGATCCAATCGATGGCTCGCGCCACGGGGCGGGGCTGGGCCGGCGGGTCTTGAGGCGCCTGCTGCGCGCTGGCGCCAAGCGCGGCTGCGAGCACGAGCGCGGCGATGAGCGCCGATCTCAGCAACAGCATGGGTCACTCCCGTCTCGGGTCGCGGCTGGTCGTGGCGGCGCGATTATGCCCAGCGCGGGCGCCGGTTGCGACCCTCGATCGGCCGCCGCGTGTGCGGTGTGGCCGATCGGCCACCTCCCGCTTGTGGCGTCATTGCGAATCGAGCGCGGCTTTGAGGCCCGGCACCGCATCGGCCCCCTCAAGCACCTCAAGGCTCGCGCCCGCGAAATCATCGCCGATTGGCTCGAAGCGCCCGCCGATACAGCCGCTGAGGAAGGCTTCCGCGATCGCATAGAAGGATTTGCGGTTCTCCGGCCGCGCGAAGCCGTGGCCCTCGTCGGGATAGAGCACATAGGTGACCGGAATGTTCGCCCGCGTCATCGCGGCCGCGATCTGATCGGATTCGGCCTTGTTGACGCGGGGATCGTTTGCGCCCTGCGCGATCAGCAGGGGCCGCACGATCGCGTCCGCCTTGGTGACGGGCGAGCGGGATTTGAGGAACGCCAGCCCTTCCTGCGTACGCGGATCGCCGACGCGGCGATACATCTGTTCGCGGAAGGATTCCCAATAGGGCGGGATCGTATTCATGAACGTCGTCAGGTTCGCAACGCCCACGATGTCGACGCCGCAGGCGAACGTCGTCGGCGTGAACGTCAGGCCGACAAGCGCGGCATAGCCGCCATAGGAGCCGCCATAGATGGCAATGCGGTCGCGCCGCGCGATACCGCGCATGACCGCCCAATTGACGGCATCGATCAGGTCGTCGTGCATCTTGCCGCCCCATTCGCGGTCGCCGGCATTGATGAAGGCCTTGCCGAAGCCCGAGGAGCCGCGATAGTTGACCTGCAGCACCGCATAGCCGCGATTGGCGAGCCATTGCGCTTCGGGATCGTAGCCATAGGAATCGCGCGCCCACGGCCCGCCATGGACGTTCAGCACCATCGCCAAGGGCGCGGGCGGGCGGCCGTCGCCGTCGGGATCGCTGTCCTTGGGAAGCGTCAGATAGGCCACGAGCGTCAGGCCGTCGCGCGCGCGGATCTCAATGGGGTACATCGCGCTCAAGGGCGCGCCCTTCAGCTTCGGGCGGATGGTGAAGAGCGGCGTCAGCGTACGGTCGGCGCGCTTGTAGATCTGGTAGTTCGCCGGTTCCGTCACCGGATCGGAGAGGATGACCCAGGTCGCGTTGTCGCGCGTCTGGCTCGCGATCGACCAATTGCCCTTCAGATGCTCGTTGAGGAAGGCGATGTCCGGCGCGATCGCGGGATCGATCGCCGTCCAGGTGGTCGTCAGATAGTCGACGCCGTAGGCGAGAGCGCGGTCGCTTTCGGGGTCGGTGATGAGCGAACTCACGTCTGCGACCTCGCTCTCGGCGATCACTTTCGTTTCGCCGCTCGCAAGGTCCGTCGCGGTGACGGCGACTTTGTCGCGGCCGCGCGTCTCGTCCATGTAGAGCGTTTTTCCGTCGCTCGTCAGGCCGAGCATGCCGGTGAGCGCGTCCTCGTACGGGATGGTCGTATAGGTCTGAAGCGACTTTCCGTCGTCGCCGACGCGCAGGATTTCCGTGCCGCCGTCATCGGTCGTGCGCGAGACGAAGCGCAGCACCAGATCGTCGTCGGCGACGAACTCATCGAGCCGCTCGGTGTTTTCCAGGACGAGCGTGCGCTCGCCCGTCTTCACGTTCACGCGATAGAGATCGTGCCATTGCGGGTCGCGGTCATTGAGGCCGACGAGGATGTCATCGGGATGGCGCCAGCTTGCCTTGATGGGGATCGCGCGCGTCTTCTCGAAGGGCGTGAGCGCCGTCTCCGCGCCGCTCGCGACATCGACGGCGTAGAGGAGATAGTTCTCATCGCCCGCCTTGTCGTTCAGATAGATCACGCTGTCGCCCGAGGCCGACCAGAAGAACTGACGGATCGGGCGCTCGCGCGATTGCGTCAGGGGTTTGGCGGCATCGATGTCGCCGGTCGGCGCCACCCAGACGTTCAGCACGCCATCGCGCGGCGCGAGCAACGCGATGCGGCTGCCGTCCGGGCTGATCTTCGCCGACGCGCGCTCCGGATTGCCGAAGAGGTCGCCACGCGGGATGAGGGCGGCGGCGTGCGCAACCCCTGCGCTCAAGAGAAGGGCGACGACGGCCTTGAGAAGGCCGGACAGGCGCGCGGCGAGCGAAGCGGGCATCGGGATCCTCGTTGGCTTAGGGCTCACTCGATCTCGTAGACGATGGTGACGCTCGCCGTCACCGTGCTCTCGCCGGCCGCGATCGGCACGGAGGGGGCGGACGCCGCTTCCATGCGGGCAAAGACCGGCTGCGGCCCGCCGAAGGAGGCCTCGCTGATCTCGATCACGCGGCCGAGTTTGACGCCCGCGGCCTCAGCATAGAGCTCAGCCTTCGCGCGGGCGTTCTTCACCGCCTCCGCGCGCGCCTCGTTGAGCAGGGGCTCGGGCTTGTCGATCGCGAAGCTGACGCCCGAGACGTTGTTCGAGCCGGCGGCGACGAGCGCGTCGAGCACCGGGCCGAGTTTCGCCACGTCGCGCAGGCGCACGCTCACCTGGTTCGACACCTGATAGCCCGCGATCTCGGGCGGCGTGATGCGGGTCGAATCATAGCTTGGATATTGCGGCTGGATGGAGAAGTTCGAGGTCTGGATGTCGCGCTCGGCGATGCCGGCATCCTTCAGCGCTTTCAGGACGGCGGCCATGGCCTGCGAATTGGCCGAGAGCGCTTCGCCGGCGGTCTTTGCCTGGCTGACGACGCCGGTCGTCACGGTCGCCAAATCCGGCACCGCCGAGCGCTCGCCCGTGCCCATGACCGTGATCTGGCGGGCGGGCGGCGTCATGGCTGCCTCGGCCGCCGCGGCGGGCAGGGCAAGCGCAGTGGCGATGAGGGCGGCAAGGCCCAGGGCGAGACGCATCGCAATTCTCCTTCAGGAGCGATTTTGAGGATTGGCATCACAGGATGACACATCGAAGGGGCAGGGAGTATCACGCCGATCCGCGGCAAAACCATGGCGGGCCCATGAAGAGATGTTTATGTTCGCGGCCTGGTACCTTCCCGCCTGGCGACGCGCAGGGGGCCTGTAGCTCAGCTGGTTAGAGCGGGCCGCTCATAACGGTCTGGTCGCAGGTTCGAGTCCTGCCGGGCCCACCACACTGGAACGTACATCGCAAATCTCAGTGACGCGGCAAACACAGGCGGCCTCCGCGACTTGGACATCGTCCTGGAGTCCGCTTTGTAACTAGTAAAGCGCCTTAAACGAGTCCGACACAATGAAACGGTGCAGCCACGGCCGTCCGCGCACCCGGTTCATCAGATCCCAATACATCGCGCATGCCAGCGGCTCGTTGCAGCCATCCGGATAGTGATAGCCATACAAAGGCGTACTCAGTGAGTAGCCTTCTTTTTGATGGTACGACCGGTCAAACTCAGGCTGCAGGAACTCGAAGATCGCCCATCGAATGTTGTTCAGGAATTCAGCAATTTGGCTTGAGTGATAGATGAAGATTTTCCTTTGGAACCATTCGTAGAAATCTGCAACCGTCAGGTATGCTTCTTGCTCGCCGACGGGATGGCCGCTGGCTTGGAGCAGGTTTTGTATGTAACGGACGTTCGTTTCAAGCCGTGCCAGATTGTGTTTTGCGATGTCACCACAAATCTTGAGGTATCGATAGCGCGTGACACGTAGGTCGGCGACGACATTGATCGCGGACAAGTTGACGCCTTGGGTGACGAAGTCTCCTTCGAGCCAGGTAGCGAATGCCTCGGTGTGAGTACTCAGGTTCGATGCTTCCGGCGCGAGGTGAGGCTTCGCGCACACCTGTCGCAGATAATAGAGAAAGGTCAGATCGGACGGGCGGGCATTCGATGGAGCCGCTTGCAGGCCGAGTGGAACCGGCCGCCCATTGAATGCGCGGAGTTGAGACAAGAAGTCACCGAGCCGGATGATGAACAGTTCGCTGCAATGGCTAGTTTGGAACATCATATCGGTCGGTTCGACGTGACCGTGTTTCACGAACATGGCCCAGTTGACCATGCCGTCGATCATTTTCCACGCCGAGTTCAAGATGATGCACTCTTGTTCGATCTCGTTCATGCGTCGCTATCCGGAAAGAACATGAATGCAGCAGAATTCGGCCCAAGCGAACGACCATTCTACGTTGGCGAAACGCTTAGGCTAGGCTCTGTCCCGCGCTGGCCGGCGGTGTGGGTGCCAGCGAATGCAGATGAGCCAGTGCCCAGTTTGTTCCTGCCGGGCCCACCACGCTTCGCCCTTACGGGCTACGCGTGGCGCAGCCCAACTAGCCTCCGCAATCCCCTAAACTACCCCCTCGTTCGGGATTTTCAGCACGCGGCCGCAATGCTTGCAGTGGACGGCGTCGAGGTCGTGCAGCGTCAAGCCGCAATCGGGGCAGGGGAAGGTTACCTTGGGTGGGCGGAAGAGCACCTGGATCAGCCGCACGAAGAGCGAGACGCCCACGATCATGATCGCGACGGAGAGGAGGCGCCCCGTCGGGCCGGGGAGCGTGATGTCGCCGAAGCCGGTCGTCGTCAGCGTCGTCACGGTGAAATAGAGCGCGTCGGCGTAGTTCTGGATCTGCGGGTTGGTCGCGTGCTGCGTCTCGAAGACGAGCGCGGTCGTCACGAAAATGAAGATCGCCAGATTGACGGCGGCAAAGAGCGTCGCCTCGTTGCGGCGGAAGTACGCGAAATCGCCCCGTAGCTGCTTCAAGAGATGATACGAGCGCAGCAGGCGCAGCGTGCGCACGACGCGCAGGAACGCGAAGCCCTCGCCCGCGATGGGCGCGAGGAGCGAGGCGATCACCACCAGATCGGCGATGCCCACGACACTGAAGAGCGTGCGCCAGGGGCGCTCAGCAATGATGAGGCGGGCCGCGAAATCGAACACGATGACGATGCCGAGCAAGGCGTCGATGATCTCGACCGCGAGCGCGCCATAGAAGAACGAGGAGGCGATGACGTAGATCACCATCGCGATATCGAAGATCAGCAGGAAATAATTGTAGCTGCGCGCGAGGGCCGTATCGCCCTGATAGAGCGCGGTCAGCCAGCTGCGGAGCGTCGTCACTTCAGCGTTCCGCGGCTCAGGGCTCGGCGGTGATCGCGGCCGCGTGCGGCGGGGGAACGATCGCGGGAATGCCCGCGATGGCGAGAAGGCTCGCCAGGAACGCGACCGTCAGCCAGACGAGCGCGGAGGCGGACATCGGCGCGCCGTCGAGCGAATCGCCCAGCGCGCGCTCGGGGCGGGGGCGGGCGCGGCTCACGGCGCTTCCTCGCCGGCGGCAGCCAAGAGGAGGTCGGGCCTGAGCACCTCCACCCGGTGCGCATCGACGAGGTGGATGATCTTGTCCGTGCGCAGCTTCGTGAACGAGCGGCTGACGGTTTCGATGGTGAGGCCGAGGAAATCGGCGATGTCCGTGCGCGTCATCGGCAGATGCAGCGGCGCGCCGGGCTTGCCCGGGCATTGCTCGGCCTCGCGCAGATAGAGGAGGAAGCTCGCGACGCGCTCAACCGCCGTGCGCTGGCCGAGCGTGAAGAGGAGATCATAGGTCTGATCGATCACCTTGGCCGCCATCGCGCGGAAGGTCGCCTCCATCGCGGGGTGGAGCTTGAAGAGCGTCTCCAGGCGCCTGCGGTCGAAGGCGCACAGCTCCACATCGCTCACGGCCTCGGCGTTGAAGTGGTAGAGCGTGTCGGGCGTCAGGCCGATGTAGTTGCCGGTGAAGAGGAAACCCAGGATCTGCCGGCGCCCGTCGCCCGAGAGCCGCGTCAGGCGCATGGCGCCCGAAATGACATTGTAGACCGTGGAGGCCTCGTCGCCATCGAGGATCAGCGTTTCTTCCGCCTTCAGGCGGATGCGGCTGGAGGAGGCGAATAATTCCTCCAGGTCCTTGTCGGCCACGCCCCGGCACAGATCGCTCGTGCGGGCCGGGCAGTGAAAGCAGGCGATCTTGGGCGCGGGCGGCGCCGGGCGCGCCAACAGCCGCTCCTTCACGTCGCGCTGTTCATCGCGCGGATTGTCGCTCGCCAAGGCCACGGGGGGCTCCCCACGCTCGCGGGTTGATTTGGATCAACATCGTGCGCGGGAAGCCTTCTCCAGGTCAACGGCCTAGGGTTAAGGGGCCGTTCAGGCCCCCATCGCCGCCGCTTCGCTGGCCACGCGCTGCATGTTGGAGGACATCTCGGTTGTCACCGCCGTCTGTTCCTGCACCGCAGCCGCCGTGGTGTTGACGTAGGAGCTGACCGATTCAATCGACTGGCGGATGCGGTCGAGCGCGGCCACCACGTCGTCGGAGATGCCGCGCATGGAATCGATCTCGCGGGTGATCTGCTCGGTCGCCGATTTCGCCTGGGTGGCGAGGTTTTTCACCTCGTTCGCGACCACCGCGAAGCCCTTGCCGGCCTCGCCCGCGCGGGCCGATTCGATCGTCGCGTTGAGCGCGAGCAAATTGATCTGGCCCGTGATCGAGGAGATGAGATCGACGATGCCGCCCATGGACTGCGCCGCCTCGGTGAGGCGGGTGGTCGAGCCGCTCGCGTCCTGCACCTGATTGCTCGCGATGCCGGCCATGTCGCGCGACTTCACCATGCTCTCGGCGATCTCGTTGACGGAGGCGTTCAATTCCTCCGACGCCGAAGCGACACTCTCGACCATGCGACTCACATGCTCGGAGCGCAGGCGCGCGAGCACCTGCTTCGTTACGTCGCTCGCGAACTTGACGACCTTGTAGGGCTTGCCGTTCAGATCGAGGATCGGGTTGTAAGATGCCTGGATGTAGATCTCGCGGCCGCCCTTGGCGATGCGCTTGTACTCCGCGCTCTTGAATTCGCCGCGGGCCAGGCTCGGCCAGAACTCGCGATACTCGGTCGATGAGCGCGTTTCACCGTCCACGAACATCGAATGGTGCTTGCCTTTGATCTCGCTCAGCGAATAGCCGAGCGCGGCCAGGAAATTGTCGTTGGCGGTGCGGATCGTGCCGTCGAGCTCGAACTCGATGACCGCCATCGCCTTCCCGATCGCCGAGAGCTGGCCTTCATAGTCGGCCGTGCGCAGCTTCTGATCGGTCACATCGATCGCGAATTTCACGACCTTGAAGGGCTTGCCGCTCGCCTCGAGGATGGGGTTGTAGGACGCCTGGATCCACACTTCGCGGCCGCCCTTGGCGATGCGCTTATATTCCGCCGCGTCGAACTCGCCCCGGCCGAGTTTCGCCCAGAACTCGCGGTACTCGCGGCTGTCGCGGTAGCTCGGCTCGACGAACATAGAATGATGCTTGCCGATGATCTCGTCGCGGCTGTAGCCCATCGCGTTGAGGAAGTTCTGGTTGGCCGAGAGGATCTTGCCCTCGAGGTCGAACTCGATGATGGCCTGCGCCTTGTCGATGGCGCGCAGCTGGCCTTCGTAATTGGCGTTGCGGCGCTTGGCCTCGGTGATGTCGGTGGCGAATTTGACGACCTTGACGACGCGGCCCGAGGCATCCTGCACGGGATTGTAGCTCGCCTGGATCCACACTTCGCGGCCGCCCTTGGCGATGCGCTTATATTCCGCCGCATCGAACTCGCCACGGCCAAGCTTTGCCCAAAAGGCCTGATAGGCCGAGGTCTCGCGCTGGGCGGGCTCGACGAACATCGAATGATGCTTGCCCTGAATTTCCGGCAGCGTGTAGCCGAGCGCCTGAAGGAAATTCTCGTTCGCGGTCAGGATCGTGCCATCCGGCGTGAATTCGATAACGGCCTGCGAGCGTCCGATCGCCGTCAATACTGCGGCAGCCTGGTCATTCGGCTGACCGAACAGCTTCAATCCGAACATGGTTTCCCCCGGGGTCTTGTCTGCGGATGTGTTGGTTCGCCCCGCGATAAGAAGTCCGATGGTCCTACATCTGGGTTAACGCGCTCGGGCGATCTTCGACCGTCCGTTGCACACGGCGCTGGATTCGTTAAAGGCGGGACGCTTCCGGTCATGTCGCGCCGGAGGCCGGGAGCGACCGAAAGCGTCGCTCCAACACGCGGTGAGCGCGGATTTGCGCGCCAACCACCACCGCGCCGGTATCAAGACCTTGTTTAGAAAGGGCTGGAGGCTGCAACCCAGGCATGAAAATTGGGGCGCCAGATCTTAACAGGCAGGCCTTTCGATCGGGCGGGGAATACGGGGGCTTGGACCTCCACGCGCGTCGTTGCGGGCGCGCGCCGCCTTCGTTAAACATCCACCCTTTCCGCATCCGCCGTCATGCTTCCGGGAGGCACCCGCCAATGGCGTCCTACCAATATGTCTACGTGATGAAGAAGCTCTCGAAGACCTATGCGGGGGGCAAGCAGGTCCTGAAAGACATCTTCCTGTCGTTCTACCCGGGTGCGAAAATCGGCGTTCTGGGCGTCAACGGCGCGGGCAAGTCGACGCTCCTCAAGATCATGGCGGGGCTCGACAGCGATTTCACCGGCGAAGCCTTCGCGGCGGAGGGCGCGCGCGTCGGCTACCTGCCGCAGGAACCCAAACTTGATCCCTCGAAATCGGTCCGCGACAACGTGATGGAAGGGGTCGCGGCAAAGAAGGCGATCCTCGACCGCTATAACGAGATCGCGGCGAACTACACCGACGAGACGGCCGATGAGATGGCCAAGCTCCAGGACGAGATCGAGGCGCAGGGCCTTTGGGATCTGGATTCCCAGGTCGATCAGGCGATGGACGCGCTGCGCTGTCCGCCGGACGAGGCCGACGTCGAGAGCCTTTCAGGCGGCGAGAAGCGGCGCGTCGCGCTCTGCCAGCTGCTGCTTTCCAAGCCCGACCTTCTGCTGCTCGACGAGCCGACGAACCATCTGGACGCCGAATCCGTCGCGTGGCTGGAAGGCCATCTGCGCGCCTATCCGGGTGCAATCCTCATCGTCACGCATGACCGCTACTTCCTCGACAATGTCACGGGCTGGATTCTCGAGCTCGACCGGGGGCAGGGCATCCCCTACGAGGGCAATTACTCGTCGTGGCTGGCGCAGAAGCAGAAGCGGCTCGCCCAGGAAGGCCGCGAGGAGGAGGCACGCCAGCGCACCCTCGCGCGCGAGCAGGAATGGATCTCCGCGTCCCCCAAGGCGCGGCAGGCCAAGAACAAGGCGCGCTACCAGCGCTATGAGGATCTGGTGCAAAAGGCGTCCGAGAAGGCGCCGCAGACCGCGCAGATCATCATTCCGATCGCCGAGCGGCTGGGCACGCGGGTCGTCGATTTCGAGCATCTGAAGAAGGGCTTCGGCGAGCGGCTGCTGATCGATGATCTGACGTTCAAGCTGCCACCCGGCGGCATCGTCGGCGTGATCGGCCCGAACGGTGCGGGCAAAACGACGCTGTTCCGCATGATCACCGGCCAGGACAAGCCGGACGGCGGCACGATCACCGTGGGCGAGAGCGTGCAGCTCGGCTATGTCGATCAGTCGCGCGACGCGCTCGAGGACAAGAAGACCGTCTGGGAGGAAATCTCCGGCGGCAACGACATTCTCTATCTCGGCAAGAAGGAGATGAACTCTCGCGCCTATGCGGCGGCATTCAACTTCAAGGGCGGCGATCAGCAGAAGAAGGTCGGCCAGCTTTCGGGCGGCGAGCGCAACCGCGTGCATCTGGCGAAGATGCTGAAATCAGGCGCGAACGTTCTCCTGCTCGACGAGCCGACGAACGATCTCGACGTCGATACGCTGCGCGCGCTGGAAGAGGCGCTGGAGGATTACGCGGGCTGCGCGGTCATCATCAGCCATGACCGCTGGTTCCTCGACCGCGTCGCGACGCACATCCTCGCCTTCGAGGGCGATAGCCATGTCGAATGGTTCGAAGGGAATTTCGAGGACTACATGGCCGACCGCACGCGGCGCCTGGGCGATGAGGCGCTGGTGCCGCACCGGATCAAGTACAAGAAATTCGCCCGGGGGTAGCGTCTGAGGTGGCCGTTCTTTCTCCGACATTCCGAATGGCCCAATCTACTCAGCAGCTTGGAGCGATCTCGAGTGATTGGCGTAGGTCTTCCAGGTCGGTGCATAGGTGTCGTTCGCCTGCTCACCCCATGAATGCCAACCGGTCCTAGTGCCGCGCGCGAATAGCTCGAGGTAGGGTCCGGGGCTACAGGCTTCTATAATTTCATATAGTTCGTCTGGCTTACGGCTGTGCTCACGCTTGCGAGTCTCTAGCATGTTCACTTGTCGACGTGCAGGGCTCAATGTCCTGTTATTCGAACCGCGAATCCCAAAAAGACAAAGCTCTGTGACGTTTCTAAAATAAAATCCAACTCCCCTTCCGTCAGATCCGCCATCTTTTCTAATTTTGTGCCACACAATATTGCTTTTGTAAGTAAAACCCCAAGATTTCATTACTATAATTCCCTCTGGCAAGAGGGCGTTCGGGACCCAGAGATAAAGATGTGAGCGCGGTGCAGCTAAGTCTGAGACCGGCAGCGCTGCAATTTGATCCAGAGCCATAGTGCCATAGCGATTTAGCCTGCGATGTTCTGGCGCCATCTTGCCAGTACGGTTTTGAAACTGCCATGGCGGGTCGGCGAGAACTGTCTGGTATCTGGTCCCTCTGACACTGTCGAACATGTCATTACTCGTCATCAGTGCTTCCTTCCAGGCCAGCTGTCCCAAACGTTTCTGGGTGATTTTCATCCACATAACACGAAGAACGAATGCCGAACACAACAATCGGGCAGCCGCCACCGCCACCACCATCAATTCGTGGCAAGAGCTTGGACAAATGTGTCGTGGAAGCTCCATAGCTGCTGCCACGTCCGAGGGATTTGATAATTGTCTGCAACTCGTCACATCGCGTTATGATAATACCAACATCAATTGCTCGAAGTTCGAAAAGAAGGCGAAAGTTATTTAGATCTCTGTCAAAGAATGGATCTTTGTTGTTCCATTCGACTTCAAGAGCGACACGGTTCTTAAAGCAATCGACTGCGTGTGTCGGCGTCTTGTATTCCATGCCGTCTACCAGGATGCTGGTGTCGAATTTTTTCTCTTTCCAACCAAGTTTGTAAAGTTGACTATCTAGCCAAGATGAGATGGGTGACTTGCTACCTCCGGGTTTGAGAATGTATGATTTATACAATCTGAAATTTTTTAAGACTGAATATACGTCGCTCAATTCCTTGGAATGCGCGCCAGCGAGTACAGCAAGTCCGTTTCGCCACTCGCGAACGTCGAATTTTTGCGATATCTCGTCGGGCACGAATCGAGCGATTTCCATGATCGATGCTGTCCTGCTGAATCGCTCCTGGCAACGATTGGAGTGGCGGGCGTAATAGTCACGGCCAGGGGCAGGTGCCGGGGGCAAGGGGCGCGAGGGCCGGCAGGGGCGTCACCGGCGCCGCGCTGCCGCTATGGAAGCGCTTCGTGTTCGCATAGAGGAGGTGGCCGGCGCCGATCCGCTCGATCACGTGGCGCAGATCCTCGGGCGGCAGGACGAAGCAGCCCCAGGAGCGGCCGGGCCGGCCGTGCGCGTCGATGAAGGCGTGGCTCATATAGGGCAGGCGGCCTTTCAGATAGGTCGAGTGGAGGACGATCGCGCGCGTGGCGGCGTTGGCGTTGCGCTCCTCGAGCCCATAGAGCCGCAGCGTCCGCCCGTTCTCGCCGCAATAGGTCTCGCCGGTGAGGAACGCGCCCGCCGTCGAGGCGTTCGAGCCCGGAACGTCCGAGAGGCTGTCGAGCATCCCGTCGTGATCGGGATCGGAGCCCTGGCCATGCGCGACGAGGAACGCCTCCACCTTGCCCGTCTTGAGGTCGAGGAGAAACAGGCGCGGCTCATCCGACGGCAAGTCGTAGTCGATGATGGCGATCGCGTCCTGCTGCGGGATCACGGCCGCGTGGAACGTGAGCGCGCCCAGCGCTTCCTCGAGCAGCCCGGGGCGGATGATCTTCGCGCGGTCGAGCGTCACGCCGTGCCAGTCCCGCGCGGCCGCGGGCGAGGCGAAGATCAGAAGGGCAAGGATAAGAACGTGCCGCAACGGTCGCTCTGGGAATATCCTCCCCCGCGAACGGGGGAGGACTTCAAACTTTCGTCGCTCTCCTAGTTCTCCGCGCGGCCGGCCTGGATCTCGGCCGTCTGCTTCTTCAGGTGCGCGGTGAGCGCCGGCACGGAGCCGTCGTTCTGGCTGAGGAACGAGGAAAATTGCGATTGCTGGTCGAGGGCCAGCCAGATGCCGACCACCTGAACGTCGATGACGATGTAGCTGTCGCCCTTCGGATTGAGGCGGAAGGCGACGCGGATGGGCTCGGAGCCCGAATCCTCGACGATGGTCGTCACGATCACGTCGCTCGCGGAACGCTCGACGACGTCGGTCACCTGCAGCTTCTCGCCCTTGTAGTCGTCGAGCCGGGCCTCATAGACCGCGACCGCGTATTCGGTGAAGGCGTCGACGAAGGCGGAGACGTCCGCATCGCTCGCCTGGCGGCGATACTTGCCGAGCGTGAAGAGCGCGATCCGGCGCGAATCGGTGAGGTTCAAGATGAACTGGCGGAACTCCTGGCGGCGCGCGTCCTGCGAGAGGCTGCCGTCAGAGAGGATCGAGACGCCGCGATCGACCGCGTTCTGGACGAAATCCTTCGGCGTGGGGGCGGCATGTGCCTCCAGGGCCGGTGAGAAGAGGAGCGCAACCAGCGAGACGAGTGCGAGCATCATCGTTCCGGGGGCAAAGGCCAGGCGCGCCAGCATCGGTTGGTTCCTCTTCAAAGACCTACGCATCGTAGAAACTCCCCTTTCGCGCGAGTGTTCCGCTCGCGTCAAGCGACGATGCCGCACGGTATAGCGCGGGCCGCCGAGCCGGGCTGTGATGGACGGCCAATCGGGCAGGATTGGGGCAGCGTTTACGCTGCCTCATGAATTTTTGGTGAGCTACTCGATCGCCGGGAGGTCTTCGATATCGACCTCGCCGTTGCGAATCGCATCGTTCCTCAGCTGACGGTAGGAGCTGCGGATCGCCGCGTAGTAATCGACCGAGGTCTTGCGCAGATTATCCAGCACCTCGATGTTGCGGGCGCGGAGATCAACCACGTCGAGGCCGTAGCGGGTGTAGGGTACCCATTCCAGGTCCTCGTCCTCCCAATCGACATAGGAGAGCGGGTCGAGGCCCATATCGACGATGCGGCCAACCAGATCGCGCGGATTCGAGGGGCCGAGGAGCGGCAAATAGAGGTACGGGCCTTCGCCCAGCCCCCAGACCGCCAGCGTCTGGCCGAAATCCTCGGTGTGACGGGGCACGCCCAGTTCGTCGGCGACGTCGAACAGGCCCGCGACGCCCACCGTCGAATTGATCATGAAGCGCGACATGGTCGCGCCCGCGCGGTCGAACTCGCCCTGCATCAGGTCGTTGGCGAAGATTACCGGGCTGTCGAGATTGTTCAGCGTGTTGCGGATGCGGTCCTGCGCGAAGTCGGGGACCACATTGCGATAGACGATGGCGATCGGGCGCAGGATGAAGCGATCGAGAACGTCGTTCACCTCGAAGATGACGCGGTTCACGCCTTCGATCGGATCGTTGTCGCCCAGCTCGTCGCGGGGTTCCTCGCTTTGGGCGAAGGCCGGGGTGCCGCCCGCCAGCAGACACACTGCCGCGAGCCCAGCCAGCCATTGCTTCCACACCATCAGCCTACCCCTCACCACCGGCGCCTGGCCGGGCTATCCAAAACCCTCATACCATCGAACGCCCTTGCTAAGGCAAGTCCGTTAATTCGATGCAAATTGACGAGTTCGCGAGCGTGGCACGGACGCCTCAAGTCGCGAAGTCGATAAGGACATAAAAATATCTTTATGTGAAGGTCGGGGGGTGCTAGGAAGACCCCATGAGCCTTGCGATCGAGACGCCGCCTTTCGAGGATCTGGTCCTGCGCCTGCGGGCGGCGGCGGAGCCCACGCGCCTGCGTTTGCTGGCTCTGCTGGCCGAAGGCGAGTTGACGGTCTCCGAAATCACCCACGTTCTGGGGCAAAGCCAGCCCCGGGTCAGCCGGCACTTAAAGCTGCTCGTCGATGCGGGCCTCGTCCAGCGCTTCCCGGAAGGGAGCTGGGCGTTTTTCCGTCTGGCTGACCGGGGGAACGCCGCCCGGGTTGCCGATTCGCTGCGCGCCCTGTTGCCGGAAAGCGACGCCGTGCTGGATGCCGACCGGCGCCGGCTGACCGCCGTGCGCGCCGCGCGGGCGGAGGCGGCGGGCGCCTATTTTCAGGCGAATGCCGAGAATTGGGCCAAGCTGCGCGCGCTTCACGTGCCCGAGGCCGAGGTCGAGCGCGCGCTCATTGCCATGCTGGCCGACCGGCCGATCGTCTCACTGCTCGATCTGGGCACCGGGACGGGGCGGATGCTGGAGTTGTTCGGCCCCTCGATCGGGCGGGGTGTCGGGGTCGATCTCAGCCACGCGATGCTGGCGGTCGCGCGGAACGCGCTCGCCGACAAGGGGCTCGCCCATTGCACCGTGCGGCAGGGCGATCTCCTGCGGCTTGCGCTCGGCGAGGAACGCTTCGACGTCGCGCTCTTTCACCAGGTGCTGCATTACCTCGATACGCCCGCGCTCGCGGTCCGCGAGGCGGCGCGCGTGCTTGCGCCCGGCGGGCGGATCGTGATCGCCGATTTCGCGCCGCACGATCTCGAATTCCTGCGCGCCGAGCACGCCCATCGCCGGCTGGGCTTCGCGCGCGGCGAGATCGCCGAGTGGGCGCGCGGCGCGGGGCTGACCGTTTCGGCCGAGACGGCACTGCCCCCGGTCGCGGCGGGCGGGCTCACCGTCTCGCTCTGGCGGCTCGAGCCGCAGGCCCAATCCGGAGCCCCATCATGAGCGCCATCGTTTCCTTCGAATTCTCGCCGCCCAAGACGCCCACGGCCGAAGAGACGCTGTGGACGGCGATCCGCCGGCTCGCGCCCCTCAAGCCCGCCTTCATGTCGGTGACCTATGGCGCGGGCGGATCGACCCGCGAGCGCACGCACGCGACGGTCAAACGGATCCACGAGGAAACGACGATCCCGCCGGCCGCGCATCTCACGTGCGTTGCGGCTTCGAGGGCCGAGATCGACGAGGTGATCCGCGACTACTGGGCGGCGGGGGTGAAGCATATCGTCGCCCTGCGCGGCGACATGCCGGGCATGGAGGGGCCCTATCGTCCGCACCCGGAAGGATACGAATCAACGCCCGCGCTCATTGCCGGCATCCGCGCGATCGCGCCCTTCGAGGTGTCGGTCTCGGCCTATCCCGAGAAGCACCCGGATTCGCCGACTGCGGACGCCGATCTCGACGCGCTCAAAGCAAAGGTCGCGGCCGGCGCCAGCCGCGCGATCTCGCAATTTTGCTTCGTGACCGAGGCGATTCTGAAGCTGCGCGACCGGATGGCGCGCTCGGGCCTCAAAATCCCGCTGGTGCCGGGCATCATGCCGACGACGAATTTCAAGGGCGTCGCGCGGATGGCGGGCAAGTGCGGCGCAAGCATCCCGCCCGCGCTCGCCGCGCGCTTCGACGGGCTCGATGAGGATCTCGAAACGCGCAAGCTGATCGCGGCCGCCATCGCCGCCGAGCAGGTGGAGCGCCTGCGCCGCGAGGGGTTCGACCAGTTCCATTTCTATACGCTCAACCAGGCCGATCTCACCTACGCGATCTGCCGGCTGATCGGCATCACGGGAGCGCGCGCATGACCCGCACCGAGCGCATCGCCGCGCTGAAGCAGGCGGCGGCCGAGCGCATCCTCATTCTCGACGGCGCCTGGGGCGTGATGATCCAGCGGAAGGGTCTTCAGGAGGCGGATTATCGCGGCACGCGGTTCGCCGGCCACAAGGGCGACCTCAAGGGCAACAACGACATTCTGTGCCTGACGCGCCCCGATATCGTGACCGGCCTGCACGATGCCTATTTCGCGGCCGGCGCCGACATTTCCGAGACGAACACCTTCTCGGCGACGCGGATCGCGCAGGCGGATTATGCGCTGGAAGAGGCCGCCGCCGACATCAACCGCGAGGGTGCAAAACTTGCGCGCGCGGCGGCGGATCGCTGGACCGCAAAGAATCCGGCAAAGCCCCGGTTCGTTGCCGGCTCGATCGGGCCGATGAACCGCGCGCTCTCGATCTCGCCGGACGTTAACGATCCCGGCAAGCGCACCGTCACGTGGGATGGCGTCTATGCCTCCTATTCGGAGCAGGCGCGCGCGCTGCACGAGGGGGGCGTCGATCTCTTCCTTATCGAGACGATCTTCGACACGCTGAACGCCAAGGCCGCGATCAAGGCGATCCTCGATCTGGAAGATCAGGGCTATGAGCCCTTGCCGATCTGGATTTCCGGCACGATCACCGACCGGTCGGGCCGCACGCTCAGTGGGCAGACGGTCGAGGCGTTCTGGAATTCCATCCGGCATGCCAAGCCCTTCGCCGTCGGGCTCAATTGCGCGCTCGGCGCCGATCTCATGCGCCCGCATATCGCCGAACTCGCCGCGATCGCCGACACGCTCGTCGCCGCCTATCCCAACGCCGGGCTGCCGAACGAATTCGGCCAGTATGACGAGCAGCCGGACGACACCGCGCGGATGCTAAGCGAGTGGGCGCAATCGGGCCTCGTCAATATTCTGGGCGGGTGTTGCGGGACGACGCCCGAGCACATCGCCGCGATCGCCAAGGCCGTCGAGGGCCGGGCGCCGCGCGCCGTGCCCACGATCGAAAAGGCGCTCCGGCTCTCTGGCCTCGAGCCGTTCGAGCTTGCGTCATGACCTATGATTTCGACGCGGATCCCCAGTTCGTCGCGACCTACGAGAAGGGGCCGCGCTGGTTCATTCCGGGCTATGACGCGATCCACACGATGGCGGCGGCGCTTCTCCTCGAGCGGATCGGGCCGCGCGGTCATCTGCTTGTGCTCGGCGCCGGCGGCGGCGCGGAGATCACCGCGCTGGCGCGGCATGGAGAGTGGCGCTTCAGCGGCATTGATCCGTCGGAGCAGATGCTCGCGCTCGCCCATCACATCCTCGCCCGCGAGGGGATCGAGAAAACGCGCGTCGCGCTCACGCGCGGCTTCATTCCCGATGCGCCGGCGGGCCCGTTCGACGGCGCGACGTGTTTCCTCACCCTGCCGTTCCTCCCCGATGACGGGACGCGGCTGCAAGGCCTCAAGGCCATTCGCCAGCGGCTAAAGCCGGGCGCGCCGTTTCTGATGGTCCATGCGTGCGGCGCGCAGGACGCGCCGGAATTCGCCAAGACGCTCAGCCTCTATGGGCGGCATGGCGGCCTCATGGGCGCGCCCGAGGAGGTCGTCGCCCGCGCGATCGAGATGAACGCCGGCGTGCTGCGCATCCTTCCCGAGGCGCGCGAGATGGCGCTCCTAGCCGAAGCCGGGTTCGCGAAAGCGGAAAGCTTCTATCAGGGCCTGATGGTCAAGGGCTGGATCTGCGAGGCCGCGTCATGAGTTCCGCCGCGCAGCGTTTCGTCAATATCGGCGAGCGGACGAACGTCACGGGCTCGGCGAAGTTCCGCAAGCTGATCGCCGACGGCGATTACGCCGCCGCGCTCGACGTCGCGCGGGGGCAGGTGGAAAACGGCGCGCAGGCGATCGACGTCAACATGGACGAGGGCCTGCTCGATTCCAAAGCCGCGATGGTGACATTCCTCAACCTCATCGCGTCCGAGCCCGACATCGCGCGCGTGCCGATCATGGTCGATTCCTCCAAATGGGAGATCATCGAGGCGGGCCTGCAATGCGTGCAGGGCAAGGCGATCGTCAATTCGATTTCGCTGAAGGAAGGCGAGGACGCGTTCCTGCACCACGCGCGGCTGTGCCAGCGCTACGGCGCGGCGGTCGTCGTCATGGCGTTCGACGAGGAAGGCCAGGCCGATACCGCCCGGCGCAAGATCGACATCTGCGCGCGGGCCTATCGTCTGCTCACGGAGAAAATCGGCTTTCCGCCGGAAGACATCATCTTCGATCCCAACATTTTCGCGGTCGCGACCGGCATCGAGGAGCACAATTCCTACGCGCTCGAATTCATCGAGGCGACGCGCGCGATCAAGCAGCAACTGCCTTTCGCGCGCGTGTCGGGGGGCGTGTCGAACATCTCGTTCTCGTTCCGCGGCAACGAGCCCGTGCGGCGCGCGATGCACAGCGTCTTTCTCTATCACGCGATCGCGGCGGGGATGGACATGGGCATCGTCAACGCGGGCGATCTGCCGGTCTATGACGACATCGACCCGGAACTGCGCGAGGCGGTGGAGGACGTGATCCTCAACCGGCGCGCCGACGCGACGGAGCGGCTGGTCGAGCTTGCGCCCAAATTCAAGGGCGAGAAGGGCGCGGCGAAAGAGCCCGATCTCGCGTGGCGCGCGCTGCCGGTGTCGAAGCGGCTCTCCCACGCGCTCGTGCACGGGATCGACGCCTTTATTCTTCAGGATACGGAGGAAGCGCGCCTTGCCGCCGAGCGGCCGCTCCACGTCATCGAAGGCCCGCTGATGGAGGGCATGAACGTCGTCGGCGATCTCTTCGGCGCGGGCAAGATGTTCCTGCCGCAGGTCGTCAAATCGGCGCGCGTGATGAAGAAGGCGGTCGCGCACCTCATTCCCTTCATGGAAGAGGAAAAGGCGCGCGGCGGGGCGGGGCGCCAGACGAACGGGACAATCCTGCTCGCGACCGTCAAGGGCGACGTGCACGACATCGGCAAGAACATCGTGGGCGTCGTGCTCGCCTGCAACAATTACGACGTGATCGATCTGGGCGTGATGGTTCCCGCACAGACGATCCTCGACAAGGCGAAGGAGGTCGGCGCGGACATCATCGGCCTCTCGGGCCTCATCACGCCTTCGCTCGATGAAATGTGCCATGTGGCGGCCGAGATGGAGCGCCAGGGTTTTGCGCAGCCGCTTTTGATCGGCGGGGCGACGACGTCCAAGGTGCACACGGCGGTCAAAATCCATCCGAACTACGCGCGCGGGCAGGCGGTCCATGTGCTGGACGCGAGCCGGGCAGTCGGCGTCGCCTCGCAGCTCCTCTCGCCCGAGATGAAGGGGAAATTCGTCGCCGAAGTGCAGAGCGAATACGCCGACGTCTCGGCGCGGCACGCGGCCGGCGAGCGCGCGGGCAAGCGCTTCAGCCTCGCCCAGGCGCGCGCGAACAAGCTCGAGATCGACTGGCCCGCCTATCAGCCGCCGAAGCCGCGGTTCCTGGGGCTCAAAACCTTCGCGCCCTACGACCTCGCCGATCTCACGCGCACGATCGACTGGACGCCGTTCTTCCGCTCGTGGGAATTGATCGGCACCTATCCGCAGATCCTCGCGCACGAGACGGTGGGCGAGGCGGCGCGCACGCTGTTCGCAGACGCGCAGGCGATGCTGGAAAAGATCATCGCCGAGACATGGGTCGAGGCGCGGGCCGTGATCGGCTTCTTTCCCGCGAACGCGGTCGAGGACGACATTTGTCTCTACGCGGACGAGGACCGGCGCCAGGCGATCGCCATGTTCCACACGCTGCGCCAGCAAATGGCGCGCGAGGGGGGCCGGGCCAACCTTGCGTTGTCGGATTTCGTGGCGCCGAAGGAGACGGGGCTGGCGGATTATCTCGGCCTCTTCGCGGTCACGGCCGGCATCGGCGAGGATCCGCGCGCGAAGGCCTTCGAGGCCGCGCAGGACGATTATTCCGCGATCCTGTTCAAGGCGCTCTGCGACCGGCTGGCCGAATCGCTGGCCGAGCGGATGCACGAGCGGGTGCGGACCGAATTTTGGGGCTACGCGCCGGGCGAGGCGCTCTCGAACGCGGAACTGATCGCTGAGAAATACCGCGGCATCAGGCCGGCGCCGGGCTATCCCGCGCAGCCCGATCACACGGAAAAAGGCACGCTCTTTCAGGTGCTTGAGGCCGAAGCCCGGACCGGGATCACACTCACCGAGAGCTATGCGATGTGGCCGGGGGCGAGCGTCTCGGGGCTCTATTTCGCGCACCCGCAATCGGCCTATTTCGGGCTCGGGCGGATCGACCGCGACCAGGTGGAAGATTACGCGCGCCGCAAGGGCTGGAGCCTCGCGGAGGCGGAGCGCTGGCTCGCGCCCGTTCTCCATTACACGCCCGGCGCCAGCGCGGCCGCCTGAGGGCGCTTAAGTCATTCATCGCCAAAAATGAATCGAGCCGGGCGGTGGCCCGGCTCAACCCGAATCCCCTCGAGAATCGGCAGCGCCTTTAGATGAGTCCGAAAAGGATCGCGCCGAGGAAGAGAAAAGCGAACCCAGTGGTCAATACGCCAACGTGCTGCATCTCAACCCTCCAGTGCCCGATGGGGCTGGTTAATCCTGCCAGAGGAACGCCGAAGCGCAATCGAATCTTGTGTTGCACTGCAAGGATTCAAGACTGACCTGTTGCACATTGGACCGTCTTGTGCCGCGGCCGCTCAGCAATTTGGGGTTGAGTCACCAGGGAATCGTTTGGCCCTGGTGATCGAGGAAGCGGCCGGTCTTGTCGATCGCGAGGCTGGCGATCACCTGGCGCAGGCCCGTCACCGAATCGGCCGGGCTCAGGGGCGCGCTCTGGCCGCCCATGTCGGTGCGCACCCAGCCGGGATGGAGAACCGCGACGGTGATGCCGTCGGGCTTCCAATCCTTGGCGAGCGAGACCATCACCATGTTCACTGCCGCCTTCGAGGCGCGGTAGGCGTAATAGTCGCCGCCGCCTTGCGCGATCGATCCCATCGCCGAGGTGATCGTGACGAGCCGCGGCAGGCGCCCCATTTTCAAGTTCGGCTTCAAGAGCTGGGCGATGCGCAGCGGCGCGATGGTGTTGACGGCGAGGGTCCTCGCAAAGCCATCGGGATCGACGTCCACGGAGGATTGGCGCTGCGGCCCATAGATGCCGGCGTTGTTGATGACGACGTCGAGCGGCTCTCCCTTGATGGCGTTGGCGAACGCCGCGCGCGCCGCTTCATCCGCCACGTCGAGCGCGTGGAGATAGGCGTGCGTGCGGGAGGCCGCGACCAGCGTCTTCAGCGCCGACGCCGCGCCCGGATCGCGCGCCGCCGCGTGCACCGTCCAGCCGTCGTCCAGATATTGCCGCGTGAATTCGAGGCCGAGGCCCCGGTTGGCGCCGGTGATGAGAACACTTGCCATGCCCATTACTCCTTCGGCGGATTGCGGTCGTGTGACTGGGGGGCGGCACCGAACCCGCCGCCGCCGGGGGTTTCGATGCGGATGCGGTCGCCGGGCGCGACGGAGGCGGTGTCGCAGCCGCGAAGGCTTTCCTCGCGCCCGTCCTTGCGGATGAGCGTGTTGCGGCCGAGCGCGCCGTTCCCGCCGCCCGCGAGCCCGAAGGGCGCGGTGCGCCGGCGCGTGGAAAGGATCGAGACGTCCATCGCCTCGCGGAACATCAGTTCACGGACGACCCCGTCGCCGCCCCGATGCGCGCCCGCGCCGCCCGAGTTGGCGCGCAGGCCAAAGCGGGTGACGAGCACGGGGAAACGCGCCTCCAGAATTTCGGGATCGGTGAGGCGCGAATTCGTCATGTGCGTGTGGACGCCGGACGCGCCGTCGAAATCCGGCCCCGCGCCCGCGCCGCCGCAAATGGTCTCGTAATATTGCCGTCGCGCGTCGCCGAAAGTGAGGTTGTTCATCGTGCCTTGGGCGGCCGCCATCGCGCCCAGCGCCGCGAACAGGGCATCGACGATCGCCTGGCTCGTCTCCACATTGCCCGCGACGACGGCGGCGGCCGCGCCCGGCTTCAGCATCGAGCCATCCGGAATGGCGATCGTGAGCGGGCGCAGGCACCCCGCGTTCAGCGGAATGTCGACATCGACGAGGCAGCGAAAGACGTAGAGCACGGCGGCCTTCGTCACCGAGGCGGGGGCGTTGAAATTGCTCGCGCGCTCGGCGCTCGTCCCTTCGAAATCGATGCGCGCGGCGCGGGAAGCGCGATCGATCGTGACGGCGACCTTTATGAGCGCGCCGTCGTCCATCTCGGCGGTGAAGGCGCCATCGCTCAGGCGGTCGATCACCTGGCGCACCGCGTCCTCGGCGTGATCCTGCACGTGGCCCATATAGGCCACGACGATGTCCTCGCCGTGCTCGGCGCAGGCGCGCTGCAGCTCGCGTTCGCCGCGCTTGCAGGCCGCGATCTGCGCCTTCAGATCGGCGATGTTCTGATCGGGATTGCGCGAGGGATAGCGCGCGCCGGTGAAGGCCGCGCGAATTTCCGCCTCCTTGAAGGTGCCACCCTCGACGATGCGCAGCGCATCGAGCACGGCGCCTTCCTCATCGAGCGTCTTTGAAAACGGCGGCATCGAGCCGGGGGTGAGCCCGCCGATATCGGCGTGGTGGCCGCGCGCCGCCGTCCAGAATCGCAAGCGCTCGCCCGCCCGATCGAAGACCGGCATCACGACCGTGATGTCGGGCAGATGCGTGCCGCCGCGCGTCGGCGCGTTCAAGGCGAAAACGTCGCCCGGGTGGATGTTGCCGGCGTGGGCCGTGGCCACCGCCGCGACGCTGTCGCCCATCGAGCCCAGATGGACGGGCATGTGCGGCGCGTTGGCGATGAGGTTGCCGGCTTCATCGAACACCGCGCAGGAGAAATCCAGCCGCTCCTTGATGTTCACGGAGGTCGCCGTGTTCTGGAGCGTCACGCCCATCTCCTCGGCGATGGCCATGAAGAGATTGTTGAAGACCTCGATGAGGATCGGATCGGCGGTCGTCGTCTCGCGCCTGCGCGCCCGCGCGCTGGTGCGGGTGAGGAGGAGATCGTCGCGCGCCGTGCGCATGAGGCTCCAGCCGGGCTCGACCATCACGGTCTGGTGCGGCTCGATGACGAGGGCGGGGCCGGCGATCCGCTCATCGAGCCCAATCGTCTCGCGCGCGCGGACGGGCGCGTCGTGCCAGGCGCCGCCGGTAAAGATCGGCGTCGTGCGGGGCGCGCCCTGACGCAGTTCAACGTTCGCGGCGGCGCTGTCGCTCTCGTTCGCGACCTCGCCGGAGGCCTCGACCTCGATCGCCTCGAGGATGCGGGGGCGGCCCTCGAAGCCGAAGCCGAAGATGCGGCGGTGCTGCGTCTCGAAGGCTTCGGCGGTTTCCTCCGCGCTCGTCCAATCGACGGGAAGCGTCGTGTCGGTGCCGTCATAGCGCAGATGGAGCCGTGCGCGCCGCGTGATGCGCTCAAGGTCGACGCCTTGGGCCGCGACCTCATCGCTCGCCGCCTTCTCCAGCCGGGCGAGCGCCTCGGGGAACGTCTTCATCGCGGCCTCGTAGCCTTGGCCGACCGCCTCGGTGCGGATCGCGCGGACGGGCGCGATGCCGATGCCGTAGGCCGAGAGGAGCGAGGAGAGCGGGTGGATCAGCACCCTCTCGATGCCGAGCACGTCCGCGACGCGGCAGGCGTGCTGGCCGCCCGCGCCGCCGAAGGAATTGAGCGCATAGGTCGTCACGTCGTGGCCGCGCGCGATCGAGACGCGGCGGATCGCGGCCGCCATGTTCTCAACGGCGATGCGCAGGAACCCGTCGGCGACGGCTTCGGGGCTCTCCTTGCCGATGCGCGCGGCGAGTTCGGCAAAGCGCGCGCGGACGGTCTGCGCGTCGAGCGGCTGATCGCCGTTCGGACCAAAGATCTTCGGGAAGAGATCGGGGACGAGCTTTCCCACCATCACGTTCGCATCGGTGACGGTGAGCGGCCCGCCCCGCCGATAAGCGCAGGGCCCCGGGTTCGCGCCCGCCGAATCCGGGCCGACGCGCACGCCCAATTCGTCCGCGTGCAGAATGGAGCCGCCGCCCGCCGCGACCGTGTGGACGGAGAGCATCGGCGTCTTGATGCGCACGCCCGCGATCTCGGTCTCGTTCACGCGCTCGAAGGCGCCGTTATAGAGCGCGACATCGGTCGAGGTGCCGCCCATGTCGAAGCCGATGGCGCGGGGAAAGCCCGCCGCTTCGGCGGTGCGCGCCATGCCGACGATGCCGCCGGCGGGGCCCGACAGGATCGCGTCCTTGCCCTCGAAGCGCTTGGCGTCCGCGAGGCCGCCGTTCGATTGCATGAAATAGAGCGGCACGCCGCCGAGCGCGCCCGCGACGCGATCGACATAGGTGCGCAGCACGGGCGAGAGATAAGCATCGGCGACGGTCGTATCGCCCCGGCTCACGACTTTGGGGAGCGGGATCGCCTCGTGGCTGACGCTCACCTGGGTGAAGCCCGCCGCGCGGGCGAGGGCGGCGGCGCGGCGCTCGTGCTCGGGATAGCGGTAGCCGTGGAGGAAGACGATCGCGCAAGCGGTGAGTCCCTTCGCGCGCGCGGCCTTCAGGTCTCCGGCCAGCGCCGCCTCGTCGAGGGCCTTGAGGATCTCGCCATCGGCGGTGACGCGCTCGTCGGCCTCCACCACATCCGCATAGAGCATCTCGGGCAGATCGATCCGGCGCACGAAGAGCTTGGGGCGGGCCTGATTGCCGATCTTGAGCTGGTCGGCGAAGCCTTTGGTGGTGATGAGCAGCGTCGGCGCGCCCTTGTGCTCGAGGAGCGCGTTCGTCGCGACCGTCGTTCCCATCTTGACGGCGAGGACGCGCGCGGGCGGGATCGCGGCGCTGGAGCCGATCTTCAGGACGCGGCGGATGGCGGCCAGCGCCGCGTCGTCATAGGCACCGGGGTTCTCGGAGAGCAGCTTCAGCGTCTCAGTCGTTCCGTCCTCGGCGCGCGCGATCACGTCCGTGAACGTGCCGCCCCGGTCGATCCAGAATTCGTAACGCGCCTCGTCCATCGCCTCTCGCCGCTGCGCCGTTCCAACCCCTTGATCTTTACGGATCGCGGCCCGCGATGGCTATCGATCGTTGCCTTGATGCAGCCATGATCGCTGCCTAGTCTTTGGGCATTACACGGATGATCCGCATGTCCTGAGACGCCCTCCCGGCGCCGTTCGAGCGCCCTCCCTTCGCCCTCGTCGCGCGGCTGCGCGCGCGGGCCCGTGCCTTGCGGGCGGCAAGGCCAGATTGGGAGTGCGTCTTTCCATGTCCACCAACGAGAAGCGGGGCGGCGATTCCGCGGCCCGGCGCGCCTATGCCCGCGCGATGGCGCGAGCGATGTTCGGCCGGCACTATTTCGACGAAGCCCAGGCCGAGGAATTGAAAGACTCCGCCGAACGGCAGGCGGAGCGGAAAAAGAAAACGAAAAAACGGGAGGACTAGAACGCTTCATCGCCACGAGCCCATCCTTCGAGACGCCCTGTCGCCTCACCTTCAGGAGTGGGCGCGTCTCGAAGGGGGAGGCGACAGGGCTCCTCAGGATGAGGAGACCGCGACAGCGCGGATCACACCGGCGCGCCGGTCAGCCCGTCGACTTCGACCTCGCGGCCGCGGCGCTGGCGCCGCTCGGGGCCGAAATAGTCCTCCGCGCGGCGGCGGCGGTCGGGTCCGAAGAAATCACCCGCCTGAACGAAGGTGCGTGGATTGCGCAGCGCCGCCTCCAGCCGCTCGACGACCGCGCGCTGCGAAACGGGTTTGGCCAGGAATTCAGTGACGCCGACATCGCGCGCGCGCGAGACAAGGGTCATCGTGGGATGGCCGGCCATCATGATGATCGGGCAGAAGCGGTTCTGCGTCGTTTTCGTTTGGCGGATGCGCCGCGCGAAAGAGAGGCCGTTCATGGGCTCAAGCGATTGATCGAGCAGGATCGCGTCATAGGGGCGCTCGCAAACGAAGCGCCAGGCTTCCTCGGAACTATGCGCGAGGTCGATTTTGCTGAAAGGCGTCTCGGAGAGGACGCTCGTCAGCAGCCGCGCATGGAAGGTGCCGCTGTCGGCCAGCAGGATCCAGCTCTTGGTCGACTTCAGCCGGCGCATGGACCCCTCTTCCCCGGTCGCGGCAAGCAGAGGTTTCACTTTGCGGGAAGGTTGGTTTCGGATTTGTTGACGGCGCAGGGGAGTGGCGGGTGCGCCCGCTTTTTCCTAAGGACAGGATGAGATGTCGATCTGGGGCAAAATCGGCGGCGCGGCGGCGGGCTTCGTGCTCGGCGGCGGGCCCTTGGGCGCGCTGCTGGGTGCGCTCGCGGGGCATGCGCTGTTCGATCGCGAGGACGGAGCGCCGGGCGAGGAATCGCTCGCGTTCACGATCGGCATGGTCGCGCTCTCGGCCAAGATGGCGAAAGCCGACGGCGTCGTGCGTGATTCCGAGTTCAAGGCGTTCCGCAAGGTCGTCCAGGTGCCGCCGGAAGAAGAGGCGAACGTCAAGCGCATTTTCGATCTCGCGCGGCAGGACGTGGCGGGGTTCGACTCCTATGCGCGCGACATCGCGCGGCGGCTGAAGGGCCGGCCGGGGACGCTGGAGGATCTGCTCGACGGGCTCTTCTTCATCGCGGCGGCGGACGGGGCGATCCACGACAGCGAGATCGCGTTCCTGAAGACGGTCGCGGAGATTTTCGGCATCTCGGAATCCGCCTTCAACCGGCTTTGCGCGGGCTATGGCGGCCCGTGCGAGCCGGACCCCTACGCCATCCTCAACGTCGAGCCGGATGCGTCCGACGCCGACGTGCGGAAGGCCTATCTCTACGAGGTGAAAGAGAGCCACCCGGACATGCTCGCCGCGCGCGGCGTGCCGGAGGAGTTCCACGCGGTCGCGACGGAAAAGCTCGCGCGCGTCAACGCCGCGTGGGAGCTCATCAAGAAGGAGCGGGGGATCGCGTGAGTTTCAAGTGGATCGAGCGGGCCTCGCCCAATCACGATGCGCGGGGCGAAGGCGTTCAGCCCGACATCCTCGTGCTCCACTACACGGGCATGAAGACGGCGGAAGCGGCGATCGCGCGGCTCTGCGATCCGCAAGCCCGCGTCAGCGCGCATTACACGGTGGACGAAGACGGCACCGTCTACGCGATGGTGCCGGAGGGGCGCCGCGCCTGGCACGCGGGCGTTTCCTATTGGGCGGGGGCGAGCGACATCAACGCGCGCTCGATCGGGATCGAGATCGTCAATCCGGGCCACGAATTCGGCTATCGGCCGTTTCCGGCGCGCCAGATCGAGAGCGTCATTGCGCTCTGCCATGCGATCCGGGGCCGGCACGCCATTCCGGATGCGCGGATCGTCGCCCATTCCGACATCGCGCCCGCGCGGAAGGAAGATCCGGGCGAGCTCTTTCCCTGGGCGCGCCTCGCCAGTGAGGGGATCGGGCTCTGGCCGCTCGGGCCGGGCGGCGATCCCGGCCAGCCCATCGCGGCGGCGCTTTCCGCCATCGGCTATGGCGTGCCGCCCCATGTCGACTGGCCGCTGGAGGCGGTGATCCGCGCGTTCCAGCGGCGCTATCGGACCGCGCGGATCGACGGCATCGCCGATGAGGAGACGACGGGCCTGGCGCGCGCGGTCGCCGCGCTCGCTTGACCTTGCGGGCCCGAGCGCGCAGGTAAGACCCGTCAGATGGCCGGATGGCCGCTGGAGGTTTCGGCCTCTGGAGGAAAGTCCGGGCTCCACGGAAGCACGGTGCCGGGTAACGCCCGGCGAGGGCGACCTCAGGGATAGCGCCACAGAAAACAAACCGCCGGGCTCGTCCCGGCAAGGGTGAAACGGTGCGGTAAGAGCGCACCGCGGCTCTGGCAACAGAGACGGCACGGCAAGCCCCACCGGGAGCAAGACCAAATAGGAGCGGCACATGGGCGGTTTCCGGCTCGTCGCTCGGGTCGGTCGCGCGAGGCGCTGAGCGATCAGCGTCCCAGAGGAATGGTCATCCCCCGGAAACGGGGACAGAACCCGGCTTACAGGCCATCTGACACTTTGGGCCCTTGAGGCAGTGGGACCGCGTGGGCGCCAATGGGCGCGGATTTCCGCCATTTCGGCGGGGCCTCTTTACCTTTCGTTAACCGATTTGGGCCGCTGATGAGAGTCGCGGGGCCGCTCTCCGCCCGTCCCGCCGCCGCGCGCCCCTTTTTGGAGGCGACGGTCGCCGCCGCACCGGCGCGCCCTGTGCCAAATTGGCCCCGTAAGTCCTTCTAAATTCCAGACTTTCCGTTGACGCCCATATTGTCCCATGGTATCCCAAATCATCCCGGCGACGGGATGACGGACCGGTGCCAAGCGTCCGGTGCGGCCAAGGGCAAATCCTCCTCCTGAAGTCCCTTCGCCACGCCCCCCAAAGGACGACGGCCGGGTCTGCGCAGGGGGCGAACAGCATGGCGCGTATGCGTCCGCGACAGCCGGTCAAGGCGGCCGGGAAGGTTTGGGCGTCGTCATGACCAAACCCTTCCTCACGTCGGTGACCAACCGGATCGATGCGAAAGGCCGGGTCAGCGTGCCCGCGCATTTCCGCGCGATCCTGACGGCCGACGGCGCGCGGGATTTCGCCTGCTTCGAGTCCTTTCAAGGGCGCTATCTGGAGGGCTACACGAAGGACGGCATGGACGCCTTCGCCGCCAAGATCGAGACGCTCCAGAAATATTCGGCGACCCGCGATGCCTTCGAGTACGCCGTGCTCGGCTCGGTGCACGAACTCTCGTTCGACAGCGAGGGGCGCGTCGTCCTTCCGCAGCCGCTGATGGCCTATGCGGAATTGAGCGAGGCGGCTACGTTCGTCGGCCTCGGCGATCATTTCGAGATCTGGAAGCCGGAATCCTTTGCCGCCAAGATCGCGGAGATGCGCCGGCTCGCGGCGGAGCGACGGCATCTGCTCGACGCGAACGGCGAGGCGAGCGCGAAGGGAGAGGGCGCATGAGCGCGCATATCCCCGTCCTTCTCGAAGAAGTGCTGGACGCGCTGCAGCCGGTCGCGGGCGCCTCGATCATCGATGCGACGTTCGGGCGGGGCGGCTACACGCAGGCGCTGCTTGCCGCCAAGGCCGCGCGCGTGCTCGCGCTCGACCGCGACCCGCAGGCGATCGCGGCGGGCGAGGCGATGGCGCGCGCGGAGGCGCCCCGTCTCACGCTCGCGCTCTGCCGGTTCAGCGATCTGGAAGCGGCGGCGCGGGCGCATGATTTCGTTCCGTGCGACGGCATCGTCTTCGACATCGGCGTCTCCTCGCCGCAGATCGATGATCCCGAGCGCGGCTTCTCGTTCCGCGCCGACGGGCCGCTCGACATGCGGATGGGCGCGGAAGGCCCGAGCGCGGCCGATCTCGTCAACGGGCTCAGCGAGGGCGCGCTCGCCGATGTGCTCCACCATTTCGGCGAGGAGCGCCAGGCGCGCGCGATCGCGCGGGCGCTCGTCAAGGCGCGCGGCGAGGGGCCGATCACGCGGACGGGCGCGCTCGCCGCGATCGTCGCGCGCGTCGTCAAGGGCGGGGGCAAGATCGATCCCGCGACCCGCACGTTCCAGGCGCTGCGCTATGCGGTGAACGATGAACTGAGCGAACTCGAAGCCGGGCTCGCGGCGGCCGAGCGGGTGCTCGCGCCCGGCGGGCGGCTCGCGGTCGTCACGTTCAATTCGCTGGAAGACCGGATCGTCAAACAATTCTTCGCCGAGCGCTCGGGCCGCACCGCCGGCCGCTCGCGCCATCTGCCGGTGGCGCCCGACGACGCCGCGGCGAGTTTTGCCGAGTTCCGCGGACCGATCACGGCCAGCGCGGCCGAGACCGCCCGCAACATCCGCGCGCGCTCCGCCAAATTGCGCGCCGCCCTTCGCACCGAGCGCAGCCCCCGCGCGCTCACCCCCCTGGCCCCCCGCCTGCCCAACGAGGATCCGCGCCGATGATCCAAGCCCTCAACCTCGCGACGCTCGCGCTGACGATCGCGCTCTGCTTCGGCCTCTATAAGATCACCAACGAGACGCGTCAGGCTCAGCGCGACCTCAACGCGATCGAGCAGAAGATCGAGGCCGAGCGCGAGACAATCGATGTGCTGCGCGCGGAGTGGTCGCATCTGGTGCGGCCGGCGCGCCTCGAAGCGCTCAGCGAGCGGCACCTCGCGCTTCAATCGGTGAGTGCGACGCAGATCTCGACGCTCGACCGGATCCCCTTCCGCGCGGATTTGCCGAGCGCGCTGCCGCCGTTGCGCGGCGTGCCCGCGCCCGCGTTCGTTCCGCGCCGCAAGCCCTCTCTGGGAGGCGTTTCCTTCTGATGCGCACCCGCCGCCTCCCTTACCCCCATCGCGCGGTCGCCGTCCGGCGGCGCCAGCGTGCGATGCTGGCGGCCGGGTTGTTCGCGGCGGCGTTCGCGACCGTCGTCATGCGGCTTTTCGTGATCGCGACCGAGGCACAGCAGGTCGCAACGACCGCGCCGGTGCGCAGCGCCGCGACGACGCTCACGCGCGCCGACATCGTCGACCGCGACGGGCGGCTGCTCGCAACGGAAGTGCCGGTCGATGCGCTCTACGCCGATGCGCGGCATATCTGGGACCCGAAGGAAGCCGCCGCCGCGCTCGTTTCCATTCTGCCGGAACTCGATGAGGCGAGCCTCGAGCGCAAGCTTTCCTCCGGCTTGGCGTTCGTGTGGATCAAGCGCGACCTCACGCCCGCGCAATATGCGCAGGTGCGCTCGCTTGGGATCGCGGGGCTGGGCGTGCGGCGCGAGACCAAGCGCGTCTATCCGGTCGGGCGGACCGCGGCGCACGTGGTCGGCTTCGTCGACATCGACAATCGCGGGCTCGCAGGCGTCGAGCGCGCGCTCGATCAGCGCTTGCGCGATCCCGCGCGCGGCGGGGCGCCGCTGACGCTCTCGCTCGATCTGCGCGTCCAGCATGTCGTGGCCGACGAGCTTGCGGCCGCGAGCGAAGAGTTCCGCGCGGTCGGGGCGACCGGCATCGTGCTCGACGTTCATTCGGGCGAAGTGCTGGCGATGGCGTCGGTGCCCGATTTCGATCCCAACCATCCCGCCGACAGCCCGGCAGAAACGCGCTTCAACCGCGCAACGCTCGGCGTCTATGAGATGGGCTCCACCTTCAAGACGTTCACGACCGCCATGGCGCTCGACGCGGGCGTCGTCACCATCCGCGACGGGTTCGATGCCTCCCAGCCGATCCGCATCGGGCGCTTCACCATCTCCGACTATCACCCCGAGGCGCGCTGGCTGAGCGTGCCCGAGATCTTTCAATATTCCTCCAATATCGGCTCGGCGCGGATGGCGATGGCGACCGGCCCTGAGCGCCAGCGCGCGTATCTCTCCCGCTTCGGCCTCCTCAGCGCGCCCGCGATCGAGATCGCCGAGGTGGCGCCGCCCCTGCTGCCGCCGCAATGGGGGCCGGTCGAGACGATGACGATCTCGTTCGGGCACGGCCTTGCCGTCAGCCCCTTGCAGACCGCGACAGCGATGGCGGCGATGGTGAATGGCGGGCTCATGATCCCGCCAACCATTCTCAAGCGCTCGCCCGAGGGGCCAGTCCGCGCCAAGCGGGTCATCTCGGAAGACGTCAGCGCCTCGATGCGCACGCTGCTGCGGCTGGTCGTGAGCGAGGGAACGGGCGGCAAAGCCGACGTCATCGGCTATCCGGTCGGCGGTAAAACAGGGACGGCGGAAAAGGCGCAGGGCGGACGCTACGCGCGCAAGGCGCTGCTCTCCTCGTTCGTCGGCGTCTTTCCGGCGCTTCAGCCACGCTATCTCGTGCTCGTCCTGCTCGATGAGCCACAGCCAACGGCGGAAACGCACGGATATGCCACGGGCGGGTGGACGGCCGCGCCCACTTGCGGCCGAATCATCGCCCGGATTGCGCCCATGTTGGGTCTTATTCCCGAGGATCAAGCCGTCGCGGGGCCCTCCGACGGACCGCAAATCGCTGTCGTGAACGATCAATGACGCCATGAAACTGAGCGACCTCATCGATGATCCGCGTGCCGGGGGCCCTGAGATTTCGGGCCTGACCGCAGATAGCCGCGCGGTGAAGCCGGGATTCCTGTTCGCGGCGCTGCCGGGGACGGCGACGGACGGGCGGCGGTTCATCCCCGATGCGCTCGCGCGCGGGGCGGTGGCGATCCTCATCCCGAGCGATGGCGATGTGCCAAGCGCGCCCGGCGCCGCGATCATCGTCGATGCCAATCCGAGGCAGCGCCTGGCGCTCCTCGCGGCGCGGTTCTATGGCCGCCAGCCTTCGGTCATCGCGGCCGTCACCGGCACGAACGGGAAGACGTCCGTCGCCGGTTTCACGCGGCAGATCTGGGCAAAGCTGGGCTTGGCCTCCGCCAGCCTCGGCACGCTTGGCGTCGATACGCCGTTCGGGCATTTGCCGCTCTCGCACACGACGCCCGATCCGGTGGAGCTGCATCAGAAGCTGGACGTCCTCGCGGAGAAGGGCGTCACGCATCTGGCGATGGAGGCGTCGAGCCACGGTCTCGCGCAATACCGCCTCGACGGGGTGACACTCGCGGCGGCGGGGTTCACGAACCTCACGCGCGACCATCTCGACTATCACCCGACCTTCGAAGACTACCGCGACGCGAAGGCGCGGCTCTTCACCGAATTGCTGCCGCGGGACGGCCTTGCCGTCGTCAACGCGGACGGCGCGGGCGCGGAGTTCTTCGCCGAGATCGCCGGCACGCGCGGGCTGCGCCTCATGACGGCCGGCGCGCGCGGCAAGGATCTGCGGCTGCTCGCGCAAACGCCGAAGATGGATGGCCAGACGATCACGCTCGAGATCGCCGGGCGGAAGCGCGAGTTCCATTTCCCGCTGCCCGGGCGGTTTCAGGTCGAGAACGCGCTCGTCGCGGCGGGGCTCGTGATCGGGCTCGGCGGCGCGGTGGACGCGGTGATCGAGGCGCTCGCTCATCTCACCGGCGCGCCGGGGCGGCTGGAAGCCGCGGGCGCGACGCCCACAGGCGCGCGCGTCTATGTCGATTACGCGCATACGCCGGACGCGGTCGAGACGGTGCTCGCGGCCGTGCGCCCGCACGTGACGGGCAGACTTCACATCATCATCGGCTGCGGCGGCGACCGCGATCCCGGCAAGCGGCCCCTGATGGGGCGCGCGGCGGCGCGGCTCGCCGATCACGTCATCGTCACGGACGATAATCCGCGTTCGGAAGATCCCGCGCGCATCCGCGAGGCCGTGCTCGACGGCGCACCCGCGGCCGAGGAGATCGCCGACCGGGCGGAGGCGATCAAGAGCGGCATCGCGGCGCTCGGCGCGGGCGATATTCTCGTCATCGCGGGCAAGGGTCACGAAGAAGGACAGATCGTCGCGGGCATCGTTCATCCCTTCAACGACCTTCTGGTCGCGCGGGCGGCGCTCCGCGAGATGGGAGGCCGGGCATGAGCGAGCCGCTGTGGACCAGCGAAGAGGCGGCGCAGGCGACCGGCGGGCGGGCGTGCGGCACGTGGCGCGCGAACGGCATCTCGATCGACACGCGCACGCTCCAGCCCGGCGATCTCTTCGTCGCGCTGCAGGGCGATGCGCGCGATGGCCATGCGTTCGTCGCCGATGCGCTCCACAAGGGCGCGGCGGCGGCGCTGATCGCGCGGCGACCGGGCGATGTCGCGGCCGATGCGCCGCTTCTCGTGTGCGCCGACACGCTGGAAGGTCTGCGGGCGCTCGGCGTCGCGGCGCGGGCGCGCAGCACGGGGAAGATCGCGGCGGTCACCGGGAGCGTCGGCAAGACCAGCACGAAGGAAGCGCTCCGCACGGTGCTTTCGGCCTTCGGCGCGGTGCACGCGGCGGCGGCCTCCTACAACAATCATTGGGGCGTGCCGCTGACGCTCGCGCGGATGCCGCGCGCGGCCGCGTTCGGCGTCATCGAGATCGGCATGAACCATCCCGGCGAGATCGCGCCTTTGTCCGCGCTCGCCAAACCCCATTGCGCGCTCGTGACGACCGTCGAGGCCGTGCATCTGGAGAATTTCACCTCCGTCGAGGCGATCGCGGATGAAAAGGCCGCGATCTTTACCGGCCTCGCGCCCGGCGGCATCGCGGTCGTCAACATGGACAATCCGCACGGCGCGCGGGTCGCCGACCACGCGCGCGCGGCGGGGGCGGGCGCGGTGTGGCGGTTCGGGACAAGCGAGGGCTGCGAGGCACGCCTCATCGATGCCGACCTCGACCCCGAGGGATCGACCGTCACGGCCGCGCTGTTCGGCACGGCGATCACCTTCCGGATCGGCGTTCCGGGCGCGCATTTCGTGATGAACGGGCTCGGCGCGCTCTTGACGGCGCACGGGGTCGGCGTACCGGTCGCGGACGCGGCCGCGCAATTCGTGAACGTCGCCCCGGTCGGCGGGCGCGGCGCGCGCAGCCGGGTGGTTGTGCCAGGGGGCGAAGCGACCCTCATCGATGAGAGCTACAACGCCAACCCCTCCTCGATGCGGGCCGCGATCGCACTCCTCGCCCAGACGCCGACGGGGCGCGGCGGCAAACGGATCGCCGTGCTCGGCGACATGCTCGAGCTCGGGCCGCAAGCGCCCGCGCTCCATGCCGGCCTCGCCGCGGCGCTCAGCGAGGCCAAGATCGACCGCGTGTTTGCCTGCGGGCCGTTGATGGAGCATCTCTTCGAGGCGCTGCCGCAGGCGCGCCGGGGCGCGCACGCGCCGCATTCGCAGGCGCTCGCGCCGCTCGTCGCCGAAAGCCTTCGGGCCGGCGATGTCATCATGGTCAAGGGCTCGTTCGGCAGCCGTATGCGCATCGTCATCGAGGCGCTCAAGGCGCCGCAGGCGACTTAAGGGGAGGCTCGCTTGCTACCGTATTTCTTCGTGCCGCTGGCGGACGAGTATCAGATCTTCAATCTGTTCCGCTACATCACGTTCCGCACCGGCGGCGCGATCATGACCGCGCTCGCGATTGGACTGATCTTCGGGCCCGCGCTCATCAACTGGCTGCGGCTGAAGCAGGGCAAGGGCCAGCCGATCCGCGACGACGGGCCCGAGACGCATCTCCTCACCAAGCGCGGCACGCCCACAATGGGCGGCTTCCTGATCCTCATCTCGCTGTTCGTGGCGACGCTGCTCTGGGCGAACCTTGAGAACCCTTACGTGTGGGCGGTGCTGTTCGTCACCGCCGGCTACGGCCTCATCGGTTTCTACGACGACTACATGAAGGTGACGAAGCAATCCTCCAAGGGCGTGGGCGGCAAGGTGAAGCTCGTCCTCGAATTTGCGATCGCGGTGGCGGCGACCTGGTGGATCATGCAGTTCCAGCCGGCGGGCCTCTCTGGCATGGTCGCGGTGCCGGTGTTCAAGGAATTCCTGCTGCCGCTCGGCATCGCGTTCCTCGCCTTCGGGTGCCTCGTCATCGTCGGCGCCTCGAACGCGGTCAATCTCACCGACGGGCTCGACGGGCTCGCGATCGTGCCGGTGATGATCGCGGCGGCGGCCTTCGCGCTCATCTCCTATCTCGTCGGCAACGCGGTGTTCGCCGAATATCTGCAGATCCATTTCATTCCCGGCACCGGTGAGATCGCGATCTTCGGCGGGGCGCTGCTGGGGGCAGGGCTCGCGTTCCTGTGGTTCAACGCGCCGCCCGCGATGGTCTTCATGGGCGATACGGGATCGCTCGCGCTCGGCGGCGCGCTCGGCGCCATCGCGGTCGCGACCAAGCACGAGATCGTGCTCGCCATCGTCGGCGGCCTCTTCGTGATGGAGGCGGTTTCGGTGATCGTCCAGGTCGCCTCGTTCCAATTGACGGGCAAGCGCGTCTTCCTGATGGCGCCCATCCATCACCATTATGAAAAGCTCGGCTGGAAGGAGCCCACGATCGTCATCCGCTTCTGGATCGTTGCGGTCGTGCTCGCGCTCGTCGGCCTTGCCACCCTCAAATTGCGATAGGGCCAGCCATGATCCCGTGTCCGCTCTATTCGCATCAGCATGTCGGCGTCTTCGGGCTCGCGCGCTCCGGGCTCGCGGCCGCGCGGGCGCTCGCCGAAGGGCACGCGATCGTCCACGCGTTCGACGACAACACGAAGGCGCAGGACGCCGCCGCCGCGCTCTCGATCGCGCCGAAGCCCTGGGATGATTGGCCGTGGGAGCGGCTGGCCGCCCTCGTGCTCTCGCCCGGCATTCCGCTGACGCATCCAAAGCCCCATCCGATCGTGCTGCGCGCGCAGGACGCGGGCGTTCCCGTCATCGGCGACATCGAGCTCTTCGCGCGGACGATCGCGGCGAGCGCGGCGGGCGCCACGTGCCCGCTCATCTGCGTTACCGGCACGAACGGCAAATCGACGACGACGGCGCTGATCGGCCATCTGCTGCAGCGCGCGGGCCATCAGGCCGAGGTCGGCGGCAATATCGGCGCGGCGGTGTTCGACCTCGCGCCGCCCCGGCCGGGCCGCGTTTACGTGATCGAGACGTCGTCCTATCAAATCGACCTGTCGCCCAATCTGCGCCCGCAGGTGGCGGTGCTCACCAACATCACGCCCGATCATCTCGACCGGCACGGCAGCCTTGAGAACTACATCCGCGTCAAGCAGCGGCTGTTCGCGCTGCAGGGGCCGGGCGACAGCGCCGTCATCGGCGTCGACGACGCGCCCTCGGCCGAGACCTGCACGCGCGTGACGGCGCGGGGCGGACCGGCGGTTCTGCCGGTCAGCGTCAATCAGGTGCTGGGGCGGGGCATCTATGTCGTCGACGGCGTCCTCTATGACGGGATCGCCTCGCCCGCGACGGCGGTCTGCGACCTCAAGGCCGCGCCCGCGCTCGTCGGCAAGCATAATTGGCAGAACGCGGCGCTCGCGTTCGGCGCCGTGCGCGGGCTCATCAAGGATCCGCGCGACGCGGCGCGGGGGCTCATGAGTTTCCCGGGGCTCGCGCATCGCCTGGAGCGCGCGGGGCAGATCGGCCCCGTGCTCTTCGTCAATGATTCCAAGGCGACGAACGCCGACGCCGCCGCGCGCGCGCTCGATTCCTATCGCACGATCTATTGGATCGCGGGCGGCAAGGCGAAGGAGGGCGGCATCGCCTCGCTCGCGCCGTTCTTCCCGCGCATCAAGCGCGCCTATCTGATCGGCGATGCGCAGGATTCGTTCGCGGCGACCCTGGAGGGCGCGGTGCCGTTCGATCTCAGCGGCGACATGCGCACCGCGACCGCCAAGGCGCTTGCCGACGCGCTGCGCGAGCGGGCGGAGGAGCCGGTCGTGCTGCTCTCGCCGGCCTGCGCCTCGTTCGATCAGTTCCGCGATTTCGAGGATCGCGGCGACCAGTTCAAAGCCTTCGTCAAGGAGCTCGCGCGCGAATGCGGCGCGGGGCACGCCGCATGATCGCGCTCGCCCGGACCGACAAGAACGTCGTCGCGGAATGGTGGTGGACCATCGACCGCGTGCAACTCGCGATGCTGCTCGCGCTGATGGGCGTCGGCCTCCTCTTCCTCCTTGCGGCGAGCCCGGCGGTCGCGATGCGGCTGGGGCAGGACCCGTTCTATTTCGTGTCGCGCCAGGTGCTGTTCCTGCTGCCGGCGGCGGCCGCGATGGCGGCGCTCTCGCTTCTGAGCCCCAAGGAAGTGCGGCGCGCCGCGCTTGGGCTGCTCGCCGCCGGGATCGTGCTGTTGGTATTGACCCTCCTCATCGGGCCACAGCTCAACGGCGCGCGGCGCTGGCTGACGCTGGGCGCGCTCACCGTCCAGCCCTCCGAATTCGTCAAGCCCGCCTTCGTCGTCGTCTCGGCGTGGCTGCTCGCCGATGCGCGCAGCGCAGCCGGCATGCCGGCCGTGCTCTCGGCCGTCGGGCTCCTCGCGCTTGTCGGCGGGCTTTTGATCCTTCAGCCCGATTTCGGCCAGACGCTGCTTCTCTGCGTCGTGTGGGGCGCGATGTTCTTCGTCGCGGGCATCTCGATGGTGTTCGTCGTCTCGCTGGGCGCGGCGGTGCTCGGCGGATTGGGCGTTGCCTATCTCACACTGCCGCATGTCGCCGAGCGCGTCGCGCGATTCTTGAGCTCTGGCGACAGCGACGGCACCGAGCAAGTGGACCGCGCGCTTCAGGCGTTCGAGAAGGGCGGGTTCCTGGGCGTCGGGCCCGGCCAGGGGCAAGTGAAATTCCACGTGCCGGACGCGCACACGGATTTCATCTTCTCCGTGATCGGCGAGGAATTCGGCGCGCTCGTCTGCGTGCTCTTGGTGCTGCTCTTCTCGATGATCGTGCTGCGCGGCATTCTGCGCGCGGCGAGCATCGGCGACGGGTTCTCGCAGCTGGCCGCGACGGGTCTTTTCGCGATGTTCGGCCTGCAGGCCCTCATCAACATGGCGGTCAATCTGCAATTGATGCCGGCCAAGGGCATGACGCTGCCGTTCATCTCCTATGGCGGCTCCTCGGTCGTCGCCATCGCGATCACGATGGGCTTCGCGCTCGCGCTGACGCGGCGCCGGCCGCAGCCGCGCGTTTCGGTGGGGGTGCGATGAGCGGCCCAATCCTCATCGCGGCGGGCGGCACGGGGGGGCATCTCTTCCCGGCCGAAGCCTTGAGCGAGGCGCTGGCGGCGCGCGGCCGGGCGATCCTTTTCGTCACCGACCAGCGCGGCAAGGGATTCTCGAAGCCGATCGCGGGCATGACGATCGCGCGCGTCGAGGCGGCGACGCTCGACAGCCGCAATCCGCTCGCGCTGATGCGGGCGGGCTGGCAGATCCTGCGCGGTATCGCGAGCGCCTTCGCGCTGATCGGGCGCGCGAGGCCCGCCGTCGCGGTCGGCTTCGGCGGCTATCCCTCGCTGCCGCCCATCGTCGCGGCGCGGCTGCGGGGCGTGCCGATCGTGCTCCACGAACAGAACGCGCTGCTCGGCCGCGCGAACCGGATGCTCGCGGGCTCGGCGCGGGTGATCGCCTCGTCCTTTCCCGCGCTCGAAAAACTCGCGCCGGGGCTCGCTTCGCGCGTCGTTCAGACCGGCAATCCCGTGCGGCCCGCGATCGCGTCGGCAAGCGGGGTTCCCTATGCCGCGCCCGGCGCGGGCGAGACGATCAACCTTGCGGTCTTCGGCGGCAGCCAGGGCGCGCGGATCATGAGCGATGTCGTGCCGGATGCGGTCGCGGCGCTGCCGGAGGCCCTTCGCCAGCGCGTGCGGATCGTCCAGCAATGCCGGCCGGAAGACCTCGAGCGCACGCGCGCGGCCTATGCGGCGGCGGGCGTCGTCGCCGAGCTGTCCGCCTTCTTCACCGACGTGCCGGCGCGGCTGACGGCGGCGCATCTCGTGATCGCGCGGTCGGGCGCCTCGACCTGCGCGGAGCTGGCGGCGATCGGCCGGCCCTCGATCCTTGTTCCTTATCCCTTCGCGATGGACGACCATCAACGCTTCAACGCGCGCGCGTTCGCATCCGCCGGCGCCGCCGAGGCGATCGCGCAGCCGGAGTTCACGCCGCAGCGGCTCGCGAGCCTCATCAGCGATCTCGTGCAAGCGCCCGAGCGCCTCACTAAGATGGCGGACGCCGCAACGGGCCTTGCGCGGCTCGACGCGGCCGAGGCGCTGGCGCGCGTGATCGAGGGATTGGCGGGGGCGAAAGCGCTCCCCCCCGCCGCGGTGGAGGGTTCGGCATGAGACGCGTTCCGTTCGATCTCGGACCCATACATTTCGTCGGCATCGGCGGCATCGGCATGAGCGGCATCGCCGAAGTGATGAAGACGCTCGGCTACCGCGTGCAGGGCTCGGACGCCAGCGACAACGCGAACGTGAAACGCCTGCAGGGCCTCGGCATTTCGGTCGCCATCGGCCAGAAGGCGGAGAATTTGGGCGATGCGAAGATCGTCGTCATTTCCTCCGCCATCAAGGCGGGCAATCCTGAACTCGACGCGGCCCGCGCGAAGCAGCTGCCCGTCGTCAAGCGCGCGGAGATGCTGGCCGAGCTCATGCGGCTTAAATGGTCGATCGCCATCGGCGGCACGCACGGCAAGACAACGACGACGACGATGGTGGCAACGCTGCTCGATGCCGGAGGGCTCGATCCCACGGTCATCAATGGCGGCATCATCAACGCCTATGGCACGAACGCGCGCCTCGGCCAGGGCGAGTGGATGGTCGTCGAGGCCGATGAGAGCGACGGCACGCTCGTCAAGCTGCCCGCGACCATCGCGGTCGTCACCAACATTGATCCCGAACATCTCGACCATTACGGCTCGTTCGAGGGCGTGAAGCAGGCGTTCCTGACGTTCGTTGAAAACGTGCCGTTCTACGGCCTTGGCATTCTCTGCCTCGATCACCCCGAAGTGCAGGCGCTGGTCGGGCGCGTGACCGACCGGCGGATTGTCACCTACGGCTTCAGCGCGCAGGCCGACATTCGCGCGATCGATGTCGGCGCGAAGGAGGGCCTCTCGACCTTCACGATCGTCATCGCCGACCGCGTGAAAGGCGGGCCGGCGCGCCTCGAAGGCGTGACGCTGCCGATGCCGGGGCCGCACAACGTGCAGAACGCGCTCGTCGCCATCGCGGTCGGGCGCGAGCTCGGCCTCAGCGATGCCGTGATGGTCTCAGCGCTCGGCGCGTTCTCGGGCGTCAAGCGGCGCTTCACGATCACGGGCTCGGCGGGCGGCGTCACGGTCGTTGACGATTACGGCCACCACCCGGTCGAGATCGCGGCCGTGATGCGCGCGGCGCGCCAGGTCGCGCGGCGCAACGTCATCGCGATCGTCCAGCCGCATCGCTACACGCGGCTGCGCGATCTGTTCGATCAGTTCTGCACCTGCCTCAACGATGCGGACACGGTGATCGTCACCGACGTCTATCCGGCCGGCGAGGCGCCGATCCCCGGCATCGACCGCGACGCGCTGATCGCGGGCCTGCGCGATCACGGGCACCGCGACGTGCGCAGGCTCGAAGGACCCGAGGCGCTCGCGCCGATGATCGCGGACCTGGCGCAGGAAGGCGACTACGTCGTCTGTCTCGGCGCGGGCTCGATCACGAATTGGGCGCAGGCGCTGCCCAAGCAACTCGCCGATCTCGCCAAGGGAGGGCGCGCATGAACGCGATCGCCGCCCGCGCGCTGATCGACCGGCTGCCGCAAGTGCGCGGGAGCCTTCGCCCCGATGCCTCGCTCGCCGATCTCACGTGGTTCCGCGTCGGAGGGCCGGCGGACATTCTCTTCCGCCCGGCGGACGCGGACGATCTCGCCGCGTTCCTGGCCGCGTGTCCCGGCGATGTGCCGATCACCGTCGTCGGCGTCGGCTCCAATCTTCTGGTGCGCGACGGGGGCGTGCGCGGCGTCGTCATCCGGCTGGGCGGCGGGTTCAACGCGATCACCGTCGAGGGCACGCGCGTGACGGCGGGCGCGGCGGCGCTCGATGCGGCGGTCGCGCGCGCGGCGGCGCAAGAAGGGGTCGCTGGCCTTGAGTTCCTGCGCGGGATTCCAGGCTCGATCGGCGGGGGCCTGCGCATGAACGCGGGCGCCTATGGCAGCGAGTTCAAGGACGTGCTCATCGAGGCCCGCGCGGTCACGCGGGGCGGCGCGCACGTCGCGCTCAGCGCGAAGGAGATGGGCTTTTCCTATCGCCATGCGAGCGCGCCCAGCGATCTCATCTTCACCGAGGCGGTGTTCGAGGGCGTGCCGGGCGAGCGCGCGGCGATCGAAGCGCGGATGAACGACGTCAGCGCCTCGCGCGAGGCGACGCAGCCGATCCGCAGCCGCACGGGCGGGTCGACCTTCAAGAATCCGGACGGGAAAAAAGCCTGGCAGCTCATCGATGCGGCCGGCTGCCGCGGCCGCTTGCGGGGCGATGCGCAGGTTTCCGAGATGCACTGCAATTTCCTCATCAATCGCGGCGAGGCGAGCGCGGAGGATCTCGAAGGGCTCGGCGAGGACGTGCGCAAGGCCGTGCTCGCGCAGTCGGGCGTTGCGCTCGAGTGGGAAATCAAGCGGATCGGCGAACCGAAACGGAGGACGTCATGACAGCGAAGCACGTTGCCGTCCTCAAAGGAGGGCTCTCCGCCGAGCGGCCGGTCAGTCTCGTGTCGGGCAGCGAATGCGCGACGGCGCTGCGCAAGGCGGGTTATCGCGTCAGCGAAATCGATGTCGGGCACGATATCGCGGTCGTCCTCACCGAGATGAAGCCCGACGTCGTCTTCAACGCGCTGCACGGCAAATACGGCGAGGATGGCTGCATGCAGGGCGTGCTCGAAACGCTGCGGCTGCCGTATACGCATTCGGGCGTGCTCGCCTCCGCGCTCGCGATGCACAAGGAGCGCGCGAAGGCGGTGATGCGCACCGCCGGCATTCCCGTTGCGGAGGGTCTCGTCGTGCATCGCAAGCTTGCGAGCGAGCGGCATCTGATGGAGCCGCCCTACGTCATCAAGCCGGTCTCGGAGGGATCGAGCATCGGCGTCTTCATCATCCGCGAGGGCGACAACCGGCCGCCCGGCGAACTCGGCACCGACAGCTGGACGCTGGGCGAGGAAGTCCTGATCGAGAAATTCATTCCCGGCCGCGAACTCACCGTCGCGGTCATGGGCGAGCGCGCGCTCGCGGTCACCGAGATCACGACGGCCGCGGCCTTCTACGATTACGACGCGAAATACGCGGCGGGCGGCTCGACGCATGTGATCCCCGCGCGCGTTCATCCCGACGTCTATGAGGAGGCGAAGCGGCTCGCGGTGCTCGCGCATCAGGCGATCGGCTGCCGGGGCGTGACGCGCACGGATTTCCGCTACGACGACACGAAGGGCGAGCCGGGCCGGCTCGTCACGATCGAAATCAACACCCAGCCCGGCATGACGCCGACCTCGCTCGTTCCGGAGCAGGCGGCCCATGTGGGTCTCACCTTCAGCGATCTCGTCGCGTGGCTCGTGGAGGATGCATCATGCGAGCGGTAAGGAAGGAGCCGAGCTTCTCGACGCCGCGCCGGCGGCGCAAGCCCCGTTCGGGCCCCGCGCCCGCGCGGCGCCGCGCGTTCCTGGCGGCCGATGAAGAGCCGCGCCGCAGCGCCGGCAAGCGCAAATCGCGCAAGCAGGACACGCTGATCGGCCGCTGGCGCGTCTGGTACGAAACGACGTTCAAGCGCTATCTCTCGATGAGCGCGGTCGCGCTGATCGTGCTGGGCGGGGCGGGCGTCTATGGCCTTTTTGCGGGCGGGCATGTCGCGCGCGCGAGCGAGGCCGTGATGGCGAGCGTCTATGGCGCGATGGGCGAAGCGGGCCTGCGCGTCGAGCATCTGACGCTCCATGGCCGCAACCATGCCTCGCGCGAGGCGATCGAGGCCGCGATCGGGCTCAAGCCCGGCGATCCGATCCTCGCGTTCGATCCGGTGGCCGCGCGCGAGCGGCTGATGGCGGTCGATTTCGTCGCCGACGCGCGGGTGGTGCGCCAGCTTCCCAACCGCATCACAGTGACGATCACCGAGGAAACGCCGTTCGCGATCTGGCAGTACAAGGGCCAGCTCCATCTCATCAGCGAGGGCGGCGACGTCATCAGCGCGAAAGGCATCGAGCAGTTCCACGACCTGCCCATGGTCGTCGGCAAGAACGCGCATCTGGCGGCGGGGGGCCTCGAGGCACTGCTCGCGCAGCATCCCGCGATCGCAAGCGAGGTTAGCGCGGCGGTCTACGTCAATAGCCGGCGCTGGGATCTGCACATGAAGTCGGACATCCTCGTCATGCTGCCGTCCGACAAGGTCAAGGCGGCGCTCGTCAAGCTCGAGCGCCTGATCCGCGAGCAGCACGTGCTGCAGCGCGCGGTATCCGTTATCGACATGCGTCTGCCCGATCGAACCGTGTTCCGACCCATCGGCGGCGTCACCATCGGGGGGAAGGGCGAGCGCACATGATCACGTCGCGGGGGAAAACGAAGACGCATCGCGAGCGCCTGTCGAGCGCGGCCCGGCAGGGTTCCCTCGTCGCGCTCGATATCGGGACGCAGAAGATCGCCTGCCTGATCGCGCGGCTGGAGCCGCCGAAACCGGGCGAGGGGCCGAGCCCGCAGCTGCGCATCATCGGCATCGGGCATCAGCCCGCGCGCGGCATCCGCTCGGGCGCGATCATCGACATGGAGCGCGCGGAATCCGCGATCCGCGCGGCGGTTGCGGCCGCCGAGCGGATGGCGGACGTGACCGTCCAGGACGTCATCATCAACGTCTCGGCCGGGCTGCCGCAGAGCCAGAGCTTCCGCGTCGAGGCGCATCTGGGCGGGCGGGAGGTGCAGGCGAGCGACATCCAGCGCCTCATCACGTTGGGGCGGATGGAGGCCGAGCGCCCGGGGCGCGGCACGCTGCACGCCAATCCGCTGGGCTATTGCATCGACGGGACGACGCGCATCCGCGATCCGCGCGGCATGGTCGCGGACCGCTTCTCGGCCAACCTCCACGCGATCACGGTGCAGGAGGGCGTGCTGCAGAACCTTCAGCTCTGCGTCGAGCGGTGCCATCTGAGCGTCGTTGCGCGCGTGTTCTCGCCCTATGCCAGCGGGCTCTCGGTGCTGGTGCCCGATGAAGTGGAACTCGGCGCCATCGTCATCGACATGGGGGCGGGGACGTCCTCGATCGCGATCTTCCAGGATGGCGGCCTCGTTTTCGGCGACACGGTGCCGCTGGGCGGCGCGCATATCACCGCCGACATCGCGCGCGGGTTATCCACACCCCTCACCGAGGCGGAGCGCATGAAGACGCTCTACGGCTCGGCGCTCGTCTCGCCGCAGGACGACCGCGACATGATCGCGGTGCCGCAAGTGGGCGAGGAAGACCCGGATTCGGCGACCGACGTGCCGCGCTCGATGGTGACGGGCATCATCCGGCCGCGCGTGGAAGAAATCTTCGAGCTCGTGCACGACCGGATCGCGGCGAGCGGCATCGAGAACGTTTCCAATCGCCGCATCGTGCTGACGGGCGGGGCGAGCCAGCTCTCGGGCGCGCGCGAGATCGCGCAGCGCCTGCTCAGCAAGCAAGTGCGTCTCGGCCGGCCGATTCGTGTCGCGGGACTCGCGGAATCCGTCGCCAACGGGTCGTTCGCGACCGTTTGCGGCCTGCTCATCCACGCGCAGAACTCGCCGCGGGATCTCTCGATGAATGGTGATCTTTCGCCCGTCGAATCAGGACGCGCGCCGTGGCAAAGATTCTCCCAATGGCTGAAAGAAAACCTGTGACGCCGATGAACGGGTATGCTGAAAACGAGCGATGAACGATTCGCGACAGCGGTGGGGATCGGCGCGTCCCTCATCTCAGTCCACGGAGGCGATGTATGACACTCAATCTGCGCAAGCCTGAGACGCCGGAGCTGCAGCCGAAGCTCGTCGTGTTTGGCGTTGGCGGCGCGGGCGGCAATGCCGTCAACAACATGCTGAGCGCCGAGCTCGAAGGCGTTGAGTTCGTCGCCGCGAACACCGATGCCCAAGCGCTCGCGGGATCGCGCGCGCCGCGCAAGATTCAGCTGGGGTCCGGCATCACGCAGGGCCTGGGCGCGGGCTCCAAGCCCGAGATCGGCGCGGCGGCGGCCGAATCCTCGCTCCCCGACATCCAGGACGTCCTCACCGGCGCGCACATGGTGTTCGTCACCGCCGGCATGGGCGGGGGCACCGGCACGGGCGCGGCGCCCGTCATCGCCAAGGCGGCGCGGGAGATGGGCATCCTCACGGTCGGCGTCGTCACGAAGCCGTTCCAGTTCGAAGGGCCGCGCCGCATGAAGGTGGCGGAGGAGGGGCTGGAGGAACTCCAGAAATTCGTCGACACGCTCATCATCATTCCGAACCAGAACCTCTTCCGGATCGCGAACGAGAAGACGACGTTCGCGCAGGCCTTCGCGATGGCCGATGAGGTGCTGCATTCAGGCGTGCGCGGCATCACCGACCTCATGGTGATCCCGGGCCTCATGAATCTCGACTTCGCCGACGTTCGCACCGTGATGGGCGAAATGGGCAAGGCGATGATGGGCACGGGCGAATCCGAAGGTCCGAAGCGCGCGATCGAGGCGGCGGAAGCCGCGATCAACAATCCGCTGCTCGACGATGTCTCGATGAAGGGCGCCAAGGGCGTGCTCATCCACATCACGGGCGGCATGGACCTGACGCTGTTCGAGGTCGACGAGGCCGCGAACCGTATCCGCGCGGAATGCGACGGCGAGGCGAACATCAAGGTCGGCTCGACGTTCGATCCGCGCATCGATGGCTCGATCCGCGTGTCGGTGGTGGCGACCGGCATCGACGCGGTCGCCCGCACCGAAGCCGATCCGATGCCCTATCGCCCGGCCGAGCAGCGCCCGCGCGTGACGAGCCCGCATGGCGCGTCGTCCGCGCGGACGTCGCAGGCCGCGGCACCCGCCGCCCGCGCGCCGCAAGCGGCGGCTCCGGCGCCGAGCGCGCCCGATGCCGGCAATCCGGTGCACGTGCTGCAGGATCGCCTCGCGAGCCGGCCCGAACCCGCAGCGCCCGCCGCGAGCGAGCCCCCGGCGGCGAGCGACAGCGAGGCGGACGATATGCAGTCGCGCCTGACGGGTTTGCGGCGGCGTCCGAGCCTTCTGATCCCGCGCGCAGGCGCGACGGCGACGACGGAAACGTTCCCGAGCCTCCTTTCGACAGGCGTGGCGGCGCCGCGTCCGCGCGCGACCCCGGCAGCGGCCGAGGCGGCTCCGGCCGCCAGCTCAGCTCCCGCGGCCGAAGCCCCGGCCGCCAGCGCGCCCGCCGCGCCGGCTCCGCAGGCGGCCGCCCCCAAGGCCGAGGCGAGCGAGGATCCGCATCCCTTCGCGAGCAGCGAGCCACGCGGCGATGACGGGCGGACGCAGAAGCGTCCGCTTACCTTCTTCGAGCGCGTCACGGGCGTTCGCCGCGCGCGGGACGGACAGGACGAGGACGACATGCGGCTGAGCAGCGGCCCGGCGCGGTCGCTCCGCTTCGAGCCGTCGGAAGAAGGCGGTGCGCGCACGCGCCTCGCCGAACCCAAGGCGCCGGGCGGGGACGGGCTGTTCCGCGAATCACAGCCCGACGACCAGCTCGAGATCCCAGCGTTTCTGCGGCGCCAGGCCAACTGACCACCTGCATCGTGCCTGCAACCCAAGGGCCGAAGGAGCTAAGTCTCTGGAAGTCCTTGGGTTTTTCTCGAAACAATCTGCAACAAAGTGTCATTTCAGGACACCGATCGAGACGCCTAACTCTAAGGAACGGTTGTGGGGGGCGGCCGTATCCTCGTCGCGTTTCGGCCCGGTGCTCAAGGGGCCACGCGGGGACCGGCTATAGGGGGCGTATCTCGTCGTGACCATTAATCTGCAACGCACGCTGAAGAAGCCTGTCGACTGTGTCGGCGTGGGCGTTCATTCCGGCGCGCCGGCGTCCTTGACGCTGAAGCCCGCGCCAGTCGGCAGCGGCATCGTGTTCGTGCGGCGCGACGCGCCGGCCGGCAACGCGCGCATTCCCGCGCGCTTCGATGCCGTGAGCGACATGACGCTCGGCACGACCTTGACGAACGAAGCGGGCGTCTCAGTGCAGACGGTCGAGCATATGATGGCCGCGCTCGCGGGCCTGGGCATCGACAACGTCACCGTCGAGCTCACGGGCCCTGAGATTCCGATCATGGACGGCAGCGCGGCGCCGTTCGTTTTCCTCATCGAATGCGCGGGCATCGCGGTGCAGCGCGCGCCGCGCAAGGCCCTCCGCATTCTTAAGACCGTGCGCGTCGCGGACGGCGGGCGCGTCGCGGAGCTTCGCCCCTCGGCCGAGCCGCGCATCGACATCATGATCGATTTCGCCTCGGCCGCGATCGCGCAGCAGCATTTCGGCATCGCGCTGACGCAGGAAGCCTTCCGTGAGGAGATCGCGCGGGCGCGCACCTTCGGCTTCCGCCACGAGGTGGAAGCGCTCCGCGCGATGGGTCTCGCGCAGGGCGGCTCGCTCGAGAATTCGATCGTCGTCGACGGCGACCACGTGATGAACGAGGGGGGGCTGCGCTATGCGGACGAGTTCGCGCGGCACAAGCTGCTCGACGCGATCGGCGACCTCGCGCTCGCCGGCATGCCGATCATCGGCGCGTTCCGCGGCGAGCGGACCGGGCACCGGATGAACAACATGCTGCTGCGCGCGCTGTTCGCGCGGCCGGAGGCGTTCGAGACCATCCTCCTCACCGAGCCGCCCGTCCGCGCGGACGGCCCACTGGAGGCGGTGCAGACCGCCTAGTTGCCGTCGGCGCCGTGGTTCGAGGCCGCCGCGTCCGTTCCATTGACGGGAATCGCGCGCGTCGCCTCATCGCCCAGGCGCAGCGCCAGCACTTTGACCAGGGATGAGAGCGCGTTGCGCAGCTCGCCGTCGCCGATATCGGCGAAATTCCGCACCAGTTCGATCGTGGTGCGGTTCCGCCCGCCATGCGGCATCGGGCCCGAGCGCGCGGTCGGCGCCAAGCCTTCGAAGAAATAGCCCATGTCGATGTCGAGATGGGAGGCGATCTCGTAGAGGCGCCCCGCGCTCACGCGATTGGCGCCGGTCTCGTATTTCTGGACCTGCTGGTAGGAGATGTTCAGCGCGCCGGCGAGCTGTTCCTGGGTGTAGCCGAGCATCGTGCGGCGCTGGCGAATGCGCTCGCCGACATGTTCGTCCACGCGTTTCGCGAGGCGCGGTCCTTTCATCGTGACCTGATCCACCGTTTCACTCCATTCGACGTGGGCCTCTGCCCATAGCCGTTCTGGGCAGCATAGCGCAGTTTCACAGCCAAGAGGGCGTAATCGAGACATTCCCCCTCAACCTGTTATTCGCCGCCGCGCCTCCACTGGATCAATCGTATTTTGCGGTTTCTTTGAAGCCGCTCCGTTCAGCGGCATAGTCAATGGGACGGTTGACCTGTATAGAGTTCCGACCGAGACGCCTGCCGGCTTATTTCCTGGCGACCCATGGATATTGCAACTCACAGTTTATCGCTGCCGACCTGCGGTGCGTGGTTGTGTGAAGGATGCGCATGAGCCTGACCCATCTGATCGCGGCGCCGCCCGCGCGAGTCCTGGCGGCCGGTTTGGCCGCTCTCTTCCTCGTTTTCGGCCTTTCGGCCTGCTCCTCCGACAGCGACAAGGAGCTCGAGTATGTCGAGCAGCCGGTCGAGGAGCTTTATGCCGAAGCGCTCAAGCAGATCGACCTGAAGAACTGGGAAGAAGCCGCCAAGCGGTTCGACGAGGTCGAGCGGCAGCATCCCTATTCCAGCTGGGCGCGGCGCGGCATGTTGATGAGCGCGTTCTGCTATTACCAGGCCAACAAATACGACCAGGCGATCCTGGCGGCGGAGCGGTTCATCTCGCTTCACCCCGGCAACAAGGACGTCTCGTACGCCTATTACCTGCGCGCGATTTCCTATTACGAACAGATCGTCGACGTGGGCCGCGACCAGCGCACGACGGAGCTGGCGCTCTCCAGCCTTACCGAAGTCGCGCGGCGTTTCCCTGACAGCGAGTACGCGCGGGACGCGCGGCTGAAGATCGATCTCACACGCGATCACCTCGCGGGCAAGGAGATGGCGATCGGGCGCTATTATCTCACGCGCGGGCAATACGTCGCCGCGATCAACCGCTTCCGCACCGTGATCGAGAAATACCAGACCACGACCCACACGCCCGAGGCGCTGCACCGCCTGACCGAGGCCTATCTCGCGATGGGCCTTGCGAAAGAGGCGCAGGCATCGGCGGCCGTGCTCGGCTACAATTTCCCGGGCAGCGAGTGGTACCAGGATTCCTATGCGCTGCTCGCCGAACAGGACCTGGCCCCTGAAGAGGATCAGGGTTCGTGGATGTCGCGGGCGCTCAGCTCGGTCTTCTAATCGCGCGGGGGGCGGTGTGCCCCCCATGGCGGCCATCGATGCTCGTCACCCTTGCCATTCGTGACCTGCTGCTCATCGAGGAGGTCGAGCTCGCCCTTGGTCCCGGGCTGTGCGTGCTCACGGGCGAGACGGGCGCGGGCAAATCGATGATCCTCGAGGCGCTCTCCTTCGCGACGGGCGCGCGGGCCGACCGTTCGCTCGTGCGGGCGGGCGCGGATGCCGCCTCCGTCACCGCCGTCTTCGCGCCGGAGCCGGGGCATCCCGCCTTCGCGCTCATGGAAGCGCGGGGCCTTGCGCCCGCCGAGGACATCGTCCTTCGCCGCACGATCGGCGAGGACGGGCGCAGCCGCGGCTTTATCAACGACAATCCGGTGAGCGTCGGGCTCTTGCGCGAAATCGGCGCGCTGCTCGTTGAGCTGCACACGCAATTCGAGACGCAGGAGTTTCTCCAGCCCGTCGCACATCGCGCGCTGCTGGACGCCTTTGCGGGGCTGGAGCGCGAGCGCGGGGCGGTCGAGGCCGCGCATGGGCGGCTGGTCGCGGCGCGCGCGGCGCTGGCGGCGGCGGAAGCCGAAGCCGCGCGCCTCTCGCAGGACGAGGCGGCGTTGCGCGAAGGCGCGCTCGAACTCGCCGCGCTCAATCCCGGCGAAAACGAGGAAGTGCAGCTGAGCGAGCGGCGCGCGCTGTTGATGGCAGCCGAGCGGATCAGCGAGGATTTGAACGCGGCGGGCGAGGCGCTCTCGGGCGCGAGCGGCCTCGAGGCGCGGCTCGGCCAGGCGCTCCGGCGGCTGGAGCGCGCCCGCGCGATGGCGCCGGAGCTGCTGGGGCCGCCGATCGATGCGCTCGGCCGCGCGCTTTCCGAGATCACCGAGAGCCGCGCGCTCGTCGAGGGCGCGGCCGCAGCGCTCGCCGATGATCGCGGCGCGCTCGCCAGCGTCGATGACCGGCTCCATGCGCTCCGCGACGCGGCACGGAAATTCCGCGTGCCGGTCGCCGAGCTCGCCGCGCTCGCGGCGTGGATGACCGACAAGGTGCGCGGCATGGATCAGGGCACAGAGATGCTCGGCCGGCTCAGCGCCGAGGCGGCAGACGCGCGCGGCGCCTATCGCGCGGCGGCGCAGACGCTTTCCGCCGGCCGGCGGCGGGCGGGCGACAGGCTCGAAGCGGCGCTCAAGAAAGAGCTCAAGCCGCTCAAGCTCGACAAGGCGCAGTTCCGCGTCTCCATCGAGAGCGATGAGGCGGGGCCCGAGGCGCCTCACGGGATCGACCGCGTCGTCTTCGAGGTGGCGACGAATCCCGGCGCACCGTTCGGGCCGCTGCACCGCACGGCCTCGGGCGGCGAACTCGCGCGCTTCGTGCTGGCACTCAAAGTCTGTCTCGCCAAGGGCCGTGCGCCCGCGAGCCTCGTCTTCGATGAGATCGACCAAGGCGTCTCGGGCGCGGTGGCGGACGCGATCGGCGAGCGGCTGGCGCGCCTCGCCAAGGCCGGGCAAGTCGTGCTCGTCACGCACTCGCCGCAGATTGCCGCGCGGGCCGATCTTCACTTGCGGATCGCCAAGACGCACCGCGCACAGACGAGCCGCTTCTCCGTCGAGGCGCTCTCGCCCGAGGGGCGGCGCGAGGAAGTGGCGCGCATGCTTTCGGGCGCCGAAATCACCACCGAAGCACGCGCGGCCGCCGCGCGGCTGATGTCGCCGCTCTAGCGCGCGATGGCCGAGCCGAAAGCCGTCTCCGCCCTCACGCGCCCGCAGGCCAAGCGCGAGCACACGCGTCTCGCGCTCGAGATCGCCGAGCACGACAAACGCTACTATCAGAACGACGCGCCCAGCATTTCCGACGCCGCGTACGATGCGCTGCGCCAGCGGCTGCTCGCCATCGAGGCGCGGTTTCCGGATCTTGCCGACGGCGCCTCGCCCAGCCAGACGGTGGGCGCCGCGCCCGCGCGCGGCTTCGCCAAGGTGCGGCACGCCAAGGCGATGCTCTCGCTCGACAACGCGTTCACGCGCGAGGACCTTTCCGACTTCATCGCGCGGGTGCGGCGCTTCCTCAATCTGGGGGATGACGCCCCCATCTTCACCGCGGAGCCCAAGATCGACGGGCTGTCGGCGTCGCTGCGCTATGAGAAGGGTCAGCTCGTCGTCGGTGCGACACGCGGCGACGGGCAGGAGGGCGAGAACGTCACCGCCAATCTGCGCACGATCGGCGACATTCCCGAGACGCTCCGGGGACGGACTATTCCCGACGTGTTCGAGGTGCGCGGCGAAGTCTATATGACGCACGCCGATTTCGCGGCGCTGAACGCGCGCCAGGCCGAGGCGGGAGGCAAGCTCTTCGCCAATCCGCGCAACGCGGCGGCGGGCTCGCTGCGTCAGCTCGACCCCGCGATCACCGCCGGGCGGCCGCTCCATTTCTTCGCCTATGCCTGGGGCGAGGCGAGCGCGCTGCCCGCCACGACTCAATTCGATATGATGGATCGCTTCCGCGACTGGGGGTTCCAAGTGAACCCCCTGACGAGACAGGTTCAGAGCGAGGCGGAGGCCGCCGCCTATTACGCCATGCTCGCGGGGCAGCGCGCGGATCTCGGCTATGACATCGACGGCGTCGTCTACAAGGTCGACCGGCTGGATCTGCAGGAGCGGCTGGGGTTCGTCGCGCGTTCGCCGCGCTGGGCGACGGCCTATAAATTCCCGCCCGAGCAGGCGGAGACGGAACTCCTCGCCATCGACATCCAGGTCGGGCGGACGGGGGTGCTGACACCCGTCGCGAAGCTGAAGCCCGTGACGGTCGGCGGCGTCGTCGTCTCGAACGCGACGCTCCACAACGAGGACGAGATCGCGCGCAAGGATGTGCGGGTGGGCGACCACGTGATCGTGCAGCGGGCGGGCGATGTGATCCCGCAGATCGTCCGGGTGCTGATCGAGAAGCGGCCGAAGAATTCAGAGCCATACGTTTTTCCGCAATTGTGCCCCGTCTGCGGTAGCCACGCGGTGCGCGACGCGGCGGGCTCCGGCGGGCGGAGCGACGTCGCGCGGCGCTGCACGGGCGGGCTCACGTGCCCCGCGCAGGCGCTGGAGCGGCTCAATCATTTCGTCTCGCGCGATGCCTTCGATATCGAGGGGCTGGGGGCGAAGCACCTTGAGACGTTCTTCGAGGAAAAGCTGATCACGCACCCGTCCGACATCTTCCAGCTGGAGAAGCGCATCGGCAGCGGCGCGGGCGCGCTCAAGGACCGCGAGGGCTGGGGCGAGGCGTCGGCGCGCAATCTCTTCGCCGCGATCGATCAGCGCCGGACGATCGCGCTCGAGCGGTTCATCTACGCGCTCGGCATCCGGCATGTCGGTGAGCAGACGGCGCGGGTGCTCGCGCGCGTCTATGGTTCCGCCGAGGCGTTTTTCGGCGCGATGCGCGCGGCGGCGAAAGGCGATGAGGCGGCGCGCAGCGAGCTTGAGGGCATCGACGGCATCGGGCCGGTGGTTGCGGCGGCGATCGTCGATTTCATCGCCGAGCCGCACAACGAGGCGGAGCTCGCTCGCCTGCTCGGCGCGCTCACCGTGACGGACGCGGCCAAGCCCGCGCAGAGCTCGCCGGTCTCGGGCAAGACGGTCGTCTTCACCGGCACGCTCGAACGCATGACGCGCTCGGAGGCCAAGGCCCGGGCGGAATCGCTGGGGGCGAAGGTGTCGGGGTCGGTGTCGGCCAAGACCGACTATCTGGTCGCGGGGCCGGGCGCGGGCTCGAAGCTGAAGGAGGCGACGAAGCTCAACGTCCGTGTGCTGAGCGAAGAGGAATGGCTCGCGCTCATCGGGGGGTGAGGGGGTGCTCCGGGGATTTCCCCCCTCCGTCGCTTCGCGACACCTCCCCCGTGAACGGGGGAGGAGGAAGGCGCGTCGCCGTACATGCTCCGATTGTCATGGCCGGTCTCGTCTGTTTTCCCGCCTTCGTCATCGCCCGGCTGTGTCCGGGCGATCCATACTTTCCGGATGATCCTCAAGCCATGGACCGCCCGCATGCGCGGGTGGTGACGTGACAGAGGTTTTCCCCACGCCGTCGCTGCGCGACACCTCCGCTGTGAACGGGGGAGGAGGAAGGCGCTTCTCCGTCAATTCTCCGATTGTCATGGCCGGGCTCGTCCCGGCCATCCATCGCGCCCCGATCGACGTTAGGCGCCACGCGCGCTGAGGCATGGATGGCCGCCACCCTCCGCCTGCGCGGAGGGCAGGCAAGGGCGGCCATGACAATCTAAGTTATGATCGGTGTCGGTACCCTCAGGCGTGCGCGTCGACGCATTCGAGGATGATGCCGCAGGCGGCGGAGGCGGGGAGCACGAGGCCGTGCGGCTTCTCGCGGAAATCGACGCCGGCCGCATCGAGGATGGCGCCGGCGGCGTCCACTTCCTTCACCGCGATGGACATGGCGGCGATCGCGGGATCGCGCGGCAGGCCCTCGCGCGCGGGCGTGCCGAAGCGCTCGCGGACGCCCACGGGCGTCAAGTAAGCGAGCGAGGCGGGCGCGAGGCGCGCGACGAAGCCGTGCGGGTGCTCGCGGATCGCCTCCTCACCGAACATCCGCGCGGCGGTCTCGCGGAAGGCGGAGGGATCCGCCGCCTCGATCACGATCTCGTGGAGATCGTCCGCGCCGTTCGCGTGGAGCTGCCATTCGTGGCGCGCACGGGTGAGCTCGGGCGTCTTGTGGACGCAGACGAATTGCGGGACCGCGCCATCACCCAGTCCCGCGAGCGTCACGTTCTCGAAGCGCACGGTTTTCGTGTCGCCGTCGAGCGGGAGCGGGCGCGCCAGGGCTTCCGGGTCGCGCGCGTCGATGCCGGCGGCGCGCAAGGCGGCGGCGGTCGCGGCGGCATCGGTTCCGGCATAGGCGAGCGCGAGGCCGCCGTCGCCGCGCGCGGCGATGAGATCGCTCAGCCAGGAGGCGGCGGGCGCCGCCTCATCCACCGCCAGCAATTCGACATAGGTGCGGCGGAACATGATGCAGCGGTTGCGCGTGCCGCGCCCGGTGTGAATTCCGGCCGGCCCCATGCGGAAGCCGAGGCGGGAGAAGATCTTCTCCGCGCCGGCGAGATCGGCGACGCCGAGCACCAGATGATCGATGGCGGCGAGCGGGCCGGTCACGCGATGGGTTCCGTCGCCGCGATCAGCCACTCGCGGTCAGCGGGGCTGAGATCCGGCGCCACCGCCTCGCGCACGCGGGCGTGATAGGCGTTGAGCCACGCGCGCTCGTCCGCGTCCAGCAGCGCGGGGTCGATCAGCGCGCGGTCGATGGGCGCGAGCGTCACGGTTTCAAAGCCCAGCATCGCGCGATCGCCGCCCGGCACGTCTTGCGGTGGTGTCACGATCACGAGGTTCTCAATGCGGATGCCGTAGGCGCCGGTCTTGTAGAAGCCCGGCTCGTTCGAGCAGACCATGCCGGGCTTCAGCGGCGGCGGGCCGAAGCGCTTGGAGATGTTTTGCGGGCCTTCATGCACGCTCAGATAATGGCCGACGCCGTGGCCCGTGCCGTGATCGAAATCAAGGCCGGCGCGCCAGAGCGGCAGGCGCGCGAGCGCGTCCAGATGCGCGCCGGTCGTGCCATCGGGAAAGCGCGCGGTGGCGAGCGCGATATGGCCCTTCAGCACGAGCGTGAAGTGGCGGCGCTGCTCCGCGCTCGGCGTGCCGATGGCGATGGTGCGCGTCACGTCCGTCGTGCCGTCCTCGTATTGCGCGCCCGAATCGAGGAGGAACAGCTCGCCTTGCCCAAGCTTGCGGTTCGTCTTGCGCGTCACGCGGTAATGGACGATGGCGCCGTTCGGGCCCGAGCCCGAGATCGTGTCGAAGGAGACATCCTTCAGCGCGCCCGTTTCCGCGCGCAGATCCTCCAGCTTTTCGACCGTCTCGATCTCGGTGAGATTGCCGGACGGACTGGCGCGCGAGAGCCAGGCGAGGAAGCGCGTCAGCGCCGCGCCGTCACGGCGATGGGCGGCGCGGATGCCCGCCAGCTCCACGTCGTTCTTGCAGGCCTTGGGGAGGAGGCAGGGATCGCTTTCGGCCTTGAGCGTCGCGCCCGAATCCTCGAGCGCCGCCCAGATGGCCTGCGCGGCGGTCGCGCGGTCGACGCGCACGGTCTTCTTCGCCTCGCCCAGCGCCTTCAGCGCGGGCAGGAACGCATCCGGCTTTTCGATCGCGACCGCGTTGCCGACATGGGCGCGCACGGCATCGGAGAGTTTCCGCTCATCGATGAACCAGTCGAGCGTGCCGTCGTGCTTCAGGATCGCGAAGGAGAGGGCGAAGGGCGTGTGCGGCACGTCCGCGCCGCGCACGTTCAGCAGCCAGCAGATCGATTCCGGTAGCGTGATCACCGCCGCGTCGGCCTTCTCGGCGTGGAGGATCTTGGCGATCCGGTGGCGCTTGTCGGTCGCGCTTTCGCCGCTCAGGGATTCTGGATAAACGGACACCGCGCCCAAAGGCGGCGCCGGCTGGTTCTGCCACACGGCATCGATGAGATTGTCCTTACACGGAACAAGTTCGGCGCCCGCCTTCTCGCAGGCCGCGCGGAGTTGCCCGATCTGCGCGGCCGTGTGCAGCCAGGGATCGAAGCCCAGTCGGTCTCCTTTGCGCAAATTCGCCGCCAGCCAGTCGTGCGGCGCGACGTCGTGCACCGCGATGGGCTCGAAGAGGTTCAGATCGACCTGCTCGCGCACCTGAAGCGTGTAGCGCCCGTCGATGAAGATCGCCGCGCGATGGCGGAAGATCGCGGCCAGCCCCCAGGAGCCGGTGAAGCCCGAAATCCAGGCTAGCCGCTCGGCGTGCTTGGGTACGTATTCGCCCTGGAACTCATCGGCGCGCGGCACGAGGAAGCCGTCCAGCGCGCGCTCGGCGAGAAGAGCCTTCAGCGCGGCGACGCGGGCGGGCGTTTCGTCGATCCCGACGGGATCATCGAAGCCTTGAAAACGGGGGCGAACGGTCATGGGGCGAGCCTATCGGCGGGGCGGGTGAGGAGCAATGTCGTCCATTCGCCCCGGATGAAACGGCGGCGCAGGATCAGCCCCTGCGCGCGATAGCGGGCGAACACGCCGCGCGCCTGGGTGGAGAGGATGCCGGAGAGGATCAGCGCGCCGCCGGGGGCGAGGCACGCAGTCAGCGCGGGGGCAAGGGCGGTCAAGGGGCCGGCGAGGATGTTCGCCATCACGAGGTCATAGGGCGCGCGGGCGCGCACGCTCGGATGCGCGACGCCGATCGCGGTCACGGCCGCGACGTCGCGGCTAAGCCCGTTCGCGCGCGCATTGGCGGTCGCGGCGGCGACGGCCACTTCGTCGATGTCGGTCGCGACCACCGGCGCGCGCCAGAGTGCGGCCGCGCCGAGCGCCAGCACGCCCGAGCCGGTGCCGACATCGAGCGCGCGGCGGGGGCGGCGCATCGTCTTCCTCAGATGATCGAGCGCGAGGAGGCAGGTCAGCGTCGTTGCGTGATGACCGGAGCCGAAGGCCAAGCTCGCCTCGATGACGAGGAGGCGCTTGTTGGCCGGAACGGCGGCGGCCGCGTGCGCGCCCGCGACCACCAAGCGTCCGGCCTCGACCGGCGGCAGACCCTCGAGCGAGCGGGCAACCCAGTTCTGATCCGCCAGCCCGTCAAGCGAGACGGGTTTGCCGAGCAAGGCTTCGAGCGCCGCCACATCGGGCGCCTCGGGGTAGAGTGCCTCGACGACCCAGGCATTCTCCGCGCGCTCGATCGCCGAGACGGCGAGGGGCGCGGGCTCGGCCTCTTCCCAGGCGGTCATCAACGCGTCGATCTCGCCGCGCGCGGCGGGCACGCGCGCCGTCCAGAACTGCGGCATCGTCAGGGTCCGATGCCGGTTGCTGGGATGAATTGGGCGTGCGGGCCGGCCTCATCCTGAGGGCCCCTTTTGCCGTCACCCTTCGAGACACGCGCAGCGCGCGCCCTCAGGGTGAGGGCAAAATGGGTGTCTCGAAGGATGGCCGGCATCGCCACGGGGGAGACCTCAGGTCCGCTTCACGAATTGCGCGATGACGCGCTTCTCGCCCGAGGTCTCGAAATCGACGACGAGCTTGTTGCCGTCGACCTGCGCCACGCGGCCATAGCCGAATTTGTCGTGGAAGACGCGCTCGCCGCGCTGGACGAGCGTGGCGGAAGGATCGTTCGTCGCGATCAGTTCCGCGCTCACCTCGATGAGGGGCGCGCGGTTGACGGCGCGGCCGCTCGCGGCGTTCGCCTGCGCGCGGCGCCAGCCGGGACTGGAATAAGAACTCTCGTACATCCCCGTCGCCCAGCGGCCGCCATCATAGGTTTGGGCGGCGCCCAGATCCGTCTCGCGCCGTTCGACATGGGCGTCCGGAATTTCCTCAACGAAGCGCGAGGGGATCGCGGTCTGCCAAAGCCCGTGCGTGCGCCGGTTGGTGGCGTAGGAGATGTGCGCGAGGCGCTTGGCCCTGGTGATGCCGACATAGGCGAGGCGGCGCTCCTCCTCGAGGCCCGCAAGCCCGCTTTCATCGAGCGCGCGCTGGTGCGGGAACAGCCCTTCCTCCCAGCCGGGCAGGAACACGCGGTCGAATTCGAGGCCCTTGGCGCCATGCAGCGTCATCAGCGTCACCTTGTCGTCGGTCTCGTTCTGCTCGACGGCCATGACAAGCGAGACGTGCTCAAGGAAGCCCGGCAAATTCTCGAATTCCTCCATCGAGCGGACGAGTTCTTTGAGGTTCTCGAGGCGCCCCGCGGCCTCGGGCGAGCGGTCGTTCTGGAGTTGCTCGATGAGGCCGGATTCCTCCAGCACGATGGCGGCAAGCTCGGTGTGCGACTGCGTTTCCAGATTGGCGCGCCAGCGCGCGAAGGATTCGACCAGCCGCCTCAGCCCCGAGCGCGCCTTGGCGGCCATCTCGTCGGTCTCGATGAGCGCGAAGGAGGCGCGCAGCAGCGAGACGCCGGCCGCGCGCGCGGCCTTGTGGATCGCCTGCTGGGCGACATCGCCGATGCCGCGCTTGGGCTTGTTGACGATGCGCTCGAAGGCGAGGTCGTCGTCGCCCTGCACGATCAGGCGGAAATAGGCGAGCGCGTCGCGGATTTCCTGGCGCTCGTAGAAGCGCGGGCCGCCGATCACGCGATAGGGAATGCCGAGATTGAGGAAGCGCTCCTCGAACTCGCGCATCTGGAAGGAGGCGCGCACGAGGATCGCCATGTCCGACAGGCCCTCGCCCGCGCGCTGGGCGGCCTCGATATCGTCGGCGATGGAGCGCGCTTCCTCCTCGCCGTCCCAGAAGCCGGAGAGCGTGACCTTCTCGCCCTCGCCCCGCTTGGTGAAGAGCGTCTTGCCGAGCCGCGCCTCGTTCGCGGCGATGAGGCCGGAGGCCGCGCCCAGGATGTGCGGCGTCGAGCGGTAATTCTGCTCCAGGCGAATGATGCGCGCGCCCGGGAAATCCTTTTCGAAGCGCAAGATGTTGTCGACCTCGGCGCCCCGCCAGCCATAGATCGACTGATCGTCATCGCCGACGCAGCAGATATTGTGGCGCTCGCCGGCCAGGAGCTTCAGCCAGAGATATTGGGCAACGTTCGTGTCCTGGTACTCATCGACCAGCAGATAGACGAAGCGGCGGCGGTAATCGGCGAGGATATCGGGCGCGGCCTTGAAGATCTGGATGGTCAAGACCAGCAGATCGCCGAAATCGACCGCGTTCAGCGCCTTCAGCCGCTCCTGATAGGCGGCGTACATCTCCGCGCCCTTGCCGTTGGCGAAGGCGTGCGACTCGCCCGCCGGCACCTCGCTCGGCGCCTGCGCGCGGTTCTTCCAGCGGTCGATCAGCGCGCGCAGATGCCGCGCGGTCCAGCGCTTGTCGTCGATGTTCGCGGCCTGGATCACCTGTTTCAGCAGGCGTTCCTGGTCGTCGTCGTCGAGGATCGTGAAGTTCGACTTGAGGCCGACCAGTTCGGCGTGGCGGCGCAGGATCTTCGCGCCGATCGCGTGGAAGGTGCCGAGCCACTGCATCCCCTCCACCACGCCGCCGATGAGGTGGCCGATGCGCTCCTTCATTTCGCGCGCGGCCTTGTTCGTGAAGGTGACGCAGAGGATCTGGCCCGGCCAGGCGCGCTTGGTCGCCAGAATATGCGCGAGCCTTGTCGTCAGCACGCGCGTCTTGCCGGTGCCGGCGCCCGCGAGGACGAGCACCGGACCATCCACCGCCTCCACCGCCTCGCGCTGCGCGGGGTTCAATCCCTCCAGATAGCGCGGGGGCGCGGACGGCGCGGGCGGGCGCGCGATCGCCCGGGCCAGCGGATCGTCGTCGAAATCAGCCACGCAACCTCCGTTCTGGCGAAAATTCTTAAACCGATGGGTCGCATCTGTCGCGCGGTTCCGTCAAACTCACCAACTAGGCGGGGATTCGGGACTATCCTCAACGAGACGTTAACCGGCGGGTCCCCAATCTCGGGGGGTAGGCTCCAAGCTTTCTCGAGCGTCTGGGACGCGTGTACCGCCATGACCGAATTATCCCGAGTTGATATTCCCGAGACGCCCGAGGAAATCGCCCCGGCGCCCCATCTCCTGCAGCACGAAACCGAGCAGCGGATCGAGAAATGGAGCCGCCGCGCGGGCCGGGTGAACGCCGCGGCCGTTGCGGCCGTGCTCGATGATCCCGCCCAGCGCGCGGTCGTCCAGCACGCCTTTGCCTATGCGCACGAGCTGGCGGAGTGCTGCATCGCCCATCCCGCCGTCGTCTTCGAGGCGCTGGCCGGGCGGGGGCCTAAGCTCATCCGCCAGGCCGAGCAGGATCTCGCCGCGCTCGACCGCGCGTGGGGGCCGACCGAGGCGCTGACGCTGGCGCTGCGCCCGCTGCGCGATCAGATCTTCGCGACCGTCGCGCTCACCGCGCTTAGCGGCAAGACGAGCGACACCGAGGCGCACCGCCTGATGACGCACGCGGCCGAGGGCATGATCAATTCCGCGCTCAACGCGCTCGTTCGCCGCTCGGTCAAGCATGGCGAATTGTCGATCCAGGCCGATCCGATCCCGACGCCGCTGCCCGGCCTCTTCGTGCTGGGCGGGGGCGATTTCGCGACCTGCGAGACGGGCTATGCGGGGCCGCTCGAACTCGCGGTCATCTACGATCCCGTGCGGCTTTCGGAAGTCGGCATCTCCGTCACCGCGTCCGAGCGCATCCTCTATCACATCGCCGCCGAGCTGAAGGAGGCGTTCTCCGCGCCCGCCAAGGGCGCCGCGCTCTTCGCCGTCAATCTGGAAGCGATCGGCCTTGGCAAGCATGTGCGCATGGCGCTCAACGCCGACGACGTGCTCTACAATATCGGCCTCGCGCCGCCGCAGCCGCGCCGCGCGTGGTTCGCGGGCTCGCGCGTCGTCGCGGGCGACCGGCGGGGCGGGGAAGCCTTCCTCGCGCGCGTGCATGAGCGGCTCTATGCGGGCCGCTATGGCGCGGTCGACCTCCAGCTTGCGGCCGAGGATTTCGTCAAGCCGGTGCAGCGCAACGCCTCGCTCGTCTATCCCCAGCCCGAGCCGCTGACGCGCGTGCTCTTGTGCCTGCGCCTCCTGCTCGGCGCGCGGCGGAGCGACATTCTCCTCGCGCCCGCCAAGACCGTGTTCGAGGCGGCCAGCGAAGCGGGCATGATCTCGCCCGATCTCGCGCAGACGCTCATCTCCGCGCTCTCGATCGAGCGCGCGGCGCGCGATGCGATGCATCTCGTCGTCGGCGCGCAATCGCCCTCGGCCGGCCAGAACGTCCGCCACCGCGCCGCGCAAGCGGCCCTCGCGGGTTTCAAGGACGTCGCCTCGTTCGTCCAGGCGATCGAGGCCGCGAACGAGGAAGCGCAGGCCGCCTGGGACGCGCTCGTCCAGGCCGCGCCGCTCGTCTCCAAGCGGCCGCTGGGCTCGGCGCCCTCGCTGGTCGTGCAGACCGAAACCAACAAGCTGGAGGCGCTCGGCTTCCGCAATGGCGGGACGATCGCGCTCATGATCGACCGCTGGGTGCCGCCGGCGGACGGCGAGCACAAGGGGCGGCGCGTCGCCGAATTGGTGCCGGGGCTCATCACCGCGCTTTCGGAAACCGAAGACCCGAACGGCGCGATCGAGCGGTTCGACCGGTTCCTCGCGACGGCGTCGCAGACGCATGACATCTTCTCCGTGATGACGTCGGACCCCGACCTCATCGCGGAAGTCGCGAACGTGTTCGGCAACGCGGCGGGCGTCGCGGAGGCGTTCATCGCCTCCGAACGGCTGATCAAGGCGTGGCCGACCTGGGATCTGCGCCCGCAGACGCCGCTGCCGGCCGATCAATGGATCGAGCGGCACACGGCGCCCGGGCCCGATGGCCTTCAGGGCGAGGCCTTGCGCGTCTGGGCGCGGGATCTGCGCGCGCAGGCGGCGTGCGACGTCATCGGCGGGCGGCTGGAGGCGGCCGAGGTCAACGCCGTCTTCACGCAGATCGCCGAGGCGATGGTCTGCCAGGCCTACAAGGTCGTCAGTGGACGGATGGCCGGCGGCACCGATGCCGAAGGGGCCAAGATCCAGCTCGGCATCGTCGCGATGGGCGGGCTCGGCTCGCGCATGCTCGCGTTCGATGATCCGCTCGAGCTCGTCTTCATCGCGGAATCGCGCGAGCCGCATGTCTCCGCGCTCGAGACCGCCAATCAGGCGCAGCCCGTCGTCGAGGCGCTGCTCACCGAAATCACCGGCACGGACGAGGACGCGGTCCGCGTCTATTCCGTCGACATGAGCCGGCGGCCGGGCGGGCAGGGCGGCGATCTGGCGGCGAGCCTTAAATCCTATCTCTCCTATTATGGCGGGCCGGCGGCGCCGGCCGAGCATCTGGCGCTCACGCGGGCGCGGCTGATCGCGGCGCCGGATGATCTCCATCTGCGGATCGAGACGGGGTTGCGCGACATTCTCACGCGCGGGCGCCGGCCGGACCGGCTGGCCGCCGAGGCCGACCGCATCCGCCACAAGAGCGCGGCGCGCGAGGCCGAAACGCCGTCGCGGCGCGACATCGAATCGATGCAGGGCGGGCTCGGCGATATCGGGCTGATCGCGGCGGCGCTGCAATTGCGCTTCTCGGCCGAGCATCCGTATGTGCTCTCGGCCGATCCGACGCGCGCGTTCGCCGCGCTCGCGCGGGCGGGCTGTCTCGACGCGGACACGACCGCCGAGCTCATCGAGACCTATCGCTTCTATGCGCGCATCAACGCCATCCAGGCGATCACCGGGCGGGGCGATCTCGCCGCGCGCCGGCCGCGGCCGCGCCTCGCGGCGCTGATCGCGCGGGCGGCGGGCGTGACGGATTTCGTCTCCGTCGAGCCCTTGATCCAGGGCCACGCGGAGCGGACCTACGGGCACTATAAGCGCTTGTTCCTCACGCCCCAGCCGATCCCCATGCCCGAGCGGCGCGCGGGCTCCTTCCGCTCGCGGTAGGGGGGCTCCACCACCTGTCATGGCCGCCACAAGGGCGGCAATGACAATCGTTGGAAGGTCGTTCAACCCTGACTTCCTCCTCCCCCGTTCACGGGGGAGGTGTCGCGGAGCGACGGCGGGGGGAAAGTCCCCAGAGCCGCCCCCTCCCCGGCTTCGCCGGACCTCCCCCGTAAACGGGGGAGGAAAGAAGGGCTTCTCACACAAACCTCATTTGTCATGGCCGGGCTTGTCCCGGCCATCCATCGTGCTCCGATCGACATGAGGTGCCGGGGCAGTTGAAGCATGGATGGCCGCCACAAGGGCGGCCATGACAATCGTTGGAAGGTCGTTCAACCCTGACTTCCTCCTCCCCCGTAGACGGGGGAGGTGTCGCGAAGCGACGGAGGGGGGAGAGTCTGAGGAACGTG
>WGNU01000008.1 GCA_016124385.1 Alphaproteobacteria bacterium | reverse complement strand
GCTCCAGCGCCTTGATGCGATCACGCTCCTCGCTGGTCGGACCGGCCCGCTTGCCGGCATCCCGCTCGGCCTGCGTCACCCAGTTGTGAAGCGTCTGCGCACTGCACCCGATCTTGCCCGAAATCGACACAATCGCCGCCCGTTGCGAGGCAGGCTCGTGACGCTGCTGCTCAACCATTCTTACGGCGCGCTCACGCACCTCAGGCGAATACCGCCCCTGTCGTCTCTGCTCTGTCATGGCTCCAATCTCTCAAGCAAAGGAGCCTCCGGCAAACCCGGGGAGGTTCAGCCCGGCATGGTCTTCAAGCCAAAGCGCGAACTCAAAGAGTCGATTGTAAATCGACTGGCCGAGATCGGCTTCGCGAGGACTGTCATGGACCAGGAAGCTGGGCTGGCGGGCGCCACCCTCAATGGCGAGGATGATTGCGGCAAGGTCGAATGCGACTGCCTTTAATGAGTCGATCGCTGCAGTCGAACGGTCGCCACCGAGTTCAACCTTCAGCGCGAGCCTGTTGCCCTCTAATCTAGCGGACGCGCTTACACTCTGCGAAACGAGTTGCCGCATTGTTGCATCGAATAAGGCACTGAGGGCGTTGATCGATGTTGAGGCTGAGGCCCGATGCGAAACAAGGGTTTGGCGAATGCTTTCGAGCGTGGTCTCAGCTTGCTCGACGCTTTTCTGCGCCGATGCGATATCGGCCGAAAGTCCTTGGCAACGCTCGACCTCGTCCAAGCGTCTATCAATGCGGCGCATAGCCAGTGACCGATCAAACTGCGTCTTTTCCAATGACTGAACGCCACCTTGCAGCCGTTCAAAGGTTTGCTTTGCGCGCGCGATCTTCTGCTTGAGTGGCGCTTCGCTCTGACGCATGACCTCGATCTGCTGTTGTTCGTCGGCGATCGTCGCCTTTGTTGCCTCTCGCTGGGCGCGCAAGTCGGACAAATCACAAGTGTCGGTCGAAATTCCGCATCCCTTGGCAAGGGCAGTATCAATCGCCACTTTGCAAATGGGGCAGACTGGGTTCTCCGCTGACCACACTTTCGCGTTGGCTTCGGGCAGTTCGCTGCGAAGCATGGACAAAGTCCGCGTGCGCTCGGTGAGACGTATGTCGAGTTCGCGAAGGTCGCTTTCGAGCCTCGCCCATTCGCCACGGGCGGCGTCACGGCGCGTGCGTGCCTCCAGCAGGTTGTCGGAGGAGAGTTCATCGGGGAGGTTGAGTGCATCGCGCCTTTGTTCGATCAGCTCGGACTTAAGTCCCTCCAAGTCCAGATCAGACAACGGCTTTGAGCCCGCACCGGAGTCTGATGGGTCTGCCAGAGCGCCGTAGGCGCGCGTGAGCTGCCATTGCAATTGCCCTAGCGACGATCTGCGGTGCGTCAATTCAGCGTCGGCCGAGGTCGCTGCCGATTGGGTCTCCAATTCAGCAGAGGTTATCGCGCCGATAAGGGCGCGGACGACATTGAGAATGTCCTCCTTGGATTTGTTGCGAACGGGCGAGCGCGAGTCAGTGTCGGGATCGCGCCACTCCAACGGATGGCCGAAACGACATTCCTGGTCACGTGTGGCCCACGCAAGCGAGGCTTCCCAGGCGCGATCAGCGCCGATGGATGCTGGCATCAGGTCAACAGCTTCGCCGATGATGCTGGCTGAGATTGCTTTCCGGAGCGGGTCTATGCCGGTGGCGGCGATTGGCGACTGTGCAAGTTCGTCCAGCGTGACGCCGGTCGCGACAACATCAAGGCGCGCGCCTTCGAACGCCCGAATGACTGAGTAAAGGGCGCCGTCGACAAATACCTCCGCGCCTACGCGGCCTTCAGGGAGTTTCGACCATGTGCTCTGACGTTGGCCTTCCGGTGCGAAGCTGTCTTCGCCCAAGCAATAACGGAGCAGTCGGCAAAACGTGGTCTTGCCGCTGCCGTGACCAATCGGTTGGGTCGCGTCGTCGCCCGGATCGGGAGACCAGACGATATTGAGCCCTTTGCGAAGCCCAATATCGCGAATGACGTCCCAAGGTTTGGTCCAGATGACGAGGCGTCTCACCCACAGGCGCGGCTCCGTTCGCCCAGTCTCTGGCGAGACGCCGAGCGCTGCGCGGGGGATGAGATCAGGCTGCAAGCGTCATCACCCAAGCCTGCTCTTCGGCGGGCAACGCCGAAATCGACGACGCTTCATCCAGCACGGCGAGTTGCTTCAGCACGAATGATGCCCGCACGTCTGGCCAACCATCGGTATCAATCGCGGAAAGCTTTGCACCGGCGCTCCATGAATCACCCGTGGCGACTAACGCGTTGGCTCCGGTCAATTGCGTTACAGCGTTTCGCCAATGCGCGTCGATCGCGGGTACGAACGCCGCGACGGCGCCACCGTCCGGAAGCGCGGCTTCTGCGCCGACAAGTGTTTCCCATTCCGCGACAGCGTCCGCGGGCAGGCGTGGTGTCAGGAAGCGTGGCTCTAGTGCATAGAGGGCGGCAAGTCTGACGCGCGAGGACGGCGTAGCGGTCGGCAGCGCTTTGAGGATCGCGGCAAGCTGCGCCAAAGCCGCGAAGCGAGGTGCGGAATTCGTCGGACGTGCGCCCGCCCCCGGAGAGAGGGCGACGGCCGCGTGATGGGTGGTGGCCACGATTGCCGGCTGGCGAATTTCAATTTGACCGGCAGCATCGCGATCCCAAGCTTCCAGAACGAGGCGAGCCGTGCGGTACTCGCCATGCTTCTTGATCTCGTTGTTCTTCAGCACGCGGAAAGTTTCGGTGGGGTAGTCTTTCCCCATCACGTCTTCCGGATCGAGGATGTAGCGTAGTTGCTCACGGGTAAGGCCGTAAAGGCGCGCGACTCGGGCATCGAGTTCGGCGCGAAGCAGTGCGCGGCGATCTTCATTCCACGCAAAGGGCGAGCCGGAATAGCCGAGGTCTTCGGCGAACGGGCGCATGGAGTGAGAGGTGTAGCAAAGCTCCAGAACTCGATGGTTGATGAAGGCCTTGTCAGACGCGGCGAACGCCGCTGGCGCCGGATGCGCGAGTTGCTTGAGATAGAAGTATGTTAGTGAAGTACCGCTGATCTTCTGTCGGGCAACATAATCAAATACCAAGCTACTCCAGGTGGCCAGCATGGCTGCGTGCGTTTCGGCATCCGCGTTGGGGATCATTGCGATTGGGAGCTTGTGATTCACGCCCGCGGTCGGAAACACTGAGCAAATCGCGGTGCGTTCGACAGAGGCAAGCGCGATGTCTCGCCAACCCATTAGCCAACCGCGTTTCCAATTTTTGACCGCAAGGCGGCGCGCGACGTCGTCCTCAGTGACCCAGTATCGGGGGGTGGCTTCAAAGTCTGGCCGTGACTTGTTGGCGGTCGCGACGTCAATTGTTTCAGTGCCTTCGTAGCTCGCCCACCGATGATCATAGTGGTGGATCATCTTCGCTTCCATCAATGGCACGTAGCGCTTGCCGGACTTGTTAAGCCAATCCTGTCCGTCAGGTCTGAATCCATCCGTGGCGAGTTGCGCCGCGGTCCGGAACAGGCTGCTGTCGTTAGACATATGGTACATCGTAAAAAACTCGACGCCCCATGGATTGTCGGCGACGCCTGTCGCCTCGTTAATCAGAACCTGTGCGTTCGCATATATTTCGCTGGTAAGTTCCGCGTCGGCGCGGCTGCGGAAAATGGGCGCTGTCTTGGTGTTGGGATTGATCGCAGAAATTTGCGGTGGGGTGAGCCTAAACCACCGTTCTTTCAGATCCAGTTCATTGATCCGCGCCACGGAGAAAATGAATCGTGGGGAGGGTGAATCTCTTCGCAGACAGAGAATGCAGAAAGGCTTGCGGTCGTCGGTTTGCGGGAACCACCTGCGTACTTCGTAGAAACTGATCAGAGCGAGGAGACGCTTCTTCTCAATGAGATGAGAGAAGAAGGGCGCGGTGGTGGCATCAGTGGCAATCCCCGTCGGCACAATCACACCGGCTCGTTCGGATATGGCGGTGAACAGCTCCGCGAAAAGTGCGTACGTGTTCACATCACCAGTGCCAGTCAGCGGAAAGCGTCCTCCAGTTTCCGACGGTGTCCGCGCAAACACGCTCGAAGCTACGGCTACGCGTTTTGCAATAAGGAATTCTGCGTAAAGACGCCGGTCGCTTTCGTGGCTGCTCACTTCCAACGCCGTAATCATCTGTTGGCGTTCAGCCTTATTCGCTGCCGCTGCAATTTCTGGCGCGCGCGCGGCGAAATACTCCTGCTCCTGAAGCTTGATCCGCTCCCACGGTGGATTGCCTACGGCGAGGTCGAAGCCCGGTTTGCGCGCGGCGCCTGGAAAGAACACCTGTGGAAATTCAAGCGGCCAATGGAAAGCGCGCGCATCGCGTGCGGCAGCGACGCCTTGCGCTTCCACCAGCGAGTAGGGTTGCTTGCCGGCCAGCTTGTCCCACACGTCGCGACTGGTTGGTATGAAAGCGGTGGTCTCGCCTGCGTGACGGCCGGGCGGTGCCGTCTTTGGCATGAGGAACGCCGCGACATAGAGGTCGCAGGCCACGTCCATGCGCCAGCGATCAGGCCCGGCCAGTAAAGTACGAAAGGCATTTGCTTTCGCTTCGACGCTGGCGAGGTCGTCTTCGTCCTTGGCATCGAGCGCGCGCGCCGCATCGAGCAAGCCCGGCGGCGGCGTGACGAGGCCCAACTCACCTTGCGCGCGGCCATCGCGTTCTGCCTTGTTGCGCGCCTTCCAAGCTTTGGCGGCGTCCTTGTCGTCGCCGGTGAGGGGCGCAAACGCTTCGTCGGGAATACCTTTCTGAAGCGCCGCGAGATCGTAGATGCCGAGCAAGCTATCGCCGCAGCGAATGTGCGCATCGAGGAACGTCAGCGGCTTGCCGGGCTCGACCGTTTCAATCCAAAGCGCCACCTTCGCGAGTTCAACGGCCATCGGATTGCGGTCCACGCCAAACAGGCAGCGGCGCGCCGCTTCACGTAGCCAGTGGCGAAACTCGGCGGGCGAGGGTGCGCCGGGGCTCTTGAGTTGGGCAATGCGCGTCGCCAGACGGCGCGCGGCGGCAAGAAGGAAATGCCCCGAGCCGCACGCAGGATCGATGATCTTGAGGTCGAGCAAGGCTGAGACTGCTTGTTCGGGCGCTTTGCCTTTGACGGTTTCCTCGATCAGCGGATCGAGCGTCTCGTCCAACAGCGCCTGCACCAGACTATCGGGCGTGTAGTAACTCGCTGTGGTCTTGCGGTCGTTGCCGCGTGTATCGATGAATGTGAAGGGCTCCGCACCAAACAAGCGCGGTGAGAGCTCCAACAGGCTCTCGTAAACTGATCCTAGCTCTTCGGTTTCCATGTCGCGCCAGTTGACGCGCTGGAGGCCAGCTTCAGTGCGAATCCAGGCTAGGCGAAAGATCGCCTCATGTAGCCGGGCGTTCGAGAGTTCGCAGTCGTGAAAGTCGCGCACTTCGCCGCGCGCGAACAAGCCACCGAGTGCCGGCAGGGCCAGGCGTGGCTCGCCGCGCCAAAGCGCGCGCAGTAAGATCTTTACGCCTTCCCAGGAATCGCCGTGGCGGTCGCGGTGTTGCCGTTTGATGGCGCGGTCGCGCAATCGGGCTAGACTGTAGCCGCCCGTATAGGCGGCGCGCGCAGCGCGCCACTTCGCAAACGCATCAGCGTCATCTGGCGACGGCGCATGCAGAACATCCCGATCTTCAGCGGTCAGGACAAATATGAATTGATAGACGAGCCGCAACAGGCCTTGCAGGTAGGCCTGTGGGGTGAGTTTGCCATTGCGAAGCTCAGCTTCCAGCGGCCCGTTTGACGGATGCTCTAGAAAGCCGCGTCCCAGCTCAAGCAGGGCGGTTTCCACACCCTCACGCAGTTTCTCGCGCGCCGTTGCTCCTTGCTTGCGGCCTTCCTCACGCCAGCGCTCCAAAGCGCAATCGCTCGGCGCTGTCCCCGAGGCACCGAAGCGGGATGCATGGACCATTAGCCAGAGCGCGGCAAAGTCGGCCATCCGCGGCGCGTCTGTATCAAAAATGCGCGTTAGGTCGGCCTCAATGAACGCGGGCCGCGTGAGGGCCGCATTATCGCGATAGAGCCGCAAGGTCGCTCCGTCGCACACCAAGCCCCACAACGCGGCATCATCCGCATTGAGATATTCTTGAAGCAACTGAGCGGCGCTGCGGCGGCGTCCGTCGTCAGAGAATTGTGCGTTGGCTGCATCGATCTGGCCGGATGGCGCGAAGACGACCGGTGCGCGCCCTCCAAGCGCAGATTGTCCAAGGGCGAAATTGCGGCCCTCAACTGCGACCGGCGCCACAGGCGCAAGGTCAGTGAACTCGAAGACCTGCGAGAACATGTTGGAGAGAAAGCGGCGGGTAGCCTGCGGCCCTTGATCCGATCCGGCGTAGCGGGCGTGCAGTGATTGCGCCAAAGCGAATTTCGTTTGCGCCACGTCTCGCAGTTTTTCCCGAGGGTCGAGGCCGTAGTCGGCTTCGGTTTGCTGAGCGGCATCTAACTCGGCAATCCGTGCAATCATGTCTGGCTGAAGCAGCGCGCCCTCGATCTTGAGTGCGTCCAGCGATGCCAGAGCTATTGAACGCTTCGGCCGCCTAGGAAGAGGCCTTGATCGCCGCGCCATCAGTGCGCCACCGGCACGAGGACATAAAGACCGATCACATCAACCGGAAGAACAGGGCTCACGGATATTCGACCGACAGAAGTCTTTCGGTCGCGCATAGTGGCCGCGCGCACGCGGTCGTGGTCATCGGCAAGCGCCTCGGCACGTTCATTGGCGTATCGGTCCAAATCGGGGCGGGCGTTGTCCAGACGCCCGCGCGCGGCTTCGAGAAGCCGTGCCCTAGTGCCTTCAGCGAGTTCGCCCTCGGCCGGCGCATCTAAAATTGCAAATGCGGAGTCGCCGAAAAGAGATGCGGCAGCGCCTTCGTTTCCGATCCACGCGATGGCGGTCGCTTCTTCGGCAAGCAGGGACGTCCCGTCTTTCTGCTCCAACCGGTGGCGAAGTCTCAGGAAGGCGACCGTTGTTGTGGCCTGGACGGCGTTCGAGAGCCACGCTCCGCAACGGCCTAGCGTAGCAATGTCTCCCGTTGGCGCAGAGCCAGGGTCGAGCGCGCGTTCAAACAACGCTTCGGCAACAACAGCGACAAGCGGATGTGCGCGATGGACAAATTCGTGATCGGGACCAGGCTCGAACGTAAGGCGTGCGCCGTCCTTCAACCCTGCGGCGGCCAACTGATCGCTCAAAGATTGGAATGCAGGGTCCGTAGGAAGGTGGATTGAGTAGTGGCTGCCAGTGCGGGTCAGGGGCGCGCCAAAGCGTGAAAAGGCGGCTTCCAAGAACCGAAGTGTGACGTCGGGGCCTCCTAGCGCTGCTCGCGCCTTCGTCCATTCGGGAATGACTGCTTCCGGCTTGAGTGCGCGCTGCGCGTAAATTGTCTGCGATTTTCGTTCGCGATCAGCCGCGTCCTGCCAAACCTTTTCGATCTTTCGGGCTTCCGGCAGACTAGCAAAGAGAGAAGGTTGATTGGTATCGATCGTCTTCCGACGCATCATGACGGCTTGCATGAGTGCCTCCGTCATTGCCCGTTCGTCGTCGGGGAGTGGTACTGGAACTCCGGTAGCCTTTTGTATCTGCGCCGCCTTCCGCAGGATGACTTCCAGGACGGCGCCATCGACGGGATTGTTCTCGCCGTAGAGAAGCAACGATCGAACAACTTTACTTCTTTGTCCAAATCGATTGACGCGCCCCTCACGTTGTTGGTGCCGTGTGGGATTCCAACTTAGGTCATAGTGAACAACGGCATCGAAGTGGGATTGCAGGTTGATGCCCTCTGACAGGCAGTCCGTGGCGACCAGGATGCGATGTTCGGCTTGGCCAATGACTTCGACCTGGGCTTTGCGTTCTTCCGGCGGGAGCATGCCGGTTATCAACCCGACTGTGTGAGTAGGGAAAGCGGCTTCGACGGCGGCCGCCACATTTCGTGCGGTCCCGATGAAGCGACAGAAAATGACCGGTCGAAATCCGTCCGCGACCAGCGCCTTCATCTCTCGCAGTAACTTTTTGAGCTTTTCATCCCTTGAGGGGTCTTGAGCTAGTTCAGCAGCGCGCGTCAGAAGAACCTGCAGGGCCGGATCGTCAGGGGCAACGGGCTCACTATCGTCAAGACTCCAGTCGTCATCGTCGCCGTCAAAAGCGTGGGACGCGAGCAAGCGCTCCTCATCGTCCGAAGTCTCGGACGCATTGGCGCGCGTTTTTAGAGCGTTAAAGGCGGCAATGGGACTGGAGGCAACACATCTCATAAGAGCGAGCGTGCCCCAAAAGGCCAGCCGCCGCTCACGCGCACCGCCCGCCCGCTCCGTGACAGTGGCGCAGTAGTCTAGAACGCTGTCGTAAAATGCCGCCGCGTCTGGATGTAGGCGGTAAGTTTCTTCCTTGGTTTCCGGAATAGGGAAAAGCCCTGGTTCCTTCCAAGCATCAATATCAACGCGCCGGCGCTGAACGTAATGCGCTCCAAACTTTTCGCGAAGCTCCTGTTGATGCGGCGCCTCAGCGTCACCGAGAGATGCAAACTCGGTGTCTAGCAATCCGGCGAGGCGTGCAAAGGCGTTTGCGTCGCCCGAATGAGGAGTCGCCGTCAGCAGTATCACGTGCCTTGCCCGGTCTTCGCTTAGCTTTCGAAGCAAGTTGTAGCGCTGGTGGCGGCGCCCTTCTCCACCGCCGACGCATGCATGTGCTTCGTCGACAATAACGAGCTTGGGACAAGAACGAGAAAACTCAGACGCGCGATCTGCCTTCTTTATGTAGTCGAGGCTCACGACCGTGAAGGGGTGCTCTTCAAAGAGGCTGGCCCCGACACGGAGGCCGCGCTCCAGCCGAGAAGCCGTTGAGGAAGTGACGGGCACGGCATCTATCGAAAACTTGGCGCGGAGTTCGTCGATCCATTGTTCAACCAAGTGCGGAGGACAAACAACCGAAAGGCCGGTTACTTCACCGCGATCAATCATCTCGCGGGCTATGAGCCCAGCTTCGATGGTTTTGCCGACACCAACATCGTCAGCGATCAGTAGCCTGACGGGGTCAAGCTTTAAGGCCATTAAAAGCGGAACCAACTGATAGGCGCGAGGATCGAACGACAAGCGACCAAAGCTGCGAAACGGGCCGGCGCCTCGCCTTAGCGTTAAAACGAGCGAGTCGCGCAACAACCGAGCCTCTGAGCTTGGGCCGGCGCTCGATGCATTGGGCTTTTCAAAGTGAGCAGGTTCAATCGCGCCTTCGATCTCCGGAAGGACGACTTGAGCCTCCGCGTCGCTCGCGCCTAGGGGGCGGACCAGTAAAGGGCCGTCTTCGTCGCGACTTAGGACGATCCATTCACGCCCTCTAAGTCGAACAAGGGTTCCTGGCCCCATTTCTTCGAAGCGCACGTCAGTTATCCTTCAGGATGGAATCGATCTGCTCAAATACTGCGCGCCATCGGCTTTCATCATCGAGCAATGCGAACACATGGTAGTCCATCGCTTCTAGGGTTGCTCTATCGACTTGCGTGGCGCCTAGGAGGACGACGACGAGGTTCGACGGCCAAGTAAGCTGCCAACCCGCGCCAGACGCCTTAACTTTGGGAAGAGGGAGGCCGTACAGGTGCGCTGCGCTGACGAAGCGTTCGTGCGGGCCGAGTTCGGCGCTCTCGGTGTCGGTTGGTGGAGCAGCGCTTTCCAACACGCAGACGCCGTTGGCGAGGTCGCACAAGAAGTGCAACGCGTCCTGGTCGTGGCGGTTGATGCGCTCGTGGTCAGGCTGATTGTAATACGAAAGCAGGCAGCGGTAGCAACCTGTCTTGCACTGAGCGGCGCCATGGTCTTCCAACTCGGAAGGCAAGTAGATTTCATTCTTGGGGCTAAAGTGCATGAGGGAAAGCGCACGCTTAGCAACCGTTGCAATCGCGTCGGACTGGCGAAGGAGTCTGCCCAGCACACCCGCTCCACCCTCGGTGGCTTCGTAGAAGAGTAGCGCGCGCCGATCGCGCCGATCGGGCATAGCCTCCGCCAATAGTTCGCCTTCTTCGAGTTGAAACTCGGTCTCGATACCGCGCAGTAGTGCGTAGTGAACGACGGCCGCAGCAATGTCCGACGGAAATCCGTGGTTCGGACGAAACAGGAGCGCGTTCTTTCGATCTTCGACCATCGGGACAATGCGCTGGGGACGACCGCGCGCTGGATCTTGCGCGGCTTTTTCCTCAGCTTCGGCGGCAGCATCCTCACCGAGCCAGCGTCCAGTACTTGGCTCGATCTGAAAGCCTTGGTTGGCATCTGGCTGACGTCGGCGGCGAAGCCCCAGATTAAGTCGCTGGATAGTTGCCGCAGGCGCATAGGCGATGTCTGCCACCGCGTCGCGGCCTGAGTTTACTGTGGCGCGCGTGACTGCGGGCCGGTCTCTGCGACGCGGCCATTGAAAACTGGTGACGATCTCGAAACCTTGCCGTTGGCGGTCTTCATCATTTGCTGTGATGTGTTCCGCCGGTTGCGTTCCGACCGTTTCGATGCGCTTCACAAAACGAATTGGCCTGAAATCTCCCGCTGCACTACATGCGTGGCAGGCCTCAGGTTGACTGTCGTGTCGGGCGCCACAAGCACGGCACAGCCACACGGACTCGGTGAGGAGTGCGCCGCCGCCTTTTTCCAGCTCGGACGCGGGCATCTGCACACGGACGACGCGATATGCACGGCCCTCGTGATATATCCGGCTGTGTGGTCCGAATTCGGAAATTCCGAGGAACCTCGGGCGCTGCACAAACGCTTGCCTGCGCTCCTGTCCTTGACCTGGGATAAAGGCCATGAGCGGCAAACGCGGAAAATTGTAGCCAGGAAGGAAGCCTTCGGTCGCCAAATATCGATAGGTATAAAAGTCACTTCCGCTGGAGTCGTTGCCGATCAGCAGGAGGTTAATTTGCGATCCGGCCTGGTGATCTAGTCTTTCAGCGGCGCGGCGTGCGACCGGGTCGACAATTCCAAGATTATCCAGAATGCGGCGCGCCTCGGCGCGCTGCGCCAACGCGCCAAGCAACAGTGTGCGCCAGCGATTGAATGCACTGTCAAAGTTCTGCGAGGCCGAGCTAACGATGCGACCGGCGATGGCGTCTGGCGACGTGAACCATTGCGGCTTAGGCCGTAGGTCTGTCTCAAGCTGTGTCAGGACGCGCGTCATGCGCCGAAGCGCACGCGGCGCAATCTCGGCGTCGCTGAGCGCGTTTCGGATATCAGGCTTTATGGGTTGAGCCTCAGTGCTCGTGTCCAATATCTCTGAGATCTTTCCGCTTAACGGATGTTGGGTCTCAGCTAACCAAATTGCGTTGAGATGACTCTCTATAAGTTCCTGGCTCGACAGATCGATGGATGGCGGGCGAACCACGCCTTGGATCATTTCGCTTCGGTTAGCGAAGAAGTATTGGTCGTGGGGGCTTTGCGCTGAGCAATAGGTCAGTACGAGCGCTGCAGATCCGCCGCGACCGGCTCGGCCACTCCTTTGCGCATAATTCGCCGGACTCGGGGGGACATTTCGAAGATAGACCGCGTCTAGCTCAGAGATATCGACGCCGAGCTCCATAGTGGGCGAGCAAAACATAACGGGGAGAAAGCGGTTAGGCTCGCGCACCTCGGAGAGCTCCGTACGCGCCAAGTCCAAAGCCGCCCGTTCATTCGGACCGTATCGGAACCTAAGCTCCCGTAGCTCGCGGCGCCTCTGCTCCACTTGCGCCGTGTGCTCTCGCGCTTCATCGCCGAACAGAACATCACCGCCGCGTGCGAGCAAACTCGCAATCGAAAGGTAGAGATCCCGGAAGTATGGATTCGATCGATCCAGTTTCTTTCCGGCGCGGAAAACCACGCTCTCGGATGCAAGGCGATAGCCTGGATCCACGCCTGTAAGCGCGACTTCTGCGAAGAGGCCGATGGATGCCAATTGTCGCGCCATTGCGCGGACAAGCTGCTGGTGGGCATCGCGTTTGAGAGGTGCAGTGAGAAGCTTCTTTAGCGCGCGCCCGAAAACGCTTTGCAACCCGGTGCGTATAAACCCCTCTGCGTCTCTTGGCGTACGCGTTTGTGGCGCTGCGCCAACCACCAACGTGGCTGCTGTTCTTGGTTGTTCTGAGTCGGAGAATCCCCAGGGCGGGACAAGCAGATTGCGACGACGAAGCAGTTCATCGAGCCGCTCTGCATTCAATGCGTCAGTTCTGATGGCAAGGCCTTTGCGCGCGGCATCCAGCAGAGCTGCGAATGCAGCTACGCGCTCAGATGGGCTCAGCGCATGCAAGGGCTGTAGGGGGCCGATGAACCGAGAACTATCAGAGCATATTCTATCGAGGCCAGGATAGTTGACGGTTACGAGGCCGAGCTGTTCGAGGTTGGGAAAAGTGTACCGCCATCCACGTCGTTGATCGAACCAAAACCTGTGCGCCATAACTTTGGTGAGGTCTTTTAGTGCTTCGGCAGCGAAGGCGTGATCCGGCTCTTGTTGCTCGAGCCATTCAGAAAAGCGGTCCGGCGAGGCAAACCTCAGCGCTTCTACGATACGCCTTCCAATGTCCGCATCGGTCGCACCTGCTTCCCCGGCGTCCGATATGGCCGACACGATTGCACCGCGAAGCAGCGTGACAAACACAAAGTCGTTAAAGTGTCCGGCTTGCAGGGCAGCGTCTTGGCGGTTGTCTGAGAACCCAAGAATTTTTTGGCGTTCCAGCGCGCGAAGGTTTTTAGGAGCGCGCATCCATTGAAGGATCGTGCTCACGAGCACAGTTGTTGCCGAGCTACGTCCTTCCGCAGACAGGCCCGCTAAGCGATTGATGTCTCTGCCCGCGCGTGTGTGGGACTCGCCGCACTTGGCGCAATAGCCAAATCGTCCGCGCTGGAACCAGCTTTCAATTCCGGAGTATGAAAGCGCGCCGGTTGGCGCCACGCGTACTTTTGTGAGTTCTCGGTCTCGGTAGGTCGCCTTCAAACGCCAGCCATGGGCACGCGTTTCTTCTCGCCAGTCCTCGGGATAATCCTCGACGCTTCCATTAAACGCCCATTCGTCTGAGGACGTTATGGGAGTGAGGAAGCCGACGACTTCCTCAGGCGAGTCATCCTCTGCGTCGGCTTCGGCGACATCGTCGATGGCGCGCGCGAGAAACAGATCGTCAGCGCCACCCGCACGGCGCCTTACTGGGTGGTGCTCTTGACCACACTCGCGGCAGAGGTAGGTGGGAAAAAGACGCACTTCCTCCGCGCGTGTTGGCAAGAACACTTGGCCGTCAAAGCTGATTTCGCGGATACCCGGTGCTTCGAGTGTCGCAAAGAGCTTGCCGGCTCCCGAAATGAAGCGGTGCAGCCGCACAGGGAAGAAAGGGGCTTCGCCGATTCCGCCACGTTCGGTTTCCGGCTTGCTGGTTGTCTCGATCGCAAGCTCAAGCTGTCGGCGCGCAACCTCAACGCTGAGACCGGTTGCCTCTGCCAACGCGTCACCTGCAACATCGATGCTCAGCGGCGTCGCGCGTTCAAGCTCCAGACCGTCATTTATTGCTTTAAGCCCGAGGGTCATCTCTATCCAAACCATAAATGGGTTTGAACGAAGTGACTGATCCGTTGCTGAATCGGGATCGAATTCCAAGACGTGTTTGGCGAGGGTCTTTGGTGTGATGGTTGGCGGAGAAAGCGCGGGATCCGTCTTTCTTTCCAGCGTCTCCGTGACTACGTGTTCTGCGCCGATACGGGTTGCGAAGAGGAGGGAGGCCACCGCTGCAACTTGTTCTCGCTTGCTTTCGGCGTCGCCCTCGCTTGCCATCGTGGCTGACGTGCCCACGCACCTAAGATTTGGCGCTCCCAATCTTTCCCGCAGGCGTCGCACGAGCATCGCCACATCGGCGCCCTGACGGCCGCGATAGGTATGCAATTCATCAAGAACGAGGAATTCGAGGCCGGAGGCATTTTGAATGATGTCGCGATCCAGCTCGTCCTGCCGCGTTAGCAGCATTTCAAGCATCATGAAGTTCGTTAGAATAATGTCGGGAGGCGAGTTTTTGATCCGCTCACGCTCCTCATAGTTTTCTTGTCCGGTTAGGCGCTTGCAAGTCACCGTGTTCTCATGTCCGGAGCCTGAAATGCGCTTGTTAATCTCCTCAAGCTGTGAGTTCGCAAGTGCGTTCATCGGGTAGATGACAATCGCGCGGGTGCGTTTGGGCTCGCCCGCGCGGTGGGCCGCCAATACGCGGTCAACAATGGGAATGAAGTAGCACAGCGATTTCCCTGATCCGGTGCCTGTGGTGACAACGTAAGAGTGGTTGTCGTTTGAGAGCGCGATGGCCTCCACCTGATGGCGGCGCAGCTTGAGGGAAGAGTCGGGCGATCTAGCGTCCCGGAATATGTCCTGCATGCCAGGCTGCAGAGATTGGGACTTTACAAGTTGCGCGACCGTCGTGTCGGTGCGGTAGCTCGGATTGAGCTGGATCATGGGCTGGGGCCAGAAATGGCCTTCGCGATACTTTTCTTCGAGCTGAGAGCTGATGTCCTCGGCGCGAATGCTGGTGAAAGAGCGGGCAAACCTCTCGTAGTTGCCAACAACAAATCTGTCTAAATCGAAGATGTTCATTCGTCTCTTCGCCCTGCCAGAAAAGTCGGTTGAATGCGTGCTGCGCGGCCTTCAACACAGGTCACAATAGCCAATTTTCGATCTTAAGCCCGCGCACCCGTCCGAACTCTCGTTCGTTATTCGTCACCAGCACCATGTCCAGAGCCAGCGTTTGCGCGGCGATGAGTAGATCGTTTGCGCCAATCGGAGTGCCTGCCGCTTCAAGTGCAACGCGCGTCGCGCCGTAAGTCGCATCTGCAGGTGCTTCCAGAGGGATGACCTCCAGGGCCGCAAGGATGGCTTCCAGCTGCGCCGCCAAACGCTGCGATCCCTTTTTCGCGGCGCCGTAGCGAAGCTCGGCCGCCACGATGATGCTGGTCGCGACAGCGTCCTCGCCAAGCTCGGCGATCTTCGCCGACGTGCGACCTTGCGGGTTGCGCACGATGTCGGAGACAATATTTGTGTCGAGGAGAAACCGCGCGCTCAAAGATCCACGGGCTCCGGCGCAGGATCAGAGATCGGTGCGAAATCCTCTTCGATGGGCTTTAGCGTTCGGAGCAGGGCCAACAGCGATGGCGGCGCAGCCGGTTCGATCACCAAGCGCTCGCCTTCCTTACGCATGACGGCGTCTTCTCCGGGAAGTTCGAATTCCCGCGGAATTCGAACGGCCTGGTTGCGTCCATTCTTAAATATCTTAACCCTGCGTTCGGTCGTCACGACTCACTTCTCCAATTCAGCCTATGCCTTAGCATATGCCAGGTGGTGTCTGCAAATCAGGAGTTGTGTCATCGTGCCTGCGCCGGGGGTCGAAGCCCGTAGGGACGCGACGCGCTCGACGCCACACGCCAGCGCGGCGTCGCGGCGCTCCGTGATGTGCGAAAGAGAAGCTGGCGCCGCCGGAGCGGCGCCAGCGATCTAGCCTCACGCCGCCTCAGCGGTATCGGCCAAGCCCTTGGAACGCAGCGAGCCTTCGCCCGGATCGATCGCGACGAAGACCTTGCCGGTCCATTTGCCGGAGGCCTTGTCCTTCCAGCGGTCGTGACGCAGCTGACCATTTATCTCGGCGACGACGCCGGCGCGCATCGCCTTGGCGGCCGCTGCCGCTTTCGGGCAATTGATCTCGACGGTGAAGCGGTCGGCGCGTTCGCCGCTTGGCGCTTCAATCCAGAGCGAGACGATTTCGATCGAGCCGTTGCGGACTTCGATGGTGCGGATCTTCGGCGCATCGACGAGTTTGCCGAGGAGGGTGACGCGGTTGGTCATGAGAAGAACTCCGATGGCGTTCCCGGCTGATCCCGGGGCCGCGGGGCTCGCCCGCGACGGCGCTTAAAGCGCCCGGCCTTTGAGGCGGGCCGCGCAAGGTGAAAATGGTGGGGCCCGCGTCCCGCGCGTCGCGCGGGACCGCAAGCCGCGCCAGCGGGCGGGGAGACGATTTTCTCCTTGCGCGGCCCGCCGGCCGGGCGGTCGTGGCGACGGCGTGGGCGAGCCTCGCGGCCCCGGGGGGTTGCCCTCTCAATCGGGGCAAGAAGGGACATTCGGGAGCCTACCTGAGGGGATTGAGCCGGACGTTGTGAACCTGATGTCGAAAACCGCCGCGAAATCATCAGCGCTGAGATTTGACGGCGTATTTGACGGTCCGCGCGTGCATGTGCCGGCGTCGACGGCCGGGCGGAAATGGCGACGGCATAGGCGGGAGGGTCGTGGGCCCGTAAGCGCTGGATGTGGGAGAAACGCTGATCTGGCGCGCTTGTCGAACGCGCGCAACTCGACATGGGACAAAGCGGGCTTCTAATTGAAGCGGGGCTGATTCGAGTCCCTGGGAAGCGGAATCTTGAAGCGATGCCGAAACCGGCGTCTTCAAAGCGAAGGAGCGTACCGTGACGGGCGCCGGCGTGACGCCGAGCGTCAACCGATCCTTGGCGCCGAAATTCTCCGAGATGGACTCATCGCCCTTCGAGGAAATGACCTGCGCGCTGGTCGACAAGATCGATGGCGTCACCCGCGCCGATCTCTTCCGGACGCAGCGCCAGCCGCAATTCGGCATCGACGTGTTTGGCGAGACCCCCAAGGGCCTCATCGTTGCGTCGTGCAAATGCTATGCGCTCGTCGACAAAGGCGAGGTCGCCCAATGGTCGGACGACTTCCTCAAACATTGGGACAGCCATTGGCACGACAAGAATATCCTTCGTTTCATCCTTGCGGTCGCCGCGCCGATGAATTCCAAGGAGCGGCTCGCCGACATCGATGAAGCGCGCGCGCTCTTCAAAACCAAGAACGTAGAGTACGAGGTCTGGGCGCCGCGGCAATTGCAGGAGCGCTTGCGCGATCACACCGGCATCGTCTCGGAATATCTCGGTCACGAATGGGTCGAGCGCATTTGCGGCAAGAGTGGCGACTTCTCCAGCGCTGGCCTGAACGAAACGCCGGGCGCCGGCGCCGACGTGCGCGAGCAATTGTCGGTGCTGATCGCTGCCGTCTCGGGCGACACCGAAACCAAGCTCGAAGCCGCGCGCGCCAGTCTTGACCGCGGCCGCATCGATGAGGTGGAAGCGACGCTGTTGGCGCTGCGGACAGGTCCCGTGTGGCCCAGCATTGAGGCGCGCGTGCAGGGCCAGGCGGTGCGCTTGCAGGCTTCGCTTGCGCTGGAGCGCGGCGATCTCGATGGCGCTGAAGCGTTCGCGACCGAGGCTGACGCGATTATCCCGGCCGACGAGCCGCGCCTCAGAGCGTTGCTGACATTGCGCCGTGAGGGCGCGAAGCGCGGTCTCGAAGTCCTGGGCGAACCTCGCAGCGATGCGGGCCGCCGTTTGGCCGCCGCGATGTATCTTGAGCTGGGCGACATCGCGCGTGTCGAAGAGATGTTGGGCGCCATCGCCCAGGATGCGGAATATTATCGGCTGCGCTCGTATCTCTGCCTCTATCAAGGCGACAGCGCAGGTGCGCTCAAGGCAGCGCTCGCGGCCGAAGCGGCGGACGGCGAGATAGTGGGCGTCGTCCGTGTCGGCGCCATTGCGCGCTACGCCTCGGCGCTGACCCCGATCGCTGACGCGCTCTACATGACCCAACCCCAGCCGATCGCGCGCATGTTCGTGCGCGCCGATGATGCGGCGACCGCGCATTTGGAAAAGGCGCTGGCCGGGCTTGAGCGTCTGACGTCATTGGAAGCCGATCCGCGGTTCCGGGCGTCGGACAATCTGTGGCGTCTTGCGTGTCTCTGCAATCTTGAAGGCCGCAGCGCCGACGCCGAGGCGCTGGCGCAAAAGATGCTCGAAGCCGAGGCGATGAATGTCGCCGTGATCGGCTGGTGCGTGAGCCGCAGCCTCATGTTTGACCGCGCGCGTTCGCTCAGCGCGCTGCGCGCGGCCTACGAAGATGGCTCCATCGCCAGCGACGGCGTGCGCGCGCTTGAATGGCTGTGGCCCGACGATAACGGCGAGGATCTGACGAGCGTCCTCAACGCGGGACGCGCGGGCAAGACTTTCGCCGACCCGCGCGCGCCCGAGGAAATCGATGCGTTGTTTGAACGCCTCAAGGGGGCGGGCGGCGACGATGCGGGCCGCGTGCAATGGGCGGCGGTGGAAGCGGCCCGCAAGTCCGGAGATTGGAGCGAGGTCAAGTCTCTGTTCGACCGGCTCGCCGGCCAAAGCGGCTTCGAGCCGGCTCTGTTGTTCTTGGGCGAAGAACTGATGAGCGGCGGGGCCGCCGCATTCGTGTTCGAGCGCCGCGACAAGATCTTGGCGTTCGCCACCAATGAGGCCGCGCGTTTGTCGATCTATGCGGCGGTCAATGCGGAAGAGCCGATGGTCGCGCTCGAATTGATGGAAAGCCAGCTCGCGCTTTTCCCGGGCGCGCGTTTGCCTTTCGATCTGCGCCGCGTTGAGATGACGGCGCTGAGCGCTTTGGGCGAAGCGCCGCGCGCGCTCGAAAAGGCCGAGGCGCTGGCTGCCGAATCCAATTCTCCCGCCGACAAATTGCTGGAAGCCAATATCCGCATCAGTATGGGCGATCTGACCGGCGCCGCATCGGCCGTGCGCGTCGCCCTGGACCGCCAGGGCGTCGCGCCGCAGGCAGCACTTCTTTACGCCGATCAATTCGCCTCGGCTGATCCCGAGCTTGCGCGCGCACTCTGGCGTTCGGCCGTCTCAACGCCGCTCGACGATCGTTTATCGATGGCCGCTTTAGGCATCTCGTTCCGGCTGGGCGTTGAGGACGAGCGCCCCGACTTGTTCGGCGCGATGCATCGGCTCGCGGCCCAAGACGGTGAGGCCGTGTGGGTCGCATCGCTCGATGAAGTGGTCGAGCACGTCAAAGACGGCAAGAAGCGGCATGACCTCCTCAACCGCCACTATCGGCTTGGCGCGGCGCCCGTGCATACGGTGCTGGCCGCGGCGAACGCTGATCTCGTCTCGCTCTATGCGCTCGAAGCCAAGCCCGGCGCGCATGCAGTGCTGATGCGCCACGGCGCGCGTCCTTCAAGCATTGCGTTTGCGCCGATCGAGAGCTGGCGCCTGCGCATGGACGTCACGGCCTTGTTGGTCGCCGATGCGCTCGATCTCTTCGACCATCTCGAAGCCTTGCCGAACCCGATCGCGCTTGGCCACAATCTGCCGGTCTTGTTGGCCACGCTTGAGCAGAAGACGCAATTCCACCAGCCGAGCCGCGTGGTTGCGGCGCGTCTGGTGCTGAAGGCGCGCTCTGCCGGCGAGATGGATGAAGGCGCACCGCCCGATGGCGCGATCGCCGTCGTGTTCGACATCGAGGATCATGCAGGTCCCGCCGTCAACCTTGGCGCCGTGCTGGATGCGCTGCGTTGCACCGGCGTGATCCAAGCACGCAAGGCCGATGAAATCGCGAAGCGTGATGGCTGGCGAAAGACACAAGGCCCGAGCCTGGAGCCGGGCGCCATTCTGGTGTTCGAAGATCACGGCCTTGAAGCGGCCGCCGATGCGGGCGTGCTCGATGCGGTGACGCGGACCTTCAAGGTTTACGCGAACGACGAGGCCATCCAGCCGTGCCGCGATATCGACGCCGCCGCGACCGCGGGCGATGCGCGCGCGGCGCGGCTTGCAGCGCTGCGCACCCGGCTCAATGCTGGCATCGCCAGGGGCAAATATCGTCTGCTGCCGGCGCGCAAAGGCGATGATGACGACGATGATCTGACCGCCAAGGCGCTGCATGAGCAGATGCTGAGCGTGATGTACAATACCGGACAGGGCGAATTGGTCTGGTTCGATGATCGCTATATCAGCGGCTATCCCAATGTGGATCGGGGTTTCATCATCGGCGTCACCGATGTGCTCGCCGCCCTGCGCGAGAGCGGCGCGTTGGCTGAAGCCGCCTACTTCGATCGCCTGGCGCGCTTGCGCGGGGCGGGCGCGCTTTTCATCCCGATCACCGTGGAGGAAGTGCTCTATCAGTTGAGCCGCGCGCCGGTCATCGACGGCGCCGTGGTGGAGACGCCAGCGCTTGCAGCATTGCGGCGCAATTTCGCGCTCGCGGTGTTGAACGAAGAAAACCTGAAACTCACCGACGACGATCCCGATCTCAAAGGCCGGCCGCTTGAGCTGCCGTTCCTGGCCGAGAACCGCAGGGTCGCCGACAATGCCGTGTTCGCCGCGTGGCGCGATACGCCGGACTTGGCGCACGCGACGGCGCCTGCGGATTGGATTTGGGAGATGCTCCGGGTCGAGCACGCCAAGTTCGATGCGAGCCATGCGGGTTTTGCGTCCGTCACTGACCCAGCCCCTTCAAACGCGTCCGACCTGAGAGTTAGGATGGACCGAGAAATTGGAGGGAAACATGCCTCGCAAGCGCTACACGCCCGAGGAGATCGTCGCGAAACTTCGCCAAGTTGAAGTGCTCACATCGCAGGGT
>WGNU01000001.1 GCA_016124385.1 Alphaproteobacteria bacterium | reverse complement strand
CCTGGGCGAGCCGCGAACGCACCACCAGCGCCCGAGACATGTCAATCGCCGAACCCGCCGCCGTCAGCACCGGAATCGCCGCCAACCCATAGATCATCGCGATATTCCCCGCCTTCGATCCCAAAAACCGACGGAGAAAACGGCCAAGCCATCCGGAGGCCGTGCGCACAAGGCTCCCGTTTCTCATCGCGTTTGCCTCGCGCGTTGTTGTCACGCGCCCCAGAACCGTCGGAAAGGGTCCCCGGGCATGCGCGCAGGGTGGCGCGCCTGGGTAAAGAAAACGCTTCGCTGAACGAAATTTCTGCCGGTCGTACTAATAAACTATTGAGTGAATACTTTCTAAATTTATCCCTGAGATCGTTACCCGAAAATATCCTTAATACTGGATTGTTGTTCTCTATTGGTCGCCACGCCTTTATCTACTCGAGTCATCATGAAGCAAGCGCGACCGCGATTCCGATGGCTCTTCTTCAGGCGTTTCGCCCGCGAGCAACGCGGCGTCGCGGCTGTAGAGTTCGCCTTCGTCGGATTGCCGTTCCTCTTCCTGCTGTTCGGCACGGTGGAAGCCTCGCTCCTCTTCTTTGCGCAGCAGACCCTCGACAATGCCGTCATCGATACAGGCCGCCTCATCAGGACCGGTCAGGCGCAGTCTCAGGGCTTCAACGAACAGCAATTCCGCCAGGAAGTGTGCAACCGCGTCACCATGTTCTTGAACTGCGACGCGCGGCTGCAGATCGACGTGCGGACCTTCGCCAATTTCGGCGGCGTCAACGGGCCCACGCCGGTCGACGGCAATGGCGATTGGAACGACCAGTTCCAATACGATCCGGGCGGACCGGGCGATATCGTGCTCGTGCGCGTCTTCTACAAATGGAACGTCATCACAGCGATGCTGGTGCAAGCGCTCCAGAACCTGCCGAACGGCGAGCACATGCTCACTTCGGCGGCCGCGTTCCGCAACGAGCCCTTCGGGGCGATCCTACCCAATCCATAAGGAGGCCGGCCGCATGATCGCTCGCACGCTCAGCCTCTTCTACCGCGACCGGCGCGGCGTATCAGCGGTCGAGTTCGCGCTCGTGCTGCCGGTGATGGTGCTCGTCACCTTCGGGACGACCGAGCTGTCGGACGCGCTCATCGCGCACCGCAAATCGGTGACGCTTGCGAGTACCGCGGCCGACCTGACGGCCCAAGACAACGCCATCACGAACGCGGAGATGACCGACATCATGGACGCGACGTCATCGCTCTTGTCGCCCTATGATCCGGGCGATGCGACGATCGTCATCACAAGCGTCGTCGCCGATCTCAACGGCAACACGACCGTTGCCTGGAGCGACGCACTGCACACGGCGCCGCGCGCGGTCGGCTCGACCGTCAGCGTGCCGAACGGCCTCGTCGCGCCGGCAGGGAGCGTCATCATGGCGGAGGTGACGTACAGCTTCACCTCCTCGACCGGTTATTTCATGAGCGGCAATCAGACTTTGATGAGCGAGACGTTCTATCTGCGTCCGCGGCGCACCTCGCAGATCGAGCGCATCCCCTAAAGCCGGGTGCCCCTTTCATCAGCGCGCCTCGTGCGCTGAGGATTCTCGGATGGCTCATGTATGCTGGCGTCCGGACGAATCACGGACAGACTCCTCATCATGGCTCCCTCCCGACGAACGACCGTCGCAGCGGTTGCCGGCCCCTATCTTCTCGGCGCCTTCGCAATCCTGCTAGCCCTTTCGGCGTTCGCGGCCTTTGCAGCGGGGCTCAGCGCCGCGATGGCGGGCCGGGCCGCGCCGATTCCCGACATCGCCACGACGTTGACGCTCGCGCGGGTGGCGCTGCTGAGCCTGATCGGCGCGATCGCGATCGGGTTCGCGCTCGTCATCTGGTTCATCAAGCAGCGCGTCCTGCGCCCGCTTGCCTATGCGACGGAACTCGCTGAAGCGCGCGCGCGCGGCGGCGCCGACCCTGACAATGTGGCCGTGCCCGATAGCTTCCGCTCGCTGATCGACGCGCTGGCGCGCCTCGACAGCGCCGGACGGAACGTGCTGCCGGCCGCCTCGCGCGAGGCCTTCGCCGCTGCGGTCGACGAGATCCGGACGGCCGCGAGCCATTTGGTTTCGCTTCAGGACAGCCACGCCCAAGCGCTGGCCAGGACGCAGGCGACGCACGATTCGGCCGCGCAGCAGCTCATCCACTCCACGCGCCGCGTCACGGAAGAGGCTGAGGCGATCGGCCAGATCGGTGTTGCGCTCGCGGGCCGGGTCAACGAGACGCTCGACGGCGTCACCGCCGCCGGGGCGGCGCTGCGCGAGGCGGCGGAAGAAACGCGCGGGCATAGCCGCACCGTCAGCGGCGTTGCGGCCGCGCTTCAGCCCAATCTCGAGGGCGCGGTCGAAGTCCTCAAATCCGCCGCGCAGTTCCTCGACCGTCACCTGGCCCAAACGCACACGCGGCTGGAGGGGCTTATTTCGCTCGCCGAAGCAAATGGCGGGAATGTCGATGCACGGTTCGAGGCCGCACTCGCCCGTGTGGGGGCAGCCGGCGACCGCCTGGAATACGAGGCCGAGGCGCTTTCCTCCTCCGCCAAGCTGCAGGGCGGGCAATTCGCGAGCGCGGCCGATTCCTTCAAGGCGGCGGGGCTGACGATCGTTCAGGAGGCCGCGGTGCTGCGCGGCACGCTCAAGGACAGCGCGCGCGATCTCGGCGTCGCGGCGACGGCACTGGACGCGTTGCTGAGCCGGGTCGCGGCTCCCGCGGATACCAGCGCCCCCAGCCTGCCAGCCGGAGAGGCGGAGATCGACACAGGCGCCTCCGGCGCCTCAGAAGACGTCGTTCCTGATTTTCTGACGGCCTCCAACCAGATCCTCGCGCTGGCGCGCTCGATCGAGCGGATTGAATCGCAGACGCAGGCGCTCGCAGAGCGCCTCTCAAGCGATCCCAGCGCGGCGGGCGGGGATGCTGGCGAGCTCGATCAGCGGACCGATGAGACAGTGGCGGCGCTGATGGGATCGATCGAGCGCATGAACGCGATCGTCGCGGCGATCTCGCAGGCGGGCGATGCGGCGAGCGCTGGCGGCGAGCCTGCGCAGCAGCGAGCGATGCACTAGATCCGGGATTGGGTGGCTCGCACTGCCCCAAAAAAGGCGGGGGCACGACGCGAAACGCGCCATGCCCAATACGCAAGCATGGGGGGATGCCAGCGGCCGCCAGTCGCCGAAGGGTATTGGTCGAGGGGGGACGACCCTTCAGCAGGGGACACAGAAGCGCCGAACGCGGCCCTTCCACCACCATCCTAGCGATGGGCCGTAAACTCCCCGTTAAGAGATTGGTTAGAATTGTTGCCAAGAATGAAATTTCGGGGCCGAGGGGGCTGGCACGCCCATCGCAAGGATGCCGGTGACGCGTCCCACGTGAAGACGCTTTCAGGCGCATTCACGATGTTCCCGAAACATGAGTGGCGTCGGCGTCGACATTTGCTAAGGTTCCCGGTGCGGTATCGGGGCTGAAGAAGGGATGGGGTGCACGAATGGCGCGTAAAACGAGCCTTGCAGTTCTCGTAGCAGCAGCCTGCCTGATGCCCCTGTCGGCCAACGCGGCCGGCGCAAAATGTGTCTCCGGCGCCGATGAAAGCGCCCTGATGGCCCGGGTCGTCCAGACCGAGCTCATGGTCTCTGCGCTCTCCTGCGGCGAGACGGCCCGCTACAACGCGTTCGTTACCGCGCATCAGAAAGTGCTGATGGGCGCGCACACAACGCTGCGCGGCCTGTTCCGTCGCACCCATGGCGGCGCGAGCGCGACGGAACTCAACTCGTTCCTGACCAAGCTCGCCAACGACGCGTCGAGCCGCAGCGTGCAGGACATCAAATCCTTCTGCGCCCGCACGTCGCTGATGTACGACGCGCTCGCCGGCCGGGATCCGAAGCAGTTCGCGTCCTTCACGACGACGCAAGATTTCGCCCACCAGCACGGGTTCCGGAGTTGCACGCAGTCCGCGAGCCTCACGCCCGCGATGGCACCCGTGCCGAAGGCGAAGCCCGCGTCGATCTGGGCGCCCGCGTCAGCCGACGCCTCGCCAGTCCTCGCGCCCCGCTAGCCGCGACACCCCTTCGCGCCAAACCCCGCCTTTCGATCTTGGCGGCACCCTCTCCTTGCGACTAGTCTGCCGGGCGCCACGATCCCTCCGGGTCGACGGGCTGGGGGAGTATCGGATGTCGCTTTCGACTATCGCGCGGGGGGCCAGCCTTGCGCTTCCCGTTCTCATCGCTTCGTCCTGCGGGCCGGCCTTCGCCGCCGAGGAGACGGTGAACGGCCGGCAGCTCACGCTGATCTGGGTGCTGCCCTTCGCGGGGATCCTGCTCTCGATCGCTTTGATGCCGCTGCTGACGCCCCATTTCTGGCATTCGCATTTCGGCAAGGTGTCGCTCTTCTGGGCGCTGGCCTTCATCATTCCCTTCGGCACGCTCTACGGCGGCGATACCGCCTTCGCGGCCGTGATGCACACGCTGCTGCTGGAATACGTGCCCTTCATCATTTTGATTTTCACGCTCTTCGTGATCGCGGGCGGGATCTATGTCTCGGGAACGCTGATCGGGACACCCCTCACAAACACGGGATTGCTCGCTCTTGGCACGCTGATGGCGAGCTTCGTCGGGACGACCGGCGCCTCCATGGTGCTGATCCGGCCGATGATCCGGGCGAATCATCACCGCAAACGAAACGTGCATGTCTTCGTCTTCTTCGTGTTTTTGGTCTCCAATATCGGGGGATCGCTGACGCCGCTCGGCGACCCGCCGCTGTTCCTCGGTTTCTTGAAGGGCGTCGCGTTCGACTGGACCGTCACGCACATGTTCGCGCCGATGATGCTGGCGGCCGCGATCCTGCTCGCGGTCTTCTTCGTGATCGATGCCGCCCTCTTTGAGCGGGAGCGGCATCATCTGGTGGGCGAACAGGCGCCGGCCGCCGTGCGCATCCGGGGCGTCCACAACATCCTGCTCCTCGCGGGCGTCATCATGGCCGTCCTGATGAGCGGCATCTGGAAGTCTGGCGTGACGTTCCATCTCTTCGACCAGCCGCTGAAGCTTGAGGATCTGACGCGCGACGCGATTCTGCTCGGGCTCGCCGCGGTGTCGATCGTGACGACCACGACGCAGGTGCGCCTCGAGAACGCCTTTACCTGGGCGCCGATCCGCGAGGTCGCGACGCTTTTCCTCGCCATCTTTTTGACGATCATTCCCGCGCTCGCGATCCTCAGGGCCGGATCGCAGGGCGCGCTCGCCGATCTCGTCGCGCTCGTCTCGACCGCCGACGGCTCGCCGAACGACGTCATGTATTTCTGGCTGACGGGCGTGCTCTCGAGCTTTCTCGACAACGCGCCGACCTATCTCGTTTTCTTCAATCTGGCGGGAGGCGATGCGCAAGTCCTCATGGGCCCACTCGCATCCACGCTGCTCGCGATCTCGGTCGGCGCCGTCTTCATGGGCGCGAACACCTATATCGGCAACGCGCCCAACTTCATGGTCAAGGCGATCTGCGAAGAAAACAAAATCGCCATGCCTTCGTTCTTCGGCTACATGGGCTGGTCGATCGTGTTCCTGGGGCCGATCTACGTCATTCTGACCTTCGTCTTCTTCTAGGGACCGGGGAACCTCGAGCCCGCCGGCCGGCACTGGACTTGTCGGCCTCGAGAATGATATATTATAACATTCGTCTCCAGCACGCTGCGGAACGCCCGATGTCCCTTTTGCCGAGCCTTTCCGCCGCATCCTCGTTCCAGACTTCGGGGACCGGGCGCCTGCTTCTGGCGGCTGGCGTGATCGCGCTGATCTGGCTCGCGATTTGGGGGGTTCTGTGAGCGCGAGCGTTGAATTGCGGGACCTTACCCTCGGCTATCGCCGGCACCCGGCCGTCCATCATGTGAGCGGCCAGTTCGCGCCCGGGTCGCTCACCGCGATCGTCGGGCCGAACGGCGCGGGCAAGACGACCTTGCTGCGCGGGATCGCGGGCACGCTCAAGCCGCTCGACGGGGAGATCGTGCGCCATCATTGCCGGCGCGGCGACATCGCCTATCTGCCGCAGCAGGCCGATCTCGACCGGTCGTTCCCGATCAGCGTCGGCGATACGATCGCGATGGGATTGTGGCGCCGCACGGGCCTCTTCGGCGCGTTCGGGCGCGATTGCCGCGAGCGCCTCGCCACCGCGCTTTCGGCCGTCGGGCTCGAAGGTTTCGCGCCGCGCCCGATCGCGACGCTCTCCGGTGGCCAGCTGCAGCGCGTGCTGTTCGCGCGCCTTCTCGTCCAGGACGCATCGCTCATTCTGCTCGATGAGCCCTTCGCCGCGATCGATGCGAAGACGCAGAGCGATCTCATCGGCGTCATAAGGCGCTGGCACGGCGACGGCCGGACGATCATCGCGGTGCTGCACGACCTTGAAACCGTGCGCGCGCATTTTCCGCAGGCGCTGCTCCTTGCCCGTGAGGCGATCGCCTGGGGACCGACGGCGGAGGCGCTCGCACCCGCGCATCTCCTCTCCGCGCGACGCATGAGCGAGCGCTGGGTGGACGACGCGCCGGCGTGCGAGCGCGTGGCGTGATGGACGCGCTCTATGCCGCGCTGATCGCGCCCTTCGCCGACTATGCCTTCATGCTGCGCGCGCTGATCGGCACCATCGCCCTCAGCATCAGCGCGGCGCCCATCGGCGTGCTGCTGGTGGCACGGCGCATGAGCCTTGTCGGCGATACGATGTCGCACGCGATTTTGCCAGGCGTCGCCATCGGCTTTCTCATCTTCGGGTTCTCGGTGACGGCGCTGACGGCGGCCGGGTTCCTCGCGGGGCTTCTCGTCGCCTTGGGCGCGGGCTTTGCCTCGCGCGTGACGCCGCTCAAGGAGGACGCGGCGTTCGCCAGCCTCTATCTCATTTCGCTGTCGGCGGGCGTGCTCATTCTCTCCGTCAACGGCACGAATATCGACCTGCTGCATATTCTCTTCGGCACGGTGCTCTCGCTCAACAACACCGCGCTGGTGCTGACCGGCCTCGTCGCGACGGCGACGATCCTCGCCTTCGCGCTCTTCTACCGGCCGATCCTTGCCGAGAGTTTCGACCCCGGGTTCCTGCGCCCCTTCGGGTGGAGCAGCCCGGCCTATGCCGTCTTCGTCGTGCTGCTGGCGATCAATCTCGTCGGCGCGTTCCATGCGCTGGGCACGCTGATGGCGGTGGGCCTTCTCATCCTTCCCGCCTCGACCGCGCGCTTCTTCGCCGACACGTTCGACGGGCAGGTGCTGTGGGCGGCGCTCACGGCATCGGCCGCGACGCTTGTCGGCCTTCTCGTCTCCTTCCATTTCGACGCGCCGGCCGGCCCCGCGATCATTCTCAGCGCGGGTCTCCTCCATATCGCCGCGATCCTGTTCGGGCCCCGCGACGGGCAGATCCAACGGCTTTTCTCCCACCATCACCTGCAAGGCTGATCCTGGAGGCGTTATGATCCGCACACTGACACTCGCCACGGCGTGCCTTTTCCTTGGCCTCGTGCCCGCCCAGGCGGACGAGAAACTCGATGTCGTTGCCAGCTTCTCGATCCTTGGCGATTTCGCGAGCGTGGTCGGCGGCGAGAACGTCCACGTGACGACGCTGGTCGGCGCCAACAGCGATTCCCATTCCTTCGAGCCCAGCCCCGGCGATTCCGCCGCGCTGGCGCGTGCCGATCTCATCATTCTGAACGGCCTTCTGTTCGAGCCGTGGGCAGACCGCCTCATCGAGGCGAGCGGCACCTCGGCCAAGATCGTCATTGCCACCGAGGGGGTGACGCCGATCGCGGCGAGCGAAGAGGAAGCCGAGGAGCACAAGCACGACGAGGCGCATGAGCACGGGCGCGCGGAAGCGCACGCGGAAGTGCACGACCATCACCACGCGCATGGGGAGTTCGACCCTCACGCGTTTCAGGATCCCTCGCTCGCCCGGATTTACGTCGCGAACATCGCGAAGGCCTTCGCGGAAGCGGACCCCGCGCATGCGAGCCTCTACAGCGCCAACGCGGCCGCCTATGAGGCCAAGCTCGTCGCGCTCGATTTGAAACTGCGGGCCGGCTTCGGCGCCCTGCCCGCGGATCGCCGCACGGTCGTCGTGCCGCACAACGCGTTCGGCTATCTGGGCGCGGCCTACGGGCTCACGTTCCTTCCGGCGCAGGGCTTCAGCACCGAGCACGGGATTTCCGCGCATGGCGTGGCCGAGCTCATCGACCAGGTGCGCGCAGAGCACGTGGACGTGGTGTTCCTCGAAAATTTCGGCAATCCAACCCTCGTCGAGCAGATCGCTCGCGAGACGGGCGCGGTGGTCGCGGGCAAGCTTTATTCCGACGCGCTGTCGGGTCCCGACGGGCCGGCGCCGAGCTATCTCGCACTCATGGAAACGAACGCCGAGGCGCTCCTAAGCGCGCTCACCGAGGCGGCCGCCCGGTAAGAGGGCCTTCAAGCCTTGGCGAGTTCTTCCTCGACTTGGGCCAAGCGGTCCTTGCCGAAGAACATCTCCTTGCCGACATAGAAGGTCGGGATGCCGAAGGCACCGCGATCGACGGCGGCCTGCGTGTTCTCCGCGAGCTTCTTCTTGATGGCCTCGTCTTTCGTGAGGGCGATGATCTTCTCGGCGGGCAGACCCGCCGCGTTCAACACGCGGGCGACGACCTCGGGATCGTCCATCTTCTCGCCGTCCTCCCACATCGCGCGGACGACGACGTCGCGGTATTTGTCGCCCACGCCCAGCTCCAGCGCGGCGATGTAGCCGCGCATGATGAGGAGCGTGTTCACCGGGAAATGCGGATTGAACCTGTAGCGCGCGAGCTTGTGCTTCTCGACGAAGCGCTTGATCTCCAGCATGTCGTAGTCGAGCTTGCCCTTCACGCCCCCGAACGCGAGCATCGGTGGCTGATTGTTCGTCGCCTTGAAGATGCCGCCCAGAAGGCAGGGGATGACGTTGATCGCCGCCCCCGTTCTCGCCGCGATAGCCGGCAGCACCGCCATCGCAAAGTATGCGTTGGGGCTGCCGAAATCGAAGATCACGTCGACCGTTCTACCCATCTGTCCGCTCCTCACCATTGCTCCGCCCACGGACGCAGATCCATCTCGTGCGTCCAGGCCGAGCGTTCTTGTCTATGCAGCCACACGTAATTACGCGCGATCTCATCGGGCTTGAGAATTTCATCGTTCGCGAGGCGGCGATCGAAATCGGGAATGTTCGAACGCGAGAAATCGCCCTCGATCGCGCCATCGACGATGATGTGCGCGACGTGGAGGCCCTTCGGCCCCACCTCGCGCGACAGGCTCTGCGCGAGCGCACGCAGAGCGTGCTTGGCGCCCGCAAAGGCGGAGAATCCCGCGCGTCCCCGCACGCTCGCCGTCGCGCCCGTGAAGAGGATCGTGCCGCGCCCGCGCGGCAACATCACGCGCGCCGCCTCGCGGCCGGTGACGAAGCCCGCGAAAGCCGCCATCTCCCAAACCTTCTGATAGACGCGCGCCGTCGTCTCGGTCACCTCGAACCTCACATTCGCGCCGATATTGAAGACGACCACGTCCAGCGGGGCGATCTCCTCTTCGATGCGATCGACGAGCGCGATCATCTCGCCTTCCTCACGCGCGTCGATGCCGAAGGCATGCGCCTTGCCGCCCACGGCACGGATGGCCTTAGCCGTCCGCTCCAATTCGGCAACGTGGCGCGGGCGGCGGGTGAGGCAGACCGTCAGGCCCTCCCGCGCGAAAGCGCGCGCGATCGCGGCGCCGAGGCCATCGCCCGCGCCGATCACGAGGCAGGCCCGCTCGGTGCTGTCCGTGGCGGTCATCGGGGTTGCCTCCATCGCGTCTGTGCGTTTATTTTTTGGACTATGTACCTCTCGTTTCTGTTTCGAGTCAATCAGGGCCGGCCCATCGGCCGGATACACGGATGAAATGGCAGCGGCTCAAGCGCGAGCGTTGCTCGATCGCGCGATCGCTTTCGGTGATCGGCGATCGCTGGACGCTGCTCGTCCTGCGCGAGTGTTTTCTGGGCGTGCGCCGGTTCGAGGAGTTCGAGGCGGGGCTCGGCATCTCGCGCACCATGCTGGCGCGCCGTCTGCAGCATCTCGTCAAGCACGGCGTGCTGCGCCGCGCGGTCTATTCAACCCGGCCACGCCGCGCGGAATATCGCCTCACCGAGAAGGGCCGCGCGCTCTATCCCGTTCTGCTGTCGCTGCTGCGGTTCGGCGATCAGGAACTTGCGGGAGCGGAGGGGCCGCCCCTCGTCCTCACGCACCGGCCCTGCGGCCACGCCTTCCACGCCGAGGCGCGTTGTTCGGCGTGCGGCGAAGAGGTGCGCCCGCACGACGTTTCCGTCGCCGCGGGCGCCCCCTAGACTTCAGGCTTTCTTCAATGCAAGGCCCGGCATGTCGCCCTTTTCGCGCCAGGCCTTCAGCACGCCGAAATATTCGACCGGGCCGCCGCCATAGAAGCCGTCCTGCGCGCTGCGCGCGTTCGGCTTGCCCTCGTTGTTGTAGTAGCCGGGCGTGCATTCCTCGAGGAAGCGCAGGCGCATTTGCGCTTTCGCGATGATCGTCTTCACCCACTCGTCCACCGCCTCGGGCTTTACCTCCAGCGTCCGGATCTGCTCGCTGAGGGCGCGGTCGACGATATGCGCGATGTGCTTGGAGTGTTCGTCCAGCATGTGGGGATAGTTCGCGGTGAAGGCGGCCTGCGGGCCGGCCATCACGAAGACGTTTGGAAATCCGTGTACGAACAATCCATGCATCGTGCGCACCCCGTCCTGCCAGACATCGGAGAGGCGCTGACCGCCGCGACCAAAGAGATCGTAGCCCGAGCGGCGGGTATAGCCGGTGCCGACTTCAAACCCGGTCGCGAAGATGATGCAATCGACCTCGTACTCGACGCCGTTCGCAACAACGCCCCTTTCAGTGATGCGGTCGACGCCCTTCCCATCCGTGTCGATGAGATGGACGTTCGGGCGATTGAACGTCTCCAGATACTCGTCGTGAAAGCACGGGCGCTTGCAGAACTGGCGGTACCAGGGTTTCAGCGATTCAGCGGTCGCCTTGTCCTTGACCACCTGATCGACGCGCGCGCGCACCTTTTCCATCTTCTGGAAATCGGCGATCTCGACCATCTCGGCGAGCTTGGCCGGGCTCATGTCCTTGTACTCAGGCTGCTGCGCGAGGAGGAGGATGTTGCGGATGATCTCGGTCCAGCCATCCTTCACGAGATCTTCCGCGACGATGCCGCCGGAGGTGAGGATGTTGAAATTGTCCATCCGCTTCTGGTGCCAGCCGGGCTCCAGCGACTTCGCCCATTCGGGGTCGGTCTCGCGGTCGTTGCGCACGTCGATCGATGACGGCGTGCGCTGGAACACGAAAAGTTCCTTCGCCGCCGCGCCGAGATGCGGCACGCACTGCACCGCCGTCGCACCGGTGCCGATGACGGCCACGCGCTTGTCGGCGAGCTTCGAAAGATTCCCTTCCGCGTTACCGCCGGTGTAGGCGTAGTCCCACCGGCTGGTGTGGAAGGTATGGCCCTTATACGTGCCGATGCCTTCGATGCCCGGCAGCTTCGGGCGATTGAGCGGGCCATTCGACATGACGACGAAGCGGGCCTTCATCTCGTCGTTGCGGTTGGTCTTGACGATCCAGCGCGAGGATGCCTCGTCCCAGCGCAGCTCGCGGATTTCGGTCTGCAGACACGCGTTGTCGTAAAGATCGTAGTGCCGCGCGATGCGCCGGCTGTGCTCGAGGATTTCAAGCGCCGGCGTGAATTTGCGCTTCGGCATGTAGCCGGTCTCTTCGAGCAAGGGCAGGTAGACATACGCTTCGATGTCGCAGGCCGCGCCCGGATAGCGATTCCAGTACCAGGTGCCGCCGAAATCGCCGCCCTTTTCGATGATGCGGATGTCCTTGACGCCCGCTTCGCGCAGGCGCGCTCCCGCCAGCAGGCCGCCGAAGCCGCCGCCGATAATGATCACGTCGACCTCGTCGTTCAGCGGCGCGCGCGTGAAGCCGGGCTCCACGTAAGGGTCATCGACATAGTGCTTAAATTCGCCGACGACCTCGCGGTATTGCGCGTTGCCGTCCTCGCGCAGGCGCTTGTCACGCTCGGCGCGGTATTTCGCGCGCAATTGCGCAGGGTTGAACGCCAAGGCGGGCTTGGCCGCTTCCATCGCTCCCGACATCGCTCTCCTCGCTCTTATCAAAGCCTGTTGTGCGGGGAGTATAGGGCGCCTCGCGAAACTGACAAGTTGTCAGTCTAGCAGCGGCCCGATTTTCCAGCCGCGCGCCGCTTGGGGGGCCGGTTGCACCCTGTTCCGCTCCGCCAATCGCGTCTAGCGTGCTCGCCTGTCCATCGAACGCCCTAAGGAGGTGCCATGCGCGAGATCCATATCAGCCGGAAGAATCTGCGCGACGCGCGGGTCGTGGACGTGACGCCGCCTGCGCTCGCGGACGGCGCGGCGCGGTTCAAGCTCGATCTCTTCTCGCTCACCTCGAACAACGTCACCTATGCGGCGATGGGCGAGGGTGAACTCGGCTATTGGGATTTCTTCCCCGCGCCGGAAGGCTTCGGCCGCGTGCCCGTGTGGGGGTTCGCGACGGTTGTCGAATCGAACGCGCCGGGCGTGACGGTCGGCCAGCGCTTCTACGGCTATTACCCGATGGGCGAGATCCTGGACGTGCAGCCGATGGGAGTGAGCGCAGGCGGCTTCACGGACGGCGCGGCGCATCGCCAAGCGAAGGCGCCGTTCTACAATCGCTATCAAAACGTCGTTGGCGATCCGATCTACGATGCGGCCTACGAACCGGAGCAAACTTTGTTCCGCCCGCTCTACATGACAGGCTGGTGGGCTGCCGATTTCGTCACGCGCGGGACGCCCGCGCCGCGCAGCGCGATCCTCTCCAGCGCCTCCTCGAAGACGGCGCTCGCGACCGCGCATCAATTGCGCCGGCTGGGCGGCATCGACACCATCGGCCTTACCTCCGCGCGCAACCTTGCCTACGTCAAGGACACGGGGCTCTATACGCGCACCGTGCCCTACGAGGAGGTCGGCGCGCTGAAGGTCGAAGCACCGGCGGTCTTCATCGACTTTCTGGGCCGGCGCGCGCTGACCGCCGAGGTGCATCACACACTCGGCGCGGCGCTCGTGCGGAGCGTCATCATCGGCATCACGGATTGGGGCGCGCTTGGCGATGCCGCGTCGGCTGCGCCGCTGCCGGGCCCGCAGCCCGAGTTCTTCTTCGTTCCGACCTACGCGATGGAGCGGCTGAAGGAAGAAGGACCCGCTTTCGGCGGCGCGCTGGCGCGCGACATCCGCGCCTTCTATGCGGATTCGCGCGACTACGTGACCGCGCACCGGCTCAAGGGAACCGATCAGCTGCTCAAAGCCTGGGCGCGCCTCACGGCCGGCGAGACGCTGCCGCGCGAGGGGCTGGTGCTCTCGTTCTAGCCGGGCGCCGGGCGCCGAAGCGCGTTCATATCGAGCGCGCCCGTGTGCTTTGCGGTAGTGACACGGCTTTTTTTGCCGCTTGACCTTCTCTCGCGCCTCGCGTGGCGAGGCGACGGCCGGAGCTTCGGCAAGCGACAAAGCCCGGCCCACCGCAGAATTGACATCGATGAAAAGTCGCGCGCCCACCCCGGCCCCCCCTCATTTCACAAACTAGTTTACATTTCAAACTGCAAGAGGTAGAAGGATCTTCAATCAGGATGTGGCCGGCCGAGTGTCAAGGAGGGCATGATGACGAGTCTTCTCCAACCCGACAGCGCAGCCACCAGCCGCGGCCCACTGTGCGAGCGGTTCCATGCGCTCGATGCCGTGCGCGCCGGCGCGTTGCTGCTCGGCGTCGTCTTCCACGCGAGCGTCGCCTATCTGCCGGGACCGCCGATCTGGTTCGTCGAGGACACGCCGAGCGATGCGATGGGCGTGACGTTCTTCGTCTCGCACATGTTCCGGATGGTCGTCTTCTTCCTGATGGCCGGCTTCTTCGCGCGGATGAGCCTCCATCGCCTCGGCCTTGCGCGCTTCCTCCGCGACCGGGCGAAGCGCATTCTCCTTCCGCTGATCATCGCCTGGCCGATCGTCTTTCCCTCGATCATCGCGATCTTCATCTGGAGCGCGATCGTCGCCCATGGCGAGCTTCCGCCCGGCGATCCGCCGCCGATGACGGCCGAGACGTTTCCGCTCACGCATTTGTGGTTCCTCTACGACCTCGTACTCTTCTATGTCGCGGCGCTGCTGCTGCGCGGCGCGGTCGTCACGATCGATCGCGGCGAAGGGTTGCGGCACGGTGTGCTGGACCGCTCGGTCGGCTTTCTCGTCGCACGGCATCTGGCCCCCATCGCGCTTGCGATCGCGCCCTGCATCGCCTTCGCGCTCACGCCGGATTGGCGGATGTGGTTCGGCGTGCCGACGCCCGACACCGGGCTCGTTCCCAATCTCGCCGCGATCAGCGTCCATTTTTCAGCGTTCGGCTTCGGCTGGATCCTGCAGCGCCAGCCCGCGCTCCTGCGGCATTGGGAAGCGCGTTGGGCGGCCTATCTCGCGGCCGCAATCGCGCTCACGGTCTTCTGCCTCTTCCAGACCGGGATCGCGCCCATCGTCACACCCGCCCCGTACGACACGGCGACGCTCCTCTATGCCGGGGCCTATTCGCTCGCGATCTGGTGCTGGACGTTCGGGCTGGTGGGCCTCGCGCTGCGCTTTCTCTCCGCGCCCAGCCGCACCATCCGCTACATCGCGGATGCGTCCTATTGGGTCTATCTCGTCCATCTGCCGATCGTGATGGCGCTTCAAGTCCTTGCCATTCAGCGCGACTGGCCCTGGCCGGTGGAGGTGGCGCTCGTCCTTGCGATCACCTTCACGATCGCCTTCGTCAGCTACCATCTCTTCGTGCGCAACAGTGCGATCGGTGCGATCTTGAACGGGCGCCGCCGGGGTGGAGGTCCCGCGCGCCAGGGCGTGCCCGCCGCAGCGGAATAAGGAGGAAGCAATGAGCACCGACATCCATACCGCGAAGGACGATCTCGCGTTCCTAAAGTCCGTCGTCCAGGCGGGGGACCAGGCGCAATTGACGGGCGGCGCCATCTTCCTTGCCGCCGGCACGCTCTATGGCCTGCAATGTCTCGTGCAATGGGCCGACGCGGCGGAACTGGTCAGCCTGCCGCAGAGCGTGCTTCTAGGGCTCGTCGCCGCCTTCAATCTCGGCTTCATCGCCGCGATGATCGCGATCTTCTGGCGCGGACTGGGAGCACTCGCGAGCGGAACCGGCGCGCGGGCGCTCAACGGCGCCTTCATCGGCATTGGGCTTGCGACGCTCGCGGTCGCGCTCGTCTTCGCCATCGTCGCGGCGCGCCAGGAGAACATGGTGATCTGGATGCTCTATCCGGTGGTCGCCGCGGCGCTTCAAGGCGCGGGCTGGTTCGCCGCCGCTGCGATCCGGCGCCGCGCGTGGATCGGCCTCGTCGCCGCGGGCTGGTTCGCGGCCGCGATCGCGCTCGGGCTCATCATCCCCTCCGTCCATTTCCTGATCGTGCTCGCAGTCGCGCTCTTCGCGCTCATGGCGCTGCCCGGATGGGTGATGATCCGCCAGACCTCCCGCCCCTTCTGACGCCCATGGCCGCCTTCGACATCGGCAAGATCGATGACGTGATTCACGGCCGGGTCAGGCTCGGCATCATGGCTTATCTCGCGAGCGAAGATGTCGCCGATTTCACCGAGTTGAAGGCGGTGCTGCAAACGACGCAGGGCAATCTCTCGATCCACCTGCGCAAGCTGGAAGAGGCGGGATACATCGCGATCGAGAAGCGCTTTCTCGACCGCAAGCCGCTGACCCGCGCGCGGATCACGGCGGCGGGGCGGCGCGCCTTCGCGCGCTATCTCGAGGCGATCGGCAAGCTCGTGGGCGATCACGGCGGCTGAGGCGGCGCGGCGCCGCGCGGCGAATTCACGCGCGGTTCACCTGCCAATCCCCGCAATAAAGAAGGACTAGAGTGGCCTTCCCGCGAGGCGCCCTGCCCCCTGACGGAATGGACGGCGGCTTGCGTTGAAGGAAGGTCAGGCGCCGCGACCCGGCGTTCCCCCGAGAGCAAACATGGTAAAACCCTCTCTTCAGGCCCTGAAGGCCATAGCGGCGAAACGGCCCCTCCTTACCGGGAGCATCGGCGCCGCCGCGATCATCGCCGGGCTCCTCCTCGTTTTTCCGATCTGGGGAACGGATGCGCCCGCCCTTTCGACCGCGACCGTCGAGCGCGGCGACCTTTCCGTCACCATCGCCGCCTCGGGCAAGGTGAAACCCGCCGACTACGTGGACGTGGGCGCGCAGGTCTCGGGCCAGTTGAAGCGCTTTCTCGTCGATGTCGGCGACAAGGTGGCGCGCGGCGATCTTCTGGCTGAGATCGATCCGCGTATCGCGCAATCGAAAGTCGATCAGGGCCGCGCGCAATTGCGCGAGCTCGAGGCCGCGCTCGACCAGCAGGAAGCGAGCGTGGAGCTCGCCCAGGCGAACGCCGCGCGCGCGACGCTGCTGCGCTCGTCCGATGCGATCTCGATCGCGGAATACCAGGCCGCGATCGCGGAACAGAAAATCGCGGCCGGGCGGCTCACCGAACTCAAGGCGCAGATCGAGCGCCAGCAATCCACGCTCGACGCCGATCTCGCCAATCTCGAATACACGAAGATCTATGCACCGATCACCGGGACGGTCGTCTCGCAATCGGCGGTCGAGGGGCAGACGCTCAACGCCAACCAGACGACGCCGACGATCCTGCGGATCGCGGATCTCTCGCAGATGACGGTCGAGGCCGACGTGTCGGAAGCCGACGTGCTGCGCATCAAGGCCGGCCAGGAAGCGACGTTCACCCTGCTCGGCTCCGAGCGCACCTGGACCGCCGCCGTTCGCCAGGTTCTGCCGCAGCCCGAGATCGTCAACGACGTCGTGCTCTATAAAGCGCTGCTGGACGTCCCCAACGAAGACGGCGCGCTGCGCCCAGAGATGACCGCGCAGGTCTTCTTCATCGAAGGCGCGGCGAAGGATGCGCTGCTCGTGCCCGTCGCCGCCTTGCGCTCCCCACGCGAGCGGAGCGCGGACACCGAGGACAGTGCGCGTGCCACGGGCGAAACCGTGGCCGCCCGGCCCTCGCTTTGCGCCGCGATGACGCCCGCGCCCGATGCGACATGCCGCGTCGTTCTCGTGCTGGTCGACGGCACGCCGCGCCCGAAAGCCGTCATGGTCGGCCTGCGCGGCCGCAGCCAGGCGGTAATCCTCGAGGGGCTTTCCGAAGGCGATATTGTCGTGCTGCGAAACGCCGCGGCGGCGAACGGCAACCGCCCGACCCAGAATTTCGGCCAGACCCCGCCCGGCGTGCGCGGGCTCACCCGGCGCTAGCCCGCGATGACCGCCCTCCTCGCGCTCGACAACGTGACGAAGGTCTATGGACGCGGCAACACGGAAGTGCGCGCGCTCGACGGCGTCTCCTTCACGATCGAGGAAGGCGAGTATGTCGCGATCATCGGCAAGTCGGGGTCCGGCAAATCGACGCTGATGAACATCCTCGGCTGTCTCGACCGCCCGACCACCGGCCGCTACCGCGTGCGCGAACGCGACGTTTCCGCACTCGACCCGGAAGAGCTCGCAGGCCTGCGCCGCGCGACTTTCGGCTTCGTCTTTCAGCGCTACAATCTTCTCCCCACGGCGACGGCACTGGAAAATGTCGAGATCCCGGCGATCTATGCCGGGCTTTCGGCGCAGGAGCGCAGCCGGCGCGCGTTCGAGCTCCTCACGACGCTTGGCCTTGCCGAACGCGCGCATCACCGGCCGAACGAATTGTCGGGCGGCCAGCAGCAGCGCGTCTCGATCGCGCGCGCGCTGATGAACGAGGCCGACGTCATCCTCGCCGACGAGCCGACCGGCGCGCTCGATTCCGCATCGAGCGAGGACATGCTGAATCTCCTCGGCGACCTGCACGCGGCCGGGCGGACGATCATCGTCATCACGCATGATCCAGGCGTCGCCGCGCGCGCCAAGCGCGTGATCGAAATCGCCGACGGTCGCATCGTTTCCGACAGCGCCACCGCGAACGCCGGGGCGCGCGGCGCGCCACGTGCGATCGCGCGGCCGGCCGGCCGGCAGGCGCCCGCCTTTGCCGATCAGGCGACGGAAGCCGTACGCATGGCGTTCCGCTCGCTTCGCGCCAATCTCTTTCGAACGGGGCTGACGCTGCTCGGCGTCATCATCGGGGTGGCGGCGGTGGTCGCGATGCTCGCGATCGGCGAAGGCAGCCAGAAGCAGGTCGTCGAGAGCATCGAAAAGATGGGATCGAACCTGCTCTTCGTGCGGCCGGGCGCGCCCGGCACGCGCATGCGCGGCAGCGCGATCGCAACACTAACAACCGGCGATGCGGAGGCCATCGCCGAACTCGACAACGTCACGGTCGCCGTGCCAACGCGCAGCCAGCGGCTGACGCTGCGCGCCGAGGACCGCGACTATCAGACCTCTATCGAAGGCGTGACGGCGGATTGGCCGGAGGCGCAAGGCTGGCCGCTCGCGAATGGCGTCTTCTTCAGCGATCTCGACGAGCGCCGCCGCGCGGCGGTGGTCGTGCTCGGCGCGACGGTCGCGACGAACCTTTTCGGCGATCCGACGGCGGGCGTCGGCGCCTATGTGCTGATCGGCGGCGCACCCTTCGAAGTGGTCGGCGTGCTTGCCGCCAAGGGCGCCACCGCCTGGGGCCAGGACATGGATGACGTCACGCTCGTGCCGCTGACGACCGGCATGATGCGCCTTTTCGGGCAGAACTATCTCACGTCCATCACGATCGCGGTCGATGACACGGACCGCATCGCCGAAACGGAGGAGGCCGCGCGCCAGCTCATCCTTCAACGTCACGGTACGGAGGATTTCCAGCTCCGCAACACGGCTTCGGTTCTGGAATCGGTGCAGCAGACGCAGGAATCCTTCTCCGTTCTTCTGGGGTCGGTCGCGGCGATTTCGCTCATCGTCGGCGGCATCGGCGTCATGAACATCATGCTCGTCAGCGTGACGGAGCGCACGCGCGAGATCGGCGTCAGGATGGCAACGGGGGCGCGGCGCTCGGACATCATGCTGCAGTTCAATACCGAGGCGCTGGCGCTCGGCGGCGTCGGCGGGCTTCTGGGCGTCGCGATCGGGCTCCTTGTCTCGTTCGCGATCGGCCAGAGCGGCGTTTCGATTGCGATCAGTCCCGAGCCCGCGCTCCTGGCCTTCGCCTCCGCGCTCGCGACCGGGCTCGTCTTTGGCTATCTGCCCGCCCGCACGGCGGCGCGGCTCGATCCCGTCGTCGCGCTGGCCACGGAGTGATCCCCATGACGCGCCTTCCTCTCCTCGCCCTCGCCGCCGCGCTCGCTGGATGCGCGAGCCTGCCGCCGGCGCCGGGTGCGCCCGTCACGATGCCCGCCGCCTACGACAACGCGCCGGTGGCGTCCGAGGCCGCCGCGCCGATCGATGCCGCGTGGTGGAAGACGTTCGGCGATCCCAATCTCGACGGGCTCATCGCCGAAGCAATGACCGACAATACCGACATCGCGATCGGCGTCGCGACTGTGCGCGCGGCGCGCGGGTCGCTGCGCTCCGCGCGCGCCTCGCTGTTCCCAACGCTGGGCGCAAGCGCCTCGGCCTCCTCGAACGACGACACTGGGCTCGACACCTTCACATCGTCCGGCCGCCTCAGCACCGCCTATGAACTCGATCTCTTCGGCGGGCGGGCGGCGGAGCGCGGCGCGGCGACTGAGCGGCTAGACGCGGCGAACTTCGATCTCGCGGCGCTTCAGCTGACGGTCCAGTCCGACGTGGCCTTCAGCTATTTCTCCGTGCTCGCGCTCCGCGAACGACTGGCGACCGCGCGCGCCAATCTCGCGCTCTCCGAACGGCTCTATACCATCGTCGATCGGCGGTACGAGGCGGGCGGGGTCTCGGGCTTCGATCTCGCCGCGCAGGAGGCCGCGATCGCGAATGCGCGCGCCCGCCTGCCCCAGCTCGAGCGCGATCTCGAAAGCACCGAGACGGCGCTCGCCATTCTTCTCGGCCGCGTGCCGCAAGGGTTCGGCGCGCCGAACGGCGATCTTCTGGCGGCGCAGGCGCCCGCGATCGACCACGGTCTGCCGGCCGAACTTCTCATCCGCCGCCCCGATCTGCGCGCGGCCGAGGCGCGGCTGTCCGCCGCCGGCGCCGATGTCGCGGTCGCGCGCGCCGCGTTCCTGCCGAGCGTCGATCTGGGCGCCGCGCTCGCGACCACGGGCGCAACGCTCGGCGGCGATCTACTCACTACCCTCACCGGATCGCTCGCCGCGCCGCTCTTTTCGGGCGGCACGCTCGAGGGATCGCTCGAGCGCGCGAAGGCGGGCGAGGACCAATCGCTCGCGCAATATCGCCGTGCGACGCTCGATGCGCTGCGCGATGTCGATGTCAGCCTGAAGGGCGTTTCGACCAGCCGGGAACGCGAGCGCGCGATCGCGGCGGCCTATGCCGCTTCCGAGCGTTCGCTGCGCATCGCGGAGGCGCGCTATCGCTCAGGCGCTGAAGATCTGACGACGCTGCTCAACGCACAAAGCACCTTTTTCGACGCTTCCGATGCGTTGACGCAAGCGCGGCTCGACCGGCTCTCGGCCGCGATCGATCTCTATGCTGCGCTTGGCGGGGGTTGGCCGGGCGGCGGAGAGGCCCGCGCTATGTGAGGGGGCGGCCGCGGTTTCGACTCCAAAAGACAGGTGCTGCGGGTATCAGGGCGAAGCTATTCGCAATAAACGATCAGTGCATCGCAAAATTTCAGAGATGATATGGCCGATTCCGAAAGACAGCTTTCGGATCCTGAAGAAGTGATACATCCTCACTGGCAATAAAAATAATAACGACGAGGAGGCCGTATGGGCGATTCGCCCTGGCAGAATTGGGTCGGACGCGAGGACACCTCCGAAGACATCATCCAAGCGGTTCCCGCAAAGGCGCTGGCCGCCACGCTGAACCGTACCGATCTTCAGGGCTCGCCCGGCGAGGCCATTCCGCCCTTATGGATATGGCTCTCGTTCCTGCCCCTCGTTCCGATGGCGCAAATCGGTCCTGACGGCCATCCCCAACGCGGCGGCTTTCTTCCGCCAATATCAGAGCCGCGCCGAATGTGGGCGGGAAGCCGGTGTCGCTTCCACGTCCCGCTGCGCATCGGGAGCCACGTGAGCCGCCGCTCGGTGATCCAATCGGTGACGGAAAAGACCGGCAAAACCGGACGCATGGTGTTTGTGACGGTCGGCCATTCAATCAAGGCGGACGGGGTCCTCGCGATCGAGGAGACACAGGACATCGTCTACATGCCGATCCCTGAGAAATTCTCGCCGCCCGCACCGGTGATGCTGCCCGCATGCGATTGGCGGGAACCCCTCACCATCGACCCCGTGCTGCTCTTTCGTTTCTCCGCCCTCACGTTCAACGGGCACCGGATCCACTATGACCGGCCCTATGCGGTCGATGCAGAGAAATATCCAGGCCTGGTGGTGCACGGCCCGTTGCAGGCGATCCTTTTGTTCGAAGCGGCGCTGCGCCACGCCCCCGGCCGCGCGCCCCTCAGCTTTCAGTTCCGGGGCCTGCGACCTCTCTTCGATTTCGACGATGTAAGCGTCAATGGACGCGCGACCGATCGCGGCCTCGACCTCTTCACGGCCAATGGAGATGGAGCCATCGGCATGCAAGCCAGTCTCGAATGGGCACCCGTATGAGTGATTTCGCTGTCCTACGGCTTGAGCGATCGACGCTCATCGTGCCCGCGTCCAATCCGGCTATGATCGCGAAGGCCGCGGCGACGGCCGCCGACGCCGTGTGCCTCGATTGCGAAGATGCGGTCGCGCCGGACCAGAAGTCCGCTGCCCGCGGCCATGTGGTGACCGCACTGCGCGAGATCGATTTCGGCGGCAAGCTTCGGCTGATCCGCATCAACGGCCTCGACACACACTATGCGTATCGGGATCTGATCGAGATCGTGGAAGGCGCGGGCGCGTCACTCGATCTCATCGTCGTGCCAAAGGTCGGGCGCCGGGACGACGTCAGCTTCGTAGCGACGCTGCTCGATCAAATCGAGGCGGCGTGTGGAGTGGCGCGCCCGATCGGGATCGAAGCCCTCATCGAAACAGCGGCCGGCATCCATCGCCTTGCGGAGATTGCGGCCGCCTCACCGCGGCTCGAAGGCCTCATCTTCGGCTCTGGCGACTACGCGGCATCGCTCCAGATGCCGCTCGAGACGATCGGGGGGCTCGATTCGCACGATGCGCTCTATCCAGGACATCGCTGGCACTTCGCGATGCACAGCATCGTCTCCGCCGCGCGAACGTATGGCCTGCGCGCCATCGACGGCCCCTTCGCCGGGATCAAGGACCCGGAGAGCCTTCGCCGTATGGCGCAAATCGCCCGGGTCATGGGGTTCGACGGGAAATGGTGCATCCATCCAGGCCAGATCGAAACCGTGAACGCGATCTTCTCGCCAGCGGAACAAGAAATCGCGTGGGCGGCGCGCGTCATCGCGGCCTATGACGCCGCGCTCACCGCAGGCCGCGGTGCGGTCAGCGTCGACGGCAAGATGATCGACGCCGCCAATCTGAAGACTTGCCGACACATTCTGGCGCGCGCTGAACGAGCAGGCCTCATGACAGCGACGACGCGTGGGTAGAAAAGGAGGACGGGCATGGTCAAGATCCTCGAGGGATTGCGGATCGTCGAAGGGTCCGCATTCGTCGCGGCCCCGCTGGCCGGAATGACCCTCGCGCAGATGGGCGCGGACGTGATCCGCTTTGACCGGATTCGCGGCGGTCTCGACCATGCGCGGTGGCCGGTCACCGAAAGCGGACGCAGCTTGTTCTGGGCCGGCCTCAACAAGGGGAAGCGCAGCCTCGCGGTCGATATGGCCACACCGCGCGGCCAAGAAGTCGTGACGCGTCTCATCTGCGCGCCTGGAGAGCAAGGCGGCATCTTCCTCACCAATCTGCGCGTCCGGGGCTGGATGGACTATGACCAGCTTAAGAAGCACCGCGCCGATCTCATCATGATGTCCATCATGGGGGACCGACGCGGCGGACCGCAGGTCGACTACACGGTCAATCCCGCCGTGGGATTCCCGAATGCAACCGGTCCTGAAGGCAGCGAGGACCCCGTCGGCCACGTGCTGCCCGCGTGGGACTGCATCACCGGCCAGCAAGCGGCGCTCGGGATCATCGCGGCGGAGCGTCATCGCCGGCTCACCGGCCAAGGCCAGCTTGTCGAACTCGCGCTTAAGGACATGGCCCTCGCCATGCTCGGGAATCTCGGGATCATCGGAGAAGTCACGATCAATCAATATGACCGCCCAAAGATGGGCAACTCGCTCTATGGCGCCTATGCCCAGGATTTCGTGTGCAAGGACGGCGCCCGCGTGATCGTCGTCGCGCTCACGGTGCGGCAGTGGGACAATCTGCGAGCCGCCACCCACACGCAGCTTGCGTTCGACGAATTGGCCGCGAAGCTCGGCGTCAAGCTCAGCCTGGAGGGTGAGCGCTACAAGCATCGGAATGCGATCACCGAAGTGCTGCGGCCGTTCTTCGCGGCACGGCGCGTCGCGGATTTCGCCAGCGCTTTCGACGAGCACGGCGTCACGTGGAGCCAATATCGCAGTTTCGCGCAAGCCGTCGCGGAGGACCCGGACTGTTCGACCGACAATCCAATGTTCACCCTCACCGATCATCCTGGGATCGGCAGCTATCTCACGCCCGGCAATCCGATCCATTTCTCCGAAGTTGAACGGATCGAGCCGCGCCGCGCGCCGAGTCTTGGCGAGAACACGGAAGAGATTCTCATCGAGATCGGCTATTCCGATGGCGAGATCTCGACCCTCTACGACGATGGCATCGTGGCGAGCGCCGCCTGATTCAAAGAGACTGTGCCGCGCCGCAGCCGCGGCCCAGAGCGCAAGTAGGGCCAGCCCTCAGCCGCCGATAGCGGCGCCTCGACACTCTTCCCTTCGGTGCGCCCGCGCCCCCTTCTCTGCAAATGTCGCGCTGTCGACGTTTCCCGCGCACGCTCGATCAACAGCGCGTCGTGGGACCGCCTGCCAAGGCTCACGATCGTCCAGCGATTGGCGGGACGAATGGGCGTATCCGGGTCGAGTGAGCCTTGCCCCTCAACTCAAAACTTGTCGCTGAGCAAAAGGACCTGGCGCACCCGAGAGGATGACACTGGGAACCGCTATACCGTTGCGCTCTCTGCCAAATAATCAAGTCCGTCACGATGCCCTAACTGCGCAGCTCAAGCTTCAAGCCTCAACACACACTGATCAACCTGCCGCACACCGCTAGTGCTGAGCCGAGGCAGGCCATGGACTAGAGCAGAATGCGGCGCCAGGCGAGCCACGCAGGCCATCGCTTCCTCAAGCTCCACGCGGGCGAGCGCCTCTCCGAGGCAACGATGTGCGCCAGCGCCAAAGGCTGGATGCCAACGCGGCATATCAGTGCGAAACACGTCGTAGGTGTCGGGTTCACGGAACACGTCCGGATCTCGCATCATCGACAAAAGGCTTGCCAAAACAAAGGTGCCCGGCTTCAGCACATATCCATCGATCTCGAGGTCCTGGACCACAATTCGCGGGATGCCGAGAGCCACAGGCTCGAACCGCAATCCCTCGTCCACGATGTTCTTCTTGAGCCCTGTCGGATCGTCGCAGAAAGCGCGCCATTGCGGTCCATGCGCCAGGATCAAAGCGAGCGACATGCAAAGCGCGTTTCGTGTCGTGTCCGAGCCCGCGAGGATCAGCGCCAGGATTTGAGTCTTCATCTCCAAGTCCGAGACCGCTTCGTCCTCGGTCGCGGCCCGCACATAATCCGAGAGGAAATCGTCAAGCGGCGCGGCTCGCCTGCTTTCGATCAGTCCGCCGACAAACTGATAAAAGGAAGAGAAGCTGGCTTCGATCACGGACTGCCGCGCGGGGTCAAAGAACCCCAATGACTCTGAGGCATCGTTGATCCACCCGTGAAAATCCGGCAGGCCCTCGGTCGATATGCCCAGGATGTCCGCAACAACGCTAGTCGGCAGCTTCGCAGCAACTTCCTGTCTGAAATCCACGGCACCTTTGCCAACCAGCGGTGCGATCAACGCTTCGGCACAAGCGGCGATCCGGGGCCTCATGGTTTCAATGAGCTTAATGGCAAATGTCCGGGCAACCGGAGTTCTTCGCCGACGATGCTCCTCGCCATTCGAGAAAACCATCGCCGTCCGATAGAAGTCGAAAATCGGTCCCGTCGTGATCCCGCGCATCTGCAGCAAATCGGTTTCGAGCTGCCGGGTATAGTCGCCTACGACCTGCTCCAGCTGCCGTTGTCGAAGAGCGAGGATCACGCCCAACGGGCCGCGCGCCAGGGGGGCTACTCTTCGTGCATCACGCAAGCATTGCTGAAGATCGGCCACCCCAAGGGGAATCTCCGGAAGGGACTGAAGATTGGCCATGTTGTCCTCCAAAGAGAAATCAAGCCAAAATTACTATGGAGGTCAGCCATAGCACCACTGCGCATCCCGCGCGCGCCGAATGGCAGCATCGTTGCTGTCTGCACCGTCGGCGCGAGCAAGTGCCCGGATAGCGCTTACTGATTGAGCCGGACGGACTGTTCCGGTGGCTGGGCGCGTGACCAAGTCGTGGCCAGGACCGTCTGCGTCCAGAGTGATAAACTGGGAATGGCGCACCTAGAAGGAGAAACTTCGAACACTTTATTCGAAGTTCTTGATGAATGGGAGCGCCACCTCGCACAGCTAGACCCTAATACGGGTCGGCGGTGCGGCAATGACAAGCCTACGCTGTGACTTCCGAAAAGCGGCTGGCGAAGCCCCGTCCAAATCCCCGCCTCCCTTCTCGCTGCGCCTGACCGCTGCGGAACGCGCGCGACTAGAGAATGATGCGGCTGGCAAGTCGCTCGGGGCCTATATCCGCGAACGGCTCTTCGGCAAGGATGCCGCGCCGCGCCAGAGTCGGGACAATCATCCGGTTAAGGATCATGAAGCCCTCGGGCGTGTCCTGGGGGCGCTGGGCCAGTCCCGGCTGTCATCCAACCTGAACCAGCTTGCCAAGGCCGTGAATACGGGCTCGCTCCCCGTCACGCCGGAAACCGAAGCCGAACTGAAAGAAGCCTGCGGCGAAGTGTCGGCCCTTCGGGATGAGCTGCTGCGCGCCCTCGGCAAGTCTCCGGGGGACGGGCCATGATCTTGAAGGCCAAAGAGCGCGGGGACGGCGCGCAGCTCGCCCGCTACCTGCTGGCGATGCGGGACAACGATCATGTCGAGCTGCATGAGGTGCGCGGCTTCGTCAGCGACGATCTTCGGGGGGCATTCAGCGAAGCCGATGCCATCGCCAAGGGGACACGCAGCAAGAACCACCTGTTTTCAATGAGCCTCAATCCGCCGCAAGGCGCTGCTGTCAGCGCCGAAGCGTTTGAGCAGGCAATAGCGCGGATCGAACAGAAGCTCGGGCTGGAAAACCAGCCGCGCGCTATCGTCTTTCACGAGAAGGACGGGCGGCGTCATGCTCATGTCGTCTGGTCGAGGATCGACTCGCAGCGCATGCGCGCAATCAACCTGCCTTATTATAAAGTGAAGCTGCGGGAGGTGTCCCGGAGCCTCTACCTGGAACACGGCTGGGACATTCCGCGCGGCCTTCAGGAGAGGAGCCTGCGCGACCCGCTGAATTTCACGCGCGCGGAATGGCAACAGGCCAAGCGCGCGGGACTCGATCCGCGCGAGTTGAAGACGGTCTTGGCCCAATGCTGGAAGGCGTCCGACAACAAGGCGTCGTTTGAGCGGGTGCTCAAGGAGCGTGGCTTCTGGCTCGCCAAGGGCGACCGGCGCGGCTTCGTCGCCGTCGATTATCGCGGCGAGGTGTATTCGCTCTCCCGCTATGCCGGGGTGAAACCCAAAGACCTTGAAGCAAGGCTAGGCGATCAGAGCCAGCTTAGTTCGGTCGATGAGGTCAACGTCGAAATTGCGGGCGGCATGACGCGCAAGCTCGAAGCCTTTATCAAGGATGCCGAGCGCCAGGCTCGGCAGCGCGAGGCCGTTGTCGCGTTCCGCAAGACGGAAATGGTCGCCCGTCATCAAGATGCGCGGCAGCGCATGTCAGCCGCCCATGAACGGCGCTGGCTCGCTGAGACCCGGCAACGGGCGCAGCGTTTGCCGAAAGGCTTTTCCGGCATCTGGCACCGCCTGACCGGACAATATTCCAGGATCAAGACGCGGAACGAGATGGAAGCTCTCGAAAACTATCGCCGCGACCGCTCGGAGAAGGACGCGCTGATTTTCAAGCAGCTTGAAGAGCGCGAGGCCCTGCAACGGGATATCCAGGCGCAACGCGCAATGGCGCAGGGAGAACTGATGCGCCTGCGCGAAGATATTGGCCGCTACCAGAATCTTGACCGCGAAGACGGGGACGATCTGCGTTCCCACGAGCGGGAGAATAAGCACGAGCCCGAAACTCAAAAGCGTCCGCGCCGCGAGCATCACCATCGCCATCGGCGCAGCTTCGACCCGTAACGAAAGGAAGGGCGCTTACGCGCCCTTCCCGGTTTCGGGTTGCGGGGCATCGTCGAGCGGTGCACGCAGGACGATGCGGCCATTGATCGGGCAGGTTTCAAGCTGAAGCGTGTAGCCCTTCCCGTCCTTGTGCGGCCAGACCGCGCCGACCTTGCTCCAGAAGGACTTTTCGCCCTTCTGCGTGACGTGCCAGGCGAGGTATTCGGGGGCCTTAAGGGGCTGGGTCGTGTTGGTGTTTTTGCGTGCCATGATCTTATCTCCTTGGTTTGGGTTGGCCTGCTAACGCCTCCCGTTCAGGCCGGAGGCAAGGATCGGGCGTCACGGCCAACACGGCTGGCAATGCCAGGTGGTGCGGGCAGGCCATTGATGACGGAAGCCGCGTCCGGCCAGGGATTCCAGGCGTCCTCGATGCAAGCCAGCTCAAAGCCAAGTGAGTGAGCGGCGCGGGGCAGAAAATTCACCGGCTGGCCAAAGGCCATCCGCAAAGGGCCAAGACACGCCGTCCGTCGCCGCAGACCTTCCGGCGATAGTCCGTATCTGTGTCAGGCGTCGGCGCGCTCTTCTGCGCCACGGGGGGCGACAATGACAGCTTGCCTCTGCCGATCAGCCTCGCACCAATCCTGCCGCGCTTCGATGATGCCCGTCTCAAACCGTGGAGCGATTTCCTGCGTATCCGTCCTTTTTCGTTTCAAACCATCCCTCGATCCATCAGCGCCGTTTCTGTGCCGATGATGTGTCTGCCGGGGCCGAAAGGCCCTGAATGGTTCGGGGCCTCCTGAAACAAAAGGAGGACACGATGAAACTCGTTTCACGCTTCGAAGCGGCATCCCGCAGCACCGCCGAATTGCACGGCCTGCTCAGAGAGGCGATGCTTGCCTTCGTCGCCGCCCCGCGTAGCTCGCAAGAGTGCCGCAACGCTCTGGCGACGATCCGTTCTATCGAGAACGAGCTGGCGATACGTCCGCGGGGTCTCTAAGCCCTTCGCGGCTGGCCTTGCGGCCAGCCGCGAATTTTTCTGCCCCTGAACGGGAAGCGCCTCTCACGCGGCGATTCCCTCCGTCGTTTGTCGCCTAACCTGAAAGCCTTGCAAGAAGTCGGCGGCGCGCTGCGCGTGGGCGGCTGCGCTGAATATTGCGCGCTTGTCTTCCTTGAGAACCTTGAGCCAGCTTTGAATGTAGGCCGCATGGTCGGCGCGGGTTTCGGGGGTCAACGCAAGGTCGGCGCAAAGAAACGCCGCGCCAAGTTCGGCGACCAGTTCCTCGCGGGCGTAGCCTTCATCGCCCCATCGCTGGCGGCCAAAGTCGCGGTCAAGGCGCTCCGGGTGCTTCGTCCAGTGAGTCAATTCGTGCGCCAGCGTCGCGTAATAAGCTTCGGGACTGCGGAAGCTCTCGAAGACAGGCAACTGCACATGGTCGGTTCTGCCGCTGTAGTAAGCCTGATTGCCGCCGTGCCGGATCATCGCGCCAGTTGCCGCAAAGAACCCTTCCGCATGTTCGATCCGGCGCGCCGGGTCTATGATTGGCTCGGGCCTGACGTAGTAGTGCGCGGGCAAGCCGTCGATCTGCTCGACGTTAAAGACGGTGTATCCCTTCATGAACGGGATTGTTCGTTCCTCTTCGGTGCCATCGCCCTGTTCTTCGGTTCTGGTGATGGTGCTGGCATAGACAACGGGATTGCCGCGCTCTCCCTTGCGGACATGCGCGCCAAGTTCGATGGCCTGCTTGAATGTCATCCAGTGAGGTGACAGATAGCCGCCCTCCATCGCCGCGCCCCACAGCATCAGCACGTTTATTCCGCTGTAGGGGAGTCCGTTGTGGCGAAGAGGCTTTGTGATCCGCCCTTCCATGTTTCCGGCGCTCCACGGCTTGAGCCATGTAAGTTCGCCCTTTTCCAGATCGGCGATGATCTTGTCCGTAACCTTCTGATAGATGTCTGTCTTCATTGGTTTCTCCTAGTCTTTGAAGCGGTTGCGCATGCAACCGGACTAGGCCCGCGCCAATGAGCGGGGGGATTGCCGTCAAGACTGAAAATCAAAGGACTGGGTGCGGGCCGGAGCGCAGAGACTACACGGCCTTTGATTTTCACGCTTGCGCTTGGTCTTGACGGAAGGGGGGCCGCAGGCCCCTAAACATACGGAAACGAAGTCAGCGCCGACGCGGCGCTGACACTGCTGTCTCGCGCGAAGGATTGTCACCGGATGGCGGAGACGGCGAAGGCGGCTCCGGGAGCGCAGCGAGTATAAGCCTGGTGCGGCGTAGCCGTACGCGCCCCGGCTATTCGGACAAGATTACTCGGAATTTTGCCTGGGTGGTTTTCGTCAAATATAGTTCGGTGGTCGCTAGGAGACGGAGCGCATCGTCCGTGACGGTGGCAACCGATGCTCCCGGCTGCACCAGAATCATCTCAAATTCCAGTTTCGTACGGCGGGACTTTTCCTTGAAATAGGATAGGCGCTTCATGTCACCTTTTAAGAAGCGTGTCTTGCCTTCCCGCGCCCAGGTTTCCTGGCGCCGGCTCAAATCATGATAGAGTGTGGGCAATCCCATGTGTTTTGCGGTGATACTTTTCTGTGCTTGGCCGCACACCGTGTAGAAGTTTCTAATGTCCTGCGAAACCCGGCCCTCGTGGGCTCCTTTGCAATGAACCAGACAAAGACAAACTGAATCCTCGTCCCCGTCCTTAAGACAAATAAGGTCCGCAGCCTCGCCGCAGCCGTCATCGTTAAAAATAACGTCGTACTCAGACTGCAAACGCTCAAACGTCCGGTACTGTATTGTTGCCTGGTCGCGCTCCTTACGCATCGATTCTTTATTGAGCGGAACGCCACCCCAATCCCAGGCTTCAAGCCTGTCCCTGCCGTAAAGGCCCGCGTTGAGATTCGCCGGAATATGATAGCAGTTATATGAATAGGTGCCGTCGACATACCGAATTATGAAGGGGTCCTTTTGCAGATACTCTTCAAGCGCAACAGCGTCATCCGTGCCTTTACGGAACTTGAGGCGCGGCCCCGAAACGTGGTCGTGGCGGTAGCCGCCGGGCAGAGCCGCGTCTATCACAAGGCGGTATTCCGATACTGCGTCATCGCTGACAATCTGGATGGTGATCGCCCCGTCTGAATTGGCTTCACCAAGTTCGAGGTCAACTGCGAACACGGCGACTTCGGTGTCCCCGAACACAATGAACTGGCGATCATTAAACCGCATTTGGGCTTGCTCGCCCCATTGCACAGCGATGGGTGCAGAATTATGTGGCTTCTCCAATTTTACGGGCCGGAGGAAATCCCTGATAATGTTGCTTGTCTGCTCATGTTCAGAGGTGATCTTGCCCCAGGTGGCGGCAGTCCAGCGTATCCACTCCGCAATTGAGCCGGTCTTCACCTGCCACACTTTTCCTCGGCGCTGGGTGCCTCCCCAAAGAACGCGCTCGCCATCTTCGTAACCAAGGCAGGCAAGATTGTTCAAAGAGGACTCGGCCTTTTCGATGCTGGCCAAGCCTTCCGTAACGTTGGGGCCGAAGTAGGACGTAAAGCTAATGGCACCGATCCTCGACGAACCAAGGCTCTTCACGAGTGGCAGCTCAACGTTGTTGAGGATGTTGAAGATCGGAGTTCCTGAAACGAGCGCGGTCGATTCGCCGGTCACGGCTTTGGCCATCTTCTCAGACCGGAGCGCGTCGTAGTCGCTTGCAAAGAGAAAAAGTGCGTTTCTGTCCTTGTCCCAACGAATGATCACGAGGTCAAAAATTGTATCGAGCACATTCTGGTAATCGCCCCAATCGACCTTGCAGTTGCGGCAAACGACCGCCACCAGAACGTTGTCGGTTTGACTGAGGGCATGCCAGCTCTCAGCCCCTTTGGGAAGGACTGATGTATACTCCAGCGGCGTCCATTCTGAAGATGTTGTGCGAAAGAGCTGGGCGGAAAGCTTTGGACGCAGGTTCCAGAGCGACAGATGCGCAGGAAGATCGCCGGATTCCTTAAGCGCGAAGACGATGTCTTGGAGCCGTAGCTCCTGCTCAATCCGCTCCTCGCTCAGGCGTTTTATGATGAGATCCCAGTCAGCGCCCTCGGCGTAAAGATCGGCGAGCTTTTGCTCGGCGTCCGGGTCGGCGATGTTGGTGACGGCGGTAGCCTCGCCTATCTCGCCAACAGTGCCTGCGCGAGTGAACCGGCCGATGAATTGAAGCGTCACAGCTAGCGATTTATGTGTGTCATGCAGCGCGGCGATCTTTAGATTCGGCAAGTCAAAACCCTCGCCAAGCATATCTACGCAAACAATGATGCGCGTAGTGCGGTCGAGCAGCTTTTCCAGTGCCTCCTTATTGACGCGCGCGCGACCTGGGCCTGAGTACACGACAACGGGATTCAGCTCCGGCGCAAGTTTCCGGCAAATGGCAACAACATCTTCGGCCCGCTCTTTCGTGTTTGTCCGGGCCATAAGGATATGATCAAGCGCCTGCTCTCGATCCCCGGTAAGTGCCGAAATCGCTTCCTCAGCGATGGCCCGGTCCCTGGCATCTTGGTCGCCATACTCTTCGACGGTTCGCAAGTTGATCGGGCGATAGTAACCCGCCTGCTGCGCATCGCCGAGCTTATAATTGAAGATGATCTTACCATCGACGCGCTTGGTATCTCTACGGAACGGCGTAGCAGTAAACTGGAGGATGCGTTTGTCCTTGAAGCGCTCTCGCACTTTTTGCCAAGTCGTCGCAGTAAGGTGGTGCGCTTCGTCGACGATGAGATCAGAGCATGCGTTCGTGAGAAGGGCGATAGCATCCTGGTCCGAGGCTTCCAGGGAGTTCGGAAGAGCGACGATGACATTTGCCTGCGATATGATTGTCTGCGCTTCATCGGTCGAGCGGATGCCGGTAGCGATAATCGCGACGCGCGGCTTTGGCATTTCGATGGGCACAATGTCTGCGTTGGGCAATATGCCTAAGCTAGCGAACTTATTCGAAATCTGGCCGCGCAAAGCAATGCTTGGAACGATGACCAGCGTGAGCGGCAATCGACGGTAGACCTGCGTCGCCAGCATCGTTTCGGTCTTGCCCGTGCCTGTTGGGAGGACAATTGTGGCGGCGTCAAATTGGCGGCCAACGGCGAAATGCGCCGAGATCGCATGAAGCGCTCCGACCTGCGGGGGCCGCAATCCGGAAAGACCGGCCTCTTCGTCTTCCGTGCGAAACCTAAATTTGTTCGTCCAGGCCTGGAGCACTTTCTGCGGCGTATCTGCGTAAGTCTCCAGTGCGCCAGGAGAGTCCCAAAGAAGTGCGAATGACTCTGGAATTTCATCGAGGTTTTCGATGTCCGGTGATTCGACAACAGGCATCAGTGTATTGACCCGCCTGGCGCCCTTTTGTCTCAGCAGGATTTCATTGAAGGGTGCTTCGAGTTCCGTGGTGATGATGTTGTGGCCCTTGAACTGGCTATCGGCGATTTTGGCTTTCGTCTCAGCACCGCAGAAGACTTTCTGAACAATCCAGTTGCCGCCCGCTTTGACCCTGCGTTCGGGAAGCGGTGGAAGCATGAGAGTTCCTCGCCATTTCGGAAAGAGGCTCAACTGCTACCCCGCAGACTGGAGCTTACTTCTCATAAGGACCTAAGAAGCGCTCGCCGTTGAAGTGGATAAGATGGCTGGGCGCATCGGCGCACCAAACTTCGGTTTCCCACGAAATTTCGCCAAGGTATCGGCCCATGATAGCCCGGTCAGGAAATGCCGTGACGTAGACGAGTCCCGGCTTCGCGTCCTTGAACAACCCGGCCAGTTCGTTGTGGCGCTTGGCGTCGACCGGGCCGTGGCTGGTGACGGACTCGATGAGAAGCAGCCAATCCTTCTTCCCGAAATACAACACCACGTCCGGCATCTTTCCGTGACGGTCTACCGTGACGCCGAGCGCCGAAAGCCGCTCCCTCTCGAAATACCCAATCTTGTCGCCTGTATCGCCGACATAGATGACCTCCGCCCCGGGAGCAAAACGCGGGGCGAAGTCGGTGATGATTTTCTTGATGAGTTCGCTGTGCGCGCCGGGCGTCAGCGCGATCTCCTTACCTTCCGCAACCTGAACGGGGATCATGTGCATTTCACGGTGCTTGGCCCATTTCGCGGCTAGCGTTTCCTGGCCTTCAAGGTAGGTATCCAGCGTGACCTGCCAATGGTCGGTGCCGAAGGTCATGATGACCGTGTAGGCCTCCTCGCTGATCTGGTAACAAGCCTTCGGGCTGTTGACGGGACGTGCCGGTTCGTCAGGATTGTAGAGGGCAATCCCGGCCTCGACGAACTGATGCATGGTCTGTCGGCGGAAGGTTTCGCGCGTGTTTGGCGCGTATTCGCGGCCATAGTGCTCGCGCGTGAAATCCATGATCGGCGTGATCCCCATAAGCGGGCGGTGCAGCGAGTCCCAAGTGCCATCGGGCCTGAGATTCAGAAGTGCGAGCAACGTGAGCGCCGAACGCTCATTACGCTGGCCGCGCGGCATGCCAAGCGCGGTGAGAATTTTCAGGGCATCGTCGATCTTCTGCTGCGCCCTTACCGGGTTCTTGTCGTCGGCCATGTGAGAAAGCTCCCCCTCAATGATGTTGTCGATATCCTGCTGGGAGAGAGCTGCGCCGTTGGCTTGTCGCCCGATGCGTTCCAGTACCTCCCTGTGAGGATAATTGAGCGACCGGAGATCGGTCGCGTTTACCTGCGTGTGCCCGTTGAACTGCCGGAAATAGCGATCAACGAGGCTGCTGTTGAGATACAGGGCCAAGCCCTGCGCCAGAGCGGACGGGAGCCCTGCCTGCTTCGCATGAAAGACATTCAAGTGATTTTCGAAGCCGATCAGTTCGCCCTGCAGATCCGATGCGTAAACGGATGCCACAATCCGCCGTCGTTCCTCTTTAGATGTAAAGCGCTTCGTCACAACGAAATGCCCTTTGTTATCCCATAGCCACCTGCGGCTCTCAGGCGAGACGCGGATCGCGTTGGGCTTCTTCATGACCTTGGGCCAGGTCAGCGCGCCGTTCTGAAAGTGCGCGGCGTAGAGCAACGGCACGGCTCCCGGCTCGGGCTGCGCGCGCAAATCGTCCTTAAGCCGGAAATCCACAACGGGGCCGGTGGACACTTCGACGCCGATATCCACGAGCGTGGCCGTGAAGTGGGCCATGCGGTCCACAATTCCCTGCTCAAGCTCATTGGCCGTGATGTGGACAAAGCGGTCGGGGTCGTCGCGCCGAACAACGCTGTCATAGGGAACTGTCCGAAGCGTCATGTCCTCGGCAACGCATTGCCCGTCGGCGTCGATATGAAACTCGCCGCCATGACTGGTGGAAATCGTTACCTGGGACGGCTTCTGCCCCTTCACAGCGTGCAGGATGATGTTCTCCTGCAGGACTTCATCACCCTTGAAGGCGCTGTTGCGCTTTTCGAAGATGTGAATGCGGCGCAAGCCCATCATCGCGAAGAACTGCTCACGGAAGGGTTTGAAGTAGGGGCCGTTGCAGAACGACCGGGGAACAATGGCCACCATCTCGCCGCCTTCGCGCAAGCGCTGCGCGGCGAGAAACATGAAGGCGGTATAGAGATTGGAGGTTTCGATACCCGCCCGGCGCAGAGCACTGCGGTGCGCTGAGTCTGAATTGATCTTCTTGTAGGGCGGATTCAGGATGACATGCGAAAAGCCGTCATCCCGGCTCGCCGCATGGAAGATGTCAGGCTGAACACCCCACGCATGGCCAAGGATAAAGTCTTCGTCGTGCAAGGCGATGCTAGCCTTGATCTGCGCGCGGCGGCATTGCGCGACCGCTTCGTCCAGGGTGTTGCGCAGGTACGATGTCAGCACCGGCTCGATCTCATAGGCAGAAAGCGACACAGAACGCGGACGTGGCTTCTTCGCCGCAACGCAGCAGCGCTCCACGAAGGCCGCTGTCAGGGAGCCTACGCCCGCGCCGGGATCGAGCAGGCGAACATCGCCCGATACGTCTTCAAACAGGCTGGCCATGAACCGCGCAATCGGCGCTGGCGTCATGTATTGCCCGAGATCGGAACGGCGGCGCGGATCAAGTTTGAGCGCCGCGTCCAGCCGGTAGAACTCGGACGTATCGGCAAAGGCGGGCTGGGTCATTCCGTCCCCGTTTTGTCGCGGGAGGGAAGGTCCAGGGCGAGCGGCGCGCTGCCCTTTGCGTGGCGCTGCAGAAACTCCATGACCGCCTTGCGGGTGAGCCACGAAAGCGACACATCATTTTTCCGCGCGAGCGCTGCCAGGGCGGCATGCTCCTTGTCGGGCAAGCTCACCGTAATGCGCGTAGCCATGTTTCGATTGCCCATATCCGATTCGCTGTAAATCATGCATCAGCTTACATCAATGTGATGCACCTGCGACAGCACGAACTTCCCCTATCCACAACATCGCATCCAAGGACGGTCCTTGGCCGGGTTCCAGCATCGGAAGGCTGGCGGCATCCAACCGGCGCACGGTTGGTCAGGATTGCACAAGGGCAGGAGCGCCCTTTGCTCGTGGGTTCAGGGGCGCGAAAGCTCCTGACGGTATCCAATCCGCGTAGGGTTGGTCAGGGGTCTTGGGGGCAGGAACGCCCCTAAGTCGATGGGTGCAGGGAGAGCGAAGTCTCCCTGCGAGTGGTCAACCGGCGATACGGTTGGATGGCGCTGGAATGGGGTCGATCCCCTGAAAGCGCTAAGGCCGGGGGGATGCAACGGGGGTGCGCAGCGGCCCCCTTGCCAAGATGGTGTTGTACTACAACACACATCTTGCGCGCTGAGGATTCGGCCCGGATGAGCCTCACGGGGGCGGCTATGCCGGTATCTCGATCCCGAGCGCCAGCAGCGTCTGAGGGGTCAGGCGCGTATCGGAGGGATCAACGATCCCGGTCTCGATGTTGGAAAACGGCTTTTTGGTTCTGACGGCCCTGAATGGATATGCGCGCTGGTGCGTGCCGCCCGATACGCCGATCATCGTGCCGCTGAGCATCATGACAGGCGAAGGGGAATCCAGGGAGTCGTACCAGCTTTCGGTGACGAAGAGCTTCACCCGCTCCGCGTTCACGCCGAAGCCGAAAAGGATGATGCTCCCGGCGACGAAGAGAACCGCGCCCTCATCGGTCTCCTGAACCCGCATGTCATGATAGCCGGTGTCGATGTAATCCTGTTCCTCCCGAAAGCGGGTGAAGCCCCGGCTGGTCGTGAACAAAAGGCGCGACACCAGAACCCGGTTGCGCCGCGCCGGAGTCGTCCAGGCGGGCCGGAACAACTCGAACGCCCCGTCGAGCTTGCTCAGGTCTTTGACGAAGGGCTGGACCATCCTTGCGCCGTGCTCGGCGATGTAAGCGAGAAAGCCGGGCGGAAGCTGGCCCTCGGGCCGGTAAAGGTCCGTCCGAAAATCCGGCGAGCGTTCAAGAAACTCATAGACGAGACGCTTCTTATGTGGCTGCGCGTTCGTCAGCCGCGCAAGCCCCTCCTTCTGCCAGCGGTCCAGTGTCGAGGGATCGAGCAACGCCTTGTTCGCCTGGTGCTTGTCGCCCCTCCTAGCAAGGTCCGTCGCCAGCGCCCGCTTGTCGGCGTTGATCGCGCCGGTCAGCCGTTCAAGCGCGCCTTTCTCCGCCGCGAGTTGGGTCAGGGCCTCGAATAGCAACCTGTTTTGCTCGTCCGTTTCGATCCAGGGCATGGCCGACTCGCGTCCCGCAAATCTCCGCATCCATGCTGAGATTTGCACGATACCTGCGGACTAAGAAACTCCGTTTGTTTTCTGTTTCGCCACTTCGGCGATCCCCAAATTTTCTTTCATCAAAGCCCGGAGCCGGATTGTCCGGCCCGGCTCGGTGGAACGGAGATCGCAATGAGCAACAACGGTTACAACGACGGTTACAAGACCGGCCAGAACGGCGGCAAGGTCAATACGAACGGCATGCCCTCGCAGCAAAAAGAAAGCACCGATGCCGGTGTGAACCAGGGCAATGCGGATCGCGGCAAGAAGTAGGCCGCGCGGTCGGGGGGGGGCACTCCTTTGCCCCGCCCTTTTCGATCAGCACGGCAGCAACCGAAGCCAAGTCGAAGAGTCATCTGATGTACACACGTCTTCATCATGGCACGTTCTACGAAGTCTGCCCGCACTGCGGGCTCTCGCCCGTAGACTACCAGGATCACCGCTTTCGCTTTCGCTTTCCCTGTTGCCCGGTTTGCCGGAACGGCAAGCACCGGCCTTGCGAGGGGAACGAGCATTTCTACGGGGGGGACAATGGCCCCCGCTTCTAACCGAAAATCAGGATCGCCAACCGGCGCTTTGCTTGCCGGTGTGTCCTTCTTCGCTCTGGCAAGTTACTGGCCGGAGCTGACTGGCGCGCGGCCGGGTGCCGCCGATCAACTCTATCTCGGCTTCTTCCAGTTCCTCGGCGCAGTCGCGATGCTCGGCGGACTGACCGGCTATTACCGGGCGTGGCGGCAGAAGGAAAAGCGCAAGGACGCGGAAAACGCTTCCGGCGTCTTCGGCACCGCCGCGTTCGCGTCGTTAGAGGATTGCGCGCGGGCGGGGCTGCTTGATCCGCGCGGGCTTTATCTCGGACTGTTCGGCGGGCAGCCGCTTTTCTATTCCGGTAAGGCGCATCTGCTGACCGTCGCCCCCGCCCGCCAGGGCAAGGGCATCAACGTCGTCATCCCGAACCTTCTGCATTTCCAGGGCTCGGTCTTCGTCACCGATCCGAAGGGCGAGCTTGCCGCCGTGACGGCGGCGCATCGCGCCGAACGTCTCGGCCAGAAAGTCTATGTCCTTAATCCTTGGGGGCTGCACGGCCTGCCGCAGCACCGCTGCAATCCCTTGCAGCCGCTCATCGACACGGCAAACGATCCGGCGCTTGTACGCGGCGTTGCCGACGAAGCCAAGGCGCTTGCCCTGCAATTGCTGCCCGAGCCGGAGGATGCGCGGAACCGCTATTTCCGGGAAGGCGCGCGGACGATCCTGCGCGCGGTGATGCTGCATCTGGCAACGCGCGGTATGCCCGAACACTGCACCCTGCCGGAACTATGGCGGGTGCTTTCCAGCACAAGCCGCGTCGAAGCCGTCGTTCGTCAAATGGCCGCGTCCGACGCGCTGTTCGGAATGGTCGCCGATCTCGGGCAAGACCTCGCCAATCAGTTAGAGGACAACCCGGAGCAATTCGCAGACTTCCGGCAAGGCGCGTTGCAGGCGGTCGATATCTTCGATCCGGTCGGCTGGCTCGGCGGTGCCGTCAGCGGTGCGGATGTGGATTTCAAAGCGCTCAAGGAGGGCAAGGCGAGCATCTATCTCGTCATCCCGCAGGACAGGATCGCAACGCACGGAACATGGCTCGGCCTTGTGACGCAGCAAGCCATCACGGCGGTCGCCCGCTCGCGCGGCAAGAGCGAAGTGCTCTTCCTGCTGGATGAGTTTGCAAACATGGGCAAGCTGTCCGGCCTTGCGGAAAGCCTGACGGCGCTGCCGGGCCTTGGCGTGCGCGTCTGGGCCTTCGTCCAAGAACTGTCCGAACTGATCCGGCTCTACGGGCCGCACACTGCGCGCACCGTCCTGTCGCAGGCTGAAGTGAAGCAATTCTTCGCCGTGCAGGACGATCAGCTTGCGAGAACGCTTTCGATGGCGCTCGGCCAGCAAACGGTGAAGACGCGGAATTTCAATCTCGGGCGCTTCGAGGACGACGATATCGGCGAAAGCCTGAGCGAAACCGGAAGGCCGCTCATGTCCGCCGATGAAATCCGGCTGATGGGCGCGGATGAACAGCTGCTGCTCATCAAGGCGCTGCCGCCGGTGCGGGCAAAGCGATTGCCGTTCTGGTTCGTCTCGCCCTGGGCGGAATGGGCTGCGCCCAATCCCGTCGAAGGAACCTATCCGCTGGCGCTGCCGCGCCTGCAACTGAATTACCGCCGAAAGGACAAGAGCGATGAATGAGTTCGATATCGAAGTCGTCGGCGCGGGATTGCCGCGCAAACCGGAAGGGTCGCTCGCGCGGACGCTTAAGGCTGTCGGTCGCTTCGCGCGTGTGCTTCTCATGCGTCCGCGCGCGCTCGTCTTCGGCGGCGCAGTCGCGTTCGTGCTCGCCGTAGGAACGCCGCATGTCGGCTGGGACTACGAGTGCCGCCATCCCATGAGGCCGGGGCAGCCGTGCCGGTCGGTCGATTACTGCGCCTATTACGGCATGCAGGGACGGCGGGTCGAGTTCCCGGAGTACGGGGAAAGCTGCCAGGTCTTCAAATTCCTGCCGCTTGATTGGCGGCGGATCGTGTGAGGACAAGGCTATGAAAGCGAAGCGAAAGAAAAAGCATCAACGCAAAGGTACGCGTTTTTCCAAGGATGGCCGCACGGTGTTCGCGTGGCTGCGCTTTGACCGGCGCGCTTACGAGTTCGCGCGCTGGTGGGCCATGCAGCATGCGGATGCCGATCCCGACGGCACGGCAGAGGATCAGCTCGAAGGTTACTCCAACACGGCGCTCCTAGCGCGCATGGATGACGCGGACTGGGAAGCGCCGACAGAGATCGAAGCGCTCTACTGCGGATTGAATGATTACGACAATTCCAGAGGAGAGACGGACGATGAAATCCCATTCTAGCAAGGGAATCCGGGTCGGAAATTTGTCGGGTCACTACCTTTAGATGTATACTGAAAGAAGGGACATGGAGATGTTTATCGACGGGAAGTATGGCGAAAACGCAGGCGGCAACGGCCTGGCCAAGAACTTCGATGCGTCGGCCCGGCCCGTTCTCACTGTCGATATCGAGAAGTATCGATCCCTCATCGACGATCCCACTTTGAGCGAAGCGCAGAAGGAAGAATTTCTGCGCGCGCTCTGGTCGATTGTCGTAACATTCGTCGAACTCGGCTTCAGCGTCCACCCGCTGCAAGAAGTATGTGGACAGGATTCCGAGGTTCTCACCAATAGTCCAAAGGAAGCTTTCGATCAGGTAAAATCGAATGAATTTGATGAAACTCAAGATGATGAAGAGACCGGCCTAACCGCCGGTATGGAAGAGCATGAATTTACACGGCCATAACGATCAGGAGATAACGAAGGCAGTCATCTATTGCCGCGTGTCGAGCGCAAAGCAAACGGTGCGCGGCGACGGTCTTGCCTCGCAGGAAACGCGCTGCCGCGAGTTCGCAAAATACAAGGGCTATGAAGTCGTCGAGGTCTTTCGCGACGATAGCTCGGGAAGCCTCACGTCGCGGCCCGGTATGCAGGCCATGCTGTCCTTCCTGAAGGCACAGCGGAAGGAGCAGCACGCGGTCATCATCGACGATATCAGCCGCCTCGCGCGCGGCCTGATGGCGCATTTCGAATTGCGGGTGAAGATCGGCGATGCGGGCGGCGTCCTCGTCAGCCCGTCCATCGAGTTCGGCGAGGACTCGGATTCGCAACTGGTCGAAAACCTGCTCGCCTCGGTCTCGCAGCATCAGCGCCAGAAGAACGGCGAGCAAACGATCAACCGGATGCGGGCGCGAACCCAAAACGGCTATTGGGTTTTTCAAGCGCCGGTCGGCTATCGATACGAGCGCGCGAGCGGTCACGGCAAGCTGCTGGTGCGCGACGAACCGAATGCGTCCGTGCTGCAAGAGGCGCTGGAAGGATATGCCTCCGGGCGCTTTGAAACGCAGGTTGAGGTCAAGCGCTTCCTTGAGCGGCAACCGTCCTTCCCAAAGGACTTGCCGAACGGCGAGATACGCAACCAACGTGTCCATGACCTGCTGACCCGCGTCGTCTATGCCGGGTATATCGAAGCGCCGAATTGGGGCGTTGGGCTGCGCAAGGGCCAGCACGAAGGGCTTATCAGCTTCGAGACGTTCGAGAAGATACAGGCGCGCTTGAAGAGCACGGCCAAGGCTCCCGCGCGCAAGGATATCAACGCGGATTTCCCGCTGCGCGGCTTCATCCTGTGCCACGACTGCGGCAAGCCGCTGACGGCCTGCTGGTCGCAGGGCAAGTCACAGAAGTATCCCTATTATCTCTGCGCGACGAAGGAGTGCGCGAGCTATCGCAAGTCGATCAAGCGCGAAGATTTGGAAACGGCGTTTGAAGGTGTTCTCCAAAGCCTTCAGCCGTCCTCCAACCTGTTCAAGATCATGATGGCGATGTTCAAGGACGCCTGGAACATGCGGCTTGCTCAAGCGAGCGAGACGGCAAAGCTCTTGAAGGCGAACGTCGCCCAGCTTGAAAAGCAGATCGAAGCGCTGCTCGACCGGATCGTTGACACCGGCAGCGGCACCGTCGTTGCCGCTTATGAAAAGCGCATCGAGAAGTTAGAGCGTGAGAAGGTTCTCGCCCAAGAAAAGCTGGCGGCGAACGGCAAGCCCCGTCTTACCTTGGAAGAGTCGTTCGAACACGCGCTCGCGTTTCTGTCAAACCCTTGGAATCTCTGGTCCAATGGCGATCTGGTGGAGAGGAAAACAGTCCTCCGACTGGCTTTTCTTGAGCCCCTGGCGTACTGCCGGAAACAGGGACTTCGAACACCTAATCTTGCCTTTCCTTTCAAGGCGTTAGGTGGATTTTTCGGCCAACAAAGCGAGATGGCGCACCCGAGAGGATTCGAACCTCTGACCTCTGCCTTCGGAGAGTTTCGGTTGCGGCTTTTCGCGGCTTTACCAGAAAATTCCTGATGGCACTATCGTATTGATTTAACGTCATTTTCGTCCGATCCGACTTTTCGCGTCAACTCTGGCGTCTTCCCCGCTTTCCCATTTCGTGGTGAGTATTTGGTGAGTTGTTTCCCGAAGGCAGAGGTTTGAGGCGTGCCGAAGCTCACGAAGTCCATAGTCGAGGCAGCCGCGCCGAGGGATAAGCAATATAGCGTCTGGTGCAGCGAGCTGCCCGGCTTCGGCGTCTATATCCAGCCGACAGGCAACCGCACCTACTTCGTGGATTACCGGAACGCGGACGGCATCCGGCGGCGCATGACGATCGGCCGGCACGGCAAGATCACCACGGAAGAGGCTCGCAAGCTGGCGATCGGCACGCTGGGCAGCACGGTGCGCGGCGAAGACCCGGCCGAAGAGCGCACCACGCGGCGGAAGTCGCTCACCGTTGCCGAGCTTTGCGACAACTACCTGAAGGCTGCCGAAAAGGGGCTGATCATCGGCAAGTCCGGCCGGCCGAAGAAAGCCTCGACGCTGGGCACGGATTACGGGCGCGTCGAGCGCCATATCAAGCCGTTGCTGGGGCGAAAGCTGGTGATCGACCTTCAGCAATCGGACATCGCCCGGTTCATCCGGGACGTGTCGGCCGGCAAGACGGCGGCGGACGTGAAGACCGACAGGAAGCGCGGCCGTGCCATCGTGGAAGGTGGCGCTGGTGCAGCGGCTCGCACGGCTGGCCTGCTCGGCGGCATCCTGTCCTATGCGGTGTCGGAAGGCGTGCTGCAATTCAACCCCGCGCGCGGCGTGAAGCGCCCAGCCGACAACAGACGCGAGCGCCGCCTCGATGCAAAGGAATATCGGGCGCTGGGCAAGGCCCTGGCGGCTGCCGAAGAGGAAATGGAGCTGCCGCAAGCCGTCGCCGGCACCTGGCTGATCGCGCTCACCGGCTGCCGCTACGGCGAGGTGCAGGCGCTGAGGTGGTCGGAAGTGGACTTCGAAGGGGAATCGCTCCGGCTCGGCGACACCAAGACCGGCGCTTCTGTCCGGCCGCTGGCGAAGCGAGCGATCGAAGTGCTGGACAAGATCGAGCGCGTGGAAGGCAACCCCTATGTGCTGCCGGCGGCGCGGAAGACGAAGGGGCATTACGGCTCCCTCGCGGCGGCGGTGGAGCGAATCGTCGCCAAGGCGAAGCTTGCCGGGGTCACGTCGCACACCTTGCGGCATTCCTTCGCCAGCGTCGGCGATGACCTGGGCTTCACTGAAAACACTATCGGCGCGGTGATCGGCCATGCCGGGCATTCGATCACATCCCGCTATATCCACAAGCTCGACAGCGTGCTGATCGCGGCGGCGAACAAGATCGCGAACGAAGTCCACCGGCAGATGACCGGCACCGAGGCAAAGGTGGTGGAGCTGCCGACGCGGAAGCGGAAGGCGTGATCCGCGCACGCGAACGTCAAAATGTGGTGGAACGCGGTGGAACGGTGGAACAGCGTTGATATTGCGAGCGAAATCCTGTTCCACCAGTCAAATAATACGGTGGAACAAGATGGAACAAGCGCGGTGAGTAAGACGGCAGACCGGCGATGCACGAAGTGCGGGAGCACTCGTTTCAACTCCTGGGATCGGTGCATGGATTGCCGCAACGCTCGCGCCAAGCGGCGGAACGAGCGGGTTAAGGCCAATGGTGGAAGCCATACCCGCGCCGAGTGGCTGGCCTTGCTGGCGGCATCGCCCCGTTGTGCCGAGTGCGGGCGGCGGTGGGAGGAAGTTCCGCCTCGACCAGATCCCCGATACAAGGCTGTCTGGACAAAAGGGCACAAGGTGCATGTGATCGACGGCGGCACGGCCGACATCGCCAACCTTCAGGCCGAATGCTACCAGTGCAACTTCCGCAAGAACGCCGGCCGGCTGCCTAGTTCCGCCACGTCTGCTTGAACTCCTGATCGAACCACATTTCGGCGTCATAGTCCGGTCCCATGACAGACCGGAAGCCGAGGTAGTGACTGTATCCCTTGCTCGACAGCCAAGACTTGAAATCGGAGAAGCTGGGCTGATCGACCGGCGCGTGCGGGATGCCGCGTTCCTTGGCCCATTCGTGGCAAAGATGCCGGATCGCCTTTTCGGCTTCGTCTTTCTTCATGGCCATCGGCCTAGTTGCTAGGCAGAAGCGAATATTCGTCCGGCGTCGGCGCGCGCTCTTCCACGATCAGGGCGATGTAGTCTTCGTTGTCCCTGGGATTGAACATGCGCCCGACCACGGTCCAAATCTCGCGGTTCTCAGGCTCACGCCGATCGCGGCCTTGAATGACACCGGGATTGAGGATGCGGTCGCCAACTGCCGGCAGTACGCCGCCAAAGTTGGACAGCTCGCAATCGTGCTGGCCGTCCTCGACCTTGCCGTCGGCGCGGCGGAAGTAGATGCGGATCGTTACGTCGTTCATGTCGCTTCCCCTGGCTTTAATTATTCCGCTCGCGTCCGATGCTCATGCCGGACAGTAGGTATTGCGTCACCTGATTCACTTCCTCGCGTGTTGCACCGGCGAAGGCCATAGCTTCCGTGCCGATCACCGCAATCTGCGAAATGAAGTTCATCAAGTCTTCCTTGGTGAGATCGGCTTTTGCCTCGCCCGCGGTGTGGCAGATGAGAGTGATCTTGCTCAAGCTCTCGACCAGCCCGGAATAGGGAACGTCTTCGATCTTCCGGCCCTTCAGATTATCGACCATCACTTCCTCTTCTTCAGCCGGACACCCGGCCCCTCGCCATTCTCTTCCACAAATATCACGCCGGCAGATTCGAGGGCGCGGATTACGGCATCAACGTTGTTCTGCATTCCCGCGACTGTCCCTTCGCTGGCTTCCATGCGCTTCAGCGTCGGCACCGACAGGTTCGAACGCGCCGCAACATCGGCTTGGGTAAGACCGATCAACGTGCGGGCTGCCGCCAATTGGCGACCGGTTGGCTTATCCATAAGGATCACATTTATCTAAAACTGTTGACTATCGGCTCACCTTGATCCATAGGTATCACGTCGATACGAAAACATCAACGGGAGTTTCCGATGCCGAACGACGCCACGCGGGCGACCGCTACTACTTTGCCTATCACTCTGCCGGCAACGACCATCTATCCCGGCGACCTGATGGACCGTGCGATGGACAAGCTGCGCACGGTGCATCTGGCTTTAGCCCCGGATAACAAGGGCTGGCACGACGACGGCACGCTCATGTCGGTGTGGGCTACCCTTGAACAGGTGATCCGCGACCTAGAGCCTGTCCGCAACCGCCTTCAAGGCGTGGAAGGCGGTGTCGCATGAGTGCCAATCCTTATGAGGAAGGCCCCTTCCGGCAGGTGTCGGATATGGAGAAGCCGCTCGCGACGATTCACGATCTGCTCGCAGGCATCGCTTTCATTGCCGAGACCTTGGGCGACGAAGAGGGCTCCGCAATCCAGCGCATTGCCTGGCTGGGCATCCGCGAATGCAAGGCTGCTGAAGAACTCCGTGGCGACTTGTTCCGCCTCACGCATCCCCGGCGCGAGCATTTCGAGAAGGAAGGGTGGCCGACGTGAGCGTTATCGTGCTCGCCGCCGCCGTCGCCTTCGTGTTCGCCTTCGGCTTTGTTCTCGGCGACCGGCGCGGCGTAAAGCAGGCGAACGAAATCCTCGACGCCAACATGCGCGAGTTGTTCAAGTCGATCGGCGACGACAAGCCCGGCCCGGTCGAAGGCGAGGAAGTCGAGCCGCACCAGCCGACCATCCACTGAATGCCGCCGTCAAACCGCCCGGACGGACATGTCTCCGAGCCGGGCAAAACAATTCTCCGAATTGCTCTTGAAATCCCATTCACTGAATTGTATGTCTGGTCTGACAGCGAGGATCAGATGAGCAAACGACCCTATCCCCCCGAGTTGAAGGCCAGCATCGAAGCGTTGTTGGCTACCGCTGACGAAGCCAAGCAAAAGGGCATGGCGGACTTTACGGAGCCGCGTTTCCCTCTCTCGGCGATCACCGCCGGCTTGGGCATCCCGGAAGTCACCGTCCGCAACTGGCTCACCCGAAACCAGATAGACCTTGGCGCGTCCGAAGGGCGGCAGAAGGGCAAGTGGCGGTTGTTCTCAATCCGCGACGTGCTGGTGATCGCGACCTGCTTTCACCTGAGCCGCCTGGGCGTTCCGGTTTCGGTTTTCTCGATGGTCTACAGCAAGGTGGTCGGCCTTGCCCGAATGTACTTCTCCGGTCCTGTCGGCATGGTGCAGCATCCTATTGGCCTGCTCTACAACGACGGCGAATGGCGGCTTGAGCGGACTTTCGATAGCGGCCCGATGCGCGTCACCGATGACACCTCGCCGCCGATCTGCATCATGATCGACTTTGAGAAGATCATCCTCAAGACGCTGAACAGCTTGGGGCTGAACATGCGGTTCGTTCGTGCCGGCGACAGTGTGCCCGACAGCGAATGAACAACTGCCGCGAGCATCTTTGTCCACGCCAGTCACGAATCGCCGATCATCCACCGGCCGGGAATGCGGAATAGGAGACGGCCGTCGCAATTTAATTGACAAAGCGAGATGGCGAGCGCACATTAGGGCACGATGAGCAACGAACTGTACACCGACGACCAGCTTTTGGAGGCAACCGGCCTGCACATAGACAATGTGCGGAAGCTGGTGACATGGGGTGCTGTCCGTCCGGCCAAGGGCGGGCGCGGACGCGGCAATGTCCGCATGTGGTACGCCCACACCGTGCGCCATATCGCTTGTGTGGCAGCGCTGGTTAACGCCGGTCTGTCGGTGAAGATGGCGCACACGCTGGTCTATCTCGACATCCTGGGCGACATCTTCTTCGACATCATCGATCCTGAAACGCTGGCGATGAACTCCGGCGACAAGGATGGCTGGTTCGATCCCGAGCGTCCGCTCGACCCACAAGACGACCACGATTTCCGGCTGATCATCGCCGACGGCCAGTATGTTTTCATCCACTCGCTGACGAAGGAAACGCCGATCCCGAAGGGCTTCCTCGCGGACGGCGGCACCCTGTTCCGCACCTATGTGGACTTCAGCCACTACAGCGGCAGCGTCGGCGAGGACGGAAAGGTGAAAGACCTCCGGCCGAAATGGGAAATGGCACCCGGCCACTTCGAGGTCGATCCCGGCTCGCTCGCCTGGCAGTACGACAAGACCTTGGAAGACGAGACCGTGATTGACTGGCAGACCGCCTACAGTGCGGCCGTGTCGATCACCACGGTGAACTTGTCGCTCGCCTGCAAGATCGCGATGCGCCGGCTTCTCAACATTCCAGTCTTCTTTCCAAAGCCTCCCGTGACTGAAGCCGAGGGAGGTGCCGATCCGACGTAATTCGAGTGCTGATCCGCCGCGTGAGTGAAGTAGCAGCGGCCTAACCCTCCAAAGGACCACAACATGGATACCGAAATTTCGCAGGCTGGACCTGCCACGGGAGAGGTGCATCTTCCGTCTGCCCTTCGCGCCAAAGTCCGATATCGCTCGGATGAGGCATCGACCTATCTCGCCGCTGTTCACGGTCTCACCGTGGCGATGCGCACCCTCGACAAGTATCGCAGCGTCGGTGGTGGCCCGCGCTTCCAGAAGTTCAATCGCTCGGCGCTGTATCACCGTGACGATCTGGACGCCTGGGCGCTGGAAAAGCTCGGCGATGCCAAGGCCAGCACCAGCGAGTAGGTGCCGGCCATGATCGACTTCGGCAAGATCAATTCAGCCGCGATCGGCGTGCTGCCGTCGCTCCTGGCGCGCTGGCTGCCTGATGGCCGTCGCGTCGGGCACGAATGGGTGTGCCGGAATCCTCGCCGCTCCGACCGCAAGCCCGGATCGTTCCGGGTGAACATGAACACCGGCAAATGGGCTGACTTCGCCACCGACGACACGGGCGGCGATCCAGTGAGCCTTGCTGCCTATCTTGCAGGAACCGGACAGGCCGAAGCCGCCCGTGCCCTCGCCGATATGCTGGGGGTAAAATGATGCACGGCACCGCAATGTTCGCACCGCTGTCGGCTGACGAGATCGCGACCGTAGACGCCCCGGCTGTCCAGCCTGCCGACAAGCTGCCGATCGTTCCGGTGCCGGCGGACGCACCAGCGCCCGAAACCTACCGACACCCGAAACACGGCGCGCCGACGAAGGTGTGGCGCTACACCGACGCGCTCGACCAGCTCATGTTCACGGTGGCGCGCTTCGACTTTCTCGACGGCGACGGCAAGCCGGCGAAAGACATCCTGCCGCTGACATTCTGCGATATCGGCAAGGGACGCCGCGCCTGGCGCGCCAAGGGCATCGCCGATCCGCGTCCGCTCTATCGTCTGCCTGATATCCACGGCCGCGCCGACGCCATGCTGATCATCGCCGAGGGGGAGAAGTCGGCGGACGCCGCCGCGATCCTCTTGCCCGATATGGTGGCGACCACGCCGCCGCACGGGGCGAAGTCGCCGCACAAGGCCGACTGGTCGCCGGTCGCCGGACGCACCGTGATCATCGCCACCGACAATGACGAGGCCGGACAGCAATTCGGCGACAAGGTGTGCGAGCTGGCCCGCGCGGCCGGCGCAGTCGCCGTGCTGCACCTGCCGCCCGATCGGCTCGGCTCCTGGGTGTGGAAGGACGGCGAGAAACACCTTCGCGACGGCATCATTCCGAAGGGCTGGGATATTGCCGATGCCCTCGATGACGGATGGACCGCCCAGACCGTCGCCGCGCTGAAGAGTGATCCGGCGTTCCTGCCGCCCTACCGTGATGCCGAAGAGCGCGAGACGCTTCGCCGTGTCGAGGCAGGGGAGCCTGAAGAGCTGACACGCTGGCCGTTCCGCATCGTCGCCAACGGCGTCGAGAAGCGCATCGAGCGCATGGACAAAGAGACCGGCACCGTCACCGTCGAATGGAAATGGTTCTGTTCTCTCCTTGAGGTGGGTGCCGAGACGCGCAGCGCCGATGGCGAGGAATGGGGCAGGCTCCTACGGATCACGGATCGTGACCGCCGCGTGAAGGAATGGGCAATGCCCATGTCGATGCTGGCCGGCGACGGCACCGCGTATCGCGAGCGCCTTCTCTCGCTCGGCGTCGAGATCGCGCCCAGCCGCTTCGCGAAGGAAGCTCTGCACGAATATATCTCGACGGCTCGCCCCGATCAGAAGGCCCGATGCGTGAGCCGCATCGGCTGGCAGAGCCGGTTCTACATCGGCTTGAACGAAAACTTCGGAGGCATCAATGGGTGAGCACTACATCCTTCAGCACACCGGCGCGATCGACCACGCCTATCGCCAGCGCGGCACGGTCGAGAGTTGGCAGGAGCATGTTGCCCTCTACGCTGTCGGCAACTCCCGGCTCGGCCTGGCGCTGTCCACCGCGTTCGCCGCGCCGCTACTTTATCCAACCGGCTCCGAATCCGGCGGCTTCCATTTCAGGGGTGGTTCCTCGACCGGCAAGACCACGGCGCTTCACGTCGCCGGCTCGGCTTGGGGCGGTGGCGGCATTCGCGGTTTCATCCGCACCTGGCGCGCCACGTCCAACGGCCTCGAAGGTGTCGCCGCTCTTCATTGCGATGCGCTTCTCTGCCTGGACGAAATTGGGCAGGTGGACGGGCGGGACGCGGGGCAGATTGCCTACATGCTGGCGAACGAACAGGGCAAGACCCGCGCCGGCCGATCAGGAGAGACGCGGCGTGCCGCCGAGTGGCGGTTGCTGTTCCTGTCGAGCGGCGAGATCAGCCTTGCCGACAAGATCGCCGAAGATGGGCGCGGCCGGCGCATCGCTGCCGGGCAGGAAGTGCGCATCGTGGATATCGCGGCTGACGCCGGCGCTGGCCTGGGCATCTTCGAAAACCTGCACGGCTTCCCTTCGGCCGACGCCTTCGCTCGGCATCTGAAGATGGCATCCGGTGAGCACTACGGCGAGGCATGGCGCGCCTTTATGCGGCTACTGGTGAAAGACTTCGACGCCATCGCCCCGACCGTCACCGGCTACCGCGACGAGTTCATATCGGAGAACATTCCAGCCGGTGCAGATGGACAGGTGAGCCGTGTCGCCGCCCGCTTCGGCCTTGTCGCCGCCGGTGGCGAAATGGCGACGGCTTTCGGTGTGTTGCCCTGGCAGCCCGGCGAGGCCACGAAGGCGGCGGCGCGGTGCTTCAGCGACTGGTTGCTGTTGCGTGGCGGCGTTGAACCTGCCGAAGAGCGCGAGGCGGTGTCGGCGGTGCGCCGGTTCATAGAGCTGCACGGCAACTCCCGTTTCGAGCCGATGGGGGATCTGATCCACCGCGACGGCATGGGATCGCCGATCGACGTGCGAATCCAGAACCGGGCAGGCTTCCGCCGTCGAGACGACGCGGGCGGCATCGAATACCTGGTGCTGCCGGAAGTGTGGCGCGGCGAGGTGTGCGCCGGCATGGACGCCGTGACCGTGGCGAAGGCGCTTGCCAGCCGCAACCTGCTCGCCGCCGGCGAGGGCAACAAGCTTCAGAAGAACACGCGCCTGCCCGGATTTTCTAGCTCTGTCCGCTGCTACGTCATCACGTCCAGCATCCTGGGCGACGACCATGCCTGACCTGTCCCGCTTTACCGCGCTCGCCGCGAAGAACGGCGTTGTTCCACCTGTTCCACCTGCCGCATCTAGTGGTGGAACAGGTGGTGGAACGGAAAATACTAAGCAAAATCAACACACTGGCGTTTCTGTTCCACCTGTTCCACCTGTTCCACCGCAAAACGGCGTTGCCGTAGATGAAAGCGACCTGATCGACGCCTACGAAGAGCGCGCCGCGATCATGGAATACGATGGCGGCATGTCCCGCAAAGACGCCGAGGCGCTGGCCTGGGCTGAAGTCTTCGGCGACCGCGCACGGGCAGCGTAACAGCCGCGCAAATCCCTGAATTTGCGAGCATTTTCCAGCACTTCTATGTTCTCGGCTTCGGCTGAAAATTCTTCCACAGGCAGCGGTTTGGCATGATCTTTCGCGCATGACATGTTCGAAGGACTGAAACGGCTAATCGGCATCGAGACGAAGAGCACTCTGGCGAACCCCTCGCCGGAGCTTCTTGCGTTGTTCGGCTCCGTTCCGACCGCTGCCGGCATATCGGTGTCCGGCGAGACGGCGTTGCGCAGCCCGACCACGCTGGCGTCTTGCCGCGCCATTTCCGAAAGCATTGGCAGCCTTCCGTTCCACCTCTTCCGTCGCGGTGCCGGTGGCGCGCGCGAGCGGGACGGTTCGCACCATGCCGCGCAAATCCTCTCCGGCGACTGGTGCCCTTGGGCTGGTGGTGTCGAGACCCGCACCGCCATGCAGCTCGACGCCCTGCTTCACGGTGCCGCTTATGGCTTGGTGATCCGGGTGAACGGGCAGGCCCGAGAAATCCATCGCCTCGACCCGCGCTTTGTCACCCGCGACACGACTGGACCGGAACCGCGCTTCAAGGTGCGGGAGAACGGCGTCGAGCGCGTGCTCGACTGGCGTGACGTACTCTATATCCCGACGCCGGGCACCATCGGCAACCGCACCGTCTGCCTGATCAATCTGTGCCGCGAAGCCATCGCGATCGACATGGCGATGGCGGAACACCAAGGCCGGCTGTTTTCGAACGGCGCGCGCCCCGCCGGTGTCTTCAAGTACGGCAAGACGCTCGGCGACGACGTGCTGAAGCGGCTGAAGGAAAGCTTCGACGCATCCCATGCCGGCGGCGCGAACAGCGGCCGGACCATGATCCTTGAAGATGGAATGGAGTTCGAGGCGCTTCAGTTTTCGAGCGTCGATCTGCAATTCATCGAGCTTCGCCGCTTCGTCATTCAGGAGATTGCCCGAGCCTTCAAGGTGCCCGGCACGCTGATCGGCGACCTCGACCGCGCCACCTGGCGCAACGTCGAAGAGCTGATGCGGCAGTTCGTTCAAACCTGCCTCATGCCCTGGGCGGAAATCTGGCAGTCGGCCTTGGAGCGGGTGCTCCTGACACCTGAAGAGCGCCGGGAATACTTCATCGAAGCCGTCTTCGACGACATGCTTCGCGGCGACCTCGCTGCCCGCTTCACTGCCTATCGGCAGGCGGCCGGCGGCGCTTGGCTCACCCGCAACGAAATCCGACAGCTCGACAACCGCCCGCCGATCGACGGCGGCGATGAGCTGATCCTTCAGGCCGGACAGGGCGATGCACCTCCCGCTGCCCAGCAACAGGAGAAGCCCGAATGAAGCGCGAGACGATCACGCTCGCCGCGACCGAAGTCCGCTTTGCCGCCGACGATACCGGCACGTTCACGGGCTACGCCAGTGTGTTCGGCGAGCCGGATTCCTATGGCGATACGGTGAAGCGCGGCGCGTTCACCCGGTCGATCCGCGAACGGAAGGCCACCGGCGGACCCGCCATGTTCTGGAACCACGACAGCAACCAGCCGATCGGCGTGTGGCTGGAAATCGTGGAAGACGAGCGCGGGTTGAAGGTGTCCGGCAAGCTTGTGGTCGAGACGGCCAAGGGCGCTGAAGCGCTCGCCTTGCTGAAGGCCGGCGCGGTCAACGGCCTGTCCATCGGCTTCCGTGCCCGCAAGGCGGAACGCGGCCCGAACGGCGGCCGTGTGCTCACCGATATCGAGCTTGTCGAAATCAGCCTTGTGTCGCTGCCGGCGGCGTCGAAGGCGAGGATCACCAGTGTGAAGGGCGCGGCCGAACAGGTCGGCGTCGCGGCATTCATCGAGGCGGCCCGCCGCGCCGCGCTCTCCATAAAAGGAACCGTAAAATGAAGCATACCCTGCCTATCGAAACCCGTTCGGCCGAGCCGATCGAAACCCGTGAGGAAGGTGGCGACGATATTGCCGCCGCGGTGCAGGCGGTTGGCGAACTTCGTTCTGCCGTCGATCAGCACCGCACCGCGATCGACACTCGCGTTACGACCGAGCTGCGGTCTCTGACCGAGCGCCTGGACGCGATTGACGTTCGCACCCAGCGCCCCGGCAATGGTGGTGGCGAGGCTGCCGACGCCGAAGAGCGCAAGACTTGGCTGACCTACATCCGCAAGGGTGTGCAGACGCCCGACGTGGAGCTGAAGGCTCTCACCGTCGCCGACGACACGCAGGCCGGCTACCTGGCGCCCGCCGAGGTGGCGAAGGAAGTCATCCGCGAGATCACCGAGATCAGCCCGATCCGGCAGTATGCCAGCGTGCGCAACACGTCGGCCCCTTCGGTGAAGTATCCGAAGCGGTCGGGCATCACGAATGCCAAGTGGGAAGGCGAGATCGAGGAAAGCGAGGAATCGACCGTCACCTTCGGGCAGACGGAAATCGTCGCGAAGCGTCTCACGACCTACGTGGATATTTCCAACTCGCTCCTGATGGGCAGCGACGGCGCGGCCGAAGCCGAGGTTCGGCAGGCGTTCGCCGAAGACTTCGCCCAGAAGGAGGGGCTGGCTTTCGTCGCCGGTGACGGCTTCAAGGAGCCGGAAGGCATCCTGACCAGCTCGGCGATCCAGTATGTCGCCAACGGCCACGCCACCAATCTCAGCACCGATGCGCTGATCAGCCTGATGTATTCGCTGCCGGCGCAGTATCGCAATCGCGGTGTGTGGGTGCTCAACGGCACGTCGCTCGCTACGATCCGCAAGCTGAAGGATGGGCAAGGCAATTATCTCTGGCAGCCGGCATTTCAGGCCGGGCAGCCGGAAACGATCCTGGGCCGTCCGGTGGCCGAAGCGATCGACATGCCCGACATCGCCAGCAACGCCTTCCCCGTCGCGTTCGGCGACCTGGGCACCGGCTACCGCATCATCGACCGGATGCAGCTCGGCACCCTCACCGATCCCTACACGCAGGCCAAGCGGGCGATCACCCGCCTTCACGGCACGCGCTGGGTTGGCGGTGGCGTCGTGCAGCCGGCCGCGATCCGCAAGCTGAAAATGGCAACGTCCTAAAGGAGCAACGCCAATGCGAGACCTCGTTCACAATATCGGTGCGGTGCAGGTGGTCGGCCCGGCCGTCCTGTCCGCCACCAACACCAGCGCCGCGATCGACCTCGCCGAGTTCGGTTCGGCGGCGCTGATCATCAACACCGGCGCGATCGCCGGCTCCGGCGACTTCACGGCGAAGCTGCAGGACAGCGGCGACGGCTCGACCGGCTGGGCCGACGTTGCCGCTGGCGACCTGATCGGGACGTTCCCGGCCAGCCTGGCGGCGGATAGCGTCGTCAAGATCGGCTACGCCGGCAACAAGCGCTACGTCCGCACAGTCATCACCAAGAACAGCGGGACTTCGGTCGCCGTCGGCGCGGTGCTGGTGAAGGGCAATCCGCGTCACGCCCCGGTCGCTTAATGGCTTCAGGGGCGGCGTTCATTGAGGGCACCCAGCGGTCTGCCCAACAACGGCAAGTCACCTGCCTGCCGCCCCGCCGCTCGCGCGGTCGAAGTGTGGGTTCAAGGTGGCAACGATCGCGAGCACCAGCCGTGAACTTTGGCGCGGCCAAGGGCTCACCGGACAGCCGGGCAAGGCAAGTCCATCGGCACGATCGGCGTGAGGCTGATCGTGCCGCTTCCCCTTTCGAGGATCGATCATGGCGCTGACAGTCATTGAACTTGCCGTCGAGACGAAGCTCACGACCGTTGCGGCCGTGAAGGCGGAATTGCAGGTATCGACCGGCGCGGACGATGCTTATCTCACGACGCTGATCGATCAGGCCAGCGATGCCATCCGCGCCTGGTGCAAGCGCGCCTTCGCCGTCGAGACGGTGAGAGAGACGATCCGCCCCGCCGCGCCTGGCCGTCCGCTCATGCTGTCGCGCTGGCCGGTGGTCGAGATCATATCCAGCACCGTCAACGGCACCGTCGAGGACGTGGTGAATTTCGAAGCCGAAGACAGCGGTCAACTGCTCTGGCTGGATTCCAGCGGCTACCGCGCGTCGTGGCCTTCCGGTCGCATCGTGGTCGAGTACCGCGCCGGCTATGTGCTGCCCGGCCGTCCCGGTCGGACGCTGCCGAACGATATCGAGCGCGCCGCCATTTCGCTGGTGAAGGGTAGCTGGTTCGCCCGCAACCGCGATCCGATGATCCGAAGCGAAAGCGTCGAGGGTGCCGGCTCGACCGACTATTTCAGCGGCACCGTCTCGCGCCTGCCGCCGGACGTGGAAAGCCTTCTCTCACCCTATCGCAACGTGACCTTTGGATAACCGCCATGCTCAACCCCGGCGACTACAGCCTATGCGACCTCGCCGTGACCACGGCGCTTTCCGGCGTTGCGCAGACGCCTATCCAGAACCTTGAGGGCATCCTCGCCGCGACCATCGAGGCCAAACTCTACTATGGCTCCGGCGGCACCAGTGTGAAGGCATGGGTGCAAGTCACGCTCGATGACGGCGCGACCTGGATCGATATCGCGTGCTTCGCCTTCACGACGGGCAGCGGCGTCAAGATCATCAACCTGTCCGGCCTGACACCTGTCACCACGGCGATCACGCCGAGCGACGGCTCGATGACGGACAACACCGTGCAGGATGGCGTTCTAGGCTCGGCAATTCGGGTGAAGATCACCAGCACCGGAACCTATGCGAACACCATCATCAGCGTGAAGGTGAGCGCGCGGTGAACCAGCTACTCGCCCAGCTCGACAGGCGATTGGAACGGCGCGGTGAAGCCATTGCGCTGCGCAGGCGCACGCAGGCCAGTAGCACCACGTCCTTCGTGGACGTGACGGTGCCGGCCATCATCCAAGCCCTGACGCGCGAGCAACTGATCGGCGGCATCTCGCAACAGAACTTCTTCCTGATCATCAGCCCGACGCACATCAATCGAGCGCAATGGCCTGGTGGTAGAGCGCCTGCCGCTGGTGGCAGCCTGATCACTCCCACCGATCCGCGCATCCCTGTCGTCAACGATCAGGTGATCTTCCGTGGTCGCGTGACGGGCATCCAGCGTGTCGCGCCTGTGTTCGATAGCGGTGAATGCATCCGCCTCGAGCTAAGCGTGATCGGATAAGCCATGCCCTGGTCAGCACCTCGACATTGCCCGCACGGCCATCCGCCCTTTCGGGGCAGCCGTTGCCCGCTATGCGCCAAGGCCAGCGAGGCCAAGCGCCCGAACGCGAGGCAGCGCGGCTACACCCGCGAATGGGATGTAGAGGCGAAGGCGTTCCTCGCCGTGAACCGGACCTGTCGTCGGTGTGGTGCGCCGTCTGCCGTGGTGGATCACGTCATCGCTCACAAGGGTGATCAGCGTCTCTTCTGGGATCGATCGAACTGGCAACCGCTCTGCCTGCCCTGCAACAGCCGTAAGGCCGTGGCGACCGAAGGCGGCTTCGGCAGGGACATCGAGGCGCGCAAGTGAGAGGGGGCTATTCGAGCTTCGACAGGCTGGGGGGTGGGACCGTCTGGGGGTCAACTTCGTACGCGTGCAAAATCAAGGTGAATTTTGATGGCCGGTAGAAAACGCATTCCCGATCACCTGAAGATCGTCGCCGGGACGGCCCAGCCTTGCCGGATGAACACCGACGCGCCGGTCGCTGCATCTGATCTTCCCGTGCCGCCGGATTGGCTTTCGGCACGCGCGGCGGAAATCTTCGCCGGCCTGGTCAGCGTCATCGAGGAAATGGGCATCGCGTCGGCGAGCGACACGGCGGCGCTGGCGCTTGCGGCATCCCGCCTCGAGGAAGTGGAAATCTGCACCGCTGTGATCGAAGATGGTGGCCGGACCTTCGTCAGCTCTGCCGAATATGACGGCGAAGGGCGCGTCACCAGTCAGCAAATCAAAGGACACCCGGCCGTCGCCCAGCGCAGCGAGGCGATGCGGCACGCGCAATCCCTGCTCGGCGAGTTCGGATTGACGCCGGCCGCGCGATCCAAGGTGTCGGCGAACAAGAAACCCGAGGCTAACCCCTTCAAGGCGCTGCTGGGATGATCGATGGCAGCCGACAAACACCTACATGTTGACGCGGCGAACCGCTACGCGCGCGCTGTCGTCGCCGGCACCAAACCGGCGAACAAGTGGGTGCGCCTGGCGTGCCAGCGGCACCTTGATGACCTGAAGAAGTCGAAGGCGCGGGCATATCCCTTCCGGTTCGATGCCGAGAAGGCCGAACGGGTATGCCGGTTCATCGAGCTGTTGCCGCACACCAAGGGCAAATGGGCATCGGCCGGCGAGAAGCTGAAGCTTGAACCTTGGCAGTGCTTCAAGACGGTGTGCCTGTTCGGATGGCTGCGGAAGTCGGACGGCTATCGTCGCTTCCGCAAGGCTCTGATCCTGGAGCCGAGAAAGAACGGCAAGTCGGCCTGGGCGGCGGCGATCGGTCTCTACATGCTCACCTTCGACGGCGAGCATGGTGCGGAAGTCTATTCCGGCGCGACCAATGAGCGGCAGGCATGGGAAGTCTTCCGGCCGGCGCGCATCATGGCGCTGCGCTCGCCGCAACTGTGCTCTGCTGTCGGCCTGACAGTGAACGCTTCGAACCTGCATGTGCTCGGCAACGAAAGTCGCTTCGAACCGATCGTCGGCCGTCCCGGCGATGGCAGCTCGCCGCATTGCGCGATCCACGACGAGTATCACGAGCACGACACCGACGATCAGGTGTCGAGCATGGAAACCGGCATGGGTGCGCGGGAACAGCCGTTGCAGCTCATTATCACCACGGCCGGCGCGAACGTCTCCGGCCCCTGCTACGCGGCGGTGGTCGAGGCTCGCCGGGTGCTTGAAGGCGTGGTCGAGGAAGACGAGCTGTTCGCCCTCATGTACGGCATCGATCCCGGCGACGACTGGACGACCGAAGCCGCGCTGATCAAGGCCAACCCGAACTATGAGGTTTCGGTGAAGGCCGACTTCCTGTTGCGAGCGCAGCGGGATGCGGTGAACAACGCCCGCAAGGTGTCGGCGTTCAAGACAAAGCACCTCAACGAATGGGTGCAGGCCCGCGAAGCCTATTTCAATATCCAGCGCTGGCACGAATCCGCCGTGCCTGAAATGAAGATCGATGACTTCGCCGGGCAGCGCTGCATTATCGCCCTCGACCTGGCGTCGAAGGTGGACATCGCCGCAATGGTGATCCTGTTCCGACGCGAGGGCGGCGGGTTCGTCTCATTTGGCCGCTGGTACTTGCCGGAGAAGACCGTCGAGCTGGGCGAAAACCAGCACTATCAGACCTGGGCCACCGAAGACCGGCTGATCGTCACCGAAGGCGACATGATCGATTTCGGCCGCATCCGCGATGACATCCTCGACCTGTCCAGCAAGTTTCAGATTGAGGAAGTGGCCTTCGATCCGTGGCAGGCCACCATGCTCATGACCGAACTATCCGGGCATGGCGTGCCTTGCGTCGAGTACCGGCAAATCGTCAACACCATGTCGGAGCCGCTGAAGGAAGTCGAAGGGCTAATCCGCTCGCGCAAGATTGCTCACGATGGCGATCCGGCGATGACGTGGATGCTGTCGAACGTGGTCGCCAAGCCCGACGCGAAGGATAACGTCTATCCCCGGAAAGAGCGGCCGGAGAACAAAATCGACGGCCCGGTGGCACTGATCATGGCGATGGGCCGGATGCTGACGAAGGACAATGCGCCGTCACCATACGAGCGGCTTCGCCCGAATGGCTTCCTGTTCGTCTGATCGGCGCTGCTGGTGAGTATTTGGTGAGTGGTGATCAGCCGATTTTTCAGGGACTTCGGCAAACCCTTGGTTTTGTTGGCGCACCCGACAGGATTCGAACCTGTGACCTCTGCCTTCGGAGGGCAGCACTCTATCCAGCTGAGCTACGGGTGCTTGGCCGTTGCGGCACAGAACGGATAGCCGAAGGCGCAGGCAACATCAAACAAATGTCGGGCAGGGCGGCAATCGGCCGACGCGCGGGCGCGGCGGCGGATGTATCCGGCGCGATTTCCGATTCGCCAGCGCCAGACGCCGCCTACCCTCCAAAAGCAAAGGGCGGCCCGTTTCCGGACCGCCCTTTCAACTATCCCCTCAATCTCTGCGATCGGGCTTATTGCAGCTCGATCGTCGCACGCCGGTTCTGCGGCTCGCGCACGCCCGGGCCCGTCGGGACCAGCGGCTCGGAGAAGCCCTTGCCCGTCGTCGTGATCGCACCCGCCGGCACGCCCTTGTCGACCAAGCTCGCCGCCACGCTCGCCGCGCGACGCTCGGAGAGGCCCTGGTTGTAGCCAGCCGAGCCGACCGTGTCCGTGTGACCCACGACCGAGACCGACACGTTCGATCCCGCCGCGAACGCCGCCGCCGCTTCCGCGACCACCGCATCCGCTTCCGGCGTCAGGTTGGACTTGTTGAAGTCGAAGAACACGATGAAGCTCTGCGCCGGAGCCGCCTCAGCGACCGGCGCCGGAGCCGCCGCCACCGGGGCAACCGGCGGGCTGAGGTAATACCGCAGACCGATCGTGGCCGTGTGGGTCTCGTAGTCGAATTCGGCCGGCGAGAACTGCGCCGTCACCAGATCCTCGACCACGAAGTACCGATAGCCGGCGAAAAGGTCCGTCTGCTCGCCCACCGAAAGGGCCAATTGCGCGATGCCCTGATAGGCGAGGCCGCCGTCGTCATCTTCGATGCCGCTATAGTCGACTTCGACCTGGCCGTGACCAATGCCGCCGCCGAGCGACAGGTCGAGATACGGCGTGAGCGCAAAGTCGAACAAAAGGTTGGCCATCGCCGAGAGCGTCTGGACGTCCGTGTCATTCGTCGGCGTACCGCCCGGAATGTCGCCTTCGTCCCAGCGTCCGCCGAGCTCGAGTTCGAGGCGCGCGCCGCCGAACCCATAACCGACGGTGCCGAGGCCGGCATAACCGGTGTCCAGATCCTCGCCGGTGATGCCGTCGAGTTCCGCGAAATTGGCACCACCTTCAAGGCCGAGATACCAGCCTTCCTTGCCATCAGTCGCATGTGCCGCCGCGCTGAACGCGAAAGCCGCAACCGAACCTAAAATCAAAGAGCGCATACGCATCCCCAGCCTCCTCTGTGCAGCCCGCACGTGAACACGAAAAGGGCCGGTCTGTCAGGGGGGGTTTCACGCTTCTGCCACATATTCTGGTTAATTCGACGGCCTTTTCAGGGTGCTGTTGCCTTGAAGACACGGCTTGCACGCCAACGTCCCATTTTGTGTCACGCCAACCCCTCGCCTGGCATGGCCCTCGCGCTTGCCGGACCCAAGCCGAGGGCTATGATCGCCGCGTTTCTCCCCCTTTTCTGATTCGCCCGGAGCGCCGCCGATGTCCCAGTCCGCGCAAGCGACCCCTGCCCCCGAGACCTTCGTCGTGACCAGCCGCCGCGTCTGGTGCGACGGGAGCGATAGCGCGCTCGGCCATCCGCGGGTCTATCTCGATATGGGCGCCAAGAACGAAGTCGAGTGCCCTTATTGCGACCGGCGATTCGTGCTCGACCCCGCCGCCGAGGGGCCGGAAAGCCATTGAGCGCGGCCCGCTCCGGACCGCCGCTCAGGAAGGGCGATCACCTCTATCTGATCGACGGCTCCGGCTACATCTTCCGGGCCTTCCACGCCCTACCCCCGCTGACGCGCAAATCCGACGGGCTGCCCGTCGGCGCGGTCTCGGGCTTCTGCAATATGCTCCACAAGCTGCTGAAGGAATCCTCCAACAGCGACAAGCCAACTCACCTCGCGGTGGTGTTCGACACGGCGCGCGATACGTTCCGCCGCGAGATCTATCCCGATTACAAGGCCAACCGGCCGCCGCCGCCGCCCGAACTCGTGCCGCAATTCGCGCTGATCCGAAAAGCCGTTGCCGCCTTCAACGCGGCCGCGATCGAGATGGACGGGTATGAGGCGGACGACCTCATCGCGACTTATGCCCGTCAGGCGCGGGAGGCGGGGGCCACCTGCACGATCGTCTCGTCCGACAAGGACCTCATGCAGCTCATCGTCGACGGCTCCGTCGCGCTGCTCGATCCGGTCAAGGCCCGGCGAATCGAATCAGAGGGCGTGATCGAGAAATTCGGCGTGCCACCCGACAAGGTGGTCGAGGTGCAGGCGCTCGCGGGCGATTCGGTCGACAACGTGCCGGGCGTGCCGGGCATCGGCGTGAAAACCGCGGCCGAGCTCATTTCGACCTACGGCGATCTCGAAACGCTGCTTGCCCGCGCGGATGAGATCAAGCAGCCCAAACGGCGCGAAGCGCTTCAGACCTTCGCCGAGCAGGCGCGCATCAGCCGCGCGCTGGTGCTCCTGGAAGATAACGTGCCCGAGGCGCCGCCGGTCGGCGATTTCGCGGTGACGGCGATCGAGCCCAAGCGGCTCATCTCGTTTCTGCGCGCGCTGGAGTTCACGACGCTGACGAAGCGGGTCGCGAGCGAGTTCGGCGTCGAGGATGTGGACGCAATCGAGGCCGACCCTGCGATCGCGGTTTCGGCCGGCGATCGCGCCGAGGCGGCGCCCGATCCCGCTGTTGCGGCTGGATCCGCGAACCGGCCGGGCGCAATTCAAGACGAGGAAGCGATCCGCAAGCCGATCGATCCCGCGTCCTATCGCGCGATCGTGGAGGAAGAGGATCTCAATTCCCTCATCGATGCGGCCTATGAGAAGGGCGTCTTCGCGGTCGATACGGAGACGACTTCGCTCGATGCGATGCAGGCGGAGCTCGTCGGCATCGCGATCGCGGTCGAGCCGGGCAGCGGCTTCTACATTCCCGTCGGGCATCGCGGCGAGGAAGGGCTCGCGCTCTCGGGCACCGAGGGCCCCAAGCAGCTCGACAAGGCGCGCGTGCTCGCCGCCCTCAAGCCGCTGCTCGAGCATCCGGGCGTCCTCAAGATCCTCCAGAACGCGAAATACGATCTCCTCGTCTTCGCGCAGCACGGCATCACCGTCGGCCCGATCGACGACACGATGCTGATTTCCTATGTGCTCGACGCCGGGCGCAACGGGCACGGCATGGACGAGTTGTCCGAGCGGCATCTCGGGCACAAGCCGATCAGCTTCAAAGAAGTGGCAGGCTCGGGCAAAAGCGCGATCACCTTCGACCGTGTGCCGATCGAGCGCGCGACGGCCTATTCGGCCGAGGACGCGGACGTGACACTGCGCCTCCACGGGCTCTTGAAGCCGCGGCTCGTCGCCGAGCGCATGGTCACCGTCTATGAGACGCTCGAGCGGCCGCTGGTGCCGGTGCTGGTCGAGATGGAGCGAGCGGGAATCCTCGTCGACCGCCAGGTGCTCTCGCGCCTCTCGGGGCGGTTCGCGCAGCGCATGCTCGCGCTCGAATCCGAGATCCACGAACAGGCGGGCAGTCCGTTCAATCTGGGCTCGCCGAAGCAGCTCGGTGAAATCCTCTTTGAGCGGATGAAATTGCCGGCGCCGCGCACGACGAAGACCGGCGCCTATTCGACCGACGCGGATGTTCTCGAAGAACTCGCCGCGCAGGGGCACGAGATTCCGCGCCTGCTGCTGCAATGGCGCCAGCTGCAGAAGCTGAAGGGCACCTACACCGACGCGCTGCCCTCCTACATCAATCCGCAGACGGGGCGCGTGCATACGTCCTTCGCGATGGCCTCGACCTCAACCGGCCGGCTGTCGTCGAGCGATCCCAATCTGCAGAACATTCCCATCCGCTCGGACGAAGGACGCCAGATCCGCGAGGCGTTCGCCGCGCCGGAGGGGCGCAAACTCATCAGCGCCGACTACAGCCAGATCGAATTGCGCCTGCTCGCCCATATCGCCGACATTCCCGAACTCCGCCAGGCGTTCGCGGAGGGTAAGGACATCCACGCGATGACCGCGTCGGAAATGTTCGGCGTGCCGCTCGACAAGATGACGCCCGAGATCCGCGGCCGCGCGAAGGCGATCAATTTCGGCATCATCTACGGCATCTCGGCGTTCGGGCTCGCCAATCAGCTCTCGATCCCGCGCGCGGACGCGGACGCCTATATCAAGACCTATTTCGAGCGCTTCCCCGGCATCCGCACCTATATGGACCAGACGAAGGCGCGGGCGAAGAAGGACGGGTTCGTGACCACGATCTTCGGGCGGAAGGCGCACTACCCGCAGATCACGTCGAACGTGCCCTCGGTGCGCGCGTTCAACGAGCGCGCGGCGATCAACGCGCCGATCCAGGGCTCGGCCGCCGACATCATCCGCCGCGCGATGATCCGCGTGCCGCCGGCGCTCAAAGCCGCCAAGCTATCGGCGATGATGCTGCTCCAGGTGCACGACGAGCTGATTTTCGAGGTGCCCGAGAGCGAGGCCAAGGCGACCTGCGCGCTCGTCAAGGACGTGATGGAAAAAGCGGCGCTGCCGGCGCTCGAGCTCACCGTGCCGCTGATCGTCGAGGCAAAGGCCGGGCGCACCTGGGGCGAGGCGCACTGAGCGCCGTCAGGCGGCGAGTTCGACGCCCGCCGTCGCCAGCGCCTCGCGCAATTCGAGAAGCGCGTCCTCGCGGCTCGCCTGCGATTGCTTGACGAACGTATCGACGAAGGCGGGATGGCGCGTGCCGGCGGAAATCTCCTTGCGGACGCGCGCGGCGAGCGTGCCCTCGGTGATCGCGCCCTCGCCGAAGAGCTTGAGGAACGTCAGCGCCCGGACGACCGGCGGCGCGCCGCGCGGGGCGGATTGCTCGATCACGCGGGCCTTGGCTTCGAGCTTGAGGGCGAGCGCATCCACCGCCTCTGAGACCTGGCGCTTTTCCAGTTCCTGGAGCGAGGAGCGCATCACGCGGCGCTGAAGCGCGACGAGACGCTTCATTTTCTCCAACGGATCGACGGGGGCCGAGAGAACGAAAGATTCCGTCTGATGGGCCGTCAGCGCGGGCAACAGATAGGACACCAAACGGCGCTTGTTCTCGCCGCCGATGACGTTCTCTTCGAGCTGCAGCATCCGCTCAAGGCGCGCCAGCGGCTCGCGCGCGGGTTTCAAGAATTCCTCGACGGCTTCGGCCGTCACGAGCCGGCTGGAGCGGACCGCGAAGACCGTCACGATATCTTCCTGGGGCACGATCGCGCGGTCGATCATGACCATGCGGCCGGCCATTTGGCGAAGCGTTTTGACTTCATCGTCGAGCGATTGCGGTTCGAGCCGCTTCATGCCGCGCAATTCGGCGAGGACGCGATTGGCGATCGCGCGCCGCGCGGCGCCGAGGCGGCCGGCCTTGAATTCGGCGGCGAGTTGCGCGAGGCCGCGCGAGCCGTCTTCGCCGGCCCGGCCGAGCACGAGATCGACCATCGCGAGCAGCGCGGCGCCGAGGCTTTCGCGCTCGCCGAGCAACTCGCCCAGGGCCGCGCCGCCGGCGACGATCTCGGACACGAGCACGTCGATCGCATCGATGATGAGCTTGCGGGGGGCCGCCGCCTCGGGCAGCGCGCGCGAGACCTCAAGGATGCGCGAGAGCTTGTCGGACCAGGTTTCGGCGGGCGCGAGGTACTTCGCAAAGCTCGCCTTGAAGAGATAGTCGGCGCCGCCTTCATCGGCGAGCGCTTCGGCCCTCGCGATCACGGCGGCGACATCCCCGGCGGGGAGCAGGCGGCCCTCGCGCTCGTCGCGGTAGACCTGATGGATCGCGCGGGTCGCCAAATCCATCAACGCCTTCATGATCTGGACGACCGTCTTGTCGGAACTCTGCGACTGCGCGACGGCGACCTTCTGCAGCGCGTGCTGGAAGAGCGTGCCCGTCGCCTCGAAGCGCTCCAGCGCGTCGGCGCGGTGAATGAGCTCCGTGACGGTGATCTTCCAGCGACCGAGCGAATCCGAGAGGATGCGCGTCATCGTCGCGCGGGCGTGGACGGAATAAAGATCCTCCGGCCGGAAGCAGGGAATGGTCGGCGGCTCTTCGTCCTCGACGCCCTTCTTGGGGCGCTTGGGTTCGGGAACGGCCTCGCCTTCCTCGAAGATCTTGATGCTGTAGAACTCGCCGCTGTCCTCGTCGAAGGTCTCCTTCATGACCTTGACGCCGGTGACGCTCGGCTCCTTCAGCATCGCCTCGGCGGCGCGCAGCGCTTCCTTGCGGTCGGTGATCGCGTCATGCAGGCCATAGCCGCCGCGAATGCCGTAGCGAACGAAGAGTTCGTAGTGGATCTTCTTGGCCATCGTCCGCCGCCCCGCCCCGATCTTGCCGCGTCCTCGCGCCGAGCCCGCCCCGTCGAGGGGACGGCGCTCAGAATTGGGAAAGATTAACGGGCGACGGGTTAAGTGGCGGTGAAGCGAGGGCATAAAGAAAGGCCTTCCCCGCGAGGGGAAGGCCTGCAACCGCATAGCGATTTCCGCGTTCAATTACTCCGCGGCGAGGGCCTTGCCGGGCGCCGCGGCGCGGACATCCGGGCTCACGTAGTCCTCGAACTTCTCGAAGTTCTTAATGAACATCTGCACGAGCTTGCTGGCCTGGGCATCATAGGCGTTGCCGTCGGTCCAGGTGCCGCGCGGATTGAGGATCTTGGTGTCGACGCCGGGCACCGCGACCGGGACCTTGAAGCCGAAATGGGGATCGACCCGCATTTCGATGGTCGCGAGGCTGCCGTCGAGGGCCGCGTTCAGGAGCGCGCGCGTCGCCTTGATCGGCATGCGCGAGCCGGTGCCGAAGGCGCCGCCCGTCCAGCCGGTGTTGACGAGCCAGCAATCCACCTTGTGCTCGGCGATCAGGTCGCGCAGCAGATTGCCATAGACGCTGGGGTGACGCGGCATGAAGGGCGCGCCGAAGCAGGTGGAGAAGGTCGGCTGCGGCTCCTTGCCGAGGCCCTTCTCGGTGCCGGCGACCTTGGCGGTGAAGCCGGAGAGGAAGTGATACATCGCCTGGCTGGGCGTCAGCTTGGCGATCGGGGGCAAGACGCCGAAGGCATCGGCCGTCAGCATCACAATGTTCTTGGGCTGGCCCGCGCGGCCGGTCGCGCTGGCGTTCGGGATGAAATCGATCGGATAGGCGCCGCGCGAATTCTCGGCCAAGGTCGCATCGTCGAGATCGAGGATGCGCGTCGCGGGATCCATCACGACGTTCTCAAGCACGGTGCCGAACCGTTTCGTCGTCGCAAAGATTTCCGGCTCGGCCTCGGGCGAGAGGCGGATCATCTTCGCGTAGCAGCCACCCTCGAAATTGAAGACGCCGTGCTCGCTCCAGCCGTGCTCGTCGTCGCCGATCAGCGTGCGCGAGGCGTCCGCCGAGAGCGTCGTCTTACCGGTTCCGGAAAGACCAAAGAAGATTGCCGAATTGCCGTCCGCGCCGACATTCGCCGAGCAGTGCATCGGCATCACGCGTTTTTCCGGCAGCAGGAAATTGAGGATCGAGAAGACCGATTTCTTCATCTCGCCCGCATAGGACGTGCCCCCGATGAGGACGAGGCGGCGCGTGAAATCGAGCGCGATCACCGTGCCGGAGGCCGTGCCGTGGCGCTTTGGATCGGCCTGGAAGCCGGGGAAGTCGATGATCGTGAATTCGGGGAGGAAATCCGCACGCTCTTCCGCGCCGGGGCGAATCAGGAGGTGCTGGATGAAGAGCGAGTGCCAGGCGTATTCCGTGACAACACGAACCTTGAGGCGGTGCGTCGGGTCGGCGCCGCCGTTCAGATCCTGGACGTAGAGCTCCTTGCCTTGGGCGTAGGCGAGGAACGATTCGGCAAGAGCGGCGAAATTCTCCGGCGTCATCGCCTTGTTGTTGTCCCACCAGACCGTCTTGTCGGTCACGGCATCGCGGACAACGAACTTGTCGCCGGCCGAGCGGCCCGTGTGGATGCCGGTCTTGACGACCAGCGGTCCGTCCTTGGCGATCTCAGCCTCGCCGCGCGAAACACTGTGCTGATAGAGCGCGGCAACCGGCAGGTTCCAATGGGCGGCTTTCAGATTGCGAAAGCCTAGCCCGTCCAGCTTGTGCGCGCTCACCACGGGTCCTGTCTCGATCACGGCTCTAAGCCTCCCCTTTCAGGCAAACGTCCCGGCATGGGCCGAAAGGCCCCCCGAAAGACCAGATCTGTGCAAACTCAAGGCCAGCAGCATCGTCTCTTTTGTTCTTATCTCGCTTCGCGCTCCCGGACGTCCCGCCCGGGGCCGCGCTCTCCTCCGCCTGACCCTCTGAAACCTACATACGGACGGCCCCAGGCCGGTGCAATCGATTCTCTCCATGCTGCGGTGCAAAGTTCGTTGCGCATCGTTAACGATCGCCGACGCATTCAACCAAGTGACTGAGCGGCGGTCCCTTTCCACTTGGCGCGGCTCCTGATAGGCAGTTTGCCGCACCCGCCCTCGCCAACCCTGCAGACCACAATGGCCGCCGAATCTGCCTCCGGGAGCCCCGCGCCCGGGCGCGCGCCGCGCCCGCTCCTCGCGGCCTTTCGGCTCGAGGCCCGCCCAGCTCTGGCCCTCGCGGGGCCGGTGATCGTCGCGCGCGCGGCGATCCTGACCATGTTCACGGTGGACACACTCTTCACCGGGGCGACCGGCGCGGACCAGCTGGCCGTGCTCGGCCTCGGCCAGGCGGCCGTCACAGTCTTCATGCTCGCCTCAGTAGGCATCCTGCAAGGCGTCATCGTGATGACAGCGCAGGCGGTCGGGGCAAAAGATTTCAGCAATTGCGGTGCCGTCTGGCGGGCCGGGCTCGTGCATGCGGGCGTGCTCGGCATCCTTGTCGCGATCCCCTCGCTCTTTGCGGAGACGGCGTTTCTGGCGCTTGGCCAGGATCCGGCGGTCGCCGCGGGCGCGGGCCCCGTCACGCGGCAGTTCGCCTGGGGACTGATCGCGATGCTCCCCTATATCTGCACCGGCTATTTCCTGGAGGGGATCGGGCGGCCGCATGTCGGAATGACGATCATGCTGGTGCTCAACGCGCTCAACATCCTGCTGGATGCAATCTTCGCGGTCGGCTGGGGCGGGTTCGTCGAGCCGATGGGCGCGGTCGGCGCGGTGATGACGACATCGGCACTGCGCTGGCTGGGGCTGGCGGCGGCGGTGCTCTATGTCGTGCTGCGGGTCGATCTCGCGCAATACGGGCTCACCAGCGGCAGTTTCCTTGCCGATGCGCGGCGGCTTGGGCCAAGGCTGCGCCGGCTGGGGGCGCCGATGGCGGCCTCCCAAGCGCTCGAGAGCGGCGCCTATGCGACGATCGTCTTTCTCGCCGGCATGATCGGGGCGAGCGCGCTCGCGGCCCATCAGGTAACGATGAACCTCGTCAATATCGCCGTCATGATCGGGATCGGCATGTCGGCCGCGACGGCGGTGCGGGTCGGGCGGGCGGTGGGCGCCGGCGATCGGGGCGGCATCCAGCGGGCCGGGTGGACGGGGATCCTCATCGGCGGGCTCTTCATGCTGCCGGTCGGGCTTCTTTTCGCGAGCGTCCCTGAGGGGCTCGGCCGACTCTTCATGCCGGAGGGCGAGGCGCTCACGATCGCGCGGCACACGATCGCGGCGGCGGGCGTCCTCATCCTCTTTTCCGGCACCATGGGCGTCACGATGGGCGCGCTCCGCGGTACGGGGGACACGTTCCTTCCCATGGCGCTCTATGCCGCCGCCTATTGGGGGATCGCCATTCCGATGGCGGTTTTTCTCGGCTTTCCGCTCGGGCTGGCGGCGCCCGGCCTCGTCTATGGGGCCGCGATCGGGGCGGCGAGCGGGCTTACCATGCTGGCGCTGCGGTTCCTGGCGATCGCGCAGCGCGAGCCCCGGCGCGCCTGAGGCGGCGCTGGTGCAATCCAGGCGGTTCGGCCTCTATACTCCGCCGAATCGCGGCCGCGCCGCCCTGACGACCACCGGGAGCCTTCCGCCCATGCCGACCATCGCCCTCGTCGACGACGACCGGAACATCCTCACCTCGGTCTCGATCCTCCTGGAGGCCGAGGGCTTCAACGTGAAGACGTTTACCGACGGGACGACCGCCCTCACTTCGCTGTCGGCGAGCCCGCCGGACCTCGTCATCCTCGACATCAAGATGCCGCGCATGGACGGGATGGAAGTGCTGCGCCGCCTCAAGCAGAAAGTCGACCTGCCGGTCATCTTCCTCACCTCGAAGGACGAAGAGATCGACGAGCTGATGGGGCTGAACGCCGGGGCGGACGACTACGTGAAGAAGCCCTTCTCGCAGCGCCTGCTGCTCGAGCGCGTGCGCGCGGTGCTGCGCCGCGCCGAGGCCCGGGCGCGCCCCCCCGGAGAGGAGCGCAAGAACGGCGCCGAGGCGATCGTGCGCGGCAGCCTCTCGCTCGACCCGGCGCGGCATTCCTGCACCTGGGGCGGCAAGGACGTGACGCTGACCGTCACCGAATTCATGATCCTGCAGGCGCTCGCCCAGCGGCCGGGGTTCGTCAAGAGCCGCGACCAGCTGATGGACGCAGCCTATGACGATCAGGTCTATGTCGATGACCGCACGATCGACAGCCACATCAAGCGCCTTCGCAAGAAGTTCAAGGCGGTCGATGACGCCTTCGACAGCATCGAGACGCTCTATGGCGTTGGATATCGATACAAGGAGTGAGCCCGCTTCAGCGCCCGGTACCCTTGGCGATATTCGTCCAGGGGCTGAGCGCCCGACCGATGACGCCGCGCGCGGGACGGCCGCGTCCGGCGGCTGGCGTCTGCCCGATTGGCGCGCGGCCCTTTCCAGCGAATGGGTTCAGCGCCTCGGCCGCGCGCTGCAGGGCCATCGCGGGCGGCGCTTCTCCTCGCTCACGGCGCGGATCATCGCGCTCAATCTCGTCGCGCTCGGCGTCCTTATCGCGGGCGTCATCTACATCAACCTCAACCGCGCGGACCTGATCACCGAGCGGCTGCTTTCGCTGGAAACCCAGGGGCGGATCATCGCGGACGCGCTCGCGGACGGCGCGACGCGCGGACCGCAGGCGACCTCGGTCGATGATCAGCTCGCGCAGCCGTTGTTGCAGCGCCTCATCGGCGGCACCGCCGCGCGCGCGCGCCTCTATGCGATCGATGGCGCGCTGCAGCTCGACACGCGCTACCTTGTCGGCCGCGACAGCATCGAGACCTATCGCCTGCCGCCGCCGGGTGTGTTGTTCGACCGGTGGAGCATGCTGGAAGATGCCTATGACTGGGTCGCCGATCTTTGGCCCGTGCGCGCGCATCCGCTCTATTCGGAGACGATCAACGGCAGCGGCTTCGACTACGCGGAAGTGCGGCTCGCCGCGACCGGTGCCATCGAACACAATGTGCGTGTCAACGACAGCGGCGATCTCGTGCTGTCGGTCGCGCTGCCCGTTCAGCGGTTCAACCTCGTGCTCGGCATCCTGTTCCTGACGACCGAGGGCGATGACATCGACGCGGTGCTGCGCGCCGAGCGCCTTTCGTTGATCCAGATCTTCCTCGTTGCGTTCGGCGTGCTGGTGCTCGCCTCGTTCCTCCTGGCACGGACGATTGCCCGGCCTGTGCGCCGCCTCGCCGAGGCCGCCGACAAAGTGCGCTACATTCCCAGCGATCAACCGGATATTCCCAATTTCACGCATCGCGGCGATGAGATCGGCGATCTCTCGGCGAGCCTCAACGACATGACGCGCGCGCTCTACGGCCGGATCACCGCGATCGAGCAATTCGCGGCCGACGTCGCGCACGAGATCAAGAACCCGCTCACCTCGCTCAAGAGTGCGATCGAGACGTTCAGCCGGGCGAAAGACGACGCCACGCGGCGGCGGCTGATCGGCGTCATCGAGGACGACGTGCAGCGGATCAACCGCCTCGTCAGCGACATCTCGAACGCCTCGCGGCTGGATGCCGAACTCGCGCGCGAGGTCGCGGCGCCCGTCGACATGCTGAAGCTACTCGAGACGATCACGCTCGTCGCCACACCCGGCGCGGAAGAACACGGCGTCACCTTCGACATCACGGCGGAGGGGATCGGCGCCGCGAGCGGGTTCCGCGTCTTCGGCCACGCGGGGGCGTTGGGGCAAGTTTTCTCAAATCTCCTCGACAACGCGGTCTCGTTCAGTCCGCATGGCGGGACGGTGCGCCTCACCGTGCGCCAGGCGAGCCGCCTCATCACGACCGTCGTCGAGGACGAGGGGCCGGGCATTCCCGAGGACGAACTCGAAAAGATCTTCGCGCGCTTCTATACGTCGCGGCCCGACTCGCACGGCTTCGGCAAGAACTCTGGCCTTGGCCTTGCGATCTCACGGCAGATCGTCGAGGTGCATGGCGGCACGATCCGCGCCGAGAACCGGATCATCGACGGCGCGGTCGCGGGCGCGCGCTTCGTCGTGACGCTGCCGGCCGCGCCCGAGCCGAAAACGTGACGGCGCAGCAGATCCACGCGACCGCGATCCATTGGCCGGGGCTTGGCGGCGCGCTGCTGCTCGGCCCCTCGGGCGCGGGCAAATCGGATCTTGCGCTTCGCCTCATCGCCGAGGGCGCGCTCCTCGTCGCGGACGATCAGGCGCTTCTCGCCGCGAGCGACGGCGCGATCATCGCGCGCGCACCCGCCGCGATCGCGGGCCTCATCGAGGCGCGCGGCATCGGGCTCGTCGCGGTGCCGAGCATCCGCTCCACGCGCCTCGCCTGCGCCTTCACGCTCGCGCCGGGCATCACGCCCGAGAGGCTGCCCGAGCCCGAGACGCGCGAGGTCGTGCCGGGCGGTCCTTCGCTGCCGCATTGGACGCTCGATCCGTTCCAGCCCTCGGCCAGCGTCGCCATTCGCTTGGCGTTGCGCGCATGCCACGTTCGCGCGCGCTGATCGAGGGTTAGACCCCTGGCATGGCGCGCGGAAACTGCTAGGCTTTGCCCATCGTTGTCATGCAGCTGGCCGCGCCAGCCCTTGCGCCCCGTTCACGCGGAACCCCTTCCGGCCTCATGATCGGACTCGTCATCGTCACGCATGGCCGCCTCGCTGAAGAATTGCGAGCGGCACTCGAGCACGTCGTCGGGCCGCAGACCCATATCGCGACTGTCAGCATCGGGCCGGACGACGACATGGATCAGCGCCGCGCCGACATCATCAAGGCGGTGAAATCCGTCTCGCTCGGCAACGGCGTGATCATCCTCACCGACATGTTCGGCGGCACGCCGTCGAACCTCGCCATCTCCGTGCTCGACAAGGGCAAGACGGAAGTGATCGCGGGCGTCAACCTACCCATGCTCGTCAAGCTCGCGAGCGTGCGGGCGCGGGCGCCGCTCGCCAGCGCGGTCGGCGATGCGCAGGAGGCGGGGCGGAAATATATCCGCGTCGCCAGCCAAGAACTCGGTCCGGACGCATGAGCGATGAGCCCGCGCATCGCGCGCGGTTCGTCATTCCCAACGCGCGGGGCCTGCACGCGCGCGCGTCGGCGAAATTCGTGCGCGCGCTCACCGGCATCGAGGCGCAGGTTCTGGTCGAGAAGGACGGCGTCAGCGTCTCGGCGCGCTCGATCATGGGGCTCCTTACGCTCGGCGCCGCGCAGGGCACGGAAATCGAAGTGAGCGCGAGCGGCCCAGACGCGGAGAAGGCGATGGAAGCGATCGCGAGCCTCATCGAGCGGCATTTCGACGAAACCTGACCCGCGCCCCAATCTCGCCACCCTTTAAGCATTCCGATAGCGCTGGCCGATAGGTTCGGCGCATTCGTTTCCTGGAGGTCCGCATGATCCGATTCCCCGTCCTTCGTGCCGCGCTGGCGCCGTTCGCTGTCGCGCTGACGCTCTTGCTCGGCGCTGGCGCGCAGGCCAACCCAAGCGGGCCGGCGCTCTGGACGCTGACGAAACCCAACGGCGGGCAGATCGCCTTTTTCGGATCGGTGCACATCCTTCCCGAGGGCCCCGATTGGCACACGGAGGCGTTCCGCGATGCGTTCGAGAAAGCCGATGTCGTCGTGTTCGAGGTGCCGCTCGAGGACAGCCAATCGAGCGACCTGCAGGCCTATATCATCCAGAACGGCACCAATCCGCTGGGCGTTTCGGTGCGCGACGGCCTCAGCCCCGAGGAAACCCAATCCTACAACGAAGCGATGGCGACGCTCGGCCTGCCGCCGCAGGCGTTCGATCATCTGCGGCCCTGGCTCGCCTCGCTCACGCAAAGCGTGCTGATGGCGGAGCGCCAGGGCTTTTCCACCGAAAGCGGCGTCGACGGCCTCGTCGAGCGCGAAGCGGCGGCGGCCGGCAAGGAGCGGCTCTATTTCGAGAGCGCCAAGGAGCAGATCGCGTTCTTCCACACGATGCCGCCCGACCTCGAGCGCGCGCTCCTGATCTCGACTGTCGAGGACATCACCGAACGCCCGGGCGTGCTGCGCGAGCTCGTCGATGCCTGGTGGGCGGGCGATGTGGAAACGCTCGGCAGCCTCACGCAAAGCGCGCACGAGGAGCTGCCCGATGTCGGGACGATCATCATCAACGACCGCAATGCGCGCTGGGTCGAGCGCATCACGGGCGAGTTCATGGCGGACCCGAAGAGCTATCTCATCGTCGTCGGCGCGGGGCACCTTGCGGGATCGAGCAGCGTCATCACGCTCCTGCGCGACCGGGGCTACGCGGTCGAGGGCCCCTAAGGCGCGCCCGCCGCATCCTGCGGCGTCAGCATGCGGTGCATGAGAACGAGATCGAGCCAGCGACCGAATTTCCAGCCGGTCTCGCGCAGCAGCGCCGCGCGCTCGAAGCCCAATCGCTCGTGCAGTTTGATCGAGGCCGCGTTCGCCGCGTCGATCCCGCCGATCATCACATGCATTTCGCGCCGCGCCGCCTCGGCGATGAGGCGGGCGAGGATCGCGCGGGCGAGGCCCTGGCCGCGATGGTCCTTGGCGATGTGGATGGAGTGCTCGACCGTCCGCGCGTAACCCGGCCAGGGGCGGAACGGCCCAAACGAGGCGAAGCCCGCGACCGCGCCGTCCGCCGCCTCCACCACCAGGACAGGCCAGCCGTCGCCGGCCTTGGCGGCGAGCCAGGCCTCGCGGTCCGGCACGCTGGTCGGGATATCCGACCAGATCGCCGTCGAGGTCGCCATGACGTCGTTGTAGATCGCGGCAATCGGCGCGGCGTCGTCCAGAACCGCCGCCCGGATGGCTCGATCCGGCGAATATAAAGACATAAGGAAATCCTTATATAAAGGGTTGCCTCTTCCCCGCGCCCCTGATAGACCGGCGCCACATCATGGAGGCGTCAATGAGCCACGACTATCGCGTCAAAGACATTTCGCTCGCCGAGTGGGGTCGCAAGGAAATCGCCATCGCCGAGACCGAAATGCCGGGCCTCATGGCCGCGCGCGAGGAATTCGGCGCCGCCAAGCCGCTGAAGGGCGCCCGCATCACCGGCTGCCTCCACATGACGATCCAGACCGCCGTCCTGATCGAGACGCTGGTCGAATTGGGCGCGGAGATTCGCTGGTCGTCGTGCAACATCTTCTCGACGCAGGACCACGCCGCCGCCGCGATGGCCAAGGCCGGCATTCCCGTCTTCGCCTGGAAGGGCATGACGGAAGAAGAATATTGGGACTGCATCGAAAAGACGATCCAGGGCCCGGGCCATTGGACGCCGAACATGCTGCTGGACGACGGCGGCGATCTCACGCAGCTCATGCACGAGAAATATCCGCAATTGATGGAAGGCGTGCGCGGCGTCTCGGAAGAAACGACGACGGGCGTCAAACGGCTCTACGACATGGCGCGCGAGGGCACGCTGCTGGTACCCGCGATCAACGTCAATGACAGCGTGACGAAGTCGAAATTCGACAATCTCTATGGCTGCCGCGAAAGCCTGGTCGACGGCATCCGCCGCGCGACCGACGTGATGATGGCCGGTAAGGTCGCCGTCGTCGCAGGCTATGGCGATGTCGGCAAGGGTTCGGCCGCGTCGCTGCGCAACGCCGGAGCGCGCGTCGTCGTCACCGAAATCGATCCGATCTGCGCGCTGCAGGCCGCGCTCGAGGGCTATCAGGTGGCGACGATGGACGAGGCCGCGCGGATGGGCGACATCTTCGTCACCGCGACGGGCAACAAGGACATCATCACGATCGACCACATGCGCGCGATGAAGGACCGCGCGATCGTGTGCAATATCGGCCATTTCGACACCGAGATTCAGACCGAAGCCCTGCGCAATCTGCCCTGGCACAACGTCAAGCCGCAGGTCGATGAAGTGGAGTTTCCGGACGGCAAGCGCGTGATCCTTCTGGCCGAGGGGCGGCTCGTCAATCTCGGCTGCGCGACGGGACATCCCTCGTTCGTCATGAGCGCCTCGTTCACGAACCAGGTGCTGGCGCAGATCGAGCTGTGGCAGAACCACCAGAAATACTCGCGGCAGGTCTACACGCTGCCCAAACATCTCGACGAGAAAGTCGCGCGGCTGCACCTCGCCAAGCTGAACGCGAAGCTGACGGCGCTCACGCCCGAGCAGGCGAAATATATCGGCGTCGCGCAGGCAGGCCCCTACAAGCCCGAGCATTATCGCTATTGATGCGCGATTGAGGCGCCGCGCGCGTTCTGATGGGGCGCGCGCGGTTTTTACACTTTCTTAACCCCGACGGATTCACCCGCGGACTCGCGATCACTATTCTCGTGGTCCAAGACTGATTCGGCGAGTCAAGCAGGGGGCATGGCGGGGTTTCACCACCAGCAACGCGCACGCGCGGCGGCATGCCTGGGCCACGCCTGGAGCCGGCTGATCCGGGCGCTCGCCCTTGTCGCCGTTGCCGGGCCGGCCTACGCCGCGCCGCCGGTCTTCGCGGCCTATGACAGCCTCTCGATCGTCACCTTTGCCGCGATCGCGCTGGCGCTCGCGCTCGGCTTTCTTGGTCTTGCCGCCTTTCGGCATGGACGGCAGCGGGCGCGCGAACTGGAGCGGGATCTTCTCATCCTCCGCGACCGGCTGGCGCAGTCCGAGCGCGCGTTCGTGGGCGAGCCGGGGGGCCTTTTCCTCTTTCCACCGAACGGCGGCGAGCCGCTGGCCCGGGGCGCGATGCGGGACAGCCTCGCGGTCGCGCTCGCGGGGCCCGACGGGCTCCTCCTCGCCTCGGCGATCGAAACCCTGTCGAGCTCGGGCGAGCCCTTCTCGTTCGAGATGACGACCGATACCGGCGAGCGGCTGCGCGCAGACGGGCGGCTGGCGGGCGGGGGCGTCGCGCTCTGGCTGCGCCCGGTGATCGAGCGCGCGGGGCGGCTTGCGATCGCGAACGAGGATCTCTTTCTCCTGCGCGCCGAACGCGACCTGTTGCGCAGCCAGTTGATGGCACTCCCCTTCCCTGCCTGGCGGCGGCGCGCCGACCTCACGCTCGATTGGGTGAACGCCGCCTATGCGCAGGCCGTCGGCCACGCGACGCCCGATGCGGCCGTCGCCGCGCAGGCCCAGCTCGACCGGCGCAGCGACCGCAATCTCGCGCAGGAAGTGCTCGATACGCGCGGGCCCGTGCGCGAGAAGCGCTACATCCAGATGGGCGCGCAGCGGCGCGCCTTCATGTTCGAGATGTTTCCGTGCGGCGGGGGCGTGGCGGGCATCGCGCTCGATGCGAACGCGACGGAAGAACTCGAGCAGCGCCTGCAGCGCCACATGGACGCGCATGACGACACGCTCAACAAGCTCAAGACCGGCGTCGTCGTGTTCGACGCGCAGCAAAAGCTCACGTTCTACAACCGCGCCTACGCGCAGCTTTTCGGCTTCGACGATGCGTGGCTGGAGACGCGCCCGTCCGCCGGCGAATTGCTGGAGCGGCTGCGCTCGATGCGCCGCCTGCCGGAGCAGCGCGATTTCCCCGCCTGGAAGCGCAGCCATCTCGCGCTCTTTGCCACGGGCGGCGCCGATCTCGACGAGCTGTGGCATCTGCCGGACGATTCGACGATCCGCGTGATGGCGCAGCCCCATCCGCTGGGCGGGATGATCTTCCTCTTCGACGACGTGTCGAGCCAGCTGACGCTCGAGCGGAACTACAACACGCTCATCACCGTTCAGACCGAAACGCTCGACTCGCTGGCGGAAGGCATCGCCGTCTTTGCCTCCGACGGGCGGCTGCGGCTCTCGAACGCCTCGTTCCAGCGGCTCTTCGGGATCGATCCCGCGCGCCTTGAGGGCGAGCCGCATATCTCGGACGTCGCCGCGCATTGCCGCACGCTGGTGCGCGATGAAGAGGCGTGGGCGACGCTCGAAGGGCAAGTGACGAGCTTCTCGACCGAGCGGCGGAGCACGAGCGTCCGCCTCGCGCTCACCGATGGACGCATCGTCTCGGGCGGATCGGTGCCGCTGCCCGATGGCGCGATGCTGCTCTCCTTCACCGACATCACCGATTCCGTGCGCGCGGAAGAACGCCTCATCGAGCGCAACGAGGCGCTGGAAGCGGCCGACCGGCTGAAGACGGAATTCGTCAGCCGCGTTTCCTATCATCTGCGCACGCCGCTGACGCCGATCCTTGGCTATGCCGAGGCGCTGCTGGAAGGGCATAGCGGCGATCTGACGGCGCGCCAGCAACGCAATGTCGCCTCGATCGCGCAAGGCGCGAAGGAGCTGAGCACGCTCGTCAACGACATCCTCGATCTCGCCTACGTGGATGCGGGCCAGCTTGAACTCGAATTGTCCGACGTCTCGCTGCCGGATCTGCTCGCGAGCGTCGCGGCGCTCGTCGAAGACCGCGCGAGCACGCTCGGCGTCACGCTCGATCTCGAGATCGCGCCCGATTTCGGCGTCATCGTCGCGGATGCGCGCCGGCTGAAGCAGGTCGTCTACAATCTGCTCGCCAACGCGCTCGATCACACGCCGTCCGGCGGCCACGTGACGCTGAGCGCCAGCCCCGAGGGTGAAGGCGTCGCGCTCACGGTCGCCGACAGCGGCATCGGCATTCCGCTCGAGTATCAGCCGCGCGCGTTCGATCGCTTCGAGAGCCGGCCGTCATCGCGCCGGCGCGGCGTCGGCCTCGGCCTCTCGCTCGTGAAGAGTTTCGTCGAGCTGCACGGCGGTTGGGTGAGTCTGCAATCGGCCCCCAACGCCGGCACGCGCGTGACGTGCCACATCCCCCGCGTGCCCGCCGAACAGCAGGCCGCGTAAGAGGCCTAGTGCTGGCTTTCCGGCATGCGGATGACCATGCCCTCCAGCTCGTCCGTTACCTTGATCTGGCACGAGAGCCGCGAGTTCGCCTCCACGCCGTTGGCGAAGTCGAGCATCGTCTGCTCCATGTCTTCCTTCGGCGCGAGCTTACCGATCCATTGTGGATCGACATAGACGTGACACGTCGCGCAGGCGCACGCGCCGCCGCAATCCGCATCGATGCCCGGGATCAGGTTCTTCACCGCCCCTTCCATCACCGACCATCCGTTCGGGACGTCGATGACGTGCTCTTTGCCGCTGTGTTCGATGTACTTGATCTTGGGCATTCCTCGGCCTTTGTTCTTAGGAGATAAGCTGCTTCATCGGGATGTTTACGTCGGCCAATCGGTCCGGCGCAACCGCGAGGTGTTTTGCGATCATCTGGCGGCCCATCATGAACTCGGGCGCGGCGTTCACGCTCTCAACGGCCGCCACGACACCACCACGCAAATAAAAGACCGCGAACTTGCCGCTCGCGGGATCGCCGCGCAAAATTTGCGTATCGCCGGGTTCAGCCAACCCCGCGATCTGCATTTTCAGCTCGTACTGGTCCGACCAGAACCACGGCACCTCGGCATAGACACGCGGCTTGCCGGCCATGCCGGCCGCCGCGGCCTTGGCCTGCTCGATCGCGTTCTGAACGGATTCAAGGCGCAGGCGCCGACCCGCAATCGCGCAAGGGTGGTTCGTGCAGTCGCCGGCCGCGAAGACGTCCGGGTCGGCCGTGCGCGCGTGCTCATCGACCAGGATCCCGTTGTCGCAGGCGAGGCCTGCCTCGGCTGCCAACTCCACATTCGGGATGACGCCGATGCCGACCAGCACGAGGTCGGCGGGGATGGGTCCGCTCGCGGTCGCGACCGCGCGGACGTGATCGTCGCCCTCGACGGCGGCGACGGGTTCGCCCAGGCGCAGATCGACGCCGGCCTTGCGGTGGAAATCCTCGTAATAGCGCGAGAGCGTCTCAGAGACCGCGCGCGCCATCACGCGGTCCGCCATCTCCAGCACAGTGACCTTCAGGCCCCGCTTCACCGCTACGGCGGCGACCTCAAGCCCGATATAGCCGCCGCCGACGATCACCATCCGCTTGCCGGGCGTGAACTCGGGCTGGATGCGGCGCACGTCGTCGATGTTGCGCAGATCGCAGATGCCCTTCAGATGCGAGCCGGGACAAGTGAGCCGGCGGACGCGCGTGCCCGTCGCGATCAGGAGCTTGGCGTAGGTGAGTTTCTCGCCGCCTTCGAGGCTCACCGTGTGCGCCTCGCGGTCGATCGCGGTCGCGCGCGTGTTGAGGCGCAGCGTGATCTTCGCCTCGTCGTAGAAGGCCTGCGGGCGGAGGAACAGGCGCTCCTCTTCCAGCTCGCCGGCGAGGAATTTCTTGGAGAGCGGCGGGCGCTGATAGGGCGGATAGGCCTCGTCGCCGATCATCACGATCGGACCCTTGAAGCCCTCGGTCCGCAGACTCTGCGCCGCCTGGGCGCCGGCCTGGCCCGCGCCGATGATCACGGCCGCGCCGCTCGTCTCACTCCCCGCCATCGCTTCCCGTCACGCTCCCTGGCCGCAAAGGCGCCTACCTTGTCCATGCGGCGGGGCCAAATCAACCACCGACGCCTTGGCCGTTGCCAGCCCGGGCGAGCCCCTGGTAGAGGAGCCTCGCCCATGATGAGCGCCTCCGATTCGCGGACCGGGTCCGCGCTGCTCCGTATTCCGCTCGCCGACGAGGCCGCGACCGCGACACTCGGGGCCGCGATCGCGCAAGTTTTGACGCCGGGCATGCTCGTTACCCTGCGCGGCCCGCTGGGCGCGGGAAAGACCAGCCTCGCGCGGGCGATCCTGCGTGCGCTCGGCCATGCGGGCGAGGTGCCGAGCCCCACCTTCACGCTGGTTCAAACCTACGACACGCCGGTTGGGCCCCTTGCCCATGTCGACCTCTTTCGGCTCAAGGCGCCGGACGATATCGAAGAACTGGGGCTTGAGGATGCGCTAGATCAAGGCGTGTGCCTCATCGAATGGCCCGAGCGCGGGGCGGACGCGCTGGGCGAGCCGACGCTCGCGATCAGCCTCTCCGTTACCGGCGACACGGCGCGGCAGGCCACCATCGCGGGGCCGCGCGACCCCCTGGCGGCCCTCGCAGCCGCCCTTCCGGAGCCGGCATGACGACACGCGATGATCTGGCGCGCGCCTTTCTCGATGCCGCCGGCTGGGGCGCGGCGGAGCGGCACAAGCTCGCGGGCGATGCCTCCAGCCGGCGCTACGAGCGCCTGTCGCTCAACGAGCAATCCGCGATCCTGATGGATCAGCCGCCGGGCGCGGAGACCGCCGCCTGCCCGCCCGAGGCCTCGCCCGCCGAGCGGCGCCAGCTCGGCTATAACGCCGTCGCGCGGCTGGCGGGACCGGACGTGCGGCCCTTCGCCGCCCTCGCCCGGCATCTGCGCGCGCTGGGGCTTGCGGCGCCCGAGATCCTCGCCGCCGACTACGCGAACGGATTTCTCCTCATCGAGGATCTGACCGACAATCTCTTTGCCCGGATGATCGAGGCGGGGAGCGCGGAAGGGCCCCTTTATGAACGCGCGATCGACGTGCTGATCGCGCTGCACGAAACGCCGCCGCCCACGGCGCTTTCGACCGAGGACGGCTGGCGTCAGACGTTCCTCTCCTACGATGAAGAAGCGCTGCTGATCGAAACGGAATTGCTGCTCGACTGGTTCGTGCCGGCCGCGCTCGGCAGCCCGGCGAGCCCGACCATGCGCGACGAGTTCATGGGCCTGTGGCGCGAGGCGCTGCGCAGCGCGGCTGGCGGCGCGCCCGTTCTGGTGCTGCGCGACTATCATGCGGAAAATCTCATCTGGCGGCCGGAGGGCCAGGGCCTCCAGCGCATCGGGCTCCTCGACTTCCAGGACGGGCTGATCGGTTCGCCCGCCTATGATCTCGTCTCGCTCACCGAGGATGCGCGACGCGACGTGGACCCCGCGCTCGGCGAGGCGATGCTCGTGCGCTATATCGCGGGGCGCCAGGCGCGCGATCGCGGCTTCGACGCGGACGCGTTTCGCCTGGCCGCCGCCGTGCTCGCCGCGCAACGCAACACGAAAATCCTCGGCATCTTCACGCGGCTGTGGAAACGCGACGGCAAGAAGCGCTATCCCTCGTACCATCCCCGGCTTTGGCGCTATCTTGAACGCGACCTCGCGCATCCCGCGCTGAAGCCGCTGCAGATGTGGCTCGACCGGCATATCCCCGCGGAGAGCCGGAACCGCGTCGCCGCACTCGTGGAGTAGACGATGGACAACGCCCCCAGCCGCGCCATGATCCTCGCCGCCGGGCTTGGCACGCGCATGCGCCCGCTCACCAACGACCGGCCCAAGGCGCTGGTCGAGGTCAATGGCCGCGCGCTCATCGACCACGCGATCGACCGGCTTGTCGCGGCGGGCGTTGAGACCGTCATCGTCAACGTCCACCATTTCGCCGATCTGGTGATCGCGCACACCGCCAAGCGCAAAGACGTGCGCATCGTCATTTCCGACGAGAGCGACCAGATCCTCGATACGGGCGGCGCGCTGAAGAAGGCGCTGCCGCTCTTCGAGGGCGAACCGGTCTTCACCCATAATTGCGACACGATCTGGGCGGAGGGGCTGACGAGCGCGCTCACGCGGATGGCGCGGCAGTTCGATCCCAAGACGATGGACGCGCTCCTGCTGCTTGCGCCGATCGTCACCTCGCTCGGCTATGACGGGCGCGGCGATTTCGACATGGGCCCGACCGGCGAACTGACGCGGCGCGAGGAACAGCGCATGGCGCCCTTTGCCTATATGGGCGTGCAGATCATCCATCCGCGCTTTCTCGACGGCGCGCCGGAGGGCGCCTTCTCGACCAATCGCCTGTGGGACCGCTCGATCGAGGCCAAGCGCCTGTTCGGACTGCGGCTCGACGGGACGTGGATGCATGTCGGCACACCCGAGGGCCTCGCCGATGCGGAGGAATTCCTCCGCGACCTGAAACGGGCCAGCTGACGGCGGCGCGGCCCGCCATGAACATTTTCACGATCGCGCCCGGCGCGCCCTTTCTCGAACGGCTGGCCGCGGGCGTACGTGCGAGCTTTACGCAGGCTAAGGATCCTCTCGCGCTGTCAGAACTGCGCATCCTCGTGCCGACACGGCGCGCGGCGCGCAGCCTTGCCTTTCATTTCGCGCAATCGGCCGCCGCGTCCTCGACGCTGCTGCCGCAGATCCTCCCGCTCGGCGATGTTGACGAGGAAGCGCTTGCGATCGCCGATCCGCGCGATGATCTGGCCCTCCCGCCCGCCATCGCGCCGCAGCGGCGCCGCCTGCTGCTCGCGCGGCTCATCGAGGCGGCGCGGCAAGGTCTTGGCCCCGTGCCGATCGATCAGGCGCTCGCGCTGGCCGACAGCCTCGCGGGGTTCCTCGATGAATGCCAGACGCATAACGCGGACCTTGAAGCGCTCCGCGAGCTCGTACCCGAGGGGCTCGCCGGGCATTGGCAGGCGACGCTCGATTTCCTCCATCTCCTAAAGGATGTCTGGCCCGCGCTGCTCGAGGCCGAAAGCGCGATCGACCCCGCGCGGCGCCGCAACCTTCTGATGGAGGCGCTGACCGCGCGCTGGCGCGAGACAGCGCCCGCCGCGCCCATCATCGCCGCCGGCTCCACTGGCAGCATTCCGGCGACGGCCACACTCCTCAAGGTGATCGCGCGGCTGCCGAACGGGCGCGTGGTGCTGCCCGGGCTCGACCAGCAGCTCGAAAGGGCGGCGTGGGAGGCGCTGCCGCCGACGCATCCCCAGTTCGGCCTGAAACAGCTCTTGGAGCGCATGGAGATCGCGCGCGAGGACGTTCGTCCGTGGACGGATGACGACGAGCACCCCTCGCCGCGCGCGCGGCTTCTCTCCGAGGCGCTGCGTCCCGCCGAGGCGAGCGATCATTGGTCCGCGCTGGTCGATCGCGCGCGGGACGCGCTGGCGGCGGGATTCCAAGGCTTGCGCGTTGCCGAGTTCGTCAACGAGCAGGCCGAGGCGACCGCGATCGCGATCGCGCTGCGCGACGCACTCGAAACGCCCAAGGCGACGGCAGCCCTCATCACGCCGGACCGGCTGCTCGCGCGGCGGGTGGTCGCCGAGTTGCGGCGCTGGGAGATCGCGGCGGATGATTCAGGCGGCGTCTCGCTCCTCGCGACGGCGCCGGGCGCGTTCCTGACGCTGCTTGCCGACGCCGTCGCCACGCGTTTCGCGCCGAACGCGCTGCTGGCGGCGATCCGCCACCCGCTCGCCCAGGCCGGGATGCCGGTCGGGCAGTTCCACCGCCTCGCCGATCAATTCGAGCTCGCGGCGCTGCGGGGCCTGCGCCCGGCGCCGGGGCTCGCGGGGCTCGCCGCGCGCATCGAGACGATCGAGAGCGAGGGCGCGCGCGAGCGGGCGACGCGTTTCCTCGAGCGCTTCGGCGCCTGCGTCGCGCCGTTGGCGGACCTCGACCCAACGAGCACGCATCCGATCGGAACGCTTCTCGCGGCGCACGCCGCCGCCGCCGACGCGCTGGCGCAGGACGAAGACGGCGAGGCCGCCGCGCTCTGGAGCGGCGAGGCGGGCGAGGCGGCGGCGCGGCTGATCGATGATCTGCCGGGCGCGGCGCCGAGCGATCTTGCCCTTACGCTCGAGGACTATGCGCGGTTCATCCGCTATCTGATCGATGCGGAGACCATCCGCCCGCAGCGCGATGCGAGCCCGCGCGTCTTCATCTGGGGGCCACTCGAGGCGCGTCTCCAATCGGCGGATTTCATCGTGCTCGGCGGGCTCAACGAAGGAACGTGGCCGGCGCGGAGCGATGCGGATCTGTGGGCCAGCCGGCCGATGCGCGAGACGCTGGGCCTCGATGCGCCGGAGCGGCGCATCGGCCTCGCCGCACATGATTTCGCGCAAGGTGCCGCGCAACCGCGCGTTCTGCTTACCCGCTCGCAGCGCGAGGAGGGCGCGCCGACGACGCCCGCGCGCTGGCTGACGCGGCTTCTGATCCTCGCCGACGGCGCGGGTATTGGCGCCGTGCGCGACACCGTGCTCGCGGAATTCACAAGCCTTCTCGATGATGCACCGCGTACGGAGCGGCCCGGCGCGCCGGCCGCCACGCCGCCGCTCGCCGCGCGGCCTCGCGAGGTGTCCGTCACGCGGATCGAAGCGTGGCGCCGCGATCCCTATCGCTTCTATGCCGAGCACATTTTGCGGCTGCGCGAGCTCGACCCCATCGACGCGCCGGCCGGCGCGCGCGACCGCGGCATCCTCCTCCACGGCATTCTGCAGGCTTACGCGGAGCGCTTCCCCTATCCGCCCGGGGAGACGGCGCTCAACGATCTCATGGTGATCGCCGCGCGGCGTTTCGAGCCCTTCCTCGACGACCCAGCGGTCCGCGCCTTCTGGCTGCCGCGCTTTCGCACGGCTGCCGAGGCGCTCATCGCGCGGGACCGTGCGATCCTCAGCGATGTCGTCAGCATCGCGAGCGAGGTGGACGGCGCGATCACCGTGCCGGCGCCGGCCGGGCCGATCACCTTGCGCGCGCGGGCAGACCGGCTGGAACTCCATCCCGACGGCAGCATCAGCATCCTCGACTACAAGAGCGGCAAGGTGCCAACGGCCGACGAAGTGAAGTCCTTCTTCGCGCCGCAATTGCCGCTTGAAGGAATGATCGCGGAACGCGGCGGGTTCGCGGCGATCGGCGCGCGGCGCGTGCGCGATTTCATCTATCTTTCGCTCAAGGGCGACGGCAAGACGCCGCTCCTTGGCGAGCCGATGGACGCTCCGCCGCTCATCGCGCTTTCGGCCGAGCGGCTGGCGGCCCGTTTCGAAGCGTTCGACAATCCCGAGCAGGCCTATCACTCCCGCCCGCACGCGCAGTTCCGCCGCGCGCGCGACGCCTTCGAGCATCTGGCGCGGGTGCGCGAATGGGTGGACGAGGGCGATGAAGAGGGAGGCGCCCCATGACCGCGGCCGACGAGGCCATCCGGCGCGCGACCGATCCCGGCCATTCGGCGTGGGTGTCGGCGAATGCGGGGTCAGGCAAGACGTTCGTGCTGACGCGCCGGATCATCCGTCTGCTGACGAGTGGGGTGACGCCCGAGCGGCTGCTTTGCCTCACCTACACGAAGGCGGCGGCGGCCGAGATGGTCGCGCGCCTGCAAGAGACGCTGGGCAAGTGGACGCTCGCTCCGGAATCACAGCTCTCTGCCGAGCTTTTCGAGATCGACGGCGTTTTCCCGGACAAAGACGCCATCGGGCGGGCGCGCCGGCTCTTCGCGCGCGCCCTCGAAACGCCGGGCGGGCTGAAGGTTCAGACGATCCATGCCTTTTGCGAGCGGCTGCTGCAGTGCTTTCCCTTCGAGGCGGAGCTTCTGCCCGATTTTCTGGTGCTCGATGAAAGCGAGGCAGAGGCGCTGCGCGTGCGGGCGGTCGAGGACACGATGCGCCGCGCCGTTAGCGGCCGAGACGCGGCGCTCGCGGCCGCGCTCGCGCGGCTGGCGGCGCGGATCGACGCGCTCAGCTTCGCTGATGCGATCGACACCGCGCTCAAGGCGCGCCGCACGACACTGGGCGGCCTTACGGGCGATGAGGCCTCCCGCGCGGCGGCGCTTACCGCGATCGCGGCGCGGCTGGGCGTCGATCCGGCCGATGACCTGGAGGCGGCGCGCGCGGCAGTCACCGCGATCCCCAGCGACATCCAGCGCCTGTGGCCAGGGGCCGCGGCGCAGCTTCTCAACGCAAGCGGCGCGAATGATCGCGGGCTCGGCGAGCGGCTGCAGGCGTTCCTCAATGCGAACGGCGAGCCGTCGCGGCGCACGTGCTACAGCGCCATCTTCCTCACCCAGAAGGATGAGCCGCGCAAGCTTGACAAGATGACGACGGTCGGGTTCCGCCGGGACCATCCCGCGATCGCCGAGGCGATCGGCGCCGAGCACGCGCGGGTGAGCGAGGCGGTCGCGCGCGCGGACGCGCTCGACACCGCGCAGATGAGCGCGGCCTATACCCATTTCCTCAGCGCGACGCTCGCGCGCTACGAGGCGCTCAAGCGGGCCCGCAGCGCGCTCGATTTCGATGATCTCGTCGCCAAGACGCGCAGCCTGCTCGAGCGCAGCGACATGGCGGCCTGGGTGCTCTTCAAGCTCGACGGCGGGATCGATCACATCCTCGTCGACGAGGCGCAGGACACGAGCCCCGACCAATGGGCGATCGTCGATGCGCTGGGCGCGGAGTTCTTCGCCGGCGAGAGCGCCCGCGGTGGAACGCGCACGGTCTTTGCGGTCGGCGATGAGAAGCAGTCGATCTACAGCTTCCAGGGCGCTGAGCCCCGCGCCTTCGCCGCGCAGCGCGAGCGGTTTCGCCAGCTGGCCGAGGGCGCCGGCCAGACCTTCGCCGTCGAACAATTGCCCGTCTCGCGCCGCTCGCTCGCGCCGGTGCTGGAGGCGGTGGACCGCGTTTTCAGCGATCCCGCTGCCGCGCGCGAGATCGCGCTATCGGATGACGGCGTCGCGCATCAGGTCCACCGGAGCGAGAGCGGCGGGTTCGTCGAGCTGTGGCCGCTCGTCGAAACGCAGGTGCCGGACGAGGAGGAGGACCCGACGGCGCCGTTCGATGCCATTCTGAAGTCCTCCGCGCAGTCGAGCCTGGCGGCACGGATCGCGCGCGAGATCGATTGCTGGCTCACGGCCGGCGGCGCCCTGGGGTCATCCGACAAGCCGATCGATCCGGGCGACATTCTCATTCTGCTTCAAAGCCGCACGGGCCTTGCCGAGACGATCGTCCGGCGGCTGAAGGATGCGGGCGTCGCGGTCGCGGGCGCGGACCGCCTGAAGCTCGAATCGCATATCGCGGTGCAGGATCTCCTGAGCGTGCTGCGCTTCGTGGTGCAGCCGCTCGATGATCTCAATCTGGCCGCGCTTCTGAAAAGCCCTGTCGCGGGGCTGAGCGAGGACGCGCTCTTCGAGCTTGCCTATGACCGGCGCGGTCCGCTGCTCACGGCGCTGCGCGAGCGGCACGGGAAAGTCGCGGGCGCGACGCTCGCGCTCGAACAGCTCACCAGGATCGCCGCCCTCTCCCGCCGCACCACGCCCTTCGGGCTTCTCTCCGACATCTTGGGCGCCGGCGGCCTGCGGCGGCGGCTGATCGCACGGCTGGGCAGCGAGGCGCGCGATCCGATCGACGAGCTGCTGCACCTCGCCTTGCGGTTCGAGCAGGCGCATGTGCCGAGCCACCAGGCGTTTCTCGCCTGGTTCGAGGCGGGGGGCTCCACCATCAAGCGCGACCTCGACCGCGCGCGCGGCGAAGTGCGGCTGATGACGGTGCACGGCGCGAAGGGCCTTGAAGCCGAGATCGTGTTCCTGGCCGACGCGCATCGCCGCATCGGCGGGCGGGAGAGCGCGCCGCTGATCCGCGCGGATGGCACGCTGCTCTGGCGGCAGGGGCGCGCCGAGGCCGTCACCAAGGCCAAGGACGCCGAGAAGATCGAGCGGCGCGCGGAGAACCGGCGGCTTCTCTATGTGGCGATGACGCGCGCGCGCGAGCGGCTCTATCTCTGCGGCACGCTCGCCAAGCGCTCGACCGCACCGAACGCGGATTCCTGGTACGCGCTGTTTCAGAAACAGCTTCAGGAGACGCTGGAGCCCGCGCCCCATTGGAGCGGCGAGTTCGTGGTCCGGCGCACGCCGGGCGCGGCGGACGGCGCGGTCGCGCGCGCGAGGGCCGCGCCCCTGCCCGCGGCGCCGGCCGCCCTGCCGGCCTCTCTCCTGACGCCCGCGCCGGCGATGACGCCGCGCATCGTCCTTTCGCCGAGCGATCTGCCCGGCGTTAGCGGCAAGGCGCGGCGCCGCGCGCGCGACAGCGGAGAAGGCGAGCGCGCCCGCCAGCGCGGCCGGGCGATCCACCGGCTCTTCGAGCTGCTGCCCGCGCAGGCGGCGAGCGAACGGCGCGCGGCCGCGCGGCGGTTCCTCACGCTGCCGGGCCAAGGGTTCGCGGGCGATGAGCTTGCGGACATTCTTCAGGCCGTCTTCGGCGTGATGGAGGACGAGACGTTCGCGCCGCTGTTCGGCCCGCGCTCGCGCGGCGAGGTCGCGGTGATCGGCGATCTTCAGCGTGATGGGAAAATCGTATCCGTCAGTGGACGGATCGATCGCCTCGTCGTCGAGGAGGGGCGCGTGCTGATCGTCGATTTCAAGACCGACGCGAGCCCGCCCGCACAGGCGGCGGATATTCCGGCCGCACACATCGCCCAGATGGCGGCCTATGATTTGCTGCTGCGCCCGCTTTTCCCAGGGGCCGCGATTCGTGCGCTCTTGCTCTATACGTCCGGACCGCTCCTCTGCCCGATCGCGCCCGAGGCGCTTGAAGCGGCCGTCACACAGGCCGGGCTTCAGCCTTTGGGCGCTCCTTGACGCCCCCGCCCCCCCGTTCCTAAATGACAGGTAACATTGTCACTGAGGGCCGGGCGGCGGCGCGCGCCGGCCGTGCCAAGGAAGGACTGCCATGACGACGAACAAGGTCACCGACGCCAGTTTCAGCCAGGATGTGCTCGATTCGAAGACACCTGTGCTCGTTGATTTCTGGGCGGAATGGTGCGGTCCGTGCCGCCAGATCGCGCCGGCGCTGGAAGAAATCGCCGCCGAAATGGGCGCGCAAATCCAGGTCGCCAAGATCAACATCGATGAGAATCCGACCGTGCCGATGAAATACGGCGTGAAAGGCATCCCCACGATGATGATCTTCAAGGACGGCCAGGTGGCCGCGACCAAAGTCGGCGCGATGCCGAAAACGAAGATCAAGGAATGGATTCAATCCTCGATCTGACGTTGGGGAACGCCAGTCGCTGACAAAGGCCGCCACCAGGCGGCCTTATCGTTTTGCTATTCGTTCTCACTCAAGACGCGGCCCGCGAGCATCAGCGAGCCGCAGATGAGAATACGCGGCGGTGTGCCGTCGCGGTCGAGCGCGGCGCGGGCCTCGATCTGCGCGAGCGCGTCCTCCAGGCTTTCGGCCGGATCGCTCGGCAGGCCGACGCGGCGCGCGGCATCATAAAGCGCGCCCGCGCCCATCGCGTTGGGTTCGCGCTCGATCGTGACCGTGAGCGCATGCCGCGCGATACCGCGAAAATGCGCGAGGAATCCGGCCGCGTCCTTCTGCGCGAGCATGCCGACAATGAGATAGAGCGGACGGGGGCGGCGTTCCTCCATTTCGCCGAGCGCGGCGGCAAGGGCGGCGGCGGCGTGCGGGTTGTGGCCGCCATCGAGCCAGATCTCGGCCTCTTCCGGCGCGTTCTCGATGACGGGGCCGCGCGTCAGGCGCTGCAGCCGCGCGGGCCAATGGGCCTGCGTCACGCCCGCCTCGATCGCCTCTTCCGACACGGCGAGCCTTTCGGCTGCACGCAGCGCCGCGATTGCGATCGCGGCATTGGCGATCTGATGGCGGCCCACGAGACTTGGCAACGGCAGATCGAGAAGACCGTTCGTGTCCTGAAAAACCATGCGGCCGTGTTCTTCGTGCGCGGAGAAATCCTGTCCGAAGATCGCGAGCGGCGCGCCGAGACGATCCGCGACCTCCTCGATGACCGCGAGGGCAGCGGGCTCCTGCGGTCCGATGATGGCGGGCACGCCGGCCTTCAAGATGCCGGCCTTCTCGCGCGCGATCTGCGGCAGGCTGGTGCCGAGATAGCTCTCATGATCGATGCCGACCGGCGTGATCGCGGTGACGGCCGGCCGCGAGACGACGTTCGTTGCATCGAGCCGCCCGCCAAGGCCGACCTCGAGCACCAACGCGCCGGCGCGCGAACGCGAGAAGGCGAGGAAGGCGGCCGCCGTCGTGATCTCGAAGAAGGTGATCGGCGCGCCGGCGTTCGCGGCCTCGCATTCATCGAGGATGGCGGCAAGGCGGCTTTCCTCGATCAGCGCGCCCGCGACGCGGATGCGCTCATGAAACCGCACGAGATGGGGCGAGGTATAGACATGAACGCGCTCGCCCGCCGCCTCCAGCATCGCGCGGGCAAAAGCGACGACCGAGCCCTTGCCGTTCGTGCCGGCCACGTGGACGACCGGCGGCAGGCGCTCCTCCGGGTGGCCGAGCGCCGCCAGGAGACGCTCCATCCGCGTCAGGTCAAGGTCAATCGATTTCGGGTGGAGCCGCGACAGGCGCTCGAGAACGAGATCGCTCCCGGCCGTCGTCATGCGCCGTCTTCGCCGGCAATAACGGCCGGCACCTGCGCGGGCTTGACCTCCTCGGCGAGGATCGGGCGATGCGGCGCGCTGACGGCGACCTTCTCGCACAAAAGGCCGATCAGGCGGGCGAGCGTTCCCTTCAGCTCATGGCGGTGGACGATCATGTCGATCATGCCGTGATCGAGCAGATATTCCGCACGCTGAAACCCTTCGGGAAGCTTCTCGCGGATCGTGTTCTCGATGACGCGCGGGCCGGAGAAGCCGATGAGCGCGCCGGGTTCGGCGATGTGAATGTCGCCCAGCATCGCGTAGGAGGCCGTGACGCCCCCGGTCGTCGGATCGGTCAGGACGACGAGATAGGGGAGCGCCGCATCCTTCAGACTCTCCACCGCGACCGTCGTGCGCGGCATCTGCATCAGCGAGAGAATACCTTCCTGCATCCGCGCGCCACCGGAGGCGACGATCAACACAAGCGGCACCTTGCGGGCGAGTGCCTCCTTGGCAGCAGCGACAAGCGTTTCGCCCGCCGCCATGCCGAGCGAGCCGCCCATGAAGGCGAAATCCTGCACCAGCAACACGACCGGGCGGCCGGCGATCTTGCCGACCGCGAGCTGGACCGCATCGGTCGCGCTCGTTTTGGTGCGCGCATCCTTCAGGCGATCGGTATAGCGGCGGTCGTCGCGAAACTTGAGCGGATCGATCGGCACGTCGGGAACCGGGAGCAGCTCATACCCCTCGTCCAGAAGCGCGGCGAAGCGCTCCTTCGCGCCGATGCGCATGTGGTGGCCGCAGGAGGGACAGACATTCTGCGCCGCGTCGAGATCACGGTGAAAAATCATCTCGCCGCATTGGGCGCATTTCTTCCACAGATTTTCCGGCGTCTGGCTCGTGCCGTTCCAGAGTCCCTTGATCTTGGGGCGGACGAAATTCGTGATCCAGTTCACAGGGAACGCCTCTCCTACTCAGCCGCCATTTGACGCGCGGCACGCACACCATCCGCCAGCGCGCGGACGAAACGCAACGTTTCCTCAACGACATTCGGGCCGCCGGCCGCGATCTTGTCGACGATGGCGGAGCCGACCACCGCCGCGTCTGCGATCCGCGCGATCTGCGCGGCCTGGGTCGGCGTCTTGATGCCGAAGCCGACCGCGACCGGCAAGTCCGTCGCCTGCTTCAACGCGCGCACAGCGCGGTCCACCGCCTCGGAATCGATCGCCGCCGAGCCGGTGATGCCGGTCATCGAGACGTAGTAAAGGAAACCGGATGTGTCCGCGAGCACGGTGGGCAAGCGCCTCTCATCCGTCGTCGGCGAGGCAAGCCGAATATGGTCGAGCGATTCCTCGCGCATCAATTGGCGCAACTCCCGGTCTTCCTCGGGCGGAAGGTCGACGATGATGAGGCCGTCGACGCCCGCCGCACGTGCGTCCTTAGCGAAACGTGCCACGCCATAGGTTTCGATCGGGTTCAGATAGCCCATGAGAACCAGCGGCGTGTCACGGTCACCCTCGCGGAAAGCGCGGGCGAGGTCGAGCGTTCTGGTCATGCGGGCGCCCGCCTTCAGCGCGCGCAGATTGGAGGCCTGGATCGAGGGGCCGTCCGCCATCGGATCGGTGAACGGCATGCCCAGTTCGATCAGATCGGCGCCCGCGCCCGGCAGACCTTTGAGGATCGCCAGCGAGGTGTCGAAATCGGGATCGCCGCCGGTAATGAACGCGATCAGTCCGGCGCGACCCTCGGCGCGCAGCGCATCGAAGCGGGGCTTGAGGCGGCTCACAGCGCGATCCCCAAGGCATCGGCGACGGTGAAGATGTCCTTATCGCCCCGGCCGCACAGATTCATCACCAAGAGATGGTCACGCGGCAGGACGGGCGCAAGCTTCACCACCTGGGCGAGCGCGTGCGCCGGCTCAAGCGCGGGAAGAATTCCTTCAAGCCGCGCGCAAAGCTGAAAAGCCTCGAGCGCCTCATCGTCCGTGACGGCGGCATAGGTCACGCGGCCCGTATCACGCAGCCAGGCGTGCTCCGGCCCGACGCCTGGATAATCGAGGCCGGCCGAGATCGAATGCGCCTCGGTGATCTGGCCGTCGTCGTCCTGCAGCAGATAGGTGCGATTACCGTGAAGGACGCCCGGGCGCCCCTTCGTCAGCGAGGCCGCGTGCTGGCCGGTCTCAAGGCCCTTGCCCGCTGCCTCGACGCCGACCATCTGGATGTCGGGTTCATCGAGGAAGGGATGGAACAAGCCCATCGCATTCGAGCCGCCGCCGATGCAGGCCACGAGCGTATCCGGCAGGCGGCCCTCGGCGCGCATCATCTGTGTGCGGACTTCCTGGCCGATGATCGCCTGGAAATCGCGAACGAGTGCGGGATAGGGATGGGGCCCGGCGACCGTTCCGATGCAATAGAACGTGTCGGCGACGGTCGTCACCCAATTGCGCAGTGCCTCGTTCATCGCGTCCTTGAGCGTCTTGGAGCCCGAGGTCACGGGCGTGACCTTCGCGCCCAGCAAGCGCATGCGAAAGACGTTCGGCTTCTGGCGCACGACATCCTCGGCGCCCATGAAGACCTCGCAGGGAAGCCCGAAGCGCGCGGCAACCGTCGCGGTCGCAACGCCGTGCTGGCCCGCGCCCGTTTCGGCGATGATGCGCGTCTTGCCCATGCGCATCGCGAGCAGGATCTGGCCCAGGCAATTGTTGATCTTGTGCGCGCCGGTGTGGTTCAGCTCATCGCGCTTGAAGTAGATCTTCGCGCCGCCCAGATGCCCGGTCAGGCGTTCGGCGAAATAGAGCGGGCTCGGGCGGCCGACATAGTTCGTGAGCAGATCATTCATCTGGATCGCGAATTGCGGATCGCTGCGCGCGGCGGCGTAGGCCTTTTCCAGATCGAGGATCAGCGGCATCAGCGTCTCGGCGACGAAGCGGCCGCCATAGATGCCGAAATGGCCTTCCGCGTCGGGGCCGGCCCTAAAGGAATTGGGGCGTTCGAGGGTCATGATGGGACGGCCTCTGCAAAGGCCGCGCGGGCCGCTTTGATAAACTCGGCAACGAGACGCGGGTCCTTCCGGCCGGGCGCCGTTTCGACGCCCGACGAGACATCGACGCCGTCGGCGCCGCTCTCGCGGACTGCCTTGGCGACGTTGCCGGCATCGAGCCCGCCCGAGACGATGACGGGGCGCATGCGATCGATGCCCTTCAGCAGCGACCAGTCGAACACGCGGCCGAGCCCGCCCGGGCGATCATCGCCCGCCTGCGGCTTCGCATCGAACAGCAAATAGTCGCTGATCGGCGTGTAGGCGGCGACGGCGGCAAGATCCGCCCGCGCGGCGACCGAGAGCACCTTCATGACCGGCCGACCAAATTTTCCCTTGATCGCCGAGACGCGCTGCGGCGTTTCGCGGCCGTGCAATTGGATGATCGCGGGATCGACCGCCTCGACCGCCGCGGCGAGCGCGTCGTCGTCCGGCTCGACCATCAAGAGCACGCGGGCGAGCGATTTCGGCACCGCGCTCGCGAGACGATGCGCCGCCTCGTTCGTCAGATGGCGGGGGCTCTTGGGGAAAGAGGCAAAGCCGATATGGCTCGCGCCCGCTTCCGCCGCAGCCTCGGCGACCTCCAGGGTCGTCACGCCGCAGATCTTGATGAAGGGCGCCATGGCCTATTCCGCCGGCCGGGCGGCGCGGGCGGCCGCGATCTCGCGGCTCATCGCGCGCAGCTCGCGCGTCGCGTTGCGATGGCGGCCCTGGCTCACCCACATCACGAGCGCGCCGAGGATCAAGCCGATCAGCAGCGATCCCATGATGACGCCGTAGAGCGGCAGATCGAGGACCAGCGCCGGCGTCTCGCGCGAAAACGGATCAAGGCTCACGGCCACGCGATCGCGATTGGCGACCGCCAGGGCCGCGGCAATCACCGTCGCCGGCACCAGGATGAGCCAGGTCGAAAGCCGCACGGATGTCACCCTTCCTCAACTGGCGCCGGGCCCGCCGCCCCGATGGCCCAGCGCGCACCCCCTTCTCGCGCGCCGCGCGGCGGCGATCAACCGATCTGGTTGCGCATCCCCGCGCCGATGGTCAGGCCGCCATCGGGATGGCCGGTGGCGCCGTTCAGCCGCTCGCGCAGATCCTTGCCCGTCTTGAAATAGGGCACGCGCTTGGCCTCGACCTCGACCGGCTCGCCGGTCCGCGGGTTGCGGCCGACCCGGGCCGGCCGCGGCTTCACCGAAAACGCCCCGAAGCCGCGCAATTCGACGCGGTCGCCCCGCACCAGGGCCTGGGCAATCTCGTCGAAAATCGTCGCGACGATCCGCTCTGCGTCCTTGTGCATCAGATGCGGATGCCGTTCCGCGATGATCGCAACCAACTCCGATTTGATCATCCGCCCCTCGCGAGCCCCCAAGGTGCGCGCCGTCCCGGCGCGTCTGTTCTTTCCGGACCGCCGGCCAAGAGCCGGCGGCCCCGAAAGCTGCCAAACGCGAGCCCCCCCGTCAAGGGATTATGCTTTTGAAAACAAACGCTTTTTGGAATCAGCGCCGGTCAAACGGGCTAGTCCTGCGTGTCGTCCTCCTCGGTCTCACGCTTCTTGGCGAGCGCGGCCCCCAGAATGTCGCCGAGCGAGGCCCCGGAATCGGCCGAGCCGTACTGGGCCATCGCCTCCTTCTCCTCGGCGATCTCGCGCGCCTTGATGGAGAGCTGAAGCTTGCGGGACTGCTTGTCGAACACCAGGACGCGGGCATCGACCTTGTCGCCGACCGCATAGCGCTCCGGGCGCTGTTCCGAGCGGTCGCGCGAAAGATCGGCGCGCTTGATGAAGGTGCGCATGCCGTCGCCCACCGTCACCTCGATGCCGCCGTCGTTCACCGCCGCCACCTCGCAGGTGACGATGTCGCCCTTCTTGATCGTGCCGACGCTCGCCATCGGATCGGCGCCCGCCTGCTTCACGCCCAGCGAAATCCGCTCCTTCTCGACATCGACGTCGAGCACGACGGCCTTCACGCGGTCGCCCTTGTTGTAGGCCTTCATCGCTTCCTCGCCGGGGGTGTCCCAAGAGAGGTCGGACATGTGAACCATGCCGTCGATGTCCTCGTCGAGGCCGATGAAGAGACCGAACTCGGTAATGTTCTTCACCTCGCCCTCGATCTCGGTGCCGGCGGGATGCGTCTCGGCGAAGTGCGCCCAGGGGTTCTCCATCGTCTGCTTGAGACCCAGCGAAATGCGGCGCTTGGTGGCATCGACCTCGAGCACCATCACTTCCACTTCCTGCGAGGTGGAGACGATCTTGCCGGGGTGGACGTTCTTCTTCACCCACGACATTTCCGAGACGTGCACCAGGCCCTCGACGCCCGGCTCCAGCTCGACGAAGGCGCCGTAATCGGTGATGTTCGTCACGCGGCCCGTGAATCGCGCGCCGACCGGGTATTTCGCGGCGACGCCGTCCCAGGGATCGGCCTCGAGCTGCTTCATGCCGAGGCTGATGCGCTGCGTGTCCTGATTGACCTTGATGACCTGGACCTTGATCGTCTCGCCGATCTTCAGAACCTCGGTCGGGTGATTGACGCGGCGCCACGCCATGTCCGTCACGTGGAGCAGGCCGTCGACGCCGCCCAAATCCACGAACGCGCCGTAATCGGTGATGTTCTTGACGACGCCTTCGAGCACCTGGCCCTCGCGCAGCGTCGCGACCAGCTCGTTGCGCTGCTCGGCGCGGGTTTCCTCCAGCACCGCGCGGCGCGAGACGACGATATTGCCGCGCCGGCGATCCATCTTGAGGATCTGGAAGGGTTGGGGCTGGTTCATCAGCGGCGTCACATCGCGCACGGGGCGGATGTCGACCTGGCTGCCGGGGAGGAACGCGACCGCGCCGTCGAGATCGACGGTGAAGCCGCCCTTGACGCGGCCGAAGATCACGCCCGTCACGCGCTCGTTGTCGGCGAAGGCCTTCTCGAGCTTCGTCCAGCTTTCCTCGCGGCGCGCCTTGTCGCGCGAGAGGATCGCCTCGCCCAGCGCGTTCTCGATGCGATCGAGGAAGACCTCGACCTCGTCGCCGGGATTGAGCTCAGCCGGGCTGCCGGGAGCCTGGAACTCCTTCAGCGGCACGCGGCCCTCGGTCTTCAGGCCGACATCGATTGTGACGAAGTCATTCTCGACCGCGAGCACCCTTCCCTTGACGACCGAGCCCTCCATCACGGGATGCCGCTCGAAGCTCTCCTCAAGCAGCGCCGCGAAATCGTCGCGGGTGGGGTTCATGCTCGTTTCAGCCGATTTCGCGTTCGCCGCCGTGCGTGCCATGCGTCCTTCTCGATGCTCCACATTCGTCTGGCGCCGGCCGACCGGCCGCCAATTGATGAAGGGCGCGGCGCCCAAGGCGTCCGCACCCGGATGTTTCGGGGGAATTCGTTTCGCGCCCAGCGCAGGCGGAGAGATTTCGCCAAGGGCCTCCGGTTTTCGCCACCCCAACCGATGGCGCGAACCGCAAGGATTCCGGTCCTAATCGAGAACCGCCTCGACGATCGCAAGCGCTGCCGCGACGGCCGCGTCTATATCCAATCGCGAGGTATCAAGCAAGCGGGCATCGGCCGCCTGGCGCAGGGGGGCGACGCTGCGCCCGGAATCCCGGCGATCGCGCGCCTCGAGATCCGCCAGGACCGCCGCCTCCGTTAGGCCAAGGCGGCTGTCCTTCAGCTCCAAATACCGGCGATGCGCGCGGATTGCGGGGTCGGCCGTCACGAAGATCTTCACCGGCGCCTCGGGGGCGATCACGGTCGCGATGTCCCGCCCGTCGATGACGGCGCCGCGCCCGCCGGGCGGCGCGGCGGCGAAGGATTTTTGATAGGCGAGGAGCGCGGCGCGGACGGCGGGGATCGCGGCCACTTTCGAGGCGGCCTCGCCGATCGCGTCGGTGCGCAGCGTGGCGGGATCGAGGCGAGCGGCATCGATCGCGCGCGCGGCGGCAACCGCCGTCTCCTCATCGGCCGGATCGCCGCCCGCCTCCAAGACGGCCGCGCCGACCGCGCGGTAGAGCGCGCCCGTGTCGAGATGATCGAGGTTTAACGCCGCCGCGATGCGCCGCGCGATCGTGCCCTTGCCGGAAGCGGCCGGCCCGTCGATCGCGATGACGAACGGACCCGCCGCGCAGCGGCGGTCGATCCGGGCCCTGAGGGCCGCCGTCACGGGGCGCGGCCCGTCTCGGCGAAGCGCGCGCCCAACCCGTCGAGCGCCGCCGTGAAGCCCGGGAAGCTGGTCGCGATCATCCGCGTGTCGTCGACCGCGACGGGTTCACCCGTCACGAACCCCAAGACGAGGAAGCTCATCGCGATGCGGTGATCCATGTGCGTGGCGACCGTCGCGCCGCCGCGGGGCCCCGCGGGGCCCGAGCCCGTCACCCGGAGCGTGTCGCCCTCGACCGCGACGCGCGCGCCGCAGGCGTGAAGGCCGGCCGCAATCGCTCCCAGGCGGTCGCTTTCCTTCACCCGCAATTCCTCAAGGCCCGCCATGATCGTTTCGCCCTCCGCGCAGGCGGCCGCGACGGCGAGGACGGGATATTCATCGATCATCGAGGGCGCGCGTTCGGCCGGGACGGGCACGCCGCGCAGGCGCGAGGAGCGCACGCGCAAATCGGCGATCGGCTCGCCGCCCTCCTCGCGCTCGTTGAGGATGGCGATGTCACCGCCCATCTCGCGGAGCGTGCGGTAGAGGCCCGCGCGCGTTTCGTTCAAGAGGACGCCTTCGAGCGTCACGTCGCTATCGGGCACGAGCAGCGCGGCGACAACCAAGAACGCGGCCGAGGAGGGATCGGCCGGCACGCGGATGTCCGCCGCGCGCAACTCCGGCCGGCCACGCAGCGCGATCGCCGTCAGGTCGCCGTCGCGGCCGAGCGACAACTCCGCGCCGAAATGGCGCAGCATGCGTTCGGTGTGGTCGCGCGTGGGCGCGGCCTCAAGGACGCTCGTCTCGCCAGGCGCGTTGAGGCCCGCGAGCAGCACGGCCGATTTCACCTGTGCGGAGGCGACCGGCAGGCGATAGGTGACGGGGCCGGGATCTTCCGCGCCCAGCAGCGTCAAGGGCAGGCGCGCGCCCGTGCGCCCGACGGCCTTCGCGCCGAAGAGGGCCAGCGGCGTCAGCACGCGTGCCATCGGCCGGCGGCAGAGCGAGGCATCGCCCGTGAACGTGCAGGCGATCGGCGTCGTTGCGACCGCGCCCATCATCAGCCGCGCGCCGGTGCCGGAATTGCCGTGATCGAGGACGGTCTCGGGCTCGGCGAAACCGCCGACGCCGACGCCGCGCACGCGCCATTCCCCCTCGCCCGCGCGCGCGATATCCGCGCCCAGCGCGCGCAGCACCTCAGCCGTCGCGAGGACATCATCGCCCTCCAGCAGGCCCGCGATCCGCGTCTCGCCGATGCTGAGCGCGCCGAAGATAAGCGCGCGGTGCGAGATGGACTTGTCACCCGGCACGCGGAGGGTTCCCTTGAGGCCCTTTGCGCGCACCGCCGCCAGCGGCCGGGGGTTCCCATCGTCCGTCACGCTCACCCTCAAAAATCTCTCGCGGAAAAAGGGGTTGACGTCAGCGAAACCCTTTTGACAGGGCCCCTCGATCGTGGCAATGGGATCGCCCTCAAAATCCCGGACCGGCGATCCGTCCAGCCCACAACGAGGACTATCAGCCCCGTGGCGAAACCCGATATCGGAGCGAAGCGGCAGTGCCCGAGCTGCGCGACCCGCTTCTACGACCTGAACAAGCGCCCGATCGTCTGCCCGAAATGCGCCTTCAGCTTCGAACCTGAGATGCTGCTGCGCTCGCGCCGCTCTCGCGCGAGCGACAAGGGAAAGGTCGCGGCCCCGATCGGCAATGCGGCGGAACCCGAAGAGAACGACGCCGAAGACGTCGAGGACGAGACTGAGGACGAAGACGTCGAGGTCGAGGCCGAAGAGGAAGAAGAGGCCGAGGAAGAAGAACTCGCCGAGGCTGATACGCCCGTCGAGGCCGACGAGGACGACGACGAGGACGAAAGCAAGCTCGAGCGCACGACCGTGCGGCGCGGCCAGGAAGAGGTCGATCCCGACCTCATCGAGGTCGATGAGGACGACGTCGAAGGCGACGACGACGAGGACGACGCGCTCATCGCGGACGACGACGAGGACGACGATCTCTCCGACATCGAGATCGAGAGCGACAAGGACGAGGACCGCTAGCGCCTTTTCCCGGCGCGGGCCCTTTCCCCCGTGCGCGAAAATGCATTAGGGTCCCCGCCCCCGGCCCCCCATGGCCGGGCCGGCGGCGATGGGGCCATAGCTCAGTTGGGAGAGCGCTTGAATGGCATTCAAGAGGTCGGCGGTTCGATTCCGCCTGGCTCCACCAATCCACCTCACAGCCGCAGGAGGCGCGTCTAGCCGACGCGGCGGGTCTGGCCTTCCCAGAAGGGCTTGCGCAGTTCGGTCTTGAGGATCTTGCCCGCGCCCGAAAGCGGCAGGGGATCGGTGCGGAACTCGACCGAGCGGGGGCATTTGTAGCCGGCGATCAGCGTCTTGCAGTGGGCGATCATGCCTTCCTGCGTCAGCGCGCCCGGCTCGATCAGGCGCACGATCGCGTGCACGCGCTCGCCCCATTTCTCGTCCGGCACGCCGATCACGGCGCATTCCGCCACCATCGGGTGCGCGGAGACGGCGTTCTCGACCTCGGCGGAGTAAACGTTCTCGCCGCCCGAGACGATCATGTCCTTCACGCGATCGACGAGGAAGACGAAGCCATCCTCGTCCATGTAGCCGGCATCGCCGGTGCGCACCCAGCCATCGACCTTGGTGCGCGCGGTGAGTTCGGGCTGCTTCCAATAGCCGAGCATCGCGTTGGGGCCGCGCGCGGCGATTTCGCCCACGGTGCCGCGCGGGCATTCGTTCATGTCCTCATCGATGATCTTGACGTCCACGCCCGGGATCGCGCGGCCGGCCGAGCGGAGATAGGATTTGCCGCCCTCCTCCACTTTGTGGAATTGCGGCTCGAGGATGGTGGCGGCGGGCGAGAGTTCCGTCTGGCCATAGGCCTGCGAGAACGCGGCATTGGGAAACATCGCCATCGCGTCGCGCAGCAGCGCCTCTGAAATCGGCGAGGCGCCGTAGGTCACGCGCGTGACGGAGCCGAGATCGCCCGGGTTCTTCGCCAGATATTCCTTCAGCATGCCGAACATCGTGGGGACCAGGACGACGGCGGTGACGCGCTCGGCCTCGACGGCCTTCACGACATTCTCCGCGCTGAAGAAGGGCACGATGACGTGCGTGCCGGCGACCATCGTGATCGCCACGATGGTGGCGGCATCCGCCAGATGGAACATCGGCGGCGAGTGAAGAAAGATCGCCGAGGTGCCGTAGGGCGAGACCGTGCTCGAGCAGAGAAAATTCGAGATGAGGTTGCCGTGCGAGAGCATCACGCCTTTCGAGCGGCCGGTCGTGCCGCCCGTATAGAAGATGCCGGCCAGTTCCTCGTCGTGGCCACAGCGATCCGCCATCGGCGCGGTCTCGGCGATTAATTTCTGCACAGACTGGGTGCCGGAAGGCGCCTCGCCGTCATCCAAAAAGAGCACCGCGCGGAAGGTGCAGCCGGCGGTGAGCGCTGGCACCAGCGGCAAGAAATTGCGATCAACGATGAGGAACGAAGCCTCGCTGTCCTGCAAAGCATAGAGGTGCTCGGGCGCCGCCCAGCGGATATTGCCCGGCACCGTCACGCCGCCCGCCCAGGCGACGGCGTAGTACGTCTCCAAATAGGCATCGCTGTTGAGCGCGATGATGGCGACGCGATCGCCGCGCTGAAGGCCGAGTTTCGTCAGCGCGGCGGCGTAGCGCGCGACGCGGTCGGTCACCTCCCTCCAGGTTCGGCGCCGCGCGCCGAACACCGTCGCCTCGCGGTTCGGCTGTTGCTGCACGCTGTGGTGCAGGCCCTGCGTCAAGTAAAAGACCACGGCGCTTCCTCCCGCTTATTCGTTACGCGGCGAGACTGCGCCCGCCTTGGCAGTATTGGGCTGCTACATCACCGAGCCGTAGCCGCCGCCGCACACGATAACCTGCCCCGAGACGTAGTCCGATTCCGGGATGCAGAACATGTAGACAGCGCCCGCCGCATCCTCCGGCGTGCCGCCGCGGCCGAGCGGGATCATGCGATCCATCATCGCGAGCGAGGCCGCTTGAACGCCGACGTTCACCGTGTGGCCCTCGACATCGATCGTCGCCTGCTCGCCGCCCAAAGGCTGCGTCAGGCGCGTCTGGATGTAGCCGTAGGCGACGCAATTGACCGTCACCTTGTAGCGGCCCCATTCCTTGGCCAGCGTCTTCGTCATGCCGGTGATGCCGGCCTTGGCGGAGGAATAATTCGTCTGGCCCGGATTGCCGCCCGTGCCCGCGATCGATGAAATGTTGACGACCTTGCGGACGACGTTCTGGCCTTTGCCCGCCTCTTCCTTCGACAAGATGCGGATGGGCTCGGCCGCCGCGCGCAGGATGCGGAACGGCGCCTTCAGATGGACGTCGAGCATCGCGTCCCATTGCTCGTCCGTCATCTTCTGGATGACGCTGTCCCAGGTGTAGCCTGCGTTGTTGACGATGATGTGGAGGTTGCCCCACGCGTCCATCGCCTCCTTCACGAAGCGCTCGCCGAAATCGGGCGCCGTCACCGAGCCGACCACCGCGCGGGCATCGCCGCCCATTTTCTTGATCTCACCGACAACCTCGGCGGCGGGTGCCTCATCGAGATCGTTGACGACGACATGCGCGCCTTCGGACGCGAATTTCAGCGCGATCGCGCGGCCGATGCCGCGACCCGAGCCCGTGACGAGGGCGACCTTGCCCTCCAGCTTCTTCGACATAGACCTCTCCCGTTGCCTTGTTTTAGGGAAGCGCGATTAGCGCTTCGCCGGACAGCGTTTCGGCGCCGTCCTTCACCTTCGTGTTGATCGACAGAAGCACGCGCTGTTGATCGTCGAACTTCTTCATCACCTCGCCGTTGCACAGCACCGTCGCGTTCACCGGCGTGATGGAGATGAAGCGCGCGTTCCAGTTCACGATCTGGCTCTGCGGCACCCATCTCGTCAGCAATTGCGCGAGATAGGCCATCGAGAGCATGCCGTGCGCGAAGACATCGGGAATGCCGGCCCGCTTGCAGAAATCGCTATCGATGTGCAGCGGCATGTGATCGCCCGAGCCGCCCGCGAAGAGCGCGAGCGTCGTGCGCGTGATGGGGCCGCAGACATGTTCGGGCAGGCGGTCGCCGACCTTCACGGAATCATAGGTGATCACGCTCATTTCGCGGCTCCCGAATTGCGCACGACGGTGACCATGCGCTGGCGGACGCACAATTCGCCGCGCTGGTTCTCCGCGTCGAGCTCCATGACGATGAATTCGAGCGCGCCGCCCTTCTTGTCGTAGATGTCGGCGACGCGCGATTGCAGCGTGATGACGTCGCCCGCGTAGATCGGCTTGAAATATTCAAAGGCCTGCTCGCCGTGCAGGATGTTGGCGATGTTGACGCCCATCTCCTGCAGCCAATTGACCTTTTGCGGTGCCAGCAGATTGAGCGAGAAGGCGAAGGTGGGCGGCGCGGGAAGCGCGGGGTGGCCCGCATCCTTCGCCGCCGCCTCGTCGAAATAGATGGGGTTCGTCTCGCCCGTCGCCTTGGCGAAGAAGCGCAACTGCCCCTTCTCCACATCGACGCTGGTTTTCGGCAGCGTCATACCGATGAATTTCCTGTCGATCATCGCAGGCTCACGCCTTGCCGTAGAGGGTGACGACACACGCGCCGCCCAGACCCAGATTGTGCTGGAGCGCGTGACGCGCGCCCTCGACCTGGCGCTTGTCGGCCTGACCGCGCAGCTGCCAGACGAGTTCGGTGCATTGCGCCAAACCGGTCGCGCCGAGCGGATGACCCTTCGACAGCAAGCCGCCGGAGGGGTTCGTCACGAACTTGCCGCCATAGGTGTTGTCGCCGTCCCAGATGAATTTCTCGGCGGTGCCTTCGGGCGTGAGGCCCAGCGCCTCGTAAGTGAGAAGCTCGTTCGCGGTGAAGCAATCATGCAGTTCGACGACCTGCACGTCCTCCGGCCCCACGCCCGCCTTCTCATAGACGCGCTGAGCGGCATCCTTCGCCATGTCGTAGCCGATGAGCTTGATCATCGAGTGATCATCGAAGGTCGTCGGGCCATCGGTCGTCATGGCCTGACCCTTGATGACGATCGACGCATCGATGCCGTGCTTCTTCGCGAAGGCCGGCGTGCAGAGGATCGCCGCCGCCGCACCGCAGGTCGGCGGGCAGCATTGATAGCGCGTCAAGGGCCCGAAGATCTGCGGCGAGCCCAGCACTTCCTCAACCGTCAGCGGGTCCTTGAAGATCGCGAAGGGGTTGTTCGCGGCGTGCGTGCGCGCTTTCGAGGCGATCTTGGCGAAGGTCTCGCGGCGCGTGCCGTATTTCTCGGAATATTCCTTGCCCGCGCCGCCGAAGAACTGCGCGGCGCCCGGCGCCTGCTTGTCGAAGCCCTGAAGCTCGATCATCTCCTTGAACTGGCGCTCCATGGGGCTCGGGCGATCGTTGAAGACCGCGCCGAGGGCGCCCGGGCGCATCTCTTCAAAGCCGAGCGCGAGCGCGCATTCCGCCATGCCGCTCTCGACCGCCTGACGGGCGAGGAAAAGCGCGGAGGAACCGGTCGAGCAATTGTTGTTGACGTTGATGATCGGCACGCCCGAGAGACCGAGGCGATAGACGGCCGCCTGGCCGCAGGTGGAATCGCCGCAGACGTAGCCGACATAGATCTGCTCGACCGCGTCATAGGGCAGGCCCGCGTCGGCGAAGGCCGCCTTCGCCGCCTTCTCGCCCATGACGTTGTAGGTCTCGCTCGCGCCCGGCTTCGTGAACGGGATCATGCCCACGCCAGCCACTCTGACTTCGTTCGCCATTCTCGGTCTCCTGCTTGGCCGCCGCCTCGCGCCTAGAGCGCGCGGGCAATCAGCATCTTCATGATTTCGTTGGTGCCGGCGTAGATCTTCTGCACGCGCGCGTCGGCGTACATGCGCGCGATGGGGTATTCCATCATGTAGCCATAGCCGCCGTAGAGCTGCAGGCACTCGTCGATCACCTTGCACTGCATGTCGGTCGCCCACCATTTCGCCATCGCGGCGGTGGTGGGATCGAGATCGCCGTCGAGCAGGCGCACGAGCAGCTGATCGACGAAATTGCGGCCGATGACGGCCTGCGTCTTGGCTTCGGCAAGCTTGAACTGCGTGTTCTGAAAGCTCATCAGCGGCTGGCCGAAGGCCTTGCGCTCGCGCACATATTGCACCGTGAGGTCGACCGCGCGCTCCATCTCGACGACCGCGCCGAACGCGCAGGAGAGACGCTCCCAGGCGAGCTGCACCATCAATTGGACGAAGCCCTGCCCCTCCACGCCGCCGAGCAGGTTTTCCGCCGGTACCGCCACATCGTCGAAGAAAAGCTCCGACGTGTCCTGCGCGGGCATGCCGATCTTTTCAAGGTTCCGCCCGCGCTTGAAACCTTCTGCGTTCGCCGTCTCAACGACGATGAGCGAGACGCCCTTGGAGCCCGCCGCCGGGTCCGTCTTGGCGACGACGACAACGATGTCGGCGTTCTGGCCGTTAGTGATGAAGGTCTTCTGGCCGTTCAGCACATAGCCCGCGTTGGTGCGCGTCGCGGTCGTGCGCACGGCCTGCAAGTCCGAGCCCGTGCCCGGTTCCGTCATCGCGACGGCCGAGACGTACTCGCCCGAGGCCATCTTCGGCAGCCAGCGCTCTTTCTGTTCCTGCGTGCCGTAGGCGAGGATGTAGTGCGCGACGATCGTTGAATGGACGCCGTTGCCCGCGCCGAAACCGCCGCCGAGGCCGGCGCGCGCCGTTTCCTGCGCGATCACGATGTCATGCGCGCGCGTGCCGCCGCCGCCGCCGAATTCTTCCGGAATGCTGGCGCAGAGAAGCCCCGCCTCGCCGGCCTTGCGCCACGCGTCGCGGTCGACGACGCCCGCATCGTCCCAGCGCTGACGATGCGGCACGAATTCGCGCTCGAGAAAGCGCGACACGTGCTGGGCGAGGATCGACAATTCCTCGGTCATCCAGGGCGACGTTGCTCCCACGGCATCACCTTTATTTTTTTACTTTCCAGTCAGTAGAAGTGATAGGGACTCCTTCAGCCTGTCAAGCGCTTTCGCGCCAGGGCGGGCTGTGGGAAGAACGATGCCGCGGGCGAATCGGGCAGCAGCATGGCGACGAAAACGAGATCCAAGGCCGAGACCAGCGCGAAATACGAGAAGCGGCGGATGGAAGTGCTGCTGGCGGCGGCGCGGACGTTCAATCGCCTCGGCTTTCACCAGGCGACGCTCGACGACGTGGCGCAGGAACTGGGCGTGACCAAGCCCGCGCTCTACTACTATGCCAAAAGCAAGGACGAGCTGCTCTTTGCCTGCGGGCGGCTGGCGCTCGATTCCTTCGCGCACGCGCTCGACAAGACGAGCGATCCAGATGCAAGCGGCCTCGAAAGGCTGACGCGGTTTTTCCGTCTCTATGCGGAAATCATCTGCGAGGATTTCGGGCGGTGTTTGGTCACGACCGAGCCGCGCGACCTCGCGCCGGCGTCGCGGCGCTCGAACATCGCGGGGCGGCGCCAGCTCAATCACGCGGTGCGCGAGATCATCCGCGAGGGCATCGCGGACGGCTCGATCCGGCGCTGCGATGAGCGCGCGCTCGCGATCGCGCTATTCGATGCCTTCAACGGCATCGGGCGGTGGTACGACGCAAAGGGTGCAAACAGCCTCGCCCAAATCCTCGATCAGTATATTGCGATCTTCGTCAAAGGGATCGCGGCGAAGCGCTGAGCCGGTCAGCGGCGCAGGCGCACGGGGGTCAGCCCGCGCAGCGCGTTGCCGATCAAGATCGCGTCCGCCTCCAGCAAGCGATCGCGAGATATAGTCCCTTCGCGGAAACGTTCGGGGCGCGTGTCGAGGAGATGCGCGCGCAGCACGCCCGCCAGCGCGCCCGCCGACAGCGGCGGCGTGATCCAGTGGTCGTTCTCCTTGATGAAAACGTTCGTGCGGCTGCCCTCCGCCAGCTCGCCGCGCTCGTTGAAGAAGAGCACATCGGCGAGCGCGGGGTCGGCCGCGCTCGCGCGCGCGAAGGCCTCGTCATAGATCGCGCGGCGCGACGTCTTGTGGTGGCGGTGCGGATCCATGGAATCGATCGCGGTGTCGGCGAGGATCACCGGCGCGGCCGGCGCCTCTTTGGGCACGTCCATCGGCAGGGGACCCGCCGCGCCCTCGAAAAGCGCGGCGGTGACGCGGGGCGTTCCCTCCGCATCGAGCGTGAGGCGGAGGCGATGGACGCCCGCGCCCAAGTCGCGCGTCGCCGCATCGAGCGCCGCGCGAACGCTGTCCTCGCGCCAGGGAAAATCGAAATAGCGCGCGGAGGCCGCCAGCCGCGCGAGGTGGCGGGGGAGCAGGAGCGTTCCCTCCGCGCGGCTCCAGCGCATGGTCTCGATCAAGTGGAAGGGCTCTGGGTCCTGCGTCAGCACGCGCGCCTTCAAGAGGCATTCGTCGTATTCGCGCACGGCATCCGAATCCCAGACGAGGCCGGCGCCGACCGGCATCACCGCGCGTTCTTTCTCGATCGTCAGGGTGCGGATCGCCACGTTGAAGCGCAGGCACCCCTCCGGCCCCGCCCAGCCGAGCGCGCCGCAATAGACGCCGCGCGGCGCTTCTTCCAGGGCGCGGATCTCGCGCATCGCCGCGATCTTGGGCGCGCCCGTCACCGAGCCGCAGGGAAAAACCGCGGCGAGAATTTCGGCGAGGCTTGCGTCTGGCCGAAGATCCGCCGCAACGCCCGACGTCATCGCGTGGAAGGTCGGGTAGCGCTCGACGGTGAAGAGATCCTCCACCCGCACGCTGCCGGGCACGGCGATGCGCGTGAGATCGTTGCGCAGGAGATCGACGATCATGAGGTTCTCGGCGCGCTGCTTGGCGTCCAGCGGCAGGGCGGCGGCGACCGCTTCATCGTCTGCCGCGCCGGGCGCGCGCGCAGCGGTTCCCTTCATCGGGCGCGTGCGGAGGGTCTTGCCGTCGCTCTCGAGGAACAATTCGGGGGAAAGCGAAAGGATCGTTCGCTCGTCCTCGATCATCAGCGCGCCGAACGGCACGCGCGCGACGCGGCGGAGCGCTGCAAAGAGCGCGGCGGGACGGCCGCCGAGATCAAGATCGATCGGAAAGGTGAGATTGGCCTGATAGATTGCGCCCTCGCCGAGCGCCTGCTTCACCCGCGCGACCGCCTGTTCGTACGCCGCCTTCGACCATCGCGGGCGGAGCGCGGTGACGGTTGCGTCACCCTCGCCGAGCAGCGCGGCGATTGCCGCCCCCTCCAGCGCGCGCGGCGCGTCATAGACGCCGAGGCTGACGAGCGGCACGGCGCGTTGTGCGGGCAGCAGGGGACGCAGACTATCTTCGAGAACATAGCCAAGCTCATAGGCGAGAGTGCCCGCGACATAGCGGCCGGCGCGGCGTGCGTCATCCGCCATTGCCAGCACGCCGGCGACCTCGCCGGGCTCGTCGGCGCGCAACCATTCGCGCGGGTTCTCAAAGAGATACGCGCGCGCGGGGCGGGCCCGGCTGTCATCGAAGAGGATCGTGCCGGGCCTCATGCGAGGACGTGCACCTCCACCGCGCCCTCGCGGCCGCGCAGACGCTGCTCGCCCAAGGCGTGGAGATCCTCGATCAGCTTGGCGGGCTTGGGCGTCGGGTCGCGCTCGATCGCCTGAAGGATCTGCGCGCTCACGGCAAGCCGGACGCCGAGCTCCTTCGTCAAGGCCTGAAGGCGGCTCGCGGTGTTCACCGTGTCGCCGACGACGACGAAGGCCGAGGAGCGCTCGCTGCCGACATCGCCGAGCACGACCGGCCCGCAATGGATGCCGATGCCGTAGCGGACCATCGGCCCGCCGGCGCGGCGCCGCTCTGCGTTCCAGCGATCGAGCGCAACCAGCATCGAGCGGGCGCAGGCCAGCGCGCGCGCCGCGTCGTCGCCCGTCGGCTCGGGCACGCCGAAGGTCGCCATCAGACCGTCGCCCATGATGTTGTCGAGCGTACCGCCGGCCGCGAAGACTTCATCCTCGGTGATCGCGTGATATTCGCGCAGCAGCTCCATCGCGCGCTCGGGCGTGTTCGCCTCGGCGAACGTCGTGAAGTCGCGCAGATCCGCAAACAACACGGCCGCATGCTGGCGGCGCACCTGACCGAACGGGTCATCGCGCGCCGCCATCGCATCGACCAGCATGGGCGAGAAATAGCGCGCGAGATTGGCGCGCGCCCGCGCGTTCTCCGCCATCGCGACGACCAGCCGGCGCTGGCGCGCCACGGCAAAGCTCAGACCGATCGCGACGAGGCCCGTGCAGAAGACATCGAAGAACCATTTGGAGATCGGCAGGTAGGCGGGGTTCGAATATTTCTGCAAATAGAGGGGGATCTGCTCCAGGCTCGGCGTCCACCATTCCGCGGTCGTGCGGGGATCATAGACGGCATCGAGCATCACCGCCGTCCAGGCCGCGATGACGCAGCCGCCCGTCCACAGCACGAGCGAGGGCGAGAAGCTGAAGGCCGCCTGCACCAGAAAGACCGAAAAGAAGAGGATGCCGCCGTCGCGGATGATCATGCCGGGCGGCACATTGGTGCCGAGGCGGCTGAGCTCGGTCATGAAGATCATCGCCATGGTCGCGCAGTCGAGCGCCATGAAGAGGAATTTCTGCCAGGGCGGGTTGATGCCGAAGCGCGGCAGCAAATATTGGAGGAGCCCGAGCATCGCGAGGCTGAGGACGCTGCCGAGCAGCCCCCAGAACGGCAGGCCGGTCAGGCTTGATTGCAAGGCCAGATAGAACGCCGCCGCGAAGAGGATCATCGCCCGCACGAGCGCGGCGATCATGAGGCCGCTACGTTCCTCCTCGCGGAACGCCGATGAGAGGCGCGCCTTCGCGCGATCGCTCGCCGATCCTTCATCGGAGCGGACCATGACCGCCTCACAGGATATTTCGGGGCTCAAGACGCAGGGCGGGTCCCAACCGCCGGGCGGCAAATTCCCCCAAAACGGGCCGATCTGGCAAGGGTTTCCGGCCTGCTTGATCTGGGCAAACCGGCACCCCACATAGGTTAGGTCTAGTGCCGCATGTCAGGGCTGGACGAACGAAACTGGGTGCCCAACGGGACCCGTCGCTTAAGGTGCCTCAAGGAGGGCTTTGGCTCGTGAATCGGATGGCCGCTTTCAACAGCCCGTTCCTGCTGGGCTTCGACCAGATGGAACGCACGCTCGACCGCCTCAGCAAAGGGGCGGGCGAAAGCTATCCCCCCTATAATATCGAGCAGCTCGCCGGCGATACTTACCGGATCACGCTCGCCGTGGCCGGTTTCAGCGCCGACGACCTCGCCGTGACGGTCGAGGAAAATCAACTCCTCATCCGGGGCAAAAGTCCGGAGGACGGCGAGCGCACGTTCCTGCATCGCGGGATCGCGGCGCGTCAATTCCAGCGGGTGTTCCTGCTGGCCGATGGATTGAACGTGACGGGCGCGGCGCTCGCCAATGGCCTGCTCAATATCGAGCTGCAACGGCCAAAAGCGGAAAGCGTCGTCAAATCGATCCCAATTGCAACCGGACAGGCGCCCAAACGTTCACCCTCACAGACCCTGGCTGCGGGGAAGGAGCGTTAAGATCATGAGCTATACCGATACCACCATCCGCGACATCACCCCGGAGGCCTTGGCACTGCTCGGCGCGCCCAGGATGGTCTATGTGCGCGAAGTCGCCCTCACGCAGCTTCAGGCCGAGGGCGCGGTCGCCGTAGATGCTTCGGTGCCGGCGGGCGTGCGCCTCTTTGCGGTTCACGCCGCGAACGGCGAGCGCATGGCCGTGCTCGATAACCGCGAGGCAGCGTTCCTGGTCGCGCGCCAGAACGAGATGGAGCCCGTCAGCGTCCACTGACGGCGCTCGCCTTCTTGCGGCCGGCCTCAGCTGAAGGGGCCGGTCGCCTCCACCCGGGTCTTCAGCGCTTCGTTCATCTGCTCGAAACCGAGGCTCGCGTCCTCGATGATACCGCGCGCGACCGGGATGAGCAGGCCCTTGAAATCCTCGCCATGGATGAGGCGCGTGCCGGTCTCAGTCGCCTCGAGGATGAAATAGTGCTCGCCATCGAACAAACGCGGCAAGAAGAGGCTGCCCTGCCAGCGCAGTTCCTTCTGGGGGTCGAGGACGACGATGGTCGGCGTGATCGAGAGCGGCGTTCCGCCCGGTGTTTCCATTTCCATCGCAACCGTGTTGCCGACCGCGAATTGGCCGTCCGCGCTTTTGATGAAGGGGTTCCAGTTCCTGTAGTCGGCGGTGGACGTGAGAACCGCCCACACAGCGACCGGCGGCGCGGCGATCTCGACCTCGGTGCGGATCTGGCCGGTCGGCGGCACGAAGGCTGCGATCGCGACGAGCGCGGCGATCACGACACCGACGGCGATCAGAAAAATGCGCATGGCTTCCCCTCCCCTGCGTCCTTCTTCAGGCAATGCTTGTCGCATATTCGGCGGCGCGGCCCAAATGCCGCTCGGCGCTCAAGCGGCTTGGGAGGCCTGCGCTTCGGTGAGGAGCGCGTAGATCGCGGAGGCATCCTCCGCCGCGCGCAACTTCTCGCAGGTCTGCTGATTGCGCAGGAGGCGCGAAATCCGCGCCAGCGCCTTGAGATGATCGGCGCCGGCAGCCTCCGGCACGATCAAAAGGAAGACAAGATCGACGGGCTGATCGTCGATGGCGTCGAAATCGACGGGCTCGTTCAGCCGCGCGAAGAGCCCGTGGATGCGGTCGAGGCCGGCGAGCTTGGCATGCGGGATCGCGATGCCGGAGCCGACACCCGTCGCGCCGAGCCGTTCGCGCTCCAGCAAGGCCTCAAAGACGACGCGCGGCGCGAGGCCGCTCATCGGCGCGATACGGTTCGCCAGCTCCTGAAGAAGCTGCTTCTTGCCGGCGACCCGCAATTGCGGGACGATCGCCTGCGGCGTGACCAAATCACTTACATCCATGGTCGCGACCTACCCGTTCCTCAAGACTGAGATTTCGACGCGAAGCGCGGATCGATCCAGCCGATATTACCATCGGCGCGGCGATAGACGACATTCCATTCGCCGTGCGCGGAATTGCGAAACATAACGAGAGGCACTTCCGCCAGATCCAGCTGCATCACCGCCTCGCCGACCGTCAAGGTGCGCAGCGGCGTCGCGCTCTCGGCGACGACAACCGGATCGAGCGTTTCGGGCTCCACGTCTTCGTCGCGCGGCGCGGCAATGACGATATCACCCGCCGACACTACCGGCGCTGCGCCGGCCGCGTGATGATCTTTCAGGCGGCGCTTATAGCGGCGCAGCCGCTTTTCCATGCGCTCGATCGCGCCTTCAAAGCTCGCGTAGATGTCCGGCGAGCGCGAATGCGCGTGCAGCACCATGCCGGACTTCAGATGGACGGCACAATCGGCCCGGTAATCATTGCCGTCCCGCGCGAAGGCGACCGTGCCGTCAATGGTGCGATCGAAATATTTCTCCACCACCGACTCAAGCCGCTCGAGCACGTGGCCGCGCAACGCGTCGCCGATGTCGATCTGTTTGCCAACGACTTGTATCTGCATGCCCTGCCTGAAGCCCTCCGCTACGCATCCCCCGGCGAGGTTCCCGACCCTCTTCCATGCCGACCAGGCATGCAACCGGCCAGGACGAGGCGGCTTTGGCGCGCGGACCTTAGGAGCGCGCCTTACGTAATGTCAACGGGCCTTGCCTGCCCGCTTTTTGGTCCCTCTTTCGGCCTGATTCTCAGCCAGATTCGCCTTAAACGTGGGCCGCGAGCTTCTGGCGCCGCCGTTCCACTGAGGAAGGGATGCGCATCGCCTCGCGGTACTTTGCAACCGTGCGTCTTGCAATATCGATGCCTGCCTCCTTCAGGACCTCGACAATCCTGTCATCGGACAACACATCAGGCGCGGATTCGGCATTGATCAAGTCACGAATTTTATGGCGGACCGCCTCGGCGGAATGGGCCGCGCGGCCGTCCGTGGCAGCGATCGCGGACGTGAAGAAGTACTTCAACTCGAACACACCGCGGGGCGTTGCGATGTATTTGTTGGAGGTCACGCGCGAGACGGTCGATTCGTGCATCGAGATCGCCTCGGCGACCATACGCAGATTGAGCGGGCGGAGATGGGCGACGCCCTTGGCGAGGAACGCATCCTGCTGGCGGACGATTTCAGTCGCGACTTTCAGGATGGTGCGGGCACGCTGATCGAGGCTTTTGACGAGCCACGTCGCGTTGTTGAGGCAGTCGCTAATGTACGTCTTTTCTTCCTTCGAACGCGCCTTGGCGGTCACGCGCGAATAGTAGCGGCCGTTGACGAGCACGCGGGGCAGCGTGTCGGTGTTCAACTCGACATGCCAGGCGCCGTCGTTGCGCTCCTGCACGAAGACGTCGGGGACCACCGGCTGCACGGGCTCGCCGCCGAACTGAAGACCGGGCTTGGGCGTCAGCGCGCGGATCTCGGCAATCATGTCGGACAGGTCTTCGGCGTCGACACCGCACAGGCGCATCAACGCGGCGAGATCGCGCTTGGCGAGCAGGTCGAGGTTCTCCAAGAGCGTCACCATCGCGGGATCGAGGCGGTTCTTCTCGCGCAGCTGGAGGCTCAGGCATTCGGCCAGGCTGCGCGCGCACACACCCGTCGGATCGCAGGTCTGCAGGATCGCCAGCACGCGCTCGATGTCCTCAATCGAAGCGCCGAGCCGCGCGCTCGCCGAGAGGAGATCGCCCTCAAGGTAGCCCGCCTCATCGACCATATCGATCAGGTAGGCCGCGATCAGGCGATCGGGCCCTTCGGGCACGGAAATCTGCATCTGCTCGGTCAGGTGATCATGCAGCGAGAGATTGCGCGTCAGCGTCGCATCGAACGCCATTTCATCGCCGTCATGGCGATTCGCGCCGCCGCCCGCGCGTGACCAGTCGATCGCGCCGGCGCCGACCACCGCCTCGGGCGCGGCATCATGCGCGGAATCTTCCGCATAGACGTTGTCGTACTCCGTATCGAGCGCCGTATCGCCGCTCGCGCTCGGCACGTCCTCGCGGAGCTGGACATCGGCCTCGACCGGATCGCCGCCGGTGGACGCCGCCGGCGCCTCAGCCGCGCGTTCGGCCTCGCCGCCTTCCGGCCGCTCGTCACGCTCAAGCAGCGGGTTCTTCTGGAGCTCTTCCTCGACGTAGGCGGACAGTTCGAGATTGGAGAGCTGCAGCAGCTTGATCGCCTGCTGCAATTGCGGCGTCATGACCAGAGACTGGCCCTGCCTGAGCTCCAGACGCGGTGTCAACGCCATCGCTACCGCCCCCGCCGGTCCCGGCCCTAGAGGCTAAAGCGCTCGCCGAGATACACCCGGCGGACATCCTGATTGCCCACGATCTCCTTCGGCGCGCCCTCCATGAGGACCTGGCCATCGTGAATGATGTAGGCACGATCGATGATGTCGAGCGTCTCGCGGACGTTGTGATCGGTGATGAGAACGCCGATGCCGCGATCCTTCATGTGGGCGACGAGATCGCGGATCTCGCCGATCGCGATCGGATCGACGCCGGCGAAGGGCTCGTCCAGCAGAATAAAAGCGGGGTGCGAGGCGAGCGCGCGCGCGATCTCGACGCGCCGGCGCTCGCCGCCCGAAAGCGCGATCGCGGGCGTGCGGCGCAGATGCGAGATCGAAAATTCGGCGAGCAGGTCTTCGACGAGCTGCGTACGGCGGTCGGGCTCGGTCTCGACGAGTTCGGCGACCGCACGGACGTTTCCCTCAACCGTCAGCCCACGGAAGATCGAGGCCTCCTGCGGCAGATAGCCGATGCCCATGCGGGCGCGCCGATACATCGGCAATGCCGTCACGTCCGCGCCATCCAACTCGATCGTTCCATAGTCCACGGGGATGAGACCTGTGATCATGTAGAAGCAGGTCGTTTTGCCCGCGCCGTTCGGCCCCAGCAATCCGACAACCTCGCCACGCCTCAGCGAGAGGGAAACCCCGCGCACCACGGGACGGCGGCGAAAACTCTTGCCGATCCGCGTGACGACCAGGCCCTGGCTCTCCGAGACAAGCTGCGGGCCGCCCTGGGGCTGGCTCGCGACCTTGTTCGTAGCGGCGGTCTTCGTCATAAGGCCTCATCCTCACTTAAGGTTTGCCTAAAGAACGCAAAGGCGTTGTCACGCGAGGACAGCCTAGCCACCGGGCGCAACGGGTTTTTGAGGCTTGGCGGCAGGGGCGAACAGACCTTGCACGCGGCCCGGCTTGCCGTTCGCACCGTCCGGCGCGATGAGGCGCGCCTGACCGCTCGCCAGCTTCACTTCCAATTCGGAGCCGCGCATCACGTTGTTCTCGTGCTGCAGGATGACGCCGCCCGAGAGCACAACCGTGCGCGGCACGACGTCATATACGGCCGTCGGGCTCTTGGCCGAGCCCGAGGGCGAGGTGAGCACGACATCGCCGCTCGCCACGATCCGCGCGATGCGGCCGCGCGGCGCGAAGATCTTCAACTCGTTCGCGCGCAGGCGCATCTCGCCTTGCGTCACGACGACGTTGCCGGAATAGGTCGCGGTCTGCTCGTTGAAATCGGCGAGCGTGCTGTCGGCCGCGATGTGGATCGGCTGATCGCTGCCGGTCGAAAGCTCCGCGAAGGGATTGACCGTCTCCGTGCTCGCCGCGTCGGCGGTCGCGACCGCGCCCAGCAGGCCAAGGCCCGCCGCCAGACTGAAGAATGTTCGCGCCTTCACGGCTTTTCTCCCTGTTGGGCGAGCTGGTCGTCTTCATGCGGCGGCGGGATGTAGGTCGTCTCGACGCCGTCAGTGAATGTTACCTGCTTCATCGCCCGATTGATCGTGAAACCGTTCGCGTGGATGACGCCGAGCGGCCCTTGGCCGGTGACCTGCGTCTCGCCGGTCACGACGCCCTGCTTCAGATCCACCTGGGCGGCCTGCGTGCGCAGTTCGTAGCCCATGTCGGAAAAGACGCTGATGCCGTCGTCGAGGTCGAGGATGTTCTGCTTGCCGTCAAGCTCGCCCGAGCCGGCCGATAGCGCGATCCACTTGCCGTCCTCGAGCGTTATGTCGGCTTCGATGCCGGAGAGGATGACATGATCCTGCGCGCCCTGGATCTGGCGCGCGGCCTCGGCGGTCACGGTATAGGGCCGGCCCTCGCCGTCGACGCCGGTGAGCTTGGGCTCGATCATGCGCAGATCGTCCTCGACGCGCTCGATCTTGTCGAAGGTGAGCGCGACCGTCGCGCGGCCGCCATTGACACTGGAAAAACCGAGCACGGCAGCGACGATGACGAAGGCGCCGATCGGCAGCGCGATCTTCAATTGCTGGACGCGCTGGCTGTGGCGGAGCGCGGCGCTGGCATCGACCGCGCGGCGGCGCGGCCAGTTGCGCATCAGCCGGCCGCGCGCCTGCTCCTCCTGGGCCCGCGCAGCCCGGGCGGCCTCGGCCGGCGACATCGTTGCTTGTGGGGTCTTGGGCATTCGGGTCCTTCGCGTCAGCTATAGCCTGCCTGAAGGCAGTCATGGATCCTCAGCAGCCCCACCGGCCGGCCGCTCTCCTCGCCGTCGGCCATCACAAAAACGCACGAGATCTTGCGCGCGTTCATGAACCCCAGCGCCTCCGGCACGAGCGCGGAGGCGCGCAATGTTTTCGGCGCGGGCGTCATGATCGCGCCCGCGGTGTTCGCCAGCAGATCCGCGCGCATGTGGCGCCGCAGATCGCCGTCGGTGATGATGCCGGTGAGCCTTCCCGCCGCGTCGCAGACACCCGTGACGCCGAAGGTCTTGGCCGTCATCTCCAGGATGACCTCCGACATCGGCGCCGTTTCGGCGACGAGCGGCATCGCATCGCCCGCATGCATGATGTCGGTCACGCGAACCAGCCGCTTTCCCAGCGCGCCGCCGGGGTGCAGCACACGGTAATCGTCCGCCGAGAAGCCGCGCCGCTCCATCAGCGCGACGGCGAGCGCATCGCCGAGCGCGAGCATCATCGTCGTCGAGGTCGTCGGCGCGAGTCCCATCGGGCAGGCTTCCGGCGCGTCTGGCAGCGCGATCGCAACGTCCGAGCGCTGCAGCAGCGTCGAGGGCGCGCGGCCGGCGATGCCGACCAGGGGAATGTCATAGCGGCGCGTATGCTCGATGAGATCGGCAAGCTCGCGCGTCTCGCCTGAATTCGAGAGCAGCACCACCGCGTCCGCCCGCGTCACCATGCCGAGATCGCCGTGGCTTGCTTCGGCCGGGTGAACGAATTGCGCGGGCGTGCCGGTCGAGGCAAAGGTCGCCGCGATCTTCTGCGCGACGTGGCCGCTTTTCCCCATGCCCGAGACAATCACGCGGCCCTTGGCGCACATCAGCAAATCGACCGCCGCCGAAAACGCGCCGTCGAGCGACTGGGCGAGCGCGCGCAACGCGTCCGCCTCGATCTCCAGCACCCGGCGCGCGGCCGCCGCATCGGCGGGTGCGTGATCCGCTCTCAAAGGCTCGGTCAAAAGGAGTGCCCTCTCCATCCAAGGCCGGTTGCGGCCATCACGCGATCGGGCGATTCCGAAGGACGCTGCGGCGCCTCGGCACTTCCCCCATGCGAAAGATATGCCACCCTAGCACACGCCGGAAAGGAAAGAAAAAAACATTCATTTCCAGCCGGTTAACTATCCATTAAGGGTTCGTGGCGGCGCGACCTTCGCGAGAGCGCTTGCGCCTTCCGACGCCATGCCGACAGAAGATGGCGGCAGCATGCGATGCGTTCAATGCGCGAAAATGTCCTCTTGGGCCCAACCCGCCAGATCGAGCGCCGCGCGGTGGGGCAAGAAGGCGAAACAGGCGGCCGCCAGTTCCGTGCGGCCCTCGCGCGCGAGGCGGGCATCGAGCTCGGCCTTGAGCGTGTGGAGGTAGAGCACATCGGACGCCGCGTAGGCGCGCTGCGCCTCGCTCAGCGTCTCGGCGCCCCAGTCCGAGCTCTGCTGCTGCTTGGAGAGATCGATATCCGCCAATTCCTTGGCGAGATCCTTCAGGCCGTGCTTGTCGGTGTAGGTGCGCACGAGCTTGGAGGCGATCTTCGTGCAGTAAAGCGGAGTGGTCACGATTCCCAAATGGTGGCGGAACATCGCGATGTCGAAGCGCGCGTAGTGAAAGATCTTCAGCACCTTCGGGTCGGTCAGCAGCGCCTTGAGGCGCGGCGCGGCATCACCCGGGCGCAACTGCACCAGATGGGCGTTGCCATCGCCAGCCGAGAGCTGCACGAGGCAGAGCCGGTCGCGCAGGGGATTGAGGCCCATGGTCTCCGAATCGACGGCGACGGAGGGGCCTAAATCGAGGCCGCCGGGAAGATCGCCCTTGTGGAGTGTGATCATGGGCGTGGTGTGCCGCAGTCCGCGGATCGAGGCAAGGGCCGGCGCCCCCAACGCGCCTTCGATCTTCGCCCTCTCTGGCAACGTGTCGGCGCGACGTGCCGGACGTGCGTGGCGTTGCCGGTTACCGACGGACTATGTCTTGGTGCCCAGAAGAGGACTCGAACCTCCACACCTTGCGGTACTAGTACCTGAAACTAGCGCGTCTACCAATTCCGCCATCTGGGCCGGCACGTCGTCGCCGCGCGGGCTTGGGGGTGCGCCCGTCCCCGCCACCCCGCATGGGATGCTTGGAGGACGCACGTTCCGAACCGGCGCCCCGCGACCGGCCTACCCGAGGCGGGCTCTGTCGCGAGGGGGCGATTGCTACCCCCCGCCTCCCCCGCTTGTCAACGCGGCGCCATCGCCGCTATCTAGCCAACGGGCTGCTTCGGCGGACTGGCGCCCGGATCGCCGATTGCCGCCCGGCTTGCCGCCCGCGTTTCCCTCACCCGTTTCCGTTCCTTCCCCTTCCCGCAGACGAGACCCCCATGTCCCCGCGCCTCGTGACGGTCTTCGGCGGCACCGGCTTTATCGGGCGCCATTTCATCCGCGTGCTCGCCAAATCGGGGGCGCGCATCCGCGTGGCGACGCGCCGGCCGAACCTGGCGCATTTCCTCAAGCCCATGGGCGATGTGGGGCAGATCCAGCTCGCCCACGCCGATTTCGCGGACGAGCGCACGCTGCGCGAGGCGATCGCGGGGGCGGACGCGGTGGTCAATCTCGTGGGCATTCTCACCGAAAGCTTCAGCGAGAGCTTCCAGCGCATGCACGCGGACGTGCCGGGCACACTGGCCAGGCTGGCGGCAGCGGCCGGCGCGCGGCAGTTCGTCCACGTGTCCGCGCTCGGCGCTGATCTAAAATCGCGCGCGCGCTATGCCCGCTCGAAGGCGCAGGGCGAGGCCGCCGTGCGGGCGGCCTTTCCGGGCGCGACGATCATGCGCCCCTCGCTCGTCTTCGGGCCGGAGGATGAATTCTTCAACCGCTTCGCCAAGATGGCCGCGTTCTCGCCCGTGCTGCCGCTGATCGGCGGAGGGAAGACGAAATTCCAGCCGGCGTTCGTGGGCGACGTCGCGCAGGCGCTGCGCATCACGCTCGAGCGCGAGGGGGCGGCGGGCAAGATTTATGAGCTGGGCGGGCCCAGCGTCTACACGTTCGAAGAATTGATGGCGATGCTGCTGAAGGTGATCGAGCGGCGGCGCCTTCTGCTGCCGATTCCCTTTTTCCTCGCCGAGCTGCAGTCTTATGTCCTGCAATTCCTGCCCGGCAAGCTCTTGACGCCCGACCAGGTGACGCTGCTCAAATCCGACAACATCGTGAGCGGCGCTGCAGACATTTCGACCTTCGCCGATTTAGGGGTGCAGCCCGTCGGTCCGGAGGCGATCCTTCCCTCCTATCTCACGCGCTTCCGGCCCTACGGACAATTCTCACCCGTCCCGTGAGGCATCTGTGGAGACGGTCAACGCGATCTGGGGCGTTCCGCTCTGGATCCCCTTCACGCTCGCGGCCGCCGCGCTGCAGGCGATCCGCACCGCCGCGCAGCGCCAAGTGGCCGGGCGGCTGTCGCCGGACGCCGGGAATTTCGCGCGCTACGTCTTCGGCCTGCCGATCGCGTTGCTCTATCTGGGCGCGATCGCGCTCGGCGGCGCCGCCATTCCCGCGCCGAGCGCGCAGGCCATCGCGATCGTCGCGGCCGGCGCCTTCGCGCAGGTGATGGCGACGCGCGCGCTCATCATCGCGGTCTCGGATCAGAATTTCGCCGTCGGCGTCGCGCTCTCCAAGACCGATGTCGTTCAGGCCGCGATCGTGGAGGCAATCGCCTTCGGCGTGCGGTTCTCGCCGCAAGGGATCGCGGGCATTCTCGCAGCGACCTTCGGCGTGATGGTGATGAGCGCAAAGGGCGCGGGGCGGTTCATCGCATTGCTGATGACGGGATGGATGGCGCGCGCGGCGCTGTTCGGCCTCGCGGCCGGAACGGGCTATGCCGTCTCGGGCGTTGCCTATCGCGCGGCCTCGCTGGAGCTGGGCGGCCCGGCGCTGCCGGCGGCGGCGACGGCGCTCGCCATCGCGCTCAGCCTTCAGACAGTGGGGCTCGGCAGCTATATCGCCCTTCGCGACCGCGAGAGCTTTTTCGCCGTGCTGAAGGATTGGCGCGTGAGCGGGCTTGCTGGCATCGCGGGCGGCATCGGCTCCATCTGCTGGTTCTCCGCGCTCGCGCTCGAGACGGTCGCGTTCGTTCGGACGCTCGGCCTCAGCGAGCTTTTCTTCAGTGTGCTGATCGCCATCGTGCTCTTCCGTGAAAAGCCGACGCCGGCCGAACTCGGCGGGCTCGTCATCCTGGCCGTGGGCGTCGCGCTGGTCTTGAGCGTCTCTTAGGGCTTGCCCTGGCGCACCGGCGGCATGACGAGCTTTGGGCGCTCGCAATCGCGCGAGGCATCGGGCGCGCAGGCGCGGAACGCCAGATCCTTGGTCATGCAGACGCGCACCTCGCGCAGATAGCGATCGGAGCACGTGACCCGCACCATCTCATCGGTGAGGCCGGGGTTGGCGGCGAGGAACGCGTTCTCAACATCCTGCGGGTCGACCATCGTATAGGCCGCCAGCCGCTCGAAGCGCTCCGGGATCGTCACGCGTTCGCGCGCACGGCGAGTCTGGGTGAAATATTCGTTCTGCGTGAGGCCGGTGCAGGTGCCGTGCTTGCGCCATTCATGGCCGATCAGCGCGGGCGCGGGCATCAGGTCCAGCATCTCATCGACCAAGGCGTCGGGCACGCGCGCGCGCTCCGTCGGGCAGTCGGCGGGATAGCCTTGCTCGTGCTGCGGCCAGAGCCCGTGGACGATGAAATGATAGGGCCGGTCGGACGCGCATTGCCGGCGGTCGGCCTTCTCGCCCGCCTCCTCGCAATAGCCGGGCGACCAGGAGAGCGCGAGGACGTAATAGTCGAAATCGCCGGGCGCGGAAGCGGCGGCCCCGGCTGGATCATCCGTTCCCGGATCGTTTTCGGTAAAGCCCAGATAGCCCACGACGAGCGCGGCGCCCAAGAGCGCGACGCCCAGGATCACGCGGACCTGATCGGGCATCGTCGCTCTCCCCCCAAGGCGTCATGCTCCGCGCAGGCGGAGCATGACAATGCACGCCTAGTCGTATTTCACGCTGCAGCCATAGGGCGTCGTCTCGGCCACGGAGACGGGCGCGCCGGCCTTCATCTCGGCGAGCGCCTGGCGGACATAGTTCGTCGCGCCCGGCACATCGTCGACATCGGTCGAGCGCTTGTCATCGATCGCGCCCGCGTAAACGAGGGCGCCCGCGGGATCGATGACGAACATGTGCGGCGTCGTCTTGGCGCCATAGGCGCGGCCGATCTCGCCCGTCTCGTCGAGCACGACATGGGCCGGCCAGGAATCACGGTCGCGCTTGAGCGCCTCGACTTCCTCGGGCGTCACGTGGCCCTGCTTGCCGGGCGCGGAAGAGATGATCGAGATCCACACGATCCCATCGGTCGCCGCGTCCATCTGCATGTGCGGAATGTTGCCCGACTTATAGTGCTTCTGCACGTAGGGGCATTGATCGTTCGTCCATTCGAGGATGACCGTCTTGCCGGCGAGCGCGGTGAGGTCGACGGCCTCGCCCTTCGAATCCGTGGTGGCGATGGCGGGCGCGGGCGCGCCGATCGACGGTGCGGCGAGCGCCGGCCCGCCCAGATCGAACACCCCAGCCCTTGCGGCGCCGAAGGCAATGACTGCTGCAATGACCAAAGCCGCTAGGATGCGCATAGGCTTCCTCCCTTTGCGAAGGGCGCGCCGGCTAGTTCATCACGAGCAGCAGCATCAGCGCGCCGAGGGCGATACGATAATACGCGAAGGGCGCAAAACCATAACGGCTGACGATGCCGAGAAAGAGCCGCACCACCACATAGCCCGCGATGAAGGCTGCCACGAAGCCCACCGCGATCAGGCCAAGCTGGGAGAAGTCGAGCAAGTCCCGATTCTTATACGCGTCATAGGTGAAGGCCCCCAGCATCGTGGGCATCGCGAGGAAGAACGAGAATTCCGCCGCGGCACGCCGCTCCACCTTGAGCAGCATCGCGCCGACGATCGTCGCGCCCGAGCGCGACACGCCGGGGACCAGCGCCAGCATCTGAAAGCAGCCGATCAGGAAGCTCTTCCAAACCGGGATGTCATCGATGCTGTGCGTTTCGGGTTCCGGGCGCAAATATTCCACGATCAGCATGATGATGCCGCCGCCAAGCAGGGTGGCGCCGACCACGCCGGGGCTCTCGAACAGCACCTCCTTGATGAAATCGTGCAGCAGGACTCCCGCGAACGCCGCCGGCAGAAAGGCGAGGACTATGCCGAACGCCAGCTGGCGCGCCTTGGGGTCACTGGGCAGGCCGATCGTGACGTCCCAAATCTTGCGGATGTAGACGATGATGATCGCCAGAATGGCACCCAACTGGATCATCACCTTGAACGTGCCGCCCGGATCCTCGAAGCCCAGCAGCCAATCCAGAATAATGAGGTGGCCGGTCGAGGAGACGGGCAGGAACTCTGTCAGGCCCTCGACGATGCCAAGAAGGATCGCGAGCAGCAGATCGGTAGCGGACATGCAACGGCCTTGTGCGAGAGGCGCCCGAAAGGGCGCGCGACCCTAGCTTTTCCGCAAGAAGCACGCCATCCACCGAGTTAGTCTCACTTCGGAACTAATTTTCGCTGAAAATCCGCGCAAACTGCCTGAAAATGAGCCGCTTGCGGGGACGCCTCCTATGCTCGACATAAATTATGTCCTAATTGCTGTCCTTTCCCTCAGAAAACCCTTTGCGGTCGTGGACTTCTCCCCGTATAACCGGCCTGTACCGGGCGCCGCGGCGGCGCGCGTACGCGTCTCGTCACTCCCTTTTCCTTCGGTGCGGAGCCGTCCATGGCCGGCAACAAAATGCTGAAATTCGTCAAGATCGGCCCGCAAATGCCGGAGAAGCGGGATGCGGAGGCGCGCCGCGGCGACTTCCACGAGATCTATGGCGAATACATCACCGCCAAGGCCGAGGAGCAGGCGAGCCGCTGTTCGCAATGCGGCGTGCCGTTCTGCCAGGTGCATTGCCCGCTGCACAACAACATCCCGGATTGGCTCAAGCTGACCGCCGAAGGCCGGCTGGAAGAGGCCTACGAGGTCTCCTCGGCCACCAACAACATGCCCGAAGTGTGCGGGCGGGTCTGCCCGCAGGACCGGCTGTGCGAGGGCAATTGCGTGATCGAGCAGTCCGGCCACGGGACGGTGACGATCGGCGCGGTCGAGAAATACATCACCGACACCGCCTGGGAGCGGGGCTGGGTGAAGCCGGTAACGCCGCCGCGCGAGCGGCCGGAGAGCGTGGGCATCATCGGCGCGGGGCCCGCGGGCCTGGCAGCCGCCGAGGAGCTGCGCAAGCTCGGCTATCAGGTCCATGTCTATGACCGGTATGACCGGGTGGGCGGGCTCCTCATCTACGGGATCCCAAATTTCAAGCTGGAGAAGGACATCGTCCAGAAGCGCGCGCAGCGGCTCGCCGACAGCAAGGTCACCTTCCATCTCGATTTCGAGATCGGGCGGGAGGCGAGCCTCGATGATCTGCGTGCGCGGCACGACGCGATCCTGATCGCGACGGGCGTCTACAAGGCGCGCGAGCTCGAATGTCCGGGCGTCGGCGTGCCGGGCGTTCACGCGGCGATGACGTATCTGACGGCCTCCAACCGCGTCGGCCTTGGCGACAGCGTCAAGGAATTCGCCGACGGCACGCTCGATGCCAAGGGCAAGCGCGTCGTCGTCATCGGCGGCGGCGACACGGCGATGGATTGCGTGCGCACCGCCGTCCGCCAGGGCGCAACCTCCGTCCAATGCCTCTATCGGCGCGACCGGGAGAACATGCCGGGGTCGCTCCGCGAAGTGCAGAACGCGGAGGAAGAAGGCGTCGAGTTCGTCTGGCTCGCCGCGCCCAAGGCGATCCACGGCGACAAGCACGCAACCGGCGTGCGCGCGGTTCGGATGCGGCTCGGCCTCGCGGATGCGACCGGGCGGCAGGCGCCGGAGGAAATTCCGGGCAGCGAGTTCACCCTGCCCGCCGATCTCGTCATCAAGGCGCTGGGGTTCGACCCGGACGATCTGCCCACGCTGTTCGACGCGCCGGGGCTGGCCGTTTCGCGCTGGGGCACGATCCGCGCCGATTTCAAGACCGCGATGACCTCTGTCGAGGGCGTGTTCGCGGCCGGCGACATCGTGCGCGGCGCCTCGCTCGTCGTCTGGGCGATCCGCGACGGGCGCGACGCGGCCGCTTCCATTCATCGCTATCTCATCCAGAAGGCGCAAGCCGGCCTGCCCGCGCAAGCGGCGGAGTGATCCCATGACCGACACCACCCAGCGCTATCTACGCAACGCCCAGCATCTGGAAGCGAACCACGCCTATTCACCCGAGCAGGAGCACGATGCGTGCGGCGTCGGCCTTGTCGCGGCCATCGACGGTAAGCCGCGGCGCGAAGTCGTCGAGGGCGCAATCCAGGCGCTGCGCGCGGTGTGGCACCGGGGCGCGGTCGATGCGGACGGCAAGACCGGCGACGGCGCGGGCATCCATGTGCAGGTGCCGCGCACCTTCTTCGAGGATCACGTCGCGCGCACCGGGCACCGCCTGCGCGACGGCGCGCTCGCGATCGGCATGATCTTTCTTCCGCGTACGGATTATGCGGCGCAGGAGACGTGCCGCACGATCGTCGAGGCGGAAGTCCTGCGCTTTGGCTACTACATCTATGGCTGGCGGCAGGTGCCGGTGGACGTCTCGATCGTCGGCGACAAGGCGAACGCGACGCGCCCCGAGATCGAGCAAATCATGGTCGATGTCGGCACCGGCATGACGAGCGATGAGATCGAGCGCCAGCTCTTCATCGTGCGGCGGCGCATCGAGAAGCGCGTGCGCGAGGCGGCGATCCTCGATTTCTACATCTGCTCGTTCTCGACGCGCTCGCTCATCTACAAGGGCATGTTCCTCGCGGAGCAGCTGACGAGCTTTTATCCCGATCTCGACGATCCGCGCTTCGTCTCGGCGGTCGCGATCTTCCATCAGCGCTATTCGACCAACACGTTCCCGATGTGGCGGCTGGCGCAGCCCTTCCGCATGCTCGCGCATAACGGCGAGATCAACACGCTGAAGGGCAACACGAACTGGATGCGCAGCCACGAGATCAAGATGGCCTCGTCCGCGTTCGGCGAATTCCAGGAAGACATCAAGCCGATCATCCAGCCGGGTTCGTCAGACTCGGCGGCGCTGGATGCGGTCTTCGAAGTGCTCGTGCGCGCGGGGCGGACCGCGCCTCTCGCCAAGACCGTGCTCGTGCCGGAAGCCTGGTCGCCCGACTGGCCGACCATGCCGGATGGGCACCGCGCGCTTCACGCCTATGCGAACGCGGTGATGGAGCCCTGGGACGGGCCGGCCGCGCTCGCCATGACGGACGGGCGCTGGGTGGTCGCTGGCATGGACCGCAACGGCCTTCGCCCGATGCGCTACACCGTGACCGCCAACGGGCTTCTCTATGTGGGCTCGGAGACGGGCATGGTGGTGATCGAGGAAGAAGGCATCACCGCGAAGGGGCGCGTCGGCCCGGGGCAGATGATCGCCATCGATCTCGAGGAAGGCCGCTTCTACGGCGACACCGCCATCAAGGATCTGCTGGCAGGCGAGCACCCGTACGAGAAGTGGCTCAAAAACATGGTCGCGCTCGAGCCGATCATCGGCAAGGGGCCCGAGCCGCGCGTCCTGGAGAAGGAGGCGCTGCGGCGGCGCCAGGTGGCTGCGGGCTTTAGCCTTGAGGACCTCGAACTCATCCTCCATCCGATGATCGAGGACGGGAAGGAAGCCGTCGGCTCGATGGGCGACGACACGCCGCTGGCGGTTCTCTCCGACCAATACCGGCCGGTCTCGCATTTCTTCCGGCAGAATTTTTCGCAGGTGACGAACCCACCGATCGACCCGCTGCGCGAGGCGCGCGTGATGTCGCTGAAGACGCGCTTCCGCAATCTCGGCAACGTGCTGGCGCAGGACGAGAGCCAGACCGCCGTCTTCACGCTGGAGGGCCCGTGCATCTCCAGCGGCATGTATCAGCGCATGCGCGAGCATCTGACCGGCCAGTTCCACGAGATCGATTGCGTCTTCCCGGTCGGCACCGATGGCCATGCCGAGCCGAACGCGCTGCGCGACGCGCTCGAGCGCATCCGCGCGGAGGCCGAGGACGCGGTGCGCCAGGGCATCAGCCATCTCATCCTCACTGACGAGCGGCAGGACGAGCGGCACGCCGCGATCCCCATGATCCTCGCGACCGGGGGCGTGCATACGCATCTCGTCAACAAGGGACTGCGCACCTTCACCTCGCTCAACGTGCGCGCGGCGGAATGCCTCGACACGCATTACGCGGCGTGTCTCGTCGGCGTGGGCGCGACGACGGTCAACCCGTATTTGGCGCTCGAATCGATCGCGGACCGGCACGCGCGCGGCCTGTTCGGCGAGATGGCACTTAGCCAGTGCGTCGAGAACTATCTCGCCGCGCTCCATGGCGGGCTCTTGAAGATCCTCTCCAAGATGGGGATCGCGGTGATCTCGTCCTATCGCGGCGCCTATAATTTCGAGGCGGTGGGCCTGTCGCGCGCGATGGTCGCCGAGTTCTTTCCCGGCATGATCAGCCGCATCTCGGGCATCGGGCTTCCCGGCCTTCAGGAAAAAGTCGCCAAGCAGCATGCCAAGGCGTTCGCGAGCGCGGCCGTGCCGCTGCCGGTCGGCGGGTTCTACCGCTATCGGCGCGGCGGGGAGACGCACGCGCATTCCGCGCAGCTGATCCACATGCTGCAGCACGCGGTCGCCACCGATTCCTATTCGACCTACAAGCGCTATTCGAAGGCGGTGTGGGAGATGCCGCCGGTTTCGCTCCGTCATCTGATGGATTTCCGCAGTTCGGGCGCGCCGGTGCCGCTCGAGGAAGTCGAATCCATCACCGAGATCCGCAAGCGGTTCGTCACGCCCGGCATGTCGCTGGGCGCGCTCTCGCCCGAGGCGCACGGCACGCTCAACATCGCGATGAACCGGATCGGCGCGAAGTCGGATTCGGGCGAAGGGGGCGAAGACCCCGACCGCTATCGCCCGACCGTTGAAGGCGACAACGCGAACTCGGCGATCAAGCAGATCGCGTCCGGGCGCTTCGGCGTGACGGCGGAGTATCTCAACCAGGCGCGCGAGATCGAGATCAAGGTCGCGCAGGGCGCCAAGCCCGGCGAAGGCGGGCAGCTGCCCGGCTTCAAGGTGACCGAGCTCATCGCGCGCTTCCGGCACTCAACGCCCGGCGTGATGCTGATCTCGCCGCCGCCGCACCACGACATCTATTCGATCGAGGATCTGGCGCAGCTCATCTATGACCTGAAGCAGATCAACCCGATCGCGAAAGTCTGTGTGAAGCTGGTCGCGCAATCGGGCATCGGGACGATCGCGGCGGGCGTCGCGAAAGCGCATGCCGACGTCATCCTCATCTCCGGGCACAATGGCGGCACGGGCGCCTCGCCCCAGACCTCGATCAAATACGCGGGCATCCCCTGGGAGATGGGCCTTACCGAGGCCAACCAGGTTCTGACCCTCAACAACCTCCGGCACCGGGTGCTCTTGCGCACCGACGGCGGCATCCGCACGGGGCGCGACGTCGTGATGGCCGCGATGATGGGCGCGGAGGAATTCGGCGTCGGCACGGCCGCGCTCGTCGCGATGGGCTGCATCATCGTGCGGCAATGCCATTCGAACACCTGCCCGGTTGGCGTGTGCGTTCAGGACCCGGAGCTGCGCAAGAAATTCACCGGCACGCCCGAAAAGGTCGTCAACCTCTTCAGCTTCATCGCGGAGGAAGTGCGCGAGATCCTCAGCCATCTCGGCTTCCGCTCGCTCAAGGACGTGATCGGCCGCTCGGATCTTCTCATGCAGGTGAGCCGCGGCGCGGACGAGCTCGACGATCTCGATCTCAATCCGCTGCTCGTGCAGGCGGACCCCGGCCCGCACGCGCGCTATCTCACGCTCGACCGGCGCAACGAAGTGCCCGACACGCTCGACAGCAAGATCGTCGCGGACGCGGCGCGCCTGCTCGACGGGGGCGAGAAGATGCAGCTCACCTATACGGTCAGGAACACCGACCGCACGATCGGCGCGCGCGTCTCCTCGCATCTCGTGCGCAAGTTCGGGATGACGGGGCTGCGCCCCGGGCACCTCACGGTCCGGCTGCGCGGCTCGGCCGGACAGTCGCTCGGCGCGTTCGCGGTGCAGGGGCTGAAGCTCGAAGTCTTCGGTGATGCGAACGACTATGTGGGCAAGGGGCTCTCGGGCGGTCTCATCGTCGTTCGCCCGATGACGGCGAGCCCTCTCGCGAGCCATGAGAACACGATCATCGGCAACACCTGCCTTTACGGTGCGACGGCTGGGCGGCTGCTCGCGGCCGGCCAGGCGGGCGAGCGCTTCGCCGTGCGCAATTCGGGCGCGGAAACCGTGATCGAGGGGTGCGGCTCGAACGGGTGCGAATACATGACCGGCGGCACGGCCGTGATCCTCGGGCGCGTCGGCGACAATTTCGCGGCCGGCATGACGGGCGGCATGGCCTTCGTCTACGACATCGAGGAAGATTTCCAGCACCGCGTGAACCCGGACAGCGTGGTGTGGCAGCGCCTGCAATCGGCGCATTGGGAGCGCGTGCTCGTGAACCTCATCCGTCTGCATGCGGAGGAAACGCAAAGCGCGTGGGCCAAGCGCATCCTCTCCACGTGGGACCGCGAACGGGGCCGCTTCTGGCAGATCTGCCCGCAGGAAATGGTGACGCGGCTGAAGCACCCGCTGAGCGATGCGGCCGCCGAACAGGCGCGGGCGTGAGAGGCGCTTCTCATCCTGTCATGCTCCGCGCGGGCGGAGCATCCATGACTTCTACGTGGCGTCGGGAACAGGCATGGATGGTCCGCCTTCGCGGACCATGACTGCTTAGGGGGTAGCTTGATCGGCGAGTTGCGGACAGGCGTTAGGGCCGGCGGGTAGCACTTCGATTTCGACTCTTCGATTTCCCTCCCACTCTTCTGCTGACCCAGGCAACTCACCCAATCCTAAAGTCTCGAACTTGAGAGTGTCGGGCGTACGGTCCGGCAAGTTTTGGCGCAAGAAGTCAGCGACTGCCTCTGCGCGCCGCGCCGAAAGAGGCAAATTCTGCTCTTGAGTGCCCCGTTCGTCCGCATAGCCGTGAATCGAAACGCTCGCTCGCACCGTGCTCTCGAGCAATTCAATGACTGGCTCTAGGCGTTCACGCGCATCATCCCTCAACGCCGATTGAGCCGTGTCGAAAAAAGCTAGGTCATCGGGATCGAACATGACTGAGCAAATGTTTGTCCCAACGGCGTCGATCTCTGCCCCGGGATAGTCCCAATCACCCGAAACGCACTCTGCCTCTTGTTCCAAATGAGACAAGTCCACTAGCTTCACATATCGATAGCTTTTCCCACGTCGAGCATCGTCGACAGCAATGTCAACGAACGAGCGGTTTCCGCTAACGCGGCCGACTGGCGCCCCCCAGCTCCCTTCGTCCAGGTCGCTGGAGACGAACACATCTAGTGGCTCCTTTTTGGAACCAAACTCGAAAATCCACAGATCAACGCCCAAGAAATCCGAGATCCCTGGATCTTCAAATTCGAGGATCAACGTACCGCCGCTTCCGAGGTGAACATTGTTGCCATTGTTGTGGCCGACAGCGTCATCCTTCTTTTTTTCCCAACCGCAGCGAATCGGATTTCCGGGGGAGAGCGAGATAGTCCGATCTGCCCACGATCTCTCTTCGAGCCCGAAGCAAACTTGAACCCTGAGGGCCGTTCCGCTCGCACCGATTGTGTCGGTCCTGCACATGCTTGACTGTTCCCGAGCTTCCACCGGGAGAACTGTCAGTGCGAACAAACTTGCGACGGCAACTAGTATTTTGCGCATTGTCGCTCACCCCTTCCTGTTCTTGCTGAACCTCCGCGCGACTAGCCACATGGTAAACGAAACTCCGTGTGCCACCGTGTCAATAAATCGCCGCATTGCAGCGCGGCGCGGCGCCTGCTAAGCCCCGTCACCCATGAAGATGCGTGAGCTGGAGCAGCGGACCGGCGTCGGCCGGGAGACGATCCGCTACTATCTCAAAGAAGGCCTGCTGCCCGAGCCCGAGCGGCCGAAGCCGAACGTCGCGCATTATTCCGACGCGCATGTGCGCGCCATCGTCGCCATCAAGAAGCTGCAGGCCGACCGGTTCCTGCCGCTCGCCGCGATCAAGCGCGCGCTCAACGGCGACATTTCGGGCCTGCCGCCCGAGACGATCGCCTATCCCCATTTCACCGATCTTCTGGCCAGCCGGCTGGGCGCGGGCGCGGGCGATGAGGGACTGCAAAAGCTTTCTGAGATCCTCGAGCGCCATCCCGCCGTCGCGGCCGACATCGAGACGCTGACGCGCGCGGGCGTCATCCAGCCGCGCGGCACCGGCGAGGACGCCATGGTCACGCGGCTCGACGCGCAGATCCTGGGGCTGTGGGCCGATATGCGCGCGGCCGGGTTCTCGCGCGAGTTGGGCTTTGAGGGCGACGTCTTCGCCGAGGACATCAAGCGCGCGCAAGACGTTGCCAAGCAGGACGTGCGCAATTTCCTCAGCCGCGTGCAGGGCCGGCTCAACGAGGTGAACGCCGCCGCGCTCGCCCAGCGCGGCATGGAACTCTCCCACGCGCTGAGGGGGCTCTATTACGTCAAGGCGATCCTCGCCGAATTGCGCCGCCGGTTTCAGCGCGACGGGGCGAACGGTACCGCGCGAGACTAGGTCTCGCCGGTAATCCATACGAATTGGCGCGTGTCGAGAACGTGACGCAGGCGCTGGACCAGACCATTCTCGCCGAACGTCCAGAGATGGACTTCAATGTCGCGCATCTCGCGGCCCGTGCGCCGGTGCCGCACCGTCACCGCAATGGGAACCGCAACCATCGCGCCGCCCGCCAGGAATCCCATCGGTTCGAATCGCAGGAATTCGAAACCGGCCAGCTCCGAGAAGAACGCCGCCACGCCCTCGTGGCCACGCCGCGGCCGGTAGAGGCGGGGCGGCTCACGGCCCCAATCGGGCTCCCACTCGATGGCGGGATCAAGGAAGCGCAACAGCCCCTCCACATCGCCCGCGCCGAAACAGGCATAGATCCCTTGAACCGCTTCGATGTGATTGTTGGACATCCCAATCCTCCCCCGCTGGCCGTTGGCTGGCGCGTCATGATCGCGTATTCGTCGCGATTCGGGCAGTGGCGCGGGACCGGGAGACACAGATTTTTCTGTGCTTTACGTCACCGGGCTTGCATGCCTTATGGGACACTTAATTCGGCATCCGCGACGGAGGGCGCGGGAAACGTTGGCCCGTTCGAGGGCATTTTGGCGCTGGCGGCAAGCGGCCGCACGCGACCATTCCTGAGACTTTCGAGGCCCCTTTTCGACGGACCCGGTGACGGCGGCGCGCGCAACAGAAGGGGGCGCCGCGGCTCGAGCAAGCGATCGATCCCCTGCTAGGCTATGGCGATGCACGATCTTCTCCTCCACGAGGCCATGTTCCGCCGCATCGAGGGGCGCCTCATCGCCCACGAAGCGGCAATCCGCCCGCTTCTCGCCAATGACGCGGGAGCGATCCGCGCCGGCTGGGGGGCGCCGCTCGAAGGGCCCGCGCAACCGCATATCCTGTTCGCGACGATGGACGTCTTCTTCTCGCCCGCCGTCCGCACGATCATGCAGACGGCGATCGCCTCGCCGCGGCTCGTCTGGTTCCAGTCCGGGGCCGCCGGCATCGAGAACCGCGCCTTCATCCCCTTCGGGCGGAAGGCCGAGATCTATACGAGCTGCCATGCGCAGGCCGCCGCCATCGCGGAATGGGTGGTCTGGGCGGCGTTCGATTTCTTCCGGCGGGGCCCCGAGCGGCGGGCCGATCAGGCGGCGCGGCACTGGCGGCGGCTGACGACGCGCGAGGTGTCCGGTTCGGAATGGGTGATCGCCGGGTTCGGCGAAATCGGCCGGGAGACGGCGCGGCGCGTGCGCGCGCTGGGCGGGCGGGTGACGGGCGTGCGCCGCTCGCCGGGGCCCGATCCCGATGCCGACGCGATCGCTCCGCCTACGGATCTTCCCGCGCTGCTGCCGCAGGCCGATGTCGTTCTCCTCTGCGCGCCGCACACGCCCGAGACGGAGAAAATGGCGAACGCATCCTTCTTCGCCGCGATGAAGAAGGATGCACTCTTCGTCAATGTCGGGCGGGGCGCGCTGGTCGTCGAGCCCGATCTGCTCTCAGCGCTCGATGGCGGCCGGCCGGCCTTCGCCGCGCTCGACGTCTTCGAGACGGAGCCCCTGCCGGACGACAGCCCCTTCTGGGCGCACCCGAACGTCATGGTGAGCCCGCATAATTCGCCGCAGACGGCGGGCACCGTGCGGCGGATCGATCACTTCATGCTCGAGCAATTAGGCCGCTATCTCGCTGGGGAGCAGCTGCTCTACATCGAGCCGAAGGAGCGGTTCACCTAAGCGAGCAAGCCCGCCCGAAACGTCCGCGCTACTCCGCCGCCGCCACCGAAGGCGTCTCAAAGAGCGGGCGCCATTTGGCCAGGAGATCGCGGTTGTCGTGATCCCAGGGATGAAAGCCCGGGCGATACCAGTCGAAATAGGCCGGCAGCGCCAGGCGGAAGAGACCGCCTTTGCCATACATCGCACCCAGCACGCCGCGCCAGGCGGCCCAGCCGGTGATGCCGTCGGCCTTCAGAAGCATCCGCGCGAAGGTGAGGATGTTCATGTGGAAGAGCGTCGTCGTGATGATCATCACCCGCGCGCGCAGGAGATAGCGCCGCCAGGCCGGCATGTCCGCGATCACGCGCTGCATCAGATCGAAGGCGACGGCCTTGTGCTCGGTTTCTTCCAGCGAATGCCAGAGCCAGAGATTGCGGATTTCTTCCGGCGCGTCTTCGAAGGTCTCGGGATGGCGGAGCGCCGCATCGGCGAGGATCGCCGTGAAATGTTCGAGCGCCGTCGTGATCATCAGCATCGCAAGCGGGCCCTTCGAGCGGCCGATCTTCATGCGCTCGGCGAGGATCGCCTCGATCGCGGCGACCGGGTAGTGCTCAGGGTCCATCAATTGGTTGAAGGCGATGTGCTCGCGCGTGTGCAGCGATTCCTGGATGATGAAATCCTTCACGTCGTCGGCGAGCTTGCCGCTCGCGAGGCCGCGATAATGCTTCACCGCGTCGATGAAGAAGCGCTCGCCCGGGGGAAAGGTGATCGAGAGCGCGTTGAAGACAGCCGTCTTGGCGCGGTCGCCGCCGGCCCAGGCTTCGTTCTTCGGCCCGCCGCGCACGAACGCGATGTCGCGCGGATGGTTCGTTATGTCGTCGGGCTGCGTCTTCACGGACTTGGCGAGCGCGGGGGACATCCTGTTCACTCCTTAGCGCTTAGTGTTCATATGGACCATGTGATATACTGACAAAAATGTCAATAGTAAAAAAACGATCAACCTGGGCTCCCCGGGCCGCAAAGCCCCCGCGCGCGCCGGCCAAGCGGCGCCGGCTGCCGGCGGAAGCGGCGCGGACGGCGCTGCTAGAGGCGGCCGAGCGGGTCCTGACGAGCAAGGGGCCGCAGGACCTCAAGCTCTCCGAGGTCGCCAAGGCGGCGGGCGTCGCGAACGGCACCGTGCTCCACCATTTCGGGACGGTTGAGGGGCTGCAGGCCGCGCTCATGGAAAATCTCGTCAAGCGGCTGGTCGACCGCGTGGTCGCGATCACCGAGCAGCCCTGGAGCGAGGATCAGCGCATGACGCTCGGCATCACGGAGATGTTCGAGGCGTTCGAGAGCAAATCCTCCTCGCGCATCGCTGCGTGGCTGGTGATGACTGACCGGGTGCAGCGCCTCTCGAGCGTGCAGGAGGCGATCCAGCGCGTGCTCTCCTCCATCGAGGCGGCGAGCCTGCGCGATCCGACGCGCGACATCAGCTCTGAGCGTATGCGGCGCTTCGTGATGCTGGGCATCCTGCTCGCGCTCGGCAGCGGGTTCTTCGGGCGCGACCTCAGCCATCTCTTCGGCGAGGAGCCGACGGCGGCCCGCGAGGCCGCGCTCGACGCGCTCCTCACGCTCGCGGCGAAGGCGTGAGCGGGCCGCCCCTGCGCGCGCCGCGCCGGCGCGCGAAACTGACGCGTCTCACGCGCCTGCGCCGGTCGCTGCGCAAGACCTGGCGGCGCTGGACGCGGCCGGGCAAAGGCGGGCCGCTGTGGCGGCGCTGGCTGATCCGGGGCGCCCTCGCCGCCCTGATCGCGCCGATCCTTCTCGTTCTCGCGATCGGGATGACCGGATCGCCCGGCACGCTTCTCATGCTGAGCGAGGCGATCCAGGGCGAGCCCGTGCGCTATCGCCCGGTCTCGCTCGGGCTGGTCTCGCCCCATCTCGTGCGCGCGGTGATCGCGGCGGAGGACGCCCGGTTCTGCCAGCATTGGGGGTTCGATGTCGGCGCGATCAGCCAGGCGCTCGGCGAAGAGGGGCGGCTGCGCGGGGCGAGCACGATCAGCCAGCAGACGGCGAAGAATGTCTTTCTGTGGCCGGACCGGTCCTGGCTGCGCAAGGGGATCGAGGCCTATTTCACCGCGCTCATCGAGCTTTTCTGGTCGAAGCGGCGCGTGATGGAGAGCTACCTGAACGTTGCCGAGTTCGGCGGCGGCGCGTTCGGGGCCGAAGCCGCGGCGCGGCGGTTCTTCGGCGTCTCGGCGAGCGCGCTCACGGCCCGGCAGGCGGCGCAGCTGGCGGCGGTTCTGCCCTCGCCGCAGACCTGGAAAGCCAATCCGCCCAGCCCTTACGTTGCCCAGCGCGCGCAGATCCTGCTGCGGCGGATGGAGACCGTGCGCGCGCAGGGCCTCGATGATTGCGTGCTCGGGCGCTGAACCATTTCCGCTTCGTTGGAATCGCCTGCGCCCTCATCCTGAGGCGCCCTTTCGCCTCGCCCTTCGAGACGCTCGCGGCGCTCGCCCTCAGGGTGAGGCGAAGGGGCCTCGAAGGATGCCTACCCCTCGGCGGAAAAACCCGGCCCCGGCAGCCGGCCGCTGAGGCGGCCCCCGCACAAATAATCCCCAATCGGTCGCTCGACAGGGCCGCAAATCAGTTAATGTGGAGAGCGGCCATGCGGACGCTCCACCATTTCGCGCTCTCTCCGTTCTGCCGCAAAGTGCGGCTCGCGCTCGGGGAAAAGCGCCTGCCCTTCACCCTGGCGGCCGAGAACCCCTATGAGGGCCGGGACGCGCTGTTCGCGCTCAACCCGGCGGGCACCGTGCCGGTGCTGGTCGATGAGGGCGGCATCGTGGTGCCGCATTCGGCCGCGATCTGCGAGTATCTGGAAGAGGTCTATCCCGTCCACCCGCTGATCCCCGGCACGGCGGCGGACCGCGCGGAAATCCGCCGCCTCACCTTCTGGTTCGACGAGGTGTTCCACCGCGAGGTCACGGTGCGCCTCCTCTATGAAAAGGTGCACAAGCGCTTCTACGACCCGCGCGGGGCGCGCGCGACGCCCGAACTCGCGATCGTGCGCGCGGGCTCGGAAGCCTTGCGCGAGCATTTGGACGCGATCTCGCAGATCACGGAGGTTCGGCGCTGGCTGGCGGGGGACGCACTCTCGATCGCGGACCTCGCGGCGGCGGGGCATCTCTCGGCGCTCGACTATCTGGGCGATGTGCCCTGGGGCCAGTACGAGCCGGCCAAGGAATGGTTCGTGCGGCTGAAATCGCGGCCGTGTTTCCGCGCGCTCTTGAGCGATGTGGTTCCCGGAATGCCCCCCGTGCGGCATTATGCGGATCTCGATTTCTGAGACACGGCCTCGTTCATGCCCGGCCTTTCGTTCGAAGCGGCCTTCCACGTTCTGGGCGCGGGCTTCACGGCGTTCGTCATCCTCGCCGTGACGCGGCGGGCGCTCGCGCTCGCGCGGCCGAACACGTGGGAGCGGCGCGCGCCGATGCAGCCTTTTCCCGCCTTCGCGTGGAGCGAGTTCGGCGCGGGGCTCTTCTACGGCTTCATGGCGGCGACGGGGCTCGGGCCCTTCGTCCTCTTCGTCTTCGGCGACACAGCGAATTTCTTCACGACGCTCGCGCTCGTCGGCGCGATGATCTGGCTCTCGTTCGCGATCCTTTTCTATTTCATCGGGCTTGCGGGCGGGTTCGTGGGCTATGTCGCCTATACGCGCGGCCTGCCGGGCGGCGCGGAAGTGAACGTCTATTCGCAGCTCCTCGTCGTGCTCGTGTTCTCGGCGCCCCTCCTCTACGTCTTCATCGCCTATCTCGCGGGGCCGCTCTCGACGCTGATCGGCCTTGCGATCGAAAGCGCGCGGACCCTTGCCGCCGCCGCGCTCTGATCCGCAGCGGCTGAGCGCCGCGCTCCGCACCCGCGCGGCCGCGCTGGGATTCGAAGCGGTCGGCATCGCACGCGCCGATCTCGATGCGGCTATCGGCGAGCGGCTCGGTGCTTTCATCGCCGCAGGCCGGCACGGCAGCATGGACTGGCTCGCGGAGACGCAGGCACGGCGGCGTCATCCGAGAGCGATGTGGCCGGACGCCGAGAGCGCGATCCTGCTCGGGCTCAATTACGGCCCCACGCACGATCCGCTCGCCGCGCTCGATGCGCGCGCGCATGGAACGCTCTCGGTCTATGCGCAGGGGCGCGACTATCACGACGTCATCAAGGGCAAGCTCAAAGACCTCGCGCAGTGGTTCGCGCGCGAGAGCGGAGCGGCGGTGAAAGTCTTCGTCGATACCGCGCCCCTGATGGAAAAGCCGCTGGCGGCGCGCGCGGGGATCGGCTGGCAGGGCAAGCACACCAATCTCGTCAGCCGCGATTTCGGCTCGTGGCTGTTCCTCGGCGTGATCCTGACCGATGCTGCGCTGCCCGAGAATGCTCCGGAGGCGGATCATTGCGGCAGCTGCCGCGCGTGCCTCGACATCTGCCCGACGGCGGCGTTCCCTCAGCCCTATCAGCTCGATGCGCGGCGCTGCATCTCGTACCTGACGATCGAGCATGCGGGCCCAATCCCGCGCGAACTGCGCGCGCCCATGGGCAACCGGATCTATGGCTGCGATGATTGCCTCGCCGTCTGCCCGTGGAACAAATTCGCCGCGACGGGGCGCGAGGCGAAGCTCGCCGCGCGCGCGGAGAATGTTTCACCGCCCCTCGCCGCGCTCGCCGCACTCGACGACGCGGCGTTCCGGAAGCGCTTCTCGGCGAGCCCGATCAAGCGGATCGGGCGCGACCGGTTCCTGCGCAACGTCCTGATCGCGATCGGCAATTCGGGGGAGCCGGCGCTCATTCCCGCCACCCGCGCGCGGCTTGGCGATGAGAGCCCCCTCGTGCGCGGCGCGGCGGTCTGGGCGCTGTCTCGCCTGCTGCCAGCGGACGCGTTCGCCGCGCTCGCCGCCGAGCGTGCTGACAGTGAAGCCGATCCCGACGTCCGCGCGGAGTGGGGTTAGGGAAACTCCGCCAGTTCCTGCTGCGCCGCCGCCGTCACCGAGGGATCGCGCGCGCCCGCGACCACGGCTTCGAGGTCGGCCTTGGCGCCCGCCCGATCGCCGGCCTTCAGCTTCAGCATCGCCTGCTCGAAGAGCGCCTGCGGGTTGCCGGGGTCACGCCTCAGCGCCGCGTCGATGTCATCGCGCGCACCGCGCACGTCGCCCTGCTGGCGGCGCACCTGGGCGCGCAGCGCATAGGCCTCGATGCGGTCGGGCGCGAGGAGGATCGCCTGATCGAGATCGGCGCGCGCGGCCTCCCAATCGGTTTCGAGCATCGCGCCGCGCGCCCGGTCGGCGAGGAGCACCGGATCGCCGGGGTTGAGCTCGAGCGCGCGGCTGAGCGCCGTGCGCGCGTTGTCCGGCATCGCGGCCAAAAGGAACGCGTTCCCCGCCTGGCCGTAAAGCGCGGCGCGCATCAGCCCGTCGGCGTTCGGGTCCGCGTTGGCGAGCGAGAGGAGGAGGGTTCCGGCATCCGCGTTCTCGCCGAGCGCGATCAAGGCGAGCGCCGCGCAATGGCCGGCCGGCACGCCCCCGCCCGCGGCCTGCCAGTTCTCGGCAGCGGTGAGCGCCGCGCGGGGATCGATCTCGGTCTGCGCGAGGCAGGCGTCGTAACGGGTGGCGGGGTCCTCGGGCGCAGGGGTCTCCAGCGTAGGGGCTTCCAGCGTAGGGGCTTCCAGCGGCATCGCGGCCGGCTCCTCGGCGGCAGCTGGCACGGCCAGCGCGAGGGCGACGAGGAGGGCGGGAGCAAAGGCCTCTCTTTTCCCGTTCGTTTTCAGCCTCATCGCGCAAACCCCATTGAACGGGCGCCGAATGCGCCCGACCATGGCCCCATAAATCCGATCGGGCGGGCCTTGAGCAATCACCTCTTTTGTTTCGGTTACGGGCAGTGTGCGGCGGCGCTCACGCCCGGCCTTCTCGCCGAGGGCTGGCGGGTGAGCGCGACGACGCGCGATCCGGCCAAGGCGGCGGCGCTTTCCGCGGCCGGGATCGCGCCCGTGCGGCTGCAAGGGGATCCCGATCGCGCCATCGCGGAGGCGGCGGGGGATGCGAGCCACGTCCTCGTATCGGCGGCGCCCGGCGAGGCGGGGGACGCGCTCCTGGCCGCGATCGGCGACGGCAATCCCTTCGGCCGGGCGCGCTGGCTCGGCTATTTGTCGACGACCGGGGTCTATGGCGATCATCAGGGCGCCTGGGTCGATGAGACGACGCCCATCGCGCCCGCCCAGCCGCGCACGCAGCGGCGCGCGGCGGCGGAGGACGGCTGGCTTTCCTTCGGCGCGCGGACGGGGATCGCCGTAACGGTTTTCCGGCTGGCAGGGATCTATGGCCCGGCCAGCAACCCCTTGATCGCGCTTCGCGAGGGCCGCGCGAGGCGCATCCAGCGGGAGGGCCAGGTGTTCTCGCGCATCCATGTCGACGACATCGCACAGGCGATCCGCGCCGCGATGGCAAAGGCGGGGGCGCCGCCCCTCGTCAATCTCGCGGATGATGAGCCGGCCGCGCCGTCCGAGGTCACCGAATTCGCCGCCAGGCTGATCGGCGTGCCGGTGCCGCCGCTCGAGGATTATCGAATCGCGCGCGAAACGATGAGTCCGATGGCGCTTTCGTTCTGGTCGGAGTCGAAACGTGTGCGCAACGACCTCCTGAAATCAGCCCTTGGCGTGACGCTCCGCTACCCGACCTATCGCGAGGGGCTGCGCGCGCTCGCTGCGCGCCCTTGAGGGGAATCAATCCGGCCTCTATGTCCCCCTGCTAAGGACCGCCCTCGGTCGCCAGGAGAGCCCCCATGCCGCACTATCACGCCGTTGTCTGGATCGATCACCGCGAGGCGCGCGTTTTCCCGTTCAACGCCGAGGAGGTGGACAAGCTCGTCATCCATGCGCACAACCCGGCGCATCAGATCCACCACAAGGCGGGTGTTCTCGGATCGGGCCACGCGGCGGAGGACCAGGCGTTTTATCACGCGGTCGCGCAAGCGCTCAGCACGGTCCACGAGGCGCTCATCGTCGGACCGGGCCAGGCAAAGACGGCGCTTCTGAAGCATCTCGCGCGGCACGACCCCCAAATCGCCGACAAGATCGTCGCGGTCGAGACCGTCGATCATTTGAGCGATGGGCAGGTGGTGGCCTTCGCGCGGAAATATTTCGTCGCCGCCGACCGGATGCGTCCGCAAAGGGGGTGAACTCTCCTGGATGTCATGGCCGGGCTTGTCCCGGCCATCCATGGCGCCGCTTCACCGGCGAAACCCGTCGATCGGGGCGCGATGGATGGCCGGCACGCAGGCCGGCCATGACAGATTGGGTTACACCGTCCGCGCGCGCATGGCCGCAACGGTTGCGATGAGGCGGGCGAGATCCGCCTCGCCCGACAGCCGGTGATCGCCCGATTTCGTCAGCGTCACCGTCACATCCTGGGTTCGCAGCGCCGCGACGAGGCGCATCGCGTGGGCCCAGGGGACGTCCGGGTCGGCCATGCCCTGGAGCACCGCCACGGGGCAGTCGATCGCGATCGGCCCGCCCAGCACGAGGTGGCGGCGGCCATCCTCGATCAGCGCGCGAGTGATGGGGTAAGGCCCGTCGTCATACTCGCTCGGGCGATGCCAGACCCCCTCCTCCAGGATCTGGCGGCGGGCGGGCTCGGGCAGATTCTTCCACATCAGCTCTTCGGTGAAATCGGGCGCGGGAGCGATGTAAACGATGCCCGAGACCCGCTCCGGCCGGGCGAGCGCCAAAAGCGTCGCGATCCAGCCGCCCATCGAGGAGCCGACCAGCACCTGCGGCCCCTCGGTCAAGCGGTCCAGCACCGCGACCGCGTCGTCCCGCCAGCGCGAGATCGTGCCGTCGACGAACGCGCCGCCCGAGGCGCCGTGGCCGAAATAGTCGAAGCGCAGGAACGTCTCGCCGGTTTCGGCCGCCCAGGCATCGAGAGCGGTTGCCTTCGTGCCCGTCATGTCGGACATAAAGCCGCCGAGCCAGAGGACGCCGCCGGGCCTTCCTCCCTTCCGCCGACAATAGGCCAGATCATAGCCGTCGCGGGGGAGGCGTTCCGGTTGCGTCATCGCGCGCTCCTTCTTTCCTGTCTCAGCGAGTTTCCTTGGCCGAGCCCGACCTTAAAGACGCCGACGCTTCTGCGCCATGCATCGTGCAGATCGTGCCCGCGCTCGATGCGGGCGGGGTCGAGCGCACGGCCGTGGACGTCGCGATCGCCGTCGCCAAGCGCGGGTGGCGCTCGATCCTGGTGACGACGGGCGGGCGGCTGGAAGACGAGGCGCGGGCGCAGGACGTCGAAATCCTCCGCCTCAATGTCGCGTCCAAAAACCCGATCACGATCCTTGCGAATGGGTTCGCGCTCGCCTCGTTCCTCAAATCGCAAAACGTCTCGCTCGTGCACGCGCGCAGCCGCGCGCCCGGCTGGTCGGCGCTGATCGCGTGCACGCGCGCGGGCGTGCCGCTCATCACGACCTATGCCGGCATCCATTCGGCCGACCTGCCGGGCAAGCGGCTCTACAATTCGATCATGGCGCGGGGCGAGCGCGTCATCGCCAATTCTCAGTATACGGCCGATCACGTCGCGGCCGCGCACGCAACGCCCGCCGAGCGGCTGCGCGTCATCCATCGCGGCATCGATCTCTCCGCGTTCGACGAGGGCGCGATGAACCCCGACCGGGTGGACGCGATGCGCGCGGCCTGGGGCGCGCGGCACGATCAGCGCGTCGTGCTGCTGCCGGGGCGGCTCACGCGCTGGAAGGGCCAGCACGTGCTGATCGAGGCGGCGGCCGCGATGGCGAAGGCGGGCGACACGTCGAGCCTCTTCGTGCTGGCGGGCGATGAGGGATCGCATTCGCACTACGTGGGCGAACTGGACAAGGCGATCGCGGCGGCGGGACTCACCGGCCGCGTCAAGCGTGTGGGGCACATCACCGACATGCCGGCCGCCTATATGGCGGCAGACGTCGTGCTCTCGACGTCGGTCAAGCCGGAAGCCTTCGGGCGGATCGCGGTAGAGGCACAGGCGATGGGCCGGCCGATCATCGCGACGGATCTCGGCGCCGCGCGCGAGACGGTGAAACGCGGCGAGACGGGTTTCCTCGTCAAGGCGGGCGATGCGACCGCCCTCGCACAGGCGATCCGCGCCGCGCTCGCGCTCGATCCCGAAACGCGCGAGACGATGGCGAGCGCGGCGCGCGGCCACGCCAAGAGCACGTTCTCGGTCGCGGCGATGTGCACGGCGACGCTCGCGCTCTATGACGAGATCCTTGGGCGCGATCCGCGTTGAGCGAGCGGATCCTCATCATCAAGCTGGGGGCGCTCGGCGATTTCGTGCAGGCGCTGGGGCCGATGCGCGCGATCCGCGAGCATCACGGGCAAGCGCATCTGACTTTGCTCACGACGCCGCCGTTCGAGCCGCTGGCCAAGGCGTCGGGCTGGTTCGACGCGATCGACACGGGCGGGCGCGCGAAAGGCTGGCTGAAGACGGTTGCGCTCGCGCGGCGGCTGAAGGCGCAGGATTTCGCGCGCATCTATGATCTTCAGACCTCCTCGCGCAGCGGCTGGCTCTTCCAGCTCATGCGGCCGAACCCGCCCTTCTGGTCGGGCGTCGCCTTCGGCTGCTCGCACCCGCACGCCAATCCGCGCCGTGTGCCGATGCACACGATCGATCGCCAGGCCGAGCAATTGCTGATGGCGGGGCTCGCCCAAACGCCGCCGCCCGATCTCTCGTTCGTCACCGCCGATGTTTCGCGCTTCGCGCTCCCTTCGCCCTACGCGCTGCTGGTGCCCGGCGGCGCGGCGCACCGGCCGGAGAAGCGCTGGCCGATCGGGCACTACGTGACGCTCGCGGGCGCCCTCACCAAGGCGGGCGTGACGCCGGTCGTGCTCGGCCAGGGATTGGATGAAGAAGTCCTCGCCGCGGCGATCGAGGCCGCGGCGCCCGCGACGATCAATCTCGTCGGGCGGACGTCGCTTCTGGAGATCGTGGGGCTCGCGCGCGGCGCGGCCCTCGCCATCGGCAACGACACGGGGCCGATGCATCTGATCGCGACGGCGGGCGCGCGCTCGATCGTGCTTTTCTCCGGCGCCAGCGATCCCCTTCGCTGCGGCCAGCGCGGAAGGGACGTCACGATCCTCAGGCGCGAGGACCTCGCCGCGCTCAGCGTCGAGGACGTGCTGGCGAAGGCGACCTAGCGGTTGGATCGATCCATCCTTCGAGACGCCCTTTCGCCTCACCCTGAGGAGCGCGCGGCTAACGCGGCGTGACGGTGTAGTCCGTGAGGTTCACGCCCTCGACCGAGAAGGCATCGTCCGGGCCCGGATCATTGCGGCGGACTTCAACCGCCGTCTGCGTCGACATCACGCCGAAGGTGCCCGAGACGATCTCGAGCGGCAGGCCGTCGACCGCGAGGCATTGCGACTGGCCGAAGGCGGCGACCGACCAGACCATGCAGGTTTCGCCCGCGATCGTTTTCATCTCGCCCGTCTCGATGCCGCCGAGCGAGCGGATATAGCCGGTGCCGGGAGCAACGCCCTCTGTTCCCTCGGGCGGGATGGCCTGAACCATGCGCGAATACATCGGGTTCTCGATGCGCACGCCCGCCTTCGTCATCAGATCGACGGTCGTGACGATCGCGCCTTCGGTGACGACACGCTCGCGCGTCGTTGCGGGATAGCCAGCCGCGCTGGAGGCCAAATATTTCAGCTCCGCGCGCTTGCCGCCGAAATCGCGCACATGCAGCGTCGAGGAGCCGACCTGAACGCCCTCATAGCCATAGACGATGGTGAAGCTCTCGATCGGGTAGAACTTCACCTCGGCGGCGGCCGACGGGGCCGCCGATCCCAATGCCAAGGCCAGCGCCATGCCGGCGGCCAAACCCTTGAACACCATACCAACCCCCAGTCCGCGCCCGAATACGCCGGGCGGTTATCCACAGGAGACCGTTTCGCGGGCGCGAACGCAATCCCCCAAAGCGCCCTCAGAGGGTTAACATGGGCAAGTTCGGCGGAACCGTCACCGCGGCGCCGCGTTTTTTCAGAAGGCCGAAGAGGATCGCCATGGCCCAAGCCCCCGACGCCCGCCGCCTCGCGGAAAAGCCGCTCGAAGAAACGCTCGACGCAGCGATCCGGAACGGCGCGAACGGCGAAATCAGCATCGATGACCTTCTCGACGCGTTCGGCCATCGCGGATTCGGGCCGCTGCTCATTATTTTAGGGATCATCGCCGTCTCGCCGATCGGCGCGATTCCGGGCGTGCCGGCGGTCATCGGCATCGCGGTCGCGCTGATCGCGGGGCAGTTGCTGCTGGGGCACGAGCATCCCTGGCTGCCCGGCTCGATCCGGCGGATGGCGGTGAAGACGCGCCGCGTGCAGCAGGTGCGGCGCGACGCGCGCGACTGGCTCAAGCGCATCGACGCGCTGGTGAGCGAACGTCTGCCGCACGCGACCGATGAAGTCGCGCGGCGGGGCGCGGCGTTCCTGTCGATCTTCCTCGCGGGCCTCATGGTGCCGCTCGAGGCCATTCCCTTCGCCAACGCCATTCCGGGGACGGGGATCATCCTTTTCGGTCTCGCGCTCACGGCGAAGGACGGGCTCATCATGATCATCGCGTGCGGGCTCACGCTGATCGCGGGCGGGGTCGTCGCGGTGGGGGTCTAGGGGCGGCCCTCGCTTGACAGGTTTCGGCCCCTTGCCGATGGTCGCGGCACCCTAACACCAGCATCGGAGAGCCGCCTTGTCCGCCCCCGCCGCGACTACCGCTTCCATTCGCATCACCCTGCCCGACGGCACGGTGCGGACGGAAACGCGCGGCGTGACGGCCGGCGACATCGCCGCCGCGATCGGGCCCGGCCTCGCCAAGGCCGCGCTGTGCGCGCGCGTCAACGGGCGGATGGTCGATCTCGACCTGCCGATCACCGAGGACGCGCGGCTGCAGATCATCACGCGCAAGGACGAGGCGGAGGCACTCGACATCATCCGGCACGACACGGCGCATCTGCTCGCGCAGGCCGTGCAGGAGCTCTTCCCCGGCACGCAGGTGACGATCGGCCCCAATATCGAGGACGGGTTCTTCTACGATTTCGCGCGGAACGAGCCGTTCACGACCGACGATCTGCCCAAGATCGAAGAGAAGATGCGCGCGCTCGTCGCGGCCGACCTCAAGACGCGCCGCGAAGTGTGGCCGCGCGAGACGGCGATCGCGCATTTCAAATCGATCGGCGAGGAGTACAAGGCGCAGATCATCGCCGACCTGCCGGGCGATGAGGAAATCCGCGTCTATTATCACGGCGATTGGCACGACCTCTGCCGCGGGCCGCATCTGCCCTCGACCGGCAAGATCGGCACCGCGTTCAAGCTCACTAGAATCTCGGGCGCCTATTGGCGGGGCGATGCGAAAAACGCGCAGCTGCAGCGCATCTACGGCACCGCGTGGCGCGACGAGAAGGAGCTGAAGGCCTATCTCACGCGCCTCGAGGAAGCCGAGAAGCGCGACCATCGCCGCATCGGGCGCGAGATGGATCTCTTCCACATCCAGGAAGAAGCGGTCGGCCAGGTGTTCTGGCACGCGAAGGGTTACACGCTCTTCCGCACGCTCGAATCCTATGTGCGCCGCAAGATCGAGGCGCGCGACTATATCGAGGTGAAGACGCCGCTGCTGCTCGACCGGGCGCTGTGGGAGCGCTCGGGCCATTGGGCGAAGTTCCGCGAGCACATGTTCCTCGCCGAAGTCGAGGACGAGAAGAAGACACTGGCCGTCAAGCCGATGAACTGCCCCGGCCACGTGCAGATCTTCAACCAGGGGCTCAAATCCTATCGCGATTTGCCGATCCGCATGGCCGAGTTCGGCTCGTGCCACCGCTACGAGCCCTCGGGCGCGCTCCACGGCATCATGCGCGTGCGCGGGTTCACGCAGGACGACGCGCATATTTTCTGCGAGCCCGAACGGATGGTCGATGAATCCGTGCGCGCGAGCGAACTCATCTTCGAGACCTACAAGGAACTGGGGTTCGACGACGTGCGCGTGAAGCTGGCGACGCGGCCGGAGAACCGCATCGGGTCGGACGAGATCTGGGACAAGGCGGAGGCCGATCTCGCCGAGGCGTGCCACCGCCTCGACATTCCTTATACGGAGAATCCGGGCGAGGGCGCGTTCTATGGCCCCAAGCTCGAGTTCACACTGTTCGACGCGATCGGGCGCGGCTGGCAATGCGGCACCGTGCAGGTCGATTTCAATCTGCCGGAACGGTTCGAGGCCGAGTACGTCGCCGAGGACGGCTCGCGCAAGCGCCCGGCGATGCTGCACCGCGCGGTCTTGGGCTCGATGGAGCGCTTCATCGGCGTTCTGATCGAGCATTATGGCGGGCGCTTCCCGCTCTGGCTCGCGCCGACGCAGATCGCCGTCGCGACGATCGTCTCGGACGCGAACCCTTACGCCGACGAGGTGGTTCACCTGCTGAAGAGAGCCGGCCTGCGCGCGGAGGCCGACCTTCGCAACGAGAAGATCAACTACAAGGTCCGCGAGCATAGCCTAGCAAAAACCCCGATCCTGCTCGTCGCGGGCAAGCGGGAGGCGGAGGAGCGAACGATCTCGGTCCGCCGGCTCGGCTCCGACAAGCAGGAATCGATGAGCCTCGATGCGGCGATCGCGGCTTTTGCGGCGGAAGCGACGCCGCCGGATTTGCGTTCGGCCTAGCGCCTTTTAACGATGTCATGGTCGGGCTTGTCCCGGCCATCCATGGCGCCGCTTCTCAGGCGGCTCCCGTCGATCGGCCGACGATGGATGGCCGCCACAGGGGCGGCCATGACAGCGTTGTGGTCCGCTCGGCGGCAGCAATCTATGGTGGGCACGCCCGAGTACAGGAGGCATCCATGGCGAACCCCATCGTCCTCGTGACCGACGCGACCCATTTCGTCGGGCCCGAACTCTGCGAGCGGCTGATCGAGGGCGGCGCGCGCGTGATCGCGGCGGACGCCGATTTCAACAATACCGGGATCACGCAATCCTTCGTCGGCCCGCGCCCGAAGGTGGAAACCGTCGCGCAGACGAGCGCGGAAGAAACGATCGCGGCGGCGAAGGCCAAGCACGGCGATCTCGACGTGCTGGTCATTCCCGCCGCCCTGCCCGCGCCGCGCACGCCCGCCGAGACGCTGAGCGCCGGCACGACGCGCCCCTATTTCGAGAAGCTGGCGATCGAGCCCCTGGCGATGGTGGCGGCGGCGCTGTCGATCTGCGCGATCAAGCGCATCGTGTTCGCGACGTCGTCCGGGCCGATCGGCGGCATTCCGGGCTTTGCCGCCTATGCGGCCGCGCGCGCGGCGATCAACGGCGCGGTCCGGAGCCTCGCGCTCGAACTTGCGCCCAAGGGCATCAGCGTCAACGCGGTCGCGCCCAATTTCATCCAGACCGAGACCTATTATCCCAAGGCGCTGCTGGCGGACCCCGCCAAGCGCGAGAAGCTCTATGGCCGCATTCCGCTCGGCCGGCTGGGCGATGCGGCGGAGGCGGCGGAGGCGATCGCCTTCTTCGCGCTGGGCAATTCGGGGTTCGTTACCGGCCAGGTGCTGAACATCTCGGGCGGGTGGAGCTAGGCGGGCGGGGGCGCAAACGCCCTTCGCAGGCGCGGTAAGCCGATGCGTTCAATCGCTCCATCGCCGGCGCCGGACAAGCACCCTTGCGCTTTGACCGAGACGCGCTTAGCTTTCGCGCCATTCAGCCCCCTCGCGGCGTCACGCGGGCGGTGGCGCCATCTGCCAAGGGGCACCTCCTCGTTTGATCGCTGCCATGATCGCCCGGAGGACACCGCTCCGGAGCGCAGGTGCCGTTCGCCGTTTGCCGTGGCCCGCGCTCCAAGGAGACGACCCATAGTCAGACGACCCATGACTGCCGCTAAGCCCGAGGCGAAGGACGGCCCCCGCGTCAATCACGACATCACCGCGCCCGAAGTGCTGGTGATCGATGAGAGCAATGAGAAGCGCGGCGTCATGCGCAAGCTGGACGCCATCCGCCTCGCGGAAGAAGAAGGGTTCGACCTCGTCGAGGTTGCGCCGAACTCCACCCCGCCCGTCTGCCGGTTGATGGATTTCGGCAAGTTCAAATACGAACAGCAGAAGAAGGCGGCCGAAGCCCGCAAGAAGCAGAAGATCATCGAGGTGAAGGAGCTGAAAATGCGCCCCTCGATCGACGACCATGATTATTCCACGAAGCTGAAAGCCGCGCGCCGTTTCTTCGAAGAGGGCGACAAGGTGAAATTCACGCTGCGCTTCCGCGGCCGCGAGATGCAGCATCAGCATCTGGGCATGCAGCTGCTCCAGCGCATCCGCACCGAGCTCGACGAGATCGCCAAGGTCGAGCAGGACACCAAGCTCGAAGGGCGGCAAATGATGATGGTGATGGCGCCGCGCTAGGCGCCGTCACGGGGGGCAGAGCCATGACGGTCGAGCTGTGGTGCCTGTTCGGCGCGATGGTCGTCGGGCTCGTCCATGTCTCGGCTGCGAGCTTCACTTTCAAGGCGCAGGTCGGCAACGCCTATACGGTCGGCGCGCGCGATGCGGATCTGAAGCCCACGGGCATCGCCGGGCGGCTCGACAGGGCGCAGCGCAATTTCCTTGAGACCTTCGCGATCTTCGTTGCCGCGGTGCTCGCGTGCCACATGCTCGGCCGGAACGGCGATCTCAGCCACTATGGCGCGCTCCTCTATTTGGGCGGGCGGATTCTCTTCATCCCGCTCTATGCGGCGGGGGTCCCCTGGCTGCGCAGCTTTTCGTGGAACGCAGCCACGCTCGGCCTCGTGCTCGTGATGGCGCAGATGGTCGCGCCCGAGGCGGCCACGGCGTGGGCGAGCCTGCTCGCGCAAAGGTGATCCGTACACGCTGTTTTCTGTCACGCCCGCCCCGTTAGGATCGCCACGCAATTCAATCCGGGGTTCATTCCGTGCTTCGAGGCGTGCTTGCCGTCTTTGCGATCCTGATCCTTGCGGGCCTTGCAGGGGCCTGGACCCTGCCATGGCGCGACGTCTATCTCGTGCGCGTGCTCGCGTGGAACAGCGTCGGGATCGACGACTACACGCTCTTTCCCGAGCGCGCGGTCGCGAACGAGCCGCCCGCGACCACCTATCCGCCCGCTGCCCGCCCGCTCAGCGATGCGCGCCTCGGGCCGGCCGTCCAGCGCCATTTCTCCGCGACGGGCGCGGACAGCCTTGAAGACTTCCTCAGCGGTACCAACACGACCGCCTTCATCGTCCTCTTTGACGGGCAGCTCGCCTATGAGGGCTATTTCAACGGCCATGCGCGCACCTCCACCGAGACGTCGTTCTCGGCGGCGAAATCCTTCGTCTCGGCGCTCGTCGGGATCGCGATCGCGGAGGGAAAAATCGGCGGCGTCGGCGATCCGATCTCGACCTATCTGCCCGCGCTCGCGGACCGCGACCTCGGCGCGATCACGATCGAGCAGCTGTTGACGATGCGCTCGGGTCTTGCCTACGACGAATCCGGCCTTCCGTGGTCGGACGATGCGCTCACCTATTATGGGCCCGATCTGAAGGCGCTGGCGCTTGCGCAATCGGTCGAGACGTCGCCCGGCACCGAATGGCGGTACAACGATTACAACCTCCTCCTCATCGGCATGGTGCTGGAGCGCGCGACGGGAAAGCCGGTCGCGGAATATCTTTCGGAAAAAATCTGGCGCCCGCTCGGCATGACGGCGCCCGCGTCCTGGAGCCTCGATGAACACGGGTTCGAGAAGATGGCGACCGGTATCAACGCGCGCGCGATCGATTTCGCAACGTTCGGCCAGCTCTTTCTGCAGAACGGAACCTGGCAAGGCCGGGCGATCGTTCCCGACGCCTGGGTTGCGGCCTCGGCCACGCTAACGGAAGCGGACGGCGCGGGGCTTCTTCACGTCGACCCCGATTGGAAGCCGGGGGCGCTCGATCTCGGCTACAAATATTATTGGTGGGTGCACCACCGCGACGACGGGCGCGACGATTTCTTCGCGTCGGGCAATCTCGGCCAATACATCTACGTCTCGCCCGCCAACCGCGTCGTCATCGTGCGCACCGGCTTCGACTGGGGCGACTATCGCGGCTGGGTGCGGTTTCTCGGCGACGTCGCGGACGCGGCCGCCGCGACCGGCCCCTAGACGGGCGGGGCTGAATCCTTTTCATTGGCGCGCGGTTCAACGACCGACGTTCAGACGCGGAGGCCAGCGCCATGCCCATCAAGACCCGCCTCACCGAGATGCTCGGCATCGACTACCCGATCGTGCAGGCGCCGATGGGCTGGATCGCGCGGGCGCAGCTTGCCTCCGCCGTCTCGCGGGCCGGCGGGCTCGGCATCATCGAGACCTCGTCCGGCGCGCTCGATGAGATCAAGGGCGAGATCGCCACGATGCGGACGCTCACGGACAAGCCGTTCGGCGTCAACATCGCGCAGGCCTTCGTGCGCGACCCCGGCATCGTCGATTTCGTGATCGCTCAGGGCGTGAAGTTCGTCACGACCTCGGCGGGGGACCCCACGAAATATTGCCGCGCGCTGAAGGAGGCGGGCCTCACCGTCTTTCACGTCGTGCCGACGCTCAAGGCCGCGATGAAAGCGATCGAGGCCGGCGTCGACGGGCTGGTGGTCGAGGGCGGCGAAGGCGGCGGCTTCAAAAACCCCGATCCCGTGATGACGATGGTGCTGCTGCCGCTCGTGCGCGAGCACACGGACGTGCCCATCATCGCGGCGGGCGGCATCACCTGCGGGCGGACGATGGCGGCGGCCTTCGCGCTCGGCGCGGATGGCGTGCAGCTCGGCACGCGGATGGTCTCGGCCGCCGAGAGCCCCGTTCATCAGAACTGGAAGAACGCGATCATCGCCGCGCAGGAAACGGACACCGTGTTCCTCAATCAATTCTCGCGGCCGGCGCTCCGGGCGCTGCGCACCGAAAAGAGCGAGGCGCTTCTGCGCAAGCTCGGCCCCAGCTATGACGGGCCGCCCGTGATGGCCGAGTTCGGCCACGCGAAGGACCTCTATTTCGGCGGCGATATGGAAGCCTCGCTCGCGCTCTCGGGCCAGGTGGCCGGGCGGATCGACAGCGTGAAGCCGGTCAAAGAGATCATCGATGAGATGGTCGCGGGCTTTCACGAAACGATCGGCTCGCTCCACCAGCGTTTCCCCGCGTGAGCCGAGCGCTGCGGATCCTTCACGTCTCGAATTTCGGCTACAAGCCGAAGGGCGTCTATCTCCACAACATCTCCTGGAAGCTGACGAACGGGTGGATCCGGGCGGGGCATCACGTGATCCCGTTCTCGGACCGCGACGTCGCGCGCTGGAGCGGCCTCATGGGGCACCGCAAATTCGGCGCGGGGCCAGCGAACCGCGCGCTGCGGGACGTCGCGCGCGACATGGCGCCGGACGTCCTCGCGCTCGGCCATGCCGATGTCATCACGCCCGAGACGGTCGCCGCGATCCGCGAGGCGGCGCCCAGCATCAAGATCCTCCAATGGACGGCCGATCTGCTCACCAATCCCGATACGATCGAGCGGATGACGCGCAAGCTTGCCTTCATCGATGCGACCTTTGCAACGACGAGCGGGGCGGCGCTTGCGCCCTTCGCGGGGGGCGGGCGGATCGCGGGGTTCATGCCGAACCCGGTGGACAAGGCGGTCGAGCGCGCGCGCACCTTCGAGCAGGAGCGCGTCGCGCGCGATCTCTTCTTCGCGGTGTCGAGCGCGGGCCTGCCGCGCGCGGTCGGCGATACGCGCGTCGCGCCCGAGACGCTCGCCCAGCACATTCTTGAGCGCCTGCCGCGCCTGCGGCCCTCCTTTCACGGGATCGGGGGCGCGCCCGCGCTCTATGGGCCGGCCTACGAGGCCGCGCTGTCATCGACGCGCGGCGGGCTCAACATCTCGTTCGACAACGATCTCTATCTCTATTCCTCCGACAGGCTCGCGCATTTGGCCGGGAACGGGCTTTGCGTCTTCATCGACCGGAAGACCGGATACGGCGATCTGTTCGACGAGGATGCGTTCGCGTTCTTCTCAAGCGAGGAAGAACTGCTCGCGCAGATCGAGCGGATGCTGGGCGATGATGCGCGCGCGCGGGGGATCGCGGCCAAAGGCTGGGCGCGCTATCACGCGCTCTTCGATTGCGAGATCGTCGCGCGCTACATGATCGAGGCGCTGATGGGCGAGCACGATCCCGCGCGCTATGATTGGCCGACGCTCTATTCGCCTTGAGTGTTATTGGATCGCGTTCTTGACCGCATTGCCGGCGGTGCCGGAGAGATCCTGCAACGGACCGAGCGGCTTCGTCTCGCGGGCGGTTTCGATCACGTTCGGCGTGCCCGACCACAACTTGTAAATGACGACGTCGTCGGTCAGCAGTAGCACCATCTCCGCGCGCCAGCCCGATGAGCGCGTCTCGCGCTCGATGCCGAGCAGGTCGAGCGAGACGTCGCCGACACGCTCCTTGTCCATGCGCTCGAGCGGGAGGATCCAGCCCTTGCACGCATCGCGCGCGTTGATGCAGGCCTGAACCGCCGGGTCGAGGTCCTTCAGCCGCACGGTCTCCTGCGGCATGAAGCGCTGCATGACCTCGAGGTAATTGGCGACGCGCAGATTGGGCGTCTTGCCGGGCGCGATTTCCATCGCGCGCAGATCGGCGGTCGTCGTCTGGAAGGGCGCGACGCGCGCATAGGCGGCCTCGGCCGTCTCGTAGGTTTCGAATTGCGTCGCGCGCGATTGGGATTCCGACGGCAGCACCCACCGCGCGCAGCCCGAGAGACCCAATACCGCCACCAGCCCGAGCGTTGCCGCCCTCATCGCGTCCATTGCAAACCCCAACCGACCCAATCCCCCTATTCTAACCGAGGGTGTGGCGGAACTGAGGCAGGGGTAAATTCGCGCCCAGTGAAACTGGCTGGAGGGATGGGCGCTCCACGCTCAGGGGGAGGGTACATGCTACGCCCGTCCGCGACGCGCCGCGCCCAGGAGCGCGAGCAGGCGGTCCGGCCGGTCGGTGCAGATCGCATCGAGGCCGAGCGGGAGCAGCCGGCGCATCTCCTCAGGCGCATCGACCGTCCACGCCGCAAGGCTGAGGCCACGGGCCTTCGCCTCGGCGGCGCTTTCGTTCGTCAGGTCCGGGTGGAAGGGAAACCAGCCATCGACCCCCAGGGCCGCGACCGCGCCGATGAGCCCGCCGTGATCGCGGGGATGGCAGCCCGCCTCCCAGGGCGCGCCGGCCGCGGCGTGGCGGCGCAATTCGGCGAGCGCGGGGGCCGGCGGGGGGCCGTGCTCGGGCGGTACGGGATCGGGCCCGAACCAGCGCTGCGGGAGGGTGGTCGCGCGCGTCTTGATCGCGGGCTCGAGGCGCCGCGCGAGCGCGAGGCACTGCCAGTCAAAGGCGATCAGCGTCGCGCGGTCGATGAAATCGGTCCGCCTCAGGCACGCGATCACCGCCTCGGTGAGCGGCGCGGGCGCCTCGAGGCCCTCCGCGCCCAAGAGCGGCGTCTTCAGTTCGATCCAGAGGCGCGGCGCGCCCTTCGCCTCCTTGGCGAGGGCGATCACGTCGTCCAGGCGGGGAATGCGCGCGCCGTCGATCGGGCGCTGCTCGGGGTGGCGCGCCGCGTAAGCCGTGCCGGGCTTCAGGCGGCCGACATCGAAGGCAGCGAGCTCGTCATAGGTGAGAGCCGAAAGGCGCGGGCCCCGCGCGGTCAGCCACGCCCCCGCGCCATCGCGCACGATCTCGGGCTTCAGCGTCTCGTCGTGAAAGACCACCAACGTGCTGTCGCGCGCGAGGTGAACGTCGAGCTCGGCGCCATCGGCCCCCATGGCGAAGGCGTTGGCGAAAGCCTCGGCCGTGTTCTCCGGCCAGAGCCCCGCGCCGCCGCGATGCGCGATGACGGCAACGCTTGGGCACGGCGCGGACACCATGGGCGCCTCAGCCTTTCAGGAACATGCCGCCCAGCACCCACTTGCCGACGCCATCCGGCGCCAGCAGCGGCAGGACAACGATTTCAAAGACGATGAAGTCACGGTCTAGGCCAATCAGCCGCCCGGACGTAAAGCGCGGCATTTGTGTTTCGGTCACGGCCGTCAGGCGCGCCATCGCTGTCTTAAAAGACTCCGGCGTCATCAGCTCACCGAGGCGACGCCCGGTAAAATCGGCGCCGTAGCGCTCCACGAGACCCGTGCCGATCAACCGCAAAACGCAATCGCTGCCGCCGTCGACCGGTTCATAGACGATGAGCCAAGGCAGAAGCGCCGCGATCTCGCGCGCAGGGAAATCGCCGCGGCGCATCGCGCCGCTCGCGGCCACTTTCGCGCGCCAGAATTCCAGCAGCGCGATGCTGCCGGGCAGCGTCGGCGCGTCGATCTCGCGTTCGTCCGATCCGAAGGGATTTGAGGGCTGTTCAGCCGGCGTTTTGGGGTCAGGCGCCATTGGCGGTTTCGCTCTTGTCGTTGAGACCAGACCGTGCGACGGCGGGCGCGAATTTGCAACCGGCGGGCGCGATCGCCGCGATGCGACGGAACGCGAGGGCCGCGCTATACTGCGCGCTGCATCCCAATTTCGCGGAGCCATACCCATGAACTATGTCCGCCTCGGCTCGACCGGCCTCAAAGTCTCGCGGCTCTGTCTCGGCTGCATGACCTATGGCGGCTCGAAATGGCGCGACTGGGTGCTGGACGAGGCGGCGGCGCGGCCGTTCTTCAAATCCGCGCTCGATCTGGGCATCAATTTCTTCGACACGGCGGATATGTATTCGCTGGGCGCGAGCGAAGAAGTGACTGGCCGCGCGCTCAAGGACATGGCCAAGCGCCACGAGATCGTCATCGCGACCAAGGTCTACAACCCGATGGGCAAGGACCCGAACAATCGCGGCCTCTCGCGAAAGCACATCATGGAGGCGGTGGACGCGAGCCTGAAACGTCTGGGGACGGACTATATCGATCTCTATCAGATCCATCGCTTCGACTACGACACGCCGATGGAGGAAACGATCGAAGCGCTCAGCGACGTCGTCAAGGCCGGCAAGGCGCTCTATGTGGGCGCCTCCTCCATGCATGCCTGGCAGTTCATGAAGATGCTTTCGCTGCAGAAGGCGGGCGGCCTCGCGCGGTTCGTCTCGATGCAGCCGCACTACAATCTCCTCTACCGCGAGGAGGAGCGCGAGATGGTGCCGCTCTGCCTCTCGGAGGGCGTGGGCATCATTCCCTGGAGCCCGCTCGCGCGCGGGTTCCTGGCGGGCAACCGCAAGGCGGGCGACAATCCCAAATCCGGCGCGGGGGCGAACGCTGAAACCTCGCGCGCGGGGACGGACGAGTTCGCGCATCTCCTTTATTACCGCGAGCAGGATTTCGCGATCGTCGAGCGCGTGCGGCAGGTGGCGCAGCGCCTTGGGCGCCCGAACGCGCAGGTGGCGCTCGCGTGGCTTTTACAGAAGCCGGGCGTTACGGCTCCCATCGTCGGCGCGTCGAAGCCCGGACATCTGGAGGACGCGGCGGCGGCGCTCGATCTTCAGCTCACGGACGACGACGTCAAGGCGCTGGAGGAGCCCTATCGCCCCAAGCGCGTGATGGGGCACGTCTAAGAGAGGAGCGCGTCCACCAGGCGCTGGTCGCGGTCATAGACCCAGCATTCGGCGATCTTGCCGCCCGCGAGCCGGTAGACGAGCACGCGCTCGATCTCGTGCGCCTCGCCGTTCTTCTCCATCTCCTCTCGCGCGATGATGGCGCCGCGCTTGGGGCCGGCCATCACGTCCACGATCTCGACCAGCGTGCGGTTGGTGCGGCGCACGATCTCGGCCAGCGCGGTGAAGGCCGCGTCCTTGCCCGTGTGAAGGCCGGCCAGATCGCTCTCGCCGAAATAATGAAGGACGATGTCGTCCGCGTAGGCCGCGAAGAGCCCCGCAATGTCGCCGGACTGCCAGGCCTTGGCGTAGGCCTCCAAAGCCGCGCGATTCTCCGCCGTTCGATCCATGGCCCACCTTCCTTTCGGGGATCCCGATGGGAGCCTGCGCCTTGGATGATTTCCATTCCCTCAGAGGTCAGGCCCTCAGAGGTCAGGGCTAAGCGGCGGTGCGGCGGCCCGCCTCGGGCGGGAACGTGCCCCGCCTGCCATCGAACATGTCATGGCCGCCCTTGTGGCGGCCATCCATCGCGCCCCGATCGCCGGGCAAGTTCGGCAGGTCGGCAAGAGGGATGGCCGGGACAGGCCCGGCCATGACACTCAGTGTTTTTCTTACGTCATCGCCCGCGCCATGCGGGCGATCCATGGCCGCCGGACAACCTGTGAGGCCATGGACCACCCGCATGCGCGTGCGGTGACGAGACAACGTTGGAGGCCTTGGCGCCGTCTAGTGTTCTTCCCCGCGCCGGGGGCGGTTCTTGCCGAGATAGCCGAACATATAGCCCGCGACGTTGCGCATCTGGATCTGTTCGGAGCCCTCGGTGATGCGATAGCGGCGGTGGTGGCGGTAGATGTGCTCGAACGGCTTGTGGCGCGAATAGCCCATGCCGCCGTGCACCTGCATCGCCCAATCGGCCGCCTCGCAGCAGAAGCGATTGCCCCAGTAATTGCACATCGAGACCTTGTCGGAGACGTAGAGCTGCACCTCCGGCCCCGTCATCTGATCCATCTCCCAGGCGGTCTTTTGAATCAGCAGGCGGAGCATTTCGGCCTGCGTCATCAATTCGACGGTGGGGAACTGGATCGCCTGATTGGCCGCGAGCGGCTTGCCGAAGGGCTTGCGCGTGCGCGCGTGGTCGATCGACTCGTTGAGGCAATAGACGCCCGCGCCCAGCGAGGAGGCCGCCTGGCGGATGCGGTTCTCGTGCACGAAATGGCGCGCGAGCACGAGCCCGTCCTCGGGCGGGCCGAAAACGGCGGTGTCGGGCACCCAGACATTCTTGAACGTCACATGCGCGTGGTCGGTCGGCATGTTGAACGTCCAATAGTAGAACTCGACCTTCACGCCCGGCGCCTGCATCGGCACGAGGAAGCAGGTGATGCCCTTCGCGTCGCCGTCCTTGCCGCCGGTGCGCGCGAAGACCATGTCGTAATTCGCGATGTGGACGCCCGTGTTCCAGAATTTCTCGCCGTTGATCAGCCAGCCATCGACGCCGTCGCGCTTCTCGCGCACCGCGCGAGTCTCCATCCAGGAGGCGTCCGAGCCGTGCTTGGGTTCGGTGAGGCCGAAGGCGCAGCGATGCGTGCCCGCGAGCATGCCCTTGATGAACTCGTCCTTCTGGGCGGGCGTGCCGAAATCGCGGAACATCAGCACTTGCGGGAAATTGCCGACGATCGAGCTCTCGTTCTGCAGGTCGTTGTGGAGCCCTAAGCCCTTGGCCGCCAGATGCTCGCGGATGATCGCCATCGCGAGATTGCCGATATCCTGGCCGCCATATTCCTTCGGCAGCGCAAGGCGCAGGAACCCCGCCTTGTCGGCCCGGCGGCGCATCTCGCGCAGCAGTTCTTCCCATTCCTCGCGCGGCATGCCGTCGGCGTCCCAATTGGTGCGGGCATGCTCGCGGCGATGGTCGAAGAAGCGGATATTGTCGTCCTGGTTTTCCAGCGGCTTGATTTCGCGTTCGATGAAATCGTCCATCTTGGCGAGCAGAGCCTTCACGTCGGCCGGGATGTTGAAGTCCATCGGCTTTTCTCCCTCATTTTCTTGATGTCGAGTTGCGGTGCCCCAAGCTTAACAGAGCGACCGGCCAGAACCAGAAGCCGAAGCGGGCGCGGGGCCACGCGGCATCGGGTCCCACCCTTGCGCGCGCGCGCGGCAACGGGCAACTAACAGCCCCATGAACGACATGCGTCCGCCCGTCGAGAGCCAGCCCAGCCGCCTCGTGCGCACGCGGCGGGCGCTCAATCCGTGGGTCGAGGCGACGAACCGCCTCATCAATCACGACGGCCTGGAAATCGCGGGCTCGATGGCGTTCTCCGCCGTGCTGACGCTCTTTCCGTTCCTGATCCTCCTCTTCGCGATCGCGGCCTTCTTCCATGTGGAGAACACGGCGGACGACGCGGTGACGCTGGTGTTCGGGGCGCTGCCGAGCGAGATCGCAAGCGCGGTCACCGAACCGCTGCGCCAAGCGCTCGCAAGCCGCAGCCCGAACGTCCTCACGCTCAGCGCGCTCGTCGCGCTCTGGTCGGCATCGAACGGCGTTGAATCGCTGCGCACGGGCCTCAACCGGGCTTACGGCGTCATCGAAATGCGACATTTCATCTGGCGCCGGCTGGAGAGCCTGGCCGTCGTGCTTGCCGCGATCGCGATCACGCTTTTCGTCGGCTTCTTCACCGTCGCCTCGACGGTCGCCTGGAGCAGCGCGCGGGAATCGCTCGATCCCTTGGCCGGCGTGGTGATCGATTCGGTCAGCCAGAACATCGTCACGCGCTATCTGATCGCGGGCGTGGTGCTCGGGCTGTCGCTGACGCTCGCGCATCTGATGCTGCCCGGCGGGCAGCGGCGCGTCAGCCACGTGCTGCCGGGCGTGCTCGTCACCACCCTCGCCTGGCTCATCATGGCGGCCGCATTCTCGATCTATCTCGCGCAATACGCCAATTACACCGTCATCTATGGCGGCCTTTCCGGCATCGCGGCGGCGATGGTGTTCTTCTATTTCTCCGCGATCGTCGTCTTGTTCGGGGCGGAATTGAACCGGGCGCTCCTCATCGTCGCCAAGCGGGCGGGCGTCGCGCCCGAATCCGACGCGGAACAATGAAACGAAGTATTAACCATATAAATCATGGCTTCCCATAGTCTTTCTCCGCCGCCCGACACATCCCGCCTTTAACCGGTTAACCGATCGTTAGCATTGGCCTTGCCGCATGCTCTCAACACGGGCAGTTTGCGGGGACGTCCGGCGTCAATGGGCGTTTGTAGGGGATGAAAATCATGAGTGAGCAGTCCGTTTCTCGCCGCGAAGCGCTTCAGCGCGTCGGCAAGATCGCGGCTTACTCCGCGCCGGCGGCCGTCGTGCTGCTGACGGCGGAGCGGGCCCTTGCGCGTTCCGTGGGCGGCGAGAAGCCGCGCAAGGAGCGTAAGCCGAAGATTCGCAAGCCGAAGTTCCGTAAGCCGTCGCGTCGCGGCCGGAACTAAAGCCGACGATCTCAATCGCAACGCGCGCCGGGACCTCTTGCTCCGGCGCGCGTTTGCTTTTCCGGCGGGTCCGCGTTTCGCCCGCCCGGGCCGCGTTGAAAGCAACCCAGTCTCTTTGTTTGTCTAAGGACTTGGCCGGATGCCTGGCCGCGGCGTCAGCATTTTATTTTCTTCATGCTGCCTTGCAGCCCTTGCGCACACAAACGAACAGATGCAACGCTAAACTTCTGTGCCGCATGTCGCGGGCAGGCGTTAGGGGACTCTAAGAACATGAGCGAGCCATCTGTTTCGCGCCGCGAGGCGCTGCAGCGGGTTGGTAAGATCGCGGCCTATTCCGCGCCGGCGGCCATCGTGCTGCTGACGGCCGAGCGGGCGCTCGCGCGCTCCGTCAGCGCGCCCGCGCCGACGAAGTCGGGCAAGACCGTTCCGCCAGGCTATCGCCGCTACTATCACCGGGGCCTCGGCCGGGTGATCGTGCGGAAGGTCAAGTAAGGCATCGCAACACCATCGTTGCGGAAAGCGCATCGCCCCCGGCGGTGCGCTTTCCTTTTTGGCGTTGTCGCCTTCGCCGTGGATTTGTGGAAAGTAACCATGTCGCTTTGTTCGCCTAAATACTTGATGTGACGCGGCCGCGCGACGTCAGACCTTTATTTTCTTCCGCTCCATTTGCCGGTCTTGCGTTTTCAAAAGAACAGATGCAACGCTCGACGGCTGTTCCGCATGTCGCGGACAGGCGTTATGGGGACTCCAAGAACATGAGCGAGCCATCTGTTTCGCGCCGCGAGGCGCTGCAGCGGGTTGGTAAGATCGCGGCCTATTCCGCGCCGGCGGCCATCGTGCTGCTGTCGGCGGAGCGCGCTTTGGCGCGGTCGGTCGGCGAAGGCCCGAAGCCGAAGCACCGCAAGCCGAAGCGCCGCAAGCCGAAGCACCACAAGCCGGCGAAGCATCGCTAGGCGATTTGGCCTGCAGAATCGCGCGTCCCCTGTCACGAACCGGGGCGCGCGTTCTCTTTTTGGGGGGTCCCGAAACCCCTTTCCCTCCCTTATGACCAGCCCCGTTCGCGTTTCCGATTGTTAAGGTACCCGTGGCAGATTGAGGCATGGCCCTCGTCCAACCCGACACCGAGATCCCTTCCGGCGACCCCGAGGCCGCGCCCGACGCGCTGCGCTGGCTGGCCGACCTGCTGCGCGCGCCGAACCCCGATTTCGCGGCGATCGCGGCGGAGGACTGGGACTCGCTGATCGCGCTGGCCTGCGACCATTTCGTGATCGGCGAGTTGGCCGAGCGGGCCGAGAGCCAGCCGGCACTGCTGCCGCCCAGCGCCGCCGAGATGCTGGAGGGCGTGCGCGTGCTCTCGCGCGAGCGGGGCGCGAGAATGGCGTGCGAACTCGAATCCGTTTCGGCCCTGCTCAACCAGGCAGGCGTCGTGCCGGTGATGCTGAAGGGAGCGGCCTATCTCGCGTGCGATCCCGCCGGGCGCGCGCGGCTGCGCCTCTCCAATGATCTCGACATTCTCGTCCACGCGGACGATCTCACACGCGCCACGGCGGCCCTCACCGCGCAGGGCTATCAACCCCACGGCGAGACACCGCGCCTGCGCCACCATCATCTGCCCTCCTTCATCGCCGAGGGCCAAACCTTTCCGATCGAGCTGCACGAGCGCCCCCTCAATTGGATCGTACGCGGACGATTGACGACCGACGAGATGATCGCCAAGGCCCGGCCGATGGCGTTCGGCGCGGCGCGCGTGCTCGTGCCGAGCGCGACGCATCTCGTTCTTCACAGCATCCTTCACGCGCAATTCGGCGCGCGGCAATTCTGGACGGGCTTCCAGATGCTGCGCGATCATTTCGATCTGCTCGACCTCGTCACGCGCGAGGGCGATGCGATCGACTGGCCCGAGATCGCGCGCCGGTTCGAGCAGATCGGCCTTGGCGGCGCGCTCGCCTTTCATCTCGAGCTCTTCCGCCAGCTCTTCGACATCGAGATCCCCTGCCCCGCGCGCTTCACGCCGTCCGGGCGCGCCGCGCTCGCCGCGCACGAGGATCCGAGCGCGCCGCGGCCCTGGCTGCTCTGGGCGCATCACGGCCTTACCTTCACGCGGCGGCTTCTGGGCGAGCGCGCGCTCCTCGACTGGCTGATCGTGATGGCCGAGCGGCGCTATTGGCTCACCTATCGCGCGCTCAACGAGAGCGGCCATGACCGCGCGCTCGAGCGGGCGCTTGTGCGGCGCGTCACAAAGAAGCCGCTCTCGGCTTGACAGGTTTCAGCCCTCAGCCTACGAGACACGGGCGTTGGCGCGCGCGGCGCTTCACGCTTTCCTCCGCAAGACCGGATTCTTCGATGCGAGTCTTCTTCCTGATCACAGTACGGAACGTGTCGCCGACATTGTTCCCCCCGGCTCGCGAGGAGGCTTCGCGCTAGCGCACACGCATTGCGGCGTCCGCTGACCGCCCCTCCCGAGCCACGGCTCCGGAGGGTTTTTTGTGTCCGGCACCCTCCGGCCGCGACGCTTCTCCGGACCGATTTCCTTTCGGTTCCCATCCCATGACGATCAGCAACGCCACTCCCTCCATCGGCCCCCAACCGTTCGACGTGCCAGCCTGGCGCGCGGAACTGCGCGCTCTCCTGAAGCTTGCCGGGCCGCTCGTCGCGACGCAGGTCGCGCAATTCGCCGTGCTCACCGCCGACCTCGTGATGATCGGCCGGCTGGGCACGGAGGCGCTGGCCGCCACCTCGCTCGGCGTCACGCTCTATTTCATGGGCTGGATCTTCACGATGGGTCCGGCCGTCATCGTCTCGGCGCTGATCGCGCGGAGCCTCGGCGCCGACCGCGACAACATCGAGGACGTGCGGGCGACCTTGCGCATGAGCGTGTGGGCGGTCGCGCTCGTCGGCGTGCCGATGATCGGCCTGCTCGCGCTTGCCGAGCCCTTCCTCCTCCTGATCGGCCAGAAGCCTCATTTGGCGGCAGAGGCAGCGCCCTATGCGCTCGCGCTCGCGCCCGGCCTCATTTTCGCGCTGGTGCTGACGATCCTGCGCAATTTCGCGGCGTGCCTCGACAAGCCGATGCACGGGCTCTACGCCGCGATCGGCGTCACGCTGATCAACATCGCGCTCAACTATGTGCTCATCTACGGGCATTTCGGCGCGCCGGCGCTCGGCGTTTTGGGCGCGGGGATCGCGAGTACGGCAGCGAATTTCCTGGGCGTCGCGGGCTTCATCGCGTGGCTCTCGCTGGCGGAGCCCTTCCGGCGCTACCGGATCACGCGCGATTTCTGGACACCCGACTGGCCGCGCCTGGCCGAAGTGCTGCGCCTTGGCCTGCCGGTTTCGGCCTCGCTCGTCTTCGAGGGCGGGTTCTTCAACGTCTCGATCTTCCTGATGGGCCTCTTCAGCGCGGCGGCGCTGGCGGCGCACCAGATCGCGGTCAACGTCGCCTCGCTCACCTTCATGGTGCCTTTAGGTGTCGGCATGGCGACGGTCGTGCGCGTCGGCCTGATGGCGGGCGGCGGGGACGCGCCGGGCGCCCGGCGCGCGGGCTTCACCGGTATCGGCGTCGGCGGGCTCTTCATGGGGTTGTGCGCGCTCGTCCTCTTCGTCATGCCCGAGACGATCCTCGGGTTCTACCTCGACGTTGATGACCCCCAGAACGCCGAGACGATCGCAGCCGGCGTGGTGTTCCTGCGGATCGCCGCGTTCTTCCAGATCTTCGACGCGCTGCAGGTGACGGCGGCGCAAGCGCTGCGCGGCTTCAAGGACACGTTCGTGCCGATGCTGTTCGCGGGTCTTGCCTATTGGGGTATCGGGCTGCCGCTCTCGGTCGTGCTCGCGTTTCCGGCGGGGCTCGGCGGCGCGGGGATCTGGTTCAGCTTCGTTGCGGCGCTGATCGTCGCCGCCGCCTTGATGGTCTGGCGGTTTCACGTGCTGTCGCTGCGGCCGGCGCCGGGCCCGCTCGCCTGAGCGGGCGCGGGCCGCCCGGCCCGGCATGCTGCGGCATGAAAAATCGTGATACACAGCCCCCTTGGCCGTGAACGCACAAGGTCGCCCATGCTGCGCCGGATCCTCCTTGCCGCCTCCCTCGTCCTCGCCACCGGTACGGCGCAGGCGGAGGATCTTCTCGTCTTCGCGGCGGCCAGCCTGAAGGGCCCGCTCGATGAAGCCGCCGCCGCGTTCGGCGCGCGCGAGCACGTTTCCATCGCGATCTCGTTCGGTGCCTCCTCGGCGCTGGCGCGGCAGATCGAGGCGGGCGCGGAGGCCGATCTGTTCCTTTCGGCCGACGAAGCCTGGATGGATTATCTCGCCGAGCGCTCGTTGATCGCGCCGGAAACGCGTCGCGTGCTGTTCGGCAACGCGCTCGTTCTGATCGCGCCCAAGGCGAGCACGATCGCGCTGACGCTCAGCCCGCACACCGACCTCAAGGCCGCGCTCGCGGGCGGCTATCTGGCGGTTGCGGACCCGGCGGGCGTGCCGGCCGGCAAATACGCCAAGGCCGCGCTCTCCGCGCTCGGCCTCTGGGACGGCATCGCGGGGCAGACCGCGCGGGCCGACAATGTCCGCGCGGCGCTCGCGTTCGTCGCGCGGGGCGAGGCGCCGCTCGGCATCGTCTATGCAACCGATGCCAAGGCCGAGCCGGACGTGCGCGTCGTCGCCGCGTTCGAGGGATCGCTCCATCCCCCGATCGTCTATCCGGGCGCGGTGACCAGCGGCAGCGATCACGGCCAGGCGGGCGCCCTCCTCGATTATCTCGCCAGCGTGGAAGGCTTTGCCGCTTTCGAACGGGCCGGCTTCACACCCGTGCCATGAACGAGGCGGGCCTTTCTCTCAGCGCGCTGGAATGGGAGGCCTTGAGGCTCAGCCTTCTCGTTGCGACCGTCGCGACGCTCGCGGGCCTCGCACCGGCGATCCTGCTCGCGCATGTGCTGGCGCGGCGCGACTTTCCCGGCAAGTTCATTCTCGATGCCATCATCCATCTGCCGCTCGTGATGCCGCCGGTCGTGACGGGCTATCTCTTGCTCATCGCGTTCGGGCGGCAGGGGCCGGCCGGCGCCTTTCTCCATGATGTTTTCGGGCTCACCTTCTCCTTCCGCTGGACGGGCGCGGCGCTCGCCGCGTTCGTGATGGGCTTGCCGCTCGCGGTGCGCGCGATCCGCCTCTCGATCGAAGCGGTCGACCGCGAGATGGAGCGCGCGGCCGCGAGCCTCGGCGCGCCGCCCTGGCGCGTTTTCCTGTTCGTGACATTGCCCTTGAGCCTTCCGGGGATCATCGCGGGCGCGATCCTCATGTTTGCGCGCGGGCTCGGCGAATTCGGCGCGACGGTGACGTTCGTCTCGAACATTCCCGGCGAGACGCAAACGATTCCCAACGCCATCCACGCGCTGCTGCAAGTGCCGGGCGAGGAGCTCGCGGTGCTGCGCCTCACGCTCATCTCCATCGCCGTCGCGCTCGCCGCGCTCATTGCGTCTGAGATCCTCTCGCGGCGCGCCTATCGACGGTTGAATGGCCAGCCGACGCCGCGGCCCAACACCTTTCCCTATGGCTGACCGCAAAGCGTTAAGCGGTTAAGGCTTCGCCGGTTGCACGCGCGGCGGCAAATCCGCATAAACGGCAGCGTCATGGATGGCCGCGTCGATTCCTCGCCCCCCTCCCCCGCGCTGCCGGCGCCGCCGCCGCTCACCCTCTCTGAGGACGCGCTGTTCCTCGACCTCGACGGCACGCTGGTTGCGATCGCCGAGCATCCCGACGCGATCGCGCTCGATCCCGGCCTCGCGCCGCTGTTGACCGCGCTTCGCACCGCGCTCAACGGCCGGCTCGCGATCGTCAGCGGACGCATGATCGCCGATCTCGACCGGCATCTGGGCGAGGCCGCGCGGATCGCGGCGGGGATTCACGGCCTCGAGCGGCGCGGCGCGGACGGGACGATCCGGCGCGCGGACGCGTCGGACGTGCTTGCGATCGCGCGCGGGCGGCTTTCGGCGCTCGCCGCGCAGCACGCAGGATTGCTGCTCGAAGATAAGGGCCTTGCGCTCGCGCTTCACTATCGCGGCGCGCCATCGCTCGGGCCGGAGCTGCGCCACGCGGCCGATGCGATTGCCTCGGAGGCCGAAGGCGCGCTCGCCGTTCAGCCCGGCCACATGGTGCTGGAGGTAAAGCCCGCTGGCATCACGAAGGGCGATGCGGTCGCCGCGTTCCTCGCCGAGCCGCCCTTCGCGGGCGCGAGGCCCATCTTCATCGGCGATGATCTGACCGACGAGCACGGGTTCGAGGCGTGCGCCGCGCATGGCGGCTTCGGCATCCTGGTCGGGCCTGCGCGTGCGAGTGCTGCGCGCTATGGTCTTAAAGATCCCCGTGCCGTTCTTCGCTTTCTCGCAGCCGGGCTTCCGGAGGTCTCCCGCGCATGACCGAAGCCTCGCTCGACCTTGCCGTCATCGGCAATTGCAATGTCAGTGCGCTGATCGATCGCATGGGACGGTTCGTGTGGGCGTGCGCGCCCCGGCCGGACAGCGATCCATGTTTCGGGGCGCTGCTCAACAACACGGCCGGACACGAGGCGGGGGCGTCGGGCCTCTGGGACATCGCGCTCGAGGATTGCGCGGCGGTCGAACAGGATTATCTGCGCAACACGGCGATCCTGCGCACGATCCTGCGCGACGAGCGGGGCGGGGCGATCGAGATCCTCGATTTCTCGCCGCGTTTCCGCCATCACGGGCGGATGTACCGCCCGATCGCGTTCGTGCGGATCGTGCGCCCGCTCGCGGGCGCGCCGCGCATCGCGGTGCGGCTGCGCCCGCTCAACGATTGGGGCGCCGCGCCAACACCGCTCACGTCCGGCTCCAACCACATCCGGTACGTCACGAACGCGGTGACGCTGCGGCTGACGACCAACGCGCCGGTCAGCTATCTCATCAGCGAGCAGACGTTCCGCGTCGAGCGCGAGCTCGCGTTCTTTCTCGGGCCCGATGAAAGCTTCGCGCGGGACGTTTCCTTCGCCGCGCGCGAGATGCTGGAGAACACCGCGATCTATTGGCGCGAATGGGTGCGGGGCCTCGCCTTGCCGCTCGAATGGCAGGAGGCGGTCATCCGCGCCGCGATCGCGCTCAAGCTGTGCTGGTACGAGGAAACCGGCGCGATCGTCGCGGCGCTGACGACCTCCATCCCCGAGGCGCCCGGCACCAGCCGCAATTGGGATTACCGCTACTGCTGGCTGCGCGATGCCTATTACGTGATCCAGGCGCTGACGCGGCTGGGCGCGGCGGATATTCTCGAGGGCTATCTCTCCTATCTCCGCAATCTCATCGACGCCTCGCCCGACGGGACGCTCCAGCCCGTCTATGGCATCGGGCGCGAGCCGCGGCTCGACGAGCGCACGATCGCGAGCCTGCCCGGCTATCGCGGCAACGGGCCGGTGCGCGCGGGCAACGAGGCCTATCTGCAAAAGCAACACGACGTCTACGGACAAGTGGTGCTGTCGGCTGCGCACGCCTTTTTCGATGAGCGGCTGCTGCGGCCGGCGGATGTCGCCGATTTCGAGGCGCTGGAGCGGATCGGCGCGCGCGCCTATCAACTGCACGAGACGCCGGACGCGGGCTTGTGGGAACTCCGCACGATGGCGGCGGTCCACACCTATTCGGCCGTCATGTGCTGGGCGGCGTGCGACCGGCTGGCGAATATCGCCGATCATTTGTCGCTCAACGAGAAGCAGCGCCTGTGGCGCGCGCGGGCCGACGAGATTCGCGAGCGGATCCTCGATCAGGCCTGGCGCGAGGACGGCCAGCATTTTGCCGCAACCTTTGGCGGCACGGCGCTCGATGCGAGCCTTCTACAAATCGTCGACGTGCGGTTTCTCGACGCGAGCGATCCGCGCTTCGCGAACACCATGGCCGCCATCGCGCGCGACCTCGTGAAGGGGCGCCACGTGATGCGCTACACCGTCGCCGACGATTTCGGCCTGCCCGAGAACGCCTTCAATATCTGCACGTTCTGGTATGTCGAGGCGCTGTTCCGCAGCGGCGCGGCCGAGGAGGCACGCGGATTTTTCGAGAACATGCTCGCGCATCGCACCCGCGCGGGGCTGCTCTCGGAAGACATCGCCATTGGAACCGGCGAATTGTGGGGGAATTACCCCCAAACCTACTCGCTGGTTGGTATCATCAATTCCGCCATGCTGCTGTCCAAGCCCTGGAGTTCCGTCCGCTGAGCCGTCTCATCGTCATCTCCAACCGCGTGAACGTGCCGTCCGGCAAGGGCAAGGCCGCCGCCGGCGGGCTGGCGATGGCGCTGACAGCGGCGCTGCGGGAATATCGCGGGCTCTGGTTCGGCTGGTCGGGCGAGATCTGCGAGACCTTCACCGGCCAGATCGCGATGCACAAGGTGCAAGGGGTGACGACCGCGCTGGTCGACCTCGAGGAAGGCGACTTCCAGGAATATTACAACGGCTATGCGAACAAGACGCTGTGGCCGCTGTTCCACTACCGCATCGACCTCACCGCCTATGCCCGCTCGTTCGGCGAGGGCTATGAGCGCGTCAACCGCCGGTTCGGCGAAACCGTCGCGCCGCTGATCGAGGCGGACGATCTCGTGTGGGTGCACGACTATCACCTAATCCCGCTCGGCCGCGAATTGCGCAAGCGCGGCGTCACAAGCCCGATCGGCTTTTTCCTCCACATCCCCTGGCCGGCGCGCCAACTCATCACGACGCTGCCGCGCCACCGCGAGCTCGTCGAATCGCTGTTCGCCTACGACCTCATCGGCTTTCAGACCGAGGAATGGCTGGACGCGTTCGCGGGCTATGTGCGCAAGGAAGCGGGCGGCGAGGCGCTGGGCGACGGGCGCTTCCGCTGTTTCGGGCGGACGGTGCGCGCGGCGGCGTTTCCCATCGGGCTCGATGCGCCGGAATTTTCCGCGATGGCCGAGAGCGCGGAGGCGCGGCGCACATTCGAGCGGATGCGCAGGAGCGTTTCGGGCCGCAAGCTCATCGTCGGCGTCGACCGGCTGGATTATTCCAAAGGCATGGAGGAGCGCCTCCTCGGCTATGAGACGTTCCTCAACCATCATCCCGAGCATCGCGGCAGGGTCACGTTGCTTCAGATCGCGCCGCCCAGCCGCGAGGACGTGCACGCGTACCAGGAAATCCGTGGACGGATGGAAGCGCTCTCGGGGCGGATCAACGGCGCCTACGCGGATGTCGATTGGGTGCCGGTGCGCTATGTCAGCCGCGCCTACAAGCGCGAGGAGCTGGCGGGCATCTTCCGCGCGGCGCAGATCGGCTATGTGACGCCGCTGCGCGACGGGATGAACCTCGTCGCGAAGGAATATGTCGCCGCGCAAGACGCGGACGATCCCGGCGTTCTCATCCTCTCGCGCTTCGCGGGCGCGGCGCTGCAACTCAAGGACGCCGTCATCGTCAATCCGTTCAGCCAGGAGGGCCTCGCGGAGGCGCTCCAAGCCGCGATCGAAATGCCCCTCGAGGAGCGCAAGCGGCGCTGGGAATCGATGATGCAAAGCGTCATGCGCGAGGACGTGGCGCATTGGCGCGACGATTTCGTCGCCGCGCTCATGCGCGCGCGCGACGAAGCGCGGAGCAAGGCCGCCGAATAAGGCTGGCCGGCACGGGGTGCGGCGCCCCCGCAAGACAGCGTCGCGGGTTTACCCTGCGGCCCCTCACTCTTTGCACCTAGCCGCCGGAGCGCCTATGTATCCTCTGTGAGTTGTGCGCCTGGCGCCGCTCCCATTTTTCCAATGAACAAAGAAATGGAGGCGACCCTATGAAGATCCCTTATCTCCTCGGCTGCGCGACCGCGCTGGCACTGGGCGCGGGCGCGTCGCTCGCGGCGGATCCCATCGTTGCGGACGAACCCGAGCTGCCGAACGTCTCAAGCATCTTCGGCGCGCCGCCTGAGGAAGCGCGCAACCCCCTGCGGGGCGTGGAGCTGGGCAGCGTCCTCAATCTGCCGGTGAAGGGCGCGAAAGGCATGAGCGTCGGCACGGTCGAGGACATCCTGCTCGATCAATCGGGCGAGGCGTCCGCGATTGTCGTGCACGAAGGCGGGTTTCTCGGCTTCGGCGGACGGCAGGTCCAGATCGACGTGAAGGAGATCAACTTCCTGCTGGAATATTCGGGCCGCGAAATCACGCTCGACAGCATGACCGCGCAGGACGTGGCGGCCCTGCCCGCCTATCAAGCGCAGGACAGTGATACCCGCTTCAGCGCGCTCTATCGGGGGTAGAGTCACCGCGCACAACGCGGGCGATTGCACCCTTCTCCTCATGTCATGGCCGGGCTCGTCCCGGCCATCCATTACGGGCCGATCAACGGCCGTCGATCTTATTCCTCCCCCGTTCACGGGGGAGGTGCCGAGCACAGCGAGGCGGAGGGGGGCCATTCTCTGGGCTTTCCCCCCTCCGTCGCCTTCGGCGACACCTCCCCCGTAAACGGGGAAGGAGAGCGAAGTGGCGGCCGCCCTTAGCCTCCCGCCCCCTTGCCTCTCTCAGGCGTTTGCGGCATGGTCCGCCGCTCGATGCGGCGGGGCTGCGGGCGCGAGCCCCTTCACCCGCTAAAGAACAAGAGTTTCAAGGGTTTAAGTCGGGACCCCAGTGAGGACGGCGCATCCGCCGGCCCACCCCCCGCCCCTTCTGAGGCTCACCAGGAGAACGACATGTCGAAGCTCAAGACCAAGAGCGGCGCGAAAAAGCGTTTCAAGTTCACGGCGACCGGCAAGATCAAGCGCGGCGTCGCCGGCAAGCGGCACCGCCTGATCAGCCATAGCGGCAAATACATCCGGGAGAATCGCGGCACCGAGGTGCTGTCGGATTCGGAAACGCGGCGCGTCGAGCGCTGGATGCCCTATCGCTAACCCACGCTTTTTCGAAGGTTTAATCCCATGAGCCGCGTCAAACGGGGCGTTACGTCCCACGCCAAGCACAAGAAGGTTTTGAAAGCCGCCAAGGGCTTTTACGGCCGCCGCAAGAACACCATCCGCGTCGCCAAGCAATCGGTGATGCGTTCGGGCCAGCACGCCTATATCGGGCGCAAGCTTCGCAAGCGCGATTTCCGCGCGCTCTGGATCCAGCGCATCAACGCGGCGATCCGCGCGCTGGGCTTCACCGAGCCGAACGGGCGGCCCGTCACCTATGCCCGATTTATCAACGGCCTCGCGCTTGCGGGTATCGAGGTCGATCGGAAGATCCTCTCCGACCTCGCCATTCACGAGCCCGAGGCCTTCCTGGCGCTCGCGACCCAGGCGGCGGAGAAGATCGGCGCCAAACAGGCGGCGGCCTAACCTCTCCCTCCGTTCCAGGGCGCGCGAGGCTTGCCGCAAGGCTCGCCTCTCCCTCCGACCTTGGTTATTGGAACGGCCATGACGACACTCGACACTCTCGAACGCGAGACGCTCGCGGCGATCGCGGCGGCGGGCGATGATGCCGCGCTCGAGGCGGTGCGCATCGCCGCGCTGGGCAAGAAGGGCGCGATCAGCGAGCTTTTGAAGTCGCTGGGCGGCATGAGCCCCGAGGAGCGCAAGACGCAAGGCCCGCTCATCAACGGGCTGAAGGAGCGCGTCACCGCCGCGCTCGCCGAGAAGAAGGCCGCGTTCGAGGCGCTGGCGCTGGACCGGCAGCTGCAATCGGAACGCGTGGACGTAACGCTCCCCCTGCCCGCCGAGAGCGAGGGGCGCGTGCATCCGGTCTCGCAGGCGCTCGATGAAATCATCGCGATCTTCTGCGACATGGGGTTTGCCGTCGCCGAAGGGCCCGACATCGAGACGGACGATCACAATTTCACGAAGCTGAACATTCCCGCCGACCACCCGGCGCGCCAGATGCACGATACGTTCTATATGGCGCGCCAGGCCGACGGCTCGCAGCCGGTGCTGCGCACGCATACGAGCCCCGTTCAAGTGCGCACGATGCTGAGCCAGCAGCCGCCGATCCGCATCATCGTGCCGGGGCGCGTCTATCGCTGCGACAGCGACCAGACGCACACGCCGATGTTCCACCAGGTGGAAGGGCTCGTCATCGATGAGACCACCCATATGGGGAACCTCAAATGGGTGCTGGAGGAATTCTGCCGCGCCTTCTTCGAGGTGGATGCGGTGCGAATGCGGTTCCGCCCGTCCTATTTTCCGTTCACGGAGCCTTCGGCCGAAGTCGACATCCAGTGCGACCGGCGGGGCGATGAAATCCGCTTCGGCGAGGGCAAGGACTGGCTGGAGATTCTGGGCTGCGGGATGGTGCACCCAAACGTCCTCACCATGTGCGGCATCGATCCCTCGCGCTATCAGGGTTTCGCGTTCGGCATGGGGATCGACCGCGTGGCGATGCTCAAATACGGCATTCCGGATTTGCGCGCGTTCTTCCAGAGCGATCTTCGCTGGCTGAAGCATTACGGCTTTTCCGCGCTCGACGTGCCGACGCTCGCCGGGGGCCTCAGCAAATGAGCCGTGTGCGGATGAACGACGCAGCAACGATCGCCTCCCCCTTGTGGGGAGGCCGAAAAATCGCCGCGAAGCGTGCGATATTTCGGGTGGGGGTTTCGGGCATTCCCTTCACCCGCGCCAGATCCCATGCCGGACTGGCGGCTTCACCCCCACCCAAAAAATCATTGCTTCCCAATGATTTTTTGTGCCTCCCCGCAAGGGGGAGGCAACAGGTCGGTGCGCGTTGCGGGGGAGGAGAAGGGACATTGGCGGGAGGGGCGCGGCCATGAAATTCACGCTTTCCTGGCTGAAGGAGCATCTGGAAACGGACGCCGACGTCGACGCGATCGGCGAGGCGCTGACGCGCATCGGCCTCGAGGTCGAGGCGATCGAGAACAAGGCCGCGCTGCTCGCGCCCTTCACGGTCGCCTATGTGAAGTCGGCCGCGCGTCATCCGAATGCGGACAAATTGCAGGTCTGCGAAGTGGAGACGGCCGGCGGCGTCACGCAAGTCGTGTGCGGCGCGCCCAATGCGCGCGCGGGCATGAAGGGCGTCTTCGCGCCCTCGGGTTCGATCATCCCGGGCAGCGGGCTGGTGCTCAAGCCCACGCAGATCCGCGGCGTCGAATCGAACGGCATGCTGTGCTCCGAGCGCGAGATGGGGCTTTCGGGCGAGCATGACGGCATCATCGAGCTGCCGGACGATGCGCCCGTCGGTGCGCCGATCGCGCAGGTGATGGGGCTCGATGATCCCGTCATCCTCATCAAGCTCACGCCCAATCGCGGCGATTGCGCGGGCGTTCACGGCATCGCGCGCGACCTCGCGGCCGCCGGGCTCGGCACGCTGAAGACGCCGCCCGTGCCGCCGGTCGAGGGGCGCTTCGCCTCGCCGATCACGACCGCGCTCCATCTCGCGGCCGAGACGGCGGATGCCTGCCCGCTGTTCGCGGGGCGCCTCATCAAGGGCGTGACGAACCGGCCCTCGCCCGCCTGGCTGCAACGCCGGCTGAAGGCGGTCGGGCTGCGGCCGATTTCTGCGCTGGTGGACGTGACGAACCTCCTCTCGCTCGATCGCGCGCGGCCGCTTCACGTGTTCGACGCCGACAAAATCAGCGGCAATCTCCAGGCGCGGATGGCGCATGCGAACGAGAGCATCGTCGGGCTCGACGGGGAGACCTATCGCCTCTCGCCCGAGATCTGCGTCATCGCGGACGACACGCGCGCGCTCGGCATCGCAGGCGTCATGGGCGGCCTCGATACGGGGTGTACGGAGGAAACCAAGAACGTCTTCATCGAGGCGGCGCTTTTCTCGCCGCAGCGGATCGCGCAGGCCGGGCGGATGCTCAACATTACGTCTGACGCGCGCTTCCGCTTCGAGCGGGGCGTCGATCCGGAATTCTGCCTCCCCGGCCTTGAGCTTGCGAGTGCGCTCATCCTTCAATTCTGCGGCGGGGAGGCGAGCACCATCGTCACCGCCGGCGCGGCGCCCGAGTGGCGGCGCACGATCGCCTTCGATGCCGGGCGCGTTGCCGCGCTCACGGGCCTTTCCATCGATGATGAAACGATCGTGCAGATTCTCAACGATCTGGGCTTCGGCGTCGCGGGCCGCGATGCCGCGCTGGTCGTCACACCGCCGTCTTGGCGACCCGACATCGAGGGAAGCGCCGATCTCGTCGAGGAAGTCGTGCGCATCGCGGGACTCGACCGCCTGCCCTCGACGCCACTGCCGCGCTTGCCCGGCGTCGCGCGGGCGGTGCTGACGCCGCTGCAGCGCCGCGTGCGCGACACGCGGCGCCTGCTCGCGGCGCGGGGGCTCACCGAGACGATCAACAATTCCTTCGTGCCGCGCGCGCATGCGCAGCTCTTCGGCGGGGGCGATGACGAGCGCCAGCTCGCCAATCCGATGTCGGCCGAGATCGACGCGATGCGGCCTTCGCTGCTGCCGTCTCTTCTGGCGGCGGCGGCGCGGAACGCGGATCGCGGCGCCAGCGCTTTCAGCGCGTTCGAGATCGGGCCACAATTCCTGGGCGGGACGCCGGGCGAGCAGGTGGTCGTCGCGGCGGGTCTGCGCAGCGGTGCGCCCGAGCGGCATTGGCAGGGCGCGCGCCCGGCCGATCTCTTCGCCGTCAAGGCCGACGTCGCCGAGGTGCTGACGCTGGCGGGCCTCAACGCCGCCAGCCTTGCCGTCACGCGCGAGGCGCCCGCGTGGTATCACCCCGGGCGGTCGGGCGCGATCAAGCTTGGCCCCAAGATTCTGCTCGCGACGTTCGGCGAGGCGCATCCCCGCGTCGCGCGCGCGTTCGACCTCGACGGGCCTGTCCAGATGTTCGAGGTGTTCCTCGACGCGCTGCCGCAGCCCAAGGCGAAGCCGACGAAGGCGAAGCCGCCGCTGAAAACTTCGGACTATCCTGCCGTCGAGCGCGATTTCGCGTTCCTGGTCGACAGCGACATCAGCGCCGCGCAGATCATCCGCGCCGCGCAAGGCGCCGAGAAAACGCTGATCGAGCGGGTGAGCGTCTTCGACGTCTATGCTGGCAAGGGCGTGCCGGAGGGCCGCAAATCGGTTGCCATCGCCGTGCGTCTGCAACCGTTCGACCGTACGCTGACGGAGCCGGAAATCGAGAAAATCAGCAGCGCCATCGTGAGCGCCGTCACGAAGGCGACAGGCGGCGCCTTGCGCGCGGGCTGAAGCCCGGCCATGCTGCCCCGGTTCATGGGGCGGGTGTACGGAGTTTTGCTGCCATGCTGATTTCTCGGCGCACATTCTTTCCGCTGATGACGTCCGCCGCGCTGCTGCCGGCCGGCTTCATCGGCGCGCGCGCGGCCAATGACGGGATCGGCGCAGTCGCCGACCTTATCCCCACCGCCTGGGGCACGCCGCCGGGCGGCGAGCGCGGACGATTGGTGGAAGCGCACCGCGTCTATTTCGAGCAGCGGATCGAAACCGAGGCGCACAGCGCCGTCACCATCGCCTTCACCGACGGATCGAGCCTCACCATGGGCGAGAACTCCACGCTCGTGATCGATGCCTTCATCTACAACCCGGATACGGGCGGCGGGCTCTCGACGATGACGCTGCTCGAAGGCGCGTTCCGGTTCCTCTCCGGCGCGATGCCGCGGGAGAATGTGCGCATCCAGACGCCCACCATGACGGCCGGCATTCGCGGCACGGAATTGCTTTTCTCGGTCGCGCGCAACGGCGCGACGCAAATGAGCGTCATCGAGGGCGCCGCCGATTGCCGCTCGATCATCACCGGCAAGGTGCTGAGCGTCGAGGCGAACCAATCCGCCCATGTGGGCGTCGACGGTACCTGGGTGGACGGCGGCGTGCAGGAGCGATTGCTGCCGGTCAAGGACGTCGCGGTCGGCGAGGGGCTGGAGGCCGCGCGCCAAGCCTGGGGCGAGAACTAGAGCGCGCTTGCGCCTAATCCTTCCGCGCGCAGGCGCTCCGCCGCCGCGTTTGCCGCATCGGCCGCCGCGGGAAAGAAAAGCCGCAGCATCAGCGTGCGGCGGTTCCAGCGCGGGCCGGGGGCGGCGTAGAAGGCGGCCACATCCGCAAACACGCCGTAGTCGCGCGTCGTCGCGATGCCGGGCACGAATTGGGCGAAGCTGTCGCGCGTGCCGTCCCAGTCCGACGTGCCGTTCGCGTGCACGCCGTAGCCCAGCGCCTTGCCCTCCCGCGCGAGGCGCGCGCGGGCGGCCTCCGCCAAAGGTCGGTCGACGATGTAGCTGTCGACTTTGAGCCAGCGCCCGTCCAGATAAACCTCCGTATACGAATGATCGACGTAAGGCGTGCGCGGATCGACCAGCCCGGCAAGCAGCGCGACATCGATATCGGCGAAATGCTGGCGTGCGGGAATGCCGGCCGCGCGCAGCATCGCGGTAAAGAGCGTGCTCTTGGTATTGCAGAAGCCGACACCGGCTTTGAGCACCTCGGACGCCGTCATCGCGTAGAAGCGGTGGTCCCAGCCGAAGCGGATGCGGTCGCGGACGAAATCGTGGATGCGCACCGCCTTCTCGCGCGCCTCGCGCGCCTCGCCCACCGCCTCGCGCGCGGCCGCGACGATGGCTGGATGATCGGCGTCGATCATCGCCGTCGGCATCGTCTCACTGGGCGCTGGCGCGAGGGCTGCCGCCATGATTAAACCCACGACAATCGCGGTTGCGGCGCTGACCATGGCCTTGTCTCCCTTACTCGTTCAAGAGAGATACGCAGGCGAACTTAACATGGTTCACTTGAGCGTCGCGCCGCCCTAAAAAACCAGAGGAGATGCTCATGTCGCTCACCGGACGCCTTGCGCTCGTTACCGGCGGAAGCCGCGGCATTGGCCGCGCCATCGCGCTCACGCTCGCCAAGGAAGGCGCCGACGTCGCCATCAATTTCCGGCGCGAGGCCGGCGAGGCGGAGGCCGTGGTGGAGACGATCCGCAAGCTCGGACGGAAAGCGGAAGCCTTCCAGGCGTCGGTCGATTCCGTCGAGGAAGTGCAGCACATGGCCGCCCAGGTGAAGAGCCAGATGGGGCCGATCTCGCTCCTCGTCAACAATGCGGGCATCGCCAGCCGCGGCCAGAGCGTGGGCGACACGGACCCCACCGAGATGGCGCGCGTCGTCGGCGTGCACGCGTTCGGCGCGTTCTACGTGACGCAGGCCTTCCTTCCGCAATTGCGCGCGCACAAACGCGGCGACGTCATCATGATCTCGAGCGTCGCGACGCTCAAGCACGCGGCGAACGGCGCGCCCTACAACATGGGCAAAGCCGCGCTCGAGGCGCTCGCCATGACGCTCGCGAAGGAAGAGGTCGGCAACGGCATCTATGTGAACGTCGTCGCGCCGCCCCTCACCGATACCGACATGGGCGGGCGGCTGGCGAAAGCCGTCGCGCGCGTCGGCGACATTCACGAGCTCGATTCCAAAATGCCGTTCGGGCATGTGTGCAGCCCGCAGGAGATCGCGAACGTCGTCGCGTTCCTCGTTTCGCCGCAGAACACCTATGTGTCGGGCGAGAAGATCTCCGTCTATGGCGGGGCGGATAGGCCGGGGTTGGCGTAGGGACCCCCTGTTGTCATGGCCGGGCTTGTCCCGGTCATCCATCGCGCCCCGATCGGCGGGAAGCGCCGGTGACGCGGAACCCTGGATGGCCGGCACAAGGCCGGCCATGACATCGATGGATTGGAGCCCTACTCCGCCGCTTGCGTGCGGGGCGTCAGGCGGAAGCCGTCATAGCCCTTCGCCTCGACGTCGGCGCATTTCTCCGCGTACGGAGGAAAACCGACATAGGCCGCGAAGACCTTGGGCTTGCCCTCGATGTTGCTGCCCGTGTACCAGGAGCCGCAGGAGGGAAAGAGCGTCGTGTCCGCGATCTCCTGAACTTCCTTCACCCAGGCGTTCTCCGCCTCAGTGGTGGGTTCGATGTTCGCGATCTGGCGATCGTCCAGATAGCTGACGGCGTTGGCGATCCAGTCGACGTGATGCTGGATGGAGACGAGCATGTTCGTGAGCACCGAGGGCGAGCCCGGCCCGGTGATCATGAAGAGGTTCGGGAAGCCCGCAACGCCCAGGCCCAGATAGGCGCGCGCGCCATCCGCCCAATGGTCGCGCAGGCGCTCGCCGCCGCGGCCCTTGATGTCGATGCGGTTGATCGTGCCGGTCATCGCGTCGAACCCGGTCGCCGAGACGATCGCGTCGCACGGCACGAGGCCGGCGGCGGTGCGCACGCCCTCCGCCGTGATCTCCTCGATCGGCGTCTCGCGCAGATCGACAAGCGTGACGTTGTCGCGGTTGAAGGTCGCGTAGTAGTTCGTGTCCACGCAAAGCCGCTTGCAGCCCACCGTGTGCGAGGGCATCAGCTTCTTGGCGAGGTCTGGATCATCGACGAGGCCTTCGATCTTCTCGCGCACGAAATCGGCCGCCATCTTGTTCGCCTCGGGCACGAGCAGCAGATCGGCGAAGGTGTTCATGTAGCCGAGGCCGCCATCGTCCCAGGCCCTTTGGAACGCCGCGCGGATTTCCTGCGGCGTCGATTTCGTCGCCTCGGCGTCGGTCGAGAAGGAATCGAACGCGAAGGGTTTCGTCATCGCGTTCGCGCGGATCTGGCGGTAGTTCGCCTTGGTGTCGCGGCGCTCTTCCTCCGTCCAGGGACGGTTATGCGCGGGGATCGAGTAATTCGGCGTGCGCTGGAAGACGGTCAGGTGCTTGGCCTGTTCCGCCATCAGGGGGATCGACTGGATGGCGGAGGAGCCGGTGCCGATCACGCCGACGCGCAGGCCTGTGAAATCCACGCCCTCCTTCGGCCAGGCGCCGGTGTGATAGATCGGGCCCTTGAAGCTCTCGATGCCCTTGATGGCGGGCAGGTTCGTCGTCGAGAGGCAGCCCGTCGCCAGCACGATGTAGCGCGCGATCACTTCATCGCCCTTGTCGGTCCGCACGCGCCAGCGGCTCGTCGCCTCGTCGAACGTGGCGCCGGTGACAGCGGTTTCGAACGCGAAGTGGCGGCGCAGATCGTAGCGCTTGGCCACGTGGTCGATATAGCTGAGGATTTCGGGCTGGGTCGCGTAGCGCTCCGACCAATCCCATTCCTGCTCGAGTTCGGGGTCGAACGCGTAGGAATATTGCATGCTCTCGATGTCGCAGCGCGCGCCCGGATAGCGGTTCCAGTACCAGGTGCCGCCCACATCGTCGCCGCGCTCAAAGCCTTGAACGCTCAAGCCTTTTTCGCGGGCCTTGTAGGCCATGTAGAGGCCGCCGAAGCCGGCGCCAACGACGACGACGTCCACCTCCTCGCGCAAGGGTGCGCGCGTCGCATCACTCATGAGCTCTCCTCCTCGAAGCCTGGCCGCCATTGTGCGTTGTTGTTCCCCGCATTCTGCGCGCAGGGGGTGGCGGCATCAAGGGGGGCCCGCGGGCGCGCCCAGCGCCGCGCCGATGCGGGCGAGCGCCTCGCTTTCGGCCGCTTTCAGCGCCGCGCGCGGCATGGCGATCGTCTGTGCGGAATCGGTCAAGAGGATCGTCGCCAGCCCGTGAATGGTCGACCAGACGAAGAGCGCGTCGTGCCGGCACGCGCCCCGGCTGCGCGGGCCGCGCGGCAAGGCGGCGATCGCCTTTTCCAGAAGCCCGAAGGCGGCCTTCGCCTCGCGCATCATCTCGGGATGATCGGCGGGATCGGGCAGCTTGGCGCCGAACATCAAGCGGTATTGCCGCGGATGGGCGCGCGCATAGGCGAAATAGGCCTCGCCCATCGCCGCCATGTCGGCCCAGGGATCGCTCGAGCGGGGGCGCGCCTCCAGCGCCGAAGCAAAGGCGGCATAGGCGCGCGCGACCAGCGCCGCCAGCAGATGATCGCGGCTCGCGAAATGCTTGTAGGGCGCCTGATGCGAGACGGCCAGCCGGCGCGCGACCTCGCGCAGGCTCAGCGCCTCCAGGCCGTCGCGCTCGATGATCGCGGCCGCCTCGGCGAGGCAGGCCTCACGCAGATCCTGCGGCTTGAGTTTTGGTTTGGGCATTCTGGTGCTTCGTCATTCCGCCCATGACGCGCGCCATGATCGCGGTGCGGCCCGCGCGGGGCAACAGCGCAAGTGAGGCCTCAAGGCCTTTCGCGAGCCAGCCGGGCCGGACGGTTCCCTTGCGGCCCAGGGCATTGAGCGTGGCCTGCGCGACCGCGCGGGGGCCCTGCGCCAGCCCCATGCGCATGTTGGCGCGCGCGGCAAAGCCCGAGCGGATGGGGCCGGGCGCGGAGGCGATGACGTCCACGCCCTTGGGCTTCAGCTCGGCGCGAAGACCCTCGGCCAGGGTCTGCACATAGGCCTTGGTCGCGGCGTAGTTGGCGGCAAAGGGCGTGCCCTGGAACGCCACGAGCGAACTCATCAAGACGAGACCGCCCCGGCCCCGCGCGACGAAACGCGCGGCAAAGCCCTGCGCCAAATGGACGACGGCGCGGCAATTGACGTCGATCATCGCGCGCTCCTCATGCGGATCGGACGAGATCAACGGGCCCGACGTGCCGAACCCCGCGGCGGCGACCAGAAGCCCGACGTCGCGGCCCTGCGTTCGGGCGAGCAGCGTGTCGCACGATGCCGGGTCGGCCAGATCGAGCGCCAGCACCTCCACGGCGACGCGGTGGGCGGCGGTCAGCTCCGCGGCGAGCGCGGCCAGCGCCTTCTCGCGCCGCGCGACGAGGATGAGATCGAGGCCGGCCTTCGCGAGGGCCTGCGCGAAGGCGCGGCCGATGCCCTCGCTTGCGCCGGTCACCACCGCGACCGACCCGTACCGCGCGGCCAGCCGCGTCGGCGCAACCGCGTTCTTTCGCCCGTTCATGACATCCCCGCTCGGTTGACAGTGTCAACCACCCTAACGCCGTGAAGTAGACAGTGTCAACTACAAGGGCATCGATCGGGAGCGCGCGGGGATCGCGGCAGGACCAGCCGCACGCGAAACGAGGGGCGCCGCAGGGCGCCCCTCGTCACCGCATCGCGAGTTGGATCGCGCGGGTCCTACCAGAACCGGAAGTTCAGGCCGACCCGCGCCGAATGGATCTCCTCAACGTTCACGAAGCAATTATTCGGCGCGGCGCCGCATGTTGGAATATCGAGGTCATCCTGACCGTCGATGTAAAGATATTCGAGATTGGCGGTCATACTATCCGTCACGAAGAACTCGGCGCCCGCGCCGCCGGCAAAGCTCATTTCCTGATGATCGTCCTGGGCCGTGCCGAGCGACACGCGATAGTCGACCATCGCCATACCCGCCGTCACGAACGGCATGAACCCGTCCAGCGCGAGTCCTAGGCGCGCGCGCACCGTGCCGATCGAGTCCACTTCCGTGACACAGCCCGTGCTGCAGCCGAACCCCGTGATGGAGCGCGAGAAACCCTCTGCGTCGCCCCATGACCAATCGCCCGCCGCGCCGATGACGAGGCTGCCCACTTGCCAATCCACGCCCGCAGAGAGACCGCCGAAAAGTCCGTCGAAATCGTTGCCAGGATAGGCCTGGCCGGGCGCGTTACAGGTTTGATTGTCGCAAACCGTTGCATCGCCCGAGACCCAAGTCCCAACGACACCCGCGTGGTAGCCGGTCCACATCTCTCCGCCGGCTTCTTGAGCGACACTCGCGCCCGCGAAGACCACCGCAAACAACGCCACGCCAAACGAGAATCCAATCCCTCGAGACATTGCTTCCCCCCTGAGCTTTTGACGCCCTTGACGAAGACTACCTCAGACGGGGTGATTCCGTGCGGTTTATGACAGAATAAATACTCGCTGTGTCTTTTCAGTCTTTGCACAGGCTTTACTTGTGTTTGACTCCGCGCCCCTCAGATAGGGCAGCAATCGCGGCCCATTCGCGAATCTTCATTTGGACAATGCACTTATCGCCCGCCTGACCGTTTGGCGGGCGCTTGCCGTGGGGCGCGGCGCTCAATCGGCGATGGCGGCGCTGTCCTCGGCGGCGGCGCCGTAGATGCCCTTGGCCATCAGCGAGAGTTCCGCCGCGCGGCGGGCGCGGTAGACATCGCGCCGGGCGGCGTGGACGGCCTTGTCGTCGGGCGCGGCCTCGCCCGCCATTTCGACGAGATGGCAGGCGAGGCGCAAATCGCCCGCCTCCGCCAGCGCGCGCGCGCGGGCGGCGAGCCGCGACGCGCCGCCGGCGAGCGCGGCGATTTCCGCGCTCAAGGCCGCATCCGGCGCGGGCTTCAGCCGCGCGGGGTTGCCGTCGTGCCAGCCGCCGTAAAGCCGCCAGACATTGCGCACGACGAATTCCGGCTCGTCATAGACGGGGCGCAGATACGGCTTTTCCATCAGCCGGTCGGGCACGCGGACCGCGTGGAGAATGTCGTTCAGGCGCGCGCCCGCGTTCATCATCTTCAGCGTCTCCTCGGTGAGGATCTCCAACGCCTCCGCCATGTCGCCCAGCATCGCGGCGATGCGCGCCTTGCCCGCGACGGGCAGGCCATGCGCCGGCAGCAGCAATTCCGGCTCGAGCGCGGCCATGCTGCGGAGCGCCTTGGCCCATTCGCGCGGATAACGCTGCACCTTTTGCGGATTGCCGGCGTTCGGGAACACCCAGAGCACGAAATCGCCCGCGCAGATCGCCTTTCGCTCCGGCACAAAGGCCCAGAGGTGATCGTCGGTCTCGCCCTTGTCGTGGCGGAGGTCGAAGCGTGTTCCGCCTACGGACAATCCCATCCGCTCCTCGAACGTCGTGTCTGGCTCGATCCAGGTTCGGGGGCCGAAATGAAGGCCCTTGGCGCCGAAGCTGCCGCTCACCTTGTTCTCGCGGCCGGTGGAGGCGCGGAACTGGCGGTCGTTGATGATGGCGTTATAGCCGTTCGTCAGCTGATAGCGGTCGAAGCGGTGATGCACATGCGCGTGCCCGACGACGCGCGGGCGGCGCTGGCCGTTCGCCTCCGCCTCCGCGACGAAGGCGGCGCCCCCGCCCACGTGATCGATGTGGCCATGCGTATAGGCCATCGTGTTGACGGGCGCCTTCGACCAGCCGCGCAGCGATTCGATCACCTTTGGCGCGAAGGCATCGAGCGAGGTGTCGAAGAGCACGAGGCCGTCATCCGTTGCGAACGCGACGACGTGGGAGAAGGCCTCCACCACCGCGATGCCATCGGCCAGTTCGGACAGCTCGCCCGTCGTGCGGTTGACGGATTGCGGGCCCTCATAGATGCCCTCATCGATGAAGCGCTCGGACAGCTTCAGCAGATCCGCCATGGCGGCCTCCCCGTTCAGCGGCGTTGTCGTTGCGGTGGGCAGGCCGCGCGGCCGCAACGCGCCGCCCCTCAGGCGTTAATGGTGCCGATTAGAGAGGGCGGAGGCAAGGGGCGATAATACGCAAAGGCGGCGGCTGCCCCTGGCTCGCTGGGGTGCGCGAGCGAGATCATCGCTGCGCCGCTAGATGCCAAAAATGTCTCGCTTGAGTTCTTCATAAATGGTCATACCCGGCCTTATCAGCGGCGCGAGGGTGGAGCGCGCAAAGCCACGCCAGTCGTTTCCTTTTCCCGTCAGTTGCAGAAGCTGCTTGGCTGCATTGTAAATTCCGCCAGCGGCTGATTTTAGATCGTCGCGTGGATTTCCGCGGCCGACCGACTCATTGATCGCGCTCTGCTTGGCGTCTTTCAGGTCTACCGTTACCTCCGGCTTGCCTTCCGAGGCACAAAGCGCACCTAGAACCTCGTCCGCAAAAAGAAAATTCTCAATGGCTCGACGGCTGAGAACATGAACGCCATTCCGTTGCTTCTCGGCGACGTCCAATTCAGAGTGATCATCTCTATCAATGAGCCGCACCACACTTGCGCCTGTAACCAGAGCTTGGATGGATTGCATCAGGGCAAGCCTGTCCCTCTCTACTGAGACGCTATCACCGCCGGGAATAAAACGGGTCTCCGGAAACTCCTCTTCGAAGATCGTATTGTAGCAATCACTGTCGAAGTTTGCGCTCCCTCTTGCCCCGGTCGCTGTCGTTCCGCCCTCACAGATCACGACTCTTTCTGGGGCAACGAGCGTTGAGAGATCGTCGAGTGCAACTTCGTAAGCCCGCTGCCAGAATGCCCGGTTGGGCTGAATAGGCGTCAGTATTTGCGGATCGTCGAAATTGCGCCCGCCAAAATCAATGAACGCAACGGTTCCTGGATTGTCGCGAGCCATGTCGCTCGCCTTTCGCATCATCCCAATTGAATGGGTCGCCAACCAAAGCTGACACTCTTCCGGAACGATGTCGCAGAGAACGGCAACCAATTCCGCGTGCAGGCGCGCGTTCATGTGCGCCTCAGGTTCATCAATACAAAATACCGTATTATTATAAACTCTTCCTACAATCACTAAGTCTAATATGAGGTCAAATACTGCCTTTTCTCCCCCTGATAGATTCTTGAATTGAAAGCCATCACTATCCCCTTTTTTAAATCGAAACGTTCCATCTTCGAACGGATTACCAAGGTCATTAAGCAACAAATCCGGAAACAATCTGCCAACATATCTCGCTATCTCTCCGAGTGTCTCTTCCCTGTATTGCTCAAATGTTTTTCCTTTGTCACTTTTGCTAAATAGATCTTCGACTCCATTACTTATCATCCTTTTATAATTTTTTCCTACAGAAACGTCATTATCAATCAATCTTTCGACATTTGATTCATTTATAATATTGCTCGATCGTTCGAAGCTTGATACTCTAAAATCCGCTTCATTTCTATAGGCTGTCCGTATGTATATAGCTTTTTTCTTTTCTTCCTGATTTTCCGGTTCGGCAGACCAAAACTCTACACTAAGTTGCTTATTCCAACCGGTACGTGCAGCCCCTCTTTTCAAATGATACTCGTCATCCCATCCGCCATGGCCCCTCCAAGCATTTTTGTGCCATGTATGCATCGCCTCGAAGAGCGACGATTTCCCAGATCCATTCGGACCGGCGAGCATCACAAGCTTAGCGCTCTCCGGCACCTCTCTCACCGTTAAGTCCGCGAATCTTTTGAATTGGTGCGCTTTTATCCTCTTCACTTTCATGCGCTCGCTCCAAAGTAAGATCCGTCATATTTCTTGCGCGAGTCGGCTCGTTTTTGAAAGGTCGAGTGAGCACGCAAGACACGGCAGAGCGCGAACGATGTTCTCGCGGTGCGCTCTACGCCCTCGGGCCGGATTTGAATTCCGACCAGTCGATCGCGCCGTCGCCGTTCGCGTCGAAGTCCGCGACTTGCGGGCGCGGGGGGAAGGGCGCGGGTTCGGCGCCAGCCGTTCCGTCCGCGCGCGGGCCGGCACTCGTCATCGATCCCGGCGCGCCATCCGGCGCCGCGTGCGCCGGTCCTTCCCTACCCATCGGAGGCGGGGCGAAGGCGGCTCCCGACGGCGGCGGCGGGGGAAGACCCGCATCCAACTCCGCCTGCGAGAGGCGGTCATCGCCGTTCGCGTCGAGCTCGACGAAGGTCGCGCGGAGCAGCGAGAGCTGGCTCGCCTGAAACTCCTCGAGCGTCACCATCCGGTCGGCGTTCAGATCCATGCGGCCGAACTCGCGGCGCTGGAGCGCGGCGAGCATCTGCGGATCGGGGCGCGCGGCGCCCATCCCCGCGCCCATCGCCGCGCCCGGCGGCGGCGGGCGGTGATCGCCGAGCGGGATCATCATCGGCATCGCGCCGGAAGGGTGAGGGGCCGCGCCCGGCGGCGGGCCGTCGTGCAGCATGACGACGACATCGCCCGAAGCGGCGGCCTTGAATTCATCCTCGCTGAGCGTGCCGTCGCGGTCTGCGTCGAGCGTCTTGAAGACCTCCTGCAGATCGGGGCGGGCGACGGTCGGCGCGGCGAGGGCGAGTGCAGCGCCAAGCGCGACACCGCCCAAGGCGGCGCCGGCGGATTTGAGCTTGAAGGGCGGGTGAGACATCGGCGGCTCCTGTTCAGGTTCGCCCGCTTCGCCCGCGATCAGCGTGTCGATGGCGCCGCGCAGGCGCTCCGAGACGGTGACGCCCTCGGCGCGGCAACGCGCCTGCAGCGCCTCCTTCGTTTCCGGAGGCACGCGGATCTCGATCGTCGCCGTCTTCTTCGGCTCGCGTTCGGGTCCTTCGTCCATCGGGTCCTCGGATGCCTTGCGCCGGATCGACCGCGCAGTGTCGCGTGGAAGCGGCGCCCTCAGCAAGCGCGGGCGATGGGCAAGGGGCCAGGAAAAGCGTGCCCGGACGACGCTAAAACCGTGTCCCGACAAGGCATTGGGACACGGCGCCGCGCAGGGCGCGCGAGATTAAATGTTGGCAAGGCGCGCGGTCACGCGCCGGCCTGCTTCACGATCTCCCAGGCGCTGAGCATCGCGGCGGCGGCGCGGTCGATATCGGCTTCCGTCGTCGGAAAGCCGATGACGGAGACGCGCACGATCTGGAGGCCCTGATGCGTCGCGCCGCCGACAAAGCATTCGCCGTCCTGCTGGATGCGCGCGATCAGGGGCGCGGCGAGGCGGTCCGCCTCCGCGTCGGGGAGGTTCGAACCGAAGCGCACGGCCAGCTGGTTCAGGACGACCTCGTTCAAGACGGCGACATCGGGCGCGACGGAGAGCCGCTCGGCGAAACGGCGGGCGAGCGCGCAGTGGCGCTCCACCATCGCCGCGATGCCGGCGCGGCCGAGCGCCTTCACCATCGCCCAGGTGGCGAAGCCGCGCGCGCGGCGCGAGAGCTCAGGCACGTAGTCGACCGGATTGCGCGCGCTCTCGTCGAACGGGAGGTAGCTCGTCGCCATGCGCATCGCGCGGAGATGCGCGCGGCGGTCGCGCACGATGACGTAGCCGCAATCATGCGGCGTCTGGAGCCATTTGTGGCCATCGCTCGCCCAGCTGTCGGCGAGGTCGATTCCCTTCGCTTGCTCGGCGAGGGCTGGCACCGTGCGCGCCCAGAGGCCGAACGCGCCATCGACGTGAACCCAGGCGCCCCTCTCCTTCGCGCGGGGGATAATCGCCGCGAAATCATCGAACGCGCCGGTGTTCAAGTGCCCCGCCTGCGCGATGACGATGATCGGCCCCTCCGGCGCGGCGGCGAGCGCGCGCTCGACATCGGCCACGATCATGCGGCCCTGACGATCGGTCTTCACGCGCGTCACGCGCCGATCGCCGAGACCCAGATATTTGAGCGCGGCGAAAACCGTCGCGTGCGCCTCTTCCCCTAAGATCACCGTGACGGGCGGCGCGCCGAACAGGCCCTCGCCCTCCGCGTCCCAGCCGGCGCGGGCGAGGACCTCGCCCCTCGCGGCGGCAAGGCCGGTGAAATTCGCCATCGTCGCGCCCGTGACGAAGCCGACGGAGCTGCCCCGCGGCAGATCCAGGAGATCGAGCAGCCAGGCGGCGGCGGTTTCCTCCGCGGCCGCGGCGGCGGGGGTCGCGGCCTGGTTGCCCGCGTTCTGGCCCCAGGCGCTGGTCAGCCAATCGGCCGCCATGCCAGCCTCGTGCGTCGCGCCGATCACCCAGGCAAAGAAGCGCGGGCCCGTCATCGCCGCGATGCCGGGCGAGGCCTGCTCGATCAATTCCGCGATCACCGCCTCGGTCGGGGCGCCATGCTCGGGCAGCGGGGCGGCGAAGCGGGCGCGCATCTCCTCATAGGTCATCGCGGCGCGCTGGGGCGCGCCCGCGACGCCAGCGCGATAGCTCAGCGTTGCCGCCACGATGCGGTCGAGCGTCTGCTTCAAAGGATCGGTCATGGCGGCCTCCGGCGCCGGCGAAACGGGAGCGGGAGGCTAGCCGGGTCGCGGCCCCCGCGTCGACCGCGCGATTGTCACGGAATGGGGAGGTTTTTCGGTCGCTCCCACCCCACCCGGCGCGCGAAGCCCGCGCCACCCTCCCCATCAAGGGGAGGGTATCGACGGCAAGCCCCTCCCCCTTGCGGGGAGGGGTTGGGGTGGGGGTTCGAGCCCCCCTAGACGCCCCGGAGGCCGCACGCTATCTCCCCGCGATGACCGACCTCTCGCATATCCGCAATTTCTCCATCGTCGCGCATATCGACCACGGGAAATCCACCCTCTCCGACCGGCTGATCCAGGCGACGGGCGGGCTTTCCGACCGCGAAATGAAGGAACAAGTGCTCGATTCCATGGAACTCGAGCGCGAGCGCGGCATCACGATCAAGGCGCAGACCGTTCGCCTTTCCTATACGGCCAAGAACGGCGAGGCCTATGTCCTCAACCTGATGGACACGCCGGGGCATGTGGATTTCGCCTACGAGGTCTCGCGGTGCCTGGCGGCCTGCGAGGGCGCGCTGCTGGTGGTGGATGCCTCCCAAGGCGTCGAGGCGCAGACGCTCGCGAACGTCTATCAGGCGCTCGACGCGAACCTTGAAGTCGTGCCGGTCCTCAACAAGGTGGACCTTCCCTCCGCCGAGCCTGCGCGCATCAAGCAGCAGATCGAGGACGTGATCGGGCTCGACGCATCGGACGCGCTGGAGATTTCCGCCAAGACCGGCCTCAACATCGATCAGGTGCTCGAAGCCATCGTCACGCGCCTGCCCGCGCCGACGGGCGACGCGGCGGCGCCCTTGAAGGCCCTCCTCATCGATAGCTGGTACGACCTTTATCTCGGCGTCGTCGTGCTGGTGCGCGTGAAGGACGGCATCATCACCAAGGGCCAGCGCGTGCGCATGATGGCGACGGGCGCCGAATACACGATCGAGCGCGTGGGGGTGCTCACCCCCAAGGGCGTCGCGGTCGAGCGGCTGGGGCCGGGCGAAGTCGGCTTCATCACCGCCGCGATCAAGCAGGTGGCCGATACGCGCGTCGGCGACACGATCACCGACGAGCGCCGGCCGGCGGCCGCGCCCCTGCCCGGCTTCAAGCCGGTGCAGCCGGTCGTCTTTTGCGGGCTCTTTCCGGTGGACGCGGCCGAGTTCGAGGATTTGCGCGACGCGATCGGCAAATTGCGGCTGAACGATGCCTCGTTCTCCTACGAGATGGAAACCTCCGCCGCGCTCGGCTTCGGGTTCCGGTGCGGGTTCTTAGGGTTGCTCCACCTCGACATCGTGCGCGAGCGGCTGGAGCGCGAGTTCAACCTCGCGCTCATCACGACGGCGCCCTCGGTCGTCTACAAATTGACGCTCACCAACGGCGAGGCGGTGGAGCTGCACAACCCCGCCGACATGCCCGACCCCGTCAAGATCGACACGATCGCCGAGCCCTGGATCAAGGCGACGATCTTCGTGCCGGACGAGTTTTTGGGGAGCGTGCTCAAGCTCTGCGAGGACCGGCGCGGGCGGCAGCGCGACCTTACCTATGCCGGCAGCCGCGCGATGGTCGTCTACGATCTGCCACTCAACGAGGTGGTGTTCGATTTCTACGACCGGCTGAAATCCGTGACGCGCGGCTATGCGAGCTTCGACTATCAGATCGAGGGGTACGAGGTCGGCAACCTCGTCAAGATGTCGATCCTCGTCAACGGCGAGCCGGTGGACGCGCTCTCGATGGTCGTCCACCGCACGCGCGCGGAGGCGCGAGGGCGCGCGATGTGCGAGAAGCTGAAGGAGCTGATCCCCCGGCACCTCTTCCAGATTCCGATCCAGGCCGCGCTCGGCGGCAAGGTGATCGCGCGCGAAACCATCAGTGCGCTGAGGAAAGACGTGACCGCCAAATGCTATGGCGGCGACATCACGCGCAAGCGCAAGCTCCTCGACAAGCAGAAAGAGGGCAAGAAGAAGATGCGGCAATTCGGGAAAGTGGAAATCCCGCAAGAAGCCTTCATCGCCGCGCTGAAGATGGATGAGAATTGAGGCGCTTCGTTCGCGCGCGGCGAGCGCTCTCATGGATGATCCGACCCCGCTGACCATAACAGGCGGTGGGTTCCGCGGTTCGCCTCCCCCCTGTGGGGAGGCCGAAAAATCGGAGCGCAGCGTGCGATTTTTCGGGTGGGGGCTTGATGGGCTCGACTCCCACCCGGCTCCCCCGGCCAAGTCCGGGGTCGCCACCCTCCCCATCAAGGGGGAGAGTGTGCGGTGGTATCGCGCTTCCTGAAGGATTAGGCCCCCACCCCGCGCTTCGCGCGACCCTCCCCACAAGGGGGAGGGTAAGATGCTACAGTCTCGCCATGGCCAATGAGCGCGCCCGTCATCTGCGCCGCGAAGCGACGCCGCAGGAGCGCCGGCTCTGGCAACATCTGCGGCTTCTGAAGAACGACGGATTCCATTTTCGTCGCCAGGTGCCGCTCGGCCCCTTCATCGTCGATTTCGCGTGTCTCTCCGCGCGGCTGATCATCGAGATCGACGGCGACCAGCACGGGCGCGGCACCGCGCCCGCCGAAGACGCGGCGCGCACGGCCTTCCTCGAGCGCGAGGGGTTTCGCGTCATCCGCTTCTGGAACGGCGAGGTGAACGAGAACCTGCCGGGCGTCATCGACAGGGTGCGGCACCAATTGAGGCTGGCGATCTGAAGCCAAGGCGCCATTGCCGCTTATCCCCGTCGCGCGGGGGCTCGGCGCCGCGGCGCGCCTGAGGATCGCGCGCACGAATGCCCATCTTATCCGACAGGGAGCGCGCGGGCGTATCCTTCGCGCCATGAGACGTGATCCGACCGGCCGCAGCGGCGCGGGCGCTGGCGCATGCCCGCCCGCCATCCCTTCGTTTTTCAGCGCGAGCGCGCCCGCGCACGCGGAACGCCGCGGATTCGCTCAGGTCGCGGGCGCCCGCGCGCAATCTGAAAAATCAAACTCGAAAACGAAAAACGAAAAACAAAGGCCGCAAAGCGCAGCGTCAAGGCTTGAAGAAAACCAGACCCGCCCCCGCCGCGATGAGCGCAAAACCGGCCAGCTGGCTCACCGTCAACGGCTCCTTCAGCCACAGCGCGGAGAAACCGGCAAAGACCACGAGCGTCACGATCTCCTGGATCGTCTTCAACTCCGCCGGGGAATAGACCGCCGCGCCGATGCGGTTTGCCGGCACCGCCAGGCAATATTCGAAGAACGCGATTCCCCAGCTGATCACGACCACCAGCGGCAAGGCCGCATGCGGATAACGCAAATGCCCGTACCAGGCGAAGGTCATGAACACGTTGGAGACAATCAGCATCGCAATGGGCGCGATCGCGGCGAAGGGGGCGGGCACGGCTGGAAACTCCTGCTCAAGTGGCCGCCGACAAGGCCATGCCGGAAGGCGGGGGCGCAAGGGCGCACGCGCCGCGATCATCCAACGCATCCTCGCCGTCATGCGCGCGCGCTATCCGGCTTAAGCGGCGTCCACCGTCACGCGGCGCATGTGGCGGCGCTGGCCGGGATAATCGTTCAACGCGAAATGCCACACGGCGCGATTGTCCCAGAAGGCGAGCGAGCCCTTTTCCCAGCGGAAGCGGCAGGTGAAGCCCTCATAGCGCGCGTGGTTGAAGAGATAGTCGAGCAATGGCTTCGACTCGCGCGTCGACCAGCCCTCGAACTTCATCGTGAAGGCGGGATTGACATAGAGCGCCTTGCGGCCCGTTTCGGGGTGCACCTTGACGACGGGGTGGATGAACTCGCCCACCTCGCCCTCGGCCTCGGCGATCGCCATCGACTGGCGCTTGGCGGCGGATGCTCCGGAGGCGGAATATTCGCGGCTCGCGGAGTGGATGGCGTTGAGGCCCTCCAGCGTTTTCTTGAGGCCCGGCGAGAGCGCCTCATAGGCCGCGACCATCGAGGCAAAGAGCGTGTCGCCGCCCCATTCGGGCACCTCGAGCGCATAGAGCAGCGAGCCGATGGAGGGCTTCTCCAGGAACGACATGTCGGAGTGCCAGCCGCCGCCGAAATTCAGCCGGTCGCCCGGCTCCTTGATGATCTCCATCACCTCAGGGTGGCCGTCCATGCCGCGCACATAGGGGTGGATGTTGAGCGTTCCGAAGCGGCGCGCGAAGCGCTTGTGCTGATCGGGGGTGAGCGTCTGGTCGCGGAAGAAGATCACCTGGTGGTCGAGGAAGGCCTGGTGGATGTCGTCGAAGGTCGCGTTGTCGAGGTCGCGCGCGAGGTCAACGCCCTTGATCTCGGCGCCGAGGGCGCCCGCGAGCTTGCGCACCTCGATCGATTTGTAGGTCATCGGTTTGCTCCCTTTTCCGTGGCCTTTTCTTTGGCGGGGAGTTTAGGGCCTGCGGCCCAGCCAGCGAAAGGCGATCGCGAGCGGAATGAAGATCACCCAGGCGGGCCAGGCGAGGATCGTCTGGATCACGGGGTCCCAGAGCTCGGGCAGCAGATAACGCTGCGTGACGGCCTGCGCGAGGTTGAGCGTCGCGGGGCTGAGCGCGAACCACCATTCGCCGAGCGCGCGCATCGCGGGGCTGCCCGCCTCCACCGACATCGCGACGTCGAGGCCGAGCGTCAAGGCGCCCAGCACCGCCAGCACGAGGCCGATCCACCGCAAGACTGCCCGTATCACGCCCATGATTGCCACCCCGGCGGCGCGCGCCGCCCCGAATCCAGGCCATCAGCTTACACGGGCAAGGGGGGCCATCGGCATCACGGAATTACGCGGCCGCCGGAAAAGGCAAAGGGCGGCGCCCCCCGACGCCGCCCTTCGAGCCGAGCCTTTCCGCGCTGGAGCGTTGCCGCCCGCGCGGATCCGGCGGCTAAGCCGTCAATCGTCGCGCGACCGGAAGATGATCGCGAGCAGCACGCCAAGAACGCCCAAAACCGCGAAGGCCGGGAAGCCCATCACGGTCGACCAGGCGCTCGCCGCGCCCTCGCCGCCCGTCGAGCCGATCCAGCTGCTTGCGGCCTCGTAGCTGCCGGGCTCAAGCAGGGTCCAGAGCTCGCCAGCTGCGACCATCTTGATGCCTTCTTCGGCCTGCAGCGACGTCAACGCATCGTGACCGAGCACCATCAGGGCCGCCACAATCAAAATCAAAGCGATAAAACGAAAAATGATCATATGCGATGGCCCCCCAAAGCCGCCACGCCCAAGCCGGCCGAAGCGGCCGGTTACGTTCTGCAACCGTTAAAACCCTACCCCCTCACCCGCGGGGCGACAAGCATCGACCCCCCCTTGTTCTGTGTTGACAGGGCCACAGGTCGGCGCGGATCGGCGTCGCGGCGGCCAAACGCACCGTCCGCGGACGGTCGGCAAGATCACTCTCGCATTCGCGAAATTTCTGTGGCATGCCCGACCTCCCCAAAAAGGGGCTCACGGACAGATGGCCGAGTGGTTGAAGGCGCACGCCTGGAACGCGTGTAGACGTGCAAGCGTCTCGAGGGTTCGAATCCCTCTCTGTCCGCCACGTCTCAAGCGGCGCGATCGCGCCGTGCCGGCCTTGCTGGCGCCGCGCGCGGCTGGTACGGCCGGATGGCTCCCCTGCTGGCAGAGTGCGTCATGAAGATCCTCATCACTGGCGGTGCCGGCTTCATCGGATCGGCGGTCGTGCGTCTCGCGATCGCGAAGGGCCATTCGGTCGTCAATCTCGATGCGCTCACCTATGCCGCGAACCTGGAGAATGTCCGCACGGTGGCCGACGCGCCCGGCTATGCGTTCGTCCATGCCTCGATCACCGACCGCGGGGCGCTCGCGGCCGCCTTCGCCGCGCATCGCCCGGACGCCGTGATGCATCTGGCGGCAGAGAGCCATGTCGACCGCTCGATCGACGGGCCGGCGGCGTTCGTCGAGACAAATCTCGTTGGCACCTCCGTGCTGCTCGACGCCGCGCTGGCCTATTGGCGGACGCTCGGCGATGACGCGCGCGCGCGCTTCCGCTTCCATCACGTCTCGACGGACGAGGTCTACGGCACGCTGGGGCCGAGCGGACAGTTCACGGAAGAGAGCCCCTATCGGCCAAACTCGCCCTATGCGGCGACCAAGGCGGGCTCGGACATGCTCGCGCGCGCGTGGGCGCAGACCTATGGCCTGCCGGTCGTCCTCTCGAACACCTCGAACAATTATGGGCCCTATCAATTTCCGGAAAAGCTGATCCCGGTCGTCATTCTCAAGGCGCTCGCGGGCGAGCCGATCCCCGTCTACGGCACCGGCGCGAATGTGCGCGACTGGCTCTATGTCGAGGATCACGCCGATGCGCTTCTGACGATCCTCACGCGCGGGACGCCGGGCGAGACCTACAATGTCGGCGCGAACGCGGAGATGACGAACCTTGCGCTCGTCGAGGCGCTATGTGCCCGGCTTGATGAAGCGCTGCCAACCTCACCGCATCGCCCGCACCGCCAGCTCATCCAATTTGTCGCCGACCGGCCGGGACACGATCTGCGCTATGCGATCGATGGCTCGAAGATCGCCCGCACGCTCGGCTGGACGCCGAGGGTTTCGCTGCCGGAGGGGCTGGCGCGCACGGTCGCCTGGTATCTCGAGAACCGCGCCTGGTGGGAGGCGATCAAAGCCCGCACGCAAGTCGGCGCGCGGCTCGGACTCGCCAAAGACTAGTCGCCCGTGCGAACGAGACGCTCCTTGTCAGGTCGTTCAGTCGGCTCCTCCAACGGCCCGACCGAAACGGGAAGCAGGTCGGCGGCGATGTCATCGGGAAAGCCGAGCGCGCCATCGCGCGCGTCCTCGGGCGGCGCCCCGCGCTTACGCTCAGAGAGCGCGACAAGGATTTCAGCATGTCTCTCGCGGTCAAGCTGATAGCGCGTGTAGCAATAGATCGCGACGACCGCGAAGCCCGCGACGATGGGGCCATAGAGAAGACCGAGCCAGACGATCTTCTCGGGCGCAACGTCACTGACCGTCACTTCGGCGCCCGTCGGCCAGGCAATCATCTCGAGCGCCATGCCCGCGATGAAATTGCCAAGGCCGGTCGAGACCTTGCCCGAGAAGGACAGCGCGCCGAAGAACACGCCCTCCTGGCGCTTGTGCGTGCGCAGCTCGTGCTCGTCGGCGATATCGGCGATCATCGCGCCGGCCGTGATCAGCGCCTGAACGGTGCCGGCCCCCTGGATGAAGCGGATCGCGACAAGCGTCCAGACGAGTGTGTCGGAGCCCGCCTCGGGGAAGAGTCCAGCGAGAAACAGCAGGACGGGAACAATCTGGCAGAGCGCCCAACAGGCCGAACCGAAAATCACGACCGGGCGTTTGTCGAAGCGCGCATGGAGGGCGCGTGTCGCGAAGGCTCCCGCGATCGCGCCAATCGGATAGGCGATCGACCAGAAAAAGATGTCGCTGGCCGCGATCTGCCAGAAGTAGGTGTTCACGTAGAGCGCGAGCGCACTGTCGACGCCGACCATCAGGAAGATGATGACGACGCCCGTGAAGAACCACGCGAAGGAAGGGTTCTTCAGTGTGTCGACCATATCGGCCAGCAACTGAACCGGCGTGATGCGCGAATCCGCCGGCGGGCGAACAAGTGTGGGAATGCGGCTGTGCGTACCGAGCGCGGAGATCGCAATCGCGGCCACCATCACGATCGAAAGGGTCGCGGCGAGGCCCGGATAATTGCCGGCGACCTTTTGGCCTTCGGGGCCCCCAAAGAAAAGAAGAAAGGCGATGGCGTAGCAAAGAAGGCTGCCGACGATGGCGAGACCCTGGCGATACTGCACGATCGCGGTGCGCTCGCCGTAGTCGGTCGTCAGCTCGGCCCCAAGCGCCTGATGAGGGATATAGAAGAGCGTGATCGCGCCGCGCGCCAGGATGCCGAAAACCGTCAACCAGAGGAAAAGGCCAAACTGATCGAGGCCCGCAGGTGGCGCGAACAGCAGGAAAAAGGTGATGCCGAGCGGAAGGGCGGAGACATACATGAATGGATGGCGCCGGCCCCAACGCGACTTCCAGCGATCGGAGAGCGAGCCGACCAAGGGATCGGTGATGGCATCGAAGACAAGGGCGATCAGCAGCGACAGCCCTGCGAGCGAACCCGGCAGGCCGAGAAGCTGATTGTAATAGAACATCACAAAGAGGCCGAAGGCGGCCGACTTGATACCCTCGGCGATCTGGCCGACTCCGTAGACCGCCTTGACGGCGACCGGGAGTCGCTGGCTGTCATTGCTCACGCTGCTTGTTCCCGCACCACCGCCTCGACGCGTTCAAGGAGCGTGCCCCAAGCGCTCTCCATCGCCGGCGTCCATTTGTCGCCGAGAATGTCCCGGATCGTGTCGCGCACGACCGGGAAGAAGCTCCAGAAGACATCGGGCGGCACGCCCAGATTCTCATGATTGACGATTTCACACCGGATCAGATTGGCGCCGAAGGCGCCCTCGCCGACCGCGTCCAGCAGGGCCTCAAACACCTGCTGCAACATGTTGCCGCGCACGCCGCCATCGATATCGCGCACGAAAAGCCGCTCCATCTCCGGATTATCGGCGAACAGCCGCGCGTAAACGCGGGGCGTCGGGTCGCCGCCCAATTCGGAGGCGCGCTCCAAGCTCTCCGCGATGATGGGCTCGATGTCCCGCATACGATGCTCCCGCCTTCCGATCTCTTGCGAGGCAGCTTGGCTGCGGATCGCGGCCGCGGCAAGCAAACCCCATCACCACAGACTGGCTTTCGCCCGCGCGGGCCAGTCCTCGTCACAACGCGCGCCGCCGATGCGTCCGTCGCTCAGGCTTGCCAAGATTTCCCCGGGACTGGGAAGCGCCTTGGGATCCACGTGGTGATCGGCGCTCCAGAGATGGCTGCGCACGATCGCCCGCGCGCATTGAAAATAGACCTCGCGCACCTCGATCACGATGACGCTGCGCGGCGCATGACCCTCGACCGCGAAGGAATGGCAAAGCGCTTCATCGCGCGCGATTTGCGCGGTGCCGTTTACTCGCAAGGTGGTGCCCATGCCCGGGATTAGGAACAGTAACGCGACGCGCGGATCACGGACGATGTTGCGCAAGGAATCGATCCGGTTGTTGCCGCGCCGATCCGGCATCAACAGCGTGCGCGGATCGCCGAGCCGGACAAAGCCGGGGCCATCGCCGCGCGGCGAGCAGTCCAATCCCTCGGGCCCCACCGTCGCCAGGATCGCGAACGGCGATGCGGCGATGAGCTGCGCGTAGGCTTTGGTGACGTGGTCGGATACCTTGACCAGCGCCGTTTCACTCGGGGCGCCATAGATCGTTTCGAGCTCCGCAATCGATGCGACAATATCCATGACCTAATCCCCTACATTGTTTGGGAGATCTCCGCTTGAAATACGGAGGTCAACAACGCATTATCGTACCAGGACCAACAAGAAGCATCCGTCCGAGGAGGATCCGCGTCCATGAGCCCTGCCGCCGCCGCGCAGTTGCGCCAAGAAGCCCAATCGGAAGCCTACGCCATTCCGCTCGACAAAATCGATGTCAGTCAGGAACGCCTTTTTCAGACCGATACGTTCTGGCCGTATTTCGAGCGGCTGCGGCGTGAAGACCCAGTCCATTTTTGCGCCGAAAGCGATTACGGCCCCTATTGGTCGATTACGAAGTACAAGGACATCGTCAACGTCGACACAAACCACCATGTGTTCTCTTCGGAGGCGCATCTAGGTGGGATCACGATGCGCGACCCGCGCGAGGATTTCCGCCTGCCGATGTTCATCGCGATGGATCCGCCCAAGCACGATGCGCAGCGCAAGGTGGTGAGCCCCATCGTCGCGCCGGACAATCTAGCGAAGCTCGAAGGCACGATCCGCGAGCGGATGGCGAAAATCTTCGACAGCCTGCCGCACGGCGAGACATTCGATTGGGTCGATCGCGTCTCGATCGAGCTGACCACTCAGATGCTGGCGACGCTGTTCGACTTCCCGTTCGAAGAGCGTCGTAAACTGACGCGCTGGTCGGATGTCGCCACAACGATCCCCGGTGAGAATGGACTTGTTGCCACCGAAGAGGAGCGCGAAGCCGAATTGTGGCAGTGCGCGGACGCGTTCATGCAGTTGTGGAACGCGCGCGTGAACTCTGAGCCCGGCAACGACCTCATCTCCATGCTCGCGCACGGCGAATCAACGCGGAACATGGATCGCAATGAGTTTCTGGGGAATCTCATCCTCCTCATTGTCGGGGGTAACGACACGACGCGTAATTCGATTTCCGGCGGCGTGATGATGCTCAACGACAACCCGCAAGAATGGGCGAAGCTGAAGGCGAACCCCAGCCTTGTGCCGAACATGGTTTCAGAGATCATCCGTTACCAGACGCCACTTGCCCATATGCGCCGGACCGCCATCGATGATGCCGAAGTCGGCGGCAAGAAGATCAAGAAGGGCGACAAGGTTGTGATGTGGTACGTCTCAGGCAACCGCGACGAGGAGGTTATTCCGCGTGCGGACGAATTCCTGATCGATCGCGAGCGTGCCCGTCAACATCTGTCGTTCGGCTTCGGGATTCATCGCTGCGTCGGCAATCGCCTTGCGGAAATGCAGCTGCGGATCGTTTGGGAAGAAATCTTGAAGCGTGGCTTTTTCCCGGAGATCGTGGGCGAGCCAGAGCGGCTCTACTCGAACTTCGTCAAGGGCATTACAAAGCTGCCGGTTCGCCTGCGCGCGGCCTAGCAGCCACCCAATACGTCATCATTGGGCCCGGCCGTTCGAACGGCCGGGTTCGTTTTTCTCAGGCTCCCTCATTCTTCATTTCACCTTCGATCGCGCCCAAGCGATCGATCTCCATGAGAAGGCGATCGCCGGCCTTCAGCCAGACCGGCGGCTTGCCCGCGGCGGAGATAGCGCGCGACATCGATTATCCCACTCCCCTTGACGAGGCCGATCCGTCGCCCCGACACATCGTCGCGTGATGACAACTTCATCCAGCACTCACCTTGCCTTCCGACAACCAGGCGAACTGAACCCGGTCGGCCGAAATATGCCCGATTAACCACTCCGCCAGCGGAATATTTGCACTGATCCCTGTGTCGGGCGACCATCAGTTGCGCGTCAGCGCAAGGGGGAATTTTCGATGAGCCATGCGCGCACGGTCGATGAACTCCGCTCGCGCGTTCCCGCGCTGGTGGATCTGGCAGTTCTGGGACTTGTCGTCGCGGCCGCGATGCCGTGCGCCTTGCTGACACCTCCCAGCGAAGCGACGAGTGCGCTCATCTATGCGGGCCGGGTCATGCTCACCGGCGGCGTCCCCTACGTTGATGTCCTCAGCACGGACGGCCCCATCGCTCTTGTTATCGGCGCACTGTCGGCATTTACCGGCGGCGCGGGGCCGCTTGCACTCCTGGTGGGACTCGCGGTCGTCGCGAGTGCCGCGATCCTCCATCACGAACTATCGCTTGCGTTTGATCGCGGCTCATCTCTTGTTGCGATCGTGCTCGGCGTGAGTGGCGCCTATGTCTTCCAGCCGGACGGGGGGCAAGCACTTCTCGCCTTGCCGCTGCATTTTGTCGCTCTCGCCGGCTTGCTTCATTTCATCCGCCTGCAGACGGCCTCCGGGCTCGTTGCCATTGGCCTCGCCCTGGGAGCGACGTTTCTGATCGCTCTTGATCGCGCGTTCCTTCCCCTACTGCTCGTCGTCGCGGCGGTCGCCATGGCTGCGAGATGGGGCGCCTGGCGCGCGGCCGGCGTGATCGCCGGCTCGACGTTCGCAGTCCTCCTCCCTCTCGCCGCCATCGTCACGTTGCTGGGTGCCTTCGGCGACATGGTCGGGCAGTACCTCTTGGGATACGTTCCGACGCTCAGCCTCCCGGAGATGTCGCAGCGCATCCCGTCCGCGCTCAGTCACTATCTGCTCGGCACGTGGATCTCCGCCGTTGCGCTTGCCGGTTGCCTCATCGCCTATCTGCAAACGTGGCCCGGGACGTTCGATGCGACGCCCTCCTTTGCCGATCCCTTCGGCGGGACGGACGGTGACTGGCGCAGTGCGGGCGTTCTCGTGCCGCTCTTGCTGATCGGCTTTGCGCTTGACCTGACAGGTTTCCTCCTCATCGACAGCGACGGCTCTTCGATGCCCCGGCTCATTCCCCTGATGATCTGGTTTGCCGCCGTTGCCTTTCACGCGGTCGATACACCGCTTGCCTCCTGGCATGGCACGCCCGCTTCCCCTGTGAGGCGGGCAGCTGGATTTGCGTTTCTTCTCGTCGCCGTCACCGCGCTTCTTTCACCGATGACGCGGCCGCACGGACACGGTGCCATCGCCCGCGCCGAAGCCATGCTCGCGCGGCAACTGGCACCGGGCGACCGTCTCCAGGTTCTGGGCGCCGGGAGCGTCCTCTACAATCGACTAGGCGTTTTCTCGCCTTCTCCCGATTTCGCTGTGACGCCGTTGCCGCCTGGGCTCAACGAGGGGCGCGGAGAACGGCTGTTGGCCCAGCTTCAGCTTCGCCCGCCGACGTTCATCGTCGAGTGCGAACCCGACGCTCGGTTGTCCATTGGTGACGCCGAGAGACCCGATTTCGCCCCGACCAAACTGTGGCTTGCCAATCGCTATCGCAAGATCGACGAGTTCGTGGTTGACGGCGACACGGTTCGCATTCACCGGCTCTGCGCGGGACCATGTTAGAGCCGACGAACGGCTCGTAACGGCAGCCCTTGAGCGTTGAGACGCGCGACCGCGTCTCCCAAAGGCTCCAGCGCAACCTCCATATGGTGCGCGTTCGCATGGAGGAGCCAGCATTCATCGGCTATCCAGCCGACATGGCCCTTCCAGAACACGAGATCGCCACGTTGCAGGTCCTGCGCGTCGACCGGTCTGGCTTCTCCGAGAGCCGCCTCCTGCATGTCCGTATCGCGCGGCGCCGCAATGCCGACTGCGGCAAGGGCCGTCTGCACCAATCCTGAGCAATCGAGGCCCATGGCGGTACGGCCGCCCCAGAGATAGGGTACGCCGAGGAAGCGAAGGGCTGCCGCGACCGGGTCGGCGGCTAGGGATTCATTCAGCGGGCTCAGGTGGATGCGCGGCACGAAATAGCCCTCGGCCGTTTTTTGGAACGCCCCTTCTTCCCCGGTTACGCTGAGCGCGGTAAGGTAGGGAAGGGTCAGGCAGGGTGGCGCCTTCACGTTGGGCCTCGGGAAAGCGAATGTAATGCGAGCGCTAACGCGGTGCGTGGGTTGCACATCCGCACTGGCCAAGGCGTCCGATCTAACATAGCCGACATAGCCGTCGCGCGCCGCCTGTCCCCACGCCCAGCCCAACGCCTCGTCATAGACGGTAAAGTCCTCGCCGAAGATAAGTTCGGTTTGACGTTCGGCCTCGTTATCGGGCCGGGCGCACAGTGCAGCAATGCCGGTGCTGCAGCGTCTCGTCACGCCTTTGATGAAGCGCTCCGCCCTGACCGTGCCCTCTAGGTGCGCCGCCGCGACATCGCCGCGCGCGGGCGTGACGCGCGGATCGAGCACGGAGGTCATGTCGTGGCAAGCCCTGCGAAGACCGCACTGATCAAGTCGCCGAAATCGCTGAGAAACACGGAGCCCTGCACTGTCCGCTGCACCAGCACGTTTCGGCGATCCTGTTCATCGCGTCGCCGCTTGAGAAGATCATAGCGACCGAGCGTGTCGAGGGCGCGCGTGATCGCGGGCTTGGAGACGTTGAGCCGCTCCGCAAGGCCCCGAACCGTGTGCGGCGGTGGCGCGAGATAGACCGTCAAAAGGATCGCCATCTGGCGCGTCGAAAGATCGTGCTCAGCTCGCCGCACGCTTTCCAGCGTAACGTCCTGCCACAGCGCCAATGCCTGCATCGGCTTAAGCTCAGCCATGTCGCCAATCCACCCACCCAGTCCTAGCGTTCATTAGCGCTGGCCCCGCTTGCTCGATCAAGCCGTTTTGGGGCCGAAACGCTCTCGGACCAGTCGATAGAGCGCCCGTATAACATGGGCCTCGGCCCCGATTGGGCGCCCGGGCTTTGCGTGATCGGTCCAGGCCGCTATGTCGAAATGAACGTAGCTGGCGGTCTGCCTGACGAAGCGCTTGAGGAAAAGGGCCGCCGTGATCGCGCCTGCCGTACTGGAACTTGGCGCGTTAGTGAGGTCGGCAATCTTGCCGTTCACCCATGAATCGTACGCCCGCCAAAGTGGCAGGCGCCACATCGGGTCGGCCTCCAGAGCGGATACCCGCATGAGCTCGCCGGCCAACGAATCGTCATCGGTAAAAAATGGCGGGAGCTCAAACCCCGTCGCGACGCGGGCGGCGCCGGTCAATGTCGCGATGTCGATCAAGAGATCCGGCGATTCGGAATCCGCTTCCGTCAACGCATCTGCCAGGACCAGGCGGCCCTCAGCATCGGTATTCCCGATCTCAACCGTTAGTCCCGCGCGGCTCGTCAGCACATCGCCCGGCCGGAAGCTCTCGCCCGAAATCGCGTTCTCGACGGCCGGGATCAGAACACGCAAACGTACAGGCAGACTGGCGTCCATGATCATCGCTGCGAGTCCCAGCACATGGGCGGCGCCGCCCATGTCCTTCTTCATCGTCAGCATCGCCGAGGAGGGCTTGATGTCGAGCCCACCGGTGTCAAAGCACACGCCTTTTCCGACGAGCGTTATCTTGGGCGCGCCCTCCTCTCCCCAACGAAAATCGATCAACCGTGGCGGGCTGGCGGACGCTCGACCAACCGCGTGAACCATTGGAAAGTTCGCGTCCTTGAGCGCCTCACCAATCGTCACCGTTGCTTTCGCGCCGTGACGCGTCGCAAGGGCGAGCGCTGCGGCCTCAAGATCACCCGGACCCATGTCGTTAGCCGGAGTGTTCACGAGATCCCGCACGAGGAAGACGCCTGCCGCTATGCGCTCGACATCATTGCGGTCAACGCCTTCGCCCAGCACCAATCGCGGCGGGCCCTGATCTGACCGGGACGGCTTATAGCGGCTGAAGCGATACGTCCCGAGTGCCCAGGCGAGCGCGCCGAGAGGGCCACAATGCATCTTGGGCGCCGTTGTCAGGCAGTAGTCCGCTGGCGGTAAATTTTGCGCGGCCGTTGCGAGGGCCAGCGCATCCTCATCGCTGCCAAGGCCAAGGATCGCCCCCGCGATCGCGCCTCCATCCGACGGCAAGAGCAGCAAGCGCCCGCTCTCAGCCTTGAAGCCTGCCGCCTCGACCCAATTGGCCAAGCGCTTTGGCTGCTCGCTAGTCCAGGCGGGCAGCGCGCTTGGGCTCAGCAGTGCGAGAGGGATCGCGTTTTGGGCCGCGAGGTCAGAGAACACGGATGGCCTCATCCTTTTCTTGGCTGTTGCCGGCGCGGGAACTCAGTGCGACGGTCCGGCGCCCCTTTGAGTGATTTGCATGTCGCCATCTTACACATTGGTGATCGGGACACGGAATTGGTCGTCGTGGTCCCTTCGTCCCTGGCTTGCCCTGAAAGCCGTTGGCCTACCCTTCCAAGAGAAACTCATCCGGCTGCGACAGCCGACGACCAAGCCTGAAGTGTCCGCCATCTCGCCGTCGGGCCACATCCCGCTTCTCAAGGTCGAATCCAGCGGGCAGGGATTCGCGGTTTGGGATTCCCTCGCAATCGTTGAGTATCTGGCCGAGGCGCACCCTGAGGCTAGCCTGTGGCCCACCAACAGCACGGCGCGGGCAACGGCGCGATCCCTTTCTGCGGAGATGCATAGCGGTTTCGCAGCAATCCGCCAGGAACTGTCCATGGATTTCGCCCGCAGACGATCGGCGCCTAAATTATCCGAAGCAGCGCTCACCGGCATCGCGCGCATCGAAACGGCCTGGAACGACGTACGCCATCAATTCGGCGGCGGCGGCCCATTCCTTTTTGGACGGTTCTCGATCGCCGACTGCTTCTATGCACCCGTCGTATCGCGATTTACGACATACGGTATCGTGCTGGAAGGTGCGGCACGCGACTATGCGGCTACCATGATCGCACACCCCGCGATGGCCGAATGGGGCCGTTTAGCCGAGGCCGAGGTGGCGGCAGGCCTTGCCTAGCCGCAATAAAGCCGCTGCGTTAACGATTGAGCTCGCGTCATTTGCCAGCTCGGACTGCCATCGTTAGAAAGTCGGGCCTTTCGAACGGGTTCAAGGATTCCATGGGGCCGCCTAACGAGACATCGCCACGCGGGGACGCGCGCCAGCCGCGCGGCTTGCGCGACCTGTCGGGGCCGTTGCTGCGGCGCCGCGCGGAGATGCTTGCCACGATCCAAGGCGTCTATGACCAGTTCGGGTTCGAGCCCCTCGAAACGCCCGCCTTCGAGTTCGTCGACTCACTCGGCAAGTTCTTGCCGGAGCAAGACCGGCCCGATGAGGGTATTTTCGCGCTCAAAGACAGCGACGACCAATGGATCGGACTGCGTTACGATCTCACGGCACCCCTCTCGCGATATGTTGCGCAGCAAGGCCAAAATCTCACGCTTCCGTTCCGGCGGTATCAAGTGGGCTCGGTTTGGCGCAACGAGAAGCCGGGCCCAGGTCGCTACCGTGAATTCATCCAATTCGATGCCGATACAATCGGGTCCGCGTCTCCCGCCGCTGATGCGGAAAACTGCCTTATCCTACGACAGGCCATGCGGGCACTCGGTCTTGGTGTCGATGCCGTAAGCATCGGCGTCAACAACCGGAAGATACTCGACGGCGTGCTGGCAGGGATTGGCTTTAGTGAGGGCCAGAACGATCCGCGCGCGCTCATTGTGCTGCGCGCAATCGACAAGTTCGATCGGGTCGGCATCGAGGGCGTGCGGGATCTACTGACGGGCGGCCGCAAAGATGAGTCGGGCGATTTCGCGCCTGGCGCCGGCCTATCGGACTCACAGGCCACCGCGATCCTGGCGTTCATGCAGGCGGGCCGGTCCAGCCGGGCTGCAACGCTCTCTGCGCTCGTCGATGTCGTCGGGGGCGCGGCGCGCGGCCAGGAAGGCATTGCCGAACTCCAAGCGATCGATGCGATCCTTACCGGCCTCGGTATCGGTGACGATGAAGTGCGGTTCGACCCCAGCATCGTGCGCGGGCTCGGCTATTATACGGGACCGGTGCTTGAGGCGCAGATCACACTCGAGATTCTCGATGACGACGGCCGGCCGCGGCAAGTCGGCTCGATAGCCGGCGGCGGACGCTATGACGGCCTCGTCTCGCGGTTTACCGGAAAGCCAATGCCGGCGACGGGCGTGTCAATCGGCGTGGACCGCCTCCTTGCGGCACTCAGCCAGCTTCAGCCGAGCGCGATGCGCGCCAGCGACGGGCCGGTCCTTGTCACGGTGTTCGATCGAACGCAATTGGCGGCCTATCAGATGATGGCGGCAGAACTTCGCGAGGCCGGACTTCGCGCGGAAGTTTTCCTCGGCCAAGGCGGCCTAAAGGCGCAGTTACGCTACGCCGATCGCCGCAACGCTCCCGTCGCCGTGATCGCCGGCGGCGATGAGTTCGCGGCTGGCACCGTCTCGCTGAAAGATCTCGTCGAAGGCCAGGCGATGGCTGGCCAAATCGAGAGCCGCGACGCCTGGCGGGAAAAGTCGCGCGCACAAATTACCATTCCTCGCGCGGAGCTCGTTGCGCAGGTTCGCGCGATTCTCGCAGCCCATTCCTAGAGCGGTCATGGCCAAATCTCGGACCACCAAAGGGCGCCGTTCGCCCGCCACGCCTGCCACTCTGAGGCTGGCGGGAGAGCGCGTGTTCGCGCGCTATGGCTACCGCCCTGTCAATCCGCCGATGGCCGATGAGGCCAGCATGGTCCTTCAGCTCACTGGCGAAGAGATCCGCCGCCAGCTGGTCATTGGATCCGACCCGACGGGCCGCGAGATTTGTCTGCGGCCGGACCTCACGCTGCCCACCTGCCGGCAACTCCTCGCAAGCGGTTGGAATGGACGCACGGTCGAGCGGCTTTCCTATCGAGGGCCCATCTTCCGAGCAGAGCCCGAGGAAGGTTTCAAGGAATCGCTGCAAATCGGGATTGAGTGTCTGGGGCCTCTCGATCCGCCACTTGCCGACGCGGAAGTCGTGGCCGCCGCCGCACGGTTTCTGGAAGAGGCAGGGCTTGGGGATGCCACCCTCGTGCTGGGTGACGTAGCTCTCCACCAGGCTTTCCTCAACCACGTCGTGCCGTCGCCGGCGCGGCGCCTGCGCCTTGAACGGGATCGCGCAGGCAGCGTCTCGGTTCCGGCATTGCGTGGACTGCACCTCCTTTCACAAGCGGATGCCGAGGTGCTTGTCACCAATCTCATGACGGCTGTCGGGATCGACCGGGTCGGCGCGCGATCACTTGGCGAGATTGTCAGCCGACTGATCGATTCGTCAGCCGCCGCCGATGAATCGGATGAACGAGCGAGCGACCTTCTCGCACGGTACCGCAAGATTGCAGGGCCGCCGCAAGCGGCGCTCCCCGCAATCGTCAAACTCTGGCATGATGCCGGGCTCGCACCCCTGCCCGTCTTGCGCGATGCCGAAACGCGGCTCAGCCTCTTGGAGGCGCTCGGTGTCGACCTCACCCGGCTTTGCTTTGAAGCTGCTCTCAAACCTGACTTCGACTACTACACTGGCCATGTCTTCGAAATCCGCACAAAAGGCCGCGTGATTGGCGCGGGCGGCCGCTATGATGGGCTTCTGCGCGCGCTCGGTCTTTCGGGCGGCGCACCAGCCTGCGGTTTCGCCCTGACACTCGAGGCCATCGACGAAGAGACCGACGGTGGCCTGGATAGCACGCTCGATGCGATCGTCACCGGATCAACGCCCGCGCTTGCCATCGAATCCGCAGAGGCACTGCGGGCGGGGGGCTGGCGCGTCGCCGTCGAAGGGCCGGGAGGCACGCGCAACGCGCGTTACACCGTTTCGGCGGAGAAGGGGCGCGGTAAGACCGTCACGATTGTCGAACGCGGAAAGCGGCGCGGAGAGACGCTTGCGCCCGGGGCATTGACGGACTTTGCGCGGGACAATCCATGCGCATGACGAAATCCAAGACAGTCTCCGCCGTCGGGGGCCCCCTCGTGGTGGCGCTGCCGAGCAAAGGACGGCTCCAAGAACCGGCGTTGGCATTCCTGAAGGATTGCGGGCTTCGCGTGAGTGCTGCATCGACCCGCGACTACCGTGCGTCCATCGCGGGCCTCAAGGACGTGCAGGTACTCTATCTCTCCGCTTCCGAAATTCCCGAGCACATCATCCGTGGCGACGTGCATCTAGGCCTCACGGGCGAAGACGTCCTGGCCGAAGCCCTTGGCGCCCTCAACGAAGACCAACCCGCGCGTCGGCCGATTACGGCATTTCGTCTCGCCTTCGGCGGCGCGCGGCTGGTCGTGGCCGTGCCCGCGGCCTGGCTCGACGTTGCGACAATGACCGATCTCGGCGAGGTAGCGCGCGGCTTCTACCGCGCTCACGGCCGACGTCTGCGAGTCGCGACAAAGTACGAACGATTGACGCGTGCCTTCTTCGCGCGCGCGGGGCTTTCGGACTATCTGATCGTACCCTCTGCCGGCGCGACCGAAGCGGCGCCTGCGGCTGGCCTTGCCGATCTCATTGTCGACATCACGACGACCGGGGCCACGCTCGCCTCGAACCATTTGAAGGTGATCGGCGATGGCCAGATCCTCGCGAGCCAAGCCGGTCTCTTCGTCAGCCGTGCCCCGTGCGTGCCCTGGTCGGCGACGGCGATCGCGGGTCTGCGCGAGATCCTCGATCGCGTCGATGCCCGCTTGGCCGCAGCGGGCCTTTCCATCATCGAAGCCGCGATTCCGAGTGCAACCGGTCGAGAACCCAGCAAGGCCGTCCTTGCCGCGCTCAACACGCGTCTCGTTTCCCTGGGTTGCACTGGAATCGAGGCATTTCCGCGCGCCGTCGCTATGGCTTCCGGCGATGCGCTGACGATGATGAAATTGCGCGCGGAGTGCCCCGATGCTGCTATCTATGCAGTCGCGCGAGCGCTGTCCGAGGTCGGCGCGCGGGAAGTGCGGGTTCAGAATCTCGACTACGTCTTCCGGCCGGACGATACGACTTTCGCGCGTATCGCCGAGACGCTCACTCTGAAAGCATAGGTTCGTCCAGGAGGGCGGTGAGGTCGGGCGCACGGCCAATCTCGTTGATCCGTGGGAGCGCGAAGACAGGCGTCGGTGCGCAATGCGGGGCCAAAGTCTCGATCGTCTCGGCGAACGGCATCGGTTCCGACACCGATTGAGAAACGACAACACCCGCGGCTGGAATGCCCCTCGCCGCAAGGGCGGCCAGCGCCGTCAGCGTGTGACTGATCGTGCCCAGATAGGACCCCGCGACGAGGACAACCGGGCATTCGAGCGCTGCGAATAGATCGACGTTGAGGGCATCGGCACAGAGCGGCGACATAATACCGCCCGCACCCTCGATCAGGAGCGAACCCGCTTCGCGCTCAGCGCTCCGCCGGCAGAACACGACCATCTCCGTCAACGTGATCCGCCTTCCGACCCGGGCGGCGGCGCGATCAGGAGAAACGGGCGCTTCAAACATCCACGGCGAGATCGCGACCAAGGACTCGTGCTTCACAGTGTGGCCCATCGCGGCGGCGAGCAGCCCGGGATCACTCTCTCCTTCCGCGCCGGGCGCGACGCCGCTTGCAACCGGCTTGATCGCACGCAGATTGATGCCCTTGGCGCGGGCCTGGTGTAGCAGCACGCGCGAGACAAACGTCTTGCCAAGTTCGGTTCCGGTCGCACTTACGCCAATCAACATGGCCGGCGCCTTAGGCCTAAGCCTAGATGCGCGATGTGGCCGGCTAGGGATTCCACGTCGGACGCTTCATGCGTCGCGGTAAACGTCACGCGGAGCCGCGCCGTGCCCTCGGGCACCGTCGGCGGACGGATCGCCGTTACAAGAAAACCCTCTCTCTCCAAGGCCGCCGAAGCATCGAGCGATGAATCGGGATCGCCGAGTATGATCGGGACGATCGGGCTTTCGGGAAGCGGCAAATCGAGCGATCGGGCAAAGCCGCGCGCCAGCACCTGTGGCCGTTCGCAGCGGTCCGGCTCGCTGGCAATGACGTCGAGCGCGGCGATTGTCGCGCCGACCGCCGATGGCGGCAATCCAGTCGCGTAAACGAAGCTTCGAGCACGCGAGATCAAGAGATCGATCAGCGCGCGATCGCCGCAGACATAGCCACCGTAACTCCCGAGCGCCTTCGACAGCGTCCCCATCTGGATGTCCGGGCTGACACCCCAATGTCGACCTGTTCCGCCGCCCCCTCCCAGCACGCCGAGCCCATGGGCATCATCGGTGAGGAGCCAGGCATCAAAAGCGCGCGTCAGGCGCATGAGGTCGGGGACAGGCGCGAGATCGCCATCCATGGAGAACACGCCGTCCGTCAGGAGGAGCGCGTGGCGATGGCGGGCGCGCTCTTCCTTGAGGATGCGTTCCGCGTCCGCGACGTCGTTGTGGCGGAAGACTTTCACAGTCGCGCCGGAGAGCCGCGCGCCGCCGTAGAGGCAGGCATGGGCCAATTCATCGATTAGCAGCAGATCGCCCTCGCTGACGAGCGCCGGCACGATACCAATATTCGCGAGGTACCCCGACCCGAAGACCATTGCGGCCTCCGCCCCCTTTAGATCGGCCAAGCGGCGCTCCAATTCGGCATGGAGAGGGGTATCGCCCGTGACGAGCCGCGACGCACCGACGCCTGTGCCGAATCGTTCGACGGCCGCAATCGCGGCCCTCTTAACCCTTTCGTCCTGCGTCAGCCCCAGATAGTCGTTCGAACAGAAATCCACGAGAATTCGATCTCCCGCCCGTACCCGCATGCCGGGCCCGCGCTCCAGCGGCCGCAACCGACGGCGGAGACGGCAATCATCCAACCGGGCGAGCTTTTCCTCGACGAAACGCAGGAGGGACGGAGAACTGGTCATGCGGGGAACCTACTGCGGGCCTACCGTCACCGCCAGAGGCGAGCGATCTGGCCATCGTCCGCCGGCCCCATTATTGTCGCCCCGCTCTCTTCCCGCTCCCGCGTCACAGGGTTCTTTCCGCATGAACGCTCCGCTCCCCACGCCGCCCGCTGCCCTCGGTGAAATCCGCAACGACTGGACCAGAGCGGAGATCGCAGCCCTTTTCGAATTGCCCTTCGCGGATCTTCTCTTTCAGGCCCAGACCGTCCATCGCCGGTATTTCAACCCGCTCGAAGTCCAGATGTCGCAATTGCTATCGATCAAAACCGGCGGCTGCCCGGAAGATTGCGGCTATTGCAGCCAGTCGGCACATTTCGAAACGGGCCTCAATGCCTCTAAGCTCATGCCGGTCGAGGACGTCGTCACGGCCGCGAAGGCCGCAAAGGATGGCGGCGCCCAGCGCTTTTGCATGGGCGCCGCGTGGCGCGAGCCGAAGGACCGCGACATGCCGGCGCTGCTCGACATCGTGCGCGCGGTAAAGGCCCTCGGTCTTGAGACGTGCATGACGCTCGGCATGCTGACGGATGCGCAAGCGCAGGCCCTCGGCGACGCGGGTCTCGACTATTACAACCATAACATCGATACGAGCGCGGAATACTACGGGACCGTCGTCAGTACACGTACCTATCAGGACCGCCTCGACACGCTTGCCCGCGTGCGCGCGGCCGGCGTCAATGTCTGCTCCGGCGGCATCATCGGCATGGGAGAGACGCGCGAGGACCGCGTCGGCATGCTCTTCACTCTCGCAACGCTTCCCGAGCACCCAGGTTCCGTGCCGGTCAATTCGCTCATGCGGGTCAAAGGAACACCGCTCGGCGAAGCGGCGGGGATCGACGAACTGGAATTCGTGAGGACGATCGCTGTTGCGCGCATCCTCATGCCGCGCTCGGTCGTCCGGCTCTCTGCAGGCCGCGAGCACATGAGCGATTCGATGCAGGCCCTCGCCCTGCTCGCGGGGGCCAATTCCATCTTCGTCGGCGACAAACTGCTGACGACGCGTAATCCAGGACGCTCGCATGACGAGAGGCTCTTCGCGTCGCTCGGCGTCACGCCCATGGCCGGATGAGCGGCATGCCCGCCTGGCTAGCGGCCGGGTCACACCACGTCTGGCTGCCCTACACGCAGATGAAAACCGCCGTGGCGCCTCTACCCGTTGTCGGCGCAGAGGGATGCGAGCTCTTTCTGTCGGATGGCACGCGGCTCATCGATGGCGTGGCCTCCTGGTGGACCGTCGCGCATGGCTACAACCATCCGCACATTCGTGACTGCATCGCCGCGCAACTTGAGACGCTGCCGCACGTAATGCTGGGCGGTCTCGCTCACGAACAGGCCTATCGCCTGGCGCGGCGGCTTGCCTGGCTCCTCCCGGGCGATCTCGATCACGTCTTCTTCTCGGACTCGGGGTCGGTCGCCGTCGAAGTCGCAATGAAGATGGCGATCCAGTATTGGATCAACAAAGGCGTGCGGGGCCGCACGCGCTTCGTGAGTTTCAAAGGTGGCTATCACGGCGACACGTTTGCGACCATGAGCGTGTGCGATCCGGAAGAGGGCATGCACCGCCTCTTCACTGGCTCGTTGGCCGAGCAATTCGTCATCGATTTGCCAGTAGACGAGGCATCGACGAGGGCATTCGAAAGCCTGCTCGCGCGGCATGCCGATGACATCGCGGGCGTGATCGTCGAGCCACTGGTCCAGGGCGCTGGCGGCATGCGGCTGCACGATGCCGCCACCCTCACCCGCATCGTTACCGCCGCACGCAGCGTCCAGGTGCTCACGATTTTCGATGAGATCTTTGTCGGTTTCGGCAGAACTGGACGCCTTTTCGCGATGGACCGGGCAGGCATTCACCCCGACATCGTCACCTTGGGCAAGGGATTGACTGGTGGGTTTCTGCCTCTGGCCGCCACGGTCGCGAGCGCCCGCGTGTTCGACGCCTTCTTTGACGATGACCCCGCCAAAGCCTTGATGCACGGCCCGACCTATATGGGAAATGCACTGGCCTGTGCGGCGGCCAATGCGTCCATCGATCTCTTCGAAACCGAGCCGCGCCTCGAGCAAGTCGCCGCGATCGAGGGTCGGCTCACATCGGCACTCGCGCCTGCCCGGGATCTCTCCAATGTTGCGGATGTGCGCGTGCTGGGCGCGATCGGCGCGATCGAACTCAAACGCATGCCGGACCGTGGGCGGCTCGCGGACCTCTTCCAGCAGCATGGCGTTTTCCTTCGCCCGTTCGGATCGATCGTCTACACGACCCCACCCCTCACCATCGGCGAAGAGGCCCTGGAGAAGTTGACAATCGCGATGATCGCCGCAGCGGCACTCTAGTCGCGCGGCTCGCCAGGGGCGTGGCTGCAATGCTATCCAAATCGCGTTCGCTCGTCAGACAAGGGGGCACAAGGGTATGTCGACAGGGATCAAAGCCGTCATCTGGGATTTTGGCGGCGTGCTGACGAGTTCGCCCTTCGAGGCTTTCACGCGGTACGAACTGGAGCGCGGGCTTCCTGCCGACATTATCCGCCAAGTTAATGCGCGCAACCATACTGAGAACGCCTGGGCAAAATTCGAGCGCGCGGAAATCGATCTCGATACGTTTGATCGAATGTTCGCGGAAGAGAGCCTAGCTCTCGGCGCAACAGTGCCGGGGCGCGACATCCTTCCGCTGCTCATGGGCGATCTCAGGCCCTCGATGGTTGAAGCGCTGCGCCGCATCAAGGGCGTGCACAAGACCGGCTGCATCACGAACAATCTGCCGGCGAACCAAATGGGCTCGGCGGGCGGGCGGTCACTCTACGTCGCCGAAGTCATGGGCCTTTTCGACCACGTGCTCGAATCGGCAAAGATCGGCATCCGGAAGCCCGACCCGCGGATATACGAGATGATGCTCGACGCGCTTCAGATTGAGCCGGAGGCGTGCATCTATCTTGATGACTTAGGCGTCAATCTGAAGCCGGCGCGCGCGATGGGGATGAAGACGATCAAGGTCGTCGGTGCGGATCAGGCGATCGGTGAACTCGAAGATCTGACCGGCATGACCCTGCGCTAGGCGCGCCGTTTGGCCGGCCGAAGCGCCCATGGTTAGACTTGGCGGCCCGATTGAAGAGGGAAGGTTCGCCGCATGCCGCCGCAATTCGATCTGAAGAATCCCGATCTCTATCAGGACGAGGGGTGCCACCGCGTGTTCGCGCATCTGCGGGCGCACGATCCGGTCTATTGGAACCCGGAGGCGGATGGCGCGGGCTTCTGGGCGGTCACACGGTACGACGACGTTCTAGCTGTCTCAAAGAACCCCGAGCTCTTCTCCTCGGCGCGCGCCCAAGGCGGACATCGCATTTTCGATGAATTGGACGTCGGCGATCCTTCGCTCGATGCCTCGATGATTTCGATGGACCCACCAGAGCATGCGGCCTATCGGCGGATGGTGACGCCCGGCTTCACGCCGCAGCGGATCGCCCAGATGGAGGCGCGTGTGCGGGCGCGCGTGACTGAAATCCTCGATCGCATCCAGGGCGAGCGCGAGGTCGAGTTCATCGCGACCGTCGCAGCCGAACTTCCAATTCAGGTGTTGGCCGAATTGTTCGGCGTGCCGCAGGAAGACCGCGCCAAGCTCTTTGAGTGGTCGAATGCCGTAATCGGGGAAGACGACCCCGAACTTCGCAGCAGCCACGCCTATATCGAAGCGTGCTATAAGGAAATGGCGCTCTATTCGCTCCATCTTTGGCAGAAGCGCCTGCAGGAACCCGGCGATGATCTGATCAGCATGCTCGCCCACGCCAAAGTCGGTGGTGAGCCCATGTCCATGCAGCGCTATCTTAGCACGTTCATTCTTCTCGTCGTCGCCGGGAACGAGACGACGCGCAATTCGATATCGGGCGGCGTTCTTGCGCTATCTCAGAATGCCGAGCAGCGCCGTCTTCTCGCGCAGCGTCCCGACCTCATTGCCAATGCTGTGCCTGAAATCGTGCGCTACGTCTCGCCGGTGCTGCATATGCGCCGCACCGCCACCGCCGATACCGAACTTGGGGGCAAGACCATCCGCGCCGGCGACAAGATCGTTGTCTGGTACGCTTCGGCCAATCGCGACGAATCGCATTTCCAGGACGCGGACCGGTTCGACGTGACGCGCGGCAACGCGAGCGACCAACTGGGGTTCGGCATCGGGCAGCATTTTTGTCTCGGCAGCCGGCTCGCGGAGTTGCAGCTGCGCGTCATGTTCGAAGAGCTCCTACGACGCTTTCCCACTCTTCATGCCGAAGGGCCGGTGCGCCGGGTGCGGACTAACTTCCTCAATTCGATCAAGGAAATGCGCGTCGTGCTCACGCCCGCCGCTTCCCGCGCTGCGGCCTAGCGCGCCTCTTCATTGCGTTGCTACTCATAAAGGATGCCGAAGCCATGAATGTCACTGAAGCCGTGATGAGCCGCATCAGCGTGCGGGCATTCCGCGACACGCCCGTGCCGCACGATACGATCGTCGCGCTGCTGGAAACCGCGAAATACTCTCCTTCCGGCGGCAACGTGCAGCCCTGGCACGTCTATGTGCTCGAAGGTGCGGGGATGACGCGATTCAAGGCAATGATCGCCGAGAAACAGAAAGCGACGCCGCTTGGAGAGGGTTCCGAGTTCCCGATCTATCCACCGGACCTCGCCGATCCTTATCGGGCCCGGCGGTTCAAATGCGCGGAAGACATGTACGGCACGTTGGGCATCCCCCGCGAGGACAAGATGGCGCGTTTAGGCCGGATGGCACAGAATTTCACCTTCTTCGGTGCGCCTGTCGGGCTCTTTTTTGCGATCGATCGAAACATGGGCCCTGGCCAATGGGCTCATCTGGGCATGTTCCTGCAAACGATTATGCTGGTCGCACGCGAACGTGGGCTCGACACCTGCGCGCAAGAAGCCTGGGCCATCTGGCCCAAGACCGTCGCCGAATTCTTCTCGATACCACCTGAGCGCCAGTTCTATTGCGGCATGGCGATCGGCTATCGCGACGAGAGCCACCCTGTGAACAGCCTGCGTACCGATCGGGCGCCCCTCAGCGAATTCGTCCAGTTCGTCGACAGCTAGCCGGCTTTCGCCTCAGAGTCGTTGCTCTCGTGCTCCAGCGCGAGGACAGTGGATAAGTGGTCGCGCATCGTGGCCGCAGATCGCGCCAGGGCTGGCTCGGAGGAAAAAAGGCGTTCGACTAACTCCTGAAGTCGCTGACGATCCTCGCGTGTGAACACTTCCGCGACGAGATCGGTGAACATCCCCACTCGGTAGGCCTCAACGGCTTTGTCACTTGCAAGGTCCGCCAAGGCACCCGCTGCGGGAGGCGACAGCATAAAGCGCGTGCGCACCAGCGCCGCGATGGTCTGGCGTTCCTCTTCGTTTAGCAGCGCCGTTTTCAGCCGCGCCGCTTCCGAAAGGATTGCGGCGGCCGCCAGATCAAGGCGCGCGCGGGGGCCCGCCGGGCCAGGCCGTCTGATCATCCGAAACACAGAATCGAGCATGGCCGCAGAATGCCATGTCGTGCCACGTGCAGCTATCGCAGAGCGGGCGGGAAACCAGCTTCCCCGCCCGGCCAACCGCGTTAGTGCATCGCCTGCGCGCCCTCGCCGGATGGCGCGCGCACCTTGTTCCGGCGCGGGATCAGCGTGTCGAGCGTCACCGCCCATCCCGGCAAGATGGTGATCGCCATCATCATGTTGGCGAGGAACATGAAGGTGAGCAGCATGCCCATGTCGGCCTGGAACTTCAGCGGCGAGAAGCTCCACGTCGAGACGCCGATCGCGAAGGTGATCGCCGTGAAGACGACCGCCATGCCGGTTTCAAGCATAGCGTGCTTGTAGGACGCCGTGATGTCCTCGCCTTCCGACAGATGGTACTGGACGCGATTGTAGATGTAGAAGGCGTAGTCGACGCCGATACCGACGGCGAGCACCATCACCGGCAGCGTCGAGACCTTTAGGCCGATCTCCAGCTCCTTCATAAACCAGTAGCCGATGAACGTCGCAATCGTGAGCGGAATCGTGCAGCAGAGCGTCGCACGCCAGTCCCAGTAGGTGGTGAAGACAAGGAAGATGATGACCGCATAGACGGCGAGCATCATCGGAAACTCCGTTGCTTCGATTTCCTCGTTCACCGCCGCGGTGACGCCAACGTTGCCGCTCGCCAACCGCGTATAGAACCCGGCCGGCACACCTGAGACCTTTATTTCGGTCGCGTCCGCAAAACGAGCATCAGGCATTGCCGCGCGTAGGTCGAGTTTCTGCGGAACGCCGACTTCACCCACCTCAACCGGAACGTTACCGGTGAAGAGTTCAGTGTCATTGCCCTGCTCGTCGCGCTTAATGCCCGTCACAACTAGATCGTATGACCCCTCCGCAAGTGGTGGTGGCGTAAAGGTCAGCCTCGAGATATCGCCTGGCTGCAGTGTCCAGGTGCCCTGCCGGTCATCGCGTGCGACCCACGTTAGATCGCTCTCAGCATCACCGAGACCCAACTTAGGAGAACCGGACTGGCCCAGAACAGGCGGTATGCCTCGCTCAATACGCCATTGCTTGATTGCCGCGATCACCGATTTGATCGTTTCCGCTTTGGAGTCGTTGGTGAAAACCTGGATGGGCAACATCTCGCAATTGTAATCGAGCAGTCCGGATGATGTTGGAATCGGTCCGATTGCCTGGCTGAGCGCCTCGGAGTTCCGGGGAAGCGCGCGGAACTTCAGATTGCCTTCGTTCCAACCCGCATTGATCTGCTTTGCCATGTACGCCGCACTGTCGACGCTGCGAACTCCCGGCACATTTTCCAGATACCAAGTGAAGTCGTTCAGATACTTCATGTGTTCGTAGGTGACGCACGATTGCGGCGGCGTCTCGTTTACGATGGTCAAGAGGTCGAGACCGATCGAGAATTTGTCGGCCACAATGCGACTATCGTAATTATAACGCGCGTCCGGCAGTAGTTCTGGCGCGCCGGGATGGAGGTCGCCCACGTGACGGTCGAGGCTGTTGTAGTAGGCCGCGCCGAAGAGAACGAAGCTCCCAATAAAGAACACAAAGGCAACCGGCGGATTGGCCACTTGGCCAAGAACATTCATAACAGCAGCACGCGCATTGCGCGCGCGTTCGACACGAAGGCGGTAGGACTCGTCAAACTGGAAGTACGACGCGAGGATCGGGAGCATGACGAGATTAGTCACGATCTTGAGGCCAACACCGATCGAGGCCGTGATCGCCAGTTCTTGGATCATCTGAATGGGGATCCAGTAGAGCGTCGCGAAGCCAACAAGATCGGTAATGAGCGCGGCCATGCCAGGAACCAGGAGGCCTGAAAACGCGGCCCGTGCCGCCTGCTCGCTGGTCGCGCCGTTGATGATCTCGCGACTGAGCAAGTTCAATTGCTGAACGCCGTGACTGACGCCGATCGCAAACACGAGGAAGGGCACGAGGATCGCCAGGGGATCGAGGCCGAAGCCCAAGAAAACCAGCAACCCGAACTGCCACACGACCGAGACGAGCGAACACGACACGGCGAGGAACACGAGGATCCAGGACTGGGAGTAAAGATAGACCGAGAAGCAGGTCAGAATGAATGCCAGGCCGAAGAAAATTGGCACCGAGTCACGGCCGCCCTGCGCGATATCCGTGATCATTTTCGCGAACCCGACGACATGGACCTCGTAAGGGCCGCCTTCGGTCTCGAATTTGTCGCGGATGTTCCGCTCTAGTTTTTCGCCGAGGTCGAAATAGTCCAGCCGCTCGCCTGTTCGCGGGTCGAGCTCGAGGAGCTCGGCAACAATGAGCGACGCGGTGAAATCGTTCGAGACAAGACGACCGACAAAGCCGCCCTTGATCACGTCGTTGCGTAGCTGATCTATCGCCTCGCCCATCATCGTTGCAGGCGTGATACGGCCGGGCACGACATCGCGGGCAGTAATTCCGTCTTCGGTAATCTCGAGGATGCGCGTGTTTGGCGTCCACAGGCTCGTTACCGTGCGTCGGTCGACCCCTGGCAGAAAGAAGATGTCGTCAGAGACCTGTTTGAGGGTCGACAGGAACTGTTGGTTCCAGATGTCGCCTTCCTTCTGGCGCAAGACGATAATAATTCGGTTTGCGCCAAATAGTCGGTCTTGATAGTCGAAGAATGTTTGGACGTATTCGTGGCCTTGGGGGAGTTGCTTATAAAACCCCGCATCCATACGCAGGCCGGTAGCTTGATACGCGGCCCAAACCGTCAAGATGCCAAGCCCTACCAGGATCAGCACCCGGATCCGGAAGACCAACGCCTCAAAAAATTTAACCATCTAAAGAACTCGCCTCCCCCTCGGAACGCTGAGGGCGCTTTCGCCCAACTTTCTTAGTTTGTTTTCTGCAGCAGCCTTCAGACGAACAACTATGCCCTCTCATCCTCAGGGCCGCACCTTCCCGCAGTGTCGCACGCTGAAACCCAGCGAGACGATAGCGAAGCGGCAGCTCAATTCAAGGCGGCGGTTGTTCCCACCGCCACGAATTGAAAACGTCCCTAACTCCCCCGATCCAGATGCCATGCGCCTACTGCCAGTGGCCGCCGGGCTCCGGCCCAGGATAGGGCAACGATTTGCGTGGGATAAGCGTGTCGAGAACAACAGCCAGCGCCGGCAACGCCGTCAACGCCATCACCATGTTGGTCATGAACATGAAGGTAAGAAGCAGCCCCATGTCCGCCTGGAACTTGAGCGGCGAAAAGCTCCAGGTCGAAACGCCAATGGCGAAGTTCACGGCGGTGAAAAACACGCCATTGCCTGTCTCGAGCACGGTATTTTGATAGGACTTGGTTATGTCGAGGCCTTCTGACAGATGATACTGCAAGCGGTTGTAGATGTAATACGCGTAGTCGATGCCGATACCGACGACCAAAACGATCACCGGAAGCGTCGCCACTTTGAGTCCGATTTCCAACTGCAACATGAAGTAGTAGCCGAAGAACGTCGCGAAAGTCAGCGGCAAGCAACAGCCCAGCGCTGCACGCCAGTCGAAATACGTGATGTAGGTCAGGAAGATAATGATCGCATAGACGATCAGAATCGAGGGCAACTCTGAGGCGTGGATGGTCTCATTCACCGCGGCGGCCACGCCCGAGTTGCCGCTAGCCAAGCGGATGTGGAAGCTTTGCGGGAGGCCTTCGATCCGCACCTCCGTTACACCGTCGAGCGAATGGCCCGCGGCCTCGATCACCTCGAGAACGGGCAGAGGTTGCTGCGCCACGGCCGGGTCAACATCAAGCGTCAACGGGACCGACCAAAGCTCTTCGACACCCTTTTCACCGACCGGGGTTCCTGCGATTGTGACCGGGCAAATTGGCGCCTCCAATCCCCAGAACACTGAGACCCGCGAAGCCAAGCTCTCCGTCTCGCGAGGCGCGCGCAATCCGCTGATCGTCAAGGCATAACTCGCCTCACCCACCGGCTGACCGGCGAATGTCAAATTGCGCAAATCACCCGGTTCCAGCGTCCAAGAGCCATTGCGCCCGTCGCGCTCGCTCCAGCAGATATCCTCGGTCGTTCCGCCGAGGCCCAATTTAGGCTGGCCCGCCTGGGAGAGCGCCAACGGAATACCCCGTTCCTCGCGCCAGCGCTTGATCGCATCGACTGCCGCCTTGATCGTCGTCGCCTTCGAATCGACGAGGTAGACCTGAACAGGCAACATCTCGCAGCTGTAATCGAGCAGACCGGACGAGGTGGGAATGGGTCCGATTGCCTGGCTCAAAGCGTCGGAATTGCGCGGCAAGGCACGGAACTTCAAGTTCCCTTCATTCCAGCCAGCGTTGATCTGCTTGGCCAGATACGCAGCGCTCACGACGCTGCGGACGCCTGGTACGTTCTCCATGTACCACGTGAAGTCGTTCAGATACTTCATGTGCTCATAGGTGATGCACGCCTGTGGGGGCGTGGCGTTCACCACGGTCAACAAATCAAGGCCAATCGAGAACTTATCCGCCACGATCCGGCTGTCGTAGTTGTAGCGTGCATCCGGCAGGAGTTCCGGCGCGCCGGGATGGAGGTCGCCGATATGGCGGTCCAAACTTGCGATCACCGAGTACACGAAGAGGCCAACAAAGATCGCAAAGGTTGGGAACGCCACCGAAGGGCGCCCGAAAACGCCAAGTAACCCTATGATCCTGAGTCGGAAATTCCGCGCTCTCTCGATGCGCGCGGGATAGGATTCGGAGAACGTAAAGAATGAGATGATGAGCGGCATCATCACGAGATTCGATATGATCTTGAGCATGACGCCGATCGAGGCCGTGATCGCGAGCTCTTGGATCTGCGCAATGGGCACGATGATCAACGCGGCAAATCCCACGGCGTCCGTGATCAGCGACAGCGAGCCCGGGACCAGCAACCCCCGGAAGCTTGAACGCGCAGCCTTCTCGCCGGATGACCCGTGGGCCAATTCGGCGGTCACCATGTTCAATTGCTGAATGCCGTGACTGGTGCCGATGGCAAAGACCAGGAAGGGCACGAGAATGGCGAGCGGATCGAGACCGAAGCCGAAGAACGTTAAGAGGCCGAACTGCCAAACAACCGAGGCCAGCGAGCAGCCGACCGTCAACCACGTCAGCTTCCAGCTCAAACAATAGAGATAGACGGAGAAGACCGTCAGGATGAAGGCGACGCCGAAAAAGATCGGCACCGATTCGATGCCACCGTTGGCGATGTCCGTAATCATCTTGGCGAAGCCGATGATGTGGATCTCGTGCGGCCCGCCTTCCTTTTCAAATTTGCCGCGGATGTCGGCCTCAAGCTTTTCGCCTAGATCGAAGTAGTTGAGCCGCTCGCCCGTTCGCGCGTCCAACTCGAGCAATTCCGCGACAACCATCGATGCAGTGAAGTCGTTCGAGACAAGGCGCCCGACCAGCCCGCCCTTAATGACATCGTTGCGCAGTTGCTCGATCGCCGGGCCTTTCATCGTTGGCGGCGTAATCGTTCCCGGAATCACGTCGCGCGCCGTGATTCCATCTTCCGTGATCTCCAAGATGCGGGTATTCGGCGTCCACAGACTGGTCACGGTGCCCCGGCGCACACCCGGGAGATAGAATATGTCGTCAGTGACGTTTTTCAGCGTCGTCAGGAACTCTTGGTTCCAGATGTCCCCCTCTTTTTGCCGGAGGACAATAATGATGCGGTTTGCGCCGAAAAGCCGGTCCTGGTACTCAAAGAACGTCTTGATGTATTCGTGCCGGTTTGGAAGCTGTTTATAGAATCCCGCATCCATCTGAAGGAAGCTGGCGTAATAACCCATAATGAGGGTGACCGCACCGAGAGCCGCCAAAACAATGACGCGGCCGCGGAAGAGAACGTACTCAAGAAAACTGATAACCATCGGCCGCCAACTCCCTCGACATCACCACGCCTGGCTCGGTGCATCTTTTGCCGCGCCTCTCCCCAGACTGCGCAGCACTGTCCTTGTATTCATGCGCTTTCGCATGACATCGAGGGATAGTTCGTCACTTGCCTGAGTTGGCGGGCGAGCCCCTCCCGCACAGTTTGCTGCGGTGATCCGGGCTCGCATCGTGTTTCTGATTGCCCGCAACACTTGGGCATTCTTGCCCAGCGGACACGCCTCCTACACAGGCTTGTTGGTTTTCCCCCTAGAAGGCCGCAATTAAGAGCAATCCGTCATCGCAGCGTCAATGCCGATGATGCACAGGCGGTGCCTTATTTTCGGTTAGCGATGCCTCGTGCAACGCTGTCAGCGGTTGATCGAATTTTTACTCCTTTACCCCAATCTCTCAGGAAGATGACGGTCGCGTCATTTTCATTGACAGCGCTACCGCCACTGCTATGTTTTTAAGAATGACGGAGCCGTCAATTTCTCCGCATCTTCACGCCCGGGAGCCCGTATGACGATCCAGATCACCAAGGACAACGCCTACGACGCCGTCGCCCCTGACGATTTTCAGTCTATGGTCGAAGTCGACCGTTACGGCGCGCGCTCATCCGCGTTCGACAAAATCATCTCGGCGACGCACGACCATTTCTGGGATCCGCTCGACACGAAATACATTGATTTCAGCGAGCCGTTTGATCTCGAGAATCAGCAGATTCTCCCGGATGAGTTCTTCCCGATTTTGCAGACGCGGCTCGGTGACAAGATCCAGGGCAAGGACCGGATCCGCTTCGCCAACGAGAACGCGCGGTGGATCCTCTCCTCGATCCTGCACGGCGAACAGGGCGCGTTGTCGCTCTCGGCCTCGCTCTGCCACATTCTTCGCGATCCGGGTGCTCAGGAATACGCGGCGAACCAAGCCCGCGAAGAGGCCCGGCACGTCACTGGCTTCACGCGCTATGTCCAGGCGCGCTGGGGCAAACCGCTGCCAGTCGGTCCGACGCTTGGCGATCTTTTGACTGAGATGGTCAATGCCCGCGAGGTCTATAAGAAGATCGTCGGCATGCAGATGCTGGTCGAAGGCTTGGCAATGGGGGCCTTTGCGACGCTCTACAACAAGTCGAACGATCCACTGCTGGTGAAGCTCACGCAGCTCGTCATGACGGACGAAGCCTTCCACCACAAATTCGGGAAGATCTGGGCCGATCGCACCATTCCCAAGCTGACGGAAAGCGAAGCGAACCTGATCGAGGATTGGGCGGCGCAGTGCTTCCAGACGCTGCTCTTCAATCTCGTGAACCCTGAGCAGCAGAAATCGGTCTATGCGCTCGTCGGCATCGACTGGCAGGAAGCGCAACAGGCCCTCATCGAAACGTTCACCGACGAGGACCGCAAAGCGCGGATGCGGGAATCGACGGACATCTTCCGCGTTCTCATCAAGACGCTTCTAAAGGCGGGGATCATCACCGATCGCACGCGCGGGTTCTACGCGGCTTATGTCGACATGAACGAGCTTAAGGCCGAAGGCGATCACATGATCGGTGACGACATCGCCGAAGAGGGCATCAAGTACCTCAAGGCGATCAATTTCACCGCACGCGAGGCGCGCATCGCCGCCGAGTAATCCAGCTTTTCCTGGCTCCTCCCTCTGGGCGGCCGCGTGGCCGCCCAATTTTTTCGCCGGGCCCGGAGGTGCTAGCGTTCGTCCTCTCGGTATCCAGGGCGTGACATGGCCATCGCGCAGACCCCCGACCTCTCGATCCATTATGAAATTCGCGGCGAAGGCCCGCGCGTCCTTTTCCTTGGTGGCTCCGGCGGGGATCTCAGACACGGCCCGACGATCTTCGACAGCCCGTTGGCGAAGCGTTTCACCGTTCTCGCCTTCGATCAGAGGGGTCTCGGGCAGACCGGCCGGCCAACCGGCCCCTACACCATGGCCAATTATGCCGACGATGCGGCAGCCTTGCTCGACGCCGTCGGCTGGGAGCGGGCCCATTTCCTGGGCATCTCTTTCGGTGGCATGGTAGCGCAAGAATTTGCGCTGCGGCATGGCACGCGACAGGGCAACGCGGTGTGGTGCTGCACCTCGTCCGGCGGCGCGGGCGGCGCCTCCTATCCGCTCCACACATTAGCGCAGTTGCCTCAGGAGGAGCAGGCGCGCTTGCGTGTCCGTATCACCGATGAGCGGGTCGACGACGATTTCGCGAGCCGCGAGCCCGAGCGCTACGCGGCCCTCTTGGCGGCAGCGCGTGATGAACAAGCGCGGGCGGCGCGTGACGAGGTTCGTGCCGGCCTTGCTCCCCAGCTCGGCGCCCGTGCGGGGCACGATACGTTTGCGCGACTTTCCTCGGTTGAAGGGCCCGTCTTCCTGGCGGGTGGGCTTTTCGACGGGATCGCGCCGCCTGCCAATATGCGCGCGCTGGCGGGGCAAATCCCCAACGCCCAGCTACGCCTTTACGATGGCGGGCATCTCTTCTTTCAGCAGGACCGGCGCGCCTTTCCCGCGATCATGCAGTTTCTGGCCGAAGGAACGATGTCACGGGAAGACGATCGTTGATTTCCGACCTCACGCACGATGTTGCTCGCGGCGTTTGTCGGCTGCTCGAGGATCAGGGGCTTGCGCCCGTCCTGGAGGTCGGTCTACCGACGGGACGGCGTCTGGACGTTGTAGCCGTCTCAGAGACCGGCGAGATCACGGTCGTAGAGATCAAGGTCTCGCTGGAGGATCTCCGGGCCGATCGGAAATGGGAGACCTATCTCGACTACAGCGACCGCTTCTTCTTTGCTGTGCCCGAGGACTTCCCACACGAGGCCCTGCCGAGCACACATGGCCTGATCGTCGCCGATCGGTTCGGGGGCGCGGTTGTGCGAGAGTCTTCGGTTGATCCGATGGCACCGGCGCGACGGCGTAGCATGCTTCTGCGCATTGCCCGCGCGGCAGCACAGCGCCTGCGGCGACTCGAAGACCCCGAGCGGCTCTAGGCGGCCACACGAGTCACCAAGTCGTTGGTGTAGGGGCCCCGGAACATCACGATGCCGACCGACTGTCCGAAATGGAGCATGTGCTGATCGACAACGTCGGTCAGGACCACCCGCCCGCGGCCGAGGCCGCGGACGATCGCGGCGAGTTCCGCTCGGATCGCGTCGCCGAGATTGAGATCGGCGGGCGCGATCGAGACCTCGACATAGCGCGCTGCCGCCATGTGGCCAACGGCCGAGAGCCCTTTGAGAGAGCCGCACATCATCGCGACCTCGATCCCCAGCTCTTTGAGAAACGTGAGCGCGTAGGCCCTCGCTTCGGCCGTCCCGCCTTCGCCCGGGCCCGCGCCTTGAGGAAGCGCGACGACCGGTCGCGACTTGGCGCCGAGCCGCTGTGTGAAGGTGAGAAACTCTGGGCTCAAGACGCCCCTTTCGGAGAGGCGAAGCCATGTCGGCGCTTCCCAACGCGCAGCGAGCGGGGCGAGCGCGGAGAGAAACGCGCGTTCAGCCTGAAGATGCGCCTGCGTCAGCATGCCTTCGGAGATCGGAAGCCCCGGATCGCGGAGAAAGATCTCATCGACACCCTGCTCGCGCAGGGCGACATGACGTGCGATCAGACGCGGTAACTCATCGCGGTAGGCCGAGACGACAGCAAATACGTCGGCGAGCTCATTGAACGGCCGGCGGCCCACCGGCGTTTCGATCTCCGCGCCGCCTCTCGCCGAGATCACCTGGGGCAACGCCGGCGTGGTGGGTTTCGCGTCGCGCGTCAGCAGCACGCTTCCACTCTTGGTCGTTTGATAGCGATCCTCAGGCAAGGGTTGCGGCGCCTTGCCTAGCGCCCGCTCGACCAGTGCCTCGAAGCGTTCATACTCTGCCAAAAGATCGAACGTCGAAATGAGGCCTTCGCCCTGGGTCTCCCCCACAAGAAACCCGATCCGATGACGCAGCCCCTGCAAATCTTCAGGGGCGACGCCCTCAGCGACCATCACTACGTCGCCATTCTTCAGGGAAAAGATTTCGCCCGGGCGCCGCTCAACGATAGGCCGTAGAATCTTGAGGGCCGTAGGGGCGGCGTCGCGGGCCTCGTCCTGATCATGATGGCGCGACAGGTGGAGCCATAGGACGCGCCGACCCAACCGGTGATGGCGCAACGCCTGTGCGTAACTGGCGAGTTGTTCCTCGGCGGCGATGGCGTCCTTTGACGGCATTTTGTCCAGCCCCTTACGGCCGCACCCTAGGCGGAGGGGTCTTTACGCCCTCCTAATCTTTGAAGACTTTAGAATCGCCAAATCGTTGATCCGCGCGCGGACGACGCTTATTCCTGCGTTACGGGCGCTTCAGCCCCTCATATTGGTCCGCGTTGATGAACCCACTCGAGGCGCTATCCCCGTTCGTTCCAGCCTTCGTTAACGCAAAGGTGCTGTGCGTCGGCGACCTGATGCTAGACCGCTACGTCTATGGCAGCGTCGAGCGCATTTCGCCTGAGGCGCCTATTCCGGTCCTATCGGTCGAGCGAGAAATCGCCATGCTGGGCGGCGCGGGCAATGTCGCGCGAAACGTCGCGGCGCTCGGCGGGACGCTCCATCTCGTTGCGGCGGTCGGCGCGGACGCGGCGGGCCGCGAAGTCGAAGCGCTGCTCCACGCCGAGCCCCGCCTCAAGACTTCGCTGGTCCGCCTGATGGCACGGCCGACGACGGTCAAATCGCGCCTCGTTGCGGGCACTCAGCAGATTGTCCGAGCTGATCGCGAAGACTCATCTCCCCTCTCTCCTGGCGAGAGCAAAGCCGTCATCTCGGCTGCACTCCGCGCGCTGGCCGATGTCCAAGTAGTCATCCTCTCAGACTATGCCAAAGGCGTTCTTTCACCGGACATCACCGCGACTCTCATCGCTGCCGCGCGGGAAGCCAAGGTACCCGTCATCGTCGATCCGAAATCATCGGACTTTGCGCGATATCACGGCGCCAATCTTCTCACGCCAAACGCGCGTGAACTCGCCATCGCGAGCGGCCTCCCCGTTGGGAGCGATGCCGCGGCCGCAGGAGCCGCCCAGTCAATCCTTGCGCGGGTCGACATCGATGCGATCCTCGTCACGCGCTCCGAACACGGCATGACGCTGGTTCAGCGCGGCGCCGCGCCCATCCATCTCAGCGCGCACGCACGAGAGATTGCCGACGTCTCCGGCGCAGGCGACACGGTGCTCGCGAGTCTGGGGCTTGCCGTTGCTGCGGGCGCTTCGCTGGCAGAGGCGGCACGCCTCGCCAATCACGCTGCCGGCATCGTTGTCGGCAAGGTGGGTACCGCCACGGTCCACCCCGATGAACTTCTGGACGCGCTTCAGGCTGAGCGCCTGCGCGGCTCGGATACCAAGACCCGTAGTCGCGGCGCCCTTCTCGATCTTGTCGCGCAATGGCGCGCGCGCGGCCTGACGATCGGCTTCACCAATGGATGCTTCGACCTGCTTCACCCCGGGCACGTGTCATTGCTCGCGCAGGCCAAGGCGAATTGCGATAGGCTCATCGTCGGGCTCAACGACGATGCTTCGGTCCGACGCCTCAAGGGTCCAAGCCGTCCAATCAATGGCGAGACTGCTCGCGCGACAGTGCTCGGATCGCTGCAAAGCGTCGATGCGGTGACGTTGTTCGCTGAAGACACACCGCTTGCCCTCATCGAGGCGATCCGTCCCGATGTTCTCGTCAAGGGCGCGGACTACACGATTGATAAGGTGGTGGGAGCAGATTTCGTTCAATCCTATGGCGGCCGCGTCGTTCTCGCCGCCCTCACCGAAGGCCAGTCAACCACGGCGACCATCGCAAGGATGCAGCCATGAGGCGCGGGATCGTCGTAACGGGAGGGGCCGGGTTCATCGGCTCTCATCTCGTGCGTCATTTCTGCGAGAAGGGCGGCTACGACGTCTTCGTGGTCGATCGTCTGGGGACAGATGAAAAATGGCGCAATCTGGCCAAGCGGGAGATTGCGGGTCTCGTCGCGCCAGAAGAGGTCTTCGATCTGCTGAAGCGCGAGCGCGGCTCGATCGAATCCATCATCCATATGGGCGCAATATCCTCGACGACCGAGACCGACGCGGACCTTGTCTACCGCACCAATGTCGCCCTGTCGCTCGGCCTTCTCGAGTACGCCGCCGAAGAGAAAATTCGCTTCATCTATGCCTCTTCGGCTGCGACCTATGGCGACGGGATGGCGGGTTTCGATGACGATGCCTCGCCCTCCGCGCTCGCGCAGCTTCGCCCCCTCAATGTCTATGGCTGGTCCAAGCATCTCTTCGACCGGATGGTCGCCCGCCGCCAGGCGGCTTCGGCACCCATGCCGCCACAATGCGTGGGGCTCAAGTTTTTCAACGTTTATGGACCCAACGAGACACATAAAGGCGGTATGCGGAGTGTCGTCGCGCAAATCTTTCCCCGTGCGCATGCCGGCGAAACAGTGACGCTCTTTCGCTCACACAATCCCGCCTTTCCCGATGGCGGACAGCGCCGCGACTTCATCTATGTGAAAGACTGCGCCAACGTTGTCGGCTGGCTTTTCGATCATCCAGGTGTCAGCGGACTTTTCAACCTGGGTACAGGAGAATCGCGGACCTTCTTGGACTTGGCGAGAGCGGTCTTCTCATCCCTTCAACGAACATCGAACATCCGCTATGTCGATACGCCCGAAGCGATCCGAGAGAAGTACCAATACTTCACGGAAGCCAAGATGGAACGGCTGCGAGGCGCGGGCTACACGGCGCCGTTCACTACGCTCGAGGACGGAGTCGCGGACTACGTCCAAAACTACTTGGCAACCGAGGACCCCTACGCCTGATCTCTAGCGAGGTGAACGTTTCGCCAAGATCCGCTGCAGCGTTCGGCGGTGCATGTTCAGGCGCCGTGCCGTCTCCGAGACGTTGTGGCCGCACAGCTCATAGACCCGCTGAATGTGTTCCCAGCGCACGCGGTCCGCCGACATCGGATTCTCAGGCGGGGGCGGCGCCTTCTTCGGGTCCGCAAGAAGCGCGTTGACGATGTCATCAGGGTCCGCAGGTTTCGGCAGGTAGTCGATCGCGCCATACTTAACTGCAGTGACGGCCGTCGCGATGTTGCCGTATCCAGTGAGAATGATCACGCGCGCTTCCGGACGGACATCATGGACCGCCCGCACAACATCGAGCCCATTGCCGTCTCCAAGACGAAGATCCACTACGGCGTAGTCCGGCGTCGTGCTGCGCAGCGCCATCATGGCGGCCGCGACGCTGTCGCATTGCGTAACCGAAAAGCCGCGCGACTCAAGCGCACGAGCCAATCGCATGCGCAAGGGCCCGTCATCTTCGACCAAGAAGAGACGTCGGACGGTCGAAGCATCGTCAACTTCGGGCATTGCGAGAACCACCTCCGATGCGTCTCGTGTCGACACATCCATGTCATATTGGCTCAGACCATGACATAGGCCTGAATGCAAGACTCTCAAGCCTCAGGCTCTTGACCCGGCCTCAATCGATCGCCTTGGCCATACAATACGTACACGGGCTCCGCCTTCGGTCCGATTGGCGAATGTCACTCGTGCTCCGGTGCGCTCCAATAGAGTCTTCGCAATAAAGAAACCGAGACCCATGCCTGCATGCTCGTCGTCTTGGGGCGCCGATGGTCCCAGATCCTCTTCAGAAAGAGCACCGCGGCCGGGACGCGTTGTGACATAGGGCTCACCAAGCCGATGGATGATCTCGGGCGCAAATCCGGGCCCATCATCGGAAATTTCAAGGACGACAGAGGTTCCACTTCCACTGGCTGTCAGCGCGATTGTCGAGGCCGCGAAATCCACCGCATTTTCCAGAAGATTTGTAAGCCCGTGGAGGAGCTCGGCGCTCCGGCGGATGACAAGACCCGGCGCCTCGCGAGTATCGATAGCTATGTCCGGACCCATTCCCCGAAAAAGTGCCGCCACTTCTTCCAGGACGGCAGGCAAGGGCACTGTCGCCGTGTAGCTCTCATCGGGATCTTCATATGAGGCAAGGTTGCTGAGAATGTCGCGGCAACGGGCGACCTGCGACTGAAGGAGCGTGAGATCCTCAGCATGCGGACTTCCTGTGCCCAGATCACGCGAGATTTCTTTTGCAACGACGGCAATCGTCGCGAGCGGCGAGCCAAGCTCATGAGCTGCAGCCGCGGCGAGTGCCCCGAGGCTCGATAGCCTTTGTTCGCGAGCGAGAGCAAGTTGCGTTGCACCGAGGGCTGCCGACATGCGCGTGGCTTCGGTCGCGACTCGAAAGGCAACGATCGCCGTGAAGCCGATGCCGAGCACGAGCGCTATCCATAGGCCGCCAATGTAGAGAGGCGGCAGAACCAATATCTGCTCTCCCTCCCATGGCAAGGGGTAGTGATAGACGGCCAATACCGTTACCAGCGCGAAGGAGAGCATGCTGAGAGCAATCGTGTTGCGTAGATTGAGCGATGAGGCTGCAATCGCTGTTGGCGCGATGAAGAGAATCGCGAACGGATTCTCGATACCGCCCGTGAAGAAGAGCAACACGGCGAGCTGAGCCTGGTCGAACGCCAGGTACGCGGTGGTCTCACGGTCGCTCAAGCGGCGCGAGGACGGAAGCCCGGTACTGACGGCAACATTGAGCACGATGCCAGAAAGAATCGCTATCGCACACGGCCAAAGAGGCAGCGCATAGCCGAGACCGAAATGGACGATGAGAATCGCGAGTGACTGACCGCCGACTGCGAGCCATCGCAAAATTGTCAATGTGCCGAGGCGGACGCGGCCCGGCCCGGCATGAAAGAAGCGCGGCGAAGATTGCTCGATCAACTCCGAGTCCCAGGCGTTCGTATCCAATCCTGCTTCTGCCATGGAACTTGGACGGTGGCGCTCTAAGGTGCCGGCGACGCGTTGATGAGATCAACGATGCGGCGGTGCCCGCGCTCTAATGCGACATCGGCGGCCGTGCGGCCGGTCGCGTCGGTAGCGTCCCGATCAGCACCGGCTGCGAGAAGCGCCTTTACGATGTTGAACCGGTCGGCGCGCGCCGCCTTGATGAGAGCTGTTTCACCGAGGCGCCCTGTTCGGTCGAGATCCGCGCCGTGCGCGATGAGATCGTTGACCATACGCAAGTCGCCGAGTTCGGCAGCGATTGTCAGCGGCGTGGTGTCGTCGGGCGCGCGGTCGTCTGGGCGCGCACCGTGCTCCAGAAGCGTTGCGAGCGCCTCCGCATATCGTTCGCGGGCTGCCATCACCAGCAGCGGCGTTCCATCGGCCGAGCGCGTCTGTGGAGAGGCGCCGCCAATGAGCGCGGCGGCAATCCCTTCGACGTTGTTGTTGCGCGTGGCCTCGACGATCGGCTTGTCCGGCAGAACGATTTGCGCGGCCGCCGGTACAACGAGCCCTAACGCCAGGCAAAACGCTGTAATCCGTCCACAAAGTCGCAGAATTGGCCCCCGCCGCCTCATTTCCGTTTCCCCTGGGTCAATTTGTGCTCGCCGCCTCTCTTCCTGCGGCCTTTGTATCGCGTGCCACAGCGTCCGTGAACCGGAACCGAACATGGCGTCCGCGCCACAAATTAGAAGCAATAAACCCTAGGCGCTGATGGTTGTTGCGTTTTTGTCATAACCATAGCAGCCTTGTGCACTGCAGCAGAAGCCGCAACAAAGGACCCGCGTATTGGTTATCCAACAGCACTCCTGGGTCGCCTCTGAACCGACGTCGCAAGGCCCCGGGATTATCTCAAGCTTGCTCTATCATGCTTACGAGATGCACCACGCCGGCGTTCGACCCTTCCGCGCGGTTGCGGACGCGGGCAGTCTTTTCTTCCGCAGCCCTCTCAATCCGTGGACATACACGCTTGCGGGACGTTCCATCGCTGCGGCATGCGACGTCTTTGAGGCGACCACCCGGCGATACGCGAAGCCCGCATTTGGTTTGCCGAAGACCATGATCAATGGCGAGCCGGTTCCGATCACTGAGAAGATCGTGTGGACGCATCCCTTCTGCGACCTCCTGCATTTCTCAAAGCCAGAGGGACTGTTTGAGAAGCTTCATCCGCGCGCTCCGCATCCGAAAGTTCTGATCGTATCGCCGCTCTCGGGACACTTTGCGACGCTGCTGCGCGGCACCGTAGAGGCGATGCTTCCCGAACACGACGTCTACATCACCGATTGGCGAAACGCGCGCGAGGTGCCGCTCTCTGCGGGCCGGTTCGATCTGGATGACTGTATCTCGGCGCTGCAGATGATGCTGCGGGAGATCGGCCCTGGCACCCACATCATGGCAGTCTGCCAGCCTGGGCCGGCCGTCCTTTGCACGACAGCGCTAATGGCGGAAGATGGAGATCCGGCGACGCCGCGATCGATGATCATCATGGGGAGCCCGATCGACACGCGGCGCAGCCCGACCGTTCCCAACAAGCTCTCGGCCGAGAGGCCCTATTCGTGGTTCGAAGGGAACATGATCACGACTGTTCCCTTCCCTCATCCGGGCGCGATGCGGAACGTCTATCCCGGCTTCCTGCAGCTCACGAGCTTCATCTCGATGAACCGCGATCGGCACGTCAACGCGCATCACGATTATTTCCGCAACCTCATCAAGGGTGATGGCGACAACGCGCAGAAGCATCGCGAGTTCTACGACGAGTATCTCGCGGTCATGGACATCACGGCCGAGTTCTACCTGCAGACCATCGACCGCGTTTTCCAGCGCCACCTTCTGCCACTCGGACAGTTCCATCACCGGGGCCGCCTTGTGCGTCCGGAGGCTATCCGCGATACGGCGCTCATGACGGTCGAAGGCGAGAATGATGACATCTCCGGGATCGGGCAGACGCAGGCCGCTCACGACCTCTGCGTCAACATCCCCGCAGACAAACAGTTCGACTACATCCAAGCCGATGTCGGCCATTACGGAGTCTTCAACGGCAAGCGGTGGCGGACAGAAATCCAGCCCCGAGTCCGCGATTTCATAAGGTCGAATCTGTAAGCTCCTGCACGCCTTACGTGTCGCTCCCACATCTCAGGGTTGCTGTCATCGAAGATGGCCACTTCATTCGACCATCTATTTGATATCACTTCACTTTTCCAATCGCGTCGATATTGGTGACAAACGCTTGAGTCGCGTCCCCCCCCCTTGTTCTGCATCCCCTGGTTGTTTAATCACATTCTTGTTCGGCACTGCAAATGAACACTTCACCACCGCCATCAGGCGTGCTGAACTAACAGCGGCTGGGGGCGCAGAGGTTCCCTTTCGGGCTGATTGCAACCCTATCCGACCCTCCTAAACGCCAAGGTTCACGGTGCCTTTTTACGCCGGTCCGAGGCCTTCGAGCGGGATCTAGTCGCGGCCGAACCGTGCGCCTGCCTAGGTCCCGTCGTTGCCGAGCGTGAGGGAGCGACAAAAGGATCAGGGTAGCTGCACCCGCAGCGTCCTTTTAAGGTGGAGTGATCGTGAAACGTTCAACGCATCAAGAGCTTCTTCGGATCGGCGGAGAACCTGTGCGCCTGAACGTGCGGGTCAATCCGCGCGCGCGACGCCTCATCGTGAAAGTTCACCCGTCAACCGGTGAAGTCGCCGTCGTTGCACCGTCTGTCCGGTCTATGCCGAAGGCAATCGACTTCGCGCGTTCGGAACGCGCTTGGATTGCCGAGCGGCTGTCACGCGTTCCTCCACTGATGCCAATCGAGCCCGGCGCAACCGTGCCCTTTCGCGGGCGAGACCATCAGATCCGGCATGCTCCCGGCGCGCGCGGCGTCGTTTGGGTCGACGCCGAGGCACAGCGGTCGACGATCCGCGTCGCCGGCAAGCTGGAGCATGCGCCGCGACGTCTTGAGGAATGGCTGAAGAAGATGGCGCGGCGCGAGTTCGTGCAGCGCACGGACGTATTCGCGACGGCCCTCGCCGTCAAACCCAAGCGGATCCACGTGCGCGATTCTTCGAGCCGGTGGGGTTCCTGCTCCTCGACCGGGACTCTCTCCTTTTCCTGGCGCCTCATTCTCGCGCCGCCCTTCGTGCTCGACTATGTCGCGGCGCACGAGGTTGCTCATCTCAAAGAGATGAACCACTCTTCCCGATTCTGGCGATTGGTGAAGCTGCTCGTCAGCGACCCCAATCGGGCCCAGGATTGGCTGCGGGAGAACGGGTCGATCCTTCACCGTTATGGCCCTGGCCCCGAGGGGCGAAACGGCGCCGCGAGCTAGTGCTTGCCGGGCGGCCCGGTACGCGGAGCATGGCCTTGCACCGCGACGGCGCCCGTCACGCTCGGCGGCTCACCCGGCCCAAAGAGCCGCTCGAACATCTCATCGAACGCGTTGGCGTCTTCATCGCTCTCGCCCTGCACCATCGTCACGCCTGACTCGGCCGAAATCTCGAATCCCGGCGTCGGGTCGCGATCCGACACGCCCGCCAATGGGCGCGGCTCGTAGGTGCGCGAGGCGGTTTCCATGAAGTCACGCCACGCTTCCACCGGAAGCGAGCCGCCTGTCACATTTTTCATCGCCGCGTTGTCGTCGTTTCCGACCCACACGCCCGTGGCGATCCCGTTCGTGTAGCCGACGAACCAGGCATCGCGGAAGTTCTGCGAAGTGCCGGTCTTGCCGGCGACATCGCGGTCCGGCAATCGCGCACCGCGCGCTGTGCCGGTCCGCGTCGTCTCGAACAGCATCTCGTTCATGGCCGCCGCGGACCGCGGCGAAATGACGAGCGACCCTTCTCCGGCCGGATGCTCATAGAGGATGCGGCCGCTCGATGTGAGGATGCGCTTGATGGCATGCGGCGCGGCGACGTGGCCGCCATTTGCGAAAGGCAGATAGGCGCTCGTCAATTCGCTCAAGGTCACTTCCGACGTCCCGAGAGCTAGCGTCGCATTCGTGCGCAGATCCGACGCGATGCCGAGACGCCGCGCCATGGCCGCGACTTGCCGTGGCCCCTGATCCATCAACACCCTCACCGCCGCCGTATTGAGCGAGGCCGAAAGGGCGCGCGTGAAGGTCACCTCGCCCTCGTACTCGTCGTCGAAATTCGACGGGTTCCAACCGCTTACAACGAGCGGCGAATCCAGAACAATCGAGCGCGGCGTGCGGCCGTTCTCGATCGCAGTCAAGTAGACGAACGGTTTGAAGGCCGATCCCGGCTGCCGCCGTGCTTGCGTTGCGTGATTGAACTGCGAAATCGTATAGGAGCGACCGCCGACCATCGCGACCACGGCCCCGTCATTCTCGAGCGCGATGAGGCCCGCTTCGCTGACATTCTTCGTGAACGCGTGTTTGTCGATCATCGCCGCAACCGCGCGCTCCGCCGCGCGCTGCAGATCGAGATTGAGCGTCGTCTCGACGCGAATGTCCTGGTTGAGGCCGCCGATGTGATCGGGGATCTCATCCATCACCCAATCGACGAAATACATCGCCTCGTCGCTGCCGAGCGCGCGAGCTAGTTTCGGCCGCGTGGCGAGCGCACGCGCTTCTTCCTCGGCGGAAATCGCTCCGACCTCCTGCATCGCGGCGAGGACGACTTTGCCGCGCGCTTCTGCTGCCTCGAAATCACGCGTCGGGGCAAAGCGTGACGGGGCCTTCAGCAAGCCAGCGAGGATCGCCGCCTCGGAGAGCGTCAAATCCGATGCGGGCTTTGCGAAGTAGCGGCGTGCCGCCGCGTCGATGCCGAACGCGCCCGCGCCGAAATAGGCGCGGTTGAGATACATCGCGAGGATCTCATCTTTCGAGAAGCGCATTTCTAGATAGATCGCGAGCAGCATTTCCTGGCCCTTGCGCCAGAACGTGCGATCGCTCTCGAGGAAGAGATTCTTCGCCAATTGCTGTGTGATCGTGGAGCCGCCCTGCACCACGCGGCCGGCGCCAAGGTTCACCGCAAGCGCACGTGCGACGGCAATCGGGTCGACGCCCCAGTGGTCGTAGAAGCGGCGGTCCTCAATCGCGATCACGGCCTTCGGCATTGCGGGTGGCAGGGCGCTCAAAGGAACCCATTCACCCTGGCCGACGCCGCGCCGGGCGATCAATCGACCAGTCGCATCGACGATCGAAACGCTCGGCGTACCCTTGACGGACAGATACTCATCGGAAGACGGCAGGCCGGCCGCCATCATGCCGATCCCGAAGACGAAGGTGACTACCGACACCGCGACTGCGATGCCGGCGCCGTTGAGGATTGGCCCTAGCCATGCGTGCTGCTGGCGTCGGCGTCGCCTTACCGCCGATCGGCGGCGGGCGGGGCGCGCGGCCCCTTTCGCGGCCGGCCGGCGCGGACCCTTGCGAACGCTCTGTTTTCCTCGTTTCTGCGGCGGCATCGCTGTGAGACCCTTCGGGTCGGTCAACCTCCAACCGTCAGCGTTAATGCTGTCTTAAGAGGCTTGCGACATGAGCATGAGAACGGTGAAAAATCGGCCTACGTTGCCTCCCGGCGATGTCCACCCGAGCCTTGATCGCAAGTCATGACCTCATTGCTGCCATCCCTCGTGCTCACGCTCATCGCCGCCTTGGCGGAGGAAGGTGCCGCGATCGCTCCGCCGCTGCTTGCGGAGCCGCCGTCGGCGGTCGGCGTCCTTATCAATGCGGCCGATGAAAACTGTACCGGAACGCTCATCGCCGATGATGTCGTGCTCACCGCGGCGCACTGCCTCATGGAAGGCAAGACGGATCACCTCGCCTTTCCGAAGACCTTTCGCGTCTATGACCGGGAGGCCGGCGAGACCCTTTCGAGCGCGGCGCGAAGCATCGTACTGCCGCGCGGGTACGACTATCTGCACTGGCAGGATAGCGAGGAGATCAATCATCTCGACTGGGCGCTTGTCGTGCTGCGCGAGCCGCTTGGCAACCGTGTGGGAACACTCCCGGTGGTGGGGCTCTCGCACAGCGCCGCGATGCGAACGCTTGCGGCCGGCTACGGCTATGTCGGCTACGGTGCGAACAAGGGCAAGAGCGCGACGATTTATCGTGACTGCAAGGTCATCAATTGGTCGCTCGATGGGACGTTTACGGATGATTGCGGCACCGTTGAAGGTGATTCCGGCGGGCCCGCGATTGCCCTGCGGAACGGGCGGCCGATCATCGTGGGCGTCGTCTCCGCTGAACTCGACGGGGGGGACGATCTGACAGTTTCGAGCGTCGCCTTTGCCGACGACGTACTCGCGTTTCTGGAGAACCCCGGCGATCCTGGTGGACGCTCCACGATTGCGCCACGCCCGTGGCCGGAAGCGGACGGTACAAAGGCTCCCCGCACGCTTGCCAGCGTCTTCTGGAACGGCCGCGAAACGGCGCCCTGGCCGAGTCTCTCTTTCGCATGCCGCGATGGCAATGTCGCACTGGCCTTCCGGCCCGGCATCGTGCCCGCGATCGCCGATTTGTGGCACGCGCCGCATGTCGCTGTGGAAGTCACCGCCGGCGAGCGACCGACCACGAGCCTTAATGGCTCGTTCTTCGACGACGGTATCCTGCTGCAAGACAAGAACCTTGTGCCGCGCCTGATAGCCGCAGCGCAAATCTCCGCGCCTGGCACGCGAAGGGGTGCTTCGGTTCGCTTGGCTAGCGCTGCCGGCATCACGACCAGCGTTTGGTTTTCCTTGGACGGTTTCCGCGAAGCTGAAGCGTCTTTCGCCAGCCAGTGCGCGGCCTCGCGCCCGGCCCGCTAGACGTCAAGTGCCGCCGCAAGGGCGTTGTCCTGGATGAACTCGCGGCGCGGCTCGACGAGATCACCCATCAACTTCGTGAAGATGTCGTCTGCCTCGTCGGCATGATTCACTTTCACCTGGAGTAGGGAGCGCGCATTCTCATCGAGCGTCGTGACCCAAAGTTGTTCCGGGTTCATTTCGCCGAGACCTTTGTATCGCTGCACGGCGATGCCCTTACGGCCCCAGGCGAGAATCGCATCGAGCAGCTGTGAGGGGGAGCGGATTTCAATCGTCTGGTCACCTTTGGTGAGTTGGCCCACCCGAAGATAAGCCGCCTGCAGGTCGCCTGACATGCGATCTAGCTTGCGGGCATCCGCGCTCGAAATGAGAGCGCCATCGATCACGTGTCGCTCCTGCACGCCGCGAAGCGTGCGCACGAATTCAAGGCCGCCGTCCTGCAACGGCGCGCCAGTCCAGCCGCGCTCAGTCTCCGCCGACAGGAGATCAATCCGGCGCGCAATATAGGATGCCGCCTCGTTGGCTCTTGCGATGTCAGAGAGCGCATCGGGCGAGAGCGCGCCGGCAATTGCAGCCTGTTCGACAATGAAGCGCGGATAACTCGACGGCAGTGCGGCGAGTATGCCGCGTACCGTGCGCGCTGCAGTGATCAAGGCGTCGAGATCGGAGCCGGCGACTTCCTCGCCGGAATGCAGCGCGAATTTCGCACCTGTTGCCCCTTCCGTGATGAGGAAGTTCTCGAAGTCCCTTTCATCTTTTAGGTAGCGCTCCGATCGGCCCCGCGTGACCTTAAAGAGCGGCGGCTGGGCGATGTAGAGGTGGCCCGCCTCCACGAGCGCCGGCATCTGACGATAGAAGAACGTCAGCAGAAGCGTTCGGATGTGGGCGCCGTCGACGTCAGCGTCCGTCATGATAATGATCTTATGGTAGCGGAGCTTGGAGAGGTCGAATTCCTCGCGCCCGATGCCGGTTCCCAGCGCCGTGATGAGCGTGCCAATATGCTCGGACGATAGCATCTTGTCGAAGCGCGCCCGTTCGACGTTTAAGATCTTGCCACGCAAGGGAAGCACCGCTTGGTTGGCGCGGTTGCGACCCTGTTTCGCGGACCCGCCCGCCGAGTCGCCCTCGACCAGGAACAACTCGCTCTTGGCGGGATCGCGTTCCTGACAATCGGCGAGCTTGCCGGGTAGCGATGTGCTGTCGAGCGCGCCTTTGCGGCGCGTTAGCTCGCGCGCCTTGCGCGCTGCTTCACGGGCGGCTGCCGCCTCGACGACTTTGCCGACGATGGTCTTGGCTTCGCCAGGATGTTCCTCGAACCACTGGTGCAAGCGCTCGCCGACGAGCCCTTCGACAGCAGGGCGAACTTCGGACGAGACGAGCTTGTCTTTCGTTTGTGAGGAAAATTTTGGATCGGGAACCTTCACCGAGAGAACGCAGGTCAGCCCTTCGCGCGCATCGTCGCCAGTGAGCGCGACCTTCTCCCGTTTCGCAAGGCCGCTTTCCATCGCATAACCGTTGACGACACGCGTGAGCGCCGCACGGAAGCCGGCCAAGTGGGTGCCGCCGTCGCGCTGGGGAATGTTATTCGTGAAGCAATGCATGCTCTCGTGGTAACCGTCGTTCCACCAGAGCGCGACTTCGATGGTAATGCCGTCGCGATCGCCTATGAAGAAGATCGGATCGGTCACGAGCGGCGATTTAGCGCGATCGAGATGGCGAACATACTCCTTCAGCCCGCCTTCATAGCGAAACGTAATCTCGCGCTTCTCGACGCCGCGCAGATCGCTGAGGATGATCGTGACGCCCGAATTGAGGAACGCGAGTTCGCGCAGACGATGCTCGAGCGTGCTCCAATCGAACTCTGTCATCGTGAACGTCTGCGGCGAGGGAAGGAACGTCACTTCCGTTCCGCGCTTGCCGCCTGCTGAGCCGACGACAGCAAGCGGTGCCTCGGGCTCGCCGCCGCGGAAGCGCATGAAGTGTTCCTTGTCGCCGCGCCAGATACGCAGATCGAGCCAATCCGAGAGCGCGTTGACGACAGAGACGCCGACGCCGTGCAGGCCGCCCGAAACCTTGTAGGAGTTCTGATCGAATTTCCCGCCTGCATGCAGGTGGGTCATGATGACTTCAGCGGCGGAAACACCTTCGCCCGTGTGGACATCGGTCGGGATGCCACGGCCGTTGTCGCGGACCGTACAAGATCCGTCCGCGTTCAACGAGACAGAGACATGCGTCGCATGGCCAGCGAGCGCTTCGTCGATCGCGTTGTCGACGACCTCATAGACCATGTGGTGCAACCCGGAGCCGTCATCCGTATCGCCGATATACATGCCCGGGCGCTTGCGAACCGCATCGAGCCCTTTTAGGACTTTGATCGATTCGGCGCCGTATTCCTCTGCGTCGTCGCGCGGCGTGGGCTCGCTGGTCATGCTCTGCTCCGCGAGGCCAACTCGCCGCACCGCTCGACTCGACCGGGATCGACGCGGAAGAGCGCGGCGTCGCGCGCCAATGCTTCAAAGAGATGGGCATCCGTACCCGTCATCCACGCCTGTGCGCCCAGGGCCTCGATCTCCTGGAACAACGCGGCGCGCCGGCCAGCATCCAGATGTGCCGCGATTTCATCGAGCAGAAGGATCGGCGTTCGACCGCCGTCCATCCGTTCCTGTAGGGACGTCGCGGCCAGCACGATCGCGATTAGCAGTGCCTTTTGTTCGCCCGTCGAGCATTGGGATGCCGGTCGTCCTTTCGCGCGATCCTCAACATCAAGATCGCTGCGGTGAGGTCCGGACAAGGCGCGGCCGGCCTCCGCATCTCGCGCACGGCCGTCGTAGAGCGCCTTGGCAAGCACGTCTTCGGCCTCGATTGCGGAAAGCTGTTGAAGGTGGCGCTCTGTCTCACCTGCTATCGACAGGCGCGCTTGCGGGAACGCCGTTTTTCGAGTCGCCATCGCCTGCGCGAGCCGGGCGACGAGATCGACGCGTGCAGCGGCGATCGCGACACCGTGTTCGGCCATCTGCCGCTCCAGCCCGCTCAACCATGCGCCATCGCCGCGCCCGTCGCGCAGCAACCGTGTCCGCTCCCGCATTGCACGCTCATAGGCACTGCAGCGCGCGGCGTGGCTCGGATCGACGATGAGTACGAGGCGGTCCAAAAAACGACGACGCCCGCCAGGTGCTTCCACGAAAAGCCGATCCATCGCCGGCGTCAGCCATAAAACGCGCAGATAATCCGGGAAAGTGTTGGCCGACTTAACCGTCGTCCCATCGATTCGCACGATGCGCCGCTCGCGGCCAGGTTCATCGCCGGCCGCGAGGCCTGTCGCGAGACGGATCTCATCGCCGTCATTGGCAAGGATCGCGGAAACGGCCCACAGACCTGCTTCCGTCGCGTGCACGGGCAGGCGCCCGCACTCAGCCAGCTCGGCACCCCGCAATCCTCTCCCAGGGGCGAGAAGCGAAAGCGCCTCGAGGATGTTCGTTTTGCCCGCGCCATTGGGGCCAATGAACGCGATCAGGCCGTCGTTGGAGGTGATGTCAAGGGCCTTGTAGGTGCGGAACTCGCTGAGGGAGAGACGCACGATCCGCGCGCGATCGCGCATGCGTGCTACGCGCTCGCCTACGGCCAGGGCTGTGGTCTCCACACTCACGCTCAACGTCCCTCTTGCCGCACGCGACCGCTAGACCCGCATGGGCATCAAGACGTAAAGCGTCGATAGATCGGCGCCCTCTCCTGAATCCCGAATAACGGTCGGCGACCCGGAATCGGCGAACAGGAATTTCGCTTCGCTCCCGTCAAGCTGACCGAGGATGTCGAGCAGGTATCGCGCGTTGAATCCAATTTCGAGCGGCTCGGACGAAAAATCGACGGCGAGTTCCTCCGTCGCCGTGCCCGCATCCGGATTGACGACGCTGAGCGTCAATTTGCGCGGCTCGATGTTGAGTTTCACCGCGCGCGTCTTCTCAGCGGAAATCGTGGCGACCCGATCGACAGATTCGGCAAGGTCTGCGGCGTTCACGTCGAGGATACGGTCATTGCCCGTCGGAATGACGCGCTGATAGTCTGGGAATGTGCCGTCGATCAGCTTCGATGTCAGGATCACGCTGCCGAACGAGAAGCGGATCTTGGTATCGGAGAGAGAGACGTCGATCTCACCCTCCGCGTCGTCCAATAGCTTTCGAAGCTCCGCGACCGCCTTGCGGGGAATAATTACGCCGGGGATCGAGGCCGCTTCCTCCGGAAGAGGAATCTCGAAGCGAGCCAAGCGATGCCCGTCCGTTGCGACGGCGCGCAGAAGCTTCGCGTCTTTCGCCTTGTGGGCGTGAAGGTAGACGCCATTGAGGTAATAGCGCGTTTCTTCCGTCGAGATGGCGAACCGCGTCTTGTCGATAAGCCGGCGCAGATCACCCGCTGCGATCTGGAACTTGTGCGGCATCGCGCCCGCCGACATAGCAGGGAAATCTTCCCTCGGCAGCGAGGCGAGACCGAAGCGCGAGCGGCCCGCTGTCAGCTGAAAGCGGCCATCACCGCCGGCCGCCACCTGGACTTGCGCACCGTCGGGAAGCTTGCGGACAATGTCATGCAGCGTGTGCGCGGGTAGCGTCGTGACGCCCGCCGTCGCAACGTCCGCGGGAAGCGTTTCGACGATCTCGATGTCGAGATCGGTTGCCACCAGCGACAATTCGTTCTTCTGTGCTTCGATCAGCACGTTCGACAGGATCGGGATGGTGTTGCGCCGCTCCACCACCGACTGGACATGGCTCAACGACTTCAAGAATGCGCTGCGTTCGACGGTAATTCTCATGCTCGTCTTTCGTCGGCCCACTTCCTCGCACGCCCCGGTCAAGCCCGGCCAGAACGGCCGAAAGAGACCTTGAGACGGCGGGGGCCGGCTCACGTCGGCTGGCCTTCATACCCGCTTGAAAACCCATGCGCGCGCAGCAGAATCAAGCTGCGGCACACGGTCGTAAACTCTATCAGGTGGGCGCAGCGAGAGCCAGTTTTACAGTGTATATTCCGCGTTGCAGCGACGCCCGCCAAGAGCGCCGCCGCCTCGCTTTCCAGCAGGTAAAATCAGCCGACGATAATTCGGTGCAGCACCGTCAGTTCTTCATTGAGATCGTGATCAATGTGGCGTAGAGAATCTATCTTCTTAACAGCGTGAAGTACGGTCGTGTGATCGCGCCCGCCGAAGCGTCTTCCAATCTCGGGGAGCGAGCGCGTCGTCAGCTCGCGAGAAAGATACATTGCCACCTGTCGGGGCCTTGCGATCACGCGCGCTCGTCGCGGCGAGAGCATGTCCGTCACCCGAACATTATAAAAGTCGGCGACTTTTTTTTGGATGTCGTCGATCGAGATCTTGCGATCGCTCGCCCGCAAGAGATCGGAAAGCGTATTGATCGCGGTATCCACCGTCACCTCCTCATTGCGTAGCTCGGCGTTTGCCATAATCCGTCGCAGCCCGCCCTCGAGCGCGCGAACGCTCGACACCATCCGTTGTGCGAGAAAATCGAGAACTTTGTCTGGCACCGAGACGCTCGGGAACTGGGCTCCTAGCGCCTCCGCCTTGGTCTGAAGAATGTTCCGCCGCAGCTCATAGTCGGCCGGGTGGATCTCTGCGACCAGCCCCCATGCGAGGCGAGACTTCACCCGCTCTCCCATACCGTCGAGATCGAGCGGTGCGCGGTCCGCAGTCAGGACGAGCTGCTTGCCGGCCTCGACCAGCGCGTTAAACGTGTGGAAGAACTCTTCCTGCGTGGATTCCTTGCCGCCGATCACGTGGATGTCGTCGATCAGCAGCAAGTCGGCCTGACGGAGCTGTTCCTTGAAAGCGAGCGTATCGCGAAAGCGGATCGCCTGAATGAAGCTGTTCAAGAACCTCTCGCCGCTCATGCAGAGAACCCGACGATCCGGAAAGCGCGCGCGGACCGCCCACGCGATCGCGTGCATCAGATGCGTCTTTCCGACGCCCGGCACGCCGTAGAGGAACAGCGGATTAAACAGCGCCTCTACGGACTCGGCCACGCGCCGCGCAGCGGTGTAGGCGAACTCGTTCGCCTTGCCGACGACGAAATTCTCGAAGCGATAGCTTTGCGTCAGCGGCCCACCTAAACCGCCGTCCCATCCACACGCGTCACTAGCGGGAGAAATCTCACCGCCCGTGCCGCCGGGTTCGGCCACCGAGATCTGTGTTTCGGTGCGAGGCGTATCCGAGACAATCAAATCGATTTCTGGAATGGGCGTGCGGACAAGTGCATATGCGCGCAGGATCGTGGGCAAGAACGTCTTTTGCACATACGAGCGATGGAAGTTCGTGGGGGCCGACAAAACCACCCGCCCGTCGTTACCCGTGACGAACTCGAGACCTCGGAGATAGTGGACAAAAGCCTGCTCGCCGACCTCCTGGCGCACGATCGCCTTGACCGCTTCCCAATCCCGCCCGCCATTCTGGTCGTACGGCCCTTCCATTTCCGCGCGCCTCCCCTCAATAAAATGCCGATTCACAGAAAACCTCCTCCGCACGGCCCGAAGGCCGTCGCATCTCTTTTTCGTTCTTGCTCAGATTAGTGTCGCGAGCGCCGCAGTGAGACGATGAAGCCCAATGACCCATAGACCCCTAAGGGATCAGAAAGGCCGTCTGCTCCGTCTCGCTAGCTTTGGACCCAGGGAAGGCCTTCAGCCTTCCACCCGTTCGACGTTCCGCGATGCCCCTCCGCATCGCGATCGCCTTCGAAGCCACCCTCGACGTTGTAGGCCGCCGTATACCCAGCTGCCGTCATCTCTGCGGCGGCCGCGCGCGAACGCGCGCCGGAGCGGCACAGCATCAAAATCGGCGTGCTGCGATCGACACCGCGCGCGGCTAACTCCGCGCCGAGGCTCTCGCGAAACGCAATGTTGATTTCCATTGTCGGAAAGCTCTGCCACTCGATGAACACCGGCTTGCGCCCCAATGCGCGCAGATCCGGCGTCCCCACATACGCCCATTCCGCGGTCGTGCGGACATCCACCAACACGGCCTTGACGTTGTCCAAAAGGATGTCCCATGCCGCGCGCGGCGAGATGTCGCCCGCGTAGCCGCGACCCAAGGCCCCGCCAGCGGCCAACGCCGCCACCGCCGGGCTCATGGTTAATATTTTCTTCCTATGTTGGACCGTCGTCATCGCGTCATCGCACCCCGATTTTTATAGAAACGCTGGGACTGGACTTTATTGCGCCCTTCTCCCACCGCCCGGTTCCACGCACCCATCGCGACTGTAGCTCGTCAACTCCGCCGACTCTTTGAGGTCGACTTGACAGACAGCAAGACCCGCCCTTGACCGCGCGATCGAATACTTCGCGGGTTGCGAAAAACACCTTCTATACTGCGGGATTGCGCCAAAACGTGACGTCAGTCTTGATGGATTAACTTTGACGGATCGAGGCGTAGGATGCAAGGGGTATCGATTCGTTTTTCGCACGAAGTGCGCTTCATCTCATTCGAGTTTTCGGCGCGACGCGTTCTCGCGTCACCGGAAAGCAGATCTTTCTTATGAAAATCAGTAGCTTACGCGAGAAGCCTGGTATTTCGCCACGCTCGCACAGCGCAGGTGATCCGGCGTCCGAGGTGCGCCTTCGGTACGCCAAGTTGCCCCAACCTCTCCAAGCAAAGGCCAAGTCAAACTGTGTCGCTTTTATGAAGATCCAATGACTAGCGGAGACGCTTATTTCGGCTCGATCCGCTTCACTGCCTGCGTCAACCGCGAGACCTTCCGCGATGCCGCATTCTTATGCATGACGCCCTTTGCCGCACCGCGCATCAAGAGCGGCTCGACCTCGCGCAGCGCCACGAGGGCCGTCCCGTGATCGCCCGCCTTCACTGCCGCTTCGACCTTGCGCACTTCGGATCGGATGCGCGAGCTGCGCGTCTTGTTGATCAGCGTGCGCTTAACCGCCTGGCGGGCGGCTTTCTTGGCGGAAGAGGTATTGGCCATCGGGGCTCCAGCTAGTCCTGGCATTGGGCAATAGGGGAGGCGTTCTAAACCCGGCGCGCGCGCAAAGTCAACGCGGCGTCATTTGTTTTTGAACTGGGCTTCCCGCTTTTCGATGAAGGCAGCCATGCCCTCCTTCTGATCCTCCAGCGCGAACATTGCGTGAAACAGCCGGCGCTCGAAGCGGATACCCTCGGCGAGGGTCGTCTCAAAAGCCCGGTTCACGGTTTCCTTCGCCATCATGACCACCGGAAGCGAGAGCTGAGCGATCGCATCGGCGGCCTTCATCGCCTCGTTCATGAGCTCGTCGACGGGGACAACCCGGCTAACGAGGCCCGCACGCTCGGCTTCCGCAGCGTCCATCATGCGGCCCGTCAGGCACATATCCATGGCCTTGGCCTTGCCAACCGCGCGCGCGAGGCGCTGCGAGCCGCCCATACCCGGCATCACGCCGAGGGTGATTTCCGGCTGGCCGAACTTGGCGTTGTCCGCCGCGACGATGAAATCGGCCATCATGGCGAGCTCGCAGCCGCCGCCTAGCGCATAGCCGGCGACTGCGGCGATCACGGGCTTGCGAAAGCGCGTGAGGCGCTCCCAGCGCGCGAAGAGGTCGTCATGATAGACGTCGATGTAGCTCTTCGGCGCCATCTCCTTGATATCCGCGCCGGCCGCGAACGCCTTCTGCGAGCCGGTGATGACGAGACAGGAGACCGCATCGTCCGCCTCGAAGACGTCGAGCGCGTTGCAGAGTTCAGTTAGCAATTGGCCGTTGAGAGCATTCAGCGCCGAGGGCCGGTCCAACGTGACCACGCCGACGCCGCCGCGCGTCTCGACCTTGATCGTCTGATATTCCATCTCACGCTCCCCGGAATTGGCGCGAAGGCTCGGACCGCCGAAGGGTGCTGCAATAAGCTTGTTGGCGGCTCCCTACTAGTCTTGACATCTATCACCATCCACAATCAGCGCTGGCATCTGCCGCAATAGAACGTCGAGCGTGCGGATTGCACGAGGCGCGCAACCGTTCCTGAGCAGCCTTTGCGCCGACACGGCTCGCCCAGGCGGTCGTAGACGGCGAACCGATGCTGGAAATAGCCGAGTTCACCATCGGCGTGGGCGTAGTCGCGCAACGTTGATCCGCCGGCTTCGATCGCCTCGAGCAGTACGGCCTGGATGGCGCCATGCAGGCGCTTGACCCGCTCGTAGCCGACAGAGGCCGCCAGGCGGCGCGGCGAGATCCCCGCCCGGAAAAGGCTCTCGCACACATAAATGTTCCCGAGGCCCGCGACCGTCTTCTGATCGAGGAGAGCAGCTTTGATGGGCGTTCTGCGGCCCGCAAGAGCGGCGTGCAACGCCTCTGGTCCATACGATGGCTCGAGCGGCTCGGGCCCCAGATCGCGCAATAGGCGGTGCTCGCCGACCGCACACGCGTCGATCAGATCCATCATTCCGAAGCGGCGATGATCGGTGAAGACGATGCGCGCGCCACCATCCGTTTCGAAGACGATGTGATCGTGCGGCCCGTCCGGCTTTGATGCGACCTCATGATAAAATTCGCCCGGCGTCTTCGCCCTCCCATTCGGTCCCGTGACCGTCATGCGGCCCGACATGCCCAGATGCATGAGGAGCACCTTCTCACGGTCCAAATGGGCGAGGATAAATTTTCCGCGGCGCGTGAGTTTGAGGACCTTTGCGCCCGTCAAATGTTGCACAAATCCCTCCGGCAACGGCCAGCGCAGATCGGGCCGGCGCGCGATCACGCGGGCAAATGTCGCCCCTTCGAGCGCAGGCATGAGCCCGCGGCGAACCGTTTCGACTTCCGGCAATTCCGGCATGGTTGACGCGACCCGATATCCCAGGCCGGGACCGTAGCCCTTCGCGGTGTCGGGGGCTATGCTCGCGCCGCCATGAGCGAGCCGCCCCCCGCAAGCGATGAAACCGCCCCGTTTGGATTCCGCGATGTGCCGGCGGGCGAGAAGCAGCGGCTGGTTGGCGGCATCTTTTCCTCGGTCGCGCGGCGCTACGATCTCATGAACGATGTCATGAGCCTGGGCGTGCATCGTCTTTGGAAAGACGCATTCGTCGACTGGCTCGCACCGAGGCCCGGGCTCACCTATGTCGATGTCGCGGGCGGCACAGGCGACATCGCCTTTCGTATCCGCGACCGCGTGATGCGTCGCGGGGCGGCCGCGATCCACGTCGTCGACATCAACGCGGAAATGCTGCAGGTCGGACGATCGCGCGAGAGCGAGGCCGCCCTGACGCATCCCATCACCTGGACGTGCGGCAATGCGGAGCGACTGGCGCTGCCCGATGGTTTCGCCGACGCCTATACGATCGCCTTCGGGATCCGGAACGTCACCCATCTGGCTGCGGCACTGAGCGAGGCTTACCGCGTTCTGAAGCCGGGCGGGCGCTTCCTTTGCCTCGAGTTCTCGCGCTGCGACGTGCCGGTGCTGGATTCGCTCTACGATGCCTGGTCGTTTCACGCGATCCCAGCCTTGGGCGCGCGCATCGGCGGCGACGGCGAGGCCTATCGCTATCTCGTTGAAAGCATCCGACGGTTTCCCGACCAGGAAACGTTTGCGACGCTGATCGGTGAGGCGGGGTTCGGACAAGTGCGTGTGCGCAACCTCACCGGCGGGATCGCGGCGATGCATTCCGCCTGGAAAATCTGAGAGCCCCGAACGATGGCGCTGCGCGCTCTCCTGCGATTGATGCGAATGGGCGTCACGCTCGCCCGGCATGATGCGCTCGTGCCGCCAAATGCAGACATCACGTTGCCGCCGGGGCTTGGCATTGTTCAGGCTGTCTTTCGGCCGTTCCGGCAGCGCGGCCTCAAGGGCCTTCGATACGGTCAACGGCTTGCGCTCGCCTGCGAGTCGATGGGCCCCTCTGCGATCAAGTTCGGGCAGTTCCTCGCGACGCGCGCTGATATCCTGGGGCCGGAGATCGCGAACGATCTGACGCGCCTGCAGGATCGCATGCCGCCCTTCCCGCAACGCGCGGCGGAGGCCGCGGTCAGCGCGGCGTTCGGCGCGCCGGTTCCCTCGCTCTTTGAAACTTTCGACCGGCCGATCGCGGCGGCCTCGATCGCGCAAGTGCATCGCGCGCGCCTCGCCGTACCGACCGAGGGCGGCGAGACACAGATGATCGACGTCGCGGTGAAGATCCTGCGGCCCGGGATCGCCGAGCGCTTTCGCGATGACCTTGCCGCCTTCGCCGCGGGCGCGGCGATCGTCGAGCGGTTCGGCGGCGCCGAGGGCAAGCGCCTGCGGCCGCGCGAGGTGATCGAGACACTGAAACGGTCGGTCGCGATCGAACTCGATCTGCGGCTCGAAGGCGCCGCCGCATCCGAACTCGCCGAGCGCATGCAGGACGATCCGCAGTTCCGCGTGCCGGCCGTCATCTGGGAACGCACCAGCCAAGGCGTGCTGACGACCGAGTGGATCGTGGGGCATCGGCTGCGAACGGCCGAGGGATTGGTCGCAGCGGGGCACGACCCCAAGCGCATTGCGCGGCAGATCGTCCAGAGCTTTCTCACCCAAGCCTTGCGGCACGGTTTCTTCCACGCGGATCTGCACCCGGGAAATCTCTTCGTCGATGAAAAAGGGCGCCTCGCCGTCGTCGATTTCGGCATCATGGGGCGCCTCTCGGCGGAGATGCGCCGCTTCATGGCGGAAACGCTCTACGGCTTCCTTACGCGCGACTACGCGCGCGTCGCGATCGCCCATTTCGATGTCGGGTTCGTGCCGCGCACGCACACGGTGGAAGATTTCGCGCTCGCGCTGCGCTCCATCGGCGAGCCGGTGTTCGGGCGGACGTCCGATCAGATTTCGATGGCGCGCCTGCTCGCGCAGCTCTTCGAGGTAACGCGACTCTTCGACATGCCGGCGCAGCCGCAGCTCGTGTTCCTGCAAAAGACGATGGTCGTCGTGGAGGGCGTCGCGCGCGAACTCGATCCCTCGCTCAATATCTGGGAGACCTCGCGGCCCGTCGTCGAGGCGTGGATGCGCGAGGAAATGGGGCCGGAAGCGCGCCTCCGCGAAGCCGCCGACGGCGTGAGCGCGATCGGCCGCGTGATCGGCCATCTGCCCGACGTCGCGCGCAATCTGGAGACTGTCGCGGCCATCACCGCCGAGGGGGGGCTGCGGCTCCACCCCGAAACGATCACGTCCCTTGCCCGCGCGGAGGCGCGCGGCCAGACGCTGACGCGGGCGGCGCTCTGGATCGGAGCCCTGGCGCTCGCGGTCCTGACGGCGACGCAGCTTTAGCGTCCCATTTCCGCACCGGAGCCATGGCGACGGATCGCGGGAGCCCGCGCGTTCAACATTCCAGGCGGGGCTCAGTACCTCGATTGGAGTGACACAAGAATGATGAAGACAAGTCTGCTCGCCGTTGCGGGCGTTCTGGCGATCGGCGCGGCGGCCGCCCCACTTCTCGCCGAAGACGCCCCGCCAGCCGGCCGGATGGGCCACGGCATTGAAGCGATGTTCGACCGCGCCGACGTCGACAAGGACGGCACGGTGACCGAGGCCGAAATCGCGGCAGCCCGCGAGGACCGCTTCAAGACGGCGGATTCGGATGGCAACGGCACAATCAGCCGCGAAGAGTTCGACGCGATGATGGATCAGCGCATGAGCGAGCGGCGCGACCGGATGTTCGCGCATCTCGACGCGAACAGCGATGGCGTCCTCAGCGAAGACGAGCGGCCGGAGCAGCGGCGCGGTCTGATGCGGGCCGATGCGGACGGCGACAAGGTGGTCACCCGCGCCGAGCTGGACGCCTGGGTGAAGGATCACCCGCGCCACGAAGGACGCCGCCCCAAGCACGGCCACGGGCACGATTGCGGCCACGAAGGACCGGCACCGACCCCGGCGCCCTAACCTTTTCCGAGCGTTCAAAGGGCGCGGGCCAGCCGGTCCGCGCCTTTTCCATGTGCGCGGGGTAGTTCCCGAAAGCCGGCAATCCTGAGGAAATTGAGCGGTTATTGACCATGCTCGCCGGTTGATCGCAGAATTGTGCGGTGTCATCTGTCGCTTTGACTTGATACACACCATTGATCCGTAAATTATGGCGTCCCTTTCCTGACGGACGCATCGATGGCAACCGCGCAGCGCATTCTCCTCGTCATCGGCGGCGGCATTGCCGCCTACAAGAGCCTGGAGCTTATCCGGCGCCTCCGGGAGCGGGGATATCTTGTGCGTGCGATTCTGACGGGAGCGGGCGCCCAGTTCGTAACGCCGCTGTCGGTCGGCAGTTTGACCGGGGATAAAGTCTACCAGGATCTCTTCAGCCTCACCGACGAAGCCGAGATGGGCCATATCGAGCTGTCACGCGCGGCCGATCTCCTGGTCGTCGCGCCGGCGACCGCCGATTTGATGGCGAAGTTGGCGGGCGGGCACGCGAACGATCTGGCGTCCACCGCCCTGCTTGCGACCGATAAGCCCGTGCTGCTGGCCCCCGCGATGAACGTGCGGATGTGGCTGCACGCGGCGACGCAGCGCAATCTGGCGACCCTCAAAGCCATGGGCGTGCGGACGGTCGGCCCCAATGACGGCGACATGGCGTGCGGCGAGTTCGGCCCCGGGCGGATGGCGGAGCCGCTGGAGATCGTCTCGGCGATCGAGGCGGCGCTGCGCGATCCGGCCACACTGCCGCTTTATGGCCGCCGGGCGCTCGTCACGGCCGGGCCGACGCTCGAGCCGATTGATCCCGTGCGCTTCCTGTCGAACCGTTCCTCGGGCAAGCAGGGCTATGCGATCGCGGGCGCGCTCGCTGAGCTGGGTGCGGCGACGACGCTCGTCAGCGGACCGACCGCGCTCGCGACGCCGCCGGGCGTGCGCGTCGTGCCGGTCGAGACGGCGCGGGAAATGATGTCGGCCTGCGAGGCGGCGCTGCCGAGCGATGTCGCCGTGATGACCGCCGCCGTCGCCGATTGGCGGCCTTCCGCGCCGGCGAATCAAAAGATCAAGAAGCGCGGGGACGGAAGGCAGCCCCTCATTGCGCTGGAGGAAAATCCCGACATTCTGGCGGCGCTCGCGCGGCATGCGAAGCGCCCCAGCCTTGTCATCGGGTTCGCGGCGGAGACCGAGAACGTCATCGCCCACGCGCAGGCCAAGCTGCAGAAGAAGGCCTGCGACTGGATCATCGCCAACGACGTGTCGCCCGCGACGGGCGTGATGGGCGGCGATGAGAACACCTGCCATCTCGTGACGGCCGACGGCGTTGAAGATTGGCCGCGCCTTTCCAAGGGCGAAGTCGCGCGCCGCCTGGCCGCGCGCGTCGCACGCCATTTCGGGGCGCCGGCATGAGGATCGACGTCGTGCGCCTGCCCCACGGGGCCGATCTGCCGCTGCCGTCCTATGAGACGGCGGGCGCGGCGGGGCTGGATCTGCGCGCAGCGTTGAGCGAGCCGCTCACGCTGCAACCGGGCAAGCGGGCGCTCATTCCGACGGGCCTCACGATCGCTGTGCCCGACGGCTTCGAGGCGCAGGTGCGTCCGCGCTCCGGCCTTGCGCTTCGCCATGGCGTCACGCTCGTCAACGCGCCCGGCACGATCGACAGCGATTATCGCGGCGAGGTCCAAGTGCTGCTCGTCAATCTCGGCGATGCAGCCGTGCCGATCGCGCGCGGCGACCGCATCGCGCAAATGGTGATCGCGCCCGTCACGCGCGCCGCGCTCAACGAGGTTGCGCGCCTTCCAGAAACGACACGCGGCGCCGGCGGCTTCGGCTCGACCGGCGTGAGGGATGCCTGATGCTGCGCCTTTCCCGCAAGACCATGCTCGCGCTCGAAGCCGTCGTCGACATCGCGATCAACGCGCGGCCGGACCCCGTGCAATCCAAAGAGATCACGCAGCGCCAGGGCATTCCGCAGCGCTATCTCGAACAGGTGATGCAGAACCTTGTGCACGCCGGCATCCTGAAAGGCGTGCGCGGGCCGCGCGGCGGATATCGCCTCGCCAAGGAGCGGCGGCGGATCACCGTGGGCGATGTCGTGCGCGTCGTCTCGCTTCTGGAAGCGAACGCCGAGCCGCAGATCAGCGGCTCCTCGGCCATCGGCGACCGGATCGTCAAGCCGCTGGTCGAAAAGTTCCACACGCAGCTGATGCACGCGCTCGACGATGTGACGATCGAGGATCTGTGCCACGCGGTCGAGCGCGAGGGCCTGACCGAACCAACACCGGGCGTCGACTTCACGATCTAGGTGTGACGGCCGCCGCTCGGCAGCCGGCGGGATCGGCGTTAAACTACGCCAAAACATCTGCGGGCCGGAGGCGCCCGCCAACCAGGAGACCCCTTTATGAGCGAGCCAGCCAGGACCGTCGCCGCCGACCACAAGCCCGGCCGGGGACGCATTTTCGATTCCATCACGCAGACCATCGGCGACACGCCCCTCGTCCGCATCAAGCGGATTCCGGAATCGGCGGGCGTGAAGGCCGACATTCTGCTCAAGCTCGAATTCTTCAATCCGATCTCCAGCGTGAAGGACCGCATCGGCGTTGCGATGATCGAGTCGCTGGAGCGGCAGGGCAAACTGATCCCCGGCAAGTCGGTGATCGTCGAGCCGACATCGGGCAACACAGGCATCGCGCTCGCGTTTGTGGCGGCGGCGAAGGGCTATCGATTGATCCTCGTGATGCCGGAATCGATGTCGCTCGAACGGCGCAAGATGCTGGCGATCATGGGCGCCGAACTGGACCTCACGGAAGCCGCGAAAGGCATGCGCGGCGCGGTCGCGCGGGCCAACGAACTTCTCACCGAAATTCCCAACGCGGTGATGCCGCAGCAATTCGAGAACCCGGCGAATCCGGAAGTCCACCGCCACACGACGGCGGAGGAAATCTGGAACGACACCGGCGGCAAGGTGGATGCCGTCATCTCCGGCATCGGCACCGGCGGCACGATCACGGGCGTCGGCGAGGTGCTGAAGGCGCGCAAGCCTTCGGTGCGGATCGTCGCGGTAGAGCCGGAGGATTCCGCGATCCTCTCGGGCAAGCAGCCGGGACCGCACAAGATCCAGGGTATCGGCGCGGGTTTCGTGCCGGGAATCCTCAACACGAAGGTTTTCGACGAAGTCATCACCATCTCGAACGAGACGGCGTTCCAGTTCGCGCGGCGCCTGGCGCGCGAGGAAGGCATTCCCGTGGGCATCTCCAGCGGCGCGGCGCTCGCGGCGGCGCTCGAAGTCGGCGCGCGCAAGGAGATGGCTGGCAAGACCATCGTCGTCATCATCCCCTCCTTCGCGGAGCGCTATCTCTCGACGGCGCTGTTCGAAGGGCTTTAGGGCGCCCGTCGCGTCCTGATACCTTCCTCTCCCGTGTCATGGTCCGCGCAGGCGGACCATCCACGTCTTTTTCGACGACCATAGTATATGCCGTGGATGCTCCGCCTTCGCGGAGCACGACACTCAAGCGAAGTCCCGCCCATTCCGCCGTTTCCTCTCCTCCTCTTCCTCGCGATCCGATTTCTTTCGACGCTCGCGATGCAGATCCAATCGGTCGCCGTCGGCTGGCAGGTCTATGAGCTGACGGGCGATCCCTTGTCGCTGGGTCTCGTGGGCCTGGCGCAATTCGGGCCGATGTTCCTCCTCACGCTGCCCGCCGGCGACATCGCGGACCGCGTCCATCGCGGCAAGCTGCTGGCGGCGACCTTCGCCGCGCAGGCGGCAACCGCCGGGCTGCTCGCGCTCTTCACGTTCTCGCCCGTGAGCGATGTGTGGATCGTCTATCTGGTGCTCATCCTCTTCGGCGCGGCGCGCGCGTTCTCGGGCCCCGCTGGGCAATCCTTCCTGCCGCTGCTGGTGACGCCCGCCCAATTGCCGACGGCGATCGCGTGGAGCACATCGAGCTTTCAGATCGCGGTCGTGGCGGGCCCGGCGATCGGCGGCGCGGCGCTGATTTTCGGGCCACTGATTGCCTATCTCCTCTGCCTCTTCTTCTTTCTCGGTGCCGCGATCGCTATGGTGTTCCTGCCCGTCACGATGCCCGAGCGCGTGCGCAGCGAGGAAGCCGCGCTTACGCGGATGCTCGCGGGTGCGCGGTTCGTCTGGGCGAAGCCCATCGTGCTGGGCGCGATCTCGCTCGATCTCTTCGCGGTGCTGCTGGGGGGCGTGACCGCCCTCTTGCCGGTCTTCGCGAAGGACATTCTCGACGTCGGACCAGATGGCCTCGGCCTCTTGCGCAGCGCGCCGGCCGTGGGCGCGGCGATCGTCTCGATCACGCTCGGCTTTCTGCCTCTGCAGCGGCGCGCAGGGATGTGGGTGTATCTGAGCGTCGCGCTCTTCGGCGTCGCGACGATCATCTTCGGGCTCTCCGAGATTTTCTGGCTCTCGCTCGCCATGCTGTTCCTTTTGGGCGCGGCCGACATGGTGAGCGTCTATGTGCGCCTGTCGCTCGTTCAGCTGGCGACGCCCGATGCGATGCGCGGGCGCGTGTCGGCGGTCAACATGCTCTTCATCGGCGCCTCCAACGAATTGGGCGAGTTCGAGAGCGGGGTCACGGCCGCGCTGTTCGGCGTGGTGCCGTCCGTGCTGATCGGCGGGGTCGGGACGATCCTCATCGTGGCGCTCTGGACGCGGCTTTTCCCGGCGCTCGGCAAGGTGGACCGGCTGGCGGATGTGCGGCCGGACTGACGTGCTAAGCTCCAAGCCATGAGCCTTACGGACGACGCGGCCGAGCGCTATGCGCGGCATCTGATCCTGCGCGAAGTGGGCGGCGTGGGGCAGCAGAAGCTGCTCGCCGCGCGCGTGCTGCTGATCGGCGCGGGTGGGCTCGGCTCGCCGCTCGCGCTCTATCTGGCGGCGGCGGGCGTCGGCACGATCGGCCTCATCGACGACGACCGGGTGGCGCTTTCCAATCTGCAGCGGCAAATCGCTCACCGAACGCAGGATCTGGGCCGCCTCAAGGTCGAGAGCGCGGCCGAGGCGATGCACCGGCTCAATCCGCACACGACGATCATTCCGATCGCGGAGCGCCTGACGGCCGCGAACGCGCCCGCGCTTTTCGCGAACTACGATGTCATCGCGGACGGATCGGACAATTTCGACACGCGGTTCGCGGCGAACGATGCCGCCTTCGCCGCCAAGCGCACGCTGGTTTCGGCCGCCATCGGGGAATTCGACGGGCAATTGGCGACCTTCAAGGCGCATGAGCGCGGGCCGGACGGCGGCCAGCGTTTCCCTTGCTATCGCTGCCTTCTGCCGGCGCTGCCCCCGCCCGGCACCGTGCCGACCTGCTCGGAGGCGGGCGTCATTGGCGCCCTGACGGGCATCCTGGGCGCCTGGGCGGCGCTGGAAGTCATCAAGGAAATCCTCCAGATCGGGGAGAGCCTGGCGGGGCGCCTCATCCTCTTCGACGGGCTGGGCGGGGCGACCCGGACCGTCAGGCTGAAACCCGACCCCTCTTGCCCCCTCTGCGCGTGAGCACTTGCCAGCGCGCTCGCGAACCCTCACCGTGGCGAAAATTGAGGGGGATTCCGTATGCAGACCATTCTCGGCGCCGGTCTTTTCGGGCCGGTGCTCACGCTCATCGCGTGGACGCTCGTCATGCTCATCTGGCTCTACGCGACGCGTATCCCGGCGATGCAGCGCGCCAAGATTGATGTGCAGAAGGCGGCGAACGCAGGCCAGAAACTCGAGCTGCCGCCCACGGTGACGCGCGTCGCCGACAACTACAACCACCTTCATGAGCAGCCGACGCTCTTCTACGCGCTCGCGCTCACCGCGCAGGTCGCGGGGGCGGGCGATCAGACCGCGATCTGGCTCGCCTGGGCCTATGTGGCGCTGCGGATCATCCACTCGCTGATCCAGGCGACGGTCAACATCATCCTGGTGCGGTTCGCGATCTTCAATCTGAGCGCGCTCGCGCTGCTGGCGCTTCTGGTGCACACGGCGATGGCGGTCCTGCCCGGCTAGGATTCGTTTGTCGTTTTTCGTTTTCGATTCCCGTTTTTTCGCGCGCGGGCCCTTTCGCATGCCCCGTGACGAACACTCTACGGGGCGGCGCGTGCTGTCGGACAAAGCGTGCGTCCGCCCGCGCGGCGCGCCCGGAAACCCTTGAGGTCCAGCCCGCGCGGGGGTGAATAAACCCGCGCGGCCCCGAAAACGGCGTGCCCCGATCGCCCAAGCGCTTTATTGTGCGCGGCTTTCCAAGCCCCCCGGCGCCCACCCCCCGGACCCGTTCATGAATCGCCTGCGCCTTCTCGTCACGACGCTTGGACCCGCGCTCGGGGCGCTGCTGCGCGCCCTTCTGCCGAGCGCGCCGACGGGTGCCGCGCTCGCGCCGGTCGATCCGCCCGCGCGCCTGCCGGCGCGGCCGCTCGCGTTCCTCGGCTTTCTCCTCATGCGCCATTTCAAGTTGCGGGTGGCGCTCCTCGTTCTTGCCGCCGCGGCGGCGAGCGCGACGGAGGCGGTCGCGCCCTTCCTGCTCGGGCGCCTCGTCAACGCGGTGACGTATGCGGCGCAATTCCCCTCGGGCGCGAGCGGCCTTCCTGTCGCGCAATGGTTCGTGCTGCTGGCGGGCGTGTGGCTTCTCGCCTCGTTCATCTACCGCGCCTTCGAGACGCTCGACATGCTGATGGCGCCGCGCATGCGCGGCATGGCGCAGGCCTATCTGTTTGCGCATCTGCTCGGCCATTCGCCGCGCTACTTCCAGGAGAATTTCGCGGGGAAGCTCGGCCAGAAGATCAAGCAGGCGGGGCAGGCCTGCGTGATGCTGCTGCAGATCCTCGGCTTCGAGGCGGTGCGCGTCGGCACGCTGCTGCTGGTCGCGGGGTTTCTCCTTTTCCTCGCGAGCCCCTTTTACGCGGGCGTGCTGGCCGCGTGGACGGCCGCCTATCTTTTTCTCGTGACGCTCCTCGCGCGGCGCTGCGTCTCGCTCTCGCGCGCGTTCTCGGAGGAAGTCTCGACGTCCACCGGGCGCCTCATCGATGCGATTTCGAACGCCGATCTCGTACGCGCATTCGCCAAGGCGCGCTTCGAGCGCGACTTCCTCTCCGGGTTCCTCACGGAAGAGATGCACGCCTCGATCCGCCTGCGCTGGTTCCTGATCGGCCTGCGCTTCTTCATGTCGTCCGCGATGCTGGTGCTGCAGCTCTCGCTCATCTGGTTCGCGATCACCGACACGCTTACCGGCGCGATCAGCATCGGCGTCTTCACGATGATCTTCTTCCTCGGCAACATGATCGCGCGCTCGGTCCAGGAATTGTCGTACCGGCTGCTCGAATTCTTCGAACAGCTCGGCACACTCACGGAGGGGCTGACGCTCGTCACCCAGCCGCACGAGATCACCGATGCGCCGGGCGCGCAGCCGCTCGCCGTCAGCGAGGGCGGGATCGCCTTCGAGCATGTCGCCTTCGCGCATCACGACGGGCGCGCGATCTTCGAGGATCTCTCCTTGACGATCCGGCCGGGCGAGAAGATCGGGCTCGTCGGCCATTCGGGCGCGGGGAAATCGACGCTCGTCAAGCTGCTGCGCCGGCAATTCGAGCCGCAAGCGGGCCGCATCCTCATCGACGGGCAGGACATCGCCACAGTCACGTGGGACTCGCTCAACGAGGCGATCGCCGAAGTGCCGCAGGCGCCCGGCGTCTTCCACCGCCCGGTGCGCGACAATATCCGCTACGCGCACCCCGATATCGAGGAGGACGCCGTGATCGCGGCGGCGATCGACGCGCATGCGCATGATTTCATCCGTGAGCGGATTACCGGCTACGACACGATCGTCGGCGAGCAGGGGATCAAGCTGTCGGGCGGCGAGCGCCAGCGCGTCGCGATCGCGCGGGCGCTGGTGAAGGACGCCAAGATCCTGGTGCTGGACGAGGCGACGTCCTCGCTCGATTCGGAATCCGAGCACCTCATCCAGGACGCGCTGTTCCGGCTGATGGAGGGGCGCACCGTCATCGCGATCGCGCACCGCCTGTCGACCATCGCGCGGATGGACCGGATCGTGTGCCTCGAGGCCGGGCGCATCGTCGAGGAGGGCACGCATTCCGCGCTCCTCGCCAGGAACGGCGCCTATGCGCGGCTCTGGAACCGGCAAATGGGCGGGTTCATCGACGCGGGGTGAGGCGGCGCCAGAGCTTCTGGGCTTCCACGAGCGCGATCAGCGGAAGGGCGAGCGCGGCCATCGCCGCCCAGACCTCCAGCGGCAAGGGCGCCAAACCCAGCACGTCGCTGAGGCCAGGCGTCACGCTCGCGACGACCTGAAGGATCTGCGTGCCCATCACAGCCGCGATGACGAAGGGATTGGCGGCGAGCGGCACGGCAAAGACCGAGCGCGTCTCGGAACGGCAATTGAGCACCTGGCCGTTCTCGAGGCACAGCAGCAGCCAGATGAGCGCGCTGGTCGTTGCGGCGTGATCCCATCCTTGAGCGAGCGCGTAGGCGTAGAAGCCGAAAGCGATGGCGCCCATCGCAAGGCCCGAGAGCACGCTCTCGCTCAGCATCACGCGGTCGATGATGGGTTGCCCAGGCGGGCGTGGGCGCTGCTTCAGGCGGCCGGGCTCCGGCCCCTCGAAGGCGAGCGCCACGTCCTGAATGCCGTTAGTGACGAGGTTGAGCCAGAGCAGCTGCACGGCGGAAAGGGGCGGCGGGAGGCCCGTCAGTGTACTGAGCAAGAAGAGCAGGATCTCCGCCGCGCCCGTCGAGAGCAGGAGCCAGATGACCTTGCGCAGATTGTCGTAGGCGACGCGCCCCTCCTCCACCGCCGCGACGATGGATGAGAAACGGTCATCGAGGAGGATGAGATCGGAGGCCTCGCGCGCGACATCGGTGCCGGATTGTCCCATCGCGACGCCGATATGGGCGGCCTGAAGCGCGGCCGCATCGTTCACGCCATCGCCCGTGACGGCGACGAAGGCGCCGTTCGCCATCAGCGCATCGACGATGGCGCGCTTCTGCAAGGGCTCGATCCGCGCGAAGACCTTGGCGCGGGCGACCGCCTCGCGGAGCGCCGCGGGCTCCATCGCGGCAAGGGCGGCGCCGGTCACGACTTCGTCTAGCGTTTCAGCGAGGCCGATCGCGCGGGCAATGGCGAGCCCGGTTTCGGGGTGATCGCCCGTCACCATACGCACATCGATGCCGGCGCCGAGCGCGCGAGCTACTGCCTCTGCCGCATCATCGCGCGGGGGATCGATGAGGCCGATGAGGGCAATGAGGCGCAGGCCCTTCAGCGCGCCCGGGTGATCGCCCGCGACCGGACCCGCCGCCAGCGCGATCACGCGCAGCGCGTCGCGCGCCATCGCTTCGGCCGCGGCGCGCACCGCCGCGCGATCGCCGCCGCACATTTCAAGGATGGTCTCAGGCGCGCCCTTGACCACCGCCTCGCACGCGCCGCTCACATCGCAGAAGACGCCGCCGAAGCGGTTCTCGGGCTCATAGGGAAGCCGCGTGCGGACCAGCGCGCCGGCGGGCAGCGAGGCGATGCTTGCCGTCCAGGCGCGGAGCGCGATGTCGAGCGTGTCGCCGGCCGCGCCATCGCGCGTGCCCTCGGGCCCGAGTTCCGCCTCGATCGCGGGCGCGACGATCGCGGCGGCGCGCGCGGCGCGAGGATCCTCGGCCGCGATGCGTCCCGCCTCGGGCAGCCAGAGCTCGCGCACCGTCAGTTCGTTCTTGGTGAGGGTGCCGGTCTTGTCGCTCGCGATCACGGTGCAGGAGCCCAAGCCCTCCACGGCCGCGAGGTTGCGGACGAGGACGCGGCGGGTCGCCATGCGGTTGACGCTGATCGCGAGCACGATCGTCATCGCGACGGGCAGCCCCTCCGGGATCGCCGCGACGGCGAGCGCGATGGCGATCAGGATCACATCGCCCGCGGGCGCGCCGCGTGTCAGCTCGATGAGGGCGATGAACGCGATGACGCCGAGGACGCCCAGGCCCATCGTGCGGGTGAAGGCTTCCATGCGCGCGATGAGCGGGGGCGCAGCGTCCTGGCCGGTCGCGAGCGCGCCGGCAATGTGTCCGATCTCGGTCTCAGCGCCCGTCGCCACGACGACGCCCGCCGCGCGACCGGCCGCCAGCGCCGTTCCCGCAAAGAGCATGGTCGCGCGATCGCCGAGCGGCGCGTTCGCCTCCAGCCGCGCTTCCGCATCCTTCGCGACGGGGAGGGATTCGCCCGTGAGCAGGCTCTCATCGAGCTTCAGCGCCGTCTCCCGGATCAGGCGGATGTCGGCCGGCACGCGCATGCCGCGCTCCAGTTCGACGATGTCGCCGGGGACGAGCTCGCGCCCGTCGCGCACCACGAGCCGGCCTTCACGGCGCACGGGCACAAGGCTCACGACCAGTTTCTTCAGGCCCTGCGCGTCGCGTTCGGCACGCCATTCCTGCGCGCCGCCGATCGCGGCGTTGACCGCGAGGACGATGAAGATAAACAGCGCGTCCGCCCATTCGCCGAGCGCCAGCGACAAGCCAGCGGCCGCGAGCAGGAGATAGACGAAGGGGCTCTGGAACTGGTGGAGCAGGATCGCGATCAGCGAGCGCGGCGGGGGCTCCGGCATCTCATTGGGGCCGAAGCGCGCGCGGCGGCGGGCGGCCTCGGCGTGCGACAGGCCATCCAGGCCGACCGCCAGACGGGTCAGCGCGGCATCGACGCTGAGCGCGTGGGGCGGCCCTTCGGCTATCGGATCCCCATCCCTCAAGGCGCGCCGAAGCGGCTAAAGCATCGCCGGGAGAACGCGGTCCGGCGGGCGGTGGCCGTCGACGAAGGTCTTGATGTTGATGATGACCTTGTCGCCCATGTCGAGCCGGCCCTCGAGCGTGGCCGAGCCCATATGCGGCAGGAGGACGACGCTCTTCAGCTTCAAGAGCTTGGGGTTGACCGCAGGCTCGTTCTCGAAGACGTCGAGGCCGGCGCCCGCCAGCTCGTTCGATTCCAGCATGCGGGCGAGCGCGTTCTCATCGATCACCTCGCCGCGCGCCGTGTTGACGACATAGGCCGTGGGCTTGAGCAGCTTCAGCCGCCGCGCGGAAAGCAGATGGAAGGTCGCGGGCGTGTGCGGACAATTGACCGAGACGATGTCCATGCGCGCGAGCATCTGGTCGAGCGATTCCCAATAGGTCGCCTCCAGCTCCTCTTCCGTGCGCTTCGCGACGGGGCGGCGGTTGTGATAGTGGATCTGAAGGCCGAACGCCTTTGCGCGCCGTGCGACCGCCTGGCCGATGCGGCCCATGCCAATGATGCCGAGCCGCTTGCCATAGATGCGGTGGCCGAGCATCCAGGTGGGCGACCAGCCGCGGAAATCGCCGGCCTCGATCACCTGCGCGCCCTCGACCAGGCGACGCGGCACGGCAAGGATGAGCGCCATCGTCATGTCGGCGGTATCCTCGGAGAGGACGCCCGGCGTGTTCGTCACCGTGATGCCGCGATCGCGCGCGGTCGCGATGTCGATATTGTCGACGCCCGCGCCGAAATTGGCGATCAGCTTCAAATTGGGGCCAGCCTGGATGAGCACGCTCGAATCGAGGCGGTCCGTCACGGTCGGCACCAGCACGTCCGCTTCGCGCGCCGCGGCGATCAGCTCGGCCTTCGACATGGGCTTGTCTTCGAGGTTCAGCCGCGCGTCGAACAATTCGCGCATGCGGGTCTCGATCGCGTCCGGCAGGCGCCGCGTGACGATCACCAACGGTTTTTTCTGCGGCATGGCGTTCGCTCCGAACCGGGCGCTCAGGCGGGTTCACGTTCGCGCGACCCGGCCGCCCTCCACTCTTCGACTGACGCGGCGCCTTCGCGACAAAGCAGGCCTTCGCTCCATCGCGCAGCGCCCTTGCGAGCGTCTCGCTCTTGACGGCTTGTCGCTCGGGTTCCATCCATGTAGCAGAGGCTTTCTGGGGATGCGAGCGTGATTCCTCGCGCGTGCGGCCCCTTTGAAATCTCTGCCCGATCCGCCCCCGCGACCCCCCGATAGGGCCACCAAGACACCGTGCATCGCATCCTCCTCGCTCTCATGATCCTGATCGCCGTGCCGCTCAGTCCGGGCGCGTGGGGCCAAGAGACCCCGCCGCAGCGGCGCGAAGGGACGACGGGACTGCCGGTGCCGCGATTCGTCAGCCTGAAGACGACCCCCGCCCATCTGCGCGAAGGGCCGAGCGCCTCCACCCAGATCCGCTGGGTCTATGTGCGCAAGGGCCTGCCCGTCGAAATCATCGAGGAATACGAGCACTGGCGGAAAGTGCGCGACCCGGACGGCGAGATCGGCTGGATGCACAAGGAATATCTGGGCGCGACGCGGATGGTGATCATCACCGGCAAGTCGAACGCGGTGATCCACGAGCAGCCGGACACGGCGTCGCGGCCCGTCGCTTATGGCCAGCCCGGGCTCGTGGCGCGTCTTAAATCGTGCGACGCCGCGTTCTGCGAAATCTCCGCGCGCGGCTATAGCGGATGGGTCGAGCGGGCGCAGATCTGGGGCGTCTTTCCGGACGAGCGGCCCTAGCGCCCCCGCGTCAGGCCGTAAAGTCGCCCGCCAGCTCGTTCCGCGAGGCCGGCGAGAGCACCGCCAAATGCGCGTAGTTCTCATGCGCGATGCCGAGCATCACCGTCACGGCCGGATCCTTGAATTTCGCGATCGCTTCCGCGCTGAAGGGGAAGCGGATGAAGTGGACGGCGGAGGTCTTCCCGTCCGCGGTCGTGCGTTCGGCGTCCCCCTCGGCGACCGCCTTCACTTTGAGGTCCCCGATCTCGAAAGCGATATGCTCCTCGATATGGCCGAGACGCCTCAAGACATTGGCGCGGCGGATGGGATCATCGACCTCGATCATCATCGTGGCGACCAGTTCGGTCCCTTGCGGGATGAGCGGGTTGTAGGCGCGAAGCTCGTCGTCGATCTGCTCCTCGCCGCCCTTTTCGATGTGCAGCATCTCGTGGATCTGCAGCCACATCGTGTCGTAGTTCTCGAAATAGAAGGTGACGTGGGGCCCGACTTCGACGCGGCGGAGCTTTTTCGAAGGCAGCAGCGCGGCGCGGCGTTCTTTCCGCTCCTTCGCGAAGATGTCCATCGCGATCAGATCGTCGCGCGTGATCACGCGGGCGGCTTTGGGCATGGCGGGACCTCCTTGCAAACTCATCGGGCGCCTCACTCCATCAAACCATAGGCCTTGGCCAGCAGCTCGACCGGGTGGTCGGCGTGGCGGGCGGGCAGCGTCTCGCCGGCCTTGGCGGCCAGTTCCGCCGCGCCCTGGACGATGTGCTTGCCGGCGAGCGGGCAGTCGGAGACGACATGCGCGCGGGCCTGCTTCGTCAGCTGGCGAAAGACCGGCGTTCCGACTTTTCGCGCCAGATCGGCGGTCGGCTGCAGCACGCCGAACGTGCCGCCATGGCCAGCGCAGCGCTCGATGATGTCGATCTCGATCTCGGGGATGAGGCGCAGCATCTCGGCGGCCTTCGCGCCCATGTTCTGCGCGCGGGCATGGCAGGCGAGATGGACGCTCACCCCGCCCTCGATGCGGCCGGGAATGGGGGGCAGGCCCTCCTTCTTGGCGATGTCGACGATGATCTCATCAATGTCGCGCGTGGCGGCGGAGAGCGCCTTCACGTTCTCATCGCCCGGCACGATCAAGGGCCATTCGAATTTGAACATCAGCCCGCAGGAGGCAGTGAGCGTGACGATCTCATAGCCGTCATCGATCAGCGGGCGCAGCGCGGCCGAGACCTTCCTGGCCTGCTCAGCGACGCGCGCGAGGTCGGCCTGCTCCAGGAACGGCATGCCGCAGCAGCCGGGATAGGCGGCCTTCGTTGCGACGCCGATGTGGTTCATCACCGCGCGGGCGGCAAGGCCGGTAGCGGGCTTGTTGTAGTTGACGAAGCAGGTCGCAAAGAGCGCGGCCTTACGCTTGCCGAAGGCGGGGGCGGCCGCGTTCGGGCGAATGGGATCGCCGCGATCGGCCATGATGAAGGTCTTCGTGTGAAACTTCGGTAGCTCGGCGCGCGCGTCGATGCCGAGGGTTCCCTGCATCACCGCGCGGGCGGCGCCGTTCGACTTTCCGCTCGCCCAATTGGCGATCGGGGCGACCGCCGCGGCCAGGCGGCCGTTGCGATCCATCTCGGCCAATTGGCGGGCGGTGACGTTCTCGCCCTTCCCCGCCTTCACCTCGGCCATCCGCGCACGGAGCATCAGATGCGGGAAATCGAGATCGAATTCGTGCGGCGGCACGTAAGGGCATTTCGTCAGGAAGCACATGTCGCAGAGCGTGCAGGCTTCGATGACGGGCGCGAAATCGGCGGAGGCGACGCTATCGAGCTCGCCGCTTTCGGATTCATCGACGAGGTCGAACAGGCGCGGAAAGGATTCGCACAGATTGAAGCAGCGCCGGCAGCCGTGGCAGATGTCGAAGACGCGGCGCAGTTCCTCGTCGATCTTCTGGGGATCGAGGAAGTCGGGATCCTTCCAATCAATCTTGTGGCGCGTGGGCGCTTCGAGGCTGCCTTCTTTCATCGGGTGTGCGATCCGTTGGGAGGAGGCGCTTCCCACAGCGGGCGCACCGCGCGATGCGCGAGCGTTCCCAGCGGGACGGCTCCGGACTCGATCCGAGGCGAGGGCCCCCGCTGTCGCGGGGGCGCTTGCCCCGGTCTCACGGTGAAGCGAGCGGCTTACGCCAGGCTGTCGAGCGCCTTCTGGAAGCGACCGGCGTGGCTCTTCTCGGCCTTCGCCAGCGTCTCGAACCAGTCGGCGATCTCGTCGAAGCCTTCCTCACGCGCCGTGCGCGCCATGCCCGGATACATGTCGGTGTATTCGTGCGTTTCGCCGGCGATGGCGGCCTTCAGATTGTCCGGCGTCGCGCCGATCTTGAGGCCCGTGGCGGGATCGCCAACCTCTTCCATGAACTGAAGATGGCCGTGCGCGTGGCCGGTCTCGCCTTCCGCCGTCGAGCGGAACACGGTCGCCACGTCGTTGAAGCCCTCAACATCGGCCTTTTGCGCGAAATAGAGGTAGCGCCGGTTGGCCTGGCTTTCGCCCGCAAAGGCTTCCTTCAAATTCTGGACGGTCTTGGAATCCGCAAGCTTCATTTACCCGATCCTTCTCGTTGAAATTCGGTGGTCTTTGACCTTATTTGCGGCCGGGTCTATCAGGAGACATTGCGATATGTCAACTGGTTGACCGGCTTTTTGTATTTGTTCGAATTAGGCTTTGGACTCGTCTGACGCGCGCAGCCGCACGATCACATCGACCCGTTCCAGCGCCATGCCGGCAGGTGTCGCGGGCAAGCCCGAGACCTCCACCGCCTCGCCGGGAATGTCCATCAACTCGCCGTCGCGCTCGACATAGAAGTGATGGTGATCGGTCGTGTTGGTGTCGAAATAGGTCTTTGCGCCGTCCACCACGACCTCGCGCAGCAAGTCGGCCTGCGTGAATTGGTGGAGGGCGTTATAGATCGTTGCCAGCGACACGCGCACGCCCGCGCCCGCCGCCTCGGCCTGCAGCGCCTCGGCCGTCACGTGGCGATCGCCGCCGCTGAACAGCAATTTCCACAGCGCCAGACGCTGCCGCGTGGGGCGCAAACCCGCCGCGCGGAGCTTCTCGACAGCATCAGCGTAGGGACGCACGCTCATCATTCGACCAACCTCCAGACCTTTTCACGCCCTCCTATAGCGCATTTGGACAAAGATTGGAATAATTCAAGTGTGGGCGGCCCGGCCGGCACAATGCGCAGGGGATGCGCGGCCGCACGAACTGCGCTAAGAGTGCTTCTTCAACGCCCGCGGCCCCGGCCGCAGGGCCACTCGCCCCACTTCAGAAGGGACCCGATGCAACACGGACCCGCGCTTGCCAACGGAGCCGTTTCGCGGCCCTCCAGCTTCGATTTTCAGAAATTGATCGCCTGCGCGAAGGGCGAGTTGTTCGGCCCCGGCAACGCGCAGCTTCCGATGCCGCCGATGCTCATGTTCGACCGGATCACGCATATCGCGGACGAGGGCGGCGCGCACGGCAAGGGCGAGATCAAGGCCGAGCTCGATATCAAACCGGACCTCTGGTTCTTCAAATGCCATTTCGAGGGCGATCCGGTGATGCCGGGGTGCCTGGGGCTCGACGCGATGTGGCAGCTCGTCGGCTTCTTCCTCGGCTGGCTGGGCGCGCCGGGCAAGGGCCGCGCGTTCGGCGTCGGCGAAGTCAAATTCTCCGAGATGGTGCTGCCGAGCGCCAAGACGCTCACCTATGTCATCGACCTCAAGCGCGTCATCATGCGCAAACTTGTGCTGGGCGTGGCGGATGGCATTGTGAAGGTCGATGGAAAATTGGCGTTCGAGGCGCGCGATCTGCGCGTCGGCCTCTTCAAGGCCAACGAGACGCCCGCGACCTGAGGCCGGGCCGGTGACACCGCCAAGGCGGATGCAACGAGGATCAGCATGAGACGCGTCGTCGTGACGGGGATGGGGATCGTCTCCTCCCTCGGCAATTCCACCCAGGAAGTCCTCGCCTCGCTGCGGGAGGCCCGCTCGGGCATCGTGGCAGCGGAGGACTATGCGCGGCTTGGCTTTCGCAGCCAGGTGCAGGGGAGCCTCAAGATCGATCTCGACAGCGTGGTCGACCGGCGCGCGCGCCGCTTTATGGGCGATGGCGCCGCCTATGCCTGGATCGCGATGAACCAGGCGATCCAGGATTCAGGGCTCGAGCCCTCGGAGGTGAGCCACCCGCGCACGGGCCTCATCGTCGGATCGGGCGGGCCGTCCACGCGCGCGATCGTCCAGGCGGCGGACATCACGCGCGAGGAAGGCAAGGGGCCAAAGCGCGTCGGGCCGTTCGCGGTGCCCAAGGCGATGTCGTCCACCTGCTCGGCCAATCTCTCGACCTGGTTCAAGACCAAGGGCGTCAACTACTCGATCAGCTCGGCCTGCTCGACCAGCGCCAATTGCATCGGCAACGCGTATGAGATGATCCAGTGGGGCAAGCAGGACATCATGTTCGCGGGCGGCGGCGAGGAGCTGGACTGGACGCTCTCCGTGCTCTTCGACGCGATGGGGGCGATGTCCTCCAAATTCAACGACACGCCGGCCAAGGCGAGCCGCGCCTATGACGCCAAGCGCGACGGGTTCGTGATCTCGGGCGGTGGCGGCATGCTGGTGCTGGAAGAGCTGGAACACGCCAAGGCGCGCGGCGCCAAGATCTACGCCGAGCTGGTCGGCTATGGCGCGACGGCCGATGGCGCGGACATGGTCGCGCCCTCCGGCGAAGGCGCGGTGCGCTGCATGCGCATGGCGCTGGAGAATGTGAAGGCGCCGGTCGATTACATCAACCCGCACGCGACCTCGACCCCTGTCGGCGACATTCCGGAAATCGAGGCCATCCGCGAGGTGTTCGGCAACCGCGTGCCGCCGATCAGCGCGACGAAATCGCTGTCCGGGCACGCGCAGGGCGCGGCCGGCGTGCATGAGGCGATCTATACGCTCCTCATGATGCAGAACAGCTTCATCGCCGAGAGCGCGAATATCGACGAGTTGGACCCGAAGGTCGCAGACGCGCCGATCGTGCGCAGCCGGATCGATAACGTGACGCTCACGACCGCGATCTCGAACAGCTTCGGCTTCGGCGGCACGAACGCCGTGCTGGTCTTTCAGCGGGCGGCGTGAGGCACATGATTTGCGGCGCAGCGAGGCTTTGGGACGGACGGTCGGGGGGCCGCGTCCCATTCTGGGCCAAAGCGGCGGCGTGAGGGGGGTTCGATGAGTCAATCCGGGCTAATGGACGGCAAGCGCGGCCTCATCATGGGCGTCGCGAACGACCACTCGATCGCCTGGGGGATCGCGCGGACGCTGGCCGGGCACGGCGCGGAACTCGCCTTCACCTATCAGGGCGAAGCGTTCGGCAAACGCGTGAAGCCGCTCGTCGCCTCGCTCGGCTCCAAGCTCGTCATTCCGGCGGACGTCGAAGACGAGCAGAGCCTTGAAGCGTTATTCAGTACGCTGACGAGCGAGTGGGGGCGGCTGGATTTCCTCGTCCACGCGATCGCCTATTCCGACAAGACCGAGCTCAAGGGCCGCTATGTCGACACCACGCGGCGGAATTTCCTGCGCTCGATGGACATCTCGTGCTTTTCCTTCACCGACATCGCGCGGCGCGCGCATCCGTTGATGGCGGGCGGCGGCTCGCTCCTCACGCTCACCTATCTGGGCGCCCAGCGCGTGATGCCGAACTACAATGTCATGGGCGTCGCGAAAGCTGCGCTCGAGGCGAGCGTCAAATATCTGGCCGCCGATCTCGGGCCTGAGGGCATTCGCGTCAACGCGATCTCGGCCGGGCCCATGCGCACGCTGGCGGGGAGCGCCGTCGGCGATGCGCGGATCATGTTCAAGTGGAACAAGGTGCAGGCGCCCCTCAAAAAGACCGTCGAGCTCGACCATGTGGGGGGCGCGGCGCTCTATCTGCTCTCGCCGCTTTCGGGGGGCGTGACGGGCGAGATCCACTATGTCGATGCCGGCTACAACATCACCGGCATGCCCTCGACCGCCGAGCTGAAGGCGATGGGCAGCAATGGCGGCGCGAACGGCGAGGCGGCAAACGGCGCGCCGGCCGCGAGCCCCGCTGAGGCCGGCTAGTAGACCACCACGCTCCTGATCGACTTGCCTTCGTGCATCAGGTCGAAGGCATCGTTGATCTTCTCAAGCGGCATCGTGTGCGTGATGAGATCATCGATGTTGATCTTCTTCTCCATGTACCAATCGACGATCTTCGGCACGTCCGTGCGGCCCCTGGCGCCGCCGAAGGCCGTGCCCTTCCACACGCGGCCGGTGACGAGCTGAAACGGGCGCGTCGCGATCTCCTGGCCGGCTTCGGCGACGCCGATGATGATCGATTGCCCCCAGCCGCGATGGCAGCATTCAAGAGCCTGGCGCATCACCTGGACGTTGCCCGTGCAATCGAAGCTGTAGTCGACGCCGCCGCCGGTGAGATCGACGATCGCCTGCACGATCTTGCCTTCGCCCACTTCCTTCGGGTTCAGGAAGTGCGTCATACCGAATTTCTCCGCCATCGGAATTTTGGCGGGATTGATGTCGATGCCGATGATCTTGTCGGCGCCGACCAGGCGCGCGCCCTGAATGACGTTGAGGCCGATGCCGCCCAGCCCGAAGACGGCGACGTTCGCGCCGGGCTCGACCTGCGCCGCATAGATCACCGCGCCGATGCCGGTGGTCACACCGCAGCCGATGTAACAAATCTTGTCGAACGGCGCGTCGGGCCGCACTTTCGCCACCGCGATCTCGGGCATCACGCTGAAATTCGAGAACGTCGAGCAGCCCATATAGTGATAGAGCGGCTTGCCTGAGAGGCTGAAGCGGCTGGTGCCGTCCGGCATCACGCCCTTTCCCTGCGTCGCGCGAATGGACGTACACAGATTGGATTTCCGCGAGAGGCATGTCTTGCAGGCGCGGCACTCGGGCGTATAGAGCGGAATGACGTGATCGCCCGGCTTGACGCTCGTCACGCCCGCGCCCACCTCGCGCACGATGCCCGCGCCCTCATGCCCCAAGATCGAGGGGAAGAGGCCCTCTGAGTCTTTGCCCTCGAGCGTATAGGCATCGGTGTGGCAGATGCCCGTCGCCATGATTTCGACCAGCACCTCGCCCGCTTTCGGCCCTTCGAGATCGACCTCGTGAATCTCCAAAGGAGCATTCGGAGCGAAGGCGATTGCGGCGCGCGTCTTCATGGGGCTTGATCCTCTTTGCGAACAGGCGGGACCCTCCCATGATCGCCGCCTGCCAATCAAGCGAGGCCGCATGCGCAAGATCGCTCTCATCACCGGTGCCAATCAGGGGCTTGGTTTCGCGCTCGCGCAGGGGCTGGCGCGCGCGTGGGGCGACGATGGTCTCGTCTATCTGGGCGCGCGGGACATCGCGAAAGGCGACGCGGCGGTCTCGCAGCTGAAGGGCGATGGTCTTTCGGTGACGCTCATGCCGATCGACGTCACGGAGCCCGCGAGCGTCGCGGCGGCGGCGGAATCGATCCAGCGCATGCATGGCGGGATCGACGTCGTTCTCTCCAACGCGGCCGCGCGGATCGTGCGCGAGAAAACGCCGGGCGAGCAGGTGCGGCTCTTCGTCGACACCAATAATTTCGGCGAGCGGCGGATGATCGAATCCTTTCGCGATCTCTTACGCGCGCGAGCGCGGTTTCTCGTCGTCGCGAGTTCGTTCGGGTCGCTCCGCCATCTCGATCCGTCGCTGCATGAGCGGTTCGACGTCGCGCGCGCGAGCCTCGATGACATCGACGCGGAGATGCGGGACTACGTCGCCGTCGTCGAGGAGGGCCGCGCGGCGGCCGAAGGCTGGCCCGACTGGATCAACGTGCCGTCCAAGGTCGGCCAAGTGGCGGCGATGAAGATCTTCGCGCGCGAGATGGTGGCAGAGGCCAGCGCGCGGGAGGTTTTCGTCGCGGCGGTCTGTCCCGGGCTCGTCGATACCGATGCCTCGCGCCCCTGGTTCGCCGACATGTCGCAGGCGCAGACGCCGGACGCGGCGGCAGTGCCGATCGTCGCCATCGCGACCGGGGAGGCGGGCGTCTATGGCGAACTCAACCGGCTGGGCACGACCGTGCCGTGGGTGTGAGGCCTGCTTCCTCACAAAAAAAGGGCCCGCGATCGCGGGCCCTTTCGATTCCACTTCGGGCGGGCGACTACCCCTCGCGGCGCCGGCGCGGGCGACGCTCGCGCGGCTCGCCGCCATCGCCGCCGCCGTGCGCGTCCTCGCCTTCCGGCTCGTTCTCATCGGGCGGCAATTCCTTGCCCGTCGCCTGATCGACGATCTTCATCGAGAGGCGCGTCTTGCCGCGATCATCGAAGCCCAGGAGCTTCACCCACACAGTGTCGCCCTCGTTGACGACGTCCGTCACCTTGCCGACGCGCGTCTTGGCGAGCTGCGAAATGTGGACGAGGCCATCGCGCGCGCCGAAGAAATTCACGAACGCGCCGAAATCCATCACCTTCACGACCTTGCCCTCGTAGATCTCGCCGACTTCGGGCTCGGCCACGATGGACTTGATCCATTTCTGCGCGGCGGCGATCGAAGCGCCGTCGGGCGAAGCGATCTTGATCGTGCCATCGTCGCCGATGTCGATCTTGGCGCCCGTCTTTTCCACGATCTCGCGGATGACCTTGCCGCCCGTGCCGATCACTTCGCGGATCTTGTCGGTCGGGATCGTCATCACCTCGATGCGCGGCGCGTGCTCGCCGAGCTCGGCGCGCGCGGCGGTCAAGGCCTTGCCCATTTCGCCGAGGATATGGAGACGGCCTTCCTTCGCCTGCGCCAGCGCGCGGGCCATGATCGCCTCGGTGATCGAGGTGATCTTGATGTCCATCTGAAGCGCGGTGATGCCCTGATCGGTACCGGCGACCTTGAAGTCCATGTCGCCCAGGTGATCCTCATCGCCCAAAATGTCGGAGAGCACCGTGAAGCGGTCGCCCTCCTTGATGAGGCCCATCGCGATGCCGGCGCAGGGGCGCGCGAGCGGCACGCCCGCATCCATCAGCGAGAGCGAGGTGCCGCAGACGGTCGCCATCGAGGAGGAGCCGTTCGATTCCGTGACCTCGGAGACGACGCGCAGCGTGTAGGGGAATTTGTCCTTGGCGGGCAGCAGCGGATGGATCGCGCGCCAGGCGAGCTTGCCGTGGCCGACCTCGCGGCGCCCCGGCGAGCCGACGCGGCCGGTTTCGCCGACGCTGAAGGGCGGGAAGTTGTAGTGCAGCATGAAATGCTGATTGTACTTGCCCTCGAGCGCGTCGATCAGCTGCTCGTCATCGCCGGTGCCGAGGGTCGTGACGACCAGCGCCTGCGTCTCGCCGCGCGTGAAGAGTGCCGAGCCGTGCGTGCGCGGCAGGACGCCCGCCTCGCAGACGATTGGGCGGACCGTCTTCACGTCGCGTCCGTCGATGCGCTCGCCGGTATCGAGGAGCGCGGTGCGGACGATGTCGGCCTCAAGGCCCTTGAAGGTCTTGCCGAGCGTCAGCGCATCGAGTTTGCCTTCGCCCTCGCCGCCGAATTCCTCCGCGACGCGGGTCTTGATTGCCGCGATCTTGTCGTGGCGCGCCTGTTTGGCACGTTCGCGATAGGCGGTGCGCAGATCCTGCTCGATCATCTCGCGGATGCGCGTCTTCACGCCCGAGAGATCCTTCTGCGGGATGTCGCGCGGCTCCTTCGCGCTGCGCTCGGCCAGCTGGATGATGAGGTCGATCACCGGCTGCATCTCGCGGTGGCCGAACGCCACGGCGCCGAGCATTACCTCCTCGGACAATTCCTTGGCCTCGGATTCGACCATCATCACGCCTTCGGCCGTGCCGGCGACGACAAGGTCGAGCGCGGATTCGGGGAGTTCGTCCGTAACCGGATTAAGCTTGTACTCGCCGTTGATGTAGCCGACACGCGCCGCGCCGATGGGGCCGAGGAACGGCACGCCCGAAATCGTGAGCGCGGCGGAGGTTGCGACCATCGCCACGATATCGGGATCGTTCTCAAGGTCGTGGCTGAGAACGTTCACGATCACCTGCGTGTCGCAGTAAAACCCCTCGACGAAAAGCGGGCGGATCGGCCGGTCGATCAGGCGCGAGGTGAGGGTTTCTTTGTCGGTCGGGCGCCCTTCGCGCTTGAAGAAGCCGCCGGGGATCTTGCCGGCCGCGTAGAATTTTTCCTGGTAGTTGACGGTGAGCGGGAAGAAATCCACGCCCGCCTTGGGCGTCTTGGCCGCGACGACGGTCGCGAGGACCGCCGTGTCGCCGTAGGTCGCGAGCACCGCGCCATCGGCTTGCCGCGCCATGCGGCCCGTCTCAAGGGTTAGCTTGCGGCCACCCCATTCCATCTCCTTGCGGACGATGTTGAACATAATTTCCATTTCCTTCTTCTTCCGCGGCCGGATTGCCGCGGGCCTTCATGCGAATTTTCCGCGATGAATGAGTGTGAGCGGACGCGCCGCCCGAAGCCTTGGGGCCCCGGCGCGCTCTCCGCGTCGATACGATAAACGTGAGGGAACGCCGATCCGGCGTTATTTGCGCAGGCCAAGTTTCGCGATCAGCGCCTCGTAGCGCTGAACGTCCTTTGCTTTCAGATAATCGAGCAGGCTGCGCCGGCGCGAGACCATGCGCAGGAGCCCGCGCCGCGAATGGTTGTCCTTCGCGTGCTTGGCGAAATGGTCCTGCAGATTGGTGATCCGCTCGGTCAGGATCGCGACCTGGACTTCCGGCGAGCCCGTGTCCTTGTCGGCCCGCGCGTTGTCGGTGATGACCGCCTGCTTGCGGTCCTGCGTGATCGACATCTCGTTCTCCTTCGTTCAGCTGCCAAAATTGAAAACGCGGACGGGGACCAATTCGCCACGGCGCAAGGCCGCCAACGCCACCGGTTCGCCACGCGGCGCGGTTGCCAAGACAACCGGTTCGCCGGTGGCGGCTTCCATCAGCTCCTGCGCCTTGTGGAAGGTCCGTCCACGCACCACGACAGAAGCGCCCGAGCGTAGCCTGAGCACATCCGCCTCACTGACCCCTAGCGCCGGGATGTCGTCCAGCGCGGCCGTCAGCGGCAGAACCCCTGTCGGGGCGGGGCCTGTCATAGCAGAGTCAATGAATTTATCCAGGGGAATCGCCTCAGCCTCCCGGAAGGGGCCGGTGGCCGTGCGGCGCAATTGGGCGACATGGCCGACCGTGCCGAGCGAGCGGGCCAAATCGCGAACAAAACTGCGGACATAGGTGCCCTTGCCGCAGACCATCTCGAATTCCGCATGGTCGGGGTCGGGGACGGCGCGCAGCTCCAGGCGGGCGATCCAGGCGGCGCGGGGCTTGAGGTCAGGCGCCTCGCCCGCCCGGGCGAGGTCGTAAGCGCGCTCGCCATCCACCTTCACGGCGGAGAAGGCGGGCGGCGTCTGTTCTATTTCGCCTACGAAATGATTTAGTTTCTCAATGATCTGTTCCGGATGCGGTCTAACAATTGAGGTTTCGGTAACCATGCCCTCGCGGTCATCGGTTGCGCGCGCCTCGCCCCAGCAGGCGGTGAAGCGGTAGGTCTTCTCCGCGTCCATGATGTAGGGGATGGTCTTGGTCGCCTCGCCCAAGGCGACGCAGAGGAGCCCCGTGGCGAGCGGGTCGAGCGTTCCGGCGTGGCCCGCCTTCTGGGCGTTCAGCGCGCGGCGGACGCGCGTGACGATGTCCGTCGAGGTCAGGCCCACGGGCTTGTCGATCACCACCCAGCCATGGATGGGGTTGCCGCGTTTCCTGCGCCCCATCGCTATTCGTCTTCGGGTGCGTCGCGTTTGAGGTCGCGCGCGACGGTCGGCGAGCGGAGCAGCGCCTCGATGCGGGCCGCCTCCTCGAAGGAGTGATCCTCCTCGAAGCGCAGCTCGGGCACGTGGCGCAGCACCATCGAATGGCCGAGCTCGCCGCGCAGATAGGCGCGCGCGCGGTTGAGCGCGGCGAGGATCGGCGCGAGATTCGCGCCCCCCAGCGGCATGCAATAGAGCGTGCAGTTCTTCAGATCCGGCGAGATGCGCGCCTCAGTGATCGTGACGGCGGCATCGATCAGCACGGGCTCGCGCCAATGGGCGCGCGTGAAGATCTCCATCATCGTGCGGCGGATCTCCTCGCCCACGCGCAATTGGCGCTGCGAGGGACCGACGGATTTTCCGTGACGCGGCGCGCCGCGGGGCATGGGCGGGACTCCTTGAAATCTTTTCCCGTCGCGCCCGCGCCAGGCCGCGACGATCACCCTAGAGCGTGCGCTGGATTTCCTCGACGTCGAAGCACTCGATGACGTCGCCCTGCTGCATGTCCTGGTAATTCTCGAACGCCATGCCGCATTCCATGCCGGAATTGACCTCGCGGACCTCGTCCTTGAAGCGCTTCAAGGTGGAGAGCTTGCCCTCGTGGATCACCACCTTGTCGCGGATGAGGCGCACCTTGGCGCCCCGGCGCACGACACCTTCCGTCACGCGGCAGCCGGCGACCTTGCCGACCTTGGAGATGTTGAAGACCTCCAGGATCTCCGCGTTGCCGAGGAACGTCTCGCGCATGGTGGGCGACAGGAGGCCCGAGAGCGCGGCTTTCACGTCGTCGATGATGTTGTAGATGATGCTGTAGTAGCGGATCTCCACGCCATCGCGGCGCGCGCGCTCGCGCGCCTCGGCGTGGGCGCGCACGTTGAAGGCGATGATCATCGCGCCCGACGCCTGGGCGAGGATGACATCGGATTCCGTGATGCCGCCGACCGCCTGGTGCAGCACCTGGGCGCCCACTTCATCAGTCGCGAGCGCGTTGAGCGCACCGGTGATCGCCTCGACCGAGCCCTGCACGTCTCCCTTGATGACGACGGGGAGGATTTTCTTCTCGCCGTCCTTCTTCTGCTGGACGAGCTGGTCGATCGAGGTGCGGCTGACGGCGGCGGCGCGCGTCTCGCGGCGCTTGCGCGCGCGATAATCCGTGACTTCGCGGGCGCGGGCCTCGCTCTCGACGACGACGAATTCATCGCCAGCTTCGGGAACGCCCGTGAGGCCCAGGACCTCAACCGGCTGAGAGGGACCGGCCGTCTTCAGGCTTTCGCCGCGCTCGTTCTGGAGGGCGCGGACGCGGCCCCATTCGGCGCCGGCGACGACGATGTCGCCGACCGAGAGCGTGCCGCGCTCGATCAGGACGGTCGCGACCGAGCCGCGGCCCTTGTCGAGCTTGGCCTCGACCACCGCGCCATCGGCGGGGCGGTTGGGGTTCGCCTTCAATTCGAGAACTTCGGCCTGCAGGAGGATCGCTTCCTCCAGCTTCTCAAGGCCGGTCTTCTGCGTCGCGGAGACATCGATCGCCTGCACGTCGCCGCCCAGATCCTCAACGACGATCTCGTGCTGGAGCAGCTCGCTCTTCACGCGGGCGGGGTTGGCATCGGGCTTATCGATCTTGTTGACCGCGACGATGATGGGAACGCCCGCGGCTTTCGCGTGATTGATGGCCTCGATCGTCTGGGGCATCACGCCGTCATCGGCGGCAACGACAAGGACGACGATGTCCGTCACCTTGGCGCCGCGCGCGCGCATCGCGGTGAACGCCGCGTGGCCGGGCGTGTCGAGGAAGGTGATCTTCTTGCCGCCCTCGAGCGTTACCTGATAGGCGCCAATGTGCTGCGTGATGCCGCCCGCTTCGCCGGCGACGACATCGGTCGCGCGCAGCGCGTCGAGCAGCGAGGTCTTGCCGTGATCGACATGGCCCATGATCGTGACGACGGGCGCGCGCGGGGCGAGATCGCCCGCCGCATCCTCTTCGCCGCGCAGGCCTTCCAACACGTCTGATTCCGCGACGCGCTTGACCGTGTGACCCAATTCCTCGGCGACGATCTGCGCCGTGTCGCCGTCGATGATGTCGTTGATCGTCACCATCACGCCCTGCTTCATGAGGACCTTGATGACGTCGACGCCGCGGCGCGCCATGCGGATCGCCAGTTCCTGGACCGTGAGGCCCTCGGGAATCGTGATCTCGCGCGGCGGGGCGGCCTGTTGCTGCGTCTGCTGGCCGCGCTTCTCGCGCTCCATGCGGCGGCGGAACGCGGCGACCGAGCGTTGACGCTCGTCCTCGCCTTCCAGCGCGCGGGTGACCGTGATGCGGCCATCGCGGCGGCGCGGCTCGCCCCGGCCGCGACCGGCCGGCAATTTGAGGCCGGCCTTGCCCTTCTTGGTGTCGTCTTCTTCCTCGGCGGCGCGGCCGCGCGGGGGGGCGCCCACTTGCGGGCGCTGCGGCGGGGGCGCGTCGGGCTGCGCCACCGTGGGATCGGGCTCGAGGCGGCGCGCGGCTTCGGTCTCGGAGCGCTTGCGGACCTGTTCCTCGGCGTTGCGGCGCGCCTCTTCCTCGGTCTTGCGGCGGGCGGCTTCCTCGCGCTCGCGAGCGAAGCGCGCCTCGTCATCGGCGCGGCGCTTGGCCTCGTCCTCGGCGCGCTTGCGCATCTCACCTTCGCGGGCGCGGGCCTCGACGAGCGCGCGGGCGCGCGCTTCCTTTTCCGCATCGCTGAGCGCGCGCAGAACCATGCCGCGCTGGGCCTGACCGCGCGGCTTCTGCGCGGGCGCGGCCTGGCCGGGCGCGGCGGGCTTGGCGCGTTCGGCGGGGGCCGCTTGCGGCTCGGCGCTGCGCGGACGCTGCTCGCCTTCCGGCTTGCCCGTGGGGCCAGCCGGGCGCGCGCGCTTTTTTTCCACGACGACAGGCTTGGAGCGGCCATGTGAGAAACTCTGCCGCACCGTTCCGGCGTCCGCCGGCCGCTTCAAGCTCAACGTGGGCTTGCCGCCCGCGGGATGAAGCGTCTTGCCGCCCTGGTCCTTGCTATCCGTCATTCGTTTCCTTCGTGCCGCGCCGGCGCGCGATGTCCTTGAATGCCACGCAGGCGCGCGGCGTCGTTCACCACCGTCTGAGCCAAACCGCCTGCGAAGAGGGCAGCATGTACCACATGTTCAAGGCCCAAGGCCAAGCCCATTTCGGCCGCCGGCAAAACCCGCAGAACGGGAATCTCAAGACCCGCACGGCGTGCGGCGGCGATGATTTTCCGTTCGCCGTCCGCCGCGCCGTCCGATGCCTCCAAAAGCGCGACGATCCGCGCGCCTTTCTTGGGATGCGACAGGGCCGCTTCCACATTGCCGAAGCCCGCGACGATGAGCCCCGCGCGCCGCGCGAGACCGATGAGATTGGCAAGACGCCGCGCGAGCCCGCGCTCGACCTGCGCCGCCAGATCGGCCGGCACCGCGACGGGCTTTTTCAACGCCTTGGCGAAGAGACCGCCTTTGGCGACGCGCGCGAGCGCCTTTTGATCGGCCGTCACCCAAACGCCACGCCCGGGCAAGCGGCCTTCCAGATCCGGCACGATGGCGCCATCCGGATCCTCGACAAAGCGCACGAGTTCACCGACCGGGCGGCTTTGGCCCGTCGCGATGCAGCGGCGCGTCGGTCCGCGCTCTGCGTCGTGCGTTTCCTCAATCGTTGGCGCCATTGCCGTCATGCCGTCTCGTCCGGCTCCATTCCCATTTCGCCCTCCTCGCCTTCGGCGAATTCCATCTCGGGCTCGGGCTCTTCCTCGATCCAGCCCATGCGGCGGCGCGCGGCGATCACGATCGCCTCGGCTTCCGCGCGGCTGACATCGAGGCCATCGAAGATGCCAGGTTCGCGCACCTGCTCGCCCGCGCGCTCCTCGGTCCAGCCGGTCAGATCATCGACCGCGCAGCCCGCGACATCCTCGATCGTCTTCACATCGTTCTCGCCGAACGCGACGAGCATGCGGGGCGTCACGCCCTCGATCTCGATCACGTCGTCCGCGACGCCCAGCTCGCGCCGGCGCGCATCGAGCGCGGCGTTCTCGCGCTCCACATAGCCGAGCGCGCGGTTCTGGAGTTCCGCGGCCGTTCCTTCGTCGAACCCTTCGATCCGCTCCAGCTCGCTCAAGGGAACATACGCCACATCCTCCACCGAGGCGAAGCCTTCGGAGGTGAGCAGCTGGGCGATCACCTCATCGACGTCGAGCGTGTCGATGAACATCGCCGTCCGTGTGCGGAATTCTTCCTGGCGGCGCTCGGATTCCTCGGCTTCGGTGAGGATATCGATGTTCCAGCCGGTGAGCTGAGAGGCCAAACGCACGTTCTGGCCGCGCCGGCCGATGGCGAGCGACAATTGCTCGTCGGGCACGACGACCTCGATGCGCTCGGCATCCTCATCGAGCACGACCTTGGAGACTTCGGCGGGCGCGAGCGCGTTGACGATGAACGTCGCCTGATCGGGCGACCATTGGATGATGTCGATCTTCTCGCCCTGCAATTCGTTGACGACGGCCTGAACGCGGCTGCCGCGCATGCCGACGCAGGCGCCGACCGGATCGATCGCGCTGTCCTTGGAGAGCACGGCGATCTTGGCGCGGGAGCCGGGATCGCGCGCGACCGATTTCACCTCGATGATGCCGTCATAGATTTCCGGCACTTCCTGGGCGAAGAGCTTCGCCATGAATTGGGGATGCGTGCGCGAGAGGAAGATCTGCGGGCCTTTCGTTTCACGGCGCACGTCATAGACATAGGCGCGGATGCGGTCGCCCGGGCGGAACATCTCGCGCGGCAGGGATTCATCGCGGCGCATGATGCCTTCCGCGCGGCCAAGATCGACGACGACATTGCCGTATTCGGCGCGCTTGACGAGGCCGTGAACGATCTCGCCGATGCGGTCCTTGTATTCATCGAACTGGCGCTCGCGCTCCGCGTCGCGGACTTTCTGGACGATCACCTGCTTAGCGGTCTGCGCGGCGATGCGCCCGAAATCGATCGGGGGAAGCGCTTCGGCGATGAAATCGCCGACCATCGCGGCCGGGTTGCGGCGCTTGGCCTCGTCGAGGTCGATCTCGGTCGCGTCATTTTCCACGCGCTCGACGACCTGCAGGAAGCGCGAGAGGCGCAGATCGCCGGTCTTAGCGTCGATCTCGGCGCGGATGTCGTTCTCCGCGCCATAGCGCGAGCGCGCGGCGCGCTGGATCGCCTCTTCCATCGCCTCGATGACGACTTCGCGCTCGATCGATTTCTCGCGCGCGACCGCGTCGGCGATCTGCAGCAACTCCAACCGGTTCGCACTGACAACCATGGGCTTACTTCCTTCTCGCGGCCGCCTGTCGCGGCGCCTTGGCAGATTTCGTGTCGTCGCGCGGCGGGCGGCTCTCACGCCTGGCCGCCGCGGCGTCGATCAGGCGATCGGTGAGGACGAGCTTGGCCCCCGCGATCGCGGCGAATTCGATCTCGATCGGCTCGGGCGCCGGCTCGAGCAGCGGCTGCACACGCACGCCGCGCGGGCCGGCCTCCAATATCTCGCCGCGAAAACGCTTGCGGCCGAGAACGGGCAACGCGAACTCGAACCGTGCCTCGTGGCCGAGCGCGTTCGCGTAGTCCTTCGCCCGCGTCAACGGGCGGTCGATGCCGGGCGATGAGACCTCCAGCACGTATTCGTGCGGGATGGGGTCTTTCTCCTCGAGCATCGCCGAGAGCGCGCGGGACAAAGCGGCGCAATCATCGACGTTCATCGTCCCGTCCGGGCGCTCGGCCATCACCTGAAGCGTCTTGCCCGCGATCATCTTGATACGGACGATCTCGAAGCCCGCCGCCTCGGCGGTGTTCGTTATCAGCCTGTCGAGATCGATGGCGGCCACGCGCGCTCCTCATTCGCCTCCACGAACAATGCGTTGGCGCCCCGGCGCTGCTTCCTGCAGCCCGGCGAACAAGCCAACTTGTTCGGGATCTCCCGCTAAATAGCGGCCTTGGCCCTGTGTTGCAAGGGGGCCTGCCAGAGCGCCCAGCCGGCCCCCACATAACCGAGCCCAAAGGCAAGGCCCGCGGCGGCGAAGGCTTGTTCCGGCCCCAGCGCCGCCTCGCCCGCCACCCCGAAAGCGACCGATATGAGCCAGAACGCCGCCGCCAGGCGCTGGGTGCCAGCCCGCAGGAACTGGACCGAGAGGACGAGAAGGCCGATCGCGATCACGCCGATGCCGATCTGGTAGACATTGAGGCCGAAGGCCTCACCGTCAGGCCCCACGATGCTGGCCAAGCCCGCGATCGTCAGCATGAAGCCGATCAGGCCGGCGGGGCGCAGGCGCGGCGCCTCCGCGACATAGATGCCGATCGTGCCGAAGAGCAGCAGGAGATCGATCGCGGCATAGAGGCCCTCGAGCGCCGCGCTGCCCGGCACATAGGGCGTGAAGGCCGAGACCACGCGCATGACGCCGCCCGCGATGGCGGCAAGCGCGGCCAGGCGCAAGAGTGTTTGCGTCTCCAAGGATGCCCCCCTCACGTTGCTCGGCCGCATGGCTGGTGCGGCGGCGCGATCCTAAGCCTCTTGGGCCTTGGGTGTATGCGGAAAATCGCCTTTCTCGATGTAGGCCATTTCCTCCGGCGTCGAGGCGCGGCCCAGCGCCGCGTTGCGATGCGGGTAGCGGCCGAAGCGGACGATGATTTCGCGGTGATGGTGAGCCGATTCGACCGACCGCTCATAGGAGGCGCGCAGAGGAGCCGGCGCGCGGGCGAGCTCGGCCTGCGTCAGCGCGACCATCTTGTCGTGCCGCTCGAGCGGGCCTTCGGAATGGGTCAAGGGCATGGCGGCGAAGAGGCGCTCCCACGGATGCGCCAGCGCGGCGTAGTGGCCATTGGCGAGGCCTTCCTCCGCCAGGCGCAGCGCGTGGGCGTCGTTCTCATAGGCGGGCGCGGTGTCGCCGAAGAGGCCGCGCGAGAATTGATCGAGCACGATGATGAGCGAGAGCCGGCCCTTGGGCGATTGCGCCCAATCTTCAAGCTCGGATCGGCGGGCGCGCGCGAGCAGCGGGGCGAACCGCGCGAGCTCTGCATTCGAGCCGCCGCCAAACCACCATTTGAATTGGGCGCCGTGCGTTTCCGCGTCGCGGTCGAGGCCCGGCGGAAACCAGAATTCATAGACCGGCCGCCAGGGTTCGGATTGCGTCATGGCGTCATCCTCTCACTTTCTATCCCGCTCTCGCCTACACTCGCGCGATCCCGGTTGAGGAGGAACCCATGCTCGACCATATCGGCATCAGCGTTTCGGACTACGAGAAGGCGAAGGCGTTCTACGCCAAGGCCCTTCAGCCACTCGGCTATACGCTCGGCTACGAAATCACGCCCGAGATGACGGGCGGCGCGGGTGCCTATGCGGGCTTTGCCGAAAACGACAAATTCGATTTCTGGCTCGACAGCCACAAGAAGCCCGCGCCTAAATTGCACATCGCGTTCACGGCGAAGGACCGCAAGACCGTCGATGCCTTCTATGCGGCCGCGATGGCGGCCGGCGGGCGCGACAACGGCAAGCCGGGTCTTCGGCCGGAATACCATCCGCATTATTACGGCGCGTTCGTGCTCGATCTCGACGGGCACAATATCGAGGTGGTGTGCCATTCGCCGGAGAGCTAGCGCCTTCTTTTCTACATCCTTCGAGGCCCTTTCGCCTCATCCTGAGGGCGAGCGCAGCGAGCGTCTCGAAGGGCGAGGCGAAAGGGCGCCTCAGGATGAGGATATGGGGCTAAAGCCGCTCGAAGGTAAGGTAGACGCAGGGCCGGCCGGCGCGTTTGGCCTTCGCCTCATAGCGCGTGCCGGGCCAGCCGTTCCACGGTTCACGCCAATCGGCGGGGCCGCGCGCGCGCCAGCGCCAGCGCGGATCGGCGCGCAGGTGAAAGAGGCTCCAGGCGGCGTAGTCCATCGCATCGGTCGCGAGGCGGAGCTCGCCGCCGGGGCGCACGATCCGAGCGAGTTCCGCGACCATCCGTTCACTGATGAAACGGCGCTTCCAGTGGCGGCGCTTGGGCCAGGGATCGGGATAGAGCAGATAGACACGCGCGAGCGAGGCCTCGGGGAGCGCTGCGATCAGTTCGCGGGCATCGTCCGGGAAGAGGCGCAGGTTCGTGAGCCCAACGTCCACCGCCTGGACGATCAGCTTGGCGAGGCCATTGACAAAGGGTTCCGCCGCGATGAGGCCGATCTCAGGATTGGCGGCGGCGATGGCCGCCGCGTGCTCGCCGCCGCCCGCGCCCACTTCCAGCCAGACCACGCGCGGGCGATGGGGAAAGAGCGCGGCAAGATCGCGGAGCGGGCTCTCCGCTGAGACAGTCAGGTGCGGCAGATGCTCCGCCAGCAGCGCCTTCGGCCGGTCGCGCAAGGGATGGCCGACCCGGCGGCCATACAGGACGCGGCGGTTGCGGGGCGTGTCGGGCGGCGCGTCGGTCATGGCGGCCCGCATAAAGCGAAGGGTCCGCGCGAGCAAGCGCGGACCCCTCAAGCGTTTCGTCAGACCTAGACGAGGTCGAAGCGGTCCGCGTTCATCACTTTCGTCCAGGCGGCGACGAAGTCCTTCACGAATTTCTCCTTCGCGTCGTCCTGGGCATAGACCTCGGCATAGGCGCGCAGGATGGAGTTTGAGCCGAACACGAGATCGACGCGCGTCGCCGTCCACTTCGTCTTGCCGGATTTGCGCTCGGCGATGTCGTAGAGGCCGGGACGCGTCGGCTTCCACGCGTAGTTCATGTCGGTGAGGTTGACGAAGAAATCGTTCGTCAGCGCCCCGACGCGGTCGGTGAAGACGCCGTGCTTCGTGCCGCCGTGGTTGGTGCCGAGCACGCGCATGCCGCCGATCAGGACCGTCATCTCCGGCGCCGTCAGCCCCAGGAGATGGGCACGGTCGAGGAGGAATTCCTCGGCCGGGATGCCGTAGTCCTGCTTCATCCAGTTGCGGAAGCCATCGGCAAGCGGCTCGAGCGGCGCGAACGAGCCGGCGTCCGTCATCGCATCTGTCGCATCGCCGCGGCCGGGCGCGAACGGCACCGTCACGTCGACGCCCGCGGCCTTCGCCGCCTTCTCGATGCCGACATTGCCGGCAAGGACGATGACGTCAGCGATGCTCGCGCCCGCCGCCTTGGCGATCGGCTCCAGCACGCCGAGCACCTTCTTCAAACGCGCGGGCTCGTTGCCTTCCCAGTCCTTCTGCGGCGCCAGGCGGATGCGCGCGCCGTTCGCGCCGCCGCGCATGTCGGAGCCGCGATAGGTGCGCGCGCTGTCCCAGGCGGTCGAGACCATCTCGGCGACCGAAAGACCACTGTCGGCGATTCTCCGCTTCAGCGCGGCGACGTCGTACTTCGTCGGGCCTGCGGGGACCGGATCCTGCCAGATCAGATCCTCCTTCGGCACGTCCGGGCCGACATAGCGGACCTTCGGCCCCATATCGCGATGCGTGAGCTTGAACCAGGCGCGCGCGAAGGTGTCCTTGAAATATTCCGGATCCTTGCGGAACCGCTCGCAAATCTTCCGGTAAACCGGATCCATCTTCATCGCCATGTCGGCGTCGGTCATGATCGGCATGGTGCGGATGGAGGGATCTTCCACATCCACCGGCATGTCTTCCGGCTTGATGTCGACGGGCTGCCACTGCCAGGCGCCGGCCGGGCTTTTCTTCAGTTCCCATTCGTGGCCGAACAACATGTCGAAATAGCCCATGTCGAAGACCGTGGGCTTCGACGTCCAGGCGCCCTCAAGGCCGCTCGTCACCGTGTTGCGGCCAACGCCACGGCCCTTGTGGTTCATCCAGCCGAAGCCCTGCTCCTCAATGTCGGCGGCTTCGGGCGGCGGGCTCAGGTCGGCCTCAAGGCCGTTGCCATGCGCCTTGCCGACCGTGTGGCCGCCGGCCGTGAGCGCGGCGGTCTCCTCGTCGTTCATCGCCATGCGGGCGAAGGTGACGCGGACGTCGTGGGCGGATTTGAGCGGATCCGGCTTGCCGTCGCGGCCTTGCGGGTTGACGTAGATGAGGCCCATGTGGACGGCACCGAGCGGCGCCTCCAACGACTCCGGATCCTCCTCGTTCGCGTAGCGCAGGACGCTTTCGGCCAGCCATTCCTTCTCGGAGCCCCAATAGACATCCTTCTCGGGGTGCCAGATATCCTCCCGGCCAAAGCCGAAGCCGAAAGTCTTCAGGCCCATCGACTCGTAAGCAATGTTGCCTGCGAGAATGAACAAGTCGGCCCAGCTGACAGCGTTGCCGTATTTCTTCTTGATCGGCCAGAGGAGGCGGCGCGCCTTGTCGAGATTGCCGTTGTCGGGCCAGGAATTCAGCGGCGCGAAGCGCTGATTGCCGGTTCCGCCGCCGCCGCGCCCGTCGAACAGCCGGTAGGAGCCGGCCGCGTGCCAGGCCATGCGGATCATCAGGCCGCCATAGTGGCCCCAATCGGCCGGCCACCATTCCTGGCTGTCGGTCATGAGGGCGTGGAGATCCTTCTTCAACGCCGCGACGTCGAGCTTCTTGAGCTCCTCGCGATAGTTGAAATCCTTGCCCAGCGGATTGGTCTTGGTGTCGTGCTGCGCCAGGATGTCGAGGTTGAGTGTGTTCGGCCACCATTCGGTGTTGGTCCTGCCGGCGGATGTGATCGCGCCATGCATGACGGGGCATTTGCCGGCGGCCGCCGACGGTGCGGGCTTCTCAGTCATTGGGCTCCTCCGCGAAAGGCCGGCCGCATGACGCGCGGCCGACGGTGATCCTATAATTAGAATAATTCCAAGTCTGATCGATGTCCACCGCAAAGAGGGTTAATTCGGCTCCACGCTCGCGATCGGGATAGAGAGCCATGGCGACCCGCGCGTGCCTTGCATCCAACCTTGTCTTCCGGGACGAGCGAGCGCACTTCTCACGTTTCCGCCGCCGCGTCGCGCGGCCGGCCACTTCGCCGGTTCCCCCATGCTCTCGCAGAAAGCCCGTTATGCCCTTCGTGCCCTTGGCCACTTGGCCGAGACGGGCGAGGCGCAGACCGTGCAGGAGATCGCGGAGGCCGCGCGGGTGCCAAAAAAATTCCTCGAACTCATCCTGCTCGAATTGAAGACGCGCGGGATCGTCCTCAGCCGGCGGGGGCGGACCGGCGGCTATGCGCTCGCGCGGCCGGCCGGCTCGATCTCCTATGCCGAAGTGATCCGCGCGATTGACGGGCCACTGGCGCTCGCGCCTTGCGCCTCACGCACGGCCTATCGAGCGTGCGAGGATTGCGAGGATGTCGAGACGTGCGAGATCCGCGCCGTGCTTCTCGCCGCGCGGGACGCGACCGCCAAGATCCTCGAAGCGCGCAAGATTTCACCGCCGCGCGGACGGCGGAAACCATGACCGCCATAAATCACTAGTTATATGATCGTATTTTAGGTATTAAGAGCCGCCCTATCTGGAGGCTCTGACCATGGATGTCTTCGTGCTCTTCGCCGGCGTCGGATTCCTTGCGCAGATCGTCGACGGCGCGCTCGGGATGGCCTACGGCGTCGTCTCATCGACCGTGCTGCTCTCGTTCGGTGTTCCGCCCGCGCAGGCGAGCGCCAGCGTGCACGCGGCAGAGCTCTTCACGACAGCGGCGTCGGGCGCCTCGCATGTCAGTCACCGGAACGTCGAGTGGCGCCTCTTGTGGCCGCTCGCGGCGGCCGGGATCGTGGGCGGGGTGCTCGGCACCTATGTGATCACCGGCGTTCCTGCTGCCTATATCAAGCCGTTCGTCGTCGCCTATCTGCTGGCGATCGGGCTCTACATTCTGACGCGCGCGGTGCGGCCGTGGCCCGCAAAGCCGATCAGCCGGCGCCTCGCCGCGCCGACAGGCCTTCTGGGCGGCTTCATGGACGCGATCGGCGGCGGCGGCTGGGGGCCGATCGTCACCTCCAGCCTCATCGGCGCGGGCGGCGCGCCGCGCTATGTGATCGGCACCGTCAACACGGCCGAGTTCCTGGTGACGGCCGCGATTTCGGCCGCGTTCGTCGCGGCGCTCGTCAGCGGGCATTGGGAGGAAGCGGGCGACCTCATGGATCACGGGATGGCGGTCGCGGGCCTCATCGCCGGCGGCGTCGCGGCCGCGCCGATCGCGGGCTATGCGGTCAAGCACATCCCGACGCAGGTGCTTGCGGCGAGCGTCGGCACGCTGATCGTCACGCTCGGCATCGTCCAGGCGCTCAGGCTCTGGGGCTAGGCTAGACCGCCTTCTTGATCGCCTCGGCGAGGTCGGTCTTCTCCCAGGAGAAGCCGCCATCGGCCTCCGGCGCGCGGCCGAAATGGCCATAGGCGGCGGTGCGGCCATAGATCGGTCGGTTGAGGCCCAGATGCTCGCGGATGTTGCGCGGCGTGAGACGCATCAGATCGGGCAGAACGGCCTCAAGCTTGGCCTCGTCCACCTCAGCGGTGCCGTGGCAATCGACGTAGAACGAGAGCGGGTCCGCGACGCCAATGGCATAGCCGATCTGGATCGTGCAGCGCTCGGCGACTCCGGCCGCGACGACGTTCTTCGCGAGGTAGCGCGCGGCATAGGCGGCCGAGCGGTCGACCTTTGTCGGGTCCTTGCCGGAGAAGGCGCCGCCGCCATGGGGCGCCGCGCCGCCATAGGTGTCGACGATGATCTTGCGGCCGGTGAGGCCCGCATCGCCGTCCGGTCCCCCGACGACAAAGGCGCCGGTCGGGTTGACGTGCCAGACGGTCTTGTCGGACAGCCAGCCCTCGGGCAGCGCCTTGTTGATGTAGGGCTCGACGATCGCCTTCACGTCGCGCGAGGTGAGCTTGTCGTCCAGATGCTGCGTCGAGAGGACGAGCTGCGTGACGGCGACGGGCTTGCCGTTCTCATAGCGCACGGTCACCTGGCTCTTGGCGTCCGGGCCGAGCGCGCCGGTCTTGCCGGAATGGCGCGCCTCGGAGAGGAGGCGCAGAATTTTATGCGCGTAGTAGATGGGCGCGGGCATCAATTCCTCGGTCTCGCGGCAGGCATAACCGAACATGATGCCCTGATCGCCCGCGCCCTCGTCCTTGTTGCCGCTCGCATCCACGCCTTGCGCGATGTGCGGCGACTGGGCGTGGAGGCAGACCTCGATCTTCGCGCGGTCCCAGTGAAAGCCGTCCTGCTCGTAGCCGATGTCGCGGATCGCCATGCGCGCGGTGTGCGCGACGAGATCATGCGTCAGCGTGACGGGACCGCGCGTTTCGCCCGCGATGACGACGCGGTTGGTGGTCGCCAACGTTTCGCAGGCAACGCGAATGTCCTTCGGCTCGATGCCGCGCGCCGGGCCCTCGCGGAAGAAGAGATCGACGATCTCGTCAGAGATGCGATCACACACTTTGTCGGGATGGCCTTCCGCGACGCTTTCACTCGTAAAGAGATAATTCTGGCGCGCCACCTGGCCCTCCCCGTCCCAACGCCGCCCTCTAGGGGCCGGCTCCGTTCGCGGCATGACGCCAACGAAGCGCGGACTTTTGGCAAGCTTTCAAGAGGGGGTCAAGAATCGGCCATCACTGAGGACGCATCGTCCTCCTCGCCGGCCAAGGCGCGCACGAGATCGATGATCCGGCGCCTCACGCGCGCGTCGCGAATGCGGTAAAAATAGCGGTTGAGCTGGATGCCCTCCGGGCTCGTCACGTCGCCCATCTCGAAGGCCGGCGCCGTCGCGCTCTCGGCCATGCCCATGCCGCCGTCGGGGATGCCGCCGGGCATGTCGTCGAAGAAGTATTGCACCGGCACGCCCAGGATCTGGCCAATCTGGTGGAGGCGGCCCGAGCCGATCCGGTTGACGCCCTTCTCGTATTTCTGGACCTGCTGAAAGGTGAGGCCGAGCAATTCGCCCAATTTTTCCTGGCTCATGCCGATCAACATGCGGCGCAAACGCACCCGGCGGCCGACATGGGTGTCGATGGGATTGCCCTGCTTTTTCGTCATTTGCGACCACCTCTCTCCGTGGCCCCATCCAGGGCCATGCCAGGCCCCACCCGATCAGGGGAGCCGCCTTCGCGCGTTTCCGTTCGTGTTGCGGGTTGGCGCAGGACTTGCCGTCGGTCCCTTGCGGTAGGCCAGACGTGACGGGAAGTTAGACCGCGATACAACTTACGGTCAATGTCGCTGCGACGGATTCTCAGCGCCGCGGCGCCGCGCGAGCAGCACCGGAACGCCCATCGCGAGCCACAGGATCGCAAACAGCCAGTCGCCCGCCCAGGCATAAAGCGTGGGGCCGAGCGGGGACGGCAGCGTGCCATCGATGATCCCTTCGCTATCATAGGCGAGCGAGACCCGCTCCCGGCCATAGGCATCGATGATCGCCGAGATGCCCGTGTTCGCGGCGCGGATGACCGGCAGGCCCTCCTCGATCGCGCGGGCCCTCGCGATCGCCAGATGCTGGCGGGGGCCGGAGGTATCGGCAAACCAGCTGTCGTCGGTGACGTTGAGGAGGAAGGCGGGGCGGTTCTCCGGCTCGATCACCGCGTCGGGGAAGATGATCTCGTAGCAGATGAGAGGGGAGAAGGGCGGTACGCCCGGAACGCTCAGGGTACGGACGGATTCACCTTCCTTGAAGTCGCCCGGAACCTGGACCAGCCGCGTGATGCCGAGCGGCTCCAGGTAGGAGCGCAGCGGAAGGTATTCGCCGAAGGGAACGAGATGCGACTTGTCGTAAGTGGCCACGATCTCGCCCGTTCCGCTCACCGCGTGAAAGGAATTGTAGACCTTGCGCTCCGCGCGATCGACGCGCACGGCGCCGGTGAGGAGCATCGTGTCGCCCGGCAGCACGCCCGCGATCTGCTCAAGCGCGACCGGCTCCTCAGAGAGGACGAACGGGGGCGCGGCTTCGGGCCAAATCACGATCTTTCGGCTGTCGAGGCCGGGGCGGCGCGTCAGCTCCAGAAGCGTCTGCCAATTGCGCAGTACGAGCGCCTGCACGTATTTCTCGTTCTGCGGCGTGTTGGGTTGAACGATGCGGATCGTCTCACCGCTAGGTGCGTCCGGATCGGCGAGCGCCAGGCGCAGCGCGCCATAGCCCAGGTGCATAACGAACAGCGCGGCGGCCAGGCCGAGCGCGACGCGGCGCGCACGCCCGCGATCGGCGAGCAGCGCCGGGGCGGCTGCGAGCGCGATCGTCAGCAGCGTCACGCCATAGGCGCCGATCAGCGCGTGCGATTGCAGGCCCGCATCGAAGCCCGCCCAGGCATAGGAGAAAAGGTTCCAGGGAAAGCCCGTCAGGATATGGCCGCGCAGATATTCAAGGCCGCCGAGCGTGACCGCGAGCGCGGCGATCCGCTCCGGCCCCTTCGTCCAGGCGGCGCGGGCGAGCGCAAAGGCGGCGGCATAGAAAAGCGCAAGGCCCCCCGGGAACAGCACCACCGCGAAGGGGATCATCCAGGCGTGGGCGTCGGAATCGACCGTGAAAGGAAAGCCGATCCAATAAAGCCCGCCCGCGAAGAAGCCGAAGCCGAAGAGCCAGCCGAGAAAAGCCGCGCGGCGGATGGGGCGCGGCGCGGGCGCGTCGAGCAGAAAGACCATCGCGGGAAAGGCGATCGCCAGAAGCGGCCAAGCGAAGATCGGCGCCATCGCGAGCGCCGAGAGAAGGCCGGCCGCCAGCGCCAGCGCGCGCGCCGGCCAGGGCCCAAGCGCCGCCACACGCTCGCGCAGATCGATGATCTGCCGATTCCCCTCGGCGCTGAAACTCACGGGCGGGGCATGCTCACCGGGCGCGCGATCCCTCGATCGCGCCGGCGGTCTCGGGTGCTGCTTCCGCGTCGGTCTTGCGGACGCGCAGCCGGGTCAGCCGGCGGGGGTCGGCGTCCAGCACCTCGAAGACGAAGCCGGCCGGATGGTCCACGCGCTCGCCGATCTTCGGCATGCGCCCGGCCAGCGCCGTGACGAGCCCCGCGGCGGTATCGACCTCTTCCTCCAGATCGGCATCGAGGAGCTTCGCGCCCAGACGGTCCTCCAAATCCTCGATCGGTACGCGCGCATCGATCTCCCAGAGATCGGGGCCGCGCTCGACCATGATGGGGTCTTCGTCCGTGTCGTGCTCGTCCTCGATTTCGCCGACGATCTGCTCGACCAGATCCTCCAGCGAGACGAGCCCTTCGGTGCCGCCATATTCATCGATGACGAGCGCCAAATGGATCTGCGTCTGCTGCATCTTCAAGAGCAGATCGAAGACCGGCATCGTGGTCGGCACATAGAGCACTTCGCGCAGATGGCGCTTCAGATCGAACGGCGCCTCGCGCGGCGCGCCGGGCGCCAGAAGCCCGATGATATCCTTCACGTGGACCATGCCGACGGGGTGATCGAGCGTGTCGGCATAGACCGGCAGGCGCGAATGCTGCGCGTCCTCGAAGATGCGCACGAGTTCGTTGAGTGTCACGCCCTGCTCGACCGCCACGATATTCGCGCGCGGCACCATGATGTCATCGACGCTGAGGTCGCCGAACTGGAGAATGTTGCGCAGCATGAGCCGCGCCTCGGCGGGCAGCGCATCCTCGCCCGGGCCACTCTCGGGCGTTGCGAGAATGTCCTCAATTTCCTCGCGCAGGCTGCCCGCGTTCCAGCGGCGCAGCACGGCGCTCAAGCGGCCAATGATGGCGCCCAGGAACGAACTTCGTGGGTCGCCGCCTTCCTGCTCGGCGCGGTCGCGCTGGCCGTCCGGGTGACGCAGGTCACCCCCTGAGGTCGTATCAGCCACGCCCGCGTCCTCGCAGGGCATAGGGGTCAGGGACCCCCAAAGTCGCCAGTATCATCGTCTCCAGGCTTTCCATCGCGCGCGCCTCGCCCGCGCGGCCGTGATCATACCCGCAAAGATGGAGAATCCCATGCACGACCATATGACAGACATGATCGCCGAGGGGCTTCTTTTGTTCCGACGCCTCGCGGGAAATCGTCTCCAGGCCCAGGGCCACATCGCCGAGAGGACCCTCGGCCCCGCCCGGCAAGGGGGCTGCCGGAAAAGCCAAGACATTGGTCGGCTTGGCCTTACCGCGATAAGTCGCGTTCAATTGCTGCATCGCAGCATCATCGAGGAGCGCGACCGCGACATCGCCCTCGCGCTCCGCCCCCTTCAGCGCCGCCATACCAACGCGGCGGACCAGCGCGGCCGGGCGTGCAAGCGCCCCGCGCCAGCGGGGGTTCTCGATCGTCACGGCGATCATGCGTGGCGGGGCTTGCGGGCCGGGGCCGCCGCGTCGTGCGCCGCATAGGCGCGGACGATGCGCGTGACGAGCGCGTGGCGGACGATATCGACATCGGCGAAGCGGACGAGGCCGACGCCCTCCTCGCCCTCCAGCACGCGCGTTGCTTCCGCGAGGCCGGAGATCTGCCCCGGCGCCAGATCCGATTGCGTCGGATCGCCGGTCACGACCATCGTCGAGCCCTCGCCGAGGCGGGTCAGAAACATCCGCATCTGGGCGGGCGTCGCGTTCTGCGCTTCATCGAGAATAACGAAGGCGTGCGCGAGCGTGCGGCCGCGCATGAAGGCCAAAGGCGCGATCTCGATGTCGCCGGTCTCGAGCCAGCGCTGCACCTGTTCGCCCGGCAGCATGTCGAAGAGCGCGTCGTAGAGCGGGCGAAGGTAAGGATCGACCTTCTCCTTCATGTCGCCGGGGAGAAAGCCCAGCTTCTCACCCGCCTCGACGGCCGGGCGCGAGAGAATGAGCCGGCGAACCTGGCCGGACAAGAGCGCCGAGACCGCCATCGCGACGGCGAGATAGGTCTTGCCGGTGCCGGCCGGGCCGATGCCGAAGGTCAGCTCGTGCTGGCGCATCGCGTTCAGATAGATCGCCTGATTGGGTGTTCGCGCCTCGATCACGCCGCGGCGCGTGCGCACGGCATCGCGCGGGGCGGCAGCATCGTCCTGCTGGAACGCCAGTTCCATGCGGACATCCTCCGCGCCGATCTCGCTGCCGCGCTCGGCGCGTTCGTAAAGCGCGTTGAGCGCGCGGGCAGCGCGCGCGATCGCCTCCGGGCTGCCGGAGACCTGCATACGGTTGCCGCGATGGGCGATCGTCACGTCGAGCGCGCGTTCGAGTTCGCTTAAGTTTCGCGAATGCAGGCCGACGAGGCGCGCGAGCGCGCGGTTGTCGGCAAAGCTCACGGCGACAAGGGCGGGCGGCGCGGCGTCGCGATCCGATTTGGCGGGGCGGCGCGTCACGCGGGCACCGGGGCCGCGCCTTCAAGCGCGCCCTTCAAACTGTTCGGCTCCACGCCCTCGATGCGCAGTCGCAGAATGTCGCCAATCGCCGCGTCCGGCGCGCGAACATGGACGGGCTGCAGATAGGGCGTGCGGCCGATCTTCTGCCCGGGATGGCGGCCCTCGCGCTCGATCAGCACGTCGAGCGCGCGGCCGAGCGTTGCGCGGTTGAACGCCTCCTGCTGCGCACGGAGGAGATCTTGAAGGGCGGCGAGGCGGGCCTTCTTCTCAGGCTCGGGCACCTGGCCGGGCACGGCGGCGGCGGGCGTTCCGGGCCGGCGCGAATATTTGAACGAGAAGGCCTGCGCATAGTTGACCTCGCGCACGAGCGCGAGCGTCGCCTCGAAATCCTTATCCGTTTCGCCCGGAAAGCCGACGATGAAATCCCCCGAGAGCGCGATGTCGGGGCGCGCGTCTCGAATCCTTTCGATCAGGCGGCGATAGTCATCGCCCGTGTGCTGACGGTTCATCGCGGCGAGTACGCGATCAGAACCCGCCTGCACCGGCAGATGCAGATAGGGCATGAGCGTCGCCACATCGCGGTGCGCGGCGATCAGGTCCGCGCTCATGTCGCGGGGATGGCTCGTCGTATAGCGCAAGCGCGCGAGGCCGGGGATATCGCTCAGCCTGCGGATCAATCCGGCGAGCGTCACGGTCTCGCCCGCTTCATCGAGGCCGCGATAGGCGTTGACGTTCTGGCCGAGCAGCGTCAGCTCGCGCGCGCCGGCGGCAACGAGGCGGCGCGCCTCCGCCATCACCTGGGCGACGGGACGCGCGAATTCAGCGCCGCGCGTATAGGGAACGACGCAGAAGGTGCAGAATTTATCGCAGCCCTCCTGAACGGTGAGAAAGGCACTCGGGCCTGCTTGCGCGGCACTTTCCTGCGGCAGCGCGTCGAATTTGTCCTCGGGCGGAAAGTCCGTCTCGAGCGCCCTTCCCGCGCCGCGCTCGATCCGCGCGATCATCTCGGGCAAGCGGTGATAGGCCTGCGGGCCGACGACCATGTCGACGAGGGGCGCGCGCCGCAGCATCTCATCGCCCTCGGCCTGCGCGACGCAGCCCGCGACCGCGACCAGCATGCGACCGCCGCCTCGCGCCTTCTCGTCCTTCGCGCGGCGCAGGCGCCCCAATTCGGAATAGACCTTCTCGGCCGCCTTCTCGCGAATATGGCAGGTGTTGAGGATGACGAGATCGGCGCCGTCCGGCTCCTCGCTCGGCGCGTAGCCGATCGCGCCCAGGAGGTCCGCCATGCGCGCGGAATCATAGACGTTCATCTGGCAGCCGTAGGTCTTGATGAAGAGCTTCTTTGCCACGAACGCCTGTTTCGCACCGATCCCTTGCCAATCCTTCGCTCCTTAAGAGCAAGACCGGCGGCGTTTGGCAAGAATCGCCAAAATGGCGTGGTGAAGGACCGGATTTATTCCGCCGCCGCGCGGCCAGGGAGCGCTGGCGCCGCAGGCGCGGCGGGCGGATGGGCGAGGCGGCCCGCCAGATGGGCGGCGAGCGTGTCGCCGATCAGCTTTTCGGCCGCCTGAGCCAGCGGCTTGCGGCCGCCGAGCTCTGAGATCCGCATCGGCTCGTGGAACTCGACCACGACGTCGATGGGGCCGAGGCAAAACGCCTCCCAGAGATGGGGGACGAGCTCCATATCGCCGTACCAGGCAAAGAACGGCCGGTATTCGCGGCCCATCGGCAAGCCCTGAACCCGCACATAGGCGACCGTCACGGGCTGAACCGGCACGTCCTTATAGACGCCGTTCTGGTCCTTCACCTTGAACTGCGCGGCGCCCAAGAGCGCGCTGTTGAACGGCAGCACGCGATTGCCATCGCTGGAGGTGCCTTCGGGGAAGAGCACGATCGCATCGCCCGCCGCCAGGCGTTCCTGCACCTGGTCGCGCTGCTCGACCGCCTTGGTGCGGCGCGAGCGGTCAACGAAGATCGAGCCCGACAATTTGGCGAGCGTGCTGAAGAGCGGCCAGGTGCCGACCTCGCGCTTGGCGACGAACGATAGCGGCCGCGTCGAGCCGATGACCGGAATGTCAAGCCAGGAGGTGTGATTGGCCGCGATGAGGACGCCCGTGTCCTTCACCGGCGTGCCGATCACCTGAACCCGGATGCCGCAGAGGCGGCAGACGAGGCGGTGGAAATGCCACGGCACGCGCTTGGCGATGGGAAGGCGGAGGCGCAGCGCCACCCACTGAAAGGGGATCGCGAGAATGGCGCTCGTCAGGAACCCCGCGAGCGCGCCGCCCGCCCTGATCCGCGCCACCCTGGTCGGCGGGTTGCTCAGCATCAGGCGCGGCCCTTCACCTTGTCGCCAGAGGCGGGCTCAACCGGCACGCCGTAAAGCTCCAAGCGGTGATCGACCAGGCGATAGCCCAGCTTCTCGGCGATCAGTTTCTGCAGGCGCTCGATTTCCTCGTTGCGGAACTCGACGACGCGGCCCGTCTGCAGGTCGATCAGGTGATCGTGATGTTCCTCGGGCACTTCCTCGTAGCGCGAGCGGCCATCGCGAAAATCGTGACGCTCGAGGATACCGGCCTCCTCGAAGAGGCGGACCGTGCGGTAGATCGTGGCGATCGAGATCTTCGGATCGATCGCCGAGGCGCGGCGGTAGAGTTCCTCGGCATCGGGGTGATCGGTCGCCTCGGAGAGGACACGCGCGATCACGCGGCGCTGCTCGGTCATGCGCAGACCCTTGGCCTCGCAGAGGCGCTCAATCCGGAATTTCGCTTCGCGGTGCGGCATTACTCACTCCTCGGCGCGCCCGTCCTTCTCGTGTTCGGTCGCGCGCGACTCCCTTCCTATACCATCCCGCCGCGCGTCTCGACTCCTTCGGGTGACGGCGGCAGATCGAGGCGCAGGACCAGGCCGTCCGTGCCCTCCCCGGTGCCGCGATAGTAGTTCGGCCGGCGGGCGACTTCGAGAAATCCAGCTTGGCCGTAAAGCGCGCGCGCGGCGGCGTTCTCCCACGCGACCTCAAGGAACAGCATGCGGACCCCATCGGCGCGAGCGTCCACGATGCAACGGCTGAGCAGCGCGCGGGCGCGTCCGTGGCGTCGCGAGGCCTGATCGACGGCGAGGGTCAATATCTCGCCCTCATCGCCCGTCGCGCGGAAAAGCAGAAATGCATCCCGCATGCCCCAGCCGCGCACACCGGGCGTTGCCAGCATCTTCGCGAAGGCCTCCTCGCTCCAGGGCGCGGGGAACGCGCGGGCGTGGAGCGCTGCCAGGCAGCCCGAATCCTCGGCCGTCAGGCTGCGGATCGGCGTCACGAGCGCGATCTCGTGCGGGGATCGGGGCGGCGCCGGCGCGGCGCGAGCAGTTTCGCGTCCGGCGCGCGGAGATAGAGCGGGCGGGCCGGCGCGTTTGCCGGGTCGGCGAGGGCGGCGGCCAGGTGAGCGACATCTTCTGCAGCGGGAAGGGTGCCATCCGCATCGATCTCGCCCTCACAGGATAGCGCGGCGAGCGCCAGCGCCGCGCCCGTTCCCGCCGCGACGAGGCGGGCGGCCGGGGTGAGCGCCGCCGCGACCGGCTCCAGGGACTCGACGGGCAAAAGCGCGGGCTCGCTCAATGGGGCGAGATCGCCCGCAAAGAGCTGGACGTAGATCTCCTGGCGGCGCGCATTGATGGCGGCGAGATAGGCGCCGGCGCCCGGGCGGCGGCGGGCGGCGCCGGCCGCGAGCGCCGCCAACGTCGTCACGCCGACGACGGGACACTCGAGCGCTCCCCCCAAGGCGCGCGCGAAGGCAAGTCCGATGCGCAGCCCCGTGAAGGTGCCCGGGCCGATCGTCACGCCAATCCTGTTGAGCGCGGCGGGCGCGAGGCCTGCCTCGGCCAGCAAATCCACGACCATGGGGGCGAGCGCCTCGGCATGGCCCGCCTGCATCGGCTGATGCCGGGCAGCGAGCAGACGGCCGTCCTTCAGAAGCGCCGCCGAGCAGGCGGCCTGCGCCGTATCGAGCCCCAGCACGATCATGGATAACGCGCCGGGCGCCCCCTCGTCACAGGACCTTGCACGCCTCGTCGAAGGAGAGGCGCGGGCTGCGCGGGAAGAGCCCGGAGGGATCGCCGTAGCCGACGTTACACAGGAAGTTCGACTTCACGTCCGTGCCGGCGAAGAATTCGCGGTCGACACCCGCATTGTCGAAGCCCGACATCGGCCCGCAATCCAGGCCGAGCGCGCGGGCCGCGACCATGAAATAGGCGCCCTGGAGCGAACCGTTGCGGAAGGCCGTCGTCTCGGCAAGGGCCGCGTTGCCGGCGAACCAGGGGCGCGCGTCCGTGTGCGGAAAGAGCTTTGGCAAGAGATCGTAGAACTTCAAATCGTGGCCGATGATGGCGGTGACGGGCGCCTGCATCGATTTCTCGCGATTGCCTTCCATCAGGAGCGGCATCAGCCGTTCCTTGCCCTCCTTCGAAGTGACGAAAACGATGCGCGCGGGCGAACAATTCGCGCTGGTCGGGCCCCAGCGCATCAAATCGTAGACCGCCTGAAGAAGCGCCGGACTGACGGGCTTGGCCTGCCATTTGTTGTGCGTGCGCGCGTCGCGGAAGATCGTGTCGAGCGCCTCGTCATTGATCGGATTTGTCACGGCGGCCAGTCCTCTTCGTCTCATCGGCATGGGGAAACGTTCCGCGCAGCTTAGCCGAGCGGCTCGCCCAGCGCCTAGGTCCGATCGCGGCTAGACGGCCTCGACCGCGTTCACTTCTGGGATGTAGTGGCGCAGCATGTTCTCGATGCCGTGCTTGAGCGTCATCTGCGAAGACGGGCAGCCCGCGCACGCGCCGCGCAGATGCAGATAGACGACGCCCGAGCCCTCGTCGAAGCCCTGATAGATGATGTCGCCGCCATCCTGCGCGACGGCCGGACGGACGCGCGTTTCGATCAATTCCTTGATCTGAGCGACGACCTCATCGTCCTCGGCCGCGGCGCCGGACGCGGCTTCGTCCGCGCCCTCGCGCACAAGCGGCAGGCCGCGCGTGAAATGATCCATAATCGCGCCCATGATCGCGGGCTTCAAATGCTGCCACTCGCCAGTGGATTTCGTGACCGCGATGAAATCACCGCCCAGGAACACGCGCTCGACCCCGTCGACGGCGAACAGCGCTTCGCCCAATGGGGAGACCGCCGCCGCCCCGGCATCCGCCAGATCGAGCACGCGCGCGCCCATAACCTCGCGGCCCGGCAGGAATTTCAGGGTTTGCGGGTTGGGGGTCGATTCGGTCTCAATAAACATGGCGGCTCCTCTTCGCGCGTGGGCCCATAACCCCTTATATCTGACCCGAGCGCCCGCCAATCAACCCGGAGCGCGATAGGGTTTCTCCAGCGCGCCCGGCCATGACAAGCCCCTTCCCCAGCGATCCGATGCAAGCGGCAGCCCCGATGCGGCGCTGGCTCGTCATGCATGAGGGGGCGCGCACGGAACTTCCCACCCTGCTGGAAGAACTGGCGGCGCGGTTCAATCAGATCGGCGTGCCCGTCTCGCGGGTCAGCGTCTCGCTCGGCGATTTTCACCCGGAAGTGATCGGGCGCTCGTTCTCCTGGAGCCGGCTCGCGGGCGCCGAAGAAGTCGACCGGCGCTTCCTCCCCAAACAGAGCAATATGTATCTCGCGAGCCCCATTCGCGTGGTCCATGACGGGGCGAGCGCCGTGCGCCGTCGGCTCGACGTCGATGAGGCGCTGCTCGATTTCGACGTCACGCGCGAGTTGAAGGCGCAAGGGGCAAGCGATTATGTCGGTTTCGAGCTGCCGTTCTCGGACGGCAACCGGCACTTCATCTCCTTCGCGACCGACAAGCCGGGCGGGTTCGAGACGGCGCATCTGGCGCTGATCGACGAGCTTCTGCCGTTCATCGGCCTTCGCATCGAGATCGAGCACGCCCGGCGCGCGACCGAGCAATTGCTCGCAAACTATCTCGGCCGGGAGGCCGCGCGGCGCGTCATCGCGGGATCGATCCGCCGGCAGATGGGCGAGGCGATCACGGCGATCGTGCTGGCGACCGATCTGCGCGGGTTCACCGCGCTTGCCGATTCGCTCGCGCCGGACGCGGTGATCGACACGCTTAGCCATTATTACGACAGCGTGGCCGAGCCTGTGCGGCTGCGCGGCGGCGACATCGTGAAGATGGTGGGCGACGGGATCCTGGCGATCTTTCCCTTGTCGGGCTTTGCTCCCGAGAGTGACCAGGCGCAGAGCCGCGAGGCGCTCTCGGCCGCGCGCGACGCGGTCGCCGCGCTCGCGGCCCTTCCGCCGAGCGCGCTGCCGGACGGGGTGGAGGAACTCCACGCCGGCTTCGCGCTCCATGTGGGACAGGTCATGTTCGGCAATGTCGGCAGCCGCGAGCGGCTGGACTTCACCGTCATCGGCTCAACCGTCAACGAAGCGTTCCGGCTGGAGGCGCTCACCAAGACGATCGGCGTTCCGATCGTGACCTCCGCCGGGTTCGCGGCGCTGGTCGGCGGCGAAGGCTTAACGTCGGCGGGCTTCCACACGCTGCGCGGCCTGCGCGAGCCGAAGGAAGTGTTCGCGCTCGCGGGCGCGGCCTAGCCCAACGCATCGACCTCTTCGTTGGTGAGGGAGCCGGGAACGATCGTCACCGGAATGGGGAACGCGTTCTGCGAATTTCCCGCCGCGATCGAAACCAGCGGGCCCGGACCCTCGTTGCCGGTGCTCGAGCCGAGCACCAGGATCGAGATGTCAGGATCGTCCTTCAGGATGGCGCGGACTTCCTCGACCTTCTTGCCTTCGCGGATATAGACCTCAGGCGTCAGCCCCACGATCTCGTTCACCTCACGCGAGGCGGCATGCACGATCGCCTCTGCCTCACGCTGCGCCTCGTCGCGCATCGCGCGCTCGACGGCCGCCCATTGCTGGAAATCCGCCGGCTCGATCACGTAGATGAGCGTGACGAGACCGTTCGTGTGTTGCGCGCGGCGCGCGGCAAACCGCAGCGCGACCTTGCATTCGGGCGTTTCGTCGACGACGACGAGAAACTTGCGGCGCCGGGCAAGCGCGGCCGTCTCAGAAGGCGGTGGGTCGTCGGTCATGGCGGCGCATGCTGCCATCCGGCCCGAGGCGCCGCAAGCGCCGCGCGCGCGTGCTATTTCTGCAGAATGCTTGTGATTTCGCGCAGCTGCGTCCGTGCACGCAATACATAGAAGCCTTCCGCACACAGATGGCACGGCGTGAACTGGCTGTCGGGCGCGCCATTCATGATGAACCAGGGATGCATGACTGACGCCTCGCGCACGCTCTCCATCATCTGAGTCCACACCTTGCCGAGCGCGCGCTCCTTGATGACCGGCGCGAAATCCTCGCCGAGCGCGCCCAAGATGAGGGCGAAGCCGTACATCTGGCCCTTCACGCGATAGAACACGTCATCAACCGCGTTGTCGTAGAAAAAGCCACTGCGGGTGAGGATGTGATCCTCGATCGCGGCGGAGGCGGAGCCCACGTCCTGCGCAATGCGATCGAGCGCGGTGAGAAGATTGTCCGCCCGCAGATCAAAAACCGCCTCGCCCGCGGCCAGCCTTTCGTTGTAGCTGAGCAACGCGCGCGCCGCGGCGCGGTATTGCGATTCCGCGCTCGCCGAGGGGAGGATCGAGGTCGAGGGATTCCACACCCAACGCTCGGGTTCATACTGAAGCAGGCCCGCCGCCTTCTGAAGATCGGGATCGATCTGGCTGGAGCCGCGCGTGCGGCCGATCTGATCCTGCATCTCGATCGAAAAACGCGCGAGCGCCTGGATGATCCCCTTCTGGAAGTTCGGCATGTCGTCGAGCAGCATCCCGGTCGGCGTCATCCAGGGATCGTTCGGCACCCAGCCGTGCTCGTCCACTTCGCGCGTGATGAGCGCGGCCATCAGCGCGGCGGTGTGGCTCTGGCCGGATGCGATCGATTGCGGCGGGACGCCGAAATCGAGATCGTCGTCGACCGTGTGCGCCATCCAGGAAGCGAGCGGATAGATGAGCAGCAGCACCGCGCCGATCGCGAGCGAGATGCGCCCGGTCCAGCGGCCGCTCGGCCAGCGAAAATTGATGCGCGAGGTGACGGCGCCCACGCCCGTTCCCACCGTCTGCGTGACCGAACGCCCCGCCCGACGCAGGCTTTGACCCCATTCCATCGCACTCTCCTCGCCGCGTCTCTTCCCCTCATAGATGGGGTCTAGCGCCAAGTGGATCAATGCTGCGCGTCAATGCGTGTCGGCACCGCCCCGGGGCGTGAGGCTGAGATTGCCGTAGTCGTCCTCCGTTTCGCGCAGCAGTGCGAGGACGCGCTGCGTCTCGGCGCCCGCGGGCACGAGACCGACGGCGGCGGCGATTTCCTCCTCGCTCATGTCGGAGCCCACCTGTTCGAGCACGAGCGGCGAGACGGCAGGAAGGTGCGTCGCGGCGCGCCGGCGGAGCGTCAAGACGAAGCCGCGCATCGTGCAATCGACATGCGTCATCAGCTGGCTGAGCTTGATGAGCCGGACGGAGCCACTGGCGATCGTCACGAGATCGACATGGCCGGTCGAGGGGCCGATGAAGATCTCGCCCGATTGAGAATAGTCGGCGACGTGGCCGTTCTTGTCGCGGCCGACATTGCGCTCATGGAAGACCATGCAGCGCGCCTCCTTCGACCAGTCGAAGCGATAGACCGTGCGGAAGGCACGGCCTTCCTCGGAGAAAGCCCAACGATAGGCGCGGTAGTACCCCAGATAATGCGCGAAATTGGAGAGCGCGTAGCCGCCGTGGCGCTCGTCTGCATAAGCGGCGGGGGCCGAGGGGTTCAGCGCCTTCAAGATCTTGGCGGCCGTGTCGGGCCGGGGCTCATGGCTGCCATTGAGGATGCGGCCGAGCGTGCGCTCGTTCACCTCCGTCATCGCGGCCACCTGCTTGAGCATCAAAGAGCGCTCGAACATCGCCGAGCGGATGACCTTGGCCACTTCGGCCGCGGAGGCGGCGTTCGTGTCTGACATGTGTCGGTTCCTGTCGGACCGTGTCGGATCGTGTCCGACGGTGCTGCAGAATCCCTGCTTCGTGCCGCATCGTCAACGTAGCAACCGTCACGCGCTCGCGCGTTGTCCGACGACGCGCGTGGAAGTTCGGCGTGGGTCTCGTCATTTTCCCAGTATCGGCGAAGGCGCCAACGCCCCGCCCCGACCTTCAAAGGATGCCCCCGATGCTCCGCTCCGCCTTCCTTCTCACGCTGCTGACGACGATCGCCCTGTCGCAGACCCCGCCTTCCTTCGCGCAGGACGCGTCCGGCCTTGCCGCCTACACCGTCACCGAATCGCGTCAGCCGGTCGCGCTCGATCCGGTGATCGCGGCGCTGCTCGAAATCGGCAAGGGCAACGCCGTTGCGGTCAACCCAATGACCGGCGAACCGATGGCTCCGGTTCAGGTGCAGGAAATTGCCGCGCCGGATACGGACAAGCTCGGCGGCTGAATCATCTTCCGCACGGGATGACGCATCCTTCGAGACGCCCTTGCCGCCTCACCCTGAGGTGCGCTGGCGCCTCGAAGGGCGAGGCGGCAAGGGCTCCTCAGGATGAGGAGGCCGGAGACGCTTCAATCCAGCAGGAAGGCCCAAGGGCGCCGCAGCGGCTCAGCCGAGCAGCCCGACGACCCGGCGGACCTCGCGCATCAGCGGATCGGCGATCGCGGCGGCTTTGCCCGCGCCCGCATCGAGGATGCGATCGAGCTCCGCCTTATCGTCGAGCAGCGCTTCCATGCGTGCGCGGATCGGCCCCATGACCGCGACCGTCAAATCGGCGAGGCGCGGCTTGAAGGTCGAGAAGGGCTCGCCGGCGAAGCGCGCAAGGACCGTTTCCTTCGGCTCGCCGGCGAGCGCGGCATAGATGCCGACGAGATTGTCCGCCTCGGGCCGTTCCTCCAGCGCCGCCAGCGTGTCGGGCAAGGGTTCGGGGTCGGTGCGGGCCTTTCGTACCTTCTGCGCGATCTCATCGTCGCTGTCGGCAAGATTGATGCGCGAATAATCCGACGGATCGGTCTTCGACATCTTGGCCTTGCCGTCGCGCAGCGACATCACGCGCGGCGTCGGTCCCAAAATCAGCGGCTCGGGCAGCGGGAAGAAATCCGGCACGCCGTAGTCGTTGTTGAATTTCTGGGCGATGTCGCGCGTCAGCTCCAAATGCTGCTTCTGATCCTCGCCGACCGGCACGTGCGTTGCGCGATAGGCGAGGATGTCGGCCGCCATCAGCACGGGATAGTCGTAGAGGCCGACGCTCGCCTTCTCGCTGTTCTTGCCGGCCTTTTCCTTGAACTGGGTCATCCGGTTCAGCCAGCCGATGCGCGCGACGCAATTGAAGATCCAGGTGAGCTCGGCATGCACGCTGACGCGGCTCTGCGCGAAGATGCTGGAACGCTTGGGATCGATCCCGCAGGCGATGTAGGCGGCCGCGATCTCGCGCGTGCGCTGGGTGAGCTCCTTCGGATCGATCCAGTTGGTCAGCGCGTGCAAATCCACCACGCAGAAGAGGCAGGGCATGTCGTCCTGCATCGGCACCCAGTTCTTGATCGCGCCCAGATAATTGCCGAGGTGCAGATCGCCGCTCGGCTGCACGCCGGAAAACACCAGCTTCCTGTGGGGGCCCTGATCGGACATGACGCCATCTTCCTTGGCTCAAACGCGGTGGGGGGTTATCGCGGGTTCGGCCCGGCCTGACAAGCTCAGGACCGGCCGAACGCCTCGCGCAGCTCCTTCACGCTCGAGGCGCGGGTGAGGAGCACGAAGACCGCGTAGGCCGCCATGCCGCTGAGGCAGAGGGCGAGGAGCGCGATCGCCCGGTCGAGCTCGCCCGTGGGGTTCGCCCAGAGGATGCCCATGGCAGCCAGAAGCCCCGCGCCCATCGCCAGACTCGCCAGTGCCGCGCGCGGCAGGCGGGATTTGAGGCGATCATCGAGGACGAGGTCGCCGCGCCGGAGCAGGGTGCCGCCCAGGAGCGAAACATTGATCCAGGCCGCGATGGTCGTGCCGATCGCGATGCCGATGACGCCGAAAAGGAAGAAGAAGCCCGCCGACAACGCGACGTCCAAGATGAGTGTCGCGACCGCGAAGCGCATGGGCGTTGCCGTATCCTCGCGCGCGAAAAAGGCGGGGGTGAGCACCTTGTTGAGGATAAAAGCCGGTAGGCCGATGCCGAAAACCATGAGGATGCTGGCGACGGCGGCCGAATCCTCGGCCGTGAAGGCGCCGCGCTCGAACAAGGTGGCCACGATCGGTTGCGCGATGACGACGAGCGCGACGGCGGCCGGCAAGGTCAGAAGCATCGCGAACTCGATGCCGCGGTTCTGCCAATGCTGCGCGAGATCGGCTCTTCCGCCGCGCAGATGGCGCGAGATCGCAGGGAGGAGCACGATCCCCATCGCGACGCCCACAAGGCCCAAAGGGAACTGGTAGATCCGGTCAGCGTAGTAGAGGAGCGCGGGGCCGCCATCCTCTAGCGTCGCGATGACCGTCGCGATGAAGATCGAGATCTGGCTGATGCCGCCCGCGATGATGCCGGGAAAGGCGAGCACGAAGAAGCGGCGCACCTCGCCATCGAGCCGGGGTCTGCGCAAGCGCAGGCGCACCTTGTCGCGACCGCTCGCGTAGACGAGCATGAGGAACTGCGCGAGGCCGGCGGCCGAGACGCCCCAGGCGAGCGCGTGGCCCCATTGCGCAGCGCCGATCGCGGGGCGATCGAGCGCCCAGACAATGCCGAGGGCGGCGAGCAGCACCACGTTCAAGAGCGCCTGCACGCCCGCCGCCCAGCCGAAGCGGCCATGAGTATTCAAAATGCCTGCGTAGAGCGCGCAAAGCGACATGAAGAGGAGATAGGGGAGCGCGACCTGCGTCAGCGTCGTCGCCAGCGCGCTCTTTTCCGGATCGTCGTTGAAGCCCGGCGCATAGGCCAGCATGATCCAGGGCATCGCCACGAGGAGGATCACCGTCAGCGTGAGGAGGCCCGCGAGCAGGACCGCCAAAATGCGCTCGGCGAAATAAGTCGCCGCCGGCTCGCCCTCGCCTTCCAGGCGCTTGGCGTAGAGCGGGACGAAGGCCGCGTTGAACGCGCCCTCGCCCACCACGCGGCGGAAGAGATTGGGAAAGCGGAAGGCGACCGCCCAGGCATCGGCCACGGGGCCGGTGCCGATCACGCCCGCGATCACGATGTCGCGCGCGAACCCCAAGACCCGGCTGAGAAGCGTGAAAACGCCGACGGTTGCGACGCTGCGCAGGAGATTCATGGGCGCGGCGCTCTGGTCCTATTTCGCCTCGCGGGCAGGCTTGCCGCCGGGTGCCGCCGGCTCGGACGGTTCGGGCGCAATGCCGCCATCGCCCAGCGCCTCCAACAGCGCCTCCTTGATCGCGGCGAGGCGCTGCTCCTTCAGAACCTTCATGCCGTAGGCGTCCTTCACATAGAAAACGTCGATCGCGCGCTCGCCGTAAGTTGCGATCTGCGCGGAATGGATCGAGACGCTGACATGGAAAAGTGTCCGCGTCAGATCATGCAAGAGGCCCGGCCGGTCGCGGCCGTTCACCTCGATGACCGTGCAGATGTCCGAGGCCTCGTTGTCGATGATGACGCGCGGCTCCACCTTGAAGGCGGCCTCGCGTGGGCGCACGCGCTTGCATGCGAAGGCCTTGGTCAGCGCGACTTCGCCGCTCAGCGCCTGATCGAGCGCGGTCTCGATGCGTTTCAGGCGCGTGCCTTCATCGATCGGCTGGCCTTCCGCGTCCTGGATGAAGAACGTATCGAGCGCCATGCCATCGGTGGTCGTGAAGATCTTCGCTTCGAGGATCGAGGCGCCGGCGAGCGCCAGCGCGCCGGAAAGCCGGGAGAACAAGCCCGGATGGTCGGCGGTATAGATCGTCACGCGCGTGATCGACTGGAAATCATCGGAGACAGCGTCCATCGCGAGCGGGCGCTTTTCCTCCTCCGCCGCGCGCATCAGGCGGGCGTGGCGCTCATGCTCTTCAACGTCGAAGGTGAGCCAATAAGGATCGTATTGCCGCTCGAGCATACGCGAGCGCCATTTCGCGGGCCAGGAGCGCAGCCGATCGCCGAGCGCCTTCTTCGCCTCCTGGATGCGCGCGGCCCGCGAGCCGGCGGCATGGCCGCCCAGCATCATCGCCTCGGCGGCATAATAAAGCTCGCGCAGGAGCTGACCCTTCCAGCCGTTCCACACGCCGGGGCCGACGGCGCGGATGTCGGCGACCGTCAGGCAGACGAGCAGCTTCAGCCGCTCGGGCGATTGGACGACCGAGACGAAGTCGCGCACGGTCTTGGGATCGGCGATATCGCGGCGCTGGGCGGTGTCGCTCATGACGAGGTGGTTGAGCACCAGCCAGGCGACCGTTTCGGTATCGGCATCGGAGAGGCCGAGGCGGGGCCCGAGTTCGTAGGCGACGCGCTCGCCCGCGATCGAATGATCCTCGTCGCGGCCCTTGGCGATGTCGTGCAGCAGGACCGAGAGATAGAGCGCCTCGCGGCTGTGGATCTTGTGAATGATCTCGGCGGCAAGCGGATGCTCGTCGCGCAATTCGCCGCGCTCGATCAGCGAGAGATTGCCGACGGCGCGGATCAAATGCTCGTCCACCGTATAGTGGTGGTACATGTTGAACTGCATGCGCGCGACGATGCGCCCGAAATCGGGAATGAAGGCACCGAAAACGCCCGCCTCGTTCATCAGGCGCAGGATGCGCTCAGGGCCGCGGGGCGAGGAGAGCACGGCCATGAAGAGGCGGTTCGCCTCCTTGTTGGCGCGCAGGCGATCATCGATAAGGTGGAGCGAGCGCGTGACCGCCTTCAGCGCGGCGGGATGGATGTCGACCGAGCGCTCATCGGCGAGCGCGAAGAGCCGCAAGAGATTGACCGGGTCCTTCTCGAAGAGCGTCGGCTCCTCCACATTGAGGCGGCCGCCCTCGACGAAGAAGCCTTCCTGCAGCACGCGGCGGCGCATCCAGGCGCCGAACCAGCGATCGAGCACCGGCGCGCTCTTGCGGCGCTGGGTTTCGAGCGAAGCGCTGAAGATGCGCGTCAGATCGCCGACATCCTTCGCGACGCGGAAATAATCGGTCATGAAGCGCTCGACCGAGCGGTTCTTCGGGTCCTCGCCATAGCCCATGCGGATCGCCATCTCGCGCTGGACGTCGAAGGTCAGGCGCTCCTCGGCACGGCCGGCGAGGAAGTGGAGATGGCAGCGCACGTTCCAGAGGAATCGCTCGGCGCTGGCGAAGGTCTCGAACTCGTCCTCGGTGAAGACGCCGTGCAGCACGAGGTCGCGCGGGTCCTCGACGCGATAGAGATATTTCGCGATCCAGAAGAGCGTGTTGAGATCGCGCATGCCCCCCTTGCCGTCCTTGATGTTCGGCTCGACGCGGTAGCGCGATTCTCCTTCAAGGCGATGGCGTCCGTCGCGCTCGCCCAGTTTGGCGTCCACGAAATCGATGCCCGAGCCGGTCGCGACCTCGCGCCAGAAGCGCGCCTTCATCTGCGCGCAGAGCGCGGCATCGCCCCAGAGATAACGCGCCTCCAGAAGGCTCGTGCGGATCGTCATGTCGCCCTTGGCGAGGCGGATACATTCATCGAGCGAGCGCGTCGCGTGGCCGACCGTCAGCCCCAGATCCCAGAGCATGTAGAGCATGTACTCAACGACGCTCTCGCCCCAGGGCGTCTGCTTGTAGGGCAGGAGAAAGAGGAGATCGACATCGGAGCCAGGCGCGAGCAGTCCGCGCCCGTAGCCGCCGACCGCGACGACAGCGACGCGCTCGGCCGCCGTCGGGTTCTGCGCGTAATAGATGTGCTTGACGGTGAAATCATAGAGCGCGCCGATCAGCGCGTCCTGGAGGTCCGAGAGATCGCGCGCGACGACGAGCCCGGGCGCTCCGGCCTCAAGCTTCGCCTTCGCGCGCTCGCGCCCTTTGAGCAGCGCGGTGCGAAAGAGGTTCAGCGCCTCGGCCTTGATCGCCGCGTCATCGCCCGCATGGCGCTTGGCCACCGCTGTCAGGTCGTGGCGCATGGCCTCGCCATCGAAGGCGCGGGGCAGGGCTTCAACGGTCATTCCGGGGCCTCGATCGTCATCCGCGCCTCTCCCATAGCATCGCGGCCGGGAGGAGTCAGTCCGAACCTCCGTCCACCCGTTTGGCGAGGGCGGCGAGCTCGTAGATGAGGTCGAGCGCGGCCCGGGGGGTGAGCTCGTCCGGCCGGATGGCGGCCAGCCGCGCGGCGAGCGGCCCCTCGCCCGGCTCCGGCGCCCTCTCGCGCGCCTCGGGCGGCCTTGCGGCGGCAAAGAGGGGGAGATCGCCGAGCGCCGCGCGTTCCGCGCCCGGGGATGCCTCAAGGCTCGCCAGCACCTCCCGCGCCCGCGCGATCGCGGCCGGCGGCAGGCCGGCCAGGCGCGCGACATGGATGCCGTAGGAACCGTCCGCCGCGCCCTTGACGACATCGTGCAGGAAGACGATCTCGCCCTCCCAATCCTTCACCCGCATGGTGACGTTGGCGAGGCCGGCCAGGCGCTCGGCCAGCGCCGTCAGCTCGTGGTAGTGGGTGGCGAAAAGGCCCCGGCAGCGATTGACGTCGTGCAGGTGCTCCAGCACGCCCCAGGCGATCGCGAGGCCGTCGAACGTCGCGGTGCCACGGCCGATCTCATCCAGGATGACGAGCGCGCGCGGGCCCGCCTGATTGAGGATCGCGGCGGTCTCGATCATCTCGACCATGAAGGTCGAGCGGCCGCGCGCCAGATCATCCGCCGCGCCCACCCGGCTGAACAGGCGATCGATGATGCCGATCCGCGCCTCCCCGGCCGGCACGAAGGCGCCTGTCTGCGCGAGGATCGCGATGAGCGCGTTCTGCCGGAGGAACGTCGATTTGCCGGCCATGTTGGGGCCGGTGACGAGCCAGAGGCGGCCCTCGTCCTCGCCTGAAAGATCGCAATCATTGGCAACAAAGCTCGCCCCGCCCTCCGCCGCCAGCGCCCGCTCGACGACGGGATGGCGGCCCTTGGCGACGTAAAAATCCGTGCCGTCCGTCAGCACCGGGCGGGTAAGCCGCGCGGAGGCCGCGTGCTCGGCATTCGCGGCGGCGACATCGATCACGGCGAGCGCCTCGGCGAGGGCCTGCAGGGCGGGCGCGGCGGCGATCGTTTTGTCGATCAAGGCCTCGAAGAGATCGAGTTCGCGGGCGAGCGCGCGGCCCGCCGCATCGGCGATGCGCGAGGCGAGATCGGACAATTCGGGCGTCGTGAAGCGCACCGCGCTCGCGATCGTCTGGCGGTGGATGAAGCGCTCGCTGAGCGGCGGCGCCTGGAGGCGCGGCGCCTGCGTCGCGGTCACCTCGATGTAATAGCCGAGCACGTTGTTGTGGCGGACTTTGAGCGAGCCGATCGCGGTCTCGCCGCGATAGCGCGCCTCCAATCCGGCGATGACGCGGCGGGAATCATCGCGCAGCGCGCGCGCCTCATCGAGCGCAGCATCGTGGCCGGCGCGGATCATCCCGCCGTCGCGGGCGAGCAGCGGCAATTCGTCGTTGAGCGCGGCGTTGAGCGCGGCGCCGAGCGGGCGTGCAGATGTCAGCGCCTCCCCGATCGCGTCGCGTGCCGATGCCACTTCGCCCGCGCCTTCCGCCTCCGCTGTGGCGAGACGCGCGGCAAGCGCGTCCGCAGCATGGATGGCGCGCGCGACGGCGCCCAGATCCCTCGGGCCGCTCCGCCCCAGCGTCACGCGGGCGAGCGGGCGGGCAAGATCCGGCGCGGCGCGCAGGATCTCGCGCAGGTCGGCGCGGGTCTCGCCGTCCTTCACCAGCGCGTCGATGCCATCGAGACGCGCCTCGATCGCGGCGCGATCCGTCAAGGGCGCGGCCAGACGATCAGCAAGGAGACGCCCGCCGCCCGGCGTCACGGAGCGGTCGATGGCGGCGAGCAGCGTGCTCTTCGCATCGCCCGAGAGCGATTCGAGCAGTTCGAGATTGCGGCGGGTCGCTGCGTCGATTTGCATGACGCCAGCGCTCGTCTCCTGGCGCGGCGGGCGGAGCGCCGGGAGCTTTCCCTTCTGCGTCAGCTCGACATAGGCGGTGAGCGCGCCGGCGGCGGCGATCTCGGCGCGCGAGAAATTGCCGAACGCATCGAGCGCGGCGATCGCGAAGACGCGCTTCAGCGTGCGCAGCCCCGCCGCGCTGTCGGTGCTCGCAGGCGGCAAGGGCGTCGGGCGCAAGGCTTGCGTGAGGAGAAGGGCGGAGAGCGTCTCGTCGCGGTCGAGGCCTTCGGGCACCAGCAACTCGCGCGGGGCGACACGGGCGAGCGCCGCGCCCAGCGCGTCCGGCTCGAGCGCGGCGACGCTGAGCGCGCCCTCACTCATATCCACCCAGGCGAGTGCCCACCCACCGCCGACACGGGCGAGCGCGGCCAGATGATTGCGCCGTCGCGCATCGAGCAGCGTGTCCTCGGTCAAGGTTCCGGGCGTCACCAGCCGCACCACCTCGCGCGCGACGACGGATTTCGCGCCGCGCTTCTTGGCGAGTTCTGGATCCTCGGTCTGCTCGCAGACCGCGACGCGCAGGCCCTGGCGGATCAGCCGCTCCAGATAGGCGTCCGCCGCATGGACGGGGACGCCGCACATCTTGATGTCCTCGCCCAGATGGCGGCCGCGCTTGGTGAGCGCGATGTCGAGCGCCCGTGAGGCAATCTCGGCATCCTCGAAGAAGAGCTCGTAGAAATCCCCCATCCGAAAGAAGAGGAGATAGCCCGGATGCGCGGCGCGCAGGCGCAAATATTGCGCCATCATCGGCGTCGCGCCGGGGGGCGCGGCGTCCCCTGGGTCTCCCATTTCCGCCACACTCATCGCTCAGATATTCCGCCTGCCTACCTTTGCCGGAGCGTTCACTTGCAAACCCGGTGAAAAGACTTATCCCGTATACAGGCGCGCCAAGGCCCGCTCCACCCGCCGCATGACGGCTTCCGCTGCGATCTCTCTATGTCCAAACGCCAGAACCTGACCGACCAAGAAGCGCTCCTGTTCCATTCGCAGGGCAAGCCCGGAAAGATCGAGATCACCGCGACGAAGCCGATGGCGACGCAGCGCGACCTCAGCCTCGCCTATTCGCCGGGTGTCGCCGCGCCGGTGCGCGCCATCGCGAAGGACCCCTCCACCGCCTTCGACTACACCGCGCGGGGCAATTTTGTCGCGGTGATCTCGAACGGCACCGCGATTCTGGGGCTCGGCGATCTGGGGGCGCTCGCCTCCAAGCCCGTGATGGAGGGCAAGGCCGTCCTCTTCAAGCGGTTCGCCGATGTCGATTCGATCGACCTCGAGGTCGATACGACCGATGTCGATGCCTTCGTCAATTGCGTGCGCTACCTCACGCCCAGCTTCGGCGGGATCAACCTGGAAGACATCAAGGCGCCGGACTGCTTCATCATCGAGCAGCGCCTGAAAGAACTGATGGACATTCCCGTCTTCCACGACGATCAGCACGGAACCGCCATCATCACGGCGGCGGGCATGATCAACGCGCTGGACCTCACCGGCCGCGACATCAAGACGACGAAGATGGTCGTCAACGGCGCGGGCGCGGCGGGCATCGCGTGCCTTGAGCTCATCAAGGCGATGGGCATGCCGGCGGAGAACGCCATCCTGTGCGACACGAAGGGACCCATCTACAAGGGCCGCACGGAAGGCATGAACCAGTGGAAGTCGGCGCATGCCGTCGAGACGAGCGCGCGGACGCTCGCCGAGGCCGTCAAAGGCGCGGACATCTTCCTTGGCCTTTCCGTCAAGGGCGCGATGACGGCCGAGATGGTGCGCTCGATGGCGGCCAAGCCCATCATCTTCGCGTGCGCGAATCCCGACCCCGAAATCACGCCGGAGGAAGTCGCGAGCGTGCGGGGCGATGCGATCGTCGCGACGGGGCGGAGCGATTACCCCAATCAGGTGAACAACGTCCTCGGGTTTCCCTATATCTTCCGGGGCGCGCTGGATGTCCGCGCACGGACGATCAACGAGGAAATGAAGATCGCGGCCGCGCAGGCGCTCGCCGCGCTCGCGCGCGAGGACGTGCCGGACGAGGTCGCGTCCGCCTATTCGGGCAGCCGGCCGACCTATGGCCCCAATTACATCATTCCCGTCCCGTTCGATCCGCGGCTGATCTCGGCGGTGTCCTCGGCGGTCGCGCAGGCGGCGATGCAATCGGGCGTCGCGCGCACGACGATCAAGGATCTTCAGACCTACCGCAATTCGCTCTCGGCGCGGCTCGATCCGGTGGCCTCGGTCTTCCAGCGCATCACCGAGAACGTGCGCGCGAACCCCAAGCGCGTCGTCTTCGCGGAGGGCGAGGAAGAGGCCGTGATCCGCGCGGCGGCGGCGTTCCAGAACGCGGGCCTTGGCACCGCGGTGCTCGTCGGCGATGTCGACCGGATCCACAATCGTCTGCACGACATCGGCTATGACGAGAACGAGATCGAAATCCAGACCGCGCTGAAGAGCGAGCACACGCCGGCCTATGCGGACGCGCTCTATCGCCGGCTACAGCGTCGCGGGTTCATTCACCGCGATTGCCTTCGGATGATCAATTTCGACCGTATCGCGTTTTCCGCCGCGATGGTGGCTGCGGGCCACGCGGACGCGATGGTGACGGGCGTCACGCGCAACTACACGGTCGCGCTCGATTCCATCCGCCACGTGCTCGACCCGCGGCCGGGCGAGCGGATCATCGGCGTTTCCATCATCCTCGCGCGCGGGCGGATCGTCTTCGTCGCCGACACGAACGTCCACGACATGCCGACATCGCAGGAACTCGCCGATATCACGGTGATGGCGGCGGGCGTCGCGCGGCGGCTGGGCTATGAGCCGCGCGTCGCGCTCCTTGCCTATTCGACGTTCGGCTATCCGCGCGGCGAGCGGTCCGAGCGGCTGATCGAGGCCGTGCAGCTGCTCGATTCGCGCCGCGTCGATTTCGAGTATGACGGCGAGATGGCCGTCGATGTCGCGCTCGACCGCGAAAAGATGGCGCTCTACCCGTTCTGCCGGCTGACGGACACGGCGAACGTCCTCATTATGCCGGCGATCCATTCGGCCTCGATCTCGACGAAGCTGCTCGCGCAATTGGGCGGCGGCACCGTGATCGGGCCGCTGCTGGTGGGGCTCGAGAAATCCGTTCAGATCGCGCCGATCGGGGCGAAGATGAGCGAGATCCTCAACATGGCCGCGCTCGCGGCCTACGGCATCACCGCATGAGCGATGAGGTCGCGCTGCGGCCGTTCGCGAGCGGCGATCGCGCCCAACTGGTCGCGCTGTGGACCGAGACCGGGCTGCTCCACCCGACGAACGATCCCAACGCCGATATCGATATCGCGGTCGGGCGGCCGCATGCGCGCCTGCTCGTCGCGGATGCGGGCGGGGCGATCGTCGGCTCGGTGCTGATGGGCGAAGACGGCCACCGCGCCTGGGTCTATTACCTCGCCGTCGCGCCCAGCCATCGCGGCCAGGGCCTTGGCCGACGGCTCATGACCGAGGCGGAAGACTGGGCCCGCGCGCGCGGTATCCCCAAGCTCAATCTCATGGTGCGCACGAGCAATCTGGGTGCGTCGGATTTCTATACGGGGATCGACTACGTCGTCTCGGACACGCAGACCTTTCAAAAGGTGCTGCGGCCGCTCTCGCGTAAGCCCGACTAGGCGCCGTCCGTCGCGCCCGGACGCTTCTTGAAGTGCGCGACATAGCGCGGATCGATCCGCGCCGTCGGGAAATAGATGAAGACGTCGGTCGTGCCGAACTGGTGGTCGATCACCGCACCCTCGCCGATATAGGCGCCGGCGCGCAGATAGCCCTTCATCAGCGGGGGCAATTTGCGCAGCGCCTCGGCCTCGTTCACCTGCTCCTTGGCCAAGATGTTCATCGAGACGAAGCGTTCGGGCTGCGCGCGCACGCGAACATCAGGCGGCGCCAGATGAAAATGGTGGAGATAGGAGAGTTCCAGCGCCAGCGCCGCCGGATCGGTACCGGGCAGCGAGGCGCAGCCGAACATCAGCTCGATCTCGTGGCTGAGGAGATAGGCGAGGAGCCCGCGCCAGAGCAGCGTCATCGTCGGGCTGGTGCGGTGGCTCTTCAGCACGCAGGAGCGGCCAAGCTCAAGATCGCGCGCCGGGCCGCGCCGGGCCAGCATCGCGGCGATGTCGTATTCATCGCTCGTGTAGAAGCCGACCGTCGCCTCGGCCACTTCGCGGCGCAGCAGGCGGTAGCAGCCCACGACCTGCGGCGTGCCGTCGGCGTCATCGATCACCAGCAAATGGTCGCAAACCGGATCGAACCGGTCGAAATCCCGCCCGGTCGCCGCCATTTCGGGCGAGGGCTTGGCGTTCATCTCGCGGTAGAAGACCTCGAAGCGCAGGCGCTGAGCGGCCTCGATCTCGGCCTCGTTGAGCGCCAGACGCACGCTGAGCGAGCGCGAACGCGCCAGGACCGCGTCCTCCTTCACAACGCCCAAGGCCTCGCTCACGTGTCCGGAACCCATCTTTTGCGCGGGACGCGCGGCGCCCCGGCGGCCGCGAGGGCCGCCTCTTCGATACTGGCAAACCACCCTAACCGCCGGGCCTTCGGGCTGCAAACGCCCTCGCCGGCCCTCACGCCTTGCGCGCCTCCGGCTTCATGGTGAGGACCAGGAACGAGAGGATGATCGCGGGCAGGCCCATGAGGGCGGTCGCGATGAAGAATTCGTAGTAACCCCAGCCCTCGACCATGTAGCCGGAGAGCCCGCCCAGGAGCTTTCCGGGCAGCGCGTAAAGCGAAGAAAAAAGCGCGTATTGCGTCGCGGTGAAGGAGGCCGAGGTGAGGCTCGACATATAGGCGATGAGCGCGGTGCCGGCGAACCCGCCCGCGAAATTCTCCGCGCTGATCGCGACGGTGAGCGCGAGGATATCGGTCCCTTGCGTCGCGAGCCAGGCAAAGACGAGGTTCGTGAGTGCGCCCGCGATGGCGCCGGCAAAGAGCGTAGGGCGAAGGCCCCAGCGCGCGGCCACTGCGCCGCCCGCGACCGCGCCGACGATCGTCATCCAAACGCCATAGATTTTCGAGACGTTTGCAATGTCGATCAGCGTGAAGCCGGCATCGAGGTAGAACGGGTTCGCCATCACGCCCATCACGAAATCGGGCACGCGGTAGGCGGCGATCGTCGCCAGCATCAGCAGCGCAAGCCAGCCATGGCGCGCGAAGAAATCGATGAAGGGGGCCAGGATCGTGCGGTAGAGCCAGGCGGCCGCTTCGGCCGCCTGACCACCGATGCCAAGGCGCGAGGCGGCGGCCTCGACCTCGTGCTCGCCCAGGACCTCGCCCTGCGTCTCGTTCGTGCGCGGCGCCAAGAGCGTGCCGATGATGCCGAGGCCCATCAGCAGCGCCATCAGGCCGTAGGCGATCTCCCACGAGCCGAAATCGGCCATGTAGAGCGCGCCCGCGCCCGAGGCGAGGATCGCGATGCGATAACCGAGCTGATAGGCGGCGGCCATCGCGGCCTGGCGATCTTCCGGCGCGGCCTCGATGCGCCAAGCATCGACGGCGATGTCCTGCGTCGCGGAGGCGAAGGCGACGATCACCGCGAGGACCGCCATCAGCGCCAGGTTGCTCGCGGGATCGGTCGCGGCCATGCCGGCGAGGCCGAGCGCGACCATCACCTGCGCGATCAGCATCCAGGCGCGCCGGCGGCCGAGCGCGGCGCCCAGCACCGGCAGGTGGATGTGATCGAGGAGCGGCGCCCAGATGAATTTCAGCGTATAGGCAAGGCCCACATAGCTCAGGAGGCCGATGTCGGCGCGCGCGATGCCGGCCACCGTCAGCCAGGCCGAGAGCGTTCCGAAAACGAGGAGAAACGGCAGGCCCGAAGAGAAGCCCAGCACGAGCATGATCGCGACGCGCGGCTCGCCATAGGCGGTGATCGCCTCCATCCAGGTGCGCTTGGCGGGCGCGGCATCGACGCTGTCGGCCATGGGCTCGGCTCACTCTTTCAAACGGGGATCGCGGGCGGGCGATTCGAGGATTCCCGCACACTATGGTTAAATCGTTAACCCGCCGAAAGCAGAGCGGGACAAAAAGGGAGTGATGAATCGATGAAGCGCATTTTGTTGGGTAGTGCGATCGCCCTTCTGGCGACACCGGTGTTCGCCGGCACGATGGACAGCACGTTCGGCAACACGACAACCGTCACGAACACGAAAACGAATAGTGTGCTGACGATGCACTTCGAGCCCGACAACACGTACACGGCCAAGGGCACGGACGCAGAGGGCCAGCCGGTGGAAGTCTCGGGTACGTGGAAGGTCGACGGCGACAAGATCTGCACGCAGCCGAACGCGCCGGAAGGCGGGGAAACCCCGGCCGAGACCTGCGCCGACTACGTGGACGGGAAGAACCCGGGCGACACGTGGGAGATCACGGACAATAACGGCGACACGCTCTCGGTGACGATCACCGAGGGCCGCTAGTGGAGACACGCCGCCGTTGCTCGAAAGCGCCTCGCCCTGCCGGGCGGGGCGTTTTCATTTCACAAGCGCGAGCGCACATGGCTACGCGGCGAGTCCCGCCGCTCAGAGCAGCGCCGCGCGGCGATAGCTGAGCGCTTCGGCGATATGGGGGCGGGCGACGCCCGAAACGCCCTTCAGATCGGCGATCGTGCGCGCGACCTTCAGCACACGGTGATAACCGCGCGCGGAGAGGCGCATGCGCTCCGCCGCCTCGCTCAGGAGCTGGCGGCCCGGCGCATCGGGCGCCGCGATCCTTTCCAGAAGCTCGCCTTCGGCCTCCGCGTTCGTGCGCAGGCCCTTGTCCACGAAGCGATCGCGCTGGATGGCGCGCGCCCTTTCCACGCGCGCGGCGACATCCGCCGAACCCTCGGCGGGTGGCGGCAGAGCCAGATCACTCGCGCTGACGGAGGCGACCTCGACCGTGAGGTCGATGCGGTCGAGCAGCGGCCCTGAAATCCGCGCCTGGTAGTCGAGGCCGCATTTGGGCGCGCGGCCGCAGGCGCGTTCCGGCTCACCCAGATACCCGCAGCGGCAGGGGTTCATCGCGGCGACGAGCTGCACGCGGCTTGGATAGCGTACATGGGCGTTCGCGCGCGCGACGACAGTGGAGCCCGTCTCGAGCGGCTGGCGGAGCGATTCCAGCACGGGGCGCTGGAACTCCGGCAACTCATCGAGGAAGAGCACGCCCAGATGCGCCAAGCTCACCTCGCCCGGCCGCGCGCGCAGGCCACCGCCCACCATCGCGGCCATCGAGGCGGAATGATGGGGGCTGCGATAGGGCCGGCGGCGGCCGATCGTGCCGCCCTCCAATTCGCCCGCGAGGCTTTGGATCATCGAGACCTCCAGCGCCTCGCGCGCGTCGAGCGGCGGCAGCAGGCCCGGCAGGCGCGCGGCGAGCATCGACTTGCCCGCGCCCGGCGGGCCGATCATCAGCATGTTGTGGCCGCCGGCGGCCGCGATCTCGAGCGCGCGCTTGGCCGTTTCCTGGCCCTTCACGTCGCGCAGATCGGGGTAGGTCTCGCTCTCCGCGCGCAGCTTCGCCTCTGGCGCGGCGAGGCGCTGATCGCCCTTTAAGTGATTGACGAGCGCGATGAGCGAGGGCGCAGCGAGGATCTCAATGCCGCCCGCCCAGGCCGCCTCCGCGCCGCAGGCGGCGGGGCAGATGAGGTTCTTCTCCAGCGCCGCGGCGGCGATGGCGGCGGGCAGCACGCCCGTTACCGGCGCGATGCCGCCATCGAGGCCGAGCTCGCCCAGCGCCACATAGCCGCCCATCTCCTCGATCGGCAGCACGCCCATGGCGGTCAAGATGCCCAGCGCGATCGGCAGATCGAAATGGCTGCCTTCCTTCGGTAGATCGGCGGGCGCGAGATTGACCGTTACGCGCTTGGGCGGAAACGACAAGCCGATGGCGTTCAGCGCGGCGCGCACGCGCTCGCGGCTTTCCGCGACAGCCTTGTCGGGCAGGCCGACGATCGCGAAGGAAACCGCGCCACCCGAGATCTGCACCTGCACGTCCACGTCGCGCGCGTCGAGCCCCAGGAACGCGACGGTCGTTACGTGGGCGACGGTCATGCTGCCAACCCGTTCCCAACAAGGATCGCGCCGCCATCTCTGGCGACATGCCTTCTTCTTTCCTCCCCCGCACGCGGGGGAGGTGTCGCGCAGCGACGGAGGGGGGAGGATTCTCGGTATCCCCCCCTCCCCGGCTTCGCCGGACCTCCCCCGTAAACGGGGGAGGAAAGGGGGAGAACCATCGGGGACCGGGGCGGACTTCTCACTTTCGCTTCTCGATCGCGTCCCAGATGAGGCTCGCGATGTCCGCGCCGCCGAAGCGTTTCACTTCCTGGATGCCGGTCGGCGAGGTCACGTTGATCTCGGTCATGTAGTCGCCGATGACATCGATGCCGACGAAGATGAGGCCGCGGCGCGCGAGCTCGGGCCCGATGGCGGCGCAGATCTCCTCGTCGCGCGGGGAGAGCGCGATCGCCTCCGGCCGGCCGCCGACATGCATGTTCGAGCGCGCTTCGCCGTCCGCCGGCACGCGGTTGATGGCGCCGACCGGCACGCCATCAACGAGGATGATGCGCTTGTCGCCCTTCCGAACGGCCGGGAGATATTTCTGAACGATGATCGGTTCACGGAACATCTGCGTGAACATCTCGAGCAGCGCGCCGAGATTTTCATCGTCCGGCTTCACGCGGAAAACGCCCGCGCCGCCATTGCCGTAGAGCGGCTTCAAGATGATGTCGCCATATTCGCGGCGGAAACGGCGGATCTCAGCGACGTCGCTCGTGATGAGCGTATCGGGCATGAGCTTGGGGAAATGCGTGACGAACAATTTTTCGGGCGCGTTCCGCACTTCCGCTGGATCATTGACGACGAGCGTCTTGGGGTGGATGCGCTCGAGGATGTGGGTCGTCGTGATATAGGCCATGTCGAAGGGCGGGTCCTGGCGCAGCAGGACCACGTCCATCGTCGACAAGTCGATCGTCGCAGGCTCGCCGACCGTGAAGTGATTGCCGACGACGCGCCTGACCTCCAGCGCGTGGGCATAGGCCGTGACGCGGCCGCTTCTCATCGAGAGGTGACGCGGCAGATAGTAGTAGAGCTGATGGCCGCGGGTCTGCGCCTCCATCGCCAAGGCAAAGGTCGAATCCGCGTCGATGTTGATTGCGGCGATGGGATCCATCTGGATCGCGACACGCAAGGCCATGGGCCGTCTCCTGAATCGGGCCTGCCTTCCTCGGGAGGCGCTCGGCGGGAGCTTAATCCGAGCGCGCGGGCGATGGCGAGGGGGGCGCTACTCCAACTCCACCATGTCGAAGTCGGATTTGGGGGTGCCGCAGAGCGGGCAGATCCAATCGTCGGGAATGTCCGCCCAGCGCGTGCCGGGCTTAAGGCCCTCGTTCGGGTCGCCGAACTCCTCCTCATAGAGATAGCCGCAGGTCCGGCATTGCCAGACCTTGAAGGCCTCCTTCCCGTCCGCCATGGGCGGCCCCTCCGCTCTCATTGAAACCTCATCCTGAGGTGCCCCGTCGCGTTCTGACGTCGCCTTCATCCTTCGAGGGCTGCTTCGCAGCCGCCTCAGGATGAGGCGACGGGGCCTCGAAGGATGAGCGGCGCGTTTTTCGCCTAGTGCATCTTGAAGCGGATCGGCACCGATTTGGGACCGCAGACGAAATTCGCCTGCGTGCGCGTGGGCGTGCCGTCGAGCGCCACTTCCTCCAAGCGCGGAAGGAGTTCCTCCCACAGCACGCGCATCTCCATGCGGCCGAGATGCTGGCCGAGGCAGACATGCGCGCCATAGCCGAAAGCGACATGTTTGTTGGGCGAGCGTGCGACATCGAATGTGAAGGGATCGACGAAGACGTCCTCGTCGCGATTGCCGGAGGGATAAGAGAGCATCATCCAATCGCCCTTCGCGATCTTCTGGCCGGCAAGCGTCGCGTCGGCCGTCGCCGAGCGCATGAAGTGCTTCACGGGCGTGACCCAGCGGATGCTCTCCTCGAGATAGCTGGGGATGAGCGAGGGATCGGCCTTCAGCTTTCGGAACTGATCAGGGTTTTCCGCCAGCGCCCAGAGGCCGCCGGCCGTCGTGTTCGACGTCGTGTCGTGGCCGGCGGTCGCGGCGATGATGTAGTAGGACATCGCCTCCAGATAGCCCAGCGGCTCGCCGTTGATTTTGCCGTTCGCTATGACGCTCGCGAGATCGTCACGCGGCTGGGCGCGGCGGCTTTCCGTCATCGCATTGAAATAGGTGATGAAGTCACCGACCACGGCCTGCAGCGAGGCGATCGCGGCATCGACGTCCTGCATCTCGGCCGCGTTGCGGTTGAGATCGGGATCAGCGCTGCCGAAGAGCTCCTGCGTGAGCTTGAGCATCAGCGGCTCGTCGACCTCGGGCACGCCGATCACTTCCATGATGACGTGTAGCGGATAGAGGAACGCCACGTCGCGCGCGAAGTCGCAGCGATCGCCCTTGGCGGCCATGCGATCGACGAAGCTTTTCGCGATCTCGCGGATGCGCGCTTCAAGTTTCCGCAAATTCTGCGGCATGAACCAGGACTGCGTGAGCTTGCGGTAGTTGAAATGGTCCGGGTTATCCATCTGGACGAGCGAGCGCACGAGGTGGGGCGAGCCGCCCATTAGTTCGCGCACGCGCTTTTCCGCCTTGATGGGCGTCACCACCGTTGGGCGGTCGCCGTTGTGGAAGAGATCGTTCTGGCGCTCGACCTCGAGAATGTCGGCGTGCTTCGTCACCACCCAGAAGGGATCGAAATCCTTCGGCTGCGCGACGGCGAGCGGCATCTCCCGGCGTAGGGTCTTGAACGCCTCGTCCACGCGCTTCTGCTCGGCATAAGCCTTGGGATCGACGATGGTGTCGGCAATGTCCTGCGGGATCATGGGCATTTCCCTTTCGGCGGCCCTGAGGGCGGCTGAAGTGTCGTTAGTCGCTAAGTTACTATACACTTGTCCAGTATATAGTCTATGCTGCCGACGAGCGAATTCCGGAGGCCGAGACGGCATGTCGCAGACCCTTCTTGTCCCCCGCCGGGCGCGCCGCCAGGCCGAGCGGCGCGCCCAGTCGGACGCCGAGTTGCTTTCGGCCGCCGCGGCCGTCATCGCCGAAGAGGGCTACGCGGCGGCAACGTTCGATCGCATCGGCGCGCGCTCGGGCTATAGCCGGGGTCTTGCCAGCCAGCGTTTCGGGTCGAAGGACGGATTGATCGCGGCGCTGATCGCGCGGCTGCACGAAGGGTTCGACGCGCTCCTCGCCGATATCGAGCACGTGCCGGCGAACGGTCTCGAAGCGCTTCTCATGCGCGTCGACCTCTTTTTCCGCAGTCTTCCAGAGGCGGCCGAGTTGCGCGCCTATTTCGTCATGTTCGCGGGCGTCGTCGGCGATCTCAGCGAGCAGCGCAGCGCTTTCGCCGCCTCGCACCAGATCGCGAAGGCGCGGTTCGCCGAACAGATCGCGGCCGGGCAGGCCGACGGCTCGATCGCCGCCGACCTCAACGTTGATGCCACGGCCATCATGGTCGGAAGCGTGCAGCTCGGCGCGAGTCTGCAATATCTGGCCGACCCGAAGACCGACCTCGATGCGCTGCGCCTTGCCACGCTGCGCGCGCTCAAGCGCGGCCTCAAGGCGCGATAGCATTCGTCGTAGGAACCCAGAGGAACCATCATGGTCACCCCGCACGGCTTCAAGACCCGGCTCGAGCCGCAGGACGAGTACACACACGAGCCTGAGCCCGTCTCCAACTACAATGAGAGCATGTATCTCAACATGTTCGATCCCGCGCAGCGCATGGGCGGGTGGTTCCGCCTGGGCAACAGGCCGAACGAGGGATACGCGGAGATGACCGTGTGCCTGTATCTGCCGGATGGGCGCGTCGGGTTCATGTACGCAAAGCCGAAGATCACCCATAACCGCGAGATGAAGGCTGGCGGGCTGACTATCGAGGTCGTGACACCCTTCAAGGAACTGACGGTGACCTATGAAGGGAAGGTCCTTCTCCTCAGCACGCCACACGACATGGCGGATCCCTCCGCCGCCTTCCGCAAGCACCCGAGCGTGCCGGCGAAAATCCGCCTCACCTACCGGGGCGTCTCGCCGATGTATGGCGGGGAGACGGTCAACGCCGATGGAACGCCGCTCAAACTTGAATCGGAGAAAACCTTCGCGCGAGCGCACTACGAACAGCACGTGTCGGCGGACGGCACGTTCACCGTGGGCGATGAAACCTGGACCGTCTCCGGTTTCGGTTTGCGCGACAAATCCTGGGGGCCGCGGTATTGGCAGGCGCTCTATTGGTATCGCTGGCTGCCGATGAATTTCGGGCGCGATTTCGGGATGATGGTCTCGGTCATCGCCGACGAGCAGGGAAATCTGCGCAAGAGCGGCATGGTGTTCGAAGACGGCGCCTATCACCTCATCGAGGATGCGCGGGTGGAGGCGCGTTATGATGCGCAGCGCTATCAGACGGATCTCACCGTCTGGTGCCGTACCGCGCAGAAGAGCTACGACGTGAGGGGCCGCGTCGTCTCGCTCATCCCCTTGCGCAACCGGCGTGCGACGCCGGGGGGACGCGACCTCGAAACGCGGATCACCGAGGGCATGACCGAATATCGCTGCAACGGCATGACCGGCTTTGGCATGTCGGAATTCCTCGATCAGATCGTCGACGGGAAACCCGTCGGGCCTTGACGTTCGCCGCCTGGCGCACCTGCGACTCGCTGTCACTCGCCTGAGAGGGGACGAGTGATTAGCGTCTGCTTGGTGAAGCGGGGGACTTTCATACAGGGCGCACGGCGGGCGGGCCTTTGGCTCGCGCTCATCGCCTTTGCGCTCAAATCCGTCATCCCCCAGGGCTATATGATCGGCGCGGTCGAGGGACAGCGCATCCCGATCACGCTGTGCAGTCTTTCCGGTGGAGCCGCGTTCCTCAACCTTGAGACAGGCGCGGTCGAGGTCGACGGCAAGCCCCAGCCGCAGAAGAACGACGGCCAGGGCCATTGCCCGTTCGCGCTGACGGGCTCCCTCACCCTGCCGCTGCAAATGGTGGCCGCGCTGCCGCCGCGGGACATCGCGATCGCGGCTCTGATTTCGCCGCGTGCCGATCAACTTCCGGCCACGCCGACCGGCCCGCCACCGCCGGCCCGCGGCCCACCCAGTTTCGCCTGAGACGTCGTCGCCGCGAACGGAGCCTTCCGTTCGCTTTCGTTTCACGCCCGCGAAATCGCTCGCGGCCGCTCAGGCCCTTTGCTTCATGACCCTCAAATCCACGCTGCTTGGCAGCGTCCTCGCGCTCACGCCGCTTGCCGCTATCGCGCAAAACGCCACGCCCACGCAGGAAGAATCCTCCGCCGTCACCACCGTCATCGTCACCGGGGTACGCGACCCTGAGGACCCACCGATCGTTGCGGAGGCGCGGCAGAACCTGTCACGCACACCCGGCGCGGTTTCCGTCGTCTCCAACGAAAGCATCGAGACGCGCAGCGCGCAGGGCCTTTACGATTTGCTTCGCGACGTTCCGGGCGTGCTGACGGCCAAGCGCTATGGCGAGGAGGCGCGCGTCTCCATCCGCGGCTCCGGGATCGGCCAAGCCTTTCATCAGCGCGGCGTGCTCTTCGCCCAAGACGGCGTGCCCTTCGCGGACGCCGACGGCTTCGGCGATTTCCAGAAGATCGACCCGTTGACCGCCCGCTACATCGAAGTCTATCGCGGCGGCAACGCGCTGCGCTTCGGCGGGGCGCAATTGGGCGGGGTCCTCAATCTCGTCACGCCGACGGGCCGCACGGCGGAATCCACGGGCCTGCTGCGCGTGGAAGGCGGGTCGTACGGCCTGTTCCGCACGGCCGGCCAGTACGCCGATGTGTTCGGCAACTGGGATGTCTTTGCCGCCATCAACCGGCTGGAGGCGGATGGCTATCGCGATCAAACGCAGCAGGAACAACTGCGCGGCACAATCAATCTGGGCTATCAGTTCGGCGCGGACCGCGAGGTGCGCCTCATCGCCTATGGCGCCGATATCGAGCAGGACGTGCCGGGCGGCGTGACGCTCAGCAACGCGCTGGCCCATCCGCGCGCGGCGCTCGCCACCGCCAAGACGTTCAACTTCCAGCGCGACCAATCGGTGGCGCGCGTCAGCCTACAAACACGATGGCGGCTTGACGACAGCGCTGTCTTCGAAGGCGGCCTCTACGCCACGGGTACCGATCTCGTTCACCCGATCAGCCTGGGCATCCTCCAGCAGATCGAGACGCAAGGGGCGTTCGGGCGCCTGGATTGGGAAGGTGAAGTCTCGGGACTTCGCGCCGATGTCTTTGCCGGCCTTTCCTATCGCCAGGGCATCGTCGACCAGCGCCTCTATCAGACGACCTTTCCGATTACCGGCAGTACGCTGCAGGACGCGACGGGCCTCGACCTATTCGCCGAGGGAAGGCTGTTCGTGACCGATCAGATCGCTCTCGTCGCCGGTGGCTCCTATGGACTCGCCACGCGGGACTTCATCGACCGGCTGAACGGGGCGAACAACGCGGATGCCGATTTCGATTGGTTTGCGCCGCGTCTGGGCGTGCTGTGGGAAAACGAGGCGGGCACCCAAGTCTACGCGAACGTTACGCGTTCGGTAGAACCGCCCCACTATGGCGCGCTGGTCCAATCCGGCGTGCTTGTGCCGGTCGTGCCGCAAGAGGCCTGGACCGGCGAGATCGGCACGCGCGGGCGCGTTGGGGATCTCATCTGGGACCTGACACTCTATCGCTCGGAGATCGAGGGCGAGCTCTTGAGCTTCCTCACCGGGGCAGCACCCGCCTCCGTCTTCAATGCCGGCAACACGGTGCACCAAGGCGTTGAAGCCGCGCTGGACTGGGTCGTCACGAGAGACTTCCTGAACGGGGTCTGGCTGCTGCGGCAGACCTATACCTATTCCGATTTCTTCTTCGACGGCGACCCGGTCTATGGCGACAGCCGCCTGCCCGTGGTGCCGGAACACCAATACCGCGCGATGCTTCGCTACTCGCATCCCGATGGCTGGTTTGTGGCGCCGAACGTCGAATGGCGGCCGAAGGACGTCTTTGTCGACTATGCAAATACGATGAAGGCACCGGGCTTCACGCTGCTGTCGCTCAATGCCGGCTACGAGTTCGAGAACGGCCTGACGCTCTTCCTCGACGGGCGGAACCTGACCGACGAACGCTATGTCGCCGAGTTCGGCGCCGTGACGGATGCAACCGCGGGCGGCGTCAGCACGGCCGTGTTCTTTCCCGGCGAAGGGCTGACGGTGACGGCCGGCCTTTCCTTCCGCTTCTGAGGCTGGGAGCGCACCCGATGCACAAAATCATCCCGCTTGCGGCGGCGGCGCTGTTCCTGGCGCCGCCGGCCTTCGCCCATATCGTCCTTGCGGAACCGGAGGCGACAGCCGGCAGCTACTATGCCGGCTTCTTCCGGGTGGGGCATGGCTGCGGCCCATCGCCCACCCTTTCCATCCGCATCACGATTCCGGAGGGCATTCTCACCGCGCGGCCCCAGGCCAAACCCAGCTGGACGGTTTCCATCGACCGCGAAACATTGGCCGAACCCATTCCGTCTGAGTACGGCGCGATTGCCGAGCGCGTCGTCGCGGTGACCTGGACGGGCGAGCTGCCGGCCGATCAGTTCGACCAGTTCGGGCTGCTCATGAAACTTCCGGCGCGCACGGGCCCGCTCTATTTCGCGGTCCTGCAAACCTGCGCCGAGGGCGCGCGCTCTTGGACCGACATTCCCGCCGAGGGCCAAGCCTGGCACGACATGCCGAACCCGGCGCCGGTGCTGATGCTCTCCATGCCCGATGACCGGGCCGGGGATCACCATGATCATGGGGGCGCTATGGGCCGATGAGAGCAACGTCGCCGCGCCTATGGGTCGCACTGAGCTTCAGGCGTTGATAGACTAAAAATCAAACATACGGCGTTCCTATCCGCGCATTCGCGCGTGCCAGCGCGATCGTGCTTGTCATCGCGCCGCGAAACCTTGGAGCCGCGACATGGACTTCGACGCCCTTCTCCTTGCGCGGCTGCAATTCGCGTTCACCGTCGGCTTCCACATCATCTTCCCCTCGTTCACGATCGGGCTCGCGTCCTATCTTGCGGTGCTGGAGGGGCTGTGGCTCGCGACAGGCCGCGAGCATTTCAAGAATCTCTATCTCTTCTGGGTGAAGATCTTCGCGCTCTCATTCGGCATGGGCGTCGTCTCGGGCGTGGTGATGAGCTATCAGTTCGGCACGAATTGGAGCGTCTTTTCCGCGCAGGCCGGCAGCGTGATCGGGCCGCTGCTTGCCTATGAGGTGCTCACCGCGTTCTTCCTCGAGGCGTCGTTCCTGGGCGTCATGCTGTTCGGTTGGAAGCGCGTGGGGCCGGGACTCCATTTCTTTTCCACCTGCATGGTCGCGATCGGCACGCTGATGAGCGCGTTCTGGATCCTCGCCGCCAATTCCTGGATGCAGACGCCAGCCGGGTTCACCTTCGCGCCCGACGGGACGATGGTCGCGACCGATTTCTGGGAGGTCGTCTTCAACCCTTCGCAGCCCTCGCGCTTCGCGCATATGGTGCTGGCGGCTTACCTGACGACCGCCATGGTGGTGGCGGGCGCCTCTGCCTACACGCTCCTCAAGGGCCGCGCGCTCACCGAAGGGCGAACGGCGCTGCGCATGGCGATCCTCATGATGGCGATCGTCGCGCCGCTGCAAGTGCTGGTCGGCCATGAAAGCGGCCTCGTCGCGCACGCGCATCAGCCGGCCAAGATCGCGGCCATGGAAGGCTGGTGGGAGGATCGCCAGAGCCAGCCTTCAATCCTCTTCGCGTGGCCCGACGAGGCGGCCGAGACCAATCACTTCGAGCTCGCGGCTCCCGACACGAGCAGCTTCCTCTTCGACACGCCGCCGACGGAAACGCTGCGCGGCCTGAAAAGCTTTCCCGAGGAGGATCGCCCGCCCGTCGCCATCGTCTTCTGGTCGTTCCGTGTGATGGTCGGCATCGGGCTCATCATGGTGGCGCTTGGCCTGTGGGGCGCGTTCGTTTGGGCGACGGGTCGCCTCGATGGAGCGAGCCTCTATTTCCGAGCGCTGGTGCTGGCGGGGCCGTCCGGTTTCATCGCGGTGCTCGCGGGGTGGATCGCGGCCGAAGTCGGCCGGCAGCCTTATGTCGTCTACGGCGTGCTGCGCACGGCCGACGCTGTCTCGCCGGTCGCGGCGGGAACGGTCGCGGCCTCGCTCCTCTTCTTCCTCATCGTCTACGCGGTCGTCTTCACGGCCGGCGCGCTCTACATCCTGCGGCTGATGGCGGCGGGACCTGAGAGCGACGAGCCGGCACCGCGTTCCAAACAGCCGCCCGGCACGCCGCTCGGCGCCGCGCTGAAGGAGGCGTGACATGTTCGGCATCGAACTCGCGCTGATCTGGGCCGTCCTGATCGCCGTTGCGGTCTTTCTCTATGTTGCGCTCGACGGGTTCGATCTGGGCGTCGGCATCCTCTTTCCGTTCGCCAAGGACGCACGCGAGCGCGACCAGATGCAGGCCGCGATCGCGCCCGTGTGGGACGGCAATGAAACCTGGCTGGTGCTGGGCGGCGGCGGGCTCTTCGCCGCCTTCCCCAAGGCCTATGCGGCGCTGATGCCGGCGCTCTATATCCCGATCATCCTGATGCTGCTCGCGCTCATCTTTCGCGGCGTCGCGTTCGAGTTCCGCCATCAGGGCCGCGCGACGGGCAAGCGCTGGTGGACGATCGCGTTCTCGGGCGGCTCGCTCGTCGCGACAGCGGCGCAGGGCCTCGTGCTCGGCGGGTTCGTGCAGGGCGTCGCGCTCGATAAGGGCGCCTTCGCGGGCGGGCCGTTCGATTGGCTGACGCCGTTCTCGCTGCTCGTCGCGGCCTCGCTCGTTGCGGGTTATGCGCTGCTCGGCGCCGCGTGGCTTGTCTATAAAACGCAAGGCGCGCTCTTTGACCGCGCGCGGCGGTGGGTGATGCAGCTCAGCGTCATCGTCGCGGTCGCGATGGCGGGGGTGAGCCTTGCCACGCTCGGCATCGATCCGCGCGTCACCGCGCGCTGGGGGGTCTCGATGACCTCGATCGATTGGCCGGTGTTCCTGCAGCTCGCGCCCTTGCCGCTGGTCGCGGCGGGTCTGTGCTTCTTCTTGTGGCGCGGCGCGGAGACACGCAACCATCTGCTGCCCTACGGTCTTTCGGTCGCGCTGTTCGCGGTGGGGTATCTCGGTCTTGCGATCAGCCTGTGGCCCTACATCGTGCCCTTTGCGATGACGCCCGGCGAGGCGGCGGCCGCCGACAACGCGCTCGCGCTCATGCTGTGGGGCGCGCTGCCGATGCTGCCGATCATTCTTGCCTATACGGCTTACGTCTATTGGCTGTTCCGCGCGAAGGTCGGCGACGATGCCGCCTATCATTGAGGGCCCGCCGGAAGCGGGCGAGGCGCGCCCGCCCTTGCGCACGCGTCTCGGCTGGTTCATCGCCCTGTGGATCGCCGGCGCGATCAGCGTCGCAGCGGCCGCCTATACGCTGCGCGCGCTGATTCTCTAACGCCGCCCTCAGTAGATCGGCGTCTGCTGCACCTCGACCGGCCGGACCGTGCGGCTGTCATAGGGCTCGACGGTCACGGGCTGGCTGTAGGACGGCGAAGCATAGGTTGGCGAAGCGTAGGATTGCGGCGGGGCGGCGGCCGGCTCGGCATAGCTCGACTGCTCGCCGTAATAGGCTTCCGCCGGCGGCTGATCGGGCGCGCGGGCAAGGCGCCGCGGATCGTCACGCAGCACGAGATAGTCCACGACCGCAACGACGCCGGGCACGCCCCTTGCGACCGAAACCGCGTGCTCGCGCTCGGCCTCGCTCTGCGCGATGCCCATCAGATAGACCGTGCCGTTCTGCGTATCGATCGTGTAGTTGACGTCCTTCACGGCGCCGTCGGTCAGCAAATTCGCGCGGACCTTGGTTGAGATCCACGTGTCGTTCGCCGCGTCGGAGAGCGAGGGCTCAACGCCCGTGAGGATGTCGTTGTAGACCTCCTTCACGCCGCCCGTGCGCCAGGCAACGCGTGTCGCGGTGATGCGCTCTTCCTGCGTGTTGACCTTGCCCTTCAGATAGACGCGGCCCTCGAGCACCGTGACCTTCACGCGCTTGAAGAGATTGCCCTGACCGACAAGGTTGCCGTCGATCTGGGCGGCAATGGTCGCGTCATCGATCTGGGTCTGGACGGCGCGTTCCTCGCGAAAGCTCTTAACCGCCGTCGCCGCGCCGCCGACCGCCAGCACGGCGCATCCGCCAAGCGCGTGCGCCATCACGACCAGCGCAGCCAGTTTCAGAGCTGAATTCCATGGCAGCTTCATTGCTCCCCTTCTCCTTTCGAATCAGCCCCAACGCCCCATCCTTGATAGTTGAGTTCGTTCAATCCTGCCAAGCATCGATCACATGAACCGGCCATCGACCCGGCACGATGAGCATCAGGTCATAGCGCTGGGCCGCATCGGCGAAGCGGGGATGACGGGCGAGGTAGACCGAGGCGGCGCTCGCCATGCGGCGGCGCTTGTCGGCGGTGAGGGCCTCGCTCGCCAATGCCTCGTCGGCCCGGCGCTTAACTTCGATGAAGGCCACCACGCCATTGCGGCGGGAGAAAGGCGGCGTGGCGATCAAGTCGATTTCGCCGCGTCCGGCGCGATAGCGGCGCTCCAGAATGCGGTAGCCCTTGAGGCGCAGCGCAAGCGCAGCCCACCATTCCGCGCCTTCGCCCGCGTCATGCGTCGCGAGGCGGCGCGCCTCGCCGCGCATCAGGCGCGATCCCGAGTCAGCGCCAGCGCGCGCGCATAGACCTCGCGGCGGGGAAGACCCGTTTTCGCCGTGACGGAGGCGACCGCCTCCTTCAGCGATAAATGGCCGAGCGCCTCGCCCAGCGCCATTTCGAGATCGCCCTCGTCGCGCGCTGCCTCTTCACCGGGCGGGGCGATGACGATCACGCATTCGCCGCGCACCACGGCGCCCGCATAGCGGGCGGCCAGCTCGCCCAGATCGCCGCGTACGACTTCCTCGTGCAGTTTGGTGAGCTCCCGCGCGACAACCGCGCGGCGGGGCCCCAGAATATCCAAGAGATCATCAAGCGCATCGCCGAGGCGGCTCGGCCCCTCGAAGAAGACGAGCGACGCGGGAATGGCCGCAAGTTCGCGCAATTCGGCGCGGCGCGCGGCGGCCTTGGGCGGCAGAAAACCGCCGAACAGCACGCGCCGCGTCGAAAGCCCCGCGACGCTCAGCGCCGCGACGAGCGAGGACGGCCCGGGAATGCAGACGATCGGCAGGCCCGCGGCCGCCACTTCGGCGACCAGGCGCTCGCCGGGATCGGAGATCAGCGGCGTTCCCGCATCGCTGACGAGCGCGATCGCCGCGCCAGCGCGGATCGCCTCCAGCGCGCGGGGGCCCTCCTTGCCGGCGACATGCTCGTGATAGGCGCGCAGTTTCGTGCGAATGCCGTGACGCGCGAGCAATTTGGCCGTCACGCGCGTGTCTTCGGCCAGAATGTGATCGCAGCGCGACAGCACGTCCTTCGCGCGATCCGTCAAATCGGAGAGATTGCCTATCGGCGTCGCGGTGACGTAAAGACCCGGCAAGAGCGAAGGAGGAGCGTCATCGTCGCGCGATTTACTTGGTCCGCTCGCGCCAGTAGGTTTCGGTTTCGCGACTCGACTGCGCATCACTGCCCTTCACGCTCGGGGCGTCCAGCAAACGGTCAAGGAGACGTCATTTGATGGGACGGGTGGGCCCGCTGGTCATCACTTGGACCAAAGCCGGCAAGCTGGCAATGGTCCTTCTCGCCGCCTTCGCGCTCACCGCGTGCCAGGGCGGCACTTTCCCGTTCGGTTCCAAACCGGCGCCCGGACCGCAGCCGACCGCGCCCATCGCGATGCCGAGCCAGACCCTGCCCCCGCCCGGCATGCCCGTGCGGCCCGACCCGGCCGGGCTTTTCACGCCGCCCAATTTCACCGGCGAGCCGATCCGCATCGGCTTGCTGCTGCCGCTGTCGCATCCCAACAGCGAGGTCCGCTCGGTCGCGCAAGCGCTGCTCGATGCCGCGCAGCTCGCGGCCTTCGAGACGGGCAACCGCCAGCTCCTCATCATGCCGCGCGACACCAAGGGAACGCCGGACGGCGCCATCGCGGCGGCAACGGAAGTCCTCAACGAGGGCGCCGAGGTCGTGCTCGGGCCGCTCTTCGCGCAGACCGTGGGCGCGGCGGCGACCGTCACGCGGGGGCGCAACATTCCGATGATCGCCTTCTCCAGCGACCGTGCGGTCGCGGGGCCGGGGATCTATCTCCTCAGCTTCCAGCCGGAAGAAGAAGTGCGCCGCGTCGTCCAATACGCCCGCAGCCAGGGGCGGATGAGCTATGCCGCGCTGGTGCCGCAAACGGCTTATGGCACGCGGATCGAATCCTCGTTCCGCCAAGCGGTTGCGGAGAACGCGGGGTTCGTTGCGGCCGTGCAGAGCTATCCAGCGAACCAGACCGGCATGCTCGATCCGGTCGCGGCGCTCGCGCAGAGCCAGTTCGATGCGGTGCTGCTGCCTGAAAGCGGTGTCGGGCTTTCGGGACTTGCGCCGCTTCTGCCCTACAACAACATCGACCCGCGCCAAGTGAAATTCCTGGGCACCGGGCTTTGGGACGACCCCTCGGTGCTGAAGGAACCCAGCGTCGTCGGCGGGTGGTTCGCCGCGCCCGACCCCGTCACGCGGCGGAGCTTCGCCGACCGCTTCCAAGCCTCCTACGGCTATCAGCCGCCGCGCATCGCGAGCCTTTCCTATGACGCGGTCTCGCTCATCAATTCCTATTCGGCCGGGCGGCCGTTCGAGCGGTTCCTCCTCACCACCTTCGCCGATCCGAACGGGTTCGCGGGCGTCGATGGTATTTTCCGCTTCCGCAACAACGGGACGATTGAGCGCGGGCTTGCCGTCGTCGAGGTGACGGGCAGCGGCTTCACCGTCGTCAGCCCGGCGCCGACGACCTTCCAGCCGTCGACGCTTTCGGGGCTGTGAAGCTCTATCACTACATCCTCAATTCGGCGGGGCACCGCGTCCGCATCGCGCTGAATCTGAAGGGGCTCGCTTACGAGAGCGTGCTCGTCGATCTGCGCGCCGGGAAGGATGAGCAGAAGGCGGCCGGCTATCTCGCGATCAACCCGCAGGGTCTCATCCCCGCGCTCGAGGTCGACGGCTCGATCCTCACGCAATCGATGGCGATCATCGAGTATTTGGACGAGACGCATCCAAGCCCGCCGCTGCTGCCGAAGGATCCCGTCGCGCGGGCGCAGGTGCGGGCGTTCGCGCAGGCCGTCGCGTGCGAGATGCATCCGCTCAACAACACGGGCGTGCTCGCCTATCTAAGCCAAGGCATGGGGCTGGACGAAAAGAAGCGCGCGCAATGGTACGCGCACAATATCGCCAAGGGGTTTTCGAGCCTTGAGATCATGGCCGCGCGCCACGCGGACGGCGCCTTTGCCTTTGGCGATACGCCAACCCTCGCCGACGTCTTGCTCGTGCCGCAATGGGGCAATGCGCGGCGCTACAAATGCGATATCACGCCCTACCCGCGGCTCGCTGCGATCGTTTCGGCGTGCGAGGCGCTGCCCGAATTTCGCGATGCAGCGCCCGACGCGCAGCCGGGCTTCGCCGAGATCATGGCGGGGCGGTAGCATCGCCCCACCCGGCTCGTTGCACTCGCCACCCTCCGCATCAAGGCGAGGGTTTCACGATGCCTCCCTTCCCCTCGTGGGCAGGGTCGGGGTGGAGGGAGGCCCCGCCGCCAATTCCGCGATGACGCGATTGAGGACGAGGCGGCCGGATCGAGTGGCGGCCAAGCGGCCAGCCCTTCGTTCGAGAAGGCCGTCGTCGATCAGCGCGGCCACACGCCCCGCATCGAAGGAACAGCCGGCAAGCGCCGCGTACCGCGCGGGATCGATACCTTCGCTGAGGCGCAGGCCCATCAGCAGCATTTCTTCCGCCTGCGCGGCGCGCTCGATCGGCGCTTCGGCGGCAAGGCCGTCGCCCTTCCCTTCCACCTGATCAAGCCAGGTTTCGGGGCGCCTCAGCGTCTCCGTCGCGATCTTTTCGCCCGCGACCGTGAGGCGGCCATGCGCGCCGGGGCCGACGCCCAGATAGTCGCCATAGCGCCAATAGAGAAGATTGTGCCGGCTCTCCTCGCCCGGCCGCGCGTAGTTCGACACTTCGTAGTCGGCAAGGCCCTGCGCGGCCGTGAGGCGGCCCGTCACCTCATAGAGCGCGGCGGCGCGGTCATCGTCCGGCACCCTGAGACGGCCCGCCGCATGGAGCGCAGCGAAAGGCGTTCCTTCCTCGATCGTCAATTGATAGGCGGAGAGATGCGATGTCCCCAGCGCGAGCGCGCGGGAGAGTTCGTCCTTCCATTGCGCCTCGCTTTGGCCGGGCCGCGCGTAGATGAGATCGATGGAGACGCGCGCGAATGTGTCGCGCGCGACGGCCAGCGCTGCGATCGCTTCCTCCGCCGTGTGCCAGCGGCCGAGCGCCTTCAGATCCGCATCGTTCAGCGCCTGGACGCCAATCGAGACGCGATTGACGCCAGCCTTGGCATAGTCCGCGAAGCGCGCGGCATCGGTGCTGGTGGGGTTCGCCTCCAGCGTCACCTCGCAATCGGGGGCGAGCGCGAACTCGCCGCGAATGCCGGCAAGGATCGCTTCGACCGTCTCGCCCTCCATCAGCGAGGGCGTGCCGCCGCCGAAGAAGATGCTGCCGACAAGCGGGCGCGCATCCAGGCGGGCGGCGAGGCTCGTCAGCTCACGGACGATCGCTGCCGCCCAGCGGCGCTGATCGATGCCCTTGCGGACATGGCTGTTGAAATCGCAATAGGGGCATTTCGCCGCGCAAAACGGCCAATGGACGTAGATGCCGAAGCCTGGCTCGGTCATCTCTCGAAACAGGCGGCGACGAGCTGCGCGAAGGCGCGGGCGCGGTGCGACATGGCGTGCTTCTTTTCGGGGTCCATCTCGCCGAATGTCTCGCGCTCGCCATCCGCGATGAAGATCGGATCGTAGCCGAAACCGCGCTCGCCGCGCGGCGGGAAGACGAGCGTGCCGTTCACGCGCCCCTCGAAGACCTCCATGTGATCGTCCGGCCAGGCGAGCGCGAGCGCGCAGACGAACGTCGCGCGGCGGTTTGCGGTGCGTTTCTCCTGAAGCTCGCGCTCGATGCGAGCCATCGCCGCCGCGAAATCTTTCGTCGGACCCGCCCAGCGCGCGGAATAGATGCCGGGCGCGCCGTCCAGCCCCTCGACGCAGAGGCCGGAATCATCCGAGAGCGCGGGAAGGCCGCTTGCCGTCGCGGCCGCGCTCGCCTTCAGGCGCGCATTGGCGATGAAGCTGTCGCCCGTTTCCTCCGGCTCTGGGAGGCCGAGTTCGCCGGCCGAGACCGCGTCAATGGGAAAGGCTTTCAGAAGATCGGCGATCTCGCGCAGCTTGCCAGAATTGTGCGTCGCGACCACAAGGCGCCCGCGCGTCCATCGCCGGTGTCCGCTCACGAAAGGCCGAGCGCGTGGCGCTGCAGAACTGTCAGCTCGCCGATGCCCTTCTTGGCGAGCGCCAGGAGGTGGAGGAACTCTTCCTCCGTGAACGGATCGCGCTCGGCGGTGCCTTGCACCTCAACGATCTTGCCCGAGCCCGTGAGGACGAAATTCGCGTCCGTCTCGGCGGTTGAATCCTCGTCGTAGTCGAGGTCGAGCACGGGCGTGCCGCCATAAATGCCGCAGGAGATCGCTGCGACCGGCTCCTTCAAGGGCACGCGCTCGATCATGCCGAGCGACTTCATGCGCGCGAAGCATTGGTGAAGCGCGACATAGGCGCCCGTGACCGATGCCGTGCGCGTGCCGCCATCGGCCTGGATGACGTCGCAATCGATGACGATCTGGCGCTCACCAAAGCCTGAAAGTTCCGTCACCGCGCGCATCGAGCGGCCGATCAGGCGCTGGATCTCCTGGGTGCGGCCGGATTGCTTGCCGGCGGCCGCCTCGCGGCGCATCCGTTCGCCCGTCGCGCGCGGCAGCATGCCGTATTCGGCCGTCACCCAGCCCTTGCCGGAATTGCGCAGGAACGGCGGCACGGAGGTCTCAAGGCTCGCCGTCACATGGACATGCGTGTCGCCGAAGCGAACGAGGCACGAGCCCTCCGCGAATTTCGCAAAGCCCGGCTCGAGCGTCACCTTGCGCAATTCGTCGTTTTTCCGGCCCGATGGGCGCATCAGCGGCTCCCCTTGAAGTCCTCTTGGTCGCGCGTTACCTAGCCCCCGGGTGACCCTGATGCAACACGCCTCGGGAGGAGCGATTTTCGCGCCATGACGAAGGATGCCAGCGGCTTTACCCCCGCGCCGGCCATGCGGGGCAGCGTGGCCGATCTCTCCGAGCGGGCGCGCGAGGTCTTCCGGCTGGTCGTCGATTCCTATCTCGAAACCGGCGAGCCGGTGGGCTCGCGCACGATTTCGCAGCGCGGCGGCCTTCATCTTTCACCGGCCAGCATCCGCAACGTGATGGCGGATCTGGAGGGGCTCGGCCTCATCGCCGCGCCGCACGCGAGCGCGGGGCGGCTGCCGACGCATCTGGGCCTCAGGCTCTTCGTCGACGGCATGCTGGAGATCGGCAACCTTTCGGATGACGAGCGGCGCGCAATCGAGGGCCGCCTCGCGGCGCGGGGCGAGAAGATCGAGGATCTCCTCACGCAGGCGAGCGCGCTGCTGGCGGGGCTTTCGCACTGCGCGGGGCTGGTCGTCACGCCCAAGCTCGACCGCGCGCTCAAGCATGTCGAGTTCGTGTCGACGGGCGCGAACAAGGCGCTCGTCATCATGGTGAGCGAGGACGGGGCCGTCGAGAACCGGCTCGTCGACATTCCGGCGGGCCTGCCGCCCTCTGCGCTCACGGAAGCGAGCAATTATCTGAACGCCCGGGTTCAGGGCCGCACGATCGAAGACGCGCAGAGCGTCATCCGCGAGGACGTCGCCTCGCGCCGCGCCGAGCTCGACGAGCTGACGGCGAAACTCATCGCGGACGGGCTCGCGACCTGGTCAGGCGGGACGGCCGATACGCGCGCGCTCATCGTGCGCGGCGCCTCGCAACTCTTGAGTTCGATCAACGCGAGCGAGGATTTGGAACGGATCCGTACCCTCTTCGACGACATCGAGCGGCGCGAGGAACTGGTTCAGATTCTCGACCGGGTGCGCGAGGGCGAGGGCGTGCGAATCTTCATCGGCGCGGAAAACCAGCTGATGAGCCTCTCTGGGTCCTCGGTCATTCTCTCGCCCTATACCAATGCGCGCTCGCAGATCGTGGGTGTCGTCGGCGTGATCGGCCCGACCCGGCTCAACTACGCCCGCATCATTCCGATGGTCGATTATACCGCCAAAGTCATCGGCCGCGTGCTGCCGTAAGCCGCGGCCCAGAGTGTCAGGAGTGCCTGTGATGAACGAGACGCCCGAAAAGAACGACGACGCGCCGCAGACCGATCCCGCGATGTCGGCCGGCGAGGCCGAAGCCGTGATCGCCAAGCTGGAGGCCGAGGTCGCCGATCTGAAGGATCGCCTGCTGCGCGCGCTCGCGGAAGCCGACAACACGCGCAAGCGCGCCGAGCGCGACCGCGCCGACACGCAGGCCTATGGCATCGCCAAATTCGCGCGCGATCTTTTGACGGTCGCCGACAATTTCCGGCGCGGCATCGAATCCGTTCCCGCCGAGCTGCGCGATAATGGCCCAGAGCCCCTCAAGAACCTCATGGTCGGGCTTGAGGCGACGGAGCGCGAATTGCTCGCGGTGCTCGAGCGCCACGGCGTGCAGGTGGTCGCGGCAGAGGGCGCGAAGTTCGATCCCAATCTGCATCAGGCGATCGCGGAAGTGCCGAGCGCGGACGTCGCGGCGGGGCATGTCGTGACGGTCGCGCAGACCGGCTTCACGATCGGTGAGCGGCTGCTCCGGCCGGCGATGGTCGTCGTCTCCAAAGGCGGCGGCGCGAACGGCAGCGCAGGCGGGGGTCAGCCGCAGGGCGAGCCCGGAGCCTCGATCGACACGACCGCCTAACGCTATCCGCCCGCGAGGCGCGCGGGGGGAGTTGGCGGGTTCTCGTGGGCGCGCTGCGCCTGTTCCCAGGCGATGATTTCATCGCGGGTGAGCGGCACCGCCTTCTGGTCCTTGGCGATCTGGATCTGGAAAACGGCGCTTTCCTGCGTGCGGAAGGAAAGCTCGCTCGCGATCAGATAGAACTCCCACATGCGGCAGAAGCGCTCATCATAAAGGGCGGCGATCTTTTCCCGGTTGGCCTGGAAATGCGCTTCCCACGCAGCGAGCGTCTCGGCGTAGTGGAGGCGCAGCACCTCGATGTCGGTGACGATGAGGCCTTCCTTCTCGATCGCGGGAAGGATCTCCGATAGCGCCGGCGAATAGCCGCCGGGGAAGATGTATTTCGCGAGCCAGGGGTTGGTCGCCGCGGGACCGTCGAAGCGGCCGATCGTGTGCAACAGCGCGATGCCGTCATCCTTCAGCGACCGCGCGAGCGTGCGGAAGAACGTGCGGTAGTGGCCGACGCCCACATGCTCAAACATGCCGACCGAGACGATGCGGTCGTATTGTTCGGCGATGTCGCGGTAGTCCTGCAGGCGATAGTCGACGCGCTTTCCCTCCGGCGTGCTCGCGGCATCCGCTTTGGCGGAGGCGAGCTGCTCGCCCGACAGCGTCACGCCGGTCACGCGCACATCGGCGAGCTGCGCCAGATAGAGCGCAAGCCCGCCCCAGCCCGAGCCAATGTCGAGCACGCGCTGACCGTCGCGCAGCAGCAGCTTGGCCGCGATGTGGCGCTTCTTGGCGCGCTGCGCGTCGTCGAGCGATTGTCCGGGATACTCGAAATAGGCGCAGGAATATTGCCGCTCGCGCCCCAAGAAGAGATCGTAGAACTCGCGGCTGAGATCATAGTGATGGGCGACGTTCGCGCGCGCCTTGCCGGCCGGATTGTACTGGCTGAGGCGGCGGATCGCCCAGCGCGCCCAGGTGGCGAGCTGCACGGCCGGCGATTTGTGCCGGCGCATGTTCTCCACCATGAGGGTGAGGAAATCGCGAAGCGTGCCGCGCTCGATCGTCAGCGTACCATCCATGAAGGCTTCGCCGACCGCCAAGGTCGGATGGATCGCGAGGCGCGCATAGGCTCGCTCGTCATGGACCTCAATGGCGACAGGGACGCCCGTTCCGTCGCCGAATTTGTGGCGACCACCCTTGGCATCGATGAGTTCCAGATCGCCTTCGACGACGATCGACCGCAGCAGTGTCTTCAACAGAATGAGCATGACGTCCCCGCTCCACTCGAATGCGCCCGGCCCCTCCTTAAGACCCAGCACCACGCTAGCTAGAATGGGGGCCGCACCCCAGGGTTCCCTTGAGATGGCTCAATTCGCGCTTTTTTGGGAACGCAGGCTTTTTCAGCCCTCAGACGATCGCGGTGTTCTCATCGACCGCGCGGCGGCGCTCGGTCAGCCGGGCGGCAAGGCCCGCGATCACGTCCATGATCTCGGGCCGTGAGAGGGGCGCGACTCCCTTGGACAGCTCGGCGACGTTGAGGTCGGCGGCATTGCGGGCAAGATCGCCGAACGTCTTTTCCGTGCTCACGGGGAGGAAATGATCGGCGAAAGTCAGGGTCACCGTCGCGCTCAAGAGCGAGACCAGAACGACGACGCCGAAGCTCGCGGCCCAATGATCGGTCATGCCCAGGTGATTCGCAGCGCTCGCGCTCACGCAACCGATCACGAGCGGGAAGAACAGGCGGAAGTCGAAGCCCAATTGATCCGTGTCGAAATCAAGTCCGCTCGCCTGTTTCAAGTCCTCGTAGAAGCGGTGGCGCGAGGCGCGGCCCGCCACCTCGGCGAGCCGGGTGGCGGTCGAGATCGTCGCGGTCGGCGCGAAGCGTTTCGCGGCCACCTCCAACCGCGCGAAGGCCCGCGCAACCCTGGAAATGCGGGGCGCGGCGGGATTGTCGCGCGCGGCCAGCTTGCCCTCGATGATGTTCGCCAATTGACCGACGGTCTGGACCCGATCGAGTTCGCCGTTGACGAAGTCGATCCGGAAGCTGTGCTCGATCGAGCGAAAGAGCTCAATTGCGCTGACGTCGCCGTCAAGACCCAGAGAGTTTCGTTCCACTAGAGGCTCGGAGCGCTGAAAGTATCGCAGGCTCCGATTCTACCAGAGGAAAGACCCTGACGGAACCAGCGCGCGCGCTGCTCGCTCGTGCCGTGGGTGAAACTCTCGGGCACGACGTAGCCGCGCGACCGGCGCTGGAGGCGATCATCGCCGACCGCGGCGGCCGCGTTCAGCGCCTCGTCGATGTCGCCGTCCTCCAGCACCTGCTTGGCGCGTTCGGTGCGATAGGCCCACACGCCCGCGAAGCAATCGGCCTGCAATTCGAGGCGAACGGAGAGTGCGTTCGATTCCTCCTCGGACACGCGCTCGCGCGCCTCGCGCACGCGGGCGGAAATGCCGAGCAAGGTCTGCACGTGGTGCCCGACCTCGTGCGCGACGACATAGGCCTGCGCGAAATCGCCGCCGGCGCCGAGCCGGCCGCCCATCTCATCGAGGAAGGCAAGATCGATATAGACCTTGCGGTCGGCGGGGCAATAGAACGGCCCGACCGCGCTTTGGGCGTAACCGCACGCGCTTTGCACCGCATCGCTGAAGAGCACGAGGCGAGGCTCCTGATAGGTGCGGCCGGACTCGGAGAAGGCCGCGTGCCAAGCGTCTTCCGTGTCGGCGAGGACGACGGCGACAAATTGCTTCAGTTCTTCCTCACGCGGGCTCGCGGGCGTGCTGGAGCTCGGGCCCGGCGCGCTCGTCTGCTCGACCCCGATGCCGCCGCCATTGAGGAGCGCGCTCGGATCGATCCCGAAGATGAGGGCGATTACGACGAGCGCGATGATGCCGAGGCCGCCGCCCAAGGGCGCGACCCCGCCCCGGCCGAAGCGGCCTCCCGTTGGAAAGCGCATCCCCGGCGGCAGACCCCGGAATCCGCCCGCCGGACGACGCCGATCCTCGACATTCCGGCTTTGCCGGCGGCCTTCCCACTTCACCGTCGCTCCCTCCGCGCCGCTTCGGCGGGCAGCCTAGCGAAATCGCGTGAAACGCGCATTTGTTTTGCCGGGGGGCCGGTGTGCTTGCGGCGGGCATAGGCCCCTCCTATATACCCCCAAGAACGTCGGGGCCTCATTGGGGCCCCAAAGGGCGTGGATTTCTCTCCGGGGGTGGATCCCGAGGCGCTTTCAGGGGCCTCACCTGCCACCTGCCTAATGACGAGGTAACTAGACTATGGCGAAAGTCATCGGCATCGATCTGGGCACGACGAATTCCTGCGTCGCCGTGATGGAAGGCGGAAAACCCAAGGTCATCGAAAACGCGGAAGGGGCGCGAACGACGCCCTCGATCGTCGCGTTCACGCAAGACGGCGAGCGCCTGATCGGCCAGCCGGCGAAGCGGCAAGCGGTGACCAATCCCGAACACACCTACTACGCGATCAAGCGGCTGATCGGGCGGCGCTACGACGACCCGATGGCGCAAAAAGACGCGCAGTTAATGCCCTACAAGATCATCAAGGCCGACAACGGCGATGCCTGGGTGCAGGGCCGGGACGGCGAGAAGATCAGCCCGTCGCAGGTCTCCGCGTTTACACTGCAGAAAATGAAGGAAACGGCGGAAGCCTATCTGGGCGAGAAGGTCTCCCAGGCCGTCATCACTGTTCCTGCCTATTTCAACGACGCGCAGCGCCAGGCAACGAAAGACGCGGGCCGGATTGCGGGCCTTGAGGTCCTTCGCATCATCAATGAGCCGACGGCGGCCGCGCTCGCCTACGGGCTCGACAAGAAATCGGCCGGCACGATCGCGGTCTTCGACCTCGGCGGCGGCACGTTCGACGTCTCCATTCTCGAAATCGGCGACGGCGTCTTCGAAGTGAAGTCCACGAACGGCGACACATTCCTGGGCGGCGAAGATTTCGACATGCGGATCGTCGATTATCTGGCCGACGAATTTAAGCGCGAGAACGGCATCGACCTGCGCGGCGACCGCCTCGCGCTGCAGCGGCTGAAGGAAGCCGCCGAGAAGGCCAAGATCGAGCTCTCCTCGACGATGCAGACGGAGATCAACCTCCCCTTCATCACGGCCGATGCAAGCGGCCCGAAGCATCTCACGATGCGCCTCACGCGCGCCAAGCTGGAAGCGCTGGTCGATGATCTCGTCCAGAAGACGCTGCCGAGCGTCAAGCAAGCGTTGAAGGACGCGGGCCTTTCGGCGAGCGACATCGGCGAAGTCGTGCTCGTGGGCGGCATGACGCGCATGCCCAAGATCCAGGAGCTCGTGAAGAGCTTCTTCGGCAAGGAGCCGCACAAGGGCGTCAACCCGGACGAAGTCGTCGCGCTCGGCGCCGCGATCCAGGCGGGCGTGCTCAAGGGCGAGGTGAAGGACGTCCTCCTCCTGGACGTCACGCCCCTTTCGCTCGGCATCGAAACGCTGGGCGGCGTCTTCACGCGGCTCATCGACCGCAACACGACGATCCCGACGAAGAAGGCGCAGGTCTTCTCGACCGCTGAAGACAATCAGCAGGCGGTGACGATCCGCGTGTTCCAGGGCGAGCGCGAGATGGCGGCTGACAACAAGATGCTCGGCCAGTTCGATCTCGTGGGCATTCCGCCCGCGCCGCGCGGCGTGCCGCAGGTCGAGGTCGCGTTCGACATCGACGCGAACGGCATTGTCAACGTCTCGGCCAAGGACAAGGCGACCGGCAAGACGCAAAACATCCGCATCCAGGCCTCGGGCGGTCTTTCCGAGGGCGAGATCGAGCGGATGGTGAAGGACGCCGAGGAGCACGCGGGCGAAGACAAGAAGCGCCGCGAGCTGACCGAAGCGCGCAACCATGCCGACGCCACGGTCCATCAGACCGAAAAGGCGCTGCAGGAATATGGCGACAAGGTCGATGCGGCCGACAAGAGTGCGATCGAAGCGGCGCTCACCGAGCTGAAAGGCATGTCGGACTCGGAGAACCTCGAGGAGATCCAGCAGAAGACGCAGGCCCTCCTTCAAGCCTCGATGAAGCTCGGCGAAGCGATGTACAAGGCCCAGACCGGAGACGCACCCACCGGCGACGCGCCGGGCGAGGACAATGTCGTTGATGCCGATTTCGAGGAAGTCGACGACAAGAAGAAGAAGGGCCAAAGCTAACGCTTCGCCGCATTCGAGGATCCTGCGCTGCGAGGTAATGCGTGTACGGCTTTGATCTCATCTCCCATCACCGGCCCGGCGCCCTTCTTGCGAGGAGCGCCGGTGCGGCGTTCCCCGTGACCGGAGCGCGGCCGTGAGCAAACGCGATTTCTATGACGTCTTGGGCGTGAAACGGGGGGCCTCGGTCGAGGAGCTGAAGAGCGCCTATCGCAAACTCGTCAAGGAGCACCATCCGGACAAGAACCCGGACGATCCGACCTGCGAAGCCAAGATCAAGGAGCTGAACGAGGCCTATGACGTCCTGAAGGATCCCGAGAAGCGCGCGGCTTACGATCGCTTCGGCCATCAGGCGTTCGAGGGCGGACCGGGACCCGGCGGGCGCGGGTTCGGCCAGGATTTCACGAGCGCGTTCACGGACGTGTTCGATGATCTCTTCGGCGAGTTCATGGGCCGCCAGCGCGGCGGCGGGCGCAACAGCCGCGGCTCGGATTTGCGCTACAATCTCGAGATCAGCCTCGAGGAAGCCTTCACCGGCAAGGACACGACGATCCACGTGCCGTCCTCGGCGATGTGCGAGGCGTGCCAGGGATCGGGCGCAGAATCAGGCTCCAAGCCCGCGACCTGCCCCACGTGCTCCGGCATCGGGAAAGTGCGCGCGCAGCAGGGCTTCTTCACGATCGAGCGGACGTGCCCCAATTGCGGCGGCTCTGGCCGGGTGATCAAGAACCCCTGCAAATCGTGCAACGGCGCGGGGCGCGTCAGCCGCGAGCGGACGCTCTCGTTCAACGTGCCGGCGGGCGTCGAGGACGGCACGCGCATCCGGCTCAACGGCGAGGGCGAGGCGGGCCTGCGCGGTGGGCCGTCGGGCGATCTCTATGTCTTCATCTCGGTCTCGCCGCACAAGCTGTTCCAGCGCGACGGCGCGGACCTCCATTGCCGCGTGCCGATCTCGCTCACCAACGCCGCGCTCGGTGGGACCATCGAAGTCCCGACCGTCGACGGCGGGCGCGCGAGGGTTCAGATTCCCGAAGGCACGCAGACCGGCAAGCAGTTCCGCCTGCGCGGCAAGGGCATGCCGCATCTGCGGAGCGGCGCCGTGGGCGACATGTACATCACCTGCCTGGTCGAGACGCCGGTCAATCTCACCAAGAAGCAGCGCGATCTCCTGAAGCAATTCGAGACCGAGGCGCGCGACCGCGACAACAGCCCGGAATCGAAATCGTTCTTCGCGTCCGTCAAGGAATTCTGGGACGGGCTGAAAGAGTGAGCCCGCCGCTCATCCGCTTTGCCGCGGCCGGTGAAGGCCGCGCGGTCCGTTACATCGAAGAGGCCGCGTTCGGACAGCCGGACGAAGCCAATCTCGTATCCGCGCTCGTCCGCGACGGCGATGCGATCTTCTCGCTCGTCGCGGAGGTGGATGGAAAGCTTCTCGGCCATGCGCTGTTCAGTGCGCTTGCCGTCATTTTCGAGGACCGGATCGAGCGGGCGCTGGCTCTGGCACCGGTCGCGGTCCTGCCCGAGCATCAGCGCCAGGGGATCGGCTCTGCGCTCATCCGCGACGGGCTCGGCCGCGCGGCCGCGACCGGGTGGAGCGCCGCCTTCGTGCTGGGCGATCCGGCCTATTACACGCGCTTCGGCTTCTCGGTCGAAGCCGCCGCGCCGCTCGAAAGCCCTTACGCGGGGCCCCATTTCATGGCGAGCGAATTGCGCGCCGGCGCGCTTGTCGGCGAGAGCGGCCGCGTCGTCTATCCGCAGGCCTTCGAGACGGGATAGTCCTCCGCGACCTTGCGAAATACGGACCGCCGTGAGAATCTGCACGCATGAACGCGCATCAGACCTTTGAGCCGGACGAGGGGATCAACTTCAATTTTCAGAAGTTCTGCGCAACGATCCACTACGTTGCTTCCGTCGCGCCGAGTGAAACCTTGGGCCGAGTCAAGCTCCACAAGATCCTCTACTTCGCTGACATGCTGAATTTTCTGCGGACCGGCAGTCCGTTGACGGGAGAAGACTATCTCAAGCAACGGTTCGGGCCGACGGCAAGACACCTCAACAAGGCACTTCGGCAACTACAGTCCGACGGCGAGTTGCAGATTCGGACCGAAGACTTTCATGGCCTAGAGAAGTATGTTTTCGAGCCGTTACGCGGCTACAGCTCGAATGAGTTGAGCGCTGATGAAACAGCTCTTCTTGATGCGGTCATCGATTTCGTCTGTTCACGGACAGCCAACGAGATAAGCGAACTCAGTCACAGCGATGTCTGGCAAATGGCTCAATTGGGCGAGCGTATTCCGTACTATATGGCTTACTCTCTCGCCGCGGGAGAAGTGACGGACGAGGATCGTGACTGGGCCGGAGAGGAAGCGATAAGGCACGGGCTTTTGAGCTAGGTGCCAAATAATGTCTATCCGCTTCTCTGAGGCTGCGGAGTTTGGTCTTCTAAGATGTCCGGCGCACACACGACCTCAGATTCGTTTGTGGTTGCGTTTCAATCTACGCAAGCGGCCCTGGGAGTTCGGAGAGCCCTTTCCGGCCCCAGCCGGAAAGTTCTTGTTTCTCGTCAGAAGCGGGAGCGGAACCTTGAGTGTCCGCGTCTTATATGAAATTGACGCCAATGAGGATGTAACAGTTTGGAGCCTTACGCCCGTTGTTCGAGGTTGGTAGAATCGTGACCTTGAACCTACGTCTCTTCGTCGCGCTCGACCTGCCCGAGGTCAATGAAGCCCGCACGATCGCCAAGCGGCTGGGCACGTTGCCGTGCGGCTTCAAGATCGGGCACCAGCTTCTCTATTCGGGCGGCGAAGCGCTCGTCCGCGAGTTGATCGCCGAGGGGCGGCAAGTTTTCGTCGACGCGAAATTGCTCGATATCGGCGCGACGGTCGCCAAGGGAGCCGCCAGCATTGCCGCGATGGGCGCGGCGTTCCTCACCGTCCACGCGCGGCCGAAGGCGCTCGCCGCCGCCGTGCGCGGGCGGGGCCAGACCTCTCTCAAGATCCTCGCGGTCACGGTCCTTACCGATCTCGATGAGGCGGACCTCGCCGCCGAGGGGCAGCACGGTACCGTCGCCGAGACGGTCGTTGCCCGCGCGCGCATAGCGAAGGAGGCGGGCGCCGACGGGATCGTGTGCAGTCCGCGCGAGATCGCGCTTGTGCGCTCAGCGGTGGGACCGGACCTTCTGATCGTCACGCCGGGCGTCCGACCACAAGGTGCCGCGCAGGACGATCAACGCCGCGTCGCGACGCCCGCCGAGGCGATCCGCGCGGGCGCGAGCGCCATCGTGGTCGGCCGGCCGATCCTCGCCGCCGTCGATCCGCTCGCGGCCGCACAGGCGATCCTAGCTGAGATGGACAGTGCGTCGGTGCAGGCGAGCCCCGCCTGAATTTCGCGCGGGCGCGAATTGCTCTAAAGAAGCCTCATGACGACACCCCTTCGCATCGCCGTTGCCGGCGCCGCCGGCCGCATGGGCCGCACCCTCATCGCGGAGATCGCGGGGGCGGGCGACCTCGCGCTCGCCGGCGCGATCGAGGCCGTGGGCAGCGGCGCGATCGGCGAGGATGCGGGCGCGCTCGCTCAGCTGGCGCCATTGGGCCTCGCTGTGAGCGATGATCCGCTCTCCGTCATCGTTCAAGCGCAGGCGCTGATCGATTTCACGACGCCGGCGACATCCGTCGCGCTGGCCGAGCTGACGGCGCAGGCGCGGATCGTCCACGTGATCGGCACGACCGGTTTCTCGGCGGCGGACGAGGCGAAACTCACTGCCGCCGCGCGGCACGCGACGATCATCAGATCAGGGAATTTCAGCCTCGGCGTAAACGTGCTGGCCGGCTTGGTGCGGCTCGCAGCCAAGGCGCTCGATCCCGCCTACGACATCGAGATCGTCGAGATGCACCACCGCGCGAAGGTGGACGCGCCGTCGGGAACGGCGCTGCTGCTCGGCCAGGCGGCAGCGGAGGGGCGCGGCGCGAACCATCTCGATGCCTTGCGCATCCCCGCGCGCGACGGGCACACGGGCGAGCGCGTCGAGGGATCGATCGGCATGGCGGCGCTGCGCGGCGGCTCGGTCGTCGGCGATCACACCGTCATCCTCGCCGGGCCGAACGAGCGGATCGAGCTCACGCACCGCGCCGAATCGCGCAGCATCTTCGCGAAGGGGGCGCTCGCCGCCGCGCGCTGGGGCATCGGCAAGCCGCGCGGGCTCTATTCCATGGCGGACGTGCTGGGGCTTGCCTAACTCGCGCGCGCGGCGTTGAGACCCAGGCGCTCGCCCTTCTCCACGAGCGCGGTCAGACGGCGCGCCAGTTCGCGCCAGCCGTCATTGAATTGCGGGGCGATCTCGCCCGAGATCGCGCCGACGGCCTTGTGATCGATCGCAAGGCGTGTGCCCTTGCCTTCCGGCGTCAGCTCAAACCGGATCCAGCCCGCGACGGCGCCCGGCACCATCATGCGTCCGGTCAGCTGCAGCACTTTGCCGGGCGAGAACGTTTCGATGGTTGCCCAGGCCTGGCCGCCGCCATCGGACCAGACCTCGCCCATCACGCCGCCGACGCGCGGCTCGAGCGTGAGGGCGCTCGCGTCCTGGCGCACCAGGAACGGCGCGCCCCACCAATCGCCCAGTTGCGCGGTCAAGGCGCGCCACACCTGTGCCGGGGACGCGGCGATTTCCACTTCCTGGCGAATTTCAAACATCCGCGCTTGCGTTGCGTCCGTCATGCTCGTCCTTGCCTCCTCATGCTTGCCTTCTGCCACCAGGCGCAGGCGCTCCATCCGATCGGCCCACTGGGCCTCGAACGGCCCGACGAAGCGGCGCAGCAGCGCGACCAGCCTTGCCGCGTTCAAGTGGTTCCAACGTTCCCGGCCGCGACGTTCAACCGTCACCAGGCCGACGGCGGTGAGCGCACCCAGATGGTTCATCACCGCGAAGCGCGAGGTGGTGAACGCCGCGCTCAACGCCCCGGTCGTCATCGGACCATCGCGCAGCAATTCCAGAATCCGCCGGCGCGCCGGGTCCGCTAGAACACGCCAAACCTCCGCCTCAGGCTCCATATGTGTATACTCATGCACATTTTTGGGCGAGTCAATCAATATGTGATCGTTTGTGCACTTTTCAGGATTGTGACGGGGCGATGTGAGGCAGGGCGCGCGCACGCTCCTGCAGGGCGTTGCGCAGCGCCTCGGCGAAGCCCCGGCGCTCCTCGGGCGAGAGAAACGCGCCGACGATGACGCCGATGCCGCGGCTGGCGAGGGTGAGCTTCGCCTGGCGGAAGGGGCCCTCCTCCACCTGGACGCGGACCCAGGTGGGCTCGAAGGCCCAGTGCCGATGCGCGCCGCCGCGCTTCTCGTTCGCGATGTCGAGGCTGCGATCCGTGAGGCGCACCCATTCGAAGAGGTCGGCGCTGTGGTAATTCAGGCGAAACGCCAGATAGACGAGGGCGATGTCCAGCCCGAAAAATCCGAAGACCGGCCACGCGCCGATCATCAGAAACGCCACACCGGCGATCAGGCTCAAGACCGCGAAGAACGCCATCAGGATTGCGAAGCCGCGCGGCGTAAGCGAGCGATGCGGCCGCAGCACCGCATCGAAATAGACACGCTCGGGATCGGGACTGGTCATCGTCCCGCTATCGGGCGACATAGGCGGTCAAAATGCAAGACCGGCGCGCCGGGAGGACCCTGCCATTGACCGAGATGACGCGGGCGCAGATCGCCGAATTCTTTCGCCGGCTCCAGGCGCTCAACCCCGCGCCGCAGACGGAGCTGACGTTCAGCAATCCCTACACACTCCTCGTCGCTGTTGTGCTGTCGGCTCAGGCGACCGACAAATCCGTCAACCAGGCGACGGGGCCGCTGTTCGCCGCCGCCGACACGCCGCAGAAGATGATCGCGCTCGGCGAAGACCGCGTGCGCGACATGATCAAGACGATCGGGCTCTATCGCAACAAGGCGAAGAACGTGATCGCGCTCTCGCAGCAGCTGCTCACAGAGCATGAGGGCGTGGTGCCCCGCGCGCGCGAGGCGCTGGAGGCCCTGCCGGGCGTCGGGCGGAAGACCGCGAACGTCGTCCTCAACGCGGCGTTCGGCGAAAAGACGATCGCGGTCGACACGCATCTTTTTCGCGTCGCCAATCGCACGGGGCTCGCGCCAGGCAAAACGCCGATCGAGGTCGAGACGCGGCTCATGGCGCGCGTGCCGGACGCGTTTCTTCAGCATGCGCATCATTGGCTGATCCTGCACGGGCGCTATACGTGCGTTGCGCGCAAGCCCAAATGCGAGATCTGTCCGGTGGCCGATCTCTGCCGGTACCCTGAGAAGAACGTCACGACGTCGCGGGTACCGGCCGGTGCGCCGCAGCGGCCACGCAGGCGCGCAGCGCCGCCTCGCCCGCGCCGCCGGGGCTCGCCTCGAGATAGCGCACGGTGAACTCGCCGCCGCCTTCCGCTGGATAGAGCACGAGCAGAAGCACGCATTCAGGCGAGGCATATTGCCAAAGCTCAGCCCCCGGATCGCGGCGGCGCAGGTTCGGCTCGCCAAGCAGGCTTTCGAGCGTTCGCGGCGAAGCGCCGCGCAAAGCATCGAGGGACGGAACCGGTCCCTCGCGCCGCACCAGCGTTGGGGAGGCGGGACGCGTGCCGCCCACCTCCGGCTGGCGCGCCGCGCCGCCCGGTGTCTGGCAGCCCGCGAGCACGAGGCACGCGGCCGCGATTATCCCTCTGGCGCGCATTCTTCCTCCCCTGCGCTGTGATGTCCCGGTACGGGTGCGCGGTCGTTCGCAGCTAGTGCGAGACGCGGCGGAGCGATCCGCCCGCGGTCTCCATCGAATCGGCATCGACGATCCGATAGGGAAGCGTCAGGCCCTTCACCGTCACCGCGCGGCAACCATTGGAACCGCAGACATTGCGCGGATCGACGCCCGTCACGCTCAAACGCAGGACATCCTTACCGCTCTCGAACTTGCCCCAGGCCGCAATTTCCACGCCATCCAGCGTGAGCGTGCGGCGGAACGTCCCGTCGTCGGAAAACGTCACATCGAGCGGCAGCCGGTTGCCCCAGGGGTCCTTCGTCTCGCCCACCCAATGACCGACCAAAGTGAAGGTCTGCGCGTTCTGGCCAGGCGGGGAGGCGGGGGGGCCGGTCGTCCGCGCTACCCGCGCGCTGCCGCCATAGAGGGTTTGGAAATCGGCGACGAGCTCGTAGCACATGACGATCGAACGATCGATCGGATCCCAAAACGCGTTGGTGATGCCGCATTGCCGCGGTGCGATCTCCACATCATGCGGCAGATTGAAGACGTTGTTCAGGATCGAGGCGATGGTCTCGTAGAATTGTGCGTTCTGCATCTGCGCCTGCAGCGCCTTGGCTGTGGCATCATCGGGCATCTCGTAGGTCACGCTCAGCTTGCCGCGATTGCTGGAGCCGTTCACGCCCTGCGGCAGGACGTAGGGATCGATAAGGCGCTCCCAAGCGCGCGCCTTCTTTTCATATTCCTCTACGCAGCGCTCGGCGCGGTCTTGAGGCAATCCCGAATCGAGCCGAAGGCCATTCCAGCGCTTCGGATCGGAGCCCACCATCAGGCAGACGATGTTGAAATAGCGCTGCAAATCGAGGCCGTGCTCGTCCCAAAACGGTGCCTGCCCGCCCGCCTTCTGGCTGCGGATGTGGGAGAGCCGCCAGCTTTCGACCGCGTCGGCTAGAACCTGATTAAGGCCCTCGTCGCCCTTGGCCATCTGGAGCAGCACGTAGGTCGCGAACTCATCGACCACGTCTTCCTCACGGCCGACGGCGGGAAGGTCGAGTTCGGAAATCAGCGCGTGGCCGAATTCGTGGAAGAAGACGAACAGCGTCGCGCTCATCGCCTTGCGCTGGATTTCATCCTCGTTTGCGCGTGCCGTCGCCGACCACCCAGCCGCGAGCGTCAACCCCAGTAGCGCAATCGCCGCGATGCGTGCCGCAAATCCCATAATCCCGTCTCCCCAGCATAGAATTCTATTCTCGAGCCTAACCCCAGAGGCGGCCCGGCAGAAGCCATCCGGCGACACACCGGTTGCCGGTTGGGCAGGGCTTCTCTAGGGTCCGCTGCGGTTTTCCGCCTTCCGCGAGTGTTCTTATGGCCGCCTCCTTCGACATCCTCGGCATCGGCAATGCGATCGTCGATGTCCTTCAATTGAGCGACGACGCGGCCTTGACGCGCCACGGCATCGCCAAGGGCACAATGACGCTGATCGATGAATACCGTGCGCATCAGCTGACGGCCGTGCTGGGCGATGCCTCGCTCGTCTCGGGCGGCTCATGCGCCAACACGATCGCCGGGCTGGCCTCGCTCGGCGCATCGTGCGCCTTCATCGGCAAGGTGAAGACCGACACGTTCGGCGAGGCGTTCGCGGACGACCTCAAAGGTCTCGGCGTCACCTATGAAACCCCGATGGCGAGCGACGGGCCGCCGACCGCGCGGTGCCTCATCTTCGTTACGCCCGACGGCCAGCGCAGCATGAACACCTATCTCGGCGCCTCGGTCGAACTCTCCGATAGCGATGTCGATCCCGCGCTCGTTCAGCGCGCCGGGATCATCTATCTCGAGGGCTATCTGTGGGATCCACCCGCGGCCAAATCCGCCATCCGCAAGGCGATCGGCGCGGCGAAGGACGCGGGCGGCAAAGTCGCCTTCACGCTCTCTGATCCCTTCTGCGTCGGGCGGTGGCGCGATGAATTCCTCGCGCTCATCAAGAACGACGTCGACATCTTCTTCGCCAACGAGCACGAGATCCTCTCGCTCTACGAGGTCGACACGTTCGACGAGGCGCTCCAGGCGGTGCGCGCGAGCGGCAAGATCGCGGCGCTCACGCGTTCCGAGCGCGGCTCGGTCATCGTTAAAGGCAATGAAGTGCACGTGATCGACGCGGTGCCGACAACGCTGGTCGATACGACGGGCGCTGGCGATCTCTTCGCCTCGGGCTTCCTCTTCGGGCTCACGCGCGGGGCCAGTCTCGATCGCTGCGGCCGCATGGGCGCGCACGCCGCCGCGCATGTGATCGCGCATCTGGGGCCGCGGCCGCGCGTGTCGCTGAAGGCGCTGTTCGCCGAGGCGGGGCTGCTCTAGCTCGCGCCGCCCTTCCTGGATTTCTTTTCGTCGAGCCCCGAGCGCGCCTCGCGCGCGGCGAGCGCGGCATAGACCTGATCGGGCTTCAGCCCCCGCGCCGCCCAGAGAACGCAAAGATGGTAAAGGAGATCCGCACTCTCTTCGGCCAAGCGCTCATCGCTTTCGGCGACCCCCGCCAGCGCCACCTCGACCGCCTCCTCGCCCAGTTTTTTCGCGCATTTGGGCGGCCCGGCCGCGAGCAGCTTGGCCGTATAGGAGCGTTCCGGATCGCCGCCGACGCGGCCGGCGATGCGGGCAAAAAGTCGGTCCAGGGGGTGCGCCTCGGTCACGGTCCATCCTCGCTTCTCATCAGCGCTTCGTCGTAGCATGCTCGGGCGCGCCCCGACGACAGGACGTTTTCCCCATGGATTTCGCCAGCTTTCTCGCCGCCCTCGCCGGCGCGATCCTCTTCGGGGTGGCGGCCTATACGCTCTCAACGCCGATGCGCAAGCTCGCGATCCTCGTGTGGGCGCGCTGGGCGGTGACAACGCTTGCCGCGATCGCGGGTGCCATCACGGCGCTCGCCGCCTTCGATCAATTCGGCGGGCGCATGCTTCAGGTCGTCGAAGTGGAAGACAGCATCACCGCAAAGATGGAAGAACTGCCCTTCGTGCAGCGCGTGTTTCGCGATTTCCCTGAAAAGAAAGACGAGATCCGCGCGCGGGCTGCCGAAGCCTTTCGCGAGGGCGGCCAAAGCGCGCTCGACGCGACGTTGGAAGAAAGCTGGGGCGAACTCGGCTTCTTCGCACGCGTCCACTATCTGCCGCGCGCCCGCGATGAAGATCTGCTGCGGTTTGTCGCCAGCCTGACACGGCTGCTCCGCGCTCTCGGGAAAAGCGATCCCCAACTCTGTTATCGCTGGATGACGCCCTCGGCGGGTGGGCCGATCGTGACGACGGACGAGCTTGCCGACGTGGTCGGGCGGGCGCCCGTTCTCGCCTACGAAGAAGACGCCGCGCGGCTGATCGAGCAGGCGCACACGGACATTCCCGCCTACGATCCCGAGCGCAGCCAGGCGATCGTCGCCTCCGTCGGGCAGGACATCGTGGCCAAAGAGGGCGTCGAGGGCGTCGCGATCCTTTCGGGCACGGTCGCGGTCAAATCGGACGATCAGGCGCGGCTTGCCTGCCGCACGGCGGCCGAACTCTACGAGCGGCTGACGCAGTTCGGGCCGCAATCGTCGGCCGCCGCCTTGCGGCATGTGCTGAAAGGCGAGGAGCCGCCGCTTCGTCAGCGGGCGGAGTAATCAGTCCTTCCAGAAGGCCTTGTGCTTGCGCAAATCCTTCCAGCGGGCCTTCGCGTTCGGCCAGGCGTGCGCGACACGCGCCGCGTGCCAGCCGGTGACGAGGCCGCCGGCCCAGCGGATCGCGCCCTCGCCCGCCGGGTCGGACGCGATGCCCTTCTCGATCAGGCGAAGGGCGATCGTCTCGGCGACCGAGGCATCATTGAGCGCCCCGAAAATGTCCTGAAGATCGGCGACGTGGCGGAGATAGGCGCGCGCGCGCTTCTGCGCAAAGAGGCTCTCGAAGAACTCGCCGGCATAGCGCAGCTTCTTCAGCGCGATGCGCAATTCGTGACGGCCCTCGATGTCCAGTTCCTCGAGCTTCTCGCCGAGGCGCGACACCTTCGTCCAGCGCTTGTCGAGTGCATGAACGGCAAAGCCGGGCAAGGGTTTGGCAAGGGCGGTCGCGGCCTCAAGGCTCGCTTCGGCGCGCCAGGGGCGCGTTTGGATCGCCTCGGCCAGATCGAAGACGAAGAGCCGCGCGCGCGATGTCTCCAGGGCGGCGCGAAGCTCGCGCCAGGCCTCCGCGCGGCTTGCCTCGGCGATTGTCGCGAGGCTCTTCAACGCGCGATCGACCGGAAAGGCGGCGCGGATCGGCTCGAGCGTTTCCTCGACGAATACATCCAGATCACGCGCGGCGCCCAGCGCATCGGCGAGCCATTTCGCCTCCGCGCGCAGATGGACGAGCACGTTCGCCTGGGCCGCCTTGCCGAAGACCGCGATCGCCGAGCGCATGCGGCGAAGCGCGACGCGCATCTGGTGAACGCCCTCGGGATCGCCAGCGACGATGACGGGCTCCCAATTGTCGCAGAGATGACCCAGGCAATGGGATAGCGTCGCGGCAATGCCATCCTCGACCGCCATCGCCTGCGTGAGGACCAGCGTGCGGGCCTTGCGCGGCGCCTGAAAGCGCTCGGCCTCCAGATCGCGGGCGCGCTCGGCCTTCGAACTCAAGAGCAGCCGCACGGGAAATTCCTGCGCGAGCTCGCGCGCGAACCGCGCGAGGCAATGCGGTTCGCCCGAGACGAGCTCCAACTCGATCTCGCTGATCGGCGCAGCGGTGTGGCCCGCGCTGTCGCCGCGCATCTCGCCGACATCGAACGCGATTTCGATCGCGCTGCCGTTGATCGCGATGGTGCGCGTCGTGCGGCGGATATGCGTCGAGTAACGCGGCGTGAGGCCGCGGCCATTGATGAGGCCCTCGACGCGCTTGCGGATCCCCTGATCGGGGATGAGCTCGGGCGACGGCGTGGGCGCGGCGATCGGCGTCGTCAGCTCGATCGCGTCGCGCACGCCGCCCAGCATGGCGCATTCGCCCTTCACGGTTTGCACCAGCGCCTTGCCGTCGCGGCGAACGCGGAACGCCAGTTTCTGCTTGGCGAGCGCATCGTCGCCGACATCGAAATAGGTCGTTTCGACATCGCGCGTGCGCGACGGCCCGGTCGCACAGGAGGACACGAGCTTGCTCTTGCGGATCCGCGCAATCGTTTCCGCGTCGGCGGCAAGCTTTAGCTCACGTTCAGTCACGTGATGTTGTCCCCATCCTTATCCACAAATGTACCGCAATCGCGGCCAGACCGCGCGATGCAATCGTCGTCTGTCACAAAAATGATACCTAGTGGCTGGACAGACGAATGGGAAGCCCCGCGGAGGCCAGCCGCGCCTTTGCCTCGCCGATTGTCGCTTCGCCGAAATGAAAAATCGACGCCGCCAACACGGCCGAAGCGTGACCCTCTTTTATTCCGGCAACGAGATGATCGAGATTGCCGACACCACCGGATGCAACGACCGGAATCTTGACCGCATCGGCGATCCGGCGCGTGAGAGGAAGATCGTAGCCTTCGCGCGTCCCATCACGGTCCATCGACGTGAGGAGAATTTCTCCGGCCCCCAGAGCCTCGACTTCCTTGGCAAAGGTGAGCGCATCGAGCCCCGTCCGCTCGCGGCCGCCATGGGTGAAGATTTCCCAGGCGCCCTCACTCACCTGCTTGGCATCGATCGCGACGACCACAAGCTGGCTGCCGAATTTCTCCGCCGCCTCGCGCACGAAATCGCGCCGGGCGACCGCGGCCGTGTTGATCGAGACCTTGTCGGCGCCCGCGAGGAGCAGCGCGCGGATGTCCTCAAGCGTGCGGACGCCGCCGCCGACCGTCAGCGGCATGAAGCACTGCTCCGCCGTGCGCGCGACGACATCAAGCAAGATGCCGCGCCGCTCGTGGCTGGCGGTGATGTCGAGGAAGCACAATTCGTCCGCGCCGGCCGCGTCATAGGCCTTGGCGGCCTCAACGGGGTCGCCCGCGTCGCGCAGCGCGACGAACTGCACGCCCTTCACGACGCGGCCGTCCTTGACGTCGAGGCAAGGGATGACACGGGGTTTCAGCATCGCCGCCTTATAGCGCAACGCCCGCAAAGGGCCAGATGCCGCAACCCAGAGCATTGACGGCGGCGAGCCGGCGCGCGAGCTTTCCCCCTACAAGAATAGACCACGGGAAGGAATGACCCCATGAAAGCCGCCGTGCTGCGCGAGCCGAAGACGCCGCTGACCATCGAAAACGTGGAGGTCCACAATCCGGGTCCGCACGAGGTGCTGATCCGCACGGTCGCGGCCGGCCTTTGCCATTCCGACCTGCATTTCATGGAAGGGCTTTATCCCTATCCGCTGCCGGCCGTGCTCGGCCATGAATCGGCGGGCATCGTCGAAAAAGTCGGCTCAGAAGTGCGGACGGTGAAGCCGGGCGATCACGTGGTGACGTGCCTTTCGGCGTTTTGCGGCCATTGCGAGCATTGTCTCACCGGGCATCTGTCGCGCTGCGTCTCGCCGGAGACCAAGCGCGAGGCCGGGGAAGCGCAGCGCCTCACGCAGGGCGACAAGCCGATGAACCAGTTCCTCAATCTCTCATCCTACGCGGAGATGATGCTGGTGCACGAGCACGCGTGCGTGTCGATCCGCCGGGACATGCCGCTCGACCGCGCGGCGCTGATCGGCTGCTCGGTCATCACGGGCGTCGGCGCGGTGATGCACACCTCGCATGTCCGGCCCGGCGAGACGGTCGCCGTGCTCGGCTGCGGCGGCATCGGGCTTGCCGCCATCAACGGCGCGGCGATCGCGGGCGCGGGGCGGATCATCGCGGTCGATGTGGTGGGCTCCAAGCTCAACCTCGCCAAGCATTTCGGCGCGACCGACGTCGTCAACGCAAAGGACGGCGATCCGGTGGCGGCCGTCATGGAGCTGACGGGCGGGGGCGTGCATCACTCGTTCGAGGCGATCGGCCTCAAGCAGACCGCCGAGCAGGCATTCAAAATGCTGGGGCGCGGCGGCACGGCGAACATCATCGGCATGATCCCGGTCGGCGTGAATATCGAGCTGCACGGCGTCGAGTTCCTGGGCGAGAAGAAGATCCAGGGCTCGCTGATGGGCTCCAACCGCTTCCCAATCGACATGCCGCGGCTCGCCGATTTCTACATGGCCGGCAAGCTGAAGCTCGACGACATGATCAGTCAGCGGATCAAGCTCGAGCAGATCAACGAAGGCTTCGCGGAGATGAAGCGCGGGGAGCTCGCGCGCTCCGTCATCATGTTCGACAGCTAAGGCACCGCTGCCGGCGTCACCCCCGCTCGCGCGGGGGCTGACGCCTGCGGATCGGTCTTACGGCCGCACTTCCAGGACCATGTTGGTCGGCGTTTCCGCCGCGCGGCGAACGCGCGTGAAGCCCGCCTCGTTCAGGACCGAGGTCAGTCTCTTCTGGCCGGCCTGCGTGCCGAGGCCATAGCCCACTTCCTGCGCGAGCGAGGCCGGCGTGCACACGGCCGTCGAGAAGCCGTAGTAGATCGTGCCCAGGGGGTGCAGGTTGTCGGTGAGCGTATCGCCCGCTATCGGCTCGACCAGCATGAACGTGCCGTCGGGTTTCAGCGTCTCCTTGATGTGGCGCGCCGCGCCGATGGGATCGCCCATGTCGTGCAGCGCATCGAAGATGCAGGCGAAATCGAAATCCTTGCCCGGATAGCCCTTGGCGGTCGCGACCTCGAAGGAGACGTTCGTCACGCCCGCCGCCTTCGCCTGCGCGCGCGCCTTCTCGATCGAGGGTTCGTGGAAATCGAAGCCAACGAATGTCGTCTTCGGGAAGGCCTTCGCCATCATCACGGTCGATGAGCCGTGGCCGCAGGCGATATCGGCGACTTTCGCGCCCGCCTCCAGCTTGCCGCGCACGCCTTCCAGCGCCGGGATCCATTCGCTGAGGAGATGCGCCTCATAGCCCGGGCGGAAGAAGCGGTCCGTCGCGCAGAAGCAGCACGGCGATTGCGACTCCCATGGCCGGCCCTTGCCGGATTTGAACGTGTCGACCGCGTCGTGGTGACGCTCGAACTGGGCGACGATCGCCTGAAAGAAGCCCTGCATGCAGGCGGGCTGACCTTCGTGCGTGAAGATGAGCGCCTGCTCGGGCGTGAGCGAGAATTTCTCGCTCGCGGCATCGTAGGTGACGTAACCGCTGGCCGCGTTCGCGCTCAGCCATTCGCGGACATATTTCGGGTTCATGCCGGTCTTCTTGGCGAGGCCTTCGGCCGTCGAGGGTCCTGCCTCATCGAGCGCCTTATAGACGCCCGCCTGATCGCCCAGATAGGCCATGAACAGCCCCATCGCGCCGGCGACATCGCCGATCACCTTGCCTACTAATTCCTGCAGCTTCGCCTCATTGACCTGTTGTTGCGCGGGCATCGAATGCCTCCTTCTGCTGGTTCGCCGCCACGCCTCGCGGGCGGCAGGGAACCCTCCCGCGCAGTGGAGAGCGAAACAAGGTCAATCGACACGCTCGCGGCCTTTCCCGCGCCGCGTTGCCGCGCGGGCAGAAGACGACGCGATGTAACTACATCCAGCCCAGTTCGCGCATCGCCCAGGGCGCGTTCCAGATCTTCGTCAGACGCGAGACCTTGTCGGCCTTGTCCATTTCGACGACGTAGACATAATCCGAGCGCGTCGTTTTGCCGGTGGGCGGCACGGGGCCACCCTCGCCCGTGTGCTTGGCGTGATAGGTGGCGAAGAACGTCGCGATGCGGCGCTCCGGATCGAAGGCAGCGGTGTGCAGCTCATAGCGCGCGCCGGGCGCGGTGATCGTGCCGAAGCCCTTCATCCATTCGGCGTAGGCTTCCACCGTCTTCACATCGACGAGCGGTTCGCTCTGCGCCGCGAATGTCGCGCCGGGAGCGACATAATCCTTGCACGCGGCCCAGCCGCCCGGCGCCTCGCACGCCTCGAAGAACTTCTTTGCGTTTTCGAATGCCGACATCGGATTGCCCCCTATTTCTTCGCCTGGAGTGCGCGGATCTGCGAACCACCGCCCCTGCCCGCGAAGGGCAGCGTCGAGGTGAGCCCGCCGTCGACCGCGATCGCCTGACCGTTGACGTAGGACGCCTCATCGCTTGCGAGGAAAAGAGCCATCGCAGCGATCTCCTCGGGTTGGCCATAACGGCGCAGCGGGTTCAACTGGCCGATCTTGTCATGCGTGCCGCGCGCCTTCGCCGCATCGAAAATGGGCTTGGTGATGCCCGTTTCGATGAGGCCGGGGCAAATCGCGTTGATGCGCACGCCCGTGCCGTAAAGTTCGTTCGCCGATGTCTTCACGAGCGAGATGACGCCCGCCTTCGAAGCCGAATAAGCAGGCGGGCCTGCGTTCGCGTTGATGCCGGCGACGGACGCCGTGCAGACGATCGAGCCCCTGCCCGCCCCAATCATCACGGGCGCGGCATATTTGATGGCGAGGAACGGCCCGATCAAATTGATGCGCAGCAGCTCCATCCAGGCTTCGGGCGTCTGATCGGTGATCGGCTCCATCGGGCCGACGATGCCGGCATTCGCATAGACGATGTCGAGCCCGCCGAACGCGGCGAGCGCCTTGTCGATCATCGTCTTCACGTCAGTCTCCGCGCCCGCGTCCGCCGTCATCGAGAGCGCGCGGCCGCCCGCCTTCTCGATCATCTGCGCCGTTTCGTGCACGGCCTCGGCGCGATCGACGCACAGGACGCTTGCGCCTTCCGCGGCGAAGGCGCGCGCCGAAGCGCGCCCGATGCCGGAGGCGGCGCCGGTCACGATCGCGCGTTTGGCTTTCAGGCGGGGCATGGCATTCCTCCGAGGGCGTTGCTTTTCCTGGCAGGTTAACGGTCTTTGCGGTTCGCGACCACTGTTGCCGCCGCGCCCCTGTGCGGCGCGCGGCGCATCGGCGAGGCTCGGCGCGGGGATGCCTTGAGGGACCAGCCGATGCGCCATCGCACCACGATCGATCTGATCGGGCTCAGCCTTGCGGCGTTCGCGCCGTGGGTCTGGCTGACATTCTTCGCGCTGACCGCCCATGTCTCGCGCGCGACCTTCAAGCCCGTCTCGCCGACGATGTCGGTCACCGAGGCGATCGGCATCTTGATGCTGACGCCGGCGATCACGATTCCGGCGCTGATCCTGATGGCCTCGTTCTGGACCTGGCTACCGGCGCGCTATTTCGTGCCGACGATGCTCGGCCTCGCCTTTTGGGGCTCGGTCGTGCTGCTCGGCGACCCGATCGGGCTGAAGGCATTTCTGCCGCATTGAGGCGGCGATCAACCCATGGCTTGCGCGAAACGCTGCGTGCCGGGAATGTGCGGCAAGAACGTCGCGGCGTGGTCGCAATAGACCTCGATGCCGGGCTTGAGGCCCGTGATGTCGTTCAGCGTCCCGGCCTTCACGGCGACGATGCCGGGCATCGCCTCGATTGTCGAAATGATCGGCGAGCCGCACTCCGCGCAGAAATCCCGCCACACGGCCTTGCCGCTATCGCCCTTGTCGGTGAAGCGCTTGGTCTCGCCCTTCTGGACGTAGTTCGCCTCGGGCACGATCAGGTTCGTCGAGAAGAGCGCGCCGCTCTGGCGCTGGCAGTGCGTGCAATAGCAGACCGCGACCGCCACCGGCTCCGCCGTCAGCTCAAAACTCACCTTGCCGCAGAGGCAATGCCCTTCGCGCTTGGCCATGATTGTTCCTCCCCTGATGGATTATCTGCGCGATCCTAGGGCGGTGAACGCCACCAGGAAAGCGGCCGCGCCCTACCCGCCCGCCAAGGCCAGCGCGGCGGCGGGGTCCAGCCGCCCGTCATAGAGCGCGCGGCCGGCGATGACGCCCTGGATCACGCCCTTCGTCATCAGGCAGGCGCGGATGTCATCGAGGCCGGCGAGCCCGCCGGAGGCGATGACGGGAACGGGCCTCGCCGCCTCGGCCACGCGCAAGGTCTCGGCGATGTTGAGCCCCTGCCCCGTGCCGTCGCGGCCGACATCGGTATAGATGATCGCGGCGACGCCCGCGTCCGCGAAGCCGCGCGCGAGGTCCCGCGCGGCGATGTCCGTTCCCTCCGCCCAGCCCTGGACGGCGACCTTGCCCGCCTTCGCATCGATCCCGACGGCGATCCGGCCGGGGAAATCCTTCGCCGCCTGGCGCACGAGGTCCGGATCCTTCACCGCGATCGTGCCGAGGATGACGCGCGTGATGCCGGCTTCCAGCCAACGCTCGATATCGGCGCGGCTGCGGATGCCGCCGCCGAGCTGCACCTTGGCCGACGTGTTCTTCAGGATCGCGGAAACCGCCTCCGCGTTGACCGCACGCCCCTCGAACGCGCCGTTGAGGTCAACGACGTGCAGCCAAGTGAACCCCGTTCGCTCCCATGAACGGGCCTGCGCGCCCGGATCCGCGTTGAAGATTGTCGCGCTCTCCATCTCGCCGCGCACGAGGCGCACGCATTGGCCGTCCTTCAGGTCGATCGCGGGGTAGATCGTGAAAGGCTGAACGGCGTTCATCAGGTTGCTCCTCATCCTGAGGTGCCCGGCGCTCTCCTTCGAGGCGCGCGTTGCGCGCACCTCAGGATGAGGCGCCGGGCCTCGAAGGATGAAGCCACGCGGTTTCTCACGGCCGCCACCGCAGGAAATTGGCGATCATCGTGAGGCCCGTGCGCTGGCTCTTTTCCGGGTGGAACTGCGTGCCGATGAGGTTGTCGCGGCCAACCATGGCCGTCACTTGCTGGCCGTGATCGGTCGTCGCCAGCACGTCGCCGGCGCGCTGTGCCTCCAGGTGGAAGGAGTGGACGAAATAGGCGTGGGGAAACCCATGTTCAGGCGATTGAACGTCGTTCAATCCCTTGAGCACGGGGTGCGAGGCCTCCCGGAATGTCAGCTCGTTCCAGCCCATATGCGGGATCTTGAGGCCGGGGTCGGCGGGCGCGAGGCGCACGACATCGCCCGGAATCCAGCCGAACCCCACATGCTCGCCGTGCTCGAGCCCCCGGCTCGCCATCAGCTGCATGCCGACGCAGATGCCGAAGAACGGCCGGGCCTTGACCGTCACGGCCTCGATCAGCGTCTCCCACATGCCGGGGACGGCCTCGAGCCCGCGCGCGCAGTCGCCAAAGGCGCCGACGCCCGGCAGCACGATGCGATCGGCGGCGGCGACCGCCCTCGCCTCGCCTGTCACCAGGATGCGCGTGCCAAGGCCCGTCTCGCCCGCCATGCGCTCAAACGCCTTGGCGGCCGAGCGCAGATTGCCCGAGCCATAGTCGATGATGGCGACCGTTTCCGTCATGGCCGCCTTCATACGCTCAATCGGCGCGCCTGCGGAAGGGCGCGATCAGGATGGCCAGGAACGCGGCCGCCGCGAAGGTGCGGTAGCCGAAGACGAGGCTCGCCATGATCACGTTGTCGGTGCGGTGGGTGATGGTCGAGACCGAGCAGCCATAGACCTCGAACGCGTCGAGGAAGATCGCCTTGATGGTGGTGTCGACCCAAAACTGCATGAGGTAGAGCAGTTCATTTTCCTGCGCGTCGGCGAAGTCCTTCGGCGTCGTCAGGTTCAGGATTTCGACGAGTCCGGCCGAGCACGGCGAGTTGGGCAGGTTCAAGACGAAAAGTTCGGGCGTGATGCCATAAGCGCCATCGCCCCCGGCAAATGCCCAGGCCAGGAAGTACGTGACGAACGCCATGGAGGCGGGCAGGGCAAGGATCGCTAGCACGCTATAGGTATAGGCGAGGGTCGAGAAGCTGCGTTCCACGTAGGCGCGCACGATCGGGACGAAGACGGGCGTCGCGACGAGCCCGATCAAGACGGCCGCGACCATCGCGACGATCGCATTGTCCACCGGTACGAGGCCGATCGGTAGGAGGACCGCGACCGCGCCGATCCCCAGCAGCAACGGAACGAAGCCGGCCAATAGCCAGCGATCGAATTTCGGCCGGCGGAAGAAAAGGAGCCGGCCGAGCTGGTAGAGGATGTGGAGGAGGGCGCCGCCCAGCGCGATGACATAGACAATGAGGAAGGCCAGGAAGCTCAGGCCCCCGATGATTATCTCCGGCTGAAGTGCTTCGGCCGCCGCCTGCTCGTTCATGGCATCGCCCCCCGACTAGCCCGGCGCCATTATAGCGGCGCAATGGCTCAGCGTGGTGGCGGCGGGGAAACAGCGCCCGGCTAACTCCCGAGCACGCCCTTCGTCGAAGGGATCGCGCCGTCGAGCCGGGGGTCGATCTCGATCGCCTCGCGGAGCGCCCGGGCGAGGCCCTTGAAGCAGCTCTCGGCGATGTGGTGGTTATTCTCGCCGTAGAGGTTCTCCACGTGCAGCGTCACGCCCGCGTTCTGCGCGAAGGCCTGGAACCACTCCTTGAAGAGCTCGGTGTCCATCTCGCCCAGTTTGGGCCGCGTGAAGGCGACCTTCCAGATGAGGTAGGGGCGGTTGGAGACGTCCACCGCCACGCGCGTCAGCGTCTCGTCCATCGGGATCATCGCGGCGCCGAAGCGGCGAATGCCCCGGAAATCGCCGAGCGCGCGCTTCACCGCCTCGCCGATGACAATGCCCGTGTCCTCGGTCGTGTGGTGATAGTCGATGTGCAGGTCGCCGTCGGCCCGCACCTTCAGATTGATCAGCGAGTGGCGCGCGAAGCTGTCCAGCATGTGGTCGAGGAAGCCGATGCCGGTCGCGATATCGGCATCGCCCTCGCCGTCGAGGTCGAGGTCGACCAGAATCTCGGTTTCGCGCGTCTTGCGCTCAACGAAAGCCGTGCGCATGAGTGGTAACTCCTTGAATCGACTCGCGAAGTTCATATCTCAGTAACGGAGTCAAGAAAAATGTTAGGCTCCCATTGACCCATTTTGGGGTAGCAATTATGAGTTACTCATAAATCCGGTACGCCCGTAGGCGGGCACATATGGGGGGCTTGCGTTTCGGCGCAAGCCCCTTATCCATTTCGCGAATGATGAAGACAATCCTGCTGATCGACGGCGGACACCTGCGCGCCCGCGCCAATTTAGCCAAGCAAAGATATACCCCCGACCTGATCGAAGCGTTCGCCCAGAACTGCATTGGGGGCGACGAGCGGTTGTTGAGAGTTCTATATTATGATTGTCCACCCTATGTTGGATCTGCAAAACTTCCCGTTTCCCAAACGACGCACCAATTTGCTGGCAATGACTCGTGGATAAAGAACCTCGCCGGCCGTTCATTGTTTGCAGTTCGACTTGGAACTTTGAAGTTCAGAGGTTTCAAACCCAAGAAAGGGCTGCCATCGAATCGTCCTGCCACCGATAGCGATTTCACACCAGATTTTGAGCAAAAAGGCGTCGATATGCGCATTGGTATCGACATAGCCGCCTATTCGCACAAGAGAATTGTCGATCGAATCGTGCTTGTAACCGCCGATACGGATTGTATTCCGGCTATGAAGCATGCTCGGAAGTGCGGGTTGCAGGTCGTTCTCTGCACCGTTTCTGGATGCAGGATCGCTCATGAACTCCGAATGCACTCAGATCTTGTGCGAGACATCCAGTGGCCAAATCCATGACATCCGCAGAGTATTGGCACGGCACGACAATCCTGTGCGTAAGGAAGGGCGGGCAGGTCGTGATCGCAGGCGACGGGCAGGTCTCGGCCGGCCAGACGGTGCTCAAGGCCAACGCGCGGAAAGTGCGGCGGATCGGCAAGGGGAACGTGCTCGTGGGCTTTGCGGGCGGGACGGCGGATGCCTTCACGCTGTTCGAACGGCTGGAATCAAAGCTCGAGACGTATCCCGGCAATCTCACGCGCGCGGCGGTGGAGCTGGCCAAGGATTGGCGGACGGACCGGTATCTCAGGCGCCTCGAAGCGATGCTGGCGGTCGCGGACAAGGACGTGAGCCTGGTGCTGACGGGGCAGGGCGACGTCGTTGAGCCCGACGATCAGATCATCGGCATTGGCTCGGGCGGGAATTACGCGCTGGCGGCCGCCAGGGCGTTGATTTCGTTCGATTTACCGGCCGAGGAGATCGCCCGGCGCGCGATGGCGATCGCGGCCGATATCTGCGTCTACACCAACGGGAACGTTGTGGTGGAGACGCTTTAGGGCGGTCGTTATAACGCTTGTTATAATGTTCTCGTTGTTATAATGATTGTTATAACAACGGAGATAGCACGATGATCACGCTCAAGCTCACCCAGATCGGCAATTCGGTCGGCGTCGTGCTGCCGAAAGAGCTTCTCGCCAAGCTGGGCGTCGACAAGGGCGATGTGCTGTTCGCCATCGAAGGGCCGGACGGCGTGCGGCTGACGCCCTATGACGCCGAGTTCGAGCGGAAGATGGAGCTGGCCCGCGACCTCATGAAGGAGCGGCGCGCGGTCCTCCGCGAGCTGGCGAAGTGACCGTCGAGCACTGGCTTGAGGAGCGCGACAATCAGGCCGTCCACGACATGCAACTCGCCGAACACGGCGGGCTCGCGGGCATTCGCGATCAAGGCGCCCTGCAATCGGCTCTCGCCCGGCCGCGGAATTTGGCCGCCTATGGCGACCCGGATCTCGCCGCGCTCGCAGCGGCCTATGCCTTCGGGATTGCGCGGAATCATCCCTTCGCGGACGGGAACAAACGAACGGCGTTCGTCGCAATGCTGCTTTTTCTCCGGCTTCATGACTTCGTGCTCACCGCGAGCGACGAGGACTGCGTCATTACATTCCTCAAACTCGCCGCCGGGGAGCTCACCGAAGCGGCGCTCTCGGACTGGATTCGCGGCGCGATCCGCCCCAGATAGGGAAGGGTGCGCCCGCGCATACCGGCCCCTCCCAGCCAAAGGCTTTCCATGACCGCGTTCTCGCCGCGTGAAATCGTCTCCGAACTCGACCGCTATATCGTGGGGCAGGGGGAAGCGAAGCGCGCGGTCGCGATCGCGCTGCGCAATCGCTGGCGGCGGCGGCAATTGCCGCCGGAACTGCGCGACGAGGTGAGCCCGAAAAACATCCTCATGATCGGGCCGACTGGCGTCGGGAAAACCGAGATTTCGCGCCGCCTCGCCAAGCTGGCGCAGGCGCCCTTCATCAAGGTCGAGGCGACGAAATTCACCGAGGTCGGCTATGTGGGCCGCGACGTCGAGCAAATCATCCGCGATCTCCTCGAAGTCGCGATCGGCCTCGTGCGCGAGAAGAAGCGCGACGCGGTGCAGGCGCTCGCCCACAAGCACGCCGAGGAACGCGTGCTCGACGCGCTGGTCGGCGCGAACGCCAGCGAGGCGACGCGTGAGAGCTTTCGCAAACGCCTGCGCGCGGGCGAAATGGACGAGAAGGAAATCGAACTCCATCTCGCCGACACGCCGCAAATGCCGACCTTCGACATGCCGGGCATGCCGGGCGCGCAAATTGGCATGCTCAACCTCAACGACATTTTCGGGAAGGCCTTCGGCGGGCGCACGCGGCCGCGGCGCATTCCGGTGAAGGATTCCCACGCGATCCTCGTTCAGGAAGAGAGCGACAAGCTGCTCGACAAGGACGAGGTCACGCGCGAGGCGATCGAGCTCGTAGAGAACGACGGCATCGTCTTTCTCGATGAGATCGACAAGGTCTGCGCGCGTTCCGAGACGAAGGGCGCCGACGTCAGCCGCGAGGGCGTGCAGCGCGACCTGCTGCCACTGATCGAGGGAACGACGGTGGCCACGAAGTACGGCTCGGTGAAAACCGATCACGTGCTTTTTATCGCCTCGGGCGCGTTCCACTTCGCCAAGCCGAGCGACCTGCTGCCCGAGCTGCAAGGCCGCCTGCCGATCCGCGTGGAGCTTTCGGCGCTCACGCGCGATGATTTCCGCCGCATCCTCGTCGAGCCCGAGGCGAGCCTCATCACGCAATACATCGCGATGATGGAAACCGAGGGCGTGACGCTCGCCTTCACCGACGATGCGGTGGAAGCGGTCGCCGACGTCGCGGCCGAAGTGAATGGCAGCGTTGAGAATATCGGCGCGCGGCGCCTCTCAACCGTGCTCGAGCGGGTGCTGGAGGAGATCTCGTTCTCGGCGAGCGACCGGCAGGGCGAGACCATCACCGTGACGGGCGAGACCGTGCGGGCCCATGTCGGCGCGCTCGCCAAGAACGCGGACCTCTCGAAATTCATTCTCTAGACTCGCGCAAACGGGCCGACGCCTAGGCCTCCGCGCCTATTGCGTGAGCGTCACACTTCGCCGTCACAGTTCGCAGGCGGCGGCCAATCCCGGCTTCCTTTCGCCCAACAGAGCCGCCATATTAGTGTTAATCGGGCAGCGTCCGCGTGGGTCGGCCTGCCCGGAACGGCTGCGGGGAGTGCGGACTTGAACGGCACAACACGGTTGCGCGTTGCCTTTTCGGAGAGCGACGGGGGCTTTTCTCGGCTCGCCTATGCCCATACGGGGCACGAGCTGGAATGGCGTGCGGAACTCGCCGGCGAGGGCAAGGCGGCCAAGTCGAAAATGGTGATCCGCTTCAACGAAGCGGGATCGCGCGACGAGCGCACGCGCAGCTCCGTCACCGGCGCGCTGGCGGCGCTGCGCAACGGCGACGCCGATCTCGCGCTCGTGCCGATGACGAACACCGTGTGCGGCTTTCATCCAGAGACCGTCACCGAACTCGCGCGCGGCGGGCTTGAAATTCTCGCCGAGTTCGAGCGGCCGATCGAGCACGCTCTCGTCACCTCGCTCGCCGCGCTCAAATCCGCAACGCAAGACAGCGACGTCCAGGCGCGGCTTGCCGAGTTCCGCCCCGCGCAGGAACTCTCCAAGAGCTTCGTGCACCACCTCTTCGAGGTCTACGGCCATCCCTGGTCGTTCGAGCAGTGCCTCGGCGTGCTGTTGAGCGAGGGCCTGCCGCGGCGCGATCGCCATCGCTGGCAGCCTGATCCGGTGCGCACGGTTTCCAATATCGTCGAGTATCTCTCTTCGGTGGCAACACCTGCGACGAATGCGCCGTTCCCAAGCGGGCAATTGCTGGGCGGCGCGCAGCCGATCTACGTGCCGGGCGTCACCGCGCCGACGCCGGCGGCGCCGAGCGCGCCGTCGCGCGGGCCGTCGGCCGTCATGCTGGGCGTGCCGATGCTGTCGCAATTCGTCGCCGCGCTCGCGCCCAAGGGGCTTTATCCGCGCGGCTTCGATGATTGGCGCGGCGAAAGCATCGCGCCCGACCATCTGCGCGATCAGATGATCGAGCTTTCGCATCCTTATCTCGAAGAGCTGGACGCGATTGGCAACACGACGCGGTTCATCTGGGTGGCGCGCACCGGCGATGATCGCATCAAGGCCCTGCGCGGTCTCTTCGCACAAACGCATCATTGCGGCGAGGCGCCGGTCGATCCCGAACGGCAAACGCAATATTACCGCCTGGGGCCCGGCGGCACGCGCATCAAGCGCGAAATCCTACGCAACGAGCGCCAGAAGATCACATTCGTCATCCGCATCCCGTCGGAGGTGCACCTGCACCGGACGATCGAGGCGTTCTGGCAGCAATTGCCGGCAAGCCTGCGCGGCGCGTTCCGGGCGTTCCCGCTCGCGCCCATCATCCACCGCACGAATGGCGATGTGACGGTCATCCAGGATCTCGAGCTTTCGTGCTCGCATACGGGCAAAGGGCGCGGCAGTCCGATTACGCCCGATGATCTGCGTAAGGAGATCAAGAACGCGTTCCAGGGCGGCGAGAAGGAGAAGCGCTTCAAGCTCGACGGCTTCTCGGTCTATCTCGCGTTCGCGGACCGGTTCGGCGATGTGGAACAGGCCAGCAAGAAGCCTAACGACACGCATGGCAAAGATGCCGTCCCGGGCCTGACGCCGCCGCCGGGCGCGGGGCAGGGCGCGGGGCTTTTCTTCTTCGGGCTCGTCCTCGGCGTCGCAGGCGCGTTCGGCCTTCATACGGGATTGCAGAATCTTCCCTGCGGCCAGATTCCGGTGCCGCAAGTGGAGACAATCCTGCAGGACATGGGCTATTTGCAGGGCTGTCCCCAACAAGCGGCCGCCCTGGACCTCGGCACGATCCAGCCCACAGCGAAACCCGAGCAGCCCTAGCGGCGCCGGCGCAGATAGACGTAATAGGCGCCGGGCGGGCCGAGCGTGCTGTCGCGCTTCGGAACGATGGCGATGATCCGCTCCGCGATGGGGTTCTGCCGCAGCCATTGCGGCACCATCGCGCGGAGGATGCCCGGCGTGCCCTCGGATGCGCCCGATGCGCGGCCCTTGCCGGTGACCACCAATCCGCAGCGCAGACCTGCCGCGCTCATCGCGCCAATGAAGCGGATGAGGGCGCCATGCGCCTCTTCCTGTCGCATTCCGTGTAGATCGAGCGTCGCATCGACCGCAACGTCGCCGCGCGCGAGGCGCCGCGCCGTGCGTCCGTCGAGCCCCGGGATGAAGCCAGGCGCTTCGTGAACGATCGGCGCCGGTGGCGGGCGATGTGGTTTCGCGGGCGTAGCGCTCGCCGCCTTTGGTGGCATCGTCTGTTTCTTGCGGTTCGCTACTGGTGGCGTATGCCGGGGCGCCGCGTCGCCGGCGACCGGTGCCACATCCTTCATCGCCTCGCGCCAGAGCGCGCGCTCCGCCTCGCTCAAGAAGCGGCGCTTCACGGCTCGCGCGGCAGGGTCGCAGCCACGGCGACGGGAACGAGCGCATAGAGGCGCCCCTCGGCCTTCATCGGGCCGGCGATCGCGGCCGCCTCCTCGCCATGCCCCCAATAGACATCGCCCCGGACGGGTCCGCGGATCGCGCCACCCGTATCCTGCGCGACCATTAGACGACGGAACGGTTGGTCGCCGTTCTCACTCGGCCGCGTGGCATCCAGCCAGAGCAGCAGACCATAGGGGTGCAACCGGCGATCGACGGCGAGGCTACGGCCGGGGGTCAGCTGCACGCCCTGCGCGCCGAACGCGCCGAGCGCGGGATCCGGCAATTCGATCTCACGAAAGAAAACGTAGGATTCGTTGAGGTTCATCACGGCGTCGCGCTCGCCCGGATTGGCGTTCAGCCATTCATGGATGCGCTGCATGGACATTTCCTCGCGCGGGATCGCGCCGCGCTCGATCAGCGGCTTGCCGATGGCCGTATAGGGATGCCCGTTCTGCGCCGCGTAGCCCACCGCGAGCAAGGACCCGTCCGGCAGCTTCAGGCGGCCCGAGCCCTGGATCTGCAGAAAAAAGGCATCGACCGGATCGGCGAGATAAGCGATCGGCGTGCCGATGGCCGCCTCCTCGGCCGCGACGATATCGGCGCGCGGCGGATAGGGGACGATCGTGCTTCCGGTCAAGCGGCCCGACACGGTCTCGCCGCGCCAGTCGTCCTTGAAGAGGCCGAGATCGATCGTCACCAAATCGGCCGGACGCGCGTAGATGGGTGTTTGATACGCCCCTTCGCGCGCGCGGCTGGCGGCGAGCTCTGGCTCATAATAGCCGGTGAAGAGCCCGACCGGATCCTCGCCGGCTGCGATGCGGACCGGCACGAACGCCGATTTGAGGAACGCGCGAAGCTCCTCGCGCGGGGCGGCGGCGAGGGCCTCAGCGCGCGCGCAGGCCTCGCGCCAATCGCCCCAGGTGCCGCCATAACGGCCGCCCAGCCTGGCGTCGTCCTCCTTGCCCTCGCGCGCGCGGCAGGACCGGAGCAGAGCCGGCCAGGCTTCTTCCAGGGCGTCGTCGTCGAAGCCGACAAGCGCATCGAAGCCGACGCGCGTCAGTGTGAGAGGGCCAGAGCCGGCCGGTCCAGGGAAGACGTCGCGAAAGGTCGCGATCGCCGCGAGGACGAGGCAGGCGGCCGCAAACCCAATTGTCAGGCGTTCGCGCCAGACTGCCATTGCGCGGTCCTGATCAATGTCCAGGGTTTGAACGGCCGCCCTTCCGCGTCGTGGCGACGGCTAGGCAGCGCCCGCTTCGGCGCTGGTTGCGACCAATTGCCAATTGGGATCAGACGCGCGGGTGTCGCGCGCGAAGGTCCAAATGTCCGTCACCTGGCGGACCACGGCGGGGTCGCCCTCGACGACCTCGCCCGCCGCGTCGCGCAGGCCGGTCATCAGTTCGCAGACGAAACGCACGGTGATCTCGGCCGTCCGCCCGCGCAGCGCGGCATCGACGACTTCCGCGCTCTTCAAGCGGACATAGGTAAAATCGGAGGACCATCCCTTTGCATGGCGCTCGTCGATCGCGCTCGCGAAGGTGTCGAAGATCGGGCGGTCGACGTAAGGCTTCAAGCTCGCCTTGTCGTTCTCCGCGAAGGCCGTGACAATCATCTCGTGCGCGTTACGCGCGCCGGCCAGGAATTCATGCGCATCGAAGCGGCGATCCGCGCTGGCGATGTCGTCGAGCGCGCGGGCGAGCGGCGTTCCGGGCGCGGCGACCGGCGGCAGGTTCGAGGGCGCCGGGCGAAGCTGCGGCAGCGGCTGGACGGGGCGGGGGAGCATGTTCTCCTCTCCCGTGCGGCGGGCGGGAACCTCCTCCGGCCTGCGCTCGTGACCCGTGCGCCGGCCCAACGTCATCCACAGGCGGAACAGGACGAAGCCTGCCAACATCGCCAGCAGAATGATGTCCAGATAGAGGTTTTCCATATCGCGCTCGGCCTCGCCTTTAGCGGGTGGACGCCCTTGTCAACAAGCCTACGCCGCAGCGCGCCTGGGGTCCAGTCAACCTTGCCATATAAATGGCAATCACCTTTCTCATCCGTTCACATCATCTAGGGTCCGCCGTCGCAAACGGCAAGCGGGCGATCGCCCCGGCGCCGCGCCGGCGACACCGTCCTTGCTTGAGTTGGCCCAAGCCGGTGTGTTAGCCCACGGAACGCGCCCTTGATCAAGGGCATTCGATCTTCCTCGTTTACGGTATCTGCACCCATGACGGACGTTCCGCCCGCTAGCCCGCCTCAGGGCGGCGGCGACAGCCAACCAGCGCCCCAAGGCGCGACGCTCACCATCGCCGGGCAATACATCAAGGACCTCTCCTTCGAGAACCCGGCCGCCCCCTCGAGCGATCTATCGGGCAAGCCGCAGATCCAGGTCGGCGTCGATGTCCAGGCCCGCGCGATCGGGCCCGAGCAATACGAGGTCGCGCTCAAGGTCCACGTCAATGCGAAGAGCGGCGAGGCGCAGGTCTATCTCGTCGAGCTGCTCTATGGGGGGTTGTTCGTCATCCGCAATCTGCCGCAAGAGAATTTGCAGCCGCTGCTGCTGATCGAATGCCCCAGACTGCTCTTCCCGTTCGCCCGGCGGATCATCGCGGACGTCACGCGCGACGGCGGCTTCATGCCGCTGATGCTCGACCCGATCGATTTCGCGAGCCTCTTCCGGCAACAAGCGCTCGCCCGCGCGCAACAAACGATGCCGACGACACCGAACGCCTGAGCCGGGTTCAGCCCGCGGGTGCGAGCGCTTAAGACTTCCAGAGCGGATCGCCGCCCAGTGTTTCGATGAAGGCCGCGTGCGCGGCCGCCTCGTCCGGCGTCAGGAGCGGCGGCAGGGGTGTCGGGCGTTGGCGCTGGCGCGCGTGGGCGGCAGCCGTTGCCTCACCGCCCGCGTCACCGAGCAGGCCAAGGCCCTTCTGCCGGCCGCCCAGCAGTTCCAGATAGACTTCCGCCAATAGCTGCGCATCGAGCAGGGCGCCGTGCTTCACGCGAGCCGTGCGGTCGATCCTAAAGCGCTTGCAGAGCGCGTCGAGCGAGCGGGGGGCTGTGGGGAATTTCTGCTTGGCGATCGCGAGCGTGTCGATCGCCCGCTCTGGCGGCAGCGGTTCGCGCGGCAAGCGGCCAAGCTCGGCATTGAGGAAGCCCAGATCGAAAGCCGCGTTGTGAATGACGAGGGGGGAATCGCCGAGGAAGTCGAGGAACGCATCGACCACGTCGGGAAAGCGCGGTTTGTCGCGCAGCATCGCAAAGGTTAGGCCGGTGACGGCCGCCGCGCCCTCATCGAGTTCGCGGTCGGGATTGAGGTAGGTCTGATAGACGCCGCCGGTCGGCACGTGATTGACCAGCTCGACACACCCAATCTCGACGATGCGGTGCCCGTCGCGCGGATCAAGGCCCGTCGTTTCCGTATCGAGAACGATCTCGCGCAGCAATTTGCTTCTACTCCCCCTCGGCTCAGTCGTGCGGTGCACGCCGGGCCGCCCATTTCTCGCCGGCCCTCCCATCCAGGGCCTTGACGATGGCGGCGACCTGGGCCGCCGCGTGATCGAGGCCCTTGTCGGTCTCGACCACGAAATCCGCCCGTTCGCGCTTTTGCGAATCAGGCGTCTGCTTTGCGAGAATGGCGTCGAACTTTTCCGGCGTCATCCCTTCGCGCGCGAGCACGCGCTCCCGCTGGACATCCGCCGGCGCGCTGACGACGACGACGACATCCACGCGCGTTTCGCCGCCTGTCTCGAAGAGGAGGGGAATGTCGAGAACCACCATTTTGGCGCCCGAGGCTTCCGCATTCTGGAGAAAGGCGAGCTGCGCCTCGCCGACCAGCGGATGGATGATCGCCTCCAGGCGTTTCAAGGCCGCTGGGTCCGTCAGGACGCGCTTGCCGAGCTCGCCGCGATCGATCCGACCGTCTCTGGCGACGCCCGGGAATGCGGCCTCGATCGGTGCGACAGCCTTGCCGCCCACGTCATAGAGCGCGTGGACGGCGGCATCGGCGTCATAAACGGGGATGCCGAGCGTCCTGAACATCCTGGCGGTCTCGCTCTTTCCCATGCCGATTGAGCCGGTCAGTCCCACGAGCAGCATCGGCTATACCTTCGTTCCGTTGATGTCGGCCTTGAGCAGCGCGAGGAGCGTGGGCGAAGGTTCCGGGTCAATACCGAACCAGGCGTGGAAACCGGGACGCGCCTGGTGGATCAGCATCCCGAGCCCCTCGACCGTTCGCGCGCCGGCCTGGTGCGCCGCCCTCAACAGCGCCGTCTCGAGGGGCACGTAGACGAGATCATAGACAATCATACCGCCATGAAGATCGCCGGCCGCGAGCGGCAAAGGCGGGTGGCCGACCATGCCGAGGCTCGTCGTGTTGACGAGGAGATCGGCTCCCTTGAGCGCGGATTTGAGATCCTTCCAGTCGACGGCGACGAGCGTCGATTTCACGTGGGGGGCAAGACTCGCGATCAAAGCCTTCGCGCGCTCGGGAGTGCGATTGGCAATGCGGATCTCACCGATCGAGCCGGTCTCGCCGAGCGCGAAGATCGCACCGCGCGCAGCACCGCCCGCACCGAGCACAAGGGCGGCGCGCGTCGCCGTTGCCCAATCGGGCGCGGCATCATCGAGTTGGGCGGCAAAGCCATAGACATCCGTGTTGCGGCCGTGAACGGCGCCCGTCTCGTCGACGATCAGCGTGTTGACCGCGCCGATCGCCTCGGCCGCCGCGTCAAGGCTGGCAAGGAACGGCAGGACGGCCTCCTTGTGCGGGATCGTGACGTTCGCACCCTTGAAACCCATAGCGGGGAGCCCCGCGATTGCTGCCTTCAGCCGTTCCGGCGGTACGGCGAGCGGCACATAAGCGCCGTCGATGCCGTAGTTCTGGAGCCACCAGCCATGCAGGCGCGGCGAGCGCGAGTGCCCGACCGGCCATCCCATCACGCCCGCAAGCATGGCCTTGCCGGTCACGATCATCGCGGCAGCACTCCTTGCGCGCGCAGGGCGTCAAGGATTTCGAGCAGCGGCAGGCCCTGGATCGTGAAGGGGTCGCCCTCGATCCGCGTAAAGAGGTGCGCGCCCAGATCCTCGATCCGGTACGCGCCGACCGTGTTGGTGATCGTCTCGCCCATGGCCGCCAAATACACATCGAGGAACGCGGGGCTCAAGGTCCGCATCGTCAGCTTGGCCCGCGTCACGACGCGCCAGATCACCGATCCGTTCCGTGCCAAGGCGGCCGCCGTCCAGAGCTCGTGGGTCCTTCCGCTCAAGCGCTCGAGGTGCTCGCGTGCCATCTTCGGTGCTGAGGGCTTGGAGAAGAGTGCGCCTTCGCAACTGAGAACCTGATCCGAGCCGAGGACAAGCGCGCCTTCTACCGGCACCCGCACCGCCTTCAATTCGGCGAGCGCGCCCGCGATGTCGCGGGGGGATGCACCCTCGGCGAGCAGGGATGCCGTGACGGCCTCCTCATCGACGCCAACAGGGCGGCAGATGACCTCAACGCCTGCTGCTTCGAGTAGCCGGCGCCTTGCTTCGCTACGCGAGGCGAGGATCACCACCATTCTGGACAGCGGCGTCATTGCAACGCCGCGCGCCGCTCGGTCAGGAGCGTGATGATCTCAGCGGCGGTTTCCTCTATCGAGCGGCGCGTCACGTCGATCACCGGCCAGCCGCGCGCGTCGTAAAGGCGCCGCGCATAGACCGCCTCGGCGCGCACGCGGTCGAGATCGATGTAATCGGTTTCACCCATCTCGTTCAGCGCGAGCAGGCGATTGCGGCGAACCTGAACGATCCGTTCGGGCTGCGCGATGAGGCCGACGACCAGAGGCCGACGGATGCTGTCGAGCTGCATTGGTGTTGGCACGTCGAGAACGAGCGGAATGTTCGCCGCTTTGACACCGCGATTGGCCAGATAGATGCACGTCGGCGTTTTCGAGGTGCGGCTGATGCCGACGAGGATGACGTCCGCCTTTTCGAGCTCGTTGAGGCCCTGGCCGTCGTCATGCGCCATCGCGAAATTGAGCGCGTCGATCCGGTCGAAATAGCGCGCGTCGAGTTCGTGTTGCCCGCCGGGCCGATTGAGGAGGTCGGCGCCTAGATAACCGGCCATGACGCTCAGCACGGGATCGAGCACGGCCAGCGCGGGAAAGCCGCGCCGCTCGCAATGCGCGCGCAAGGCATCGCGCAAATCCGGGTTCATGAGCGTATAGAGGACGAGGCCGGGATTGGCATCGATCTGCGCGAAGACGCGATCGAGCTGACGGCGAGAACGGATGAGCGCATGGACATGCTCAATCGGCTCAACCTTCGCGAACTGGGCGAGCGTCGCCTTCGCGATCGCGTTCAGCGTCTCTCCTGTCGCGTCCGAGACAAGATGCAGATGGAAGAAAACGGCTGTGGATCGCCTGTGGAGCATGATTGCTCAATCCAGGGAAAAGCAGGGGGTTTGCAGGCGCCAGGCGGAGGACCGGTTCGCCGATGGGCGCTCGCGGCTCGCTCCGGCATCCTTTTCCCCAGTGGGACAGCGAGAGAGCAGGTCCATGGTGATCCTGTGGGAACGGCGAAAAATGCATGTGAGCACGATAGTTGACGATTTCGCGTCAATGCGAAAGCAGTGGATAATTCGCCCGAGCACGCTTAATTCCCGTCCTGCAGGGTTCTAACTACCTCTTCTACGACTCTCTTTAAGATTCATTGATTGAAGGAGAGAAGGTCACTAGGAGAGAACGGTGCCCGCGCGTTCGCAGCGAACCGGTACTCTCTCTTCATGAAGCCCTTTCTCGCCACACTATCCGGCCAGTCCGTCACGCCGCCACCGATCTGGCTCATGCGCCAGGCAGGGCGCTATCTGCCGGAATACCGCGCGGTGCGTGCGAGCGCGGGAAGCTTTCTCGATCTGTGTTACGCGCCGAAGCTGGCGGCTGAGGTGACGCTTCAGCCGATCCGCCGCTTCGGGTTCGATGCGGCGATCATCTTCGCCGACATTCTGTTGGTGCCGCAGGCGATGGGCGCGACCTTGAGTTTCGCGGAAGGCGAGGGGCCTCGCCTCTCACCAGTTCGCGACGGTGCGGCGGTCGCAGCCTTGTCGGTGACGCGAATTCGCGAGCGGCTCAATCCCGTGTTCGAAGCGCTTACGCTGGTGCGGGGGAGCCTTCCCGATGTGGTATCGCTTATCGGCTTCGCGGGCGCACCGTGGACGCTCGCGACATATCTTGCGGAAGGACAAGGATCGCCCGACCAACGCGAGGCACGGTTGATGTCCTATCGGGCGCCTGAGGAATTCCAGAAACTGGTTGACCTCCTTTGTGAGGCGACGATCGATTACCTCTCCGCTCAGGTCGAGGCGGGTGCCGAGGCGCTTCAGCTTTTCGATTCTTGGGCCTCGATGCTCCCGGAGGAGTCCTTCACGCGTTGGGTGATCGAGCCGACGGCGCGCATTGTCGCTGGTGTGAAGGCGAAGGCGCCGCGTGTTCCGATCATCGGGTTTCCAAGGGGTGCGCGGGATCTCATCCGTTACGCCCAGGAGACGAAGGTCGATGCGATCGCCCTCGATACCGCGGTGCCGCCGGGTTTCGCGCGGGATCGGCTTCAACCGTTGCTACCGGTGCAAGGTAATCTCGATCCCTTCGCTCTTATCGCCGGGGGCGATGTTCTTGAGCGTGAGGTGCGCCGGTTGACGGCCGCCCTTGCCGGCAGGCCATGGGTCTTCAATCTCGGTCATGGCATTCTACCCGAGACTCCGATCGCGCATGTGGAGCGCCTCGTAGAGCTGGTTCGGGGCACGCGGTGAAGCGGGCGGTCGTGCTGTTCAATCTGGGGGGGCCGGATTCGCCAGAGGCGGTTCAGCCGTTCCTTCAGAACCTGTTTTCTGATCCTGCGATTATCCGGCTTCCAGGCTTTCTGCGGGCGCCGCTGGCCCGCTTCATCGCAGGGCGGCGGGCGCCGTTCGCGCGGGAGATCTACGAACAGATGGGCGGGGGCTCGCCCATTCTGCCCGAAACGGAAGCCCAGGCCCGGGCGCTCAGCGACGCATTGGAAGAGCCCGGGACCGAGACGTTGGTCCTTGTCGCGATGCGCTATTGGCATCCGCGGGCGCGGGAGGTCGCCAAGGCCGTCGCGCGGTTCGGGCCGGACGAAATTGTGCTGCTGCCGCTTTATCCGCAATTCTCAACGACGACGACGGCGTCTTCGCTGCTCGAATGGCGTGAGGCGGCGCGGGAAGCCGGGCTGATGGTGCCGACAAAAACCGTCTGCTGCTATCCGACCCTGCCGGGGTTCATCGCTGGGCATGCCGAGCGTCTGAAAACCGCTCTGGCGGCGTTGCCGTCGGATGCGAACCGCCGGGTTCTGTTCTCGGCGCACGGGTTGCCGGAGCGGGTCGTGAAGGCCGGCGATCCCTATCAATGGCAGGTCGAGCAGACGGCGGCGGCCGTCGCTGCCGCGGCCGCGCTTCCCCCAGACGCGTGGCGCGTCACCTACCAAAGCCGGGTCGGGCCGCTCAAATGGATCGGACCTTCAACCGATGCCGAGATCGAGGCGGCAGCGCGGGAGGGCCTTGCGCTCATCGTCGTTCCGATCGCATTCGTGTCGGAGCATTCCGAAACGCTCGTCGAGCTCGACATCGAATACCGCGCCCTGGCCGAGCAGGCGGGGGCGGCCGCCTATGTCCGGGTGCCGGCGCTGGGCATCGAGCCGGCGTTCATCGCGGCCTTGGCGCAACTTGTCACGAAAGCCTGCGCGGCCACCGCGCCCGGCATCACGGGCAGGCGGATCTGCCCGGCCGGCCTGGCGGCCTGTCCCCACGCGCTTGCGGAGGTCGCCGCATGAGCTTTTTTCAAGCGTTCGAGAGCCCGGTCTTCGAATGGGTGAAAGCGCTCCACGTCGTCTCCGTCATCTTCTGGATGGCGGGGATGCTCATGCTCCCCCGGTTCTTCGTCTACCATCTGGAGGCCGCCAAGGGCTCGCGCGAGGCGGAGGCCTGGACGGTCCGCGAGACGCGTTTGCTGCGCATCATCCTCAATCCGGCGATGGGTGCGGCGTGGCTCTTCGGGCTGCTCATGATCGCCGTGCGGCCGGAATACCTGGACGGGCAGTATTGGCTGCACGCCAAGCTGACGCTGGTGCTGGCGCTTTCAGGGTTTCATGGCTTTCTCGCCGGCCAGGTGAGGAAGCTCGGCCAAGGCGAGGGGATGCGCGACCCGCGGACCTGGCGGATGCTCAACGAGATCCCGAGCATCACGATCATCCTCGTTGTCATCCTCGTGATCGTGAAACCTTTTTGAGGGACTCGGCATGGGAAAAGTCCTAAGCGCGCGGCCGTATCACGCAAGAGCGGCCTCGGTGCCTCGCGAGGATTCGAAGCATGGGCGAGACAGTGTGGTCACTATTTTCAACGGAGATGATGCGGTCGGGAGCTACCGACGGAATCATGGAGCGTTTGGCTCGGCGACTTTCGAACCATTTGAGAGTGATGGAGTGTGGTACGCGCTCTATTCGTGCGACTACACGAGCACGCGCGTGATGAAGCTTCCCGAGTGTGTCGATTTGGGCGGAGAGAGCCCCGCGCCCGATGGTTTTTGTCCAGTAGAGTTTTACGTTCCGCGGTTTCGTTCTTATCGGTTTGGATACTCAAGCGGACACGTGATCGAAGGAGTGGCATTTGAACCCACGAACTGTGAGGCGACGGTAACCTATCCGAATGGCGAGATAGTTCGCGCCGAGTGGGGGCCATGGCAGTCGTTAGACATCGGTTTGGTTGCTGGTTGCATTTGGGGGGACGATGGAACTTATAAGCTCCAGGTATTTGATCTGTCTCGTGCTTCCGATGGGGTAATTCCGAGAGATGATCGGTTTGGCTATTTGGAGCTTGTCGATCAGCCCCTTCCGGATGCGGTAACGTTGAAGTTTTACGATGGCCGCAATGTCGTGACGATCTTGTGTCGGCAAGAGAGGGACCTTGAGACTGGTACCTTTCTTGACCCCGTGGCTTAGGCCCCTGTTCATAGTCAGTTGCTACAATCCCTTGCGTTTTCATCCGGAACGGCTTACCTCTCGAAGCGTTCTATCTTCCGTCCATCTCGCGTTGAACGGGGCAGCGAGCCCCCAGGCGTCAGACCTGACCCGCGCGCTGGTTCGGATCCGGCACTCGTTTCCCGGCGTCTCGCGCGATGGCCGTTGGACCATCGACCGACCCCGCCACCCCAGGGTTCAACGGTTCGTCCGGCCTTTCCTCCCTCCTTGCCCCATCCCAGTCGGATTTGCCCATGTTGGCTTCGATTACCGAAATGAAACTGGCCGACCTTAAGGCCAAGACCCCGACCGATCTCCTCAGCTTCGCCGAGGAGCTGCAGATCGAAAACGCGAGCGCGATGCGCAAGCAGGACATGCTGTTCGCGATCCTGAAGCAGCTCGCCGAGCAGAATGTCGAGATCACCGGATCGGGCGTTCTGGAGGTGCTGCAGGACGGGTTCGGGTTCCTGCGCTCGCCCGAAGCCAACTATCTGCCGGGCCCGGATGACATCTATGTCAGCCCCTCGCAGATCCGCCGCTTCTCGCTGCGCACCGGCGACACGGTCGACGGGCCGATCCGATCCCCAAAGGACGGCGAGCGGTATTTCGCGCTGCTCAAGGTCAACCAGATCAATTTCGAGGACCCGGATAAGGTCAAGCACAAGGTCCATTTCGACAATTTGACGCCGCTCTATCCGGACGAGCGGCTGCGGATGGAGCTGCCGGACCCGACGGTCAAGGACCGCTCCGGCCGCGTCATCGACATCGTCTCACCGCTCGGCAAGGGGCAGCGCTGCCTCATCGTCGCGCCGCCGCGCGTCGGCAAGACGATCATGCTGCAGAACATCGCCAAGGCGATCGCCAGCAATCACCCGGAATGCTTCCTGATCGTGCTTCTGATCGACGAGCGGCCGGAAGAAGTCACCGACATGCAGCGGACGGTCGTCGGCGAGGTCGTCGCCTCGACGTTCGACGAGCCCGCGACGCGGCACGTCGCCGTTGCTGAAATGGTGATCGAGAAGGCCAAGCGCCTGGTCGAGCACGGGCGGGACGTGGTCATCCTCCTCGACAACATCACGCGGCTCGGGCGCGCCTACAACACGGTAGTGCCGTCCTCGGGCAAGGTGCTGACCGGCGGCGTTGACGCGAACGCGCTCCAGCGCCCCAAGCGCTTCTTCGGCGCCGCGCGCAACATCGAGGAAGGCGGCTCGCTCACCATCATCTCGACCGCCCTCATCGATACGGGCAGCCGGATGGACGAAGTCATCTTCGAAGAGTTCAAGGGCACCGGTAACTCAGAAATCATTCTCGACCGCAAGGTGGCCGACAAGCGCGTGTTCCCGGCGATCGATATCCTGCGCTCCGGCACGCGCAAGGAAGAGCTGCTGGTCGACAAGGCGACGCTCGCCAAGACCTATGTGCTCCGCCGTATTCTCAACCCGATGGGTACGGTCGATGCCATCGAGTTCCTGCTCGACAAGCTGCGCCAGTCGAAGACGAATTCCGATTTCTTCGACAGCATGAATACGTGACGGCCGCTACACTTCCCGCGCGCTCAAGACGTGACGGCCGCCACAGCGGGCGGCCCTTGTCCCGTGATCTAGTCCCCTCACCTTCACCGGGCCTTGAGACGTCAACCGGTGCCGCAATTTAGCCATCGCTAGGCACGATTGCCGCCCCATTGACCCCGTCTCCTCAAGCCCGCCACCGGAGGGGAGACCATGGCGAAAACATCCGTTCTGATCGCTTTTCTCGCATCGGCGCTTTCCACGGGCGGCTCGCTCAGTGCCGTCACGGGAACGCCGCCGGCGACCGCAAGCACGTGCTGGCAGGCCGACGCGGCCGCGAGCCCGGCGACGTTGGAGGAACTCCGCTTCGTCTATTCGCCCGATGCCAAGGATCCTTCGCTGGTGCTCGTCACCGTGCGCGAGGCGGAGGGCGAGACGCCGGTGCTCCGCCAATTCGCGGTGCGCGAAGTGGTTGATCCCGAGCCCGAGGACGGCTCGTTCGAGCCGGGCGTTCATGGCAAGGATTTCACGCTCGAGGACGGTTTCATGCGGCTCCACGTCGCCGATGGTACCGATCGCCTCGAGATCCGCCCGGACGAGGGCGAGGGCGCGCTTGCCGGGCTCGGCGGCTCCTTCGTGCGCTGCGCGGCGCCGCATTCCTGATCCCGGCCGGTCGCCCAAGGGCGGCCTGTGGCCGTCGCGTTTCTTCCCTTGGCGGCGGCGGCGGGCTAGCCTTTCGCCGGCTTCAACCGGGGACCAGAACCATGAAAACGACCCGTGCGGCATTCTCCTTCGCCGTGCTCTTGACGCAGTCCGCGTGCGGCGACTCCAATCCGCTGATCGGCGAGTGGGAATTGCAGGCCGAGGGGCCCCTCGGCGGAATTGTCACGGGCATGGCAAACGAGGAAGACCGGAAAATCGAGTTCACCTCCTCCAGCTTCATCGCGGGCGGCGAGACCAAATCCGTCACCTACGAGGTGAAGGACGACAAGACCGTCATCGTGCGCATGGAAGGCGAGCCGCCGACCACGTTCACCGTCGTGGAAATCAACGACAAGACGTGCATCGCGCCGGCGGAGATGGCCGCGCTCGGCATCCGGTATTGCGAGAAATAATGCGCCGCGCCTTTACGGCCGGCACATGAACACGCCAACGCATCTGCTGATTGCCGCCGCCGCGTTCAGCCGGCCGGGCGCGCCTGCGCGCAACAACGCGGTGACCGCGGGGGCGCTCCTTCCCGATGCGGCCATCTATGTGCTTTTCCTCGGCGCGACTTTCAGCGGCGTGCCGCAGGAGACAATCTGGCGCGAGCTCTATTTCAGCGCCGCGTTTCAAGGCATCGACGCGATCCTCAATTCCGTCTTCGTCTACGGCGCGATCGCGCTGGCCGGCTGGGGGATGGGATCGAGCATCGCGCTCGTCTTCGCGGGTTCCGCGCTGCTGCATGTCGCCGCCGATTTCGCGACGCATCACAGCGACGCACACGCGCATTTCTGGCCGTTTTGGGATTGGCGGTTCGAGAGCCCCCTCTCTTATTGGGAGGCATCGCACCACGCGGCGATCGTGATGCCCCTCGAGGCGCTGATCGCACTCATCTGCATCACCGTCGTATGGTCGCGTTTCTCCGGCCGGCTGTTCAAGGCCGCGCTCGGCGGCCTTGCCAGTCTCTATGTACTGGGCGCCACTGCGATGATCGCCGCCTCGGTGCGCTAGCGCGCCGTCATGCCGCCATCGACGACGAGTTCCGTGCCAGTGATGAACGCCGCTTCGTCAGAGGAAAGAAACACGATCCCGTTCGCGACGTCGGCGGGCAGGCCGAAATGGCCGATCGGATGCAGAGTGACGAGATTTTCCCGCACCTCGTTCGCGCCACCCATGACGCCGACGGCTGCCATGTCGTCGATTACCTGCTGACCCATCTTCGTCTCGATGACGCCGGGATGGACGGAGTTGACGCGGATCTTCTGCGGCGCCAGCTCCAATGCCGCGCCCTTCGTCATGATGCGCACGGCGCCCTTCGAGGCGTTGTAGGGAACGGCAAGCGCCGCGCCCGCCAATCCCGCGACCGATGAGAGGTTCACGATCGCCCCGCCGCCTTGCCATTTGCCCGCACGCTTCGCGATTGCGGGAGCGGCCGTCTTCATGCCGAGGAACACGCCATCGACATTGATCGCCTGCATGCGGCGGAACTCTTCGATGGTCGTCTCGCCCATCGGCTTTGCGAAGAAGATGCCCGCGTTGTTGACGAGGATGTCGAGCCCGCCGAACGCCTTCTCCGTCGCGGCGACGGCGTTCTGCCACGCAGCTTCGTCCGTCACGTCGTGGCGCAGATAGCGCGCCTTGATGTCTTCGCCTTCGAGGGCGGCGACGGCGTTCTGACCGTCCGTGTCCAGGATGTCGGTCAGCATGACGGATGCGCCGGCGCGCCCCAGCGCCCGGGCCGTCGCAAGGCCGATGCCGCGCGCGGCGCCCGTGACCAGCGCCACGCGGCCCTTCAGATTGGACATGTCGTTCTCCCTCTTTTTTCTTGGTGGTTGGTCGTCTCAGGCCGTCGGGCGCTTGCCCGTCGCGAGCCAATATTGCGCTTCGAGCATGACGCCCTCCTTCGTCAGCCGGGGCTCCAGCGCTTCGCGGACAGCGCCAAGCGCTCGCTTGGCCTGCTCCTTCGGCACCTCGACGAGGAGGCGCGCGAGTGGCCCGATCGTTTTCGTCTGCAGGACCGCGTCATCGAGGTCGCGGCCGAGCGGGAAGATCGCCGTAAAGGGCTCCATCTTCACATCCGTAAAGCCCGCATCACGCAGGATGGCGATTGTGCGCGCTTCCTCGGCGAAGGCGCCCGGCCCCGGCGCGTAAGGATCGGCCGGCGGCTGCTCAGGCAGGTGCTTCATCGCGGCGCGCATGGGGAGCGCGATCCACTCGTTCTTGCGCAGATCCTGCCAGCACACAAAAGCAAGCCGGCCGCCCGGCTTCAGCGCACGGATGATGTTCGTAAAGGCGGCCGTCGGATCGGCGAAGAACATGACGCCGAAGCGCGAGATCACCGCGTCGTGCGTCGACTCGAAGCGGGCGGTCGCGGCGTCCGCGAGGCTCCAATCGAGCTGAGGCATCGCGGCGCCGCGCTTGCGTGCGAGGGCGAGCATCGGCTCTGAGATGTCGAGGCCCGTCACCGCGCCGCCAGGGCCCACGGCCTCGGCGGCGCCCAGGCTCGTCGCGCCGCAGCCGCAGCCGATGTCCAGAACGCGCTCGCCGGGTTTAAGCGCCGCCGCGCGGAGCAAGGTCTCGCTCATTGGCGCCAGGTTTTTGTCCATGCGCTCTTGGAACTCCGCCCAGGTGTCGCCGGCCTTGCCGTTCCAATATTCAATCTGGGCCGCGTTGGGGCCTTCGGCGGCGATGCTCATGGGGTTTCCTTAGGTGATCGTTTCTTGTTGGCGGCCAGCTAACGCGAAGGGTAGCATCGCGGTCAACGGGAACGAGAAGGACAGGCCATGAGCGATCTCATGCAGCAGCGGGCGACATACCGGTCCATGGCGGAAGGGACGGCCGAGGATTGGAAGATCATCGCCGCACACGCCGCGCCCTTCACGAAGGACCTTCCGAACCGGATCATCACGCACCTGAAGCTGCTGGAAGGCGACTGCGGGGGCTATCCGGTCGATCGCCTGGAGCATTCGCTGCAAACGGCGACGCGCGCCTATCAAGGCGGCGAGGACGAGGAGTACGTCGTCGCGGCCCTGTTGCACGACATCGGCGACACGCTTGGCTCGTCGAACCACGCCGATGTCGCGGCAGCGATCGTTCAGCCCTATGTCAGCGAGCGCACGCATTGGATCGTCGCCAAGCACGCGATCTTCCAGGGCTACTATTTCTTCCACTATCTCGGGCTCGACCGGGATATGCGCGAACAGTTTCGCGGCCACCCGCATTTCGAGGCGTGCGCCCAATTCTGCCACCTCTATGATCAGACGGCGTTCGATCCCGACTTCCAGTCGATGCCGCTCGAGGCATTCGTGCCGATGGTGCAACGTGTTTTTGCGCGGCCGAAGCATTCGATCTATCTTTGGCCGGGCGGGAAAATGGCCGCCGAATAGCTCGGAAAGGCGCGTATTTCGCGCTGCCCTGTTTAACCTTTCCGTGCGAATACGCCGCCGGTCAACGGGATCGGGGTCTTTTGAGATTGATTCTTGACTGAGAGGGGGCAGAATGCCCTCTGCAACGCGCGAGAACTTCCCTTGAGCTCACTCAACGTTCCCCTCATCGACCGTGACGTGGCCGCGACGCCTGTCGAGCCGGGCGTAATTGCGGACAAGGGCACGCTTGCGACGGCTTTCAACGCGCAGAAGCCATTCCGCTATGTTGTGATCGACAATTTCCTGAAGCCACAAGTCGCCGCGTTCCTCTCTGAGCGCTTCCCGCGCCTGGACACGATGCCGAAGCTGTTTCGCGAGCCCTGGGCCCGAAAGGGCCAAATGAGCGACATCGAGAAATACCGTCCGACGCTGTGGCCCATCGTCGAGGCGCTGCAGGGGAAGGAGACGCGCGATTTCCTCACGGCCGTTACCGGTGTCGAAAATCTCCAGCCGGATCCACTGCTCGCCGGCAGCGGGTTCCACCAATATCCCAGCGGCGGCTATCAGGACCTGCATGTCGACCCGAACTTTCATCCATTCGACAAGTCGCTGCACCGGCGGATCAATCTCCTGATCTACCTGACGCCCGATTGGCAGGACGAATGGGGCGGCGGTTTCGATATCTGGGATGACGCGGACGGGAAGCCCGGCAAGTTCGTCGGCTCCATCAAGCCGGTCTACAATCGCGCGGTGATCTTCTATTCCTCCGGCCGCAGCTGGCATGGGGTGGGGAAGGTGACGACGCCCGAAGGCATCACCCGCAAAGCGCTCGCCGTCTACTACTACACCGTTGGCCGGCCGGCCGATGAAGTCTACCGCGACAGTTCAGCCATCTGGCATTCGCATGACACGTGGTGGAAGAAGGCGGTCTATCCCGTCGTCAATGCGGGCATCGCGCTCCTTAAGCCCTATGCGCAGTATCTTCGCCCGCTGCGCGGCAAGGTGTTTGACGCGGCGGCGCGGCTGAAGGACAGGGGAGCCGTGAAAGGCTTCCTGCTTGCCGCAATCCTCGGCGGCACGCTCAGCCAATTGAGCGAGACGTTCCCCATCGTCGCCTGACGTCCGCCGCGCAAATTAGCGCCCGTGCTTTCCCGGATGCCAGCCGGCGGTCGCGAGCGCCGCTTCGCCGAACGCCATGGGCGTTGCCTCGAGCGGGGTCGCCATCGTGTCGTTCCAGCGATTGAGAAAGCCGAAATAGCCGATCACGGCCACGATCTCGACGATCTCCTCCTCGGTGAAATGCTTGGCGAGCGCGGCGCGGTCGGCTTCCTCGACGCCGTTCGGGACGAGCGCGGCGAGTTGGGCGACCCGCAAGGCGGCGCGCTCGGCGTCCGTGAAGTGCGGGCTCGTTTCGTAGTTCCATATCTCGTCGAACTTCGCGCGTGCAACGCCCGCCCGCTCGACCGTCGTGTGACCCGTGTGCGCCATGCAGTACTGACACCCCGCCGAGCGGCTGGTCACGTGCGAGACCATCGATTTCAGTTCGTTGGAGACCTTGCCGGGGCCCAGCGCCTGCGCGCCGAGGCCCAGGAACGCCTCGAGCAGTGGGCGGTTGCGCGCCATCACCATCAGCGAGTTCGGCACGAACCCCATCATCCCTTCCACCAATTGGAAGAGCGGCTCGAGTTCGGGAAGTGACGACCGATCGAGTGGCTTCAGGCGTGTGGTCATGGCGCTCGTCCCTCTATCTGTTGTTCCGGGTTCTGACGAAAACGGCGAGGGGTGACCCTCGCCGTTCCGTTTGTCTGGGGAGGCGTTCGCGGCGCGCTATTCGGCGGCTTCTTTACCCCAGCCGATCGCGGCCTTCACTTCCAGGAATTCGGAGAACGCATGGTCGCCCCACTCGCGGCCATTGCCGGACTGTTTGTAGCCGCCGAAGGGCGCCATGAAGTCGGGCCCGGCGCCGTTGATTTGAACTTGGCCGGCGCGCAGGCGCCGCGCCACGGCCTGCGCCTTCTTCGGATCGGCCGAAGAGACATAGCCCGCGAGGCCATAGACCGTGTCGTTGCCGATCTTCACGGCCTCATCGACGTCCTTGTAACCAAGGATCGCGACGACCGGGCCGAAGATTTCCTCGCGCGCGATCGTCATCTCGTTGGTCACGTTCGCAAAGACCGTCGGCTTCACGTAGTAGCCCTTCGAGAGACCTTCCGGCCGGCCGGGGCCGCCGGTGACGAGCGTCGCGCCTTCGTCGATGCCCTTCTTGATGAGGCCCTGGATCTTGTTCCACTGCGTCTCGGAGACGACCGGACCCATGTAGGAATTGCCGTTGGGATCGCCGACGGTCGTCGACTCGGCGGCTTCCTTGGCGAGCTTGATCGCCTCGTTCATGCGCGCGCCAGGCACGAGCATGCGGGTCGGTGCGTTGCACGACTGACCCGAGTTCGTCATTACGGCCTTGATGCCGCCCGAGACCGCCGGGGCGAAGCCTTCGTCATCGAGGATGATGTTCGGCGACTTGCCGCCCAGCTCCTGATGGACGCGCTTGACCGTCGGCGCGGCGTTCTTCGCCACTTCGATGCCCGCGCGCGTCGAGCCCGTGAAGGAGACCATGTCGACGTCGGGATGCTGCGAGAGCGCGACGCCGACCGTCGGCCCATCGCCGTTGACCATGTTGAAGACGCCCTTCGGCACGCCGGCCGCGGCCATTACTTCCGTCCAGAGATAGCCCGAGAACGGCGCCACTTCGGACGGCTTCAAGATCATCGTGCAGCCCGTCGCGAGCGCGGGGGCCACCTTGCAGGCGATCTGGTTGAGCGGCCAGTTCCAGGGCGTGATGAACGCGCAGACGCCGACCGGCTCCTTCATAATGAGCGTCGTGCCGCGCAGTTCCTCGAATTTGTAGTTCTTGAGGATCTCGACCGCCGTCGACATATGGGCGATGCCCATCGCGGCCTGCGCACGCTGGGCGAGCCAGGACGGCGCACCCATCTCCTCGGTCACAGCTTGCGCGATCTCGTTCAGGCGCTTCTGGTATTCCGCGACGATGTTCTGCATCAGCTCGAGCCGCTGCTCGCGCGTCGTCTGCGAATAGCTGTCGAACGCGCGGCGCGCCGCCTTCACGGCCTTGTCGACGTCCGCCGCGCTGCCCAGGCTGATCTTGCCGGCCACGCCTTCGGTCGCGGGGTTGATGACGTCGAGCGTCTTCGGCGTGACGGGGTCAACCCATTCGCCGTCGATATAGAATTTCAGGTAATTGCGCATGGACGGTGTCCTTCCTTCCCGGTCGTTCGGTCGTGTCGCTGTTGTTGATTGGGCGGCAGTGTCGCAGATGGCCGCCCGCTTGTCATCGGGCGGGGGCGAGATTCCAGAGTCATTTCAAGGGCATCGCCGCCTCAGGGGATGAGGACCAGCGAGCCGGTGGTGCGCCGGCCTTCCAGATCGCCATGGGCCTTCGCCGCGTCGCCCAAGGGGTAGTGCGTGGGCGGGGCGATCTTGACGGCGCCCGAGGTGATGACCGCAAAGAGGTCGTCCGCCGTCTCCTGCAGCTCCTCGGCCGTCATCGTGTAGTGAAAGAGGGTCGGGCGCGTCATGTAGAGTGAGCCCTTTTGGCTGAGAAGCGCCGGCTCGAACGGCGGGACGGGGCCGCTCGCGTTACCGAATGTGACCCAGAGCCCGCGCACGGCGAGGCTGTCGAGCGAGGCCAAGACGGTGTCCTTGCCGACGCCGTCATAGGCGACCGGCACGCCCTTGCCGCCGGTGATCTCGCGCACGCGTTTGGCGGTGTCTTCCTCGCTCGAGACAATCACGTGTTCGCAGCCATTGGCCTTGGCGGTCGCGATCTTTCCTTTCGAGCCGACCGTGCCGATGACCGTCGCTCCCAGATGGCGCGCCCATTGACACGCGATCTGACCGACACCGCCGGCAGCCGCGTGAAAGAGGATCGTCTCGCCCTTCTTCACGTCATAGGTGCGGCGCAGCAAATATTGCGCGGTCATGCCTTTCAGGAGGATGGAGGCGGCGATGTCGTCGGCGATGCCGCCCGGAAGTTTGACGACGCGGTCGGCGGGAACGTTCGCGGCCTGGCTATAGGCGCCGACCGGTCCCGTGCAATAGCCGATCCGGTCGCCGGCCTTGAGGCGTGTGACGCCCTCGCCAACCGCCGTCACCGTGCCCGCCGCCTCGAGCCCGAGGCCCGAGGGCAGCGCGACGGGGTAAAGGCCGGTCCGTTGATACGTATCGATGAAATTGATGCCGCACGCGCCGTGACGGACCTGGATCTGACCCTTGGCGGGCGCGGGCAGGTCGATCTCGGCGAGGCGCATGACCTCCGGCCCGCCGGTCTTTTCGATGCGGATCGCTTTCACTGTGCTCATGGCCGAGCCCTATCCCAGATGCTTCTTGAAGAACTCGGTCGTGCGCGAATTCGCGAGATCGGCGCTCGCCTTGTTGAAATGCTCGCCGCCAACGCGGGCGAAGGCGTGATCCTGGCCGTCATAGGTGTGGATCGTGATGGCCGCATTGCCCTTCAGCCCGTCTTTGACGGCGCTCTGCGCCTCGGGCGGCACGAACTGGTCCTTCTCGGCGATGTGCAGGAGCAGCGGCTTCTTGATGTTTCCAGCTTCGCCGAGGAAATTCTGAATGTTGACGCCATAATAGCCGACGGCGGCATCCACATCCGTGCGTGCGGCCGTGAGGTAGGCGAGGAGCCCGCCCAGGCAATAGCCCACGGCGCCGACCTTGCCGGTGACGCCCGCCATCTTGCGGACATGGGCGATGGTGGCCGCGATGTCCTTCACGCCCGGATCGATCTGGAACTTGCCGAAGAGGTCGAAGGCCTTCTTCCATTCGGCCTCGGATTTATCCGTGAGCTGAATATTCGGCTCGATGCGCCAAAAAAGATCGGGCGCGATGGCGAAGTAGCCGGCCTCGGCATAGCCGTCCGCGATGTCGCGCATGACCTGATTGACGCCGAAAATTTCCTGGATCACGAGGACGGCCGGGCCCTTGCCGCTCTCGGGCTTGGCGACATACGCGTCGAACGTGCCATCGGTCGTTTGGATCTTTTCCATCGGCATGGGGCTCATCTCCTGAGCGTCAGTGGGTTTGCATTTCGTCACGCGCCGGCAAGCGGCTCATGACACCTTGGGCTTACGGAAACACGAGGGGGCGTGCCAAGAGGGCTTCGAGGTCGCGCGCGTCGATCACCGGCGCCGAGCACGTACCGCCGACGCAGACATAAGCGGTGGGGGCGCCCTCGACCATCTCCTTGCCGAAGGCGGGATGCATAGGCGGCAGCGTGGCGCCGGGCGCACGCAGATCGAGCACGCGGTTGGGCTGGCTCGTCGCGTAAGCCGCCCGCACCAGTGCGGCGCGGCGGGGATCCGCCGTCTCGCCGATGATCACGACCTGGAGCGGCACCATTGTCAGTTCGAGGGCGTTCAGGAGCGTCGCGCAACCGGAGAGATTGCGTTCGACCTCCGCGCCGAAGGCGGTGATGATCGCCTCGGCCCTCTGCCGGTCTGCGGGATCGCCGCCCAACGCGAAGAGGCGCATCCGCGTCGCGGCAATCATTCCGTTGGCGTTCGGGATCGCTGAATCATGCGCCCGTTTCGGGCGGGCGATGAGATCGGCCGTGTCGGAGGCGGTGTCGAAATAGCCGCCCGCCGCGTCGTCCCAGAAAAAGCGGTCGAGCGCCTTCATCCAGGTGCGCGCTCGCTCGAGATAGACCCCGGCGCCGGTGGTTTCGTAGAGCGCGACCGCGGCGCGGGCCATCGCCGCGTAGTCGTCGATTGTGGCGGTCTCATGCGAGCGGCCGCGCCGGCGGACGTGGAACAGGCGCCCGTCACCGGCGTCCATCTTCCGCGCGACGAGCTCGAAGGCCGTGACCGCGGCGTCGTGCCACTCGCGCTTTTCGAAGATGGCGGCGGCGTTCGCGAGCGCGGCGATCATCAGGCCGTTCCAGTCGGCGAGGACTTTGTCGTCAAAGCCGGGGCGCACGCGTTGGCGCCGCGCCGCGAAGAGTTTCCCGCGCGCGCCAGCCAGCGCCGCTTCCTGCTCGGGCTGAAGCGGGCGCATGACGCTCAACCGGTTGAGGATGTTCGCGCCCTCGAAATTGCCGGCGGCGGTTACGTCGTAGACCTGCTTGAAGAGGTCCGTCTCGGCGGGCGTTAGCAGCGCGTCGATCTCGGCTTCGCTCCAGACGTAGAACTTGCCTTCGTGGCCTTCGGAATCGGCATCGAGCGAGGAGGCGAAACCGCCGTCCTCTGTCCGCATTTCGCGCAGCGCCCAGGCGATCGTTTCCTCGATGCGCTGGCGATAGAGCGGCGTCTTCGTCGCCTGCCAGACGAGCGCGTAGATATCGATCAGCTGCGCGTTGTCGTAGAGCATCTTCTCGAAATGCGGGACGAGCCAGAACTCATCGACCGAGTAGCGCGCGAAGCCGCCGCCCAGATGATCGTAGATGCCGCCCTGCGCCATGTGATCGAGGCTCGTCAGCACACAGCGCGCGAAGGGCTCCGCGCGGGTGCGCAGATAGGCGCGCCAGAGCAGCTCAAGGATCGGGACGTTCGGGAATTTCGGGGAGCCGTCGAGGCCGCCCGAGAAGACGTCGATCGCCTGCGCGGTGCGGCGGGCGGCGAACTCGATATGATCGCGCATCAGCGTCTTGCGGCGGTCGCCCGACCAGCTCTCCTTCAGGCGCGCCATGATGGCTTGGCGGTGTTCGGCAATCTTAGGATTATTTTCCTGATATAGCGCCGCGATTTGGGTGAGCACCTGGGGGAAGCCCGGCCGGCCGAAGCGCTCCGACGGCGGGAAATACGTGCCGCCCGCGAAGGGCTCGCCGTCCGGCGTCAGGAACATCGTCAGCGGCCAGCCACCCTGCTGGCCCATCGCGGCGAGGGCGGTCTGATAGATCGTGTCGAGGTCCGGGCGTTCTTCGCGGTCGACTTTGACGGCGATGAAGTGCTCGTTCATCAGCGCGGCGATCGCCTCGTTCTCGAAGCTCTCGTGCGCCATCACGTGGCACCAATGACACGCCGCGTAACCGACCGACAAGAGGATCGGCTTATTCTCCGCCTTGGCTGCCGCCAACGTCTCAGGCGACCAGACCTGCCAATGGACAGGATTGTCCTTGTGTTGAAGGAGATAGGGGCTTGTTGCCGTATCGAGCGCGTTGCGGCGCATGGCGATAGCCTCTAGAGACGTTGGGGATAAGTCTCCGCGCGCATGGGGCGCCGGGTCCCGTTTACCTCGCACGGCCTGGAGGCCCTGTCCATGAAGATCAAGATCGAAGTCGACCTGACGCCCATCGAGGCGCGGCGGTTCCTGGGTCTGCCGGACGTCGAGCCGATGCAGGATGCGCTGATGAAGCAGCTGCAGGGGCAGCTCTCCAAATCACTGACGATGATGGACCCTGAGCAGATCCTGAAGACCTGGATGCCGATGGGCGCGCAAGGGCTGGGCGAGATTCAACGCATGGCGTGGTCCGCGGCGCAGCGCGCCATGGGCAGCAGCAAGAAACGCTCGCGCACGGATCCCGAGGCTGAAGACTCTCCGAAATAGACGGCTGAGCCATGGGCGCGCCGACGATCTTCGCGCTCGCGAGCGGGCAGGGGCAGGCGGGTGTGGCCGTCATCCGCGTCTCCGGGCCGGTGGCAAGGCGGGCCATCGAGATCTTGACAGGCCGAGCGCTTCCGGCGCCCCGCCAGGCAGTGTTGCGGCGGTTGTGGAAGGCGGATGGGGAGGCGATCGATCAGGGCCTCGTCCTCTGGTTTCCAGGGCCTCAGAGCTTCACCGGCGAGGATGTCGCCGAATTTCAGGTGCATGGCGGGCGGGCGGTCGCGGCGGCGATGGCGGAGGCGCTGGGCGCGGTGCCGGGGTGCCGGCCCGCCGAGCCGGGCGAGTTCGCGCGGCGGGCGTTCGAGAATGGCCGGCTGGACCTTGCCCAGGCCGAAGCGCTGGCCGATCTGGTGGCGGCGGAAACGGAAAGCCAGCGGCGGCTTGCGCTGCGGGGCTATGGCGGTGCGCTCGCGCGCCAGTGCGAGGCCTGGCGGGGGCAGCTCATCGAGACGCTTGCGCTTGCCGAGGCCTCCATCGATTTCTCCGATGAGGAATTGCCCGCCGGGTTGCCCGAGGCCGCGCGGGCGGAGGCGGTCTCGCTCCTGCGCGCGATCGAGGAGGGGCTCGCGGCGGCGGAGCCCACCCGGCAAATCGCGGAAGGGTTCTCGGTCGCGATCATCGGCGCGCCCAATGCCGGCAAATCCTCGCTGCTCAACGCGCTGGCGGGCCGGGAGGCGGCGATCGTCTCGGCGTTACCGGGCACGACGCGGGACATCATCGAGGTACGCCTCGATCTCGGCGGCTTCCTCATCGTGATCGCCGATACGGCGGGGCTGCGAGAGGCCGCAGACGCCATCGAGAGTGAGGGCGTGCGGCGCGCGGCTGAGCGGGCACGGGCGGCCGATCTGCGGATCGCGCTGTTCGACGCGGCTACCGCGCCGGCCCTGGACGCGGCGACCTCGGCGCTTCTTCAGCCCGGCGACATCGTTGCCGCGAACAAGATCGATCTGGCGTCAGCGGGCGGCGGCGACGCCATTGGGATTTCGGCGACAACGGGGGCAGGGATCGCGGTGCTCCTCGATGCTCTGACGGCGCGGGTTCGGGAGCGGCTTTCAGGTGGCGACGCGCTTCCCCTCGCGCGGGAGCGGCAGGCGGCGGCGCTCCGGGAGGCGGCGGAGGCGTTGCGGCGCGGGCTGAAGGCCTCGGCCGTCGAGATTTTCGCCGAGGAGCTGCGCCTCGCCGCGCGCGCCCTCGGGCGGGTCGCCGGACGCGTGGATGTCGAGGACGTGCTCGACAGCGTTTTTGCCCGGTTCTGCCTCGGAAAATAGTGTTTCACGTGAAACGCGTGGAATCCGCTGACTTTCCAACATCGAGTCGGACTCGAAACAATGAGTCGGACCAACGACTTGGCGGCGATCGGACCTCGATTCGACACAGAAATATCCCCAAACGGGGAGGTTCGACGGGCTTTTCTTTGACAGCGGCGCCCGGGCGACCCTAAAGCTCCGGCCATGAGCGAGATGCTGTTTTTCGATGTCGTCGTGGTCGGCGGCGGGCATGCGGGGGCCGAGGCGGCCGGGGCGGCCGCCCGCCTCGGCGCGCGCGTCGCGCTCGTCACCCATTCGGCGGCGACGATCGGCGCGATGTCCTGCAATCCCGCCATCGGGGGGCTGGGCAAAGGGCATCTCGTCCGCGAGATCGATGCGCTCGACGGGCTGATGGGCCGGGTGGCGGACGCGGCGGGCATCCAGTTCCGGTTACTCAACCGCTCCAAGGGCCCGGCCGTTCAGGGGCCGCGCGCCCAGGCCGACCGCGCCCTCTACAAGGGTGCCATGCAGCAGGCACTCGCCGCCCAGGAGGGTCTCAGGATCCTTGAGGGCGCGGCCGAGGATTTGATCGTCTCGGGCGGGCGGGTCGAGGGGCTCATCCTCGGCGATGGCCGGGAGATCCGGGCAGGCGCGGTCGTGCTCACGACAGGCACTTTTTTGGGCGGGCTCATCCATATCGGGGAGACGAAAATCCCGGCCGGGCGGGTGGGCGAGGCGCCCTCGATGGGCCTTTCCCGCACGCTGAGGGGGCTCGGGCTCGCGATGGGGCGGCTCAAGACCGGCACGCCGCCGCGGCTCGACGGGCGGACGATCGGCTATGAGCGCCTGGCCGAGCAGCCAGGGGATTCCCCGCCGGTGCCGTTCTCGTTCCTGACGCAAGCGATCACGACGCCGCAGATCGCCTGCCACATCACGACGACAACCGCCGAAACGCACGCCGTCATCCGGGCCAATCTCGACCGCGCGCCGCTCTTTTCCGGCCAGATCGAGGGGCGGGGGCCGCGCTATTGCCCCTCGATCGAGGACAAGGTCACGCGGTTCGCCGACAAGGAGGGTCATCAGATCTTCCTGGAGCCGGAAGGTCTCGATGATTCAACGGTTTACCCGAACGGGATTTCGACCTCTCTGCCCGAGGATGTGCAGCTCGCGCTTCTCAAGACCATTCCGGGGCTCGAGGCCTGCCGGATGATCCGGCCGGGCTATGCCATCGAGTACGACTATGTCGACCCGCGCGAGCTGTGGCCGACGCTGGGGCTGAAACGGCTGGCGGGCCTTTATCTCGCCGGCCAGATCAACGGCACGACGGGCTATGAGGAGGCCGCCGCGCAGGGCCTGGTGGCGGGGCTGAATGCGGCCTTTTTCGCGTCGGGCGGCAGCCGGAGTGCGGTCTTCGACCGGGCAGAGGCGTATCTGGGCGTCCTCATCGATGATCTCGTCACCTGGGGCGTCAGCGAGCCCTATCGGATGTTCACCTCGCGCGCGGAATACCGGCTGACGCTCCGGGCCGACAACGCGGATCAGCGGCTGACGCCCAAGGGCCTTGGGCTCGGCTGCGTCGGCGCGGAGCGGGCAGGCGCGTTCGCGGCGAAGGCGGCGGCGCTCAGCCATTGGCGGGGACGGCTGGAAGGCCTCACCGCCAGTCCCAGCGCGATCGCCAAGGCGGGGCTCAAGGTCAACCAGGACGGCGTACGCCGGAGCGCCTTCCAGATGCTCTCGCTGCCGGAATTCGGCTGGGGCGAAATCGCGCGGGTTTGGCCGGAGGTGGCGGCCGTGCCGCAGGAAACGGGCGCGCAGCTTCTGATCGATGCCAAATACGCGGTCTATCTGGAGCGGCAGGGGGCCGACATCGCAGCCTTCCGGCGCGACGAGGGCTTGGCGCTCGCCGCCGATCTCGATTTCGATTCGGTTCCGGGACTCTCCAACGAAATACGGGAACGATTCGGACTCGTTCGGCCGCTCACGATCGGCCAGGCGGCGCGAATCGAGGGCGTGACCCCGGCGGCGGTAACGGCGCTGCTCGCCTATGTGCGCCAGCGGCCGAAGCAGGCGAGCGCGTGAGCGGACTTCTTCAGCCCATCGAAACGGCGGAGGAGTTCGGCAAGGCGTTTCGCGTTTCACGTGAAACACTCGCCAGGCTGGAAGCCTATGCGGCGCTGCTGACCGAGTGGCAGGGCCGGTTCAATCTCGTCGCCCCCTCGACGCTGCCGCTTCTCTGGCACCGGCACATGGCGGATTCCGCACAGCTTGCCGCCTTCGTGCCGGAGGCCGCGCGCAGCCTCGTCGATATCGGCAGCGGGGCGGGGTTCCCAGGCCTCGTCCTCGCGATCCTCCTCGCGGACCGGCCGGGCTTTCGCGCCCATCTGATCGAGGCGACGGGCAAGAAGGCCAGCTTCCTTGAGGCCGTGATCGCCGAGACGGGTGCGCCGGCGAGCGTCATCAACGGGCGGGCGGAGGCCGTGCCGGCCTTCGCCGCCGATGTCGTGACGGCCCGGGCCTGCGCGAAGCTGCCCCAGCTCCTCGCCTGGGCGCGGCGTTTCGCGGGGCCTCAGACCCTCGGCCTTTTTCCCAAGGGGCGCGGCGCACTAGACGAATTGACTGTGGCGGGCCAAATGGCGAGACTCGACGCACACGGCGTTCCGAGCGTGACTGAGTCGGACGCCATCATTCTCATCATCCGGTCGCTTGGCGCCTATGTCCGTCATTGAGGATGTCCAGACGCTGCCCATGCGGCTCGACACGCGCGCGCCGCGGATTCTGGCCGTTGCCAATCAGAAAGGCGGCGTCGGCAAGACGACGACGGCCCTCAATCTGGGGACCGCGCTGGCGGCCGTGGGCGAGCGGGTTCTGCTGATCGATCTCGACGCGCAGGGCAATGCGAGCACGGGGCTGGGCATCCCGCGCGAGGCGCGGACGCTGTCGACCTACGACATTCTGATCGGGCAGGCCGAGTTCGAGGACACGATCCACGAAACGCAGATCCCGGGGCTCGCGATCGTTCCCTCAACCGTCGATCTCTCGGGCGCCGAGATGGAGTTGGTTGGCGTGCCGCGCCGGTCTTTCAAGCTGCGCGACGCGCTCAACGCCTATCTGGCGCGGCTGCAGGCCGGGCAGGCGACCGGCGGGCCGACGCCCTTCACCTATGTGCTGATCGACTGCCCGCCCTCGCTCAATCTTTTGACGATCAACGCGATGTCGGCCTCGCATGGCGTGATCGTGCCACTGCAATGCGAGTTCTTCGCGCTCGAAGGGCTCTCGCAGTTGCTGCGCACGATCGAACTTGTCAAAGGCAGTCTCAATCCCGCGCTCGAGATCCAGGGCGTGGTTCTCACCATGTACGACAAGCGCAACAAATTGTCGGATCAGGTCGCGGCGGATGTGCGCGCGCATCTGGGCAACAAGGTCTATCAGACGGTCATCCCGCGCAACGTTCGCATTTCCGAGGCGCCGAGCCACGGGCTGCCCGCGATCGTCTACGACCACAAATGCGCGGGAAGCCAAGCCTATATCAAGCTTGCGAGCGAGCTCATCCATCGCGAGCGCACCATCAAGGCAGCGTGACGCGAGGGCGAGAAGCGATGGCAGTAGCAAAGCCGGGCCGGCTGGGACGGGGTCTTTCGGCGCTCTTGGGCGAGGCGGAAGCGGGCGCCGCGATGACGGCCGAACGCGGGCCGAGCACGCGCGAGATCGCGATCACCAAATTGCGCCCGGGCGCGATGCAGCCGCGCCAAGTGTTCCGCGACGAGGATCTCGACGACCTCACGAACTCCGTGCGCGAGAAGGGAATCCTGCAGCCGATCCTCGTGCGGCCCGTGGGCGTGGGGGGCGATTCCTTCGAGATCGTCGCGGGCGAGCGGCGCTGGCGCGCGGCACAGCGGGCGGGCCTTCACACGGTACCTGTACTCGTCCGCACACTGAGCGATTCTGAAGCGCTCGAACTCGCGATCATCGAGAACGTGCAGCGCGCGGATCTCAACCCGATCGAGGAAGCGGCGGGCTATCAGAATCTCGTCGCACAGTTCCAGTACACGCAGGAACAGCTCGCGAGCGTCATCGGCAAGAGCCGCAGCCATATCGCCAACACGCTGCGCCTGCTCGGCTTGCCGGAGCGTGTCCGCACATTCCTGCTCGACGGGAAACTGTCCGCCGGCCACGCGCGCACGCTCATCACGGCGGAGGATCCGCTGGCCCTTGCCGAGCTCATCGTCGCGAAGGGCTATTCGGTTCGCGAAGCGGAGGCTCAGGCCCGCGCGGCGAAGGGGAAGAAAGCGCCGCCCAAGGCCAAGCCGGTGAAGGACGCCGACACGCGCGAACTGGAGCGGTCGATCTCCGAGGCGCTTGGCATGGCCGTCTCGATCGACCACAAGGCCGAGAGCGGAGCGGGCGCCGTGACGGTCCGCTACAAGAGCCTTGAGGATCTCGACGAGATCTGCCGGCGGCTTGCGCTGCTCGACTAGTTTCGTCCGCGCGCGAGCGCCGCGATCGTCAATACCGTTCGGCTGGTCAGCAATTCATCCGGGGCGCCGGTGCGTTTCACGGCGCGCTCGAGCGCGATCAGGCGAGCCTGCGCTTCGCTGAGGCTCTCGCGGGTCCAGCGATTGGCCTGGCGAGCGAGCGCGGCCTTCCTGTGAAACGGCAGCGGCCGGCCGGGGCCGGCGGAGAGGCCCGTCAGCTCGGCCTCGATGCGGGTGAGATAATTGCTCAGAATACGGAGTATCTGGACGGGCGCGCTGCCGCCCTCGAACAATTCGGTGAGCGCGCGGTCCGCGCTCGCGAGATTGCCGTCCGCCACGGCATCGGTGAGCGCGTCGAGGTCCATTTCTTCCGCGGGCGTGACGAGCGCGATCAGCGCGGCGCGGTCCGGATTGACCTCGCCGTGAGCGAAGAGCGCGAGCTTGTCCAATTCGCCGCGAATGAGGCGACGGTCGCCGGGCAGGCGGGCGCAAAGCTCGTGCACGAATCCGGCATCGTGCGGCAGATTGGCGGCACGGAGAAGGCTGGCGACGAAATCCTCGATTGCCTCGCTCGCCTCCTCGTAGCAGGCGATCGCGGCCGCGCGCTCATCGCCCTCGAAGAGCTTGACGAGCTTTGCCCGCGTGCCGAGGTCGCCCGCTTCGACGACGACGAGGGCCTCGGCGGTTTCGCTCGCGAGCAAGGATTCGAAGGGTGCGAGCAGCGCATCGCCGGCCCCACGCACGCGCACAAGGCGCCGGCCGCCCAACATCGAGAGCGCGGCGGCTTCATCGACCAGCCGCGCGGGATCGCTCGCGATCTGATCGGCCCCGAGCGAGCAGACACGGAAGGGATCGCCCAGATCCTCGACGATGGCGCGGGCGAGCGTCTCAGCGCGTTCGCGAACGAGGCCTTCGGCCGGCCCGAAAAAGAGGGCCGCGCGCAGACTGGGCGGGGGATCCGACAGGAGCCGTTGAAGATCGGACGGGCGCGGCTTCACGGGCGGTGAGCCCGGCTAGCCGGCACTGCCAAGACGAGAAGCGCGTTGCTCGAAGCCGACGCCGAGGCGCAGCCGGATCGACTGTGCGAGATCCTTCGCGGCGCGCTCTTGCGCATCCTTGCGTGCGCTCAAGGTCGCGAATTGGGAATCGACAACGTTGTAGGCCGCGATGGCGCGCGCCTCGCCGGCATCGATCACCGATCCGCTATCGACTTCACGCAGTTCGTAGTTCGCGACGAGCTTGTAGTTGTAGCGCGTCGCGGAGGCGTCGGTCTGAATGGCGAGCGGCGTCAGGGTCTCTTTCAGATTGACGACCAAGCGATAGCGCGGGTTCACCGGCTCGCCGCCCGGGCTCAAGAGATCGATCATCGAGTTGCGGAAGGTGAGCCCCAGGCGCGAGGGCATTTCGGCCACGGAAATCTGCTGGAACTCGTTCTGCATGGACCCGTAGGCCTGCGTCTTGCCATAGAGCGGCGAGAACCCGCAACCCGCCAGCGCCGGCAGGGCGATGCCCAGTGCCACGATCAAAACCCAGTGCTGCGATCGCATTGTCTCAAGCCCCCTTGGCCTCGCCGACCACTATATTCGCAATCCGGTTCGGCACCACAACGACCTTGCGGATGGCATTGTCGCCGATGGCGCGGGTGACTGCCTCGAGGCCCAGCGCCGCGCCGCGCACGGTTTCCTCATCCGCGTCGCGCGCGATCTCGATCTCGCCGCGCCGCTTGCCGTTAACCTGGACGGCGATCGTCACGCGATCGCGCCGGATCAGCTCCGGGTCGGCGGCTGGCCATTGCGCCAGCGCGACCAGCTTCTCCCCGCCCAGGATTCGCCAGCACTCCTCGGCGAGGTGAGGCGTCATCGGGGCGATCAACAGCGTCAGCGCCTCCAGCGCTTCGCGGAGCGCGGCCTTGTCGTCTGCGGCGGCGGGCTTGAAGCCGTTCAAGACATTCACGAGTTCGTAGATGCGGGCGACGGCGCGGTTGAAGCGGAAGCCTTCGAGATCGGCGGTCACATCCGCAATCGCACGATGCGTCGCCTGGCGCAGCTCGAGGGCCGTCGCGCTGGAGGCGTTCGGCCCGACCGCGCCACGGGGCGGCAGATCCGCCGCGTTCTCGCTGACGATGCGGAAGACCCGCTGCGTGAACCGCCACGCGCCATCGACGCCGGCCTGCGTCCACTCGCTGTCGCGCTCCGGCGGCGTGTCGGAGAGCATGAACCAGCGCGCGCAATCGACGCCGTAGGTCGAGGCCACCGCCTCGGGCGGCACGACGTTCTTCTTCGATTTCGACATCTTCTCGATGGGGCCGATCTGGACCGCTTCGTCCGTGCCCTTGCGAACGGCCTTGCCGTCCTCGCCCTTTTCGACCTCGTCGGGGAAGAGCCAGTGGCCAGCCGCGTCCTTATAGGTCTCGTGGGTGATCATGCCTTGCGTGAAGAGGCCGGCGAATGGCTCGGCCTCGCCCACCAGGCCGAAACGCTGCATCGCGCGGGTGTAGAAGCGCGCGTAGAGCAGATGCAAAATCGCGTGCTCCACGCCGCCGATATATTGATCCACGGGAAGCCAATAATCGACGGCGGCGCGATCGACGATCTGATCGGAGTGCGGTGAACAGAAGCGCGCGAAGTACCACGAGCTGTCGACGAAGGTGTCCATCGTGTCGGTCTCGCGGCGCGCGGGCTTGCCGCAGTCAGGACACGCAACGTTCTTCCAGGTCGGGTGGCGGTCGAGCGGGTTTCCGGGCGCATCGAACGTCACATCATCGGGCAGGCGCACCGGCAGGTCCTTCTCCGGCACGGGAACAACGCCGCACGCCTCGCAATGGATGACCGGGATCGGGCAGCCCCAATAACGCTGGCGCGAAATGCCCCAATCGCGCAGGCGGAACTGGATCTGGCGCTCGCCGATGCCCGCGCCCTCCATACGATCAGCAACAGCCGCCTTGGCTTCCGCGATCGACATGCCGTTCAGGAAGTGCGAGTTGGCGAGGCGCCCGTCGCCCGTATACGCCTCGTCTGCGACCTCGAAGTCAGATGGCAGCACATCGACCGGCACGACGACCGGGCGGACCGGGAGCTTGTATTTTCGCGCGAAGTCGAGGTCACGCTGATCGTGCGCGGGGCAACCGAAGATGGCGCCGGTGCCATAGCCCATGAGGACGAAATTCGCGACGTAGACGGGCAGCGTCTCGCCTTCCTCGAAGGGATGCGCGACGCGCAGGCCCGTATCGAATCCCTTCTTCTCGAGCGTTTCGAGCGCGGCCTCGGACGTGCCGTGGCGGCGGCACTCGGCGATGAAGTCGGCGAGCGGCGCATCCGTCTCGGCGAGCGCGAGGCTGACCGGATGATCGGGCGCGAGCGCGCAGAAGCTCGCACCGAAAATCGTGTCCGGACGCGTGGTGAACACATCGATGGTCTCGGCTTCCGGGCGCGGCGCGTTCGTCACGCGGAACTGGAAGCGCAAGCCCTCCGAACGGCCGATCCAGTTCTCCTGCATGACGCGGACTTTTTCCGGCCAGCGATCGAGCGTCTTCAGCGCGTCGAGCAGCTCGTCGGCGAACTCGGTAATCCGCAGAAACCATTGCGTGAGCTTGCGCGTCTCGACGAGCGCGCCGGAGCGCCAGCCGCGGCCGTCGATCACCTGCTCGTTGGCAAGCACGGTCTGATCGACCGGGTCCCAGTTGACGCTCGATTCCCGGCGATAGGCGAGGCCGGAGTTGAGCATCTTCAGGAAGATGCGCTGCTGCTGGACATAGTAGGCGGGATCGCAGGTCGCGATCTCGCGCGACCAGTCGATCGAGAGGCCGAGCAGCCTTAGCTGCTCCTTCATCGCGGCGATGTTCGCCTCGGTCCACTGGCGCGGATGGCTCTTCTGTTCCATCGCCGCGTTTTCGGCCGGCATGCCGAACGCGTCCCAGCCCATGGGATGGAGCACATTGAAGCCCTGCGCGCGCTTGAAGCGGGCGACGACGTCGCCCATCACGTAGTTGCGGCCGTGGCCGATGTGGATCTTCCCCGAGGGGTAGGGGAACATCTCCAGCACATAGTATTTGGGCGCGCCGGGGCGTTCGACCGCGCGGAAGATCTGCTCCCTCTCCCACACGGCACGCCAGCGCGGTTCGGCTTCGGCGGCGTTGTAACGGATGCTCATGCTCTCTTCGGCCCGGGCGCGCGCTCATTCGCGGCCGCGCTGTTTCGCACGGACGCGCCTTTCGACTCAAGACTTTGCGCAGCTTAGCCCGATCGCCGGGCGAGAGGCTATTCGACGCCGGCGACGCGGAGCTGGCGGGCGCGGGTGAGGATCGCGTCTTCCATCTGGACGATCGTCTTCTTCTCGACGGCCGCGTTCGCCCAATTGCCGCTCGCGTCCTTTTCCTGGCGGAACAGCGCAACGCGCACGGCGTCGGCCCGCAGGGCCTTGTCGAGGATATAGACCGTCACCTTGAACTGTTCGTTCGGGGTCTCGGGCGCTTGGTACCAATCCGTGATGATGACGCCGCCAAACGGGTCGGCGGATTGAAGCGGCATGAAGGAGAGCGTGTCGAGCGAGGCCCGCCAGAGATACGAGTTCACGCCGATGCCGACGCCGCCTTCGCTCTTGTCGTCGCCGCCGAGCAGATTGAACTCGCCGTCCGCACCGGAGAACAGGCCGGGAGACACCTCCTCACCCGGGCCGTATTGGCCGCCACTGCGTTGTCGCGGATAGGAGTATTCGACGTCTTCTTCGCCGAACACACCGCAACCGGAAAGCACTACTCCGGAGGCCAACAGCGCTACTGCCATCAGGCGCATCGATTTTCTCCTTCGGCCGCGGCGCGACCTTGCGCTCGCCCTCTCCCCAGCGTGCGTTGCTATAGCTCCAATTCGACCAAGGCGGCAAGCTGAGCTGGCCCTTACAAATCGTACAGATCGCGATGAGCCTCTCTCAATGCGTGCTTGACGCGTGACCAGTCCGCAACGCGTTGCAGCGCAGTCAAAGTCGTTCATTCATTGTTGAGTCATAAAATTGACGCAATTTGTGTCGGGCCAGCCACAGGGCAGTCCTTCCGCCCGCCACTCTGGCCTCTTTGCTTGACGCTCTTTGGCCAAACACGGACAACTCTAATCACACGTATGGGGGGCGGTCGCCGTCCCATTTGGGGCCGTTAGAGACGGCAATTTTCTGGACGAGAGGGACACATGAGAAAGCTTCTTTTGGGGACGACGGCGCTCGTTGCGGCGGCCGCGTTCTCGGGCCAGGCGACGGCGGCTGACAAGATCAAGCTGAGCGTTGGTGGTTACGGCAACTTCGCGGCGGCCTATGTCGATCAAGACGAGACCGCCGGCACGAGCCTTCGGGATCACGGCTTCTCGCAGGAAACCGAAGTTCACTTCAAGGGCAAGACGGTCCTGGACAACGGCCTTGAAGTCGGCTTCCGCGCCGAGCTCGAGCTCGACCGCGACCAGCGCAACGACACTGGCTCCGCCGATGATATCATCGACGAAGTCTACATGCACATCTCGGGCGGGTTCGGTGAAATCCAGCTCGGTTCGCAGGACGGCGTCGCCGACCAGATGGGCGTGTTCGCACCGCGGATCGCTGACGGCAACCGCCTGGACGACCCGGAAATCTATTTCTTCCAGACGCCCGGCACGACTGGCTCGGACAGCTCGGACGGCTACGCCCCGACGATCCTTCGCACCGACGTTTCCTCGTCGGACGACTTCCTGAAGATCATTTACTTCACGCCGCGCCTTGCGGGCTTCCAGCTTGGCGTTTCCTATATGCCTGAGCCCACGAAGGGTTATACCGGCTACGCGGACCGCACCGACATCGGTGAAACCGAGCAGTCGGAGATCTTCGAAATTGGCATCAACTTCGACGAAGATTTCGGCGGCGTCGGCGTGTCGGCCTATGCGGCCTACCTGACGGGCTCTTCCGAAATCGCGACCACGGATGACCTCGAGGATTGGGGTGCGGGCGCCAATGTCGGCTTCGACATCGGCTTCGGTGAACTGACGATCGGCGGCTCCTATCGCAACGTGAACGCGCGCGGGTCGACCGTCGCGACGCTGACGAACGATGCCGAGACCACGATCTGGGCGGCTGGCGTCCTGTGGGAGAACGGCCCCTGGTCGCTCGCCGGGCAGTATCTGAACGCGGAAGAAGACGCCACGACCACGGACAACGAAGAAGGTACGGGCTATCAGATCGAAGGTGGTTGGATGGCCGGCCCTGGGATCCAGTTCACGCTCGGCTATCAGCACCGCGAGTTTGAGGCCGAGGATGGCAGCTTGCCGACCTATGCTACGGCCGAGGCGGAAGCGGACATCATCTTCCTCGAAACGGGCCTCAAGTTCTAAGGCTTGCCTCGATCGAGATTTGCTGGAAGGGGCGGGATTTCCCGCCCCTTCTTCTTTCTGCCAAGGATGGCGAAGCGCCGCTGGGCCGGTAAGATCGCGGCATGACCATGAACCGCCTTCCGATGGTCGACAGCAGAACGACGTTCTGGGCCTTCGAGACGCGGCTCGCCTTTCACTATGGCGCAAAGCGCAGCGGGAGCGTGGGCGCCAGCGCGGCGGACGGAAGTCCCTACTACCTCGCGCGACATCCCGATCTCATCGAACAGGTCCTCGACCTTGCGGACGCCAAGCGCGCACGCATCATCGAATCGAAGAGGCGCCTCGCTGTCTGCGCGCCCGAAGCGTGGCCAGCGATCGACTTCTCTAGGCAACGGGTGCTCTTTCTTTCCTTAGGTGCCGCGCTTGGCGATTGCGTTGGTGTCTATCTCTTCTTCCAGAAGATTTTTGCCCGCACCCCGTCCGCCGCCATCGGGCTCGCAACCAAAGGGCATGAACTCGACATCTTCTCACTGGATGACCGGATTCAGCTGCATCCCTTCATCGTCTCAGCGAGGCAGCTTCAGACCTACGACATCGTCGTCGATCTCGCGCTCATGCCGGGATGGACGACAGTGGCGCAGTCGCCGGTAGATGCCGAAAGCGTCTTGAGCGCGGCCTTTGCGATGGCGGCCGACGCGGAGCCCCCGCCGCCAACGAAGGCAATCGGGCGATCGCCGACGATCACGGTCATGCCAATGGCGAGCAGCGCCCTTCGCAGTCTGCCGCCGCGAGTGGTAACCGCGATTGCGGGACGCCTCTCAAGGGGCGGTTATCCGTTGCGGTTCCTCTGGAACGGACAGTGGCAGCAGGCCGATGTGCAGGTTCTGCGAAAGGCGATCGATCCTTCATTGGAAGCGGGTGTCGATATTCGCCCCGGGTTTCGAACCACGCTCGACCTTTTGCGATTCGTCGCTGAACAGGATTATGTCGTCGTCGCCGACAGCGGCCCGGCGCATCTGACCAAGCTCTTCGGCATCCCCGGAACGGCCATCTACACCTCGGCAGACGGGTCGCTCCTTCAAGGCCGGCACCGCAATCTTTCGCGTTGGCAGACGAGCTATGCCGGGCCACATTGCTCCGCACCGTGTGGGCTCGCGGTGCCGCATCTGGCACCCGACGGGAAGATCGGCTGCATGGGAAGCCTCGGCATCGCGCGGGAGCGATTGACGCCTTCCGGAATGAACAAAGTCTCGCGTTTTGCGCTCGCGCAGACGCTTCTCATCGACAATCCGGTCCCGTGCGTGAAGGCGCTGGCCGATCAAGCCGAGGACGTGGCCGCCTTCGTGCTCGCCGACATCGAAGCGCGTCTCAAAGACCCGAACGCACGGTCGCAAAACCGGCCGGACTGAAGGGGGCGAGCCTTTTTACCGTCTCGAGCGTGATCCCGCCCAGCGCCACGACGGGGCGCCTTGCCGATCGCGCCAGGCGCGCAAAACCAACCATGCCGAGCGGCTTTGCACCGGGATGGCTCGCGGTCGCGAAGACGGGTGAGAGAAAGAGCGCATCGGCGCCCGCCGCTTCCGCGCGCCGGCTTTCGGCGGCATCGTGCGCGGCGGCGGTGATGAGACGAAACCGTCTTCGGGCGAAGTCTGTATGCGCATGGCGCGTCAACACAAAGGCGCTCCAGTGCACGCCGTCGGCACGCAGCGCGGCGGCGAGGGCCGGATCATTCGCGACCAGCAAGGCAATGCCGTGCCGCGCGCAGAGCCGCTTCAGTTTGAGGCCGAGCGCGCGGCGTTCCGCGCGCGGCCATTCGCCATTCCGCAAGATGATCGCCGCGCCGCGCGGCAGATGCGGAATCAGCGCGCTTGGATCGGGCAAGCGCACCGCGTCCGTCATCACGTAGAGACGCGGAAGCGGCGCCGCCGAACGCCGCGCGATCGCCGGTCTTGCCAGCGTCATCAGCCTTGCGTATCCCGCAGGCATGGTCTCTTTCACCCTCGGTACCGATGACTGACGACGCCGCCATCCTTCGCGCCTATGATGACGTCCGTGCCCGGATCGACCGCGCGGCGCGAGACGCTGGGCGCGATCCAGGAGACGTCAGTCTCGTCGCCGTCACCAAGACCTTTGAGGCGGACGCGATCGAGCCCGTGCTGGCGCGCGGGCACCGCATGTTTGGCGAGAACCGCGTGCAGGAAGCGATGGCGAAATGGCCCGCCTTGCGCGCGCGCTACGCGGACATCGCGCTTCACCTGATCGGTCCCTTGCAGACCAACAAGGTGCACGAAGCGGCCGCCACCTTCGACGTCATCGAGACGCTCGACCGGCCGAAGCTTGCCCGCGCGCTCGCCGCGGAGTTCGAACGGGTCGGGCGCTCGCTGCCGCTCTTTGTTCAAGTCAATACGGGCGAAGAGCCGCAGAAGGCTGGCGTTCCGCCGCGCGAGACACTGTCTTTCGTTCGTCAGTGCCGGGAGGAATGGCGCCTCGATATCAGAGGGCTCATGTGCATTCCGCCGATTGACGAAGAGCCGTCGCTGCATTTCGCGCTTCTTTCCGATCTCGCGAAGGAGGCCGGTGTTCCCTCTCTTTCGATGGGGATGTCCGGCGATTTCGAGGTTGCGGTCCGGTTCGGGGCGAGCCATGTGCGCGTCGGATCGGCGATCTTCGGCACACGGACGATTACGCCTCAATCCTGATCCTCGATTGGGGCGAGGCGAGCGCGAGGATGCGGCCGATGTCCTCCAGCGGCACCGCGACGCAGCCTTCCGTCGGGCCGTAATTCGCACGGCACAGATGCAGGAAGATCGCGCTCCCCTTCCCGGGAACGACCGGCGCATCGTTGTATCCGATCACGACGACCACATCGTAGAGGTGATCGTCGCGCCACATGGATTCCGCCGCCGCGCGATGAGGCAGCTGAACGAGGCGGTTGTAGTCGGGATCGTCCGGGCTTTCGCACCAGCCGTCCTCCGGACGCATCGCGCGCACCGGCAGGCGCGTGTCCGGGCGGGGCAATCGGTCCGGGCGGTAGAAAACTTCGCGCAGCGGCCACGTGCCGACCGGCGTGATGCCGTCGCCCTCGCGCTCCTTGATCGCGATCCCGCCCCGGCCGACCGCGCAGCGCATGGAGAAATCGCCCATGCACAGGGCAAAGCGGCCTTCGCTATCCGGGCGAACGTGGATGTCCATGGGGGCGAAGCCTAGAGCGCGCCTTAAAGGTCAGGCAACCCGTTTCAGCGGGCTGGCACGGCGGCGGCCCGGCCGCGCTCATAGGCCTCAAGATTACGGCGCATGGCCTCGAGCGTGGCGAGGTACGCCTCGGAGGGCTTGCCGGCTGCGGTCACCGCGCCAGAGGCGGCGGGCGCGGCCGCGGCCTCTTGGCTGGTCAGCAGGCGGGCCATCGCCTCCGCCGAGACGACCGGGACATCGAGCCGCGAGGTCGGGGCCGGTGTTGGTTCAGTTTGCAGAGCGGGGTCCGGGTTTTCGGTAGCCGGCGCTGCCGGCTGCGGTGCAGGCGCGACTGAGGCCGGTGCGTCGGGGGGCGCCTGGCGTGCTTCTGGCGCTGCCCGGAGCGCCCGTGGGGCCGCCACGGCGGCAGGCACGACCGCGCCGGCGGGCGTGGCGGCGTCCGGGGTGGCCGGCGCAACGTCCGAGGGAGAGCTCGCCTCGACCGCGAGCTCGGCCGCCGGTTCCGCGTCTCCGGGTGTGTCGACGGTGACCCCAAGCGCGCTTAATACCGTCTCGCCGACATCGGTGCCGGCGATGGCTTCGAGCACCTGATCGCCGACCGCGGCGATGAGGCCGATCGGGCCGCCATAGAGACCGCCCCCCAGAACCCGGGCGGTTGGGGCGATCACGTCGTCGGTCACCGCCCGGTAAAGCGTGCCGATGACCGGCAAATGCTGCAGGGGGTTAACGACGTCCAAAAGGTCATCGAAGCCCGGCCCGTCCGCGCCAAAACCCGCCGGTTTCGACGTGAATCGCGCCTCGGGAATGAAGGGGCGGTCGATGAAATGCCGGGCGATCGGGTCGTTCATGCCCCTTGCGTTGCAACCTGCAGACCACCGCGAGACTGCCCGTCGATCGCTAGAGGTCGTGGCCGGCCTTGTCCCGCTTGACGGCGAGGTAGTGCGAATTGTGCGGGTTGTCGGGGAAGCTGTGCGGCACGCGCTCGACGATCTCCAGACCGAACCGGGCAAGCCCTTCGGCTTTGGCCGGATTGTTCGTCAGCAGCCGGATCTTGGTGAAGCCGAGCTTGCGCAGCATGGTCGCGGCGGGAAGAAAATTGCGCTCGTCGTCTTCGAAACCCAGCCGGCGGTTGGCCTCGATCGTATCGAAGCCCTGCTCCTGCAAGCGGTAGGCGCGCAGCTTGTTCATCAGCCCGATGCCACGGCCTTCCTGAGCGAGATAGAGAAGCACGCCGCCGCCTTGCGCTTCCGCCATCAGGCGGACCGCGCCGCGCAATTGGTCGCCGCAATCGCATTTGAGCGAGCCAAGGAGGTCACCGGTGAAGCACTCCGAATGCAGACGGACGAGGACGGGTCCGGGCGGGCTCGGGTCGCCGACCAGGATCGCCAAATGTTCCGCGCCGCCGTCTGAGGGGCGGAAGCCAACGATCCGCGCGGTATCGGACCCGGCGAGCGGGACGCGCGCTTCCGTCACTGCCTTCAGCGCGTTGGCGGCTTCCACCTCGTAATTTTCGACTGCCGCGGTGGAGACGGACGCGGCGGCAGCGCCAGCGCCCCTCACGGCGACAACCGCGGGGAGCAGGCCCGCCAGCTTGGCCAGCCGGACGGCGCCGCCATACCCGACGGGCAGGGCCTCGCGGCGTGTCGTGAACGGTCCCCGAAAGGGGTGGCTTAGATCATCGCTCGGATCGATGAGGGCGCGCAGCTCGCGGGCCGACATCGCGTCCACCGGGACCGCGACGATCTCGGGCGTATAGAGGCGCAAATGGAGCGTTGCCGCGCGGTGATGCGTTAGAAGGAGATCGGCCGGCCCCACCGCCCTCAGGGCCGAGAGTGCCTCATCGGAAATGAACTCGGCGGCGATGGCCGTCACCGGCTCGGCATCCGCCAGCCGAACGGGTTTGCCCGCGCGCAGCGCATCGACAGCACGCTCCACCGCGCGCAGTGTCTCGTTGACCGGGGCCGCTTCCTCCATGGTCCGGCCTTCATCCCATGGCCGAGCAGCCCTGTCACGCCGCATTCACGGCCTCGTGAGAGGCGCCGTGGCGGTGATCAACGAGCTGTTGATTGATCCCGCGCGGGGATTCCGGCTAGTCCGCGTGGCGATGGCGGGCAGGCGCGGCGCAAGTTCGCCTTCGCATGCGTTTCGCCTTATCCATGTTCGCGGGGACGGTCCTTCGGGCCGCCCGCTCCAGCCGGGGACGACGACGATGAGCGGACAGAAACGCATCCTCCTTGTGGACGACGATCAGGCCCTGCGCGAGTCGCTGGCCGAGCAGCTGGAGCTCCATCCCGAATTCACGACGGTCCAGGCCGAAACTGGGGCCAAGGGCGTCGAGCTGTCGCGGGGCGGCATGTTCGACCTCATCCTTCTCGATGTCGGGCTGCCCGATCTGGACGGGCGCGAGGTCTGCCGGTTGATGCGCAAATCGGGCATCAAGGCGCCGATCATCATGCTGACTGGCATGGACGGGGATGCGGATACGATCCTCGGGCTCGACGCCGGCGCCAACGACTATGTCGCCAAGCCGCTTCGGTTTTCGGTTCTTCTCGCGCGCATCCGCGCGCATCTGCGCAACCACGAGCAGAGCGAGGACGCCCTCTTCAAGATCGGTCCCTATACGTTCAAGCCGGCGGCAAAGGTGCTGCTGGGGCCGAACAACCAGAAGGTCCGCCTGACCGAGAAAGAAACCTCGATCCTCAAATTCCTCTACCGGGCGGGGGAGAAGGCGGTCGGCCGCGAAGTCCTGCTGCACGAGGTCTGGGGCTACAACCCCGCCGTCACGACACACACGCTGGAGACCCATATCTACCGCCTGCGGCAAAAGATCGAAAAGGATCCCGGGAATGCGCAATTGCTGGTCACCGAAACCGGCGGCTACCGGCTAGTGCCTTAGGCCAGGAGGCCGGATCCTCCTGAAAGAGACGACAGGCGGATACCGCCTAAATCGGCGTGAGCGACTTGGTTTCCGTGCCCGCCATTTAACGGCTCGTCTAACGGCTTCTTTTGTGATCGACGACCAAATTCACGGGTTTCCCACGGCTGACGCCTTTACCCCCCTCTCATTCGGCGCACCTATTGTAACGCGGGAGATCGGTGAAAAGGGCCGCGGCTAGCGCACAGCGTGCCGAGTGTGTTGCGGCTCTCAGCGAGTGGGAAAACGTGGATCACATTCGGTTGCGGTTCTGGGGCGTGCGGGGGAGCATCGCCTGTGCCGGCAAGGACTACGAGCGGTACGGTGGCAATACGCCCTGCGTTGAGGCGGCGGTCGGCAAGCGTACGCTGATCTTTGATGCCGGGACCGGTATTCGCCCGCTCGGCGACAAACTGGCGGCGCAGGGTCTTCGCGACGTCGATCTCTTCCTGTCGCACACGCATCTCGACCATATCGTCGGCCTACCGTTCTTCTCCCTCTTCTTCGATCCGCAAAACACGATCCGCCTGTGGGCCGGCCATCTCTTCGAGACGGGCGGAATCGAGAGCGTGCTGCACACGATGATGGCCGATCCGCTCTTCCCGGTTGACCCGAAGATCTTCGCCGCGCGCGTCGAGCATCACGATTTCAAGGCGGGCGCGGTGCTTCATCCCTTCGAGGAGGTGCGCGTCGAAACGCAGCCGCTCAATCATCCCAGCGGCGCGACGGGCTATCGCGTGTGCTGCGGCCCCTCGAGCTTTGCCTATGTGACCGACCACGAGCCCCGCGATGCCCATCCCGACCCGGCGATCGTCGCACTCGCCAAAGGGGCGGACTATCTCATCACCGATACGTCCTACACGGACGAAGAATACGAGGCGCGGCGCGGCTGGGGACATGCGAGCTGGCGTCAGGGTCTTGCCATCGCGAAGGCGGCGGGCACGAAGACCCTCGTCCTCTTCCACCACGACCCCAGCCATCCCGACGACGTCATGGCGCGAATCGAGGAACAAGCCGTGGCCGAGGGCAAGAGATGCGGCGTCGCCGTCTTTGCCGCGCGCGAAGGCATGGAGCTGACGCTCTAACCCGTCATTCGTAGCGTAGCGCGTCGATGGGATCGAGCCGCGCCGCGCGCCGTGCGGGGAAATAGCCGAACGTGACGCCGACCAGCGCGGAGAACGCGAACGCAATCACGACGATCCCCGGCTCGAAAATGAAAGGGATTCCGAGGAGGGCCGCCGCGGCTGCCGCGCCGCCGAGGCCGATCGCGATGCCGATGCCGCCGCCGAAGGCCGAGAGCAGTACCGCTTCGATCAGGAATTGCAGCAGGACGTCGTCCTCTTGCGCGCCGACGGCCAAACGGATGCCGATCTCGCGCGTCCGCTCCGTCACCGAGACAAGCATGATGTTCATGATGCCGATGCCGCCGACGATGAGACTGACGGCAGCGACCGCGCTCAGGAAGGCCGTCAGGATCGCCGTCGTGCTCTCGACGATCTGGGTGACTTCCTGGAGATCGCGAATGACGAAATCGTCCTCCGCGCCCTTGGCGATGCGGCGCACTTCGCGCAGCACGGTCGTCAAATCGGCCTGCACGCGCTTGATCTCGTCGTCGCTCTCGACCGAGACGTAGATGACGCCGATGTCGCGCACCCCCGCGATGCGACGCTGGACCGTGCGCAGCGGCATCACGATCAAATCGTCCTGGTCCTGACCGAAAGAAGATTGGCCCTTCGGCTCGAGCACGCCGATCACAGTGCAGGCGATGTTGTCGAGGCGGATCTTCGCGCCGACCGGGTTCTGCGCGCCGAAAAGATCCTCGCGCACTGTCTCGCCGAGCACACAGGCCGCACGGCCCGATTGCAGCTCTCCTTCGGAGAAGAAGCGGCCGAGAGTCAGGCTCCATTCGCGCACGGCGAAGAAGCCGTTGTCGGTGCCGGTGACCGCCGTCGGATGGTTGTCGTTGCCGAAAACCGCGGTGACGGAGCGGTTGAGGCTTGGCGCCATCGCGCCGATGCCGCGTACCTCGCGGCCGATGGCGTCATAGATTTCCTGATCGAAGGGCGGGCTCGTCGCTGTGGGCGGGCCCTGGACGCGGCCTGCCGCCGGCACGGCGATCAGGAGGTTCTTGCCGAGGCCCTCGATGTCCTGCTGCACGCGCGCCGATGCGCCCTCGCCGAGCGTCACCATCAAGATCACGGCCGCGACACCGATGATGATGCCGAGCGCCGTCAGGATCGAGCGGAGCATGTTGGCGCGGATCTCGCGGATGGCGAGTTGGAGCGAGGTGGCGATCATGCCGCTTTGGCTCCGTCGTCCGATTCGATCAGCCCGTCACGGAAGCGCAAATGGCGGCGCGCGTAGCCGGCGATGTCTTCCTCGTGCGTGACGAGGATCACGGTGATGCCCAGCCGTTCGTTCAGCTCACTGAGCAATTTCATGATCTCGTGGCTGCGATGCGTATCGAGGTTGCCGGTCGGCTCGTCCGCCAGGATGACGGCAGGATCGCTGACGAGCGCACGGGCGATCGCAACGCGCTGCTGCTGGCCACCGGAGAGTTCGGCGCTCGTGTGGCTTTCGCGCTCGGCGAGGCCCACGCGGGCAAGCGCGCGGCGGGCCCGCTCGCGCCGCTCGGTCGCGTCCATGCCGCGATAGATCAGCGGCAGCTCCACGTTCTCAAGCGCGGTCGTGCGCTTGAGAAGATTGAACCCCTGAAAGACGAAGCCGATGAAATGCCGGCGCAGCAACGCGCGGTCCTGAGGATTGAGCGCGGCGACGTCCATGCCCATGAAGCGGTATTCGCCCTCGGTTGGGTTGTCGAGGCATCCCAGAATATTCATCGCCGTCGATTTGCCCGAGCCCGACGGGCCCATCACCGCCACGAACTCGCCGCGCATGATCTCGAAGGAAACGCCCGCGAGCGCGGCGACCCGCGCCTCGCCCTCGCCGTAGATCTTCTTGATGCCGTCGAACGCGATGACCGGCATCTCGCTCATGGCTTGGCCTGCTCGCGCGCCAGGTCGATGAGAACGACGTCGCCTTCCTTCAGATCGCCGCCCGTCACTTCGGTGCGGATGCCGTTCGAGGCGCCGAGCGTCAGCGTCACGGGGGCGATGCCGCTCGCCGTCTCGACCCAGACGCGGCCTTCGCCCGAATCCGCACGCGGAGCCTCGCTCGTTTCGTCTTCCTTCTCCGGCGGCGTAAAGCGCAGGGCGCCATTCGGAACGGTCAGCACATTTTCGTGCGTGCCGACGGTAATCTCGGCGGTGGCGGTCAATCCGGGCTTCAGGAGACGGTCGGGGTTGGGCGCGCTCAGGATGCCGTCATAGGTCACGACATTCTGCGTCGTGCGCGGCGCGTTACGCAGTTCGATGATCGTCGCATCGAAGCGGCGGCCGGGGAACGCATCGACCGTGAAAGTCGCCGGCTGGCCCTGCTCGACCGCGCCGATATCGGCCTCGTCGATATCGACCTGCACTTCCATGCGCGTCAGGTCGCTCGCGAGCGTGAAGAGCACCGGCGTCTGGAAGGACGCGGCGACCGTCTGGCCCGGCTCGACCTTGCGGTCGAGGACAATGCCCGTGATCGGCGAGCGGATCTCGGCTTTGGCGAGATCGTTCTCGTTGGCGCGAAGTTGCGCCTCGGCGAGCGTCACTTGGGCCTTGGCCGAGGCGACGGCGGCAACCGCGCGCGCGAGCGTTGCCTCCTGCGTGTCGAGTTCCTGCTGCGAGACGTTGCCGCGCCGGCGCAGATCGACCAGGCGGTCGTAGCGCAGCTTCGCCTCGCGCTCATTGGCGGTTGCCTGCGCGACGCTCGCCTCGGCGACGGCGAGGTTGGCGCGCGACTGCACCACCCGGGCGGAGAGCTGCTCGGTGTCCAGGCGGGCGATGACCTCGCCTTCCTCGACGCTGTCGTTGAAGTCGGCCAGCACTTCGACGATCTTGCCGGAAATCTCCGTGCCGACATCGACGCTCGTCTCGGGCTCGATCGTGCCGGTGGCGGTGACCGTCACGACCAGCGTTTCGCGGCGCGCCTGGTCAGTCAGGTAGGCGGTCGCCTTGCCGAACGGCCAGAACGCCCAGAGAAGCAGCGCCAGCACCAGTGCGCCACCCCCCGCCGCCGCCAGAATGCGCCGGCGCGCGTTCGCGCGGCGTTCCTCGGCCGAGAGGGCGAGGAGGGCTTTGGGGTCGAGGCGGGCGGACTGATTCATGGGGCTCAAGCGTTAAACGCTGTCAGGCACAAAGACCCGTCGGCCGCCTTTCGCGCCCGCCGTTCCCCTGCTCCTATCATATTGGGCCTTCAGGGGCCCGCGCCAAGCCGAACCCGATGCGGCGCTTTGGTTTAAGAATTTGTCACGGGCGCCGGCCTGTGCTGGACAGGTGCCGCCCGGCTGCTGCCTGATCGGGCGATCAGAGGGGACCACCATGCTCGACCGCGACAATCCCGGCCAGTATCCGCCCAATGTGCAGGCGATCCTCAAACGGGTGGCCCCGGCCTCGGGCTTCGTCGGGCAGGAACTGCTGGCGGTGGACGCGGAGGCGGGCACGGCCGAGATCGCCTATACGCTCGATGAGCGGCACCTCAATCGCTATGGCGCGATCCATGGCGGGGTCACGGCGCTTTTGATGGACGACATCTTCTCCGTCGCGTCGGGCCTCACGATCGCGTGGGGGCAGATCGTGCCGACGCTCGAGATGAAGGTCTCCTACCTCGCGGGCGCCAAGCCCGGGCGGGTGATCGCGAAAGCGCGCGTCGTGAAGCGCGGCCGGCAGGTGATTTTCGTCGAGGCGAGCCTCACCGACGCGGAGGGGCGGCTGCTCGCGACGGCGACGGCGACGATGATGGTCGCGGAGATGAAGCGCGGCTAGCCGATCGCGAGGTCGACGACGATGGGCACGTGGTCGGACGGCTTCTCCCAATCGCGCACGTCCTTCAGGATCGCGTGCGAGCGGACGGCGCCCTTGAGGCCCTGGCCGATCCAGACGTGATCGAGCCTTCGGCCGCGATCGGATTTCCGCCAATCCTGATTGCGGTAGCTCCACCAGGAGAAGATCTTCTCATCCGCCGGAACGATCTCGCGCGTGACGTCAATCCAGTCGAAGGCGGCGCGCGCGGCCTCGAACCGGCTCGTTTCGGCGGGCGTGTGGCTCACCACATCGAGCAACTGCTTGTGGCTCCACACGTCGTTCTCGCCGGGCGCGATGTTGAGGTCGCCGACCGCGATCGCGCGGGCCGTTTTCTTGCCGCGCCGCTTGACGAAGGCGGCCTCCAGCTCCTCCACGAAGGCGAGCTTGTGGGCGAATTTGGGGTTCACGGTGGGATCGGGAATGTCGCCGCCCGCCGGCACATAGAGGTTATGAAGCTCGATCCCGCCCGGGATCATCGCGCAGACGTGGCGGGCGTCGCCCTTCTCACAGAAATCGCGGCTGGTGATTTTCTCCAACGGCACGCGCGAGAGGATCGCGACGCCGTGATAGCCGCGCTGGCCGTGGATGGCATGATGCACGTAACCCAGCGCCTCGAGCGGTTTCTTGGGGAAGCTGGCGTTTTCGACCTTGGTTTCCTGAAGGCAGAGGATGTCGGGCTTCTGTTCGGCGATCAGCCGCTCGACGATCGGCATGCGCAGGCGAACGGAATTGATGTTCCAGGTGGCGAGGCGAAGGGTTTTCATGGCCCGCTTGGTCGGCGATCGCCGGGCTTTGGTCAAGCTCAGAAGAGATTGAAGCTCGCGCCGGTGACGCCGATCGGCCAGCGGCCGCGCTCATAGAGGCGGAATTTGAGGGCGAAGGGGTGATCCTCCTCGCCGTCGCCGCCCAGGAGCACCAGCGCCGCCTGATGGCAGGCGAGGGCACCCGCGCCCGCCGCCGCGTTGACGAGGTCGCGGTCGCGCAAGCCCCAGGTGGCGGCCGCGATCCGGGCGGCCTTGCGGATGGTCGCCGTCGTCTCGGCGGCGATAACAGTGCTCATCACTTCGAACGCCGTTTCGCCGTGGCGCTCGATCGCTTCGGCCGTCAGGGCGGCGCGGAGCTGTTCCTCGGCATCGAAAGCGAGGGTGTCGAGGTCGCGGGCCTCGGCCGCGCGGGCGGCGTCGCGCCAATTGGCGACGGGCGTCACCTCGATTTCGGGGAAGCCCAGGGCGTCGATCAGCGCGCGGGCCTCCTCGCGCGTCACCGCGTCCAGCGGCTCGCCGATATGGCCGAACCAGGCGATCCGCCCGGCGCCCTGGACGAAGCGCGCCAGCAGGCGGGCGATATCGGGATCGAGGTCGTCGTCCTCGTTCATGGGCCCCGCGTCGTCATTTCGGTTCCGAAAACGCGAAGGCGTCCGGCCAGGGCCACTGACCGGACGCCAAACCGCGCGTTGCGCGTAACGCCGGGAGGGGATGTTCCGGCGTCTTGGATGTCGGACGATTGAGCCCGCAAGCGGGGGGGCAACGCGAGGTCAACCACGCTCCGACGACCCAGTGTTAAGATATGCAGCGATGCCACAAGCCGCAAGTTTTTTCTTACAGAGCCGCCTTATTGTGTGATTACCCGTGACTGTCGCAAATCTGCCACGCAGTTCTCGCGCGCGAATCAGACCAGCACGCCCAAATCCCGCGCCGTTTGGTCGATCGCCTGCTTGGCGAGGCCCAGGAGCTCGTCAACCTCCGGCCGCGAGATAATAAGGGGCGGGGAAAGCACCATCGTGTCCCGGATGGCGCGCATCACGAGACCGGTCCGGAAGCAATGATTGCGGCAGGTCGTGCCGACTTCCTGCTCGCTGGGGAAAAACTCCCGGTTTGCCTTGTTCTTGACCAGCTCGATCGCGGCCAAGAGCCCGGTGCCCCGGACCTCGCCGACCAGGGGGTGATCGGCGAAGACCGCCCTGACCCTGTCCTGGAAATAGGGGCCGATGTCGCTGCGCACCCGATCGATCAGCCCGTCGCGTTCCATGATTTCCAGATTCTTAAGCGCGACGGCGCAAGCGACCGGGTGGCCCGAATAGGTGTAGCCGTGGACCATCTCCTCGTTCGCGGTGGCGATGGCCCCGCCGACGCGGGGTCCCAGCGCCAGCGCCGAGATCGCCTGATAGCCGGAGGATAATCCTTTCGCCATCGACATAAGATCTGGCTCAATGCCGAATGTTTCGGCTCCGAACCAGTTTCCGGTGCGACCGAAACCGGTGATGACCTCATCGAGATGGAGGAGCACGTCGTATTTGCGGCAGATCGCCTGGACGCGCGGCCAATAGGTCGCCGGCGGAAAGATCAGTCCGCCCGCGCCATGAATCGGCTCCGCCGAGAAGGAGGCGACGCGGTCCGGGCCGAGCGCGACGATCCGCTCCTCGAGGCGCTCCGCCATCATGATGCCGAGGTCATCGGCGGTGATGTCGCCCAGGCCCGCGGCCTTGGCGCCATACCAATAGGGCGTCGGGACCTTTTCGAACCCCGGTAGTGGCAGATCCCATTGAGGGTGCATGGCGGTGAGGCCCGACAGCGAAGCCGCCGCCATCGTCACACCGTGATAGGCGAGCTCGCGGGAGAGGTGGATCTTCTTCTCCGGCCGGCCCTGCAGGTTCCAATAATAGCGGATCAGCTTCAGCGCGGTGTCGTTGGCCTCGGACCCGGAATTGGCGAAGACGATGCGGTCGAGGCCCTTGGGCAGCAGACTCGCAAGCTTCGCGGCGAGTTCGATGGTCGCGGGCGTCGCCGTCTTGAAGAACTGGTTGTAGTAGGAGAGATCGCGTAGGGCCTCGTAGCCCGCCTCAGCCAATTCCTCGTTGCCATAGCCGAGCTGCACGCACCACAGCCCGGCCATGCCGTCGATCAGCCGGGCGCCATCCGAATCGTAGAGATAAACACCTTTCGCCCGCGTGATGATTCGCACGCCTTCCTCATTAAGGGCGGCGGTGTCGCTGAAGGGGTGGATGTGATGCGCCGCGTCGAGCGCGCGCCATGTCTGCGTCTTGTTATGCGTCGGGGCTGGCATGCGTAAACGTCCGTGAGAGATTTTGAGCGGAAGGCCGAAAAGGCCGGCGAATCGGCGGTGATCGCCGGCTTAAGGATTGAACCCAATGCGCGCGCAAAGGATCAGCAAAGTCCGCTTTCTCAACATGGAGAGAAGCTTACATGGGTGCGGGCGGCGTTGAGAAGCCACCCGGCGCGAAGCCGCGCACGACCATCATGAGCGACGTCGCGAGCACCTGCTCCACCGGCCCAAAGCCGATGTCGTCATGAAAGAGCCTGAGCGCGACGATCCCGTGCACCGTCGCCCAGACCGTTTCGGCCAGGGCACCCATGTCGTCGGTTTCGATGATGCCCGCGTCCGAGAGTGCGCTCAGTTCGCCCTCCAGATGCGCGAAGGCCATGGCCCCCGGCGTCAGGGGCGCGCCCGACGGGCCTTTTTGGCGGATGCCCATATTGGCGGGGCGGAGTTCGCCAGTGGGGGTGAGGAAGATCAAGCGATACTCCTCCGGGTGGTCGAGCCCGAAGGCGACATAGGCCGCGCCCATGCGACGGAAACGCTCGACCGGTTCGTCCACGCCCTCGGCGGCTTCGTTCAGCCGCGTGATCATCGTCTCGAAGAAGCCGTCAGCAATCGCCTGGAGGAGGGCGGCCTTGTCCTCGAAATAGTCGTAGAGCGCGGTCGGGGTCACGCCCACTTTCGCGGCAATTCCCCGCATCGAGGTGCGCTCGATCCCTTCCGCCAGAAAGAGCTTGCGGGCGACCTCGAGAATTTGCGCGCGCCGCTCGGCGGCCGGCAAGCGCTTGCGGTCGCGCAAGCCCGCTGCCCCCGATGATGCTTTCGTCCGTGCGATGACACTCTCCAGCGCGAATGTAACTTGACAGCGTCAAGTAAGCGCCCTTTAGTTGTCGCTCGTCAAGGGGGACTGCGGCGTGCTCAAGCGTCTCGTTGCGTTCATGGTCTTTGCGTCCGGAGGTACGGTTTCCGGTCTCAGCGAAGCTCAGGCCCCGACACGTCCGATCGAGAAACCTGTCATCGAACGTGCGCCCGTGCCGGTCCGCATTGCGGCCGTGGCAAATGCGCCGGCCGCAGGCATCGTGGCTGGCAGTGGGCTCCTCAGCCTCAAGCGAGAACTTGGCCTTTCCTTCAAGATCGGCGGCGTGCTCGCATCCTATTCGGTCGATATCGGGGACCGCGTGGAGGAAGGAAAGGTGCTCGCCGCGCTCGATCAACGCGAGATCGAAGCGCGCGCGAAGGAGGCGGAAGCGGCGCTCGCCCGCGCGGAAATCGAATACAAGCGCGCGAAGGAACTGGTGGCGCGAGGCGCGGTGTCACAGGCACGGCTCGACGATGCAAAGGCCGCGCGCGACCAGGCCCGGGCGCGCCGCGACGTCGTCGTTTTCGACAAGAGCTATTCGCAGCTTGTCGCGCCGGCGGAAGGCATCGTCCTCACGCGGCCGGCGGCGGTTGGCGAAATCGTGCAGCCAGGCCAGACCGTGCTCAGCGTCGGGGACCGCACGTCGGGCCTCATTCTGACGGTTGCGCTCTCCGACCGTGACGTCGCGCGGATCAATGTAGGCGACACGGCGCGAGTGACGTTCGCGACGCGGCCGGACGGCATCGATGGAAAGGTCGCCCGCATTGCGGGCAAGGCGGACCCGCTTACCGGCGCGTTTGACGTCGAGATCGTCCTGACAGACGGCGGGCAGGGCCTTCTGTCTGGCATGATCGGTCACGCGGAGATCACGCCGACGCCGGCACCCGGGCCTCAATCGCTGCTCTCGGTTCCTGTCGAATCGGTGCTGGAAGGTGACGGCGAGCAGGGCTCGGTGTTCGTGATCGATCCGGCGAACCGGGTTGCGACGCGGCGCGCCGTTCGCGTCGTCAGCCTCAGAGGGCCGGACGTCGTGCTCTCTGGCGGTCTTGCGGTCGGTGAGACCGTCGCAACGGCCGGCGCGGCCTATTTGAGCGACGGTGATTCCGTCACAATCGTACGCGACGGCGACCTCCTCCCCGATCCCCAATAGAAGCACCGGCAGCATGGATCTTGGGCAGCTCGGCGCATTCTCCGTCCGCTATTGGCAATTCACGCTCGTCGCGTTTCTAGGACTCGTCGCGATCGGCCTGACGGCATTCCTGACAATCCCTCGCCAGGAGGACCCGAGCTTTCCCGTGCCGATCGTGCGGCTCGCGATCGTTCTGCCGGGCGCGGACCCCGTGGACATCGAGCAGCTTATTGTCGACCCGATCGAGGACGCGATCAACGGCATCGAGGATCTGAAGGAGATCCGATCGACCAGCCTCAACGGCGTCGCGCTCATCACAGCCGAATTCGTCTGGGGCCAGGTGGATCCGGAGAAGAAGTACGACGAGGTCGTTCGCGAGGTGAACGCGATCCGGCCCAATCTTCCCGACACGATCACGCGCTTCGAAATCGACAAGATCAACACGCGGCGAACCTCGATCGTGCAGCTCGCGCTCGTCTCGGAGACCGCGAGCTACCGCGAACTGCGTGATGTCGCCGAGCGGCTCGAGGACAATATCGACCGCGTGAACGGCATTTGGGAAACCGATGTCTGGGGCATCCCGCGCACGGAGATGCGGGTTGCGGTCGACCTTGGAAAATTGAGCGCGCTCGGCCTTCCGCTCGATGCGGTCGCTCAGGCGTTAAGAGCCGAGGGGGCGGAGATTCCGCCCGGCACCGTGCATGCGGCGGGCCGGCGCTTTTCGCTCAAGGGAACAGGCGCGTTCGAATCTCCGGAAGAAGTCGGTTCAACCGTTCTTCGTGCCGTCGACGGGCGGACCGTGCGCGTGCGTGATGTCGCCGATGTCGGCTGGGCAGATGGCGAGCCGACGCACCTCACTTGGTACAATGGCGAGCGTGCCGTCTTCGTCACGGCGACGATCGCCGCCAACCAGAACATCTTTGCCGTGCGGGACGGTATCTACGAGGTGCTCGACGCGTTCGAGCCGGGAATCCCCGAAAGCATCCGGCTTGAGCGCGGGTTCGATCAATCCGTCAACGTCTCGCGGCGGCTCGGCATCCTGCAGCGGGACTTCCTCATCGCGCTCGCTCTTGTGATGCTGACGCTGACACCGCTCGGGTTTCGCGCAGCGCTGGTCGTCATGATGTCGATCCCGCTCTCGCTTTCGATGGGGCTCGCGGGTCTCCAGTTCCTCGGCTTTACGTTCAATCAGATCACGATCGCAGGTTTCGTTCTCGCGCTCGGACTCGTGGTCGATGATACCATCGTTGTCATTGAGAACATCGCGCGGCATCTGCGCATGGGGTTCTCGCGGATCGAGGCGGCGATCGCGGGCATGCGGCAGATCGCGGTGGCGGTGGTCGGCTGTACGGCGACGCTGATGCTCGCCTTCGTTCCGATCCTGTTTCTGCCTGAAGGCGCGGGGCAGTTTCTGAAATCGCTCCCCGTGACCGTGCTGCTCTCGGTCGGCGCTTCCTTCATCGTCGCTTTGACGATCGTGCCCTTCCTCGCCTCGCGCCTGCTCAGCCGGCACGAAAACCCCGAAGGCAATGCTGTGCTCCGTACGGTCATGAGCGGGATTCACGGCATCTATCGGCCCGTGCTTCACGCTGCGCTGCTGGCACCGCGCTGGACCCTGGTTCTTGCCTTCGCGCTCTTCATGGCCTCGCTTCCACTCGTGCCGGTGCTCGGCTTCAGCCTCTTTCCGCCCTCGGGGATTCCGCAATTTCTCGTGAATATCGAACTGCCGCAGGGCGCGGCCCTCTCTGAAACGCGCAAGGCGCTCACTTTTGTGGAATCTGTCCTCGACGACGAGCCGCTGGTCGAGACGACGTTCTCCAATCTCGGGCGCGGCAATCCGCAAATCTTCTACAACGCCATTCCAGCCGAGGAGACTTCGAACGTCGCGTCCGTGGCCGTCGCATTCCGCGAGTGGGAGGACAGGGAGGCCTTGAGCGCGCTCGACCGCTTGCGCGCGAGCTTCGCGAAGTATCCCGGCGCGCAGATCGTCATCAAGGTGTTCGAGAACGGACCGCCAATCGAGGCGCCAATCGCCGTGCGCGTGCTGGGACCAGACCTGGGCGAACTCAAGCGCATCGCCGCGGAGGTCACGCGCATCCTGGAAGAGACCGAGGGCACGCGAGACGTCGTCAACCCGCTCCGGCTCGACCGGACCGATCTCAATCTCGGCATCGATATTGACAAGGCCGCAACGCTGGGCGTTCCGGCGGGCGCGATCGACCGCACGGTGCGGATCGCGCTCGAAGGCGACATCGTCGCGCAACTGCGCGAGGCGGACGGCGATGAGTTCCCGGTCGTCGTGCGCCTGCCGTTCGGCGCGCGCAACGATCTGAACGCGCTCGATCAGGTCTATGTGCCGACGGCGGGCGGCTCGGCGCCGCTCTCGCTCTTCATCGCGCCGGCGTTCGAGTCGGGTCCTGCGCGCATCGACCGGATCCAGCGCGAGCGTGCGGTCACCATCACGTCGGAGATCTCGACAGGATTTCTTGCCTCGAAGGTCGGCCAGGAGGCCTATGCCAAGCTTGACGAGATGACCCTGCCGCCCGGCTTCACGATCCGCGCGGGCGGACAGGCCGAAGCGCAGGCACGCGCGCTCGGCGGCCTCGGCAACGCGATGATCATCGCCGTCTTCGGCATCTTTGCCGTGCTGGTGCTGGAGTTCCGCTCCTTCGCCGCGACGGCGGTCGTTGCCTGCGTGATCCCGCTCGGCGTTCTGGGCGCGCTCGTTGCCTTGTGGCTGGCGGGCTATTCCCTCTCTTTCAACGCCATCGTCGGGCTCATCGCGCTCATCGGGATCGAGATCAAGAATTCCATCCTGCTCGTCGATTTCACCGCGCAATTGCGGCGCCAGGGCGTGCCCCTGCGCGAGGCGATCGAACAGGCGGGCGAAGTGCGCTTCCTTCCCGTTCTCCTCACGTCGCTGACGGCGATCGGCGGCCTCACGCCGCTGGCGCTCGAGGGATCAGGGCTCTTCTCGCCGCTCGCCATTGCGATCATCGGCGGGCTCGTATCCTCAACCGTGCTGTCGCGGATCGTGACACCCGCAGCCTATTTGCTGCTTGCCCCCTCGGATGAAAAGTTCCGGCGCGAGGAGGGCGAACTCGGCAACTTGCCGGCGCTCGCCGAATAGCGATCACACCCCCAGCGTGAAGCGCAGCACGGCGGCGATCGTCGCGTTGTCGCGCATCGCCATGTTGTGGCCGAGCTCATCGAGCAGCAGCAGCTTTGCCTCCGGCCAGGCATTGGCGATCGACTGGGAGCCCTTGCTCGGCGTCATTTCGTCGTCGCGCGAATGGATGATGAGGAGCGGTTCGCTGCGCTCGGCGGCCAGGCGCGTCATGTCCATCGAATCGACGGGCACGCCCTTGTCGCGCACGCGGTCGATCAGCCGTTCGATGGCCGCCTCGTCTAACCCGTTGCGCAGGCCAATGCGGCGCAATTGGTTGGCCTGCTTGTCAGGCGGCGCGAAAAAGACGATGCAACCCGCCTTCAACCCGTCCTTCAGCGCCAACGTCGTCGCCAGGCAGCCGAAGGAATGCGCGATGATCGCGGCCGGTTTGCCGACGGCACCCGCGACGGCGCGCACGGCAGCCGCGGCTTCCGCCGCGCTCACCGTCTCGCCCTGCGAAGCGCCGTGGGCCGGCAGATCGAGCGCGACGGTCCGCGCGCCCGCGTTCTGAAAGGCGGGGATGAGCGATGAAAAATCGCGCGGGCTGCCCTGCCAGCCGTGAACGAAAAGAACGAGCGGTCCCTCGCCTTCTTCCTCATAGGCAATGCGGCCTGTCGGCCCATCGCAATAAGAGAGGCGCGGGAGCGTCGCCGGATGGCGGCGAATCTCGCCCGGCCGGCCAAGCTCGGCGAGGATCGCCTCGATCCGCGCGTCGGCGTCACTCATCGTGGGCTGCTCGCGGGCAAGGGAATAAACTCGTCATCGCCCGGCACCTTCGGGAAGGCCCCGGCGCGCCATTCCGCCTTCGCGCGGTCGATGCGCTCCTTGCTGCGCGCGACGAAGTTCCATTCGATGTGACGATTGCCGACCGGCGCGCCGCCCAGCAGCATTGTGCGGCCGGGCGCCTTCCAGCGCAGCGTCGGCGCGGCGTTCGCCTTCAGGAGCGCGAGCTGGCCGGTCGGCAGCGTTTCGTCGTCGATCATGACATCGCCGATCGCGGCGTAGAGCCCGCGCTCGAGGAGGGTCGCGGGCAGCGCGAAGGTCGTCGGCTCTCTCGCGTGCAGATCGGCGTAGAGCATTTCGGACAGCGTCGCGACGGGCGACGTCTCACCCAGAAAGCTGCCAGCAATGACGCGGATCGCGAGGCCGTCCTTCCGAACAAGCGGCAGGCTCGCAGCCGGGTGATGATGAAACGCGGGCTCCGTTTCTTCGTCGGCATCGGGGAGCGCCACCCATGTCTGCATGCCGTGGACGCTGTGGCCTTTCGCCCGCAGCTCTGGCCCCGTCCGCTCGGAATGCACGATGCCGCGCCCCGCCGTCATCCAATTGACGTCGCCGGGGCGGATCGGCTGCACGACACCCAGCGAGTCGCGGTGCACGATCTCGCCGTCGAAGAGATAGGTGACGGTCGCGAGCCCGATATGGGGATGCGGGCGAACATCGATCCCCTCGCCGGGCGGGAAGCGGTGCGGGCCCATCTCGTCGGCGAAGATGAAGGGACCGATCATGCGCGCCTCGATCGCGGGAAGCGCGCGGCGGACCATGAAGCCGTCGCCCAAATCGCGCGGCTTGGGGTGGATGATCTTATCGATCGCGCTCAACGGACTTGCTCCTCATGCGCCAACAAGACGGATCGCGGCGCGCATCGCCGCAACGCGCGTCTCGAAACCATCGCGGCTTGCCGGTTCGGTGAAGGGCGCGAAATAGCCGCCGCCGGCCGCCACCGTTTCCATCAAGCCCGTCATCAACGGCTCGGGTCCGATGGCCTCGCGCCAGCGCTCGCCGGCCGCGTGCGGGATCTCCCTGGCGCCGCCGAAGCGGTCCGGCCGCGCGCGGCCCGCGTTCCAGATATTCGTGTTGAGGAGCCCCGGACAGAAGAGCGTGACGCCGATGTCTTCGCCTGCCAGCTCGGAGCGGAGCGCCTCACCGATCGCCAACGTCGCGTGTTTCGAGGCGGCATAGAGCGTGAAGGGCGCGGGCGGGCTCTGATAGGCGGCGCTCGAGGCCGTCACGCCGACATGACGGGGGCCGGAAAGCTTGCGCATCAGCGGAACGAAGGCCTGCGCCGTCCAAATCGCGCCGAAGAGATTGACGCCATAGACCCAATCGACGGCACGCTGCGAGGCCTCGAGCACGCTCGCGCCGGCCGCGACGCCTGCGTTGATCCACAGAATGCGCGGCAAGGCATCGACATTGTTGAGCGTCTCGGCTGCTTCCATCAGCGCTGTGCGGTCGCTGACGTCGACGACGCAGGTGCGCGCCTCGGTGCCGTTTGCGCGCAGTTCCTCCACCAGGGTCTCGGCGGGTTCGGCGCGGATGTCGGCGACGATGAGCTTCATGCCCTGGGCGGCCAGCGTCCGGGCGATTGCGCGGCCGATGCCGTCACCCGCGCCCGTCACTAGCGCCCAGCCGCCACGATACGTCTCAAGCAATGTCATGAGGGGCCTTACGTGGGGACAAGAGACCATCAGCCTGCCCCGACGCACTGGGCGGGTGCAAGACCCGATCGATCTAGGCGTTGCGCCGCGAACGCCAGACTCTCATCGGACCCCAGCCCAGATCGATTTCGCCCGCCGCCTGGGCTTCGGCGTCCAGCGCGCTGGCATAGGCGGCCCCGGCCGCTTCCGTTTCGCCGCGCGCCTGACGGATGATCGCGATGCCGCGCCAGGCTGCCGCGGTCGCCAGGAGGTCGCCGCGCCGTATCGCCCGGCTCCGCGCGCGCCGAAAACAGCGGATGGCGGTCGCATAGTCATCATTCCCCAAGGCGGCGATGCCTTGGCGCAGGCGCGCGCAGGCGCCTTGCCCCGGCAACAATCCTCCGGCCACCAGACGCCCCGCCGCGATCGCAAGAATCGACGCGCCAATGCCCCAGGTGAGCCACCCCCAATGCAGCTCGATCCCCATGGACCGCAAGTCTATCGGGCGGGCCGGGGAAGTGTGAGTCGTATTGGCGCCACGCCTTGAGGATTCAAGGAAGCCTGGCCGACTCGTTTTCGTCACACGCGAGGCGGCGATGCGAGGCGCGGATCGCGGCCTCGGTCGCGCTTGGCTCCGCGCGATCGTTCGTGCCGACGGGCGGCCCGTCGTCGCCCTCGATGATGACGATGGCGCGGCCGAGCGCGTCGCACGCCCCCAGCGTGTCGCCGGCGGCCTCATAGGCGCTCGCGAGCTTGGCGAGAGCGTCGATGCCGCTCTTGGGATCCTTGGCGGCGAACATCGTCTCGACGAGCGCGGCCGCTTCGACGATCGCATCGGGGATGCGGTCATGACGCATCGCAAAGGCATAGAGTGCCTCTCGCGCGGCGATGACGCGCGGTTCGAGCCCCAGCTCCATCAGCCGATCTCGGGCATGCGTCAAGTCGGTCCAGGCGCCGGTCAAGTCACCTGAGGCTTCGCGGGCTCGGCCGAGCAGCAGCTCGTCCTCAGCCAGTCGATCGAGATCACCAAGCTTGCGATGGGCATCGGCGGCGCGCTGCAACGTGTAGATTGCTTCCTTGTAGTCGCCATAGCCACGCGCGGCGGTGTCCAGCTCGAGCGCGCCCAGCCGGCTCAAGGCCATCGCCTCCATCGAAAAAATACCGGCCGAGCCGGACCATTTGATCGCACCGTCGAAATAGATGCGCGCGAGCGTGAACTTCTTCTCTTCGACTGCTACATCGCCCAAACCGATCATCGCGCGGGCCTTTGCACCGAAACGGTCCTCCTGAATCGCGACTTCGTGCAAGCGGTCAAACATCTCTTTGGCGCCGACGAGATCGCCCGAGCGACGCATCAAGTCGCCGGCTGCGATGAGCGCTTCAATATCGTTCGGCGTGTTGGCGAGGATTTCCCGGTAGTAGGCGAGTGCAACCTCGGGGTCCTCGTCCTCGTTCAATTCAGCGAGTTCGCGTTTGCTTTCATTCTGCGCGGCCTTGAGAAGCAGCCGGGATGCATCGGTTACAAGACCGGGGATCAGGCCCCCTGTGTTTATGGCGCCGTTCGTGGCAGCGATCTTGGCGTCTGGCTGCTTGGAGGGCGGCGCCGGATCGAGCAATGCCGTATAGGCGCCAATGCTCAAGCCCGTGAGCGTGACGAGCGCAAGGACGGATTGCAGGAACGAGGAAAGCTCCGTCAGCTGGCGATAGGCGCCGCGCAAGGACGCGGCGATCATGTCCCACTTCACGGCCCTTGGGTCCCCCGATCACCTGAAGGCACAATCCTATACCGCAAAGACTTCCGGCCGCTAAACGTTGAGCAGGAGGTGCTGGCGCTCCCAAGGGGAGATGACCTGCTGATAGGCGTCGTGTTCGGAGGATTTCACGTCGCAGAAGAGCGTCACGAAGCTCTCGCCGAGAACATCGCTCAGGGCATCGGAATCGCGTAGCCGTTGGATCGCGTCGAGCAGATGGCGGGGCAGCTGCATGCGCTTGCCGCCTTGCGACTCATAGGCGTTGCCTTCCATTGGCTTTGTCGGCGCGAGGTTCTCGCGCATGCCCAGATAGCCGCAGGCCAGGGTCGCGGCAATCGCCAGATAGGGGTTGGCGTCAGCGCCCGGGACGCGGTTCTCGACGCGGCGATTGCGGACATCGGATTCGGGAACGCGCAGTCCGACCGTCCGGTTCTCGTGGCCCCATTGCGTGTTGACGGGCGCGGAGAGGAAGCGCACCAGCCGGCGATAGGAATTCACGTAAGGCGCAAAGAGTGGCATCGAAGCCGGTAAGTAGCGCTGCAATCCGGCGATATGGGCCAGGAACAGGCGCGTGTCGCGTCCCGTTCGTGTGGCAAAAAGGTTTCGGCCTGTGCGCACGTCAATAACGCTTTGATGGATATGCATGGCCGAGCCTGGTTCCTGCTCATAGGGTTTGGCCATGAAGGTCGCGTAGATATCGTGCCGGAGCGCAGCCTGGCGAACAGTCCGCTTGAAAAGGAACGCCTGATCGGCAAGCGCCATCGGGTCGCCGTGATTGAAGTTGATCTCGACTTGCGCCACGCCTTCTTCGTGGATCAGGCTGTCAATTCCAATGTCCTGCAGATCGCAGTACTCGTAGACGGCTTCGAATAGCGGATCGAACTCGTTGACCGCGTCGATGCCATAGGCCTGACGGCCCGTCTGAGGGCGTCCCGATTTCCCGGCAGGCGGCACAAGTGGCAAATCCGCATCGAGATTGCGCTGCGCGAGGTAGAATTCGAGCTCCGGCGCGATAACTGGCGACCAACCCTTCTCCGCGTAGAGATCGAGCACGCGGCGCAGCACCTGGCGCGGCGCCGTTCCGACCGGCTTTTCATCGCGCGTCACGCAATCGCACAGGACCTGCGCGGTCGGCTCCTCGTACCAGGGCACGACGCGGATGGTGGTGGGATCCGGTTTCAAGATGAGATCGGGCGACTGATAAGTCGTCATCTCGGTTTCGCAGTCGGCGCCCGTCACCATCTGCCCGAAGACCGATTCCGGCAGGCGCAGCGTGTCGTTGTCGACGCCTGAGAGAAACTTGTTGGTCGGTAGAATCTTTCCGCGCGCGATCCCCGACATGTCGGGGACGAGGCATTCGACCTCCGTGATCCGGCGTTCCTTCAGCCAGTCGCGCAGATCAGACGAGTCGCGCTTCGCCATGCGCCTCCAGGCGATTCTCGCGCCCCTCTTTTGCGGACGGCAGGAGTGCGCGGCCGAACGCGGCAAAGAGCGCGCGCGCGACCGGGTTCTCCCAGAACCGCCATTCAGGATGCCATTGCACGGCCAGCGCGAAGGCCGGCGCGCCCTCGACGGCGATCGCCTCAATCTGGCCGTCGGGCGCCGTCGCTTCGATCCGCAAACCCTCGCCCAGGCGATCGATCCCCTGGGAATGCACCGAGTTGACGGAGAAAGTCAGGCCCGCGATGCCGGAATCCGAGAGAATTTTCTCGATCATGCCACCGCGCACGGCCGTGACGTCGTGAGCGGGGCCATACTGCACCTCGATCGGCTGGGATTTGTCCTCGCGGTGATCGAGACGGCCTGGAATTTCCTCCACATGCTGGTGGAGCGTGCCGCCGAAGGCGACGTTCAATTCCTGAAGGCCCCGACAGATCGCGAAGATCGGCACGCCCCGCGCGATCGCGGCGCGCAGCAGCGGCAGCGTCGTCGCATCGCGATTGGGGTCGAGCATCACGCCCTCGCGCGGCGGCGTTCCGGCATAGAGTTCCGGGTGCACGTTGGAGGGCGAGCCGGTGAACATCAGCCCGTCGACCCGCGTCAGAATCTCATCGGGGTCGAGCGGTTGCTCCGTCACCGGAATAAGCATCGGCAGGCCGCCCGCCCCGTCCGCGGCGGCCGTCACGTATTTGGCGCCGACGGCGTGGAAGGGGTGGATCCCGATGGTCCGCCAATCGCACGGGATCCCGATCAGGGGTCGGCGCGGGGCGTGGATCACGGGCGGCTTCGTCATGAACGTGAGCTAACACGGCCCTTGCAAGGCCGGCAAGCCAGGACCCAAAAGGTCAGTTGTTCCGGTTTTCGGACTTGTATTCCTGGATGACGAAGAGCGCGGCCTTAATCTCTTCGTCTTTGCGCAGTTCAGAGAGTGCGACTGTGATCTGGCGACCCTCCGCGTCCGTCACGATCCAGTGCCGCAGCTCCAGGCCGGGATCAGAAAAGATGAGCGTGATTTCGCCTTTGGCGGGGCCGTCTTCTTCGCGCGCGGTGATGGCAAGCTGCCCGCTGGAGCGTTCGACCGCGACGATGTTCGCGTCTTCGGCGAGATTGACGTCTTCATCGATCAGGATCGAGAGGGGCGTCGAGACCAGCGGATAGCGATCCTGCGTTTCGAGCTTGGTGTTCGTCACCGCGATCGTGAGGCCGTCGGCGACAATGAGCACAGGCACCGGGGGCTCGTATTCGAAGCGCAGGCGGCCCGGCTTCTTCAGATAGAAGCGGCCCTGGCTGAAGCCGCCGTCACCGGCAACCTGCGTGAACCGGCCGGTTAGGGATTCGATCGAATTGAGGTAGGCCGAAACGCGCGAGAGATCATCGAGATCCTGCGCAGACAGATTGCCCGCCGGCTGGCCAGCGGCGGAGCCGCCTACGAACAGCATCACGGCGAACGCGAGGATCGGGGCAAGGCGCATGGCCACGGCTCCTAGGGTACAAATGCGGCGAAAGAAAGAATGAACGACGCGTCATGGACGCGTCAATCGCACGGGTATGACCAATGCCGGCCCGTCAATCCTCGTCGATCAGAATGTCGCGCTTTCCGGTGTGGTTTGGCGAGGAGAGCACACCCTCTTCCTCCATGCGCTCGATGATGCGCGCGGCGCGGTTGTAGCCGATCTGCAGGCGGCGCTGGATGTAACTCGTCGTCGCCTTGCGGTCGCGGATGACGATCTCGAGCGCTTGGCGATAGAGATCATCGCCCTCTTCGCCGCCGCCCAGATCGGGTGTCAGTTCGTCGGGCTCGGCCGTCACGGCTTCGAGATATTCGGGCGTGCCCTGCTTCTTGAGGTGGCGCACGACCTGCTCGACCTCGTTGTCGCTGACAAAGGGGCCGTGCACGCGGCGGATTCGCCCGCCACCCGCCATGTAGAGCATGTCGCCCTGGCCCAGCAGCTGCTCGGCGCCCTGCTCGCCCAGGATCGTGCGGCTGTCGATCTTGGAGGTCACCTGGAAACTGATGCGCGTCGGGAAGTTCGCCTTGATGGTGCCGGTGATGACGTCAACGCTGGGGCGCTGCGTCGCGGTAATCATGTGAATGCCTGCCGCACGCGCCATCTGCGCCAAACGCTGGACGAGCGCCTCGATGTCCTTGCCGGCGACGATCATCAGGTCGGCCATTTCATCGACGACGACCACGATCATCGGAATGGGCGAGAGATCGAGTTCCTCGGTCTCGTAGATCGGCTCGCCCGTTTCGCGGTCGAAACCCGTCTGCACCTTGCGCGTCAACGTCTCGCCGCGCTCGGCCGCGCGGGCGACGCGTTCGTTGTAGCCGGCGATGTTGCGCACGCCGAGCTTCGACATTTTGCGGTAGCGGTCCTCCATTTCGCGGACCGTCCATTTCAGCGCGGCAATCGCCTTCTTCGGCTCGGTGACGACGGGCGAAAGGAGATGGGGAATGCCGTCATAGACTGAGAGCTCGAGCATCTTGGGATCGATCAGGATCAAACGGCACTCGGAGGGGGGCATCCGGTAGAGCAGCGAGAGGATCATCGTATTGATCGCGACCGACTTGCCCGATCCGGTGGTGCCCGCGATCAAGAGATGCGGCATGCGGGCGAGGTCGGCCATCACGGGGGCGCCGGAGATGTCCTTTCCGAGCGCGAGTGTGAGGTTGCCCGAGCCGCCGTCATACTCAGGTGCGGCGAGCAGCTCGCGCAGGAAGACGGTCTCGCGGCGTCGATTCGGCAATTCTATGCCGATCACGTTGCGGCCCGGTACGACTGCCACGCGGGCTGAAACTGCGCTCATCGAGCGTGCGATGTCGTCGGCGAGCGAGATCACGCGGCTCGCCTTGATGCCGGCGGCCGGCTCAAGCTCGTACAGCGTGACGACGGGGCCTGGCCTCACATGGGTGATCTGGCCGCGAACGCCGAAATCGGAGAGCACACTCTCGAGAAGGCGCGCGTTCTGCTGCAGCGCCTCGTCGCTCTCGCGCGGCGCCTCGACGGTCTGTCGGGGTTTCGCCAGCAAGTCGAGGGCGGGAAGCTCGAAATCCTCGTCGTCATCGAGCGGGAGCGCACGCTGCGGCTCGCGCGCCGCGCGCCGGCCCTGGCGGGGGCGCTCAGGCCTGGCGATGCGAACACGTTTGCGCCCGCGCGGCTCGTCCGCCTCGTCGTCCTCTTCTTCCTCGTCGTCGCCTGCTTCTTCGTCGTCATCGACCTCTTCTTCGCGCGTCTCGGCATCGGCATCGCGGTCGCGCGATCCCCAGGGCCGGTTCAGGAATGTCCGCCAAGAGATCGTCGGCAGCGGCAGGCGGGCCAGGAGGCGGCGCGTACTATCAAAGCCGTCGAGCAGGATGTCAGCGTGGACCAGCCGGGCGCCGCAGGCGAGCGCGAGGAAGCCCAACCCAATGATCAACAGCGCGAGCGCGAAAAATATCGATAGCGCGATCCCCCAGGGTCCCTCGAGAATCGAGCCGAGCCCGGCCGCGAGAAGGTCTCCAAGGAGACCGCCGAGGCCCGGGACGATCGGCCAGAAAGCCGGCACCGGCAGGAAGGCAAGGGCGCCTGCCAGCGCCAGCACGGCGACCGGAAAGCTGATCAGGCGGATGCGCCAATGCCGCTCGCGTAACCGCGCGGCAAGGCGCACGCCCCATGCGCCGAGGGGGGCAAGCGCGATCACGGCGGCCAGTCCCAGCCATTGCAGCGCTAGATCCGCGAAGGCTGCGCCGCCGCTGCCCATGAGATTGGCGATCGGGCCGTCAGCAGCCTGGTTGAAGCTCGGGTCTTTGGGGTTGAAGCTCAAGAACGCGAGAACACCGGCCAAGCACGCAACGATCAGGGCCAGGCCCGTTAGCCGCCAGGCAAAAACGCGCAACGTCCGCATCGTCCAGGCGCGGACCAGCCGGAGGAAGCCCAGGAGCGAGCGCCCTTCGGGATCTTCGAGGAGAAAGGCGCTCCCGCGCCCGCCGATCGCGATGTTCCGCTGCCCCATGCCACGCCCCCGGGCCGTTGCCCGCCGATCCTTGCTGCGCCGACTGATCCACCAACCGTTAACCCGAGAGATTGCGAAAGCGTTAACTAACCCTTGCCGGAAGGCGGGCGTGGCCTTCGTACAACGGAAAAGGGGCGCCGGTTTCCCGACGCCCCGTCCAGGTGTCTCCGCCTCCTTGGGGATCAGCGGAGAGGGGAGGAGTAGGCCTTACATGTTGTAAGCGCGCTCGCCGTGAGCGGTGATGTCCAGACCTTCGCGCTCGTGATCTTCCGGAACGCGCAGCCCGAAGACGATGCTCACTACCGTGAACAACACCAAGCTGCCCAGACCGGACCAGAGCAACGTTATGATCACGCCCGTCGCCTGGGTGGTGACCTGCGCCGCCATGTTGTAGTCGTCGAGGCCGATGCCGCCAAGGTTGGCATCGACGACGACACCCGTGGCGATGGCGCCGAAGATGCCGCCGACGCAGTGGATGCCGAAGACGTCGAGCGAGTCGTCGTAGCCAAGGCCGTTCTTCAGGTACATCACCGCGATGTAGCAGATCACGCCACCAATCGCGCCGCAGACAATCGCGCCCATCGGTCCGGCAATGCCGGCCATCGGCGTGACAACCACGAGACCGGCCACGACACCCGAAGCCAGTCCCAGAAGGCTGGGCTTGCCGCGCGTCACCCACTCAGCCACCTGCCAAGCGAGACCCGCTGCCGCCGGCGCGACGAAGGTGTTGATCATCGCCAGACCCGCGCCCGCCGTCGCTTCCAGGTTCGACCCTGCGTTGAAGCCGAACCAGCCGACCCAGAGCAGCGCCGCGCCGATCATCGTGAACGGCAGGGAATGCGGCGCCATCTGCTCCGACCCGTGTCCAACGCGGCGACCCAGCATCACAGCGCCAACGAGAGCCGCGATGCCCGAGTTGATGTGAACGACCGTGCCGCCGGCAAAGTCGAGCGCACCGAGCTCGAAGAGGTAGCCGCCGCTCGCCCACACCATGTGGCAGATCGGTGCGTAGACGAACGTCAGCCAGAGGATCGTGAAGACCATCAACGGGCCGAACTTGATGCGCTCCGCAAAGCCACCGACGATGAGCGCTGCCGTGATCGCGGCGAAGGTCATCTGGAAGATCACGAAGACGTATTCGGGGATGAAGATCCCGTCGCTGAACGTCGCGGCCAGCGAATCCGCCGTCATGTTGGCGAGACCGATTTGCGAGAACCCGCCGACATAGGCGTTCAAGGCGCCGCCATCCGTCAGGGCCATCGAATAGCCCCAGCCCACCCACATGAGCGAGGCCACGCAGACAATCGCCGTGACCTGGGTAAGGACCGAGAGAATGTTCTTCGAGCGGACAAGACCGCCGTAGAACAGCGCCAGACCCGGAATCGTCATCAACAGAACCAGGATCGTCGACACCATCATCCAGGCGACGTCGCCCTTGTCGACGATCGGCGCCGGATCAGCGTCTTGAGCGAGCGCCGGACCGGCCAGGAGTAGGCCTGTCGCCAGGCCGAGGCCGGAGATCAGGCCGAAGCTTCGGCTTGGATCGAGCCACCTTCTTCCGATTGCGCTTGGGGTGTTGTCTTGCATCATTCACTCTCCCGTTCTTGCCCCCGTCATCCGGGCGCCTCAGTGGAACCCTCGACCCCGCCGTTGCGGCCGTGCGCGTGGCTTTCCTGCCCCGGCCACGCCCCGAACGCGGACTCTTGCCCGCCGCACCATCCGGCGACGACCAACCCAAAGCTGTCCCAACAGTGGCAAACGCGATCAGCGATGCCGCCATCACGACGAGCAACAATTCCCCAAACGTCACGCGACACCCCCCGATTTCGCCGCGTTACAGCGCTTGGCTATCCGTTTCGCCGGTGCGAATTCGGATTACATGGTCAATCGGGGAGACGAAGATCTTGCCGTCGCCGATCTGACCGGTCTTCGCCTTACCGACAATCGCTTCCACAACGGCGTCCACCATCTCGGACTTCACCGCGATCTCGACTTTCAATTTCGGCAGAAAACTCACCTTGTACTCCGCACCCCGGTAGATCTCCGTATGTCCCTTCTGGCGGCCGAAGCCCTTTACCTCGGTCACCGTCAGTCCTGTCACCCCAAGCTTCGTGAGCGCTTCGCGCACCTCGTCGAGCTTGAAGGGTTTGATGATTGCGGCCACTAGCTTCATCGTTGCCTCTCCTTGGCTTCTTGGTCTCGTTGGTGCCGCCGGCCCGTCGACCGGCTACAGCCGCGCACATCGTCACACATTGTTAAGTTTTCAAAAAGCGTGCCGGGTGCGACACTTGGGATAAATCCTTGATTCGGCTCGCTTCTGACATGTGCTCTGGGATCGCTCTGACGCCGCTTACGGCATCGGAGCCTTTTTTGTAGGCAAAACGCAATTTTTGCCTATTTTTTCACCAGGTGAGCCGACAATCTGTCGCCTTCCGCAAATGAGCGCGGAAGCGCACCATCGCGGCATGAAACATGCCGCTGATTTGTCAGGCGATGTCCTCGTCGTCGGTGGCGGGCTAGTCGGCGCGACGCTGGCGATCGCGCTCGGGCGAGCGGGGCTCGATGTGCTCGTGGTCGAGCATCTGGCGCCGCCCTCGACGGTCGTTCCCGCCTTTGACGGACGCGTCTCGTCCATCGCCTATGCGAGTGTGCGGCTGCTGGAGGCGCTTGAGCTTTGGGACGCTGAACGCCTGGAGGCGCAACCGATCCTCGACATTATCGTCTCGGACGGCACGGTGCGCGGCGGCGCGGCTTCGCCATTCCTCCATTTCGACCATGGCGAAATTGGAACGCCGCTTGGTCATCTGGTCGAAAACCGCCACCTAAGGATCGCACAGCATCGCGCGCTCGCGGCGCTTCCTACCGTTCATCTGCTCGCGCCTGCCGCTCTTGCCGAAGTGCGCTTCGGCCCGCATGGCGTCGACGCACAGCTCGCGGACGGGCGGCAGGTGTCGGCGACGCTCTGCATCGCCGCGGACGGGCGGGACTCGCCACTGCGCCGGCAGGTGGGCATCAAGTCGCTCGGGTGGAGCTATCCGCAATCCGGAATCGTCACGACAGTCGCGCATGAAAAGCCGCATCAGGCGATCGCGCAGCAATTGTTCCTGCCAGCGGGACCCTTCGCGATCCTGCCGATGCAGGGCAACCGGTGCTCGCTCGTCTGGACGGAACGTGCGGAACTAACGCCCACGTTGATGGCGCTCGATGAGGAGCGATTTACGGCCGAGCTCGCTGCCCGGTTCACCGATTTCCTCGGGGACGTACGGCCGATCGGGCCGCGTTGGTCCTATCCGCTAAGGCTGCATCTTGCGCGCACACTGGTTGCGTCCCGTTTCGCGCTCGCAGGCGATGCCGCCCACGCGATCCATCCGATTGCCGGACAGGGACTCAATCTCGGGCTGCGCGATGTCGCGGCTCTTTCCGAGGTGCTCGTCGATGCCATGCGGCTGGGGCTCGATCTCGGCGCGCCGGATGTTCTCGCGCGGTACGAGCGTTGGCGGCGCTTCGATGCCGCCGCGATGGCACTCGCGACCGATGCGATCAACGCGCTCTTCAGCAACGATTTGCCGCCGCTCCGCGCCGCGCGTGACGCCGGGCTCGGCCTCGTCGATCGCGTCGCGCCGCTGCGCCGCCTTTTCATGGGGCTTGCCGGCGGCGATGTCGGCGAGGTGCCCAGACTGCTCAAGGGCGCGGCGCTCTAGCCGAGCGCTGAAGTGTCGATTGATTCGATCTCGCCTGCGCAAATCCGCCCGAGCGCTTTGCGCGTATTCCTCTCACAACAGGAGGTGCGCGATGCGGAAGCTCTTGGCGGCCCTTTTGGCGGGATTTGCGGTCGGAGCGGCAGGCGCCCACGCCGCCGAAGAATCACCCCGGATCCCGAGGATCGAAGCGGAAGATTTGAACGGTAGGGATATCGTCATTCCTGCCGACATCCCCGGCGAGCGCACGCTTGTCTTCATCGCCTTCGAACAAGAGCAGCAATTCGACGTCGATAGCTGGATTGAGGGCCTGAACCTGCGGGAAAGCGAGCTGCCGTGGCTCGAGTTTCCAGTTGTCACGAACTACGGCTTCCTCTTTCGCGTGTTTCTCGACAATGCCATGCGCGGCGGGATCGAAACGGAAGAGGCACGCAGCCATGTCGTTACGCTCTACACAAGCCAGGAAGGATTTCGCGACGCAGCGGGCTTGCCGCACGGGGACCGGATCTATGCCGCAGTCATCGACCGGGACGGGGCGATCCTCGCACTCCAAGACGGTCCGTATACGGATGAAAAGGCCGCGCCGCTGCTGGCCGTGCTCGGCGGCGCAGCCGGACCGCTTCCCTCGCCCGATGAGAGCCTGATGCGTTGAAACCCGTGAGGGCCGAACCGGCTCGCAGACGGCAATGTCCGCGAGATGCCAGGGCTTCGCAAAGGCCTATTCCCCCTAGGAACGCGCCGACGCGCGTTCTTTGCCCAGCATGAGGGCCGCGATGTCGCCATTCGTCTGAAAGCTCGCGATCAGCAGATAGGCGAAGAGGAACATCGCCCCACCGAAGAAGCCGAGCACCCCGAACAGCAGACCGACCGCTGAGAAATGGTGGCGCCAGGCCAGCCAGAGGCCCGAGAGCGCGAGGAAGCAGGTGAAATCCGCGTTGAACTGACCGGGCCATTTCATGGCGGCTATGTCGCCGAAGAACACGTCGAACAGGAACGGTCCTTCGTTCGCGATCACAATTGCGGTGTAAACAAACAGACCGGTCCAGAACACGACCAAAAATCCGCGAAACGCCGTCATCTCATCCTCCCCGGTGTTGGTGCACGAGGAGTAGGGGTGCCGGTTCGGTGTCTCAATTCCCTCGCAGGTAAGCGAGAGGCTTCCGCACGGCGCCGTCAGCGGTCCCGCGAGAGGCGGCGCGCGGCGAGCGCGTCCAGATAGGTCTGCCAAATCGCCGCCTGGTCGCGGCCGAGGCGGCGCAAATAGCTCCAGGAATAAAGACCCGTATCGTGGCCATCATCGAAGATGAGGCGCACGGCGTAGTTGCCGACGGCCTCGGCGCTGAGGATGGCGACATTACGCTTGCCCGAGACGATGCGCTTTTCGCCCGAGCCATGGCCTTTCACTTCGGCGCTCGGGGATTCGACGCGCAGCAATTCGGCCGGGATGATGTAGCGTTCGCCCGAATCGAAGTCGATCTCGAGGCAACGCTCATCGCGGCGAATGCGAAGCTCGGTCGGCCAGGGCTCAGGCGCCGGGCCGCTCACCCGCCGCGTTCGGCGTCGCTCAACTCGCGCGCCTCCTCAGGCAGCATGATCGGTATGCCCTCGCGGATCGGATAGGCGAGACCGGCGGCCTTGCTCACCAGTTCCTGCTTTTCGCGATCGTAGATCAACGTCGCGCGCGTCACCGGGCAAACCAGGATCTCGAGCAGTTTGGGGTCGAGTTCCAACGCGGGCTCAGAAGGAGATGAATTGCTCATTGTACGGATTGTCCTCCTCCGCCACGCGCGCCAATCTCGAGAAGCGCGAGCACGGTCTCGCCACGCCTGCGAAAATCCTTCGCTTCCAGAATGGCCTGCTTTTCCGTCGGATCGAAGGGGCTCAGCATCGCGATCGCGTTGACAAGTTGTTCGGCCGGCGCGCGCTCCACCGCGTCCCAGTCGAGCTGCACACTCTTGTCCCGCAGGTAGTCGCGCAACGCATCGATCAGGCGAAGGCGGTCGATCTGGTCTTCCGCGGGTTCGGCCATGTCGCTGGCGTAAGGCGCGTAGTCAACTTCCATGCGGCGATAGGGCTTGTCGTTGGCAGCTTCGGGTCCGGCGCGGAACCGGGCGAGACCCGTCAGCGTGATGAGATAGCGGTTGTCGGGCGTCTCGGTGAAACTGGTAATCCGGCCGAGACAGCCGACCGGAAAGAGCGCCGGCTTCTCGCCCCCTCCGCTCGGCTGGATCATGCCGATCACGCGCGAGGTCGCCAGCGCATCGTCGATCATCGCGAGATAGCGCGGCTCGAAGATGTTGAGCGGCAGGCGCGCGCGGGGCAGCAGGATCGCTAGTGGCAACGGGAAGATCGCGATCGTGCGCGGGAGGTCGTCAATCGAGCGGTAGATCGCTGGCCCCGGCACGCGCGCTTCGCCTCCCCGTTCTTGGCCGTCAGGAAAAAAGGATGGTGGAGAGCTTGCGCCGTCCGGCCAAGGTCAACGGGTCTTCCGCGCCCATCGCCTCGAAGAGATTGACCAGTTCCTTGCGCGCCTTCGCCTCTTCCCATTCGCGGTCGCGGCGCACAATCTCGATGAGTTCCTCGATCGCGGCTTCCTTCGCGCCCGCGCCGAGCAGCGCCATCGCGAGCTCGTAGCGCGACTGGTGATCGGCCGGGTTGTGGGCGACCTTCTCGCGCAGATGGACAACGTCGTTCGGGTTACCGGCCTTCTCTGCGAGGGCGAGCGCGGCGGCAACGCCTGCAACATCGGGATCGTTCGCCGCGGCTTCGGGTACGCGGGCGAGCACGTCCTGCGCGCGCTTCTTGTCGCCGCTCTCCAGATAACAGCGCGCGAGCCCCGCCAGCGCCTTCACATTGTCAGGCTCGGCCTGAAGGATCTGGGCATAGGCCTGCGCGGCGGTCGCGAGATCGCGGGCCGCCAACGCCTCTGTCGCCGCGGCCAGCATCTCATCGACCGGCGAAGGGCCGCCGCCGCCGCCCAACTTGGCGAGGCCGCCGACGAATTGCTTGATTTGACTCTCGGGCAGCGCGCCGACGAAGCCGTCGACAGGCTGGCCCTTGTTGAAGGCATAGACCGCCGGGATCGATTGAATGCGCAGCTGCTGAGCGATCTCGGGGTTCTCGTCGATGTTGACCTTGACGAGCCTTACCGCGCCGCGCGCGCCCGTCACGGCCTTTTCAAGCATCGGCGTCAGCTGCTTGCACGGGCCGCACCAGGGCGCCCAGAAATCGACGATGACCGGCGTCTGCATCGAGGCCTCGATCACGTCGCGCATGAAGGTGGCCGTCGTCGCATCCGCGATCAAAGCGTTGGGCGATGCACTTTGGCCTTGGGGCGTGGGTCCCGCGCCCATCCCGATCAGCTGTTCCGCCATGGTGTTCCATTCCTCATGCGCGGCTTCAAGCGGCCGCGGTGCCGGGGCCATTGTGGCGCGGCGACCGAGTCTCTATCCCGGGTATATAAGGGAGGGGCCGTGCGGGTTCAAACGGCACGATAAGGCGCGGTGCCGTCCGCTGCCTCCCCTTGCGCTCGCCCGGCAATTGGGCAATAACCCTCGGCCTCACGCGGGGTGGCCAGCCGCCCTGCCGGTCGCGGAGCGCGGGCGTAGCTCAGGGGTAGAGCATCACCTTGCCAAGGTGAGGGTCGTGCGTTCGAATCGCATCGCCCGCTCCAGACCGATCCGGCACCGCCGCCCGCCCGTTGGGCATCGTCTTCACCCGACCAGCGGATGCCCGTGTTGCCTTCTCCTCGTTTCATCCTGACGCTCTCGTGTCCCAATCGGCCGGGCATCGTCGCCGCCGTGGCCGCGCATCTGCTGGCGAGCGGTGGCGACATTCTCGAGGCCCAGCAGTTCGACGACCCCGAGAGCCGGCGCTTCTTCATGCGGGTGGTATTCGACTTCCCGGGCGCGCCTGGCCCTGAGGCGTTCGCCGCCGGGATGCCTTCGATCGCCTCCTCATTCGCGATGGACTTGCGGCTTCGATCTCTGGCGACGCGACAGCGCGTTCTCATTCTCGTCTCGAAGGCGGATCATTGCCTTGCCGATCTGCTCTACCGGCACCGGATCGGCGACCTCTCGATGGAGATCGCGGGCGTCGTGTCGAACCATCCGGCCGAGACATTTTCATCGCTCAATCTCGGCGCGATCCCGTTCACGCATCTGCCGGTCGCGCCGGGCAGGAAGGCGGCGCAGGAGGCACAGCTGCTTTCGCTGGTCGCACGCGAGAACGTCGATCTCGTCGTCCTCGCGCGCTACATGCAGGTGCTTTCGGACGGAACGGCTGGCGCGCTGCACGGGCGCTGCATCAACATCCATCACAGCTTTCTGCCGGGCTTCAAAGGCGCCAAGCCCTACAGCCAGGCACATGCGCGCGGCGTCAAGCTGATCGGCGCGACCGCTCACTTCGTGACGGCCGATCTCGACGAGGGCCCCATCATCGAACAGGACGTCGAGCGGATCAGCCACCGCGACACGCCGGAGGATCTGGTTGCGCGTGGGCGCGATATCGAACGACGCGTGCTCGCGCGCGCCGTCCGGCTTCACCTCGAAGACCGGATCTTCCTCAACGGCGCGAAGTGCGTCGTCTTCCGGGATTCCTAGCGCGCGGCCACCATGCCGTGTGTCAGGCCTTCGCGCTCGGGCGGGCCGAGACCGCCGCGTGCCAGCGCCGCAGATCCTCATGCTCGGGCTTGGGCTCGGCCTTCACCCATTTGGCGAAGTCGACGCCGACCATCGCCGTGATGTCGGCGAGGGAGAAGCTGTCGATCGCCAGGAACTCGCGGCCCTTGAGGCGTGCGTTCAGGGCATCGAAATAGGCGGCCAAACGCGCAGCGCCTCGCTCGGCGAGCGCGGGGATCTGATCGAGATTGACGGGGCCGGGCAGCGCGCGCCCGGCGAACCCCTTCGCCGTGTTGCGGAAGACCTCGGCGACCGGCATCAGGCCGGAGAATTCCACCCAGGCATTGGTGGCGGCGACGAGGCCCTTCTCGGCCGGGGTGCGCCCCAGTAGCGCGGGCTCGGGCTTTTCGGCCTCGGCCCAGGCGGCGATGCCGACGTTGTCGTTGATGACCGTGCCATCGGCGAGCTGCAGCGCGGGAACCGTGCAGTTCGGGTTGATCGCTCGATAGGCCTCGCTCAGCTGTTCCTGGTTCATCAGATCGACCTGGCGCAGCTCCACCGCGATCCCCTTTTCAGCGAGGAGAATGCGCGCCCGGCGCGGGTTCGGGGCAGGCGTACAATCGTAGAGAATGGGCGTCGGCATGGCGGCGGTTCCTTTCCTGAGCCCGCGCCTTGCGCGCGCGTTCGTGTTCGTTAGTGTCCGCCCCATAACACAATTGAAACTCTAGGGGCGAGACAGATGGCATTCAATCCGGCGATCCAGCGGCTCAGCGACATTCCGCGCGTGCATGCCGCGGAGCGGCCGCACGCGCCGCTCACGCTTTTCGAGGGGCGGGTTCAAACCTGCGGGCAGTTCGATGAAAACTGCAACCGCGTCGGCAACGGACTGATCGCGGCGGGCGTCAAGCCGCGGGAGCGGATCGCCTATCTCGACAAGAACTCGGATTGCTTCTTCGAGGCCTGGTTCGGCGCGACGAAAGCGAACGCCGTGATGGTGCCGGTCAATTGGCGGCTGGCGCCGGCCGAGATCGCCTATGTCATCAACGACGCACAGGCCAAGGTGCTGTTCGTCGGCGCGCCGTTCTATGGCGCCGTCGAGGCGATCGAGAAAGAGCTGAAGACGGTGGCGCTCATCGTCGCGCTCGACGGGGATCATCCGCGCTGGCCGGCGTTCAAAGCGTGGCGCGACGCGAACTCCACCAGCGATCCGAAGGTTCCTTCGGAGGCCGACGACGTCGCCATTCAGCTCTATACGAGCGGCACGACCGGGCATCCCAAAGGCGCGATGCTGACGCACAACAATTTCCTCGGCGGGCGCGCGCAGCAGGCGGGACACGCATCCCTCGGCTTCAACGAATGGACCGAGAAGGACGTCTCGCTGGTCGCGATGCCGATCTTCCACATCGGCGGCGCGGGCTGGGGCTTCAACGGATTGCTGAACGGGGCGATGAACATCATCGTGCGCGAGTTCACGCCGCGCGGCGCGCTGGAGGCGATCCGCGATCACAAGATCACGAAGCTCTTCATGGTGCCGGCCGCGATGAAGTTCGCGATCGAGGATCCGCTCGCCGCCACCACGGATTTCTCCTCGCTTAAGTACATGCTCTACGGCGCCTCCCCGATTCCGCTCGATCTCCTGCGGCGCGCGATGGACGTCTTCAAATGCGGTTTCGTGCAGGTCTACGGCATGACCGAGACGACGGGGTCGGTGACCTATCTGCCGCCGGAAGATCACGATCCAAACGGCAATCGGCGCATGCGTTCGGCCGGCAAGCCGTTCCCGGGCGTGGAGGTGAAGATCATCGACGAAGAGGGCGCGATACTGCCGGCCGAGACGGTCGGCGAGATCTGCATCCGCTCGACCCTCAATATGAGGGGCTATTGGAACCTCGACGGGGCGACGAAGAAGACGCTCGATAGCGAGGGGTGGCTGCGCACGGGCGATGCCGGCTATCTGGACGCGGACGGCTATGTCTATGTGCACGACCGCGTGAAGGACATGATCGTCTCGGGCGGCGAGAACGTCTATCCGGCGGAAGTCGAGAGCGCGATTTTCGGCCATCCCGCGATCGCCGACGTCGCGGTGATCGGCGTGCCGGACGACAAATGGGGCGAGGCGGTCAAAGCGATGGTGGTGCTCAAGCCCGGCGCCAGCGCGACGGCGGAGGAGATCATCCAGTTCGCGCGTGGGCGGATCGCGGGTTTCAAGTGTCCCAAGTCGGTCGCCTTCATCGAGGCGCTGCCGCGCAACCCGTCGGGTAAGATCCTCAAGCGCGAATTGCGCTCGCCCTTCTGGGAGGGTCGCGAGCGGCAGGTGAACTGATTAAGCCAGTCTTTTCCCTGCGCGCTTGCGTCCTTTGCGCGGGCGCGCCGTCTCGGCTAGCGTGCCGCGCGATGATCGACCCGATGAGGATATCATGCGCTATGGCTCTCTCTCACGCCCGCTTGCGGCGGCACTTGTCATGAGTTCGCTCGTGCTGACGGCGTGCTCGGAAGAAGAAGAGGTGGCCCCGCTGCCTGAGAACCCGGTGCAGGAGTGGGATCTCACCGATCTCTATGCAACGCCGCAGGCCTGGGAGAGCGAATATCAGACGGTCGCGAGTCTGGTCGCGAGCCTGCCCAGATTCCAGGGCTCGCTCGGCACGAACGCGGCCTCACTGTTGGATGCCCTGAAGGCGTCCACGGAGGCCGAGAAGCGCGCGGTTCAACTCCTGGTCTATTCAACGCTCAAGCAGGATGAGGATCTGCGGGTCGACGACAATCGCGCGCGGAACGACCGCTCGCAGGCGCTGCTCGTCAAGCTGGGCGAGGCGACGGCCTGGATGGCGCCCGAAATCATCCGCGTCGGCGAGGCGCAGATCAACGCGTTCCGCGCCGAACTGCCGGAACTCGAGGACATCTACGGCCATCAGCTCGACGACATTCTGCGCGCGGCGCCGCACACGCTTTCGGATGAGTCCGAAGCCGTTCTGGCGGCTGCAAGCGACGTGGCGCGCCAGGCGGGCAAGGTCTACGACGTTTTTGCGGACGCCGAGCTTCCGTTTCCCACCGTCACGCTCAGCGACAAGAGCGAGATCACACTCGACCAATCTGGCTATTCACGCGCGCGGCAATTGCCGGACCGCGCCGACCGGAAACTTGTCTTCGATACCTATTGGGGCAAGTGGAAGGAATTCGAGGGCACGCTCGGCGCCAATCTCTCAGCGCATGTGGCGGGGCACGTCTTCTTTGCCAAGGCACGAAAATATCCCAACGCGCTCTCGGCCGCGCTGTTCGACGACGCGATGCCCGAGGCCGTCTATCGCACGCTGATCGCAGAGGCCAATACGGGTCTGCCGACGCTTCATCGCTATTTCAAGCTGCGCAAACAAATGCTCGGGATCACGGACGATCTCGCCTATTACGACATCTATCCGCCGATGGTGAGCCTTGAGAAAAGCTTCCCGCTGGCCCAGTCGATGAAGATCACGCTCGAGGCGCTGAAGCCCTTGGGCGGCGAATATACCGGCATTCTCTCGGACGGGTTTCGCGGCGCGTGGATGCACGCCTATCCGCAAGAGGGCAAGGCCTCGGGCGCCTATATGTTCGGCGCGGCCTACGATGTTCACCCCTATGTCCTGCTCAACCATCACGACGATTACGATTCGCTCTCGACGTTCGCGCATGAGTGGGGTCATGCGGTTCACACCCAGCTCACGCGCAAGGCGCAGCCCTATGCGAAGTCGGACTATCCGACGTTCGTTGCCGAGACCGCCTCGATCATGAACGAGATGCTGCTGCAGGATTACATGGTGCAGCAGGCCGAGACGAAGGAAGAAAAGCTCTTCTATCTGGGCGAGGCGCTGGAACAGATGCGCGGCACGTTCTTCCGCCAGACCATGTTCGCCGAGTTCGAGTTGGCGATCCACGAGGCGGCGGAGAAGGGCGATCCCCTCACCGGCGGGCGGCTGACGGAGATCTACTGCGATCTCCTCAAGCGGTATCACGGCGTCGAGCAGGGCGTGATGGTGATCAATCCCGCCTATTGCATCGAGTGGGCGTTCATTCCGCATTTCTATCGGAATTTCTACGTCTACACCTACGCGACCTCGATCACGGGCGCGGCCTATCTCGCCAACCAAATCGAGACGGGCGGCGAGGAGGCGCGCGAAACGTTCCTCTCCATGCTGCGGGCGGGCGGCTCGGACTACGGCTACAACATCTTCAAGAAGGCCGGCCTCGACATGGCGAGCCCGGAGCCCTACCGGGCGCTGATTGCGCGGATGAATTCGATCATGGACGAGATGGAATCGCTGCTCGGTCAGCCGGCGGGTGAGACCGCAACGCCGCCGGCCGCGGAGACGCCGGAAAGCGGCGGCTAGGTGACGACGTCGAGAAGCGAGTCGAGCATCTCGGTCGAGGTATCGATGACCGCGACCGAGGCGCCATAGGCGGCGGCCGCCAGACGCATGTCGACGAGATCGGCGGCGAGCGTGCTCGCGCCGGCGGGCGTCAGACCCTCCGGCATGAAGGCGGCCGGCGGGCGGGCGCCCGTTGTCTCCGCCGCCCGCACGGTCGGGCCGACCGCCGTCGACGTTTGAACCGGGCTCAGCGGCGCATAGCCGGGCGTGTTCATGTTGGCGACGTTCTGCGCGCGGATCGCCACGCGCGTTTCCGCCGCCTTCAGGCCCGCCAATCCGATGGATATCGCGTCTGCCATGGCGTGGAGTCTCCGCGCGCGGGGGCGATCGGTCAAATTTTTCTTTTTGAATCAAATCGTTCGCATCTTCGCCGCAATTCGCTCCAAAACCCGCCGCCATTTCGAGGCTGAATGTGGCGCTTGTCTTCGCCCCGGCCTTGGAGTCCTTATGCGCGCGCGGCTTTTCCTTCGGTTGTCACTCGGCGCGCTCGTGCTCGGGGCGTGCGAGCCGGCGGCGCCCACGCAGGCGGAGATCTTCGTCGCAGGGCCTGTCGCCGACGCGCCGCCGCTCGCACCCTTCGTGCGCCGTCTGATCGATGGCGCGGCCGCGCAATCCGCGCGGTTCGTCGCCTATGATCCCTCCTATGTCCCTCTCGCCTATCCGATGGGCGATGTGCCCGTCGATCGCGGCGTCTGTTCGGATGTCATCGTGCGGGCCTATCGCGCGGCGGGGATCGATCTTCAGGCGCTGGTGCATGAAGACATGACGCGCGCCTTTGCCGCCTATCCGGGCCATTGGGGATTGCGCGGGCCCGATCCCAACATCGATCACCGCCGCGTGCCCAATCTCGAGACGTTCTTCGCGCGGCATGGCGGCGCGCTCGCGGTGAGCGAGGATGCCAGCGACTACGCGCCCGGCGATCTCGTGACGTGGTCGGTCGCGGGGCGGCCCCATATCGGGCTCGTCAGCGACCGGCGCACCCGCGACGGCGCGCGCCCGCTCATCGTCCACAATATCGGCTGGGGCGTGCGGATCGAGGACATGCTGTTCGACTATCCGATCACCGGCCACTACCGCTATTGGCCCGGCGTTCCGGCGGCGCCGATGCCCATCGCCTCGCCGCGCCGTGTGAACGCCTAAGCGAGATCGAAAACCGCGCCGCGAGCGATGAGCGCGCGAAGGCCGGCCGCGAGGCCACGGGAATCATCGCGCCCGTCATGCGCTCGTCCGGTGAACGCCGCGCCGCACGCGGCCGCGATGTCGCACGCGTGCAGTTTCGCGCAATCGAGACCATTCGCCGAATACCAGGGCTGGAGGTTGACCCCCTCTGGCACTATCGGCGCGTTCCGCAGCCCATAGAGCGAGACATTCTCGCGCAGAATTTTGTCGTCGCGGCCGTAGCAGGCAATCGCCGCGCCCTGCGCGAACCGCAGGAACACGCGCAGCGCAAGGGCGAAGTCCAATCCTTCCGAAGCGACGCGTTCGTTCGTGATGCCCGTGAGGGCGATGAAATAATCCGACAATTGCCGGTTTCGGCGCGGGCGGACGATGACGTCGAGTTGATCGCGCTCTCGCAGTGTCGCGCGGTCGAGCCGCACGGCGCCAATCTGGACGACCTCGCGGAATTCGTTCGCGCCCGTCCAATTGCGGGCGAGCGAGCCCTCCCAAGCCGTAAACTCGAGGTCGAAGATCACAAGATCTTGCGCATGTTTGACCGGTGGTGCGGGCGCATCACCTTGTTCATGTTTCATGAGCGTCACATCATTAAGATAGCGAGACGGCGACGCGACCCGCACGGTCTGCGCGTCATTTCAGGGAGGTGTCCTTAACCCGTTGATAACGGGGAAGGATCGCGTCGTCATGGCACAACGGGACAAAAATCGCGGCAACGGCTTCTTTTCGCGCCTGCTCGGCAGCGGCGGCCGGTCGAGTGAAGGGCCCTCGATGAGCGCGAGCTGGGACAGCGATGATGACGGATCATCGGCCAAGCCGCATCTGTCTGCCGCGCCGCTTCCCCCGCCACCGCCGCCGACGGCGGCCGGGCCGTTCGCCGATCTCTTTTTCGCGCATGCCGATCCGCGCGATCTCGAAACGCTGTCGGCGGCGAGCCTTCATGCCATCGTCATCGAGGCGCTCAATGCAAGCGAGGTCCGCGCGCCGGGGGAGACGCTCGTTCACGTCGAGCGGCTTCGGGATTCGGCGGGGTCGATGGCGATCCTCATCGCCGTGAACGACGACAAGCCGTTCCTGTTCGATTCGGTGATGAACGAGATCGCCGCGCAGGGCCTTCGCGTGGTCGCGGCCTTCCATCCGATCTTGCAGGTGACGCGCGACGGATCGGGCCGGCGCATTTCGGTGGCGCCGTCCGAGGGCGGAGGGCCATCGCTTGAATCCGTCATCGCCGTCGTCTTCGAGGATCCGGGCGAGGGGCCGCGGCGCGCGCTGGTGAAGGCGCTCAAGGGGGTCTTTCGCGATGTCAGTGCGGCGGTCGCGGATTGGCGCGCGATGCTGGCGCGGCTCCAAGCGACGATCGAGGAATTGCGCTCTGCGGACTCGCATATTCCAAGCGGCGTCGCTTCTGAATCGATCGCGTTTCTGGGCTGGCTGGCAGACAATCACTTCACGTTTTTGGGTGCCCGCGACTACGTGTTCGAGAATGCGGGCGAGGGGGCGCTGTCGCCGATCCCCGATTCGGGCCTCGGCATTCTTCGCGATCCTAACCGCCGCGTCATCCGCCAGCCCCAGGCGCCGTCAGCGCTCACGCCTGATGTGCGCGCGTTCCTGATGGAGCCGGATCCGCTCATCATCACCAAGGGCGCGCAGCGCTCCACGGTGCATCGGCGCGTCCATTTCGACTATATCGGCGTCAAACGCCACGACGAGAGCGGCAAGCTGATCGGCGAGCGGCGTTTCGTCGGCCTCTTTACGTCGGCGGCCTATCACCGCACGCCGGATGAAATCCCGCGCCTGCGCGAGAAGGTGAAATGGGTGCTCGCGCGATCCGGTTTCGCGCCGAAGAGCCATGCCTACAAGGCGCTGGTAGCCGTGCTCGAATCCTATCCACGCGACGAGCTGTTCCAGACCGACCAGGGCGAGCTGCTCGAAAACGCGCTTGGCGTCCTGCATGTGACCGAGCGGCCTCAGACGTCGGTGCTCGTGCGCTACGACCGGTTTGACCGCTATGTCTCTGCGCTCGTCTTCTTTCCGAGAGACCAGTTCAGCATCGAGCGTGTCAACAAGGCGGCCGCGGTCATCGCCGATTCGATGAACGCGCGCGTCAGCCTTGTCTATCCGCGCTACGGCGACAGCACGGTCGCCTATGCTCACATCATCGCCGCGCGCCACCGTGGCAAGCGGCCGGATGTTTCGCTCCGTGAGCTGAATGAACGCGTCATCGAAGCGACGCAGCGCTGGGAAGACCGGCTGGCTGCTACGATCATGGCGGCGAGCAACGACGCATCCGGCGCGCTCGTCATGCGCTACCGCGCGGCGTTCGATGCCGCCTATCGCGATGCGATGACTCCCGAAGACGCCGTCGAGGATATCGTCCGCATCGAGCCGCTGGTCGCGCCGGAGGCGGCGTCCGGATCGATCATCGTCGAGGCCTATCGCGAGGTCAGCCATCCGCCGCACCAGATGCATATGAAGGTGTTCGTCGCGAACGGGCACCTCACGCCGTCCGACTGTCTGCCGATCTTTGAGAATTTCGGCCTCAAGGTGATCGGCGAGCGGCCCTTCCGGATCGAGCCGGAGCCAGGCGAGGGCGAGGCCGCGCGCTATGTCACGCTGCACGATTTCCAGATGGCGCATCACGAGGGGCGCGAGATCGATTTCGCGCTCGTCAAGCCACTGTTCGAGGAGGCGATCCGTGCCGTCTGGGCAGGCGTCATCGAGAATGACGGCTTCAATCGCCTCACGGTTTCGGCGGGCCTCAGCGCAGGGGACGTCGTCGTCGTGCGGGCGATCGCGAAGTTCCTGCGCCAAGCGGCGATCCCTTTCAGCCAGCCCTACATGGAGAATGTCGTTGCCAGCAATCCGGTGACGGCACGCCAGATCGTCGAGATGTTCCGCGCGCGGTTCGATCCCACGCTTTCCCTCATCGAGCGGGGAGAGCGCCTCTCCGCGCTCGAGCCGGCGATCGAAGAGGGGCTCTCTGCGGTCGCCAGCCTCGATGAGGACCGCATCCTGCGGCGCTTCCTCAACGCGGTCACGGCGATGCTGCGCACGAATTTCTTCCGCGAGGATCGCGAGGCCTATGGCGCTGCGATCGCCTTCAAGTTCGACAGCCGCAAGCTGGATGAACTTCCGCTGCCGCGCCCGCAGTTCGAAATCTTCGTCTACAGCCCGCTCGTCGAAGGCGTCCATTTGCGCTTCGGGCGGGTCGCGCGCGGGGGCCTGCGCTGGTCGGATCGGCGGGAGGATTTCCGCACAGAGATCCTGGGTCTCGTGAAGGCGCAGCAGGCGAAGAACGCCGTCATCGTACCGGTTGGCGCGAAAGGCGGGTTCTTCCCCAAGACGCTGACAGGCGGCGAGACACGCGACGAATTCATGGCGAAGGGCGTCGCGGCCTATAAGACGTTCATCGCTTCGCTCCTCAGCCTGACAGACAACATTCAGGGTGCGGACGTCGTGCCGCCGCCCCAGACCGTGCGGCATGACGGCGATGATCCCTATCTCGTCGTCGCAGCGGACAAGGGCACGGCCACCTTCTCCGACATCGCGAACGGCATCGCGATCGAGAAGGGCTTCTGGCTGGGCGATGCCTTCGCTTCGGGCGGCAGCCACGGCTACGACCACAAGAAAATGGGAATCACCGCGCGCGGCGCGTGGGAGGCCGTGAAGCGCCATTTCCGCGAGATGGGCCACGACACGCAGAGCGCTCCCTTCACCGTCGTCGGCGTCGGCGACATGTCGGGCGACGTGTTCGGCAACGGAATGTTGCTCTCCAACCAAATCAAGCTGGTCGCCGCGTTCGATCACCGCGACATCTTCATCGATCCCAATCCCGATCCGGCGGCGAGCTTCAAGGAGCGGCAACGGCTGTTCGCGCTGCCCCGCTCGTCCTGGGCGGACTACGACAAGGCGCGGATCTCGCGCGGGGGCGGCGTTTTTTCGCGCAGTCTGAAGCGTATTCCCCTGAGCGCCGAAATGCGGGCGCTGACCGGGCTTGAGGGTGATGCCACGACGCCGCCCGAGCTCATCCGCGCGCTCCTCAAGACGCCGAGCGATCTCTTGTGGTTCGGCGGGATCGGTACCTACATCAAGGCGAGCGATCAGAGCCACGCGGAGGTCGGCGACCGGGCAAACGATGCGATCCGCGTCGATGCGCGCGACGTTCGCGCGAAGGTCGTCGGAGAAGGCGCCAATCTCGGCGTGACGCAGGCCGGGCGCATCGAGTTCGCGCGGCGTGGCGGGCGCATCAATTCCGATGCCATCGACAATTCGGCAGGCGTCGATACGTCCGACCACGAAGTGAATCTCAAGATCCTCATCGATCGCGCGGTCGCATCGGGCGCGCTGAGCGCCGGCCAGCGCGACGAGGTTCTCGCCGGCATGACCGATGAAATCGCGCAGCACGTTCTGCTCGATAATTACGATCAGACACTTGCGCTCTCGATCGCGGAGGCGACCGCGCCACGCGATCTGGAGAACCATGTCCGGCTCATGCGCGAGCTCGAACGGCAAGAACGTCTCGACCGTGCGGTCGAGGGGCTGCCGAGCGATGATGATCTCCAACAATTGAAGCAGGCCGGAGAGGGCCTTACGCGGCCCGAGCTCGCGGTGCTGCTCGCCTATGCGAAAATAAGCCTCTTCGATGACATCGTCGCGAGCGCGGTGCCGGACGATCCCGCGCTCGAGCCGCTGCTCGCGCGCTATTTCCCGCATGTGGCGGCAGAACGGTTCGCCGCGCTCTTGCCCGAGCATCGCCTCAAGCGGGAAATCATCGCGACGGTTCTCGTCAACGCGATCGTCAATCTGGGCGGGCCGGCGTTCGTCAACCGTGTGCGCGAGGCGAGCGGCGCGGAGACGGCGATGATCGTGCGCTCTGCTTATATCGCGCGCGAGATCTTCGACCTCGAAGGCGCGGCGGAGGCGATCAACGCGCTGGACGGGCGCATCGCGGCGTCGGCGCAGATCGAGATGGCGCGCGACGTGATCGGGCTGCTCTTCCGCGGGACGATCTGGGTGCTGCGGAACATTCCCGCCGATCAGCCGATCGGCGAGGCGATCGCGCCCTATCGCGAGACCGTCGATGCGCTGAGCGGGGAGCTGGAAGCCGATCTTTCGGCGATCGAAGCTGAAAGCGTCGCGCAGCGCCGCGCTGCGGCGAGCGATATCGGCGTGCCGGAGGCCACCGCCGCGCGGATCACGCGGCTTCCCGCTCTCGGCGCGCTCACCGACATCACGCGTCTGTCGATGCAGACGAGCCATGCGCCTGAAGCCGTGGCGGCGGCCTTCTTCAAGACGGGCGAAGTCACCGGCATCGACCGGCTGCGCGCGGCGGCCGGGCGCATTGGCTCGGAGGGGCATTGGGACAGGCTGGCCTTGCAGCGCAATCTCGATGACCTCTTCGCCGCGCAACGCGCGCTGACACTTCGCGCGCTCGCCTATGTCAGCGGGACCAGCCGCGAGGGCGGCGATCGCGAGATTGGCCGGCGCGCCGTTTCGGCGTGGGCGGAGGATGCGGCGGGCGACCTTTCGCGCGCGAGTACGCTCATCGCCGATCTCGAGCGCTCGGGGCCGTTCTCGATCGGCAAGCTGACGCTCGCGACCGGCCAGTTACGCGACCTCGCGGGCGCCTGAAAATTCCCTCGCGCAGGCCTTAAGGGTTTGCTCAGATGGCGACTCCAGCGGACCGGCCCGCGACGGACGGGCTGGCCACATCCGGGAGATCTGCCCCATGAGCGACGCGGCCGGCCGCGCTTTCGACTATGCCGCGCGGACAAAGGCCTGGTGGCTCGCGCCGCCGACAGGCGGCGAGGAGGCAGCCGAGGGCGGGGCGGCGGCCTCGCGGCTGGGCCAGCTCTCCTGGGCGGGCTTTGAGGGCGCGCGAAACCCTTACGTCCTCCTCATCACGATCTATCTGTTCGCGCCCTATTTCTCGAACGTGCTGGTCGGAGACCCGGTCAAGGGTCAGGCGCTGTGGAGCGACATCAACAGCCTGGCGGGCGTGTTCGTGGCGCTGACCGCGCCGCTGCTCGGCGCGATCGCCGACCAAGGGGGCGCGCGCAAGCCCTGGCTCGCGGTCTTCGTCGCGGTGATGGTCGTGGCGGGCGCGATGCTCTGGTTCGCGGCGCCCGGCCCTAGTGGGCTCAGCCTTTTCGCGGTCGGGGCGCTCGTCGTTTTCATCTCGATGGCGATGACGTTTTCGGAGACCTTCCACAATTCGATGCTGCCGGCCGTCGCGGGGCCGCGCCAGCTGGCGGGGCTCTCAGGGCTCGCGCTCGCGCTCGGCAATTTTTCGGGCATCGTGCTCTTGCTCTTCATGCTGATCGCTTTTTCCCTCCCCGGACAGGTCGATTGGGCGTTCGTCCCCGACGCGCCCTGGTTCGGGGTGAACCAAGAAGCGCATGAGCCCGAGCGGCTGGCGGGGCCGATTGCCGCGCTCTGGTTCGCGCTTTTCAGCCTGCCGCTTTTCTTTCTCGTCAAGGACCGCGCGCATTCGGGCCTCTCGGCGGTGGAGGCGGCGCACCGCGGGCTGAACGGGCTCAGGCGGACGCTGCGCAGTCTCAGCCACTACCGCAACGTCGCGCTCTATCTCATCGCGCGCATGATCTACACGGACGGCAAGACGGCGACGCTCGTGCTCGGCGGCATCTATGCGGCAGGCATTTTCAGTTGGGGTCCGCTGACGATGCTCGCCTACGGGATCATTCTTTCCATCTTCGCGACGATCGGCGGCGTGCTCGGCGGATGGCTGGACGACGTGTTCGGTTCCAAACGCGCGATCCTCATTTCGATCGGCGGGACGGCGATCGGGCTGCTGCTCTCGATCTCGATGACGCCGACGACAATGTTCTTCATCATTCCCTATGATCCGGCGGCCGCGCCCGTGCATGATCTGCCGTTCTTCCGGACGTGGCCGGAAATGATCTATGTGAGCCTCGTCATCCTTATCGCCATTTTTATCACGGCGGCCTATGCGAACAGCCGCACGATGCTCGCGCGGATCGCGCCCATCGGGCGGATGACGGAATTCTTCGGGCTCTACGCGCTTTCGGGCTCGGCGACCGCGTTTTTGGGACCGTTCGTCGTTGCGCGCATCACCGAGTTCTTCGACAGCCAGCGCGCGGGCATGGCCGCGATCCTTTTCTTCCTCGCGCTCGGGCTCGTGCTGATGCTCGGCGTCAAGGAGGAGCGCGCAGTCGCCGCCGCTTAGTGGCGGAAGTGGCGCATGCCCGTGAAGACCAAGGCCAAGCCCGCCTCGTCGGCGGCGGCGATCACTTCATCGTCTCGCACCGAGCCGCCCGGCTGAATGACGGCCGTCGCGCCCGCGTTGGCGGCGGCGAGCAAACCGTCAGCGAAGGGAAAGAAGGCATCGGAGGCAACGCACGAGCCCTTCGTTTTCGGCTCCGGCCAGCCGGCGGCCGAGGCCGCGTCCTTCGCCTTTTCGGCGGCGATCTTGGCTGAATCGATGCGGCTCATCTGGCCCGCGCCGATACCGGCGGTGACAAGATCCTGCGCGTAGACGATCGCGTTCGACTTGACGTGCTTGGCGACGATGAACGCGAAGAGGAGATCCGCGCGCTCCTTCTCGCTCGGCGTGCGCTTGGTGACGACCTTCAGGCGCTCGGGCGTCACGCGGCCATTGTCGCGGCTCTGCGCGAGGAACCCGCCTGCGACGCTCTTGACGGTGAGGCCGGGGGCGGTCGCATCCGGCAGGCCGCCGGCGAGGAGGAGGCGCAAATTCTTCTTGGTGCTGAGGATCTTGCGCGCGTCGGCGTCGGCGTCCGGCGCGATGATCACCTCGGTGAAGATCTTGGCGATCTCCTCGGCCGTTTCGCCGTCGAGCGCCCGGTTGAGCGCGATGATGCCGCCGAACGCGCTCACCGGATCGCAGCTCAGCGCGCGGCGATAGGCATCCGCGAGCGTGTCGCCGAGCGCAACGCCGCAGGGGTTCGCGTGCTTGATGATCGCGCAGGCCGCGTGATGGGCGGGATCGAACTCGGCGGCGAGCTCGAAGGCCGCGTCCGTGTCGTTGAGATTGTTGTAGGAGAGTTCCTTGCCCTGCACCTGCTCGGCCGTCGCGACGCCGAAGCGGCGCTCGCCCGTCACGTAGAAGGCGGCGCGCTGATGCGGGTTCTCGCCGTAGCGCAGCGATTGGCGCAGCCGTCCGCCCCAGGCGGTCGCGGGCGGCCAGTCGGTCTCGTCCGCCGTCTCGGCTGCGCGTTTGGCGAACCAGCCCGCGATCGCAGCGTCGTAGGCCGCCGTGCGCGCATAGGCCTTGCCGGCAAGACGTTTGCGGAAGGAGAGCGTCGTCCCGCCGGTCGCGCGAAGTTCAGCCAGCACCTCCTCATAGTCGGCGGGATCGGTGATGACGGCGACGTCGTCGTGGTTCTTCGCGGCGCCGCGAATGAGCGCCGGGCCGCCGATATCGATGTTCTCGATCGTTTCTTCCTCGCCCGCGCCGCGCGCGACCGTCTCCTCAAAGGGATAGAGATTGACGACGAGCAGATCGATCATCGGGATCGCGTGCGCGGCCGCCGATTTCTGGTGGCCCTCATCGTCGCGCCGCGCGAGGAGGCCGCCATGGATGCGGGGATGGAGCGTCTTCACGCGCCCGTCCATCATCTCGGGGAATTCGGTGATCTCAGAGACGTCGGCGACGGTCAGCCCCGCCGCACGCAAGGCCGCCGCCGTGCCGCCGGTCGAGACGAGCGCGACACCGGCCGCGCTCAGCGCCTTGGCGAATTCGACGAGGCCGGTCTTGTCGGACACCGACAGTAGCGCGCGCTCGATGCGGCGGACGTCTTGAGGCATGGAAGCGATCCTTCTCGCGCCGGAAAGCAATCACGGGCGAGGCTTTTCGCGCGCGCGGCGACCAGCGTCAACCGGCGCTTTCGGGCCTCGGCATCTCGCGCAGCGACCAGCGAATGCGCACGGCCTCGCCATGCGTCTCACGCGTGACGACGATCTGCTCGGTGCGCCGAACGCCGTCGCCCGAGCCCAGATAGACGCTTTCCTCAAGCGTCGGGCTCGCGACGTCGCATTGGAAGCGCCAGGCCGCGCCGCTGGGCAGGAGGAGCATGACGCTCGTTGCGTCCTGCGCGAGCGAGGCGCGGACGTCCGGGTGGATATGAAAGCGCAGCGCGATGCTCGAGCGCCGGCGGGCGCGGCTGTCGCCGGCCGGGGCGACCACCATGTCCTCGCCGAAGAGCGCGTCGCCGGCGTTCAGAAGCTTCACCCGCCGCTCATGGATGAGGCCGACGCGCGCGAGATAGCCGCGATGGACCGCCTCGATCACCGTGCCGTCCTTTTCCTCCTGACGGCGGCTTTCAACGTCGCCGTCCATCAACATGCGGGGCCCTAGCAGCTTTGCCGCCATGCCGACTTGCAGGATCGAGGCAGACGACATGTCGCCGACCGCCAAGGTGGAGTGGCCCGCCGTCGCGCGGCAGGCTTCCGCCCATTCGAGGCCGCGAAGCAGGGTTGTGCCGCAATTGACGATCAGCCGCTCCTTGCCGACGCTCATCTCAAAGGAGAGTGCGCCCGCGTGCGCGGTCGTCGAGAGGGCCGGCGGGGGCGGGCCGCCCGCGTCCAGCAGCACCGTCACAGGCCCGCCCGTCAGGCGGTGGAATCGCGAGTGGGGCGCGAAAGCGAAGGGTTTGCCGCGCGCGTCGTCCCGTGCAACCGCAGCGTCCACGGTCTTTTCGGTGCTCTCACCGCCGCCGTTGAAAACGGCAAGCCGGCCGTCGCCCATACGGAAAAAGCGCACCATCGGCCCCATGCGGTCGATCGCGGAGCGGATTTCGTCGGGGATATGCTGGCTCTGCGCCTTCAGCGCATGGGCGAGCGATTGCAGCGCCAACAGACAGCGCAGCAACGCCTCAGGGCTTCGGCTGATATGGCCGCCATCGGCGAGCACCTGACGGTCGAGTTCCTCGATCGTCGCCTCAAGGCCCCTGTGCAGGCGCTGCGCGCCATCCGGCAGCGCGACGCCCATCACGGCAAGGCCGATGGCGGCGATGAGGCGCGGCTCGCCGTCCGGCGCCTCGTGCACCGTCCGCATCAGGTGCCGTGCCTGATTGGCCATCGAGCGCAGGACGTAGGAGCGCCAAAGAATGTCGACACCGGAGAAGACCAGCTTGGCGTGCGCGCACCAGGCGGTGAGCCGGCGCGCCGTCACGTGCGGGCGCCAGGCAATTGGATCGCCGCGGCTGTAGCGGTCGAGCCATTCGCCGACGTCCTTGCGGGTGAATTCCGCCGCCGCGTCGCCCCCCGCCGCCGCCAGATGGCGGACCCAGGCAAAGCTGTGCAGTTCCTCCGCCCAGACTTCGTTCGGCGCTTCCATGTCGAAGATCGAGCGGTCCTTCGCGGTTACTGTGCCGCCGGGCAGGCGGAAACGGCCGCGAAACATCGCGTCGGCTTCCTCAAGGCGGCGGGGCAGGAGGTCTTCCGGGTTCACCTGCACGCGATCGGGCATCGGGCCTTCGAGCGTGAGGCGGTAGAGCGCGTTGGCGCGCCAGATTTCGCGCAGGCGGGCAACGCCCTGTTCGAGCGCGGCGCCCGTCAGGTCCTGCCACATGCCGCTATAGGCCGACGGGCTGAGCGCTCCCGCCGGCGTCACCGACGCGCTAGCCGCGTAGCCGCCGGATGTTGTCTGCATAAGAGCCATCGCCGCCCCTGAAAACCGCGGTTCCCGCGACCAAGACATTTGCACCGGCCGCGACCGCGCGCTTCGCCGTCTCAGCGTTGATCCCGCCATCGACCTCGATCTCGATCTGCCGCCCGCTTGCCGCCACGCGCCCGGCTACGCCCGCGATCTTGGCCACTTGCGACTCGATGAAGGACTGACCGCCGAAGCCGGGGTTCACGCTCATCACCAAGACCAAATCAATGTCAGCGAGAATCATATCGAGTGCGGCGAGCGGCGTCGCGGGATTGAGCGAGACGCCGGCCTTTTTCCCCAAACTTTTGATCAGCTGGACCGTGCGGTGGAGATGCGCGCCCGCCTCGGGATGCACGGTGATGATGTCCGCGCCCGCCTCGGCGAATGCCGGGATGAAGGGATCGACCGGCGAGATCATCAAATGAACGTCGAAGGGCAGTTTCGTGTGCGCACGCAGCGCGCGCACAACGTCCGGCCCTATCGTGATGTTGGGGACGAAATGACCGTCCATCACGTCGATATGGATGTAGTCGGCGCCGGCCTCGGTCACCGCGCGCACTTCTTCCCCCAGACGCGCGAAGTCTGCCGCCAGAATCGAAGGCGCAATCTTGGGCGGAATCGGCATCGTCGTTGGATAACATCGCGATTCCGGGGGTGCAAGCGAGCTCCTGAGCCCGTATTTCTTGTTTGCCCTTGCCGATGGCGCCCCTGACCGCTTCGATGGCGCCAGGAGAGGGAGCAGCACCATGAAGAAGAGTGATTTGGATCTCGGCCGTGCGAGCGCCGCGGAAACCGCGGCAGCGGTCCGGGCCGGCACCGTTTCGGCGCTGGAGGTCTGCGAGGCGGCCATCGCGCGGATCGAAGCGAAGGACGGACCGATCAACGCCGTCATCGTGCGCGATTTCGACCGGGCGCGGGCCGCCGCCAAGGCAATCGACGACGCGAGGCCGGCGGGCGATGATCGCCCGCTCCTCGGCGTCGCGATGACCGTGAAGGAATCGAACGACGTTGCGGGCCTCCCCTCGACCTGGGGTTTTCCCGAATTCAAGGATCTGCCCGTCACCGAGGACGCCGTCGCGGTCGCGCGGCTGAAGGACGCGGGCGCCGTCATCCTCGGCAAGACGAACGTTCCGGTCGCGCTCGGCGATTGGCAGGCGGTCAATCCGATCTATGGACGCACAGTCAATCCACACAATAGCAGCCGCTCGCCCGGCGGCTCTTCGGGCGGCGCGGCGGCGGCCCTCGCGGCAGGAATGGTGCCACTCGAGCTCGGCTCGGACATTGGTGGATCGATTCGCATTCCGGCCAATTTTTGCGGTGTTCTGGGTCACAAGCCGAGCTACGGCATCATTCCGCTCAAGGGTCACGGGTTTCCCGGCACCGATAGCGTCGACGTGCCGCTTGCTGTCGTCGGACCGATGGCGCGGAGCGTCGAGGATCTATCGATCGGGCTTGAAGCCATGGCCGGGCCGGTGCCGGGCTCGGGCTATCAGCTCGACCTGCTGCGGGCGCGCCACGAATCGCTTCGCGATTTCCGCGTCCTATTGCTCGATAGCCATCCGTCCGCCGAATCGGACACGAGCGTGCGCGACGCGCTAAGCAGGCTCGCGGATTCGGTTGAGCGGGCCGGTGCGCGTGTGCTGCGCCGGGTGAACGATCTTCCCGACCTTGCGGCCGCGCACACGAACTATGTCGCGATGCTGATGCCGATCCTCACGCGCGGGACGCCCAACGCGGCGCCGATCGACGTCCATGCCTGGATGGGGCTGGAAGACGAGCAGGCGCGCCTCATCCGGCAATGGCGCGCGGTCTTTCAGGAAGTCGATGTCGTGATCGCGCCGCCCTTCGGCACGCCCGCCTTCCCGCATGACGACAAGCCTGACTGGGCGTCGCGCACGCTCCTCATCAACGGCGAGATGACGCCCTACGGCGCCCAGCTCGCCTGGCCGGGCCTGGCAACCTTCCCGGGACTTCCGGCGACGGCCGTTCCGGTCGGCAAGACCGATGGGGGCATCCCAACCGGCATTCAGATCATGGCCGGGCCGTTCGAGGATCTGACCGCGCTCGCCTTTGCGGCCGCGCTGGAGCGGGCGGGACTGATCGCCCGGCCGCTTGCCTAGCCGCCCTTAACTTGAGGGGGCGCCGCGCATCGCGCCGACGCATTCCTCGATGCGGCGCCAGGTTTGCGCTTCCTCCGCGTTGCCTTTCTCGTCAGCCGCCTGGGCGCGCTTGGCGGCAATCGCCATCGCTTTCGCGCCGTACTGCTCAAAGAATTGCCGGGCAATGCCCGAGACATCGGTGGCCTTCATGATCGCGCCTCCTTGATTTTCGGATTGTCGCGGCCTGCGCCAGGTCACGCCAGCGCAATGACCGCGTTGAGGATAACACGTCCCGGTCGAATTGTGTTCCCCTGTTTCGCCCTCAGGCTTGGCGGGCCATCCGCGCGACAAAGAAGCCGTCCATGCCGCCTTCGTGCGGCCAATGGCAGGGAAGGGTGCGCAAATCGCCTGATGTTGTCAGTGCACTAGCGAAGCCGGGTGCGCCGCCGGCCGCGATCGGCAGGCGCGCGAAACCCGGGCGGCGCGCGAGGAACGCTTCGATCTGCGCCTCGCCTTCTTCCCGCTCCAGGGAACAGACGGCGTAGACGAGGCGGCCCCCAGAGCGAACGTGGTTCGCTGCCGCATCGAGAAGGCGGCTTTGCAGCGCGGTCGTTTCGCCAAGAGCGTCAGGCGATTTGCGATGCGGCAGATCGGGATGGCGGCGGATCGTGCCCGTCGCGCTGCAGGGCGCATCCAGCAGCACGGCATCGAAGGGCTCCGATGGCGCGAATGTCAGCGCGTCTGCAACCTGAACATTCGCTTCGAGGCCGAGTCGCGCGAGGTTGCTTTTCAGGGTCGTGGCACGTTTGGGGTCGATCTCGACGGCGGTCACGACGGCGCCGGTATTTGCGATCTGCGCCGTCTTGCCGCCGGGCGCCGCGCAGAGATCGAGCACGCGTTCGCCCGGCCGGGCAGCAAGCACCAATGCCGGTGCAGTTGCCGCCGCATCCTGAACCCACCACGCGCCGTCGGCGAAACCGGGAAGCTTCTCGATCGCGCCGGGCGCGCGAAGACGCACGCTGCCGTTCGGCATGAGCTTGCCGCCCAAGCGATCTGCCCAGCCGGCGGCGTCCGACTTCACCGTCAGATCCAGCGGGGGCTCGCCCAAATGCTGCGCCGCAATCGCACGCACCGTTTCTTCGCCATAGGCCGCGACCCAACGTTGCCAATACGCGTCCGGTGTGTTCGCGCGGGGCGCATCAATCGCCTCGCGCAAGCGTGCGCCCTCGCGCGCGAGACGGCGCAGAACCGCATTGATAAGGCCGGCGAAGGGCCGCGTCGGCGCCTTCATGCGCGCAAGGCCGACCGCGCTGTCGACCGCGGCGTGCGGGGGAATGTCGAGGATCAGAATCTCGGCCGCCGCGGCGATCAAGATCGCATAGACGCGCGCGGCCTTCGCCGGGAGCGGACGCTCCAGGAAATGCGCGAGCACGTTATCGATTTCACCGCGCCGCCGCAGCGCCTCCCGCGCGATGGCGACGGCGAGCCCGCGATCGCGTGCGTCATTCAAGCCGTCGAGGCGGAGCGCATCGTCGAGCGTTGCGCCGCGCACGAGCACGCCTTCCAGCGCATCGACGGCGACGCGGCGGCTGTCGCTGCCCGGCGCCCTCACCCCCACGGGCCGCGCGCGTGGGCCGGCGGCGGCCCCATCGTTTCAGCCATCGCCTGAAGACGCGCGATCCGGTTCGCGGTTGCGGGGTGTGTCGAGAAGAGGCTATCGACGCCGCCGCCATGCAGCGGGTTGATGATGAACATGTGCGCGGTCGCGGGATTGCGCTCGGCCTCCACGTTGTCGATGCGCTCCGCCGCGACCTGAATCTTCTGGAGCGCGGAGGCGAGCCAGAGCGGGCGCCCGGCGATCGCGGCGCCGACGCGGTCGGCCTCGTATTCGCGGGCGCGGCTGATCGCGAATTGCACAAGCATCGCCGCGATCGGCGCCAGAATGACCACCAGAATCGTGCCAATCAGGCCGAGCGGATTGTTGCGGTTCCCACCGAAGAACAGCCCGAACTGGGCGAGCATCGAGATCGCGCCGGCCAGCGTTGCCGTGATCGTCATCGTCAGCGTGTCGCGGTTCTTCACGTGGGCGAGCTCATGCGCCATGACGCCGATCACTTCCTCGCGCGACAGCCGCTTGAGGAGACCCGTCGTCGCGGCGACGGCGGCATTCTCAGGATTGCGGCCGGTCGCGAAGGCGTTGGGCTGTTCGTTCTCGATGATGAAAACGCGCGGCATCGGCAGTTCCGCGTTTCGCGCGAGATCGCGCACGAGGCCGACGAATTCAGGCGCCGTCGCGGCGTCGACCTCGCGCGCACCGTACATGCGCAGGACCATCTTGTCCGCGTTCCAATAGGCAAAGGCGTTCATCGCGGCGGCGATCAGGAACGCGACCACCATGCCGCCCGTGCCCGCGATGACGAAGCCGACGGCGGCGAAAAGGCCCGTCATCCCGGCCATCAAGAGCCCCGTGCGCATCATATTCATCTGGCCAGTCTCTCCTTGCTCCCAATCGGCCATCCGGCCACGCATTGATATGGGGACGGGGGCTCACTAGGTTCAAGTTCATGGACGAGACGCCGCAAAATCCGCCGAAAAAGCCGCTCTCGGAGGCGGCCAAGCGGGCCCTCGCCGAGGCGGAGGCACGGCGGAAGGCCGCGACGGCGGCAGCGGCCTCCGAGGAAGTCGGCGGACCGGACGGGCCCGAGCCCACGCGCTACGGCGATTGGGAGCGCAAAGGCATCCTTAGCGATTTCTGAGGGGCCCTCTTCAGGCCGCGCTCAGTTTTTGATCGATTTCTTGCGCCCGCTTCGACGCCGGCCGCGCGGCGTTCCGCGCGAGGTAGTCTTCGAAAACCTTGTCATCCGGCAAGGCGCCGACCGCCTTCGCGAAACGCAGCATGAAGGCGAGCAGGATGTCGGGCGTCGTCAACTCGTCGCCCAGCAGATAGGGCCGGCTGGCGAGCGTTGTCTTAACGAAGCCAAGAACCTTGTCGAGGGAGGCTTGAAACCGCGCCTCGGCCGCCGATCCCGAAATTTTGTGAACGAGCGCGGGATCGAAGGCGGCAACGCAGGTGATGATCCAGCGCAGATAGTCTCCGCGACGCGGATCATCGAGCGTCGGCGCGAGCTTTCCCGCGCTCAGTTTGTCGGCGAGGTAGATCGCGATCGCGCCCGTCTCGTTGATCGCGCAGTTCTCATCGCGGATCGCCGGCACTTTGCCGTAGGGACTGGCCGCGCGGAAATGTGCGTCGCCGCCCGCGCCAGCCCGCACATCGACCTTATGGATCGTGTACGGCGCGCCGGCTTCTTCAAGCAGCGTGAGGATCATGACCGAGCGCGTGCCGGGGCAATGGTAGAATGTCAGCATTCGTGCGTTCCGCGTTTGTTGTGGTGTTGATGACTAGCACGGCGCCGCGGTTGTGCGGAGTGTGCCTCCGTGTTTCACTCGCCGGTCGATAAGAGGCGTGCCTACGCCCGATCACCGGAGAAGCGCCATGACCCTCACCGATCCCGCAAAGGCGGGCTTTGATGCCGAACGCCTGGTGCGCGTGCAAAAGCGCATCGCCGCCGATATCGCGGCGCAAACCTATGACGGCGCCGCGATCGCGGTGGCGCGCGGCGGCAAGACCGTCATGCTGCATGCCGACGGTTTCGCGGATCGCGCCGCTGGGCGGCGCCTCGATCTCGACACGCCCATTTTTTCCATGTCGATCGGCAAGCAATTCGCGGTCGCCGTCGTTCTCAATTTCGTCGAGCGCGGGCTCCTCTCGCTGACGACGCGCGTCAGCGACGTGATCCCGGCGTTTGGCTGCCGCGGCAAGGAAGACGTGCAGCTGTGGCATCTGCTCACTCATACGTCGGGCGTGATCACTCAGATCCCGCCGCTGCCGCCCGAAATGCTGTTCAATCTTCAGGCGTTCGTCGATTACATCTGCCAGCACCCGGCGGAGAACGTTCCCGGCAGCCGCGTCAATTACGCGATCCTGGCCGGTCACGCGGTGATGGCCGAAATGGTGCGCCGCGTGGACGGGGCCAAGCGCAGCTTCCGCGACATTCAGCGCGAGGTGCTGTTCGATCCGCTAGGCATGCGCGGCACGTTCCTGGGCGTGCCGGGCCAGGCGCGCTCGCGGATGGCGCCAGTCGTCGCGCGCGACAAGCGGCCGGGCTTCCTTGATCCCGCCGGGCTCGAGGCGCTGGGCGCGGCGGTGACGCCCGAAGCCGAGATCCCGGGCGGCGGGTATGTCACGGTTGTGGGGGACGTGCTCAAGTTCTGCGAGATGCTGCGCGGCGGCGGCGCGACGGACGTCGATGGGCACGCGGTGCGCATTCTCTCGCCCGCGATGATCGACCTCGCCAGCAAGGTTCACACCGGCACGATGCCGAACGGCCTCATGGACTACACGATTAATTTCCGTGGCTGGCCCGTTCACCCGGCCGATCTGGGGCTCGGCTTCTTCCTTCGGGGCGAGACGCTGCATCCGACGCCCTTCGGCACGATGGCGAGCCCGCGCACGTTCGGCGGGCTGGGGGCGGGCTCGACCTGCTTCTTCGTCGATCCGGAACGCGACCTTTCCTACGCCTATCTCTCGACCGGGCTCATGGAAGACAGCTATTCGATCGACCGGCACCAGATCCTGGCCGATCTGGTGTTCTCCGCGATCATCGACTAGGCGCGGGCAAGAGGGCGTTTACCCTCCGGCGGGCACACTGGCGGCTTCTTCCTCTCGGCGAGGCCGCCAGGATGGCTCACAACGGGGCTTGCCGCCTGTGCGGCGCCAGCGATTTCGAGGTCGTTCAGCGCGAGGCGCTGGATCTGGCCGGCGTCGGCGCGACCGCGTTGTCGTATGGCGTGTGCCTGTCCTGCGCCCTCCTGCAGCAGATCGACAGCGCGAGCCCGGAGCAGCGGGAGCGCCACTACCGATTCTTCGCTAGCGATTCGGGGCCCGCCGGAAACGCGACGCCTGTCGGTACGCCCGCGCCGCACACGCAGCGCATGATGGAGATGCTGCGAGAGTATCTGCCGGCCGCGCGCTCCGTCTTCGAGATCGGCGCGGCGGCGGGCCATGCGCTCTATTGCCTGCGCGAGGCGGGCTATCGCGTCGGCGGGTGCGATCCCTCGCGCCTCGCCGCGCAGCAGGCGGCGCACGTATTCGGCATCGAGGTCTTGCCGGCGGGCCTCGCCGACGCGCTGCCGCACATGGCCGGGTTCGACGCGCTCTATCTCTCCCATTTGCTCGAGCACCTGACCGAACCGCTGGCGGCGTTGAAACTCATTCGTGGTGCCGTCAAGCGCGGAACGGGACTCGTGCTCGAGGTGCCGTGCGCCGTCGCGCCGGAGGATCTGCCGCCCGGCTGGTTCACGTTCGAGCATGTGAGCTATTTCACCGAGGCGACGCTGACGCGTGCGCTGGGGCGGGCGGGTTTCCGCGTGCTGCACACGCGCGTGCGGCGGGGCGTGTTCCTCTATCCCGTGATCGCGGCCGTCGCGATCGCGCATGATGCGGAGGAGCCATCGGCAAGCGATGCGGAGCGGGCGAGCGCCATTGCCTTCGCGCGCGCGGTCGCGGCGCGCGACGCGGCGATCTGGGCTGAGACGGCGCGCCGGCTGGATCGCCTTGAAGGGCCGGTGGTCGTGTGGGGCGCGGGCGTTCATTCCTCGCAGCTGCTCGCACACGCGACGGGGCCCTGGCAGGACGCGCTCATCGGCTTCGTCGATCGCGACAGTCAGAAATGGGGCGCGCGGCTGGGGCGGCATTTCATCCAGCCGCCCAAGATCATCACGCCCGATGCGACGGGGCCCTCGATCGTCATCTCCTCTTTCGCCTCGGAGACGCAGATCGCCGCGGACCTTGCCGCCCTCGGCGTGCCGGAGAGCCGGATCGTCCGGCTCTATGACGGCCGCGAAATCGCCAAGGCGGCGTGAGGGCTATCGCTTCGCGTTCTTGACGAGGTCGTCGACCACGGTCGGGTCGGCGAGTGTCGTCGTGTCGCCGAGATTGCCGATGTCGCCTTCGGCAATCTTGCGCAGGATCCGCCGCATGATCTTGCCCGAGCGCGTTTTCGGCAGGCCGGGCGCGAACTGGATGACATCGGGCTTGGCGATCGGGCCGATCTCGCGGCCGACCCAAACGATCAACTCCTTGCGCAGCGCCTCGCTCGGCTCGACACCCGCGTTCAGCGTGACGTAAGCCCAAATGCCCTGGCCCTTGATGTCGTGCGGGTAGCCGACGACGGCGGCTTCTGCGACGTGGCGGTGGGCGACGAGCGCGCTCTCGACTTCCGCGGTGCCTAGGCGGTGGCCCGAGACGTTGATCACATCATCGACGCGGCCGGTGATCCAGTAATAGCCGTCCTCGTCGCGCCGGCAGCCGTCGCCCGTGAAGTACTTGCCCGGATAGGTCTTGAAATAGGTGTCGATGAAGCGCTGGTGGTCGCCATAGACGGTGCGCATCTGGCCGGGCCAGGAATCGGTGAGCACGAGGTTTCCGGTCGTCGCGCCCTCCAGCACCATGCCGTTGGCATCGACGACCTGCGGGAAGATTCCGGGCAGCGGTTTCGTCGCGGAGCCCGGCTTCAAATCCGTCGCGCCCGGGAGCGGCGAGATCAGAATCCCGCCCGTCTCGGTCTGCCACCAGGTATCGACGATCGGGCAGCGCTCATCGCCGACGACGCGGTGATACCAAAGCCAGGCTTCGGGGTTGATCGGCTCGCCGACGCTGCCGAGGAGGCGGAGGCTCTGGCGGCTCGTCTTCTTCACCGGGCCTTCGCCCTCGCGCATCAGCGCGCGCAGCGCGGTCGGGGCCGTGTAGAAGATGTTGACCTTGTGCTTGTCGATCACCTCCCAGAAGCGCGAGGTGGAGGGATAGTTCGGCACGCCCTCGAACATGAGGGTCGTCGCGCCGTTCGCGAGCGGGCCATAGACGATGTAGCTGTGCCCCGTCACCCAGCCGACATCGGCCGTGCACCAATAGATGTCGCCGTCCTTGTAGTCGAAAACCAATTCGTGCGTCAGCGCGGCATAGGTGAGATAGCCGCCCGTCGTGTGCAGCACGCCCTTGGGCTTTCCGGTTGAACCGGACGTGTACAGAATAAAGAGCGGATCCTCCGCGCCCATCGCCTCGGGCGGGCAGTCGGGCGAGGCCTTGGCCATCGCCTCGTGGTACCAGAGGTCGCGGCCCTGATGCATCATGACCGTTCCGCCCGTGCGCTTGACGACGAGCACGCGGCGCACGTCCGGGCATTGCGTGAGCGCGAGGTCGGTGTTGCGCTTCAGGGGCACGGCCTTGCCGCCGCGCAGGCCCTCATCGGCCGTGATGACGAAATCCGAACGGCAATCGAGGATGCGGCCGGCGAGGCTGTCGGGCGAGAAGCCGCCGAAGACGACGGAATGGATCGCGCCGATGCGCGTGCAGGCGAGCATCGCGTAGGCGGCCTCGGGGATCATCGGCATATAGATCGTCACGCGATCGCCGCGCTTCACGCCCTCGGCCTTCATCACATTGGCGAGGCGTGAGACCTGCTCGTGCAGCTCCTTGTAGGTGATCGCCTTTGAATCCTTCGGGTCGTCGCCCTCCCAGAGGATCGCCGTCTGGTTGGCGCGCTTGGCAAGATGGCGGTCGATGCAATTGGCGCTCACGTTCAACGTGCCGTCCTCGAACCAGCGGATGTGGAGATTGTCCGCCTGGAAGGAGACGTCCTTCACCTTGGTGAAGGGCTTCATCCAGTCGATGCGCTTGGCCTCGCTCGCCCAATAGGCGGCGGGATCTTCCGCCGCGCGGCGCGTGCGCTCGGCGAAGCCGGCCGCGTTCACATAGGCGCGCTTCGCCCAATCGGGGCTCACTTTGATGACGGTCTCGGCCATTTGGGGCTTCCTCGCAGTCTTTGTTTTTGTCGTCGATATGCCGAGCACGCGGCCCAGCAAGCGAAAGGGGCTCACGTCGCCTTGTCCAGCATCGCGAGCACTTCGTCCGTGTGCTCACCGATGGCGGGCGGATCGAGGCGGATGGCGCAGGGGCTCTTTTCGAACTGAAGGCCGGGGCGCATCGCGCGGTATTTCCCTTCGGACTTGATCTCGCGCTCCTCGAAGAAGCCGATCGCCTTCAAGTGCGGATCCTCGAAGAGGCTGTCGCCGTCATTCGCGCGCATGGCGGGCACGGAATGTTCCGCGCACAAATCCATCCATTCCTTGGTCGTGCGCGTGGCGGCGGCCTCGCGCATCATCTCGTAATAGACCTCCACGCGCGCCTTGCCGCCTTCGGCCTCCAGGAAGCGCTTGGAGTTGTAGGCGTCGGGAAAGCCGCCGAGCTCCAGGAATTTTTCCGATCCTTCGCGGTCGGCGGGCAGCACGACGATGTGGCCGTCCTTCGTCGGGTAGGGGCGGCGATGCGGCGTGATCGTCGTCGGGTGGCCGTATTTGCCGGGAATTTCGGGATAGGTCTTGCCCCAGATGTGCTCCACCTGGATGTAGCCGGTGAACGTCTCTAGCATCGGGACCTGCACGTATTGGCCCTCGCCCGTGCGGTTCTTGTGCTGGAGCGCGGCCAAGGTCGCGATCGCGGCGAAAAGGCCGCAGGTCTTGTCGGCGATGATGGAGGGAAAGGGCCGGAGCGCGTGATCGCCGTCATAGAGCGAGAGGAGCGCATCGGCGCCGCTCGCACCCTGAATCAGATCGTCGAACGCCTGGCGGCCGCTATAGGGGCCGCCATCGGCGTAGCCCACGGCCTCCACATAGATGATGTCGGACTTGAGCGCCTTCACCTCGTCATAGGCAAAGCCCAGCCGCGCGATCGCCTCGGGCCGCATGTTGTGGATGAAGACGTCGCCCGTCGCGATCAGTTTCTTCAGCTTGTCGCGGCCTTCCTGCGTCTTCAGATCGAGCGCGACCGAGCGCTTGTTGCGGTTGAGCGCGACGAAGAGCGGGCCCATTTTGGCCGATTTCGGGGCCTTGCCTTGGTTGCGCTGGCGGTCGCCGCCGTTCGGGTCCTCAACCTTGATAATATCGGCGCCCAGATCGCCCAGCGTCTGGGTGGCATAGGGCCCGAGCACGAACTGCGTAAGGTCGATGATGCGTAGGCCATGCAAAGGCCCTGGCGCTGCGGTCATGAGCGGTCCACCCTCGATCTATCCGTTACCGTATTTTGGCTACCATCATCATCAGGGAGCGCGTCCATGCAACTCCACCTCTCGTCCTGGCCCGAGATCGAGGCCTATCTGCAGCGCTCGACCGCCCTCATCGTGCCGATCGGCTCGACCGAGCAGCACGGGCCGAACGGGCTTTTGGGGACCGACGCGATCTGCCCGGAAGTGATCGCGAAGCGAGCGGGCGACGAGGCGGGCTTGCTGGTCGGGCCGACTTTCAATGTCGGCTCGGCGCAGCATCATCTGGGGTTTCCCGGCACGATCACGCTTCGCCCCTCCACGATGATCGCGGCGATGAAGGATTGGGCGGATTCGCTGATGCGCCACGGGTTCGACCGGATCTATTGGTTCAACGGCCATGGCGGCAATATCGCGCCCGCGACGGCGGCGTTCGCGGAAATCTATGCCGATGCCAGCTTCGGGCGGATCGGCGCGAACGGGCGCTCGCTCAAGCTGCAGCTGAAAAATTGGTGGGAGCTGCCGGGCGTGATGGGGGTGTGCCGCGAGCTCTTCCCAGTCGGCGAGGGGAGCCATGCGACCGCGTCGGAGGTGTCGGTCACTTATTTCGCCTATCCCGACGCTCAGAAGCACGTCGAGATGACGCCCAAGATCGCGCCAACCGGGCCGATCCGCGACGCGGACGATTATCGCCGGCGCTTCCCGGACGGGCGCATCGGGTCCGATCCCAGCCAGGCAACGCCGGAAAAGGGGCAGAAAATCGTCGAGGCGGCGGTCAAGGCGCTGATCGCCGATTTCCAGAGCTTCGCGTCAGGCGACTAGAGGGTCAGCCAAGCGCCTTCATATAGGTGCCCATGTCGAAATAGTCGCGCCACGCCTTGATCTTGCCGTCCTTCATCTCGAAGACGCCGCAGCAGGGCAGGTCGACCGATTTGTCGCCCATGAAGATGTGATCGATGCGCTCGACGACGACCGTGTCGCCCGCCGATGTCATCGAGAGGATGTCCCAATGCGTCTTGGTCCAGGACGCGAGGAACCCCGTGATGAATTCCTTCAGCTGGGCATGGCCCTGAACGGGCTCGATCGGGATGTTGTGATAGATGCCGTCTTCCGCGAAGAAGGCGACGATGGCGTCGGCATCGAGCCGCGGCCAGGTGGCGACGAAATCACGGACGATCTGTTCGTTGCTGACCATCGGCTCCTTCCTCGTGCAATCGTTCGCGCGAGACTAGTGACCGTTGGCGTGCTTGCCAATCAGGCATGGCCGTGGCCTTCCGCTTCGGGCCGCTCGCCCAACGCCTGGGCGATGATCGAGCCGGCCGAGCGCATCTCGATCGCCGCGATACCGATTGCAACCGCGAGGTCGGCCCAAAGCGTGCCGGTCACGGCGACGATGCCGGCGCTCACGAGCACCGCGATGTTGGCGATCGCGTCATTGCGCGAGCAGAGCCAGAGCGAGCGCTGGTTCGCATCGCCGCCGCGATCGGGCAGCAGCACCGCCGCCGAGGCGACGTTCGCGGCAAGCGCGGCGAGGCTGAGCGCGCCGACGATTCCGGCCTGCGGCACCGTTCCGCTCATCGCATGCGCGATACCCGTCCAGGCGACCGCAATCCCCATCGCGACCATGATGCCGGCCTTGAAGAGCGCGGCGTTCGCGCGCGACCGCAGCGTCCAGCCGAGCGCCGCCAGGGTGATGATGTAGGCGGCGGAGTCCGAGAAGAAATCGAGCGCGTCGGCAAGGAGCGCGGTCGAGCCGGCCTCCAGCCCCGCGATGACCTCGGCGATGAACATCGCCACGTTGAGGCCGAGCGCGATCCAGACCGCGCGGCGATAGCCGGGCGCGACGATTGCGGCGCGGGATATTTGGGCGCAGTCGGCGCTCATGGGTGCGGCTCTTCGTGATCCTCCGCAACGTGCTCGGCCATGTCGGTCAGCACGCGCGCGATGTGGGCATCGTTCAGGCGATAGAGGACGTGCTTGCCGTGGCGCTCGGCCGCGACGAGCCGGCCCGCGCGGAGCAGGCGCAGATGGTGGCTGACAAGCGATTGCGAGAGGTCGAGTGCGCCCGCGATCTCGCCGACCGGGCGGGGGGCTTCCTTGCACGCGAAGACGATCGCGAGGCGCGTCGGATCCGCCAGAAGCTTGAACGTCTCGGAGAGAAGCTGCGTCGTTTCCGGAGGCATGGCGGTCCATCTGTTCACTTGAACACGTGTTCATATATTGGATCTGAATATGCCGGTCAAGCGAAATGGCTCGCTTCGGGCAAATACAACTCATCACCGGCCGGAGTGCGGCCGGCCTTGCGCCGTCGATCAGGCGTGCTTGGCGCGAGCGATCAGCGCCGCGCGGCCGCCTTCGGGCTCTCTTCGTATTTGAAGCTGACGCGCAGTTTCGAGCGATAGGCCTCGATCTGGCCTTTCGCGCCGACCGCGATGTCGAGTTCGACCACTTCGGCGACACGCAGATCGCGCAGGCTCTTGCCCGCCGTCGCGAGCGCCACTTTCGCGGCATCCTCCCAACTCGTCTTGCTGGTGCCGATGATCTCCGTCACGCGGTAGGTGCTCATCGTCGATCCTCCCTTGTTCTTGTGTTGGGTGAGGAAGGGATGCTGCGCCCCTCCACCTGGGCGTTCAAGCCAGCGGCCCTGACAGATTTCGAATGCGAGGGCACGCGCTCAGGCGATGAAAATCGCGCGGTCGGCGATCGCGATGGGAAGCGGCGTCAGCGCCTTGCCGAGGCACGGCCCGTCGGTGCAAAGCCCATCGGCGATGCGAAAGCGCGCGCCGTGCAGCGAGCAGACGATCTCGCTGCGATCGAGCGTCAGGAATTGATCGGTGAAGGTTTCCAGCGTCGCGCCCTGATGCGGACAGGCGTTCTCATAGGCGGTGATCGCCTCGCCCCGGCGCACGAGGAACATCTCGAAGCGGTTTCGTCCCGCACCGAACGTGAAGCCCTTCGCGCCGGGATCGGCGATCTCATCGATCAGACAGAGGCGCGTTCCAGCGGGCGGCCTCGTCACGGTTTCAGGCCGCCCATCTTGCAGACGCGTTTCCATTCGGCGGCCGTCACGGGCTGAACCGAGAGGCGCGAATTCTTGACGAGCACCATCTCGGCAAGCGCCGGCTCCTCGCGGATCGCGGCGAGCGTCACGGGCGCCTTAAAGGCGTCCCGCGCGACGACATCGACGACGACCCAATCCTTGGATTTCGAATCCGGTTCGATCGTCGGGTCGGGATAGGCTTCGCGCGCGACTTCGACGATGCCGACGACTGAGCGCTCATCGCCCGAATGATAGAAGAACGCGCGGTCGCCCTTCTTCATAGCCTTCAAATGCAGCTTGGCCTGGTGATTGCGCACGCCAGTCCAGGGCTCGCCGCACTCGCCCTTTTCGACCTGCTCGTCCCACGACCAGGTCTCGCGTTCCGATTTCATCAGCCAATAAGCCATGGCTCAGGCCCGCGGCGCGCCGTCGGCGATCGTCCAACGCCAGGGCGTGATCGTCGTCGCCTCGAAAAGCCCGGCCTGTGCGTAAGGGTCGTTATCGGCGAAGGCCTGCGCCTCCTTGCGGTCTGCCGCCTCGAGAACGATGAGGCTGCCGATCAGCGTCTCGTCCGCGTCATCCGTGAAAGGGCCGGCGATCCGCACGCGCGTGCCGTGGCTCTTGATATAGGCGACATGCGCGTCACGCGTCGCGAGGCGCAGCGCGAGGCTGTGCGGCTTGTCGAGACAGACGAGAGCGAAGAGCATTCAAGCCTCCATTTTCAAAGGACGGGAGAGAAGCGCGGCGATGGCCGCGTCGATCTCGGCGGTGCCGGCGAGGATGGCGGCGACGGCTTCGGCGATCGGCATTTCGACGCCAACCGCGCGGGCGCGGCGCACGAGGGCGGGCGCGGTCGCAGCCCCTTCGGCAAGCTTCGCACCATCCTTCAGCGCCGCCTCGCGCGGCGTGCCCGTGCCCAGCGTCTCGCCAAGCGCGAAATTGCGCGACTGGCGGCTGGAACAGGTCAGGACGAGGTCGCCAAGGCCGGAGAGGCCTGCGAGCGTTTCCGCCCGCGCGCCCAAGGCGAGGCCGAAGCGGGTCATCTCGGCGAAGCCGCGCGTGATGAGGGCGGCGCGCGCGCTGTCGCCAAGGCCGCGTCCCGCGGCGATCCCGCACGCGATCGCGAGGACGTTCTTCACCGCGCCGCCCAGCTCGGCGCCGCGCGTATCGCTGCTCAGATAGGGGCGCAAGGCGCCGCGTCCGATCACAGCAAGAAGCGCCTCGCCGAGTGCCGGATCGGCGGCCGCGAGCGTCACGGCCGTCGGCAGGCCGCGCGCGACGTCGGCGGCGAAGCTTGGTCCTGAGAGAACGGCGAAGCGTGCGGCCGGGGCGATCTCGGCCGCGATCTCGCTCATGAAAGCGCCGCTGGCGGCCTCGATGCCCTTGGCGCAGGAGACGAGGACCGCGCCCTCCTTCAAGGCTGGGCGCGCTTCCCGCAGTATTGCGCGCATGTGCTGGGCGGGCGTCACCCACAGGATGAGGCTCGCGGCGGCGGCTTCGCGAAGGTCGCCGGTCGCTCGCACGCTGGGCGCTAGGGGAACTCCTGGCAGGAAGCGGGTGTTCTCCTGCCTGTCGGTGATCGCTTCGACGACCTCCGGCTCACGGGCCCAGAGCAGGGTCTCGATGCCGGCCCCCGCGAGATGGGCCGCAAGGGCGGTCCCCCAGGCCCCGGCCCCAACCACTGCCACCGGTTGTAGTTCCGAGTCGCCGATACGCCTGGGTGTCACGAATCAGTCACCTTACCGCTGGAATCCGATCCGATCAGTGAATGTTGCATTGATTATTCAGCATTCCCAAATAACATGCGCGGTTATGCGGTGGGAGGTCACAGCACGAGAAGGCGAAAACGCCTATGGTTTGTAAGGAAACGATGCGGTCGAAGATCATCGAGACCGCCAAGAAGCGCTTCGTTCACTACGGTTACGCGAAGACGACCATGGCTGAGATCGCGGCCGATCTCAACATGTCGCCGGGGAACCTCTATCGCTACTTCCCCGGCAAGATTGACATCGCGGAAGCCCTGGCTGACGAGACTCTTGAGGCGGCTTTCGAGAAACTGCGAGAGGTCGCGAGCCGGGAGGGGCTGACATCGCGCGAAAAGTTGCGCTCCTTCCTCCAGCTCGAGCTGACGTGGACGTATCACCAGCTCGACAACGACCCCCGCATCTTCGAAATCGCCCAATTCATCAAGAAAGAACGCCCGCATCACGTCAATCGCCAGCTCGCGGGCGAGCGTAAGATCCTGAGCGCGCTCCTGGCCGAAGGGGTGCGAAGCGGAGAATTCCAGATCGCTGATGTCGAGTTTTCGGCGGAAATGATCCAGTCCGCTACGATGAAGTTCCGCTATCCGCAGCTTTGGTCGGTGCTGCCCCTCGACAAGCTCACACGCGAACTGGACGGCGTCTTCTCTCTTATCGTCGATGGTCTGACGCCAAGGGCCGCCCAGGCCCCCGCTGCCGCCAAGTCCGCCGACCCGCTGACCAGCCTGCCGCAGATGGTTTCGGTCACCTACTAGCCCCAAAACCTTGGAAATCCGCCAAACGCACCTGCGGGATTTCCTTGCTGCAGCGCGTTAATTCACCAATGAACTAATGTGAAATATGTTCACTGCGCACACAGACATCTGATGAATGAATGAAACGGATTTTGTTCATTGTTTTTCACTCAGGCCCTCGCTAAGTTCCTTTCTGTAAGGCGGCGGACACACAAACGCCCCTTCAACGCAAGGAGCAGAGCCATGCAGGCGAACATCAACGAACTGGTTTCCAGCGTGTCCCTCACGGTCTCGACGGTCGTGGTCAGCATCTACGCCGTCCTGTTCGTGGCGAACTCGATGGGCCTCAACGTCATCGGCTAGGCCGACAGACGCGTGCGCAACGGAATTCACGCGGACGCGGATCTACCGCGACGCAGCAAACAACGGAGCAAGACAATGACGATCAACGACATCATGACCGCCGCGATCGGTACTCTGGTGGGCCTCTATGGCATCGCCTTCATCGCGAACGCGGCTGGCCTCAGCGTCATCGCGTAACTGAGTTTCCTCCTTCCTCGCCGCATCACCTCCTCCGATGCGGCGGGGAAGCCTCTTCGGCACCGATCCCTCCTCCCTCGGGACGGTGCCCGCCAAAGCGCCGGCGCGTCCAACTCCCCCCGGACAGCCACCCAACAGCGCCTAGGCATTTAGGGGTCGGACGATTTCCTCCCGTCCGACCCCATTTTTTTGTCCAGAATCTCTATTCGGCGACGAGCGGCCAGCGGGCCCTGGCGGGCGTGTCGAGCGGATCGCTCTCGCCAGACGCGAACCGCTCAAGGCCCGCCCAGGCGATCATCGCGCCGTTATCGGTGCAGAGCGTGGGCGGGGGCACGATCAGGCGCGCGCCCGCCTCACTGGCGAGGTCGGCCAGCGCCTCGCGGATCGCGCGATTGGCCGCAACGCCCCCCGCTACCACCAGGCGCTCGCCCGCAGCGCCAGAATCGCGGAGCGCGCGGGCAGTGCGGTCCTTCAGAATGTCGACGACGGCAGCCTGGAAGGAGGCGGCCAGGTCGGCGACGTCGTCATCGCTCAGCGTGTCCATCGCATCGGCCTGATAGCGGACCGCCGTTTTCAGCCCGGAGAAAGAAAAATGGCACGAAGGGCGATCGAGCAGTGGCCTTGGGAAGGCGAAGCGGCGGGGGTTGCCGGTCTTGGCCGCCCGTTCGATCGCGGGGCCGCCTGGAAAGCCAAGGCCCAATAGAATCGCAACCTTGTCGAAAGCCTCGCCGACCGCATCGTCGATCGTGGTGCCGAGCAGGCGGTAGGAGGTCGGTCCGTTGACGCGCAGAAGCTGGCAATGGCCGCCCGAGACGAGGAGGAGCAGATAGGGAAAATCGCATTGTTCGACGAGCCTTGCCGACAACGCGTGCCCTGCCAGGTGATTGACCGCGAGCAAAGGCTTGCCGCTGGCGACGCTCAAACCCTTGCCGGCCATCAGGCCGACCATGACCCCGCCGATCAGGCCGGGGCCAGCGGTCGCGGCGATCGCGTCGAGATCCCCCAGCCGGCAACCGCTTTCGGCCAATGCCCGGGCGATCACTTCATCGAGCGTGACGAGGTGCGCACGGGCCGCGATTTCGGGGACGACGCCGCCATAGGGTGAATGGTCGCGGATCTGGCTCCACACGACACTGGAGAGAATCTCGCCGGGTGCGCCGGGCCGGCCACGCACGACCGCAGCCGCGGTCTCGTCGCAGCTTGTCTCGAGGCCCAAGATCGTCAACGGTCGGTCCATGATCGCGCGCATCCCTAGCGATTCCGACGGCGGGGCGCCAGCCCCCGCGATGGACGTTCCGTGAGGTTGCTGAATACGCGGCCGGAGGCGGACGGGGCGGCGCTCGACACCCAGCTACGGGCCCTCGGCCATACCGCGATCGCGGCGCCGCTGCTCACGATCGTCTTTAAGGATGGTCCGCCGCTCAGCCTCGAGGGCGTGCAGGCGCTTCTGCTCACTAGCGCGAACGGGGCGCGGGCGCTTGCCCGCCGGACCGATCGCCGCGACCTCCCCGTGCTGGCGGTCGGGGAGCAGACGGCGGCGGCCGCGCGCGGGGCGGGGTTCAGCGATGTGCACTCCGCTGGCGGCGATGTCGCGGCGCTCGCGCAACTGGTGCGCGCGCGTCTCGATCCTGGCGGCGGGCCGCTGGTTCATGTCGCGGCCGAGATCGTCGCGGGCGATCTTGCCGCCGCTCTCACGGCGCATGGCTTTTCGGTCCGGCGCGAGACGCTCTATCGCGCGGTTGCCGCCGAGCAGCTGCCGGCGAATGCGCTTGCGGCCTTGCGTGAGAAGAGTGTCGAGGGCGCGCTCTTCTTCTCGCCGCGCACGGCCGCGCATTTCGCCGCGCTCGTCGACCGAGCCGGCGTTGCCGCCGCAAGTCAAGACATCACCGCCTTCGCGCTCAGCGACGCAGTCGCCGATGCGTTGCGCCCTTTGCGCTTTCGCGCCGTCGCGATCGCCGCGCGCCCGGATCTCGCTTCGCTGCTCGCGCTGCTGCCGCCCGGCGCCGCGTCGCGCGAAAGACCTTGAGCCCGCTCCCGGTGGCGCATAGCTTCCGGTCAGTTTTGCGATATCGATCCGACAATTTTGCGAGCGCGCGATGAGCGAGCGTGACAGCCACAGCGCAACCGATCCGGCGACGAGCGAAACGCTCGCGGCGAGCGATACCTCCGCGCGCGGCGGCTTGCCGTCCTGGCTTTTGCCCGCCGTCATCGCGCTCATTGCCGCGCTGGTCGGCGGCGCGGTCGGCGGGTTCCTCGCCGCGCCCGCGGGCAGCGGCGATCCGGCGCTCTCGGCGCGCGTCGATGCGCTCGAAGAAAAGAACGAGGCGCTTGCCGCGCGCATCGACAGCGGCGCGGAGGCGCTGTCGGAGCTGAAAGCCTCCATCGCTCAAGGCGCGCCCACCGGCGAGAGTGGCGCCGACATCGACGCGCTGACGCTCCGCCTCAACGAAGTAGAAAAGGGCCTCGCCTCCTTGGAATCGCGTTCGGGCGGGGAGAGCGCCAGCCCCTCCGCGCCGCAGGCGAGCGGGGATCTCGACGCGATGACCGCGCTCGCCAATCGCGTGATGGCCGAGATGACGGTCCTCAAGCCGCAGATCGAGATGCTGGGCCGCGAGATCGCGGCGGTGAAGGAAGCGCTTCCGCCCGACACGCTCTCGAGCGACCTCGCGGCCTTGAGCGAGCGCGTCGCCAAGCTGGAAGCGATGGACGCCGAGGGCCTCGCGCGCCGCGCCGCGTCCTCGCTCGCGCTTCTCTCGGTCGCGCAGACGGCCGCGCGGGGCGATGCTTTTTCCTCAGAGCTCGACACGCTTGCCGCTGTCGTGCCGGATGATCCCGCCGTCCAAACGCTCGCGCCCTATGCGCAATCCGGTGTTCCCGACCGCGAGGCGTTGAAGGTTCGCTTCCGCGCGCTCATTCCTCTGGTGTTGCACGCGGAATCGGCGGCGGACGACCGCACCTGGTTCGACCGGCTATGGACGAACGCGCTGTCGCTCGTCACGATCCGCGAGACGGGCGCGCAGGAAGGGCCGACCGCCGAAGCGATCCTCGCCCGCGCCGAATTGAAGCTCGCGGAGAACGACCTCAAAGGCGCGGTCGATGAAATGACCACGCTCTCCGAGGCCGCCAAGGCGCCGGCGCAGGATTGGATCGAGGCCGCCGAGGCGCGGATCGCGCTCGACCGCGTGCTCGGTGATCTCACGACGCGGCTCATCGCCCATCTCTCCGCGGAGCCGACGCGGTGAGAGGCCGGGGCGCACGCCGATGATCCGTACTCTGATTTTCTTTGGCATTGCGCTCGCCGTCGCGGTCGGCGCGGTGCTGGTCGCCGAGCAGGGCGGGCAGGTCGTCATTGTGCTCGGTCGGACCGAGATCACGATGACGGTCGGGATTGCGCTGGCGCTGGTCGCGCTCTCGCTGGGCTTCGTCGTTCTTGTGATGCGGCTAGCATCGCTTGTGCTGCGCGCGCCGGGCGGCGCGTTCCGGTGGGGCCGGCGGCAGCGTCAGCGTCGCGGCGAGCGGGCGCTCGCGCGCGGGCTCGTCGCGGTTGCGGCCGGCGATGCGCGGGGCGGGCTTCAATATACGCAAACCGCCCGAAAACTTCTCGCCGATGCGCCGCTGACGCGCCTTCTGGCCGCCCAAGCCGCGCAGCTGGAGGGCGATGAAGTGGCGGTCACGGCGCACTACACCGCCATGCTCGACAATCCCGAGACGGCGTTCCTCGGCCAGCGCGGCCTCTTCATGCAGGCGGTGCGGCGCGGCGACAATGCAGCGGCGCTCGACTACGCGCAGCGCGCGGCGCAGGAGCGTCCGAAGACGCCCTGGGTCGTCAACGCGCTCTTCGATCTTCAATCGGCACGCGCCGATTGGGCGGGCGCGGCGCGCGCGCTCGAAGCGCAAACGAAGGCGAAGGTCATCACGCCCGCTGTCGCGGCACGGCGGCGGGCCGTGCTGCTGGCGGGCGAAGCGCTCGATCTCGAGGACAAGGGCGAGGGTGCCGAAGCGCTGGCCAAAGCGATGGCCGCGCTGCAGCTCGCGCCCGGGCTTGTGCCGGCGGCCGTGATCGCCGCGCGGCACCTGATCGCGGAAGGGCGCGGGTGGAAGGCGGCGGGGATCCTCGAGCAGGCCTGGGCGCAGAATCCGCATCCCGATCTCGCCGCCGCCTATGCCGATCTGAAGCCAGAGGAATCGCGCGAGGCGCGGGCGCGCCGCCTCTTGGGGCTCGTCGAGCTCAATCCATCGCACCCCGAATCGCGGCTGCTCGCGGCCGCGCAGGCCGTCGCGACCGGCGATTTCGGCACGGCGCGCGAGGCGCTCGAGCCGCTGCTCAGTCCCGTGCCAACGGCGCGCACCTGCGTGATGATGGCCGATGTCGAGCAGGGCGAGGCGGGCGATGCGGCCCGCGTGCGCGAATGGCTGGCGCGTTCGGTCCGCGCGCCGCGCGATGCGGCCTGGGTCTGCGAGGCTTGCGGTGCGCCCTCCGCCGCGTGGCGGCCGGTCTGTCCGTCCTGCGAGGCGTTCGACACGCTTGCGTGGCGCTCGGCAGGGGAGGCGACTCTCGCGCTCGGCGCGCCGCTCGATCCGGACGATGCGGCGCTGGCGCGGGTGCTCTATCGCGGGCCCGAGAGCGAAGCGGCGCGGCCGCCGCTTCAGGCGACCGCGCCGATGCCGCGGACGGTTGAGGTGCCCCGTGATCTACCGGCCGTCTATGAACCGCCGCGACCGCCGGATGATCCGGGCCCGGACGCCGATGACACGAGCGATCCGATCGCGCGGCGCACGGCCTCGCCCCTGCGAGGCTATTGAGCCCCTCGGATCGGTTGCACGGCGGGGGTTTCCATGGTTATGGTCCCGCGCCTTGGCTCGCCTTTTTCGTTGGCGCAGGCCGCCTTAGCTCAGCCGGTAGAGCAGCGCATTCGTAATGCGTAGGTCAGGTGTTCGAGTCACCTAGGCGGCACCATTCCTTTGATTCCTTGATCTCCATTTCCTCGGCGCCGGCCGTGCGGCCGGATGTCGCGTGACGCGGATCCCCCAATTCTTGCGAATGCGATCCAGTTGCATTAGTCGTTCTTGCGAACGAGTTGCAATTGCGAGGGGAAGGGCCATGAAACTCATTCACGCGCTGGCGATCTCAGCCAGTGCCGCCGCGATGTCGCTGGAAACCGCAGCGGCCGCGCCGGCGCCGCGCGAGGTCATCGAGACCTATACCGAGATCGCCCACGCGCAATATTCCGATGCGCTTGCCGGCGCCTTGACGCTCCAATCCGCAATCGATGCCTTCCTCGCCGCGCCGAGCGCGGAGACGCAGGAAGCGGCCAAAGACGCGTGGCGCGCCGCGCGCGTCCCCTATCAGCAGACCGAGGGCTACCGTTTCGGCAATGCCGCCGTCGATGATTGGGAAGGCCGGGTGAATGCCTGGCCGCTCGATGAAGGGCTCATCGACTATGTCGCGCCCGCCTATGGCAGCGAGTCGGACGCCAATCCGCTCTACACCGCGAACATCATCGCCAATCCCGTCATCTCCTTCCAAGGCGAGACGATCGATGCGACCACGATCACGCCCGAAGTGCTCCGCTCACTGAACGAGGCGGGGGACGTCGAGGCCAATGTCGCCATTGGCTATCACGCGATCGAGTTCCTGCTCTGGGGGCAGGATCTCAATGGAACCGGCCCGGGCGCGGGTGACCGTCCGTTTACAGATTATTTAGCAGATGGCTGCACGGGAGGGCATTGCGACCGGCGTGCCGCCTATCTGAAGGCCGCGAGCGACCTCCTCGTCAGCGACCTGCAAGAGATCGTCGCGGCCTGGGAGCCGGGCGGCGCGGCGCAGGCCGATCTCGCGGGGGCGAGCGACCCGGCGGCGCTCGCGAGCGCGTTTAAGGGACTTGGCAGTCTTTCCTATGGTGAACTCGCCGGCGAGCGGATGAAGCTCGGCCTGATCCTGCACGATCCCGAAGAAGAGCATGATTGCTTTTCCGACAATACGCACAACTCGCACTACTATAATCAAGTCGGCATGATGGCGATCTACGAGGGCCGGTACCCTCGGACGGACGGAACGGTTGTTGAGGGGCCGGGCCTCTCGGCGCTCGTCGCGGCAAGCGATCCCGCCGCCGATGCCGCCGTCAAAGCCGCGATGGCGGAGACGCTCGCGCGCATGACGGTCATGAAGGAGACGGCCGACAGCGGCGCGATGGCCTATGACCAGATGCTCGGCGCGGGCAACGAGGCGGGCAACAAGATCCTGCAGGATGTCATCGACGCGCTCGTCGCCCAGACCCGCGCCATCGAAGGCGCGGTCGGAGCGCTTGATCTGGGCGCGGTCGCCTTTGAGGGTTCGGACAGCCTGGATGATCCAGCCGCCGTCACCGCGGAATAAGCGCTTCACTTTTCACGACTGAAATCGGGGGTACACAGACTATGACGATCATGCGGGGCATACCGCTCGCATTGGCGGGCAGCTTGTGGGGCGCACTGGCGACGATGATTCCGGCCGAGGCGGGCGAATATCCCAGCCTTTCGGGCGCGATCAGCATCGAGATCCAGGACGATTACACCTTCGATTCCGATGATCCCGACAACGAGCTGAACGATCTCTATACGACGACCGAGCCGTTCTTCTCGCTTGCGCTCGCCGATTGGCTGGCGATCGAGACGGGCCTCGTTCTGGAGCCCGTCGCCGATCCCGATCCGGGCGATGACCGCGCGTTCGAGGACCACGGGCTTTACGTCGAAGAGCTCTATGTCTTCCTCGATTTCGATCCCTTTGCGCTCCGCTTCGGCAAGATCAACCCGGCGTTCGGACTCGCGTGGGACGCGACGCCTGGCGTCTACGGGGTCGACTTCGCCGAGGACTACGAGATCACCGAGCGGATCGGCGCGGAGGCGTTCTACCGCTTCGGCGGCGAGGCGTACGGCACGCACACGCTTTCGGCCGCGACGTTCTTTGCGGATACGAGCTTCCTCAGCGAGTCGGCGTTCGAGAATCGCGGCGACGTCGATGAATCCGATGGCGGCGTCAGCAACACGGAAGATCTCTCCTCGCTCACCGTCACGCTGACGGGCGAAGAGATCCCGAGCCTTCCAGGCATCACCTATCATCTCGGCCTGTCGCATCAGGCGGCCGGCGTCACCGAGACGGAGGACGAGACGGGGCTCGTCGCCGGGCTTCTGTGGGGCGGCGATCTCGATGAGATGTTCGCGCTGGACCTCGTGGGCGAAGTCGCCTTCTTCGACAACGCGGCGGGCGTCGATGGCGATGATCTGCGCTACATCACGCTGGGCGCCGGGCTCACTTTCGGCGATTGGAACATCGCGCTCGCCAATACCTGGCGCGATCTCTCGAGCCCCTTAGGCGATACGGACGATTCGCAGTTTCAGGTCTCGGCCGGCTATGCGTTCAGCGATGAGTTGTCGCTCGATTTCGGATACAAGCATGTCTCCGAGGCGGGCATCGACAGCGATGTCGTCGGCTTCTTGTTCGCCTATGCGTTCAGTTTCGGCGAGGATGAGTGATCGAGCCGACGCGTCGGGATGTTCTCGGCGGCCTCGCCGCGCTGGTCGCGGTGGGGCCGTTCGCCTCTTCGGCGAGGGCCGCCGACCCCCGCACGCTGATCGCGGCCGAACGCCCGCGCGTGCTGATGCAAGGCGCGAAGCCGACCGCTGTTTGGTCATTCGATGAGCGCTGGCCCCTCGTGCTTCGCACGCCGCGCGGGGAAATGTTCTCGGCGCGGCTCGAAAACGCGCTCGCCGAGGAGCATACCGCGATCCACTGGCACGGCATCCGGGTGCCCTTTGCGATGGATGGCGTTCCCTACATCACGCAGGAACCGGTTCTGCCCGGCGGCGCGTTCGACTATGCCTTCGTGCCGCCCGATCCCGGCACCTTCTTCTTTCATCCCCACTGCAACACGGTGGAGCAACTGGGGCGGGGCCTTGCCGGCGTGCTGATCGTCGAAGACCCACGCGAGGCGGGTCTCTTCGATGTCGATCATGTCATGCTCGTCAAGGATTGGGCGCTCGAAGCCGGCGGCGGCTTTGGGCCCTTCATCACCGACAAGGGCGCGGCGACGGCGGGCACGTTCGGCACGTTTCGCTCGGTCAACGCGAAACCGCTGGAGACGCTGACGGCGCGGCCCGGATCGATCGTCCGTCTACGGATCGTCAATGTGGACGTGACGCGCGTCATCGTTCCCGCGATCGAGGGCGCAGACGCGCAGATCATCGCGACGGATGGGCACGCAATGACGCCGCTGCCGCTCGGGCGATGGAAGCTCGGCCCGGCGATGCGGCTCGACATCGTCTTTCAGATGCCGCAAGCGGAAGGCGCAGTGGTGCGGCTCGTCGATGCTTGGGGGCTCGAGCCTTATCCCCTGGCGCGGGTGACGAGCGAGGGCGCAAGCGCTCATCCGGCGCAAGCGCTGCCGACCCTTCCGGCCGCCGACCTACCGGAACCCGATCTCACGAGCGCGATCCGCCTGCCGTTGGAGCTGACGGCCGGGCATGTCGATCCGGCGTTCGACAAGATCGCCAACACACTCGGGCTGACGCTCGATGATCTTTGCCGCGCGACGCGCACCTATTGGGCGATCAATCGCACACCTTGGCCCGGCATGGGGCACAGACTGAAGCCGCCGCCGCTCCACGAACTCGCGCGCGGCAAGAGCTATCTCTTTGAGATCGTCAACGCGACGCCGCATCTCCATCCGATGCATCTGCACGGCCACGTGTTCAAGGTCGTCTCATCATCGAAGGGCGACGTGCCGGTGCATTGGGCGGACACGGTTCTCGCGCGCCCGAAAGAGCGTCTCGAAATCGCGCTCGTGGCGGGTGAGCCTGGCGATTGGATGGTCCATTGCCACATCATCGAGCACCAAGAGACGGGCATGATGGGCTATGTCCGCGTGGCGTAGCGTGATCGCGGGCGCTGCGGCGTGCACGGTGAGCCTTCCCGCGATGGGCGAGCCGCTCGACGCGGCGGTCGGCAAGGCGCTTTTCGACAAGCTATGGGTGGCGGCGCCGAGTTCGACGCACTCTTCCGACGGTCTGGGGCCGCTTTTCAACGCGCGGTCCTGCGCGACGTGCCACGCCGGTCACGGCGAGGGCATCGTGCCGCGCGACGCATCGCTGCCGGCGCAATCCTCGCTGGTCTTGCGGCTGGGCGGCGAGGCGGGCGATCCGCGCCTCGGCCTGCAGCTTCAGACGGCGGCGATCGGCGGCTTCGAGGCGGAGGGCGCGATCACGCAGCGCTTGGTTATTTCTCCGGCCAATCCAGCGGGCGGAGCGGGCGCGCGCCTCAGCCGGCCGGTCTTCACGCTTCACCTGAGCGATGCCGCGATCGATCCGGCGGGGCTCGCGATCTCGGCGCGACGCACGCCGGCGCTCACCGGTGTTGCGCTCATCGACCGAATCGATGATGCGGCGATTCTTGCTGGCGCCGATCCCGACGACCGCGACGGCGATGGCATCTCCGGCATCGCGCGCGCGGTTGACGGGGGCGTCGGGCGGTTCGGCTGGAAGGCGGGCGAGCCGCATCTCGCCGATCAGATCGCCTCCGCCTTTTCCATCGATATCGGGCTTTCGACGCCCTTGCGTCCCGAGGCGTCGGGCGATTGCACGGCGCTGCAGACCGCCTGTCGCGCGGCGCCCGCCGGGGCAGCGCCCGGCGAGACCGAAGTCACCGACACGATGATCGCGATGCTCTCGGCCTATCTTCAAACGTTCAGGCCGCGCGCCGCCTCAGGCGATGCCGGCGCGGGTGCGCGGCTGTTCGGCGAGATAGGCTGCGCGGCCTGCCACTGGCCGCGCTGGACGATCGCGGGGGACGCAGGCGATTTCGAGATCGCGCCCTATTCCGATTTCCTGCTGCACGATCTGGGCGCGGGGCTCGGGGATGATGCGGCGACGGGTCCGCTTGCGCGCGAATGGCGGACGGCGCCACTCTGGCGGACGAAGGGCGCGGGGGCGCGGAGCGGGCTGCTGCATGACGGGCGCGCGCTCAGTCTCGACGAGGCGATCCTGTGGCATGGCGGCGAGGCGGATCGCGCGCGCACGCGATACCGCGCGCTCTCGGAAGACGATCGGCAGGCCGTGCTCATTTTTCTGGAGACGCTCTGATGCGGATGGCGCTGCTTTCGGCCTTGATCGCGGCCTTCACGGCGTCGGGCGCGCTGGCCGCGCCGCCTTCCGATGGAGCCGTCAAAGATTCCGTCGCCGCGACCGCGCGGGAGGTCATCGCGCCCGCCTATCGCGCGCTCGCCGATGAAGCCGCGCGCTTGCCTGAGATCGCCAGCTTGTATTGCGGCGGCGATGACGCGGCGCTCAGCGCGTTCCGCGAGGCCTTCGCGCAGACGGCGCTCGCCTGGGCGCGCATCCAATATCTGGCGTTCGGCCCCATCGCGCCGGAGCGCCGCGCGGCGCGGATCGCGTTCTTTCCGGATTCCACCAATGCGATCAGCCGCCAGCTCGCGACGCTTCTAGCCGGAGATGATCCCGCCGCGCTCAGCGTGGACGCGATCGCCAGTGGCAGCGTCGCGGTGCAGGGCCTCTCCGCGCTCGAGCGATTGATCTTCGGCGACGCGGTTTCTCCAGGGGCCAAGGAATGCGTGCTCGCCGAGGCGATCGCGCAGAATCTCGCGAGCGTGACGCAAACCGTCGCCGATGAATGGGGGCCGGGCGAGACGAGCTTCATCGGAAAGATCGAAACGACGGGGCCAGGCAGCGGCGCGTTCCTCACGGACCGCGAACCGGCGGAGCGCCTGCTCAACGATCTTCTCACCGGCATCGTCGCGATGCGCGACCAGAAGCTTATCAAGCCGACGGGCGAGGACGCGGCGCACGCCAAGCCGAAGCAGAGCGAATATTGGCGAAGCGGTCTTGGCGCCGAAGCGCTGCGCGCAAACCTTGCCGGGATCACAGCGATCCTGCTGGCGCCGGGCGGATTTGCCGACACGCTTGAGGCGAGCGGCGCCGGTGATGTCGCCGATGGTCTGCGCGGCGATCTCGATGCGGCAAAAGCGGCGTTCGATGCCTTGCCGCCCGCCCTCGATGCGGCGATGGCCGGTGAGGAATCGCGGCAATCGCTGGTCGCGGCGGCCGCGACGCTCGGCGCGATCCGCGACCAGCTTCTGGGACCGGTCGCCAACGGTCTTGGCCTTCTCATCGGGTTCAATGCGCTCGATGGCGATTGACCGCAGAGACGTCCTTCTCAGCATCGCGGCCGGCCTCGCCGCCGCGCCGTTCGCGGCGCGGGCCGCGTCTATGCCTGCCGCGGCGGTCACGACCGCACGGCGGAGCGACGGCAGCTTCGCGCTGATCGGCCTCAATGCCGCCGGCGGCATCACCTGTGAGGCCGCGCTCCCCGGGCGCGGGCATGGGCTCGCGGTTCATCCCGCGCGGCCGCTGGTCGCCGCGTTCGGGCGGCGGCCGGGGCGCTGGACGGCCCTCTTCGAGACGGGCGGCGGCCATCACGTCGCGACTATCGTTCCGCCGACGGATCATTTCTTCTCGGGCCACGGCTTCTTTCTTCCCGACGGCATGACGCTCGCGATCGTCGAGATCGTGCTGCCGCGCGGCGAGGGGCGGATCGGCCTCTACGACGCCCGCGAGCGGTTCCGGCGGATCGGCGATTTCTCCACCCACGGCGTCGGCGCGCACGAGGCGATCCTGCTGGGCGACGGTGCGACGATTGCGGTCGCCAATGGCGGGCTGCTGCCGGACCCCGATACGGGCGGCGACCTCAAGCCGCTGCGCATGGCAAGCGGGGGATCCTCAGTCGTGCTCATCGATGCCCATCGGGGCACGCGTCTCGCGAGCGTGAGAGCGCCGGAGACGCAGACCGATTTCGGCTATCGCCATTTAGCGGGCGTAGACGACCAAAGCCTGGCGGTCGGCCTGCAGGCGCTCGATCCCGACCGGGCGCCGGAGATCCCCAGCCTCGCGCGGCTGATCACGCAGCAAGGCCGCCAGCGCTGGCTCGCGCCTGGCAATCCGCTGTGGGGGACGCTCTCGAACTATGTCGGCTCGGTCGTCAGCCGCGACGGGCGGATTGCCTTCACCAGCCCGCGCGGCGGGCGGGCGGTGATCCTCGACCCCGCGCATGACGCCATTCTCGTCTCGCAAGCCGAGGCCGATGTGTGCGGCGTGGCCGGCCTCGCGCCCGGCGCCTTTCTGCTGACGACCGGGTTCGGAGCGGTCGTCTCGGTCGAGATCGGCGGCACGGTACGCCCGCTCGCCGCGCTCACCGGTTATCAGTTCGACAATCACGCGGTCGCGCTGTCTTCCTAACGTCGCTGCCCGGTCGCAATCGACCCGCGGAAACGTGAATTGGCGCGGGCCGTGCGCTTGGGCACACTCTCTCGCGTGATGGGGATGACAGACAGCATCGAGGCGGTTCTCCTGGGCTTTGCGGCCTATGGGGGCGTGGGTGCCGCGTTCGCGATTCTATTCCTCACGTTCGGGGTGGCGCGAGTCGACCCGGCCGCGCAGGGCACGAGCACAGCCTTTCGCCTTCTTATTCTGCCAGGCGTCGTGGCGCTCTGGCCGCTCCTCCTCGTGCGCTGGCTGACGCACCGCGCGGAGGATGCCTAATGCGGCGCGCCCATCGACGCGCGCACCGCGCGCTTTGGCTCGTTCTGGTGCCCGTGCTGCTCGCGGCGGGCTATGCGGCCATGACGATGAAGGCCGCGCCACCAATCGAGGCGGCCGCGCCGATCCCCGCGCTCCCCGAGGAGGCTCGCTGACCCATGGCCGCGACCTATAAGACGGTCCTGTGGAACCGCCACAAACGCGTTTATGACGGCGCACTCTTTCTCGGTATCGCGATCTTTCTCGGTGTTTTCATGGCCGTCGCTGGGGCGATGAACGCGCCGAGCGCGACTACGTCGCCGGAGATCCTCTTCATCAGCGCGCTCGGTGCCTGCGCCTTCACGCTGCTCCACGTCGTTCTCGCGATCGGGCCGCTCGCACGCCTCTCGCCGCGCTTCCTGCCGCTGCTCTACAACCGGCGCCATTTCGGCGTCGTGCTGTTTCTGGTGGGGCTGTCGCATGCTGCTCTGGCCACCGTCTGGTATCACGGCTTCGGCGTGCTCAACCCCATCGTTTCCGCGCTGTCCGGCGCGGGATCGCCGGTCCAGCCGTTCGGCATTCCGTTCGAGCTGTTCGGCGCGGGCGCGCTCGTCATTCTCTTTTTGATGGCGGCGACCAGCCATGATTTCTGGCTCGCCAATCTCGGCCCCTCGTTCTGGAAGGGGCTGCATATGGGCGTCTATGCAGCCTATGGGCTGCTGGTCCTTCATGTCCTGTTCGGCGTGGTGCAGGACCCGGACGTCTCGCCGCTCGCGGCCGGTACCGTTGGCATCGGGTTTGTCGTCCTCGCATGGTTGCACCTCGCGGCCGGTTTCCGCGAGGCAGCCCGCGACAAGGCGATCGACGGCTCGCCGCGCGATGCGTGGATCGATGCCGGGCTCGCGAGCGCGATCCCCGAGAATCGCGCGCGCGTCGTCACACTCAGCAACGGCGAGCGGATCGCCGTCTTCCGGTACGATGGGAAGGTCGCAGCCGTCTCGAATGTCTGCGCGCATCAATTGGGCCCGCTGGGCGAAGGCCGGGTGGTCGATGGCTGCATCACGTGTCCGTGGCACGGCTATCAGTACCGGCCCGAGGATGGATGCTCGCCCCCTCCGTATACGGAGAAAATCGAAACCTATGCCGTGCGCCTCGAGAACGGGCGGGTGTTCGTCGATCCCAAGGCCAAGCCCAAGGGTACACCTGTCACCCCTGCCGTGATCGGAGGCGCGGCATGAGCCACTCGCCCGATCAAACCCCTTTCTATGTCGGCTATCTGCCGGCCGCGCCCTCGACCCGGTTGTTCGTCGTGGTGGTCGCGGGGCTGATCTTCGGGCTGCTCGCGGCCGATGCCTATGTGCTCGCGACCGCGCAGCCGCGCGCCGGCGACGGGGAATGGGCGGATGCGGCGCAAGTGACGCTCAGCGGCATCATCGTTCATGAGCCCTATCCTATTCTCCGCATCACAGACGCCGGCGGTGCGCCTGCCGACGTGTTGCTCGTCGGCGAGGGCAAACACGCCGCCCCCACGACGCTTCTGGATGGACCCGCCACCCTCATCGGGACGCAGATCGAGCGCGGCGGCCTCAAGATGTTCGAAGTCGCCGGTACCGTAGCTCCCGGCGCGGCAAGCCCCCCCGCGCTCGAGGCGCCGGCCGTGGAAGCGTTTGGCGCCGCGACGCTCAAGGGTCAGATCGTCGATTCAAAATGCTGGCTCGGCGTGATGCGGCCGGGCGAGGGGCCGGTCCACAAAGGCTGCGCAACGCTCTGCATTCTGGGCGGCATTCCGCCGATGCTGATGACGCGCGATGCGAACGGGGGGACGCGCGCCTATCTCCTTACCGGGCCGAACGGCGAGGCGGCGAACGAGGCGGTCGCGGCGTTCATCGCCGATCCGATCGAGATTTCAGGCACGATCGAGCAGCGCGGCTCCTTCGCCTATTTCAAGGCGGATTTCGCGAGCCTCAAGCGTCTCTAACGCGCGCTATCCATCGAGGTTGGCGATGAAGGCCCGCGTGACGGCGATGCCGCGCGGCCCGCTGCGTTCGAGCTCGAGCGTGATGGGCGTGCGCCCGTCGCTCACCCAGGCCGCCCGGACCCAGCCTGCGCCCTCGATCTTGCCGGTCGCAAGCACGCGGTTCGTGCCGTCCGCCGTGCGCACGGTGACAGCCAAGGCGCCCAAATCGCCATTGTCCGGCATCGCCTGCGTATGAATGGAGAGGCTGAGTGGACCCTTCGGAAAGGGATCGAGCGTCGCGGCACGCCAGCGCGCGGGCGCTTCGCCGCCATAGAGCATCAGACCGGACGTATCCGTCATGGCGACGGCGCCTTCGCCTTCCGGTTCCCAGAGGCCGGGCGAGAGTTCGGCGATCGGCGCCTCGGCAGGCCGCGCGCGCCCTTCGAACGCATCCTTTAGATGTGCGACGACTTCTTCAGCCACCGCGCGGCCCTGTTTTTGTCCCTCTTCGTTGGCGATGGGCCAATGGATACCGCCATAGATGCGCGACAGGCCAGAATCCTCCGCCGCCGAGCGGAAGGTCGGGTAGCGCAGCGTGACGCCGGTAAAGGGCAAGGCGTCGCGCCGCAGCGAGATCACGTCGGCTTCGTAGTCGAAGGCCTCCGAGCCCGTCACGAGTTCCATCGTGCGTGCCCAGGCCGCGGTGATCGTGGAATGCCCGGAGGTGTATTCGGGGAAGGGCGGCGTCGTGAGGTAGGGCTCGAAATCCTTTGCGGCGATCTCGTTCGTGCCCCACGGCGTCCAGACGGTGATGCGGCGCTCCCCGAGCCGGCGGATCGCGGTTTCCGGACGCTCGTAGTCGTAGTGATACTTCGTGTCCCAACACACGATCGCTGTGTCGAGTTGCGCGACCGCAGCGGCAAGATAGAGCTTTACCTGCTCGCCCAACGGCTTTGGATGGGCCTCGAGATAGTCGCGCGTCAGGCGCATCAAATGGCTCGCCGACCAGCCGTCCCAGGGAATCCAATATTCCGCGATCGCCTTTTCCTCGATCGTGAGATTGCCGGCCACGCGGATGATCTCCTCCACCTGCGCGTGCCACTCGGGCGAGCCAAAAGCGGGCGGCGGCGGCGCGCGATAGGCCTTTGCGTCGCGCAGGGTGATTGGGCTCAAGAAGCGCCAATGCGGCGTCATCGCCATTTGCAGCATGCGGTCGGGATCGAAGACGTCGATGATCGGCTGCCAATGCCCGGGCGAACCCGCTGGCACGTAGCCGCTGGTATCGACGTAATTCTGCGCATCGTTCGCGCCGTCGCCCTGGCGGGCCGCGATCACGATGGCCGCGATGCGCCGGCCGAGCTTGGCGGCGGGGTCGTCGGACTCGACGCGCAGGCCCTGGTTCTCAAAGAGGTCGAGGAACGGGTTCTTGCTGCGCCCGATAGGGCCCGCGACGTTGTAGATCGCGTGGATCATCGCCTCGACCTGGTTTTCCTCGGCCGGCTCGCCGCCCATGCCGTCGAGCGCGTTGCCTGTGAGAAGGCCGACGGCGACAGGATCATAGGCCGCCCAGGCGTCGTACATCGCGACCATCGCGAGCGCGATCAGCCGCGCGGACGATGTGGGATGCGGCGCCGTCTTGTCGGCTTGCTCGCTCACCACGTCGATCCATTCGCCGAGACGCACGTCATAGGGCGGCTCCAGCGCGGCGTGCGCGGGCACCACGGCGAACAGCAGCGCGGCGATACAGAGGCCAGCCCCCAACGTCCTGCGCACGATCGCTCCCCCTTCGCCGTGCCATACCCTCAATTCGAGAGTGTGGGCCGCGAGAGGGGGCGCGCTCAAGTCTCAGATTTGTGTCGGCCGGGCGCGCTGTCTTTCGCGCAGGCCGCGCAGAGGCCAAGCACTTCGACCGTCTCGCGCGTGGCGGCGAAACCCTGCGCGGCGGCCGCGTTCGCGATCGCGCGGCCAAGGCCCGGATCGCTCATCTCGGTCGCGCGCCCGCAGCGTTCGCAGAGGAGGAAATAACTCTTGTGCGGCGTGGCCGGGCCGAAGCATGCGACGAACGCGTTCAAGGAATCGATGCGGTGGACAAGGCCTGCGCCCAGCAGAAACTCCAGCGTGCGATAGACGGTGGGCGGCGCGGGCCGCGTCGTCGCCGTGGTGCCGGCGAGGATCTCCAAAATCTCGTAGGCGCCCAGCGGGCGATGGCTGGCCGAGACGATCTCGAGCACCTGGCGGCGGAGCGGCGTCAGCCGCATGCCGGAGCGCGCGGCGTGCTCGTCGGCCTTGGCGATCGCCTCGGAGACGCATCGATCGTGGTCGTGATCCCGCGCGGGAAGGGGGGCCGCGGCCCTTTGCTTTTGCATGGGCCCAGAGTGGCGTATCGGGGCCCTTGCGGTCCAGCGCCGTGGCGCCGCGGAGACGCCGCGCCGCCAACCGCCTCCGAGGGAGGACTTCGCCCGGTGAAAGCGGTTTCGCCGCTGCCCTGCCTCGCCTAGTGTCCGCGCGTGTAGGCGTTGGGGGCGGGCGATGATCTGGGTATGGCGCGGGCTGCGGGCCGTTTTCGGGCTGGCGATGCTGGTCCTGGGCATTTGGCTGACGGCGATCTTCGCGCGCGATCTCGATGCCGTGCTGCGCTACGAGGGGGCGGATTGGGCCGTCTGGCTCCACTATTCCCGTGTGACCGCCGTTTACCTGACGCCGCTCGCGGGGTTTCTCGCCGCGCTGTGGCCGCGGCTCTGGCCGCTGATCGTGGCGCTGCCCGTGTGGGTGGTTGCAACCAATCTGGTCCTCTCTCCCGGGGAATTTCTCGCGCTGGTTGGGCTCGGCTGAGACGCACGGCGCGGCATCGCGGCCACAGATTCGTTGACCAATTGTTAACCATGGCGCGGAATTTCCGTTAGGCAATCCGCCCGCCCGAAGGCCTTGCTGCCTGTGGATTTGGCAGGCGTTGCGAAAAAGACGCATCTCCGATGTCCCATGACAAGACTGTCATGCGTCGCTTGACTGCCTCCCCGAATGCGTGTGCTGTACCGGAGAGGGATGTTCGGCGCTGGGGGGCGCCGTCACAAGAGTCACAAGTCGCTCCCCGTCCGAACCTAAGACAAAGAACTCAGGGTGAGGAGGACTGCGCGTTATGTCGATTTCCCGTGCAATGCGGATTGGGCTTCTGGCCGGAGCGTCGGGCGCTTGCCTGATGTTGGCGGCGGGGCCTGCCTCGGCCATCGAGTTCGAGGTCGGAGACATCAAAGGCACCATCGATACGACGCTGACGGCGGGCGCGACGATGCGCGTCGAGGATCAGTCGTGTAAGTATTTGAATGGCCCGGCGACACTGCCTGCGAATACGTCGTCCGCTTCAACAGCTTTCGGGGGCGGCAGCACTGGTCTGAGAGGCTGTCTCAATAACGGCTTCATTCCCTCGTCCAACCGCGACGACGCGAACATCAACTACGACAAGTGGGACGTGACGAACGCGACCACGAAGTTCGTGACGGATCTCTCCGCGGAATGGGAAAATTTCGGCATTTTCGTCCGCGCGAAGGGCTTTTACGACATCGCGTCTGAGCGGCGCTTCGGCGACGGCAAGGGCGACCGGCCGCTGACCGGCACGGCGCGCGACGCGGCGATCGATCAGATCGACCTCCTCGACTATTTCGTCTACGGCAATTTCGACGTGGCGGACCGGCCGCTGCAAGTCCGGCTCGGCAACCAGGTCGTCAACTGGGGCGAGTCGCTGATCTTCCAGGGCGGCATCAACTCCTATCTGCCGATCGACGTCACGGCGCTCCGCGCGCCGGGCGCCGAGCTGAAGGAAGCGCTGCTTCCGCAGCCGACGATCTATGCATCGTACCAGTTGACGGACGCGCTGTCGGTCGAAGCGATGTATATCTACAACTACACGCAGACGCTGCTCGACCCCTGCGGCACGTTCTTCGCGATCACTTCTGACGCCGTCGCGAACCAGGGCTGCCGCGGCTTCACCGTCAACTCGACGACGGGCGTTCCGCTGGTGCGTGACATCGGCGACACCAGCCCCGACCAGCAAGGCCAGTTCGGCGTCGCGCTGCGCTACTACGCCGAAGATATCCTCGACGGCACGGAGTTCGGCCTTTACTTCATCAACCAGCACCTGAAGCTGCCGATGGTCGGCTTCACGACAGGCAATGCGGCGGCAACCGGCCTCGCGCTGACCGGCAGCGCTGCGAACGATACGATCCCTGAGCTTTGCGCGGCACTCGGCAACGCGACCTTTGCGTCGTGCTTGACGTCGATCTTCGCGGGTTCGACAACCGACTTCCAGGCAATCTTCGGAACATTCGCGGGGACGATCAACACGTTCTCCGAACACAACGAAGATATCGCCAGCGTCGGCGCGTCGTGGAGCACGACGCTGTTCGGGACCGCGTTCTCGGGCGAAGTGGCCTATTACCCCGATGCGCCGTTCCAGCTCTCGACCGCTGAAATCACGGCCGCGAACATCGACCGTCTGAATGGCGGCGCCTTCATCTGCGACCAGAACTCGGACACGCTCCCTGACCAGCCCGGGTGTACGTTGGACGTTTCGATCGCCGATTTCGACAATTTCGATAACGGCCGGATCAAAGGCTACAAGGAGCACCAGGCGTTCCATGCTCAGTTCTCCACGGTCAACCTGATCCAGGAAGTGTCGGACGTGATCGGTTCGAACACCTTCGCGCTGATCACGAACTTCGGCCTGCAGTGGCTGCCGGATGTCGGCCAGGAGGACCGGCTGGGCTCGCGCACGGACTATGACGCCGCGCATGTGTTCACGTCGGCGATCCTCTCCGCGGCGCAGACGACTTGCGTCACCTCGCTTGCAACGGCCGGTTTGGTGCCTTGCGCCACGCTGCCTGACTACGCGGACAATTTCTCGTGGGGTTACCGCGTGATCATGAACGCCACCTACCCGAACTCCTTCGGTTCGGGCGTCACGCTCACGCCGTCGATCCAGTGGCGGCATGACGTGGAAGGCGACTCCGCGGGTCCGATCGGGCCGGGCTTCGTCGACAACCTGCAGGCGATCAATATCGGCCTCTCGGGCGAGTATCTGAGCCAGTTGCGCGGGTCGATCTCGTACAATACGGTGTTCGGTAACTCCTTCACTGCCTTTGAAGAAGACAAGGACTACGTGACGTTCGAAATGTCGTACTCGTTCTAATGCGGGGGGAGACATCCGCAGGAACTGAATTCGGAGGAAACATCGTATGAAACTGCAGTTTAGTCTCCTTACCTCCGCGATCGCGCTCGGTGTCGCCACCGGCGCCTTCGCGAAGGTCCCGGACGAAGTGATCGCCCGCGTCGGGCAGGATCTGACGCCGATGGGTTCCGAGATCGCCGGCAACGCCGACGGCTCGATCCCGGCCTGGGACGGTGGCATCACCGCCCCGCCCGCGGGCGTGACGTTCGACGGCACGACGCAGCTTCCGCCGGACCCGTTCGCATCAGACGCGCCCTTGTTCCGCATCACCAAGGCCAATATGGCCCAATACGCGGACAAGCTGTCGGTCGGCCATCAGGCCCTCCTCAGCCAGCGCGACACGTACTTCATGGACGTGTACAAGAGCCGCCGCTCCTGCGCCCTGCCCTCGTTCGTCTATGACGCGAACAAGCGGAACATGGCCGTCGGCGAGCTGACGAAGACGCCCGCGGGCGGCCTCGACGGCAACGGCGTGCTCGGCGCGATCATGGGGCACCCGTTCCCGATCGGCAACAGCGCGAACGAAATGCTGTGGAACCACACGCTGCGCTATCGCTCGTTCAAGGTGACGCGCCAGTTCGCCGCGTTCCCGGTCCAGTCGGGCGGCGCCACGGCGCCCATTACCGTCCAGGACGAAGCCATTCTCTCGTGGTCGGATCCGGCGGCGACGAAGGCTGAAGACCTGAACAACATCTCGATCTACTACATCGCCAATACCGTCGCTCCGGCGCGGTTGGCGGGTAACGTGATCCTGGTGCATGAATCGCTCAACGCCGCGGTCGATCCCCGCAAGGCGTGGAGCTACAACCCGGGCACGCGCCGCGTGCGCCGCGCCCCGGACATCGCCTATGACAACCCCGGCACGAATACGGACGGTATGTCGACGTCGGACTCGTTCGACGGCTACAACGGCGCGCCGGATCGTTACGACTGGACGATCATCGGCAAGAACGAGATGTACATCCCGTACAACAACTACAAGGCGATGAACGCCAAGTACGACGATCTCGTGAAGCCGGTTCACCTCAACCAGGATCTGGTGCGCTACGAGCTTCACCGGGTCTGGCAATACGAGGCGAAGCTGCGTCCTGGCACGCGTCACATCTACGCGCGCCGCAGCTACCAGATGGACGAGGACTATCTGGGCATTGTCGGCTCGGAACTCTATGACGGGCGCGGCGAGCTGTGGCGGATCCAGGAGCAGCTGACCGTCAACCGGTACCATGTGCCGACATGCTTCATCGCCGGTGAGGTTGTCTACGACATCCAGGATCGCCGGTACCTCGCCCTCAGCCTTCAGAACGAAGAGAAGGTGATCAACTTCGCGGCGGACGAGCTCAAGGAAGATCGGTACACACCGCAAGCGATCCGTAACCTTGGCGTGCGATAACACGTCCACAGGCTAGCGACTTTGCAGCCCGGCCCTTGAAAATGGGCCGGGCTGTAGACTGAATAAGGGGTCATAAAGGTTCTTCAGGGACGATCGCGAGGAAGCGTCAGCTCCGCGATCGGAAAGGCGGCGTTCATGTCGGGTCTCTTGAAATTGGTTTTGGCGGCGGTGCTGGCGGCAACCGGCGCGACTTCGGTCTGGGCGGCGTCCGCGGCGGTCGACCGCGTCAACGTCCCGCAAGGCGATGTGTCCTCGCAGGACGTCCTCGCCGGCGAGCGCCTGCTCATCTCCGTCGCGCAGGCCGGTCCGCGCCTGGTCGCGGTGGGCGAGTTCGGCCACATCCTCCTGTCCGACGACAAGGGTGCAACCTGGCGCCAGGTCGAAAACGTTCCCACGCGCACGACGCTGACCAGCGTCTCTTTCGCCGACGACAAAGTGGGATGGGCGGTCGGCCACGATACCGTGATCCTGCGGACGGACGACGGCGGCGCGACGTGGGCCAAGCAGTTCGGCGGAAACGACTCGGACGATGCGCTGCTCTCCGTGCTTGCGATTTCGCCGACCGAAGCAATCACCGTGGGCGCCTTCGCCTTTGCCGCGCGCACGAGCGATGGCGGCGCCACTTGGGATCAGTTTACACTCATTCCCGACACCCAGCTCGACAACCATCTGAACAAACTTTTCCGCGGGAAGGGCAGCAATCTCTATATCGCCGCCGAGTTCGGCACGGTGTTCCGCTCCGGCGATCTCGGGCAGACGTGGGAGGCCGTGGAGACCGGCTATGACGGCTCGTTCTGGGGTGGGCTGGCGCTGAAGTCGGGGCCACTGCTCGTCGTTGGGATGCGCGGCAATATCTGGCGTTCCGAAGATGACGGGCAGACCTGGACCAACATCCCGAGCAACTCGGCGGAGTCGCTTTCCGGTTCCACGGAGCTCGATGACGGAACTGTCGTCGTGGTGGGCCTGGGCGGTGCGGTCGTTTACTCGACGGACGGTGGCAAGACGTTCGTTTCCGTCAACCGGCCCGACCGCAAAGGTCTCGCTGCGGTCGCGCAAGGACCCGATGGCAACGTCGTAATCTTCGGCGAGCCGGGCGTCGTTCGCGAGCCGACGAGACCCGAAAGCTAGCCGAGCCGCCGCTGCGTGGAAACGTGACGGCGGCGTCAATTCCGTTGCACTGAAAGTCGTTCTCATCGACACTGCCGGGCGAAGGGGAAACAAGCCGCCGCCCGAGGAGAACGCACGCATGACCGATGCCGCCAACATCACGAAGGACCCAGCCTACAACGCGGTCGATCCGCAAGATTTTCCCGCAATGATGGACGTCGAGCGGTACGGCGCCCGATCGACCGCGTTCGATAAGATCATCTCGGCGACCCACGATCATTTCTGGGATCCGCTCGACACCAAGTACATCGATTTCTCCCAGCCTTTCGACCTAGAGAAGGACTATCTGGTCAATCCCGAGATCAACACCGAGCTGCGCACCGCGGTCGGCGACAAGCTCGACGAACAGGGCAAGATCAAGCTCGTCAACCTCAATACGCTGTGGTCCTTCTCCTCGATCCTGCACGGAGAGCAAGGGGCGTTGTCGCTCTCGGCTTCGCTCTGCCACATCCTGCGCGATCCCGGCGCGCAGGAGTACGCCGCCAACCAAGCGCGCGAGGAAGCGCGGCACGTCACCGGCTTCACGCGCTATGTGCAGGCGCGCTGGGGCAAGCCGGTGCCGGTCGGTCCCGCGCTCGGCGATCTTCTGACGGAACTCGTCGCAAGCCCGCTCGTCTGGAAGAAGCTGATCGGCATGCAGATGCTGGTCGAGGGCCTCGCGATGGGTGCCTTCGCGACGTTCTATTCCGAGGGACGCGACCCCTTGATGGTCAAGCTCTGCCAGCTCGTCATGACGGACGAAGCGTTCCATCACAAATTCGGCAAGATCTGGGCGGATCGCACCATCCCTCATCTGGCTCCTGAGGAGCATGCCAAGATCGAAGACTGGGCGGCGCAAGTCTTCCAGGTTCTTCTCTTCAACCTCGCCTCGCCCGATCAGAAGAGCTGGATCTACCGCGAGATCGGCCTCGACCCTGCCTGGGTCCAGTCCGCCTTCATGGAAGCGCTGACGGATGTCGAAATCCGCAAGGAGATGGAGAAGACGACCAACATCTTCCGCGTGCTGATCAAGACGCTCCTCAAGGCCGGCATCATCACCGACCGCACGCGCGGCGTCTATGCGGCCTATGTCGACATGGCCGAGCTGCACGCCGAGGGCGACCGCATGATCGGCGACGATATCGCCGAAGAGGGCATCCGCTCCCTCACCAAGCTCAATGGCGGGCTCACGTTGAAGACGCCCTCGCAAGTCGCGGCGGAGTAAGCAGGCGCAGCCGAAACGACAAGGGCGGGCCGTGGCCCGCCCTTTCTTGTTGTCAGAAGGCCGAGCGCCCTAGCTTTTCGCCATCGTGAAAACCGCGAATTTGTTGCCGTCGAGATCGCGGAAATAGGCGCCGTAGAAGCCGGACTTCGCATCGGCCGGGCGGAAGCCAGGCGCGCCTTCGTCCTTGCCGCCCATCGCGAGCGCCTTGGCGTGCACGCGGGCGACCATGTCCTTGTCCGACGCGGCAAGGGCGATCATCGTGCCGTTTCCGGAGGTCGCGCTCTTGCCGTCATAGGTCTTGCCAATAGCGATCTGCGGGCCCTGGCCGCCATAGCCCTGCAGGCGATCGTTGTTCCACGTCCGCTTGCCGCCAACCTCGCCCAGCACCGCGTCGTAGAAGGCGAGCGCCTTCTCCATATTGTTCGTCCCCAAAGTCACGTAGCCGATCATGGGTTCACTCCTCGTTGGTTTTATCGGCGGGACGCTAGCAAGGGGCTCGAAAGGCGGCAATCGGAACCTCTTCCGCAAGGCGCGCCAGCTCCCTAAACTCGCCCGATAAGAACGAGAACGAACGGGGAGTGCATGACAGCCAACACGCTGGAGGGGATGACCCGCATCAAGACGAGCCGCCGCGGCCGCGTCTTGACGCTGACGCTTACCAATCCCGGGAAGTTGAATGCGGTTGATGCCGCAATGCACCGCGAGCTCGCGGAGGTGTTCACGCTTGCGAACGATGATGCCCACAGCGACGTCATCGTTTTGACGGGCGAGGGCGAGGCCTTCTGCGCGGGCGGCGACATTGCGTGGATGCAAGCGACATCCGGGCCCGGCGGCGGCGGACCGAGCGCGATGGAAGGCAAGCGGATCGTCTTCTCCCTGCTCGATCTCGAAAAGCCCATCATCGCGCGCGTCAAAGGGCCGGCGATCGGGCTCGGCGCGACGATCTCGCTTTTCTGCGATGTCATCTTCGCGGGCGAGAGCGCGCGGTTCGCCGATCCGCATGTGCGCGTCGGCGTTGTTGCGGGCGATGGCGGGGCCGTCATCTGGCCGCAGCTCATCGGCTTTGCCCGCGCGAAGGAATATCTCATGACGGGCGATCCGATCCTGGGGCCGGACGCCGCGCGGATCGGCCTCGTCAATCACTGCCTGCCCGACGATGCGCTCGATGCGGCGGTCGATGCCTTCGCGGACAAACTCGCGCGCGGCGCGACGCAGGCGATCAAATATTCGAAAGTCTCGGTCAACATCGCGCTCAAGCAGCTCGCGCACACGATCATGGATACGTCCATCGCCTATGAAATGCTGACGTTCCAGACGCAGGACCACCGCGAGGCGGTCGAGGCGTTTCTCGCCAAGCGCAAGCCGAATTTCACGGGGCGGTGACGCGCGATGACGCTTCCGCTCTTTCGCGACATGGCACCGGCCAGCCTTCCGGGCGGCGTGGCGCATGTGCCCGGCGCGCTGACCCTTACGGAGCAGGCGGCGCTTCTCGATGACATCGCCGCCGTCGTCGCGGAGGCGCCCTTCTATCGGCCGCGGATGCGCAACGGCACGCCGCTCATCAACCAGATGACGAATTGCGGGCCGCTCGGGTGGATTTCAGATTCCAAGGGCTATCGCTACGAGCCGTCGCATCCCGTAACCGGCGAGAGATGGCCCGCGATCCCGCGGCGCCTGCTCGCGCTCAGCGATCGGATCATCGCGGGCCTTGGCCTTCCGCCCTTCGTGCCGGACGCATGCCTCGTCAATGCTTATGCCGCCGACGGCAAGCTTGGCCTTCACCAGGATTATGACGAGTGCGATTTCGCGCACCCGATCGTCTCGGTCAGTCTCGGCGCGGATGCGATCTTCCTCATCGGCGGCCAGGCGCGCGGCGACCGGCCAGAGACGCTTCTCTTGCACTCGGGCGACGTCGTCGTCCTTCACGGCCCGTCGCGGACGCGCTTTCACGGCGTCCGGCGCGTGCTGCCGGACACGGCGCCGCTCACGCATCCGCTCTTGGCCGAAGCGGCCCGGATCAACCTCACGCTCAGGCGCGCGCGATGAATTTCGACCCTTCAGAGGATCATCGGCTGCTGCGCGACGCGACGCGGCGCTTTGTCGATCAGCACATGCCGCGCGAGGCCGCCCGCACCTGGGACCGCGAGAATTTTTTCCCGCGCGACGTGCTGGTTAAGCTCGGCGACATGGGCGCGATGGGGCTCACGGTTCCCGAGGAGTATGGCGGGCAAGGCGTCGATATTCTCGGCGCGATGATCGTCATCGAGGAGCTGGCTAAGCGTTCCTCGGCGGTCGCGTGCCCCTATATCATGGCCGCGTGCTACGCGGGCATGAACCTCGTCGAGTCGGGGTCGGCGATGCAGAAGGGCGGGCTTCTGCCGCGCGTCGCGCAGGGGCAGCTCCTTTTCGCCTATGGACTTTCCGAACCCAATGTCGGCGGCGATCTCGCGAGCGTCGAGACGACCGTTCGGCGGGAGGGAAATCGCCTCATCGTCAACGGCACGAAGCGCTGGTGCACGGGCGCGCATATCGCGGACTACATCTTCTGCCTCGCGCGCTCGGGCCCGGCTGAGGACCGTTACAAGAACCTGACAATCCTTCTCATTCCGCCCAGCGAGAAGGGCGTGACGATCACGCCGCTCGGGCATCTGGGCATCCGGGGCGTCGAAACGAACGATGTCTTCTTCGACGATGTCGAGGTGCCCGAAGGGCATATTCTCGGCGGGCCGGAGATGTGGAACCGGGGCTGGCGGCAATTGGCGACGCGCGCGCTCGAGGTTGAAAAGCTCGAGCTGTCGGCCGTCGCGCTCGGTTTGGCGGAAGCGGCCGTCGCCGATGCCTGGGCCTATGCCGAGGAGCGGCGCCAATTCGGCCGCGTGATCGGTGAACATCAGGCCGTCCGGCACATGCTGGTCGATGCGAAAACGAAGACGCAGGCCATGCGCCACATGCTGATGCACGCGGCCTGGCTCGCGACGGAGAACCGTCCGTGTGCGGTCGAGAGCTCCATGGCCAAGCTCTTTTGCTGCGAGGGCGCGGCCGAGGTGACGCTGATCTGCCAGAAGGTCGTCGGCGCCTACGGGCTTTCGGATTCCATGGACATGGAACGTTATGTGCGCGACGCGATCTCGCTGCCGATCGTGGGCGGTTCTTCGAACATGCAGCGCAACAATATCGCCAACCGTCTCAAGCTCGCGGAGTGACCCCATGAGCGCCGATATCATTTCCGCCGCGAAGTCCTTTCAGGTCGAATTGCGCGAGCGTTCAGGCGAGATCGAGGCGGGCCGGCAATTGCCGGCGGATATCGCAGCGCGCTTCGCCGAGGCCGGCTTCTACCGGACGCTGGTGCCGCGGGACTATCACGGGCTGGAGGCCGATCCGATCGTGCTCGCCCGCGTCATCGAGACGCTGGCCGAAGCCGACGGGTCCGCGTCCTGGTGCGTCATGATCGGGGCTACGACCGGCGTCATGGCGGGCAGCCTGCCGCGCGCGACGGCGGAGGTAATCTACGGGCGCGATGCCAACGTCATCACCTGCGGCGTCTTCGCGCGGCGCGGCAAGGCCGAGGACAAGGGCGATCATTTTATCGTCAACGGGCGCTGGCAGTGGGGCTCGAGTTCGCCCAACGCGCAATGGATCTCGGGCGGGTGCCTCGTGACGAAAAACGGCGAGCTCGATCTCGATTCGAACGGCGTGCCGCGCAACGGCGGTGCGTTCGTGCCGATCAAGGACGCGGAGCTTCTGGGCAATTGGGACGTCTCGGGGCTTTCCGGCTCGGGCAGCCAGGATTTCGCGATGCGTGAGCTCAAGGTGCCGCGCGATTTCTTCAATGCGGAAGGCGCGGCGCGGACGATCGACCGCGCGCTTTATCGCTTCCCGTTCTTCGGGCTTCTGGGCTCCGGCATCGCGGCCGCGATGCTTGGGCTCGCCAAGGCCGCGATCGATGAGGCGATCAATCTCGCGGGCGGCAAGACGCCGGAATCGCATCGCCGCGTGCTCGCGCAGCGCTCGCGCACGCAGGAAGACGTCGCGCAGGCCGAAGCCATGCGCCGCGCGGCGCGGGCCTTTTTCTACGAGATGCTGGAGAGCGCCTGGGCGGAAGTCGGCGCCAAGGGCCGTGTCTCGCTCGACACGCGGCGCGATCTGCGCATGGCGATCACCCATGCCGCGCGCGAATGCGTGAAGGCGGTCGATCTCATGTACGCACTGGGCGGGGGAACGTCAGTCTACAAGACCTCGCCGCTGCAGCGCATCTTCCGCGATATTCACGTCGCCGCGCAGCATATGATGGTGGCGCCGCCGACGATGGAGACGGCCGGGCGGCTGCTGCTCGGCGTCGATGCCGATACGAGCACGTTCTAAGGGAGGCGATGAAAGCCATGCGTGTCCTCGAGACGCACTGCGAATGGACGGCCGGCGACATGCACGATCCGGCGCTGTGGACCGAAACGCTGGATCGGGCGGCGCAAGACGAGCTGGATGCGGCGCTCCACCATGCGCGGGCGCGCAGCGATGATCTCCTCGCCATCGACCGCGACGCCTTTCCGCTGCCCAGCCTCAGCAAGCGGCTCGCCGCGATCGCGGAGGAGCTGGTCAACGGGCGGGGCGTCGTGCGCATTCGCGGACTCGATCGCGCGCGCTACGACAACGATGCGATGTGCCTCCTCTATTGGGGGATCGGCGCGCATCTGGGCCGGCCCTGGGCGCAGAACGCCAAGGGTCACGTCCTTGGCGATGTGACCGACCAGGGCAAGGCGATGAACGATCCCACCGCGCGCGGTAATGAACTGGGCGGCATCATGCTGCCCTTTCATTGCGACGGCTCGGATCTCGTGGGGCTGATGTGCCTTGATCCGGGTGCGGAGGGCGGGCGCTCGCGCATCGCCAACGCGGTCGCGATGCACAACGAGCTGGTGCGCACGCGGCCCGATCTGGCGGCGGCGCTCTATGAACCGCTCCCTTACGATTTCCGCGGCGAGCAGGCGGCGGGCGGCGCGCCCTACTACACCGTTCCGGGTTTTACCGATTGGGACGATCGCCTCTTCATGCGCCTGATCCCACCCTATATTCACGCCTCGCAGCGCCACGCCGCCGCGCCGCGCCTGACCGCCAAACAAGCCGAGGCGCTCGCCTGGATCGAGACGACCGCCGAAAGCGGGCGCTTCAATGTCGAGATGGCGTTCGAGGCGGGCGACATCCAGTTCATCAACAATTACCACGTGATGCATGGGCGCGGGGCCTATCGCGACCGGCCGGGGCAGGTGCGGCATTTGAAACGCCTCTGGCTCGAGACCGATCTCTACGCCAGCCGCCCGCCCTATTTCGTGCGGCACGATCAATCGCACTGGAACCAGAAGCGGGTGATCTCGCGGCTCGACGCGGCGGCGGCGCGATGACGGCGCGGGTAGAGCGGGTCGGCGAGGCGATCGGCATCGCGCGGGAGGGCGGCCTTGCGACCGTCACGCTCGATCGCGGCGACGGGCGGAACGCGCTGTCGCGGCAGATCCTCCTCGATTTCAAGGCGGCGGCGCTCTCGTTCGCAGATGACCTCGAGACGCGCGCGATCGTCCTGACCGGGACGCCCGTCTTCAGCGCGGGCGCGGATTTGAAAGACCCCAGCCTCGCGCGGCGGGCGGATGCGGGGCTTCTCGAGCGGCGGCTGCTGCTCCGCGCGGGACCGGAGATGTGCGACGCGTGGGCGGCGGTCCGCCAGCCCGTGGTCGCGGCGATCGAGGGCTATGCGATCGGCGGCGGGGTCGCGCTGGTTTCGGCGTGCGATTTCCGGATCGCGGGCGAAGGCGCGTTCCTGCGGCTGCCGGAAATTCCGCTCGGCATGAACATGAGCTGGCACACCGTGCCGCGGCTCGTCTCGCTGATGGGGCCTGCGCGCGCGAAAGCCTTTGTCATGCTGGGCGAGAAGCTGGAGGCGCCGATCGCGCGGGCCGAGGGGCTGCTCGATGCCGTCGTTCCCGACGGGACGGCGTTCGATGTGGCCATGGACCTCGCCGCGCGGCTGGCGGCGCTGCCGCCCAATGCCGTTCAGATGACCAAGAGCGCGGTCGATGCCGCGGCCGGCGCGCTCCATCAGGCATCGACTTTCATGGATCTCGATCAATTCGCCCTGACGGCGACGAGCGAGGACGCGAAGGAGGCCATCGCCGCTTTCCTCGACAAGCGCCAGCCGCGGTTCACTGGGCGCTGACAAACATTTCCTGGGAGGGATCATGACCGGACGTCTCAAAGGCAAGGTGGCGCTCGTCACCGGCGGCGCACAGGGCCTGGGTGAGGCCATCGCCATCCTCTTCGCGGAGGAGGGCGCCAAAGTGGCCGTCAGCGACATCAACGTCGCGGGCGCGGAGCGGACGGCGGCCAAGATCAACGCGCGGCACCCCAAGGCGGCGATCGCGCTCCACCACGACGTCACCAATGAAGCGCAGTGGCGCGAGGTTCTGGCCGAGACGGTCGATCAGTTCGGCGCGCTGCACGTGCTCGTCAACAATGCGGGGATCGGCGAGGGCTCGACGGTGGAAGACACCTCGTTCGAGACCTGGCGAAAGGTGCACGCGATCGATCTCGACAGCGTGTTCCTGGGGTGCAAATACGCGATCCCCTTCATGGCCAAGAGCGTGAAGGAAAGCGGGCTGGGCGGCTCGATCGTCAATATCTCCTCGATCGCCGGCATCATCGCGGGCCACAACATGGCGGCCTATAATTCGGCGAAGGCGGGCGTTAGGCATCTGTCGAAATCGGTCGCGCTCCACTGCGCGCGGCAGCATTACGGCATCCGCTCGAATTCGGTGCATCCCGTCTTCATCAAGACGCCGATCCTCGATAAGCATGTGGAGAAATTCGGCGCGGACGAGGCCTATGCCAAGCTCGGGCGGCAGGTGCCGCTCGGCCATATCGGCGAGCCGAACGATGTCGCCTATGCGGTGCTGTTTCTCGCTAGCGATGAATCGAAGTTCATCACGGGCGCGGAAATCAAGGTCGATGGCGGCATCAGCGCAATGTGAGGCGCCTCAGCGCGTGCGGCGAAGCATGACCTGGATCAGCAGGACCTTGGCGCCTTGCGCGCCCAGCGTCTGATCCGTCGCGCGCTGTAGCCGCGCGGCGATGAGTTCGACGTCGGGCGCGCGGTCCGGGCGGATCGCGGTCGCGCCCAAATTCGTCAGAGCCCGGACATAGGCATCGATGAGGCGCGGAGCGGTTTCCTCCGCGCGGGCGCGAAGCGCATCGTCGGGAACATCGACGCCGATCTCGACGACCAGCAGGCCGCGTACGCGATTGCTCGTCACGACCGTGCTCGTGATCGGGTCAAGCATCAGATAGCTCTCAAGCGTGGTGATGCGGCGTTTCTGCGGGGCTGCCGCCTCGGGCGCCGGCGCGGCGGAGCCGCCGGCCGCGAGGACCTCCACCGGAGCGGCAACGCTCGCCGTCAGGACGAGCGCGATTGTGCGGGCAAGACGCATTGCGCGAGCCTAGGCGAAGACGCTCAACAATTCGTTTTCGGGGATTTTGCGACGCGGAAAGGCTGGTGGAGCTGAGCGGAATCGAACCGCTGACCTCCTCATTGCGAACGAGGCGCTCTCCCAACTGAGCTACAGCCCCAGCCGTCCGTGACGCACCCGTTCGGGCGCGAGGACGCCGGTTTTAGGGGGGTGCCCGTCTGCGGTCAAGCGCCGGGCGCCGCGCCTTGCCCCTCATGGGTCAAAGCGGCTAAAGGTCGGGTTGGCGCGCTTGCTTCCGCGCCTCCTTGCCGCTGCCCTAGAGGTTTCTTTTTGTCGATCTTCGGCCCCATCATCTGGCTCATCCTTCAGATCCTCAATCTCTTCCTGATCGTCCTGGTCGTGCGGGTCGTGATGAGCTGGCTATTCGCCTTCGATGTCGTCAATCCGCGCCATCCGACGGCCTTGAACGTCTACGATTTCGTCGAACGGCTGACCGAGCCCGTGCTGCGGCCGCTCCGCCGGTTCATCCCGCCAATCAGCGGCATCGACCTTTCGGTGCTGGCGGCTTTCCTGCTCGTCTACGTCGCGCAGATGTATATCGGGCAACTCGCCTATATTCTGCCTTGAGCGTGGCCGCGCCCGCCGCGCCGTTCGAGATTCGAGGCGAGGCTCTGCTCGTGCGGGTCCGCGTCACGCCGAAGGCGCGTCGCGAGGCGATCGTGGGCCTTCGCGCGCTGGCGGACGGCGGATCGGCCATTGCGGTTCAGGTGAGGGCGGCGCCCGAAGACGGCGCGGCGAACGCGGCCGTCGCGGCGCTGCTCGCCCAGTCGCTCAGCGTTGCCAAGAGTGCGGTCGCGCTCGCGAGCGGCGCCACATCGCGCCAAAAGATGTTTCGCATCGAGGGCGATGCCGCAGACCTGGCCCAGCGACTGGGGCAGGCTCTGGAGGCAGCGGGGGAACGCTCATGAGCGCGCGGATCATCGACGGCAAAGCTTTCGCCGCAGATTTGCGCGGGCGCATCAAGCTCGCCGCCGAGGGGCTGATCCTGCGCACGGGGGTCACGCCCGGCCTTGCCGTCATTCTCGTGGGCGATGATCCCGCGAGCGAGGTCTATGTCCGCAACAAGGGCATCGCGGCGCGCGAGGTGGGCTTCAACAGTTTCGAGTTCCGGATGCCGGCCAAGACGAGCGAGGCGGAACTCCTCGCGCAGATCGCCGCGCTCAATGCGGATCCCGCCGTGCACGGCATTCTCGTCCAGATGCCGGTGCCCAAGCAGATCAACCCGCAAACGGTGATCGAGGCGATCGATCCCTTGAAGGACGTCGATGGCCTGCACCCGGTCAATGCCGGGCGGTTGATGGCTGGCATCAATGGCGAAGCGCAAGGGCTCGTCTCCTGCACGCCGCTCGGCTGTATGATGCTGCTGCGTTCCGTGCGGCCGAAGCTGAGGGGCCAGCGGGCGGTCGTCATCGGGCGGTCGAACCTCGTCGGCAAGCCAATGGGCCAGCTTCTCCTTCAGGCCGATTGCACGGTGACGATGGCGCATTCGGCGACCGACGCCCTGCCCGATCTCTGCCGGATGGCCGACATCCTCGTCGTCGCGGTTGGGCGGCCCGGCATGGTGCGCGGGGGGTGGGTGAAGCACGGCGCCATCGTTCTCGATGTCGGCATCAACCGCGTCCCCGCGGGCGCGGGCAAGACAAAGCTCGTCGGCGATGTGGCGACCGAGGAGTGCCTTCCCATCGCCGAGGCCATCACGCCGGTGCCGGGCGGCGTCGGCCCGATGACGCCGGCGTGCCTGCTGCGCAACACCCTCTTTGCGACCGCCATGACGGCGGGCGAAAAAGCGCCAGCGCTCTAGTTTGGCCAACGATCGGGGTCAATGCCCGGCGGGAAGAGCCGAAGACGGGGCCGCCCGGCTGGCGCGGCCCTGCACGCGCTCCCAGGCTCGCCAGGCCCGTTCATGAAAGAAGAACGCGACCGTGTTGGCGAGCGGCTCCAACACGGCCAGGCCGGTCGCCAGAGGGATGGAGCCGGTCAGCGCATAGCCAACCGCAAAGGCGACCGAGAAGTGGACCGCGGCGAAGCTGAAGGTCTTGGTCAGGTCGCGTGAAACCGAGTGCTCGTGCCGATTTCTCATTTCTTGCTCCTTAGACGCATTCTAATATAATGAAGTGGGAATAGAGTGCAAGAGGGCTTGTGCGATGGGTTCCAGGCGCACGCCTGACATTTCATGATCCGATCGGCGCGACCTTGGTAGGCTTTCAAGGGGGCCCGGCGCGAAGGCGAATCGTCCGATCGCGCGCCGCGCTTTCTTTGGCGCCGTGAGAGCGAGAGGGATTTGTCCGCTAAGCCGTCTCACAGTCCAGACGTGCACAAGAATCGCTCAGACCGGGTGAGCCGTTTGTCACAGAGCTAACGTCGACGTTCTGAATCGCTCGCGTTATCCTTCTTGAACGGCCAATTTTGGTGATTCGAGGATTCGCCGCGCTATGGCGCACGGAACGCAAGAATTGCTCCGCGACCTACTCTACGTTCGGGTCATCAACATGAAGGGTTCCGACGTTCGGCGGGCCCAGGTCACAGAGCAATTGGCACGCTTCAAGTCTCTCGACTGGCGCTTCTTCGACGCCATCGATGGCCGAGGCGGAGGCGGTGTCCTGCCAGATCAGGAATGTTCGCGCCGGGTGAACCTGCGCGACCTAAGGGCCGGCGAAGTGGGCAATTACAGCTCGCATCGTGCGCTCTGGGCCGAGTTCTTGAAGACGGACAAGCCCTATCTCCTTGCGCTCGAAGACGATATCCGGATTGACGACGATTTCATCAGTTGTCTCAAGGCGATCTTCGCTCTCCCCAAAGTGCCCGATCACGTGAAACTGTGTGCGGTGTTTGAACGTCCCTTTCGCACAATCAGGCCGTTGAGCCCCGGGCGCTCGCTTGTGCGCTATCGCGACGAGCCGCTGGGGGTGCAGGCCTATCTCCTGTCGCGCAAGGGGGCCGGGCGGTTCTTTGCTCTCAGCGGGCGCATGTGTCGGCCGGTTGACCATTTCACCGACAGGTCTTGGGAGCACGGGATACCAACTTACGGGGTGCATCGGCCTGTCATTACCGAGGACCAGGCCATTCCGAGCATCGTTGCGAATACAGGATCGCGCGAAATCAGCCGCCCCCGCGACGGCCGCTATCGCTGGATGAAGCGGCGCGACCGACTCGGCCGAGCGGCCGCCAATCTCTATTTCGATATTGTCGAGCCGTTCCGGCTTGCGGGGTTCTCGCGCCAACTCGGCTTCGTTCGGCCCGACGAGCAAGACGTAGGTCTCACCGAACACCATCGCGCGAAACGTTCGTCTAGCGGCCTCGGCAGGTAGAGCCATCAGAGCAATTGGAATAGCATCAACCGTATCGTGGGCGCGGCCAGAGGGGTGAAATCATGCACGTCGCAGAGGCTTCAGGCGACCTGTGTCAGCAGGCGATCGCGAAAATGCGCAGTCCGTTCGAGATGGCGATCATTTGCATCGACATCACCAACAAATGCGACCTGGCATGTTCCAACTGTACGCGGCTGCTGGAGAACCAGGAGCAATTCTGGGACATGTCGCTGGACAATTTCCGAACCGCCCTGCGCAGCCTGGAAGGGTTCCCCGGCACGATCGCCGTCATCGGCGGCAATCCCGCGATGCACCGGCATTTTCCGGAAATCTGCAAGATCATGACGCAGGAAGTGCCCGAGAAGAAGCAGCGGGGACTGTGGACCAACAACATCTTCAAGCACGGGGCGATCGCGAAGGAGACCTTCGGCGTCTTCAATCTGAACCCGCATGGCGATGCGCGCGGGGTCAAGTCGATCACCGAGTTCATGAAAGGTATCCGCAAGCCCTGGTATCATGGCGGGCATTCGCACCACGCGCCGATCCTGACCGCAGGCAAGGACATCTACGGCGAAGAGGAGATGTGGGAGCGGATCGCCAAATGTGATGTCAACCAGAACTGGTCCGCCTCGATTGTTGAGAACAAGGGCCAGCTGCGCGCCTATTTCTGCGAAGTTGCGGCATCGTTCGACCTCGCGCGCAACGAGGATCACGGTGTCGAGGTAGTGCCCGGCTGGTGGCGGCGCAATGTCCGCGAATTCGAGCCCCAGGTCCGCCGGTTCTGCCCTGGTTGCGGCGTGCCCGCAAAGCTCAAGGGTCACATGGACCACGAAGAGACCGACACATACAGCGCAACCAATGCCGATATCGCGCTCAAGTCCTTAAAAAAGAAGCGCAAGATCGTCGAAATGGCGCCCGGTACCCAACCGGGCGTCATCGAGCACAAAGTGGTGCACTATTCCGAAAACCTGCGCGAAGGCAGGGCCGGAAGGCCCAAGGTCGTCACGCTCCTCGACCGGATCAAGCGCACAATGACCGGGCGATCCTAGTTTGACCCTCATCGTCGGCGCGCACCGATGAAAAAGCGGCGGCACCCATCGGCGCCGCCGCTAAAGACGTCATCCGGGGTCGCAACGCTAGGCCGCGCGGACCTCGTCGATGAACTTGCTGACCACCTCGCGCAGCCGCTCGGATTGAACCGAGAGCTCGCTGGACGCCGACAGCACTTCGCCCGCCATCTTGCCGGTCTCGCCCGCCGCTTCGGTCACCTGCGAGATGTTCGAGGTGACCTCGCGCGTTCCGATCGAGGCCTGCTGAACGTTGCCGGAGATTTCCGCCGTCGCCGCGTTCTGCTCGTTGACCGCGGCGGCCACGGTCGAGGCCGCCTCGGTGATCCGGCTGACGCTCACGCCGATCTTGGCGATCGCGTCGACGGAATCCCGCGAGATGCTCTGGATACGCTCGATCTGGCTGGCAATCTCCTCGGTCGCCTTGGCGGTCTGGTTGGCCAACGTCTTGACCTCGGAGGCGACCACCGCAAAGCCCTTGCCGGCTTCGCCGGCGCGCGCCGCCTCGATGGTCGCGTTGAGGGCGAGGAGGTTCGTCTGACCGGCGATATCCTGAATGAGCTTCACGATGTTGCCGATCTCTTGCGCCGCATTCGAGAGCGTGTCGACGGTTGCGTTGGTCGCGCGAACGTTGTCCCCCGCCTCGTTGGCGATCTGCGACGTCTGCGTGATCTGCCGGTTGATCTCGCCGATCGACGCGTTGAGTTCCTCCGCCGAAGCGGCAACCGTCTCGACGTTGACCGAGGCTTCCTCGGCCGCCGCTGAAACCGTCATCGATTGCCGGTTCGTCTCCTCGGCGATCGCGGAAAGCTGTTCGGCGTTCGCGCGCAGCTGGGTTGCCCCCGCGCTCACGCCCTGAACCACGGAAGCCATCGCCTCGTTGAACGCGTTGACCAGCGAATTCACGCGCTCGGCGCGCTGCAGGCGCTTTTCCTGCTCGCTCTTCTGCTCGGCCGCGAGGCGATCCGCCTCGATCGCGGTCTCCTTGAAGCGCTGCAGGGCGCTGGCCATCGCGCCGACCTCGTCCTTGCGGCCGCGATAGGGAACCTCGAAGTTCTTCTCGCCCGACGCCAGACGGCTCATGGCGGCCGTGATCGCGATGATCGCGGCGGCGATCGCGCGGCCGATCAGCAGCGCGAGGGCGACGCCCGCGACCAGACCCGCCAACGCCAGGATACCAACCAGCGTTTCGCCCCAGGTGATGGCCGAATTCATCGCGTCGCGCGCAGCCGTGGCCGAGGCCTTCAACTCTTGCGTGATCTTGTGCGTCAGCTCGCCCACGGCGTCGGCGGCCTTGGCCATCTCGCCATTGAGGAGCGCGTTGACCTGTTCTTCGGCACCGAAGGCGCCGCTCGCCTTGAGCGTGCGTACCCGATCAAAATTGGCGTGATAGGCCGTCAGTTGCGCCTCGATCGCCTGGAGATCCGCCTTCACGACCTCGCCCGTCGCGCTCTCCTGCGCCGCGTCCAATTCCGCGCGGACCTTGTCGGCGTAGCTTGACGCCGCGCGCAGGGTGTCCGCGTCATTCGTCGATGCGAACTCGCGCACCAGCCGGCGCATGCGCTCGGTGTGGAGCGCCAGCTCGGCGACCAATTCCTCCTCGTGGACGGCGTGCGCGTAGTGCTCGGACTCCGCGGCGATGGTCACCATGGAGAAGAAGGCGATGCCGCCGACGGCGATCAGGATCGCGACGACCGCGCCGAACCCGGCGAGAATCTTCTGAGCGATCGGCAAGTCAGCGAAAAGCCCGCCGGAATGCGATGAAACTGCCGATGTCACGTCCCGTGTCATAGCCGTGTGGTCTCCATGTCCCGCTGTGTCCAATCTCCCCACCCTGGGCCCTTCACCAGGGTAAGGCTGTCCTCGGAGGCAGTTGGCCATAGAGACCTTTACAGTTTACCTACCAAGGGCGCACGAAAAGGCGCGAGTCTGTTCTTCGATTTTTCAATCAATGCTTGCGCCAGAATGCGGTGCCTTGCGGGTCCTCGGCGCCGCGCAAGCCCATGCCGCGTGCCATGGCCGCGCAAGCTGCTGTAGGCTGTTCCGGTCCGCTATGCTTGCGCCACCGCGGGTCGCTGGCCGGGGGTCCGGTCAGGCGGGCATCGCCAAAAAGAAAAGGGAGACGGCGTCATGCGGATCGAGGCCATGCTCGAGGGGCTATGTTTTCCAGAAGGGCCGCGCTGGCACGAGGGCCGGCTCTATTTCTCCGACATGCACGCCCATTGGGTGATGGCGGTCGATGAGGCCGGCCGGGCGGAGAAGATCATCGAGGTGCCGAACCAGCCTTCGGGCCTCGGCTGGCGGCCGGACGGCACGATGCTCGTCGTCTCCATGGTCGACCGCACGCTGATGGCGGCCCGGGGCGGCACGCTGGAGCGGGTCGCCGATCTGTCGCGCGTCGCCACCTTTCACTGCAACGACATGGTGGTGGACGTGCAGGGCCGCGCCTATGTGGGCAATTTCGGGTTCGACCTGTTCGACCCCAATCTCACGATGACGCCCGAGGCGCTGGCCGGTCTGCCCAAGGCGGCGCTCGCGCGTGTGGACCCGGACGGGAGCGTGCATGTGGCCGCGCGCGATCTCGCGTTCCCGAACGGCACGGTGATCACGCCGGACGGGCGCACGCTTATCGTCGCTGAGAGCATCGGCCAGCGCTTGACGGCGTTCGACATCGGCGCGGACGGCGCGCTCTTAAACCGGCGCGTGTGGGCCGAGACGCCGCGCGTCGCGCCCGACGGCATCTGCCTCGACGAGGCGGGGGGGTATCTGGGTGGCCGACGCGCTCGGCACCGAGTGCATCCGCTTCGAGAAGGGCGGCCGCGCGACGCACCGCGTGCCGGCCGGCGAGGGGCGACATTTCTTCGCCTGCATGCTGGGCGGCAAGGACGGGCGCACGCTTTTCGGCTGCACGTCGCAGACCAGCCACCCGGAGGAAGCCAAGACGCTCAAATCCGGCCGGATCGACCGGACGACGGCGCCCTATGCGAGGGCGGGTAGGCCGTAGGGGGCCCATTTCACGATCTCAGAATCGGCCTATCGTTCCACTTACGTTCCTTATTCAATGGAGGCTCAAGTGAGCAAGGGCAGAGATCGTACAGTCTACCAACGGCCGGACGGGAGTTGGGTCAATAAGCGTAACGATGCAGGTCGTGCATCAAGTGTTCATCCTACGCAGCGTGACGCCAACCAAGCGGCGAGGGAAATGTTGCAAAACCAGGGTGGCGGGGAACTTACAACAAAAGGTCTAGATGGACGCATTAGGAGCAAAGACACAATTGCGCCTGGTAACGACCCGAATCCGCCGCGAGACAACGAGCATTGAATTTATGGTCGTTCCTTAGCGCCCTCACTTCCATTTTAAGTGGTTCTTATTTTCATAATTCGTCAAAATTCGAAACAGTTTATCGCTATTCTACGGATAAAATGAATATACTTTTAAGGCGCCCGTGTTTGCTTTCGTTTGTTAGTGCAGTCAACGTTAGTTCGTCGCTAGCTTGTTTGAGGCTGCGGGCATTTTCGTAAAGATTTTTAGTTATCATTTCGATGTTGTCAGGGCTTCTCGCTTGCTGGGACAGCTCAAATGGCACTGGTCTATTATATTCTGCGATGTAACATCTTCCAATGAAAGTATTTACATTATAGCTTGAAATTTTTGCGCGAAATTTTCTTTCAATCGTGCTCCTCGTCGTCACATTGATGTAGTCAAAAGTCTCCTCGGAAAATGTGCCGTGCAGTGGGGTCGCGATTTTTCTATCTATTTTTTTTATGACGGCATAGTTTGCCGACTTTGAGTTGACGATTGGACGATGGATGTCGCGTACTGCATTTTCAACCTTCTCAATAACAGAATCAAACCTATTCTGATCTAATATTGGAATATCTTGTTCTTTTCTTGCATTCATCTCATATAACTGTCCAATGGATTTATCGTAATCGACGTGAAACCCTAAAGATTCTGAAATTACATAATCATATGCTGAAAACACAATGTGGCCCAAAGGCGTGTCTTGCGGTGCAGTTCCCGCGACATATACGAAGCTAGCAAGTCCGACAATTGATGCGCTGAATTTCCAACTGCCAAACTCTGGCGGACTGGCTACAATATAGACACCACGAAGCGCTGTAGATTGGGTAATAACCTCGTCGTGCAAGACAAGGTGTGTGGTTAGTGCCAGCGATCTTTGAAATCCGACAAGGGCTCGTGAAATATCGTAGAAATCGACTTCATTATTATCGGCAGAGGCACCACCGTAGCTCAACTCAAAGGTTATCTGAGGTTGTTTCGGCAAGTGTTGTCCTCAATGTCAGGATCGGGACGTCGAACACAAGAAGACTCATTTGACCCATTTTCGCCTGATCGGCCGCTTTGGCAATCTGCGGCGGGTGCGCTTTCTAATCTCCCTGCCCCCGCCGCTTCCCCAACGTCCTCAGCCTGAGCGCGTTCAGCTTGATGAAGCCTTCCGCGTCGCGGTGGTCATAGGCGACGGCGCCGTCCTCGAAGGTCACGAGATCCTGGTCGTAGAGCGAGAAGGGCGATGAGCGGCCCTCCACGATCACGTTGCCCTTATAGAGCTTCAGCCGCACGGTGCCGGTGACCAGCTCCTGGCTCTTGTCGATCAGGGCCTGGAGCATCTCGCGCTCGGGCGCGAACCAGAAGCCGTTATAGATCAGCTCGGCGTAGCGCGGCATCAGCTCGTCCTTCAGATGCGCGGCGCCGCGATCGAGCGTGATCGATTCCATCGCCCGGTGCGCGGCGTGAAGGATGGTGCCGCCCGGCGTTTCATAGACGCCGCGCGACTTCATACCGACGAAGCGGTTCTCGACGAGATCGAGCCGGCCGATGCCGTTCGCGCGGCCAAGCTCGTTCAGCCGGGCGAGGAGGGTTGCCGGCGAGAGCGCCTGCCCGTCGATGCTCACCGCGTCGCCCCGCTCGAACCCCACCTCGATGAGGGCCGGTTTGTCGGGCGCGTCCTCCGGCGCAATCGTGCGCTGATAGACCATCTCGTCGGGGGCGACGTTCGGGTCCTCCAGCACTTTTCCCTCGCTGGAGGAGTGGAGCAGGTTCGCGTCTACCGAGAAGGGCGCCTCGCCGCGCTTGTCCTTCGCGATCGGGATCTGGTGCTGCTCGGCAAAGGCGATGAGCTTCGTGCGGCTGGAGAGGTCCCATTCGCGCCAGGGGGCGATGATGGTGATGTCGGGTTTGAGCGCATAGTAGCCGAGTTCGAAGCGCACCTGGTCGTTGCCCTTGCCGGTCGCGCCGTGGGCGACGGCGTCGGCGCCCAGTCTCTCGGCGATCTCGATCTGCTTCTTGGCGATCAGCGGCCGCGCGATGGAGGTGCCGAGCAGATAGACGCCCTCATACGCCGCGTTCGCGCGGAACATCGGGAAGACGTAGGCGCGCACGAATTCCTCGCGCACATCCTCGATGAAGATGTTCTCCGGCTTGATGCCCAGCATTTCGGCCTTCTTGCGCGCGGGCTCGATTTCCTCGCCCTGGCCAAGGTCGGCGGTGAAGGTCACGACCTCGCAGCCATAGGTCTGCTGCAGCCATTTCAGGATGACCGAGGTGTCGAGCCCGCCCGAATAGGCGAGGACGACCTTCTTGACGTGCTTTTTTGCCATGTTCCCACTCCCGGCCGCGATTGGCGGCGAGGATTAGGGGAAGCGCGCCCCGGCGGCAAGGCGCCCGGCCTTGCGAAAGCGCCCCCACATCCCCACATCCACGTTGTTCAACAGAGTCAAACGAACGGGAACGCCCATGCCGCTCTTAATGTGTCCGAACTGCAATGGCTCCATGACGAGCGTGGAGCGTCAGGACGTGCAGATAGACATGTGCCCGTCTTGCCGGGGTGTTTGGCTCGATCGGGGCGAATTGGAAAAATTGCTCGGCCAGGTGCGTGAGGTGGAGGCGCGGGTCGGAGCCTCCGCTCCATCGGCGGCGGTGCGGCGCGACCGCGACGACGATGATGACGATTGGGACGATGACGATCGGCGTTTCGAAACGCGGCGTCCGGACGAGCGGCGCGACCCGCGGAGGCGGCGCGGCGGCCTGTTCGACATGTTCGATATTTTCGACTAGCCAGCTAGCGGACCGCCGCGCGGCGTTTCACGCTTTCGCTCTTTAGCTGCCCGCAGGCGGCCATGATGTCGCGGCCGCGGGGCGTGCGGATGGGCGAGGCGTAGCCCGCGCGGTTGACGATCTCGCCGAACGCCTCGATGCGGGCCCAGTCGGCGCATTCATAGGGGCTGCCGGGCCAGGGGTTGAACGGGATCAAATTGATCTTTGACGGAATGCCCGCGATGAGGCGGACGAGCGCGCGCGCATCGGCGTCGCTGTCGTTCACGCCCTTCAGCATCACGTATTCCCAGGTGACGCGCCTGGCGTTCGAGAGGCCGGGATAGGCGCGCACGGCGGCGAGCAGCTCCTTGATCGGGTATTTCTTGTTGAGGGGCACGATCACGTCGCGGATGTCGTCGCTGACCGCGTGGAGCGAGATCGCGAGCATCGAGCCGATCTCTTGCCCTGCGCGCGCGATCATCGGCACGACGCCGGCGGTCGAGAGCGTGATGCGGCGCTTGGAGACGCTGAGGCCCTCGCCGTCGGCGATGATGTTCACCGCGTCGCGCACGTTCTCGAAATTATAGAGCGGCTCGCCCATTCCCATCAGCACGATGTTGGTGAGGAGGCGGTTGTCGCTGTTTCTCTGCGCGCCCGGCCATTCATTGAGCGCGTCCTTGGCGATGAGCACCTGGGCGACGATCTCGTGGGCGGTGAGGTTGCGCACCAGCTTCTGCGTGCCGGTGTGGCAGAAGCGGCAGGTGAGCGTGCAGCCGACTTGGCTCGAGATACACAGCGTGCCGCGGTCTTCCTCAGGGATGAAGACCGTCTCGACCTCGATGCCCGGCGCGAAACGCAGCAGCCATTTGCGCGTGCCATCGCCCGAGCGCTGTTCGGAGACGATCTCGGGCCGCGCGAGGGTGAAATGCGCGTCGAGCTGGGCGCGCAGATCCTTCGCCAGCGTCGTCGTCTCGCCGAGCGACGTTTGCCCCCGCGTATAGGCCGCGTTCCAGAGCTGGCCCGCGCGCATCTTCACCGTCTTGGCCGGAAGGCCAATGCGGGTGAGTTCGGCGGCAAGGCCCTCGCGCGTGAGGCCGATCAGGGGCGTCGTCATGGGCCGTCAGATAGGGCCCGGCGGGCGGCGGCGCAAGCTTGCCGGCAGGGCGCGTCCGGCCGATGCTCGGTTCACCACGAAAACACGGGGAGAAACGCCATGACCGCCCACCACATCGAAAGCGCCATCGACGGGCAGGGGATCGCGACGATCACCATCAACCGGCCGGAAAAGCGCAACGCGATGACCTATGCGATGCTGGCCGAATTCACCCGCGCGGTGGGCGCGATGGGCGAGGATCCCAGCGTCCGGGTGCTGATCATCGCCGGGGCGGGCGGGGCGTTTTGCGCGGGGACGGATCTGGCGGATCTCGCGACGATCCCGGGCGAGACGCGCGGCACGCGCGGCTCCGCCGAGGAGCACGAGGCCTGGTGGCCGATCGTGCGCTGCCCCAAGCCCGTGATCGCGGCGATCGACGGCGTCGCGGTCGGCATGGGGGCGGAATTCACCAGCCAGTGCGATGTGCGGATCGCGAGTACGCGGTCGCGCTTTGCGTGGAATTTCGCGCATCGCGGCCTCGTGCCCGATACGGGCGCGGGTTCGTGGATCCTGCCGCGCCTCATCGGCCATTCGCGGGCCCTGCGGCTTCTCTATTCGGGAGCATTCCTGTCCGCCGAGGAGGCGCACGCCATCGGCTATGTCGCGGAGTTGGTGGAGCCGGGCGAGGCGCTCGCGGCCGCGCGGGCGGAAGCGGCGCGCTATCTCAATTCCTCGCCCTTCTCGATCGGCAAGATCAAGGCGCTCGTCTATGAGGGCATGGGGCGCGACGTCGCCGAGCACATGCGCGCGCACGTGCCCGCGATCGCGGCGTGCTTCAAGTCAGAGGATCACAAGGAGGGCGTCGCCTCGTTCCTGGAGAAGCGCCCGGCGAAGTTCGTGGGGCGTTGAGGTGCCATGAAAATGGCCGCCCTCGCGGGCGGCCACATCGTCGAGGGAATAGGGCGTCGGCGCTACTGGCACTGGCCCATGCGGTCGAGGGCGGCCGAGACGCCTTTCAGCGAATATTCGTCGGTCGTCAGCGTGCCGCGCGTCGAGGATCCCTTGACGACCATGCGCGCGCCGCGGCGCATCGCGTCGAGCAGGCGGCGCTCGTCTTCCGGCGCCTTCATCCAGGCGCCGCCATTGGAGCCTTCGTTCTCGGTATAGAACTCGAATTTGTCGGAGCCGATCTCGACGCTCACCGTGCTGCCGGATTTGTAGGGGTATCCCGGCACGACCGAGGGCTCGCCCTTCACGCTCTTGCCCGGCCACGCGCTCACGAGGAAGTAGATCGGATCGCGCTTCACGTTCGTGGGCTGGGCGTCCTTGGGCTGGGAGACCGCGTAGCAGACGATGCCGTCGCCGCCGTTCGTCTTGAAGACCGACCAGTCGTCATACGTGCCCATCGGCTCCGGCGTCGCGGCGAGGGCCTGGCCCGTTCCGAACGCGATCAGGGCGGCGAAGACGAATCCGACATGCGCTCGCTTCATTCGACTCATTCCTCCTTCAGGTTCTTGCGGCAATCAGGTGCCCGGCACCCGATGGGGCGGCGTCGCGTGGCGCCCCTTGGTGCGCGTTCGACGATGCGCCAACCACCGTCCCGCGAGCATCAACCAGCGCCTGGCGCGCGCAGGAAGTGATTCGCGGAGCCTCATCCTGCTTACTTACGAAATGAGGCGTTTCCAAGACTTTGACGCGTGCGGCGCGCTGTCTCGCGCCAGGACACCGCGCCTGATATATCGATCGGTGCAATGCCAGAAAGCCCGACGACCATCCCCGCACCCACACGCGACGCGCTTGCCGATCTCGTCGAGGCGATCGCGCGCGACGGCGACCGAGAGGCGTTCGCCGAGCTCTTCCGCTATTTCGCGCCGCGCGTGAAGGCCTATCTGCTGCGGCTGGGGGCAGGGCACGCGCAGGCCGATGAAATCACGCAGGACGTCATGGTCACGGTATGGCGCAAGGCCGAGCGGTTCGACCGCCGGCTCGCCTCCGTCTCGACATGGCTCTTTACGATCGCGCGCAACCGGCGGATCGATGTCATCCGGCGCACGCGGCGGCCGGAATTCGATCCCGACGATCCGCTTTTCGTGCCGGACCCGGAGCCGCAACCGGACGATGCGCTCCTCGCTGCCGAGCGTGAGGCGCGGTTGCGCGAGGCCATGAAAACGCTGCCGCGCGAACAGGCCGAGCTGCTGCACGAGGCCTTTTTCAAGGGGCTCTCGCATAGTGAGATCGCCCATGCGACCGGAATTCCGCTCGGCACGGTCAAATCGCGGCTGCGGCTCGCCTTCGGGCGGTTGCGCGCGGCGCTCGAGGAGGAGGTCTGAGGATGGCCGGGCCGCATCACCATCCCACCGCCGCGCATCTGACGGCCTACGCGCTCGGCGAGGCGAGCCATGGCCTGTCGCTCCTGATCGAGACGCATCTCTCGTTCTGCGGTGAATGCCGCCGGCGCGTCGCGGCGCATGACGCGATCGGCGGCGCGCTCCTCGATGAGGCGACGCCCGCCGCGCTGGCGCCCGGCGCGCTCGAGCAGGCGCTGGCGGCGATTACGCGGCTGGCCCCCGCTTCCCCGGACGCGCCAACGCGGCACGACGGCGAGATCGCCGGCCTGCCCGAGCCCGTGCGGACGCTGGCCCGCGGGGCGCGCGAGGCGCACGGCTTCAGTTTTGCTTCGTTGGGCCTCCAGGTGCTCGATCTCACGGCGGCGGCGGGCGCTCATGGGCCGGAGCGCGTGCAGCTCTTGCGGATCGAGCCAGGCCATGGGTCGCCCCGTCACAGCCATGCGGGCGAAGAGGTGACACTCGTCCTGCAAGGCGCCTTTCGCGACGGGAGCGCGCTCTTCGGGCCCGGCGATGTCGAGATCGGAACGGGCGCAGCGCCGCATCGCCCGATCGCTGAGCCCGGGCCGATTTGCTTCGCCATTGCGGTCACCTCCGGCAACCTCAAATTCACCGGCGCGCTCGGCCTCGTTCAGCGGCTGTGGGGCGGGGAAGCCTGACCGCGAACGGCTTGGCATTGCCGGCGCGGTTCCCTTAGTGTCCCTGCCAAGACGCCATGACAGTCAATTTTCGGGAGGAATGGGGATGAAGGCAGTTCTGTGCAAGGAATACGGGCCGCCGGAATCGCTCGTGATCGAGGACTTGCCGAGCCCCAAGCCGGGCAAGGGCCAGGTCGTCATCAGCGTGAAGGCGGCCGGCGTCAATTACCCGGACGTCCTCATCATCCAGAACAAATATCAGTTCCGTCCGCCGCTGCCGTTTTCGCCCGGCGGCGAAGTCGCGGGTATCGTCAAGGAACTCGGCGAGGGCGTCACCAACGTCAAGGTCGGCGATCACGTGATCGGCTCGATCGGCTGGGGCGGGTATTGCGAGGAAGTGGTCGCCGATGCCGGGCGCTGCATTCCCTATCCGCCGGAGATGGACTTCGTCCACGCCTCCGCGTTCGTGATGACCTATGGCACCTCGCATCACGCACTCAAGGACCGCGCGATGCTCAAAGCCGGCGAGACGCTGCTGGTGCTGGGCGCGGCGGGCGGCGTCGGGCTCGCGGCGGTCGAACTCGGCAAGGTGATGGGCGCGCGCGTGATCGCGGCCGCCTCCAGCCAGGAAAAGGTCGATGTGTGCCTCAAGGCTGGCGCCGACGGGGGCTTCGTCTATCCGCGCGGACCGCTCGACCGCGACGCGCAGAAGAAGCTCTCCGACGACATCAAAGCGGCGGTCGGGCCGAACGGCGCGGACGTCATTTACGACCCCGTGGGCGGCGATTACGCCGAGCCCGCGCTCCGCTCGATCGGCTGGGAGGGGCGCTATCTGGTCGTCGGGTTCGTGGACGGGATCCCGAAGATTCCGCTCAACCTCGCGCTCCTCAAGAACTGCCAGATCGTCGGCGTCTTCTGGGGCGCGTTCACGGCGCGCGAGCCGGCACGGAACAAGGAAAACCTCGCCGAGCTGATGCGCTGGGTCAAAGAGGGCAAGATCAGCCCGCTCGTCTCCAAGACTTACAGAATGGAAGAAGCGGCGCAGGCGCTCAACGACATGGCGAACCGCCAGGTCAAAGGCAAAGTCGTCATTGCGGTTGGCTAGCGGCTGAAGCCTCTAGCTTAAGCCCAGACCGGTGAGGAAAGCTCCGACAGCGAAAAGAGCTAGCGCTAACAGGTACGCGCAGGCGCCTCGACGTACCCAGGTCATGTGACCTACGCTCATTCCATCTTCGCGAGGTTTGCCGTCGCGAACATTCACCTCTTCAGCGTAGAGTGTGAGTTGAGTGACGTACGAGCAGATGAACGCGGCTCCCCCGGCCAGTACGCCCAATCCAAATATGACGAACGAGCTAGTCAGATCTGGGGGGCCTGGCGGCGTGCAAGATGGCGTGCGGCAATCACCCCATTTCGTGCCAAGGAATGTGACGAGGGCAAAAAGGCCACCGGCGTTTAAGTAGATTGACCATTGGATCGCTCCCATCGAAATGGGTACGAGCGATGCAAAGACTGCCTGCAGGTGCCAATCATTGGGGTTATGTGACGGCTGGCTCATGCCCAATCCTGCCTAAACATCAAAGACTTGGCAAAAACCTTACGGTTGTGGGTTTGAAGCGACCTTCTCGGCGCAGGGATCGTTCTCCGGCGTGCGGTTGAGGCATCGCCGCAGCACGTGGCCGGCCGAGACGTCGTCGAAGAAATAGCTCTCGCGCGTGCATTCGCCGAAGCCCTGGCCGAAGCACAGGGCGCTCGCCTGCGCGGCGGCCCGCGAGACCGAGCCGTGGCCGCACGCGACGCCATAGGCCTCGCGCCGGCGATAGATCGAGCCGTAGCCGCCTTGCTCGCAGCCCGCGTTTTCGATTACCCGGCAGAAGACGCCGCCGCCCCGCATGCAGGCCTCGAGCGCCTCGCGTTCGGCGACGACGACGCTCTCGGCGCCGACATTGACGAAAACCCGGCCGCCGAGGCGTTCCTCATAGGCAAAGCCGCTGGCGGCCTGGGCCGAATCGATCAGCGCGACATGGAGCGCGAGCGCGGCCAGCCCGCCCGCCATCATGCCAAACGCTCTGTAGCGGACCGTTCTGCCCACGCGCCTTGCGCCACCTTCCACGCCATCCCGACGCTTTCGGCGCCGCGCCCCTCCTCGTACCCTCCCAATGCCTAACGATCGGTAAGCGCGGTGGTCAGGGCTTCAGGAATCAGAAACGGGGCCCGCGAGGGCCCCGTTCTGTGGGTCGGGTCGGGTTCGCCCCTTAGGCGAGCGCCGGTGCCTTCGAGAAGCCCAGCAAGCGGCCAAGGGCCGAGAGCAAGCTCTGGCGGGGGCGCGGCTGAGATGACGTTTTTTCATCCCTCGCCGCGACCAGGATCGGATACATCTTCATCATGGTGTCCTCGTCACGGGTTGGTTGTTCAAGACGAGAGACATATGGCCTCCCGCCACGCCGCTTGCAAACGACATGTTTTCACGCGCTTTTTGAGAAATTCTCATGTATTGAGGGGGCCATGGCCCGCCGTCTGCCCCCGCTCAACGCCCTCCGCGCCTTCGAGGCGGTCGCGCGGCTGCGGAGTTTCAAGGCCGCGGCGGAGGAGCTTTCGGTCACCCAAAGCGCGGTCAGCCATCAGGTGCGCGCGCTCGAGGAATGGGCGGGGCTCGAGCTCTTTCGCCGGGAGGGGCGGGGCGTCGCCCTCACCGATCCCGCGCAATCCTATCTGACGGCGCTCTCGCCCGCGCTCGACACGATCGACAGCGCGACCCGGCGTCTTTTGATGAGCGATCCGCGCAAGGGCTGGCTGACGGTCGCGACGATGCCGTCGTTCGCCGCGAAATGGCTGCTGCCCCGGCTCGCCCAGTTCCGGGCACGGCACCCCGAGATCGATGTCTGGCTGTCGACCTGGGAGGATCTGGACACGTTCGCGAACGGGGAGGCGGACGTCGCGATCCGCTATGGCGAGGGCGACTGGCCGGACGTTCACGCGACGCGGTTCATGACGGAGACGCTTTTTCCCGTCTGCTCGCCGGTGCTGATGGCGGGGGCGCATCCTCTCAAGACCCCGGAAGACCTCAAGCACCATACGCTCCTCCACGACGAATTGCCGGAAAACTGGGGGATGTGGCTGGAGGCGGCGGGCGTCAGCGATATCGATGCCGAGCGCGGGCCGGGGTTCGATGATTCATCGCTCCTCATCCAGGCCGCGATCGGGGGCATGGGCGTCGCGCTCGGGCGCAGCGCGCTCGTCAAGGCGGACCTCGAAGCCGGGCTTCTCGTGAAGCCGTTCGATCTCATGCTGGAGGCGACGGGCGCCTATTACGTCGTCAGCCGCGAAGGGACGGAGACGCTCCCCAAGATCGCCGCCTTCCGTGACTGGCTGATCGAGGAGGCGCGGCGCACCTGAGGGCGAAACCCTCCCCCGATCGCGCGGGCGCGGCCACCCGGCCGGTCAGTCGACAAGCCTTGGGCGGCTCCCTATCGTTCCCTCCAAACCGGGAGGATGCCATGAACGAGATGACCCACGCTTTCACGTCCCTCATCTACGAAAAGCCGGAGGAGGGGATCGCGCGGATCTGGCTCAACCGGCCCGAGACGCGCAACGCGCAGGACACGCATCTCCTCTATGAGCTGAACCGGGCGTTCGACCGGGCGCTGGCCGACGATGAGGTGAAAGTCATCATCCTTGCCGCGAAGGGACCGCATTTCTCCTCCGGCCACGACCTCATGGAAAAGGACATTCCGAACGCCCATGCGCGCCATGAGACGGTCGGCACCTGGACGGGCGCCGACTGGAAGGGCGTCGAGGGACATTATGTCCGCGAGAAGGAAATCTACGAGGGGTTCTGCCGGCGCTGGCGCGACCTCGCCAAGCCGACCATCGCGTCGGTCCAGGGCAAGGTGATCGCGGGCGGTCTCATGCTCGTGTGGCCGATGGATTTCGTCATCGCGAGCGAGGACGCGACGTTCCAGGACAACACGATGTTCATGGGCATTCCGGGTGCGGAGTATTTCGCGCATGTCTGGGAACTGGGCATCCGCAAGGCGAAGGAATTCCTTCTCACCGGCCAGCCGATCACCGCGCAGGAAGGCTATGAGGCGGGGATGATCAACCGCGTCGTCAAGCGCGAGGATTTGGACGAGGAAACGCTCAAATTCGCGCGGCTGATCGCGGACAAGCCCGCCTTCGCGCTGAAGCTGGGCAAGGATTCCATCAACGCGGCGTTCAGCGCGCAGGGCTTCGACAACGTGCAGCGCGCGGCCTACAACGCGCATCACCTCGCCCACGCGCATTGGCGGCTTCAGAGCGGCATGCCGCTCGATCCCAGCTTCGCGCAGCGCTTCACGAAGCTGCAGGGCAAGAAGGTCATCAGCGAGTAGGCGCGCCTACTCCTTCACGATGACAATGTCGTCCGCGAGGGCGCGGCGTGCCCGCTCGCGGTGGATCTCCTTGATGTGCGCGCCGACCATCGTGAGGGCCGTCGCGATCACCGCCGCATCGTCGGTGAAGCCGAAACCGGCGAGGAAATCCGGCACCATGTCGGCCGGCACGACGAAATAGGCGAGCGCTGCGAGCAGGATGCCGCGCACGCGCAGGGGCGTCTCGCGATCGATCGCGCAGTAATAGGCGGCCAGCAGATCCTCGACGAATGGGATGCGGCCCGCCACGCGGCGAAGCTTCGGCCAGAAATTCTCGCGCACGAGCTTGGCCTCGCTCCTGCGTTTTCCTGTTGGCGCCATGGCGGTCTCCTCGCTGGCCCCTTCTTCTTGGGCGAGCCCTTCCTTTCTATATGGGATTTCTTTGCCGTAACGGAAGGCGCCGTCGGCCCTCGCCAGCGGCTATTTGGCTCTGCTAAGAGAGCCGGATTGCCCTATTCAAGGCGTGCTTCGGGAGGAAAAACACATGGAACTCAACAAGGATATCAGCGCGGTCGTGACCGGCGGCGCGTCGGGATTGGGCGAGGCGACCTCGCGCGCGCTGGCGGCGCACGGCGTCAAGGTCGCGATCTTCGACATGCAGGCGGAGAAGGGCGAAAAGGTCGCCAAGGACATCGGCGGCGTTTACTGCAACACCAACGTGACGAACGAAGAGAGCGTCGTTGCCGCGTTCAAGAAGGCGCGCGAGGCGATCGGCCAAGAGCGCATCCTCGTCAATTGCGCCGGCACCGGCAATGCGCAGCGCACGGCCTCGCGCTCCAAGGACGGCTCGATCAAGCACTTCCCCGTCGATGCCTTTGACCGGATCATCCAGATCAATCTCGTGGGCACCTTCCGCTGCATCGCGCATTCCGCGGCCGGAATGCTGACGCTCGATCCGCTTGCGGGCGGCGAGCGCGGCGCGATCGTCAACACGGCTTCGGTTGCGGCCGAGGACGGGCAGATCGGCCAGGCGGCTTATACGGCGTCTAAGGCCGGTGTCGTCGGCATCACGCTGGTGGTTGCGCGCGACCTCGCGCGGGAAGGCATCCGCTGCAACACGATCCTGCCGGGCCTCTTCAACACGCCGCTGCTGCAAGGGGCGCCCGAAAATGTGAAGCAGGCGCTGGGCGCGCAGGTGCCGTTCCCCGCGCGGCTGGGCAATCCGAACGAATATGCCTCGCTCGCGCTCGAAATGATCCGCAACCCCTATTTCAACGGCGAAGACGTGCGGCTCGACGGCGCGATCCGGATGTCGCCGCAATAATGGCGGACGATACGTTCCTCCCCTTGGTGGCCGAGCGGCAGAAGGACATGCTGCCCGGCCTCCTTGGCCTTTCGTTCGAGAAAGTGGGCGAGGGACATTTGCGCGGCCGCTTCACGGCCGCCAAGCATCATCTGGCGCCCAACGGCTATCTCCATGCGGCGAGCGTGATCGCGCTCGCCGACACGGCCTGCGGCTATGCGACGATGGTGTTCCGTCCGGACGGGGCGGAGCGCTTCACGACGATCGAGCTCAAAAGCAATTTCCTCGGCACGGCGCGCGTGGGCGATGAGGTCATCACCGATGCGATGCTCCTCCATGGCGGGCGCACGACGCAGGTCTGGGACGCGGTCGTCTCCGTCGCGGGCAAGACGATCGCGCTTTTCCGCTGCACGCAGATGCTGATCTATCCGCGCTGAGCGCGGGGCCTGCCCTCTTTCGCGACGGCCTTTGCCCAGTTCTCCGACCAGCTGAGAAGCGGGCCCAGTGCCGTCAGCAGGTCGCGGCCCGCCGCCGTGAGCGCATAACCCGCGTCGCCCGTCTCGATCAGCGCCGCCGCGCGCAATTCCTTCAGCCGCGCATTGAGCACGCTGGGGCTCACCTCGCCGGCGGCATCCTGCAGCGCGCGAAAGGTGAGCGGCCCGCCGCGCAGCTCCCAGATGATCCGCAGGACCCAGCGGCGGCCCAAGAGATCGAGCGCGGCCATGATCGGCCGGCCGCTCTCAGAGCCGCGCACCTTGGCGCCGGGAACGGGCGGGCGGGATTTCGGGCGAGGCGGGGCCATGCGCTATTTTTTCCGTAGCGTATCAGGAGAAGGCGTGCTATCGAATTCATAGCACACGGAGACCGCCTATGACCATCCGCATCGAGCCCGCCGCACCACCCTTCGCGCCCGAGATCGAGAAGCGCCTCGCCGCCATCATGCCGGAGGGCGTGCCGCCGCTCACGCTCTTTACGACGCTCGCGCGCAACCCGCGTGTCTTCCAGCGCTTCATGGATGGCGGGCTGCTCGACAAGGGGACGCTCAGCCTACGCCAGCGCGAGATCGTGATCGACCGCGCCTGCGCGCGCTGCGGCTCGTCCTATGAATGGGGCGTGCATGTCGCCTTTTTTGCAGATCGCGTGGGCTTCACGGGCGATCAAATCCAATCGCTCGCGACCGGCACGGGCAACGATCCGTGCTGGGAGGAGAGCGAGGGGCTGCTGCTCAAACTCGTCGATGCGCTGCACGACACGAACGGGATCGACGATGCGCTCTACGCGGCGCTCGCGCGCGCCTTCAGCGCGGAACAGCTCATCGAACTCGTCGTGCTGACGGGCTTTTATCACACGGTCTCGTTCGTCACGAACGGGCTGAAGATCGCCGACGAGGCGTTCGGTGCGCCGCTGCCGCGCGCCGCTCTTCGACAGCGCGACCAGGACGGAGCGCGGGTGGCGGGGGGCTAGCGGTCAACTCTTGCCAGGTTTGGCCGGATCGCGTGGAAGCCTTTCGCGCGCGCCGGACTAGTCGCGCCCCAGCGCCAGATCGGAAACGTAGGGGTTCGTCTTGCGCTCCCAGCCGAAGGTCGAGAGATCGCCGTGCCCGGGCACGAAGCGCATCTCATCGCCCAAGGGCCAGAGGCGCCCGGTGATCGAATCGATCAGCTGCTGATGATTGCCGCGCGGCAGATCCGTCCGGCCGACAGAGCCCTTGAAGAGCACGTCGCCGACCAGCGCGATCTTCAGATCCCGCGAGAAGAAAACCACGTGGCCGGGCGTGTGGCCGGGGCAGTGGCGCACGCCGAGCGTCACCTCGCCGACGGTCACGGTCTCGCCGTCCTCCAGCCAGCGATCCGGCATGCAGGATTCGGCGCCCGCGAGCCCGTAGCGCTTGCCCTGCTCGGCGATCGATTCGAGAAGGAAGAGATCATCCTTGTGCGGACCTTCGATCGGCACGTTCAACCGGCGCTTCACCGCCGCCGCGCCGCCCGCGTGATCGAGATGGCCGTGCGTGAGGAGCACCTTCTCGATCGTCACACCCTGTTTCTCGGCGACGCCCAGCAGCGCGTCCACCTCGCCGCCTGGATCGACGAAGGCGCCGCGCATCGTTTTCGTGCACCAGATGAGCGAGCAATTCTGCTGAAAGGGCGTGACGGGCAGGATCGCGGCCTGAAGCGGCGGCAGGGTCTCGTCCGTCATGCCGCGAACCCGTCCATCGCCTTGGCGAGCGCGATGTCGTTTTCGGTGACGCCGCCCGCGTCGTGCGTCGTCAGCACGACATCGACCGTCTTATAGACGTTCGACCATTCGGGGTGATGGTCCATCTTCTCGGCCAGCAGCGCCGTCTTCGTCATGAAGCCGAAGGCGGCGACGAAATCGGCGAAGACGTATGTCTTCGCGATCGCGTCGCGTCCCGCCACCTCGCTCCAGCCGCTCAGACCCGCAAGCGCCTTCTTGCGCGCCGCATCCTCCAATTTCCGCACCGCCACGCTTTACTCCCTTCGATCGCTCGTGCTTGCCTTCCCTATAGCACAGGAGCATCGCCCGCCCATGGATTGGCGCCGCGCCGAGGCGCCCAGCCTCGAGGAGATTGAAACGCTGGCCGCCGAGGCCTTCGCGCGGCTGCCGGACGCGTTCCGCGAGGCGTGCGGGCCGGTGCTCATCCGAGTCGAGGATTTCGCGGACGAGGAAACGCTCGCCCTGATGGAGATCGATGATCCCTTCGCGTTGTCGGGCCTCTATGTGGGCGTCGACCGGCTGTCGCAGGGGGCGGAGGCGATGCTGACGCCGACGCCGGTCGTCACGCTCTATCGCCGTGCGCTGCTGGACGAATGGGCGGAAGGCGGCACGGCGCTCGGCGCGCTCATCGCCCATGTGATCGTCCATGAGATCGGCCATCATTTCGGCTTCTCGGACGAGGACATGGAGCGGATCGAGGTGGCGGGCGAGGACTAGGCCTTGCGCTCCAGCGCCTCGCCGATCAGCCGGAAGAGTTCCAGCGGCTCGATCGTCACGCGCTCGCCGCCCGGCGTCGTCGGGCCGAGCGATTTGCCGACATAGTAGATCACGGGGGGCGCGGGCGCGCGGGCGGCGGCGAGCAGCCCGGGCAGTTTCAAGCCCGCGTCCTTGCCCTCGCGGCGGCGTGCGATATCGGAGACGACGACGTCGATCCGCTCCTTGCGATAGATCGCGAGCGCCGCGTCGTTCCGCTCGGCCACGCGGATCTGATAGCCGAGCTGGGTGAGCGCCTCGATCTCGTTCTTGATGGATTTGGGGTGATCGTCCACCCAGAGGAGCGCCGGTACGCGAACGAGGGCGGCGAGGCGGCGCTGGATTTCATCCGTGTCCGGACTTTCAATGCCCCAGATCGCGTTCGCGCGCTGGACGCTTTGCGCGGCGAGCTTCAACGAGATGCCGGTGAAGCCAAAGCTGATCTCGGTGACCTTGCGGCCCGCGAAGAGGCCGCGCACAAGGCCCGGAAAAAGCAGCAGCAGGGCGAGCAGCACGCCCGCCACGATCGCGGGGATGCCCAGATCCCAGGCGAGCAGCTCCACGGCCCACGCGAGAACGCGGTCAATCAGCGATTGCGGTTCCGCCATGCCTGCCCCCCGACAGCAATGAATTCACATAATCCGGCACGATCGCGCTGGCGGGACCATAGCGCCTCTCGGCGAAGGTCGAGTGACCCTCGGACGGCTCGAGATTGAGTTCGACGGTGTGCGCGCCTGCGTGCGCGGCCGCGAGCACGAAACCGGCCGCGGGATAGACCGTCCCGCTTGTCCCGATGGAGAGGAAAAGATCGCAATCGCCCAGCGCGTCGGCGATCTCGTCCATGTGAAAGGGCATCTCGCCGAACCAGACAACGTCCGGGCGAAGGCCGCCCGCGCGGCCGCAGGCCGTGCATTGGCGCTCGAGCGTGAGTTCGTCCTCATCGGCCGCACTATGGCCGCAGGGGCCGCAGCGCGTGCGCAACAGCTCGCCGTGCATGTGACGGATGTTTCGCGAGCCGGCCTGTTCGTGCAGCGTGTCGACATTCTGCGTGACGAGCAACAGGTTGCCGCCGGCGGCTTCCTCAAGCGCAGCAAGCGCCGCATGCGCCGCATTGGGCTTGGCATCCAGCAAATTCTTGCGGCGGGCGGAATAGAATTCGTGAACGAGGCGCGGGTTGCGCGCGAAGCCTTCTGGCGTTGCGACTTCGTTCAGATCGTATTTCGTCCAGAGCCCGTCCTTGTCGCGAAAGGTGCCAAGGCCCGATTCCGCCGAGATGCCGGCGCCGGTCAGAACGACGATGCGCCGAAACCGAAGTGCCATGATGCGTTCCCCCAAGCGCATTCAGGCGCAAGGGGGCGGTTCGGGCAAGTCCAGGCCTAGAGGCCGCTCGCCGTGCGGCGCTGGGGCGCTTCGTCGGCGAACCAGGGCCGGCCCTCGATGTCGTCGCCGATCGGCGCGCCGAGAAGGGCGAGAATGGTCGGGGCGATGTCGAGCACGTTAACGCCATCGCGCCGCTCGCCCCTCGGGATGCCGGGGCCCTTCACCCAGACGCGCGAGGTATCGGTGTGATCGCCCGAGCGCGGCAGGAGGTGCGTGAAGGTTGGCACCGTGATGCGGCCGAGTTGCGGGGAGTCCGCCGCTTCCAGCGGGCCGAGGTCGGTGCGGAAAGCGACGATCATGTCCGGCAGGTCGGGATGGTGATCGGGTCCGAACGCCTCGCGCATGGTGAGCGCGTGCTCGACGATCGGCTCGCCAGTCTTCGTGTGGCGCAGGCCCAGAAAGACGGCGCGTAAATCCTCCAGGATCGCCGTCGCCTCGTTGCCGGGCGCGACACAGCCGTTGGGCTCGCGGCCCTTCAAATTGAGGCGGATGGCGCCGCAGCGATTGTTCGGCAGTTCCATCACCTTCGTCGTTACAGCCTCGAAGGGCTGCGGCAGGGCGCCTGCATAGTGACGCAGACGCTGGACCAGCGCCGGCCCCATGAGCCATTTCGCGGCCGCCTTTGCGTGCAGCGCGAGCGGGCTTTTGTCACGGCGAAGTGCGCGCAGCCGCGCGGCGACCTCATTGTCGGCCTCGTTCGTGGCGAGGCCCATCTTGGCGAGGATCTCCGGCACGAGTTTCGGCCCGCCGATATAGGGTCCGATGCCGTGGCTCGCGATCACCATGATCGTGGCGTCCGGTCCCGCCTCGGTGATCAGCGCGGCGATGCCGCGGTCGATCCGCGAGTAGATGTCATGAATTGCCGTCTGCAATTCGGGCGGGGCCGCGGCATCGAAGCGGTGATGGTCCGGGTCCTGGAAGTGCCAGAATTGATGGCCGACGCAGTGCGTTTCGCCGTAGCAGGTGGTGAAGAGATCCCAGTCCTCGCGCGCGAGCCATTCGCGCAGGATCTGCGATTTGGCGTCCGCGCCCGTTTGCAGATCCCGCAAGAGCGCGCGGTAGCCGGAAAGCTGCAGCGCATGGGTGTCGCAGGATTGGACAGGATAGTCGCCGAATCGCGCGCGAATAACCTCAAGCACGGATTCGGGGCGGCTGACGGTCGCGAAGTCGCGGTCGTGGACGCCCCATTCGAAGAGCTGGACGCCGTTGAAATCTTCGGCGGGCACGGTCTGGGGCATATCGAAAGCGGCGACCCGCCGGCCGGCGCGGCTGGCACGGACCCAATAATAGCGCTCGGGGTCCACTTCCTCGGCGCGGACCGGGCGCTTGACGGCTTCGCCCGTGTGAATCTGTTCGGGCTGATAGTAAAGCCCCAGCCGAGCGCCCGAGACGCCCGCGCTGATCTCCGGCCAGATCGCTCCCGGCAGTGTCTTTAGTGGATTGCCCAGGGTGAAGGCTGTGCCTTCGGCGATCAGACCGGCGATCGCGGGCATTGTGCCTTCGGCCGCATAGCGCTCGATGATCGTCGCTTCGGCCGAATCCAAGCCGATAACCAGGAGCCTTGCGGGCATGAGGGCATCCTCTCGCGTGGGCAGCCTCTCCGGTTCGCATGGGCCCGCGCGCCGCTCAAGACCGAATGAGGCTTCTCAGATGGGAAAAACGCGCCAATGGTTAGCGCTGCGCCCGCCGGGGCGGCGCTCTTAAGGGCATCAAGGAGGTCCGATGCGCATCTTCACTCTCACAGCGATTGCCGTCGCGGCGTTCGCGGCTGAGGCGCGTGCCGCCGATTCTTTCGGCGCGATCGCCTATTCGCAAGCCTCCGACAATCTTGCGATCGCCTATGGCCACAACAATCGGGCGGAGGCGGAGGAGCATGCCCGCGCCTCCTGCGCGAAGGACACGGCCGATCCTTCTACCTGCCAGGTCGCATTGTGGTTTCAGAACGCATGCGGCGCGTTCGCCAAGGCGGACGATGGAAGCTGGGGCACCGGCTGGGGAACGTCGATCCCGGTCGCCGAGCAATGGGCGCGAGACACGTGCCAGCAGCACACACAGCAGACGTGCAAGGTGGAAGCCGTCATTTGTACGCCGGATGGCGGCGGCTACGTGAAATAGCCGCGCTCACCCGAGGCTGTAGCTGCGCTCCAATTCGTAGTGCGGGCCTTCGCCGCCGCGCAGGCTCGCGTAGAGGCCGAACTCGGCGATCTCGAATTCCTCGGTCGAGAAGAGATTGTGCCGCTGGATGAACGCGACGAGTTTGTCCTGCGGCGCGTTCTTCAGCCGGGCGATCGTCACGTGCGGCGTGAAGCGGCGCGTGTCGGCCTGGACCCGCAGCCGCGCAAGGATCGTTTCAATCTTCTGGGCCAGATGAGACAGCGCCTCGCTGCGGCGGACGCCCGCCCACAGGACATGCGGGTCAGGCGCGCCGAACGCGCCGAGGCCCTCGAGTGCGATCCGGAAACGCCGCGCACGTAGGGCCGAGAGCTGCTCGTCGATGTCGCCGGCCACGTTCTCATGCACCTCGCCTATGAAGCGCAGCGTCACGTGCATCTGCTCAATCGGCACCCAGCGCGCGCCGGGCAGGCCCGCCTGCAGCTCCGCGATGCGGTTGCAGACGGTCACCGGCAGGGCGATCGCTGTGAACAGGCGGATCATCAATTCAGACCTTTCACGGGGTAGTGCCGTCTCGACCGACAAGCCTGTGCCGGCGATGCCCGTCAATTTTCCATTAACCATTGCGAGGTGGACGCTGCTTTCAACATCCGCAAACCTTCATGAACATACATTCACTTCGGCCGAGACCCTTGAATTTCCCAGGGCCCCTGCCAATATCCACGCAGTGTCGTGCGGGCATTGTGCCCGCTTTTTCCGGAGACCCAATCCAATGGCAGACTACGACAACCCTGTTCTGCGCAGCCCGGGGCAGCTCGGAACGGCGGATGGCGCAATCGACCAGGGCCTCAGGTCCTATATGCTGGGCGTCTACAATCACATGGTCCTTGGCCTTGTGATCACGGGCATCGCCGCCTACACGCTTTACAGCATTCCCGCCTTCTTCAACGCCGTGTTCGGCTCGCCGCTCGTCTATGTGGTCATGTTCGCGCCCCTGGCTATGGTGCTGTTCCTCTCGTTCCGTATCGACAAGCTGAGCGTCGGAACCGCGCGAACGCTGTTCTTCGTCTACTCAGCGACGGTCGGCCTCTCGCTGGCGGCAATCTTTGCCATGTATGCCGGGGCAGACATCGTGCGGGTGTTTTTCATCACGGCCGCCGCGTTCGGTACGCTCAGCCTTTACGGCTACACGACGAACCGTGACCTGTCGGGCATCGGCTCGTTCCTGATCATGGGCCTTTTCGGCGTCATCATCGCGATGATCGTCAATTGGTTCCTGGCCTCTGCCGCGCTCGACTTCGCAATCTCCGTCATCGGCGTTCTCGTGTTCGCGGGCCTCACCGCCTACGACACGCAGCGGATCAAGGAGATGTATTTCGCGACTGGCGGCGTCGGGGAGGTGGCGGCGAAAGCCTCCATCATGGGCGCGCTCAGCCTCTACCTGAACTTCCTCAACATGTTCCTCTTCCTGTTACAGTTGTTCGGCAGCAGCCGGGAGTAACGAAGCTTAATCCGCGTAAGGCCGGCCCCGGGGCACTCCCCGGGGCCTTTTCTTTGCGCGGCGGTGTGGCGTCTCGCCGATTGACAAGGCGCTCACGCGTGCGTCATCGATCGTGGCCGAGAAGTGATCCCACCGGGGATCGGTCTTGCCGCATCCTAAGGCCATGACACACGACGCCTTCGGTCTCTCGATCACCGGCGCGGCTGCCTCCTCGGCCGCTTGCTATGACCGCTACGCGGCCTCCTGGATCAGCTATGGGACGGACCTGCCCGCCGTGATCGCGGCGAGCGATGCAGATCCACAGTGCGGGTTTTTGGCGGCCCATGCCGCGAGCGTGCATATGGCGCTCGAGGCGACCGCCGGCCTTGCGAGCGCGGCGCCGTATCTGAAGCGCGCGCAGGACGGCGCGGCGGCCGCCAGTCCGCGCGAGCGCGCGTTCATTCAGTCCGTTCTTTCCTTCGCCGTCAACGACATGCCCGCGACGCTCGGCGCGCTCGAAGAGGCCGTGGCGCTCGCGCCCAGCGACATCGTCGCTGCGAAATGGGGACAGTATCACGCGTTCAATCTGGGCGATGCGGCGCGCATGCGCGCGTTTGCGGACGCTATCCTGCCAGCGCACCGCGGAACGCCCGAAGCCTACGGGATGCTCGCCTTCGCGCTCGAGCAATCGCACGATCTGAAGGGCGCCGAAGATGCCGCCTGGCGCGCGCTCTCGCTCAAGCGCGCGGAGCCCTGGGCGCATCACGCGCTCGCGCATGTCATGGAAACGCAAGGCCGGCTTCAGGAAGGGCTCGGCTTTCTGAAGGCGCAGGCCGACACCTGGGAAGACCGCTCGATCTTTATTCGCGGGCATAATTGGTGGCACGTCGTGCTGTTCCTGCTCGACCTTGATTCGCCCAAGGAAGCGCTTGCCATTTTCGACCAGCGGCTGTGGGGCGTGTGGCCGGAATTCGCGCAGGAACAGATCGGCGCGATTTCGGCGCTGTGGCGCATGGAATTGCGCGGCGTCGATGTCGGCGAGCGCTGGCGCCCGGTCGCGGCGAAGGTCGCCGAGCGCGGACACGAGCATCTCCAGCCGTTCCACGATCTCCATTTCCTCTATGCGCTCGCGCGGGCCGGCGCGCCCGGCGAGGCGGAGGCGTTCCTCGCCTCGATGACGGCCGCCGCGCTCGGCAAGCGGCCGTGCGTGCGGCTTGCCTGGGCGGATGTCGCGGTGCCGGCCGCGCGGGGGCTCCTCGCCTATGGCCAGGGGCGCTATGGCGAGGCGGCGGAGCTTCTGGGACGCGCCCTTCCGGCGCTCCAAATCATCGGCGGCAGCCATGCGCAGCGCGACCTCTTCGCGCAGACCTGGATCGATGCGCTGTGGCGCGCGGGCGATGCCGGGGCGGCGGCGAAGGTCCTCAGCGACCGGCTGGACCGGCGCGGCGAGGCGATCGGCCTGCGGCGTCTTTACGGGCTCGTCTGCGGAACGCCGGCCATCGCGGCCGGCTAGCGATCAGCTCTCGCCGACGATCCGCAACGCCTTGTCGAAAACGCGCAGTACCTGGCGCAGATCGTGTCCGCGCTTAAGAACAAGGCCGTTCGCGGCGATCACCGCGTAGGCGCCCTGTTTCGCGCGCAGCTTCGGGCGCTTTTCGATCCGGTAGAGCGGCATCTCGCTCGTGCGGCGGTAGACGGAAAACACCGCCACCTCGCGCAGCATGTCGATCGCGTAGTCGCGCCATTCGCCGGCGGCGACCATGCGGCCATAGACATCGAGGATCTGCATCAGCTCGCGACGGTCGAAGCGGACCTGCTCGTCGCGGGAGGGGTGGGGGGCGCCGGCTTGGGGACTCCGGATCGCCTGACGCTGCGCGGTCCGGAGCTCGACTATCGGTGTCTCGTCCATCCCCGCCATGATGGACCGGCGGGGCGCCAAGGCCAAGCGATTTAGCCGGGCCGAGGCGCCCAATATCGATGTCAATTCTGCGGTCGACAGAGGGCCCTGGCGGGCGCCAGGATCGCACCATGACACAGACGACCCTTCCACCGCGCCAGGAGATGCTGCGGGCCATGCAGGCCCGCGACGAGGCCTATGAGGGCGTCTTCCTGATCGCGGTCAAGACCACAGGAATCTTCTGCCGGCCGGGCTGTCCGGCGCGGATGCCCAAGGCCGAGAACGTCACTTTTTTCGCGACTGCGAAGGAGGCGATGGCAGCTGGGTATCGCGCGTGCCTGCGCTGCAAGCCGCTGGCGCCGAAAGGCGCGGACCCCGTCTGGCTGGCGCCGCTTCTCGCCGATCTCGCGCGCGACCCGGAAACGCGGATCGATGATCAATCGCTCAAGACACGCGGGATCGCCCCACACCAGGCGCGGCGCTGGTTCAAGGCGCAGCACGGGATGACGCTGCACGCGTTTCTCCGCGCGCGGCGGCTCGCCGAGGCGCGCCGCGCCATCACGCAAGGACACGCCATGACCGACACCGCTTTCGCCTCGGGCTTTGAATCGCTTTCCGGCTTTCGCGACGCGTTCCGCAAGCTTTATGGCGAGACGCCAGGCCGCGCGGGCAATGGCGCCGTCCTTTATGTGACGCGGTATCTGACGCCCCTCGGACCTCTGGTCGCGGCGGCGAGCGACAAGGGACTTGCGATGCTTGAGTTCGCCGATCCCAAGCGCCTGGTGCGCCAGGTTTTAAGCCTTCAGAAACTGACCGGCGCGCGCGCCGTGCCCGATCGCAACGACGTGCTCGACACGCTGGAGCGTGAACTCACCGTTTACTTCGACGGAGGGGGTACGGGTTTTTCCGTTCCACTTGATCCTCAGGGTACGGCGTTTCAGAAAGCAGTCTGGCGGGCGCTCTTGGAAGTTCCCTATGGCGCGACGCAATCCTATGCCGGCATTGCCCGGCGGATCGGCAAGCCGAGCGCGATGCGGGCGGTCGGGCTTGCGAACGGCGCCAACAAGATCGCGATCGTCATTCCCTGCCACCGGGTGATCGGTGCGAACGGAACGCTTACCGGGTACGGCGGCGGGCTATGGCGCAAACGCTTCCTCCTCGATCTTGAGGCACGCGCAAACAGTGAGACGGCCGGGCGCGCCGGGTCAGCGCCGCGGCAGGCTGTCCTTCTCTAGCATCGCGCAACGTGAAACGGGGCGGGCTGGCCCAGAGCAATTGCGCTCAACAAACAGGCACTGCTAAAGCCTTCCTGGACACAAGTACGCGTCGGACAAGAGACGCGTCGGGGAGGGACCATGATCGATTGCCTATTCGCCCGCCGGGTCGTTTTCATGTGTGCGGCGGCCGGGAGCCTTACGCTCTTTCCCGCAGCCGCGATGGCGCAGAGCAGCGGAGCCGTCGCCGATTCGGGCCACACGGCGTGGCTTCTTGCCGCGACAGCGCTGGTCCTGTTCATGACTCTGCCCGGCCTTGCCCTCTTTTATGCCGGGCTCGTCCAAGCCAAGAACGCCGTGTCGGTGCTTATGCAGTGCGTCGCGATCGCGTGTCTGGCCAGCGTTCTTTGGTTCGCGGTCGGTTATTCGATCGCCTTCACCGAGCCTGAATGGCCGCTGTTCGGTTCCCTGTCGAAGGCTTTCCTCTTGTCGGTGCCGCGCGATGCCGTCTCGGGCCAGGTGCCCGAAAGCGTCTTCTTCATGTACCAGATGACATTCGCGGTCATTACGCCGGCCCTGATCGTGGGCGCCTATGTCGAGCGCATTCGCTTCGCCGCGGTGCTGCTGTTCAGCGGGCTGTGGCTTCTCGCCGTCTATGCGCCTGTCGCTCATTGGGTTTGGGGCGGGGGATGGCTCGGCCAGCGGGGCGTCATGGATTTCGCCGGCGGCCTCGTCGTCCATGCGACCGCCGGCATTTCCGCATTGGCGGTCGCAGCCGCGCTCGGAGCACGGGAAGGCTTTCCGAAAGACACCAGCCCGCCTTTCAACCCGGGCTACACCATGATCGGCGCGGCGATGCTGTGGGTTGGCTGGTTCGGCTTCAACGGGGGCAGCGCGCTCCTCGCCGACAGCAATGCTGGGCTTGCGATCAGCGCGACCCATCTTTCGGCCGCCACCGCGACGCTCGTGTGGGCCACAATCGAATGGATCCGCTTCGGCAAACCGTCAATGGTGGGCGCCGTGACGGGCGCGATCGCAGGCTTAGCCACAATCACGCCCGCCTCGGGCTATGTCGGCCCGATGGGCGGCGTCATCCTGGGCGCCGCCGGGGCCGTGGTATGTTTCCTCGCCGTACCGTTCGTGAAGCAGCGTCTAAAGGTGGATGACAGTCTCGACGTTTTCGCCGTTCACGGCGTCGGCGGAATCTTGGGGACGTTGGGCGTCTCGTTCCTGGCCGCCGAGAGCCTGGGAGGCGTTGGTTATCCGGTCACCGGCGGCGTCTGGGCGCAGCTAGAAGTGCAGTCTTTGGGTGTCGCCGCGACGCTTGCCTGGTCGGCGCTCGCTTCTGTCGTGATCATCGCCGTTACGTCCGCGCTTGTCGGATTGCGGGCGAGCGATGATGAAATCGTGGAGGGGCTCGACCTCACGCAGCACGGCGAGCGGATCGGCAACCCCTAGTCGGGCTGCCCGCTCCGCGCCCCGTTCACGAGACTATTCCGCCAGCATCTCGCCGGATCCGCCGAATTCCTTCGGCATCTTGGCGAATTTGGGCAGGCCGTCCTTCATCGAAATCATCTTCTCGCCGTAGAAGATGTGCATGACCGGCTTGAAGGGATAGCCGGCGATGACGGCCGCCGGCACGTCGACGAGGCCCATGGTCGGGTGATCGACCTTGATGGCGCCGCCGCAGGTTTTGCAGGACTGGCGATGGCTGCCTTCGGTCTTCTTGTAGAGGATCAGATTGTCGGCGCCCTTCGTCACGCGCACGCCGTCCTTCGCCCAGAGCGTCGCGGCATGGACCGGTGCGCCCAACCAGCCTCGGCAATCCGTACAGTGACAATAACCCTGGAAGGCGGGCGTGCCCGTCACTTCCATTTCGACGCCGCCGCAGAAGCACGCCGCCTTGTAGGTCTCAGCCATCTTCGTTTCCTTCCTGGAACAAACCCTATCGTTTGAGCGCGAGCATGATCCCGTCGGCCATCGGCATCAAGGCGGCATCGACGCGATCATCGGCATGGACTTTTGCATTGAGGGCCCGGATGGCGACAATTCCGTCATCGGTAATCGTCTCATCGGCCACGGCGCCGAACATGAACGCGTTGTCGATCGCGATGAGGCCACCCGGGCGGACGAGCGTCAGCGCGCGCTCGTAATAAGCGTCGTAGCTTTGCTTGTCGGCGTCGATGAACGCCATGTCGTAGGCGCCGGCGCGGCCGTCCGCGATGAAGCGGTCGAGCGTTTGGGTGCCGGGCGCGAGGTGCAGCGCGATGCGGTCGACAACACCCGCAGCCATCCAATAGGCTTGCGCCTTGCCGGTGTATTCCTCAGACACATCGCAGCAATCGAGGCGCGCGACCGGCACGGCCAACGCAATTGCAAGCGCGCTATAGCCGGTGAAGGTGCCGATCTCGAGATAGCGCCGGACGCCGATCGCCTTGGCCAGAACACCCATGACGGCGCCTTGCTCGGGCGAGATCTGCATGATCGCGATGTCGCCCATGGCGGCCGTTTCCGTTCGGCACTGTGCCAGCACGGGGTGTTCGCGGTAGCCGATCGAATCGATGTAGCCGGCGAGAACGGGGGTCATCGGCGCCGATTTCATGCGAATTCCTTCCTTTTCAGGGCGTGACGGCCGTCACGATCACGGGGATTTGTCATGGAAATGCCCCAATGGGGCCTCGTCACGGCCCCAAACGACCCCCACATTCAAATCGTTCAAGGGCCCGGTTCCGCCGTCCCTCATCAGCCCCCCAGCCCCCCAAAAGGGGCGGTGGGGCCGGGCACCTGGACAGACTATCACGCGCACTGCGCGTCGAACCCCCCTCTCCCACTTCAAAGCCTGCCGCTTGGCAGGCTTTTTTCTTTTCTGCGACACTTGGCAAAAGACCAGGGAGGTTGCCCATGCGGCTCAAAGGGAAATGCGCCATCGTGACGGGCGCGGCATCGGGGATCGGTGCGGCGAGCGCCACGCTTTTCGCGGAAGAGGGCGCGCGCGTGCTGGCGGTCGATCTGCCAGGCAAGGGCCTCGCCGATGTCCATGCCGGCCAAGGCAACATTCTCACGCGCGAACAAAGCGTCGCGGACGACGGCGCGCCGGCCGCCATCATCGCCGCGGCGCTGGACGCGTTCGGGCGGCTCGACATTCTCATGAACAACGCGGGTGTTGCTTCGAACGCGCTCGCGGCCGAGATGAAAGACGCCGATTGGGACCGTACGATCGCCGTCAATCTAACTGCGCCGTTCAAGCTCTGCCGGGCGGCGATCCCCCATCTCATCGCGAGCGGGGCGGGCCGCATCATCAATGTCGCGAGCGTGATGGCGGAAGGAACAGACTATGGCCTTGCGGCCTATTGCGCCTCGAAGGCGGGGGTGGCGGGCCTCACGCGCACGCTCGCGCTCGAACTCGGAAAGTTCGGCGTGACGGCCAACTATCTGATGCCCGGCGCGATCCGTACAGGGATGACCGGGCCGCTTTGGGATGCGCGGCCTGACGTTGCGGAGATCTGGGCGAAGAAGAGCGCCGTCCGGCGGCTCGGCCGGCCGCTCGACCTCGCGCGGGGCGCGCTGTTCCTTGCGAGCGATGACAGTGAGTTCGTCACAGGTCAGGGACTTGCCGTGGACGGCGGGCTGATGCTGCGCGTATAAGCCGCCGCCATGAACGACGACCTCTCCCGCTATCTATCGCGCATCGGCGTCGATGAGCCGGTCGCGGCGGATCTGGCAACCCTCCGGCGCGTGCACCGCGCCCATGCCCGCACGATCGCCTATGAGAACCTCGACGTGCAACTGGGCGTTCCGGTGACGAGCGATTCCGCGCACGCGATTGACAAGATCGCGCGCCGCGGACGGGGCGGGTGGTGCTACGAGCAGAACGGAATGCTGGGCGCCGCGCTGGAGGCGATCGGGTTTCGCGTGACCCGGATGGCGGGCGGCGTCATGCGCGCCGCACTCGGCGATCAGCAAATCGGCAATCATCTCGTTCTGAGGGTCGATCTCGACCGGCCCTATCTCTGCGACGTCGGCTTCGCGGACGGCATGATCGATCCGGTGCCGCTCGCCGAGGGCAGCTATACCCAGGGGATCATGACTTTCCGGCTCGCGCGGCTGGAGGATGGGATGTGGCGCTTCCACAATCACGAGAACGGCGCGGCGCCGTCGTTCGATTTCGCCGATGCGCCCGCCGATGAGGCGCTGCTCGCGCAGCACTGCCAGCATCTTCAGACGGCGCCCGATTCCATGTTCGTGCTGAACGCGCTCTTCTTCCGCCATGTGCCGGAGGGTCTGATCGCGCTGCGGGGCAAGGCGCTTCGACGGATCACGGCGGAGGGGATCGAAAACACGATCCTGCCGTCGCCCGAGGCCTATGTCGCCACCTTGCGCGAGCTCTTCGACCTCGACGTGCCGGAGGCGGCCTCTCTTTGGCCGAGGATCACCGCGCGGCATGACGCGCTCTTGGCGGCGGCAGGCTAGGGCGTTCTCCTTGATTTTCAACGGGTTTTGGGCGGCGCGTCCTTTTGCTTGACAGGTAATGTAGGGATCGTTACATTCATTCTCATGAGACGCTCCGAGAAACTCAATTCCGTGCCAGGGCGCGCCGGCAAACGCCTCAAGGGCGTGCGGCGGCGGGCGACGCCGCGCGGCGGGAACGCGACGCCCAAGGGCGAGGCGAGCGCCGAACACATCCTCGACTGCGCGATCGATCTTCTGGGCGCGCGCGGCTATGGCGGGCTTTCAATCTCGGCGATCTGCGCGCGGGCGGGAGTGGCACCCACCTCCGTCTATTGGCATTTCGGCAGCAAGGCCGGGCTCCTCGCGGCGATGATCGAGCGCGCGCTCATCCGCGATCTCGACTTCTACCGGACGCGCGTTGACGCGCAGCCGAACCTCAGCAGCCAGCTTGACAGTTATCTCAGCGCCGTCGCCGAAGGCATTCGCGCGGGGCGCACCAGCGCCGCGGTTGTTTTCGCCGCGCTCGGGGAAGCCGCCTCGCAAGCGCCCGAGATCGTTCCCGTGCTGGCGCAGGCGCGCCGGCGCGAGGCGCGGCTGATCGCCGAAGGCTTCGCGCGCGCCGCCAACATCAAGGGCGGCGAACTCTTCGCGCGGCTCGTCAGCGCGTTCGTCGCGCAAGCCTCCTTGAGCTTCCGGCAGACCGGCGATGAAGACGCCTTGCACGAGACGCTCCACGCCCTCCGCCAGCTCGTGATGCTCACGGCCGGCGCCTCCAATCGCGACATCGGTCAGTCAGCCGCCTTTCAGCGCGAGCTGCACAAATTCGGATTCGATGTCGATCTTCCGCCCTTAGAAGAAGGAGCCTCCTCATGAACTCCCACGCCGAGATCCCCACGCGCAACATCGAGTTCCTCGAAGCCTGGCGCGCGATGCGCGAGCTCTTGCGGAACAAGGAAGACACCTCGCAAGTCTTCCGCATCATGCGCGCGCTCGACGGCAATCAGCCGCGGCGTAATTTCGAACGCTTCGCGGGCACGCCGCTCGGCGCCGCCGTAATCGCGGAAAAGCGCTCGCTGTTCGATCGCCTCTCCGACAGTGCGTGGCTTGCGAGCCTGCCGGCGGAGAGCCTCGGGCGCACCTATCTCGACTTCTGCACGCGCGAGAACATCTCCGCGCAGGGGCTTGCGGATGCCAGCGAGAACAACGAGCCGCCGACCTGGGGGCCGAACGCGCAGCTCTATGGCCAGCGCATGCGCGACATGCACGACCTCTGGCACGTGACGACGGGCTATGGCCGCGATGGGCTCGGCGAACTCGCGCTGCTCGCCTTCTCCTACGCGCAGACAAAATTGCGCGGCTTCGGCTTCATCGTCCTCATGGCGATCGCCAAGATCAAGCGCGAACATCCGAACGTTCCGGTGATCGCGTGCGTGCGCGAGGCCTATCGCCTCGGCAAGGCGGCCAAATGGATGGCGGCGGCGGATTGGGAATATCTGCTCACGCGCCCGCTCGATGAGGTTCGCGCGGCGCTGCAGATCGGCCGGCCGGAGCGCTATTTGAGCGTCGCCGCGGAATCGCAGGCGCGCGATGCGGAACTCCGCGCAAAGCTCGCCCAGCAGGCGAAGGCGGCAGCCTGAGGGTCTAGCCCTTCGCCTCGGCGGGGACGTAGCGCTCCTGCGGCAGGGCGCGCGAGACAAGCGCGCCCAGGATCAGCGGCAGGACGATGCCGGGCAGGCCTTCGTAGACCGCGTTGTGCCAGCCCATCTCGCGCCAGAAGAGCGCCGTGCCGACGCCCAGCGCCATCATCGCGATCGCCCAGAGCTCGGTGACGCGCCGGTCGAGCGCATAGAGCGTCAGGAGCGGCGCGAAGGCGCTCGCGAGCGTCGACCAGGCGAGAATCACGAGGCTGAAGACGCTCTGGCTGCCCGAGAGCGCCATGACGAGCGCGAGGATCGTGACGAACGCGGTCGCGGCCTTCAGCATCACCGGGCGTTCCAGCCGCTCGGGCGTCAGGTCGTGCGTGATCGCGGCCGAGCAGGAGAGGACCAGCGAATCCGCCGTCGACATGGTGGCCGCGAAGATGCCAGCGAGAATGAGGCCGACCAGAAGCGGCGGGAGAAGCTCTCGCGCCATCGTCGGGAGCGCGAGTTCGGGATCGAGCGCGCCGAGATCGGGCAGATAGAGCCGCGAGAGCATGCCGACGCCGGTCGCGAGCGCGTAGAAGAGCGTGAAATAGCCATAGTACCAGATGCGCGCCGCCGTCATGTGCGTGGGCGTGTCCAGTGCCATGAAGCGCACCATGACGTGCGGTTGTCCGACCACGGAGAAACCGGCGAACATCCAGCCGACGACGAAGAGGATCATGCCGAGCGCGCCGGGGAAGAGAAGGTCCGCCGGAAAGAGATCGAGGAAACCGTCGATCGCGCCCATCTCGGCGATCGTTCCCTCGATGCCGCCGCGCCCCTCAAGCCCGACGACGAAGAGCAGTGTCATCGCGATCAGCATGACGAAGGATTGCGCCGCGTCCGTCCAGATGGAGGCGCGGATGCCGCCCGCCCAGGAATAGGCGAGTACCATCGCGGCGACGATGAAGGCGCCCGTCATGGGGTTCCAGCCGAGCACGCCCTGCAAGGCCTTGCCGCCGGCGGCGATCTGCGCGGCCGCGTAGGCGCCCAGGAAGACAACCATGATGATGGCCGCGAGCCGGCGCCACAGCGTCATGTCGCCGCCGCCCCAGCGCGCGATGACGCCCGCGAAGGAGGCTTCGTTGGTCGCTTCCGTCGCCTGGCGCAGGCGGCGATGGATGAAGAGCGAGGCGCAGAAATCGCCGAGGATCCAGCCGATCATCAGCCAGATCGCGGCGAGGCCGGTCGCGTAGGTGTAGCCGATGACGCCGATGAACATGTAGCCGGAATTGTTGGTCGCGACGGCCGAGAGACCGGCGAGCCACGGGGAGACTTCGCGGCTCGCGAGGTAGTAGTCGGTGCGCGAGGCGCGTGCGCGCCAGGCCGCCGCGAGGCCGACCGCGAGGAACGCGCCCAGGAAGACGAGGAAGCTGGTCAGGATCATGATGGCGCCTCCTCAGCGGGCGGTGGCGCGGCGGGCGTTTCTTCGGCCGCGCGCGGATCGAGATCGGTGATGGCGACGCTCGTCACGCCGGCCGGCGCGAAGGCGGATTTCGCATCCCCCGCGACCGGCTCCGCCGCGCGGCGGCGCGCCAGCATCGCCACGGGCAGCAGCGCAAGGCCGATGGCGGCGAACGCGAAGAGCCCGGCGCGTCCCAGCCCCACATCCATCGCGGCGCCGGCGACGAGCGGACCCACGATGGCGCCCATCGCCCAGAGCATTAAAATGCCGGCCATCATGCTCGTCGTCTGGCCGGGCTGGGCGCGGTCGGCTGCGTGCGCGACGGCCACGCCATAGAAGGAGAGCGAGCCCGCGCCCCATGCGACCGCGAGTCCATAGACGACGAACTCGGGCGCATCGCTCGGCACGATCGCAAGGCCGGCCGAGGCCAGCGCCGCCGCGATGCTCAATCCCGCGATAACGAGGCGCCGGTCGATCCGATCGGAGAGCACGCCGGCGGGCCACTGCGCGAGGAGCGCGCCCGCCGTCATCGCCGTGTTGAAGAGCGCGGCGGCGACATTGGGTGCCTCGAGATTCAAGGGCGCGGCATAAATCGAATAGAGCTGCAGCACCGCGCCGTTGATCGCGCCGGCGGCAAGCGCCGCGATCACGGCGGCGGGCGCAACGTCCCAGAGCTGGCGAATGCCGAAGGGCGCGGCAGCGGGCGGGGCGGGCTGCGCGCGATCCGTGACCGCGATCGGAAGCAGCGCCATCGCAAACAGCGCGGCGAGGATCATCAACGCCGTCGGCCCCGCCGGATCGCGCCCCGCCATCAAGAACGGCCCGGCGACGAAACCGAGTTTCGAGACGACGAGATAGAAGCTCAAAATGGCGCCGCGCTGGGCGGGCGGCGCGGCATCGGCGATCCAGCTTTCGCCCGTCGTCATGAGGCCCGCGACGCCCGCGCCCAAGATCACCTGGATGACGAGCCAGGTCGCAACGTCCACGGAGATCGCGAGCGCCAGGGCGGCGAGCGCGTTCACCGCCGCGAACACGACAAAGGCGCGGATGTGGCCAATGCGCGCGATCTCGCGCGGCGTCCAGCGCGCGCCCAGCAGGAAGCCGGCCGCATAGGCCGCCATCACGAGGCCGATCGCAGACGGCGAGGCGCCCGCTGCGGCAAGGCCCAGCGGAACGATGATCGACAACGCTCCGGAGGCCCCCTGCATCAGCGTCAACGCAACCACGATGGCGGCGACGTTGCGGTATCCCTCCAGGGCGGCTCACTCCCGTTTCGCTCTAGGCGGCGCGGCGCGCCCGGCGTTCCAGAGGCTCGACATCCTTGCGGGCGGCGATGAACTCGGGACGCGGGGTTGGCGGACCAAACGGCGCTTCGAGGCGGTTGGAGACCGCATTGTAGACGAAGAACGCGTTCGAGCGGGGCTCGGGCGTAATGTTTCCGTTCGAGCCGTGCATGGTGTTGCAGTCGAACAAGACGACGGTGCCGGCCTTGCCCGCGCCGGCGACGATGCCGCCGGCGGCGACCAGATGCTCAAGGCTCTGATCGTCCGGAACGCCGTAGTCCTGGCGGCGGAGCGAATGCTTGTAGTGATCGTCCGGCGTCTCGCCGACGCAGGAGACGAAATGGCGATGCGAGCCCGGCACGAGCAGCAGCGGGCCGTTCAACGCGCTGTTGTCGGTCAGAAGGATCGAGGCGGACAGCGCGCGCATCGCGGGCATGCCGTCCTCGACGTGCCAGGTCTCGAAATCGGAATGCCAGTAGAATTCCTTGCCACGGAACCCAGGCTTGTAGTTCAGGCGCGACTGATGGATGTAGACATCGTCATCCAGAATGAAGCGCGCGATGTCGGCGATGCGCGGGTCCGCCGCGAGCGCGGCGAAGATCTTGCTCTGCGCGTGGATCTTGAAGATCGAGCGGACTTCCTGGCTCTCCCGCTCGCGGATGAGCGTCTCGGTCTCCAGCCTATCCGGCGCGCGCAGCAGATCGCGCGCGGCCGCGACCAGGGCCTCGACCTCGTGGGGCTGAAGAAGACTTTCCAGCACGAGAAAGCCGTCGCGCTCATAGCGGGCAATCGCGCCGGCATCGATCGGCGGATTGGTCCGTGCTGGGGCATGGACCACGGGTTCCATGCGAGGGAGAATTTTCGGATGGCCGCCGATGCGCGAGGGGTAGCGATCCTCGCGCGGTGCGCCTGTCGTCATCAGATGGCCTCCGCTTCCAACGCGTAGGCCCCGTCGGGGCCGTGGGTTTCGCGTCCGTTGAGGGGTGGGTTGAAGACGCACGCCATCGTCATTTCCTCGCGCGCGCGCAGGATGTGGCGGTCGTGCTTGTCGAGCGCGTACATGACGCCCGGGCGGATCGTGTGGATTTGGCCAGTCGCCAGGTCCTCGATCGTGCCTTCGCCGGCGATGCAATAAACGCTCTCGAGGTGATGCTTGTAGTGCATCGCCAGCTCAGCGCCCTTGTGGATCGTCGTGATGTGGAAGGAGAAGCCCATCGCGTCCTCCTTCAGGAGCAGGCGGACGCTGTGCCAGCCATTCGAATCGACGCGGCGGCGATCGCCTTCCTTGCCGTTCAGGTCGCGGACGATCATCGCGCCTACTCCGCCGCCGCCGGGAGTTCGGTGCCGAGCGCTTCGGTCACGGCTTTTTCGAGGATGTCGAGGCCGGTCGTCAGCTCCCCATCCGTGATCGTCAGGGGGCAGAGCACCTTGACGACCTCGTCGTGGCCGCCGCTCGTCTCGATGATGAGACCGCGCGCGAAGCAAGCCGTCGTGATCTTCTCGGCGATCTCGCCGCTCGTCACGTCGAGGCCCATCATCATGCCGCGGCCCTTCACGCGCAGGCCGCGAGCAGCGAAGCGCCGCGCGATCGTCTCCAGGCGGCCCTTCAGCGCGTCCGATTTGCGCGCGACCTCGCGCTCGAAAGCGTCATCGCTCCAATAGTGCTTGAGCGCGGCCGCGGCCGTCACGAAGGCGTGGTTGTTGCCGCGAAACGTGCCGTTGTGCTCGCCGGGCGTCCAATCATCGAGGCCGGGGCGGAACAGCGTCAGCGCGAAGGGAAGGCCAAGGCCCGAGAGCGACTTGGCGAGGGTGACGATATCGGGCGTGATGCCCGCGCGCTCGAAGCTGAAGAAGCCGCCCGTGCGCCCGACGCCCGCCTGGATATCATCGACGATGAGGAGGGCGCCGGCATTGCGCGCGATCATCGCGATGCGGCGTAGCCAGGCATCGCTCGCGACGTTGAGGCCGCCTTCGCCCTGGACGACTTCGAGAAGGATGGCGGCTGGCGCGTCGATACCGCTCGAGGGATCGGCCAGCATCGCGGCCAGATGATCGGCCGTGTCGATGCCGTCGCCGAAATAACCGTCATAGGGCATGCGCGTCACGCCCGCGAGCGGAAGACCCGCGCCGCCGCGCTTGCCGCCATTGCCGGTCGCGGCAAGCGCTCCCAGCGTCATGCCGTGAAAGCCGTTCGTGAAGGCGATGATGTTGGTGCGGCCGGTGACCTTGCGCGCCAGCTTCATCGCCGCCTCAACGGCGTTGGTGCCGGTTGGGCCGGTAAACATCACGCGATAGTCGAGGTCGCGGGGCTTCAGGATCAGCGTCTCGAAGGCTTGAAGGAATTCCGCCTTCGCCTCGGTGTGCATGTCCAGGCCATGCGCAACGCCGTCCTTCTCGATGTATTCGAGCAGGGCCTGCTTCAGCGCGGGGTCGTTGTGCCCGTAATTGAGCGTCGAACAACCGGAGAGAAAGTCGAGATAGGCGCCGCCCTCGTCGTCGAAGAGATAGGACCCGGATCCGCGGACGAAAGTGCGGGGGAAGGCGCGGCAGTATGAGCGAACTTGCGATTCGCGGCGCTCATAGAGGCGCAGATCCGGGCGGCGCGTCGAGGGGCGCGGCGTTGGCGTCAGCGTCGCGGAAATGGGGGACATGGTCGGCTCCTTGGTGGGGGTCGATTGAGGCGCGGCGCTCAGCGAGCGCCGCCGTGCAGCGGGCCGATCGTCACGAGATGCTCGGTCTCGTGGCGGCCGGCGAAATGGCGGTCCTTGAGGAAGAGGGGCTCGCGTGTGAGATGCGCGCCGCGATCGCGCGCGAAGTGCTCGAAAAGAGCCCACGACGCGGCGTTGTCCGCCGTGATCGTCGTACGCAGCCGCCTCAGCGATGCCAGGGCCGGGCGGGCGACCAACGCGTTCAGCATCCGCAGCCCGAGGCCCTGGCCGCGCGCGGCGGCGGCGACCGCGACCTGCCAGACGAACAGCGTTTGGGGCTCTGTCGGCGGTACGTAGCCCGAGATCCAGCCGAGCGGCGTGCCGGCCTTGTCGGCCGCCTCGGCCAGGATGCTGGTCGCGGCAAAATCGCGGGCTTGCAGGAGGTTGCAGTAGAGGGAATTGCGATCCAACGGCGGCGAGGCGGCGATCAGTTCGTGGATTGCCGGGCCATCCCCGGCACAGGGCTCGCGCAGTGTCGTTGAGTCGTGATCATACGGGCGTGCGCGCGCAGCGCCCGTCGCGAGTGAGAGTGCCATTATCTCGTTGAGTGCTGTTTCTTCCGAGCCGGATACTTAGTATATCGAACTATCATGTCAACCGCGAAATGCCGCATTATCGACCTCATACGGCTATTTTTTGGACAATCACGAAATTATTTCTTTTTTATAACCAGTTACGTGACTTCTCGGTGTCTGGCGGGGGCGCGATTTTTCAGGCGCACCGCCTGAGATAGTTCGAATTTCGAACTTGTTTTTGTGAGAGCGGCGGCTCGCTTGCGATTTCCTTCGCCGCAAACTCAATTATGATCGCCCGAATGCCCCTCCCTTGAGTCACAGAAATGCAGAACCGTGGCGATGATGCCCTCCTCGCGATCCGTCGGATTCTGCGAACGGGGGAGCGTCACGCAAAGAGTCTCGTGCGCGATTCGGGGCTTTCCACGTCGCAGCGTGTGCTTCTCCACTACCTCGTCGAACATGGCGCGGTGACCGCCAGCGAGATCGCGCGCGCGATGTCGCTGAGCCAGGCGACCGTCACGACGCTGGTCGATCGGCTCGAGGAGAAGGCGCTTGCCGTGCGCTCGCGCAGTGCCGTCGACCGGCGGCAGGTGTTCGTCTCGATCACGCCAGAGGGGCAGGGGGCGCTGCAAAACTCGCCCTCGCAGATGAACCGACATTTCCTCGAGCGGTTCGCGGCGCTGCCCGATTGGGAGCAGGCGGCGATCGTCTCCTCGCTCGAGCGGGTCGCGGCCCTTCTCGATGAGGCGGCGCCGAGCGCGCCTGCGGCGATCCCGGCCGCGATCCCTCCGGTGACGGACGAGCCTGCCAGCGCCGCCGAAGAGGCCTGAGCCTGAAGGGAACCCTTCCCCAAGTTCACTTGCCTCGTTCGCGCAACTCCCCTACACAGACGCCTCTTTGCCGCCTCCGGTCCTAGGGGCGGACCGCTCGCCGGTGCCGCATCCCGTCCCGCCACTTCAATTCCGCATGATCGAGATCGAGGGAATTTCGAAACACTTCGGACCCTTCCGGGCCGTCGATGGCATCTCGCTCTCCGTCGCGCGCGGTGAGGTGCTCGGCTTTCTCGGCCCCAATGGCGCAGGCAAATCCACGACCATGAAGATGATCACCGGGTTCCTGGCGCCGAGCGCAGGGCGGATCTCGGTGTGCGGGTTCGATGTCGCCCAGCAGCCCCTGGAGGCGCAGAAGCGGATCGGCTATCTGCCCGAAGGCGCGCCCGCCTATCACGACATGACGCCGGCGCAGTTCCTCTCCTTCATCGCCGAAGTGCGCGGCATCGACGGCGAGGCGCGCGAGCGACAGATCGCGAACGCGGTGAAGCGCACCGAACTCGCGAGCGTGCTCGAACAGCCGATCGAGACCTTGTCGAAGGGCTTCAAGCGGCGCGTCGGCCTTGCGCAGGCGATCCTCCACGATCCGCCCGTCCTCATCATGGACGAGCCGACCGATGGGCTCGACCCCAATCAGAAGCACACGGTGCGCCAGCTCATCCGCGAGATGGCGAGCGCCAAGGCGATCATCGTCTCGACGCACATCCTCGAAGAGGTCGAGGCGATGTGCACGCGCGCCGTCATCATCGACAAGGGGCACCTCGTCGCCGACGGGCCGGTGGTCGGGCGCGACGTGCAGTTCACCGTCACGCGGGGCGGGACGCAGGAAGCCATCACGGCGGAGGCCGGACGGCTCGACGCCGTGTTCCGCTCCCTGACAACCGATGAGGCCGCGTCATGAGAGAGACGATGGCCATCGCGAAGCGCGAGCTGCTCGGCTATTTCGCGACGCCCCTCGCCTATGTGTTCATCGTGATCTTTCTGTTCACGATGGGCGTCTTCACGTTCTACATCGGCAATTTCTATCAGAACGAGCGGGCGGAGCTGACGGCGTTCTTCGGCTTTCACCCCTGGCTCTATCTCTTCCTGATCCCCGCGATCTCGATGCGCCTGTGGGCAGAGGAGCGCAAGGCAGGAACGCTCGAATTGCTGCTGACGCTGCCGATCCCGCTCTATGCAGCGGTGCTCGGCAAGTTCCTCGCCGCCTGGGCGTTCGCGGGGCTCGCGCTCATTCTCACCTTTCCGATCTGGATCACGGTCAATTATCTGGGTGACCCAGACAACGGCGTGATCTTCGCGAGCTATATCGGCAGCTTCCTGATGGCGGGCGCGTTCCTTGCCATCGGCTCGTGCGTGTCGGCGATGACGAGCAGCCAGGTGATCGCCTTCGTCGTGTCCGTCGTCGTCTGCTTTCTCTTCACGGTTGCTGGTACGCCCATCGTCATCGATGTCGTTTCGACGATCTTTCCGCTGGCGATCGTCAACGCGATCTCCTCGTTCAGCTTCCTCACGCATTTCGCCTCGATCACGGCCGGGGTGATCGATCTGCGCGACCTCATCTATTTCCTGTCGCTGATCGCGCTCTTCCTGTTCGCGACGGCGGTCCTCATCGATCTGAGGAAAGCGGGATGACGCTCGACGCGCTTTCGCACAATCGCCGGCTGATCGCGGCCCTCTCGCTGACGGTCGCAGTCGTGCTCTTCATCGCGCTCAACATCGCGGCGACATCGTTCTTCCGGACGGCGCGGGTCGACCTCACGGACAAGGGTCTCTTCACGGTTTCGGCCGGCACGCAAGAGATCCTCAGCAATCTGAAGGAGCCGGTAACGCTGCGCTTCTTCTTTTCGCGGCGGGTGGCGGCGGACTACGCGCAGATCCAGGCCTATGGCGAGCGCGTGCGCGACCTCCTGCGCGAGTATCAATCGATCGCGGGCGACAAGCTGAGGGTCGAGGAGATCGATCCCGAGCCTTTCAGCGAGGAAGAAGACCGTGCGCTTGCGCTTGGCATCACCGCGGCGCCGACGCGCGAGGGTAAGACCATTTATTTCGGCGTCGTCGGGTCGAACTCGATCGACGGCCAGGAAGTGCTCGCCTACCTCAATCAGGATCGCGAGCAATATCTCGAGTACGACCTAACCTCGCTGATCGCGCGGCTGGACGCGGAGAAGAAGCCCAAGCTTGGCCTCATCACCAATCTGCCGCTCGACACCGGGCCCGGCGGGCTGATGGCCGCGATGCAGGGGCGCTCGCAGCCCTACATGATCTATGAGCAGATCACGCAGTCATTCGATGTCGTGTTCCTGGAGCAGGAATTCAAAACGATCTCGCCCGACATCGACACACTGTTGATCGCGCATCCCAAGGCGCTTGCGCCGCATACGCTCTATGCGATCGATCAGTTCGTGATGCGGGGCGGGCGCGTGCTCGCGTTCGTCGATCCGATCTCGGAGATCAGCCAGACGGCCAGCGAATCAGGCAACCCCCTTGCGGGCTCGACGTTCTCGTCGGATCTCGGGCCGCTCCTCAAGGCTTGGGGGATCGACTACGATCCCAATCTCGTTGTCGCCGACCGCTTGCGCGCGCAGCGCGTGCAATATGGGCGCACGGGCGGGCAGATCATCGACTACATCCTGTGGCTCGGCCTTCAGGAAGCCGATTTCGATCGCGACGATATCGTCACCTCCGCGCTCCAGGTGCTTAATCTGGGCACGCCCGGCGCGCTGAAGCAGGCCGAGGGCGCGACCACGACGTTCGTTCCGCTGGTGCGCTCTTCCGCCGAAGCGATGACGATGCCGGCCGATGACGTGCGCGGCCAGTCCGATCCGCCGTCGCTGCTCGCGCGGTTCCTGCCGACGGGCGAGCGCTATGTGATCGCGGCGCGGATTAGCGGCCCCGTGAAGTCGGCCTATCCCGACGGACCGCCCGCGGAGCCAGCGGCGGCGCCCGAAGAAGGCGCTGAGGAGGAGACGGCCGAGTCGAGCGAGGCCTTGCCTGCGCATCTTCCAGAATCGGCCAATCCGGCAAACATCATCGTGATGGCGGATTCCGACATTTTCGACGACCGCTTCTGGGTGCAGGTGCAGCAGTTCCTCGGCCAGCGGATGGCGGTGCCGATCGCGGACAACGCGGCCTTCGTGCTGAACGCAGCGGAGAATCTGCTCGGATCGAGCGCGCTCATCTCATTGCGCACGCGGGCGAGTTCCACGCGCCCGTTCGCGGTGGTCGATGAATTGCGGCGGCGTGCCGAGACGCGCTATCTCGCCGAGCAGCAGCGCCTCGAGGCAAAACTCGATGAAACGCAATCGCGGATCGATGCCTTGCAGCGCACCGCCCGGCCAGACGGGGCGAGCGGCGCGGTGCTCACGCCCGAGCAGGAGGCCGAAATCGACCGGTTCCTCAAGGAGCGCGCGGCGACGCGCGGCGAGCTGCGTACCGTGCAGCGCGAGCTGACGCGCGAGATCGAATCGCTCGGCACGATGCTCGCGATCATCAATATCGCCCTCGTGCCGATCGTCGTCGCAGGCGTTGCGATCGCGCTTGCGGTGCTGCGCAGCCGGCGCCGGCACCAACGGGTCGCCGAGGGCACGGGAGGAGGGTAGCCATGGCCGACGACATCGCGCCCGCCGTCGCGGACAAGCGCCTTCGCGGCCTTCTCTATCTCGCGGGCACGGCGGCGGTGTTCGTCATTCTTGCCGCCTGGGCGCTCATCAGCGAGGCAAACCTCGTCGCGCCGACCTTCACGACGCAGAAGATGTTCCCGGACCTCGCCGCGCAGGTGAACGATGTCGCGCGGCTCAAGATCGTCTCGCCGGACGGTACGTTCGAAGCGGTGCGCAACGCGGACGGCAATTGGGTTCTGCCGGGCAAGGCCGGCTATCCCGCGCGATTCGAATCCATCAAGCGCGCGATCGTGGGGATCGCCGAGCTCGACCTCATCGAGGCGAAGACGGCCCGCGCCGATTGGCATGCGCGGCTTAATCTCATGCCGGCTGACGAAGGCGGGCAGGGCGTGCGCTATACGCTGGAGGCTGCAGACGGAACGGCGATCGCCTCGCTTGTCGCGGGCAAAGTGGAGCAGGTGCCCTCGCCCGGTGCGGACGGCACGATCTATGTGCGCCGCGCGGGCGAGGACCAAACCTACCTCGCGCGCGGGTTCCTCACCGTGCAGCGCACGGAGACCGATTGGATCGACAAGACACTCTTCGACATCGCGGGGTCGCGGATCGCGCGCGCCGATGTTCAGCCGCCCGAGGGCGAGGCCTATACGCTGGCGCGCGAGACCGCCGACGCGCCGAATTTCTCGGTTTCGGCCGTTCCGCCGGGCCGCCAGCCGGCCGCGACGACCATCATCAACGGTCTTGCGACCGCGATCAGCGGGCTCACCATCGAAGACGTGCAGGCCCAGAGCGCGCTCGATTTCAGCGATGCCAGCCGCGCCGCGTTCACAACCTTCGACGGGCTCTCGGTCGTTCTGTCGATCATCGACCACGAGAACCTGTTCTGGGCGACGATCCAGGCGCTGCACGACGTCGGTGCCAAGCCGGAGATCGTGGAAGAAGCCAAGGCGATCAACGCGCGCGTCGCGGGCTGGGCCTACCGGCTCCCCAATTACAAAGGGGCGCAACTGCGCGCGCCGCAGGCCGATATGCTGCAGCCCTTGACGCTGCAGGATGGATCGCCGGTGCCGCAGGTTTCGCCCGTGCCGCCGGGCGGCGCGTTGCCCTAGTTGGCCGCCGAGCCGTCGAGCGCGGCAGCAGCCCAAATCTCACCGGTGCCGCCTTCCTGAACCAGCAGCACATAACCCGTTGCGTCCCCGGCTTCCGCATCGACCGCTGGCAGGCGCAACGCAACGGGTTCGCCCGACCACATGCCGACCGCGTCCATGTCGCGCACAACGTTCGTGTAGGTGATCGTGCGGCCGCTGTTCTCGCCGGCGTCGATCGCGATCGTTTCGGCGGCGGCCTTGCGGACGAGCCAGATCGTCGCTTCCTCGTTCACGGGCACGGGCGCCGCGCCGATCTCGGCGACGAGCACATCGCCATCTAGCGCGAGCGAAATGCGCGGGCTGGGATGGGCCGCATCGCGACGTTCTGCGATCGCGGCTTCCAAATCGCCGCGTCGCGAGCCGACGACATCGAGCGCGCCGTCGACGATCGCCTGGGGCGTATAGACTTGCCGGTTCGGCATCCGGCTCGCATAGGCGGCCTGGCGCTTCGCGTGGCCGGGGCGCGCGAGCGAATCCTGCCAGCCCAGATAGTCCCAGATGTCGACGTTGAAGGAGAGGGCGATCACATCGGCGCGCTTGGCCATCTCGCCCAGCAGTTCATCGGCGGGCGGGCAGGAGGAACAGCCCTGGCTCGTGAACAGCTCCACCACCACGGGGTGGCGCTGATCGGCGCGCGCGTCGCCCGCGAACGCGGCAGCGGCGAGAAGCGCGGCGAAGAGGGGGGCTTTCGGTGACATGGCAGGCAAGTTAGGCCGCCCCCCTCTCTCAGCAAAGTCACGAGAGGGTGAGGCGGCCATTCATTCAACCGGCAGGCAAGCCCTACGCCCTAGGCCGCCTTCAGCAAGTTGCGCAGCACGTAGGGCAGGATTCCGCCGTTTTTGAAATACTCCAGTTCGTCGAGCGTATCGATCCGGCATAGCAGCGTGACGTCCGCCGTGCGGCCGTCGGGATACGAGATCGTGCAACTCACCTTGCCCGCGGGCTTCAGCTTGGCGAGGCCCTTGATGGCGACCGTCTCATCGCCCTTGAGGCCGAGCGTCTTGCGATCGGTGCCGGAGGGATATTGCAGCGGCAGCACACCCATGCCGATGAGGTTCGAGCGGTGGATGCGCTCGAAGCTTTCCGCGATCACGGCGCGCACGCCCAGGAGGCGCGTGCCCTTCGCCGCCCAGTCGCGCGACGAGCCGGTGCCATACTCTTTTCCTGCGAAAACAACGAGCGGCACGCCCTCGGCCTGATAGCGCATCGAGGCATCGTAGATCGACAGTTTTTCGCCGCTTGGATAGTGAATGGTGTTGCCGCCTTCCTCGCCGCCCAGCATCTCGTTCTTGATGCGGATATTGGCGAAGGTGCCGCGCATCATCACCTCGTGATTGCCGCGCCGCGCGCCATAGGAGTTGAAGTCCGGAACGGTGACGCCGTGCTCGGTCAGATATTTGCCGGCGGGGCCGGCGGTCTTGATCGAACCGGCGGGCGAGATGTGGTCCGTCGTGATCGAATCGCCGAAGAGGCCGAGCACGCGGGCGCCTTCGACATCGGTGATGGCGCTCGCGGCCGTCTTCAGGCCCTCGAAATAGGGCGGGTTCTGAACATAGGTGGAGGCATCGTTCCACTTGTAGGTGAGGCCCGTCTTCACCTTGATGCGGCGCCAGCTCGCATCGCCGTTGAAGACGTCGGCATAACGTGTGCGGAACATCTTGGCGGTGACGTTCTTGCGCACGCTGGCGGCAATATCCTGCGCGCTCGGCCAGATCTCACGCAGGAACACCGGCTCGTTGTCCTTGTCGTAGCCGACGGGATCGCGCGTCAGGTCGATATTCATCGAGCCGGCGAGCGCGTAGGCGACGACCAGCATCGGTGAGGCGAGATAATTCGCGCGCACTTGCGGGTGGATGCGGCCCTCGAAATTCCGGTTTCCGGAGAGAACGCCCGCGACCGCGAGGTCACCGTCGGTCACGGCTTTCGCGATGTTGTCGGGCAGGGGTCCCGAATTGCCGATGCAAGTCGTGCAGCCATAGCCCACGAGATTGAAACCGAGCGTGTCGAGCGCCTTCTGAACGCCGGCAGCGGCCAGATAGTCCGTCACGACCTGGCTGCCCGGCGCGAGCGAGGTCTTCACCCAGGGGCGCACTTTCAGGCCGCGCTTGAGCGCGTTTTGCGCCAAGAGGCCCGCGCCGATCATGACGCTGGGGTTCGACGTGTTGGTGCACGACGTGATCGCGGCGATCACGACGTCGCCGTGGCCAATCGAGAAGTCGGTGCCCTCGACCTTCACGCGCTTCATCGCCTCGTCGCCCTTCTTGTAGTCGTTGACGAGGGTCTCAGCGAAACCCGACGCGGCCTTGCCGAGCGGCACGCGGTCCTGCGGACGGCGGGGGCCAGCCAGGCTCGCCTCGACCGTCGCGAGGTCAAGCTGCAGCGTGGACGTGAAGACCGGGTCGGGCGACTTCGCGTCGCGGAACATCCCCTGGACCTTGCAGTATTTCTCGACGAGATCGACGCGCGCGGGCTTGCGGCCGGTGGCTTTCAAATAACGCAGCGTGTCGGCATCGACCGGGAAATAGCCGCAGGTCGCGCCGTATTCGGGCGCCATGTTGGCGATCGTCGCGCGGTCCTCGAGCGTCATGAGATCGAGCCCGGGGCCATAGAATTCGACGAATTTGCCGACCACGCCCTTCTTGCGGAGCATCTGCGTGACGGTGAGGACGAGGTCGGTGGCGGTCACACCCTCGTTGAGCTTGCCGGTCAGCTTGAAGCCGACGACCTCGGGGATGAGCATCGAAATCGGCTGGCCGAGCATGGCGGCCTCAGCCTCGATGCCGCCAACGCCCCAGCCAAGCACCGCGAGGCCATTGACCATCGTCGTGTGGCTGTCGGTGCCGACGAGCGTGTCGGGATAAGCGAGCTCGACCGTTCCCTTCTTCGTCTTGACCTTCGCGGTCCAGACGGTCTGGGCGAGATATTCGAGGTTCACCTGGTGGCAGATGCCGGTGCCCGGCGGCACGACGCGGAAATTGTCGAACGCCGTCTGGCCCCAGCGCAGGAATTCATAACGCTCGCCGTTGCGCTGATATTCCGTCGCGACGTTCTTCTTGAAGGCATCGCGCCCGCCGAAGAAATCGACCTGCACGGAGTGATCGATCACCAAATCGACCGGGGCGAGGGGGTTGATGGCCTTCGGGTTGCCGCCAAGGGCCGCCATCGCGTCGCGCATCGCGGCCAGATCAACGACGGCGGGAACGCCCGTGAAGTCCTGCATCAGCACGCGGGCCGGGCGGAACGCGATCTCGCGCGCCGAGGTGCGCTTGGTCAGCCAGCTCGCGATCGCGCGAATGTCGTCGGCCGTGACCGAGCGTCCGTCCTCGTGGCGCAGGAGGTTTTCGAGCAGGACCTTCATCGAATTCGGCAGCTTCGAGATGCCGGTCAGGCCAGCCTTCTCGGCGGCCGGCAGACTGTAATAGGTGTAGGATTTCGTCCCCACCTTGAGCGTCTTCTTCGATTTGAAGCTGTCGAGAGAGAGGGTGTTCACCAGCGCCGATCCCCGTGGTTGCATGTGTGTGCCGCATCTCCCCACCTGGGGCACACGGAGCATCCGACGAGGTGGCGCACCGCGGCCTTTCGGCTCACACTTACAAGGAAGAGGCAGTCGCTATTGGGTGCGGGCAGATTTATCAGATTTGCCCGGCAACGCTATGCTTCGCGGCGCCTCTTAGCGCAGATTTGTTCGCCGCGTTGACGAGGCTCACAATTCAGAGGAGCGAAACGATGTCTTCCGAGCCCGCCGTCACGGTCAGCCGCAGCGGTCCGGTCACCACGGTCACGCTCTCGCGGCCGGAGGTGCGCAACGCCGTCAATCTGAAGACCGCGGAAGCGCTGGCCGAGGCCTTCCTCGCCTTCGAAGCGGACGCGGAGGCGCGGGTCGCCGTCTTCCACGGCGCGAACGGCACCTTCTGCGCGGGCGCGGATCTGAAGGCCGTCGCGGGCGGGGACGGGGGCAACCCGATCGTTCCGCCGGCGACGGGGCTCGCCTTCTCACGGCTGGCCGCCGACGGGCCGATGGGGCCCTCGCGCATGGTGCTTTCCAAGCCCGTGATCGCGGCCGTTGCGGGCCATGCGGTCGCGGGGGGCATGGAGCTCGCCCTCTGGTGCGATCTGCGCATCATGGAGGAGGACGCGATCTTCGGGATCTTCTGCCGGCGCTGGGGCGTGCCGCTGATCGATGGCGGCACGGTGCGCCTGCCGCGCATCGTCGGGCATGGCCGGGCGCTCGATCTCATCCTCACTGGGCGGCCGGTCGGCGCGGAGGAAGCGCTCGCGATGGGGCTCGCGAACCGGATCGCCAAGAAGGGCGAGGGACTCGCGGCGGCGCAGGCCCTGGCGATGGAGATCGCGAAATTCCCCAGTATCTGCCTTCAGAGCGACCGGATGAGCGCCTACGAGCAATGGGACATGCCCTACGACCAGGCGATCGCGAACGAGTTCCGGCGCGGCGTCGAGGTGCTGCGATCCGGCGAGACGCAGGCGGGCGCCAAGCGTTTCGCGGGCGGCGCAGGGCGGTCCGGGCGCTTCGATGATCTCTAGCGCGGGGGCGGCGTCCGGTGCCGTCCGGATGAGCGCGGACCATCTTGTCTGCGTGCGGGGCGGGCGGTGCGTCTTCAGCGATCTCTCCTTCACGGTGGAGAGGGACTCCCTGCTCGCCGTGCGGGGGCCGAACGGGGCCGGCAAATCGTCTCTCTTGCGCGTTATCGCGGGACTGCTCGATCTGGACGCGGGCGCGGTGCGCATCGAAGGGCTTGGCGATCGGCCGCAAGCGACCGCGATCCATTTCATCGCTCATCAGGACGGGCTGAAACCGCAATTGAGCGCGGGGGAGGCGCTCGCCTTTTCGCAGCGTCTGCTGGGCGGCGATGGGCCCCTTGCTCCGATCCTCGCCGAAATGGGTCTCGTGCGGCAGGCTGATCTGCCGGTGCAATTCCTCTCGGCCGGCCAGCGGCGAAGGCTCGCGCTCGCGCGGCTGCTCGCGAGCCCCAGGCCGATCTGGCTGCTCGATGAGCCGATGAGCGCGCTCGACGCGGCGGGGCGGGATCTCCTGCGGCAGATCCTGGAGCGGCATCTCGCGGGCGGGGGGCTTGCGATCGCGGCGACGCACGACACGCTGCCCGTCGCCGGCGAGACGCTGGTTCTGCGCGCCGCGGAGGCTGGCGCCGCCGCATGACGCCGATCCTTGCTCTCTTCCGGCGCGATCTGACGCTTGCCTTCCGGGTCGGCGGGGGGCCATGGCTCGCGCTCGCCTTTTTCGCGGGCGTCATTCTGCTCGTGCCGCTGGGGCTCGGGGCGGCGCCCGGGCAATTGGCGGCGGTCGGCCCGGGGCTCTTGTGGATCGCGGCGGTGCTGGCCGTTCTCCTCTCGCTCGACCGGCTGTTTCAAGCCGACTACGAGGACGGATCGCTCGAGCAATTGCTGCTGGCAGATGCGCCGCTCAGCCTGCTCGTGCTCGCCAAATGCGCGGCGATCTGGGTGACGACCGGCCTGCCGCTGGCCGCCGCCTCGCCCTTCTTCGCGATCCAGCTTCAGGTGGACGAGGAGATTATTCCCGTCGTCGCGCTCTCGCTGCTGATCGGGACGCCCGCGCTCACGCTCATCGGCGCGGTGACGGCGGCGCTCACGGTCAGCGTGCGGCGCGGCGGATTGCTGCTGTCACTGCTGGCGCTGCCGCTCTTCGTTCCCGTCGTGATCTTCGGCGCGGGGGCCGGGGCGGCGGCCGCGAGCGGGCTTCCCTATGGCGGCGCCTTGATGCTCTTGGGCGGGCTTTCGCTCTTTTTCCTCGTGATCGGGCCGATCGCGGCGGCGGCGGCCCTTAGGCTCCATCTGTCGTGACCGGTGGCCGCATTGCCTTCGCCGCCCCGCGCCCTTAAGTCAAAGGGCCATGTTCGCCTCCGCCAACCCTAAGCGTTTCCTGGACCTGACGGCGCCTTACGAGCCTTGGCTCTGGGGGCTTGCATCCCTTCTCATCGCGATCGGGCTTTGGCAGGCGCTGCTCGTCGCGCCGCCCGATTATCAGCAGGGCGAGAGCGTCCGGATCATGTTCGTCCACGTGCCCTCGGCCTGGATGGCGATGTTCGTCTATGCGGTGATTGCGGGCGCGAGCCTCGTCTCGCTCGTCTTCCGGCACCCGATCGCTGATGTCGCGGCCAAGGCCGCGGCGCCCATCGGGGCGGTCTTCACGCTCGTCACGCTCGCGACCGGCTCGCTGTGGGGCAAGCCCATGTGGGGCACGTGGTGGGAGTGGGACGCGCGGATGACCTCCGTGCTCGTCCTCTTCTTCCTGTATCTCGGCTATATCGCGCTCTGGCAGGCGATCGAGGAGCCGACGCGGGCGGCGCGCGCCGCCGCGGTCTTGGCGCTCGTCGGCGCGGTCAATCTGCCGATCATCAAATTCTCCGTCGATTGGTGGCGGACGCTCCATCAGCCCGCGAGCGTCTTCCGGATGGACGGGCCGACGATGCATCCGGCCTTTCTGTGGCCCCTCGCCATCATGGCGCTGGGCTTCATGGTGCTCTTCACGGCCCTCCTGCTGCTGCGCATGCGCACCGAAGTGATGGAGCGGCGGCTGCGCGCCCAGCGTCTTGCTGCGGCCGGCGACTAAAGATGGACGATTTCCTCGCGATGGGCGGCTATGGTGCCTATGTCTGGCCAGCCTATGGAATCGCGGTCGGTGCGGTCGGGGGCCTGATCGCCCTTAGCCTTCGGCGGTATTGGCGCGCCTTTGAAGCCCTCGAGGGTGAGCGGGAGGGCGAATGACGCGGCTCCTTCCGCTCGGCCTTTTCCTCCTGCTCGCGGGGCTTCTCGGCGTTGCGCTTTATTGGGGGCCGCGCGACGAGCTGCCCTCGCCGCTCATCGGAAAGCCCGTGCCGGCAATCACGCTGCCCGGATTGAACGAGGGCGACGCGGGCCTCACTCCGGCCCTTTTCGGGGCGGGGAAACCGGTGGTCATCAATGTCTTTGCGTCCTGGTGTGCGCCCTGCCGGCTCGAACATCCGCTGTTGATGGCCCTCGCGACCCGCCTTGGCGCGACCGTCTACGGCATCGCCTACAAGAACAAGCCGGAGGACGCGGCGGCGTTTCTCGCCGAACTCGGCAATCCGTTCGCGTCCGTCGGGCTGGACGAGAGCGGGCGCACGGGGATCGAGCTTGGCGTCTATGGGGTGCCAGAAACGTTCATCATCGATGGCGAAGGGCGGATCGCCTATCGCCATGCCGGGCCGCTGACGCCCGAGATCTTGAGCGGAGAGATCTTACCGCGTCTTAGGGCTAACGGTTCCTAACCCCACTTCTTTAGACTTTACTGACAGATGCTCGCTAGGGTGAGGGCGATGTCATCGATATCCCTCGCCTCTTCTCTCATCACGGTCCAGGCGCAGCGCGCGACTGCGCCCGCCGGCGATTCCACCCTGGCGCGTCCGGTTAAGCCGAGCGGGTTTACGCCGCCCCCTTTTCGGGTGCCGGGGGAGGAGGGCGAGACCGCGCCGGGCCGCGAGGGGCAGGCTGGTTCATCTTCGGCGCCGCCCGCCGCCTTTCGCCGCGAGGCGCCGCTCGCCAGCGAACGGCCCGCCTATCAGCGGCCGGGCGCCAATCTCGACATCACGATCTAGCGGCTCAGCGCTTGGCCTTCGGCTTGGCTTTCGTCTTGCGCTTCGCTTTCGCCACAGGGGCGCTGCTGTTCGCGCCCGCTTTCTCGGCCGCATCGGCAGCCATCGCGATGGCCGTCAGCGATTTCAGGAAGTCGCCGCGCTTCGAGGCGGCAAGCGGCTCGAGGATCTTCGATTCCGCCTTGGCCACCGCGCTCATCGCCGATTTCAGCGCGCGCGAGCCCTTCGCGGTAATGCGCACGGCGTTCGCGCGCTGATCCTCCTCCGTGCGCTTCCGCGCGAGGAGATCCTTGCCCATCATCCGCGCGACCATGTCGGCCAGGGTCGAGCGATCAATTCCCGTCGCGTCGACGAGTTCGGTCTGGCTCGCGCCGTCGCGTTGCGAGACGGCCGCGAGCACCGTGAACTGACGGGGAGTGAGGCCGCTCGCGCTCACTTCCTTCGCGTAGAGATCGAAAGCCCATTGCTGCGCACGCCGAAGAAGATGTCCGGGTGAGTTGGCTAGATCGAATTGCCGTGACGCCATCGGCGTTCCTCGTTCTTCTCTGTGGATGGAGGCAAGCCTATAATCGCGCTGTGCGGCGCCCTTGCCCGAAAATTCCGTGGTCGGGAAAAACCTCTCGTCTCCCCTCGCGCATTGAAGCAAACTTGCGGCGGTTTAGGAACCCTCTCGTCACCCGCTTTTCGTGCGTGTTCGCACAAATGAACAAAAAAACTTCCGTGTACGCATGTCCGGTCCCCCTCGTTACGTTCCGCCGCACCAACTGCCCAATTTCGAGCGCCGCATCCCCGACGGCGAGACGCTCGAACGTCTCATGTGCCGCGATTGCGGTCATATCCATTTCGTGAACCCGAAGATCGTCGTCGGCGCGGTCGTTACATTCGAGGACAAATTTCTGTTGTGCCGCCGCGCGATCGAGCCGCGTCACGGGTTCTGGACGCTTCCGGCCGGCTATCTGGAAGAAAAGGAAGATCCGATCGCGGGCGCCAAGCGCGAGGCGATCGAAGAAGCCTGCGCGGCGATCAGCATCGATGCGCTGCTCGCCGTCTATGCCATCGTCCATGCGAGCCAGGTGCAGTTGATTTACCGCGCGCGGCTGGCCTCGCCCGAGTTTTCGCCGGGCCCGGAAAGTCTTGATGTGCGGCTTTTCGCGCGCGAGGAGATCCCGTGGGACGACCTCGCCTTTCCGAGCGTCAAATGGGCGCTGCATCAGCACGAGGCCGTGAGGGGCGTTGCGGTGTTCCAGCCGTTCAGCAATCCGACCGAGACGCTTCCCGACAGGCTTTAGCTGCGCGCGCTTCCTTCCTTCGCGCCGGGCTCCTCGATCTGATGGCGCATGATGAACGGCGCCTGCGCGACGGCGAAAACGAGCGTCAATGGAAAGACGCCCCACACCTTGAAGGCGACCCAGAAATCGGTCGAGGTGTTGCGCCAGACGAGTTCATTGAGGATCGCAAGGAACAGGAAGAAGAACGCCCAGCGATAGGTGAGCAGGCGCCAGCCTTCATCGGTCAGCTGCATCGCATGCTCGAGCACGATCTTGATGAAGGGGCGCCCGAACGCGAGCCCGGCAAAGAGGACGGTCGCGAAAATGCCGTTCACGATCGTGGGCTTCAGCTTGATGAAGAGCTCGTCTTCCAGATAGAGCGTCAGCCCGCCGAAAACGAGAACGACGACAGCGGTGACGATCGGCATCGGCGAGAGCTTCTTCTCGATCGAATAGGTGATGCCGAGCGTCACCACGATCACGACCATGAACACGGCCGTCGCGGCAAAGATGCCATACAGCCAATTCACGCCGAAGAAGATGAGCAGCGGCCCCAAATCGAGAGCAAGTTTCAAAAGAGGGGGCATCGCTACTCCTTTTCAAGTCCCACCAGCGCGCGGGAGAACGCGCGCGGGTGGAATATCTGTAGATCATCGATCGCCTCGCCGACGCCGATCCAGTAGATCGGCAGGCCGCAGCGATCGGCGAGCGCGACCAGGATGCCGCCCCGCGCGGTGCCGTCGAGCTTCGTCATGACGAGGCCCGAGACGCCGGCGATCTCGCGGAAGGTTTCGACCTGCGAGACCGCGTTGTGCCCCGTCGTTGCGTCGAGCACGAGCAGCGTGTGATGCGGCGCGGACGGGTCGCGCTTCTTCATCACGCGGATGATCTTTTCCAGCTCGGCCATCAGATTGGCCTTGTTCTGAAGGCGCCCGGCGGTGTCGATGATGAGGACGTCGGTCCCCGCCGCCTGCGCGCGCTCCAGCGCCTCGAAGGCGACGCCCGCGGCATCGGAGCCCGCGGCCTTCCCAATCACGGGTACGCCGTTGCGCTCGCCCCAGACCTGGAGCTGCTCGATCGCCGCGGCGCGGAACGTGTCGGCGGCGGCCAGCATCACCGTCTTTCCCTGCGCGCGCAGGCTCTTGGCGATCTTGCCGATCGTCGTCGTCTTGCCGGAACCGTTGACGCCGATCACGAGGAAAACGTGCGGCTTCTTGTCTGGGTCGATCCGCAAGGGGCGCCAGGACAGCTCCAGCAGTTCCTGGAGCGATTTGGCGAGCGCCTCTTTCAGTTCGTCCTCGCCGACTTCCTTGTCGAACCAGCGCTCGCGGACGCCTTCGAGCGCGCGGGCGGTGGCGCGGGGGCCTAGGTCGGCGGCGATCAGGCGCTCTTCCAGTTCGTCGAGCGTTTCCTGGTCGAGCTTGCGCTTGCGGAAAAAGCCGGTGACGCCCGTCGCCGAACGCGAGAGACCCTGGCGCAGGCGCTGAAAGAATCCGGTCTTCTTTCCTTCCTCCGTGTCCGTCATGCCGCCTCAGCGATGAGCGAACGGGGGAGGGCATCGGTGATCCGCGCGGCGAGAAGCGTTCCGGGCGCGGCCGGCGCGGTCAGCGTCACGGGCGAGAAATCGGGCGCGCGGGCGCTCGTTTCCTGTTCGACAAGGAGGGTGAGCGTGCGCCCGATCTGACGCGTAAGATGGCGGGCGAGCGCGTCCTCGGCGGTTTCGCGCAGGCGCTTGGCACGCGCCTTGATCGTGCGACCCTCCAGTTGCGGCATGCGCGCGGCGGGTGTGCCAGGGCGCGGCGAGAACGGGAAGACGTGCACGAAGGCAAGGCCGAGCGCATCTACCATCTCGCGCGTGTTCTCGGCCATTTCGTCCGTTTCGGTCGGGAAGCCCGCGATCAGATCGGCGCCGAAGGCAATCTCGGGCCGGCGCGCGCGCAGGCGCTCGACCAGACGATGCGCGTCCGCGCGCGTGTGGCGGCGCTTCATGCGCTTGAGGATCATGTCATCGCCCGCCTGAAGCGAGAGATGGACATGCGGCATCACGCGCGGCTCGCCCACGATCGCCTCGATGAGGGCGCGATCGGCCTCGGCGCCGTCGATCGAGGAGAGGCGCAGGCGCGGTAAATCCGGCACCAGCTTGACGATCCGCTGAACGAGCGAGCCGAGGCTCGGCGCGCCCGGCAGATCCGCGCCATAGGCGGTGAGGTCGACGCCCGTCAGCACCACTTCGTTGATGCCGCGGTCGACTAGCCGTTTCACCTGATCGATCACGATGCCGGCCGGAACGCTGCGCGAAGGGCCGCGCCCGAACGGGATGATGCAGAACGTGCAGCGATGATCGCAGCCGTTCTGGACTTCGACGAACGTGCGCGCCCGGTCGGCGAGGCCGTCGATCAGGTGCGACGCGGTCTCGCGCAGTTCCATGATGTCGGAGATGACGATCGGCGCGCCGCCGCGCGCGAAGCTCTCGGCGTTGCGCTTTTCCGCATTGCCCAGGAGGCGCGTCACCTCCGGCATCGCAGCGAAGAGGCCGGGGTCGGTCTGCACCGCGCAGCCGGTGACGATGATGTCCGCGTTTGGGCGCTCGCGGCGGGCCTTGCGGATCGCCTGACGGGCCTGGCGCACGGCCTCGCTCGTCACGGCGCAGGTGTTGACGATGACCGCGTCGGTGAGGCCGGCCGCCGCCGCGTGGCCGCGCATGATCTCGGACTCAACGGCGTTGAGCCGGCAGCCGAAGGTGAGGATCTCCGCGCTCACGCGGCCCCCTTTTCAGCGTCGCTCAGATCCTGCGGCCAAACCCCTTCAAAATTGAGCGCGACGGGGCCGGTCATGAGGATGTGGTCATCGCCCTCGCGCCATTCGATCTCCAGATCGCCGCCATCGAGCGTGACGGTCGCCTTGCGCGCGCTCAATCCCTTGCGGACGGCGGCGGGCACGACCGCGCAGGCGGCGGTGCCGCAGGCTTGCGTCATGCCGACGCCGCGCTCCCACACGCGCAGGCGGATGTGGTCGCGCGCCAGGATCTGCGCGATCGAGACATTCGCGCGCTCGGGGAACAGTGGGTAGTTCTCGATCATCGGGCCGAAGCGCGAGATGTCGTGCTTGGCGACGTCGTCCACGAAAAAGATACAATGCGGGTTGCCGACATTGACGGCCGAGGGGCCGAACAGCACGGGGGCATCGATCGGTCCGAGCTTGATGTCGAGCACGCGCGTGTCCATGCGCTCCGACAGAGGGATCTCCTCCCAGCCGAAGCGCGGGCGTCCCATGTCGACGCTGACGCGGCCGTCCTTCAGGCGCTCAGCGATCAGGCGGCCGGCATCGGTGTCGATAGTGAGCGTTTCCTTGCCGAGTTCGGCGCCCAGCCAATCGGCGATGCAGCGCGTAGCGTTGCCGCAGGCGCCGACCTCATCGCCGTCCGCGTTCCAGATGCGCATCCGCGTATCCGCGCCGCCCAGCCCCGGCTCCAGCACGATGAACTGGTCGCAGCCAATGCCGCGCTTGCGGTCGGCCATCGCGCGGATGGTCTGAGAGGACAGCGCAAGGGGCCGTGCCCGCGCGTCGAGCACGACGAAATCGTTGCCGAGGCCGTTCATCTTCAGAAAAGGCGTGCCCATGAGGGGCGTATATAGGGGGCGGGGCGGAGCGACGCCAGCACGCCTCTGTGATGGAGTGATGTTTCGCAGAGCCGCCACGTTCGTCCATCGCCTTGGTCCACCGCGGCCCCTCGTTCGCTCGACGGTCATCGACGCGTTTGAGCCTTCAGCGCGGAGATCGCTCTTGAATGTTCCCTATTCGTACCTATTTCCTTAGGCAGGTTTGACGACGCGCTGGCGACTCATTGGCCCCCTTATCCTCTCCTGCTCCCCTCGATCCCTCCCCTTTAATCACGACCATCACCGCTTCGGTTGACGACGACGTCACATCGGCCTAAATCCCGTGACCATCCAACCCCCCATGGTTGAGATGACGGGTCCGAAGCGGATCTCCCCCAGGCAGCGCGGGTGCGCCCCCTGGGGCGTTTCGCGTTGTGGCCCCTGACGGCGACGGAGAAAAGGCGGCCTCATGTTCGAAAGCTTGTCCGATCGGCTCGGCGGCGTGTTCGACGCCCTCAAAGGGCGCGGCGCGCTCAGCGAGGCGGACGTGCGCGGCGCGATGCGCGAGGTTCGCCTGGCGCTGCTCGAAGCGGACGTCGCGCTGCCGGTCGTCAAGGATTTCATCGGCAAGGTCGAGGAAAAGGCCGTCGGCGCGGATGTCATTCGCTCGGTCACGCCGGGGCAGATGGTCGTCAAGATCGTCCACGACGAACTCGTCACCATGCTGGGCGAGGAGAGCCATTCGATCGATCTGGAGGCGCCGGCGCCGGTCTGCCTCATGATGGTGGGCCTGCAAGGCTCGGGCAAGACGACCTCCACCGCCAAGATCGCCCGCCGGCTGCAGCAGCGCGAGAAGAAGAAGGTCATGATGGCCTCGCTCGACACGCGCCGCCCGGCCGCGCAGGAGCAGCTGAAGATCCTCGGCGAGCAGGCGGGCGTCGCGACGCTTCCCATCATCGCGGGCCAGCAGCCGGTCGACATCGCCAAGCGCGCGATGACGGCCGCGAAATTCGGCGGCTATGACGTCGTCATGCTCGATACCGCCGGGCGCATGCATATCGATGAAGCGCTGATGGCCGAGATGGTCGCCGTGCGCGAGATGGCCAAGCCCCACGAGACGCTGCTCGTCGCGGACAGCCTCACCGGCCAGGACGCGGTGACGATCGCCAAGACCTTCAACGAGCGCGTCGGGCTTACCGGCATCATCATGACGCGGATGGACGGCGACGGGCGCGGCGGCGCGGCGCTCTCCATGCGCGTCGTCTCGGGCGCGCCGATCAAGCTCGTGGGCGTCGGCGAAAAGCTCGACGACCTCGAAGAGTTCCATCCCCAGCGCGTCGCCGGGCGCATTCTCGGCATGGGCGACGTCGTCAGCCTCGTTGAAAAGGCGAGCGAGACGCTGGAAGTCGAGCGCGCGGAGAAGATGGCCGCGCGGATGAAGAAGGGCGAGTTCGATCTCAACGATCTCGCCGAGCAATTCCGCCAGATGCGCAAGATGGGCGGCTTCCAAAGCATCCTCGGCATGCTGCCCGGTATGGGCAAGATGAAGGATCAGATGGCGGGCGCGGGCTTCGACGAGCGCGCGATGATGCGCCAGGAAGCGATCATCAGCTCCATGACGAAGCAGGAGCGCGCGAAGCCCGATCTCCTCAACGGCTCGCGGCGCAAGCGGATCGCGAAGGGCTCGGGCGTCGAAGTGCAGGACGTCAACAAGCTCCTCAAGATGCACCGCCAGATGGCGGACATGATGAAGCAGATGGCGAAGGGCAAGGGGCTCTTCGGGAAAATGGCGGCGATGGCGCAGGGGGGCAAGGCGCCCCCCGGCCTCATGCCGCCGGGCGGTTTGCCCCCCGGATTTCCGGGCGGGCGCAGGTAATCTTCAGATCACGGAGGATATGACTTCATGGCTCTACGTTTAAGGCTCGCGCGCGGCGGCACCAAGCGGCGGCCGCATTATTCGATCGTCGTTGCGGATTCGCGCAGCCCGCGCGACGGCCGCTTCATCGAGAAGATCGGCTTCTACAACCCGATCCTGCCGCGCGAGCACAAGGACCGTCTGTCGATCGACGTCGACAAGGCGAAGTCGTGGATGGCGAAGGGCGCGCAGCCCAGCGACCGCGTGCACGGGTTCCTGGCGAGCGCGGGCGTCGTTGAGCCGCTCGCGCGCCGCGAGCAGCCGATCAAATCGGCGCCGAAGAAGAAGGCGCAGGAGCGTCTCGCCGCCGATGCCGCGAAGGCGGCCGAGGCCGCGGCAGCTGCCGTGGCGCCCGCCGAGAGCGGCGTGGACGCGTAAGGAAGGCTCCGGCGCAGCATGGGCGAGGCACGCATCCTCATGGGCCGCATCGGGCGGCCCCACGGGATCAAGGGCGAGGTGAAGGTGGCCGCCTTCACCGCGGACCCGCTTGCCTTGGCCGATTACTCGCCGCTGCAAACGGCGGAGGGCCGCGATGTGCGCATCGCATCGCTGCGCGCGGCGGGAAGCGGCTACATTGCGCGGATCGAGGGCGTCGACGACCGAAGCGCGGCGGAAGCGCTCGGCGGCGCGGAGCTTTTCATCGATCGCGCGCGGCTGCCGGAACCGGACGAGGGCGAGTACTACCACGCCGATCTGGTGGGCCTCGAAGCGCGCGACGCGGCGGGAACGCCGCTCGGCCGCGTCAAGGCGGTGCTCGATTTCGGCGCGGGCGACATTCTCGAGATCGAGGCGGCGGGGGCGCCGTCGCTCCTTCTTCCGTTCACGGACGACATGGTGCCGGAGGTCAATCTCGCCGGCGGCTATCTGCGCGTCGCGCCTGATGCGGTGGAGGCGCGGTCATGAGCTTTTCGGCAACGGTGCTCACGCTCTTCCCCGAGATGTTTCCGGGGCCGCTCGGCGTTTCGCTCGCGGGCCAGGCGCTCGAGCGCGGCCTCTGGTCGCTGAACGCGCGCAGCATTCGCGATTTCGCGACCGACAAGCATCGCAGCGTCGACGACACGCCGGCGGGCGGCGGCGCGGGCATGGTGATGCGCGCCGACGTCATCGCGCGCGCGGTCGATTGGGCGATGGACGAGGCCCCCAAAGGCCGGCCGGTCTTTTATCTCTCGCCGCGCGGCGAGAGGCTCACGCAGGCGCTGGCGCGCGAGATCGCCGCCGGGCCCGGCGTCATACTGCTTTGCGGGCGGTTCGAGGGGATCGACCAGCGCGTGCTCGAGCGGCGCCCGATCCGCGAGGTGAGCCTTGGCGATTTCATCCTCGCGGGCGGCGAGATCGGCGCGATGGCGCTGCTCGAAGCGGCCGTTCGCCTTCTGCCGGGCGTCATCGGCGATGCGGCCTCGCTCACCGAGGAGAGTTTCGAGAACGGGCTTCTCGAGTATCCGCACTACACGCGCCCGCAAGAGTTCGAGGGATTGGCGATCCCTACAGTCCTTGCGAGCGGCAATCATGCGCAGATCGCGGCGTGGCGCCGCGAACGCGCCGAAGAAATCACCCGCGCGCGGCGGCCGGACCTCATCGTCCGTCCCGGCGCGCGGCCGCATTAGACCCATCCGTTTCAGGAGACGAGAGCCATGAACATCATCCAACAGCTCGAGCAGGAAGAGCTTGCCCGCCTGCAGCGCCCGGCCGGCGCAGTCGAATTCCGCCCCGGCGACACGCTCAAAGTGAACGTCAAGGTCGTCGAAGTGTCGTTCGATGAAAAGACGAAGCAGACTAAGACGCGCGAGCGCATTCAGGCGTTCGAGGGCGTGTGCATCGCGCGCTCGGGCGGCGGGCTCATGGAGAGCTTCACGGTGCGCAAGATCTCCTATGGCGAAGGCGTCGAGCGCGTCTTCCCGGTGCATTCGCCGCTCGTCGATTCGATCGAAGTCGTGCGCCGCGGCAAGGTGCGCCGCGCGAAGCTCTATTATCTTCGTGGACGGACAGGTAAGGCCGCGCGCATCGTCGAGCGCCATGACCGCAAGGACAAGAAGAAGGGCGCCGCGCCCGCCGCTGCCGCGCCGGAGGCCAGTGAGTAATCCCGCCTGCAACATCTGAGTAAGGCCGCCATGACCGCCCCGAAAACGCTCTACGACAAGATCTGGGACAGCCACCTCGTGCACGAGGCGCCGGGCGAGGCGAGCATTCTCTATATCGACCGCCATCTCGTGCATGAGGTGACGAGCCCGCAGGCCTTCGAGGGGCTGCGCATGGCCGGGCGCAAGCCGCGCGCGCCCGAACGCGCGCTCGCGGTCGCCGATCACAACGTGCCGACGACCAACCGGGCGGCGGGCATCAGCGATCCCGAAAGCCGGCTGCAGGTGGAGACGCTGGAAAAGAACGCCAAGGAATTCGGCATCGAGTATCTCCCGATGAGCGATATCCGCCAGGGCATCGTCCACATCGTGGGGCCGGAGCAGGGGCTGACGCTGCCGGGCATGACGATCGTGTGCGGTGACAGCCATACCTCGACGCATGGCGCGTTCGGCGCGCTCGCCTTCGGCATCGGCACGTCCGAGGTCGAGCATGTCCTCGCCACGCAGACGCTGCAGATGGCGCGGGCGAAGAACATGCGCGTGACGGTCGAGGGCGAGCTGCCGCTCGGCGTGACGGCGAAGGACGTCATCCTCGCGATCATCGGCCGGATCGGCACGGCGGGCGGCACGGGGCATGTCATCGAATATGCCGGCTCGACGATCCGCGGTCTCTCGATGGAAGGGCGGATGACGGTCTGCAACATGTCGATCGAGGCGGGCGCCCGCGCCGGCCTCATCGCGCCCGACGAGACGACGTTCGCCTATCTGAAAGGCCGGCCGCGCGCGCCCAAGGCGGGAGCCTGGGAGCAGGCGGTCGCTTCTTGGAAAACGCTCAAGAGCGATGACGGCGCGGCGTTCGACCATCAGGTCGCGCTCGACGCGCACGGCATTCCCCCGGTCGTCACGTGGGGCACGAGCCCTGAGAACGTCGTGCCGATCACGGGCGCCGTGCCCGATCCGAAGGACGAGCCGGATTCGCAGCGCCGCGCGGCGCTGGAGCGGATGCTCGACTACATGGCGCTCAAGCCCGGCACGCGGATGACGGACGTTGCGGTCGATCGCGTCTTCATCGGTTCGTGCACCAATGGGCGGATCGAGGATCTGCGCGCGGCGGCGAAGATCGTCGAGGGCAAGCGCGTCGCGGCGAGCGTCGGCGCGATGGTCGTGCCGGGCTCGGGCCTCGTCAAAGAGCAGGCCGAGCAGGAAGGCCTGGACAAAATCTTCCTCGCCGCCGGGTTCGAATGGCGCGAGCCTGGTTGCTCGATGTGCCTTGCCATGAACGCCGACAAGCTGGAGCCGGGCGAGCGCTGCGCCTCCACCTCCAACCGCAATTTCGAAGGGCGGCAGGGGCGCGGCGGGCGCACGCATCTGATGAGCCCCGCCATGGCGGCGGCGGCGGCGATCGCCGGCAAGCTCGCGGACGTCAGGGACTATCAGTAGGGCAGCTAAGCGAGTTCGCCCGATGCCTACAGTCTTCCGCGATAGGGGATATCGATTCTTCTTCTATTCAAACGAGGGAAGTCCGCGCGAGCCAGTGCACATTCATGTCGAAAAGGGTAGCGGCGTGGCAAAGTTCTGGATCGATCCCGTTCAGCTGTCCGATAGCGACGGGTTCAACCGGAAAGAATTGAAGGAACTTGCGGATATCATAGAAGCACATCAGGATTGGATCGAAAGGGCTTGGCATGAGCATTTCGGCTAAGGCACTGCGATTCGATGATGGCACGATGTGGGTTGATCTCTCAGATGGCCGCACAATCGGCGTTCCGATTGCTTGGTTCCCGCGCCTCTTGAAGGCGACGCCGGAGCAACGGGCGAACCACCGCTTTATCGGTGGTGGGAGCGGTGTGCACTTTCCTGAGCTCGATGAGGATATTTCCGTTGACGGACTTCTCGCCGGGCGGGGCGATCAATCGCGGCCAAAGGCCGATGCGGCGCAGTAGCGCTTCAGCGGATTCGATGAAGTTAGAGCCCATGATCACGCATCTCGACCATCTCGTCGTCGCGGTGCGGGATTTGGACTCGGCGATCGCTCAGTACACGGCGCTGTTCGGGCGCGCGCCCGCGTGGCGGGCGGAGACCGGCGAGGGGACGGCCACGGCCTCGTTCGGGCTTGCCAATGCGGGGCTGGAGCTGATCGCGCCCAGCGGTTCGGGCGCCGTCGGCGAACGCCTCGGCGCGATCCTCGATGAAAAGGGCGAAGGGCTGGTCAGTCTCGCCTTTGCCGTTTCGGACATGGGCGAAACGCATCGCCGGCTTGCGCGCGTCGGACTCGAGCCGGAAGCGATCACCGAGGCGAGCCGGCGCAATCTCCTCGACGGGACGACGCGCGATTGGCGGATGACGAGGGCCGCGACCGCCAAGACCGCCGGCGTTCGCCTCTTCTTTCTCGACGGCGATGGCACTCCGCGGGCGGAGGCCAATGCTCCCGCGCCCGTCACCGGCCTCGATCACGTGGTGGTGCAAACGCCCGCGCCCGACCGGGCGGCGGCGCTCTATGGCGCGCGGCTGGGGCTGCCGCTCGCGCTCGACCGGACGGCCGAGCAATGGGGCACGCGGTTCCTCTTTTTCCGCTGCGGCGATGCGATCCTCGAGGTCACGCATTCGCTCAAAGACGGCGCGGGCGAGGGGCCGGACCGCCTGTGGGGCATCACGTGGCGGGTCGATGACGCGGACGCCGCGCAGGCGCGGATGGCGGCGGCGGGTCTTCCCGTCTCGGACGTGCGCCCGGGGCGCAAGCCCGGCACGCGCGTCTTCACGGTGCGCGAGAAGACCTGCGGCGTGCCCACTTTGATGCTTGAGGCCAAGCCGGCGCGCTAGTCGTCGTACTCGATATAGATCCGCTCGCGGATCTCGACGCGGCCGTTGTCGCGCCGCACGTCCATCCGGTGGTCATAGATCCGGCTGTCGTCCCGCCCGCGGTCGTCCGCCCTGTCGTCGTCGTGCAGCCACGCTTCACGCTCCAGCCGGCGATTGTCATCGTCGCTGGAATTGCTGGACTGGTTGGAGCTTGAGTTGCTGGACTGATTGGAACTGCCCCACCAGCCATCGTCCGAACTCGTGTTCGTCGAGGTGTTGGTGGACGTGTTCGTGCTGGTGTTGCCGGCGGCGACGGGCAAAGCCGCACCCAGCATGAAGATCGTCAGGCAAAGCACGCTAAGATGTCTTGGCATGGCTGACCTCAGATGTGGGGCCTCACGTTCCGCGAGCGAACATGAACCTGCGCTGACTGGCCGCTATTTTTTCCGCCCCATCACCTCGTTCTCGCGGCCGACGATCGGGCCGTCCTGAAAGAGGTACTCGCGCAGTTCCTTTTCGAAGCGCGCGTCCGAACGGCGGATCCATTCCAGGATCATGCAGGCGTGCTCGATTTCCTCGTCCGCGTTGTGGAGGAGGATCGCCTTCAACTCCGGGTCTTCCGTGTCGTCGGCCCGCTGGCGATACCAATCGACGGCCTCTAGCTCCTCGCGCAGCGAGTCGATCGCGTAGTGCATGTGCAGATTCTTCCGCGACAAGCGCTCGCGCGGCACGTGCAACCCTTCGCTCATCGAGCCTTCTCCTGACATTTCCGTTGGGCTGAGGGCCGGCATCGCGGGCGCGGCTGCCGCCTTGGCCGGAACCACGTCCGGGCGGCGTCGCCGAAAAAAGAACCCCCGCGCCATGTCTTCCCCCTGTTGAGACTGACCCTTTCACCATAGGGCCGTCCGCTGGGATTGGAACCGTTCCAGATGTGCCTCACCCGCAACATTTCGCCGCAATCATCGGCCTGTGTGGCTTGCCGGAGCCGCCGGGAGGAGTCGGCAAGGCCGATCTCGACGAAGCCGAAGCTTTCCGCTAAAGCCCTTCAGCCATGCAGAAATTCACGACCCTCACCGGCATTGCCGCCGCGCTTCCGATGCCCAATGTCGACACCGACATGATCATCCCGAAGCAGTTCCTGAAGACCATCCAGCGCACGGGCCTGGGCAAACATCTGTTCGACGAGATGCGCTACAGCCAGGACGGCAAGGAACTGCCGGACTTCGTGCTCAACAAGGGGCCCTACCGGAAGGCCGAGATTTTGATCTCGGGCGCCAATTTCGGCTGCGGCTCCAGCCGCGAGCATGCGCCGTGGGCGCTGCTCGATTTCGGTATCCGCTGCGTGATCGCGCCCTCGTTCGCGGACATCTTTCACGGCAATTGCTTCAAGAACGGCATCCTGCCGATCGTCCTACCGCAGGAAGAGATCGACAAATTGCTCGACGATGCCTCGCGCGGCGCGAACGCGACGATCACGGTGGATCTGGAGAAGCAGGAAATCCGCGGGCCGGACGGCGGCGTCATCCGCTTCGACATCGATCCCTTCCGCAAGCAATGTCTCATCAACGGGTGGGACGATATCGGCCTCACGCTGCGCAACGAGAAGGACATCGACACCTTCGAGGAGCGGCGTCGGATGGCGCAGCCCTGGCTCTAGCCACGGGACCGGCGCAAGCGGGGCAGAGGGTTTGCCGCTGATGGCGCGGATCGCGCAAGACGCTGTCTTTCTCCACAGCCTCGCGGTGCCGGACGCGATCGCGAGCTATCGCTACGCCTCCCTTATTCCCGCCGCGCAACTGGGGTGCCGCGTCCTCGACGTGCCGGAGGGCGAGGCGCCCGCTGCCTTCCTCGATCGCGTGGCGCCGGGGCTGCTCGTTCTCGGCAAGCCGCACGAGAACGAGCGCTGCCTCGACGTCGCGGAGGAGGCAAAACGGCGCGGCATTCCCATCATCTCGTGGTTCTGCGACCTGCATATCGGCGATGCGATCGCCAAACGCGTTTCGCGGCAGATCGCGCTCAGCGACGCGCATGTCGTCCAGACAGAAGCGATGGCTGGGCGCCTCGCCGATCAACTGCCCGCGCCCGCCACGATCATCGAGGAAGCGCTCGAATATCCGCCGGGCGCCGTTCGCTTCGCGCCCGAACCGGGCGCGCTCAAGCTGCTCTGGTATGGGGGCGCGGCCAATTTCGCGACGCTGCCCAAGGCGATCCGCAGTCTGTCGGCTACGGGCCTGCCGTCGATCGCGCTCACGATCGTTGCCAATCAGCCGCCGCCGTCCGTCCGCGATCTCGCGGCGAAGGGGCTGCCGCGTCACCTCAGGATCGGGTTCGTGCCGTGGTCACGCGCGATGCAATTCCAGGCGATGGCGCGCTCAGACATCATCATCGTGCCGAGCGATGACGGCGAGACGAAATTGGTGAAGGGGCACAACCGCGTCACCGAAGCGCTCAACGCCGGGCGCGTGACGATTGCCCATCCGCTGCCGCAATACCTGGAACTGGCGCCCCATCTTTTCCTCGCGCGTGACATGGACGAGGGATTGCGGGCCGTCCTCGCGGATCGCCACGGCGCGGCGGAACGCACGGCGCGCGGGCAGGCGGCGGTGCGCGCCCGTTTCGCGCCCGAGATCGTCGCTCAAAAATGGGCCGCGCTCATCGCGCGCGTCGGCGGGGCGGCTGCTTGACTTCGCGGCGCGATTAGGGCGTGACAAGGGCCCTTTCCCGCCACCTGCGATAGACCCCATGACCGCCAAGACGCTTCTCCTTCTCGCCGGCGACGGCATCGGCCCCGAAGTGATGGCCGAGACGAAAAAGATCATCGCCTGGTTCAATGGGCGCGGCGCAACTTTCGAGACGCAGGACGATCTCGTCGGGGGCGCGGCCTATGACGCGCATGGCGAAGCGGTCTCCGAAGCGACGATGAAGACGGCGCTCAAGGCCGATGCCGTTCTCTTCGGCGCGGTCGGCGGCCCTAAATGGGCGAGCGTTCCCTACGACAAGCGCCCGGAAGCTGGGTTGCTGCGCCTGCGGAAGGATCTGGGGCTCTTCGCCAATCTGCGGCCCGCAATCTGCTACCCCGCGCTCGCGGATGCTTCTTCGCTCAAGCGCGAGATCGTCGAGGGTCTCGACATCCTGATCGTCCGTGAGCTGACGGGCGGCGTTTATTTCGGGCAGCCGAAAGAGATCACCGATCTCGGCAACGGGCAGCGGCGCGGCGTCGACACGCAGGTCTACGACACCTACGAGATCGAGCGGATCGCGGCGGCGGCATTCGAGCTCGCGCGCACGCGGCGCAACAAGGTGACCTCGATGGAGAAGCACAACGTGATGCTCTCCGGGCTTCTGTGGAAAGAAATCGTCACCGACCTTCACAAGAAATCCTATTCGGACGTCACGCTTGAGCACATGCTGGCGGACGCGGGCGGCATGCAGCTCGTGCGCTGGCCGAAGCAGTTCGACGTCATCGTCACGGACAATCTCTTCGGCGACATGCTGAGCGATGTGGCCGCGATGCTGACGGGATCGCTCGGCATGCTTCCCTCGGCCTCGCTCGGCGCGGCGGATGAATCGGGCAAGCGCAAGGCGCTCTATGAACCGGTGCACGGCTCGGCGCCCGACATCGCGGGAAAAGGCGCGGCCAATCCGATCGCGATGATCGCGAGCTTCGGCATGGCGCTGCGCTATTCCTTCGGGATGGCCCGCGAATCGGACATGCTCGACCGTGCCATCGCCGCAACGCTCGATAAGGGCCTCAGAACGCCCGACATCGCGGCCAAAGGCCAAGCGACCGTCACAACGGCGCAAATGGGAGATGCGATCATCGCCGCGCTGGAGGCCGCCGCATAACAACAAGAAGGAGGAAGCGTATTGACCTTGGACGCCATTGGACCGGATCTCCGGCTGGCCGAGGGGCCGATCGTTTCCTTCTACGGATTTGCCTATCCCACGCGCATGGTGATCGCGCGGCTGCCGGACGGGGGCGCGGCGCTGCCATTCGTGAGGCCGACGATCGCCGCGCGCTAGAAGCCGAAGCGCGCGAGCGCGCCCGCGATGCGTTTGCGGACGTCTGGATCGCGAAACGGAAAGGCCCGGAAGAACTCTGCGGTCGAGAGGGCCGGCCAGCGGATGCGCGCCGAATGGGCCCAAATCTTCGCGCGGGCGTCGTTGCCGTTGAGGCCGTGCGCGGCGACGGCGATCATCGCGATGAGGGCGTGTGCGCCCGGTGACGTCGCGGCGCGCTCGGCCGCGCGGGCCGCTTCGCCCAGATCATCGAGCGCGATCAGGGAAAAAACACGCGCGCCGATCATCCCATAGCGAAGCGGATCGAGCGGGCTCAAGGCAAGCGCCGCATCGAGGTTCGCGAGGCTCTCCGTCGATTGGCCGATCAGCGCTTCGGTCCAGCCCCGCGAATAGCGCGCCTGCGCGTAATTGGGGTTGAGCGTGCCGGCACGTTCAAGCCAGGCAAGGCTTCCTTCGAGATCGCCGTTCAGCCAATGGGAGCGTCCCATCGTCAGATTGCCGAAGGGATCCATCGGGTCGCGCTCGAGGCAGATCTCCGCGTTGCGGCGTGCGAGATCGGCCGCAGCATTCGTATCGGCGACGTAGCCTAGAAACGCGTTCTGGAAGTGTGTGAAGGAGAGCCCCGCATAGGCGCGCGCGAATTGAGGGTCGAGTTCGACTGCGCGTGAGAAAAGCGCGGTCGCCGTGGTGTTGTCCGCGCGGTTGAAGCGAAACATGTGGTGGAGGCCCAGATGATAGGCCGACCAGGCATCGAGCTGCCCGGGCGGTTTCAGGCGGGCAAGCCGCGCCTCGTGGAGCGGGATATGCGTTTCCAGGGCACCGATCACGGCACGGACGATCTCCTCGCGCACCTCGTGCACGGCATCGATCGCGACGGGAAAGCGCTCGCCCCAGAGGACGCCTTCGCTCGCCGTGTCCGCGAGTTCGACCGTCACGATCATGCGGCCGCCGTGGAACTCGACGCTCCCCGTCAAGCCATAGCGAACGCCGAACGAGGCGCGGGCGCGCGCGAGCGTTCCCTCTGCGTCGCGCAGTCGGAACGAGGAGGGTCGCGCAATCACGAGCAGCCAATGGAGCCGTGACAGATCGGTGATGAGGTCTGCGGGGAGTGCGTCGGCGATGGTCGCATGGGAGCCTTTCGCCCCGACGAGGCGAAAGGGCAGGACCGCAAGGCTCGGCCGTGAATCGGATTTCCCTGCCTCCGCGATCGGTTGGGGCTCGGCGACGACGGCCGGTTTCAGTTCCTCAACGGGCGCAACGAACCGTACGCCCTGGCGGTGGGCGGTGCGGATCACGCGCTGGGCGCGGCCGTCATCGCCCACCGCCGCGCGCGCCGATTTGATCCGGCTGGCGACGGCCGCGTCGGAGACGATGCGCCCTTCCCAGATCTTCTCGATGATCTCGTCCTTCGAAACCATCCGCTCGCGATTGTCGATGAGGAGGGCGAGCAGCGCGAAGACCTGCGGCTCCACGCGGCGCGGCTCGCCGCCCTCGCGGAGCTCCATCTTGCCGGTGTCGAGCTCGAAGGCCCCGAAGCGATAGATCATGGGGGAGAGAGTAGGGCAGGGACCCAAATCCCGAAAATCTCCATGAAATCTCCAGGGCGCCTGCAAGCATCGCCGGCGGGGCCGCCCTAAACCTCTTCCTGCCGGCGCGGAAGCCGGATGAGGAGGAGCCAATGAAGAACGACCGCAACGCGCTGCCGACCCGCTTGAAGGCCGGCGAAATCTGCATCCAGGCCGCGGATTGGGGTGAGATCAACGTCGCGCGAATCCGCTTTCCCAAGGGTGCGGACGCGACGCCGCTCCTCCAGGGCCTGCCGCAGAATCTCTGCCAGTGCCCCCATTGGGGGACGGTTCTCAAAGGAGCGATCACCGTCACCTATGCCGATGGGCGCACGGAAACGGTGCGCGCCGGCGAGGTCTATCACTGGCCGGCCGGTCACACGGTGCGGGTCGAAGAAGACTACGAAGCCATCGAATTCAGCCCCAGCGCGGCCATGGGCGAGGTCATCGACCACCTCAAGGCCAAGCTTGGATGAATGGGCCCTGCCCAAGGGGGCCTTTGCCCCGCCACACCGCTGCCGCCGGCAGCGCAACAGCCAGAAGGAGACTACCCATGCCGCTCGTGACCATCGACGTCATCAAGGACGTTTTCACGCCGACCCAGAAGCGCCAGCTCATCGAGAAAGTGACGGAAGCCATGGTTTCCGTCGAAGGCGAGGCCATGCGCCCCGTCACGTGGGTGCGCGTCATGGAAGTCGAGCAGGGCGATTGGGGCATCGGGGGCCAGACACTCTCCGCCGCCGACGTCCATGCGATGGGCAAGAAGAACGCCGCCTGACGCCGGCAAACGGCCGCTGGCTTGACAGCCGGCGGCCGCCTGCGCGATACACACGGCCCCTCGAGGAGCCCCGCGCCCCATGGTCCGCGTGATGATCATTGCCCGCCTTGCCGACCGGCCCTGCCCGGCCGGCCGTTCGCGTGCGCGCTCCACGACGACGAAGAAGACGACGTCCTAAACCCCGCTGTCGCGCGCGCCCTTCGGTTTCCCCGGCCCACGCGACGGCCCGGGTCCCGCTGGGCTTGCACCTTGCCCCGCCGGACGCCAAGAAGGGGAGCCGCGAGACACGAAGGATCGTTACCCATGGCCTATAAAGTCGCCGTCGTCGGCGCCACCGGCAATGTCGGGCGCGAGATGCTGAACATCCTCGCCGAGCGGAAATTTCCCGTCTCCGAGCTGGTGCCGCTCGCCTCTACGCGTTCGATTGGCAGCGCGGTCTCGTTCGGCGGCCAGACGCTCAAGTGCAAGGCGCTCGAGCATTTCGACTTCTCGGGCACCGATCTTTGCCTGATGTCGGCGGGCGGCTCGGTCGCGGGCGAGTGGGCGCCCCGGATCGCGGCGCAAGGCGCGATCGTCATCGACAATTCCTCGAAATGGCGGATGGACCCCGAGGTGCCGCTGATCGTTCCGGAAGTGAACGTCGAGGCGCTCGCGGGCTACACGAAGAAGAACATCATCGCGAACCCCAATTGCTCGACCGCGCAATTGGTGGTGGCGCTGAAGCCGCTGCACGACGCGGCGGTGATCAAGCGGGTGATCGTATCGACCTATCAATCCGTCTCGGGCGCGGGCAAGGAAGGCATGGACGAACTGATGCGCCAGACCCGCGCGATCCTCGTCGCCGATCCCGTCGAGGCGCGCAAGTTCACCAAGCAGATCGCTTTCAACGTGATCCCGCATATCGACGTCTTCCTCGATTCCGGCTTCACCAAGGAAGAATGGAAGATGATGGTCGAGACGCAAAAGATCCTCGATCCCAACATCGAGGTGAACGCGACCTGCGTGCGCGTGCCGGTGTTCGTTGGCCATTCGGAATCGGTCACCGTCGAGTTCGAGAAGAAACTCACCGCCGCCCAGGCGCGCGACATCCTGCGCGAGGCGCCGGGCGTGCTCGTCGTCGACAAGCGCGAGGATGGGGGGTACGTGACGCCGCTCGAGTGCGTCGGCGAGTACGCGACGTTCGTCTCGCGCATCCGGAAAGATCCGACGGCGGAGAATGGCCTCAATCTGTGGGTCGTCTCGGACAATCTGCGCAAGGGAGCCGCCCTCAACGCGGTTCAGATCGCCGAGGCGCTGTCGGAGCGCTATCTCTCGAAGTAGTCGCCCTCGACCGAGAGCCCGCGCGGTGAGAGAGATGACCGGATCGTAAACGCCGCGCGGGCGATTGCCTGCGCGGGAGGCGATCCGGCTCCTCCGTCTGCTGAGGAAATGGGCACCCTGCGCGAATGTCGCGCGGTGCGGGTGCACCGCAGCTCAGTCGCGAAATTGGTACGGGTTTCTGGCCTATCTCCAGAGTTTTTCAATAGTTGCACTGCACACTGATCCCGACACGTCATCTCAGTCGGGAGCGCCGCGGTGCCTGACAATCCGGTTAGCGATTCCTTGTGGGTCCTTCTTGCGGCCGTTCTCGTTATTCTTATGCAGGTGGGCTTTCTGTGCCTTGAGACCGGCTTCGTCCGGGCCAAGAACGGCATCAACGTCGCCATCAAGAACGTCTCGGATTTCTGCGTCGCGACTCTCGTTTTCTGGGCGTTCGGCTTCGCGCTCATGTTCGGTGCGACGCATGACGGCTTGATCGGCACGAGCGGCTTTCTCTTCGACGGCAGCGAGACCTCGCTCGGTGGCGCGCTGCCGGCGCATTGGCTGATTTTCTTCTTCCTTTTCCAGGTCGCGTTCTGCAGCACGGCAACGACCATCGTTTCCGGCGCGGTCGCCGAGCGGATGACCTTCCCGGGTTATCTGGCGGTCTCGGCCGTGCTGGCGGCGATCGTCTATCCGGTGTTCGGGCATTGGGCGTGGGGCGGGCTCGCCTTCGGGCAGGCGGACGGCTGGCTGTCGTCGATGGGCTTCATCGATTTCGCGGGCTCGACCGTCGTCCATTCGATCGGCGGCTGGATGGCGCTCGCGGCAATCTTGATGGTGGGTGCGCGCCACGGGCGCTTCGAGCAGGGCGCGGGCGCGATTGAAGGGCATAATCTGCCTCTGGCCGCCATGGGCGTGTTTCTTTTGTGGATCGGCTGGTTCGGGTTCAATGGCGGCTCCACTCTGGCGTTCAACGACAGCGTCGCCGGCATCATCGTGAACACGCTGCTTGCGGGATGCACGGGCGGGCTGGGCGGCATCGCCATCAGCTGGTGGCGCTCGCGGCGGCCCGATACGGCGGCCTTTCTCAACGGCATTCTCGCGGGCCTCGTCGGCATCACAGCGTGCTGCCATGTCGTGTCGTTTGCGGGCGCGCTCTTCGTGGGCGCGTCGAGCGCGCTCATCTGTTACCTGGCCGGCGAGCTGCTCGAGCGGCTGAAGATCGACGACGCGGTCGGCGCCGTACCCGTGCATCTCGCGGCCGGCATCTGGGGAACGCGCTGCGTCGCGCTGGTCGGCAAGCCGGAATTGTGGGGCACGGGGCACGATTTCGCGACACAGCTGGGCGTGCAGGCGCTGGGCATCGCGGTCGCGGGCGTCTTTGCCTTCACCTTGTCGATCGTCGCGCTGTCGGTGATCTCGCGCTTCGTACGGCTCCGCGTGACGGAGCGCGAGGAACGGATCGGCCTCAACGTGTCCGAGCATGGCGCGAGCTCGGCCGTGCTCGATCTGCTGGTCGCGATGGAAGTGCAGAGCCGCCGGGGCGATTTCTCAAAGCCTGCGCCTGTCGAGCCCTTCACCGAGGCGGGCGAGATCGCGGTGCGCTACAACAACGTGCTCGCGCGCTTCAATGCGGAGGTGAACGCCCGCGAGGCGACGGCGCGCGATCTTCTGGCCGCGAAGGAACGGGCGGAGCTTGCCGATGCCGCCAAGGGCCAGTTCCTCGCGCAGATGAGTCATGAGCTGCGCACGCCGCTCAACGCCATCATCGGCTTCTCCGAAGTCATGAACGGCGAGCTTCTGGGCCCGATCGAGAATGCGAAGTACAAGGAATATCTCGGCGATATCCATAAGTCCGGGACCTATCTGCTCAACCTCATCAACGACATTCTCGATCTCTCCAAGATCCAGGCCGACAAATACGAGCTCAACGAAAGCGAGATCGCGCTGGGATCACTCTTGGAAGATTGTCAGCGGCTGATCGCGCCGCGCGCCGAGAACGAGGGCGTCGAACTGCGGCTCGATTGCCAGCTTGCGGGCCTGTGCCTCTACGCGGACGAGCGGGCGGTCCGTCAGATGCTGCTCAACCTCCTCTCCAACGCGGTCAAGTTCACGCCGCGCGGCGGGCAGGTGTGCCTGCGCGCGCTGGTCGAGCCGGACGGGCGCATCGCCGTCGCCGTCAGCGACACGGGCGTCGGCATGAAGAAGGCGGACATTCCCAAGGCGCTCTCGCCGTTCGGCCAGATCAACAACGACAAGACGGTCTATGTCGCGGACGGGACGGGGCTTGGCCTTCCGATCACGCGCGCGCTCGTCGAGCTGCATGGCGGCACGCTCGTCATCGACAGCGTGTGGAGCGAGGGCACGACGATCACGCTGCGATTCCCCGAATGGCGCCTGCGGACCGCCATTGCGGTCAATTCGAGCGCGGCCTAGAGCGCTCTCACATCGAGCAAGGGGCGGGGCCGCGTGATCGTGGCCTGCGCCGCGATTAGTGGCATCTCATCGGCGCCGCCGCGCACCGCCATGCGGATCATGTGATCGACGCTTGAGCTGGCAAGCCGCAGCGCGCGCGGGATCGCCGCGCCGCCGAGGCGGTGCGCGAGGAACAGCGCCGCCAGGAGATCGCCCGTGCCGTGCGGGGGATGGGGCAGGCGCGGCGTTGCGCTTCCCCATGCGTTGGTCGGTGTGACGGCGAGGGTTGCGATCTCTTCCTCGCGCGGGACAGAGGTCGCGAGCACGAGGGGAACGCCGAGCGTGCGGGCAGCCTCGATCGCCGTTTCGGCGTTGGTGACCGGGTGGCGACTCAGCGTCTCCAGTTCGAAGCGATTGGGCGTTGCGATGTCTGCGATCGGCAGGAGCTTCAGCGCCATCGCCTCGGCAACGCCCTGGCGCGCGTAGATGCCGCCCTCATCGCCGAACACGGGATCGCAGAGATAGTGCGCGTCCGGGTTCGCCTCGCGCACGCGCGCGACGGCCTCGGCGACGATGCCGGCCTGATCGGCGTCGCCCAGATAGCCCGAGAGGACCGCCGCGCACCCCGCAAGCCAGCCACGCTCGTCCAGCCCCGCCAGCAGCGCCTCAAGGCGCTCGACGGGCGTCACCTCGCCGGTGAAGCCGCCATGGCCGGGGTGGTTCGAGAAGAGGACGGTCGGCAGCGCCAGCACGTCGAGGCCCAGGCGCTGCAGCGCGAAGCGGGCCGCGCCGTTGCCGACATGACCGTAGACGACCTCGCTCTGGATCGACAGCACGCGCACGGGCGCCTCGCTCGCATCAGCCACCGCTCAATCCTTCCGCCGGCACCCCGCCGCGGCGCGGAGTATGCCGAGCGAGGGACCCTGTGGCGAGCGTCTGCCGCATTGGCTTTGCGGGCGGAATCGGTTGCGGTTAAGGTCCCGCCACGTTTTCGCAGAGGAGCCTTTTCGCCGATGACCGAGCCAATCCGTCCCCGCCGCAGCGTGCTCTACATGCCCGGATCGAACGCGCGGGCGCTCGAGAAAGCCCGGACCCTGCCGGCGGACGGGCTGATCCTCGACCTCGAGGACGCGGTCGCGCCCGAATCGAAGGATCTGGCGCGCAGCCAAGTGTGCGAGGCCGCGCGGGCACGCGGTTTCGGCGCGCGCGAGGTCGTTATCCGCGTCAACGGGCTCAACACCGAATGGGGTCATGCGGACATCGCGGCGGCGGCGGCCGCCCAGCCCGATGCGATCCTCGTCCCCAAGATCAACGACGGCGACGAGATCCAGCTTGCCTCGGCGCTGCTCGCGCAGGCGGGCGCGGGCGAGCACGTGGCTCTCTGGGCGATGATCGAGACGCCGCTCAGCATCTTCAATCTGCGCGACATCGCGACGGCGGGCGGGCGGCTGCGCTGCTTCGTGATGGGGACAAACGATCTCGTCAAAGAGACGAACGGACAGCACACGCCCGGCCGCGAGGGGCTGCTCGCCCCGCTCTCGCTCTCGGTGCTGGCGGCGCGGGCGGGCGGCATCGCCATTCTCGACGGCGTCTATAACGACATCCAGAACGAGGAAGGCTTTCGCGCCGTTTGCGCGCAGGGCCGCGCCTTGGGCTTCGATGGCAAGACGCTGATCCATCCCTCGCAAATCGGGCCGTGCAATGCCATCTTCGCGCCGTCCGCGGAAGACGTGGCGGCGGCGAAGAAGATCATCGCCGCCTTCGCGCTGCCGGAGAACAAGGGCAAGGGTGCGATCTCGCTCGACGGCCGGATGGTCGAGCTCCTGCACGCCGAGATCGCGCAGCGCACCGTGGCGCTCGCGGATGCCATCGCGAAACGGGAGGCGGCTGCATGATCTTTCGCCTGGTTTTGGTTGCGTTCGTCCTCCTCGTTGCCAGCTTCGTCGGCGCGAAAGCCGACGTCTATCAGGATTTCAAGCGGGGCCAGGCCGCCGCGCAGAAGGGCCTGTCGGATGAAACGCTCGCGATCTTCAACCAAGTCATCGCAAGCGGAAAGCTGACCGGAACGTGGCTCGCCTATGCGCATTTCTATCGCGGGCAGGCGCATCGCCGCGAGGGGGAGTTCGACAAGGCGATCTCGGATTTCAAGGTCGCGGAGGGCCTCGCGCCCGATCTCGCCGCGCTGTACCTCGAAGAGGGTCTCGCGCGGCAAGGCCAGGAGCGCTACGCCGACGCGGTGCGCGCGTTCGACCGCGCGGCGACACTCACGCCCGATGATCCGGTCGTCTTCTATAGCCGGTGCGTCGCGAAATCCTGGCTGGAGGACGAGAAAGGTCTCGTCGCCGATTGCGAAAAGGCAATCGCGCTGCGCGCCGATTTCGCCCCGGCGCTGACGCTGCTCGGCCGGCACTACGAGGATGCGCGCGATTGCGACAAGGCGCAGTCCTATTATTCGCGCGCGCTGGAGGCCGAGCCGGGAAACTCCGAGGCCAAGGAAGGCCTCGCCTTCCTCGAGGAATTGCGCAAGCCCGGCGTCATCGAAGGCTGCAAGTAGGATTGGACATGAGTAAGACCGAGGCCGGCCATTATTTCGAGGATTTCACGATCGGCCAGGAGCTGCGCCACGCGACGCCGCGCACGGTGAGCGTGGGCGATGCCTCGCTCTATTCCGCGCTCTACGGCACGCGCTTCGCGCTCACCTCGTCGGATGCGTTCGCGCGGCGGCTGGGGTTCGCGCGCAGCCCGATCGATGATCTCCTCGTCTTCCACATCGTCTTCGGCAAGACGGTGCCGGACATCTCGCTCAACGCGATCGCCAATCTGGGCTACGCGGATTGCTGCTTCCTCGCGCCGGTCTTTCCGGGCGAGACGCTGTCCGCACGCTCGGAGGTGATCGGCCTTAAGGAAAACTCCAACAAGCAATCGGGCGTCGTCTACGTGCGCACGCGCGGCTTCAACGCGGAAGGAAAGGAAGTCCTTACCTATGTGCGCTGGGTGATGGTGCGCAAGCGTTCGCCCGAGGCGCCCGTCGGTGAGGCGCGCGTTCCCGAATTGCCCAAGGCGGTCGCGGCGAGCGATCTCGTGCTGCCGAAGGGCATCGATTTTTCGGCCTACGATTTCGGCGAGGCGGGCGCGCCCTATCATTTCGGCGACTACAAGGCGGGCGAGAAGATCGATCACGTCGACGGGATGACCGTCGAGGAGAGCGATCACATGCTCGCGACGCGGCTCTATCAGAACACCGCGAAGGTGCATTTCAATCAGTATACGGAAGGCCAGGGCCGGTTCGGGCGGCGGCTGATCTATGGCGGGCACGTCATTAGCCTTGCGCGGGCGCTGTCGTTCAACGGGCTTGCCAACGCCGCGATGGTGCTCGCGATCAATGGCGGGCGGCACGTCAATCCGCTGTTCGCGGGCGGGACCGTCTTTGCGTGGAGCGAGGTCATCGAGACCGCCGCTCTCGCCGGGCGGCACGATGTGGGCGCGCTGCGGCTGCGCACGATCGCGACGAAGGATCTGCCGTGCGAGGCGTTTCCCGATCTGGATCAGGCGGGCAAGTTCCCCGACAACGTCATCCTCGATCTCGATTATTGGGTCGCGGTGCCGCGGCGGTAGGCGGCTCTATTTGCTCTTCAGGATGCCGCCCAAGACGCCGCGGATGATCTCGCGGCCGAGGGTCGAGCCGACCGTGCGCACGACGCTCTTCGTGAAGGCTTCGCCGACGCTCTGGCGCCGGCCGGTCGAGCCGAAAATCATATCGAAGATGCCGCCGCCGCTGCTCGCAGCAGGCGCTTCGGCGGGACTTGCGGGTTTCGCGGCCGGCGCCTTCGCTGCGGGCGCGGCCGGGGCCTCGGCCGTCTTCGCCGCGCGATCGCGCAGCCGCTCGAACGCGGAATCGCGATCGACGGCCTGGTCGTAGCGGCCAAGGAGCGGGCTCGCGCGCAGCACGCGCTGGCGCTCCTCGGGCGTCACCGGTCCGATGCGCGAGGCGGGCGGGCGGATGAGCGTGCGCTCGACGATGCCGGGCACGCCCTTTTCGCCGAGGAACGAGGTCAGCGCCTCGCCGACGGCGAGTTCGGTGATCACGTCCTCGGTCTTGAAGGCGGGGTTGGCGCGGAAGGTCTCGGCGGCGACGGCGACGGCCCGCTGTTCCTTGGGCGTGAACGCGCGCAGCGCGTGCTGGACGCGGTTACCGAGCTGGCTGCCCACCATGTCGGGGATGTCCTGCGGGTTCTGCGTCACGAAAAAAACGCCGACGCCCTTGGAGCGAATGAGGCGGACGACTTGCGTCACCTTCTCGAGCAGCGGTTTCGGCGCGTCGTTGAAGAGGAGATGCGCCTCGTCGAAGAAGAAGACGAGCTTGGGCTTTTCCGGATCGCCCACTTCCGGCAATTCCTCGAACAATTCGGAGAGCAGCCAGAGCAGGAACGTCGCGTAGAGGCGCGGGCTCTCGGAGAGTTTGTCGGCGGCGAGGATATTGATCTGGCCGCGGCCGTAAGGGTCGGTGCGCATGAAGTCCGAGAGCGCGAGCGCGGGTTCGCCGAGGAATTTATCAGCCCCCTGATTTTCAAGGACCAGCAGCGCGCGCTGGATCGCCGCGACGCTCGCCTTGGAGACGTTGCCGTAATGCGCGGCAAAATCATCGGCGTGCTCGGAGAGGAAGGCGAGCATCGCGCGCAGGTCCTTCAGGTCGAGCAGCGGCAGGCCCTTCTCGCCGTTCTCGCCCTCGAATTCGTCGGCGACCTTGAAGGCGATGTTCATCACGCCTTCCTGCACGTCGTTGAGTTCGAGGAGATGGGAAAGGAGCACGGGGCCGATCTCGGTGACGCTCGTGCGGATCGGGTGGCCCGCCTCGCCGAAGAGATCCCAGAAGACGACGGGCGAGGGCTGGAATGCGTAGTCGGCAAGGCCGATCTTGCTCGCGCGCTCCAAGAGGAAGGGCTTTGCCTCGCCCGGCTCGGCAAGGCCGGACAGGTCGCCCTTGATGTCGGCCGCGAAGACCGGAACGCCGGCCTTGGAAAAGCCTTCGGCCAGGATCTGGAGCGTCACGGTCTTGCCGGTGCCGGTCGCGCCCGCGATGAGGCCATGGCGGTTCGCATAGCGCAGCGCCAGGTTCTGCTCGCGCTCGCCCTTGCCGACAAAGATCGCTCCGTCCATCCGCCCTCTCCCCTTGTCGGACCGCCCGGCGCCCGCGTGCCAAAACGGGACGCGGCGGCGATCCCCGCAAGGGAACCATGGCGGCGCCGGGCGGCCTCGGCAAGCGGCGGGAGCGCGCCGGCGCGCTCCCGCCAGCCCGCGCGGCGTGCTAGCCCCAGATGGCATGGAATGTGCGGTGATTCGTGCGGGCGCGCGCGACGCTCGCGTCAGTCGCTGAGAGACGTCACCCAAGGGAGCGCCCTTGCTGCGGGAATTCATCACGCGCGGCTTCTGGTCGATCGAGGTCATCGCCATGACGCTCGGCACGCTGATCGGCGTGGCCGGCGCGGTGCTGTTGTTTGTGCTAGCCGATCTGGCCGATGAAGACCGCGACGCGGCGCTCGCCCGCGCGGCGGAGATCGAAGACCAGCTGCGGATCGCCGAGCAGGTCGATTTTCAGTACAGCGCCCTTCAGGCGCAGGCCCAGGTTCTGGCCCTTGCTTATCAGGCGATCGAAGACCCTGCCGAGCGGCGCCGCCAGAGGCTCGAGTTTCTCTTTCAGCGCGCCATGCCCGTCACGCGCATGGTCGAGTACGCGTATGACGCGGACGAGGGCCAGCGCCTGCTCGCGAGCTATCAGAAAGAATTCGACGCCTATGAGCGGGGCGACGACGGCGCGCTGTCGCGCATCAACGGGATGGAGACGGTGGTGACGCAGCAGGCGCTCGCCGCACGGCAAAGGCTGATCACCGAGCGGCGCGAGGCCGAGGCGCGGGCGCGCACCGCGGAGGAAGCCCGCGCGTTCCTTCGCAATCTGGGCGGCGCGCTCCTCGCGGCGGCGCTGTTCGTCACGCTCATCGGGCTGCTCTTCCGCCGGGCGGCCTATCCCGATTATCCGCCCAGCTAAGGGGTTTGGCGCGCGCCACGCCGCGTTGACTTCGGAAACCTTGGACCTACACTCCCGGCCGACGCGTATCGCTGCGTCGCGGCATTGCCCGCGCCGCGGTTCCCGGGGATCGATTCATGGCTCAAAAACAGGCGGTTAGCCCGGCACACCGGCCCCGCCCCCTCTCGCCGCATCTGCAGATCTATCGCTGGCCCGTCACGATGGGGACCTCGATCCTGCACCGCATCACGGGTGTCGGCCTCTCGCTCGGCGCCTTTCTGATCGCGTGGTGGCTGATCGCGGCGGCGGCGGGGCCTGACGCCTACGGAACGTTTCTGATCCTCGCGGATCACTGGGTCGGCCGCTTCGTGCTGCTCGGGTTCACGCTCTCGCTCGTCTATCACCTGCTCAACGGCATCCGGCATCTCTTCTGGGACGTCGGCGCGGGCTTCCGCGTGCGGACCGCGAACGCGACCGGGCGGCTCGTCTACGGGCTCACGATCCTCGTCACGCTCGCGATCTGGCTCGCGGGCTATTGGGTCAAGGGAGATCTCGGCTGATGGCGGACCTCGCAAAATCGTCATCGCCGCTGGCGCGCGCGCAAGGCGCGGGGGGCGCGGGCCATGGGGGCGAGCATTGGTGGGCGCAGCGCGTGAGCGCGCTCGCGCTCGTGCCGCTCGTCATCTGGCTGCTCGTTTCGCTGGTCGCGATGGTCGGCGCGCCGCACGCGCAGGTGATCGCGTTTATCGCCGAGCCCTATAACGCGGTTTTGATGGTGCTCCTCATCGCCGCCGCGCTCTATCACTCGCAATTGGGTATCCAAGTCGTCATCGAGGACTACATTCACAAAGAGAGTTCGAAGTGGATGCTGCTCCTCCTCAACCGCTTCTTGACCATCGGGGTGGGGGCCGCCGCCATCTTTGCCGTCCTCCGTATCGCGCTTTAGGATCGCCGCGCCATGTCCGCCTATACCATCGTCGATCACACTTATGACGTCGTCGTCGTCGGCGCCGGCGGCTCGGGCCTGCGCGCGACGCTCGGCGCGGCGCAGGCGGGACTTCGCACCGCGTGCATCACAAAGGTGTTCCCGACGCGCAGCCACACCGTCGCCGCGCAAGGCGGCATCTCGGCCTCGCTCGGCAACATGGGCGAGGACGATTGGCGCTGGCACATGTACGACACCGTGAAGGGGTCTGACTGGCTGGGCGATCAGGACGCGATCGAATATCTCTGCCGCGAGGCGCCGGCCGCCGTCTATGAGCTTGAGCATTGGGGCGTGCCGTTCAGCCGCACGCCGGACGGCAAGATCTATCAGCGCGCCTTCGGCGGCATGACGAAGAATTACGGCGAGGCGCCGATCCAGCGTACCTGCGCCGCCGCCGACCGCACGGGCCACGCGATCCTCCACACGCTCTATGGCCAATGCGTGCGGAACAAGGTGCAGTTCTTCATCGAGTATTTCGCGCTCGACCTCATCATGGACGAAGGCGCGTGCCGGGGCGTGATGGCGTGGTGCCTGGACGATGGCACGATCCACCGCTTCCGCGCGCATGAGGTGATCCTGGCGACCGGCGGGTATGGGCGCACCTATTTCTCCTGCACGTCCGCGCATACCTGCACGGGCGATGGCAACGCGATGGTGCTGCGCGCGGGGCTGCCGCTTCAGGACATGGAGTTCGTGCAGTTCCACCCGACCGGCATCTATGGCGCGGGCTGCCTCATCACCGAGGGCGCGCGCGGCGAGGGCGGGTACCTGACGAACTCCGAAGGCGAGCGCTTCATGGAGCGCTATGCGCCGTCGGCCAAGGATCTCGCGTCACGCGATGTCGTCAGCCGCGCGATGACGATGGAGATCCGCGAAGGGCGCGGCGTCGGTCCGCTCAAGGATCATATCTATCTCCATCTCGATCACCTCGATCCGAAGATCTTGCACGAGCGGCTGCCCGGCATTTCGGAAAGCGCCAAAATCTTCGCGGGCGTGGACGTCACGAAGCAGCCGATCCCGGTGCTGCCGACCGTCCACTACAACATGGGCGGGATCCCGACGAATTATCACGGCGAAGTGCTGACGCTGAAGAACGGCGACCCCGATACCGTGGTGCCGGGCCTGATGGCGATCGGCGAGGCGGCGTGCGTTTCGGTACACGGCGCGAACCGGCTGGGCTCGAACTCCTTGATCGATCTCGTCGTCTTCGGGCGGGCGGCGGGCCTTCGCTGCGCGGCGACGGTCAAGGCCGGCGAGAAGCACGCGGAGATGCCGAAATCGGCGGGCGAGAACGCGCTCGCGCGGCTCGACAAATTCCGCAACGCCAAGGGCAGCAACAAGACCGCCGATTTGCGCCTCAAGATGCAGCGCGTGATGCAGACGAATTGCGCCGTCTTCCGCACCGGTGAGGTGCTGGAGGAAGGCCGGCATCTCGTCGCCGAAGTCTATCAGGGGCTGCCCGACATTCAGGTCTCGGACCGTTCGATGATCTGGAACTCGGACCTCATGGAGACGCTCGAATTCGACAATCTGATCGCGCAGGCGGTCGTCACGGTCGAATCCGCCGCCAACCGCAAGGAAAGTCGCGGCGCGCACGCGCGGGAAGATTTCGCCGAGCGCAACGATGAGACGTGGATGAAGCACACTCTCGCCTGGATCGATGGGGCGGGCAAGGTGACGCTCGATTATCGCCCGGTGCACACCTACACTCTCACCAACGACGTCGAGTACATCGCGCCCAAGGCGCGCGTGTACTGAGGAGAGCGGGGCCGCTCTCGCGAGGGGGCAGGCGATGAACGTTCTCATCACCGGCGGATCGGAAGGCATCGGCTATGCGATCGCGGCCGAGGCCGTGAAGGCGGGCGCGAGCGTCACGCTCTGGGCGCGCGATCCGGCCAAGCTCGCCGAGGCCGCCGCCAGCCTCAACGCGATGCGCCGCAAGGGGCGGCCGGAAGTCGCCGTTTCCTCCGTCGATGTCAGCGACCCGACCGCCGTGCGCGCGGCGGCAGAGGCCTATCTGAGCGCCGGGGCGCCGCCGGACCGGCTGTTCCACTGCGCGGGGTTCGCGATCGCGGCCTTCCTTGAAGACGTGCGCGACGAGCATGTGTGGGAGATGCTCGCGGTCAACGCGGGCGGGCCGATCCATGTCGCGCGGGCGTTCGCACCGGCAATGGCGAAGCGCGGCGCGGGCACAATCGTCACGACCGCGTCGGATCTCGGCTATCTCGGGCTCTTCGGCTGGTCGGTCTATACGGCGTCCAAGCACGCCGTGGTCGGGTTTTCCTCCGCGCTCCGCCACGAACTCAAGCCCTTCGGCGTGACGGTGCAGACGCTCTGCCCGCCCGCGACGCGTACGCCTGGCTTCGACCGGGAGAATCTCACCAAGCCGCAATCGGTCGCCAAGGCCGAGGCCGCGGGCGGGATCATGTCGGCGAAGGAGGTCGGGCGCTATGCTTGGAAGCGGGCCGGCAAAGGCGGCTTCTTCCTCATCCCCAGCCGGACGTCGCGCTTCCTCTTCGCGCTGTCGCGGCTTTCCCCCACCGGCGTTCAGCGGTTCGTGCCGCCGCCCGGGCCCGGCGGTGAGCGGTAGCGCCGCCACCGCCCCGCCACAATCCCAACCCGACTGCGCCACGATGCGCCCGCAAGAGATGGTCTCCACTGGAAAACGCGGGGATTGCTTCCATGGCGACGGCTTACCTCCCGGCGGCGCGCGCGCCCGGGCTCAAATTCTTCCTGGTCGGGTTTCTGACCCTTCTGATGTCCATTCCGCTGCTCCTAGTCTCGGCCGTCCTCTTCGAGCGGCAGGACTATGCGGCCGGCGCCGCGAACGACATCGCCTCGGGCTGGGGCGGCAGCCAAACGATCACCGGCCCGATGATCGCGGTGCCCTATTGGACGCTCGAGACGAATTTCGATGAGAAAGGAACGCCGCGCACCATCGAGCGCGCGGCGACGGCGATCTTCCTGCCGGATGCCTTCAAGCTCGACGCGCAAACGGAAACCGAAACGCGCGCGCGCGGCATTTTCGAAGTCAACGTCTTCCGCTCGGCGGTGACGCTCTCTGGCTCGTTCGCCGCGCCCGATTTCGCTGCGATCGGCATCACGCCCGCGCGCGTCGCGTGGGACAAGGCGCAGCTGATCCTCTATGTCGGCGATCTGCGCGGGCTGACGGAAGCCGCGAGCCTCACCTGGGCGGGACAGCCGCTCTCCTTTTCGCCGGGCACGCTGCCCGATACGACCTACGCGCAGGGCATGCGCGCGACCGTGCCGATCACGGGCGAGGGCGGGTCCAAGCGCTTCGAGATCGCGCTGAAACTCAACGGCACGCAGGAATTCTTCGTCGCGCCCGTCGGCGTGATGAGCGACGTGACGATTGCCGGCGACTGGCCGCATCCCAGCTTCCAGGGATCGTTCCTGCCGGCGACGCGCCAAGTGGGCGAGAAGGGCTTTTCGGCCGAGTGGCACGTGCCGCATCTCGCGCGCAACGTGCCGCAGGCGATGGCGAATCCGAACGATGTGTTCTCGCTGCTCGGCAGCGCGAAGTTCGGCGTCTCGTTTTATCAGCCGGTCGATTTCTATCAGACGATCGAGCGGGCGCTGAAATACGCGATCCTGTTCGTCGGGCTCGGCTTCCTTATCTTCTTCCTGATGGAAACGCTCACCGGCTCGCGGGTCCATGCCGTGCAGTATCTCCTCGTCGGCTCGGCGCAGGTGGTCTTCTACCTGCTGCTGCTCTCGCTCTCGGAGAATGTCGGCTTCGAGATGGCGTATCTCTGGGGCGCCAGCGCAACGGTCGTGCTCATCGCGCTTTATTCCTGGTCCGCGCTGAAGAGCTTCGCGCGCGCGCTGCTCGTGCTCGTGCTGCTCGCCGGGCTCTACGGCGTGCTCTATCTGCTCCTCATCCAGGAAGACTACGCGCTGCTGATCGGCTCGGTCGCGACCTTCATCGCGCTGGCGCTGACGATGCTCCTCACCCGGAACGTCGATTGGTATCAAGTGGCGCAGCTGCCGCCCGCCAGGATGGAGGGGGCGAGCGCCCAATAACTCCTGCCGCATGCGTCATCGCCCGCCTTCGTGCGGGCGATCCATGTCCTCTGACCATTTTGGTGATGTGGACCACCCGCTGTCGCGGGTGGTGACGTTTTGGGCAAGGCTCGCTCGCCACTTTCCTCCGGCGGCGATCCGCTCTATCTCTCGATACGGAGAAGGTAAGCAAGCCTTCCCTAAGGTCACTTCAGGATCGGCGCCCCCATGGTTCAGCTCACCCTTCCCAAGAACAGCACGGTCAAGACAGGCAAGACCTGGCCGAAACCGAAGACCGAAGGGGGTAAGAAGGCCGCCCTGAAAGAGTTTAAGGTCTATCGCTGGACGCCGGAAGACGCGAAGAATCCGCGTATCGACACGTATACGCTCGATATGGGTCAAACCGGGCCGATGGTGCTCGACGCGCTCATCAAGATCAAAAACGAGATCGATCCGACGCTGACCTTCCGCCGCTCGTGCCGCGAGGGCGTGTGCGGATCATGCGCGATGAACATCGACGGGTCGAACACGCTCGCCTGCACGAAGGCGAGCGCGGAGGTGAAGGGCGCCGTCGCCATCTATCCGCTCCCGCACATGCCGGTCGTGAAGGATCTGGTGCCGGACCTCACGCAATTTTATCAGCAATACGCCTCGATCGAGCCGTTCCTTAAGTCCAAGAGTCCGGAGCCTGAGACCGAGTGGCGGCAGTCGCCCGCCGACCGCGCGAAGCTCGACGGGCTCTATGAGTGCATCCTGTGCGCATGCTGCTCGACGTCATGTCCCAGCTATTGGTGGAACGGCGACCGGTATCTGGGCCCGGCGGCGCTGCTGCAATCCTATCGCTGGCTCGCCGACAGCCGCGACGAGGCGACGGGCGAGCGGCTCAACGATCTGGAAGATCCGTTCCGGCTCTATCGCTGTCACACGATCATGAATTGCGCGAGCGCGTGCCCCAAAGGGCTCAACCCCGCCAAGGCGATCGCGGAAGTGAAGAAAATGGTCGCGGTGCGGCGCGGCTAATTTCCGCACGCGCCTTCCCGATGCGTCTCTAACCTTAGCGTTTCAGTCCTATCGATCCGGCGCGCGCCGGATCACCCTCACTCTTGATTCAGCCTATTATTTCGATAATTGTCGAATTATCGAAAAGGAGAGTCCCATGACCCGTTTCCACGTTCACGTCACCGTTCCGGCCCTCGATCCGGCGATCGTCTTCTATGAAGCCCTGTTCGGCCGCGCGCCGGTACGCCGCGAAGCCGACTACGCCAAGTGGGTGATGGAGGACCCTGCGCTCAATTTCGCGATCTCGGTCGGCGAGGCCGCCGGGCTCAGCCATCTCGGCTTCGAGGCGCCGAGCGAGGACGTGCTCGCCGATCTCGCGGCGCGCGCCGCGGCAACCCGGAGCGAGGTGCTGCAGGAAGAAAAGGCCGAGTGCTGCTACGCGGTCTCGGACAAAGCCTGGATCCGCGATCCGGCCGGCATCGCGTGGGAGAATTTCCATACCTCGGGGTCGATCACGGTCTATGGCGACGCGCGCGGCTTCGAAGCGAAGGCAGCGGCGCCCGCCACGCCGCTGACAGCCGGCTGCTGCACGGGCTGAAAATCCCAAGAGGGCACCGTGCCGCCGCTTGCGTTCTTCGATGATTCCATTATCGTTGAATTATGGAATCCAAGGCCGTTCTCAAAGCCCTCGCCGCGCTCGCGCAGGAAACACGCCTGAGCATTTTCCGCACGCTCGTCGCCGCGGGGCCCGATGGCCTCGCGGCCGGGCGCATCGCCGAGGCGCTCGACGTCGCGGCGCCGACTCTCTCGTTCCACCTGAAGGAGCTGGAGCAGGCCGGCCTCATCAGCTCGCGCCGCGCGAGCCGGCACATTCTCTACGCGCCCAATTTCGGCGCGATGCGGGGCGTCGTCGCGTTCCTCATGGAAGATTGCTGCCAAGGGCATCCGGAAGTCTGCGGGGTGGCGTCGTCCGCCGCGGGCTGCGGGCCCGCCTCATCGAAGGACCAAGGCGACCGCGCCCCGCGCGCGCGGCAGACAGCCAAATAGGAGACGCCGGCAATGGCCGACTCGCGCATTCAGAACGTTCTTTTCCTGTGCACCGGAAACTCTGCCCGCTCGATTATGTGTGAGGCATACCTGAATTATATCGGCGCCGACCGGTTCCGCGCCTACAGCGCCGGGTCGCGCCCGGCAGCCCAGGTCAATCCCGTCGCGCTTGAGGTGTTGCGGATCGCGCGGGTGCCCGTCAACGCCGCACGACCCAAATCCTGGGAAGAATTCGCCAAACCCGGCGCGCCGAAGATGGATTTCGTCTTCACCGTGTGCAGCAACGCAGCGAAGGAAGCCTGCCCGATCTGGCCGGGCCAGCCGATCAGCGCACATTGGCCGTTCGAGGACCCCGCCGAGGCGACGGGCACGCAAGCCGAAATCTACTCGGTGTTCCTTGAGGTGTTCAGGCAGATCCGCCGGCGGCTCGACATTTTCGCGGCGTTACCTATCGCCTCGCTCGACAAGCTGACCCTGCAGCGCACGCTCGACGACATCGCGCTCGTGCGGAATCCCGTCGCCTAGCCCATGACCGAAACCTTCCGCCGCCTGCTGGCCGAGGCGATCGGCACGCTGCTGCTCGTCGCGACCGTGGTCGGCTCAGGCATCATGGGGGCCGCGCTCGCGCAGGGAAACGACGCAGTCGCGCTGCTCGGCAACACGCTCGCGACCGGGGCGATCCTCTTCGTGTTGATCCTCTCGCTCGGGCCGGTATCGGGCGCGCATTTCAATCCGGCGGTGACGGCCGCGATGCTCCTTCGGCGCGAGATCGGCCTGACGCTCGCGTTCGCCTATATCGTCGTGCAGATCATTGGCGGACTGGGCGGGACGGCGCTCGCGCATGTAATGTTCACGATGCCGGCGCTCGGAACCGGCGAGACCGTGCGGACGGGCACCGGCGTCTGGCTGAGCGAAGCGGTTGCCACCTTCGGGCTCGTCTTCACGATCTTCGGCACGCGCGCGAACGGAACGGCGGCGGTCGCAGCTTCTGTCGGCCTCTTCATTACCGCTGGGTATTGGTTCACAGCGTCCACGAGCTTTGCCAATCCGGCAGTCACGATCGCGCGCGGCTTCACCGCGACCTTTTCCGGCATCACGCCGGGCGATGTCGGCCCCTTCATCCTCGCCCAGCTCGCCGGTGCGCTCGCGGCGACGCTGCTCTCGGCGTTCCTCTTTTCGCCCCATCGCGGCTAGGGCCTGGACCGCGCCGCAGGCCGGTCGCGCATCGCAGGCGCGCCGTGGTAGTGTTCGCGCCGGGTGGACATGCGAGGGCAATAACCCGTGACCAAGCCGTTCTCATACGTCTTCGGGCTCGCGCTCGCGGTGCTGATTTCCGGGTGCAGCGAGCCGCTCGATCCCGCGCCGCTCGCGGGGCCCTATGAGGCGAGCGATGATTCAGGCGCTGTCTGCGCGCTCACGCTCGAGACCGGCGAGAAAGGCAGTGCGTTCGCGCTGACGCCCGATCCCGCCTGCGCCGGCGAGGGGCCAGAGGGGCTGTCGGGCGCCGCGCTCTGGGAGCCGCGGCCGGGCGGGGCGATCCGGCTCCTCACGGCCAACGGAACGATCATCGTCGATCTGGAGCCGGGAGAGGCCGGCCTTTTCGAGGCGGCGGGCGGCATGAAGGGCGGGCTCGTGCTCGCCGATGCGCGCGCGGACGCCGCGCCCGGCGTCGGCCTTGAGGCCGAGACGCTGGTCGGCCCCTGGGACCTCACCGAAGCCGAGCCCGGGAGCCCGCGCTGCCGGCTCGCGCTCTCCGATCTGCCGCTGCCGTCCGGCGCCTATGCGGTGACGAAGGAGGGCGTCTGCGCCGAGCCGATGGAGAGCTACCGCATCGCCTCCTGGCGGCTGGCGAGCGATCAGGTTCACCTCTTCAATGCCGATGACAATCTCGTGGCCGCGTTCACGCTGGTCGACCCCTCGGTATGGAAGGCGACGACGCGCGAGGGGCGCGAGCTGCTGCTCGCCCGCGTGATCGAGAGCGAATAGGGCGCGCCTTGCCGCTCCTCGGGCTCGCCTGATAAGCACAGCCTCAAGAAAACCCGAGGAGGCGACCGATGGCCCGCACATATACGCATTTCATCAACGGCAAGGCGGTGGCGGGCAGCTCCGGCCGGTTCGGCGACATCTACAACCCCTCGACCGGCGAAGTGCAGGCAAAGGTCCCGCTCGCGAGCACGGCCGAGATGCGCCAGGCGGTGGCGGCGGCCGCTGCCGCGTTCCCCGGCTGGTCGGCGCAGAACCCGCAAAAGCGCGCGCGGGTGATGTTCAATTTCAAATCGCTCGTCGAAGCGAACATGGATCAGCTGGCCGCGCTCCTCTCGGCCGAGCACGGCAAGGTGATCGCCGATTCCAAGGGCGACATCCAACGCGGGCTCGAGGTCATCGAGTTCGCCTGCGGCATTCCCCATCTCCTGAAGGGCGAGTTCACGGAGGGCGCGGGGCCCGGCATCGACATGTATTCGATGCGCCAGCCCCTGGGCGTCGTCGCCGGCATCACGCCGTTCAATTTCCCCGCAATGATCCCGATGTGGATGTTCGGCGTCGCGATCGCGGCCGGTAACACCTTCATCTGCAAGCCGAGCGAGAAGGACCCGGGCGTGCCGATGCGGCTCGCCGAATTGATGATGGAGGCGGGCGCGCCGGCGGGCGTGCTCAACGTCGTCAATGGCGACAAGGAAGCGGTGGACGCGATCCTCACCGATCCCGACATCCGCGCGGTTTCGTTCGTGGGCTCGTCGGCAATCGCGGAGTACGTCTATGCGACCGGCACCGCGCACGGAAAGCGCGTGCAGGCGATGGGCGGCGCGAAGAACCACGCGATCATCCTGCCGGACGCGGACCTCGACCAGGTGGTCGACGACTTGATCGGCGCGGGCTATGGCTCGGCGGGCGAGCGCTGCATGGCGATCTCGGTCGCGGTGCCGGTGACGAACGCGCTGGGCGATGAGCTCGCCAAGCGGCTCAAGCCGCGCGTCGAGAGCCTCAAGGTCGCGCCCTCCACCGATCCGGACGCGAATTACGGCCCGCTCGTCACCGCCCAGCACCGCGCCAAGGTCGTCTCCTATATCGATCAGGGCGTGAAGGAGGGGGCCGAGCTTCTGGTCGACGGGCGCGGCTTCACGCTGCAAGGCTATGAGAACGGCTATTACCTCGGCGGTTCGCTGTTCGACCGCGTGACGCCCCAGATGAAAACCTATCAGGAAGAAATCTTCGGGCCGGTGCTGCAGATCGCGCGGGCCGAGAGCTTCGAGGAGGCGGCGGCGCTGCCCTCGCGGCACCAATACGGCAACGGCGTTGCGATCTATACGCGCGACGGCGACGCGGCGCGCGAATTCGCCAGCCGCGTGCAGGTCGGCATGGTCGGCATCAACGTGCCGATCCCGGTGCCGCTCGCCTATCACACGTTCGGCGGCTGGAAGCGCTCGGCGTTCGGCGACGTCAACCAGCACGGGCCCGAGGGCGTGCGCTTCTATACGAAGGTGAAAACCGTCACCGCCCGCTGGCCCGCCAAAGGCGGCTCGCGCGAGGGCTCAAGCTTCGTCATCCCGACGATGAAGTAGGCGGGCGACAGCAATTTGACCAACTTGACCAAGTTGGTCAAATTGACTAAGTTTCGGCCATGACCCGGCACGTGAACATCGCGGAGGCGAAGGCGAAGCTCTCAGAGCTCGTCGAGGCGGCGGCGAAGGGCGAGGAAATCGTCCTCGCGCGGCACGGCAAGCCCGTCGCCCGCCTCATGCCGTTGACCCCCGCACCCACGGTGCGGCGCCAGTTCGGGCAGGAAGACCATCTCTTCCGCCATGTCGATTGGGACACATGGTGGGCGGAGTGGAAGGCGGCCGACAAGGATATCGAGGCCGATTTCGAGGCCTCGGCCAATGAGCCGCTCGATCCCGACCTTCGCGGGAAGCCGCGCGGCAAGGGGCGTCGCCCGCGCCGCCCATGACCGGCTATCTGCTCGACTCCCATATCTTTGTCTGGCTGAAGCGGCAAAGCTGGCGGATCAAGCCCGCCGTGCTGAAGACGATCGCTGAGGGCTCCTCGCTTCACCTCAGTGTCGCCAGCATTTGGGAGCTCTATATCAAGCTGCGCACCGGCAAGGATCCGGGCTTCGGCGATGTCTTGCTGGAGGGGCCGTCCGCCATTCTTTCGCGCATGGCGGATTCGGGCGTCACGCTTCTTCCGATCACAGTGGAACATGTGGCGCATACGGCGCGGCTGCCGCTTCATCACCGCGACCCGTTCGATCGCATGCTGATCGCCCAGGCGCAGATCGAGCGGCTGACGCTCGTCACGCATGACGACACGTTCGACCGCTATGCGCGTCTGACGGTGCTGCGCGTCTAGCGCCTCACCCCGCGAAATGGTCGCGGAGGGTGAGGGCGCCGATGGCGATGAAGCCGATGCCGGCGATCAGCTTCAGCGGAACGAGCGCGAGGTAGCGCTCGGCCATCGAGCCCAACGCCACGGCGATCGCGGTCGTCGCGATCAGCGCGAGCGAGGCGGCGACGAACACCGCGAGCGGGTGATGCGCCTTGCCGGTCGCGAAGAGGAGCGTTGCGAGCTGCGTCTTGTCGCCGAGTTCCGCCAGGAACACGGTCGCGAAAATCAGCCAGAGGGCCTGCATGGCAATTCGATCCGGGGAGCGTCATGGCGAGACAATGGCGCCGGCGGCCGGCGCTCCCGCTGCGGCCTCCGCACGCCATAGGTCTCGTCGAGCGCTCTCGCGCCGCGCACGCCATGAGGGGGGTTGCCGCCCCTCAAGTCTGTTGACGCGCGCCCGTTCCGCCGCCGAAGCGGCACGACGCCGACTACTCCCCTAAGGAGCGCCCCTCGCTACACAATCGGCGCCCACGAAGCAATCGGCGCCGGGCGTTCGCATCCGCGCCAGAGAGGCGACACGCCGGTTCGGTTGAGGGGGCGGGGAAAGAAGGGAGAGGGTCCCCGCGCTTTGGTCCGAACCGACGTGCCTCGATCTTACCGTCGGTGCGCGTTAGCGGCGGCCGCAGCGACGGTAATATTCGTCCGAGCCGCGTTCCTTCCAGAACGGGTCGCCCAGATTGAGGTCGCACGGGTCGGTCAGGGCGCCAAGCGCCGCGCCGGCTGCGCCGCCGATGAGGGCGCCCGTGCCGACGCTGCCGCCCGTCACCGCGCCAACCGCCGCGCCGCCGGCCGCGCCCAGCGCGCCGCCCGAAATCGCGCGGTCCGTGGTGTTCGTGCCGCAGGCCGCAAGCCCCAGGCACCCCGCCACCGCCGCACTTATCAACACGATCTTCGCCATCAGGGTTCTCCTTCGCCTTTGCCTTTGCGCAAGCATCAGGGGGTTAACGCGGGGGGAGCGGCCAGGTTCCCGCCGATTTAGTCCCGCTTTATCCCCGCGGGGCCGCATGCGGCTAAGATCGGATGCGGTCGGCGGGACCGGCGGCGGTGAATCGGAAAAACGCGCGTGAAAAACGAAAAACGACAAACGAATACAAAAAACAAAATTCAATTCGGCAGGCCAGCCGGGACAGGCCGGGCGGGTCGTGGCAGCATCGCGCGCCGTCGCCGCTTCTTGAGGTCCTCACAGCGATGATCCGCGCGTTCGTTGTCGCACTTCTTTGCCTGACCTCGCTGTCGCTCGCTCGCGCGGCCGAGGCGCAGCTCGACGAGGGCGGATTCCCGACCGCGCCCTTCACGCTGACGGCGCAGGCGGACGCCATCGCAGCCGCGCTGGAAGGGGCGGGATGGGTCTCCAAGCAGTCCGGTGGGCCGGTGCTCTATGTGGTCGGGTTCCGGTCGTGTCCGGCCTGCGCGGCCTTTCGGGCGGGCGCCTATGACGCCCTGCTCGCGGCGGGCGCCGACGTGAGGTTCATTACCTATGCGCGGGCCGATCGCGAGGGGAAGGAGCGCTCCTCCGCGCCCGAGCGCGCGCTTGTCGCCGCGGTCTGGCGCGACCGCGACTATGGCCTGTGGGAGCGCTGGCACGCGATCGATCCCAAGACCTATTACGAGACGCAAAGCCTTCCGCCGTCTGCAGAGGACGGGGCGGGCGGGGAAGCTGTCGCGGCCTCGCGCGCCTTCGTCACGCAGCTTCGCGAGCGCCTCGAGGCAAACGGCGTCACGATGGCGGTGCCGACGCTGGTGTGGCGGGATCGCCAAAGCGGCGCGCTCAAGGTCTTCGTCGGCTACGACGAGGAAACGTTCGGGCTGGTCCGCGAAAGCCTGTTGGGCCCGTCCTGAGGGCCTAGCGCTTGGCTCCCTTGGGGTGGTGTTTCGAGACGATGATATCCGGTGTCGCTTCCGGGTTGCGCGTCATGCCGGCTAAAAAGGCCTCCAGACGTTCCGCGAGTTCGAGCGCCTGCCCTCGATCGGGCGCGCTGCCGGATTCAGCCGCCGCACGCAGGTCACTCGCGGCGCGCCGCAGGGCCGCTTCCATGGCTTGCTCTTGCTCGCGCTTCTTGATCATGCTCGTGCCTCTCAAACGCCTGGTTGCCGGGCGTCCGCCGCGCACGCTGCGCTCGCCCGGGCCGCTTCATCGCTCGCCGTACACGGCGGCCTCCGCCGGCCGGGCATGACGTTGCGTCACACCGCGACCGGCAGAGTGCTCTTGAGCGCGACGGGCAGCTTTGGGGGAAGGCCGGCACGCCGAGACGGGGCAGATAGTCATCGTCGCTGCGGTGCGAAAGAATCTTACGGTAGGTCGTGCCGTTAGATCCTGGTAAATCAGAGCGTTACGCAGCCGCTGAACCCAGCGCGGCGGCCCTCAAAGCAGAGCGTGCCCATCCGTGACGAGCCGCCCGGGCCCCTCAGATCCTAGCGAGACCGTCTCTGCGGATGCAGTGCGTGAGGCGCTCGGACGCGTGCTCGCCCATCCGCTTTTCGCCGATTCGCCTCGTATGAAGCACTTCCTCGAATTCGTGGTCGAGGAGACGTTGGCTGGCCGCGCCGATACCTTGAAGGGCTACACGATCGGGACCGCCGTTTTTGAACGGGGCGATGATTTCGACGCGAACTCAGACCCGATCGTGCGCGTGGAGGCCACGCGGCTTCGGCGCCTGCTGAAGAAATACTATTCCGGCGACGGCCGCGCTGACCTCTTGGAGATCGACCTGCCCAAGGGCGGCTACGTTCCGGTCTTCGAGCCGCGCGAATTTGGCGGCGCTACGGCCCTGCGGTCTCATACGACCTCACTCGCTCGTGCCGGACCGGCGACGAGCATTCGGCCTGAAACCGTCCTCCTGGCCGCGTTGGTCGGGATCGCCAGCGTCGTTCTTGCGACCGCCGTCCTTGTGCCGCGTGATCGGGGCGGCGATCCAACGCCAACAATTGCGGTTGTCCCTTTTGCCAATCTCACCGGCAGCGCTTCGCGTGATTATTTCAGCCGCGGCCTTGCCATCGAGATCGCCAACGAATTGTCCCGTTTCCGGTCCTTACGCGTATTCGCGGCCGCGCCGGGGATCGTTCTCGATCCCGTTGCGCTCGACCGGTCGAACGGCGCTGCGGAGGCCTATCTGCTCAACGGCATCCTGCGCAGCACGAACGGCGACCTCGATGTCGCCGTGCGGCTGCAGGTCGCGAGGACGGGGGAGGTTCTTTGGTCCGACGAGTTCACGGGATCGATGACGGCGGGCACCATTCTGAAGATGGAGAGCGAAATCGCCGATGCGATCGTCACCCAGGTGGCGCAACCCTACGGCGTCATTCCGCGGCGCGAATATGATCGCCGGCTGGATGTCGTGCCAAGGGACCTCGCGGCTTATGATTGCGTCCTGCGCGCCTATGAGTATTGGCGAACGCTTGACCCGAAAGGTCACCTTTTGGTTCGCACGTGTTTGGAGAAGGCCGTCAAGGACGAGCCCCGGCACGCGCAGGCCTGGGCCGCACTCGCCTTCGTGTATGCAGACGAGGACCGCTACGGCTGTAACCCGCGGCCTGGCGCGAGCCGTCCGCTCGACGATGCCCAATCGGCCGCTGAACGAGCTGTCGCGCTCGATCCTGAGGATGCGATGACCTTCGAGGCGCTCTACGGCATCAGCTTCTTGCGTAAGGACTTCGTTACTTTCCGCGACGCGGGGGCAAGAGCGCTGGAGCTCAATCCCAACAACCCCGAGATCCTTGCCGATTTCGGCGCTAAACTGGCCTATTCAGGCAATTGGATCGGCGGGATCGCCTCGGTGCGGCGAGCATGGACAATCAATCCCGCGCTTCCCGGCTGGGCGCGCCTGCCGCTCGTCTATGACGCCTATCGGCGTGGAGATTACGAACTCGCGCGCATCGAGCTCGAGGCAACGCCCATGCTCTCCTACTATCGATTCTACGTGCTCCGCGCGATGATTGCCGGTGAACTCGGCGAACAGGATGCTGCCGCGGCAGCCCTTGCGCGCGTTCGCGCCCTTAACCCGTCGTTTCTGGAGGCGCCCCGTTCCGCAATGGAAGCCTGGGGCTTGCCGCGCGACTTGATCGAACAGTCGCTCGAAAGTCTTCGTCGCGCGCAGCGTAACGCTTCCTGAGCTCATCGTAGGCGTGCATCTTCGGCGATGTGACGATGGAAGCACAGATACCCTGTTTCCGCCGGCAGGTGCTTTCCCTTATATGGCAGGCGCTGCCGACAGGGGGGTCATGGCTACAGCATCACCGCTCGCGCGTTTTCACGGGCTCGTCCGTTCGAAGGCCATCCATCCCGACCCCGCGCAAGAAGCCGCCGCGCGCGCGCTCGATCGGTTGGCGACGCAGCTTCGCCGCTATCGCCCGCGCCGGCGGGGCTTGTTCAGCTTCGGCAGTCCGGCGCCCGCGCCAAAGGGCCTCTATCTGTGGGGCGGTGTCGGTCGGGGCAAGTCCATGCTCATGGACCTTTTTTTCGACACTGTGCGGTTCGAGCCGCGCCGCCGCGTCCATTTCCACGCCTTCATGCTCGAGGTGCACGAGATGGTGCGGGCGTGGCGCGCCAAGCAACCGGGCGATCCACTGCCGCGCGTCGCGCGCGACATCGCGCAGGATGCGGGGCTCCTCTGCTTCGATGAGTTTCACGTCACCGACATCGCGGATGCGATGATCCTCGGCCGTCTGTTCGAGGCCCTGTTCAAAGAGGGTGTTGTAGTCGTCGCGACGTCGAACCGCGCGCCCGATACGCTCTATGAGAACGGCATCAACCGGCAACTCTTCCTGCCGTTCATTGCGCTCTTGAAAAGCCGCGTCGACGTGCTCCACGTCGATGGCCCGCTCGATTATCGCCTCGCGCGGATGAAGGGCTTTTCGACCTACTACACGCCGCTCGGACCAGAGTCGCAGCGAGGGCTCGACGAGGCCTGGGACAGTCTGACAGACGGTGCCGCGGGGACGCGCGACGAGTTGATGGTGCAGGGGCGTACGCTTGTCGTGCCGGCCCAAGCCAAGGGCGTCGCCCGCTTTTCCTTCACCGCGCTCTGCGAGACGCCGCTGGGCGCTGCCGACTATCTCGCGATTGCGCGGACCTATCACACGCTTATTCTGTCCGACATTCCTCAAATGGGGCCGGAGAAACGCAACGCCGCAAAGCGGTTCGTGACGCTCATCGACGTGCTCTACGAAGAGCGGGTGAAGCTCGTGTGTTCGGCCGCCACCGCGCCCGACGCACTCTATCAAAGCGGGGACGGAAGCTTCGAGTTCGCGCGCACGTCCTCGCGGTTGATCGAAATGCAGAGCGAGGACTATCTGAAGTCCGAACACGGTGCTCATGCCGGGTAACGCGCGTGTGGCTTGCAGTCCGCGAAGCGCTCGGCTAGGCCATCGGCGCAATGTCCCGGACGACGTCCATGAGTGGGGGGTGGTATGGCACGATCGGGTTGGCTGAATTTCGGGCGTCGGCGCGCCCAACGCGACGGTGGGGTCGTTCCCGTCGCCGCGCCGGCCGCGCCGACACCCCAGCATGAGGAGGCAGTGATGGGCCGTAAGAAGATCGCGCTGATTGGCGCCGGGATGATCGGGGGCACGCTTGCCCACATCGCCGCCCGCGAAGAATTGGGCGACGTCGTTCTGTTCGACATTGCCGAGGGTATCCCCCAGGGCAAGGCGCTCGACATTGACGAGGCCTCGACGATCTTCGGCCGGGACGTGACGGTCACGGGCGCGAGCGACTATTCGGCCATCAAGGGCGCCGATGTCTGTATCGTGACGGCCGGCGTGCCCCGCAAGCCCGGCATGAGCCGCGATGATCTGCTCGGCATCAATCTCAAGGTCATGGCGGCGGTCGGCGAGGGCATCAAGACGCACGCGCCCAACGCGTTCGTCATCTGCATCACGAACCCGCTCGATGCGATGGTGTGGGCGCTGCGCGAATTTTCGGGCCTTCCCCATAATCAAGTGGTGGGCATGGCGGGCGTGCTCGACAGCGCGCGTTTTCGCTGGTTCCTCGCCGAGCGCTTCGGCGTCGCGGTCGAAGACGTGCATGCCTGGACGCTCGGCGGGCATGGCGACGACATGGTGCCGATGGTGCGCTATTCGACGGTCGGCGGTCTTCCGCTGCCGACCCTCGTGCAGCAAGGATTCTGCACGCAGGACGAGATCGACGCGATCGTCAAACGCACGCGCGGGGGCGGCGGCGAGATCGTCGCGCTTCTGAAGACCGGTTCGGCCTTCTATGCGCCCGCCGAGAGCGCGATCCTGATGGCGACGTCCTATCTGCGTGACAAGAAGCGCGTGCTGCCGTGCGCCGCGCATCTGACCGGCCAATACGGCCAGAAGAACATCTATGTCGGCGTGCCGGTCGTGATCGGCGCGGGTGGCGTCGAGCGGATCATCGAATTCCCGATGGACGAGGGCGAAAAGGCGATGTTCGCGAAATCCGTCGAGTCGGTCCGCGGGTTGATCGATGCCTGTAAAAAGCTGGAGCCGAAGCTCGCCTAACCGGCAAAGAACCGTTTCGTGGAAGCGCAGCGCCGTCGCGCAGCGCCCGGAGTTTTGCTCAGACGACGTCGTCAGGGATCATTACGTGACCGGCAGAGGTCGCGAATCCGCAATCGGTACCGGCCATGAACTGCTTTACATCGCCGATAGCCTGGACCGTTCGCTCGATCCGCGTCGCGACGAGTTCGGGATGCTCGACAGAGTTCGACGTCGGGTCGATGACGCCGGCAACGAGCGTCATGTCCGTCGGCAGGATGCTTTCGGTGAAGAGGCCCACCTCGTGCTCATGGGGCGGCAGGCCACCGGCGTGGGTCGTGAGGATCCGAGTCGCTTGCGACGGCATGGTTTCGCTCACGCGCGGAAGAAGGGGCGGTCGCCGGCGATCGTGACACGTTCCATGATGCGGCGTTGCGGGTAGTAGTCCGATGCCGCGTAGTGCTGGCAGGCCCGGTTGTCCCAGAAAGCGATCGAGTTCTCTTCCCACCGAAACCGGCATTGAAACTCGGGTATCGCGGCCTGGGCATAGAGATGCTCGAGCAGCCAGGCGCTCTCCTTGTGGGAAAGCCCTTTGATGTGATCGGTGAAGCCCGTGTTGACATAGAGCGTCCGCTTGCCCGTTTCGGGATGGGTACGCACGACGGGGTGTTCCTGCACCGGGAATTTCTCGTGGAGTTCCTCCGCCGATTTGCCCAGACGGCCGGCGAAGACGCGGGCAATGTCATGCACGGCCGTCAGCCCGCAGACGAAGCGCTTCATCTCATCGCTCAGCGCCTCATAGGCCGCTTCCATGTCCGAGAAGAGCGTGTCGCCGCCGACGGGCGGGATTTCGATGGCGCGGAGGACGGAGCCCAGCGAAGGCGCCTCGCGCCAGGTCACGTCCGAATGCCACGCGTTCTCGCGCCCCTTATTGCCCGGGCCGTGCTCGATGCGCAGCACTTCGCGATCCGGCTGTTCGGCTGGGGTCGCGGGATGTATCTCCAAAGTTCCGAACCGGCGGGCGAAGGCGATGTGCTGCGCCCGGGTGATCTTCTGGTCGCGGAAGAAGACGACCTTGTGCGCGAGCAGTGCGCGCCGGACTTCGGCGATGGCCTCATCGGGAAGCTCGGAGCCGAGATCGATGCCGCGCAAGACCGCACCAATGGTCGGCGAGAGCGGTTCCGGCACAAAATGGCAATAGGGCTGTTCGGCGACGGCGATCTTCATCAGTCGGTTCCTTCCTGCGCGGCCGCCGTTCGATCGGCCGGTCCTCTTGCAGAAAGGCTAGGCCGATCGGCGCGGCCACGCAATGAAGCCGGGCCGAAGCGCTAGAAGGGCTCAGCCCACCAGCCCGACGCGGCACCGATCACGGCCACAGCGAAGGCCACCAGCATCACGAGCCCGATCATCCCGACAGCACGCGCCAAAAGACGAAAGCGGCGTCGCACCTCTTCGACCAGACCCGCCAGGAAGACGGCTGCATAGGCGGCGAACGCCCAGGCAAGGAAGCTCAGCGACAAATCGCGAGGATCGTAGGCGACGATTCCAACGAACACGCCAACGACAACGGCAAGTAACCACAAGAGCGCGACACCCTGGAGCTCGGCGGTCGTCAGTGAACGCACCCGGACCCGCTGGCGCGGCTGGTGCATCGGCTGAAAGACGAGCGTACCGAGCCGGCGCGCGCTTCCGCGCTCGGCGGGGTCTGCCTTTTCGTCTTCGAGCGTCGTTTGGGCCATGATAAAAGTGTTCATCTCAACAGGTTGCGCGCCGAATTAGCGCCGAATTGGCGGGTGGGGCAAGCAGCACCTCGTCGCGTCGGTTCCGCACCGAGCCTCCTCCATAGCAAAGTCCAGGGACGTTTCCCCATGATTCCGATCCTGCAGACCAAGCGATTGACGCTGCGGCCCTTCCGGCAACCCGATTTCGAGCCTTATGCCGCCCTTTGCGGCGACGCGGAGGTGATGCGTTATCTGCGCGGGCAACCTCAGACACCGGAGGAAGCCTGGCGCGACATGGCTATGTTCGCGGGGCATTGGATGCTCCGCGGCTATGGGTTCTGGGCGGTCGAAGAGCGGTCAAGCGGGGCTTTCCTGGGTCGGGTGGGTCTCTGGTATCCAGAGGGGTGGCCGGGCCTCGAATGCGGCTGGACCCTTGGCCGGCAGGCATGGGGCAAGGGCTACGCCAGCGAGGCGGGCGGGGCATCCTTGAGGTATGGGTTTCTCACGCAGGATTGCGATACAATCCTATCAGTGATCCATGTCGAGAACGCCCGCTCGATCCGCGTCGCCGAGCGCCTGGGCGCGGTCAGAGGCCGGGCGGTCGAAATTCGCGGCAACCCGTGCGTCCTCTACGAACACCACCGTGCACCGTTCATGGCCGCTTCAGGTGCGACAGAATAGTTCCAGCGAGGCTGTTTTTGGCAGATGCTTTGGCAGCACGTGAGAGTGAGCCAGCGCGGACCACGCGCGGCCTTGGGGATGGGGGATGGACATGATCTCTGTTCGAGCCGTGCTGGCCGGTGCCGGTCTGAGCATCCTCGTCTGTGGGGCGGCCATTGCGGGATGCGAGAACGCGCAGACGACGGCCGAGATGCTCGAGTGCGGCAACCGCTCCTACAAGGCCGCGGACACTGAACTCAACGCCGTCTACAAGGAAGTTCTCGCGACGCTTTCGCCGCAAGGTCAGCGCGACTTGAAATCGGCTCAGTCGGCCTGGATTACGGTTCGCGACAAACAATGCGAAGCCGAGGCGGGCGTGTGGGAGAAAGGCAGCTTCGCACCGGTCGCGCGGGTCAATTGCCTCTCGACCATGACAAGCCGCCGGGTGGACGATTTGAAGCGCCTGATGCCAGAAGGTTGAAACGGCGTGCTTGGCGCGCGGTTGCGAAGGACAGCGTCGCTGCTATAACCCAGGGCCATTGCAATCACCGCTGACCGCGCGGCGTTCCGCCGCGCGGGTTCCATTGGGGGCCCGCCGATGAACATCCACGAATACCAGGCGAAAGCCGTCCTCAAGGAGTACGGCGTGCCGGTCGCGCGCGGCAAGGCCGCCTTTACCGTGGACGAAGCGGTCGCCGCGGCCAAGGACCTAGGCGGGCCGGTCTGGGTTGTCAAAGCCCAGATCCATGCTGGCGGGCGCGGCAAGGGCGGCGGCGTCAAGGTCGTCAAATCGATCGACGACGTAAAGAAAGAGGCCGCGCGCATGCTCGGCATGACGCTCGTCACTCACCAGACGGGCCCGGAGGGCAAGACGGTCCGCCGCCTCTATATCGAGGACGGATCGGATATCGCACGGGAACTCTACCTCTCGATGGTCGTGGATCGCGGGACTTCGCGGGTCGCCTTTATCGTCTCGACCGAAGGCGGCATGGACATCGAAGAGGTCGCACATTCGACGCCGGAGAAGATTTTGACCTTCTCGGTCGATCCGGCCTCGGGCGTCTCTTCGTTTCACGGGCGGAAGGTGGCGGCGGCGCTCGGCCTCAAGGGCGAAGCCAACAAGCAGTGCATCGCGCTGGTCCAGAGCCTCTACAGGGCCTTTGTCGAAAAGGACATGGCGCTCCTCGAGATCAACCCGCTGATCGTCAAGAACGACGGCAATCTGCTCTGCCTTGACGCGAAGCTGAATTTCGACTCGAACGCCCTCTACCGGCACCCCGAGATCGTCGAGCTACGCGACATCGACGAAGAAGATCCGACCGAGGTCGAGGCCTCAAAATACGATCTCAACTTCATCAAATTGTCGGGCTCGATCGGCTGCATGGTCAACGGCGCGGGCCTCGCCATGGCGACGATGGACATTATCAAGCTCTATGGCGACGAGCCGGCGAACTTCCTCGATGTCGGCGGTGGCGCCTCGAAGGAGAAGGTGACGAACGCGTTCAAGCTCATCCTCTCGGATCCGAGCGTCAAGGGCATCTTGGTCAACATTTTCGGCGGCATCATGAAGTGCGACATCATCGCGGACGGTATCGTCGCCGCTGCGAAGGAGATGGCGATCAAGGTGCCGCTGGTCGTCAGGCTCGAGGGCACGAACGTGGAGAAGGGTAAGGAGATCCTCTCCAAATCGGGCCTCGCCATCATTCCCGCGAATGACCTCGCTGACGCCGCGGACAAGATCACGAAGGCCGTCAAGGCTTAATCACGGAGACGGCTATGTCAGTTCTTGTCGATAAGAATACCAAGGTCATTTGCCAGGGCTTCACCGGCAATCAGGGCACCTTCCATTCTGAGCAGGCGATCGCTTATGGCACAAAAATGGTCGGCGGCGTTGCGCCCGGAAAGGGCGGCTCGGCGCATCTGAACCTGCCGGTCTTCGATACCGTCGCCGAGGCGGTGACGAAGACCGGGGCCACGGCGAGCGCCATCTACGTGCCGCCGCCCTTCGCGGCCGACGCGATCCTTGAAGCGATCGATGCCGGCATCGAGCTTGCCGTCTGCATCACCGAGGGCATTCCCGTCACCGACATGATCAAGGTGAAGCGGGCACTTTCGGGCTCCAGGACGCGACTAATCGGGCCGAACTGCCCAGGAGTCCTCACCCCCAACGAGTGCAAGATCGGTATCATGCCGGGGCACATCTTCAAGCGCGGCTCCGTCGGCATCGTCTCGCGCTCGGGAACCTTGACCTATGAAGCGGTCGCGCAGACATCGGCAGCCGGCCTTGGCCAAACGACAGCGGTTGGCATCGGTGGCGACCCGGTCAAAGGGACCGAATTCATCGACATCTTAGAAATGTTCCTGGCGGACCCCGAAACTCAATCGATCATCATGATCGGGGAGATCGGGGGCTCGGCCGAGGAAGATGCGGCGGATTTCATCAAGCGCTCGTCGATCAAGAAGCCGATGGTCGGGTTCATCGCGGGGGTGACGGCGCCCCCTGGGCGGCGGATGGGCCATGCCGGCGCCATCATATCGGGCGGCAAAGGATCTGCCGGCGACAAGATTGAGGCCATGCGGTCGGCCGGTATCGCGGTGGCGGACAGCCCTGCCGCACTCGGCACCACAATGCAGGCAGTCCTCAAGCGCTGATCAATCCACCGAGGGATGCCCCTTGAAGCGCCGAAGATCGGTTGAAGGAGCTTCATCGGGCTTGTAATTTCGGCCCGCATCACGAGTTTAGGTTACCGCGTCCGAAGGTTCGGCCGCGGACGTATGTTTCGCGCTCTTGCAAGGATTCCGGGTCCGGATAACGGACGCGAGAACACACAGATCCCATGTCCCAAGCATCGGCGCAGGGCCGAAGCAATGAGCTCCTCGCCCAGACCTCGTTCCTCTACGGTGGCAACGCGGCCTTCATCGAAGAACTCTACGAGCGCTATCTCGAGGATCCCGATTCGGTGGGCCCCGATTGGCGGGCCTTGTTCGATGAGCTAGGCGACCGGAACGAAGGCGGGCCGCGCGGCCCTTCCTGGAAGGCGAATGGCCTGCCGCGCGATGACAGCGAGATGACGCAAGCCCTCGGCGGGTCGTTCCCGCGCGAGGAGGGCCAAAAGGCTGAGCGCGCACCGCAAAAGCCGGCGGCACCCAAGACAAACGGGGCGGCACCTCATTCTTCGGTCGACGAAGCGCAGGTGCGCCAGTCCACGCTCGATTCGATCCGGGCGATTATGCTCATTCGCGCGTACCGCGTGCTCGGCCATCGTGCGGCCAATCTCGATCCGCTGGAGCTCAGCCCGCGTGCTGAAATGCGAGAGCTCGATCCCGCGACCTACGGCTTCGGGCCTGGGGATATGGATCGGCCGATCTATCTCGACATGGTGCTGGGCCTTGAGTTCGCAACGCTACGCCAGATCGTTGAGATCTGCCGTAAAACCTATTGCGGGCCGATCGGCTACGAATTCATGCATATCACGGACCCTGAGCAGAAGCAGTGGATCCAGGCGCGCGTCGAGGGCGCGGAGAAGGACATCGTCTTTACGCCGGAGGGCAAGCGGGCCATCCTGAACAAGCTCGCTGAGGCGGAAGGGTTTGAGAAATTCTGCCACGTGAAATTCACGGGCACGAAGCGTTTCGGCCTCGATGGCGCGGAGGCGGTGATCCCTGCGCTCGAGCAGATCATCAAGCGGGGCGGTGCACTCGGCGCACGCGAACTGTGCTTCGGCATGGCGCATCGCGGCCGGCTCAATGTGCTCGCCAATGTCATGCAGAAGCCGTATCGGGCAATCTTTCACGAGTTCCAGGGCGGGTCGTCCAGCCCGTCTGACGTTCAGGGTTCGGGCGACGTCAAGTACCACCTGGGTGCCTCGTCCGATCGTGCGTTCGACGGCAACGACGTGCACCTTTCCCTGTCACCCAATCCGTCGCATCTCGAGATCGTTGATCCGGTCGTGCTGGGCAAATGCCGCGTGAAGCAGGTGCAGCAAGGCAACGGCGACATCGAAGTCGGGCGCGAGCGGGTGATCCCGGTTCTGCTGCACGGCGATGCGGCGTTCGCCGGCCAGGGAGTGGTCGCGGAGTGCTTCGCGATGTCCGGAACACGCGGCTATCGCACGGGAGGGACGATCCACATCATCATCAACAACCAGATCGGCTTCACAACGTCGCCGCATCATGCGCGGTCATCGCCCTATCCCTCCGACGTCGCGCTGATGGTTCAGGCGCCGATCCTGCACGTCAATGGGGACGATCCCGAAGCAGTCGTCCATTGCGCCAAAGTCGCGACCGAATTTCGCCAGCGCTTCCGGCAGGACGTGGTGATCGACATGTTCTGCTATCGCCGCTTCGGTCATAACGAGGGCGACGAGCCGGCGTTCACGCAGCCGTTGATGTACCAGAAAATCCGCGCCCATCCCTCGACCCTCACGCTCTATTCGGAGCGGCTGGTCAAAGAGGGTTTGCTGACAGAGGAAGACGTCTCCAAGCTGACGGCCGATTTCTCAGCTCGTCTCGATGCGGAGCTCGATTCCGCCAAGACCTATAAGTCCAACAAGGCGGATTGGTTCGATGGCGTGTGGGCGGGCCTCGGCCTGCCGCAGGACGAGGATCGCCGCGGCGAGACCGGCGTGCCTTTGGAGACCTTGCGCGAAATCGGGACGGCACTGTCCACAGTGCCAAATGAGGTCAAGGTTCATCGCACGATCCAACGGCTCCTCGGTCAAAAGGCTGAGATGTTCCGCTCGGGCGAGGGGATCGATTGGGCGACGGCCGAAGCGCTCGCGTTCGGTTCGCTGGCGCTCGAAGGCTTCCGGGTTCGCCTGTCGGGACAGGATTCCGCGCGCGGGACGTTCTCGCAGCGCCATGCCGCCCTCGTCGATCAAGAAACCGAAGAGCGTTACATTCCGCTCAACAATATCCGGCCTGGGGCCCAAGCGGATTTCGAGGTCATCGACTCGCTGCTCTCCGAAGCCGCAGTTCTTGGCTTTGAGTACGGCTATTCGTCCGCCGAGCCCCGGTCGCTAGTGCTCTGGGAAGCGCAGTTCGGCGATTTCGCAAACGGCGCGCAGGTCGTCATCGATCAGTTCATCGCCAGCGGTGAGCGCAAATGGCTGCGCGCGAACGGGCTCGTGATGCTGCTCCCGCACGGGTTCGAAGGTCAGGGGCCGGAGCATTCCTCGGCGCGCCTGGAGCGTTTCCTTCAGCTCTGCGCGGAAGACAACATGCAGGTGGCGAACTGCACCACGCCGGCAAACTACTTTCACATTCTGCGGCGGCAGCTGCACCGCAATTTCCGCAAGCCGCTCGTCATTATGACGCCGAAATCGCTGTTACGGCACAAGCGGGCTGTCTCGCGGCTCGACGAGATGGGTTCAGGCTCTTCCTTCCATCGCGTTCTGCACGACGACGCGGAATCTAATCCCGCTTCCGTCACCGTGAAACTCGTGCCCGATGAGAAAATCCGCCGGGTCGTCCTGTGCTCGGGCAAGGTCTACTACGACCTGCTCGAGGACCGCGACCGGCGCGGCACAGACAGCATCTACATTCTGCGCGTCGAGCAGTTCTATCCGTTCCCCGCAAAATCGTTGCTGCAGGAAGTCGGCCGGTTCCCGAATGCCGAGATTGTCTGGTGTCAGGAAGAGCCGAAAAACATGGGTGGATGGACCTTCATGTCGCCCAATCTCGAGTGGCTCTTGCAGCGCCTTAACAACAAGCAGAAGCAGCCGCGCTATGCGGGTCGGCCAGCCGCGGCCTCGCCTGCGGCCGGACTGATGAGTGATCACCAGAAGCAGCTCGCAGCGTTCCTCGAAGAGGCGCTCGCGCTCTAACTGTCCTCCCGCATCCCAGGAAAGCTCGTCCCCCCCATGGCCACCGACATCCGCGTTCCAGCGCTCGGCGAATCCGTTACCGAGGCCACTGTCGCCAAGTGGTTCAAGAAGCCGGGCGAGACGGTCAAGGCCGACGAGCCGCTCTGCGAACTCGAAACCGACAAGGTGACGGTTGAAGTGCCGGCGCCGGCGTCTGGCGTCTTGTCGGAGATCATTGCGCAGGAAGGCGCGACGGTTGAACCGGGTGGCGTACTCGGCACGATCGGCGAGGGAGCGGGTGCGGCTGCATCGCCCAAGACCAACGGCGCGGCAGCAGCGAAGCCCGCTCCTGCGCCGGCTCCCGCAGCGCCGCAGCCCGCGCCTACGCCCGAGCGCCGTGCTGCGCCGCAGCCTCAAGGCAGCGCGGGCGCGGAACAAGTCTATTCGCCGTCCGTTCGCAAATATGCGGCGGAAGGGGGGATCGATCCCTCGACTGTCCCGGGGACTGGTCCGAACGGGCGGGTAACGAAGGGCGACGTCCTCGGTGCGCTTGAGTCGCGTGCCGCCGACCGCCGCTCGCAGCAACAGGCCAAGCCGCCCGCCCCGACAGGTCCACGTCCGCGCGCGCAATCGGAAGAGCGTGTCGCGATGACACGGCTGCGCAGGACCATCGCGCTGCGCCTCAAGGAGGCTCAAAACACCGCCGCGATGCTCACGACCTTCAACGAGGTCGACATGAGCGCGGTGATGGAGCTGCGCAACGAGTTCAAGGACAATTTCGAGCGCCGCCACAAGGTGAAGCTCGGTTTCATGGGCTTCTTCGTGAAGTCCTGCATCGTGGCGCTCAAGGATCTGCCGTCCGTCAACGCTGAGATCGAAGGCGACGATATCGTCTATAAGAACTACTACGACATCGGGGTTGCCGTTGGCACCGACCGCGGCCTCGTGGTGCCGGTAGTCCGGGACGCGGACAAGCTCTCGCTCGCCGAGATCGAGTCGACGATCGGCGATTTCGGGCGGCGCGCCCGCGACGGACAGCTAAAGCTCGAAGAACTGCAAGGCGGTACCTTCACCATCTCGAACGGTGGGGTTTATGGCTCGCTCATGTCGACGCCGATCCTCAATACGCCGCAGTCGGGCATTCTCGGTATGCACAAGATCCAGCAGCGCGCGATGGTGGTCGATGGGCGTGTTGAAATCCGCCCGATGATGTATCTCGCCCTCTCCTATGACCATCGCCTGGTCGATGGTCGTGAAGCCGTCACGTTCCTCGTGCGCGTCAAGGAATGTCTGGAGAGTCCGCAGCGCATGCTGCTCGACCTCTAGGCCCGCGCCACCGCCGGAGAGGCATGTTCTAGGCCGGCTGCGTCCTTCGCGTCCTTACGTCGGCAAGCCCGGTTGGCTATCGTCCCCGGGGGGCAGGGCGGTGTTTCGGGGGGAAGCGTGGCGCGTTCGTTCTTTCGGTCTTGGCTATTCGGCCGAGGCACCATACGTACCGTGAGCAATGCCGCTCCGGCGGCGCAACCCAGGGAATCCCGCAGCATGGCCGAGGCCTATGATGTCGTCGTCGTCGGGGGTGGCCCTGGCGGCTACAATTGCGCCATCCGCGCGGCGCAGCTGGGTCTCAAAGCTGCCGTCGTCGAAAAGCGCGAGACGCTGGGAGGCACGTGCCTCAATGTCGGCTGCATTCCCTCGAAGGCGCTGTTGCACTCCTCCGAGCTCGTCGAGGAGATCCGTCATGCCGGTTCGCTCGGCATCAAGGCGCAGAGCGTCGAGGTCGATTTGGGCGCGATGCTCGCCAACAAGGACAAGGTCGTCGGCGAGCTGACGAAGGGCGTCGAGTTCCTCTTCCGCAAGCACAAGATCGATTGGCTGAAGGGCGCCGGGCGCCTCACGGGCGGTGGCGGTGTTGCTGTCGCGGCGAATGGCAGCTCGCAGCAAGTCTCGGGGCGGCACATCGTGCTGGCGACAGGCTCCGAAGTGATGCCGCTCCCGGGCGTCACGATCGATGAAGAGAAAATCGTCTCCTCGACCGGCGCGCTCAAACTTTCGCGTGTGCCCGAGAAGCTGATCGTGATCGGCGGCGGCTATATCGGGCTCGAAATGGGCTCGGTTTGGCGGCGCCTCGGCTCGGATGTCACCGTCGTTGAGTTTCTCGACCGGATCACGCCGGGCATGGACGGTGAGGTATCCCGTCAATTCCAACGCGTTCTCCAGAAACAGGGGATGGCGTTCAAGCTCGGCTACAAGGTGACGGGCGCTGAGAAGAAGGGCGCGGGCGTCAAGGTCACGATCGAGCCGGCCGGCGGCGGTGCGCCTGAGACGCTCGATGCGGATGTGGTGCTCGTCTCCATCGGGCGGCGTCCGTACACGGAAGGGCTTGGCCTTGAGACGGCAGGGGTGAAGCTCGACAATCGTGGCAAGATCGTCTCCGACGGGCACTACCAGACCGGTGCCCCGAATGTCTGGGCGATCGGCGACGTGCGCGACGGGCCGATGCTCGCCCACAAGGCGGAAGACGAGGCCGTGGCGGTTGCCGAACTCATCGCGGGGCAGGCCGGCCATGTGAACTACGATGCCATTCCGGGCGTCGTCTATACGGCGCCGGAAGTGGCCAGCGTCGGCAAGACGGAAGAAGAGCTGAAGACGCAGGGCATTCCCTACAAGGTCGGCAAATTCCCCTTCACCGCCAACGCGCGGGCCAAGACCATCAGCGCGACCGATGGGTTCGCGAAGATTCTCGCTCACGCGCAGACCGACCGCGTGCTTGGCGCGCATATCATCGGCCCGGATGCCGGGGTGATGATCGCCGAAATCGCGCTTGGCATCGAACTGGGCGCGGCATCGGAAGACATCGCACGGACATCGCATGCTCACCCAACGCTCACCGAAGCCGTTCGCCAAGCCGCGATGGCGGTGGGCGGCTGGACGATGCAGATGTGAGCGAGGCGCTTGGCGACTTCCTACTCGATCCGTGCCGCCCTTGCGCCGGACATCGCGCGGTGCGCAGCGCTCTATGAGCGCGTGGGGCGGGACGTCTTCACGTGGCGTCCGATCGACAGTTTCCAGGCTTCCGACTTCTTCACATTCGCGGCCGAAGAAGAAGTGACCATCGCGGAAGTGGGAGGCGGCCTTCTTGGATTCCTTTCCTTTTATCGGCCGCAATCCTTCGTCCATGGCCTCTATGTCGAGGAGCACGCAAGGGGCCGCGGCATCGGCGCGCGTTTGCTCGAATTGGTCGCAAGCGATGCAGAGGCGGCCCTTACCCTCAAGTGCGACACGGCGAACGAGGCCGCGCTCGCCTTTTATCGCAAGTTGGGCTTCAAGGCCGTTGAGCAGGGCTCCGAAGACGGCGTGCCCTGGGTGCTGCTGCGGGCGCCGAGCCAGCTCGGGCGCGCGGGTGCGCGGCTCCATAAACGGACATGAGACGCGTCTCATCGACGGCGGTGTAGCGCTGCGTCGTCGCAAGCGAGGCGTGCCCGAGAAGCTCCTGGATCGCGCGCAGATCCGTTCCATTGCCGAGAAGGTGCGTCGCGAAGGAATGGCGCAGGGCGTGCGGCGTCGCCGAATCCGGCAGGCCGAGCCGAATGCGGATCTGCTGCATAAGACCTTGCGCCGCGCGGGCCGAGAGCGGCTTGCCGCGGGTCGAGACGAAGAGCGCGTCGTTTGCTCCCCGCGCATAGGGCAGGGCGTCCGCGTAGGCCGCGACCGCTTCGCCGATCGCCGGCAGCACGGGAACGTCGCGCACCTTGCCGCCTTTCCCCGTCACGCGGAGGGTTTCGCTCAAGGGAAGATGCTTCATCCGTAGGCTGAGGGCCTCGGCGATGCGCAGGCCCGCCCCATAAAGGAGCGTCACGAGCGCCAGATCGCGCGCCTGTTCCCAAGGGGCTTCTCTCACCTCGCCGGCCATCGCTAGCACATCCGCCGCATCCTCGATCGAGACGGGCCGGGGCAAGGTGCGTGGCAGTTTCGGCGTCCGCACGAGCGCGATCTGATCGTTGATGATGCCGTGCCGCTTGGCGAGGTAGCGGTAGAAGCCGCGCAGGGCCGCCAGCGCACGGGCGAGCCCGCGCGCACCCAAACCGTCGGCGCGCCGCTTTGCCGCCCATGCGCGGATGTCCGATGCGGTCACCGTCCCCAGCATCGCCGCGGTCGGCCGTTCGCCGGTGTGGTTCGCGAGAAAGCCGAGGAACGAGGCTGTATCGTCGCCATAGGCGCGGAGCGTCAGCGCGCTCAAGCGGCGTTCGTGCTCCAGATAGGCGAGGTAGCTCTTGCGCAGTGCCTCGGCGGTCACAGGATCGATTGCCCCGTCTTCTTCCAATCCGCGAGGAAGGCCGCAAGGCCCTTGTCCGTCAAGGGATGCTGCGAGAGCTGGCGCAAGACTGCCGGCGGGACGGTCGCGACATCGGCGCCGATGATCGCGGCCTCCTTCACATGGACGGGATTGCGAATCGAGGCGACCAGGATCTCCGTCTCGTAGTCGTAGTTGTCGTAGATCGCGCGGATCTCGCGGATGAGGTCCATCCCGGTTTCGCCGATATCATCGAGACGGCCGACGAAGGGTGAAATGAACGCCGCGCCCGCCTTGGCGGCAAGGAGCGCCTGGTTCGCGGAAAAGCAGAGCGTGACGTTGACCATCGTTCCGTCGTCCGCGAGCGCACGGCATGCCTTGAGCCCATCCCACGTGAGCGGCAATTTCACCGTGACGTTCTCGGCGATGGCGGCGAGCTTGCGACCTTCCTTCAGCATCGTCTCAACATCGGTCGCGGCGACTTCAGCGCTCACGGGTCCTTTGACGAGGTCGCAAATCTCGGCGATCACCTCGAGGAAATTGCGCCCGGCCTTGGCGATGAGTGAGGGATTCGTCGTCACCCCGTCGACCATGCCGGTTGCGTGAAGATCGCGGATGTCGGCGAGATCCGCCGTATCAACAAAGAATTTCATGGTGCCTCGCGCTCTATCACATTTGGCAGGCTTGCCCGAGTCGGGCCAGAGAGTAGTGGATGACTGCCTCGCTTGACACTCCCGAGCTCGACCTTTCGCCGGATGCGCCGGCGCGTGTGGCGGTGCTCCTGCCGCGGCCGCTGAAGGGAGCCTACGACTACCTGGTTCCCGCGGGCGTTCAACTGGAGCGCGGCGACCTCGTGATCGTGCCGCTCGGCGCGTCGCAAACGATCGGCTGCGTGCTCGGGCCGGCAAGCGGCGAGGCGCCCGCGGCCAAATTGCGGGTGGTCGAGCATGTTTTTCCCGGCGCCCGGTTGCCCGAGAACTTGCTGCGCTTCATCGACTGGATGGCGGACTACACAGTGACGCCTCCAGGCGAAGTCCTCTCGCTCGTGCTGCGTGTGCCCGCCGCGCTCGAGCCGGAGCCGCCGGTCGTCGCGCTCACGCGGGGACCGGAGACGCCGGAGCGTCTGTCGCCGCAGCGTGAGCGGGTTCTCGCCGTCGCCGATGACGGGTTCGCACGGCTGCCCCGGCATCTCGCCGAGGAAGCGGGAGTCACCTCCGCCGTCGTGCGGGGCCTTGAGGCCGCGGGCGCGCTGAGCCCGGTGGAGCTCCCCGCCGCACCCGCACCGCGTGCGCCAGATCCCGATCACGAAGGCGTCTTGCTGACGAAGGCGCAGCGCGAGGCGGCCGATGCGCTTGTCGCGCGCGTCGCTGGCGGGTTCTCGGTCAGCCTGCTCGACGGCGTGACGGGCGCGGGCAAGACCGAAACCTATTTCGAAATGGTCGCGGCGGCGCTCCGGGGCGAGGGACAGATTCTCATTCTGCTGCCCGAGATCGCGCTCACCGTACAATTTCTCGACCGGTTCGAGCGGCGGTTCGGCGTGCGGCCGCAGGAATGGCATTCCGACCTCAAGCCGCGTGAGCGGCGGCGCGTCTACCGCTGGGTGATGGAGGGCTCGGCCCGCGTGATCGTCGGCGCGCGATCGGCATTGATCCTGCCTTACGCGAACCTTTCGCTCATCATCGTTGATGAAGAGCACGAGCAGGCGTTCAAGCAGGATGAGGGCGTCATCTATCACGCGCGCGACATGGCGGTGGTGCGTGCCATGCTCGCGGAGGTCCCGATCGTGCTGTCGTCCGCAACGCCCTCGCTCGAGACCTGGGTCAATGCGACGAGCGGGCGCTATCACCATGTGCGCCTGCCCGCGCGGCACGGCGATGCGGGCATGCCGGCGGTCGAGCTGGTCGATCTGCGCGCGGCGCCCCCGGCGCGGCAGGAATGGCTGTCGCCCCTGCTGCATCTGGCGATCGGCGAGACGCTCAAGCAGCGCGAGCAGGTGCTGCTGTTCCTTAACCGGCGAGGCTATGCGCCGCTGACGCTCTGCCGCGCCTGCGGGCATCGGCTGGGCTGCCCGCATTGTTCGGCCTGGCTGGTCGAGCATCGTTATCTCGCGCGGCTCAAATGCCATCATTGCGGCTACGACGTGCCGATCCCCAAGACGTGCCCGCAATGCGGGGCGAAGGAAACGCTTGCCGCCTCCGGGCCAGGCGTCGAGCGCGTCGCGGAGGAGGCTCGCGCACATTATCCAGGCGCGCTGATCGCGGTCGCGTCCTCCGACATGCTGCGCGGGCCGCGGCAGGTTCAGGCCGCGATCGAAGCCATGGCGGATGGCGGCACGGACATTCTCATCGGCACGCAGATGGTGGCGAAGGGTCATCATTTCCCGCTGCTGACGCTGGTCGGTGTTGTCGATGCCGATATCGGCCTGCAGGGCGGGGATCCGCGCGCGCGGGAGCGGACGTTTCAGCTTCTTCATCAGGTCGCGGGCCGCGCGGGCAGGGCGGAGCGGCGTGGCCGCGTGCTCATCCAGACGACGCGGCCGGAGGATCCGCTCATGAAGGCGCTCGCGACCGGCGACCGCGACGGCTTCCTCGCGCTCGAGGCCGAGGATCGGCGGGTGAACGGCTTTCCCCCCTTCGGGCGGCTGGCCGCGATCCTGCTCTCCGGGCGGGAGGAGGCGCTGGTCATGGAGACCGCGCGGCGGCTGCGCGCAGCGGCGCCGTTGTCGCTCGGCGTTGAGGTTTGGGGGCCGGCGCCGGCCGCGATGGCACGCCTGCGCGGGGAGACGCGGGTGCGGCTGCTCGTTCAGGCCGAGCGGCGCGTTAAGCTGTCCGACTATATCCGCACCTGGCTCGGCCTCGTCCAAGTGCCAGGCAAGGTGAGGCTGAGCGTCGATGTCGATCCGGTGAGCTTCCTCTGAACAGCGCTTTGTTTTTTGTTTTTCGTTTTTTGTTTTCAGAACTTTCATTTGCGTTCGCGCAGCCGGGCATGCACGCGGGGCGACGCGGAGAGATGGTGCGGATCGCACCGAACCGGATAGAGTCACGGCGCAAACAGGTGCCGGGGGGCCGCATGGACGCCTATTCACTGCCAATCCTTTGGACGAGCGTGCTCGCCCTGCTCTTCTCTCTGGCTCTCGGTCTCTACGGCCTGTTTTTTCCCAACGGCGCGTTGAAATTGGTTGGCCTCAAGCTCGACGAGGAGCGTGACGAAGGAATCTCGGAGGTCCGTTCCACCTATGGCGGGTTCTTCGTGGGGATCAGCGGGCTGGCGCTTCTGACGCTGGCGGTATTCGACAATCCGTTCATCACAGTGGGGCTGGGGACCGCGTGGCTGTTCGCCGGGTTTGCGCGAGTGACCTCGGTGCTTCTGGACGGGACGTCTTTTCGCGCCAACATCCAAGGAATCCTTGCCGAATTCCTGTTGGGTTTCTTCCTCATAGTGCCGCCGCTGCTCGTCTATCGTCCTGGAATTCCGCAGTAAGGCTCCCGTCACGTTCAGCGGGTGGCACCGATCGCCTGTTCGACGGTGGCCGGGTCGATCGTGAAATCCGTGTGCATCGAGGAATCGTCCACGGCGATGCCCGCGATCCTGCGATAGTGCTGGTGCTTCTCGCCTGCGAGGCCGCTGAAAAAGGGCTGCTCGGGGCCGGCCGCGAGCTCGATCACGCGAATGCCGCGCGGGGCGAAGAGCAGGTTCGTCATCGCTGCGCCGTGGACGCCGACGACGATGTCGGCCGCGGCGAAAGTCTTGATCTGATCGGCGAAGGAAAGCGTGCCTGGATCGATCGCCTCGAAACCGTGTCGTGCGAGGCGCTCGGCGACCGCGTCCTCGTTAAGCAGGCGGCGGCGTTGCACGGCGCCGCGGCGCACGAAAAGGCGGCGCCGCGCTTCGGGTGCCGGTTCGCTCTCGAGCACGCGCTCCCAGAACGCGACGGCCTGAAAACGAGTCGGGCGGACGGGGAAGAGCACCTTACGCACCGGCACGAAGGTGCTGCGCGGCGCGACGATCGGGACGCGCGGCAAGGCGAGGCGGCGAAACACTTCCTGTAGGATCGCGAGGCCCCCGGTTTCCTCGAAGCCGCCGGCGGCAAGGATCGGCGCGGGTTTGTCGGGCCCCGTTTGATAGAAGCTTAGGCGCGGCACGTGATCCATCAGCATGTGCCAGTAATTCGGCGACGAGCCCAAGCAGAAGACGCCCTTGATCGCCTTGCCGCTGTCGAACACGGGATCATTGCGCTTGAGCCATTGCACAAAATCGGCGCTGGCGAAGGGTTCGTATTTGCGCCGGTTGTAGAAACCAAGCCGGCTCAAATAGGTTTTGCCGTCGCGCGTGATGGGGAACCACAGCGGGATGTGCAGCCAGGCCTCGTGCAGCGGGATGCTCGTCACCGATCCGGCGATATGGATGTCCTCAATCCGCATCGCGGCTCAGCCCCCCTTCCTTGGGTGGCATCGCCGGGCGCAAGGGGCCCTGCCGCCCCTTGTTATTCGTTTGTCGTTTTTCGTTTTCAACTCTCGTTTTTTCCGTTTCGGTCTCCCGCTGAGCCGCGCGGCCCTTTTTCGAATCGTGAGTTTACGCCCGTTCCCGGCAGCGGGGATAAGGTTGCCACCGTGCGCGCGGAATGGGGCGGCGGTCTGGAACTTTGCGCGCGCCGCGCCGGGGATAAGACTGGCGTCGGCCGCGCCCGTCTCACCCCTGCGACACAAGCGCCTCCCCGCTTCTCCCGGGCGTTATTGCGCCTGCGAATGGCCCATGCTAAGACCCGGCCGCGTTCTCGCCGGGGGGTCTTTGGACGCGGCACCCCCGCACAGAAAACCATTTAAGTGCAAGGGGTTGGCGGCCCACGCCAGCGTCCGCGGCCGACCCCCGCCAAACCATCCCTTTGGGAGCCCTCGCGCTTGGCCAGCAAAGACGCCAATTCGGATAGCCTCGCGGGCCGCTACGCGAACGCGCTCTATGAACTCGCCCAGGAAGAAGGCCAGACCGACGCGGTCGGCCGGGACCTCGCGATGATCCGGCAGATGATTGCCGAGAGCGAGGATCTGCGCCGCCTCGTGCGCAGCCCCGTCTTCTCGCGCGAGGAGCAGGGGCGCGCCATCGGCGCCCTTCTCGAGCGCGCGGGTGTTTCGGCCCTCACGCACCGCTTCGTCCTCTTCGTCGCCTCGCAGCGCCGGCTCTTCGCGCTCGCCGACATGGCGCGCGCGTTCGCCGCGCTCGTCGCCATGGCGCGCGGCGAGATGACCGCCGAGGTCACCAGCGCCCAGCCGCTCAACCCAACGCAGATCGCGTCCCTCAAGGCGAGCCTCAAGGCCGCCTATGGGCGCGACGTCTCGCTCGAAACGCGCGTCGATCCAGGCCTCATCGGTGGCCTCATCGTCCAGGCGGGAAGCCGCATGGTCGATTCCTCGATCCGCACGAAACTCGCCAATCTCGCGATCGCGATGAAAGGAGCCTAAACGCTCATGTCTATCCAGGCCGCGGAAATCTCCGCCATCCTCAAGCAGCAGATCAAAGCCTTCGGCACCGAAGCCGAAGTGAGCGAGGTCGGCCAGGTGCTCTCCGTCGGCGACGGCATCGCGCGCATCTATGGCCTCGACAACGTGCAAGCCGGCGAGATGGTCGAGTTCCCGGGCGGCATCAAGGGCATGGCGCTCAACCTTGAAACCGACAATGTCGGCGTCGTCATCTTCGGCACGGACAAGGACATCAAGGAAGGCGACACGGTCAAGCGCACGCGCGCGATCGTGGACGTGCCGGTGGGCAAGGGCCTGCTCGGCCGCGTCGTCGATCCGCTCGGCAATCCGATCGACGGCAAAGGGCCGATCGTTTCCTCGGAGCGGCGGCGCGTGGACGTGAAGGCGCCCGGCATCATTCCCAGAAAGTCCGTGCACGAACCGATGCAGACGGGCATCAAGGCGATCGACTCGCTGATCCCGATCGGGCGCGGCCAGCGCGAGCTCATCATCGGCGACCGCCAGACCGGCAAGACCGCCGTCGCGATCGACACGATCATCAACCAGAAGGGCGTCAACGCCACGGGGGACGAGTCCCAGAAGCTCTATTGCATCTACGTCGCGGTCGGCCAGAAGCGTTCGACCGTCGCGCAGATCGTCAAGACGCTCGAGGACGCGGGCGCGATGGAATACACGACCATCGTTGCCGCGACCGCGTCGGAGCCCGCGCCGCTCCAATTCCTCGCGCCGTTCGGCGGCTGCGCGATCGGGGAATATTTCCGCGACAACGGCATGCACGCGCTCATCATCTACGATGATCTCTCCAAGCAGG